>CAVWEW010000001.1:0-795608 GCA_963754255.1 uncultured Actinomycetota bacterium
CCATTACGGGTGATTTTCGCGCCTTCTTGCGTATGCACAGGCCGCTGACCAGCATGTTTGGTCGGCGGCTTCTGTGTTTATGGGGACAGTTTGTGGGGACCTACTCAGCCCTTGCGTATGCAGCATACGCAGAGGGGCGCGGATGCGAGCGGCCTGTGCCCATCCGACGGCTCACCGGCGGCTTCAGCGACGACGACCCGGCACAACGTCTGCAGTTCGTCGGCGAATTCTTCGATCGCCTGCCAAGCGTCCAGGTTGTCGTTGACCTGAAGCTCGCCGTACACCGCAACAACCAGCACGGTAGGCGCGCAACCACGTCTACGCCACCGACGCCATGTCGAATGGGGGACACTCGCGCGGGCTCGGCTTCACTCCCCTGACGCCGGAACAACCGGTGGAGCAGCTACGGGCTCACTGAGGCCAACCGTGCGGGTTCCTGCTGCCGGAGCCTCGACGGCTGACTCGAGCCAGCGAGCGGCGCAGATCTGGCTTGGACCTTGGGCGCCGAAACCCGAAGGTCTTGCCAGGATGAGGGCTTGAACCAGGACGATGCGTTCTAGGCAGGCCTCTCGGCTCCATAGCGAAAGCGACGACATCCAGTAGTGTTGAGCAGGCGCGTGGAACACCGTTGGTCGATCGCTCACTACTACTTCTCATTGCAATCAACCTCTACGTTGCGGGTGACGCCTTTGGTCACGGTGACCGGTCCCGAAGCGTGGCACACTCCATCGCCGCCTTCGAACTGTGGACTCCGCCCTGAGACGGTGTACGTACTCACGGTTACGGGTACCGAGAATCGGCCGTTCGCGCCGACGGTGACAATGTCCCTCGTCCCATCCGACTCATGGAGCGTGACTTCTCCGCTTAGGGTTCTCGTGGCCTACGCCCGAAGGACCTCCGATGGCCTGAAGCGTGCCGGTCAGAGTTCCGGTCGGACCTGGGGGGCCATTGGGCGATGAGAGGTCACAGCTGGCTAGAAAAATCGAAGCAGCGATGACGGGGAGCACAGAGAGCACGGTCAGGGACTTTCGACGCACGGAATAGCCTCCTTCGGGCATGTTTGGACTACGCGTTCGAAGGGAGCACTGACGGCAAGGCACTGCGGGGGCATCTCCCTCTTCTCTACTGGACGCACTCGATGCCGTATGCTTGGTTCACTCGGTTCAAGCCGCACGACGGTGCACCAGCCAGACGGTCGAGGCGATGAGCAGTAGCGACCATGCGACGAGCCCGCCGCCCTCGATCGCCTGGACCGACCAGAAGTGGCTGACCGGCTGGTAGTTGGCGCGCAAGACGTCCCCGACAAAGACCGCGAGAACGGTGTAGCCGGCGAGGGTGGCGACGATGGCGGGGACGATCCGGCGGATGAGCATGCCGGCAAAGGCGCCAATCGCGAACGCCGCCAGCGTCCACGCAGCGAACGCGACCCCGCGCAAGTCAAAGAGCCAGTGTGGGAGCGCGGACGTCGGGTCATAGAGTCTGCCCGGAGCGAGGTAAGGCTGGTAGAACCACGAGACCAGCACACTGAAGGCACCAGCGATGGCGGCCACTGCGACCCCGAGCAGCACCAGCTTGGCGAGCGTCCAGCGCCACCCCCCGAAGCCCTGGGTCCAGGCGTAGCGGAAGGTACCGGTTTCAAGCTCACGGGCCAGCACTACTGACCCAACAAAAGCCCCAATCAGCGCGGGCACGGGCTGCAGGACGAACCCACCCTTCAGAATGCCGCCAGTCACACGGAAGTTGAGGATCAACTCGCTGCAGGCCGTCGAGCCCGCCGGGTGGCAGTCGATGGCGGCGGCGAAGGCGTGGTGCAGCTGAAGGCCGACAAGCCACAGCCACATCGCCAGCGCGGCCACGAAAACGACCACGCCTCCCAGCGCGATGCGGTGGTGCCGCCAGGTGATCCACGCCATACGCCGCCACGGCAGCGGCCGTGTGTTCGCGTCCTTCTCCAGAGGAGTGGGAACCGCGAGCCTCCTCACTTCGCCACCTGCAGCGGCTTGGCATCCCGGCCGGGGCCAAGGCCGCCAGCGTTCGGGTCGTCATGGCGGCCCTTGGTTGCCTGGCCGACATCGCGTCGAATGAGGAGTTGTAACCTCGTCGACCCGGTCCCTCGGCGCGGTGTCGCCGAGTGCTGCTCGGGCCAGCATCGAATTCCTATTTCGTGACCGGTCCGCGATTGATGGTGACCTCGACTCCATGAAAATGCTTCGACGTCCCAGGAGTAGAGAGGCGATGCCAAGGTGGGGCGCATCAGGCCACCCGACGGCGGACCAGCCAGACGGTCACGGCAATGAGGAGCACCGACAGCGCGAGGAGCCAGCCGCCCTCGATCCACTGGAAGGGCCAGTAGTGGCTGGCCGGCTGGTAGTCGGACCACTGCGTGTAGCCGTGTTGGACGAGGCACGACGAGGGGCTAAAGGCGCCTCGTACCGCTATTCCGCCCCCAGGTCCGGGAACGAAACTGGATGGACAGAGCTGCTGGAGCAGGGTGACACGGGGTCGGCCACTAAACGCGACTTTCCCGCCCTTGTTCCACCACTCGCTGGTGATCCACGCGGCACCGGGGAGGTTCGACCCCTTCGCGACCAGCGGTGTCAGGTAGTGCTGGCGCAACACGTTCGCGGCCAGCAAAGCGAGTCCGGCGTAGGCGGCGAGGGTAGCGACGATCGCTGGGACGATCCGGCGGATGAGCATGCCGGCGAGGGCGCCTATCGCGAAGACGGCGAGCGTCCAAGCGGGAAACGCCACCCCGCGTAAGTCGAACAGCCCGGGCGAAAGCGGGGACGGCGAGGAATACACGGCGCCGTTGCCCGAGGCCAGATACGGCTGGTAGTACCAGGAAACCAGCAGACTGAATGCGGCGGCAATGGCGACCACCGCGACCCCGACCAGCACCAGCTTGGCGAGCGTCCAGCGCAATCGTCCGAAGCCCTGGGTCCAGGCGTAGCGGAACGTGCCGGTCTCAATCTCGCGAGCCAGCACTGGCGCCCCGACGAATGCCCCGATCAGAGCGGGGAGCGCCTGGAGAACGAAGCCACCCTTCAGAACGACGCTCGTAGCCTGGAAGGCGTTGATCAGGTTCTGGCAGGCATTCGAGCTCGAGGGCTGGCAGGCAGCCGCGGTCGCATACGCGTGATGGAGCGCAAGGCCGGCGGTCCAGAGCCATGTCGCCAGCACGCCAAGGAAGAGCAGCTACACCACCCAGCGCGACCCGGTGGTGCCGCCAGGCGACCCAAGCCATCCGGCGCCACTCCAGAGGCCGCAGGCGTGCGTCCTTTGCTGGGCGGACGGGTACGGTCACCGCGGTCAGCTCGTCATCTCCGAAGACTCGCCGCCCCAGCCGCGGGTCGGGCTGGATGACGTCGAGGCGCCGGACTCGCGCAGGTAGCCCATGGTGAGCTCTTCCTGGGTTGGGGCACGCTCCTCCCATCCCGGTGGCGCCGGATTGGCGGTGCTGTGGCCGCTGACGAGCAGATGCGCCAGTGACACCGTGCGGCTCGCGTGCACAACCTTCCACTGCTGCGCAATCCGCTCGGACTCTGCAGCCGGGCCGGTGAAGATGCGGTGGGCCGCGAGAAGGCCCTCGACTTCGCCCACCAGCCGGACGTTCCCGTGCGAGACCAGCACGAGGTAGTCGGCGACTCGCTCCAGCTCGGCAAGGACGTGAGAGGAGAGCACGACCGAGACTTCATCCTCGGCGGCAGCTGCCATCACCGTGGCCATGAAGTCCTCTCGGGCGAGCGGATCGAGATTGGCAAGGGGCTCATCGAGAACGAGAAGCTTCGGCCGGCGCGCCAGTGCCAGAGTTCAACGCGACCTGGGCCTGCTGGCCCCCTGACATCTTCCCCGCCTTCTGGCGTAGTGGGATACCGAGCTCACCGAGGCGACCTTCGGCGTAGCCCTGGTCGAAGTGGCGGTTGAGGTTGCGCGTCTCGTGCAGGAGGTCGGCGGCCGACAGGTTTTTGTAGAGCGGCGCGTTCTGCGCCACGAAAGCGATATCTTCGAGCGCCGCCAATGACCCCGCCCGGCGACCGTTGAGGACCGAAATGGTGCCCGAGGTCGGATCCGTGAGGCCGACCGCCAGGTTCAACAACGTGGTCTTGCCAGCGCCGTTGGGCCCGACCAATGCGGTGACGTGCCCCTCGGGGACGGCCAGCGTGCACTCACGCAAGGCCCACGTGCTGCCATAGCGTTTCCCGAGGTCGTTCGCTTCCATGACGTTCATGCGGCCACTGTCGTTTCGGTGTGTGGCGCGCCGACCGCCGGTATCGACAGGCGATCGCGGGCGTTATCCGTTGTTTGACTCATGCGTTCCTCCATCAGGTCGACGGGACCTGGTCCCTGGTTTCCGCCCTCGAGATAGCTCCGTGCCTCCATTGTGAGGACTGGGTCGTCACAACGGAATACGGCTAGGCGGCGTCTTGTGGGTGTACCTACGCACACCCCCTCTTGGGTACTCAGCCCTACTGCCACTGGGGTGTCGTGTCGGGCAAACTGGGTGTCGCAAACGGAAGCGGACGCGTGATGAGTGCAGGCGTGATGGTGGAGAAAGACGGCCAACCAGGCTGGTCGCGTCAGCGACTGCGCGCCGGACTCCTCGCGTTCGCCCAGGGATCGGCCTTCCTGGGTTTGGCAATGGCCGGCTTGGCCCTCCTTGTGGTTCTCGTGCTGGTGCCCGTCCTAGCAGTGCTCGGCGTGGTGGCAATGGTCGGCCTGCCGCCCCACCAAGGGATCGTGCTCGCGTTGGCGTTGTGGGCTGTCGACCTCTTGCTGCTGCGCTACGGCGTACCTCTTGCTCTCCTGGGCACTCGCCGAGTGGCGACGGTCACGCGGCGACTGTCGGGCGACTGGTTGGGGTTGTCCATTTCCGAGTCCTACTTGCCGGCGCCCGATCCGCACCTCAAGGAGTTGAGCATGGAGCGGCTTCGATGGATGGTGTGGGACCCTGCCACCTGGCGAGACCTTCTCTGGATGGTGACTAACGCTGCATTCGGGTGGATCCTTGCCATGACGCCGGTCATCCTGGCCTCGGCGGGGCTGATCGGCTGTATTGGCTACGCGATCGTGGGCGTGTCCCACGCATCCCGCCTTCTCGAACGGGTAACGCTCTCGGTACTGGGCGTGGCTTTGACCGCTTTGGCGTTGTGGTCGGGTCCACTTCTGCTGCAGGCTTACTGCGGCTTGGCCCGTGCCATCCTCGGCCCTCGCAATGATCCTGCATTGGCCCAGCGGGTCCAGCACCTGGCTCAGACGCGTGCTGAGACCATTGACGCCAGCGCCGCCGAGATTCGCCGCATCGAACGGGACTTGCACGACGGGGCGCAGGCTCGATTGGTGGCGATGGGCATGGCGCTGGGCGCCGCGGAAGACCTTCTCGACACTGACCCCGAGGCGACCCGCAAGCTGTTGGTCGAGGCTCGTGAGGCGTCGAGCAAGGCACTGGCCGAGCTACGTGCGCTCGTGAGCGGTGTCCACCCACCGGTCCTCGCCGATCGAGGTCTGGTCGACGCCGTCCGCGCCCTGGCACTGGATTCTGTGGCGCATGTAGAGGTAGCCGCCAACCCCATTGGGCGCCCCCCGGCGCCCGTCGAATCGGCCGCCTACTTTGCCGTGTCCGAACTGCTGGCCAATGTGACCAAGCATGCCGAGGCCAAACAGGCCAGGGTCGAGATCCGGTATCGCAATGGGATGTTGGCGATCTGTGTCACCGACGACGGTCGAGGAGGCGCCGACTCGGGACTCGGCACCGGACTCCGCGGGATCGAGCGCCGACTTGCCGCCTTCGACGGAATGTTGGCGCTGAGCAGTCCACCGGGCGGACCGACGGTCGTCCAGCTGGAGATCCCGTGCGAATTGTCATAGCCGAAGACCTCTTCTTGTTGAGGGACGGACTGACCTGACCATCCCCCCTCTGGTCGGACCGCCTGCTCGCCCGGAACACCGACAATGGCGCCGTTGGTGCGCTCAGCCCGCCGAACGTGAGGTGCTGGGACCCATGGCGGAGGGCCGCTCCAACGCTGCCATCGCCGAACGGCTCGTGATCACCGAGCGCGCCGTGGCCAAGCACACGGCGTCCATGTTCCTGCGTCTGGGCCTCCAACAATCCGAAGACGACAATCGCCGTGTCCTGGCCGTGCTGGCCTACCTAGGCACCCGAAAGACGATTGATCGCGTTGTATATGCCCGTTCGCGGTGTGACCCGGCCCACCTTCGGGGCAACTACCCGAAGGTCGAGGGGAAGTGGCGCGTTTCTGGGGACTCCGAGCTGCGGGGTGCGGACACTGAGTAATGCAGCGCCTGGGCGGCTGCGTATGCGCGGCGCTACTACCAGCGCTTTCGCAATCACCGAGGTCCCGGCGGCCAGCGAACCGACAGAACCCCCGCCACTATCAACGCTGGTTTTGCGCGCCTCTTTGCGTCCGCGCAGGCCGCAGAGTCTACGAGGCGATGGTCGACACCGCCGCCGCGCCCCGGTTGATGATGGCGCGGAGCGCGGCAACGTGCTGTTCGTATGCCGCCTTGCCCCCCGGGGTCAACGACAGACGGGTCTTCATACGCGGACTGCAGGACACTTTGTGGACTTTGATGTAACCGGCATGTTCCAAGATCGCGACGTGCTTGGACAGGCTGGATTCGGATATCCCGACGCCGGCGCGAATCGTGGCGAAGTCAGCTACCTCGACCGGCGCCAAGAGGGCGCAGATCTGCAGCCGGTTCGGCGCGTGGATGACTTCATCGAAGCCTGGTTCGCCGCTCACGAGGGTTGGGCCGTCAGCCGCTGCCGGAGCACCCGGTCGCTCAGCCGTCCAAATTCGATGATCAGCACCGCAATGAGCAGACCGGCGACGAGCAGCGCACCGCGTAACCCCTCGGCGAAGTCGAGCCAGCAGGCAGCAGCCACCGTCACTGCGCACGCAAGGATCTGCAAACCGGACACCATCGTCATCGGCCGGTCGAAGTAACGGAACGTGAGCCCGCCTACCCGCCGCTGGTTGACCCACATGATGGTCCCGCATGCCACGGTGTAGACGACGATGGCCCAGGCGAGCAGGACGCCGCTTCGCGCTTCGCCGCTGGCGACCAGGCCACCACCGAGGAGACCCAAAAGCGGGTGGAACCAGCAGGGCGCCACCAGCCGGTCGGCAAGCCACGCTTGTCGTTCCTGAATGACGGCCATCGCCTCGGCCGCTTTCTGCCATTCGCTTTCCATGACGGAAAGCCTAGGGGATACTTTCCACTTCGGCAAGTCATGAGGGTTCGCGGCGGACCGGGGCGCATGGTCAGTGCGGCGCCCTTTCCTCCGGCCGCCTGACCGATAGCTCGGATCGGCCGACTAGCGACAGGTCAGGGGATTCGGATGTCGTGCACGGCCTGGGCGGCGGTCACGGCGGCGGAGTTGAGATGCGATTCCTCGACGGGCGAGACCCTGGTCCAGTGCTTGCCGACGGGACAGTGCTGCCACCGCTGCCGGCCGAGGCGTACTGACTTCAGCGAAGCCAGAGGGACCCAGATGGTTGTGAACAAGTGCCCGTCCCGGCAGCGCACCACCCTGTCGAATCGCTCGAACACGCGGCTAAGGCTACTGGGGCTATGGGCACGGGCTCCACCTCCCACCGATGTTCAGTTGTGAATGAAGGCGGCCAAGCTCACGACCGGCAGGGCATTTCCGCTCGGGCATAGGAAGCCTGCGGCCGCTGCAGGGGCCGTCGGATGGGCCCGGAGCCCTGACCCAGTATCGAGGTCCGGCCCACCCGGAAAGACTGCGCAGGGTTGCCGATCAGCCACGATTCGGGTCAGGTGCACGCGCGTACCCACGATCGCCGGGCATGGGTTGCACCTTGACGCCGGCGCTGGTGAGGAACTGGCGGATCTGCGAGGCGTGCTCGATGACGTGCAGCGGCATGCCGCCGACAATCACGCCGAACAGCGTGCCGTGGTATCGATGGGCGCTAGGGAGTGGCTGAGCGGCGATCTCCTCAGTGAGGGCGTCGAGGGTCTGGCGCACCCTCCCGCGGCAGTAGTCGACGTAACCGAGGAGTTCGGCCTTGTTGAACATACGGTTGGGAAAGGCGTAGGTGTCTCGTCAAAGGGCGGTGGTGGTTGCCACGGCTCGAACTCGGCGGTGAGGTCGAAGTCGAGGGTCAGCAGCGCGTGATATCCCAGGAACCAGGAGGCTGAGCCGTGCAGTGCCCCATGCGGCGTCGGAGCCGGGCGCCTCGTCCGGCCACAGATCCGTCTCCCACAACTCGGCGGGACAGTCCCTCAGCGCCGCCTCCATCAGCCGCAGCGCCTGCTCGAAGTTGTGGGCCATGCTCTGCACGAACGCGTTCGCCACCGTGAGGGTCTAGCCGATTTCGGCCGCTACGAGCCTGTCGACTCGTGCTAGTGCACCAGAGACTCTGGCCGGATCAATTGCTATCGCGACCTTGTAACGAGGAGAGCAGATAGCGACGGGGACCACCGTGGTCGAAGGACCATCAGAGGGTGCTCACGGCAACCATCTTGGCGGCCTGACCGTGCTGAATTGGCTCGCGAGTGGGAGAGAATGGTGACATGGCCGCAGCTGACGCCCCACACCCAGACTGGGATGACTCCTACGGCGGCGTGCCGCCGCCTTGGGACATAGGCCGCCCGCAGCCAGCCTTCGTCCGCCTCGCCGAGGCTGGCGCGCTCAGTGGGGCACTGCTCGATGCCGGCTGCGGCACCGGCGAGCACACCATCCTCGCAGCCCTCCATGGCGCCCGCGCCCTCGGCATCGACGTCTCTCCCCGCGCCATAGAGATCGCCCGCCACAAGTCCGCCGAGCGCGGCATCGCCACCAGCTTCCAGGTGCTCGACGCGCTCGACCTCGACCGGCTCGGCGAGACCTTCGACTCCATCATTGACAGCGGGTTGTTCCACGTCTTCGACGACGCCACTCGCACCGACTACGTCACGGCTGTGCATGGCGCTCTTCGCCCTGGTGGCCACCTTTACCTCATGTGCTTCAGCGACCGTCAGCCCGGCGACTGGGGTCCCCACCGGTTCACCGAAGGCGAGTTCCGCGCCGCGTTTGCCTCCGGTTGGCGGATCGATTCACTCGTCCCCGACCGCTTCGACATCAACCCGGGCCTCGATACCCCCACCGCCGAAGCCTGGCTCGCGGATGTGATTCGACTGGCGCCCCAGTAAGGGGGCTTCTACTCTTCTCCACCCTCTAGGGGACTAGCACAGTCGTCGATGCCTGACGCGATCTGTAAGACCTGCTGGTCTACGCACAGCGGGCAGGCGCTTTATGCCGGTGGTCTCATCGCACCGTTCGGAGGGGGTTGCGCCGACCGTTGCGTGTCGTTTGCTCTTCCGGCCGACGGTACCTTCACGCACCAGTCGGCGTGAGGCTTTCTGCACGGGTGTTGCCGTACTTGTCGCTGCGACGGCGGGTCAGGAAGGCTTTCGTCAAGCCGGTTATTGCTATCCCGGCAGCCATCCATGGCCCTCCTACGATTATCGGGTCCATCCAGGCGTGTGTCAGGTCGGCCCGTCCCCGACCTACCCGGGACGAGTATCCCCGCCGAGAGCGCTCACTGAGGATGCCCGTCTCGGTGAGCGGGTTGTCCGGGTGCAGGGTCAGGAACGACCGCAGGTGGCTCTCCCAGGCGTCGACCCGGTCGGCGCCCAACAGGATCAGCCAATGCGCCGCCCGTCCTTCGCTGTACCTGGCGTAGGCATACCTCCGGAGAACGCCGGAGAGCCCCTTCAGCGGGGCGGAGGTCCCGAACACCGGCGTGAGCTCGGCGTGCTCGATGGACCGTTCCCGAGGCTGTAGTTCCGGCTGACGTTCGGGGAAGTGCCAGTGGGCACCGCTCGCTCCGGGGTCGAACTTCTCTCGCGGGAAAGCCGGGCGGTCTTGAGGATTGAGGTCGGCACCCCAACCGGGGATTCGCGCCCGGAGCTCATCGCTGCTCGGGGCGAGCTGCGGCTTGTCGGCGGTATACGCCATGAAGACCTCCTAGCTGGCGTTCGGCACAATCAGCGGCTTGATGCAGTCATCGAGCTTGGCCGAGAAGATGTGGTAGCCCTCGGCGATGTCCTCGAGCGGGATCCGGTGCGTGACGATCTCGCTCGGCTTCAGGTAGCCGTTCTGGATGTGTTCGAACAGCCGGGGCCACTGCCGCTTCACCGGGCACTGGTTCATCCGCAGGGTCAGCCCTTTGTTCAAGGCGTCTCCGAACTTGACGGCGCTGAACATCGGGCCATAGGCCCCCATCACCGAGACGGTGCCGCCCTTGCGGACGGAGTCGATCGCCCAGTTGAGGGCGACCGGTGAACCGCCTTGCAGCTTCAGTTTGGCGGCGGTGACGTGCTGCAGGAGGTTGCCGTCGGCCTCGGCGCCCACCGCGTCGATGGCGACGTCGGCGCCGAGGTAATCGGTGACTTTCTTCATCTGGACGACGATGTCGTCGTACTCCGCGAAGTTGTAGGTCTCGGCGTGGGCAAAGGTCCGGGCCTTCTCCAAGCCGGTAGTCGAGGTGGTCGATGACGATCACCCGCCCGGCGCCCATCAGCCATGCCGATTTGGCGGCATACAAGCCAACGGGGCCGGCCCCGAAGACGACGACGGTGTCTCCTTCAGCGATGTCACCGAGCTGCGCGCCGAAGTACCCGGTCGCGAGGGCGTCGGTCAACAAGACCGCGTCCTCTTCGTCCATCCAGTCCGGGATGATGCTCGGTCCGACGTCGGCGAACGGGACCCGGACGTACTCCGCCTGACCACCGTCGTACCCGCCGCAGGTGTGCGAGTAGCCGTAGATGCCCCCGACTGCGGTCGCGTTGGGGTTGACGTTGTGACAGTTGGAGTACAGCCCCCTGGCGCAGAAGAAGCAGGACCCGCAGTACACGTTGAAAGGGACCATCACCCGATCCCCCGCCTTGAGGTTCTGCACCGACGAGCCCACCTGGTGCACAACGCCGATGAACTCGTGCCCGAAGGTCATCCCGACCCGGGTGTCCGGCATCATCCCGTGGTAGAGGTGCAGGTCGGAACCGCAGATCGCCGCCAGGCTGACCTGCACGATGGCATCGTTGGGATGCTCGATCTGGGGGATGTCCCGCTCTTCGACCCGGACCTTGTACGGCCCGCGGTAAACCATCGCTCGCATCACGTCTCCTCGTACGCCCACCACGCACCCAGCCGGTTGTTGTACGGCGTGAGCACCCTGCTGGCCAGAAGTTTCACCACCACCACCTACCCACGTACCCGGCTACTGCATGTCATGCGGTCCACGATGCGGCAGTCAGCCCCGCCGAACCGTCAACTGGCCGATGAGCCCTTCGGACACGTCTAGGGCCCGGCGCATGCAGTCGTCCATGTCGATGTAGACGTAGTTGGCCAGACGGACGGCGAAGGAGACTCGGTCAGGCCCGAGGTTCGTCCGCAGAAAGTCCTGGTAGCGATCGTTGAGGCTCCTGTTGCGGTCGGTCTCGATCGGGTAGTGGCGCGCCGGAGCGTTGGTGAGCTCGAAACCGAGGACCGTGCCTGAGCATTGCTGACCCGAGGCGTGCTTTGTCTCGTGGATGCGGATGAAAGGGGATTCCGGCCCCGGGCCACGCCGAGGCCTTGAGGTGGAGTCGTTTGGCATGTCACTGGCTGCGGGGTTGTCTCGTCCTAAGTGATGAGGGCTAATACCAGATGAGGAGCGTGGGATCATGCGAGTGTTCGTGGCAGGCGGGACCGGGTGATCGGCCGGCGTCTGCTGCCTCAGTTGGTGGTCCCTGGGCATCAGGTGACCACGACGACGACAACCAGAGCCAAGTCGCAACTGTTGGAGCAGCTCCGGCCAACAGTGGGCACTGGCACGGGTCGCCAATTCGGAAAGCATGCGGTATTCGTCTCCGACGCTGGAGTCGAAGAGAATGAGACGATGACGGACCAAACCATCCGGCCTTTCGACATCGGTGCTCTCTACTCGGCCCTCGACGACAAGCGAACCGAGCTGGGCATCAGCTGGAGGCGAGTGGCCGACCAGCTGTGGGAGCTGTCCGCTGAGCTGAACGACCGTCGTAGGGATCATCCGATCAGCCCTGCGACCTTGACGAACATGGCCAAGAACCCGAGGATCTCGTGCCAGCACGCTCTTTTCATGCTCCGGTGGCTCGGGAGGGCTCCAGAGAGCTTTCTTACCGGTGCGACCGGTGACGAGGCGGGGTTCGCCCTCCCTGCAGCCGGCACGGACCGCCGGCTGCGATGGTCGCTGAAGCTCCTCTACGCAGCGATGGACGAGAAGCGACGAGCGGACGGCCTGACCTGGCCCCGCCTCGCCGCGATCCTCGGGTGCAGCTCGAACCAACTCACTGGCTTGCGCACTGCGAGGTACGCCACCGGCATGGATACTGCCATGCGAATCGTTCAATGGATCCGCCGACCAGCTGCCGACTTCGTCTACCCGGCCACCTGGTGACAGCGGCCGGTTCAGACCGGAAGACGATCCCCAACTACTCTGCCGGCCGCATCTCCGTCTCGATAGGCGCCGGTGGGATCGCCAGCCGACTTTCTCCGCCGGCCTGATCCACGCGTCGCTGATCGGCACCTTAAGCCACCTGTCCTCTTGACGTGTGATCGTGACCTGGTGTGAACCCGGGGGTCCCCATCGGAGCGTCGTGAACTTCATTTGCACGGACGAGACGGCCGTAAGTGGCGGCACCGACGCGGTCGGGGTCGGGACGAACACCGCCAACCTCAGACCCACCAGCAGGAACGCGTAATCGCGATCGGCGCTTTCGCGACGGCAGTGCGGCTTCGTTGCCCATCGGCTGCCGTCATTCCCTGGACGAGGTTCGCGCCGTGCTCACTGCCGCCGGAGCAGACACCGTCGCTTGGTACGGCGTGCGCCTAATCACCGACCACTGGGACAGCAACGCCCCCCGCAACGACTTCGGGCAGATCCTCACCGTCGAGGAGCAAGCCGGGCGCCGAGACCCATACCGGGCGGTGGCTGCCCTCACCCACACCATCGCCCGGGTCCCGCCGGCCGACTGACACCACGGTCTCGCCGCCAGCGACGCAATGGCCTACCGGTGTTCCAGAAAGGTAGTTCCGGCAGGGTGCAAGCAGAGGTTTCACAATGCACGGAAGAGGGGAACCTAAAAGCGTTTGCGGCGGGCGGTGTGCTTGGAAACACGAGGCGGGCCGTAGCTCTCCCATTTGGGCTATCGGAGGTGGATCATGGAGACCACAACCCCGGCGGTGGTCACGCCGTCACGTACGAACGGCTTTGCTGTTGCCGGACTCATCCTTGCAATAGTGGGGATCTTCGTGTTCGATATAATTCTCGGTCCGCTCGGGATAATCTTCGGCGCACTTGGATGGAGTCGGGCAAACCGCGGAGACAGCGGCAAGGGAATCGCCATCGCTGCTGTCGTGGTGGGCGTAATAGACGTTCTCCTGTTTGTCGTTCTCGTCGCATTCGTGGCGACTCACCACCATTTCACCTGGCATATCTAACGGTCGGGCTTGAGCCTCCCCGAAGCTCGCCGGGAGTCGGTCTGAGTCTCGCTGCTCTCCGGTAGCGGCTGTCGAGGCCAAATGAAGCGGCTCGAGTCCGCGTTGGGAGCGGGGCGAGCCAGGCTGACTCGACAGGTCCCGTGGCCCGGTGGAGGCCATTCTCCGGCGGCTGGTCAGCTCCAGATGAAGAGGGAGAAACCCGCCCGGGTTACGATCGCCCGGTGGCAGATGTGAAATCTGCTGCTCACCTGGCCAAAGCCCGACCGAGCGACGCGCTCGCGACTCCTTCGGCGGGCGAGCAGCCAGACGGGTCAGAGAGGGATGCCCCGACCCCGCGGCGACCGGAGCCAAGATCAAGCGACCTGCTCTCGTCGCCAGCCGGCGCGGTGGGGCCGGCCATCCTCATCACGGCTCAGGTCATCCTGTCCTATCTGCACCTGCGGGCGCCTGCGGCAATCGTGACCGCTCAGGGCAACCTGAGGAGTACCTTCCAGGGGCCGTTGTTCCATCGGCTCATCTACTCGGACCTGTACACCGAGTACAGCTTCCACAACCTGTTCCATCACCCCTTCCCCTATCTGCACAGCACGATCGAGTACCCCGTGCTGACCGGCGTCTACATGTCGGTGGCAGCGGCGCTCACTCATGGCGTGCGCGAGTACTTCCTCGTGAGCAGCATCGGGCTGTGGGTGTGCGCCGTCGGTTCGGTACTCGTGCTGTGGTCCTGGTCGCGGCGGGCGGCGTGGTTGCTCTCGATCTGCCCACTCGTCTTCCTGTATGCCCTCTTGAACTGGGACGTCTTTGCCATCTTCCTCATGCTGCTCGGCTGGCGTCAGTACCGCTGCGGCCGGTACAAATCCGCCGGGGCGTGGTTGTCGGCCGGCACGTTCGCCAAGGTCTATCCGGCCTTCTTGCTCGTCTTCCTGCTGGTAGAGCTGGCTCGGCGCGTCCGGTCCGGTGAGCCGACGGTGACACGACGGTCGCTCCTTGACTTCGGGGGTTCGGCCGCGGCAGTCGCCGTCGTGATCAACGTTCCGTTCATGGTGCTCAACTTCTCCAACTGGGCCGTCTTCTGGCGGTTCAACGCCCGGCGCGGCGACGAGGCGGGCCTCCTTTACTGGGCGCGCCTGCTCAACAACGTCCCCATCAAGACGGCCGGGGAAATCCTCCTCGGTCTCGTGGCGGTGCTCGTCCTCGCCGGCGCGGCCGTGGTCTGGCGGGGCGCCAGCAGCGTGAAGGTGGCTGCGATCGTCTTTGCCGGGTTTCTCCTGGTGCAGAAGGTGTACTCGCCCCAGTACACCCTCTGGCTCCTTGTCTTCGCCCTGCTGGCGGAGTGGGAGGTGTGGACGCTCGTACTGCTCACGGCGGGAGGGCTGTACGACTACATCAACTCGGTCATCACTCTCGAACTGACCGTCTCACACTCGCCGGCATTCGGGTGGTACTTCGAGCGGGTCTTCCCGCTCGGCCGCGCAGTCCGGCTCTCCGCCATCGGCATCAGCGCAGCCGGGGCTCTGTGGGCCGATTGGCGGCGGAAGGCCCGACCGGGCGCGAGACCTCCGTCAGATGGAAGTCCCGCCGCTGGCCCGCCGGTGCCGGAGCCCTTTCCGCTCAGGGCGTGAACGGGATCGGAGCTGTGCCGAGCGAGACGATGACGAGCGCAGCCGTGATGAGCGCAAACAGCCCGATCAGCAGGTAGTAGGGCAGTCGGCCCATCGAGGCGCCCACTAGTCCGAGGAGCGGGAAGGCACGCAGCGCCACTCTCGGCGAGAGGGAGACGATGGGTGACAGCGCCGCCAGGAAGAGCACGGCCAACACGTAGGCCAGGACCGTGGCGGGGACGCGCATAGCTCTCCGGCGGAAGAGGAGGACGGCCAACATGGTGAGCACGACGAGGACGCTGGCGGATTTCACGTCGTTGTTGACGTTCGAGAAGCCGTGGCCGGGCAGGTAGGAGAAGACCTCGTAGATGCCTGTCCCGAGGTGGCCGCCCTGCCAGCCCCGGCGCTGGGCGATGAACCACGCCCGAGGTGTGCCGTCGTGGGCCCACAGGTAGGCAAAGAAGGCCACCACGCCCGCCGGCGAAAGCAACGGCGCCACCACGGACTCCCACTCACGGCGCCGAACGACGGCCAGGACGGCGGCGACCACGCACGGAGCGGCCGCGGCTATGCCGAGGGGATCGGTGGCCGAGGCCAGAGCGGCCAGTAAGCCGGCGATCCACCACCGGCGGTGGCGTAGCGCGAGTAGGCAGGTGGCGCTGAAAGCGATCAGCAACCCCTCGCCGTACACCATCGAGAGAACGAACGCACCCGGGGACAACAAGATGAGCGCCGTGCCGCGGTCAGCGGCTTCGGGCCCCGTGAGCTCCCGTAGCAGGTGCCAGGCCGCGATGGCGCCTGCCAGCCCGGCGAGGAAAGTGACGAGCAGTCCAGCCCCCTCGATCGGAAGGCGGGTGATGACGGCGACGGCCCGGATGAGCAGCGGCAGGAGGGGGAAGAACCCGAGCGTGCTCTGGGCGCTGTTGCCGTGCCCCGTCGGGATCGTCGACGGGTAGCCATGCTGGGCGGCCAGGAGGTACCACTTCCCGTCCCAGTCTGCGAGGAGGGACGCGACCGAGCGACGCTCGGTGTAGGCAAGCGCCACCACCACCGCCAGCGTGCCCAGGCGCGAAGCCAGGTAGATGGCACTCGGGCGGAGCATGTTGCCCAGCCGGCCGGCGCCTTCGCTGAGCGGCCAGGGTGACCGGTGTCCCGGCAAGTGGCGACGCCGGGGGAGCAGAGCGAGTTCCGATGCCGCCTCAGCACCTTCTGGCGCGGGCGGCACCAGTGCCGGCGGCCCGACCGGGGCAGTGGCCCGCGGGGCGGTCCACGGACCGGTTGACATGAGGCGCCAAGTTATCGGCCTGGGCGTTCTGGTACGAGCAGCAGCAGTCGGCTTTCGGTTACGTCGCCTCTGAGCCCGACTGGCCCGGATCGTCGTCGAGCAAAGCGAGCAGCTTCTTCGAGGCCACCGTTCGGTAGGCGTCCTCGCACATCGCCCCCACCTCCGGCCAGTCCACGGCCCCGTCGAGCCGCACGCCCAACCACCCGCGGGAGCCGACGTAGGGAGGCCGGAAGAAGCGGTCCGGTCGGGTGGCGACGAGCCAGTCCTGCGCACCCGCAGGTGCCGCACACCAAAGGTGGGGGAACCCGTGGTCGTGATGGCCATTCGGCCACAGCATCACGAACTGCCTCCCGGCGAAGAATGCCGGGGCCCCGTGGCTGAGCTTCTCGGTCACCGCCGGGAAAGCGGTGCAGATGGTGCGGACGCGACTCTCGAGATCAGAGTCCGGCCTACCGTGGCCGGGCAGAGGCGTCATAAGCCCGGCACCGGCTCTTCGAGATGGAAGGTGAACATCTTGTCCGGTTGAATACGTGCCCCGATCCCCGCCTCTCGGTTGAGCCATTCCTCGAACGCCGGCCCCTGTCGCGGGAGGTAGTGGTCCAGCATCGCCTGGCGTAGCTCGCTGTGGGCGGGGTCCGCCAGCTCGAAGAGCTCCGCCCGCCCGTGCACGGTGACGGCAAGCTCGTCGCCCGGGAGATGCGTGGCGCTGACGGCGGGTCGAGCCTGCAGGTGGCGCATCCGCACCGAGTTCCGCCCTGAACTGAAGTGGAAGGCGCCGTGGAGGAGGTACCCGTCGACGGGTCCCACCAACGGCCGCCCGTCGGCGGTAACAGTGCCCAGTACGAGGAGGCACATGCCCTGCAAACTTCGGCACAGCTCTTCTGCTCTGAGGCGCCTGTCGTCGGTGATGATTCCCCGCAAGTGGGGCCCGGCGCCTGCGGCGCTGTCATCGAGAAGCTGTTGCAGGCGCTCCATCTCGTCCGGTGTCTCGAGCATGGAACGATTCAAGCACGGTGCTGGGAGGCGCTCCTTGCCGGAACAACCGGAGCTCCATGGTGACACGGACGCTCGACGACCCGACTGCAGCGGTCAAGAGCCCATCGAGCACGTCGCACCGCCCGGACTCGCGGTGCAGCGGTGCCGTGGGCTCGGCCCGGGCACAATCTGGGCGAGCCGGGCCTTGTGCCAGACTGAACAGGGCACCGGCCACTCCCGACGTCGAGGTGGCCCGTGGGCCTCTCCGCCGGCGGGCACCCGCAGGTCGGTCAGCGAGTGAAGGATCGTCACGTGACACACAGGAAGGCAGACGGGAATGCGTAGGTATCTGGTCGTGGCCCTCTTTCCGACCGGCCTCGGCGCCATCGCGCTTGCCACGATCAGGGCGGCGCGGCGGGGTCCTGCCCCGCCGGCAGCCGAGCCGGCCGAGCAAGCCGGCGCAGCTCGGAATGCGGCGCCCAACGGCGTGCAACCGGCCGGGGCCGAGCCCACAGCCCACCCGACGCCCATGACGGCGGCATCATCGCCGCCATCAGGTGGCGGCGGACCTGAGACCGCCGAATGGCAGGAAGTCGCCTATGACCTCGCCCGCCTCGGTGCGATCGCCTCCGCCGGGGGGGTGCTCTCGTACCAGGTGATGGCTTTGCTCGGTCCGCCTATCGTCAAGAACGGCCCGCGGATCGACGAGCCGGTGCACGACTGGATAAACGACAACCAGGTCAAGACCTGGGCGGCGATCATGGACCGGTTCAACAAGGTCGGTAACACCTGGACCACCTGGGGCGCCGCCGGCACGGCGGCGGCCTGCCTGGGGGTGGCGTACCCGAGGAAGAGGTGGCTGCCGCCCTCGGCGCTGGCGGCGGCTGTCCTGGTCGACAAGTACGCCACCCTCGCCCTGCGGCACAAGTTCGGGCGAATCGGGCCGCCGTCGAGCCCTCTCGGCACTTACCCGTCAGGCGGCTGCGACCGGGTGATGCTGTTCTACGGCCTCATCGCCTACATGCTCTGGCGAGAGTTCAGCGGCACGCACCAGGCAAAGGTGTACAGCGTCGGCACGGTGGCGGGTCTGGCCTTCATCGAGGCTTACTGCCGGGCTTACCTCAGCAAGCACTGGTCCACTGACATCGTCAGCGGCCTGTTCTACGGGGTCCTGTTGCTCCTGCCGTTCTTGGCGGCCGTCCGTCTGATCGCCGGCCCGCCGGAGGTGGAGGGCGGACCAGAACACGGCACCGCCGCCGGCTGACTCGCTCTCAGCGTCCCGGGAAGTCGTCTTCGGGAGTCACCTTCTGTGGCGCTGCTCCCGCCGGCGCTGGGCCTCCTCGACCTCCTCGGCCAGGGTGGGGCCGGGAACCGTCGGGATGACCTGGGCAGCCGGTGGTCGGGGCGCACCGGTCACGCTGGCGAAGGTGCCGGGCCTACCCCTGGCACCGAGCGGCAGAGCGAGGTCCTCCAGGGACTTCTGCTCGGCATCCACGCCGAGGAACGTCTCCACGACGGCACCGATGATCATGACGGCGGCACCGAGCAGGTAGCCCCAGAACAGTTTGGTGTGGTCCTGCCCGTTGCCGATCAGCTTGCCGTAGAGCCACGGCCCGAAGGCCCCGAAGGACTGGGCGATGGCGAAGAAGACGGCGATCGCCTTCGCCCGCACCTCGACGGGGAAGATCTCGCTCACGGTCAGGTAGGCGGCGCTCGCCCCTGCGGAGGCGAAGAAGAAGATAACGCACCAGCAGACCGTCTGGGTGGTGGCGTTCAGGAACCCTGCCTTGAAGAGCACCGCGCTTATGATCAGCAGCAATCCGGACAAGAAGTACGTCCCGGCGATCATCTTTCGGCGGCCGAGTGTGTCGAACAGGTGCCCAAGGACCCAGGGGCCCGCCAGGTTGCCGACGCAGAAGAAGATGAAATAGTAGGGGGTCGAACCGCTCGAGACGCCGTAGACCTTCGTCAGGACGAGGGCGTAGGTGAAGAAGATGGCGTTGTAGAGGAACGACTGGGTGATCATGAGCGAGGCGCCGAGGAACGCTCGCTTCGGGTACGTGGTGAACAGCGTACGGGCCAGGGCTATGAAACCTATGTTGCTCGCCGGCTGGATCTCGATGGCCTTCGACTCGTCGACCTCGCCGAGCTCCCCACCACCGTGCTGGGTGTGCCGCTCGATCTCGGCCACGGCCGCCTCGGCCTCCTCGACCCGCCCGTGCATGATGAGCCAGCGGGGGCTCTCGGGGAGGTTCTTGCGCACGAAGAGGATCACGAAACCGAGCGCCGGCCCGACGAGGAAGGCGATCCGCCAGGAGTAGGAGGGCGCCAGGTGATTGATCAGGACGAGGGTGGCAACAGTGCCGAGCAGGGCTCCACCCCAGTAGGTCCCGTTGACGGCGATGTCGACGCGTCCGCGGTAGCGGGCGGGTATCAGCTCGTCGATGGCTGAGTTGATGGCGGCGTACTCGCCACCGATGCCCATCCCGGCGATGAAACGGCAGCCGTACAGCATGTAAGTCCACGATGTCCCGTGGCCGGAGACAGCTGCCGTGAGGGCGCCCCCGACGAGGTAGACGCCGAGAGTGATCATGAACAGGTTTCGCCGTCCCCACTTGTCGGACATGCGGCCGAAGAAGAGGGCTCCGGCCACCTCGCCGAGCAGGTAGACGGTGCCGACGGCAAAGGCGACTCCCGAAGTCGAGAGGTGGAGGGCGGGGCCGATCTTCGTGGTGACGTTGCTGGCGATGGTGATCTCGAGGCCGTCGAGCACCCAGGCCACCCCGAGGGCCATGACGAGCCGAGTATGAAATCTCGACCAGCCGAGGCGGTCGAGCCTTGCCGGGACGAGGCTTTGGATCAAGCCTCCCGGCTCTGAGGTGCGCTCCAGTGTCGCCACGACTGCTCCCCCCTCGTGAGTTTGACAGTGCGACGCGTCGTTACCCCGTAGCACGACCATCTATGTCAACCGGTGCGGCCGGCTCGCCCCCGAGGCCTGCTCGCCCGCCGGTCGGCCGACGGGACCGAGCGCACCGCCCTGGTCGATCCTTCCCGTGGCACCGAACCTTTACGTAAAGGTTAGGATGCGGCAGATGCGGAGTCTGACGAGACGGCGAGGTCATCCGGTGGCCGCCGGGAGAGCCGGCGCTGCCGACAGCTTGGCCACGAACGGGAAAGAGCGGGGCCGTCCCCGGGGAGAGGTCGATCCGGACCGCTACAAGTGGGTCGTCCTGTCCAACACGACCCTCGGGATGTTGATGGCGACCATCGATTTGTCGATCATGCTGATCGCCCTGCCGAACATCTTCCGCGGCATCCATATCAACCCCCTCAGGCCGGCCAACAGCTTCTACCTCTTGTGGATGATCCTCAGCTTCATGATCGTCACGAGCGTGCTCGTGGTGAGCCTGGGCCGTCTCGGCGACATGTACGGTCGAGTGAAGACGTACAACCTCGGCTTCGCGGTCTATACGTTCTTCTCCCTGCTGCTCACCATCACGTGGATGAGCGGGACGGCGGGGGCGCTGTGGCTCGTCATCATGCGCGTCTTCCAGGGTGTGGGGGCAGCGATGCTCATAGCTAACTCCGCCGCCATCCTCACCGACGCCTTCCCCGAGACTCAACGCGGGATGGCCCTTGGCATAAACCAGGTGGCCGGCATCAGCGGCTCGTTCATCGGCCTCGTGCTCGGCGGAATCCTCGCCCCGATCGAGTGGCGCCTCATCTTCCTCGTCTCCGTGCCGATCGGCCTGTTCGGCACGGTGTGGGCGTACAAGAAGCTCCACGAAGTGCCGAGGCGGTCGAACGCCCGGCTCGACTGGCCGGGGAACATCACCTTCGCCCTCGGCCTCATCGGGATCATGGTCGGGATCACCTACGGAATCCAACCCTACGGTGGGTCCACGATGGGTTGGATGAGCCCTTTCGTGCTGGGCTGCCTGAGCGGCGGGGTGGCGCTGCTCGTGGTCTTCGTGCTCATCGAGCGACGAGCTCCGGACCCGATGTTCCGCCTCCAGCTTTTCAGGATCCGAGCCTTCACCGCCGGCAGCCTGTCCTCGCTGCTGGCCAGTATCGGGCGTGGCGGCCTCATGTTCATGCTGATCATCTGGCTACAGGGGATTCGGCTGCCCCGCCACGGCTACTCGTTCAGCCAGACGCCGCTTTGGGCCGGCATCTACATGCTGCCGCTGACGGCGGGTTTCCTGCTCGCCGGCCCAGTCTCGGGCTTTTTGTCGGACCGATACGGGTCGCGGCCCTTCGCCTCCGGCGGGATGGTCGTCGCCGCCGGCTCCTTCCTCCTCCTCGAGATGTTGCCGGTCAACTTCACCTACCTCGGTTTCGGGGCGATCCTGCTGCTCAACGGCCTCGCCATGGGTGCGTTCGCGGCGCCCAACCGAGCAGGCGTGATGAACAGCCTCCCGCCGCAGCACCGTGGCGTCGGCTCGGGCATGAACTCGACCTTCCAGAACAGCGCCCAAGTGCTCTCGATCGGGATCTTCTTCACGTTGATGATCCTCGGCCTCTCGGCCAGCCTGCCGAGCACGCTCTACCACGGTCTCATCTCCCACGGCGTGCCCCCCTCCGCCGCCCACAAGGCGGCTGACCTGCCGCCGGTCTCGACCCTGTTCGCCGCCTTCTTGGGCCTTAGCCCCATCCAGCATCTGATCGGATCCAAGGTCCTCGCCCACCTACCGGCCGGCCAGGCGGCCGTGCTCACGGGACGCGGTTTCTTTCCTTCGCTGATCTCGAAGCCCTTCGCCAACGGACTGCACGCGGCGTTCGACTTCTCGATCGGGGCTTGCCTGGTGGCAGCGTGTGCCTCGTGGCTGCGGGGCGGCAAGTACCGCTACGTGGAGCCCGCAACGGCGGCCGAAGAGCCCAGATCGATGCCGCCCCGTCCTCACGACGACCGTGAGCACGAGATGGTGGGCGGCTGAGGGTCCTCTCAGCCAGCGAGAGCACCCCATGGCTGTGGCCGTCTCCGCTTCAGCGGCGCCTTCGGGTACGTGGCACAGCGCGACGGTGGAACCGATGTTGCTCGCCGGAGCGTCAAGATGGTCACATGCTCATCCACGACTGGGACGCCGCGATCGACGACGACGAATGGTGGGAGTTCGTGCAGGGTCACCTGTTCGGCCATCTTGTCGCCCCGGGTCGTGACCGCGACTTGCCGGTCGTCGTTCCTACTCAGTTCCTCCTCGTAGGCACGCCGAAAGACCCGGAGATCCTCCTTCACCTCGCCCGCCCGAACCCCATCTGGAAAGCTCTGGCCGAGAACCCACGCGTCCTCATGAGCGTGGCCGGCGACTGGGCGTTCATCCCCTCATCGTGGAAGGTGGTCGGGGACGAGGACCCGGCCGAGGGAATTCCGACGACGTACTACGCCGCCGTGCAACTAAGCGGTCTGGCTCACGTGGTCAACGAAGCCGACGGCAAGGCGGCCATCCTCCGCCAGCAGCTGGCGGCGCTTCAACCCGACATCCACCGTCTCGACCCGGCCGAGCAGCCCGCGCAGCTTCCGGCCATCCGCGGGATTCGCATCGATTCGCTGGAAGTGCGGGCGAAGTTCAAGTACGGCGGCAACGTAGATGCCGCCCACCGCCTGTCGGTGGCCGACCACTTGGCCGGCCGCCACAGCTCAGGTGACGAGTCGGTCCGTGCTCACCTGCTGCGCCGGCTCGGGAGCTCTGCAGGCTGAACGCGCAGGCGCACGATGCGGACACCTTCGGAGCGCAGCATCGCCGCTTGCTCCCGTTCGTGGCCGGGGACTAGACGGCCGCCGGCGGTGACCACCCGCCACCAGGGCACCGGCGCGGCTGCGCGGGCGAGCAGCGACCCGACCGCCCGTGCAGCCCCGGGGAAGCCAGCCTCTCGAGCCACGTCCCCGTATGTGACCACCTCGCCGTGCCGAAGCTTTTCGAGTACGCGGTTCACTTCGAGCTCAAATGTCGTCAGGGTCTTCCTTTCCGACCACGTCTCGGGGACGACAGGAGGAGATAAGACCGACGTCGTTCCCCTCGAGGTACCCGTGGATGGCACGTTATTGGAGGGCCTCCCACCGCCGCCGATCTCGGCCAGGATGTGGCAATGAGCGAGACGATGCGCATCTCGGAGACGACGGCGATAGCGGCGCCGGCCGAAGTGCTCTTCGGACGCCTGGCCGACTATCGCTCGGCCCAGCACCTCATCGACGGCCTCGAGTCAATGTCGCCCGCCGGCACGATCACCTCCGGGGTGGGCGCCCGATTCGCCGCCGTGATGAGGGTCGGCCCACGCACTTTCCGGGCGATGATCGCCATCACGGAGTACGAGCCGCCCCGGCGCCTGACATGGTCTTCGTCCGGTCGCGATGCGCAGGCGCTCACCTTCGACCTCAGGGCCGTCGAGAGGGACGGCGCCCCGGCCACCGCCGTCAGCCTCGAAGTCTCCTACCAACGGCCGGGGGGCTTCACAGGCATCGTGGTCGCCCCGGTGGTCGAGCAGGCGGTCCGGGCCAAAGTTCATTCCACGCTCGAACGGCTCCGGGCTGACGCCTCCTGAGCCAGAGGGGCCGCCGGCCCGCTCATCCCGGATGCGGTCCGGTCGCCACCGGACGAGAGGTGTCGTAGGACCATTCGCTCCACGACCCGACGTAGAGGGACGCCGGCCCGAGGCCGGCCAGCCGGAGGGCGAGCACCTCGTGGGCGGCCGTCACACCAGAACCGCAGTAGACGCCGACGTCGGTATCACGCCCGCCGACGCCGAGGGAGGCGAACCGTGACCTGAGCTCCTCGGCCGGCCGCCACCGTCCCGAGAGATCGAGGTTGTCCATCGTCGGGGCCGAGACAGCACCGGGGATGTGCCCGGCCACCCTATCCACCGGCTCCGTCTCGCCTCGGTAGCGCTCAGGCGCTCGTGCGTCGAGAAGGACGCCGCCAGCCGCCTGTGCCAACCGGGCAGCCCCCTCAGCGTCCAGAATGGGTAGATGGCCCGGTGCCGGCTCGAAGTCTCCAGGACGGACGTGCTCTCCTCCCTCGCCGGTCTCGATGGTGCCCCCGGCGTCGCGCCAGGCCTCGAGCCCACCGTCGAGGACGGCGGCGGCCCGGTGCCCGAAGTACGTGAGCGTCCACCAGCACCTGGCCGCGGACATCGAGTCCCGCTCGTCGTAGCAGACGACGGGCAGTCCGCCACGCACGCCGCGGCACCTCATCGCTTCCTTGAACCGGTCACGGTCGGGGAGAGGATGCCGGCCCTCCGGGCCCGGTACCCCGGCCAGGTCGGCATCGAGGTCGACGAAGGACGCCCCTCGGATGTGGCCCCTGCGGTACTCCTCCATGCCGGAAGGTCCGAGGAGCTGCCATCTCACGTCGAGGATGGTGACGTCCACGCCGGCCGTGAGCTCCATCAGCGCTGCCGGCTGGATCAGCACGGCAGGGTCGGTCACCGCGCTGTCCTACCGGGGTCATCGCAGGTTCTCGTTTGCGCCGTTGGGTAAGCGACCTCTGACATGTCGCCCTACCGTATAAGGCCCTCCCGTTGAGCAGCACGGCTTCCAAAGGACCGAGGCCCAGGCCTTCACAGCGGCGGCGGCCGGCACCGCAGCGTTCGGCGACCTGGTGGATCGACCGCCTGGACGTCCACCTACGGCCACGTCTGCCGGCGGGCATCGTGACGCTGCTTCGGAAGGGGCGTTGCCGGGAGGTTTTCGTCTGGCTGGCGCACAACGCGAGCAACCTCATCTGGTCGGCCTGCGCCCTCGCCCTGCTCATAATTCTCGGGGTCCGGCTTCCGGACGCCACAGGCAGCTTCAGCTTGGCCTTTCGCAGCCTCGAGCCAGCTCGTATCGGCTGGCTCGTGGTCGCCTTCGCCGTCCTGGCGCTGTCGTTCGTCTTCTACGGGCTCGCCCAGCGGCGCCTTCTCATAGCCGGGGGCGCCCGCCTTCGGATTCGGGTCGTGACGGTACTGGTCTTCGCCTCGACCGGCCTCACGGGCCTGCTTCCCGGGGGGGTTGTGCCGGCCAGCGGCTGGTTGCTCGACCAGTATCGACGGCGGGGGGTTGACGAGTCTCTCGGCCTGTGGGCGATCATCGCCGGCGGCTTCGTCTCGGCCGTGTCGTCACTCTGCCTGCTGCTCATCAGCTGCGCCATCGCCGGCGTGGGTCCTCGCCTGCTGCTCGTGCTGTGCGGGCTCATCGTGGCCGCCGGGGGAGCCACCTTCGTCAGGGGAGCCCACAGCCTCGAGCAACTGGAGTCTGCGCTGGCGCGCCGCGGGCGGCGAGGCACGGTCTTCAAGATCATCCACCGACTGGCCGTGCGCGGAGCCGACCTGGCCTGTTGGCGCATCGGGATGGCCGGCGGCATCGAGGTGTTCGTCTACACCACCCTCAACTGGCTCTGTGATGCAGCCTGCCTCGTCGCGGCGTTCGAGCTGGCAGGCTTCCCGGCACCGATCGGGTCCCTCTTCTTCGCCTTCACGGCGTCGCAAGTGCTCGGCAGCGTCGTTCCTCTGCCGGCCGGTGCCGGCGTGGTCGAGGGTGGCATCATCGGCGCCCTCGCCCTTACCGGCACGCCCCTCGGCCACGCCATCGTGGCCGTGGTGCTGTACCGCATCATCTCCTACTGGATCGTGACCGGGCTGGCGAGCTTGACGCTCGTGGTGACGTCACATGCCGGTCGGCGGTTCCGCCGCTCGGGCTCACCGGCAGCCGCCGGTGCCGTGGCTCAACCCTCGATGGTCGTCGAACCCGCTCCCCGCTCTGCAAGGCCCTGATCGAGGTCGGCTGAGAGCGCAAGGTCGTCAGCCCCTTCCGGACCGGGCTCCCGGCCGACCGCCTGTCCGAGCACGTAACCCTCGAGGTAAGCGTCCGCCTCTGCACGCCGGGGGTACCTTCCTGCCAGCTCTTGGAAGCGCGGTGAGTGCGATGCCTCGAGCAGATGGGCGAGCTCGTGGACGAGCACGGCGTCGAGCACCCAGCCCGGCACGAGCTGGAGCCGGGTGGACACCCGGATCTGCCCCGTGCTCGGGGTGCATGACGCCCAGCGGCGCTCCTGGTTGCCCACCCAGCGGACCTTGGTCGGCGTCACCCCGCCGAGATAGCGTGCTGATAGCTCCGCGGCTCTGCCCTCGAGGGCGCCGTCCGAGTCGAGCGGACGCGATGTCCGCCTGAGGAGGCGGTTGACCAGGCGTCGGGCGACGGCCTCCTGGTCCGAGAGCGGCATCCGGGCCGGGACGAGGACGACGATCCGACCCGCCTCGTAAAAAGCCGAGGCCGTCTTGCGTCGGCGGGTGCTGGCACGGATCTCGACCTCGGGCAGGCAGGCCGGGGCCACCGGTGGCTCGAGGTGGTCGAGGCCGGCGGGGCGCTCTGCCCGCCCTGCTGTGAGAAGGGCGGTGGGGGAAGCTTCTGGACGGACGCCGGATCCCGCCCGGGCGGGTGGCGTCGAGGAGGATCGCATTTCAGCCATGGTGTCTCCCCCTGGTTGGTAGTTCGGAATCTCGCGAACCGAAAAGCTACTGATGGGGTGTCTCAGCCACGGCGATGGTCGGTCGCGACCACGCCAGATCGTCACCACCGGGGCGTCTGTAGCGCCGGCGCCCCATCGTCACGCCCCAGGCCCCGGCGGTTCGGGGGGAACGAGCTGATAGCCGATGCCGGGATGGGTGACGAGGAAGGTCCCCTCCTCGTCACCCAGCTTGCGGCGGATCCGGTAGGCATACTCCCGGAGGTACTGACCCTGCCTGGCATAGCGGGGCCCCCAGACGGCCTCGAGGATCATGCGCTGGGTGCACACCTTCCCCGAGTGCCGGGCCAGAAACGAAAGAAACCCGAATTCTCTCCGCGTCAACTCCACCACCTCACCGTTCATCCGCGTCTCGTGGTGGGTGATGTCGAGCTCGAGCACCCCTACCCGAAGCACCGGTTCGCTTGCTGAGACGACGGGCCGACGGCGCAAAGCCACCCGCAGGCGCGCCTGCAGCTCGTCCATCCCGAAGGGCTTCGTCATGTAGTCGTCCGCCCCGGCGTCGAGCGCCTCCACCTTGCGGTGCTCGGTCCCGTCGGCGGAGAGCACGATCATGGGCACCTCGCTCCACTCACGCACCCGCCTGCACACCTCGACTCCATCGAGATCGGGCAGGCCCAGGTCGAGCACTACTGCGTCGGGATCGTGCAGCGCCGCCTCGGAGATCCCCTGGGCGCCGTTCGATGCCAGCAACACCTGGTATCCCCGGGCCGTGAGAGCGATGCGCATCACGCGAAGGAGCGCCGGATCGTCGTCGATGACAAGGATGCCGCCCATCACTGCCCAGAAGAGGGAAGTTGTGACGACGAGCCTTCCTCCGGCAAGTCGTCGCCGCCGAAGGTGCAAAGTAGCGCTTCGCCGGCCACCGGCAAAAAGAAGCACACCTTTGCTCCTCCACCGACGGCCTTTTCCGCCGACAGCCGGCCGCCGAGCGCCCCCACGAAGGCGGTGGCTATGGCCAGGCCCAGCCCGGAGCCGCCACCACTGCGGGCGCCACGCTCGCGCCGGGCGGCGCCGTCATCCTCGCCTCCGGCCCGAGCTGTCCGGTCGGGCCCGAACAACCGCTCCCGCTCCTCGTCTGTGAAGCCGGGGCCACTGTCGCTGATAGAAATCTCCACCATGGCGCCGGGGGCCGCACGGGCGTCCACGATGACCTCGCTCGCCGCCGGAGCGTGCCGGAGGGCGTTCTCGAGCAGGTTCACGAACACTTGCTCGACCAGGACGTGGTCGGCGTCGACCGCCGGCAGCGACGACGGCACCCGAATGACAACACTCCGTCCGGCAGGCAGGTTCGGCCCGATCGAGCGGACAGCGGCGGTGGCGAGGTCTTTGACGTCGAGGGGCTGGTGCTCGACGGCAAGCGCCCCGGCTTCGATCCTGCTCATGTCGAGCAGGTTCGTGACGAGCCGGGCGAGGCGGTCCGTCTGCTCCCCGACGAGCGTCAACAGCTCCGCCCGGCCGGCCTCGCCGACGGCATTGGAGTCGTCTAGCAGCGTCGAGACCGACGCCTTGATCGTGGCGAGCGGGGTGCGCAGGTCATGGGAGACCGCACCGACCAGCGCCTTGCGGACCTCGTCCACCTGTTCGAGAACCTGGGCATGAAGTGCCTGCTGCTGCAATTGCGCCCGCTCGAGGGCGACGGCCAGATGGTTCGCAAAGCCGGCGACCAGCAGCCGCTGGTTGGCCGTGAAGCGGGTCCCGAGCAGTACGAGGAGCCCGACCGGGCGAACAGGGGAGCTCAGCACGACATGTCTCGGTGTCGATGGCGGCACTCCCGTCCGTCCCTCGGAGCGCCTCTCCCGGGCCGGCCGCGCCGGTGACGGCCGCCCCGTTCGACCGCTCCGCCGAGCCGGGCCCCGCCGCCCCGAGCACACCGGGGGCAGGCGTCACGCCACGCAGCTCCGCTGGGGAGAGCAAACGTCCGGCCGAGGCCGCCAGCCCGAGCCGGTCCCCCTCGGGGAGCAGGAGCACGACCGCCTCCGAGCCGAAGGCGTGACGGACTATCGAGACGGCAAAATTGAGCAACTCCCCGATCGGGCGGTCCTCGATGAGGAGCTGCGACAGCTCCAGGAGCTGGCGCGTCTCCGCCTCCCGTTTGCTCGTCGCCTCCTCGGCTGCCCGCAGTCGGCTGATGACGCGTGTCAGCAGTGGGACGATGGCCAGGTAAGCGAGGAGGGCCACCCAGTTCCTCGGCCCGCTGACAGTGAGGGTGTAGTAAGGGCGTATGAAGGCGAAGTCGTAGAGGAGGAAGCCTGCCACTGCCACGGAGAGGCCGGCCCTTGTCCCGCCGACCACGACGGCGGCCACAACGGGAACGAGGAGGACGAGGGCGACGGTCGCGTCGCCGACGTCTGCCCGGAGCGCGAACATGATGGCTGCAAGTGCCGCCATCAGCCCGCTCGCCACAGCCACGCCGTAGACGGTGTGGCGGGAAGTGCCCGGTCCGGTGGTAGAGGTGCCCACGTTGCAGGCAGGATAGGTCCATGTCAGACCAACGCGTCTGACGTCGACGCCGGTGACATTGAGCCCACCGGCCGATTCCGGATCTACCTCGGCTCGGCGGCCGGCGTCGGCAAGACCTGCGCCATGCTCGACGAGGGTTGGCGGAGGTTCAGGCGCGGGACTGATGTGGTGGTGGGCTTCGTGGAGACCCACGGGCGGCGCTTTACCGAGGAGACGATCCGGGACCTCGAGGTGGTGCCTCGCAAGCTGGTCGACTATCGCGGCTCACGCTTCGAGGAGATGGACACCGAGGCGGTGATCGCCCGCCGTCCGGCGGTGGCGCTCATCGACGAGCTGGCCCACACGAACGTTCCCGGCTCCGGGCCGCACGAAAAACGCTGGCAGGATGTCTTCGAGCTCCTCGACGGCGGAATCGCGGTCGTCTCCACCGTGAACGTCCAGCATCTCGAGTCGATCGCCGGTGCAGTCGAGAACATGACCGGCATCACCGTGCGAGAGCGCGTCCCGGACTGGGTCGTCCGGCGCGCGGATCAGATCGAGCTGATCGATTCCTCTCCAGAACAGCTCCGCCGCCGCCTCGCGCATGGCAACATCTACCGCCCGGACAAGATCCACAGCGCGCTTGCCAACTTCTTTCGAACCGACAACCTGACCGCCCTGCGGGAGCTCGCCCTCCGTTTTGTCGCCGATGAGACCGACGAAGCGCTGCTCGAGAGCCTCCGGGGACGCCACGTCGACATATGGGACACGAGCGAGCGGATCATGGTCGCCGTCGACGCCACGCCCGGAACCGGCGGGGTGCTGCGCCGGGCGGCCAGGCTCGCCGCCCGCGTGAAGGGCGATCTCCAAGTCGTGCACGTGCGCTCGAGCGAGGACACGAAGCGGCGGGACAGCAGCGAGCTCTCGAGGATAAGGCAGTTGTCCGACGATCTCGGCGGCGACTGGCACGAGATCGAAGGCGCGGAGCCGGCCAAAGCCATCCTCGACTTCGCTGTCGAGAACCAGGTGACTCAAATCGTCCTCGGCTCGAGCCGGCGGAGCCGGTTCGAAGAGCTCACGAAGGGCTCCATCGTCTCCAAGGTGATCCGCTACGCGTCGAGCTGCGATGTCGACGTGCACGTCATCGCACGGCGAGACCTGACGAAGCTCGACAAGGCGGACGTCCGCCTGGCGAGCGTTCGGAGCCGTGACGAAGGCGAGCCCTAGCCGGCCCGGCGCCTCTTCGTCGGCGGGCTCGTCGGAAGGGCTCTCGTCAGGACCGGCCCGCGGAGCTCCTGGTGCGCCCGGCGAGGGCAGCTCCGGCGCCTGGCACGATCGGCGACTCGCCGAGGAGCGAGAGGATCTCGGCTGCAGTCGCCGTCGCCGCCGACAGCACCGGAAGCCTGAGAGCCTCGGTTGCCTCCTCCAGAGCAGACAGAGACGGCATCTGGACACAGGCCGACAGCACGACGGCGTCGACTCCGCTCAGATCCAAGCGGCGGGCGTGCTCGACCAGCTTGGCGGGATCGAGCCTCCCCACTTCCACGTTGTCCGCCACCTCGAGGCTGACGGAGCTGACGACGTCGATCCCGTAGCCGCCGAGGTACTCGCAAACGACCTCGGTGAGTGGACGCAGGTAGGGGGCGACGATCCCCACCCGGCTGGCGCCGAGACCCTGCAATGACCGGACCAGTGCTCCTGCGCTGCTCGTGACCGGTGCATCGGAGCCGGCCTCAGAGAGCGTTCGGGCGAGGCGGCTCTCGGCTGACTCGTGCGCTCCGGGCCCTTCGGCCATGATGGCAATGAGGCAGGCGTAGGCCACGACGTCGGGCCGGGCATCGGCGAGCTCGAGAGCACAGCGCTCGGACTCGCCGACCATCTTGCGCAATGACGCCGCATCGACCTGGTGGAGAACCGCCCGGCTCGAGTGGAACGTGAAGGCAGGACCTTCGGCATCAGCCGAGCGCTGCGTGGCGCGACATCACCTCCGGCACCTCTGTCTCCATCGTCACGTTCGAGCTCGGGACGATCATCCCGACCCGCCGGGGGGCAACCGCCCTCCTCATGCCACTTCCTCCACGTCGTCGAGGGATGCGAGCGCACTCTCGAGCAGCGGCTCCGCCAGGCGGGCGGCAACGGGCAGCCGGATCCGGTCCGCCATGTACTGGTGCTTGGCACGCGCCTGGGCGACAGAGCACTCCCCTCCTGTCACCCAGCCCCGGACGATCTCCTGCAAGGTTTCGAGGAACGAGAGCGAGTCGGCCGCTTGGACCGCGTCAGCCCCGTCGAGGCCGCCGAACTCGTGCAGGGTGATGAGCCGGCGCAACTCGGGCACGTCGATGTCGCGGCCCGACTCGCCTTGCTGCGCCAGCCACTTCTCGACCACGTCCGCCGAGCGGGAGGCATGGGCGTACAGATAGTCCGGGTCGTCCCACCGGCATGTCGCCTTGTCGATCGCCGGACCGCCCGGGAACATGCGCTCGATGTCGTGGGTAACCGCCGCCAGCCGCATCTCGAGCGATGCGCTCGGGTCGATGTGCACCAACCAGTCCCGGGCTCGGATGAGATGGTGGGCCTGGTTGTAGGGCTCGATCCAGGCGACCGCCCGCCGCTCGACCTCTGTCTCGACGGGCGCAGAGGCTGCGACGGCGTCGGCGACGCCCGTGGCCACGCCCGAGAAGCTTCCGCCGGGAGTTCGATCCTGCGGCTCCAGCCATCCCGAGGTCTGTGTCATAGCCCGCGTCCTTCCAATTTCGACATGAAACCCTCAATCTCGTCTGCGGTCTGCTCGGGATTGTCCCAAGGGACCATGTGCCCGGCGTGTGCGATCGAGACGACGCTGGCACGGGGATTGACCCGCTCGATCTCGGATGCGTCGTCGGCCGTCACCACTGGGCTCTCCGCCCCGAACAGCAGCAGCGCCGGCGGCTCGACCTGGGACCACACCGGGGGGAAGGCCTCCAGATGAAACCAGCTGTAACTCTCCACGACCGCGAGCTCGTCGCACGAGCCGAGGGATTCGCCCCGCGCCCGCACCTGCTCGTCGGTCCAGCTCGGATAATGCTCCCGCGCCTCGCTCACGCCTCTCCCGTCGCGGCGCTCCCTGGATGCCGAGGATGAACCGGTCCACCCCCATCGGGTAGGGACGCCTCCCCGGTCCCGACATCGGTGGGTCGATGGCGATCACGCCGGCGGAGCTTCCCGGTGCGAGCGCTCGCGCACAGGCGACCACGCGGGCCCCGAGAGAATGCCCGACGAGAACTGGACGCTCGTGTTCCAGATCGAGATGTGAGACGAGCGCCAGCACGTCCTCCGCGTAGTCCCCAGCCCGATGGCGACCGTAGCCCGCCCGCTCCGACATCCCGCGCCCACGCATGTCGAGCACGTAGAGGTCCCCGGCAAAGCGTGCCCAGCGCTCGGCGGCGAACAACAAGGCCGTGGCCGGCGTCGTGATACCGGGGACGACGACCACCGGCCGGCGGGTGCCGCTTGTGCTCCCCTCGCTCGAAGAACCCGGGACCCGCACGGCATGCATCCGCAGGCCGGACGATCGAAAGAAGACCGACTCGAGCACCGCTCATGGGGTGGTCCCCACCTCGCTCACCGGCATCGTCACCATCGCCGCCTCGTTCCTCGAAGCCTCCCTTGCCGGGTCCCACATGATGGTGAGGACCAGGTAGAGCACCGCACCCACGATCCCGGCCGTGAGCCAGGAGATGTCCACACCGTTCACCGCGCTCGACGAGCGGCCCGGTGAACAAGGTGTTGGCCGAGAACATGAGGCCGAATGTCACGCCGGCCGCCCAGGCGATGATCGCCCGCGGGTTGAGGCCGGCGGTGTACCAGTAGCGCCCGCGGACCCCCGGCATGGCGAAGGCGTGCAGGTCTACCGGTGCATAGTCGCCGCGGCAGAGAAGGTAGTGCACGCCGACGATGACCATCCACGGTGTCGCCGTCACGACCATGATCGTCACGAAGGCCGTGAGATTGGTGAGGAAGTTCGTGGCCACCGTCAACAGGTAAGTCAGGCCGAACACAACGGCGCTCAGCGCTGCTGCGATGTGCCAGCGCTTGAACCGCAGGAAGAGCGGCCAAGAGCCCATGTCGAGTGCGGCGTTGTACAAGGACATGCCGGCACTCGCGATGTTCGAGGCCAGTCCGAGGATCAACAACATCGGGAGGAGGAACCAGCTCGGTGCAGCCAGGGTCATGCCGCCGACGAAGTTGGTCGCCGCCTGGCCCACGAAGGCCGTCGCGGCGTAGGCGGCGGCGATCATCCCTGCCCAGCACCCGAGGAAGATCCCGAGGTAGCCGTAGGTGCTCACCACCCGCGACGAGGTCCCGGAAGGGATGTACCGCCCGTAGTCGCCGACGAATGGCCCCCACGAGATCGGCAGCGAGGCGGCCGTGGTCGCCGCCAGGAACCAGGTCGGCCAGAAGCTGCCGAGGAGGTAGTTGCCGCCGTGGACGGCGTGGAACTTCCCTGCGAAGACGGCAAAGACCATGATGCCGACGATGATCGAGAGCACGGTGATCACGCGGACACCCCGCTCGAGGGTCCGGTGGCCGAGGATCGCCGAGATGCACGTGACGACGATCACGACGGCCATCGCAAGGGAGAGGGCTCCGAGGCCCGTCGAGGTCCCCCACCACCGGTTGAACGTGAACACGACCGCTTGGCCGGCGGTGTAGACGAGGATCACGAAGAAACCCATGGCGATGAACCACGTGATCCCCGACCCGACGAGGCGGCCGCGCACTCCGAAGGCCGCCCCGCTCGACACCTGGGTGTTCGTCCCCGTCTTCGGGCTGACGGGGGTCACCGCGAGGAAGACGAGGGACCCCACAGCCGATCCGATGGTGATGGCGGCGACGGCCGACCACCAGCTCAACCCGAAGCCGATGGCGAGCGCACCGAACAGCATGTTGCCGTAACCGAACTGCGGACCGAAGAAGACCGTGAACAGCTCGTAGGGCTTGGACCGCCGTTCGACCTCGGGGATCATGTCGATGCCGCGGGTCTCGATGTTGCCGAATGTGTCTTTTGCGCGGCCGGCTTCGACTGCGGCACCGGCTTCCAGGTTCTGCATGTCATCCCTCTCTTTGAACACAGGACGAGAGCGCATCGCGCTCTCTTTTCAGGAACGCGGCTTCATCTCCGGGATCACGATGTCGCCCCGGTCGATTATCTGGCGGTCGTCGAGGTAGAGCGAGTAGCCGTGAAGCGGGATGTCGAGGTGGCACGGAGACGAGTTCGTGCCGCCGAGCTCCTGGTTCGGGCCCGTGGCGAAAAGGACGTTGCCGTAGAACGACCGCCCTTCCTGGCCGATCCCCCGCGTGTCCATCATCGGGCCCGACCAGAGGGCCTTCTCGTTGAGGCCCCATCCGATGTGGCTGATGGCGTAGCCGTCCGGGTCCTTGAACTGGTCCATGTAGTCCCTCATGAGATCGGCGTCGAGGTCACCGGACAGGTCCACGATCCGTCCCTTTTCGACACGGAGGGTAATGGGCGTGCGCGTGTGGGACTTGAAGGGATAGATGATCGAGCCGGGGGCGAGAACCATCGTCCCGTCGACACCGTCGTCGTGGGCGCCCGTGAAGAGGAACCCGGAGGGCCAGTGGTCCCACCGGCCCGGCTCGTCGGTGTACCCGTACTCGGTGATCACCGGGTAGCGGCCCAGCCGGTATGTGACGTTCGTGCCGTTCTCGTGCTCGATTCGCAGGCTCTGCGCCTCCTCGAGGAGGTTGCCGGCGAACTCGACCCTCTCTCGGAGCGCCCGGTCGGGAAGGAGCCTCGAGAGAACGTCGACCGGCTCCACCGCGAGAAGGATGCGCGTGCCCGAGGCCTGGATCTCGAGCTGTTCCTTGGAGAAGAGCATGAAAACGAGATCGATGACGATGTCGGCCTCCTTCAAGGCCGCCATTGCCGGCCCGTGCCCCGTGAGCGGCGTGGTGCCGACCTCCCAGGTCGCGGCGCCCTTGCCGCGCGTGGCGGGGACGCGCACGTGGTAGGGGAGTGCCCCCAGTTCCTTCGCCGCCTGCATGAAGGCGCCTGCATGCCCGAGCAGCTCGCTCTCCGCATCCGAGCTGAGGATGGCGACCGCCTCACCTTCGTGCACACCGCACAGTTGCAGCTCTTCGCGGCAGACGTTGACGAAGTCGTAGTTCATGATTGCTCCCTTTCCATTGTGACGGCCTCGATAGAGGCCAGATCGTCCAAGAACGCCAGATCGTCGAAAGCCGGGCTCACCGCCTGCACGCCGACCGGCAGGCTGTCGGGGTCGAGGAGGCCGGGAACATTGGCAGCCGGTAGCCCGAGCAATGTCCAGGGCCGGCACATGACGGGATCGCCCGTGAACTCGAGACCCTCCGGCGCCACACCGAGGCGCGCTCGGCGTGAGGAGGACCGTCACCGAGCTGGCGAGGGGGGCGAGCACGCCCTGTGCCTCCTCTGTGGCGCGTAGCGCCCTCAGGTAATCACGGGCCGAGATGGCCTCGCCCTCGGCGACGACCGCCCGGGCGTTGGCCGAGATGAGCTCCACCCGCTCGCCGAGAGACCGGTGGAGGTTCTCGGCCACCTCCACGGCCATGACGGTTGCGTGGTGCTCGTGCAATCGCCGCCACGCGGATGGCATCTTCATCTCTGTGATCCTCCAGCCGGCTCCCTCGAGCCGCCCGGCGAGGGTGTCGAGGGCCTCGTACACGTGGCCATCTGCTTCGGCCCACTCCCCGGCCCGGAGGATGGCGGCACAGGGACGGCCTGGACGCAGCCTCCCCGGCTGCACGAAGGTGGCGTTGCGAAGCGCCCGGTAGAGAACCCTCAGATCGGCGGTCCGGCGGGCGAAGAGGCCGATTGTGTCGAGCGACTCGGAGAGGCGCCACACGCCGGTGGTCGAGGCCCAGCCCCGGGAGGGCTTGAAACCGAAGACGCCACAGTAGGCGGCCGGTCGGATCACCGATCCGGCCGTCTGGGTCCCGAGACCGACCGGCACGACACCAGCGGCGACGGCAGCCGCCGAACCACTCGAGGAGCCGCCGGGGGTGCGATGTGGAGCGGCCGGGTTCTTTGTGCGGGTCGGCTGGAACATGGCGAATTCGGTCGACTCCGTCTTGCCGAGTACGAGCGCCCCGCTTGCGCGGAGTCGCTCCACCACCTCTGCGTCCCGGGCGGGCTGATGGTCGGCGAACAGCACGGACCCGTAGCCGGTGGGGGAGTCGGCTGTGTCGATCACGTCCTTCACGCCCACCATCACGCCGCGAAGCGCTCCGACAGTCGAGTGGTCGAGCTCCTTTGCCCGGCGCTCGACGGCGCCCTCGTCAATGCTGCGAAAGGCCTGTATCTCGGACTCGACCTCCCTTGCCCGCTCCAATGAAGCCGCGGCGACGTCAGACACCGAACGGGCACCGGTCGCCACCAACCTGACGGCGTCGGCCGCGGTGAGGTCTTCCTCCGATGCCAACAGCCGGTCCCGGCTCATCGTGTCCGCCTCACCGGCCCCGGCCGCTCAGGCGCCCGAGCACGTGATCGATCGGATTGTGTGACTCGCCGCGTCCGGCCGGCACGGTCCCCGCCTTCGAGCTCGTCGGATCGACGGTGATCGGGCGGACCTGGAGGGCGAAGAGCTCGTCCGGGCCCTGTGTGCCGGCGATGCCGCCAATCGCCCACTCGATGTCGAGGCCTTTGCCAAGCTGAGCTTCGAGGGTGACGGCCATTCCCACCAAGGCCTCGATTTCGCTGTCGCGGATCGAGAAGGCGCGGCGCCGTTCCTCGTCGACGTCCCGCACCTCCACCGCGTGTCTGTCGGATGAGAGGCGGTGCTCGGTCAGCTTCGACCCGAGCGTCCGCTCGTGCACCTGACCGGTCACCTTGTTCACCTCGATGAGGTCAGGTGTCACCTCGCCACCGACCACCGACTCGCCAAGCCCGTAGCTCGACTCGATCACTATGAGCGAGCGGTCCCCCGTGCGCGGGTGCCGGGTGAACATCACGCCCGCAGCGCGGGCGTCGACGAGCTCCTGGACGATGACGGCTACGCCGCCCACGTCGGCGGCGATCTCACGGTCGGACCGGTAGGACGCCACATGGGGAGCGAAGGCCGACATGAAGCACCGCTCCACCTCGGCCACGACCTCCTCGGTGCCGCGGGCACCGAGGAACGTCCGGAACTGGCCCGCGCAGCTCGCTTCCGTCGAGTCTTCGATCGTGGCGCTGGAGCGGACAGCCACGACGAGGTCGGCACCCCCACGCACCCCGCACAGCGCCCTGTAGGCAGCCTCGATCTCATCTCCGAGCGACGTGGGCAACGAGCCACCCGGGTCCGCGCCGAGGCCGCTGATGTGGTCGAAGTAGGCCGCCGCCGTGACGACGAACGAGCCCGGCACCTGCTGCCCGGAACGGATCAGCCTGCCGAGGCCGACCGCCTTTCCGCCGACCTGCGCGAGGTGGTCGGGCAGGCACCCGCCGGTGGCGGCCACGTACCGGCGTGTCTACCGGGACCTCACGCTGCAGGCCGGTCACGACGAAGCTCCGGCGCGCTCGAGGATGGTGACGACGCCGGTGTTGCCGTCGACGCGGATGCGGTCGCCGGTCCTCACCTTCTGTGTGCCGACGCCCGTGGCGACGACGGCGGGAAGCTCGTACTCACGCGACACGATGGCGGCGTGCGACATGATGCCGCCACCGTCAGAGACGGCGGCGCCGATGCGGGCGAAGACGATCGACCAGCTGGGGGCAGTGAGAGGGCAGACGAGGATCTCTCCGTCCACGATCTCGGAGAGCTCGTCGACCTTGTGGACCACGCGGGCAATGCCCTCGGCCTGGCCGGGGGAGGCTGCGAGGCCCCTGAACTCATCCGCCGGCTGGTCGGAGTCGCCGGCGGCCAGCCACCGGTTGATCGTGTCGGAGTTGATGCCGAAGAGCGTCACGGTGATCGGCTCTGTGACCGCCTCCGGAGGCACGCCGAGAGCCGGTGGTGGGCTCCATCTCTCGAGGGCGGCGTAGATGACGCCGGCGCCGCGCCACCTCGTCGCGCCAGAGGTGCTCGCTTCGGGTGGGCACACCGAGGGCCCAGCGGGCCTCGGCCTCGTAGAGGACCTTGTACACCTCGTAGCGGTGCAGGAAGAAGATGTCGTCCGGCTCGTCGAGCATGTTGGCGGCGACGAGCACGCCGCCGAACTCCCTGGCCTTGTTGAAGAAGATCGAATGGTGCCAGTGCTCGACGTAGAAGTTGTGGTTCTCCACGAAAGGAAAGACCTGGCGCGCCAGCGCCAGCAGGTTGTCGAAAGCAGTGGCCTCGTCGTCGTCGAGGAGCTCCCGGTAGCCCCCGGCGAGGCGCTCGCGCTCGGCCCGCAGGTGCTCGAGCGGCCGGTCGAGGCTCTCCCCCTTCTCCACGCGGACGACGTAGTCCTTGAGCGCCCCGAAGGGTGGCCTGAGGTCGTCGATCCATGCCCGGTTGGCGTGGCAGTAGCCGGCGCCGGTCGAGTAGTAGAACCATGGGTCCTTCACCGCCTCGAGCTCCTCCAGCCATTGCTCGCCGTTCGGCGTCTGGCGGAGGGAGTCGACGATCTCGACCGGGTCAGCCTTGACTGAGCTCGTGAAAGCCGTTCCGAGGCCGAGATCGACTGCCCGTCTCGCCAGCCGGCGCAGCTCTGCGTCGGGCCGGTAGAGGATGACCTCGATGCCGGCGACCATCCGGGCGACGAGGTCGTCGGAGATGGCGGGGAAGTGGGCGCGGCAGAACTCGAGAAACGTGAGATAGGCGCCGTATGCGAGGTTGAGCATCTCGAAGTGGTAGTAGGCCATCTCGTGCATGTTCTCGAGCAGGCGGGAGTACTGCGCGAGGAGGTCGAAGGCGCTCGATATGCCTCGTGCCTCGAGCACGGTCGACGCCGGCTCCTGGTCGGCGAGTGGTTCGAAGCGCATCGCCTTCAAGCGTTCGATGCAGTCCGGTAGCCTTGCCGACCCACTTGTCGTAGATCTCGTCCCAGTTCTCGAAGTAGTGCTGCGCGCGCTCGAGGAAGACCGGCTCCTTCGCCGCCATCTCCTCCGGGTCCTCGACGACGTTCGGGCTCAGGTAGAGGTAGCCGTTCACGATTCGGTGCTCGATGCCGAGCGCCGTCGGGAGCTGCCAGATGCGAGTCGTGTACTGGTTCAATGAGACGAGCCAGCTCTCGGGCATCATGAGGTCGAACGGGTAGAGCGGCTCGGGATTGTGCATCTGGTCGAAGAACCAGAGCTTTTGCTCGTCGCGTTCCCGCATCTCCTCGCCGAAGAGGAGGTACTCCGGGTACATGGACTGCCAGCCCTCTGCCCCGGGAGGGGTGGTGATGTCGTACGGGTTCTCGAACTGGCCCTTCGTTGCCACCCCCGCCTCCCCTTCCCTATCTCTTCGCCCAGTTCTTGCCGCGCCCGCAAGCTGCTGCCGTGCCGAGACCGCGCTGGTCCGCTCAGTGGTCATGATTCACGATCGCGGGTGCGATTGGAAGGGTAGCGTTCCGCCTGTCAGAACGGCGTTCTGTTGTGCGGAACGCTACCGGCCGCTGCGGGTCCGTCACCGGTAGTCCGAGCCGCTCCACCAGACGGCTTCGATGCTCATCAACTGAAGAGCGGCCGCCTGCACGCGCCGGGCCATCTGGCCGATGTGCTCGCCGCTCACCCGAGCCACCGGCCCGGCGACAGAGATGGCCGCCCGGGCCACGTGAGTGCGGTCGAGCACCGGAGCCGCCACAGAGGCGAGACCCGGCTCGTCCTCCTCGATCGAGAAGGCATAGCCGCGCTGGCGCGTCTCGGCCAGGCATCGCAGGAACTGAGCCTTGTTGCGTATGGTTCGCGGTGTCTTGGACTCGAACCCTGCCGCGACGGCCGCCTCGGCCACTGCGGCGTTGAAGGCAGCCACCGCCTTGCCCGACGAAGTCACGTGGATGGGCCGCACCCGTGCGACACGCGAAGAGAAGCGCAGCCCGTGGTAGCTCTCGAGCCGCTCGACGTAGAACATCTGGGCGCCCTCAGGAATGGCCAGGTGGACCGTCTCTCCGGTCTGGGCCCGGAGTGACTCGAGAAGGGGAAGGGCGTGGTCGCGCAGCTGGCTGCGGCTCGCGACGAGCTCACCGAGCTCGTGCAACCGCAGGCCGAGCCGGTAGGACTTCTCTCCGGCACCCTTTGGACGAAGCCCTTGGCGCACAACGTCGTCACCATGCGGTGGGCCGTCGACTTGGCGATGCCGAGGCGGCGGCCGATGGCGGCCACTCCGAGCTCGGGCTCCGCCGCGAGCAGGTCGAGCACGTCGAGGGCTGTCGCGACCGCATCGGATCCCGCCGCCGGCGGCATCGCCCGATGGGCCGTGGACGGCCCCGCCCTCCTTGTCGCTCATGGCCGGAGGTGCCCCTCGAGTCGCTGAACCGCAAGCTCCCCGGCCCAGAACACGTGGCTGCGCATCAGCCGGCCGGCGCCGGCGGAGCGATGCCGCCGAAGCTGATCGGCGACCGCCCGGTGCTGGCGCTCAGCCTCTGCCATGTCGTCGCTCGTGTAGGCGATTGTCGACCGGTACGCCTCAGGGATGGCGGACACCTGTCGGACCAGGGCGCCCAACCGCGTGCTCCCCGACGCCTCGGCGATCCTGTAGTGGAACTCGGTGTCGGCGGCGAGCTGCTCGCTGGCGGGCGCATCGTGCAACTCGCCGAGGCGGTCACAGGCCTTCTCGAGGAGCAAGACCACCTCCGGTGAGACCACCTTGGCCGCCAGGCTTGCCGCTTCGCCTTCGAGGACGGCCCTCAGGTGATACACCTCCGACACGTCCTCCAGCGTCAGCTCGAGGACGGTGGCGCCGCGATTCGGGCACCAGCTCCACTAGGCCGGCGGCGGTGAGCTGTATGAGCGCCTCCCGCACAGGCGTCCGGCTCACGTCGTAAGTCGCTGCCAGGCTCTCCTCCCGCAGGCGGGCGCCGGGCGGCAACTCGCCGGCGAGGATGGCGCTACTGATGCGGCGGGCGACGAGGTCGGCCGTCCGTTCGCCCCTCACGCTCCCGTTCGCCATGAACGACTCCTTCCCCCTTGCGCGCCTTACCCCAGCGATTGTATGCTTGTATGCAATCAGCGGCAAGGAGTCCCGCCCTTCAATGAAACCCGCACCTTTCGGCTACCACCGCGCGACATCGGTCGCGCGATGCCGTCGAGCTGATGAGCGCCTACGAGGGCACGGCTCGCGTGCTCGCCGGTGGGCAGAGCCTCGGCCCGATGCTGAACATGCGACTCGTCCGCCCCGATGCCCTCGTCGACATCAACGCCGTAGAGGGGCTGGCCGGCATCGAGTCGAGCGGCGACGCCACGACGATCGGCGCCCTCGTCCGTTACTCGGCCATCGAAGCGTCGCTCCGAGGTCGGCCGGCCGCCTCGGGCTGCTGCGGTCTGTCGTCACCCACATCGGCGACCGGCAGGTGCGCAACCGGGGGACGATCGGAGGAAGCCTCGTGCAGGGAGATCCCACCGGAGAGATGCCTCTCGCCTGCACCGTCCTCGATGCGGTCGTCTCGGTCGTCGGCCCCGCAGGATCAGCGGGATATCCCGGTGGGCGAGCTGTACGAGACGTCATATGCCACCGTGCTCGACCCGTGCGAGGTGCTCACCTCTGTGAGGTTCCCGAAGAGCCCTCAGCGTCACGCCTTCGCCGAGATGTGCCGGCGTCATAACGACTTCGCGGTCATAAGCGTTGCCTGCGCCGGCACCGCGTGCCCGACGGCAGGTGGACGGACATCCGCATCGGGCTCGGCGGGGTCGCCGAGACGCCGGTGCGGGCGCGGGCGGCCGAGGCGCGACTTCTCGGCTCGAGGCTCGAGGGCGCGGACCATCGACCGAGGCGGCGGCTCTCGCCCTCGAGGCCGTCGACCCGCCGTCGGACATCCGGGCCTCCGCGCGAGTACCGGCGCCACCTCGTCCCGATCTACGTCCGCCGCGTCCTCACCGAGCTCCGTCGGCCGGCCATGGAGGCGCTCAGCGAAAGGCCAGCACATGAAGTTGCATGAGGAGTTCCGGGTGGACCGGCCGGCCGAGGAGGTCTGGTCTCTCTTCGAGCAGCCCGAGCTCGTGTCCAGCTGCATGCCCGGAGTCGAGGACGTCACTGTCATCGACGACGACAACGTCTCGGTACGGGCTACCCAGAGCATCGGCCCCATGAGCGCCACCTTCGACGCAAAGGTCACCGTCTTAGAGCGAGTGCCGCCGGAGATGATCCGTTTCCAGGCGATCGGGAAGAGCGTGCGCGGTGCCATCGGCAACATGCGGAGCATGAACGTCGTCCGCCTCGTGCCGTCCGACGGATCAACGACAGTGACGGTGGACGGCGAGGTCGTCCTCGCCGGTGCACTCGGGAGCGTCGGCCAGAAGATCGTCGCCAGGCAGGCAAGCAAGGTGACGAGCGAGTTCGCCCGGAACCTCGAGCGGGTCCTGATGGGAGAGGAGCTGCCCAAGCCGGGCGAGCCCGGCCGTGCGCTCCTCCGTCGCCTCCGGGCCGCAGACAGCTGTGGCCGGCGGAGAGACGGCCGTCGCGAGGAACGATCCGTGGTCCCGTGCCTCGACGGTCCTGAGCGCCGTCTCGGCTGTCCTCTCCATCGTCGCCATCCTCCGCTCCCTCCGGCGGCGAGCGGTCATGAGCGACCTCGGGCTCTCCGAGCCGAGCGTCGTGATCGACACCGAGGTGAACGGGAGGACCGTGACCGCCCAGGTCCCGGCTCGCCTCCACGTGGCGGACTTCCTCCGCCACGAGGTTGGCCTCACCGGCACCCACGTCGGTTGCGAGCAGGGAGTGTGCGGCATGTGCACCGTCCTCGTCGACGGCGAGGCGGTGAAGTCGTGCCTCATGTTCGCCGCCCAGCTCGACGGCAGGAGAGTGGAGACGGTCGAGTCGCTCGCGCCGGGCGAGGAGCTCGGGCCCGCTCCAGCAGGCCTTCAAGGAGGAGCACGGCCTGCAGTGCGGATTCTGCACGCCCGGCATTCCTCATGACGGCGACCGCTCTCGCCCGCGAAGGAGGGCAAGCTCAGCCGGCACGAGCTGAAGGAGGAGCTGGCAGGAGTCATGTGCCGCTGCACGGGCTACGAGTTCATCCTGAACGCCGTCGAGCGCTTCCTCGCCGACAGCGGGGCGGCCGGCGATGAGTGACGTCACGACCCTGCCGCAGGCGCCGGTGGTCGTGCCCGGCCGGCGCGTCTTCGGCACCGACCAGCTGCGCAAGGAGGACGACCGGCTGCTGCGGGGCGCCGGCCGCTTTGCCGACGACATCGACCCGGCTCACGCCGTCGAGATGGCTGTCGGCCGCTGCCCGTACCCGCACGCGCGGATCGGGTCGATCGACGTCGCAGCCGCCCTCGAGCTCGAAGGTGTGCTCGAGATCTTCACCGGCGAGGATGTCGTCGAGCGGACCGAGATGATCGGCATCCTTCGTCCCGTGCCCGGCGCTCCGGCGATACCCCACTTCGCTCTGGCCGTGGGCAAGGCCACCTACGAGGGCCAGCCGGTCGTCAGCGTGGCTGCCACGAGCCGCGCCGTCGCCGAGGACGCCATCGAGCTGATCGACATCGACTACGAGCCGCTCCCTCACGTCTCGGACGTCCACAGCGCTATGGAGCCGGACGCCCCGGTCATCCAGCCTGAGGTGCTCGAGTCGAACCTGCTCGTCTCGAACCCTCAGGGGAGCGGCGACGTCGAGGCACGCTTCGCGGAGGCTGACGTCATCGTGGAGGGCCGCTTCACGATCAACCGTGTGACCGGCCTCCCGATGGAGACCCGATCAGTGCTCGCCGATTACCGGCCGGGCGGTCGCGAGCTCACGGCGTACGTGTCCACTCAGGTGCCTCACCTCGTTCGCAAGCAGCTCGCCGAGTGCCTCCGCCTCGACGAAGGGTCGCGTGCGGGTGCTCGCCCTCGACGTAGGAGGCGGCTTCGGCCTCAAGCTGGGCGCCTACCCGGAGGACGTCATGGCCTGCCTTCACTCGATGTCGCTCCGGCGACCGGTGAAGTGGGTGGAGGACCGGGGCGAGCACTTCCGGGCCACCACACACGGCCGCGAGTCGGTGCACGATTACCGGATTGCCGCCCGCCGGGACGGCCGGATCCTCGCCATGACCGACGTCTACGTAAACGACCTCGGTGGCCTCAACTCGCCGTTCGGTTCTTCGCAGCTCTCGACGGTCGTCTTCAACGGGCCGTACAAGGTGGACGACGGCTTCGTCGAGCGGCGCATCGTGGTGACGAACAAGACGCCCATCGGCGCCTACCGCGGCTACGGGCAGCCGGAGGTCAACTTCGCCTACGAACGGCTGATGGACCGGCTCGCCCGCCGCCTCGACATGGACCCGGTGGAGCTTCGGGCGATGAACATGGTCAAGCCCGGACGAGTTCCCGTGGGTCAACCCGACAGGCGCCGTCTATGACAGCGGTGACTACGAGCGCTGCCTCCGCATGGCCGCCGAGGCGATCGGCTGGGCCTCGCACCGAGCAGCCGGCCGAGGCCCGGGGCGGATGGGAGATACCGCGGGGTGGGTTTCTCGTCCTACGTCGAGCGCACCGGCTACGCGAGCTCGAAGTTCCTCGCCCGCCGCGGCTCCAAGTTCGGCGCCCACGAGTCGGTCACGCTGCGGGCGAACCGCTCCGGCGGCATCGACCTGTACACCGGCGTCTCGACCATCGGGCAGGGAAGCGAGACCGTCTTCGCGCAGATGGTGGCGGAGTTCTTCGGTCTCGGCTACGAGGCCGTCACGGTACACGCCGGCGACACCGGCTCCTCGCCGCTCAACACGGGGGCGTTCGCCTCGCGGACGGTCATCGCCGCCGTGGGAGCCATACGAGAAGCCGCCACGAAGCTGTTGGACAAGACACTGCGCATCGCTGCCTGGGCGCTCGAGGTCGCCGACCCCCTGCAGCTCGTGGTCGTCGGCCCAGAGGTGCGCCACAGGGAGGATCCGGCGGTGAAGATGCCGCTTGCAGCAGTCTTCGACATGGCGATCCTCGGCCAGGGCCTTCCTCCCGGAGAGGCGCCCGGCCTGGACGAGACCGCCTATTACGAGCCTCCGGCAGCCGCCTACTCGTTCGGGACGGCAGCCGCGGCCGTAGTCGTGGACGCCGAGACCGGCGAGTTCGACGTGGAGAAGGTCGTCATGGTGCACGACAGTGGCACGCCGGTGAACCCGAAGCTCATCGAGGGCCAGGTGCGCGGCGGGCTCGCCCAGGGCCTCGGCGGGGCTCTCGGAGAGGAGCTGAGGTATGACCGCGAGACGGGTCAGCTCGTCAACGGCACGATGATGGACTACTTCGCCCCGACCATCTGTGACCTGCCGCCGATCGAGCTGCAGCACACCGCCGTGCCCTCACCGGTGACCCAGATGGGAGTGCGCGGTGCCGGCGAGGTGGGCTGCATCCCCGCGGCCGCCGCCGTGGCGAACGCCATCTGCGACGCCCTTGCCGACTTCGGCGTCGAGATCGACAGCCTGCCTCTCACGCCTGAGCTCGTCTGGCGCTCTCTCACGTCGGCGGCCTCCCTACCGGGCTAGACCGGCACCACGTAGCGTCAGGAATCGACCTTTGCCCGCGCGACGAAATTGCTCGAGCAACCCCGGGAACGTCTTCTCGATCTCTGGGGTGCGGACGCTGTAGTGGTAATAGCGGCCGTCCTTGCGGATGTCAATGAGGCCGGCGTGATGAAGGATCTTCATGTGGTAGGAGATCGTCGACTTCGAGATGGGAAGCTCCTTCTCGAGTGTCGTGCAGGGAAGCTCGGGGACCGACATGATGCGGGCCATGATGTCGAAACGTATGGGCTCAGATAACGCCTTCATGATCTCGACCACAGGATCCCACGCTGAGACGGACATCACTCACCTCTCATAGGATGTTGCACCCAGACCCTCTCGGTCGGCGCTGACGTTAACAACAGTGACCGAGACCACCCCACATTCTCGGCTTTTGGGCGGCCTCAGAATCGACGATCGGACAGCAAGCTAGGCGGACACGAGCAGCACACCGATCATCGCCAGCAACAGACTCATGAGCTGTCGCGACGAGGCCCGCTCGCGGAGGACAAGCCAACCAAGAGCGATCGTCACAGCCGGCGAGAGAGAAGCTATCGGGACGATGATCCCAAGGGTGCGTGAGCGCACGGCGCTCGCGTACGACAGAGCGCCGAGGATGCCGAAGGCGCCGATAGGAAGTGCCCACTTCATGCGGGAGAGGCTCGGCACGAGGGCGGCGCGGTTGGTTGTCAGCGCGATGGCACACATGACAAGCGAAGCGACGAGGCGAGAGGTGACCGCCTCGGTGACCTGCAGATGTGCCGAGGTCCCGGCCAGAGCGATGTAGTAGAGGCTCATCGCCCCCCCGGATGCGAGCGCCGCTGCAAGGCCGAGCACCGGGTTGCCCTTCGAGACGGGGCGCGGCCCCTCTGGTGAGGCAAGCGGGTCGGCCCCCGCGAGATCGTGTCGCCATCTTGCCAGCCCCACGAGGGCCAAGGTGCACAGGCCCACGCCAAGGTCCTGAGTCGGCGACATCGGCGTGCGTATCACCGAATAGGCAACGGGAACCACGCACGAGACGACTGCTGAGACAGCTGAGGCCACCCCTACGAAGAGGTGGCGGGTGCTCGTGTACAGCAGCAGCAGGCTTATCCCGGCGCCGGTACCTGCGACAGCACCCGGCCAAATGGCCTTCGTCGAGAAGCGAAGCACCGAGCAGCACAATGACGGGAAGACTGAGCAGGAGCCCCAGAAGCTGGGACCACAAAGTCGTTGCCAGGGCGGAATCGCGGCGTGCCATCGGCCCGGCCAGCACCGTGGACACTCCCCAACCCCCTGCCGCGATCACTGCGAGGAGGACGTCCATGACCCTCCGGCCTTGCCACTCGGCTCATTGCGCCCGATACCGCCGCCGCCGGCGTACGGAGACCGTCCGCCGTGCGAGGCCCTCGTCCGACCCGTTGCCCACCGATGACTCAGGATTCTCCTTTGGCACCGGGGACAAAGAGGGCGTCCACAACAACGGCACGATCCTTGAGAGCGATGAGCGGATTGACGTCGAGAGACCCAAGGTCACTCCCTAACTCGAGCGCCACGTCGTCCAGACGTTCGACGGCCTCGACGATGCGACCGACATCGACTGCATCCTGTCCTCGCGCTCCCATCAGGCGCTCGAAACCGCGAAGGGAGCGGACCATCTCTCCCGCCTCACCGGCGCGCAAGCCCGCCGAAGCGATCCGGACGTCGTCGACGAGTTCGGTCCAGATCCCCCCCAGCCCTACCAGCACGAAGGTACCGAGGGGCGGTCGTGACTCGATGCCGAGGAACATCTCCACGCCACCCGAAATCTGCTCTTCGATGAGGATGTCACCGGTGCTGACCGTCCAAAGCTGCTTCATCGCTGTCTCGAGCTCGGCCGGCGAGGCGATACCGACGATGACACCGCCGATCTCGGTCTTGTGGGCGATCTCGGAGCTGGCCACCTTGGCCACGACGGGGTAGCCGAGGGTCGAGGCGGCTGCGAGTGCATCGTCGAGGGTCCTCACGAGGCGACGGGCCACGACATCGAACCCTGCCTTCTCGAGCAGGGAAAGCGCCGCCGGGCCGCTTGAGACGGCTCCGGCGAAGGTCCCCCAATCCTCCCGCAGCGACGGGACGGGAGTGGCACGTCGCGCCGGAGTGACCCCGCTCGCGACCCTCACGAGATGCCCGAGGGCCCGGAGGCCGCTGTCGAACCCGGACAGTACGAGCATGCCCTCCTCGAGAGCGTCCTCGACGGCCCGAGCAGGCGGCGCCCCCCCGATACCGTCCAGCACCACGAACAGCTCATCGCACTCGTCGAGCACCTTTCTCGCCGCTGCCACAGAACCCGCCGCCCTCGGCTCGTCGCCCGTAGGCCCGACAGTGAAGTCTCCTACCTGAACGACGATGTCGATCTCCGGATCAGCCGCGACTGTGCGAAGTATGGCCGGGACGCTCTCCTCGGCGTCCGCTGTTCCCCACCAGTCGAGCGGGTTCCTCGCCGGGAGGAAGGGGGCGAGGATGTGCGTCAGTGCTTCCACGGTGTGTGCAGCAAAGGCAGGTATCGAAAGCCCTGTGCCGACGACGTTGTCGTGCACGAGCTCGATCTGGCCACCGGAGGCCGTGAGAACACCGAGCCGCCCACCTTTCGGCCGTCGCCGCGATTGCATGGCAATCGTTGCCTCGAGCAACTCCTCCAGGGACTCCACCGCGACGACCCCGTGACGCTTCAGCGCCGCGCTGACAAGGCGTTGCGGAAGTGCGAGAGCCCCCGAATGGGCAGCCGCGGCCGCTTGTGCCTCCGCGGTGCGCCCGGACTTGCAGACGACGATCGGCTTTGACGCTGCTGCCGCCCGGTCGCAGGCAGCAAAGAAGGCATCAGGTCGCCGGATGGTCTCGAGGTAGCAGGAGATCACGTCGACATCGGGGCTGTCGACAAAGTATTGAAGGGCATCGGCGGCATCTGTCACCGCCTCGTTGCCACTCGAGACGGCGTGGCTCCAACGAACGCCGCGATGGTTGTTGATGAGGGCGGTGACGACCGATCCGCTCTCAGCAAGAAGTGCCACCCGTCCCGCTTCATATGCTTGCACCGAATCCATGTAGAGCGGAGCGGGGGCGACGAAGTTGACAAGGCCCTGGCAATTCGGGCCCACGATCGCCATCTCGGAGGCTTGGGCGACCTCGGAGAGGCGGCGCTGGAGTGCCCGGCCGGTGTCGTCGGTCTCGGCAAAGCCGAAGGCGAAGATGACAGCTCCCCGGGCGCCCTTTGCCGCAGCCGCCTCGAGCATCGGCACTACCCGGTCTCTTCCGACCGACAGCAGCACCGCATCGGGCACGAACGGGATGTCGTCAAGGGTGGCGACGCACGGGACGCCGGCAACTTCGTCGTACTTGGGATTGACGCAGATCACCTGGCCCGAGTAGCCGACCGCCTCGAAGTTCTCGACCACGGTGCGGCCGGTGCCAGCCTGACTGGCACCGACGATCGCAACGCTGCTCGGACTGAAGAGCGTTGCGACCGACTGGCGGTACCGATCGGATGTGGGCATACCGGCAGTCCTCCTCAGGCCAACAACGCCACAAGCGTCATGTCGGCATAGAGCCGTACGAGTTGACCCGGTGCGAGCTTCCCGGAGAGTTCCCCGAGCCGCTCTCCCGAGAGGCGAATCAAGGCGGCCGACTCGCCGCCTCCGGGCACCATCACCTCGCACGTCACTCTCAGGCGATCGCCCAGATCCAGATGCTCGAGAACGGTGACGTCGATCCCGATCGAAGAGGGAGCTTCTCTGCCCGCGGAGACGGCCGCCGGCGGCACGGCGAGGGCCGCTTCGGCGCCCGGCTCGATGCCGGCGGGTGCACCTTGCACCTCGACACGCTGGCCGAGGCACTGGACGAGCGCACTACCTGGCTTTCCCCCCGTCCCGAGGATCCGAGCCGGAAGCAGCACATGGCCGCCGAAGAAAGTCGCGATGAAACGGGTGGATGGGCGCGTCAAGAGCTCAGCCGGCGTGCCGACTCCCTCGAGGATCCCGTCCCTCATTATGCCGATCCGATCCGAGAGGGTGAGGGCCTCCTCGCGGTCGTGCGTGACGTACAACGCAGTCACACCCACCTCCCGATGGATCCTCCGCAACTCGACCATCATCCGTGCCCGGAGCTGCTGATCGAGTGCTCCGAGCGGCTCGTCCATCAAGAGGAGCGACGGGCGAAAGGCGAGTGCCCGGGCGAGAGCCACACGCTGTTGTTGGCCTCCGGAAAGCTCACGGGGAAGGCGATCCTGGGTACCAGGCAGACCGACGAGCTCGAGCATCTCAGTCACTCTGGCCGCCCGCTCTTCGCGAGGTGTCTTCTGCATCTTCAAGCCGTATGCGATGTTCTCGGCGACGCTCATGTGCGGGAAGAGGGCGTAGTTCTGAAAGACCATGCCGATTGCGCGCTCGGCGGGGCTGACGGTCGAGACGTCCCGGCCCTTCAGGTAAATGGTGCCGGCGCTTATGTCCGTGAAGCCGGCGACCAGCTTCAGGATCGTCGTCTTCCCCGATCCGCTCGGGCCGAGAAGAGTGAGCATCTCCCCCTCCTCGACCACCAGGTCGACACCGTGCACGACCTCGCTCGCCCCGTAGCGCTTCACGACGCCGGCCAGCTCCAGCGCCGGAGGCGCTGAGCGCCCGGGAGCGGGATCCGGGTCGCGCCGTGCCGCCGCCCGCCCGCCTTCACTCGCGGCCTGTCCCGTCGTCATGTACTCGTCACGGCGGCCCTTCGGATCCTTTGCGCTCGGGCTGGCTATCCGAGGAAGGCTTGCCAAGAGTGCTCCAGGGTCGTCTCATGTGGCAGCAAACCAGAACTGGTTGGTGATCGTCACCTTCTGGCCGACCGGCAGGGCGGCCGCCACTGCCTTTGGCAACAGGGAGGCGAGCGTCTTTGCGGGCGTGGGATAGGTGATGGCCTTCGTCCACTCCGCCTGATTCTCAGGATGCTGGGCGAGCCAGTAGAAGTACTCGAACGCCGCCTCGGCCTGGGGAGCGCCCTTCAAGACCACGAAGCCGTTCGGCTCGGGGAGGAGAGCACCGCTCCAGCTGATCTTCAGGTTGTGGATGTTCTGCTGCTGGACGACATAAGCGCGCCCGTTCCACATGATCTCGGCGCCGACCTGCTTGTCGATGAGAACCTGCTGCTGCTGTGAGCCGGAGCTCGGCCAGACCGATATGTAGGGCTTGATCTTCCCGAGCTCGGTCAGAGCCGCCTTGACGTTGAGCGGGAACAACTTGTTCGCCGGCACTCCGGCCGCCTCGAGCGCCATCGGCATGGCCTCGGTCGGGTCGTTCACGATGGCCCGCGGCCCCGGGTAGTCCTTGGGGTCGAAGAACTCCGCCGGCGTGAGGGGGCACTTCTTCATCACGGCAGGATTGCAGGCGATGACCGTCGCCGTATCGCCGATGTCCACATAGTTGCTGGAGTAGCTGTTCGGGCGGAAGTCCTTGCGGAACGCCGCCGTCAGCCAGTGCGGGAAGCTCTGGGCGTCGTTCTTGTTGAACAGCACGACCGGGTTGAGGGACTCCGAGATGTCGATTGAGACGTTCCCCTGCTGCTCTTGGAGAATCGAGGGGATCGCCGGATCGGAGCCGTTGATAACCGTCTGGACCTTGATTCCGGTGTCCTTGGTGAAGGGACCGAATAGGTACTTCTGCTCGTCCTGCGTCCACACCCCGCCCCACGAGGTCATTACGAGGGTCTGGCCCTTCAACGATGCCAGCCTGGGTGGGCCGCCCGACGAGGGCGACGTACTCCCTCCACCGGACGCGGTACCGGACGAGCAGCCGGCCGCGGCCAGGGCGAGGAGGCCCGTGCAGGTCCCAAGCTTCAAAATCGCTGCCCGCTTGCCGTTGGTGGTCCTCAGTCTCACGATCCCCTCCTTCTTGTTGGGCCGCCCCGGTCACGAAGCCTCCCGGCCCGAGTGCTCGGCACGGTCATCTAGTGATTGGTCAGGTGTCGCGCCGGCGGCTGCGAGGGCCGCCCGGCTCGGGGAGGAAAGGGCCGTCGCGCATCTTCAGCGATGCCACGAGGCCTTCCGCCGCCCGGACGCGGTTCAACTCGTCGAGGTCGGCTGCGTCTGTGGAGGCGTGGATGATGACGGACACCAGTCCGGCCGTGTCGAGAGCGACTCGCAGCCCCATGGCCTCGAGCCCGAGAGTCGTGATCATCTTGTTCATCCGCACCGAGTCCGGTGGCAGGAGCGCGATCCGCTTGCCCATTGCGACTGCTCTTGCCATGAGCTCGTCATGGGGGACCACCTCGTTCACCACGCCGATGCGCTCGGCCTCGCGAGCGTCGAAGTGGTCGCCGGTGAGCCCGTAGCGGTGGGCGTTCTTCCAGCCTGTCAACGCGGCCAGCAGGAACGTCGAGTTCTGGATCTCTCGAACCTCCGGCTGACCGAAGACGGCACGCTCGGAGGCGATCGTGATGTCGCAGCTGAGGGCGTACCACATACCCCCGCCGAGGCACCAGCCGTTGACCGCCGCGATGATGGGCACCTCGAGGCGCATGAGGTCCAGGTGCTTGTTGCCTGTGCTGGTGTCGATGTCCCACCAGCGCTTGAGAACGTCCCGCGCCCGCTCGCCACCGGCCTCCGGCGGCTCGTCCTCGCCGAGGTCGTACCCCGCGCTGAAGGCATTACCGGACCCAGTGAGCACCACCGCCCGCACCGCCTCGTCGGCTGCCGCCAGTCGCAGCGCCTCGTGCAGCTCGTCCTCGAGCTCCTTCGAGATGGCGTTCATCTGGTCAGGACGGTTGAGCGTTATGACGGCGACAGCCTCCTCCCTCGTCCAGAGGATGCTCTTGAAGTTCTTCGGATCAGTGGGCACCGCTTACAGCTCCTCTCGTCGTGCGACAGACTTGGCTCCCGCTCTCTTCTTTGGTCATGAGACCGCTTGCTGCGGCCTGCGCAGGTACATCGCCCCCAGCACCGCTCCGGTGCTGAGCACCATGAGGAAGGTCGCCACTGCAGTGATCGAGGGATCGAGACCCGTCCGAAGCGACCCGAAGACGGCCTTCGGCAGCGTCACGAGCCCTGTGCCGGTAAGGAAGTTGACGAACACCGCCTCGTCGAAATTCGAGACGAATGCCAGCACGAACGCCGAGATGATGGCGGGTCTGACGATGCGCAGCGTTATCCCGGTCACTGCCGTTCGGCGGCTTGCTCCGAGGCTCATGGCGACAAGCTCGAGATCCCGCGGCACACGGAGAAGGGCGGCCTCCACGATGATGACGACGAACGGGACCACCAGCATGCAGTCCGATAGCACCAGCCCCCAATAGGTGCCGATCAGGCCGACCTGGGACAAGAAATCGTACAACGCGACGGCATATGCCACGCCGGGTACGACGAGGGGAGCAAGGCCGAGAGAGCGGAAGATCGCCCGGCGCGGTAGGCCGGTACGTTGAAGCCCGAGCGCGGCTGGCACGCCGATCAAGATGGCGAGCACGCTCACCGGAATCCCCACGACCAGGGACTGCACTATGGCGGGAATCCACACGTGGTTCGTGAACAGACGGTGGTACTCGACGAAGCTCCACGTGTGAGGAGGAAACACGAGCTGCTGGCCTCCCGAGAAGGACAGCACGGCGACCGTGATGGCCGGTACCGCCATGAAGACGCACACGATCACGCATATCGCCACTCCGACCATCCGGAACAGCCGATCGCCGCCGCGGCGATGTGATGTTCGGGCCACAGGAGATGTCACGGCCATTCCTAGCCCATCGCCCGTCGCAACTGCTCGCGCCCTACCAGGCGGGACGCGATCAGCAGTACGAGGCCGGCTCCGACGAGGAGTACGAGAGCAGACACGGTCGCAGAGGTGAAGTCGTAGTAGGTGAAGATGTCGTCGTACATGAGAGACGCGGAGAAAGGCGAGGTCGCTCCGCCGAGTAGCACCGGCGTGAGAAAGAAGCCGATCCCTACGACGTAAACGATCGTGGCACTGGCGAGGATGCCCGGCATCCCGAGAGGGATCACCACCGATCGGATCGCTCGGGACCGGGACGCCCCGAGGCCCTGAGCTGCGCGGCAGCAGATCCTCGTCGATGCTCCGGAAGACGACGAGGAGCGGGAGCACCGAGTAAGGCAGTAGTTGGTACACCATTCCGACTATGACGGCGAACTGGTTGTAGATGAGGCTGAGCGGGGATGAGATGAGGTGCAAATCGAGCAGGACTCGATTCGCCAGTCCGAGCCGCTCGAGGATGACGGTGAAGGCGTAGAGCTTCACGACCGATCCCATCCAGAACGGGACGAAGAGCGACCCGACGAGGAGAAGGCGCACCAGCCGGTGGCGGCTGACCTGGATGTGCCAGGCGACGACGGCGCCCAGACCCACGCTCACCACAGCCACGATCGCTGCGTCCACAAACGTGACTCGAAGCACGGTGAGGTTGACCGACTGTGAGAAGAAGGAGGAGAAGTTCGCTGCTCCGGATGGCGGCCCGAAGGCGACGACGACTAAGCGCACGAGCGGGTAGACAAGGAAGAGCCCGGCCATGGCCAGGAGAGGGCCGAGCAGGCCGAGGCCCCACCGCCACGACAGCTCGGTGTGCCATCTGGCTCTCGAAGCTGGGGCAGTACCCAGGGGGCCGGTCGGGGTTCCACCGAGCACGGGTGGTGAGACGAGCGTCGGCGCGCCCGGCGTCGCCGCCGGGAGCACCCTCTCGGTCAACTCTGTCGCCCCTCATCGGGAGTGCTCGCTCCGACGAGTGCCACGACGTTGCCGAAGACGTCCTCGCCCCGCCCCATGATCGCGTGGGCGCTCGGTAGATCCTCAAAGGAGATGACGCGTCCGAGGCAGGGGTCGACCGCACCGCTCGTGACGAGCTCGTTGTAACGCCTCGCTTGGTCGTCATTGGTGCCGTGCGAGCCCTGGAGACGCTTTTGGCGAGTCCACAGGTACCGGAGGTCCGCGACGGCCTCGAAGCCCGTCGTCCCGGCGCATATCACCACCATCCCGCCCGGCTCACAGAGAAAGATGCTGGTCGGGATGGTCGCCTCTCCGGGGTGCTCGACGACGATGTTCGGGCCGCGCCGCTCGCCGAGGATCTCCCAGATGCGCTTGCCGAACGCGCGGGCACCTGCCGTCCACTGCTTCTGGCCCGTGGCATCGTCCAGGTGCGGCGGGCGTCCCCAATGGTCGAATTCGGTCCGGTCGATCCAGCCGGCCGCGCCTAGCTTGGAGACGTACTCCCCCCGACTCGGGTCCGACACAACCGCTATCGGTACCGCTCCGGCAGCTCGTGCCAGCTGAATCGCTTGGCCCCCGAGCCCGCCTGAACCACCCCACACGAGAACGACGTCGTCCTCGGCGACGGTGTTGCCGGCCCAACCGTGCAACATCCTGTAGACCGTCGTGCCGACGAGTGTCGGGGCGGCCGCCTCGGCCCATGAGAGCTGAGGTGCTTTAGGCAGAAGCTGGTGCTCCTGCGCCAGGCAGAACTGCGCGAACGACCCGAAGTTCGTGTCGTATCCCCATATTCGAGCTGACGGTGCGAGCATCGGATCGCGGTGTTGGACCACCCAGGGGTCGTCGCGATCCCAGTAGCCGTGGTGGACGACAACGTGGTCGCCAATTGAGACCTTGGTCGTGCCTTCACCGACGGCGTACACGATCCCGGACGCGTCGCTTCCGCCGATGTGGAAGTCATACGGGTCTCCACCGCGCTGGCGCGCCGCTATCACGTCGACCGGCTCCCCGCGGGCGGCCCAGACGTTGTTGTAATTCACACCTGCCGCCATCACCCCCACCAGGACGTCGCCCGGGCCGAGCGGCGGCACCGCCACCTCCTCGATCTGGAAGGCAACGGTGGGGTCACCTAGCCGGTCCGACCGAAGGACTTGCGCCAGCATCTTCTCCGGCACCTCGCCGATCGGTGGGATCTTGCCGACGAGAAGGGTCATACGGCCCTCCCCGACGCCAGGCTCATGTGGGTGCGGTGCCGGGTCTGACGGTGCGAGCACATCCGTTGTGGTCCCCGTTCGGGTGGGTCAGTTGGACAGATTTAGAAATATATAATCCTCGACCGACGAGGAGTCAAGAGCCTCCGGTACATCTACAGGTACCTGCAGGGGGAGCCGTTGGCCCACTGGCCGGTGGCGCACACTGCAGCAGGCACACCGGCGCTGGCGGGACGGCGCTGGCGGGACCGGGCACCGGTGCTGGCGGGTCCGATGCTGGTGCTGGCCGGGACCGGTGCTGGCGGGAGCCGGGCATGCAGGCTCTGTTGAACTCCGGACAGCCGAGCCACGAGCTTCGCCCGGGCTGCTGCGGCGACCTGCAACGCCGTTGACAGCTTGTTGACGGCGATTCCTAAGTATTGACGGTTCGCTGACGGAGGAAGGCGGCAACATGTCGCCATGGGTGACTTCTTCGTGATCATCGGAACGGTGGCGCTCACCGCGGCCATGCTCGCCATGGTGTGGCTTCTCGAGCGCATATGACCGTAGTGCAAGGCCTGCTCCTGGCCCTCTCCATCCTGGTCTTCTTCTACCTCGGGGTGGCGATGTTCCGGGCTGAGTGGTTCTGATGCGCTTCACCGTCTACGTCGTCGCGCTCCTGGTGGCACTCGGCCTCACCTGGCGCTACCTGGGCTCCTACATGGGAGCGGTCTTCGATGGCCGGGTCCACTGGCTCGGTTGGTTGGAGCGCCCCATATACCGGATGCTCGCCGTCGACCCGGAGGTGGAGCAGAGCTGGCAGCGCTACGCCGCCTCGCTGATCATCTACTCGGGTCTCGCCATCCTCGTCGTGTACGGGTTCGAGCGCCTGCAAGGATCGCTGCCACTCAACCCGCAGCACCTCGGGGCCGTCGGTCCCGCTCTCAGCTTCAACACTGCGACGTCGTTCGTGACCAACACGAACTGGCAGAACTACGTCGGCGAAGCGACGATGTCCTACCTCACCCAGATGGTGGCACTTGTCGGACAGCAGTTCTTCTCGGCCGCCGCCGGCATGTGCGTCATGGTTGCGCTCATCCGCGGCATCGCCCGAAGGAACTCCTCCACCGTCGGCAACTTCTGGGTCGACCTCACCCGCGGCGTCTTCTACATCTTGTTGCCGATCGCCGCTGTGGCGGCAGTCGTATATATAGGCCAGGGAGCAGTCGAGACGCTCGCCGGCCCCGCCTGCTTCCACAACGTCCTGAACGGTGTTCACTCCTGCATCCCCCGCGGGCCGCAGGCCTCGATGACAACGATCAAGCAGCTGGGCAATAACGGCGGCGGCTACACGAACGCCAACGGAGCCCATCCATTCGAGAATCCGACAGCGTTCACGCAGTGGCTCTCGCTCCTCTTGCTATTGGCCATTCCCACCGCGAGCACCTACATGTACGGAAAAATGGTCGGAAGCTTCCGCCAGGGCGTTGCCGTGCTAGCCACGATGGCGATCCTCTTCGTTTCCTGGGCAGCCTTTGCCCAGTATGCCGAGTCCCGGGGCAATCCAGCTGTCGCGGTTGGCGGTGTGACATACCAGCCGAGCGGCAACATGGAAGGAAAGGAGGTCCGCTTCGGCGTCGCGGAGACCACGCTATTCGACGTTGCCTCCACGCAGACCTCGACGGGATCCGTGTCCGGTTCGAACGACTCCTTCACCCCGATCGGGGGGATGGCGCTCCTGACCGGGATGATGCTCGGCGAGGTGTCGCCTGGGGGCGCCGGCGCCGGCATGTACACGATTCTCGCCTTCGCGATCATCGCAGTCTTCATCGGCGGCCTGATGGTGGGCCGAACACCAGAGTATCTGGGGAAGAAGATCCAGGCACGGGAGGTGAAGCTCGCCGCCCTGTTGGTCCTCGTCATGCCGATGATCGTCCTCATCTTCGCCGGGATCGCCGTCTCGGTCCATGCCGGCCGGGCAGGCCCCTCGAACGGGGGGCCGCACGGCTTCAGCGAGATCCTCTACGGCATCACGTCTCCGGCTAACAACAACGGTTCCGCCTTCGGCGGGTTGAGCGCAAACACGCCCTTCTACAACGTGATCCAGTCTCTCGCGATGTACTTCGGACGCTTCGCCGAGATGATCCCGGCCGTGGCTCTCGGCGGCTATCTCGCCCAGAAGAGCGTCTCACCTGCTGGTGCCGGCACGTTCAGGACCGACACACCGGTCTTCGTCGGGCTGTTTCTCGGCGTCATCCTCATCGTCGGCGCGCTGACCTTCTTCCCAGCCGTCGCCCTCGGCCCCATCGTCGAGCAGCTGATCCACCACAAGTTCTTCGGGAAGCCGATCGCCATCGCTCCGGCCTTGCAAGCGACTCACCATCTCGTGAACGGCGCGTTCGCCTACGCCCAAAGGACGTTTTCTTCATGACTACCGAGAACACCCAACCGGCGGCCTCCGGAGCAACAGGCCCGGCAGCGGGCAACAGCACGGTTGCGGATGGGACGTGGGGGACGGCGACCGCGGTTGCCGCGACGGCGGCGCCCCCCGCGCCCGGCGCGCCTCGCGGGGTTGCCACAAAGCGAGGACTCTTCGACCCCGCGATCATCGGGCCGGCCCTCGTCGACTCGATCAAGAAGCTTGATCCCCGGCTCGAAATAAAGAACCCGGTCATGTTCGTCGTCCTCATCGGCACGGCCGTGACGTTCGTCGAATCGGTGGCACATCCGGGCATCTTCGACTGGAGCATCACCGTTTGGCTGTTCCTCACCGTCATCTTCGCCAACTTTGCCGAGGCGGTCGCCGAAGGGCGGGGCAAGGCACAGGCGGACACGTTGCGGAAGATGCGATCAGACACCGGCGCCCGGCGCCTCTCAGCGCTCGGTGGCACGGAGGAGCTCGTGCCGGCAGCGGCGTTGCAGAAAGGCGACCTCGTCGTGGCGGAGAGGAACGACATCATCCCGTCCGACGGCGAGATCGTCGAGGGAATCGCCTCTGTCGACGAGTCAGCGATCACGGGTGAGTCCGCGCCGGTCATCCGGGAGTCCGGTGGTGACCGTTCGGCGGTCACCGGCGGCACGAAAGTGCTCTCCGACCGGATCGTGGTGCGTATCTCGGCGGAGCCCGGCCACACCTTCATGGACCGGATGATCGCTCTCGTCGAGGGGGCCAGCCGTCAGAAGACACCGAACGAGGTCGCTCTCACGATCCTGCTCGCCGCGTTGACGATCATCTTCCTGCCCGTCGTCGTCACGCTGCAGCCTTTCGGGCACTACGCGGGAGCGACCGTGTCGGTCGTCGTTCTCATCTCGCTGCTCGTCTGCCTCATTCCGACCACGATCGGGGCGCTCCTGTCGGCGATCGGCATCGCCGGCATGGATCGGCTCGTTCAGCGCAACGTGCTCGCCATGAGCGGTCGTGCGGTTGAGGCGGCCGGCGACACCCAGACATTGCTTCTCGACAAGACCGGAACGATCACGCTTGGGAACAGGATGGCCTCGGGTGTTTTTCCGGTTGGCGGGATCAGCGAGGAGTCCCTGGCAGAGGCGGCGCAGCTTGCCTCTCTCGCCGACGAGACACCGGAGGGCCGCTCCATCGTCGTGCTCGCAAAGGACCGCTTTGACATCCGCGAACGTGACATGGGGGCCAACCACACCTTCATCCCGTTCTCCGCTGTCACACGAATGTCCGGTCTCGATCTCGACGGCCGGGAGGTGCGCAAGGGAGCCGCCGACTCCATCAAACAGTGGGTGGCCGCCGGCGGCGGAAACGTGCCGAGTGACCTCGACCCGATCGTCGAGCGCATCTCCCGGGCTGGCTCGACGCCGCTCGTCGTCGCCGACGGGCCGGTCGTGCTCGGCGTCATCGAGCTGAAGGACGTCGTGAAGCAGGGAATCCGCGAGCGTTTCGCCGAGATGCGGGCGATGGGCATCCGCACGGTGATGATCACGGGCGACAACCCGCTCACGGCGGCCGCCATCGCCTCAGAGGCCGGTGTCGACGACTTCCTCGCCGAGGCGACGCCGGAGAACAAGCTCGCTCTCATCAAGTCGGAGCAGGAAGGCGGGAAGCTCGTCGCCATGACCGGAGACGGCACGAACGATGCCCCGGCCCTCGCACAGGCCGACGTCGGCGTGGCGATGAACACCGGGACGACGGCGGCCAAGGAAGCGGGCAACATGGTCGACCTCGACTCGAACCCGACCAAACTGCTCGACATCGTCGAGATCGGAAAGCAGCTCCTCATCACCCGTGGGGCCCTCACGACGTTCTCCATCGCCAACGACGTCGCCAAGTACTTCGCCATCATCCCGGTCTTGTTCGTGGCGACCTACCCCGAGCTGACGACTCTCAACATCATGCGCCTCCACAGCCAGGCAGATGCGGTGCTGTCGGCGGTCATCTTCAACGCTCTCATCATCGTCGCCCTGATCCCGCTCGCACTCAAGGGAGTGAGGTTCAGGCCGTCGAACGCCCAACAGATCCTCCGACGGAACATCTGGATCTACGGAGTGGGAGGGATCATCGCTCCATTCATCTTCATCAAACTGATCGACCTGATCCTTGTTGCCCTGGGGGCCTATTGATGCTCGTCAACCTTCGCAGAGCCGTCGCCATAACAGTGGTCCTCGTAGTTCTCTGCATCGTCTACACGCTCGTCGAGACGGGAGTGGGCCAGCTGTTCTTCTCCCACCAGGCGAACGGGTCGCTGACCGCCTACGGCTCGACGGAGCTCGGGCAGGCATGGACCGGTCCGAAGTGGTTCCAGGGCAGAGACGAGACGCCGAACCCGCTGCTCTCCGGACCCACGAACCTCGGCCCGCGCTCGGAGATCCTCGTCCAGCAGGTGCAGCAACGTGTCGCCCAGCTGAAGAAAGACGGCATCACCCCGACGAACGACCTCGTGACGGGCTCCGGGAGCGGACTCGACCCGGACATCACGCCGGCCGATGCTTATGCTCAGGTGAACGCAGTGGCGAGAGCCAACCACCTCTCAGCGTGGAAGATCCATCATCTCGTGGCCGAGCACGCCGCCGGGGCCTATCTCGGATTCTTCGGCTCCCCCTACGTCAATGTCCTCCAGCTGAACGAGGCACTCGCGAAGGTGAAGTAAGAGCCTCCGCCGGGAACTGCCAGAAGGCCACGCCTCAGGCAGCGAACAGCCTGGTGCTATCATACGAACGTTCGTTCGTTGCCCGGCCAATTGGCCCACCGGCTCGCGACCGTCTCGCGCATGGCGCCTCTGTAGCTCCCTTTGTCAAAGGAGTCCTGGCATGTCCCTGGCGAGCCTCGACGCTGCAGTCCAGAGCATCGACGATGTCGTCTCCTCGCTCGAGCTGAGCGCTATCACCTGTGAAGATGCCGCGTTGCTCTTGGAGGTATTTATAAAAGGAGAGCGCCTCTGCCACGCCGGGAAGACGATCTCTGCCGTGAGGGCTTCAGAAGGGAAGCTCCACGGCAGCCGGCTACAAGGATCCCTCGAGTTGGCTGGCCGAGAAGTCCGGTGAGCCGGTACATCAGGCAAGAGCAGAGCTCGAGACTGGCTCGCGCCTTGCCTGGCTCGACGAGACAACGCGGGCGTTTCGCTCCGGACAGCTTTCGGCACCGCAGGCCGAGAACATCGCCGAGGCGGCGTCGGCAGACCCGAGCGCGGAAAAGGGCTCCTTGCCCGCGCCCGCAGCGGCTCGCTGAGAGAGCTGCGCGACGAGTGCGAGCGGGTCAAGGCGGCCGCCCGCTCGGCCGAGGAGGCCGAGGCACGATACGAGCGGAACCGGCGGGAACGGCATCTGCGCATCTGGAATGGCCCGGACGGCGCCACAAAAGGCCGCTTCTCCTTGCCGCCCGACGCCGGCGCTCGACTTTGGCGAGCCTGCAGCCGTGGGCTGACCGGTTCTTCGACGAGGCCGTCGTCTCCTCCCGGAGTGCAAGCCCGGGAAGGTGGCGCTCGTCTCGTCGGTACCGGGAAGGTGCGAGACGGGCCGTGCCACCCGCGATAGTGATCTTGAGGGTCGACCTGACGGCTCTTCGGCGGGGCGAGACCTCCGCCGGTGAGATCTGCGAGATTCCTGGCGGGTCGGCCCCGTTCCGGTCTCGACGGCGCGCGAGGTCCTCACGGACTGCTTCTTGAAGCTTGTCATCACAGATGGCATCGACGTGCACACTGTCGTTCACTTCGGCCGCACACTTACCGCCCACCAACGCACCGCGCTTCAGTACAGGGACCCGTACTGCGTCGTGCCGGGCTGCGGGCGGTCCTTCGGGCTCGAGATCGATCACATCGCCGAGTTCGCTCTCGGTGGACCGACGTCGCTCGACAACCTGTGCCGGCTCTGCCGCCAGCATCACGCTCTCAAGACCCACCACGGCTACACGATCCGGGGGAAGCCGGGGGCGTGGGAGTGGGTGGCCCCGGGCGCTTCCTGACGAGCGGAGCGGTGCTCAGCACATCCAGACCGGCCTCTCTAGTCAGGTTCTGCCGCGGCACCTGGAGCCTCCGTCGGTCACCCACGGGGGTGATGGCGTGGTCCTTCGCCTGTCCATCGAAGAGATGCGAGACCGCGATGACCTCATGGCTCGTCGCTAGGGCGTGGTGTTTCTTGCCTCCGCTCCAGAGCATGTCCCGCGTCTCTACCCGCGTCCCCCGATGCCGGCGTTGCATCCGACACCCGCGGCCGTCACCTGCGCTCAGGATGCGGCGTGTGACGCCGTCCAGGCGAGCAACCCGGCGACGTGGCGGGTGTTCATGATGCGTTCCGCGGTGAGTCCCACCTCGGCTGCCTGCTCACAGCCGAGCACGAGCCATTCGAACTGTCCGGGGGCATGGGCGTCGGTATCTATCGTGACGACGCAGCCGGCATCGACCGCCTTCGCGAGCAGCTCAGGCGGCGGGTCACGTCGCTCTGGACGGGAGTTGATCTCGACGGCGGTTCCCGTTTCGGCGCAGGCAGCGAAGACCGCAGCCGGATCGAAGGTGCTCGGCGGCCGGCCTCGCCCGACGATGAGCCGCCCTGTGCAGTGGCCGAGGACATCGACGTGCGGGCTCTGCACCGCCGCCACCATGCGGCGCGTCATGGCGGGGGAGTCCATTCGCAGCTTCGAGTGAACGCTCGCCACCACGACGTCCAACTGGGCCAAAAGCTCCTCGTCCTGGTCGAGCGAGCCGTCCTCGAGGATGTCTACCTCGATGCCGGTCAGCAGGCGGAACGGGGCAAGCTGCTCGTTCACATCGTCCACGACATCCAGTTGCCGGCGGAGCCGCTCCGCATCGAGGCCGTGGGCGACCGTCAAGCGCGGACTGTGGTCGGTGAGGACGACGTACTCGTGGCCGAGGTCCCGCGCCGTCTTGGCCATCTCGAGAATGGGGCTTCCTCCATCGGACCAGTCCGAGTGCGAGTGGCAGTCGCCTCGGAGCCACGAGCGGATGAGCCGGGCACCCTCGCTCACCTCCATGGGGGCTGGCGCGCCCTCAAGCTCGATCAGATAGGCCGGTTCGTCACCGGCCAGCGCCTCGGCTATGACACGGGCGGTGGTGTCGCCGACGCCGTCGAGATCCTTCAGCCTCCCAGATGCCGCCAGCGCCTGTAACCGGTCCAATCCGGCCTCGTCGACAGCCGCCGCCGCGCGGCGGAATGCACGAACCTTGTAGGTCTCCGCCCGGTTTCGCTCGAGCAGGAATGCCACCCGCCGCAGCGCCTCTGCCGGACTCATCGCCTCTGCCGATTCCATCGCCTCCGGAGGCTACCGATGCCGGACTCGACACGGACCCTGCCGTCCGATCGTGCGCGTGGCACCATGGCGGGATCGGCCCTCCTCACGTCACTGAGGGGAGGCGATGTTCACGAAGCGGCCGTGGCCGCCCTCGTGCGTTCCGCCGTCCTGCCGTTGGTCACCGGCGCGCCGACGATCTGCCCGAGAAGCCGGCGCACCTCGCTCGGATCGAATTCCAGCGTCGCCTTCCCTACTTGGAGCTCCACTCGCTGCAGCATCGGTCCTTCAGAGAAGAAGGGGCGCGAGAAGGTCCAGATCCGCTCCGACTCGGCGATGTCCACGACCCGAGCCCGCATCTCCTCGAGGCCCACTGACAGGCGAAGGTGCATCATCGGCGTCTGTGCGGGCTGGGGGAGAACCTCGACGCCGGGAAGGTCGCCCAGCGCGTGGGAGAGGCGGACGGCATGCCGGTAGCACTTTGCCATGAGCGGGAGTCTGGAGTGAAGCACGGTGAGGGCAGAGGCCGCGTAGGGCCACAGCATGAAGCAACGGCCACCGTGGCGGGTCCGCCAGACGGCGAGCTCCTCGATCACCTCGGCGTCGCCGGCCACACAGCATCCGGAGATGCCGCCGAGGCCCTTGTAGAACGAGACGTAGACCGTGTCGAATAGACCGGCGACGTCCTGCAGCGACTTGCCGTGGACCTTGTCGTAGTAGGGCGCTGCCTCCCACAGTCGGGCGCCGTCGAGGTGAGTGGCCGCGCCCCGCTCATGAGCCCAGGCAACCTGGGCGACGAGCTCGTCCCACTCCGGAAGCGTGCCGCCGAGCTCTCGCTGTGGCAGCTCGAGGAGCAAGGCCGCCACGGGCTCGTGGATTTGGGCCAGCCCGGTTGACGTGAGCGGTTCGTGGAGCGACCCGATGGGCACGCCGAAGAGGGCGTGCAGACGCTGGTACGCACGCTCCTCGTGCGTTTCCAAATGGCAGGCGGCGTGAAAGACGATGCTGCGGCTCGTTCTGTGATCCGCATGGACCCGCAGGGTGGCCTGCTGTGCCATCGTCCCGCTGGGCAGGAAAAGCGCTGCCTCCTTCCCGAGGAGCGAGGCCACCTCGGCCTCGAGGTCACCCACGACCCCGCCGATGCCGTAGTAGTCGACCTTGGTGTCGGCGGGGATGGTGGCGAGGAGGCTGTCCGCTCGGCGGGGCCCGTCTCCGCTCAAATACCGCTCGCAGGAGTCGGCGAGCGCCTCGAGCTCGGCGTCGCGGGAGAAGGCCGGAGCGATCGCCTTCGCTGCCCTCTGGCCCTTGCCGGCGGCACTCCCCGCCGATGCGCGGCTGCCCTTGCCGGCGGCACTCCCCGCCGATGCGCGGCTGCCCTTGCCGGCAGCGGGCTTGGCCATGGCGGACACCCTAAAGGTGGAGGCCGGCTGCAGTCCAACGGCCTTGCGCGGATGTGATGGCTCATCTGCTTGCTGCCTATTGCAGCGATTCCTCTCCAAGAGGCGTCGACGTGCGGCCGAGCACTTCGGAGACCGTGTTCACACTGTCCACCATGAGGTCGGTCTCAGCAACGAGAAGGCCTAACAGATCGGCCTCGCGACCGGCAGATGCCATCCGATGCTGTAGCTGATGAGCCATCTCGGTGTGGAGCTCCCGAAGCGTGGGGCGGCGCCGCTCTGAGCCGCTTTGCGTTGGCCCGCCTGGCGCGGCCGGCGCTGCGTCGCCGGGACCCGGTCGTCTGGGCCGGGGTGCTTGTTCACCATCCCCGCCGCCGGCCGACCCCGCCGCCGACCCGCCGGCCGACCCGCCGCCGACGCCGCCGACCCCGACCGACCCCCGCCGACCGATCAAGCCTTGCCCCGGCACCGGAGCGTTCCGAACCGAAGCGTTGCGCCAGCAGCTGCTGACCCCGAGACGACGCGGAGCGGACGCCGGCGACCGGATGGAGGCCCGACGACGGGACGAGGGTCCGCAGGCGGGCGGCATTGCCTCGGGTCGCGCCACCGATGCCCCGTGACAGCGGTGTCATCTCCGGCACCGGCACAAAGTCGACTGGGGGAAGATCCGAGTGCAACGTCAGCACCGCCAGGGCGAAACGGCGAGCAGCCGCCAGCACGCTCGTCGCGTGCCTGGGACTGATCGGGACGGAGCGGGCGGCTCTCGGCGGCTCCGCCGTCATCCGGTCGAGTGACGCCTCGGCGTTTGAACGTGCTCTTCTTGCCGCCGACCGCAGCTCGCCCAGCCGGCGGCGGTCAGCCCCGGCCGGGTCGACGAACACGCCGAGCACCGCCCCGGAGTAGTCGGCCTGCGCCTCGAGCAGATCCGCCAGCTGCGGGCCGACAAGGCGCGACTCCCAGGTCGGCCACAAGAGGTAGGCGACGACCGCGATGGCCCCCCCGAGCAGAGTCGAGGTGAGACGGTAGGTGACCGCCGAGAGCTCGGGCAGCTTCACGAAGGCCAGCAGGAACACGACGTAGGACGTCACGGTGATGGAGAAAAGGGTGTAGTTCGCCCGCACGACGAGGTAAGAAGCGAAGACAGAGATCGTGAAGAGCACGGTGAGGCCAACATTGTCCGGCTGCAGCAGGGCCGCCAGCAGGGTCGCCAGTGCGGCCCCGGCGATGGTCCCGAGGATGCGACTGAGCCCTCGGACGGCTGTCGAGGTGAAGTCCTGCCGCAGGACGACGAGCACCGTCAGCGGTAGCCAGTAACCGTGCGGAATCGCTGCCACACGGTCGATGATCGTCGCCACCGCCAGCGTGGCCGCCAGCCGGACGGCATGACGGAAGGCAGCCGATTGCCAGGAGAGGTTCGCCGAGAGGGTTTCTACAGGCATCCGCAACGGTGAGCTTCGGCGTGCGGGCAGCTCCCGGCCACCGGGCCCCACTTGGCCCGGACCGCCGGAACGGCGGGCGGCGACGTGAACGGCGCTGCGGAGCTGGCCGGCGAGGGCCGTGGTGGCGGCGGACAGCTCGGAACGGACCCAGCTTGACATGTCGCTCTCCCGCAGCACCTGCTCGAGCGCCTCGGAGTCCCGGGCGAGGTCGGTGGCGAGGGCTTGGGCCAGCTGAGGAGGCTCGTCATGGCCGACGGCGACGGCGACGGCACGAAGTGTCACCGCCACATCGCCGAGCAGCTTGTCGAGGGCACCTCTCGCCGGTCCGTCCCCCAGCCTCGAGCGGTGCCGGGCGAGGGCGGCGAGCTCGGCCCGGATCCGCTCGGCCTCGTCGACGAGGGCCTGGAAGGCCAGCAGCTGGGCTGTACGGCTGAAGGGCTGCGGATCCTCCAGGACTTGGCGCGCCTCGTTGAGCGTGATGGCGCCCGGGGAGAGGGCCTCTCCCGAGGTGACGCTCGCCGCCAACGAGCCGAGGTCGAGGTATGCCGCCTCCACTGCCCGGCGCTCGAAGCGATATGTCCTCACCGGCCACAGGGCGACGACGAGGACGGTCTGGATGATGCCGCCCGCCATCACCATCCCGGCCCGGACCGCCGCCTGGGCGAGCGTCATCGGAATCGTCCCGACGATCAGCTCTGCGACCACCCACTGCAGGCCGGTCACCAGGCCGCCTTGGCCGAGCGAGACCATCATCCCGGCGATGCCGCCCCACAAGGCGGTGACCAACACGGCCGTGACGGCGTTTCGCGCGGCGAGGGCGCCAGCCATCGTCGAGACAGCCATGCCCGCTGCGACAAGGACCGTGAGTGAGGCCCTCGAGCGATAAGCGCCCTGGAAGGAGGCAAAACCCGCGGACAGTGCCCCGACCGCCGCCGCCACGCCGTCGGCCACTGCGCCTGAGGCGAGCCCGACCACGAGCGGGACGAGCACTCCTATCGTGCAGCGGATCGCACCGCCGAGCTCGATCTGGCCCCAATCGATGGTGAAGACCGACCTGACGACCGTCCGCCAGACCCCCCGCCCCGCGGTCCGCCGACTGTCATCTACGGGAGAGCTCACCTCGCCTCCGGCCTCGTCGGCGCGTGGTTAGGTCCTTGCCTGGCCGCCCCGGGCCACCGCCGACTCAGCTCCCGCCGCCGTGGACGCGTCAGCCCCGGCGCGCCCACGTCCACGGGTAGGCCTCATCCTCGACGTCCAAAGCCGCCTGCCCGAGGCGCAGGGGCCGGAAAGTGTCGATCATGACGGCGAGCTCGTTGGTCCCGGGTTGCCCGAGCGCCTTCTCGACGCTGCCCGGCTGCGGGCCGTGGATGAAGCCCGAAGGGTGCAGTGAGACCGACCCTTGGCCGATGCCCGAGCCGGCCCGGCTCATGAAGTCTCCCCCGACATAGAAGAGCATCTCGTCGCTGTCCACATTCGCATGGGCATAAGGGACCGGCACCGCCTCCGGGTCGAAGTCGAATGGCCGGGGTACGAACGAGCAGACCACGAAGTTCGGTCCCGCGAACGTCTGATGGACGGGCGGCGGCTGGTGGACGCGCCCGACGATCGGCTCGAAGTCGTGGATCGACAGCGCCCATGGATAGAGGCACCCGTCCCAACCGACGACGTCGAAGGGGTGGAAGGCGTACCAGTAACAGGTGAGGCCGGCTTTCGTCCGCACCAGCACCGGCACGCCGTCTCGGTGCGAGCTGCCCGCGCCGGGTGCCGCTGATCCGCTCAGGCTGCCTAACCCCGGTTGGCCGGTGCCCCCTTCCGCGTCCTCGAGGTCGGCAGCGAGTAGCGGGGCTGACGGCCCACGCACGTCACGCTCGGAGTAGGGCGCCCCTTCTTTCAACTGGCCTCGGGTGCTCAGATAGCGGGCCGGGACGTTCAGATGGCCGGCCGCCTCGGCCACTAACACCCGCGCCGGGCCGTCGCCGGTGACCACCCACCGGTGAGTGGTGTGCGCCGGCACGACGACGTAGTCGCCCTCCCGTGCCTCGAGCAGGCCGAAGACGGACTCGAGACGGGCGGAGCCCGCCTCGATGTAGATGAGCTCGTCGCCTGTGGCGTTGCGGAACAGCGGGCTCGCGCCGAGGGCGACGACATAGGAGATCCGCACGTCGTCGTTGGCGAGAATGACGGTGCGTCCCGTGACGACATCACCGCCCTCCTTGCAGTGGTGCAGGCGGAAGTGGCGGGGGAGCACGGGAGAATTCTCGTGCAGCCTCTGCGGCTCCATCTCGACGAGCTCTGCCGCCACGATCTCGGTGGGCGGCCGGCGATGATAAAGCAAGGCGCTCTCCTCGGAGAAGCCGGCGCTGCTCATCAGCTCCTCGGCATAAAGCTCCCCGGCACCGTTCCGGAACTGCCGGTGCCGTTTGGGCGGGATGTCACCGACCCTGCGGTAGTAGGGCAACGATCCTCCTTTGTCGAAGCGCCGTCACCGAGACGCCGGCGACCATCCCGGCGGTCGGCTGTCAGAGGTTGCCGCGCATGTCCTGCTCGAGCTCGAGAGCGACGAACAGGGCCTTGAAGTTCCCGTTGCCGAAGCCCTGCGAGCCGTGCCGCTCGATCAGCTCGAAGAACACCGTGGGGCGGTCCTGGTTCATGCGGGAGAAGATTCGAAGCAGGTAACCCTCGTCGTCCCTGTCGGCCAGGACTGCGTGACGCTGCAGCTCGTCGATATCGAGGTCGAGGTCGGCAAACCGCCCCCGCAGATCGTCGTAGTAGGTGTCCGGCACGCGGATGAACTCGACTCCCCGAGCCTCCATCGCTTTCACCGAGGCCACGATGTCGTCGGTCCGGATCGCCACGTGCTGAACGCCTGGGCCGTTGTAGAAGTCGAGGTACTCTTCGACCTGGCTGCGTTTCTTTCCGGGAGCCGGCTCGTTGATGGGGAACTTGATGCGGCCGACGCCGTCGGAGACGACCTTGCTCATCAAGGCCGAGTACTCCGTAGCGATGTCCTCGTCCGTGAAGCCCTGGATCAGCCGGAAGCCGAGCACCTTCTCGTAGAACTCCACCCAGAAGTTCATCCGGTTCAGCTCCACGTTGGCGACGGAGTGGTCGAAGTCAACGAGGCCGGGGTCAGGAAGAGGATCGGCGAGGGACTCCCGCGGCTCGAAACCCGGCGCGTGCACACCGGTGTAGCCGGCCCGTTCCACGAAAGTGTGGACCGTCTCTCCAAAGGCGGCGATCGACGCTCGCCGTATTATCCCGTGGTCGTCCTTCTCCTCCCACGGCGGCCGCACCGGGACGCCCCCCCGCCGGACCGCCTCGTGGTAGGCCGCCGCGGCGTCGGCTACCCGGAGGGCGATGTCCCGCACGCCGTCGCCGTGACGGGCGACATGGCGGGCGATCTCGGTGCCTTCGCGCATCGAGGAGGTGACCACGAGGCGAAGCCGCCCCTGCTCGAGAACGTATGAGCACTGGTCGCGTATCCCGGTCTCCGGTCCGGCGTAGGCCAGCAAGCGGAAACCCCACCCGGTGCGGTAGAAGTGAGCCGCCTGCCTGGCGTTCCCGACCCAGAATTCGAGCGCGTCGACGGCCTCGAGGTCGAGCGGATCCGTCCCCGACGGCGAGTCTGCCGGGGCTGTGGCCGCGTCGGCGGCGGGATCATCAGCGGCGGCCACCGACGATGGGCCTGGCGAGGTGGGGTCGTCTACGGTCGTCTTCATCTAGTGTCCTCCGGGACTTCGGTACGTCAGCATCCGCTTTGAACGTTACCTGCACCGCCGGCGACGGCGACGATTGCGTGCCGCGGCGCGCCGGCGACAACTGCATGCCCCAGCCGCCGGCGACGATGGCATCTCGCGGCGCGGCGTCAACTTTGGGCTCATCAGCCCAATGCCGCCAGCAGTTCGCTCAGGGGTGGGTCGACCGCCTCGGAGTAGGTCGGGAAGGGATGGACGAGATCGCGCAGGCGGCCGAGGGGGACCTCGGCGAGAACTGCCAGGCTCAACTCGCTGATCCACTCGTCGGCGGCCGGCCCGACAGCTGATGCCCCGACGAGTACCCCCCGTTCACGGTCCGCCACGAGCACGAGGCAGCCGTCGGCTGCGCCGCTGATCGTGCTGCCGTCGTCGTCGAGGATCGTCCAGTCGGCGGCGGCCCGGGCGGTCTCTTTCATCGGCATCGTGGCCGTGAGCACGTCTCGTCCGGCCGCCCTGGCTGCGTCCTCGGTCAGCCCAACGGCCGCCAGAGGGGGGTCGGTGTAGGCCACTCGGGGGATGGCCCGGTAGTCGGCTTGGCGGCGCCGACCGCACAGGTTCGCCGCCACGACACCGGCCTGGTACTTGGCTCCATGGGTGAATGGGACAATCGCCGTCACGTCGCCGCACGCCCAGACGTGTGGTACTCCCCGCACCATGCAGTGTTCATCCACCTCGACCTCGCCGCTCGGGCCGGGCGCGATTCCCAGGGCCTCGAGGCCGATGCCGTCGATCGACGGGCGGCGCCCAGCGGCCACGATGATCCTCTCGACCGTGACGACGCCGCCCTCTTTTAAGCACAACCGGGCACGGCCCTCGGCCGTCGACACGCGGACCACTTCTGTGGAGGTCCTCACATCGACGCCGGCTCGTCGCAGGTGCGCAGCGAGTGCTGCGCTCACGATGGGGTCCTCGCCGGCCATCAACTTCGGTGCCGTCTCGACGAGCGTCACCGTCACCCCGAAGCCGGCGAAGGCCTGCGCCAGCTCGCAGCCGACAGCGCCGCCGCCGAGCACCGCCAGATGCAGCGGAAGTTCGCCGGCCGTGAGCGCTTCCTCGCTCGTCCACGTCGGTGCCTCGTCCAGGCCTTCCACCGGAGCCGAGGCCGCCCGGGAGCCGGTGGCTATGACGAGATCGGCACAGAAAAGGCGCCGGGTCATCCCCGGCTGCTCGACCACGACCGTGAGGGGCTCACCGCCAGCGATCACACCGCGACCACGCACCACGGTGACACCGGCAGAGACGAGCTGAGAGACGTGCTCCTCGTCGTCGCCGCCGTCGGCGATCACGTCTCTCCTCATAACGGCGCCGCGATAAGCGTCGCGGAGCTGTCCGGGGGGCTTCCCCGCGGCGCCCTTCCTCCCGGCGGTCGCCCCGAGCCCCTCGGCCTCCTCCAGCAGGCGTCGTATCGCCGCCGAGCGAAGGAGCGCCTTGGAGGGCATGCAGGCGACGAACGGGCAGTCGCCGCCCACGCGGTTCGACTCGACCACGGCGACGGTCTTGCCGCTTCCGGCGAGGCCCTCGCAGAGCGCCTCCGCCGAGGAGCCGCCGCCGAGCACGATGACGTCGAAGTGGTCCTCCCTCACCGAGCGGTCTTCACTCACCGAGCGCCCACAAGAATGGAAGACGGTGAGCTGGGGTATCGCGTCACAGAACAGAGATGCCCGCCTCTGGAAGTGACTAATCGCCTAACGGGGGCAACGGGGGCAAAGGGGCGGCGCCAGGGAGGGCTGAACATGCTTGGAGGTTCTGATCGAGCGGCCGGCTACGGGGGCGACGCACCTGACACGGTCGCCGATCCGTCGCTCGGTGAGCCGGCAGATACGGATTCGCGCGCGCCGGTGCCCGGGGGCGCCCACGCCGCACCCACAGCCCACCACGACTGGTCGGAAAGTCCGCGTGCCCGGCGGGGTCAAGGTCAAAGGGGGCGGAGCGCTGGCCTTGGTCGGCTTCCTGACGGTGCTGTTCGGGGCATGGGCCGGTATCGTCCCGTACCTCGGCCCTGCCATAAAGTTCGGAGCCACAGGCACGCCGGCATGGACCTGGAGCCTGCCTCACTCGCTTCTATGGCTCGCCCCGGGGGCCGTTGCGGTCCTTTGCGGCCTGATCGTGTTAACCAAGGTGCCGGCGCTGAGAAACGGACGAGGTGGAGGAATTGCCGGCTTGGCGGGTTTCCTCGTCGTGCTCTGCGGCGCCTGGCTGGTGATCGGGCCCTTGGCGTGGCCGGTGCTAAAGAAAGGGCCTGTGTTCACCGGCGGGTCGGTTTGGCACGATTTTTTGACTCGCGTCGGCTACTCGTACGGGCCGGGCGTGATCCTGGCGATGCTCGGGGGCACAGCGATGGGTCTTGTGGTCGGACGGCGCCTCACCGGGCTGGCGATGGTGGGGGCCAACTCCGCCGGCGCGAGAACGATGCCCGGCGCCACGAGCACAATCCCCGCTTCGGGGAGCCAGCCGTTCTGAACCGGTAGGCTCCCAACCGCCGGGGCAGTACCGCATGACTCATCTTCCGGGGAGGCGGCCGGACCCCAAGCAGGCCGTGGGGGCTCAATGGTGAAAGCCGACCCTTGTTGCGTCGTCCGCATCCGGTCCGCTCGGCCCGGCTTTCCTCGCCCGGAGGCGTTCCGTCACACGCTGCAGGTCCCGGACGAGGAAGCCGGCGAGGTCGCGGCTGAAGCCGTTCCGCACCACGATGCGGAGCACGGAGAGGTCCTGCATCCCTTCTGGCATCGGGTAAGCCGGTACCAGCCAACCGTGTGCGCGAATCGCCTCCGAGACGTCATAGACGCTGAAGCCGGCCGAAGGGTCGACCGAGAAAGCGATCGCCGGGATCCTCGGACCGGTGAAGACAGGATGATAAGGCCCGATGGAGGAGATCTCCGAAGTGAGCCACTCCGCCGTGTCCCGGCAGGCCTGCATCACAGCCGTGTACCCCTGCCGCCCGAGACGGAGGAAGTTGAAGTACTGCGCCACCACCTGTGATCCCGGCCGGGAGAAGTTGAGCGCGAACGTCGGCATCTTCCCGCCGAGGTAGTCGACGTCGAACACGAGCTCGTCGGGCAGGGCGGCCCGGTCGCGCCAGATGACCCAGCCGACCCCGGGGTAGACGAGGCCGTACTTGTGGCCGGAGGCATTGATCGAGTGCACTCTCGGGAGCCGGAAGTCCCACACCATCTTCTCGTCGAGGAAAGGTGCGACGAAGCCTCCGCTGGCTGCATCCACGTGGATGGGGATGTCGGGCCCACCCTCGCCCGATGCCAGGTCATCGAGGGCCGCCGCTATCTCCTCGACAGGCTCGTACGCGCCGTCGAAGGTGGAGCCGAGAATCGCCACCACGCCGATTGTGTTCTCGTCGCAGTGGGAGACGGCCGGACCTGCGGTCAGATGGGCGACGTCCGGGCCAACGGGCACGAGCCGAGGCTCGACGTCGAAGTAGCGGCAGAATTTCTCCCAGCAGACTTGGACGTTCGCCCCCATCACGAGGTTCGGCCGGTCCGTAGGCAACCCCGCTGCCTCCCTCGCCTTGCGCCAGCGCCACTTCAGGGCCAGACCGCCCAACATGCAGGCTTCGCTGGACCCCGTTGTCGAGCAGCCAGTCGCCTCCTCGTCGCCACGGGCATGCCACAGGCGGCCGAGCATGTTGCAGCATCTCCGCTCGAGCTCCGCCGTCTGGGGATACTCGTCTTTGTCGATCATGTTCTTCGGAGCGCATTCGCTGATGAGGCGCTCCGCCTCCGGCTCCATCCAGGTCGTGACGAACGTGGCCAGGTTGAGGCGGGCGCTGCCGTCCAGCATGAGCTCGTCGTGGATGATCTGGTAGGCCGTGCTGGCATGCATCGAGCCATCCGGCAGCTCCAGCTTCGGCACCACCGCCTCGAGCTCGTCGCAGAATTGAGGTCGCACGGACAGCTCACCTCCGGCATCCTCACCGTCCTCATGCGTGTGCAGCGCCATCGCCCTTGCCTCCCTTTGGTCGAGGAACCCACCATCCTCGCTCAGCTACGCGGGAACTCGGCCATCCAAGCGAATCACCTGTCCGAAACCCGCCAGACGTCCGCGCACCCACGTGCGATACTCGCGCTGATGGCCACTCGACAGGAGCGCCCGGCAGGACGTGCAGCGCGGCCCGCCGGCGACGCCGGCAGCAGCGGCGCCGCCCGCGGCGGGACTGAGACGCTCGACCCGGAGGTCTGCTACCGGGCGCTCAAGGCGCGGGACGCCCGCTTCGACGGGTGGTTCTTCCCCGGCGTCACCTCGACGGGGATCTACTGCCGGCCAAGCTGCCCCTCGATCCTGCCCCGGCGGGACCGTCTCCGGTATTACCCGACGTCTGCAGCCGCGCAGCGGGCGGGTTTCCGGGCCTGCAAGCGCTGCCGGCCGGACACGGCGCCGGGCTCGCCCGAGTGGAACCGGCGAGGTGACGTCGTCGCCCGGGCGATGCGGTCGATCAATGACGGCCTAGTAGATCGGGAGGGGGTGTCCGGGCTCGCCGGGCAACTCGGCTACAGCGCCCGGCAGCTGCAACGGCTCATGGTTGCAGAGGTCGGCGCCGGCCCGCTCGAACTGGCACGAGCCCAACGGGCAGAGACGGCCCGCCTTTTGCTCGAGACGACCGATCTGCGAGTCGGAGAGGTGGCGTTTGCCGCTGGCTTCGGCAGCGTCCGACAGTTCAACGACACCGTGCGGGCGATATTCGACGAGCCACCGATGGCTATGCGTGAGCGTGCCCGTCGCCTCCGGCCAGGCAGGCCCGCCCTCTCTTCGTCGGCTTGGACGGTCGCGGGCCCAGCGGGTCACTCGCGCCATCGCCCGTTGGCCGGCGCCGGCGGTGCGTCGGCGAGCAGCGGCGGAGCGCCGGCGATCGGCGCCCTTGCAACGGCGGTCGGAACCGGTGCGCCGGCGAGCTCCGCCGGCACGGTCTCGGTCGGCATTCGCCTGGCATTCCGACGGCCCATGCCGGCCGGAGTGCTGTTCACCTTCCTCGCCGAAAGAGCGGTGCCGGGGCTGGAGGAAGGAGACAGCAGGTGGTACAGGAGGGTGCTGAGCCTCTCCCACGGCGCCGTCGTGGTCACGGTCACGGCCGAGGGTGATACGGCGCTACGTTGCAACCTCCAGCTCGACGACCTTCGTGACCTCACAACCGCGGTGGGCCGCGTCCGGCGGCTGTTCGACCTCGACGCGGATCCCGCCGCCGTTGCCGACGTGCTCGGGAGCGACCCTGTGCTCGGGCCGGCAGTGACGGCGCTCCCGGGGCTGCGCGTTCCGGGGCACGTCGATGGAAATGAACTGGCGATCAGGGCGGTGCTCGGGCAGCAGGTGAGTGTCCCCGGCGCCCGCACCCTCGCCGGCCGGCTCGTGCTCGAGCATGGCCGGGCGCTGCCCGCCCCGGTTGGGAGCGTGGTGGGAGAGTTCCCCACCCCGCACGTGATCGCCGGCCTGTCACCGGACGACCTGGCGATGCCCGGTTCTCGTGCGAGAGCGCTCATAGGGCTCTGCGAGGAGTTGGCGAGCGGTCGCCTGGCGCTCCACCCCGGCGCTGACCGGGAGGCGGTCTCGCGTCAGCTGCTCGCGCTTCCCGGCATCGGACCGTGGACCGTTGCCTACGTGAGGATGAGAGCGCTGTCCGATCCGGACGCGTTTCTCGCTGGCGACCTCGGCGTCCGGAGGGCCCTGGGCCGACTGGGGCTGCCGGACGGCGAACGGCAAGCGGCGGCGATCAGTGAGCAATGGCGGCCTTATCGGGCGTATGCCCTCCAATACCTCTGGTCAGGACTCACCGGCCAGGGCTCGTCGACCAGGACCTGTGGGGCGATTCCCACCGGCGCCGAATCACCCAATTCAAGGAGTGCGACATGACAGCGAACACAACAGCAAGGCTGTGCCCGAGCGACCAGTGGTTCGTCTTCGACACGCCGGTAGGCAAGATGATGGCCGCGGGCGACGACGACTCCCTCCACCTGCTGCAGCTCCCGGGTTCCTTCGACGCCACGAGCCTGCCGTTGGAGCGGACCGGCACCCCGGCGGCGATTCTGGAGACGCTCGAACAGGTGGAGTCGTACTTCGACCACCGCCTGCACAAGTTCTCGCTACCGCTTGATCCCGCCGGCACGGAGTTCCAACGCCGCGTCTGGTGGGCGCTTGCCGACATCCCTTACGGTGGCACGGAGAGTTACGGGCAACTGGCGGCGAGGATAGGGAGCCCGACGGCATGCCGGGCCGTCGGCGCGGCGAACGGCCGGAACCCCATCCCCCTCGTGCTGCCCTGCCACCGTGTCATCGGGTCGTCCGGCAGCCTGACGGGCTACGGGGGCGGGCTCGAGCTGAAGCAGCGGCTCCTCGATCACGAAAGGACGCGCGTGCCTGTCTGAGCCGCGGCCCTATTGCAGGAGAGCACTCCGGGGCACCCGAGCCTCGGGGCGGCTCCGGTCACCCAGGCCTCAGACCGGCTCGGCCACCCGAGCGTCAGACCGACTGCGGCCACGGGAGGCTATGAGCGGCTCCGGCCACGCGAGCCTCGGGGCGGCTCCGGCCACTTGAGCCTCAGACCGGCTCCACCAGCCGAGGGATGAGACGCTCCTCGACAACTCCTCCGCGCCCGTCGGCTTCCACCCGCCAGGCCGACCTACCGGGTAGTTCGGCGACTGCTTCTACGAGTTCCGTCCCTACGTAGTGGAGTCCGACGCCGTCATCTGTGGCAAATGACAGGGGAAGAGTGCCTTCTCCCACGAGCCGCCACAGGGCAGGCCGCCGCTGCTCTTCGGAGTCGTAGTGCACCCCGTTCCCGTACGGGAGGAAAGCGAGGCCGTCGGTGACGGTCCGCAGTTCGGGCCCGAACGAGTCTGTCGTGCCGCCGATGTGCCAACAGAGAGATCCGGCGCTGACCCCTGCCAGGACGATTCCCGCCTCCCACGCCTCGCGCATGATCTTGTCGAGACCATGGATACGCCAGACCGCCAGCAGGTTGGCGACGGAGCCGCCGCCCACCCAGATGACGTCCTGCGCGAGCAGGTGAGCGCGTACGTCGTCCACGTTCGGCATCAGGAACAGCTGAAGATGGCTGACGGAAGCCGTTGTCCCGGCGAAAGCGCCGTAGCACGCCCGAATCCCGATGTCGTTGTCACCGGAGGCGGTGTTGAGAAAGCACACCTTCGGGACGTCCTGCCCGGACAGCTCCATGGCGTAGCGGATCAGGCCGCCGATCCGCCATTGAAAAGGTCCCCGACCCGTGGGCACCATGCCGCCGCTCGTGGCCAGGATCTGCCGGTCGACCATGACGGGGTTCTAGCGGCGATACGGTGCAGCCGTTGCCGGGAGAGCCTGCGGCCGATCGGCATTTTCCGCTGGCGCCGAGGCAACAACGGCCTTTACCAAGCCTTGACGGAGGTCTTATGGCAAGCTCGATCGCACAGGCCGAGAGGCAGGCCCTCTGCGCTCTGTTGGAGGACCGGGGTCCTCTCGCCCCCACACTGTGCGAAGGCTGGACCACGGCGGACCTGGCTGCGCATCTGTACGTGCGCGAGCGCAAGCCCCTGTTCGCTCCTGGCGCCATCGTGCGCGGCCTCGCTCCGCTCACAGAGCGTGCCATGCAGTCGGTCAAGCGGGAGCTCGGCTACGCCGGCCTCATTGCCAGCCTGCGGGAGGGACCTCCGATGCCGATGCGTCTCGTCGACGCACAGATGAACACCGGCGAGTACTTCATCCATCACGAGGACGTCAGACGGGCCGTCCCGGAGTGGAAGCCGCGGCAGGATCCGGCCCTCGATGCCGCTCTCTGGCCGCTGATTCGCCGCGGGGCCTGGCTCTTGACGAGGCGTATCGCGGGCGCCGGCTTGCAGGTGGAGGCGCCCGGCTTCGGGTCCTTCACAGCGCGGCGGGGCCAACCTGTAGCCATCCTCCGCGCCCGTCCGCAGGAATTGATCCTCTACCTGTTCGGGAGGAAGAGCTTCGCCGAAGTAGACCTCGGTGGGCCCGAGCAGGCCCGCTCGGCCGTCGAGGCAGCCCGTATGGGGTTCTAGGACGCTCCGTAGTTCAGGCCTTCGGCGGACGCCGGGAGGTCCGGTCCGGGCAGTGCGCCACTTGGCGGAGATCTCCCGGGAGACCAGGCCGCAGCTGTAGATACGCGCTGAGCACAGAGGCGGCTTCTCTCTGGGAGATAGCCGGTGGGACTGCGACTAGTGGCGCTGCCTAAAGAGGTGGCGGAACCTTATTTGCTCTGGTCGTTCAAGCTCTGGCCAGAGCGCGCCGATAGGTCCATCGGCGGAAGGTTCTACAAATGCCCAGCAACAAGCTCTCACTCAATCTCGTTCGCGTTCTCTCAGCTCTGGCACTCGGAATACTCATTCTCATGCCGGCCACTGCGGCAAGCGCATCGACCCATACAAGCTCAACCCTCCTCGGGTCCTCGGTCTCCTCGCAATCGAACCTCACGGCAAAGACAGCCCAGTTCGGTCCTTTGCCCATCGTGCGCGTCTACTTCCCCGGGCTGCCGCCGGCGAACTCCTGGAGCACCGGGCTCGCCGGGGCCAATGGATCAGCCATCGTCGTCTCGTTCAAGACCCTGCCGAAGAACATCATCTCGGACTCGAACGACCAAGCCCACAAGGCCGCCATCGCCGCAATCGAGAACTTCTTCGACACCGCGCCGACCGGGCGTCCCATCTACTACGTCTATTTCCACGAGCCGGAGGACAACATCGCCCACGGGGCTTTCACCCTGGCGGACTACCTGAAAGCCTGGGGCGACGTCGTCAAGCTTGCGGACGACGCCCACAAGACAAACCTTCACTCGACCCTCGTGCTGATGGGTTTCGACGTCCTCCCGCACTCGGGGCGCAACTGGAAGAGCTACGTCCCCCCGGGGAACATCATCTCCACGATCAGCTGGGACGCCTACCCCCCGAACGGAGAGGGCACGCCGGCACCGGCGAGCTTCATGGGCGCCGACGTCACGGCGGCCAAGCAAGCGGGACTGCCCTTCGGGTTCAGCGAGTTCGCTACCACCACCGTCACCGGCCGCCCCGCCTGGCTGGCAGCGGTAGGCGCCTACATCTCCGGCAGCGGCGCCATCTACGGCACCCTCTACGACGCAGGCGAGAACGGCGGCCTCGGCGGGAAGGGCACTTTCGTCATCTCCGACGCGCCGTCAGAGCACGCGTGGAAGGACGCCGTGGCCGGGAGCGGTAGCGGCGACACCCAACCGCCGAGCGTGCCGACGGGCCTGACAGGCAACGCCGTCAGCGGCAGCGAGGTCGACTTGAGCTGGGCCGCCTCCACGGACAACGTCGGGGTGACCGGCTACAACGTCTACCGCAACGGCGACATGGTCGGCACTTCGGTGGTCGCCTCCTACAAGGACAAGGCCCTCACAGCAAACACTGCCTATGAGTTCTCCGTGTCCGCCTACGACGCCGCCGGGAACGTCAGCGCCCGCAGTGACAGCGTGAGCGTCACCACGCTCGAGGCCGACGGCCCGACCGTGCCGACGGGCCTGGCCGGCAATGCCGTCAGCGGCAGCGAGGTCGACTTGAGCTGGAACGCCTCTACGGACAACGTCGGGGTGACCGGCTACGACGTCTACCGCAACGGCAACATGGCCGGCACCTCGGTCGCCCCGTCATTCAAGGAGAAGGGCCTCACCGCAAAGACGGCCTACGAGTTCTCGGTCTCCGCCTACGACGCCGCCGGGAACGTGAGCGCCCGCAGTGACAGCGTGCGCGTCTCCACACCCGGCACAGCCAGCCGAGGCGTGCCGACCAATGTGCAGGCGACCGCCATCACCAAGACCGAGGTCAGCCTCAGCTGGACGGCCACCAACCGCCGGCGCCGTTGTCTCGGGGTACAGGATCCACCGCGACGGCCGCGAGGTTGGCGCCTCGACCACGACGTCGTTCACCGACGCCGGCCTCACAGCGGCGACGGGCTACCGATACTCCGTCGCAGCCGTTTACGCCGGCGGGCAGCACAGCCTCCGCAGCCGCCCGGTGTGGGTCTCCACCCTCGGCACCAAAGCGCCGGCTGTACCCGAAGGGCTGAAGGCACGTGCCGTCAGTGGCAGCGAGGTCCACCTCCGCTGGATCCCCTCCTCGCCCAAGATCACGGTGGCCGGCTACGACATCTACCGCGACGGCCGGCTGACCGGCACCTCGAGTACTCCCGCTTACACAGACACGGGACTCACGGAGGCCACGGCATATCGCTACTCGGTCTCTGCCTACGACTCCGCGGGTGACGTCAGCGCGGAGAGCAGACCGGTCGAGGTCACCACCAACCGTTCCTAGATCGCAGTCACTTCGGCGACGCGGTCCGGGCGCCAGCCACCTCGACCAGCTGCTTCCGGCGCCCGCAGCCGCCTCGGCGATGTGGTCGTGACAGACGTCCTGCGGTGCCGGGCGCCTCATCACCCACGTGTGCGGGACCACCCGCTTTGACCAGGTCACCAAGCGTGCAACGCAACCTTCCAGCCGCGCCATCGGCGTAGCCGCGAGCCGCTCGGGAGGCCTCACCCGCGAGGCCCCGCTCTAAAGCTTTCCTCGGCGGGCGCCGATGTCCCTACCTTGCGACAACGCTGGAAGGTGCCCCACATGTTGAACAAGAAGCTCCCGATCGCTCTCGTTGGGGGCGTCCTCGGCCTCGTGCTCGGAATGCTCATGCTCATCCCGGCCATGCCGGCGACTGCCTCCACAGGGAGCTCGACCCTCTTCGGGTCCTCGATCTCGTCGCCCTCGAATCTGGCTACAAAGACCGGCCAGTTCGGCCGGCTTCCGGTGGTGCGTGTCTACATGCCCGGGCCTGCCGTCGAGAAACGCCTGGAGCACAGGCCTCGCCGGGGCCAACAGGTCGGCCATCGTCGTCTCGTTCAAGGTTCTTCCCTTGGAGATCATCTCAAACACGGCGCCAGGCCACAGCGCCGCCATCGGCGCCATCGAGAACTTCTTCGACACCGCGCCGAGGAGCTATCCCATCTACTACGTGTACTGGCACGAGCCGGAGGACAACATCGTCGCCCTCCAGTTCACATTGTCGGACTACTTGAAGGCCTGGGGTGACATCGTGGGGATGGCAAGAGCCGCCCACAACGACGACCTGCACTCGACCCTCGTGCTGATGGGCTTCGACGTCCTGCCTCACTCGGGGCGCAGCTGGAAGAGCTACTTGCCCCCGGGCAACATCATCTCCACGATCAGCTGGGACTCCTATCCCGTCAAGGGTGTGGGCACCCCGTCGCCGGCCTCGTTCATGGCCGCTGACGTGGCGGCGTCGAGAGCAGCGCACATGCGCTTCGGCTTCAGTGAGTTCAACACCACCACAGTCGCCGGCCGCCCCGCCTGGCTGACATCGGTAGGCGCCTACATCAAGGCGAGCGGTGCACTGTACGGCACCCTCTACGACTCGGCTGACATGGGCGGGATCCACAGCGGCACCTTCGTCATCAGTGACGCGGCGTCAGAGAATGCCTGGAGCAACGTCGTGGGAAGCGTCTCGCGCCACGGCAACGGCGGGGTACCGTCGCCGCCCACCCTCACCCCGAACGAGAACTCCTTCGGCGTCGCCATAGCGCAGTACGGGCTGAAGTGGCTGGGGTTCTACCCTCGAAGCGGCCTGGTGAACGGTCACTACGGCCCGGTCACCAACGCCGCCATCCGGGCGTTCCAGAGGGGTTACCACTGCCAGCCTCCTCACAACGAGGGACATTTCGGCCCCGGCTCGTGGGATGCGATGACGAGCGCACGGGGCTCGGCCACGTCCATGCCCACGCTCGTCTGGCACGAGAGCAGCCTCGGCGTCGTGATCGTGCAGTACGCACTGCAGCGCCTCGGCTTCTACCCCAGCTCCGGCATCATCAACGGTCACTACGGGTCGGTCACCGACAGGGCGATCCGAGCGTTCCAGAAGCGATACAACTCCGTGCCGGCCTACAACGCCTCCCGCTTCGGTCCCGGATCTTGGGCCGCCTTGACGAACGCCCACCTCGGCTGATGGAGGCAGCTGCGCCGCCGACCTGCGCATCGCGCTCGAGCGGCCGACATTCGAGGACTCGAGACGCGCTTCGCCCCGACGTGAGGGCGAGGACTAAGGGGCGCGAAAGTCACGTATGCTTTGTAAGCCTTTATCGTACCGGCCGTGATGGGGGGCGTCACTCGCGGTCACCAGCGCGCAACCCGAGGAGCGTTTCAACCATGGCAGTCTCACCTCCACCGACCAGTTACGAACTGTCGGAGTACGGCAGGGTCCTACGACGGCGCTGGTGGATCGTGCTGCTCGTCACTCTCGTCGGAGTGGCTGCGGGCGGCGCCTATGTCTCGATCGCCCACAAGACCTACACCGGCACCGTGCTCGTCCAGGTGAACGCGGTGCCGAACGGCAGCACGGCGTCCACGGGTACTGCCAACGCGACAGGTGGGCGCACGAACTCGGCTGTGAACATGGACAACGAGGCTCAGCTGGTGCAGTCGATGACCGTGGCAGCCCTTGCCAACAAGAAGCTCCACTCCCCGCTCAGCCTGCCGGATCTCGTCAAGGAGACCCAGGTGGCCGTCCCCGCCAACACGACGTTCCTCCAGATCGGCTGCCGGGCCTCGACGGCGGCTGCGTCGGCGACGTGTGCGAATGACTTCGGCAACGCCTACCTCTCGAACCGGTACACGACCGCTGTGGCTGCCATCACCCACACCCAGGCGATTCTCGGCAGCAAGATCACCTCGGTGTCCAAGCAGATCGACTCCCTCAAGTCACTCATCTCCAAGTATGCGCAGAATGCGCCCCAGGCGATCGCTCCCACGGTGACGCTCAATGCCGACGAGGTGACGGTGCACGGCTTGGAGGGCCAGCTGAACCAGGCGACTGTCATCCTGGCCGGCCTCACGCCTGCCTCGGTTGGCAGCATCGCCAGCCCGGCCACGCCGCCGACGTCGCCCACGAGCCCTCGTCTGCTGCTCTTCGTGCCGAGCGGGCTGCTCGCCGGGCTGGTCATCGGCCTCGTGCTGGCCTTCATCGTGGACCGGCGCGACAACCACGTCCACACCTCACGCGATGTCGAGCGTCGTCTCGGCCTTCCCGTCCTGCTCAACTCGGTGCCTCTCCGGGCCGGGCTCCACAAGGAGCTGGCCCCGCCAAGCTCCCGGGCGGGTCAGGCCTTCGCCCAGCTGGCCCAGTCTGTGGCGACATCTTTCGACGACGGAGACCATGTGCTGCTAGTCGGCGGCACCTCGTCCGGGAACGGCAACAGCGTGGTCGCGGCCAATCTGGCGGCCACCCTGGCCAGGACCCGATCTGATGTGGTGCTCGTCTGCGCCAACCGCCGCAGGAGCCTGACGACTCAGCTCTTGGGGATCGGGGACGGCCCGGGTCTGTCCGAGCTGTTGGCGGGAAGCGCCTCCGTATCGGACGCCGCCCGGAGGACGGCCACGGTCCCGCGGCTTCGGGTCATCTCCCCTGGGTACGACACATCCGGCGCCCTGTCCGATCCGCACGACGCGGCGGCGCGCCTGGTGGCCGAGCTCAGAGCAGTGGCCCGCTACGTGGTCATCGAGGTGCAATCGGTCGCCGAGGACGCGGCGGGCTTCACCTTGTCCGAGTTCGCCGACGCCGCTCTAGTCACCATAGAGATCGCCTCGACGACGCTGCCCGACGCCCTCGAGTGCGTCCGCAGCCTCGACCGGGTGCGGGTTCCTGTGCTCGGCGCGGCCGTCTTGCCGAAGAGCCGTCGGGCGCAGACGCGCCAGCCGAGCGGGCCGGCAAGGGCCACGCCCCGGTCGGGCAGTGGATCGGGACGCCAGGTCCCTGACAAGGCCGTCGCCATCGTCGGTGCCTCCAACGGCAGCCCGGCCAAGACCGACAACGGAGCCGTTCCCACGGCGGCAGGCGACACCTCCACACCGGCGACTGTGGCGCCACAACCACGTCAGTCGTGACTGTGGGCCGACCAGGGGCCGCCCGGATTCAGAGCCGAACGCCAAACGGGGAGGCAGTCCCCTCGTGGCGCGCTCCCCGCTGCCCGGCAGCGTCATGCGATCCACGCTGAGCGCCCCGACCCGCTATCCCGCCCCGGCGGTAGAGGCTCTCGGCAACGGAACAGGGCCGCCCCATCAGGTCACGACGGCGGTGGAGCCCGAGGCGGCGGAGGCAGCCGGCCACCAAGGGGTCCGGGGAGAGCGCATCGGCTGGTTCGCCGCCCATCCGGCTTGGCCCATCTCGGCCATCCTCATCGGGTACCCCATCTGGTGGGCGCTCGGTATCGCCGACTTCATCTGGATCATCATGGCCATCCCGATGCTGTCGCGGATGGCGGCCTGGCGCAGGTATGGACGCCGGGTGCGTGCACCAGGGGGCTTCGGGCTGTGGATGCTGTTCATCGTGTGCGCAGTGGCCGGTGCCCTCGTGCTCACGGTGGTGGCCCCGGGAACGGTGCCGAGCCCGGTGTCGCACCGGTTCCTGTCCTTCGGTAACCGGACTCTCACCTACCTCGGCGTGACTGTTGTGCTGCTCTATGCCTGCAACCTCACCGAGCAGGAGCTGCCCCGGCGGAAGCTCGCCTACATGCTCGGCCTGATGGCCATCTACGCCACCATCGGGGGGCTGGCGGGCATGGCCGCCTCCCACTTCTCCTTCAAGTCGCCCTTCTTGCTGATTCTGCCCCATAGCATCCAGGCCAACCCGTTCATCCAGGCGTCGATGCACCCGGGCCTGTCGCAGATACAGAACGTCATCGGGAGTGCCAAGGGACGCCCGAAGGCGCCCTTTGACTACACCGACATGTGGGGAGAGGTCCTCGTCAGCACGGTGCCGTTCCTGCTGGCGGCCTGGTGGCTCGGCGGCACGCGCAGGCAGCGTCGGATCGCCGCTGGCACCACCGTCATCGCCATCGCGCCGTTCCTCTACTCGCTTGACCGGGGGGCATGGATCGGCGCAGCCGTCGCAGTCCTCTACCTCGCGGCGCGGCTAGCAGCGAGAGGAAAGCTGGCGATGATCGGCGCCCTGCTGGCCGGCCTCGTGCTGACGGCGTTCCTGCTGCTCGCCACACCACTGCACACCATCATCACCGATCGCCTCCATAACGGGGAGAGCAACCAGATCCGGTCTGACCTCACCCAACTAGCCATTCGGGATGCCGCGGCCTCGCCGGTGATCGGGTACGGGGACACGCGCCAGCAGCGGGGTAGCCCATCATCGATCGCGGTCGGGCCGTCGCTGGCCTGCCCCGTCTGCGGGCAGCAAGCGGTGGGAAGCAACGGCCAGCTCTGGCTGCTCCTCATCTGCAACGGTTTCGTGGGGACGGCCTTCTATCTGGGTTTCTTCGCATTCGGCATCTGGCGCTTCCGGCGCGACCGATCGGCTTACGGTCTCGCCGGGGTGCTCATGCTGCTCTTGTCGTTCCTCTTCATGTTCACCTACACCGCCATCCCGGCACCGCTCGGCCTCAGCATGCTGGTCTATGCCCTCCTATGGAAGAATGCCCAGGTCGCCAAAAGCTCGGCAGCACTCGACATCGCTGATACGGACGTCGCGGGCCGGCAGGACGATCGCCTGACCAGCCCGGGCGAGCTGTCGGTGCCACGTGTCAGTCCAGCCTGATCCAAGCGACCCTCACGTCGTCCCCGGCAAACCTGCCGCGAGGCGGCGCGAGCCCGGTGGCGTGACACACAGGAAGCGACGTTTCGCCTTCGCCGCCGCTGCCGCCATCGCCGTCGTGTTGGCGGTCGTGCTCAGCGTCGTCGTTCCCGGATCCGTGGCCCCGAGGACCACGACGTTCCCGCCTCGCCCGCGGGTCTCTTATCGTGGCTCCCTCGTGCCTGCAACCGGCGCCTATCTCGGCGCGTACGTCCAGTCGACTGGCGACGGCCAGCAAGGCGAGATCACTGCCGTCGAGACCTTCGAACACGAGCTTGGAGGGTCATTCGCGGTGGTGCACGTCTACCACCGCTGGGGCAGCGTGTTCCCCACGAGCGAGGACAAGTACTTCGTCGACCACGGGAAGGTCCTCTTCCTCACCTGGGGCGGATCCCCGAACACGCTGGCGATCGTCGCCGGCGAGGACGACGCCATGATCCGGGCGACGGCCGAGGCCGTAAAGGCGCTCGGCCATCCCATCCTGATCGAATTCCGCCACGAGATGGACCGGCCGAATCTTCAGGGGACGATACACGGGCCGGCGAACTACATCGCGGCGTGGGACCACATCCGCGCAATATTCAAAGCCGTGGGTGCTACTAATGTGGGCTGGGTCTGGTGCCCGACCGGCTACGGATTCCAAGTTGGCAGAGCCCAGGCTTTCTACCCAGGGGACAAGGAGGTGGACTGGGTGTGCGCCGACGTGTACTCCCCTTCACCCTCCCGTTCGCTTGGTGAAGAGGCGAGCGCCTTTCTCAAGTGGGCGTCGCACCACGACAAGCCGGCGATCATCGGTGAGTTCGGCACCGGAGGGAATCCGTCCAAGTGGGCGGCGTGGCTGGCTGCGGCAGGGAAGCTGGCCGAGACGGACCGCCAGATCAAGGCGTTGGTCTACTTCGACGCCGACAACGCCGACAACAACGGCCAGACGTATGCCTACCGCTTGCCGGTTCATTCAAAAGCCCTCTCGGCCTTTGCCGGGCTCCTCCGGCAGCCCTTCTTTCACCCTGTTCCCCCCAATGACCCGTGATGGCACCTCCGATGGGGATGGACAGACCCCAGGGAAGGGCCGGATGAGGCCACCCGTTGCGCCCTCCGAGACCGCCGGCCAGCTGAGCGGGCCGCCAAGCAGTCCCCTGCTCGGTGAGGCGCAGGCGCTTGGGGCACGGCCGGGCCGGGCACGGCCGGCCAGGAGAGGGGGCGGTGAAAGGGCGGCATACCTGGCGGCTGTGAGCTGCCAGCTCTGGCCCGAGCCGGCGGAGGTGTCCATGTCCGGCGTCCTCGGCAAGCTGACGGGAGACCGTGCCGACGTCCGATCCGGGGCCGGCCCGGGCGACGAGCCGGCCGGGCCGGCGGCGCTCGAGACCGTGAGCGAGTTCATCGTGCTCCCGGGCCTGCGCCGGCCGAGGCTGCTGGTCCCTGTCGGGCGGCCGGCGGCCACCGCCGCCGTCCGGCGGTACGGGAAGCCCAGCTCGTTGCGGGCGAGACTCGCCACTCGGGGTCTCTCGCTCGTGTTCCGCAGCGGGCTCGGCACAGTGGTGCTACGCGACCGTCTCCTTGTTCGAGTGCCGGCCGGTACGCCCACGATCGAGTCCTACCTGAGCGACCAACTCGGGCGGGACGTCGTCGTCAGCTTGTACCTCGGCCCTGCCCGGGCCAACCGTAAGCCGATCTTGCAGTTGCTCACACCGGGTGGCAAGACCTTCGGTTACGCCAAGATAGGCGTCAACCAGCTGACAAAGGATTTGGTCAAGGCAGAGCGGGACGCGCTCGTCCGGCTGTGCGAAGCCCGGATGTCCAGCCTGACGGTCCCTCGCGTCATCCACTACGGCGCCTGCGGGGAGTTGACGGTGCTCGTCCTCAGCCCGCTGCCCGTCTGGCTGCGCCGCCGCGTGCTCCCGAGCGGCCATTTGATGCGGGCCATGACCGAGGTGGCAGGCCTCGAGGGAATCTACGAGCGGCCGCTCGCGGCGAGCACGTTCTGGCATGAGCTGGTGGAGCATCTGGCGGGAGCGGACGCGACCGACGACAAATCTGCTCTCTTCGAGGTGATCGGGGACATTGCGACCCGTGCCGGCGACACGACGCTCTCCTTCGGAGCTTCGCATGGGGACTGGGCGCCCTGGAACATGGCCAGGACGAGCCACGGCCTACTCGTGTGGGACTGGGAGCGGTTCCGCACCGGCGTGCCGGTCGGGTTCGACGCGCTCCATTACTGGCTGCAGGCGCGGATCCGTTCCGGGCGCCACAGTCCTCTGTCGGCGGCTAGCGAGTGCCTCCAGCTAGCGCCGTCGCTCCTCGCCCCCTTCGGCATCGACGCTGCCGAGGCGGCGGTCACCTCGACGGTGTACCTCGCTGATCTGGCCACTCGCTACCTCGTCGACCGTCAGGCGCAGGCGGGAAATGTCTTCGGCCGTCTCGGTGAGTGGCTGATCCCCGCCTTGGCGGAGCGGTGCTCCCGGCTGTGAAGAGCCTCGATGCCCTCGGGCGCAGCAGCAACAGGGATGACCGGTGGTCGCCGTCAGCCTCAGCGCCGGTAAAGCGCGCCGCGCAGGCGGTCGCCGTCACCGCGAGGCGCCTCCCGGGCCGGCGGCGGATGCTGCCGGCGGTCCTGATAGTGGGCGCGCAGCGTTCAGGCACGACATCTATGTACCGGGCGCTCAGCTGGCATCCTGCGGTGCTGAAGGCGGTGCTGCACAAGGGCGTCCACTACTTCGACATGAACCCGCAGCGCAGTCTCGGCTGGTACCGGGCGCACTTCCCGGCCGCCGCGGTCGCCAGACGCGTGCAGCGGTCTCTCGGGATTGCCCCCTTCACCTTCGAGTCCAGCCCTTATTACATGTTCCACCCGCTCGTGCCGGCGCGGATCGCCGGCGCCCTGCCGGGGGTGAAGCTGCTGGTGCTCGTGCGGGATCCGGTGGAGCGAGCGTACTCAGCGCACGCCCACGAGTCGGCGAGGGGCTACGAGACCGAGACCTTCGAAAGGGCACTCGAGCTCGAGGAGGATCGCCTCCGAGGGGAGGTCGAACGCCTCGTGGCCGAGCCTGGCTATCACAGCCACAGCCACCAGCACCACGCTTACCGCCGCCGGGGCCAGTACGTGGAGCAGCTCGACGAGTTGGAGAGGCACTTCGGGCGAGATCGCATCCATGTCGTGGACAGCGGCAGCTTCTTCTCAGAGCCCGAGGCGACGTACTCCGGGGTGCTTCACTTCCTCGGGCTGCCCCAGCTCGGATTCCCGCCCTTCGAGCAGAACAACGCCCGGGCGCGGGCCTCGATGCCCGAGAGCCTCCGGGCGCGACTAGACGATCACTTCCAGCCCTTCGACGAGCGGTTGACCGCGTGGTTGGGTGCTGTGCCTAGCTGGCGCCGTTAGAGCGGCTGCGGGTGGGACGGCGTCAGATCCCGTGTCCCCTGTTGTGCAGCAGGCGCAGGACGGTGTCGCCGGACACGACGCCGGATGCCACTGCGAGGGCGAAAGGCGTGCGAGGCTCTCGCCAGTTCTTCCGCAATGCCCGAGTCGCCCACAAGCCGGCATCCCGCCGGCGGCCGAGATAGGCGTAGGCAAAGGCGAGCTGACCGTAGACGCGGGCAGCGCCCCGCGAGGCGGAGATGTCCGGATGGCGCTCCAGCATCCACTTCAGCGAGTCGGCCTTCGACTCCCACTGACGGGAGAAGTACGACGCCGTCCCCCACGCCACGCGGACGAGCGGCTCGTCGACGTGGACGATGGGCCGTCGCCGGGAGGCCCGCAGGACAAGATCCCAGTCCTCGTTCTGGCTCCCCGGGATCTGCTCGTCCAAGAGGCCGATGCCGTTCAAGAGCGCCGAGCGGTCGGCGAGGAATGTCGACGAGTGCACCATGACCATCCGCGACACCAGCAGATCGCCGTAAGTCACCTGATCCCGCCCGACGAGCCGCACGTTCGACTTCCCGTTGTAATCGATGATGATGCCGCAGCTGGAGAATTCCGAGCCCGGGGCAGCCCGCATCGCGTTCACCTGAGCGCGGAGCTTGCCCGGCAGCCACACGTCGTCGTCGTCGCAGAAGGCGACCAGGTCGGCTTCAGAGGCCGAGATGCCGGTGTTGCGACCACCGGCGAGGCCGGGAGTCCGAGAGTTGGACATCACGCGGACTCTGTCGTCCTCGGCCAGCCGCTCGTCGGGCTGGCTCTGGTCGTACACGACGATGATCCCGATCTGGCCCGGGTAGTCCTGGGCGAGCGCCGAGGCGATGGCGGCTCGCAACTGCTCCGGGCGGTCGCGGGTCGGTACCACGACATCGACGGACGGCCACTCGGTCATGCGGCGCGCCCGGCGTAGCCGTACCTGGCCAAGAGCGGCAGCGTCAGGGCCGTGACCGTGTTGCGCTCCCCGGCGGGCATGGCGGTGCGCCAGCGCTCGTCGGAGCGAATCGTGATCCTGCCCGTGGTGAACCTCATCGGGTTGCCCGAGGCCGTGTGGGCAGGCCCGAGTGCCGCCCAACGAGCGCCGTCGTCTGTGCCGAGGAATCCGAGCGAGCCGGCACCCGTGGCGATGCCGGCGAAGTCGGCGATCTGGCTCACGGTGAGAGCTGGTGCGGCGACGAGGTCCTCGTAACGGACCCGCAGCGTGGGCACTCCCCGGCCCGCCAGATGTTGCAGGGCGACATTCTGTGCCGTCCAGTGCATGGCAGCTGTCGCCGGCTTGTAAGTGGCCATGTAGCCGACCGCACTGGCATCGGGGCGGATGACGGACTGGCCCCAGGAGAAGGCGACGGCCCGGCTGTCGCGCACTACGTGGACGACACGCAGATCGAGCTCGGACTGCCAGCGAAGGCAGAACGCCAGCGAGGCGTGCTTGCTCGAGTCCACCACCGTAGAGCAGCCGCTCACCTGTGCTATGGCCGAGTAGAGCCGCAGGTAGTAGTCGAGATATTCGTTCAATCTGGTCCGCATGGAACGAGGGACGACGGGGGCGGCCAACAGCGGGATGTAACGGTTCCGGTCGACCGAGCCCCGCAGCTCGTCGATTCGCTCCACGTCGACGGCGCTCCAGCCCCCGAACGCCAGCTGGCCGACTTGGCGCCAGAACGGGCAGCTTCTGAACGGCTCCCCACAGCCACACAGCTCGCCTTCCACGACACCGCGTTGCCAGATGTGCACGACCTCTCCCACGGAGCACACCGTGGGTAGCTCACCCATCAGCCGCTCCAGCAAGGTGGAGCCGCTGCGTCCGAGGCCGCCCAGATAAAGGACCCGCGGCAATGCGAGGTCAGTCACTTGAGCTGGATGCACCGATCGAACATCCCGCGCCAATGGTCCGGAGCTGAGTCACCAGGTTGTCGTAGCAGATGACGGGCCTCGCGCCCAAAAACACGATCGGCGCACCCTCCGCCATTGCACACGACCCCTGCTCCCCGTAGTGAACCGCTAAGGGGCAATGCTACCAGCTAGGTTCTGGCTCGCCGCCAGAGCGGGCGCTACGTCACGCGCGGAGGAGGCTAAGTCGCCGGTTATCTGGGACTCAGCGAAAGATGTCGAGGGTGTTCGTGGCATCGTCCACGAAGTAGACGCCTTTGCCCGACGGAACGACGGCGAGGCCGAAGAGAGCCCCGGCTCCCGCCGGCGAGCCGCTTTGGTCGATGCTCGGCCACTCGATCTGCCGGCCGCCGGAGGTGGTCTCGACGATTCGGCCGTTCCCGCCGTTGACGCTCAACACGTCCCCGCCTGGGGCGACGGTGAGCCCGAGCGGGGCGTCCAAGAAACCGCCGGAGGACACGGTGCGCCCGGTGCGGTCACTGGAGAACCGGAAAAGAGCGTCCGGGACCGAGGCGATGCGGTTGTCCACCGTGTCAGCGACGTAGAGAGTCCCGTTGCGGGCCAGGCCGACGCCGGTCGGGCCGAGGACTAGCGCGCTTGGATTGGACTCTTCGGGGAGACCCGACGCGATCACGACTTGCTGCTCCACCGCGGGGGGCGATTTCGCAAAGTCCATGACGACCCGGACGATGTCGCCTCTGTGGACCACTTTGCCGTCGGCGGCGACAGTGCCGTGCAGCACATTTGTGACGAACAGGACACCGAATTTGCCGCCGTCATAGGAGGTCATGTCCCATGGGCCGTCGATGCGCGACCCCCGGATCGTCTCGACGAGCTTTCCGTGGCTGTTGAGGACATAAAGGGCGCCGGCAGTAGCCGTAGCCGCCATGCCGTCGGTCGTGGGCAGGCTGCCCACCACGACGTAGCCGTCCCTGAACACGCTGAGCGCCGTCGTGAGGCCGATCGGTCCCTTCGCCTGCCCGGCCAGGTCGGCGAACACGCTCGCAGAGTGGGTCCGCGGGGACACTTGCACGATCGTGGTCCCTGTGCCCTGCAGGTTCTTCACGTCGTTGAAGTTCGACACGAGCACGTCGCCCTTTCGGAGGGCGCCGACGGTCCTCGGCACCACGGCAACACCGTAGGGATTCACGTCGCCGTTACCGCGACCGTGCAACGAGGGCACCGTCGAGGCCAACCGGCAGACCTTTTTGAACGGCGCCAGGAACCCGCCGCTTCCGGCCCGCACGGCCGGTTGGCACGCGACCGGCCGTGCGGCGCTCCGGCCCGGCGCCGCCGTGGCAGCGCCAGCCGTACCGCCGGCGAGGGCACTCGTGAGGGCAGCAGCCGCCCCGATCGCAGCCGCCGAGAGCGCCCAGCTACGGGTGTGCATGAGACTTGGCATCGTTCTCCCCTTCTGTCTGGTTTGAATTCTCTCGGATGGACTAGGCCGGGAACGAGGCGTTCGCGAGGACCTGGCCGCTCGAGTCGACTATGCGAGCTGACGTGATCGCGGCTCCGGACTGCCGGAGGCGGACAGCCCAGCTGCCCCGGCCGTGGTAGAGCTCGAACGTGCCGACCGGCACCAGTCGACCGTTCGCGGTGACCTCGCAGGTGACCCAGCCGGTGGCGCGGACATCGACGGTCATGAGAAGCCAAGACGGCCGGCCGCCGGTGATGACGACCTCGCCGACCGAGCCGGGCGAGGCGCTCGCCGGGCCGCGGCCGGCGAGCAGCGAGCTGATGCGGACGTGTCCTATCGCCCCCGCTGTAGGTGCGGGCCGGGGGGCGACCTCGAAGCCCAGCCCGACGCCGGCGGCGGCGACAGCCACGGCGGCGGCCGCCAGCAGGACGCGGGCGCGGGTGGCAAAGCGGCGCTCCTGCCGAGCACGGGCGGCCGCAAGCGGCACCACGGGGGTTGCCTCGAGCGGTCCGCCGGTGCGGCCCGTCCGGACCGGGTCGCTTTCGGCGGCGGGGGAGAGGCCGCCCAGGCTGGCACCGGGGCCGGCCGAGGCCTTCAGCCGCTCGAGCAGCCGGACCTCGAAGCCTGCCGGCGGGTCGGCCTCCGGCGCTATGAGCAGCAACGAGTCAGCCGCCGCAGTGAGCTCTTCGACGAGCTGGCGGCAGGGCTGGCAGTCGTCGAGATGGGCGAGGGCGGCGGACCGCTCCGACCCGGTGAGAGAGCCGAGCGCCAGCTCGGCCGAGACGGCCTGGAGAAGCTCGCAGCCCGAGAGAGACGACGGTCGCGCGTCCTCGAGGGGACGTAGCAGAGACCTCGTCGCCCGTCCCGCTCTCTTCGGAGGGATGATCTGTGGGCGTGCTCATGGCAGGTACTCCTGGCTGGGCTGAATCAGGCGTGGGGTCACGTTTGGCTCGGCGTCAGCCGTGTGTGCCCTGCGGGTGGCGGGGACCGGGCCGACCTCTTCGCCGGTCTCGGTCGAGATGGCCGTGCGCACTTTGCCGAGTGCCGCTCGTATCCGCGTCTTGGCGGTGCCGAGGGGGATCGACTCGCTCCGCGAGATCTCCTCGGCGGTGAGGCCGTAGAAGGCCGACAGGACAAGGGCCCGCCGTTGCTCTATCGGCAGAGCCTGCAGAGCCCGGCGCACCTGGGCGGTGGCATCGGCACGTTGGGCGACGTCGCCCGGATCAGGATCATGGCTGACGATCCCGAGGTTGACGATGTCGTCGGGATCGATCGGGACCGCCCGGCGGAGGCGCAGGGCGTCGATGGCGAGGTTCCTCGTGATGGTGAGGACCCAGGTTGTGACCGAGGCGCGCCTCGAGTCGTACACCGCCGCGTGGCGCCAGGCACGGACGATCGCCTCCTGGGCGATGTCCTCGGCCAGGCCGGCATCGCCGACAATTGCCAGGGCCAGTCCGTACGCCCGCCGCTGGTAACGCCGGACGAATGCCACACCGGCCTCCTCGTCGCCGATTGCCATCGCGCCGAGTAGGGCCTCGTCGGTCCGTGTATCGGCACTGGCTGTCGCTCCCCGCACCGAGGGGATACGTGGCTCGGGCACGAAGAGATTGTTCCTCATCGACGAGTTCGGCGTATCGGGGCGAGCCGCTCGTGATGGCCGGCATGGCCGTACCATGCTCGCGGTGCCCAGGCCCGCCCGCACGGATCGCCTCGAGCGCATGACGAATCTCGTCCTCGTCCTGCTCGAGACGAACCGTCCCCTCACCTTGAGGGAGATCGCCTCTTCGGTGGCCGGGTACCCGGCCGACCGCTCGGCAGCGCGGCAAGCCTTCGAGCGGGACAAGCGGGCGCTGCGGGATCTCGGCATCCCTCTCAGCGTCGAGCCCGTCGAGACCGAGGATCAGCTTGGCTACCGCATCCATCCGGACGAGTACTACCTGCCTGACCTCGATCTCGGGGAGGCCGATGAGCGGGCGCTCGCCTTTGCCATCGCGGCGGTCCAGCTGGGCGGCGGCGCCGGCTGGGATGCTCTCGCCAAGCTGGGCGGCCCGGTGAGCGAGGCGGCCTACGGCCGGGCCGGTCTGACGAGCCGCGGGGTGGCGCCGGAGTTCGCCCCGGTGGCGGTGCTGCCGTCCCTGCCCCAGCTCGGACCCATCCATGGTGCTCTCCGGACCCGCGCCGTCCTCCGCTTCGACTACCACGGCCGTCGGCGGGAGGTCGAACCCTACGGGCTGGCCTTCCGCGGCGCCGCCTGGTATCTCGTCGGACGTGATCTGACCGCCGCCGGTGGCGCCGCTGTCCGGACGTTCCGCGTGGACCGCCTCGAGAGCGAGCCGAGCACGGGCGAGCCGGCAGCCTTCGATCTGCCGGCCGGATTTGATCTGCGACAGGAAATCCGGCTGCTGCCGTGGGAGGCCGCCGCCGACGAGGCCGGCGTGCCGGTCGCCACGCTCGTCGTCGACGCCCGCCTCGCCCGGCAGGTGACCACACAGGTGGGCCCTGATGCCGTCTCTGCCGGGGAGGGCGGCGGCATCATGGTCCGCCTGCCGGCCGGAGACGAGCAGGCCTTCGTATCCTGGGTCGTCGGCCTGGGCGACACTGCTGTCGTCCTCGGGCCGCCCCAGCTCCGCCAGGCTGTCGTCGACCGCCTGCAAGCACTGGCAGCGCAACCGGCGGCGCCCATCGCAGGCGACCACCTAGCTGAGCGCCCGCGGGTTCCGACGCCGGCCGGCGGTGAGGCTGCCGACCGCGGGAGGCGGCGGTGAGGCTCGGACCGCGGGAGGCGGCGGTGAGTCTCCGACCGCGGAAGGCGGCGGTGAGGGCCAGGCATCCCCGCCCGGCGCGCCTTCGCCGGCGCTCTCGTCCTCCGGCACTGCTGGCGGGAGCTCCCCGAGACGGGTCGCCGGCGCCGGCAACGTCGTCGCCGGCGAGCGCCTGCGCCGCTTGCTGGCGATCCTCGCTCACCTGGCTCGAGTGGGGGAGGCGGACATCTCGGAGGTGGCGAGCCGCTTCTCGATGTCGGACGAGGAACTGGTGGTCGAGCTCGAGCTGGCGGCCTGCTGCGGCCTCCCGCCTTACACGCCTGATCAGTTGATCGAGCTGATCGTCGATGGCGAGCACGTCACGGCGTATCAATTGAGAGAGTTCGGCCGGCCGCGGCGCTTCACGCCCGAGGAGGGGTTCGTGCTGGCGGCAGCGGCGCGGGCTCTCATCTCTGTGCCGGGCGCGGACGAGGATGGCTCGCTCGCCTCGGCGCTGTCCAAGCTCGAGGCCGCTCTCGGCTCCGCGAGGCTCGCCGTCGACCTCGATCGGCCTGAGCATCTGCAGGCGCTGCAGAGCGCCGTCCGGGCGCACGAGCGGGTGGAGCTGGGCTACTTCTCGAGCTCGGCGGTCGCGCCGCGCAGCCGGCAGGTGGACCCGTACCAGGTCGTGCTGCGGGAGGGCCTGTGGTACCTCGACGGCTGGTGCCATCTCGCCGGGGGACTCCGCCGCTTCCAGGTCGACCGGGTCCAGTCCGTCCTGCCCCTCGGCGAGCACTTCGACCGCCGCGAGGAGCTCGCCGACGAGTTGGCCAGGCCCGGCGCCTACCTCGGAGGACCCGACGCCGTCGAGGCGCGGATCATCTTCCCTGCCGCCTCGCAGCTGGCGGTGGAGCAGGTGGCAGCAGGCTCCACCGAGGCTGCCGGGGCCGGCATGCTGGCGGCGAGCGTGCTCGTGAGCGACGAAGGCTGGTTTGGCCGCCTGGTCCTCCGCCTGGGGCTAGGCACGCGGGTGGAGTCGCCCCCGCATCTGCTGGGCGCCGGACGGTCCATGGCGAGACGGGCGCTCAGGCGGTACGAGCCGGTCGAGGGAGCGGGCAAGAAATAGCAGGAAAGTACATGAGAGTGCATTAAGCTTCCTGAAGTGCTGACAGTCGCCAAAGTTGAGAGCGGCCGGGCGAGCTACTACCTGTCGACCACAGCCTCCGGAAGCGACCACCCGGGCGGACTTCTCGAGGCGGACGGCATCTGGCTCGGCAAGCAAGCGGCCGCACTCGGCCTTTCAGGGGTGGCGTCACCCCGGGCGGTCCGGGCGCTCTTCGCCGGGCGATCCCCGGCCGACGGCAAGCGGCTGCTGCCCGCCCCCGATCGACGCCGCCTGAGCGCCTACGACTGCACGTTCTCCACTCCGAAGTCCGTCAGCATCCTGTTCGCCCTGGGGCCGCCGCATGTGACCGAGCAGATTCGCCTGGCTCACGGTGGAGCTGTCCGAGCCTCCCTCGACTACCTGGAGCGCCACGGCGCCAGCGTTCGCGAGGAGCAGGTGGACGGGCGCACACGGGTGGTAAGAGCCGACGACGGAGTGCTCGCCGTCGGCTGGCTCCACCGCTCGAGCAGGGCGCCGGATCCCCACCTGCACACGCACGTGCTCATCGCCAACCTCGCTCGTCGGCGGTCCGGTCAGTGGCGGCCGCTCGATGCGCGCGCGACATCTACCTGGAGCTACGAACTGCCGGCGCCCTCTACGAGACCCACCTCCGGGGTGACCTGACGGCGCGGCTCGGCCTCGGCTGGTCCGAGTTGAACGGGGTCTGGGCCGACGTGCAGGGCTTGGATCGGCGAGTCATTCGGGCCATGTCGCAGCGCTCGGCGGAGATCGCGGCCGCTCTGGCCGAAAGCGGTCTGCGCGGCCCGGCAGCGGCGCGGCTCTTGAGCGAGGTCACCCGTCCTCCGAAGGACGTCTCCGTGCCATACCCGGAGCTGGTCGAGAGCTGGTGGCGCCGTGCACACGGTGAAGGGCTGGCGGCCGCTCACCTGGCGGCCATGGTGGGGAGAACAGCCGGCCGGCCGGCCGAGGGGCACCATTGGGAGGAAGCGACGCTCACTGCGGCATCTGCACGCTCCCTCGACGGCACTTTCACGCGCCGAGAGCTCATCCAGGCCCGCTGCGCGGCGGCCCCCGCCGGTCGCGAAGCCGCTCTCATCGAGCGCGACGTCGATCTCCTGCTCGCCGGCCCTCGGCTGCTCGTCCGGAGCGTGGGAGGAGCGAGACCGGCTGCCGGCTGGAGGAGCCGGGGCTCGGGTGGCCCCGAGCTCCGCTACACGACCCCCGAGATCGTGGCCACCGAGAAACGTCTCGCGGCGGCGGTCGCCGAGCGGCCTTTCGAGGTGACCGTCATCGCCTATCGGCCGGGAGAGCGGGCACGGGCACTCGACGAGCTGTCGAGGGCCGACGGGACATGGTCCGCCGCGCAGCGCCGGTCAGCCGCCCTCGCTCCCGGGTGGCGGGCGGCGACGAGTGTCGAAGCGGCCACGGGTATCGAGTGCCTCTCGATACCGGCCGTTCCACAGTCCGGTCCTGGTGGCGGCGCGCCAGCCGGTCCCGGCGGCGCGCATGGCCTCCCGGGCGTACCCGCCCGTGGCGTCCTTGTGATCGCTGATGCGCAGTGCTTCAGCACCGCTGTGCTGCAGCAGGCGCTCCAGCAGACCCGAGCCGCCTCGGCTCAGCTGGTGATCGTCGGCCCGGCCGCCGACTTTGCCGAGCGGGGCGCGCTCGCTGATGTCACGCGGGTGGCGAAGGGGCGCCTGCCGGCGGGGCACGAACGAACCCACGATGCTGAGCGGGCACCTGAAGTAGCGCTGCGCCGACGATTCGGCGACATCGGTGCCGTCGTGACGACATCACTTGCAGCTGCCATGTCGGAAGCCGTCCGCGAGCTGGCGGAGGCTCCGCCCGCTGCAGTGCTCGTCGTCGCCGGCGACCACGGCATCGTCGGCTCTCTTCGGGAGGAACTGGCGGGCTCGGCGCGAGAGCGCTTCGTGCTCCACGCCGATGACCTCGGACCTATGCTCGCTTCGGGCCGGCTGTCCCACCCCGGAGGCGACATCGACCGTCCCCGCTTGGTCGTGATAGGCGGGGCCGCGGTGCTGCGGGCGGCTCCCGATCGCAACCTTCTTTCCGACCGTCGCCACGTGATCGTGATGCCGTCGGCGCTGAACCGGGCATCCTCTCCGGGGCCGCCGGCGCTCGATGCCGTTGTCGGGCGTGCCGCCGAGGCATGCCGCCCCCGCTATCTCACCGGGGAGCTCGGCGCGCCGGGGAGGGAGGCCGTTGCACGGGCGGAGTGGCGATCGGCCGCGGTCGTCATCGAGGCCTTCAGGGAGCGTTGGGGCGTGCACGATCCGCGCAACGCCTTCGGGCTCGCCCGTCAGTTCGGCGGCCGCCTACAAGAGTGGGATCTGGAGCGGCGACAAGCGAGGGATGAGCTGGAACGCCGGGGCCTGGTGGTCTCCCTCGAGCGGTCCCGAGGGCGAGGACCGGAGCTCGGCCGGTAGCCCCCCGAGGCATGGCGGTCGCCAGCTCATCGCCACCCTGGCCCGTCACGCCCGCGGTGGCGGCGCGCGCGCACGTCCGAAGTTCGCCTCGGCGGCCCTGACCGCGCCGTCGGCGGCCACTGACGGCACGACGATCTCGCGCAGCTCACGGGCGGCGAACCAGGGCGTCGCCCATACCCAGGCGGGCTCCGTGCCATCGAGGCAGAGAGCGGTGCCCGGGCTGCCGCGGGCGATGAGGTCCACCGGCAGCCGGCGCTCGCGCCGGAGAGAGGTCGTTCGTGAGACTGTCCTCCGGCGTCTGAGAACGCCCGTGCCGGCGCCCGAGCGGGTGTCGGAAACCACACGCCGGTCCACCTCCCCGGCGAGGAGAGAGATGGCTTCGAGCGTACGCGTGTCCCCGATGCCGGGAAAGACGACCTTCGACCCGAACAACGAGAAGAAACCCTCCGCCTCCCGCCCCCACCTCGCCACCCCCTGGGAGAGGTCCTGCAGGCAGGCCAGTGTCAGGACGCCTTGGCTCCCTCCTTCGGCCACCAGCATCGGCAGGTCGTGCAGCGGAGCGATGTTCGCCAGCTCGTCGAGGGCGAACAGCAGCGGGCGCTGCAGCGGGAGGCCCGCTGCCACGGCGGCCGCCCGGTTCTCGTACGCCTGCGTGCGCAGCTCCCGCAGGACGCCGGCCACCACGGGGGCAGCCTGGCGTTGCTGGTCGCTCCCGGCGCAGATGTAGAGCGTCGAGGGTTCGCTGAGGAAGCTCGCCGTGTCGAGCATCACTCCCTCGGTGCTTTTGAGGGCGCCGTCTGTCCGGTATCCGGCGAGCACCCCGGCGGCCGTCGACCAGATCCCGCTCTGCTCGCGGGGGTCAGTCGCCGCCAGCCCGTTCAGCAGGTCGAGCGCCCGGGTGGCATCCTTCTCGGCGAGCGGGCGCCTGAGGGCGGTGAGATCCCGCCGGTCGATCGCAGACATCACATCCCCGAAGGAGAACCCGCCGAGCGCACCGGCGTGGAAGCTGACGGCAAGCAGCGACGTCGCCCGCTCTGTCCAGTGGACGGCGTCACCACGGTCGGCTCCAGGGCGCGCCGCCCGGACCATCGTGTCGGCGACGAGGAGTGACCCGTCCCATGTCCGGCCGGGCAGGAGTGGTGACCAGCCGATCCGCTCCGCCGCCGGCGGAAGTTGCACCGCGCCGCTCGGGTCGAACACGAGGCACCGACCACGTCGGGCGCGTGCAGCGGCGGTGATGTGTAGCAGGTCCGGTTTCGTGGATGCGGCCACGACCGGACCGCAGGCGGCCAGGATGTTCGGGACGACGATCGTCGCCGTCTTACCCGAACGCGGCGGCCCGAGGACAAGGACGCCGTGCTCGGGCCTTGCCCATGCATGACCACCGTCACCGGCACCGAGATAGATGCCATGACCAGCGTATTCGGACTCTGACAGGAGTCGCGCGAGTGCTGCATGCGTTTGCAATGGCGAGGTACCGTAGGCAGGTGGCATCGTGGTATCAGATGCATCGGGTCTCCCGAATCACCTACCGCTCAACATGCACAAGTTGTGCACGAATATCGAAACGGCGCTGAGGCGCAGGGGAATGCCGGCGGATGTCGAAACCGAAGCGAAAAGACAAGGTCGAGCCGCCCTTCGAGGAGTGGGACGGCTCCCCCGAGGCACTGCACGATCGGGAGTCCCAAGAGCGCCGTCGACCGGGGCCGGCGCTGTCGCCGAGCAGCCTGGAGATTGAGCGTCTGATCGAGTCAGCGGTTCGCGAGCGCCGCCGCGGCTCGCGGGCGTGGAGGCCGCCGGTGGGTCCCGGAGATTCCGGCCTGCCCGCCACGGCGCTGGCCAATGTGAGGACCCTCGACGACCTTTGGTCGATCTGGTCGCTTGCCCCTGCCCCGCCCGAGCCGGGAGGTCGGCCAGAACGCTGAGGGTGGTCCTGCCGGTCGCCGGCTGCCATGCTGGCTGGTCAGCACGAAGTGGCGGCATTGCCGAAGGAGGCGACCCAGATGCAGGTGCCCCTCACCATCTCAGACTTCCTCGACCGGGCTGCGCTCGTCTTTGCCGACCGGACAGCTGTTGTGGACGAACCGGGTGAAGCGACCAGTCTAGGGACGATGTCCTATGGCGAGCTTGCCGCCCGGGCACAGGGGATGGCGGCTGCCCTCGACGAGCTCGGGGTGCCGGTCGGTGGGCGCGTTGGCATCGTCAGCCCGAACTCAGCCCGCATGCTCGTGGCGTTCTTCGGGGTGAGCGGCTCGGGCCGCGTGCTCGTGCCGGTGAACTTCCGCCTGAAGGCCGCGGAGGTCGCCTTCATCGTCGAGCATTCCGGGACCGAGCTTCTCCTCGTCGACCCTGAGCTCGACGACGCCCTCCGCACCGTCCCTGTGCGCCGTCGGATCGTGCTCGACGGCGAGGCGGACAGCTCGCTGTTCGCTCCACTGTCGGAGGGTCGTCGGGCGGCGGGGTGGGAGCCGGACGAGAACGCCCCCTGCTCGATCAACTACACCTCCGGCACCACGGCGCGACCGAAGGGTGTCGAGCTCACCCATCGCAACTGCACGCTCAATGCCATGGCCTTCGGCTGGCACACCGGTGTCAACGACCGCGACGTCTTGCTGCACACGTTGCCGATGTTCCATTGCAACGGGTGGGGGATGCCGTATGCCGCCACGGGCATGGGGGCGCGTCATGTCGTGTTGCGGAAGGTGGACGGCGAAGAGATCCTGCAGAGGGTAGAACGCGAGGGCGTGACCCTCATGTGCGGCGCCCCGGCGGTCCTAGCCGGCGTGCTGGACGCCGCCAAGGCTCGCCGGGAGAAGGCGGCGCAGGGCGACGACGGTGCCGCCGGCGCCATGCCCGGGCATGGCCGGACCCGGATAGTCGTGGCGGGAGCGCCCCCGCCGAGCAAGTTGATCGAGCGTGTGGAGACCGACCTTGGTTGGGAGTTCATCCAGATCTACGGCCTCACCGAGACGTCGCCGCTGCTGACGATCAACCGCGCCCCTCTCGAGTGGGACGACCTCGAGCCGCCGGCGCGGGCTTCGCTGCTGGCCCGAGCGGGCACGCCGGCGATCGGAGTGCGGATGGGCGTGGACGAGGAAGGCGAGGTCGTGGCCCGGTCCAACCACGTGTTCGCCGGCTATTGGCAGCAGCCCGACGAGTCGGCGCAGGTCCTCGAGGGCGGGTGGTTCCACACCGGCGACGGCGGCCACCTCGACGGCCCGTACGTGGTCATCTCCGACCGGAAGAAGGACGTCATCATCTCGGGCGGGGAGAACGTCTCTTCGATCGAAGTCGAAGACGTTCTCTACCGCCATGATGCGGTCGCCGAGGCGGCCGTCCTGGGCGTGCCAGACGAAAGATGGGGCGAGACGGTGATGGCGCTCGTCGTGCTCCGGCCCGGCGCCGCCGCCACCGAGGCCGACTTGAAGCAGTTCTGCCGGGCTCAACTTGCCCATTTCAAATGCCCGACGTCCATCGAGTTCCGCCAGACGCTCCCGCGTACCGCCACGGGGAAATTGCAGAAGTTCAAGCTGCGCGAGAGCTTCTGGGAAGGTCGGGAGCGGCGCGTGAACTGACGCCTCGAAGCCGGAATCCCTTGAATTCCAAGGGGAAACTGGCTCTCGGGTCCGCCGGCCCACGAACCTCAGCCGCCGCGGCCGCTTGCGGCGACGCCGTCTTGATTGGGCTGAAATCCGCTCGATTGCGAGCAATGCTTGATTTTGTTCGGAAATTGCTCTTGTATAGCTTGGACTTTCCACGATCACCAGGAGGTGACGGTGAACAAAACCGAGCTAATCGAACGAGTCAGTAGCGACCAAGGGCTACCGAAGCGGGAGGTCGAGAAAGCTCTGGACGGAACGTTGGACACGATCACAGCGGCCGTTCGTGCAAATGACCCAGTGCGCATCACCGGCTTCGGGACGTTCAAGCTCCGCGAGCGGAAGGCTCGCCCTGGCCGCAACCCCCAGACCGGGGCGGCAGTGCGGATCAAGGCGTCCCGCGGGATCGCCTTCTCGGCCGGCGCAACACTCAAGGCCAACCTGAACTCGAAGGCCGCTCCGAAGAAGGCGGCCGCCAAGGCACCGGCCAAGGCACCGGCCAAGGCCACTAAGTCCTCGGCGAGTTCGGCATCATCCACACGAACGACGGCGAGGAAGGCAACCAAAGCGCCGGCAAAGGCCACTCGCAAGGCCGTATCGACAAGGCCTGCCCTCGGAAGGGCGGCCAAGAAGACCACGGCGACGAAGGCCTCTGCCCGCAAGCGCTGAGCGGATGCCGGCGCCCTAGAGGTCCGAACGGCTGGAAGCTTCAGGCAGCCGTTGGCAAGGAGCCTCTAGGCCGTTGGCCGTGTCTGTCGCCCGGCGAGGTGCTGCCGGCACCGGCGGAGCACATCGGGCGGTACTGAAGCCCGGCGCTGCGAATGGGTCCGCAGCCTCCAGCGCCCTTCGGTTCAAGGGAGCCGAGCGCCAAGGGCAGCGAGTTGCCCCGCAGCCTCCAGCGCCCTTCCATTCAAAGGAGCCGAGCGCCAAGGGCAGCGAGTTGTCCAGCAGCCTTCAGAGCCCCTCAATTCGGTGGAAGGCTTCCCCGAGTGGCACGCCGGCAAGTGCGCCGTGCTCAGCGAGGCGGCGATGCACACGAGCGCGGAACTCCGCAGTCTCCTCGTCGTCAGGCGTCGCCGTGCCGCCGGTAGTTGCGCCAGAAGAGGTGATGCCCATCGTGGAGGAGAACTGGCTGCGGTGTTCGAGGAGTGCGGTCAACTTCGCGGCCTGAGCAGAGCCGTCAACGACCTCGACGTGGTTGACCTCGTCGGCCTCGAACAACAAGAGCGCGCGAGGGCGGTGACATGGTGCGTCGAGCTCGGGGAAGAAGAGGGGATCCCGAGCGGCCACGATGCCGTCAGTGACAAGCCAACCGGCATTCCGGTGGTCCGGGTGGAGCCGGTATCGCTTCCACGGGTCGTGCCCGAGGACGACGTCGGGGCGCCGGCGCCGGATCCAGGCAGCCACCTCGAAGCGTTGCCGGACGCCGCCTTCGAGCTCGCCATCGGGCCAGCCGAGGAACGTCACATCGTCAGCAGCACCGAGAGCCCGGGCGGCAGCGCGTTGCTCGGTGCGCCGCGTGGCCACGAGCTCCGCCGGATCCTGGGCCGGATCCCATGTGCCCTTGGACCCGTCCGTGCAGACGAGGAAGAAGACCGCGCACCCACCGGCGGCCCATTTCGCCAGCGTGGCTCCGCAGCCGAACTCGATGTCGTCCGGATGGGCGCCAACGGCGAGAGCGCGCGCCGGTACCGGGAGGTCGAGAGTCGCTCCGGTGGCGACGGCCGAGGGCGACTGAGGCGCGCTCAGAAGGCGGATGCCGCCAGGTCGTGGAGGCGCTGGAGGTCCTCGGGAAGGTCGACATCGGCACCCAGCCGGCGGTCGCGCACGACCACGCATGGCAGGCCGAGCCTGGCTGCCTCGGCCCGGTGGCGCTCGAACGAGCCGGGGCCATAGGAAAAGGTAAACCCGGCGGCGGTAGGAACCGCTGCCACGTTCGTCCCGTCGTGGCGCAGGTCGGGCACGAGCGTGACGCCGGCATCGGCTCCGATCAGGTCGAGCCCGAACGGGCAGGCCAGGTCGGCGTGAGCCACCACTGCCACGTCGATGCCCTCGGCGGCCAGAACGGCCACACCGGCCTGCACTGCTCCCGACAACCCCAGCCCCGGTGTCCAGATCACCCGAGCGCCGGCTGACGCCGCCCACTCGGCGACCTCGGCGTCGTCGCAGACCACGTTGCGCGGCAGGGTTCCCCCCGCAGCGAGAACGCCTGACGCGAGACGACGGGCCAAGGAGGCCCGTTGGCTTGGCGACAGGACGGGCGCGAGGCGCAACTTGGCCGTCCGGAACGACTTCACCGGAACAAGGAGGGCCCGCACAGGGGAAGCTTACGGGCGCCCGAGTGGCAGCGGCCGGTGCGGCCCCCGATCAAGCAGCGAGGATCCGGCCGCAGGGGGCGGCGTCGTAGCCGTCGAGCGCCGCCAGTTGAGCCGGCAGCTCGCGCCCGGCGAGCACGTCCAGCAGCGCCCGCACCTCGAGGCTCCCGACGAGCGGCCGCGGGATGTGCAGCTCGGACAGCTCCTCCTGCCACGGGATGAAATCGAGCGAGTACGCCAAGGCGGCAGGCTCAGTGGTGACGCCGGCGTCGGCCAGGCCGGAGGCGATGGCGGACGCCACGAGCAGGTGGGCGGTGCACTCCGTCTCGTAGCCCGCCAACTCGGCCGGGTCGATGGCGAGGCGAGCCATCTCCTCGTCGAGCAGCCGGCGCGCCTCGGAGCCCACCTCGCGATTGGCGATCCGCAGACCCGTCCGGATGATGTCTTGAAGGTCACGTGCTCGTCCTCGGTGGCGGTGGGAGAGCGCCAGCCCCTCCCGCCAGGAGGCGAATCCCACCACCTCTACGCCTGGGCGCTGCCTTGCCCGCGTGCCTGTCGCCCGGTGAAGCGCCGCCGCGTGCACGGTGCCTGCCTCGAGCAGCTCGAGGGCGACCGCGTTCCCGCACGGCCACCAGAGCAGGCCGACGGGTGGGTCGTGGCGCTGCAACGGACCCTGGAGAAGGGCCAGGGCAGGATCACAGCCGGCCACGGCGACCATGGGCATCGGAGCCGTCATGCGACGGGCTTCGACCATCGGCGAACGCAGGCGGAGACGCTGGCCGGTGAACTCTTCGTGGCCAGCCTCCGCCGACGGCATCAAGGTGGCCAACGCCGGCGCGAAGCCCGCTACGACCGCCCGATCGTTCGTCAGAGGGAAGGCAACGGTGTCCCCGGCCACATCGGCCAGCAGCAAGCGGGCCCCGCCTTGCCCGTTCGAGGACTGGCCGTCGGTGCTCGTGTGAGTGACAGCGAGCCGGCTGCGCACGGGCGGCGCTTCCGCCGCCGCGCCGAAAAGCTGCTCGACGGAGGCTCCGAGCGCCCGGGCCACGGCGAGGGCGACGTCGAGCGACGGCGACCACCGCCCCGATTCGATGCCCGATATCGCCTGGCGTGTGACGCCAGCGGCGCGGGCGAGATCACCTTGCGACAGTCCGCGTGCCAGCCGCGTGAGCCGGAGACGGTCGTCGGACCGTCGCCGAGTATCAGACACTGGGTCTACCTCCCTTTCGTCCTCCGCCAGGAACGTCGGTCACGATGGGCGGCGCCTCTGCGGTGACCAGTAGTTCACTACCCACCGCGGGCTCGACATCTACATGGACTTGACACTCCGGGTGAGAAGACCGATATCACCGTCTCTACCTGGTGATTCATCGCCGAGCGGGCACCACAGGGTCGCCGGCGGATCCGCCTCCGGCGGGACGGGACGCCCGGACGAGGCCCCGGGCCCCGCCGGCGAAGAGCCGACCGCTATCTGCTGCGGGCCCATCACGAGCCGGTCCGGGTGGAGCCCGGCTGTGGCCGGTGGGCTTGGCACTGAGGCCGCCGGCAGCGTGGCTCCCGCACGGAAGGCTCCGGCGCGGGTACGGTCGAGCAGTCATGGCAATCACCGCGCTCGGCCGAGGTGTGGGGCCCTCGCTCCGGGTCGAGGGCCGTTACTTTGCCGACGGATGCACTGCCGTCGGCGGTGTGGACGAGGTGGGCAGGGGAGCATGGGCGGGGCCAGTGAGCGTCGGGATTGCCGTCATCACCCCGGGCTCCGGCCGGCGCCTCCCTCGAGGTGTGCGGGACTCGAAGCAGCTCACCTGGGCAGAACGCGAGGCGCTGTTCGATCCGCTCGCTCGCTCCGTGGCCTCGTACGCCGTCGGCCACGCCACCAACAACGAGTGCGACGAGCTCGGGATGACCGTCGCGCAGCGCTTGGCGGCACGTCGGGCTTTCGAGCAACTCGAGGTGCTGCCTGACGTGTTGCTGCTGGACGGCCGTTTCGACTTCCTCGCCGACAGGCTGGCGGGGCAGTCGGGTTTCCCGCCGGTGAGGATGATCGTCCGTGGCGACGCCAGCTCGAAGGCAATCGCGGCGGCCTCGGTTCTGGCCAAGGTGACGCGGGACCGCCTGATGGCGCGAGAGTCCGACCACTACCCGTGGTACGGCTTCGAACGGAACAGGGGGTACCCGGCCCCGGCTCACAAGATGGCCCTCGCCACCTGGGGGTGCACGCCATTCCACCGAAAGAGCTGGGCTTTTGTGGAAGGGTTGATCTTTCGGCCGGATACCGCCTCCGGAGAGCTAGAAGTCATCTCCTGCTGACCGGGCGACTAGGTTGGGCTGGGCACTCGGACACGGAGGTCCAAGGAGCAATGTCCGCAGCAGATCCGTGGGAAGCCGTTCTGCATCGCATCGACGACGGGGCGAGGCTGATAGGTCTCGAAGACGACATCCGCAAGATGCTCTCTGTGCCGTCACGGGTCCTCGAAGTGGGGATCCCGGTCAGGATGGACAACGGGCGAGTCGAGGTCTTCATGGGATGGCGCGTCCATCACGACGTCAGCCGAGGGCCCGGCAAGGGGGGGATACGTTTTCACCACTCCGTGACGGCGAACGAGGTGAAGGCGCTCGCAGCCGAGATGACCCTCAAGTGCGCTGTCGTCGACATCCCTTTCGGCGGAGCCAAGGGCGGTGTCAGGGTCGACCCTCGGCTCCTGTCCAACAGCGAGCTCGAGCGGCTGACGCGCCGCTACACGATCGACATCGCGGCACTCCTCGGTCCCGACAAGGATGTGCCTGCCCCTGACGTCAACACTGACGCCCGGGTGATGGCATGGGTGATGGACACCATCTCGATGTTCCGGGACCAGGCGGTGACAGGCGTCGTGACAGGCAAGCCGCTCGCGGTCGGCGGGAGCCGGGGCCATGTCGGCGCCACGTCGCAGGGAGTCCTCATCTGCGTGCGAGCGATATTTCAGGAGCTCGGGATGACGACGACCGGAGCAAGGGCGGTGGTGCAGGGTCACGGCAAGGTCGGCGGCCCTCTCTGCTACCTCCTCTCGTCAGCGGGGATGCGGGTCGTGGCCGTGACCGATGCCGACGGCGGCGTCTACAACCCCGCCGGGCTCGACACCGTCGCTCTGGCCGACCATGTTGGACGGCGCGGGACGGTGGACGGCTTCGAGATGGCCGACCCGCTCGACCCTGACAGGCTCTGGGAGATCGAGTGCGAGCTCGCCGTCCCGGCAGCACTCGACGGAACCATCACTGCCGCCGTCGCCGAGCGCCTCGGTGCCAAGGTTGTCGTCGAGGCGGCGAACGGGCCGACGCTGCCGGAGGCCGACCCTGTCCTCGAGCGTCGAGGGGTAGTCGTCGTGCCGGACATCCTCGCCAACGCCGGCGGGGTGACAGCCTCCTACTTCGAGTGGGCCCAGAGCAGGCAGGGCTTTGCCTGGGAGGGGCCGATCATCGCCGAGCGGCTCCGGCGCATCATGGAAACGGCGTTCCAAGACTGCTGGCAGCGTTCGAAGGACTTGAAAGTCACCTTGCGCCGCGCCTCGGTCGCGGTCGGGCTCGAGCGGGTGGGTGAGGCGATCCGCTACCGCGGACTGTTCCCCTGAGCCAAGACGGAGGGGACGCTCCGCCGCCCGACCATCCTCCCGAGCCGGCGCAACCACGCGAGAGCAAGCAGACCGCTGAGCCGGTCGAGACCCCCGAGGCCCGCAGCGCACGAGATCCCGCCGGCGCACGAGACGCCGGCAGTGCACAAGACCCCGCCGGCGCACGAGACCCCGGGCCCGTCGGAGCCGGTGCCGCCACCCTCAACTACCAACTTCGCCGAGATCGAGCGGCCTGATCCTTCGACGGCACCGCCGACGCCCGTCCGCAGACTGCGCATAGACCTCTCGCCGTTCGCGCACCTCCCCCGAGTTACGCCTCCTATTCGCCGGCGGCGGCATCTCCTTTGCCGGCAGCATGCTCACGTTCGTCGCCTTGCCTTACCAGGCTTATGAGCTCTCGCGCTCGTCACTCATCGTCGGCCTGCTCTCCTTGGCCGAGCTGATCCCTCTTCTCGTGACGGCGTTCATAGGGGGCGCCCTGGCCGACGCAGTCGACCGGCGGCGGATGCTGCGCGTGACCGAGGCGGGCATGTGCGTCGTCTCGGCGATCCTCGCCGTCAACTCGTTGCTGCCGCATCCCGAGCTATGGGTGCTCTTCGCAGTCTCGGTCCTCTTCGCAGGTCTCGACGGGCTGCAGAGGCCGTCCCTCGACGCCATCGTGCCCCAGCTTGTGAGACCGGACCAGCTGCCGGCGACCTCGGCGGTCTTCTCCCTCCGGACCCAGCTCGGCATGGTCGCCGCACCGGCGGCCACCGGGGTGATAATCGCTGCGGGCGGGTTGCCGGTCACGTATTTGCTCGACGTGGCGAGCTTCCTCGTCTCTCTGGTGGCGTTGTCACGTTTGAAGGCCGTTCCCCCGCCGAGCGGCGAGTCAGACCTGTCACTCGGCGTCGATACGCCAAGGCCTCGGTACGCCTGGCAGCGCAAGGATCTGCTGGGCACATATCTCGTGGACGTGAACGCCATGTTCTTCGGCATGCCGAACGCGCTCTTCCCACAGCTAGCCACGCACCTCGGCGGAGCCTCTGCGCTCGGGATCCTTTATGCGTCGCCGGCAGTGGGCTCTCTGATCGTCACCCTTTCGAGCGGCTGGGCCACCCACGTTCGCCGATGGGGCCGCATGATCGCCGTGGCGGCGGCCGTCTGGGGCGTGGGCATCGTGCTGCTCGGGCTGTCCGACGCCTTGTGGGAGGCGGCCGTGGCGCTTGTCATTGCCGGCGCCGGGGACATGGTGAGCGGGCTAGGTCGGATGACCGTCTGGAACCAGTCCATCCCGGACGCGCTGCGGGGCCGGCTGGCAGGCATCGAGATGCTGAGCTACTCGTCAGGTCCGACGCTCGGAAATGTGGAGGCCGGGCTCCTCGAGGCCCTCACCGGGCTGCGCACCTCCATCGTCGCCGGCGGTGGCCTGTGCATCATCGGGACCGTCGCCCTCTCGGCCCTCCTGCCCGTCTTCTGGCGCTACGACGCCAGAAAGGGAGAGCAGCTTCGTACGAGTGGCTGGTGATGTACGGACCCTCGCCTCAGCGCTTGGGCGCGGGTGATGATCAGACCAGCTTTCGTACCGAGCGGCTGGTGATGCACGAAGCCTCGCCTCAGCGCCCGGTCGGCTGGCCGCCGCTATGGTCATCTTCTCGTGCCAGACTGACTGGACGGCGTCGGCAGGAGTGCACACAAGGGCGCTTAGCTCAGGTGGTCAGAGCAGCTCGCTTACAACGAGCAGGTCGGCGGTTCGAGTCCGTCAGCGCCCACTGCGAAAGTCCAGCTGACAGGCTCGCTGAGCCTGCTCAGGAGGTCCTCTGGCGGTTCCTCGCCCCTCCATCGCGTGGGACATCGCTGTTCGAGCCGGTGAAGCTCCGAGGTGGCGGCCAGATCGGATAGGGCGGCAGCGATCGCTTGGTCCGGGTTCGAGGGGGCGTGCTGGTGGATCAAGGCGGCGCGAGGGCTGGCCTGACCCATGTGGGTCATCGGCTCCCTCGTCCCCGTCCCCGGCGACCTGACGATGAAGGAGTTGGCTTTCCTGTGCTGTCGAGTGATGAGTTCATCCGACGAGGTAGACCTCGTAGATCACCCCGCCCAGTTGGCGTCCGCCGACACTGATGAACACACCCTTGTTCAGCCAGTCGAGATCGGGTGCCGCCGTCTCGATCTGCGTTGATGTGCGGAACACGTACTCACTCGCGTCGACCTCCTCGCCGCGACTGAGGCGGGCGAGAACCTCCGCGCTGCCGTGACGCACTCCTTGCGAGCGGACATACAGCAAGTCACCGTGATCAGTTCGCAGCGTGAAACGGACATCTCCGAGCACTGAACCGTCTGGTAGAACAATCTGCCAATCGGCGCTGGCTCCGGGGAGGAGGGTGCCGTTGAGTTCAGGCCCGGCAAATGTGCCGCCGGTCAGGGGGACGATTCGCCGTTGCCCCTGCGCCACTGTCCCTACATCGAGTGCCTCGCCCAGGCTCGCCTCCAAACGGAGGATCTTGGTCAAGCGGGGTTCGGGAAGTCGCTTGCTCATAATGCACTCCTGTTGCGGGCCGTTCGCCGTCGTCGTACAGCGTGCTGTAACCGAGTCATTCACTGGATCGGTCGGATCCTGCCCGGGTCGTTCGGATGCTGAACGAGCGGCGTGATGGACGTATGCATCCATTCGTACAGCGGCAGATTGCTCAAGAGTCCGGCAAGTTCCGCCCTGCTGCCGGCGCGAAAGAGGCCAAGGACTCTCGTTCGGTCGGTGCCGTCGAAGACCTGCCACACCCGGACGAGGTGTCCCTCGGCCGCCAACGTCTCTGCCGCGGCAGCTTCAGCCCTCTGGCGGTCTTCGACTTCGGACGCGGCAACACCGTCCGGGATATCGACCTCGAACTGGACGAGAAGCTCCATCATCATCTCTTCGCAGCTCCTTGATCACGCTCGTCGGGAATGTTCTTGCACGCCGTCGTCAGCTTCGCCGCTCAATGAACCGGTCGAAACTGCTCTTGCTCATCTCGTCCTCCTTGGATTCACTAAAGCCTCATCTTCTTCAGCCCGTCCAGCTGCGACCCACTCGGCGCCACGCACAGGCGACGACACCGCGGCTCAAGACGTCGGACACGGCGGTTGTCACGGCTGCCGCACTTCTGGCTGCTGAGCCGCTCCTCGGCGCTCTCCGCCGGCAGCCCCGGCACGAACCGCCGCCAGGCCGGCGGTCGGGCCCCGACGACGACGTCAGCACCGTGCGTGTTCTCGGCTGGGTCGGTTGCCGGGAGCACCGAAAGCGATGAGGATCGGCCAGCGCCTCCGTCTACATGGGAAGCGAGCCAGGCGACGCGAGAAGGCGAAGACTTACAAACAGAGGAGCAGGATGACAACGGACGCATCTGGAGGCGCTCCCGGGTCGGGTACCCTGAGGGCGGCCGACGGCAAAGGGATCGTGCGCATGGACGATCGGTTCGACGCCAGCGTAGAAGACGTCTGGGCCGCTCTCACCGACCCCCGTCGCCTCGCCCTCTGGCTCGGCGAGGTGGAGGGCGACCTGCGCCTAGGGGGCGAATTTCGCGCACGCTTCTTCGCCAGTGGATGGGAGGGCACCGGACGCATTGATTCCTGTGAGCCGCCGCGGCATCTGCTCGTCTGGACCAAGGACGAGGAGCAGCCGGACGAGACGCCCATCGAGGTGACGCTGACTGACGATGGCGACCAGACCACGTTGGTCTGGGAGGAACGAGGCATGCCTTTGAACCTGATCGCTGCCTACGGGGCGGGAATCCAGATCCGATGTCGAGGATCTCGCGGACCACGTTGCCGGACATGTGCGTCGCGACCCGGAGCCGCGCTTCGAGGCGCTCTTGCCCGTCTATCGGGCATTGGCACAAACCCTCGATTAGACGGTGCAAGTGTCGAGAAACCGCTCTGCGTGCGGGACATTCACCGGTTCGGGTGACAAGCGTGCGGTGAGTGAGTGAGTGAGGACAGGACATGACTGCAGATCACACGAGTGAAGCGACTGACGAAATGCTGCGTACCTTCCTACGGGCCCAGCGCGAATCGGTGCTGGCCATCGTCGAGGGGCTCAGCGAGGAGGCGTGGCATCGCTCGGTCGTGCCTACGGGCTGGACGCCGGCAGGAATGCTGGAGCACTTGGGGGGCGCCGAGTGGCACTGGTTCCAAGGCGTCGTAGCGGGCAAGCAGCCGGAGCTGCCAGACGACCTCGATGAGGATCGGCCGCCCTACGACCCCATGTCGGTGGTGTTCACGTCTGACGCGTCCTCGGCAGAAGTCACGACTTTCTACCGCGACCAATGCGCCGCGTCCGAAGCAGTCCTCGCGACAACTCCACTGTCGGCCTCGCCACGGGGTAAGCACGGGGCGATACGAGCCGCCAGATGTTCGTTGGGTCGTGCTGCACATGATCAGAGGAGACGGCACGACACGCTGGGCACCTGGACCTTGCGAGGGAACTGCTCGATGGCAAGGTCCGGCTGGGTGGTCGCTGACGGGTATCAAACTGCGGGCTCCCGAGCGCGCCCAGACGATGGCGCCGACTGGCTGGAACGAATGCCGGGCCCGAACTCTCAGACCTACGAGTGGAACGTCCCTCAACGTGCCACTTCAATGTGCCGTTCATGGCAGGCAACGATCTGAGTGGCACGGAGAAGCATGACTTGTGCACAAGACGGTTGAGAGGCTTGCTCAAACCGCCGGCGGTGACCAGACGGACACTGCATCCGCGTCGGTCTCGACCCAGCAGTCGGCGCCGACGCTGAGGTCGGGCGCGTCGAGGGTTCGCGCCCGGAGCTCGACGGCAGGGGCCAGCTCCACCACTATTTCGACGGTGCGGCCGAGGTCGACGATGTCGGTCACCAGACCCTGACCGAGGTCGACGGTTGATCTGTCGGCGCCCGAGGGTGACGGCAGAGGGCGGACCCGAAGGGCTTCGGGGGGCACCTGCCACAGCAGGCGGGCGCCGGCCGCGAGCCCCGTAGCGAGGCCGGCCGGGACTCCGCCACTCGGGATGCCGGCGGCTCGGCTCCCCGTGGCAAGCAACACTCCGCCGGCAAACAATGTGCCGTCGGCACCGGCCACACCCTCGAAGAGGTTGTCGATGCCGAGCAGGCGACCGATCTCGGCCGACGCGGGACGCTGGTAGACGTCGCGGCACGTCCCGGACTGGAGCAGCTGCCCGTCGCTCACGACCATGATCTCGTCTGCCAGCATCGCCGCTTCCTCGGGGTCGTGGGTGACGAGGACCGTGGACAGGTTGACGTCGCGCTGGAGGCGGCGGAACTCCCGCCTCAGCTCAGCCCGCACCGGGGCGTCGAGCGCCGAGAACGGCTCGTCGAGCAGCACGACGCTCGGGTCGCCGGCGAGTGCCCGGGCCAGACTGACCCGCTGGCGCTGCCCACCGGAGAGCTGCTCCGGCAGACGGTCGAGCAGACCGTCGAGGTGGAGCGTGTCCAGCCACCAGGCGGCCCGGGCCGGGTCGGCGTGGACGCCGAAGACCGCCTGTTGCCACACGGTGCGTCCAGGGAGCAGGCTGAAGCCCTGGGGGACGTAGCCGATTCGGCGCCGCTCGGGCGCGGTGCGGCTCACGTCGACACCGCCGTAGGTCACGATCCCGGCGTCCGGCCCGAGGAGCCCGGCGAGAGCCCGCAGGGTGGCCGACTTGCCCGAGCCTGACGGTCCCACGACCGCCAGGCGGTTGCCGCTCTCGGAGTGCGCCACCCGCAGGCGGAACGTCCCGACGGTGGCGTCGATGTCGAAGCCCACAGGCGCCGGCGGCGTCGACACCGGAGGCGAGCGGCGCCGGGATCGGCCGGTGCCGGATGCGGGCCGGCAGCCGGGCGTGCCCGATGGCGACTGCCAGCACGGCCACGGCGAAGGCGAGGATAGTCGGCGCCTCCGCCTGCGATAGCGGTGCGGAGGAGAACAGGTTGTCGACGTAGACCGGGAGGCTGTAGGGGTGGTAGGCGAGGATCACGGTCGTGCCGTACTCCCCGAAGGCCCGCAGCCACATGAGGATCATCCCTGTCCGGAGGCCGTCCCCCGCGGCCGGCACGTCGACACGGAGGAACCGAGCCAGCGGACCGTGGCCGAGGGTGGCGGCGACATCGCCCAGGGACGGGTCGACGGCGCGAAAGGCGCTGCGGGCCACTACGACCAGAAACGGCGCGGAGACGAACGACTGGGCGATGACGAGCCCGTACATCGTCTCGGTGAGCCGCTCCCCCGACAGTTGGCCGAGGAACGAGTACGGGCCGACGATGTAGATCAGCAGGATGCCGCTGATGAGGGGCGGAATGGCCAGCGGAAGCTGAACGACCACGCCCACCGCTGAGGAAAGCCACCCTCGGCGGTGGGCCAGGACGTAGGCCAACGGGATGCCGGTCACTACCCCGATCAGCAGCGAGATGGTGGCGCCCTCGACCGACACGCGCAGGGCCGACCAGAGCCCGGGGACGTTCCAGCCTTCGTTGTGCCCCGTGACCACGCGGTACGACGAACGCACCGACCGGGTACGCCAGGTAGAGGACCAGCAGGGCGCCGAGCCAGCGGAGCGGGCGCGGCGACCTGCCAGGCGTCACGACTTGAAAAGGCTCGCGAGATCGCTCGGGACGCCGGACCCGGTCACCTTCGCCGGCGAGACGACGCCGAACTTGTCAGCCTTCAGCTCGGCTTGGCCCATGGAGCCGAGGAGGAACTTGACGAAGGCCTCGGCCGCAGGCAGGTGGGGGGCGCCCTTGACGATCGTGATCGTGTAGTCGCCGGCGAGGTTGACGCCGGTGAGCTTCACGAATGGGCTGTTCTGGGAGATGGCGTCGGCCTCGTACATGAACGAGCCGTCGAGCTGCCCGGTCTGGATGCCGGCCTGCTCTGTGTTCTCCTCGTACTCGTCCGAGGTCTCCGTGGCGAGCTTCTTCAACGCCGGGAGATGCTGCGCCGTCGCCGTCTGCTCGAGGGCCTTGACGGCCAGCACGCCGCCGGGATCCTGGGACGGGTCGGTCCGCCCGAGGCGGAACCCGGGCATGGTGATCACCTTGTACCACGGCATGCGTCTGGAGGTCCTTGGCGAACTTGCTCTTGGGGTAGTACCCGAGGACCTCCGGCGACGAGGCGAAGGCCGCGTACCACGACACCCAGTTACCGTTCGCAGTGCCCTCGAGGGTGGTGTCGACGGCCGGCGAGGCGCTGACGAAGACGTCGGCGACGGCGATCTTGTTCTTGATATCGGCCGCGAGGCTCGACGAGCCGTGCGAGGTGTCAACGAGCGTGTACCCGGTCGCGGTGTGGAACGCCGGCCCGACCGCCTTGGTCATCAAGGTGTCGAGGGACCCCGCAGAGAACACGTAGACATCGCCGCTGTGCTTGGCCCCCGCCGCCGGCTTCGACGTCGACGTCGAGCCGTTGGCTGAGGGGCTGCCACAAGCTGCCGTCAACAAGGCCACGCTTGCGACCACGACCAGAGATGGCCCCAACTTCCGAGGAGACGCGAACCGACGAACACGGGAAATCCGAAGTTGGGCCACGCCGGCGATCGTAGCTCCTGCCGCTGCTGGCTAGTCACATGCTGACTACTTGTGGTTGTGCATCGACGCCGCCTTCGAGGAGGTCTCGAAGAAGACGCGGCAGTCGGGCTCGATGGCTGTCCCGGCCAGGATGTGCGGCATGTCGGCCGGCGCCCCTCAGTCGCGGTAGGACGCGGATCGCCTGCACGTCGGCCGCCCCGGCGCTCCTCCAGCAACTCGCCACCGACACCCATGTCGACCATTCTGCCTCATGCCACGTCGACGGCGGCTGACGAGACCCGGCACCCCCGTCCCATTAGGGTCGCGAGGATCATCCATGTGCGCGGCCTGTCCCATGCGTATCCGTACGCGCCGGAGCCGGCTGGAGGTGCTCCGGGACGTGGCGGTGGATGTCGACGAAGGTGAGTACGTCTCCCTCGTCGGGGTCTCCGGCTCGGGCAAGACCACGTTGCTGTCGCTGCTCGGCGGCCTCGACCGCGCCCAGACGGGCGACGTCGTCGTTTGCGGGCACGATCTCACCACGCTCTCCGGCGACGAGCTGGCCAGATTCCGACGGGACTCGGTCGGCTTCGTCTTCCAGCACTTCGGGTTGCTCGAGGCGCTCACGGCACTCGAGAACGTCGAGCTCGCGCTGACATTGGCCGGCGGTGCTGGCGCGCGGCGGCGTCGTGAGCGAGCCAGCCGTCTCCTGGAACGGGTGGGGCTCGGGGCGCGCGGCGACCACCGTCCGAGCCGGCTGTCGGGCGGGGAGCGCCAGCGCGTGGCCATCGCCCGCGCCGTCGCCAACGAGCCCCGCATCATCCTGGCGGACGAGCCGACGGGCAACCTCGACGACGACACGGCCGAGACCGTCGTCGACCTTCTCGAGGAGCTGCATGCAGAGGATCGACGTACCTTGGTGGTCGTCACCCATCAGCGGCGGCTCGCCCGCCGGGCCGCCCGGCGACTGGTACTGCAGGCCGGCCGACTGAGCGAGCTGGAGGTCCCTGAAGGGGTTCGCCGGTGACGTGGGCGGACGCCCTCAGGATGGCTGGCCGAGAGGTTCGCCGCCGCCCGGCCCGGGCGCTGCTGACGATCCTTGCGGTGACACTGGCCGCCGCCCTTCTCACCGCCCTGCTCGCCATCGCGGGAACAGCCAGGACGCGGGTCCTCTCACAGCTCTCCCACGGCGGCTCCCTTGCCGGTATCACGGTCGAACCCGACGCCCCCAACCTGTCCCAGGAGACGCTCGACGACCCGGTGCCGGGGCCGCCCGTGCCGATCACCTCCGCCGCGCTCTCCCGGATCGGCAAACTGAGCCAGGTGGCCGCGGTTCTCCCGGTCGTGTCGGCGCCGGTAGAGCTGCTGCCGCCTTTGGCTCCGCCTCGGGGCTCGACGAGAAAAGTGGCGCCGATCATCTCGACTTCGGTCATCGGTGCGCCGCTGCAGCTCTCGAGCTCGTTGCCCGTCACACTGCTGGCCGGGCGCTTGCCGAGGCCGGGCGCCATGCATGAGGCCGTGGCGGGGGAGCAGTATCTGACCTCTCTCGGCATCAAGGCTCCCCGAGCCTCCGAGGTGGTGGGGACGAGCGTTCAGATGGCCAGTGCCGTGCCGGGTGTGACGACCGCCGTCGCAGGGCGCCTCGTCACTGTCGAGATCGTCGGCGTGGTCGACGAAGAGCTCAGCTCAGGTGCCTTGGTGGCATCCCCGGCGCTCGTCGACTCCCTCTACGCCTCGGAGAACGGCCTCGTCTCTGCTCCGAGGGGCGGGGGGAACCTCCCGCCTGTGGCGAGCGCCATCGTCATCGCGAGGCAACTGACCGAGGTTCCTCAGGTGCGCTCGGTCATCGCGACGATCGGCTACTCGTCCGCCGCTCCGGTCGGCCTCATCATCTCAGTCGGGCGCTACCTGAGGGTGATCGAGCTCGTCCTGTCGGGCATCGGCATCATCGCCGTCGTCATCGCCGCCCTCGGTATCGCCAACGCCCTCTTCGCCGCGGTGCGGGAGCGACGGCGGGAGATCGGGGTCATGAAGGCGATCGGCGCCCGGGATCGGGACGTGCTGCGAGTGTTCCTTCTCGAGGCGGGCGCGCTCGGCCTCGTCGGTGGGGTCGCCGGGTTGCTCCTCGGCACTGCGATGGCCGCGGCCATCTCTGCGGACGTAAACGCCTACCTGAGCTCCCAGGGCCTTGCAGGTGTGGCTCTGTCCATACCGTGGCCTGTTCCGGTCGGCTGCGTGCTCGGATCCGGCGTCATCGCCCTCCTGGCCGGAGCAGTGCCGGCCTGGCGCGCCGCCGGCCTGCCCGCTCGTGAGGCCGTGGACGCTTGATGACGCGGCCGGCCCGCGGGCGGCGACGCGGATCCGCAGTGGCATCCCTCACGATGGGCTTGGCGATTGCCCTCGGCGGCTGCACCGAGGCGTCAGGCACATTCTCTGGCCCCCCGCCGCGACGGGCTGGTCCGGCGGTCACCTACGTCGCCCTCGGGGAGCAGTTGCAGCCGCGGGCGACCGATCCGCGCCTGCTCTGGCAGGACGTGTTCCGGCGGGCGGCCCTGCCCTACTGGGCGACGACGTACCTCGTCGAGGTCGAGGGCAGCTGGCAGGTCGATCCGGAAGCGGTCGTGAGACAGGTCTCTGCCCTGAACCCGACGGTGATCAGCGTCGACGTGGGGTTCGAGGAGGCAAGTGCGGGAGAGGATGCGGCGGAGTTCTCCGCCTCGCTTCGCCAGCTGTTGGAAGCCTTGGAGACTCGTCACGTGCCGACAATCCTCCTGGCGAACCTTCCGCCTGCGCCGGCGCAGCCCGACAGCGTTCCGACCCGGGGCGAGGTCGCCGACTACGACTCGGCGATCGCTGCCGACTCGAAGGCGGCCGGCACGGTCCTCGTCGACATCCACGACCTTCTGGCGCACGCTTCGGTTGGCGGCCAGGCCCTCTCGAGCCGGGGCATGCTGACCACCCGCGGGGCAGCCGTTGTCGCCGACGCTTTCGCGGCGGCCGCGAAGAGGCGTCTCCCGGCGGCTGCTCGAGGCTCGGGCCGAACCTGAGCACCGGCCCTCACCGCTCGGGGTGGCCTCAGGTCCCGGAGGTCGATGCGGGCGCCCCGGCACCACCGAAGCGCACGGTGACCCCGTCGCGGCGCATGGCTCGGGCGAACCTGGTGATCGAGAAGAAGATCGCTCCTGCCGTGAGCGACAGCGTCACTCCGAGCCTCTCTAGCGGGAACGAGCGGGTTGACACCGTGAGCAGCAGGGTCAGGACGATGGCTCCGTTCAAGAACATGGTGAGCGCCCAGAGGAAGGAGATCCGAATGAAGAAGCGGTGAACGCTCGGGCGGGCCAGCAGCTCCGGAGTAAAGGGGCAGAAGTCGCGGGCAAAGCGCTGGGTGAAAGGCCGGCCGATGATGGCGGTGAGGATGAGGAGAAAGGAAGCGAGGAAGGCGCTCACCGTTGGCTGGATGAAGTACATGAAGGCGCTCCCGGTGATGAACGAGACCACGGTGCGGAGCGTAAGAAGGGCAGTGCCGAGCATGAGCAGGGTAGATACCCGCTCGTGGCGGTAGACGCGCCGCCCGATCAGGAAGTAGGACCAGGCCAGGGCGCCGAGTAGGGCCCCTCGGAACCCGGCGATGAGCAGCACGCAGTAGTAGGCGGCGACCGGTGCCACGACGCTCTCGAGAATCACAGGAAGGGCGTGACGCAGCACGAGCAAAGGATGGGGCATGTGCAGAACAGAGCCGGCACGCCCATCGGGATGGTCCGAGAATGCAAGCGCCCGCAATGCCGGTCGACTACCGGTTGGGCTGATGGTCCAGTGTACTCGCTGTGTCGGCCTGCATTTGCCCGATGCAGGTTCCGGGGGCAGCACGCCGGCTCCTGTCAGATGTCTTCGGACCAACGTCGACACCCATCATGAACGTGCTTCGCCGGGCCATGCCGCGAAGCCCCTCCTTGCCGCCTGGGATGTGCGCCGGCCGGCGTCTCCGGGCCATGATGTCCGAGTGACAGCGGGTCGGTCCGAACGGTCGAAGTGGTCGATCGCTTCGGAGGACTCGCTCTTGTGCATCGCCTCCCGAGGCTCGGTGCTCTCGATCGGATCGATCGGTTCCGCGCTGTCGATCGGATCGATCGGCTCATTCGGCTCGGCCTTCTCGGTCGGCTCCTTCGTCTCTGCTGTCTCGCTCCTGTCGGCGGTCTCCGTGCTCTCAGTCCTGTCGTGGAGCTCGAGAGTGGGAGTCCTTCGGCCTGTGCGCCCGGCGCCCTCGGTGCGCTCGGCGGGGGGGAACCGCCTCGGCAAGGTTGACGGGCTCTCGATCGTCAGCGATTCCTGAACCGATCAGCAGTGTCGACGCGGGGGCGCTCCAGGCGGTAGACCCTGTCAGGAGAACGGCACGACAGGGAGGCGACATTGGAAGGCTCGAGCAACGACACCACGACCGGCACGAACGGCAAGCGGCCGGGATTGCTGGACCGGCTGGCGAGCGGGCCGGTCATATGTGCCGAGGGCTACCTGTTCGAGTGCGAGCGCCGCGGCTACCTGCAGGCTGGCGCCTACGTCCCCGAGGTCGTGCTTGAGCACCCGGAGGTGGTCACACAGCTCCACCGTGACTTCGTCCATGCCGGCTCTGACGTCGTCGAAGCCTTCACCTACTACGCCCATCGCGAGAAGCTGCGCGTCATCGGCCGTGAAGACGTGCTGGAGCCTCTCAACCGGCAGGCGCTCGAGATCGCCAAAGCGGTCGCTGACGAGTCCGGGACACTGCTCGCGGGCAACATCTCCAACACGAACATCTACACGCCTGACACGCACGAGGAGGTGCGCGAGATGTTCGTCGAGCAGGTCGGCTGGGCGGTGGAAGCGGGCGTCGACTACATCATCGGGGAGACCTTCGGCGCCGGCTCCGAGGCGGTACTTGCCTGTGAGGTGATCAAAGAGACCGGCCTGCCCGCCGTTGTCACCTTCGTGCCCGACTTCGACCGCGGCCCTACGGAGGGCTGGACGGCCGCCGAGACGAGCGTGCGGCTGGAGGACGCCGGCGCCGACGTCGTCGGGTTGAACTGCTGCCTCGGCCCGAACACCATGTACCCCTACCTCGAGTCGATCGTGGGGAGCGTGAGCGTGCCGGTGGCCGCGCTCCCGGTCCCGTACCGGACGCATTACCGCGAGCCCATGATGCAGACGCTCACCGACGATCGCCTCGCTCTGCGCCCGTTCCCAGTGGCGCTCGACCCCTTCACCTGCAACCGCTACGAGATCGCCGAGTTCGCCCGGCTCGCCCACGGGGCAGGCGTGCGCTACATCGGCCTGTGCTGCGGAGCGGCTCCGCACCACATCCGTGCCATGGCCGAGTCGCTCGGGCGCACGCCGCCCGCCAGCCGGTACTCGGCGGACATCTCGAAGCACTACCACTACGCCGGCGAGGCGCTCCGTTACAGCGCAGTCACGGACGTCGCCTCTCGGTCATGAGAAACCCTCGGCACGACGTCTTGTTCGAGGAAGTGGTCATCGGGCCGAAAGTCCTGCGGAACCGCTTCTACCAAGTTCCGCACTGCACTGGCTTTGGAACAGATAAACCCTGGTCCCAATCCCACTTCAGATCCATGAAAGCTGAAGGGGGGTGGGCGGCGGTGTGCACCGAGTACGCACCGGTGAGCGCCGACTCCGACACGGCGCCGTACGTCTCGTCGCGGCTGTGGGACGAGGACGACGCCCGCAACCTGGCGCTCATGTGCGAGGGCGTGCACGCCCACGGCGCCCTCGCCGGCATCGAGCTCCACCACGGCGGGATGAACGCCCACCCGAGGGAGTCGCGCTGGCCGGCGATCGGACCGTCTCCCATTGCCAATGCCCATTACGCCACGGCCACGGTGTCAAAGGAGATGGACGGGGCCGACATAAGCCGCGTGCAGCGGGACTGGGTCCGGGCGGCGAAACAGTCGCGCGACATCGGTTTCGACATCGTCTACGTGTACGGGGCCCACGGTTACCTCTTCTCTCAGTTCCTCTCCCCGGTGCTGAACCGCCGCCGTGACAGCTACGGCGGCTCCTTGGCCAACCGGGCCAGGCTGTGGCTCGAGACGCTCGAGCTCGTCAGGCAGGCGGTCGGCAATGACTGCGCCATCGCGGCCCGCTTTGCCGCCGATGCGCTCGGGCCGTGGGGGGTCACGGGAGACGAGGGCCTCGCCTTTGTCGAGATGGCCGACAGTCTCGTCGATCTCTGGGACATCACCGTGGGTGAGCTCTCCGGCCTCGGGCGGCTCGACTCGGCCGCGTCCAGGTTCTCCGGCGAGGGCTACGAGCTCGCCTGGACCGCTCAGGTCCGGCAGGTCACAGGCAAGCCCCTCGTCGGCGTGGGCCGGTTCACCAACCCCGACACGATGGCGGCGCTCGTGAGCTCGGGCGAGCTCGACCTGATCGGCGCCGCCCGGCCCTCGATTGCCGATCCGTTTCTCCCGAGCAAGATCGAGAGCGGCCGCTACGGGGAGGTTCGCGAATGCATCGGCTGCAACTTCTGCTACTCCCGGTCCGTGTACGGGAACCATCTCGGTTGCACGCAGAACGCCACGGCCGGGGAGGAGTTCCGGCGGGGATGGCACCCCGAGCGGTTCGAGCGGGCGGCCAACGCCGACCGGGACGTCCTTGTCGTCGGCGCCGGCCCCGCCGGCATGGAGTGCGCCATTGTGCTGGCAAAGCGCGGTTTCTCACGGGTGCACCTCGCCGATGCCGAGCCCGAGATCGGCGGGATCGCCCGCTGGATACCCCGGCTGCCCGGGCTCGGAGAGTGGAACCGGGTGCTCGGCTGGCGAGCGGTCCAGCTGGAGAAGTTGCGCAAGACGGTAGAGATCGTCCCCGGAACACGCCTCGGTGCCGCCGACGTCCTCGCCTATGGGGCTGAGCTCGTGGTGGTGGCCACGGGCTCCTACTGGGCAGCAGACGGTATGAACGGCATCACCTTCGGCCCGCTCCCCGGAGCCGACGCCTCATCGCCGGCCGTGCTCACGCCGGAGCAGGTGATGCTCGGCGGGAAGCGGCCCGCAGGCGAGAGAGTCGTCGTCTACGACTGCGAGGGCTACTTCATGGGGGCCGGGCTGGCCGAGCTGCTGGCGGCAGAGGGTCACCATGTCGTGCTCGCCACTCCCGACGCCCTCGTGGCTCCGTTGTGTTACGAGACGCTCGAGGGATACCGGCTCCGCCATCACTTGCACGAGGCGGGGGTGGAGATGGTCACCGAGACCGCAGTGGTGTCGATCGAGCCCGGTGCCCTCCACTGCGTCGGTCCGTTCGGGCGCGAGCTGGAGCTCGAGACGGACGGTGTCGTGCTCGTGACCCAGAGATTGCCGCAGGACGAGCTGTACCGCCGGCTGTCGGCCACGGCGCCGGAGGAGCTGGGTGCGGCCGGCATCGAGGGCATCTACCGCGTCGGGGACTGCGTCGCCCCGAGGATGCTCGGCGACGCCGTCTTCGACGGCCACCGCCTCGGTCGGGAAATCGACTCGGCCGATCCGAGCGTGCCGTTGCCCTACCGGAGGGAACGACTCGTCGTCCGGGAGGCGGCCCCTCACCGCTGAGCGCCTCCCGTCGGCCGTCCACCCACCTCGGGCACTTCGCCGCCGGGGGGCATTGCCTACCGGAGGCGGCTCGAAGCTGCTTATCTGTAAGGGGGGCTGGCGCCGGTGCCGGTCCCTGAGGACAGGGAGAGCGCTATGGCTGACAAGTCGCCAAAGAAGTCCAGCACGAAAAAGGTCGGCAAGTCGCTCAAGGAGAAACGAGCAGCAAAGAAGCTGAAACACGAGCCGTCGATAGGCTCAGGTCAGATCGACTCGCTCCGGTCGCAGAAGGGTCACTAAACCTAGGAGGCGCCATCTCCGGGCCTGAGCTGCGCTTCGCTACACCAGCGGGGCGTTGGGTGATCGCTGCGTCCGTGCTCGGGTCCGGAATCGCCGCTATCGATTCCACTGTCGTCGGCATCGCCCTGCCGGCGATCGGTCGCGACTTTCACACCGGCGTCGCCCCTCTCCAATGGGTGGTCACCGGCTACCTCCTCACGCTCGCGTCCCTGTTGCTGGTGGGCGGCTCCCTGAGCGACCGGTTCGGCCGGCGACGACTGTTCCGCGTCGGCGTTATCTGGTTCGCCCTGGCGTCTGCCGGCTGCGGTCTGGCCCCGAACGTCGGGCTCCTCATCTGGATGCGGGTGCTGCAAGGAGTGGGCGGCGCCTTGCTCACGCCGGGCAGCCTGGCGATCCTGCAGGCGTCCTTCGTTCCGGAGGACAGGGGCCGCGCCATCGGAGCGTGGTCCGGCCTCGGCGGCGTGGCGACGGCAGTCGGCCCGCTGCTCGGTGGCTATCTGATCTCGGCCGCCTCGTGGAGGTGGATCTTCTTCGTCAACGTCCCGGTGGCTGTCGCCGTCCTCTGGTTGACGGCGCGCCATGTGCCGGAGTCGAGCGACCCGTCGGTGACCGGAGGCATCGACCTTGCCGGTGCGGCCTCGGTGACGGTGGGGCTCGCCAGCCTCACGTTCCTTCTCATCGAGGGCCCGAACCTCGGCTGGGGGGCGCCTTCGGTCCTAGGTGGGCTGGTCCTTGCAGTCGTGGCCCTCGCCTCGTTCATCCTCATCGAGCGCCGCAGCGCGGCGCCGATGTTGCCCCTCGACATCTTCCGGGTGCGCCAGTTCAGCGCCACGAACGCGGTCACTTTTGCCCTTTACGCCGCGTTGGGAGGTGCGCTGTTCCTCCTTCCGGTCGAGCTGCAGGTTGGCGCGAGCTACTCGCCGCTCGACGCCGGCGCCTCCCTGCTTCCCCTCACGGTCATCATGCTGCTGTTCTCCGCCCGTTCGGGGCGCCTCGCCACTCGGATCGGCCCGCGATTACAGATGTCCATCGGCCCCGTCCTCGTCGGCGCCGGTCTGGCCCTCATGACGCGGGTCTCCGGCGGCGGGAGCTACCCGGTCGCCGTGCTGCCGGCGGTCGTCGTCCTCGGCCTCGGGCTGGCCACCACAGTCGCGCCGCTCACTGCCACCGCCATGGCGGCGGTTCCCGGCGAGCATGCCGGGCTGGCGTCGGCGGTCAACAATGACGTGGCGCGCGTCGGTGGCCTGATCGCCGTCGCCGTGCTGCCTGCCGTCGCCGGCATCACCGGCTCGAGCTACCTCCACCGCGCACAGCTGTCGGCGGGCTTTCGTCTCGCCATGATCGTGTCTGCGGCCGCCTGCGCCGTGGCCGGGGTGACGGCGGCCTTGACAGTGGTCAACCCGCCGCGGGTCGAGGAGGGCTCGGAGTGCCTTCACTGCGGGCTCGACGGGCCGCCCCTTCTCGCACACGGGCGGACGCCGGAGTCCTGACGAGGCCGTAGCGTCCAAACCGTGGCGCCCTCCACCGAGCCGTTGCACTCACGCCCGCTCCTCGAGAACACGGTGTCCCCGAATCCCTTTGCCCAGTTCGCCACATGGTACGCGGAGGCTGCCGGCGTGGTACGCGTGCCGGAGGCGGTCGCCGTGGCAACCGCTTCTGCCGAGGGCCGGCCCTCGGCTCGGATGGTGCTGGCGAAGGCCTGGGACGAGGCGGGCTTCGTCTTCTACACCAACTACGACAGCAGGAAGGCACGGGACCTCGAGGCGAACCCGTACGCTGCGTTGCTTTTTCACTGGGATCCGCTCGGCCGTCAGGTCCGCATCGAGGGGACCGCCTCCCGTGTGAGCAACGAGGAGTCCGACCGGTACTTCGCCGGCCGCCCCTTCGGCGCCCGCATCGGCGCCTGGGCGTCCCACCAGAGCGAGCCGGTCGCCAGTCGGGACGTGCTCGACGAGAAGGTCCAGGAGCTCGCGGCTCGTCACGGCGGCGGAGAGGCCGACGGCGAGCTGCCCCGGCCTCCATGGTGGGGCGGCTATCGCCTCGTCCCGGATGTCTTCGAGTTCTGGCAGAGCAGGGACGATCGGCTGCACGACCGCCTCCGCTATACGCGCGAAGGTGGGACCGGCTGGCTGTTGGAGAGGCTCCAGCCCTAGTGGGCGCGGAGCACGGCCTCGGCCCACATGGCGATATCGGACCTGAGCACGACCTGCGTCGGCTGGGGCGGGGCGGGCGATGAAGTAGCCCTGGGCGAGGTCACAGCCGAGCTCACCGAGCTTGTCGAGCGTCGCGAGATCCTCGACACCCTCAGCGATGACGCGCAGCCCGAGGGCATGGCCGAGCTCGATGGTCGACCTGACGAGGTCGCGGTCGCGGTCCGAGTCGGGGGAGATAAGGCCGGTGACGAACATGCGGTCCAGCTTGAGCTCGCCGACGGCGAGGTCGCGCAGGTAGGCGAGCGAGGTGAAGCCGGCACCGAAGTCGTCTATCGAGATGACGAGGCCAAGGTCGTGCAGCTCCTGGATGACGGCTCTTGATCGTTCATAGTCCGAGATGATGCAGGTCTCGGTGATCTCGAGCACGAGGGCGGACGCCGGCACCCCGTGACGGTCCAGCTGGTCGCTGACGACGATCCGTGAAGCCCACCTCGAGGAGGTTCGAGGGAGACACATTGATCGCCACGGTGATCTCGTCTCCGTCCGCCCGCCAGGCGGCGCACTGGCCGAGGGACTCCGCCAGGACGAGCGCCGTCAGATGACGGCATGAGGCCGGCTTCCTCCGCGATCGAGATGAACTTGACGGGAGGCACCAGGCCGAGGCGGGGGTGCGCCCACCGCAGAAGTGCCTCCACCCCGGCGATCTCACCGGTGCGGAGATCGAGCTGGGGTTGGTAGTGGACGACGAACTGCTTCTTCTCGATGGCGAGCCGCAGCTCCTCGGCAAGGCGCAGGAGATTCCCGTCGTCGTCGAGCTGCAGGTTGTAGGTCTCGATCGAGTCCTCTTGCAGCTTGCCCCGGTACATGGCGGCGTCGGCGCAGCGCAGGAGAGCCGTCGTGTCCCGGGCATCGGCCGGAGCAAAGGCGATGCCGATGCTGGCGCCGATGCTGGCGTTCATGACGTCGAGGACGAACGGCTCCCGGAGATCGGCCAGGATGCGTTCGGCCACGCTGGGTGGCGTAGGCGGCATCAGCATCGAGGAGCACGACGGCGAACTCGTCGCCGCCGAGGCGTACGACGACATCAGTGGGGCCGAGCGAGTCGTTGAGGCGGGGACCGATCTGACGGAGCAGCTCGTCGCCGGCGTGGTGGCCGAAGTAGTCGTTGATCTCCTTGAAGTGGTCGAGGTCGATGAACAGGAAGGCCAACACTCTTTCTGCCAGCAACGAGTCACGGTCGTCCTCGAAGAACCTGTCGAGCATCTCGAACAGATAGCGCCGGTTGCACAAGCCGGTCAGCTCGTCGGTCAGGGACTGATGGTGGCGGCGCTCGGTGAGGAGCCGGAGCGTCCTCGCAGAAAGCATCAGCCGGAGCCCGACGAGCAGGAGAGTCGCCGTGGCGAGGCCGACCGAGACGAGGCTCAGCCGGTGAATCGGTCCGGTGAGCAAGGATCGTCAATCCCGCCGCGGCGGCCAGCGCCGGGCAAGAGGAAGCCCAGCGGCCGGGCCAGGGCGAGGGGGTCTGCCGGGCGGCGGGGCAGCCAGACGGCGATGGCCATGAGCAGGAACGCGCCCGGCCAGGCGGCGGCGTCGAAGACGGTTCCCGCCGTCGAGCCCCCGAAGGATGAGTGGAACAGGTTGAACGTGTCGCCGGCGGCGTTCAGCGAACAGGCGCCTGCCAGCAGGATCCACGGTGCTTTGGTCCTCCCGGGCAAGATGGCGGTGGCGCCGATGACGAGGGCGAGCAGCACAAGGTCGCCGATCGGGTAGGCAAGGTTGATCACGGCGGACAGCGTGCTCCCGCCGGTGGAGAGGACGATGCTGTGGAAGGCGAAAGCTGCGCAGACCGCCGCCGCTCCGAGGCCGGCGACGGCTCCGTCGAGCCAGCTCGGCGACGTGAGGCGGCGAAGCTCGCCACGCAAGAAGAGAAAGACCGCCACGTAGGCAAGCGGATATAGGCCCAGGTGGAACGCGTCGGCGATAGACGGCGCTGCCGGCGTCCGGCCGCCCAGCGACTCGATGGTGCGCGCCACGTCACCGGCACACCAGCAGAGCAGGCCGGCGCCCGAGGTAAAGCGGCATGGCCCGCCACGGCCGGCCGGCGAATGCCCTCGCCCCACAGACACCGGCCACGACGAGCTCGAAGACATCGACGCCCCACCCGCTGACGAGGGTGTTGGCGGCCTCACCGTTGCGCACGAGCAACGCGACGATGTAGGCGGCGAGGATGCTCCCCAGCAGGCCAAAGGCGAGCAGGATGCGAAAAGGCATTGGGCGTCCAGCGGGCCGCTGGACTGGCGCGCCACCGTCTCGGGGCGCTGCGCACGCCTCGAGGCGGGCGCCCTGCCGGACAGGCTTGTCAGCAGCGGAAGGCACGTCGAAGAGCACGTCCACTCGCTTCCGGCTAGATGACAGGACTGCCAGCTACACAATCGGCATGCTGGCGACCGGGCTGAAGCCAATCCTGCAGCGTGCGGCCGTGCGTCGTGGCTGATGCGACGGCAGTGGTCCGCGAGAATATTTCGGCCGTCCTGTCGATCCGGGACGTGCTCGCTCGTCGGTTGGATATGCGGCTCGAACGGCGGGTCGCTCAGAAGGGAGCAACACATGTCGCAGTACGTGGTCCTGATCTACGAGGACGAGGACGAGCTGGGCGTCCGGTGGGCAGGAAGCCTATGACCAGGCCATGAAGGAGCACATGAAGTTCGGCGAGGACAACCAGGCGGCGCTCAAAGGTGGCAACGCCCTCCAGCCGACGAGGCACGGCCACGTCGATCCGGCGGGACGCGTCCGGTAGCCAGTCGGTCACGGACGGGCCGTTCGCCGAGACGAAGGAAGCCCTCGGCGGGTACTACGTGATCGAGGCGCCCGATCTCGACGCGGCGATCGCCATCGCCAAGCAGGTCCCGGCCCGCTTCGGCGGGGTCGAGGTCCGCCCCGTGATGGAGTTCGACTGACCGGTCAGAACGACCCTTCGGAGGCGGCCGTCGCAGCGGTCGTGGCAGAGGCGCATCGTCGCGAGTGGGGTTACGTCCTCGCCGCGACGGTGCGCCTCACCCGCGACCTCGATGTCGCCGAGGAGTGCGTCCAGGACGCCTATGCACAGGCGCTCCGGACGTGGGGCACAGCCGGCGTGCCGGCCAAGCCGGCTGCGTGGCTCACGACGGTGGCCAAGAGGCGGGCGCTCGATCTCGGCCGTCGCCAGGCGACGTTCCGGCGCTCGTTGCCCCTCCTCGTCGAGGATGAGGCCGAGCCGGGGGCGGACTCAGCGACCTTCGGCGAGGCGGCCGACGACCGGCTCCGGCTCGTCTTCATCTGCTGCCACCCGGCGCTGTCGCCTGATGCCCAGGTGGCGTTGACACTCCGCCTCCTGTGCGGATTGACTACGTCGGAGGTCGCCCGCGCATTCCTTGTCACCGAGACGACGATGGCGGCTCGCATCACGCGGGCGAAGAAGAAGATCGCCGCCGCCCGCATCCCTTTCCGCGTGCCCGCGCCGGACGAGCTGCCGGCCCGCATCGACGCCGTGCTGACTGTGGTGCTGCTGCTCTTCACGACAGGCCACCGGGCGCCGGCGGGGGAGAACCTGGTCCGCCCCGATCTCGTGGAGCGCGCCCTCGACCTCGCACGCATGTTGCGGGCCCTCCTTCCAGGTGACGCCGACGTGGCCGGCTTGCTGGCGCTGATCCTGCTCACCGACGCCCGCCGGGCGACGCGGATCGCCGCCGACGGCCGCCTGCTCCTGTTGGAGGACCAGGACCGCGCGCTGTGGGACCGCCAGGCCATCATCGAAGGCGTGGCGCTCGTGAACGAGGCCCACCGGCGGCGGCCTCCTGGCCGGTTCGCCTTGCAGGCGGCCATCGCCGCTGTTCACGCGCAAGCGCCAAGCTGGGAGGAGACGGATTGGGAGGAGATAGTTGGGCTCTACGACCACCTGGTCATGGTGTGGCCGTCTCCGGTCGTGGCGTTGAACCGTGCGGTGGCAATCGGGCTGGCCAGGGGGGCGCCTGCCGGCCTGGCCGCCCTGGCGGCCCTAGCCGGAGAGCCGCAGCTCGCCGACTATCCCTACCTCCCGGCAGCCCGGGCCGACTTCCTCCGGCGGATCGGCCGGGTCTCGGAAGCAAGAGCGTCCTACAACGAGGCTCTCCGGCTGACCGACAATGCCGTCGAGAAGAAGTTCCTTGCGGAGCGCATCGGGCAGCTCGAGGCCGATCCGCTCGCAGGCACCGGCGAGAGCGCCGGCACCGGCGACAGCGGGCGGGCGCCCTGAGCCTCTGGCGTGTGGGGGCTAACGCTCCCGGGCGCGCACGCGGCGGCGGCCACCGGCGCCCGGGAGCGCCCCTCGGTTCAGGCCCGGCAGCAGCGGTTCTGGGGCGGGCTGTGCGCCGCAGAGGCGGGCCGGTGCGCCGACTGCGGTGGCTCCGGCCGGGATGTCGCTGAGGACGACGGAGTTCGCCCCGATCTTGGCGTTGTCCCCGATCGTCACTCCTCCGAGGATGACTGCACCGGCGCCGACGAAGACGTCGTTGCCGATGACGGGGCAACGGCGGCTCCGGTAGTCCCATCCGATGGTGACACCTTGGTGGACATAGAGGTTCGAGCCGATCCTCTCGGCGGCAAGCGTGGTGCCGTAGCCGTGGGCGATGAACAGGCCCGGGCCGATCTGCTCGGTTGAGATCAGCAGACCTGCCGTCGGCCTCCAGAGCGTGCGCATGACCCTGCCGAGCAGGGCGCCGGCCGCGTTGCCGCACTGCAGCCTCCAGTACACGAGCGAGCGGAACTCCCTGAAGGCATACAAGAGGCTGTGCAGCCCGTGGCCGCCCTCTTCAGCGTTGAAGGCGCTCAGCCAGCGTCGCACGTCCGCCTCGATCATCTCCCTTTGGTCGCTCACCCCGATGGCCCACGCGAACGGGAGGAGGGGGACCGCCCGCCACCGGTCGGCGGCAGACATCGCCCGCGCCGCCACCCGATCACTCCGCCGGGGCACCCCCGCGTGTGCCGTCACCCCACGTTCGCACGGCGGCGCTGAGGGCGGAGGGATGGCCCGTGGGCGCATGATCAGCCGGTCGAGCCGATGGCATCGAGGAACTTGGCCACGATCGGACCGTCTGTCGGGCCGCCGTCACCCGGGGAGTTGATCACAACCATGGCAAACGCGATATGGCCGTTGAACCCCATCAGCCAGGCGTCGAGGGGAAGGGGGTTACCCGAGCCGTACTCGGCCGTGCCGGTCTTGGCATACGTCCCCGGCGGCAGCCCTGTGCCGGCGGCTGTCCCGCTCTGGACGACCGAGAGCATCATCTGGTGCAGGCCCGTGACGAGATTGTGAGGTAGCGGCCGCTTCGGTGCGTGGTCGTCGGGAGCGCCAACGACGAGCCGTGGTGCCCGCACTTCACCGGAGTCCACATCGGCGGCGACCATGGCGAGGTCGAGAGGCGACATGACCACCCTGCCCTGGCCGATTCCGCTGGCAGCGAGATCAGTCTGCCCGTCGGACACAGGCACGCTCCCGCCGAAAGCGGCCGGCCCGAGGCGTGGCGTCGTCCCGAGCTCGTACAAGGACGCCGCTTTGTGCAGGCTCGAGTAGTTGAGGTTGGCCATGGTGAGCCCGATGAAGGCGGTGTTGCACGACTCGGTGAACGCCTGGAGGATGTTCGAGACGGGAGCCTCGTTGCCCGCGTTGTGCAGGATCTCCCCGTCGACGTCGATCGTGGGGGGGCAAGTGGCGGGAGACGCGGGACTGAGGCCGCGAAGGAAGAGCGCGGTGCTGGTAATGACCTTGAAGGTCGATCCCGGCGGCTGCTCGCCGTCAAGGGCGAGATCGATGTTGCCAGAGGCAGCGTCATTGGCGACCGCCACGACCTGATCCGTCCTGGTGTCGATCGCCACGAGGCCGGCATCGAGGGCCTCCCCGTCCAGGGCAGCACCGGCCGCCTTCTCGATGCGGGGCACGATGCTCGTGCTGACGTCATGGCCGGGCTTAGGGGGAACCGACCACAGCACAGTTGCCCTGCCGGCGGCCGGAGAGCTGGTGCTCGTAGTGCTCGTCGACGCCGTCGCGGCCGCGGTTGTCGTCGTCGAACTGCCCGAGGTCGCCCCGGCGCCTGCAGACGGGCTCGCCGGTGGCCCGACGACAGCAACCGTGCCGCCGGGAGTTCCTGCAAGCTGGCTCTGGTAAGCGGCTTCCAAGCCTGTCTGCCCGACGACCGTCGTCGAGGAGTAAGGAGCGCCCAGCTTGTGGAACTCCGCCTTGCTGATCGTGCCCAGCTGACCGACCAGCGCCGAAAGATAGGGGTCTGTGGCGCCGCCGCCTCCGCTGGTCTGGAAGAACGTCCCCGGTAACGGGTACAGCGCCGGCCTCAGCTGCTCGTACCGCCCGGCGGTCACTTTGAACACCGGCACGAAGGCTGACGGGTCGGCCTCGGCCTCCGAGATCGCCGTTCTCACCTCATTGCCGCTGGCGCCGGCCGACGTAAGGGCGGCTGCGAGGCTGGCCGGGTTCTTGATGAAGTGGCCCCGGAGCCCGATGGTGACCATGACAGGCTGCTGACCGCCGAGGACGGTTCCGCCGGCGCCGCGGATGACGGCCCGGGCGGGCCACACGTAGGTGACGGAGAAGTGGTCCGCCGGCCCGAGCGCCGGATTGATCGTGCCCGGCGCCCATTCGACGCGCCAACGACCGGCGCGTTCGATCAGGTGCAGCGTGGTGTGAGTTGTCCAGGTGCCGAGAGCCCGGAGACTGAGCGCTTCTGTGACCGGGACAGCCGCCCTTTTCCCGTGGTCGGAGACGGCGGCAGAGGTGAAGGTGGCATGGGTCACGTGGAGCTCGGCAAAGGAGGCGGCGTTGAGCGCCACGAAGCTCGCCGGTGGACGGAAGACGAGAGAACGCATCTGCGGCCACGCCTGGCGCGTCCACAAGCTGAGGAATGCCGAGATTGTGCTGCCGGGAGTGGGTTGCTTTCGGTGCGCCACTGAGCTCGTCAAGCAACCGGCGGCGAGCAAAGCCGCCGAAAGAGCCGCCGCGAGAGTCACGAGGGAGCGCCGCGGCTTCATCGCCGAGCAGGTTATCGAGCTATCCCCGAGCAGACCGGTCGGCGATCTGCATTTCACGGCTCGAGGCTTCTAGCCTTCGGAGATGAGCCTGTCCCTGCGGGAGATCGGCACGGAGGAGCTGGGCAGGTTCCTCGAGCGGAGCGAAGGCGAGTACGCCGCCGAGCGGGCGGCTGCAGGCGAGCCGCTCGAAACGGCACGATCCAAGGCCGCTGCCTCGAGAGCCGAGTTCTTCCCAGGCGGGCGACCGAAGGTGGGCCACCTCGTGTGGAGCGTGGTGGACGACGATGAGCCGATCGGGCTGTTGTGGATCGGACCCCACCCCGATGGCTACCCGGGTGCCATGTGGGTCTGGAACGTCGAGATCGACGAGGCGCACCGCGGCCTCGGAGCCGGCCGCCGCGCCATGGAATTGGCCGAGGAAGTGGCGATCGGCCTCGGAGCAAAGGAGCTCTGGCTCAACGTGTTCGGCCAGAACGAGGTGGCCATCGGTCTCTATAGCTCGCTCAGCTACCAACCCATGTCGATACAAATGCGCAAGGTGCTCGGCGCTGTCCCCTCCACCCCCGCAAGGAGGTGAGTTGCGCCGGCCGTCGTGGGTTCAGGCGCCCGCCAAGCCAGGCTCGGGCATGTCGGCCGGCCCCGGTTCGGGCACGTCCACCGGAGCCGGCTCCGGCACGTCCACAGGACGAGGCTCGGGCAGATCCACCGGTGCCGGCGGTTCGGGCACCTCGAGCTCATTGGGGTCGTGGCCCGGCATGGGCTCAGGGTTGTCCGCCGGGACCGGATCGAAGGGGAGAGGGCCGGCGGGGTCCCCGGGCAGACCAGGCGGAGGGTCGGCCGGGAGGGGCTCGGCTGGGTCCGGCGGCAGGAGTAACGGCACAGCTGATCCATACCCGCCCTGACCCTCGCCAACCGCACACGTAGCGTCCACTGCCGTCGGGTCGGTGACGGCAAGTTCTAACATGGCTTTTCCAAATGACGCCCTTCCGGTCGCGCCCCGCGCGCTCGCAACGCGCTCGGCAGCCTCCTCGGGCTCGGCCTTGCCACGGTGCTGGCGGGCTGCGCAGCATCAGCTGCCGGTCCCCCCGCCACAGATGCCACCAGCACAGCGGTGCCCGTGGTGTCCACCGAGGGCCCCACGAGCAGCTCGACCCTGCCGACAAAGCCACACCACGTCACGACGACAACGGCCAGGCCGACGACCACCACCACGAGGCGCGCCCCGACCACTACGACGCTGCCGCCGCTCGGTTCGCCGTCCCGGGGACTGGTGGCGGGCCGCGTCACCATCCTCGGCGACTCCGTGACGATAGACGCCGGGCCGATGTTGGAGCAGGACATCAAAGGGGCACAGGTCGACGCCGCGGTCGGCGACCAGTGGTACCAGGGCGTGGACGAGGCAGAGACCCTGAAAGCCGAAGGGGCACTGGGGACGGTGGTAGTGGTGGCGCTCGGCACGAACGGGCCGCTCACCCCGGCGGACATCGCCCAGATGGTCCACGCCCTCGCCGGCGTGTCGAGGATCGTGCTCGTCACTGACCACGTTCCCACCCGGTACTGGCAGAATCCGAACAATCAGCTGATAGAGCAGGCAGCCGGCCGGTACAAGAACGTCGTGGTGGCCAATTGGGCGGCGTTGGCGGCCGGGCACCCCGACTGGTTCTACTCGGACGAAGTCCACATGGCCATAGGCGGACCTGGCGCGGCGGCAATGGCCGCCCTCATCGCCAGCAAGGTCTGACGCAGCCGCCGATGGTGTTGCTCCCCGCCGGCAGGCTCGTCTCATGAGCCGCATCCGTGCCGTGATGGCAGCCGAGCCCGGAGGGCCGACCGGTCGGCTGACCGAGATCGACGACGAGGAGCTGCCCGAAGGCGACCTGACCGTCAGGGTGGCGTACTCCAGCCTCAACTACAAGGACGGCCTCGCCGTCACCGGCAAGGGTCGGGTGGTTCGGAGATTCCCTATGGTGTGCGGGGTGGATCTCGCCGGGACGGTGGAGCGGTCGGGCTCGGAGCGGTTCTCGCCCGGCGACGAGGTGATAGTGACCGGCTTCGGTCTCGGCGAGGAGCATTTCGGCGGCTTCGCCGACCGCGCCAGAGTGCGATCCGGGTGGGCTGTGCCCGTGCCGGCGGGGCTGGGCGCGAGACGTGCCATGGTGCTCGGGACGGCCGGCCTGACGGCGATGCTTTGCGTCATGGCGCTCGAGCGCCATGGCTTGACGCCCGGGGGCAGCGGTGAGATGCCGGTTGTCGTGACCGGCGCCGCCGGCGGCGTCGGCAGTGTGGCGGTGGCGATACTGGCCGGGCTCGGCTACCGCGTGGCGGCAGTGAGCGGGCGACCCGAACAGGAGCCATATCTGCGGCGGCTCGGAGCGAGCCTCATCGTGGCGAGGGACGAACTCGCCGAGGCGCCTCTTCGGCCACTCGACAAACGGCGGTGGTCCGGCGGTGTGGACTGCGTCGGCGGCCCTACTCTGGCGACGATGATCCGCCAGACCAGCTACGGGGGCGCGGTGGCTGCCTGCGGTCTAGTGGGAGGCGCCGACCTGCCCACCACCGTCCACCCCTTCATCCTGCGGGCAGTCTCACTCATCGGCGTGGAGTCGGTCATGTGCGCGATCGAGCGGCGGCTCGTCGCCTGGGAACGCCTGGCGGCGCAGCTACCGGCGGAACAGCTGGACGAGATGACCGTCGTGGCTCAGCTTGGCGACGTGCCACGCCTTGCCGAGGAGATCCTCGCCGGCCGGACCCGGGGACGGGTCCTCGTCGAGGTGAACCCGTGACGGCCGGCTGACTGCAGCCTCGCCTGGAGATGCTGTGCCTGTCTACGGAATCCCGCACCGGTCCTTCAGCGGCGGAGGCGTTGAGGTCTCCGCTCCCGGTGCTGCGGCCGCCAAGCCGACGCCGGCCGGATCGGGCCCAGCGCGTCGATCACCGCCGCTCGGGCCGCCGGCCGGAGATTACGGCCTCGACAGTGAGCGGCCGGACCCCGGCCGGCTCAGGCGGCTGCTCGGTGGAGGCCGCCGGCGCCCCGCCGCCGGTCACGGTTCTCACGCCTCCCCGGCCAGCTCGCTTCCGCACCTCTCGTGGCCCGGCAGGCACATCGAGACAGCATTCGTGCTCGGTGGGGGCGGCAACCGGGGTGCCGTCCAGGTCGGGATGCTCCGTGCCCTCGCCGAGAGGGGTATTCAACCAGATCTACTCGTAGGGACGTCAGTCGGTGCTATCAACGCCTCGGCCTATGCCGGGACCCCGACGCTTGAAGGCGCTTACTTGACCGCCGACATCTGGCGGCGGATCGGTGCCTCCGACATCTTCCCCCGGAGCCGTTTCCACGGCTCGTGGCGGTTCCTCGAACGCCGGGAGGCTGTCTTCTCCATGGAGGGGTTGCGAAGGGAGGTGGGGCGGTTCCTCAGGTTCGACAGGGTCGAGGACTCCCCGGTGCCCCTCGTGGTCGTGGCCTCGCGTCTGGAGGATGGTGCCGAGGAGTGGATAGTCGACGGGCCGGCGGTCGACGCCGTGCTGGCTTCGGCGGCGCTCCCAGGTTTCTATCCCGTCATCGAGATCGGCGGCAGCCACTATGTCGACGGGGGAGTGCTCGACAACGTCGCCATCTCCGCGGCGTTGGCTGCGGGCGCCCGACGGGTTTTCGTGCTGCTCTGCGGCCCGGTAACGGCACCTGCGCCGCCCTTCGCCCGCCCCTACGAGGCCATGTTCGCCGCCTTCACGATGGCGCTCGCTGCCCGGCTCCGCCGGGATCTCGCCCTCGTGCCACCCGATGTCGACGTGGTCGTGTTCGAGCTGGCCGGCGGCTCCCTGTTCGACCCGAGGGACTTCTCGAGGTCCGAGCACCTCATCGAACAGGGTTACCGCTCGGCCCGCGCTGCGCTCGACAGCTATCAGGAGGAGTCGGGCTCCTCGTTCCCGCCGGCGGCCACGCCGCCGCCGGCGCCCCCCGCCGCAGCCGAGAGGAAGTTCTCCTTGTAGTACTTGAGCTCTGCGATGCTCTCACGGACGTCGTCGAGGGCCCGGTGGGCGGTCAGTTTCTGTGGTCGGCCGGCGTAGACCTCTGGTGCCCAACGGCGGCACAGCTCTTTCAGCGTCGACACGTCGATCGACCTGTAGTGGAAGTAAGACTCGAGCTCCGGCGCGTAGCGGCGCAGGAACCGGCGATCGACACTGATCGAGTTCCCGCACAGCGGCACCTCGCCCGGTCCTGGAACGTGTGCGCGCACGAACTCCAGTGTCCTCCCGGCCGCTTCGGTGATCGTCATGCTCGAGGCGGTGATCGCCTCGAGCAGTCCCGACGAGGTGTGCATCCGCTGGACGATCTCCTCCATGTCCTCGAGCTGCTCAGCCGTGGCAGCCACGACGAGGTCGGGACCGTCGGCGACGATGTTGAGGAAGTCGTCGGTGATGACCGTGGCGATCTCCACGATGACGTTGTGGCCGGGATCGAGCCCGGTCATCTCGAGGTCCATCCACGCGAGCACGTCCGGATGGTAATGATCCGGTCCACTACCTTGCACTGCGTGCTCGAGATTCCCGTGGTCCGCCTCGATGCCGAGCTGCCGTTTCCCGCGGCCGCCAGGGCCGACGACGCCGGCATCGACCTGCACGCCCGCGTCGGGGTAGTCCTGGCCCCGAGCGGGGGCCGGGCCGTGATCGGCACCGGCATCGCCCTCGCGCTCCCACCGGGCTTGGCCGGCCTGGTGCTGCCGCGAAGCGGCCTGGCGGCTCGGCACGGCGTCACCTGCCTCAATGCCCCTGGCCTGATCGACCCTGGCTACCGGGGGGAGGTTGCGGTCATACTGGTGAACACGGATCCGACCGAGAGCTACGAGGTGAATCGGGCCGATCGGATCGCCCAGCTCGTCCTCGTGCCGCTCGAGTCGGCAATGCTCGTCGCCGCCGCCTCACTTTTCCCGAGCGACCGCGGCGAGGGCGGCCTCGGGCACACAGGGCGATGAGCCTGACCGAGCGGGACCGAACCTTCCAGGAGATCGAATGCAACGACTGAGCGGCCTCGACGCCATGTTCTTCTACCTCGAGACTCCGAGCTCGCACATGCACGTCACCGGCGTCTACGTGCTCGAGCCCGGCGAAGGTGGGCTTTCCTTCGAGGCCATCCGGGAAAGGGTCGCAGGCCGCCTGCCGCTCGCCGCCCCCTTCCGTCGCCGACTGGTCGAGGTGCCCCTCAAGTTGCATCATCCTGTGTGGATCGAGGATCCAAACTTCGACCTCGACTACCACGTCCGCCGGGCCTGCCTGCCTCCTCCGGGAGGCCTCGAGGAGCTGTCGGATTACGCAGCTCAGGTAAGTGGGCTGCCCCTCGACCGTCAGCGTCCGTTGTGGGAGATATATGCCGTCGAGGGCCTCGCAGACGGACGCTTCGCCCTGATCGGGAAGATGCACCATGCCGCCATCGACGGTGTCTCGGGAGCCGAGATCATGGCGGCACTGCTCGATCTCGAGCCTGACCCGGCCGCCCGTCTCATCGTGGACACGTGGCGTCCGGAGCAGGTGCCGACGGACGCCGAGCTGATTGCCCTCGCCATGGCGGCTCTCATCGGCCATCCGCTCAAGGCCATCAACACAGCGCGCCGTGTGGTGGAGACCGCCCTTCACGTCTCCGAGCACAACCGCTCCTCCGGCGTCGCCCCGCCTCCGTCACCCTTCAGCGCGCCGAAGACAGCGCTCAACCAGTCCCTGACCCCGCACCGCCGGGTGGCCTTTGCCGACATGCCCCTCGACGACCTCAAGGCGGTGAAGAACCACTTCTCCTGCACGGTGAACGACGTGGTGCTCGCCATCTGCGCCGGGGCCCTCCGCCGCTACCTGCTCGACATCGGCGACCTGCCCGAGGAGCCTCTCGTAGCGATGGTACCGATGTCGGTGCGGACCGAAGAGGAGATGGGGTCGCACGGCAACCGGGTCACGGCGATGCTGACTTCCCTCGCGACCGATCTGGCCGATCCCGCCGAGCGCCTCGGTGCGATTGCCGCCGGGATGCGCCGGGCGAAGGAGCAGGAGCGGCTCATCGGCGCCGACACGCTGACCGACTGGACCGAGTTCACCTTTCCGGCGCTGATCGGACGGGCATCCCGACTGACGTCGTCGCTGCGCGTCTTCGACCGGGTGAGGCCACTGTTCAACGTGACGATCTCGAACGTCCCGGGGCCACCGTTCCCGCTCTTCCTGGCCGGGGCGCGCATGGTGGGGATGTACCCGCTCGGGCCGATCGCCGAGGGAGTCGGGCTCAATATGACCGTCATGAGCTACTGCGGCATCGTTTACTTCGGCCTGAACGCCTGCCGGGAGACGGCGCCTCTCATCGGCGAGCTCCCGAAGATGTTGAGGGAGTCACTCGACGAGCTGCTCGGCCCGGTGAAGACCCCCCGCCGGAGGCCAGGGCGAGCGAAGGCCACGGAGAGCGCCCGGCGCCGGCCGCAGTCAGCGGCCTCCTGACGGCCTCCTGGCTGCCGGCGGCGGCGCCTAGGGGACGAGGGCCGGCTGAGGTCGGCTAGGGCCGGCTGAGGACGGCTAGGGCCGCTGAGGCCGGCGAGGCCCGGCTGAGGTCGGCTAGGGCCGGCCGGGGGCCGCTAGCACAGGCTAGGCCCGATGGGCCGGCTGCTCACACGAGCGCCCGCACACCCCGCTTCGCCAACTGGCCGGCGATGATGGCCCGCTGGATCTCACTTGTCCCTTCCCAGATGCGCTCCACGCGGAGCTCCCGGAAGAAGCGCTCGGCGACGTTCTCCCGCATGTACCCGCGGCCGCCGAAGATCTGCACCGCCCGGTCGGCTACCCGGTTCGCCATCTCGGATGCGTACACCTTGACCATCGATGCCTGGGCGTGCTGGACCTTCACGTCCCGGCCCTCGTCCACGCCTCGGGCGGCCTCATAGACGATGGAGCGGGCGCAAAAGAGCTCGGTCAGGCTGTCTGCGAGCATTTGCTGCACCATCTGGTACTGCATGATCGGGCTGCCGTAGACGACACGGGAGCCGGCGAACTCCGTCGCCTCCTCGAGGAGGCGCTCTGCAGCGCCGAGGCATCTGGCGGCCACCATGAATCGTTCGAAGCGGAACCACTCGTACGAGTACGCCATCCCGCCCCCTTCCACTCCTACGAGGTGGGCGGCGGGGACGCGCACGGCCTCAAAGGCGACGATCGGGTGTTGGTGGGCGATCGTGTGCGAATAGGCGGGCGTGCGAACGACTCGTACGCCCGCCGACGGCAGATCGACGACGAACATGGCGTGCTCGCCGACGTGCGGCCCCGCGACGAGACGCGCTTCGAAGAAGGCATAGCTCGCCTCGTTGAACGAGGTCACGTGCCACTTGATCCCGTCGAGGATGTAGTCGTCGCCATCGCGTCCGGCGGTCGACTCGATGGCGTCCACGTCAGAGCCCGCCCCCTCCTCGGTGATGGCATAGCACTCCGACATCTCACCTCGGATCGTCGGCAGCAGCCACGTCTCGAGCTGGTAGGGCGTGGCGACCGCCGGCCACCACTGAGGCGGTGTCGACACCATCCACCCGAGGGCGTTCGTGGCCCGCCCCACCTGCTCTTGCACTAGTACCTGCTGCAGCATGCTGTAGCCGGCGCCCCCTAGCTCCGCCGGCATGTTCGTGGCCAGCAGCCCGAGCTCCCTCACCCGGCTCGACAGCTTCTCTGCGACCCCGGGCGGCAGCTCGCCCGCGTTCATCTCCGTCTCGACCTCGAAGGGGATCACCTCGTCGATGTAGGCCCGGGCGTGTGCTTGGATCTGGAGGTCGTCTTCGGACAGGCCGTGCATGAGGGGTCGCTCCTTCGTGGGGGCGCCGCACGATATGTGGGCACCGTCCAGCCTTGACTGACCGTTCAGCCTAGGTCAGCTTCCCATCGGGTGGAGACCCGGGCGCCATTGCGCGCCGCAGTCCGCGAGCTCTCCTGTCGGTGGTCCGAGCCCTTGCGCCCCGGGGCTCAGAGGCGCCGCTCCACCAGGCAGTCGAGAGCGACGACCCCCCGCTCGTGGCAGAGCAGGGGGTTGACGTCGAGCGCCTCGATGACGTCACCGAGGTCGTGGGCCAGCCGGCCGAGCGCCACGACTGCCCGCTCGAGAGCGCCACGGTCGGCGGCAGGCCTGCCCCTCACGCCCGAGAGGACAGTGGTGACGACGAGAGAGTCGAGCAGCTGGTGAGCACGCAACTCGTCCACCGGCGGCAACGCCACCGCCCGGTCCCGAAGGACCTCCACCAGGACGCCGCCCGCCCCGACCACGATGATGGGCCCGACGAGAGGGTCCCGCAGCACACCGAGCGCCATCTCGACACCGGCCGGCGCCATGGCGGTCACGACCGCCCTCGGCCCGAGCCGCTCGGTCATCTCGGCATAGGCGAGTCGCACCTGCTCCGGTGTGACAAGCCCGAGGAACACGCCGCCGGCCTCGGTCTTGTGGCTCACCGAGGGGTTGTCCGTCTTCAATGCGACCGGCCAGCCGATTTGCTCGGCAGCCTCCACGGCCTCCTCGGCACTTGCCACTTGTTCGCAGCAGATGGTGTCGATCCCGTAGTCGGCGAGGAGGCGGAAGCCTTCGGTGCTCGAGAGCGGCGCCTGCGACAAGCGTTCTTGCCAGTGTGCCTTGCGAGCGGTGTCGCTCGCTCGGCCGGCTGCGGTGGCTGCGGGCTCGTGCAGGGACATCGAGGGGGTGGGCGAACTCGCCGGGCCGGCACCTTTCATGCGGACGCCAGGGTTCCCTTTCGACTCGCACCGCTTCCTCCGCCGCTGCAGGTGCCTCCGCCGCCCTGCGGCTCGCCGACTCGGGCGCCCGGAGCAGGTGAGCAAGAGCAATGAGCCCGCTGCGGGTCCCTTCCAATACCGGGATGCCCGCGCCACGCAGGCGCCGGGCGGCCTCGCGGTCGACAGAGCTCGGCAGGTTGGAGATGAGGCAGACGGGCTTTGTCGTCGCCGTCCAGCTGTCGCGGAGCGCGTCGGCGTAGGAGGTGTCGCCGTCGAGCTCAGGGACGAAGTCCACGCAGAGTGCGACGGCATCGACCGCCTCGTCGGCTGCAAGGGTGGTGAGCGAGGCGGCGAAGAGCTCGCGGGTCGACGCGCCCCGCCCCCAAACATCGAGCGGGTTGACCGGATCGAGCCCCGGGTCGAGCAACTGGGCGAGCTTCTCGGTCGTGGCCGGCGAGATCTCGGCAAAGCAGAGCCCGACCGATTGCGCGACATCGACCACGAGCGCCCGCTCGGCTCCCGAGTCGTGCACGGCGGCTATGCCCCTGCGCCGGCCGGCGGCGGAGGCCGACCGGACCCGGCGGCCGGCCGCGAGCAGCTCGAGCGTGTCGGCCATCTCGTCGAGGCCGCTCACGCGAAGGACGCCATGAGACTCGAAGAGCGCTTCCCACATGGCGTCACTACCGGCGAGTGCTCCCGAGTGCGCCGCCACCATGGCCCGGCCGCTCGGCGAGGCGCCGACAGTGAGCGCCACGACGGGGATGCCGGCGCTCCTCGCCCGCTCGAGCGAGGCGCGGAAGGCCTCCGGCTCTCGGAGGGTCTCGAGCAGGAGAGCGACGACACCGGTCCCCTCGAGAGAGAGGGCGTAGTCGAGGTAGCTCGCCGTCGTGGTGACCAGTTCCTGCCCCGAGGAGACGGCCACCGTCCACCCGAGTCGCCGGTCGGCTCGCAAGAGGGCGGAGAAGGCCGAACCGGAATGGGTGACGAGCGCGATGGGTCCGGCCGGAAGCGGATCCTGCTCGAGATAGCCGATCGCCCGCAGCCCCTCCGCCACGTTCACGAAGCCCATGCAGCCGCCGCCGCACAAGGCCATGCCCGCCTCTTTGGCGATGCCCGTCAGCCGCTCGCGCAGGCCAACCGAGCCGCTCGCCCCGCTGTCGTGATGCTCCCTACCGCCGCCTGCTCGGCGGTCGAAATCTGAGGCCTTTTGTTCCACGATGCTGCCGAAGATGACGGCGCTCCGGTCCCCCCGCTCGGCCGCCAGCGTCAGCTGGGCCTCGAGGGAGGAGTCACCCACTGCGAGAGCGACTAGGTCGACCGGGCCGTCCAGGTCGGCCAGCGAGGGGAGGCAGACACGGCCACCGATCTGCTGGTAGCGAGGGTTGACCGGGTGTATCTCCGGTCGGCTCGGGCTCCGGCTGAGCTCGGAGAGCAGGCGGTTCCCGAAGCTGTGCGGAGTGGCGCTCGCGCCCACGACAGCGATGCTGCGGGCGCCGAGCATCGCCTCGACGGAGCCCCTCACCGGCAAGCTTTGTCGCGCGGCATCCGGTGCGGGGAAAGCCGGTTAACGCTCACTTCCGGCGCAGGACCTGTCGAATCCGCGCCCGCCGATCGGCCGCCCGCTGATCCGCCAGGGCCGCCCGGGCGGCTTGCCAGCCGGGTATACCGCACACTCCGCCGCCTGCGTGAGTGGCCGAGCTGGCGTAATAGAGCCCCGCGATAGGCGTGCGGTAATCGGCATATCCCGGTGCCGGACGCATGTGGAACAGCTGCTCGAGCGACAGCTCACCGTGGAAGATGTTGCCGCCGACGAGCCCGTACTCGTGCTCCAGCTCATAAGGCCCGACTATGTCGCGGTGAAGGACTGACCTCTTGAAGTTCGGCGCCACCTCGTCGTACAGGTCTATCAGCCTGTCGCAGTATGCGCCGAGCTCGTCCACATGGGGCTCACTGCTCCAGTCTGCCGGGACCCACTGGCTGAAGAGCGACATTATGTGGGTTCCGGCGGGCGAGAGAGTCTTGTCCAAGGTCGTGGGGATCACAGAGTCCGAGAACGGCGCAGTGGCCGGGCGCCCCTCGCGGGCGTCGACGAAGGCCCTCTCGATGAACTCCACCGACGGAGCCATCTCCACCGAACCGGTGTGATGCTCCTGCAGGTCACTGCCCGGGTCAGCGAGGAAGTCAGGCAGCTCCGAAAGCGCCAGGTTGATCTTCACCACGCCGCTGCGCGTCTTCCACCGCTCGATGTCGCGGACGAAGTCGCCCGGGAGCTCGCGATGGTCGATCTGTTCGAGGAACGCCTTCTTTGGGTGCAATGTGCTCACGATCAAAGGGGCGGTCATCTCGTCGCCACTGTCGAGAACGACGCCGGTAGCGCGGCCGTTGCGGACGAGCACCTCCGAGACAGGCGCATCGGTGCGCACCTCGGCCCCGAAACCGACCGCGGCACGCCTCATCGCGTCCGCCACGGCCCCCATCCCGCCCTCCGGGAAGCCCCAGCTGCCGAGGTGGCCGTCCCCGACATCGCCTATCGAGTGATGAGCCATGACGTAAGCCGTCCCCGGCTCCGACGGACCGGCCCACGTGCCGATCACGCCGTTCACGGCGAGGGCTGCCTTCACCTGCGGTGACTCGAACCAGTCGTCGAGCAGGTCGGCGATGCTCATGGCCATCAGTCTCGTCACGTCGGCGATCGTGCGGACGTCGAGGCCGCGGTGCCTCCACGCCAGCCGAAGCGTGCCGGCGAGGTCGGCAGGCTTGCGCGAGCCGAGGTTGGGGGGCGGCGTGAGAAGGAGCGGCCCGAGAACGTCAGCGAGGCCGCTCAGCCACGCGTCCCATCGGGGCATGGCGTCGGCGTCGTGCTTCGACCACTTGACAACCTCGTCATAGTTGCGCCTGGCGTCCCCGGCGAAGATCTTGATCGAGCCTCCCTCCGGGAAGGCCTGGTAATAAGGGCCCATCGGGAAGACCTTGTAGCCGTGCGCGGTCGAAGCCGAGATCCTTGATAATCGTCGGGGGAAGAAGGCTCATCACATAGGACAGCCGCGTCACCTTGAGCTCGGGAGCCTCCGGCCACGGGCTGTCGGTCGTGGCCGCGCCGCCGGTCTTGTGGCGGCCCTCGAGCACGACGGTCCGAAGCCCGGCGCGGGCCAGGTAGGCAGCCGCCACGAGCCCGTTGTGCCCGCCGCCCACCACGATCGCATCAAAGCCGGACGCCATGGCGAGACCCGCCTCCATTCTCCTGGGAAGGTTGACTGACTGTTCAGTCTAGGTGGCTGGTACCGTGGGGACAACTGCGATATCGACCCGGGACAGCTCACGCGGGGCGAAAGGTGTGATGATGGCGACGAGGACCGCGAGCCCTCCTCCCGGGCGACGACGAATGCTGCGCCCCTCAGCCGAAGACGCCCCGGACGCGCTCGGGTGACGGCCGCAGACTCTGCCCCAACTCCGGCTCAGGACGACCGGCGCCAGCAGATGCTGCGGGCAGCGCTCGAGGTGCTGGCGGAGCGGGGTTTCCCAGAGACGAGGATCGCCGACGTGGCGGCGCGGGCTGCGGTGAGCCCGGCGCTCGTGATCTACTACTTCAAGACCAAGGATCGTTTGCTGACAGAAGCGATCCGCTATGCCGAGGATGCCTGGTACGAGCAGGGGGCCCGGCGCATGGCGGACATCGACAGTGCCGCCGGCCGCCTCGAGGAGATGGTGGCGATGAGCTGCCTCCCCCAGCGAGATGACGAGGTGGGCGACTCGTGGGCGATCTGGCTCGACCTGTGGTCAACAGCGGTCCGCCACCCACAGGTCCGCAAGGTCAGGGAGGAGTTCGACGAGCGCTGGCGAGAGACGATCCGGCAGATCGTCCGGGCGGGCCAGGCGAGCGGCGAGTTCGAGAGCGTGAGCGTGGATGACTTCGCAGTGGGTTTCTCTGCGCTCCTCGACGGATTCGCCATCCAGATCGCGTTGGATGATCCCGTCGTCGATGCCCGGCGGTGCTTTCGAGCTGTCGATGCGGCTGGCTGCACAGCAGTTGGGGTTCTCTTGGGACGGGGGCAGGCGGCCGGCGGGGCGGAGGAACCAAGAGCGCCTCACTGCGTCGTCGAGCTGAACCGGCGCTCTGGTTGCCGCATGCCGAGCGCCGCAGGTCAGTTGATGCGACTGGCTCCTGGGCGGCCCGGCAAGATGGGGGCGCCGGCTCGGGAGGCTCGTCACCGAGGGTCTCTTCTCGGATCTCGTCGACGGTCGCCGCCCCCGCCGGAAGCACCCGCAGGGCGTCCGGCGGGTAGCTCGACGGAGACTGGATCGCCCTGGCGCCAGCCAACCGGCCTGCCGTCGTTGTGGACGAGCGAGTGCAGCCTCGCCCCGGGGGCGAGGCGGACGAGCACCTGGCTGGCCGAGCCGAGAAACACGACACGCTCGACCATGCCCGGGACCTGGTTCGGACCCGCTGGCCCCGTAGGGCCGCAGCTGGACCCGTTCTGGGCGGATGGCGAGCTTGACATCTGCCGGTTGAGTCGAGGGCGCCGCAGCCGGCGTTCAGCTCAAAGTCGCCGAGCTTCAGGCGACAGCTGGAGCTGCCGAGACCTCCCGCTCCGGTGCCGGCAATGGCGATCGCCTCCATGAGATTGGAGACGCCGAGGAAGTCAGCCACGAAGGCATCCGCCGGCTCCTCGTAGACCTGGCGGGGTGAGCCAAGCTGGGCGATGGGCCGTTCGCCATCACGGCGAGGCGGTCCGACATCGTGAGCGCCTCCTCCTGGTCGTGGGTCACATAGAGGAACGTGATGCCGACCCGCTCCTGCAGCGCCTTCAACTCGACCTGGAGCGCCCGGCGGAGCTTGGCATCGAGAGCGCCGAGCGGCTCGTCGAGCAAGAGGACGGAGGGCTTGAGAACAAGCGCCCGGGCCAGTGCCACCCGCTGCTGCTGGCCGCCCGAAAGCTGGCCCGGCCGGCGCCGCTCGTAGCCGCGCAGCTGGACGAGCTCGAGCGCCTCATCCACCCGACGGGTGACTTCGGCCTTGGAGAGCGGCTGGTACTTGAGGCCGAAGCGAACGTTGTCACTGACGTTCAAGAACGGGAAGAGCGCGTAGTTCTGGAAGACCGTGTTGACATTGCGCTTGTTCGGAGGGAGACGCCCGACGTCGACGCCGTCAAGGAAGATCGTTGCCGCTCGTCGGCTCCTCGAAGCCCGCCACCATCCGCAGCGTCGTCGTCTTCCCGCATCCAGACGGGCCGAGGAGCGAGAAGAACTCACCCGGCTCGATCTCGAGCGAGATGCCGGCGACCGCCGTCACGTCGGCGAAGCGCTTCGTCAGCTCGAGCAACCGGATGTGGCCACCCGCCATTAGAACCCCTTCCTCATATCCCGGCGATCGAGGTGAGCGCCTCGCCGCGACTTCCGCGCTCGCCTCGGGTCATGAAGCGGTAGGCGACGTAGCCGATCACCGCCACGACGAGCGAGAACAGCAGCATGATTGTTGCGAGGGCGTTGAGGGCCGGCCCGCTCAGGCCGCCGTGGGCATTCGAGTAGATCAACACTGACATCGGCTGGGTGCTGGCGTTCGACGACAACTGCTCGACGAGCACGAAGTCGTCGATGACGCCGGCGAACACAAGGACGGCGCTCGCGAAGATCGCCGGCATGAGCATCGGCATCAGGACTCGCCACATCGCCTGTAGACGCGAGGCGCCGAGGTCGGTGGCCGCCTCCTCGTAGGCGTGCCCGATGGTGACGAGCCTCGCCCGCACGATGATCGCCGGCCAGCTCAGGTTCCAGACGACGAGCGCACCCACCTCGGCATTGGTGCCGAGAGGAATGAACGTGAACAACTGGGTGAAGACGAACATGAGGGCGATGGCAAGCAGCAACTCGGGCACCACGAAAGAGAAGATCATCACGAAGTTGAGGCCCGTCGATGTCCTGCCCCTCCACCGGTCTATCCCGATGGCGAAGCCGACTCCGAGTGGGACAGTGATGAGAGTGGTGAAGCCGGCGAGGCGCAACGTCTGCAGGACCGCTTGATGCAGCTCGGGGCTGTGCAAGACGGAAGTCAACGGATCGGTGAAGTACCACCGCCAGGAGAAGCCCTGCCAGACGGCCTGTGACTTGCCGTTGTTGAACGAAAAGAGGATGGCAATCCCGATCGGGACGATCGACCAGATGAGGTACATCCACGTGAATGCCTCGAGGAACCAGGCATGCCGCCAGGGTCTCGGCCGCTGGGAGCATTGACCTCCGAGCCAGTTCGCGCCGCCGGCACCGATACCGGCTGTGCGAGCGCACGATCGCCGACAACTGCCATCAGATGTTCTCCCGTGAGGCTCTCGCGGTGGCGGATGCGTAATAGACCATCGGGACGAGGAGGACGATGAGCAGAAGAAGCGCCAGTGCGGCACCCTCACCCTGCTGGCCGGGCGACTGCAGCAGGCCCTCGATCGCGTTGCCGACCATCGTCGTCGCCGGGGTGCCTGAGAGCAGCTGGTTCGTGAAATAGTCCCCGAGCATCGGCAGCACGGTGATGAACATCCCGGCGATGATGGTCGACTTGCTGAGTGGCAGCGTTACCCGCCAGAAGGTCCGCCACCGCCCGAGCCCGAGGTCACGGGCGGCTTCGAGCAGCGGCTCGTCGATCCTGTCGAGGCCAGCGTAGAGCACGATGATCAGGTAGGGGATGTAGCCGTAGACGAGCCCGAGGACGACGGTCGGTGCCTTGTCCGCCGAGCCAGCTGACCTGGTGCCGACAAGGTGACCAGCGAGAGGAGGCCCTGTTGACATAGCCGTTCTGCTGCAGCAGGTCGATCCAGGCGAGCATCCGCATCATGTAGCTCACCCAGAACGGCGCGATGAGAAGCATGAGGAACAGCGTCTTGCGCCGCCCGGCATATCGTGTCACGAAGTAGGCGACGGGGTAGGCGATGGCGAGCGAGAGCACGAGCCGCGATGGCTGTGTACACGAGCGTGCGGACGAATGCCGGCCCAAGAAGGCGTGTGGGCCGACGAGCTCGTGCCAGACTGAGCGCGAAGTTGGACCCTGCCAGGAAGGGGGTTCCAGACCGGCACGGGCGACTGGAAGAGCGGATTCATCGAGCCGGCGGCGACGGACAGCATGACGTAGAAGGGGATGACGAAAAGGATGATCAGCCAGGCAGCCGCCCGGGACGGCAAGCGCACCCAGAGCGCACGCGGCCCCCACCGCTCAGGCTGGGCGGCGCTCTCGGGTCCCCTCGCCGCTCCGGCGACCAAACCGAGGGTCTCGCCGAGCTTTGGCCAGCCCACGGGCGCCGGAGCCGTCCTCGACGGCGGTTGTCACCGTGGGCGGCCTCGGTACCTAGAGGCCTTTGGAGAACGAGTTCCAACTCTGCTCCCACTCCAGGGTGGCCGCGGAGGGAACTGGAGCTCCATGACCCCGCGGCTGAAGTAGGACGGCAGCACGACTGTCGACATCAGCGATGCCGGCAGCAGCTTCTCGGCAACGAGTCGTTGCGGGGTCATGGCCGTGATCGGCTGCATGTATCCGTTGTAGCTGAAGTTCTCGATGGCGTTATGGGAGTCGAGCAGGTAGTTCTGGAAAAGGTGAGAAAGCACTGGATTCTCGCCAGTGGTGAGAATCGTTATCAGGTCGTTGCTGACCGGGCCCCGCCCGTCGGTCGGGAACCAGTAGCCGAGCACGTCGACCGAAGTTCCCTTGGGCAGGTATGACGGGGCGGAGGCCATATCGCCCGACCACGATTCGTGGATCCACGTCTTGCCGGCTGGCATGTCGGTAAAGTCGTTGTTGTCGATCTGACATTGACCAGGCTCTGAAGGTGTGCAGCTTGTTGGGTGGCTGCGGCGATCTGGTGCGCGTTGTCGTGTTGAGGTCGTAGATGCCGTTCTTCATCAGGGCAAGGCTCAGCCCCTCCCGATAGTCGTCCAAGATGGCGACCTTGCCCTTGTACTTCCCCTGCCAGGGCATTGCCCATGGATTCGCCATCGTGTACGGATTTTCCGCCACGAGGTCCTTCCGCCATCCGATGCCCGTGGTGAAGATCGTGTATGGGACGGAGTACCGCCAACCTTGATCGTAGAAAGGATTCTGGTAGTCCGACCAGACGTTGCGCGATGTTCGGGATGTAGCTGTGGTTGAGGGGGCGCATCAATTTCTCTTCGACGAGAGGCCCGATCACATCGAGCGTGGGGAAGAAGATGTCGAATTTCAGCTGGCCGCTCGCCAGCTTGGCGATCGCCTCCTCCATCGTGTTGAACGTCGTGATCTGATACTTGCACTGGTACTTCTTGCAGAAGTTCTTGACAACAGCCTCGTTGATATACGCGACCCAGTTGTAGATCTGCAGTGTCGCGCCCTTCTCCGGAGCGAGGCCCGACTTGATCGGCTCGTTGCCTGAGAAGACCGGCCACTTCACCGGACGATTGGGGCGGGGGAGGGGCGTGCCAGTACCCTTCGGGGCCGAGGTCCCGCCTGAGGCGCTGCTCGAGGCGCCGCAGGCTGCAAGCAGTCCTCCGGCGGCTGCGCCGAGGCCTACCTTGCTGAGGAAGTCTCGGCGGGAGATGCCAGGCCGGACCACCCTGCTGCCGTCCTCGGAACGTCCTTCTCGTGGGTGCACAGTCAACCAACCCCGGATCTCGATGAAGGCCGGCCGAGACCGCGCCATTGAATCGCCGGTCAATCGCCGACGACTGAAGTCAACCATCATCGTCATCTCTCTGCAAGGCACCCGTAACCGTCGGCTGTGCGGCAAACTGACCCGGCAGACCCTTCTTCGCGGCCCGGCGAGATCGCTGCATCGGCGCTTGCACCCTATTCTCCGACGGCTCGGGCGAACCGCCAGAAGTTCTCGACGAACCTGTCGACGTCATCGTCGTCATGCTGGACCGAGATGAGCCACTGCTCTGTCTTGCCCCAGGGCGGCAGGAAGACGCCGCCGTTGTGCTGGCAAAGCCAGTGGGCGTGGTTGTATCGGTCGTCCACCTCGAGGAAGTCCCGGTAGTTGCGCACAGGCTCGGCGGCAAAGGTCACACAGCCCTTGGCGCCCACTGAGACGACATGGGCGACGAGGCCGGTGTCGGCTATCGCCGCCTCGAGCTCCTTCGCGATCCGCTCCCGGTGCCCGCTGATCCGGGCATAGGCGGCACCGGTAGCCACCTCCTCGAGCATCGCCCGGGCGGCTCGGATAGACAACGGGTTGCCGTTGAAGGTGCCGACCATCTCGTAGTCGCCGTTGGCGACGTGCTCCATCACCTCTGTCGTGCCGCCGACCGCTCCGCAGATGAGCCCACCGCCAATGGACTTGGCCAGGGTAATGATGTCAGGGGTGACACCGAGGAGAGCGGTGGCCCCTCCCGGTCCGACCGTGAGGCCGGTCTTCACCTCGTCGAAGGTGAGTAGAGCTCCCTCGGCGTGCAGCACCTCCTTCAGCTCAGCCAGGTAGCCGGGGAGGGGCGGAACGATGCCGATGTTCATCATGAAGGGCTCGATGATCATCCCGGCGACCTGACCCGGATGATCGGCGAGGATGGTGCGCACGCTGTCGAGGTCGTTGAACGTGGCGACGCGGGTCATCTCCGTAAGTGCTCGCGGGATGCCGGTGCTCGCCGGCACGCTGAGGGGGCGGTCGACTGCAGCCGATCCCGGCTGGCCCGGGAACGACCGACACCTGAACCGAGTCGTGGTGCCCGTGGTAGCAGCCCTCGATCTTGATGATGAGGTCGCGGCCGGTGATGGCGCGCATCAGATGGATGGCTTCCATCGTCGCCTCGGTCCCCGAGTTGCAGAACCGCCAGAGCGGCAAGCCGAAGCGCTCGCCGAGGCGCTCGGCGACAACGATGGCGTCTTCTGTCGGCTGGGCGAAGTGCGTGCCCCGGCCGACCTGGTCACGCACCGCCTCGACGATCGCCGGATGAGCGTGACCAGCGAGGCCGGCTCCGTAGCCACCGTGCAGGTCGACGTATTCGGTCCCGTCGACGTCGTAGATCTTCGAGCCGACGCCGTGGCTGATCCAGACGGCCTGGGGCCGGGTGATCTGCCAGCTGGACGTGACCCCGCCGGCGAGCGAGCGGGCGGCCCGCTCGCTCATCGCCCGGGAGTGGGGTTGGCGAGCGAGGAACACCTCCTCCTCTTCAGCGACGAGGGCGTCGAGGTGCTCCTCGACTGCGGGCGCTGCGGGCTCGGCCTGGGGTGCCACGGGTAGCTCCATTCGGACGTCCCGACCCGGGACGCCGCTTTGTTTGACTGACTGTTCAGTTTATGACGTCATCGAGCAACTGGCAAGGGCTGAACCGACGGTGGGATCATCCTCAACCGAGTCGAGAGGAGTCGCCGGTGGCACAGGAAGTTCGAGGAGTCGTCGCGAGAGCAAAAGGCGAGCCGGTCTCGATCGAGACCGTTGTCGTTCCCGATCCGGAACAGGGGGAGGCCCTCGTGCGGGTGCAGGCGTGCGGCGTCTGCCATACCGACCTGCACTACCGGCGGGGTGGGATCAACGACGACTTCCCGTTTCTTCTCGGTCACGAGGCTGCCGGGGTGATCGACGCGGTCGGCCCGGACGTGAGCTCGTTAGCGCCAGGGGACTTCGTCATCCTGAACTGGCGAGCGGTCTGCGGTCAGTGCCGCTCGTGCCGCCGGGGCCGCCCGTGGCACTGCTTCTCGACGTTCAACGCCTCGCAGAAGATGACACTTGGAGACGGGACGGTCCTGTCGCCGGCACTCGGTATCGGTGCCTTTGCTGAGAAGACCCTCGTGGCCGCCGGGCAATGCACCAAGGTCGATCCACGGGCCCGACCAGAGGCCGCCGGCCTACTCGGTTGCGGGGTGATGGCCGGTCTCGGCGCCGCCATGCTGACCGGCGAGGTCGGGCGCGGCGACTCGGTAGCGGTCTTCGGCTGCGGAGGAGTCGGCTGCGCCGCGATCGCCGGCGCGGTTCTCGCCGGAGCCACGACTGTGATCGGCGTGGACCTCGACGCCCGCAAGCTGGAGCTGGCCCGCTCGTTCGGGGCGACTGCAGTCGTCGACGCGTCGGAACCGGACGTCGTCGAGCGGATCCGGGAACTCACCGGGGGCAACGGAGCCGACGTCTGCATCGAGGCCGTCGGCCATCCCCAGGTGTTCGAGCAGGCTTTCTTCGCCAGAGATCTGGCCGGCACGGTCGTACAGGTCGGCGTCCCCACTCCCGAGATGCGCATCGACCTCCCGATGATCGAGTTGTTCGGGCGCGGCGGACAGATCAAGCCGAGCTGGTACGGCGACTGCTTGCCATCCCGTGACTTCCCGGTCCTGATCGACCTGTACCTGCAAGGACGTCTCGACCTCGACCGCTTCGTGTCCGAGACGATCGCGTTGGATGAGGTCGAGGAGGCGTTCCACAAGATGGAGCGCGGCGAGGTCCTCCGCTCCGTCGTCGTGCTCGAAGCCTGACCGGCCTCAGCCGCCGACTCCAGCTCTAAGCGAGAGCCCCGACGACCTCGGAGGAAATCAGCCGGAGGTGATCGAGGTCGGCGAGGTCGAGCACCTGCAGATAAATCCGCTCTGCTCCTGCCTGCCCATAGGCAAGCAGCTTCTCGGCCACCTCTGCAGGGGTTCCCGCCGCCCCGCTCGTACGCAGCTCACCCACCTCGCGGCCGATGTTGCGCGCTCTCAGCTCGATCTCATTCTCGTCACTCCCGCAGCAGACCACCAGCGCGGCCGATCGGACCATCGAGCCGGGCTCCCTCCCGGCAGCCTCGCACGCTCGGGCGACGGCCTCGTACTGCCGTGTACAGATGTCGAGCGAGGCAAACGGCACGTTGAACTCGTCGGCGAAGCGCGCCGCGAGCTGGGGAGTCCGGCGCGTGCCGTGCCCGCCGACGATGACGGGCGGCCTCGGGCGTTGGAGGGGCTTGGGGAGAGCCGGGCTGTCGGCGAGCTGGTAGTGATTGCCGGCAAAGCTGAAGGTCTCGCCGCGGGGGGTCTCCCAGAGCCCGGTGATGATCGCCAGTTGCTCCTCGAGCCGATCGAATCGCTCGGCCACTGGCGGGAAGGCGATGCCGTAGGCGGTGTGCTCCTCCTCGTACCACCCGGCGCCTATGCCGAACTCGACTCTGCCTCCGCTCATGGCATCGACGGTGGCGACCGAGATAGCCAGCGGGCCTGGAAGCCGGAACGTGGCCGCGGTGAGCAAGGTCCCGAGCCGTATCTTCTCGGTATCGCGGGCGAGCCCGGCCAGAGTTGTCCAGGCGTCGCTCGGGCCCGGCATGCCGTCGACTTCGCCCATCTTCAGGTAATGGTCGGACCGGAAGAAGGCGCCGAAGCCGCACTCCTCCGAGGTCCGCGCCACCGCGAGCAACTGGTCGTAGGTGGCGCCCTGCTGCGGCTCGGTGAAGATTCGGAGTTCCATGACAGCGGTCTAGCAAATCTCGGCGCAGCAGAGTCCGGCCGCGTCACCGACGTACCCGTACGCGACGGCGTGCGTCGGCTCTGCGCGTCTTGGTAGAGTTCCGAGCTACGCGGACGTGGCTCAGTTGGTAGAGCATCACCTTGCCAAGGTGAGGGTCGCGGGTTCGAGTCCCGTCGTCCGCTCAGTTGGAACGTGCAGCTCAGGGGCCTGTAGGCGGGTTCCGGAGGAGCGATGGCCTCTCCGCGCTATGCCCCCCTGCGATATCGTCGCGGCTCCCTGACCTACCCCGTGCCCCTTGAAGGACAGAGCCGTGTCGGCGACTGTTCCGACCGGAGGAATCGTGTCAACGACACCGGATGAGGTACCGACTGCGGCAGATTTCGACGAGGCCTTTCAGGACGTCGACACCTCGCCGGCGTTGCTCTCGCTGTTCAAGGCCACTTTCGACCCTGAGTTCCCGCCAGAGGTCCAGCCCTACTCATACGTGCCACTGTCGGGCCTGAAGGAGATCGCGGCGGCGATCAGCGGTCACTCGCTCTCGACTCTGGTTGATGTCGGCTGCGGGCGCGGTGGACCAGGTCTGTGGGTTGCCCGCGAGCTCGGCTGCAGGCTGATCGGAGTTGACTTCTCCGCCGTCGCTGTTCGCCAGGCAGCATTCCGGGCACCTCTTTTCGCGGTTGACGCGACGTTTCGTGTCGGCCGATTCGACGACACCGGATTGCCGGACGCAATAGCGGACGCGGTCATGTCGGTCGACGCCATCCACTTCCCGACCGACACAACCGCAGCGGCGGCGGAGCTCTTTCGTATCTGCGCACCCGGCGGACACCTCGCCGTCACCACTTGGCAGGCCCACGAAGGCCCATCCCGGCTACAACGCGACATAGTCGGAGCACTGCGAACAACGGGCTGGACCATCGTCACCATCGAGGAACGACCTGAGTGGCTGCAGGCGCAGGCAGCGCTTTACGCTGCCGCGCGTGCCTTCACACCTGAGCAGGTCGCCGACGAGCCGACCTTCGCGTTACTGAAGAGCGAGGCCGAAGCGGTCAGCCCGGTACTGCGCAACGCTAAGCGCTACCTCATCGTCGCGACCCGCTGAGCGCGTAAACCGGCACGTACCGCGGCAGGATACAGATGGGAAAATCACAGATCGCGCCAGAATGCAGACGGCGGGGGCTCGCGCCGGGCGGTTTAATGTCGTCTCGGGCGGGTTGGCTGCGGCGGTGAATACTCACCGCATGTCGTGGCACGTACGTGCCGTCCGGTTGCCGGATGGTGACGCGGTGGAGGATTTCTGGGTCGATCAGTCTGGTTGCCTTGCGAGGGCCGCGATCGACGAAGCTGAGACGCTGCCCGGCCGGTACGCGTGCCATGGTCTCGTTGATGCCCATGGGCATCCCTCGGTCAAGATGGGCGCGGCTGGTCCCGTTTCCATTGACGCGACTGGAACATTGGCAGCATTAGCCGAGTGGGCTCGCACCGGCGTGACGGCGGTCCGGGACGTCGGATCACCGGGAGGGCTGATCCTTAGCCTCGACCTCGGTCCAGGACTACCGAGTGTCCAGGCCGCCGGGCGGTTCCTGGCGCCGGCTGGCCGCTACTTCCCCGAGCTGCTGCCACGCGGTGCACCTGAGAATCAGCTGACCCAGCTCGCTCTGGCTGAGGTAGCCGCTGGCGCTAGGTGGGTGAAGGTGATCGCTGACTTCCCGCCGGTCAGCGAAGGTGTCCCGTCGGGCGCCTCCCAGCCAACGTGCGGGCTGCCTGCAATCTCTCAGCTGGTGGACGCCGTGCACGCGGCTGGTGCGCGGGTAGCTGTGCACAGCACGGTGGGCAATGTGGCCGATCTCGTTACTGCCGGTGTCGACTCGATCGAGCACGGCACATCAATCGATGAGCCCGCGTTGCAGTTGATGGCCCAGACCGGCGCCGCGTGGACCCCGACTCTGTGCGCTGTACTCGGGTCGCCGGACCACGGGTCCGGGACGGCACACCGGCCAACCTCGTCACCTACGACACTGACCCCCGCCAGGATCCAGCCGTGGTCGGCGCCCCGCGCGCCGTAATCGTCCAGGGTAACCGCATTCTTTGAGCACAACCGAACTTCAAGAGACGGGGGGCAGCTCCGCGTGCGGTGAAAATGCACGCAAGTCGAACGTCGGCGCTCGGCGCGACCGACAGTCGCAGTGCGGCCCGAAGGGGCTGAAGGGAAGGTGGACGGATGGGCAGCTACGTGCTGGGTTTCGAGGAGATCGACCAGACGCAGGTCGCGGTCGTCGGCGGCAAGGGCGCGCACCTGGGGGAGCTTTCGCGGATCGAAGGCATCCGCGTGCCGGCTGGCTTCTGTGTGACGACGGACGCCTTCCGGCGGATCATGGCGGACGCGTCGTCGATCGGCGATCGGCTCGATCGGCTGTCGCGTCCTCAGCCCGGATGACCGGGGGGCGATCCGCACGCTCAGCGCAGAGATCCGCCGGACCCTCGAAGGGATCGCCATCCCCGACGATCTCGCGGCGGCAATCACCGGCTCGGCTCGCCCGGCTCGGCGAGCAAGCCGCCTACGCCGTCCGATCGAGTGCGACGGCAGAGGACTTGCCGACGGCCTCCTTCGCCGGCCAGCACGACACGTACCTGAACGTCGTGGGGCCGGCGGCGATCCTCCAACACGTCAGCCGGTGCTGGGCCTCGCTCTTCACCGAGCGGGCCGTGACCTACCGCCTCCGGAATGGATTCGACCAGCGGAAAGTCCAAATGGCCGTGATCGTGCAGCAGATGGTCTTCCCGCAGGCGGCCGGCATCCTGTTCACGGCCGACCCCGTCACGTCGAACCGGAAGGTCGTCTCCGTGGAGGCCGCCTTCGGACTCGGCGAGGCCCTGGTCTCCGGCCGGGTGAACGCGCGACGTCTACCAGGTGCGCGAAGGCGAGATCGTCGCCAAGACAATCGCCAGCAAGCAGCTGGCCATCCACGCCTCGCCGGCAGGCGGAACGCAGGAACTGCCGATCGAGCCGGAGCGTCAGGAGCAGCCAGCACTAACGGATGCGCAGGTCGTGCAACTCGCGCAGCTGGGACGCCGGATCGAAGGGCACTTCGGCCTCCCCCAGGACATCGAATGGTGCCTGGTCGATGACAGCTTCCAGATCGTCCAGAGCCGGCCGATCACCACACTGTTCCCTATCCCCGCGGCCGGCGACCAAGAGAACCATGTCTACGTGTCCGTCGGTCATGCCCAGATGATGACCGACGCAATGAAGCCCCTGGGGCTCTCCTTTTGGCAGCTGACCACACCTCGGCCGATGTACGTGGCCGGTGGGAGGCTGTTCGTCGATGTCGCCTCGGACTTGGCGTCGCCAGCGAGGCGCGCCGGTCTCTTGGAGGTCATTGGGAAATCCGATCCCCTGATCGGGGACGCGCTGCAGACCATCCTCGAACGCGACGACTTCATCCCCACCCTCAGAGACGAAGGTCCAGGTTCCGCGCCGGGTGGCGGCATGCCCGCCCCCATCGAGACCGATCCGGCCATCGTCACTGGGCTGATCGAGCGCAGTGAGGCTTCCATTGCCAAGTTGAAGAGCGACATCCGTGGGAAGTCCGGCTCCGCGCTGCTCGACTTCATCCTGGCGGACATCCAGGAGCTGAGGCGGATCCTGTTCGACCCGCAGAGCCATCAGGTGTTCATGTCGGCAATGGAGGCCACATGGTGGCTGAACGAGCACATGGAGGCGAGGCTGGGCGAGAAGAACGCTGCCGACACGCTTACGCAATCTGTCCCCCATAACGTCACGTCGGAGATGGGGCTGGCGCTCCTCGACGTCGCGGACGTGATCCGTCCGTATCCGGAGGTGGTGGCTCTCCTGCAGCCACGTCGAGGACGAGGACTTCTTGGACGAGCTGGCCAAGGTTGCGGGCGGGCGGGAAGCCCGACGACGCCATCCGGGCCTACCTCGACAAGTACGGCATGCGCTGCGTCGGTGAGATCGACATCACGAGGCCACGTTGGAGCGAACGCCCCACCACGCTCGTGCCCCTGATCCTCGGCAACATCAAGAACTTCGAGCCGGGCGCCGGCGAGCGGCGCTTCGAGCAAGGCCGGCAGGAGGCCTGGGAGAAGGAACAGGAGCTGCTGGCGCGCTTGGGGGACTTGCCGGACGGGGAGCGTAAGGCCGATGAGACCAAGCGGATGATCGACCGCGTCCGGACCTTCATCGGGTACAGGGAGTATCCGAAGTACGGCATGGTCAGCCGCTACTTCGTTTACAAGCAGGCCTTGCTGGAAGAGGCCGGGCGCCTCGTGCAGGCCCGTGTGCTTCGTGAGAAGGAGGACATCTTCTACCTCACCTTCCAGGAGCTCCACGACGTCGTGCGCACGAACCAGGTGGATGATCAGCTCATCTCCGAGCGCAAGGACAGGTTCAGGTCGTATCAAGCGCTGACGCCGCCCCGGGTGTTCACCTCGGATGGCGAGGTCGTCGCCGGGGCGTACCGACGCGACGACGTGCCGACCGGTGCGCTGGTTGGTTTACCCGTTTCCGCCGGGACCATCGAGGGGCGGGCCCGCGTCATCCTGGACATGGCGGAGGCCGATCTCGAAGCCGGCGACATCCTGGTCACCGCCTACACGGACCCCAGCTGGACGCCAGTGTTCGTCGCGATCGCGGGCCTGGTGACGGAGGTGGGGGGCCTGATGACCCACGGGGCAGTAATCGCACGGGAGTACGGCTTGCCGGCCGTCGTAGGCGTGGAGCAAGCCACCCGGCTGATCCGCGATCGGCAGCGGATCCGCGTCAATGGAACGGACGGGTACGTCGAGGTCCTGCCCTAGATATTCTTGCTCTCCTTCTCCTCAGCGAGCGCCAGCCAACGGTTCTCCCATTCGACGAGGTCGGCCTGCACCGAAGCGAGCTCCCGGCCGATGCGGGCAAGCTCGAGATGATCCTCGCCTACCGCTGCAAGCGATTCGCTCAGTGCGTCTTGCTGCCGCGTCAGCCTGGACATCTCCTTTTCGGCATCCCGCAACTGTCGGCTGATCGTGCTCGACGAGCGACGGCGCGGCGGGGCCGCGCCCAGCGGGGGAGCGACACCGACGCGCCGGGGGGTGTGATCGGGCCTTTCACCGGGCGTGTCCAGCCGCGCCATCCAGGCATCGATGCCTCCTGCGATCGCTTGAAGGGTTCCACTGCGAAGCTCCACGAGCCGTTCCGTCGTGCGCCCGAGAAACGTCCGGTCGTGGCTCACGACGACGAGCGCCCCGGGCCATTCTCCGATGAAGTCCTCGAGGATACGCAGCGTGTCCAGATCGAGGTCGTTCGTCGGCTCGTCGAGGAGGAGCACGTTCGGCCGCGCCGCCAATACCAACAGCAGCTGCAGGCGGCGGCGCTCGCCGCCGGAGAGAGTGCGTGTCGGGGCGAACTGCAGGGACCCGGTGAACCAGAAGCGATTCATGAGCGCCACGTCCTCCGGCGTGCCCGGGGGTCGGGTCGTGCCAGCGACGAGGTCGCGTACACGGGCATCTGGGTCGAGATCGACGCCCTGCTGGTCGTAGTAGCCCGTGACTACTGTCGGGCCGCGCTCGACACGTCCAAAGGTGGGAAGACGCCGACCCGCCAGGACGTCGAGGAGCGTCGACTTGCCTGACCCATTCGCGCCGACGAGTCCCAAGGCCTCCGACGGGCCAAGGAGGAGATCGACGCCCGAGAGCACCGGCGTGACCTCCGAGTCGTAGCGGTAGGCGACTCCGGAGCACTCGATGACCTTGTCGCCGAGGCGCGGCGTTCCGAAGGCCATCTCGAGCTGGCCGGCGCGGGCGGGCGCTTCGGGACGACCGGAGACGAGGCGCATCGCTGCGTCGATCCGTGCCTGAGGCTTGCGCGTCCGGGCCGGAGCTCCTCGTCGCAACCAGGCGAGCTCTCGTCGTGCGAGGTTACGGCGGGACGCGTCGCTCGATAAGGCTTTCTCTTCACGCTCGGCGCTGGCGGCGAGATACGAGGCGTACCCGCCCTCGTGCACGTACTGGCGGCCCCGATCGATCTCGATGATCCTGGTGGTTACTCGGTCGAGGAGGTGGCGGTCGTGAGTCACAAGAACGAGGCCGCCCCGGAAGTCGAGGAGCCATTTCTCCAGCCAGGCCACGGCCCTCAGGTCGAGGTGGTTGGTCGGCTCGTCGAGGACGAGCAACTCCGCCGGTCGAGCCAGCACGGCGGCCAGAGCCACCCTTTTGGCCTGGCCGCCGGACAGCTGGGAGACGTCAGTGCCGGCGTCTGCCCCAATCCCGAGGCGGCTGAGCACCGCTTCTGACTCCCAGCCGGGACCTACCGCTTCGCGTACCGATCCTGGCTCCAGCGACGGATCCTGCTCGAGGTAGCCGACGCGCGCTCCCCGCCCGCGGCGGACCTGTCCTTCGGGACGATCGAGACCGGCGACCACGCGCAGCAGCGTCGACTTCCCGGTGCCGTTGATGCCCACAACGCCGACGCGATCGCCCCCGGTGACCGTCAGCGACAGGTGGTCGAACAGCACCCGATCAGCGTGCCGGACCGACACGTCATGAAGATCGACAAGGACAGCCACCGCAGCACGGTACGTCGATCCTGATGAATCCCGACACCTCGTTCGAGCACCGCCGGAGATCGTTTGGCTCACCGAGGCATTCGAGTTCGCCGAGGAAGCCCGGATCGGGGATAAACAGTGTTGACAGTCACAGACATCAGATCTAAGGTGATGGCAGATACTGACATCAGGAACTGTTCTGGAGGTACCATCATGAGAATCTTTGTCACCGGCGCATCGGGGTGGATTGGCTCGGCGGTCGTGCCCGAGCTGCTCGGAGCCGGCCACGAGGTGATCGGATTGGCCCGCTCCGAGGCGTCGGCGCATCGGCTGGAGGCTGCCGGCGCCATGGTTCAGCGGGGGGACGTCGACGGTCCTGACGGACTCGCCAAGGCGGCCGCCGACTCGGACGGAGTGATCCATCTGGCCTTCCAGCACGAGGTGGCCTGGAGCGGCGGCTTCGCCGCCGCCGCCGCCGCCGACCGGCGCGCCGTGGAGGCGATGGGGGCGGCCTTGGCCGGTTCTGACCGGGCGCTGGTGCTCGCCTCGGGCATGCTCGGGCTGACGCCCGGTCGGGCAGCCACCGAGAACGACGGGTTGGTCCCCGGCGCTGAGGTTCGGGCCAGTCCCGCCGGGCTCCGTTCGGCTACGGCTCTGCTCACTCTGTCCCTGCGGGGCATCGGCGTCCGCTCGTCGGTGCTGCGCTTCCCCCCGACGGTCCACGGGGACGGCGACCACGGGTTCGTGGCCACCCTCGTCGGCATCGCCCGCGAGCGGGGCATGGCCGGATACGTGGGTGACGGCAGCAACCGTTGGCCGGCCGTTCACCGCTCCGACGCAGCGCGCCTGGCCCGCCTGGCCGTCGAGGCAGTCCCAGCCGGCTCGGTCTTGCACGCGGTGGGCGACGAGGGAGTTCCCTTCCGTGAGATCGCCCAGGCGATCGGCAGTCATCTGGGCCTCCCCACGGAGTCAGTGGCCCCCGGCGATGCCGTCGAGCACTTCGCCCACCTGGGCCACTTCGTAGCGCTGGACAGCCCCGCCACCGCCGCCGTAACCCGGGAGCTGCTCGCATGGGAGCCGACCGGGCCAAGCCTGCTCGAGGACCTCGAGGAGGACCACTACTACCGCCAGGTGTAGTTGCACCGGGAAAGCTGAGGCTTGCCGACGCCGCCGCCAATCGATCGACGCCCCGCGCTCGCGGTCGATAGCAGGAAGCCCTGCACGTAGCCTGGCAGGCATGTCAACAGCCAGCCGAGTCGTCGAGGCGGCGGGTCGGTCCGTCGAGATCACGAATCCCGACAAGCTCTACTTCCCCGAAGCTCGGGCGACCAAGGGTGATCTCGTTGACTACTACCTCGCCATCGAGGGACCTTTGCTGTCGGCAGCCGGTCGGCGTCCTGCGTTGCTTCAGCGCTTTCCCGAGGGAGCACTGGGCAAGTCGTGGTTCCAGAAGCGGGTTCCGCCCGGGGCGCCCGATTGGCTCGAGACCGTGGTCGTCTCGACGCCCAACGGCACCATGTCGAACGCGCTCGTGCTGGCAGACATGGCCCACGTCCTCTGGGCGGTCAATCTGGGTTGCCTCGGCTTTCACCTCTGGCCCTACACCGTCGACCATCCCGAGGCCGCCGACGAGCTCCGCATCGACCTGGATCCGCAGCAGGGAAGAGGAATCGATGATGTACGGCATGTGGCGCTCCTGGTACGCGCCCTGCTGGAGGAGGTTGGCATCTCGGCCTATCCCAAGACATCGGGGAACCGGGGCATCCACGTCTATGCGCGTCTAGTGCCCGAGTGGGACTCGATCGCCGTCAGGGCAGGTGCCGTAGCACTGGCTCGAGAGCTCGAGCGGCGATACCCGGATTCTGATCACGGCGGCGTGGTGGAAGGAGGAACGGGGCAGCCGAGTCTTCGTCGACTTCAATCAGAATGCTCCGCACAAGACGGTCTTCGGCGCTTGGTCGGTGCGCCCGCGTACAGGGGCGCAGGTGAGCACTCCTGTCTCGTGGGACGACGTCCTCACGATCGAGCCTGACGAGCTCACGATCAACACAGTGGCCGCCCGGGTGCGGGACCACGGCGACGCGTGGGCCACGATGGCCACCGAGCCACAGTCCCTCGAGCCGCTGCTCGAGATGTCGGCGCGCGACCGTGAAGCGGGACTGCAGGACGCACCCTGGCCGCCTCAGTACCCGAAGATGCCGGACGAACCGCGCCGCGTCGCTCCGAGCCGCGCCCGCAAAGAGCCGTAACCGCCGCGGCGGGATTCTCGCAATCGTGGCCCTGCGAGGTTATGTGGGGTGACCACGGCTCGGCTCGGCCTCTCCCGAGGGCAGATCCTGGCATTCCGGCGGCAATCCGGCGCGCTCGATGAGCGGCTGCCACGCGGAAGGAACTCCCTTCGGCGTGCCGCCTGGGCAGGGCTGCAAGACAGCATGCCCCGAGCCGCCCTCTTATCGATCCACGCTCGCGTCGCGGGTACCGAGCCGTCCACGTGGGAGGACGCCTCGCTGGTGCAACTGTGGGGGCCAAGGTTCAACGTGTTCGTCGTCGCCGCCCGCGACCTCGCCGTCTTCTCCCTCGGGACCCTGAGCGAGGCCGGAAAGGGCCGGCAGAGGGCGGAGGACCTCGCACGCCGATTAAACGCCATCCTCGGCGGCGGGCGCCTGGCCTATGGAGAGGCGGGGCGGGCGCTTGGTGTGCACCCCTACAGCCTCAGGTACGCGGCGGCGACCGGCACAGTTCTGATCCGGTGGGAGGGTGCCCGCCAGCCGACAGTCTGGACCGTGCCGCCACCTGAGGTCGACCCGCTCGAGGCTCGCCTCGAGCTCGCCCGGAGGTACCTGCACATCTACGGACCCACCACGCCTGAAGCCTTCGGTCGGTGGGCGGGGGTTGGCCCACCGCACACGGTGGCGGTGTTCTCGGCGCTCCGCAGGTCGCTGACGCCGGTGCAGACACCAGTCGGCGACGCGTGGATCCTCACCCGAGACGAGGCGACCTTACGCGCCGCTCCGCGTCCGGCGTCCTCGGCGCGGCTGCTCCCGAGCGGCGACGCCTATCTCCTTCTTCAGGGGAGCGACAGGGAGCTCCTGGTCCCCGATGCCGAGTTTCGTCGCGCTCTCTGGACTCCACGCGTCTGGCCTGGCGGCCTCCTCGTCGAGGGGGAGATCGTGGGCACCTGGCGGCGCGCGAACGCGGTGATGACGGTGACAACCTGGAGGCAGCTGTCGGCCGCGCAACGTGATGCCGTCGCGGCAGAAGTCGAGTCCTTGCCGCTGCCCGGCGTCGGGGGACGGATGATCCTTCGATGGGTCGACTGAGCGGCATGGGTGACCCAGATGGACGTTGAGGCGTAGGACCTGTCGCGAACGTGATGGAACCGTCACGGCGGTCAGGGCTCTATCCGGATCAACGAGCATGCTCGACCGAGCGGTGCAGGCACACCACCGGCGGTCAGCCAGCTTCAGGGATTGCGTACTCGCCGACAGCCTCGTATTCCCCGGACTCCTCAAAGCCGCCAAGGCCGTCAGGGCCGTCAAGCTCGCCAAACCCGTCGCCGTCCGAGCCGTCCACCTGGCCAGCCATGGCCGGGCGGGCCACTGGCCCCGGGCGGACCCGGAGGGCAACCATCGTGAAGGCGGCGATCGAGAACAATGCGGCCACTCCGAAGATCTTGTCCACGCCGCGGACGAGGACCGCGTGCGCCTGCGCTACCGCATCAGCCGCCACCGGAGCACCGAACTGGGCATGGCCTGTGAGGGAGCCGAAGGCGGTGACGAGCACAGCAAGGCCGAGAGCGGCTCCAAGTTGCTGGCTCACGTTGATGAGGCCCGACGCCGCTCCGGCATCCTCAGGCTCCACGTCAGCGAGCGACGCCGACGTGAGGCTCACGAACGAGATGCCCGAGCCCGCCCCGAGGAGGATCAAGGACACCACGATCTGGACGTAGGGAGACGAGACGTGCACCTGAGTGGCGAGCAATAGGCCGAGCGTGGCGAGCGAGACACCCGTGAGCATCACCGTCTTCTGCGGGAGGCGCCGCACGAGTACCCGGCTGGTCAGCTGTGAGGACAAGAACACCGACAATGGCATCGGGAGAAACGCCGCCCCCGCCCGAAGCGGTGAGTACCCCTGCACGTCCTGCAGGAACTGGCCCATATAGAAGAACATGCCGTACATGCCGGCGTACAGGAGGCCACGAGCGGCGTTGGCCGCCATCCGGGTCGAGTGGCGAAGGAGGCGAAGCGGAAGGACCGGCTCCTCAGCGCGGCTCTCGTTGCGCACGAACAGGCCGAGCAGCGCCAGTCCGGCCATGAGCGGCACCAGTGTGGCCGGTGCGGTCCAGCCGTCACTGCCGGCGTCGACGAGCCCGAGCACGAGACCGGTCATGCCGATGGTCGAGGTGAGTGCGCCCACCAGGTCGAACCGGCCCCGTCGCCGCTCGGTCTCGACGACGACGACACGCCCGAGGGCAAAGATGGCGATCCCGATCGGGACGTTCACGAACATCACCCACCGCCACGAGGCGAGCTCGGTAAGGATGCCGCCTGCGACGAGCCCCGTGGCGGCGCCCGCCGCCGAGACGGTGGTGTAGAGAGCGATCGCCCGCACCCTCGCCGGCCCCTCAGGGAAGACTGAGGTGAGGAGCGACAAGGCGGCCGGTGCGGCCAGTGCTGCTCCGATTCCTTGGGTCGCCCGGGCTGCGAGCAGCATCCAGCCCGCGACCGCCACGCCGCCGACGAGGGAGCTCACCGAGAACAAGGCGATACCGAGCAGAAACGCACGCCGGCGTCCCAACAGGTCCCCCGCTCGGGCGCCGAGCAGCAGCAGTCCTCCGAAGGTGAGGATGTAAGCGTTCAGCACCCACGAGAGCCCGCTCCCGGAAAAGTGCAGCCCCGCTTGGATGTGTGGGAGCGCCACGTTCACGATGGTGCCGTCGAGCACCACCATGAGCTGGGCGGTGAGGATGACGAAGAGGAACACAGAGGGGTGCCCGAGACGCTGGCGGAGCGTTCCGGGGTGTGGCTCGGGGGGCGCGACCGCTAAGAGGCGCGGAGCGCTGGGGGAGTTGGAGGGCATTGACTTTGACCTTTCCGCTGCTATCATGTGTAAGCGGAAGCTTCCTCCGGTTGAGTATACGGAGGCGGGCTCCGTTTAGCAAGCGATTTTGTGAGATTCCGAGGAAGTGATCGCGTGCCCACCAAGGCCGGAAGCGCCGAAGCGCTGGAGAGCGACCGTGTCGAGGGCTACCCGCCCGGCCGCCCGATGCGCGCGGACGCCCGGCGGAACTACGAGCGGCTCGTCGTCGCCGCCCGGGATGTCTTCGCCGACCAAGGCGGCCAAGCCTCCATGGAGGCCATCGCACGGGAGGCCGGCGTCGGTGTCGGAACCCTCTACCGGCACTTCCCCAGACGCATCGATGTCGTCGAAGCGGTTTACCGGACCGACGTCGAGGAGCTGGTGGAGGCAGCCGAGCGCGTCGTCGAACAGCTCGAGCCCTGGCCGGCCGTCGTGGCGTTTCTGGAGTCGTTCATGGCCTACGCACAGGGCAAGCGGACGTTCCTCAACGAGCTGCACGAGGCCTTCGACAAGAACCCCAACCTCCGCTCCCAGTGTCGCGAGCGCATCGACTACGCCATGAACCTCGTCTTCAGCCGGGCCCAACGTGCCGGGGTGGTGCGCCCCGACGTGGAGGGCTCGGACGTCATGCAGCTCGTCGGGCCCATGTGCACGAGCGCCACGCTGTCGGCGGATCGCTGCACGCGGCTGCTGGCAACGATCCTCGACGGCCTCCACCGGGTGCCGTAGTCCGACGGCCTCGTCCAGGTGAGAGGAACGTCCGGGAAGCTCAGCACAGACCGGATCCTCACGGGCCCACGCCGAACAGCTCCGACGCTGACCCGATTGGGCGCTTATATAGGACGGCGACTGCTGCCTCGCCGAGACGAGCTGGGCCGGGTCGCGCCGCGAATGGTGTAATAGCCTGCGCCCGTGAGCGCATTGCTCGAGCTCAAGGGGCTGCGCCGGGCGTACGGAAGCGTGACTGCCCTCGACGACCTCTCCTTCCAGGTACCTGCCGGAGAGGTCGTTGGCTTCCTCGGCCCCAACGGGGCGGGCAAGACGACGACCATGCGGGCCATCTTCGGCCTCACCGATCTCGATGCCGGGTCGGTCCGCTGGAACGGTGCGCCCGTCGGACAGGCCGAGCGCCGCCGCTTCGGTTACATGCCTGAGGAGCGTGGGCTCTATCCGGGGATGCTCGTCGGCGAGCAGATCGAGTACCTCGGCCGCCTGCACGGGATGAGCGCCTCGGACGCAGCCGCCGCCACCGACACCTGGCTCGAACGTCTTGACATCGCCGACCGCAGAGGATCGAAGGTCGAGACACTCTCCCATGGCAACCAGCAGCGTGTACAGCTGGCCGCGGCGCTCGTGCACGATCCCGAGCTGCTCGTGCTCGATGAGCCGTTGTCCGGCCTCGACCCAACAGGCATCGACGCCATCGGTCAGGTGCTGGTTGATCAGGCCCGCGATGGCTGCTGTGTGCTCTTCAGCAGCCACCAGCTCGACCAGGTGGAGGACCTCTGCGAGCGAGTGATGATCATCGACCACGGTCGCTTGGTCGTGTCGGGCAGCGTGGACGAGTTGACCACGAGCGGCGCCCGGCGGCTTCTCGTCCGCATCGAGGGCGATCGAACTGCTGAGTGGGCCCGTTGCCTTCCCGGCGTCACCGTGTCCGAGATCGACGGCGGTGCCGTCCGGTTAGCTCTCGACGATGCGGTCGACAGTGACGACGTCCTCCACGCTGTGATGCAAGCGGGACGGGTCACCCAGTTCTCCTTCGAGCGTCGTCGGCTCTCCGAGGTCTTCCGAGAGGCGGTCGCGTGAAGTTCCTCTACATCGTTCTCATCGCAGCAGGTGTCATCGGACTGCGAGTGTTCATCTTCAGACACCGACGCCGTCGCCGGGTTCCCGACGATGCGGCGAACGACGGTGGTTCGAGACTCAACGCGAGCCCCCGCGCCCCCCGCCGCGCCCGCGCTGCACGCACCTCATATGGCACCGGCCGGCTGGGAGACGTCGGGATCATCGCGACCCGTGAGATCCGAGAGCGCGTCCGGGGCCGCATCTTCCGTGTCGGCACGCTATTCCTTCTCGTCGCCGTTGCTGCCGCGATCATCATTCCCACCTTCCACTCGAGCGGAGGGACCACCACCCAGACGGTCGGTGTCGTCGGGAGCCTGTCCCCGGAGCTGAGAAACGTCGTGGAGGCGGCCGGATCGCAGAACCAGGACCTGGTGAAGTTCGTGCCGGAGGCGTCGCTCGGAGCTGCAAAGGCCGGCCTGCTCTCGAGCAGGGTCGATCTGGCCGTTGTTGACAGCGACGAGGTCGTGCTCAACCAGCCCGCAGAATCGAAGAGCTCGCCGGCCGATCCCTCCCTAGTCCAGGACGTGGCCGAGTACCTCGGCGTGTTGAAGGCGTACAAGACCGCCGGGCTCACTCCCACCCAAGCCATACGAGTGTTCAACGCCAAGCCGGTCCCGGTGCACACCCTTCGACCGAGCTCGAAGAGCGCAACCAACTCGACGTCGGTGATCGGCATAGTGCTCCTGTTCCTCATGCTCACCCAGTACTGCACCTGGATTCTCATCGGGGTCATGCAGGAGAAGTCGAGCCGGGTGGTCGAGGTGCTATTGGCCACGGTGCGCCCGATCCAGCTCCTGGGCGGGAAGGTGCTCGGCATCGGGATGGTCGCTCTCGGCCAAGCCGGCCTCGTCGTTGGCTTCGCGCTCGCCCTCTCCGCCGTGGTGGGGTCCAATCTCCTGCGGGGTACGGCACCGCTGGCGCTGCTGGCGGAGTTGCTCTGGTTCATTCTCGGCTACGCGTTCTACTGCTGGGTGTACGCCGCGGCGGGCTCGATGGCTGAGCGCCAAGACCAGGTACAGACGCTCGCCTTACCGCTCACCATCCCGATCCTTGTCGGCTACGTCTTCTCGATCACAGTGGTGAGCTCCGGCAACCCGGACCTCCTCTTCAAGGTACTGGCCTACCTCCCACCAACCGCACCGTTCTGCATGTCAGTGCTCGTCGGACTGAACCAGGTGACGTGGTGGGAATTCCTCGCCTCGGTGTTGATCAGCATCGCCGGGACATCTGGCATGGCGATCTTCGCCGCCCGCATCTATCGCCGCGCCGTACTCCGCACCGGCGGCAGGGTGCGCCTGCGCGAAGTGCTCGCATGAAGCACACGCTCGGCCTCCTGCGAGGCTTCACGATCTTGCCGGCGGCCGTTGGGCAGGACTACGAGGGATCCCGTCCGTAGCGGACCTTTCGCAGGCGATCGCTGCTCAGGGTGCCTGGCTTGGTGTCATACGACAGGAGGGCGACGAGGCGGTCGGTGTGGCCCTCTACTCGAGTCACGCGGTGGAGGGAATTCCGCCCTTCGAACACAAGCAGCGAGCCGGGCGTGAGTTCGAGCCGCACGACAGCAGAGCGGTCACCCTCGAGCACCCGGCTCACGGCGTCGTAGCACTCGTCGGTCTCGGAGCGGACGAGCGGGACCACCTCGAAGTTGCCCCCTTCCTCGGCGTCCTGCAGGGCAAGTGACACGACGAAGTCGGTCTGGTCGAAATGCCATTGCAGCTCGTCGCCGGCGCCCATGACAGCCAGGTTGAGAGCGCCGCAGGAGTCGGCGTACCGGTAGAGCCGCCCGCGGTCGAGGACGTCCTCGACGAACCGCATCAACGGGTCCCACTCGTACAGGCTCCGCAACGGCGACGACGCAGGAAAGAGGTCGTAGGCCACCGCACCGAGTGCACGTGGGCCTGTCCAGCGCCGCGGGTGTCCGAGGCGGCAGCGAGTCGTCCGGGGCGGCCAGATACGCAGTTCCCATGCCGCTGTCGCGCCACGCCTGCGGTGCGAGGGCAAAGGCGTCGGACAGAAGCAGCTGGAGCGCGCCAGGGCGGATGAACCCGGAGATCTCTGCCGCGCCCCGTCGCCCGAGATCTGCACGGGCCACGGCCACGGCGGCTGCGTACTCGTCACCTTCCCCTCTGTTGCAGGGGACAGCGTCGGAGATCGACGAGGTCGGCGGGATCTGGGCTGAGCGCGGGCGGGTCCACGACCCTTGTCTCGGCGGGGTACTCCACCCCTTGAGCTTAGAACCGGGAGAGTCGGCCGGACAGCCGAGAGCCCATGCTCGGGCGCCGAGCTGTTCAGCCGGCAAGCCCGAGGAGCCCCGGCAGGTCAGCCACCGAGGAAAGGACGTGGTTGGGCTCGCCGGGGGCAGCCTCGAGGGCCGCAGGTGTGAACTTGCCCGTCCTCACGAGGATCCCTTCGATTCCGAGCGCCTGGGCGCCGAGCACGTCAGAGTCGACGTCGTCGCCGACCATCACCGCCTCGGACGGTCTTGCCCGGACGCGCTCGAGCGCGGCGGTGAAGAACGCCGGCGCCGGCTTGCCCACGAGAGTGCCCTCGACGCCCGCTGCCCGTTCGAGGCCGATCACGAACGCGCCCATGTCGAGTTGCAGCCCTTCAGTGGTGGCCCAATACCAGTTGCGGTGCATCAAGACGAGGGTGGCGCCACCGGTCAGCTCTTCGAAGGCGTGGTTGAGCTCGGCATAGCCGATCTCGGGACCGGCCCCCCCGGTGAGAACGACGTCAGCACCCGCTTCGACGAGTCGAACACCGGTGAGGTCGGCGCCGAGGGCTCCGCTGTTGAGCAGCAGACAGCGCGCCTCTGGGTGGTTCTCACGGATGTAGCTTGCCGCCGCTGTGGCCGCCGTCAGTACCTCATCCTCTTCGGCAGGGATGCCGGCCTCCCGTAGCTGGCCGGCGATGGTCGAGCGCGGGACGCGATGTCGTGTTGGTCAGGAATGCCACGGCACAGCCCGCCTCCCGTATACGGGCAACTGCCTCCACGGCTCCCTCGATCGGCTGCCAGGAGGTCACGAGCACGCCGTCGATGTCGAGCAGGACGGCTTTCGGCCTCGTCATCGAACCAGCCTCGCGCGTTGCGGTCGTCCACGGGCCTGCGGACCCGACAGCTAGTGTGCCGCCGATGGACGGCGACCTCCTGCAGCTGGACGCCACCGGTCAGGCGGAGCTGGTCCGGGCGGGGGCCGTCTCCTCTCGTGAGATCGTCGCAGCCGCCATCGGGAGGATCGAGGCGCTCGATCCCGCCTTGAACGCCGTCATCCACCGGCGCTTCGAGGTGGCCCTCGCTGAAGCCTCAGCCGACTCAATGCCGGACGGCCCGCTGCGAGGAGTGCCCTTCCTCGTGAAGGATCTGAACGAGGATTCGGCGGGGGATCCGGCCCATGAAGGCTCACGGGCGTTGCGCGACGCTGAGCACATGGCGACCTCGGACTCGTGGCTCGTTGCCCGCTACCGCCGAGCGGGTCTCGTCAGGGTCGGGCGCACCAACACGCCGGAGCTTGGGATGGTGGGGATCACCGAACCGGAATCTCGTGGGCCGACGCGCAACCCCTGGGACAGCTCGCGATCACCAGGAGGCTCCAGCGGAGGAAGCGCCGCCGCCGTGGCAGCCGGCATGGTGGCGCTCGCGAGCGGGGGGGACGGGGCGGGCTCGATCCGGATCCCGGCCAGCATGTGCGGGCTCGTCGGGCTCAAGCCGTCCCGCGGTCGGATGACACCGGGCCCGGACGGAGACGGGAGCGGGCTAGGTGTGAAGAACGTCCTGGCCCGGTCGGTGCGCGACGTGGCCGCGGTTCTCGACGCCGTCGCAGGACCGGGACCAGGTGATCTCGTCGTCGCCCCGCCGCCCCGGCGCGCCTATGTCGCCGAGCTCACCGAGCGACCGAGCGGACTTCGCATCGGGGCTCTTGCTCACGTGCCGAACGGCGTCCTCCATCCCGACTGCGAGGCGGCGGTGAGGCAGACCGCATTGTTGCTCGAGTCGCTCGGCCACCACGTTGAGCTCGACCACCCGATCGCCCTCGACGACCCCGAGGTCCTTGACCGCTTCCTCGTGCGGTGGTCGATCAGCGCCCTTCTCGGCGTCACCCGCCTCGGGGACAAACTGGGGCGAACCTTGACTGAGGGCGACCTCGAGCCGATCACCTGGGCCTTGGCAGAGGCTGGCCGTCGCACAACCGCGGGTGAGTACGCCATGTGCGTGGCTGCCGGCGCCCGCTTTGCCCGGGGGATGGCACCGTGGTGGGAGACGTTTGATCTTCTGGTGACTCCCACCTTGGCGGAGCCCCCACCCCGGATTGGGGAGAAGGGGCCGAGTGCCGACGATCCGGTCGGGCTGCACGCAGCCTTGGTCTCGCTCGCCCTCTTCACGTTCCCCTTCAACATCACCGGCCAGCCGGCCATCTCGCTGCCGCTGTCCTGGAATGAGGCCGGGCTGCCGATCGGGACCCAGTTGACCGCGGCCTACGGGCGGGAGGATCTCCTCGTTCAGGTCGCCGCCCAACTCGAGGAAGCCCAGCCGTGGGCCGGCCGCCGGCCGCCCATCGGCTGAGCGTCACGCTTGAAATGATCACTCGCGCCAATCGACCGAGACGGTGCGAGCCTGCTCCGGGTGATCCCGCAGCCACTTGCGAGCGTAAGGGCACAGCGGGACGACACTCAGGCCTTCTGCCTCGGCACGCTCGAGGGCGGCCCGAACAAGGCGCCCGCCGATTCCTCGACCACGCATTTGTTCCGGCACCTCGGTGTGGACGATTGTCAGATGTCGATCGTCCACCCGGTAAACGAGCTCCGCCACCCCGCTGTCGAGGTTGATGGTTAACCGATGACCGAGGTCGTCGTCGAGGACGGAGTCAGGATCACCCCCGTGGGCGCCGGCCGGGTGTTCGGCTGTCACCCGGCTCGGCCCGGACCCGGTCTGGCCATACCCACGAGAACAAGCTAGGGGAGAGCGCCCGAGCTACCGACGATGGATGCACATCTGGCGCGTCGTCCTCCGTCTCCTAGAAAAGAAGGCCATCTCACAACCGGTAGACACGTCGTGCAGTACCGGAGAACATAGCCACCTGCTCGGTGTCTGTGTAACGGGCCGCCATGGTCTTCATGGCATTCCACAAGGTGTCGTAGTCGACGGAGGACTTGTCGACCGGAAAGTTCGACTCGAACATGCAGCGGTCCGGACCGAAGCACTCGATCGTGTGGTGATACCAGGCTTCCTGGGCCTTGACAAAGGTGGCCACATCGGGACGGTCGGACGCACGCCCATGCCAGCCGAAGCCGTTGTCCGGCATGGCGAGGCCACCCAGCTTCGCCACCACGTTGGGGCAACGGGCGATGTCAGCGATGTCATGCTTCCACTCCTCGAACACCTCGTTCCTCCGCCCTTCGAAGGGACCGACGCCAAGAGGCGTGCCGAAATGGTCGAGCACCATCAAGGTGCCCGGGGTGGCCCGGGCGAGGTCTAGGAAGTCACGGTTCTGGACGTGGTAGTGCCAAGAGTCGTAGGTGAGTCCCCGCTCGCCGAGGTGGGACACGCCACGGCGGAATGCCTCGTCGGCAGCCTTGCCGGGCATGGCTCTGCCGGGGATGAGCAGCGGGACGTCGGGAGGGGGGCTCGCCAAGGCATCGCGTATGCCCCGGAATCGTCCGCCACCCGCCGCTTGGTGGCCATCGAGCACCTCCTCGAGCTCGTCGAGTGGCAGGGTCAAATCGGCGTGGGCGACGATGCCGGCGATCGTCGCCCCGCCCGTGGCCTCGCTTGCTGCGGCAATGGCGGCGACGAACTCGGTCTCACCGAGCGGCCGAAGGTGGGCCGGCCCGGCTGTGCGGTACTCGGCCCGGCACTCGATGAAGACGGTACGAGTGACCCGGTGCCCGCTGCCCGTGTCGGCATGGAAGTCCTCGAGCAGATACTGGCGGGTGACGCCGCGCCTCGAGCTCTCGATCCACAGATGGTGGTGGGGGTCGAGGATCTCCCGGTCCGGATCGAGAATGTCGCTCACATGCTCAGAGTAGGCATTCTCCGTTCATTCTCCACTCGACCCCGCCGCCCCCGTGCCGCCTCCGCGATGGCGCGGCGGATCAGGTCCCGGCCTCACGCACCCGGCTCCGAGACCAGCAGGGGCAGGTGGGTCGGTGACTTGGCCGCCGTGGGGCCGGCTGACGCCCGCCCACTATCCGAGCGGGAAGGCGATGTCGCAGATCAGGCCGTCATCAGCGATCGCGTCAGGTTCAGCCAGGTACACCTCTCGACACGACAATCGGCTTCGGGGACGAGCGGCCGTCTCGGGCGAGCACGCCACCGCGTCATAGGCGGCGAGGATCGCCGGGTATTCCCACTGTGCTTTGGTGATCGTGGTGAAGGCTTCGTCATGTGCCGGCTCGGTGCGGATACCGATGAGATCGGTGGGCGCGTGTCCTCGGGACAACCGAGAGTCGCCTCGAGAGGCCCATCGGTCTCGTGATCTACGATCCCGTGGAAAATCAGCGTGAACGGCCCAGCAGGTGGAGCGCCCTCCAGGTGGGCGACGAAGGCGGCCTTCGCCTCCTTGACGAAGGCATCCGTCTCCGGAGCTCGCAGCCGGCGCTGGATCGACATGACTCGCTGGGCGGGCACGTGGCGGGTGGCGATGGAGAACATGGAACCTTCTTCCTCTCTCAGGATCGCACGGATGTGACGGATCAGGAACCTGCGGCTCGTGTGGCGAGCTTCCAGCGCGATCAGGTGCCGGTCCAGGCGGGCGGCGGCCGCGTGACCGTCCGTCTCCAGATCGTCCAGCAACAATCCGATCTCGGCCAATCCGAGGTCAGCGCCGCGGAACATCCCGATGAGCCGGGCAGTACGGATTTGATCGACTCCGTATCGGCGATACCCGTTGGAAGGATCGACGTCGACGGGTCGGAGCAGACCGATCTCGTTGTAGATCCGCAGCGCCTTCACGGTCAGCTGTGTACGCCGGGCGAACTCGCCGATGCTGAGCAGTTGCTTGATGGAGTCCGGTGTCACGTCACCCATGGTCCCCCCTGCCCCTGGGACCTGGTCAAGACCCGATGGCTCGGAAGATCACAGCCGTGTCGGGGCTGGGCGAACTCTGTCGGCACGATTGGCGCCTTCACTGTTTCGAGGGCGGCATCTTGCTCGGCGTTGGCCTCGTAGATACAGTCGGGCCGACAAGAGGGACCATGGATGTGCCGTCACCAAAGGTGAACAGGGCGTCCTGGCGACGGGAGGAAGCCGTGAGCGTGTACAGGGTTATCGACGTCATCGGGACCAGCGCCGACTCCTGGGAAGACGCTGCCGCGACAGCGGTGAACACCGCCCGTCAGTCTCTGCGCGATATGCGGATAGCCGAGGTCGTCGCTCAGGATCTCCAGCTCGGCGAGGCTGGCGAGATCACCTACCGGACGAAGCTGCGCATCTCCTTCAAGTACGAGGTAGGTCAGTAGGAAGCGAGCTCCACATCTCGCAGGCCGTGCTCAGATCCGGCCGACGAGAGCATCGGACCGGACGAGTAGGTGGCGGCAAGCCCGTTCAGCGGGTACCCGGGAGACGGCCGACGGTTGCCGCTGTCATGAGCTCCTGCTGCGCCGGTCTATTGTGCGGAAATGGCCGACAGAGCGTGGCTTTCCGCCGCCGAGAAGATAATGGTCCTCGTCGTCGTGATCTGTCTCCTGGCGATTCTGGCGGTCATCGGCATGCATCTCGGCGTCATCCCCGGATGCAAGGCCACCCGCATCTGCGTGTGACGAGGGAGCTAGCGCTCGTTCGGGTACTGGGCGGCCAGCTTCGGCGGGGCGCAGGCCAGCCAACCCTCGACAATCGCTGCCCTCAGCTCTTTTTTCGTCACCGTCTTCAGCTGGATGAGCACGGCCGCGTAGCCGTCAAAGTGCGGAATCGTGAAGAACGCCTCGGGGTGCATGGCGAGGACGGCTTCCTTCTCGCCCAGATCCGCCACTCTCACAGCGAGGATCGGTCCCTCGGGGGGAGGCGTGTCGCGGAACCGCTTGACATCGGCCTTGCTGAACGAACGTTCCCAGACGAAGCCCTTGCCGGCCACGTACCAGGTGCGGCTGCCGTGGCGCTCGCCCTCGGTGACCTCGGGCAGCCCGAGCGCCATCTTCCCCACCTCGTCGACTGAGATCACGGGTCGCCCAGCGTACTGCTGCTCTCGCCGGCGGAGCGCTCCCGTGGAGCAGGCTCGGTCATGTCTCTCATGCGCGTTCGGTTCGGTCAGCCGGCGCCACGTTCGTAGACCGGTCGGCCGTCGACAAGGGTGAGGTCGACTGTGGCAAGTGCCAGCTCGTCGACGGGAAGGGAGAACAGGTCTTCGTCGAGCACGACGAGATCCGCCCGCTTACCCGTCTCGAGAGAGCCCGTCTCCTCGTCGAGGTGGTTCACGTATGCCGAACCGATCGTGAAGGCGCCGATGGCCGTGGCGAGATCGAGCCTCTCGTCCGGCAGGAGTGGCTCGAAGCTCTCCGCGCTAGTGGCATGGCCGGGCGGCACTGTCCTGTTCACTGCGACGTGAATCTGCGAGAGCGGGTCCGGCGTGGACACCGGCCAATCACTCCCGAAGCTGAGCCTCGCGCCGGAGCGCACCAAGCTGGCGAAGGGGTACTGGCAGCTCGACCGTTCGGGGCCGAGGAACGGCATGGTGAGATCCGACATCTGCGCCTCATTGCACGCCCAGAGCGGCTGGGCGTTCCCGGTGACTCCGAGTGCCGCGAACCTGCCCACGTCGTCAGGGTGGATCACCTGGATGTGGGCCACGTGGTGCCGGCGGTCGGAGGCTCCGTTGGCGGCCCGCGCCGCCGCCACGGCGTCGAGCACCTCTCGGACGGCGCGGTCCCCGATGGCATGGAAGTGGGCCTGGAAGCCTTCGTGGTCCACGCGGGTGACGAAGGCTTTCAGCTCCTCTGGATCAAAGAAGCTCTTCCCGTTGTTGCCCGTCGCCTGTGCGCAGCCGTCCAGGTAGGGCTCGAGCATCGAAGCCGTGAAGTTCTCGCAGACGCCATCCTGCATGAACTTGACGGCCGTGGCCCGGAAGCGGTCACCCTCGAGCGTGGCTGCCCGTCGCTCCAGGAGCGTGTCGATCTGCGCCTCTCCTCGGCCCCGCTCCCACCAGAGCGCACCTACCACCCTCCCGGTCAGCCGGCCTTGGCTGTCGAGGTTCCGATAAGCCTCATAGCAGTCGGGCACGACCGGATAGTCGCCCACGATGGCCTCTTGCCAGGCGGTGATGCCCAGGCTGTGAAGATACCGCTGGCCCTCGCTGATTCCCTTCACGATGGCCTCGGTGCTCGGCGGCGGGACTAACTGTTGGACGAGGGTCATGGCGCCCTCCTGGAGGGTGCCGCACGGCTCCCGCCGCGCGTCTCTCTCGATGCGCCCGTCGTCCGGATCGGGCGTCGCGGCGGTGACGCCGGCGAGGCGAAGGGCCGCTGTGTTCACCCAGGCGGCGTGGTGGTCGCGGTTCGAAAGGAACGCCGGCCTGCCCCCGGCCACGCGGTCGAGGTCCTGGCGGTGCGGCACTCCGCCCGCAAACACGTCGAGGGACCACCCGCCGCCCGTGATCCACTCGAGTTCCGGCCGGCCCCGAGCGTACCGGTCGATGATCGCCAGGTACTGCTCGAGCGAGTGAGCCTGCGAAAGGTCGCACTGGCTCTTCTCCAGGCCACCGCACGAGACATGGACGTGCGAGTCCTGAAAGCCGGGTAGCACCAGCCTGCCCTTCAGGTCGATGACGTCCGTACGGGGCCCGACCAGGTCGTGCACCTGGCGGTTCGTTCCGACCGCGCAAAGGCGCCCGTTGCGAACGGCGAGGGCGGACGCCGAGGACCGGACGGCATCGACGGTGTACACGATGCCGTTCACAAGGACGAGGTCGGCATCTCCTCCGGTGGCCACTACCCGAGCGCCATGACGGCGATCTCGTCCCTCTCGGCGGACGAGAACCAAGGCGGTGACCCGGCGGCTGCGTTCTCCGCGGCCCGGCCGGGCCGGGCGGTGGCCGGGATCACGACGTGGCACCGTTGATCGCTCAGGACCCACTTCAACAGAGCCTGTCCCCACGTGTGGACGCCGAAGGCGGCGTATCGCGCCGGCTCGAAGGCTGCCGGCACCTGCCGGGTCAGCTCTCCCTCGGCGAACGGCCGCATCACTATGACCCCGACGCCGAGCTCTTCGGCAACGGGCAGTATCCTCGTCTCGACCTCCCGCTCAGCCGGGTTGTACGGGATCTGGACAGCAGAGATCCTGCCCGTTCTCATGACCTGCTCGAGCTCCTCGAAGGCGGCCGGATTCCAGTGGGTGGCTCCCAATGCCCTCACCTTTCCGAGCTCTTGCAGACGCTCCAAAGTGGAGAGATGGTCACGCCAGGAGAGCAGGTTGTGAACCTGGTAGAGCTCCACCCGACCGCCGAAGTATTCCAAGGCCCGCTCGATCTGCGCCCGCCCCTCCGCCGGGGAGGCGGACCATACCTTGGTGGCGACGATCGCCTCGTGGCGCCGGCGGGCGAGGGCCGAGCCGAGAACGTGCTCCGCCCGGCCGTACATGGGTGACGAGTCGAACAGGTCGGTTCCCGCTGCGAGTGCCTCAGCAACTCTGGCTCCGGCGGCATCCACCGCGCTGTGGCCGCCGACGTCGAAGGTCCGCCACGTGCCCATACCAATGGTTCCAGCAATCAGCCCGGACGAGCCGAGCGGTCGGCGCTCCATCTAGTCACCTCCGCACAACCGCGGACGCCCGCGCACCCGCCTGCACCTGTTGAGAAGTTACCCTCTCCGGGGCGCACTTGATGAGCCTGGCCGATCCGAGCTGATGCCAGTTGCGGACCGGACGTCGATGCCGGCGCCCGGGGGAGGCCTTGCTTGCTGCGGTTGCTATCCTCGGCCCGGGGCAGAGCCGGGGATGCAGCATGCTGTGACAGGAGCGAGCAGCAAAGGCGTGAAGCGGACCGCCGCGCCGGTGCTGTTCGGTGCAGCGCTCCTCATCGTCTCGTTCAACCTTCGGCCGGCGATCGCCTCGGTGTCGCCGCTGCTCGGCACGGTCCGCCGGGCCGCTCACCTTTCGCCGGTGGCGGCGGGCGTCCTCACGACCCTGCCGCTCGTATGTTTCGGTGCTCTCGCGTTCGTCGCTCCCCGGCTCGTGCGCCGCGTCGGCGCTGGACCTCTCCTCCTCGTGTGCCTCGTCGTGTTGACCGGAGCGACAGTGCTGCGTTCTGTGGCCTCCGACGTCGCCCTGTTCGGCGGAACACTGGCCATCGGGGTCGGTGTCGCCGTCGCCAATGTCCTCATGCCGGGCATCGTGAAGCAGGACTTCGGCGGCCACGTCGGCCTCGTGATGGGGCTCTACACGATGGCTCTCAGCGCAGGTCCGGCGGTGGCGACCGGGAGCAGCGTCCCGCTCGCCCACCTCCTCGGGAGTTGGCGTCTGGCACTGGCATTCTGGGCGCTGCCGGCAGGCCTCGGGGTGCTGGTCTGGTTGCCCTTCCGCCGCCATGATCGGCCGGCGCCGGCTCAACCGAACAGCGAGGCACAGGTGAGGATCCCCTGGCGGGATCCGGTCGCCGGGGCGGTGACGCTGTACATGGGGCTGCAGTCGCTCAGTTTCTACGCAATACTCGCCTGGCTGCCGACGATTCTCCACGACCGGGGAACCTCCGTCGTGGGAGCGGGCCTCCTCCTTGCCCTCGTCAACGTGGTCGGAATCGTGAGCGCCCTCGTCACCCCGGTCTTGACGAACCGGATGAGGGACGAGCGCGTCGCCACTGCGGCCTCTACTGCCTCGCTCGCCCTCGGAATCGCCGGCCTGCTCCTCGATCCGCGCCATCTCGACGTCCTGTGGGCTGTTCTGCTCGGCATCGGCGAGGGCTCGGCTATCAGTCTGGCGCTCCTCATGATGGTGGTGAGAGCCCGGAGCACGCTGCAGGCGACGGCACTGTCGGGCCTGGCGCAGGGCTTCGGCTACCTGATAGCTGCCGCCGGGCCGGCCCTCGCCGGTGCGCTGTACGGCGCATCGGGCAGCTGGAATGCGCCTTTGGCCCTGCTGCTCGTCCTGCTAGTGCCGCAGCTCGCCGCCGGTTGGCGCGGCGGCCACGGGCTTCTCAGGGAGGCTGCGGTGGTGCCGGGCGTCGCCGCCGGCGAGGGCTGAGGACGGGGGCGGGCCCCACCGGGCGCGCCCCCGGCGTGGATCCCGAGGCCTCTCAGGGCTTGGACTTCTTCTTGCCGATGCTCGGGAAGCGCTTCTTCACCGCCGCCCTCACCTTCTTCTGCTCTGCCGGGCTGCCGTTCTGAGCGACACGGGCGAGGGCATTGCGGGCGTGCGCCTTGTCCGGGATGGGGTACTTCCGCTTGCCGGGCAGGGCGAAGGACTTCTTGCTGAGCTTCTTGCGGTCCTTGGTGGTGAGGGTCTTCGCCATTCTCCCAGTCTCGTTGCCGCGGGCATCCCGGGACAACCTCGCTCTCGAAGCTGGAGGCTCTGGTGGTGCTCGCCCGGCACAGGGCTCATTGCGTGGCGGGGAGCTGGCTCTCGAGCACAGCGAGCGCCTCGGGCAGGTTCGCTCTGCCGAAGCCGACCCGCACGTGAGCCGGCTCGTCGTAGACCGATCCCGGCAGGAGAAGCACACCGGCGCGGGCGAGGCGCTCACAGAGCTGGTCGACGTCGCCGAGCCCCGTCACCCGGGGGAACCCGATCGAGCTCGCCGTCGGGCGCACCCAGGCCAGCGTCCCGGCGTGGCGCATGAAGAAGGCGTCCAGCAGCCCAAGGTTGTGCCGAACGATCTCGTGGTTGCGGGCGAGCAGCTCTTGGCGGTGGCGGAGGGCCAGAGCCGAGAGGAGCTCGCTGGGGGCGCTCGCACAGATGGTGGTGTAGTGCTTCAGGTCGATCACGTTCCGCCGCAGGGCCTCGTCGTGGGTCGCAATCCAGCCGATCCGCAGCCCGGGCAAGCCGTAGGCCTTGGACATGCTCGCGAGCGAGACTGCCCGCTCATCGCAATCGCAGGCGGCGGGCAGGCGATCACCTGGGGCGTGCTCGAGCTCTCTGTACACCTCGTCGGAGAAAAGCGTGATGCCCCGACCGCGGGCCAACGCCAGGACGGCGTCGAAGGTCTCCCGGTCCATCAGCGTGCCTGTCGGGTTGTGCGGCTGGTTGACGTAGAGCACGCGCGTGTCCGACCGAAGGACGGCGGTCAGACCGGCTATGTCGTAGGCCCACTGATCCTCGTACCGCCGTCGCCACCGGCTCACCTCGGCACCTGTGCTCCGGGCCAGCTCCATCCCGGACTCGTAACAGGGCGTCTCGACGACAGCGTGGTCATCGGGTCCGAGGAGGCAGTGATAGACGAGGAAGATCGCTTCTTCCGCACAGCTCGTCACGACCACCTCGTCAGGCTCGACGGACTCGTAGATGCCGGCGATGGCCTCTCGTAGCTCCGGGGACCCGGCCGACTCTGTGTAGCCGCACCACAAGTCGAGCAGCCTCTCCCGAGCGCCAGCTTCGAGGCTGAGCAGGTCGGCGATCGGGCGAGACTCGCAGTCGCTGCTCGAGAGCATGTAGCGAGTGGTGAACTCGTAGCGCTCGTAGTACTTCTCGATGCGAAACGGGGCGACGTCCACGTCGTTGCTTTAGCTGCTGCTCCAAGCCGCCCCGGACGACGTTCGCCCCTCATCGAGCCGAGGGGGAGGATCGCCGGCCCGGGCGACACCCTGAGACGCGGTGAAGGTGTCGCCGAGGAAAGAGCTGACCACCTCCATCAGGTGTTTAAAGGTCGGATGGTCGTCGAACATCCACTCGGTGTGCCCGGCGCCTTCCAACACTACGAGAGCCTTCGGATCCCCGGCGGCGGCAAAGAGATGCTCCGCCTCCTCGAGGCGATGGAGCCGGTTGTCCGATCCGTGCACGACGAGGAAGGGCCGGGGGGCGATCTGGTCGACGACCGCCTCGGGACGGAAGCGCAACAGGAAGTCCGCCGACTCCCACGTCACCCCGGAGCCGAATCCGGGCGCCCGGTACAGCTCAGCCGCCACATAGGTATCGGTGGCGGGATCGAGATCGAGCCGGACGATGTTCCACGGCGACGTGATCTCGGACCTGCCCATGCTGGCGCGTACCGGACGGTCGGCCTCGACATGGCTGACGAGGTGCTGCCACGACTCGTCGTCATGGGAGTTGCGGATCGAGCGGCCGCAGTCCCCGACTCCGTTCACCACGACGACCGCCGCCACGCGTGGGTCTGCCGCCGCTTCGGCCACGACGACCCCACCGCCGAGGCCCCACCCGAGCAAGGCGATGCGGCTGGGGTCGATCTCCGGAAGGCCCATGAGCCTGTCAACGGCTGCCCGGACATCTTCTGCCTGCTCCTGAGCAACGAGCCTGCCCCGCTCGCCTTCACTTGCGCCGAAGCCTCGGTAGTCGAAGGCGACCACGGCGATGCCCCGGGGCGTCAGTGCCCGCGCGAAGCGCGCAGGATGGATGGTCTTCAAGCCCTGGAAGCCAGAGCAGGCCACGACGACGCTCGCCGGGGCGGTGGCGGGGGGGTCCGGCAGGTAGAGATCGGCATCGAGCCGAAGGCCGGCGCTGAAGAAGGGGATCGCCTTTGCCGGCATCGTCACGTCAGCGATCCGGAAGGTGGCGGCCCGCCCCGGCCGCGAGCACGACAGGTCGGCCGTAGCCCGAGTGGGAGGTGGCGCACGGTTACCAGCTTCGCGCTTGGCAGGGCCGCGGCAGAGGACCCTCACGAAACGTGAAGGAGGAGGGATGACCGTTACCCGAATGCGTCAGGGCGCGACCAGGCAGCCCAGCAAGAGATGGCGGAGACGTCTCATCTTGCGACTGTCCCATGGGCGGATCGCGGTCTGCGAAAGGGCCTATGTTGGCAGGAGGACAACTGTGCGCGGGTGTGGGTAAAGCCTGAGAGGAGGGGCGGCTGATGGACGATGGGGGGGTGCCGCGTCGTATCGTCGTCGGCGTCTCAGGCGCCAGCGGCACGCTCCTCGCCTCCTCCGTCCTCGAGTTGCTCGGCTCGGCGAGGGTGGAGCGCCACCTCGTCGTGAGCCCGGCGGCCAAGCGAACGGCCTTGTTGGAGCTGCCGGACGTGCGGCTGGAGTCGATGGCGGAGGTGGTGTACAGCTGGCGGGACATCGGCGCCGCGATCGCCTCGGGAGGGTTCCGGACCGACGGCATGGTCGTGGTCCCCTGCAGCATCAGGACGCTCTCGAGCATTGCCTATGGGATGACGGACTCGTTGATCTCCCGCGCCGCCGACGTGTGCTTGAAGGAGCGCCGGCGTCTCGTCCTCAGTGTGCGCGAGTCGCCTCTTCACCTCGGCCACCTGCGAGCGATGACCGCCGTCACCGAGGCCGGTGCGATCGTCGCTCCGCCCATGCCGATGTTCTACGCCAAGCCGGGGAGCGTCTCGGAGCTCGTCGCGGCATATGGCCGCTCGCCTGGTCGGCCTCCTCGGCTTTTCCACCTCTGGCGCTCCGAGCTGGTTCGGAGACCATGCCGAGGCAGCCAGTTCGGCCGCCCATGTCTCGGAAAGCTGAGGGCGCACGTGGCTGATACATGGCGGCAGGAACCCGCCCACCAACAGTCCGTCCGGTCGCTGCTCTCTCGATTGGATGCTGGCGGGCAGCTCTTCACAGTGGAGGCGCCGGTCGACCCGGTACACGAGCTGGCGGCGTACCTGTGGGAGACAGCGGGCGGGCCGGCGGTGCTCTTCGAGCAGGTGCAGGGTCGCCGCCTCGCCGTGTTCGGCAACCTCCTCAACAGCCGGAGCCGGATCGCGCAAAGCCTTGGGGTGGAGCTCGACGAGATGCACACGCTGCTCAGTCAAGCCCCCGACAGGGGACTGGCTCCGATTGTGGTCAGCGACGGGCCCTGCCGAGAGGTGGTCGTCGACAACCCGGACCTTCGGATGTTGCCCGTGCCGACTTTCTTCCCCGGCGAGTCCGGTCCCTACGTGACGGCCGGTGTCATCCTCGCCAAGGGGGCGACGGGTAAGCGGAACGCCTCTTTTGCCCGGCTCAAGATCCTCGACGAGAGGACTGCCTTTGTCGGGATCGCCCCGGAGCACCACCTGTCGATCCTCGCCAGGGAGGCAGCCGCCGACGGCCGGGCACTCGAGGTGGCGGTGACGATAGGCAATCATCCGGCCGTGCTGCTGGCGGCGGCCTTCTACTTGCAGCTCGGGGACGACGAGCTCGAGGTGGCAGGGGCCCTTTTAGGCGAACCGCTCGAGGTGGTTCCGTGTGAGACGGTCGGCCTCGAGGTGCCCGCTCAATGCGAGGTCGTGATAGAGGGCACGCTGGACGCCCGCCAGCTCGTGGAAGAGGGATGTGTGTCCGAGTTCTCCGGCCTGTACGAGCGTTATGGCGCCGGACCTGTCATGTCCGCCCGCCGGATCACGATGCGAGGATTCTGCATTGTTCCAGACGATCCTTCCCGGCTATGCGCCCGAGCACGTCCTGATAGGCGCGGTGGCCATCGCGGCAGTGATGGAACGCCGACTGCGCCAGGTCGTGCCCAGCGTGCGCGAGGTCGCCGTCACGAGCGGCGGCTGCGGTCGGATGCACGCCGTCGTGGCATTGAGTGAGCCGGCAGGAGAGGACGCCGACCGCGCGATGCGGGAGGCGCTCGGAGCCGTCCGCGTCATGAAACAGGTCACAGTGGTCGACGCCGACATCGACGTTCACGACGCTGTCGCCGTGGAGTGGGCTGTCGCCACTCGGATGAAAGCCGACCGCGACCTGTTGGTCCTGCCGGCCATGAGCTCGTCTCGTTCCGTCCCGCTCGCCAGTAAGGACAAGGTGGCCAAGCTCGGCATCAATGCGACAAGGCGCCGCGGTGACCGGGCCGACTGGAGGCAGGCGGCCCCACCTGCGGCGGTGTTGCAGAAGGTGCGCGCCGACCTCATGATGCGGCGACCTCATGATGCGCCGACCTCATGATGCGCCGACCTCGTGAGGCCGCGGGCGCCGTGAGGTCTTGACCCGGCGAGGGCGCCGACCACCCGTGCAGCGTCGCTACGTCTCTAGGTGAGCTCGGTGAGCGAGGCGGGGCGGCGTCACCGCGTGTGCGTGGCCGCCTGGAGGTCTCGGAGCCGCTCGTCCTCGTAGTGCGGACGCTCCGGATGAGTCTTCGACAAAAGGGTCTGGAGGGCACAGGGCGTGCCGCCGTCGTTGTGCACATCGTGGGGCACCATCGCCGGAATCGACACCAAATCCCACTTGCCCAGCGTGATCGTGGCCGTCTCGTCCTTCCGGTAGACGCGGACGATGCAGTCTCCTTCCAGCACGAAGAACGTCTCGTCGACCTCGTGCCAGTGGGCGGGAATCCGGTTCCCGGAGGGAATGGTCTGGATGGACATCGTGAACGCGCTGGGTGTGACGGCTCGCGGATCGTCGTGGTCGACCGACCCGGAGGCGCCCACGTACCGGCGTTGGCTCCTCGCGTAGTCGGGCTTCAGCTGGGTCTCGCAGGCGAATACGTCCCAGTCCTCCCGCCTGTCTTCGTAGCGGGCGACACGTCGTCGCATGTCTTCATCAAGTGACACCTTCTACCTCCTCTCACTCCAAGCCGGGATAACCCAGCTCGGACGCCTCGTGCTCGTAGGCGAGCAGCTGCTCGTAGTCCGCCGGCATGATCGGCACGATGTCAGCGAGCAGCAGGCCGGCCCGGGCGTCGGCCCACCGTGACGCTCTGGCGACCTCTCCCAAAGCATGACGAAGGCGCTCGACGGTCTCCGGCTCAGTGGCGCTCGAAGTGACGAAAGGGATGGAAGGGCTGTGCGGGGTAAGGGCAAGTATGCGCAGCTCGGCCGCCACGTCGGGCCGGTGTTTCTCGAGGAAAGCGAGCGTCACATTGTCCACACAGGTGGCATCGGCTCCGCCCCGCGCCACAAGCTCGAGATTGCCTCCTTGGCTGTCGGTCTCGACAGCGCTGGCGAAGAAGGGCGAGCCCCCGGCTATCTCGGCGATGGCCCGCCGCGGCAGATTCATGCCCGAGTTGGAGTTAGGTCCTCCGAAGACGAAAGTGCAACCCCGCAGATCGCTCAGCTCCTCATAGCTCGCCTGGCGCTGGACGACGAATACGCCGCAGTGCGACGGACCGTCGCAGTGCTCGGCGTCATACACCGGCGCGGCGAGCAGCGTGGTCTGCGAACTGAAGAGCTTTTGCCGTGGGTAACCGCAGAGCTGCGTGAACAAAGTCCGGCGGTCGATGCTCGCCGGGACTATGGGCTGGTCGAAGTCGAGCGAATCGGGTACGTCGGCTTCACCGACCTCCGCGAGCTCGACGCACAGGGCGCGCCAGAATGCGCTCTTCGCCGGTCGCAGCTCAGATAGAGCGTAGAGGGGCAAGCTCGCGCGTCTCTCGGTGTCCAAGAATCCCAAACCTAGCTTCGGCGCCCGGCCCGGGCCGCACCCCGGACTCGAAACCATCCTCGGGTACGACGGGCGTAACCGCCGCGGGCTCAGCGGCCGGCGAAGTACCACTCCTCCGGGCTGATGAACCCGTAGGCATTCGGGTAGAAGCCGCGCAGGTTGGACTGGAGGCTGACGAGCGAACCGGGACTCGGCTGCCAGAAGTCCGGTACCTGTAGGCGTACCTCGTTGGCGTAGGCGTTGAGTGCAGCCTGGGCGCGGCCGGGCCCGGCGGTCGTGGTTGCCCTGATCAGCTTGTCGACCTCGGCGTCGGCAGTAATTCGCCACGTTGCCGAGCGCACCGCTCTGGAAGATCTCTTCTCCGCTCGGGTAATGGTCAGGCTCGAACAGCCACCCCGTGCCGTACTGGCCGAGCTGCCAGCTGCAGGCGGGCTCGGAGGCACCACACGAAAGGATCGTCTGGGCGATTATGGTCGGCGTCACCTCCTTCAGGGCGATCTCGATGCCCACCTCCTTCGCCACCGATTGCAGGTTGACCATCGAGTCGTCGGTGTAGGTGAGACCGCTCGGATACATGAGCGTGAAGTTGAGGCCCTCTCCGGCCGCGATGCCCGTCCCGCAGTCCGTCCGGCCGATCCCGGGCCGCATGCATGTCGTGACACCGTTCGGCACGACGTGCCAGCCGTGGTCCCGGAGGAGGGTCTTGGCGGCCGGGACGCTGAACGGGTACGGATTCTGCTGCGAGGCCGAGTCCGAGTACGGGTTCTTCGGGCTGGCAGGCACCGGGCTGTAGGTCGGCACGCCCAGGCCGTTGTAGTAGGCGTGTATCCAGCCCTTTTGGTCGACGAGGTGCTGGAAGGCTTGCCGGAAGTACAGCTGGCGGAGGATCGGGCCGACCTTCGGGTTGTTGAAATTGGGCTCGAAGTAGTCGAATTGGAAGGGGAACCAGTCGATCAGGTGGTATCCCTGAGACCGGATCTTCTCGACTCTGCGGCAGGTCGTTGTCGGGCACGTAGCCGACGGAGATCCCGTTCCCGGCATTGCCAGGGCCGCCCGAGGCGGGCCCGGCGCGAAGCACGGCGAACTCTGCCTCCGCGCTCGTGAAGGGGAGCTCGACCAACTCTGCGAGATGGGCCTTGGCCGGGCCGGAATACTCCTTGTTCGGCACAAATGTCGCTCTCCCGTCTGTCGTGAGGCTGGACAGCCTCCACGCCCCGTCCACGACCGACCAGATCGGGCTCAGGGCATACGTGGAGGGCGCTCTGGCCTCGTTGTTGAGGAAGTTGTAGACGGCGCGTGCCCCCCGTTCGGTCGTGTCCGGGAGATGGGCGGACGCCGCGCCGGGGCGGCCGTGGAGAGCGAGGTACGGTCCCATGCGACCGGTAATGGCGTGATCTGGGACAACTCGTTGTAGGTGTACCAGGTCGGGTTGTAGCCGGCGTTCAGGCGCAGCCGGACAGTGGTCGTATTTACGGCCGTCACAGAGACGACATTGTCCGGGAAGCCGCCGGGCACATAGGAAGCCCATTCGTCTTTGTTCGCCTTCAACAGGTTTACCCAGAACACGACGTCCCGGGCGCTCACCGCCTCCCCGTCTGACCACCGCTCGTGCTTGAGCGTGATCGTCACGACCCGGTCCCCGTCACTGAACAGCGGGACGTTCCCGATGGAGAGGTGGTAGTCGATAGTGGGTGAGCCCTTGTCGCCGAACCAATAGAGGGGCTGGTACATGAGGGTCTGGAAGTCGGAGGTGTTCTCGACTGTGAAATATTCCCCGGAGACGAGTGGGAAGATATAGGTCGGAGGCGTGAGGGGCTCTTCGGCGAAATACGCCGTCCCGCCTCGCAGCCGCGGCCCGCTCGCCGTCGACCCTCCTCCCCCCCCGCCGCCCGAGGCGGAGCTGCATCCCGCCAGCACCAGCACGGCCATCAGTCCTGCTATCGCCACGCAGACAACGTTGAGGCCGCGCCGTCTGGCCACTAGCCGTCAGCCCCCTGCATGGGGAGGAGGACATCGGTGGCGGCTCCCATCCCCGAGACGACGAGATCGAAGGATGGGGGAGGACGGATGACGCTGAAGTAGGCCTGCTCTGCGCGCAACCAGTCGTCGTCCCAGTCCTCCGGAGCCACTCTTGCGCGAAGTCGGCGGAGACGCTCGTGCTCGGGCGTGTCCATGAACACAGAGCGATCGAGGAGATCGGCCAGCTGCGGCGCAGAGGAGAACACTCCCTCGAGGATTACAACCGGCCGGGGCACCACGAGCCCGCGAGGCCCGCGGAGCTCGTCGAGCTGCCAGTCGTATCGCCGGAACGCCGCCGGGCCTCCGGCGCGGAGTGGCACCAGCGCCTCGGCGCGCAGACGGCGCCAGTCGTAGTAGCTCGCGAGCGGGTCCGCCGGCGACACGTGCGTGGCACGCGAGCAGCTCGGCTGGAAGAAGTCGTCGGTGTGGACGAGCGACGCCCCGAGCCGCTTGGCCAGGGCCGTCGCGTACGTCGTCTTGCCGGCTGCGCCGTGCCCGTCCACTGACACCACGAGGACGGGGCCGCCCGAGGCGGTCCATGTGCCCACCGCATCGACGACGGGGTCCAGCTCGCCGGCGGAAGGCAGCTGCTCGTCCCGGCCGTCGCCCCCGGGGCCCGAGGTCGCCGGGACGAAGGACCTCATGGCTGAGATAGTAAGCCGAAGGGTCCTGAGTCCAGCTTCACGTCGCCGGGAGGCCTCGGCCGGCCTGTCCCACCAGATCGAGGCTGTCTTTAGCCCCGTCGCCCGTCGAGCCGGATCGTCCAGGCGGCGATCGAGTGGACCACGAGATGCGTCCCGCTCCAGGGATCCTGTGCAAGCGTGGCACGCACTTCCTCCTCCGACTCCGCCTCGATGGCGTGGACCACCCGGATCTCGTCCTCGAGTGGGCCGCCCAGCAGGACGAAGCCCGTCTCGACCAGGTCGTCCATGAAGACGGCGTGCGCGGACCAGTCCGACTGCTCCTCCAACGAACGCGACCGGTCCCAGGAGGGGCCGGAGCGATGGAGGACGACGAGGAACATTGCCATGAGCCCGTTCTATCGCTGCCCGGAGGTCACGTCTGGACGTGGCAGAAGGCACGTCGGTAGGCCATCGGCGATGTGCCCACCACCCGCTGGAAGTGCTCGCGGAGATTGGCGGCTGCTCCCATGCCGCATCTCGTTGCGACAACCTCGACGGACAGGTCGGTGGTCTCGAGCAGACGTTGGGCGAGCAGCACCCGTTGCCGGAGCATCCACCGATAGGGCGAGGTACCGGTCGTCTCGCGAAATCGGCGGGCGTAGGTGCGAGGGCTCATGGCCGACCGGCGGGCGAGATCCTCGACCGTGAGCGGCTCGTCTAGATGGCCCTGCACCCATACGAGAGTCTCCGCGAAGAGATCACCCCCTTCTGTGTCTGGGAGCGGCTGCTCGACGAACTGGGACTGGCCGCCGTCGCGGTGTGGGGGGACAACCATTCGCCGGGCGACCGCGTTGGCGATATCGGCGCCGAAGTCCTGGCGCACCACGTACAGGCACAGATCGATCCCCGCCGCCGTCCCTGCTGAGGTGAGGATGTCGCCCTCGTCCACGTAGAGCACGGCGGGGTCGAGCTTCACCTTCGGGAACCGGGCGGAGAACTCCTCGGCGTGGCTCCAGTGCGTTGTCGCCCTACGGCCGTCGAGCAAGCCGGCGGCTGCGAGCACGAATGCCCCCGTGCAGATCGACATGATCCGGGCTCGGCGTCGGTGGGCAGCCCGGAGCGCGTCGAGCAGAGCTGCCGGTGGTTCACCGGTCGGCAGCGCAGGAACGACGATGGTGTCAGCCCGAGCGAGCTCAGCAAGACCGAAAGGCGTGTCGATCGTGAATCCGGTCTCGGTCCTTATAGGTGGAGTGCCTACCGCACAGACATAAAAGCGGTACCAAGGCACGCCGAGCTCGCTGCGGTCGAAGCCGAAGACCTCGCAGGCCACCGCCAGCTCGAAGGTGGAGACACCGTGGGCCACCACAGTGGCGACAGTGTGCCGTCTGGCAGATATACCGCGCATAGAGGCTATTTTGCCACTGTCGCCATAGGGCCGCAAGGCGCAACATGAAGTCATGAGTGACGCGAACCGCAGTTGCCAAGTGAGAGACGAAGAGCTGTCACACGAAACTCCCTCCGCCCATTGCGGCGGTGAGGACGGTGCCGGGAGGCCGGCCGCGCTGAAGCGGAGACTGACGGCGGTGGCCGGGCGCCTCCTCACCACCTGGCGCGACGTGGTCCATCTGCAGCGGTGCCTGCTGGACCACCAGCGTCCCTGGGAGAGGCAGGGCCCACTGCGCTGGAAACGGGAGCTCGGCGGGTGGCGACTCCTCGGCGCCGTCGCCCCGGAGGACGAGACCTCCGGTTCGCCGGCGAGCTCGGGCGCTTGATCGCCCCGGGCTTGGCGCCGCGCGTGAGCACACCTCACGCCTCGCCTAGTCTTTCGGGCTCGATGATCTCCCTCAGAGCGATCAGTGACGAAGGCTGGAGGGAATGGCGGCAGATGCGCTTGGCCGCACTTACCGAGGCGCCGGACGCCTTCGGCTCGACGGTGGCAGATTGGACTGGGGCCGGAGACCTTGAGGAACGGTGGCGGGGCCGCCTCACTGCCGTCCCCTTGAACTTACTGGCGGATCTCGACGGGCGAGCGGTGGGAATGGCCAGCGCAACCGCGCCCGACAAGGGTGAGGTCGAGCTCATCTCGATGTGGGTGGCGCCTGCGGCCAGGGGCCGCGGGGTGGGCACCGCGCTCATAGAAGCCGTCGTGGCCTGGGCAGGCGCTGAACGAGCAACAAGAGTCGCCTTGGACGTGCGTGAAGCCAATCGGTTCGCGATCGACCTCTACGTGAGGAGCGGCTTCGTCGATGTCGGTTGGTCCTCCCATGCCGGGGGTCCGTTCCCCGAGCGGAGAATGGCACGCGAGTTGCCTTCGGCCCGAAACGATGCAGGGCACGCTGCAGATGTGCGCAAGGACGAGGCGGGCGAGACCCCGGCCCGCCAACAGTCCGACGGGCCAGTGTCTACCCGTCGCCCCGCCGAGACTGAGTCCCGCCGGGGCGCCGGGTAGCCCGAACGCCATGCGTGGTCGAGTTATGGCAAGTGCTGGTCTGGCCGCCGAGCACGCGTGAGCCCTGTCTCGACACTCCACAGGGACATTTAGCGTAAGGCTTAGGACATGGCACCGGTAAGGGCGCGCACGGAGGCCGATCTCGACCGGTGTGCGGAGCTGGTCCGTGTCGTTCACGAGCGGGACGGATACCCGGCCTTCCTGCCGAGTGATCTGCGGGCCTTCCTCGCTACTCCCGGTGCCATCGCAGCCTGGGTGGCCGATGTGTCCGGCGAGGTCGTGGGCCACGTGGCGCTGCACTCCGGTGGCCCCGCCGCGGTCATGACGATCGCGAGCAGAGCGACCGGGTCGGCGCCCGAAGAGCTCGGGGTCGTCGCTCGCCTGCTCGTCTCGCCCGAGGCTCGGGGGAGAAGTGTCGGGCGCTCACTGCTCGAGGCGGCGGCGACAAGTGCTGTCAGTCGAGGCTTGCGCCCGATGCTCGACGTGCACGCCTCTCTCGAGCAGGCGATCGGCCTCTACGAGCGATGCGGATGGATTCGGGTCGGCGCGGTGACCGTGAGCTTCAGAGCCGGGTCGCTCGACGAGCTCGTCTATGTGGCCCCTCAGGGTCTCTACCGCCCGTCAGGGACCCTCGGCAACGGGTGAGATTGTCCTCACCGGCCGATCACCGGTGAGGGAGTCGGCTCGAGGTAGCCGGTGGCCCAAGGCCGTCACCTGGCGCGGGCCGGGAGCGGTGTCTGGCCCGGCCGGAAGCGGCGAGTCCTGCGGCCCGTGAGCCGGCGGCGGCTCTGGGGACGCCGCCGCTCATTGTTATTCTTCGGTCATGGCTCGCCTCGACCCGGCGGCGCGAGCCGAGCTTCGGAACAATGCCTTCGCTTATGTCGACTCACGCGGCCGCAGGAGGTTGCCCATCCACGACGAGGCCCATGTTCGCAATGCTCTTGCTCGCTTCAGCCAGGTCAAGTTCGAGGACGCGGCCTCTCGCCAGCGTGCCCGGAAGAGACTGCTCAACGCAGCCAAGAGGCACGGCATCGTGCCTGTCGGCTTCATCGACGGCCAGCTCCAATCCGAGCGCGAGCTCGGCGCCCTCCAAGCGCCGGCGACGGTGCATCTGCCGACCGGCTTCGTGACGATGCTCATGACCGATGTGGAGGGATCCACTTCTTTGGTCCGTCTGTTGGGCGAGCGTTACCGCGAACTCATCAACGCCGTGCGGGTGATCCTCAGTGACGCCACCGTCCAGGTGGGTGGCCAGGTCGTCGAGGCGCGGGCCGACGACTTCTTCGCCGTCTTCGAGCACCCGTCATCGGCCCTCGAAGCCGCCGTGGCAATTCAGCAAGTGCTGCACGGCCGGGCGTGGTTCGACGACATCTTCTGCAGAGTCCGGATAGGGATCCACACCGGTTGCCCGACGGTGAATGAGTCGAACTACATTGGTTTGGCCGTACACACCACGGCCCGAATCTGTGCCGCCGCCCACGGCGGCCAGATTCTCGTGTCGGACGCCACGAGGCGGGCCGCCAGAGGATCGGCACCAGAAGGTGTCCGCTTCAGGGGCCTCGGAGAGCATGCGCTGCGCGGCCTGCCCGCACCGCTCGCGCTCTTCCAGGTCGGGGTACGAGGCCTCGACTCGAAGTTCCCCCCGCCGCGAACGTCCGGCGCCGACAAGCCTTGAGCGGCGCGACTGCCCCCGCCTCGACGAAGGCCACGTGCGCCGGGTCGGCTAGCTTGAGGCGGCGGCGCTTCCCGGGCTTGGGTCGCCTGTTGGCGCACGGGGAGCCCAGACACTAAGGAGCCCGGCAATGTCAGAGACCCGGATGTCAGCACGGGACGTATTCATCTTGTCTGAGCAGGCGTTGGCCGAGGTGATCTCGCGAATCCGGCCAGACCGGTGGGAAGAGCGCAAGCCGGACTGGTTCCAGACCGGGGGCCAAGGCGATGCCTCGTTGCGCGAGATCGTCAATTACCACGCCTACGATTCGGCCTGGGTGCCTGACGTTCTCGACGGCAAGACGGTTGCAGAGGTCGGTGACCGGTACGAGCACGTCAAGACCGCCCCCGATCCCGACTATCGGACATACAGCGAGGCCGCCGTCGCCGCCGCCCGGGAGTTGGACGACTTGGACCGGACGGTCCATCTTTCATATGGGGACTTCCCTGCACGGGAATACTTCCGCCATGTCACGTCGTTCCGCGGTTTTCGCGCCTTCGACCTCTCGAGATGGGTCGGCGGCGGCACACAGCTGCCGCCGGATCCTCGTCCAGGGGATGTGGGAGCAGTTGGTTCCCGAGATGGAGGCATGGCGAGAGCTCGGCGTGTACGGCCCGGCGGTGCCGGTGCCCGACGACGCGCCGCTGCAGGATCGTCTGCTCGGCCTATCCGGGCGCGACCCGCGTCCCTAGGCGCTGCAAAACCGGTATTGGGGGTCCCAAGGATCGATTCGGCCCTCAAGCCTCGTCGACCAGGGAACAGGCCCGAGGATCACTCCGGACCATAGAAGAGCTCGCGGGTGAGCGACTCGAGGCGGTGATCCGGCACGCTGGCGTAGGTGAGCACGGCATTCATCCGGGCGCTCCCAGGTCCGACCGGAGTGACGCGATGCAGTGAGTGGCGGCCGCGGAACAGCGTCAGGGTGCCGGGCTCGATATCAAGCGAGCGCACGAGGTCACGCTCCCCGGTGAGCACCGCACGAAGCTCGGTGACGTTCTCGTCCCCGCCGCTCCTGAGGCCAGGCACATACTCGTAGTCGCCTCCGGCCTCACTCGGTACGAGCATGAGGGTGATGGAGAATTCGCTGTTGTCGAAGTGCCAGCCGAGCTCGTCGTGCTCGTCGTAGAACATGACAGAGCAGGCGCCGTCTGGATCGGCATCCCGATAGAGCGCGGGCAGCTCGAACACCTCGCGTAGGAACGACAGGAGTCCGTCCCACTCGTACAGGGTCCGCAGCGGTGACGTGCCGCCGATGTGTCTCCAGCTGAGCGACCTCTTGGCGGAGCGCATCATGACCAGCCGGACATCGTCCTCGGCCGCTTCCAGGGGGACGTCCACGAAGTAGACGTTGTGCACCGCCTTCGTGCGAAAGGCCTTCGCCTTCAGGGGCAGGGCCTCGTCGACCACGGCGCTGACGGCATCCGGCAGCAGGAGACGATCGAGTTGGCAGGCCCCGTCCCGGCGAAGATCGCGGCGGCACCGCTCGAGCAACGCCCGCCCACGGCCGCTCCCGAGATCGGCCAGGGGGTAGCGCCCGAAGTCGATGATCTCGTCGATGCTGAGCGCAGCCGTCTCTCCGGCGGGCATGGCCAGACTCTAACCAGCCGGCACACCCTGCTCCGCCCGGCGAAGGAGCCGATCACGGGCCGCCGCCCGACAGGCCCATGGTTGCCCAGATGCTCAGCCTGCCCCGCAAGCGGCCGGCCCCGGGGGCTGTCTCGAGCGCTGCACCGCCACCCGGCGTCGGCGTGCGCGATATGTTGAGCGGCCGAGGACCCGCCAGGCGAGATGCAAGCCGGTTGCGCCGCAGCCGCGCCCGGCGGTGGCGGGGCCCGGGGCCGAATGCACTAGCAACGCCGGCGAACAACCGGGAGGCGGTCGTGTCCGAGGCGGTGGCAGGAGTTGGCGGTGTGGGCGGACGAAGCGTGACCGCACCGTCGGCGTTGGCCAAGGATCTGGCCGACCGGGGGATAGAGGGCATCGCCCTCACCTACGTCGACAACACCGGAGTCACCCGGGTGAAGACGATCCCTCCGGCCCGGCTCGAGGCTGCCACAGTCTCGGGAGTGGGCATGTCTCCCGTCTTCGACGTGTTCGTCATCGACGACTCGGTCACATCCAGCCGGACCTCCACCGGTCCTGTCGGGGACCTCAGGCTTCAGCCCGATCTGGGTCGCCTGGTGATGCTGGCCGGCCAGCCCGGCTGGGCATGGGCCCCGGTCGACAGGCGGACGCGCTCGGGGGAAGCCCACCTTCTCTGTCACCGGAGCTTCGCCGCCCGGATGGTGGCGCGGGCAGCCGAGCAGAGGCTCTCCGCCGTCATGAGCTTCGAGCTCGAATGGGCGCTCGGTGCCGGCGCCGGCGACGGCTTCACACCGGCCACGTTCGGTCCTGCCTACGGCATGACGCGGGTCATCGAATGTTCTCACTATCTCCGTGATCTCCTACGGGCCCTGGCCGACGAGGGCATCGCTGTCGAGCAACTCCATCCGGAGTACGCCGACGGGCAGTTCGAGGTGTCTGTGGCGCCGAACGATCCGGTGGGAGCGGCTGACGACAGCGTCCTCGTCCGCCTGACGGTACGGGCCGTCGGGCACAACCACGGGTTGCGGACCAGCTTCTCGCCCAGCGTCGTCACAGGGCAGGTGGGAAATGGCGGCCACTTGCATCTGAGCCTGTGGCGTGACGGGCACAACCTGTTCGCCGGCGGCGGTGGCTCCCACGGAATGACTGCAGAGGCCGAGGCATTCATGGCCGGAATCCTGCGGGAGCTGCCGGCGCTGCTCGTGATCGGCGCACCGAGCGTGGCCAGCTACCTGCGCCTAATCCCCCAGCACTGGGCAGGTGCCTTTCAGGCATGGGGGCTGGAGAACCGGGAGACCGCCCTGCGGCTCGTCGCCGGGACGGCCGGTCACGAGTCCGCCAGCGCCAACCTCGAGGTGAAATGCTTCGACTTGAGCGCCAACCCCTATCTGGTGGTAGGTGCAGTGCTGGCCGCCGGGCTCGCCGGCCTCCGCGAAGCGCTACGGCTGCCGCCCGAGATTCCGGTCGATCCGGCGAGCCTCTCGGCCGAGCGCCTGGCCGCGGCCGGAGCGAGCAGACTGCCGGCAAGCCTGCCCGAGGCGCTCGAGAGCTACGAGGCGAGCACGGTGCTTGCCGAGGCACTCGGCGAATCGCTTCACGAGACCATCGCCGCCGTAAGGCGGGCTGAGCTAGACGTGTTCGCCGGCTCCAGCCCGGATGAGGTGACGGCAATGACCCGGTGGCGGCACTGATGGCGAGCGAGGCGGTCCGCCGCGCCGTGGATGCCGTTCCTCTCGTCGACCACCACGTCCACAGCGTTGTGGCCGACGTCGGGGACCGGGAGGCCTTCGAGCGCTATATGAGCGAGTCCGGCGAGCCGGCTGCACCCGGCTGCAGCTACTTCGACTCTTTTCTCGGGGCGGCCCTGCTGCGCAGCTGTGCGCCCGTGCTGGGGCTGCCGCCGAACTCCTCGCCTGACGAGTACCTGGCCCGGCGGCAGGAGCTCGGCGGAAGCGAGAGCAACCGCCGGCTGTTGCGTGCCGCCCCGGTGGGAGAGTTGCTCGTGGATCATGGCTATTGCGGAGGTGACCTCGTCGAGCTGCCCGAACTTGCGGAGCTCGCCGCCACTCCCGTGCGGCGGATCGCCCGGTTGGAGCAGCTCGCCGAATCCGTCGTGGCCGGCGGGGCGGAGCCGTCCCGGTTCGCCGACGCCTTCGCCGAGCGGCTGGCGGCCGAGCTGTCCGGACCGGACGCGGCCGTCGGCTGCAAATCGATCCTCGCCTACCGGCACGGGTTCGATATCGACCCGGCGGAGCCGGCGCCAGGCGAGGTGCGGGATGCGGCCCGCGACTGGATGGCCGGCGACAGCTCGTCCCGTTCACGTCTGTCCCATCCCGTGCTGCTGCGTCATCTCATCTGGACCGCTCTGCGGTCCGGGGTCCCACTGCAGTTCCACACCGGCTACGGGGATGCAGACCTCGAGCTGCACCGGTCCGACCCGTCTCTGCTCACCGGCCTCATCCGGCAGGCGGCGCCCCTCGGGACGCCCATCATGCTGCTGCACTGCTACCCCTATCACCGCCAGGCCGCCTACCTCGCCGGCGTGTACCAGCACGTGTACCTGGACATCGGATTGGCGGTCAACTACGTGGGCTACCGGGCGACAGCCGTGCTGGCTGAAGCGGTCGAGTCGGTCCCCTTTCACAAGCTGCTCTACTCCTCCGACGCCTTCGGTCTGTCGGAGCTGCACCTGCTGGGTGCGCTCGCCTTCCGCCAGGCCCTCGCCGAGGTGCTCGAGCCGCTGTCGGCCCGGGAGGGTCGGAGCGAGGCCGAGGTGGAACGAGCGGCCGAGATGATCGCCGCCGGCAACGCCCGGCGGGTCTACAAGCTGCCGGCCTGAGGTCCTGAACGGCCCGGAGAACCCCGGCAAATCTCGACCGGTAGGCTGGCAGCAGCTGGAGGGCGATCTGCCTGTCGCGACGACCAGCCAAGGAGGATCCTCGATGTGCCGGCTGCTGGCCTACTCGGCGAAGACGCCGCGGGCCGTCGAGGACCTGTTCGACCCGGGAGAGTTCGACCGCTTCCGCAAGCTGTCACACCTGCACCGCGACGGCTGGGGAATGAGCTGGGTGACGTCCGCGGACGAAGCGGCCCAACCCGACTGCGAAGAGCCAGGCATGGGTGAGGCGAGCCTGCGGGCAAGGCGCTCCATCCTGCCGGCTCATGAGGATCCGACCTTCGCCGCACTGGCCGGCCGGCGTCTCGGCCGCGCTGGCTTCCTCCACCTGCTGAAGTGCCTGCCCCAAGAAGGAAGCTTCATAGGAGGAATCCGGCGCGCCGTGGCGGACACAGCCGCCGCCTGGGGTTTGGCCAGTCTCAACGAAGGCTGGGCAGACATCCCGGCGGCCTCGGTTCTTCACGTCGACCTTCGAACGGGCTCGTCGTCCTTCCACTCCTTCGACGGCTCCGCCGTTTCCTTCCCCGGTTCAGCGGATGCCTTTGACCGTCCGGCGGCGCCGCTCGGCACGGCGCTCGAAGGCCAATGACCATTCCGATCTCCATCCTCGACCTGGCCCCGATCCGGCCGGGAGAGACGGCGGCCGACAGCTTCGCCGCCAGCGTGGCCCTCGCCCGGCACGCAGAGGAGTGGGGATACAGGCGCGTGTGGTACGCCGAGCACCACAACATGGCGACGATCGCCTCGTCGGCCACGAGCGTGATCATCGCCCACGTGGCCACGCAGACCCGGAGGATCCGCCTCGGGGCGGGCGGCATCATGCTCCCGAACCACTCCCCCCTCACGATCGCCGAGCAGTTCGGCACGCTCGAGTCGCTCCATCCGGGGCGGATCGATCTCGGGCTCGGCCGGGCCCCCGGCTCCGATCGGAACACCATGGTCGCCCTCCGCCGCAACGCGGCCTCGGCAGATCGCTTCCCGGAGGACGTCCTCGAGCTGCAGGGCTACCTCACGGGCCACACCCTCGTCCCGGGGGTGAACGCTACGCCGGGCAGTGGCACGAACGTCCCGCTCTACATCCTCGGCTCGTCGATGTTCGGCGCCACCTTGGCCGCCTCCTTCGGCCTTCCATATGCTTTCGCCTCCCATTTCGCCCCGGCAGCGCTGCTGCAGGCGGTGGAGGCGTACCGGCAGGGGTTCAGGCCCTCGGCGCAGCTCGATGCGCCGCACGTCATCGCCGGGCTCACGGCCATAGTCGCAGACACCACCTCGAGTGCCCAGGATCAATTCCTTGCTGCGAAGCGACACAGAGCCTCTGCCATGTTCGGCCGGGGCCGGGCGCTCTCGGACGCCGAAGCCGACGCCGTCCTGGCCTCGCCCGCGGGCCAGCATGTCGAGGAGATGATGACCTATGCCGCGGTCGGGACGCCGGCGGAGGCGAGGGCGTACGTATACGGCTTTGCCCAGCACGCCGGCGCCGATGAGCTCATCGTCGTCCACCAGTCGCCCACCACAGAAGCGCGGTTGCGGTCAGTGGAGCTGCTGGCCGATTCCCTCCAGCACGCGCCGGCGACCTAAGCCGGCGTCAGCCCACGGGCAGGGCGTTCTTGGCGGCGGCGACAAGGTCGCCGGCCCGGTCGGAGCCGCTCGAGATGAGTTGGCCGGCCCGGTCGGACCCGCTCGAGATCAGGCGGCTGGCCACATCGGTCCCGGTGGCGATCAGGTGCCCGGCCACATCGGTCCCGCTGGTGATCAGGTGCCCGGCCACATCGGTCCCGGTGGCGATCAGGTGCCCGGCCTTGTCCGCCCCCACGTGAACCTGAGAACCGACGGTGTCTATCGAACGCTGGGCCTGCCGGCGAGCGGTGGCGGCCGTGGCCACGGCAGCCGGAGTGACCTTGCTGACCGCCGTTCTCGTTGCCCGGCGCCCGGCCGGCTTGGCCTTGCCCGCCGTGGTCGCTCCGAGCACTCCGCCGGCCGAGACGACCTGGCCGAGACGGTGAGCCTTTCGCTTGGCCCGCCAGCCGAGCGAAGGGGCACCGTCTGTGTCGGCGGCAGTGATTATCAGCCCGCCGAGAAGGCCGAGGTTCTTGAGGAAGTGGATCATCTGCTGCGCCTTGGCCTCGTCGTCGGTCTCCTCCCAGAATCTGTGGCCCGCGGCCGTGGTGGGGATGATCGACGCCATGAGAGCGAGGGCGGCGAGCCGACGGAACTTGCCGAGGGCGAGCGCCGCGCCGGCCACCATTTGCACGATGCCGTTCAGCCTCACCAACGTCTCGGTATCGGTCGGCACGCCCTCAGGTGCGAACTGGGCGAGCGACTTCGTGACGCGTTCAGCTTTCTTGACCTTGTTGTCCGGGTTGCGGGCGGCGTCCAGGCCGCCGACGATGAAGATGCCGGAGAGAAGCGGACGACCTATTCGCCGGGAGATGGTCATGTGATCAGCTCTACCCGGCTCTTCGTGAGTTGATTCCTCCGCCGGATTAGCCTGGGCCGGTGGGCGACAGCATGCCGCCGGCACGCGGCTGCCGGCTCAGACGACGTCAGTGGCTTCTACGACACCGTCGCCGATGACTATCACCTGGCTGTTCATCAGCGGGACTGGCGCGAGCTCGTGGAGGAGCAAGGCCGGAAGCTTCAGGCCGTTCTCGGGACGAGGCTCGAGCAGCCGCCGCCGTGGAGGGTGCTCGACTGCTCGTGCGGGATCGGCACCCAGGCCATCGGTCTCGCCCTCCTCGGTCATCACGTCGTCGGCACGGATCTGAGCCCGGGGGCCATCGAGCGGGCGCGAAGCGAAGCGGCCTTGTACGGCGTCCAGTCGACCTTCCAAGTGGCCGACATGTGTCGTCTCGACCTCGAGGTGGACGGCGAATTCGATGCCGTCATCAGTTGCGGCAACTCGCTCGCCCACCTTGGCGGAACCGAGCTGGCGGCGGCGCTGCGGGCTATCAGCTCCAAGCTCGTCCCGAGCGGGATCGTTCTCGTGTCGATCCGTGACTACGACGCCCTCGCAAAGGCGCGCCCGCGGGTGCCGGGCCTGCCGCAGGTGCACGACACGCCGGACGGCAGGCGCATCATCTTCCAGGTGTGGGATTGGGAGCCGGACGGGTCCGCCTACCTCATGACATGGATCTTCCTACGTGAGGATGAGGGCGGTTTCGGCGCCTCGCATGTCACGACGCGACTTCATGCCCACAGGCGATCGGAGCTGACGGATGCGATCGTGTCCGTCGGGTTCGAGGCGCCCGAGTGGCGCCTGCCGTGCGACGAGCCGCCCTTCGACCCCATTCTCACGGCGTTCTGGCCCTAGAGGATCGAATACCGGAGGCACCCGGTGATCGTGGCGCCCCGAGGAAGTGTCCCGTTTCCATACGACGACCGGTGGGCGTAAATGAGTACAGATGATCGTCCTCCGGGACCGCTGGGCTCCCGGGCGTCGGGACGGCCTTACTCGGTGCGAACGGCGTCGACGATGCTGAGGGGCTCGCCGACCGCGTCGGCATCGCCGACGATGACTGTCACCATGGCGGCGGGGGACAGGTAACGGCGCGCAGCTTCGTCCACTTCGGCCTTGGTGGTGCGGGCGATGCTCGCCGGATGGGCGGAGAGGTAACCGGGACCGGTGCCTTCCACGGCCAGTGTCGCCAGCGTGGAGGCCAGGCCGGCCTGGGTGGCCGTCCGGACGAGAAACGAGCCGACGGCGTAGCGGCAGGCCGCTTCCAGCTCCTCAGCGGTGACGCCGGTCGTGGCGATGCGTCCGAGCTCGTAACGGGTCTCGACAAGAGCAGCCGCTGTCACCTCTGTCGACACCTCGGCGGCGATGCTCAGAGTCGAACCGGCCCGGCCGTGGCTGATCGTGCTGCGGGGGGAGTATGTGTAGCCGTTCCTCTCCCGGAGGTTCTCCACGATCCGCGAGGTGAACATCCCACCGAGAATCTCGTTGGCGATCAAGGCGGCCGGCCAGTCGGCGCTCGAGCGGCGGGGAGCGGCTCCCCCAACACGCAGGTTGCTCTGAACGCTGCCGGCTCTGTCGACGAGCAGGAGGGGCCCGGGCGCGGGAGCGGGAACGGCACGCAGGGGAGGAACGCCGGGCGAGGGCGTCTCGAGCCAGTCGCTCATCCCGGCTTCGGCTGTCGCCAGTGCCCGCTCGGGTTGGATGTCGCCCACCACCACGAGGTGGGCCGACCTTGCCTGGAGGAGGGATTGATGGAGCCGCCGCAGCGCGGGCGCGCCCACCCGGAGGAGGGCCTCGGGTCGTGGCACCGGTGCTCCGTAAGGGTGGTTGCCGAAGAGGCTCTTGGCGAGCGCCTCGTCGGCTAGCACCTCGGGCCTGCTGAGCATGAGGATCACTCTGTCGGCGGTCCGCCCCCGGTCGGCCTTCACTTCTGCTGCCGGATAGGTGGCGCCCGTCAGCACCTCCCCGACGAGCGCCATGAGCGACCCAAGGCGCTCAGCGAGGCAGGAGGCGCTCAGCACGAACCGATCACCGGCGACGGTGGCGGTCAACGTTCCTCCGAGGCGCTCCACCGCTGCCGCCAGCCCCTCTCGGTCGTACTGCTCCGTCCCGGCGAGGATGGACTCCGAGAGGACGAGGGAGGGAGCAGCCCGCGACATGTCCCGCCCCGGGATGGGAAAGACCAGCCGCACCTGGGCGAGCGGCACCTGGGGGCGGCGGACGGCGATGGCGTGCAAGCCCCCCGTGAGCTCCAGCTCCGTGAGCGCAGGTGGGCGGGGCGCCCGGAAGCGCCCGACCGACGGCGGCGGGGAGATCACCGGGATGGCTCCGCCGGGCGAATCTCGACAATTGTCCGGCGCTGTGTCGCCAGATCGGAGGCGGCCGCCGAGACCTCGGCGGCGGGTACCGCAGCAATCCGTGCCGGCAGCTCGTAGACGAGTTCGGCTCGACCGTGAATCACCTCGAGGGAGCCGAGTGTGATTGCCCGCTCCATCACCGAGTCGAGGCCTCTCCAATGGCCCGAGGCGGATACGGCCGCGATGCGGTCCAGCTCGTCGGGAGTGGGGCCGTCTGCTGCCAGGAGCGCGAGCTCTTCGTCGATGACCGTGAGCAGCTCGTCGGTCGTCGCCGCTCCGGGGTGGTAGACGACGGTCCGGAACAGCACCGGATCGCGCATGAAGAGCCCGTCTATGCCGAAGAGGCCGAGATCGCACCCGAGGTCTGTGACCTTGCGGTCACGATGGATGAGGCGAGACCGGAGCCTGCTTGCTTCCCCGTCGGCCAGCACGCTGGCGGTCACCCAGTAGGGGAGATGTCCGTCGAGCCTCTCGGGCGGGGGAGTCCGGTAGCCGGCGACGAAGGCCGGTTGCGGCGCTCGGGTGTCGTCGATGACCCTCCGGCGCTCCTCGGCGAGCGGCGGCTCCGGCCAGGGCCCGTGTGGCGGGGCGGCCGTGCTGGGGAGGCCGCCGAAATGGCGCTCGGCGAGCCTCTCTACCTCAGCGGGATCGCAATCGCCTGCCACCGTGAGAACCGCGTTCGCCGGCGAGTAGTAGCTGGCGTAGAACTCGGCCGCGTCCGCCAAGGTGGCGCTCTCGAGGTGGGAGAAGTCCCCGTAGCCGTTGTGGGAGTTGGCGTAGGAGTCGAAAGCGAGCTCGGGCAGCACGATCCAAGGAAAGCCGCCGTAGGGCTGGTTGAGGACGTTCACCTTGATCTCCTCTTCCACGACGGAGATCTGGTTGCGCAGGTTCTCCTCGGTCACGGCGAGGGCGCCCATGCGGTCGGCTTCCAGCCAGAGGGCGAGATCGAGGGCTCCTGCGGGGAGGGCCTCGTAGTAAGCCGTGACGTCGGCCATGGTGTGCCCGTTGAAGACACCGCCGGCGGCCTCGACGAGGCGCACGTGCTCGACCTTGCCCACATTGGCCGACCCCTGGAACATGAGGTGCTCGAACAGGTGGGCGAAGCCTGTCTTGCCCTCTGGCTCCGAGCGGAAGCCGACGTCGTACACCACGGCCACCCCGACGAGGGGACTGGAGCGGTCGGGGGCGGCGATCACTCGCAGGCCGTTTCCGAGAACGAAACGCTCGATGGTGGCCGATCGGGCGCGGCGGGGCACTGTGGCAAACTAACTGGCCGCCGCCCCGGGCGCGGCACGCGGAGGAATGTGCATGGCGAAGCCAGCCGGAGACCCGGCGCCGGCCAAGGAGTCGCTCAGACGGCAGATGCGAGGCGTACGCCGGGCGATCCCGCCCGAGGAGCGGGCGCGGCGTGGTCGCCTCATCACTCGTTCACTGCGCTTGCTGCCGGAGCTTCAGCGGGCCGAGGCGGTCCTCTGCTTCTCGTCGTTCGGCTCCGAGGTCCCGACCGAGGAGCTTCTCGGCACTCCTGGCAAGAGCCGGCGTGACGGTCCTCCTGCCCTTCCTCGACTCAGGAGTGATGCACGTGGCGGAGCACAGGACCGGGGACCGGCTCGTCGAGTCCGCCTACGGCCCCCGCGAGCCGTTCCTTCACCGGCCCGCTGACCTGAGCCGCGTCGGGGCGGTGATCGTGCCCGGCCTGGCGTTCGATCGCCGCGGGGGCCGGCTCGGCTACGGAGGCGGCCACTACGACACGTTCCTCCGGCTGCTGCCGACCGGTCCGGTGCTCATCGGTCTCGCCTTTGCCGAGCAGATCGTGCCGGAGGTGCCCGATGGGGGAGCACGACGTCAGCCTCCACCTCGTCGTCACCGACAAGGAGGTCATCGGCTGTCAAGATAACCGCATGAACCGAGGTAGATCATGAGGCGGCTGGGGCTCGAGCGTGAGGTGGTCGACGGGGAGGTGTACGAGCGGACTGTGGAGCGATTCCGCGAGCGGCAGATCGCCCTCCCGACGTTCTCCGAGCTGGCGGATCCGGCTTCGATACCGGGCCGGGTGACCTCGGCCCTCGGTGCCGTCGGACCGGACGAGGCGCACCCGCTCAACTTGTTCCGCGTCCACTGGTACAACGACGCCGCCCGCACCGGCGTCGCAGCGGTGCCTGCCCACGTCGTTCTCCCCCCTGAGCTCACCGGGACGAGGGCCCGCATAGTGGTCGCCCTAGCTGACCGGTTCCCGATGATCGGCGCCCACAAGGTGCTGGCCAGCTACGCCTGCCTGGCGCCGCGCATCGTCACCGGGCAGTTCGATCCCACCCGGCACCGGGCCGTCTGGCCGTCGACGGGGAACTACTGCCGCGGCGGCGTGGCTATCTCGCGCCTCATGGGTTGCCGGGGCGTGGCCGTCCTGCCGGAGGGGATGAGCCGGGAGCGTTTCGAGTGGCTCGATTCCTGGGTGGTGGACGGTTCGGACATCGTGCGCACGCCGGGGACCGAGAGCAACGTGAAGGAGATCTACGACAAGTGCAACGCCGGATGGCGGCCGACAGCGCGAACGTGATCTTCAACCAGTTCTCCGAGCTCGGCAACTACCTGGCGCACTACCACGCCACGGGCCGGGCGATGGAGGCCATCTTCGCCGCCGTGGCCGGCGAGGACGAACGGCCGCTTCGTTTGCGGGCCTTCGTCTCCGCCACCGGCTCGGCGGGCACGATCGCTGCCGGGGACTACCTGAAGGAGCGGCACGGGACGGCCATCGCCGCCGTCGAGGCGCTCGAGTGCCCGACCATGCTCTGTAACGGCTTCGGCGAGCACAACATCCAGGGGATCGGCGACAAGCACATCCCGCTCATCCACAACGTCATGAATACCGATTTCGTCATCGCCGTCTCGGACCGGGCGACGGACCGGCTGAACGTCCTGTTCAACTCCGAGGTCGGGCGGCGCTACCTCACCGGGCGGCGCCAGGTGCCGGAAAAGGCGGTGCGGGCATTGGGCTCGTTCGGTCTCTCGGGCATCTGCAACGTGCTGGCGGCGATCAAGCTCGCCAAGCACCAGGACCTCGGGCCGGATGATGTCGTCATGACCATGGCCACCGACGGGGCCTCGCTCTACGAGAGCGAGCGCCAATTGACGCTCGCCAAGGAGTTCGGAGCCGGCTTCGACGACGTCGCCGCCGGCGAGGCCTTCGGGGAGCATCTGGCGGGCCTTTCCGGCGACCATCTGCTCGAGCTCACCCGAGCCGAGCGAGTGCGGATCTTCAACCTCGGCTACTTCACCTGGGTGGAGCAGCAGGGTGTGCCCGTGGAGGAGTTCCGCTCTCGGGGCGAGGCGGGCTTCTGGGAGCAGGCCCGCTCGATGGTCGGCATCTGGGACGAGATGATCCGGGAGTTCAACGCCCGCTCGGGTGTGCTCGCGCAACTGTGAGCCTCCGCCTCGGCTCGCTCCCGAGCCTGATCGCCTGCGCCGGGTGCGGCACCGTCGTCTACCCCGGCGAGCCCTACCCCTTCCGCTGCTCTCATGCCGGTGACGGAGCCGACCATGTCCTTCGCCGGCTGCTCGACGTGCGAAGCCGTGCGCTTCCCCGCCGGCGAGGCGGAGGAGACCAACCCGTTCGTGCGCTTCAGGACGATGTCGCATGCCCACCAGCTGGCCATCGCCGGCGGCCTCGGGGACGAGTGCTTCGTCGACCTCGTGCAGGAGCTCGATGCCGCCGTGGCCGCGGTGGACGGGCAGGGCTTCCGGACGACGCCGTTTCTCGAATCCCCCTCCCTCGCCGCCGCCACAGGCAGTCCGGGGCGTTGTTCGTAAAGGACGAGACCGGAAATGTGGCCGGTTCCCACAAGGGTCGTCACCTCTTCGGCGTGCTCGTACACCTGGAGGTGGCCGAGCGGCTCGGTCTCATCGATCGCACGTCACCGCCGCCCACTTGCCATCGCCAGCTGTGGCAACGCCGCTCTGGCGGCAGCCATCGGTGGCAGCCGCGGGCCGGCGCCGGCTGCTCGTCTTCGTCCCGTCGGAGGCCGACCCGGCCGTCGTCGCGCGCCTGTCGGCTCTCGGGGCGGAGGTGACGGTGTGCGAGCGGCGGGCGGCGTCGCCGGCGATCCCGCCTACCGCCGGCTGCAGGCTGCCCTCGAGGAGGGTGCGCTGCCCTTCACGTGCCAGGGGAACGAGAACGGCCTGGCCATCGAGGGCGGCGAGACAATCGGCTACGAGGTCGTCGTCAGCCTGGCGGCGGCGGGCGGTTCGCTTGACCACGTCGTGGTGCAGGTGGGCGGGGGCGCCCTTGCCAGCGCCGTGGCGGCGGCCTTCAACGAAGCGGTGGCCCTCGGGGTGATGGACCACGCCCCCCGTCATTCACACCGTCCAGACGGAGAGCGCCTGGCCGCTGAAAAGGGCGTTCGACCGGATGGAGGCCGTGCTCGCCGGCGAGTCCGATCCGGAAGGCCGTCCGGCGGGCGTCAGCAGGCTGCCCGCCGTCGATCGGAGTTCATGTGGCCGTGGGAGGACGTCCCGCACAGCGTCGCTCACGGCATCCTCGACGACGAGACCTACGACTGGCTGGCCGTCGTGGAAACGATGCTCCTCACGGGCGGTCGCCCGGTCGTGGTGGGAGAGGACCAGCTCGAGAAGGCGAACGCCCTCGCCGGCGAGCTGACGGGCATAGCTGCTGATGCCACCGGAACGGCCGGCCTCGCCGGCCTGGCGGAGCTCCGGAGCCAAGGCGTCGTGGGCGACGGCGAGAGCGTCGCCCTCCTCTTCACGGGGGGCCGCCGCTGAGTCAGCCTCTCAGCCTCCCTCGCCGGCTTGAGCCGCCAAGGCGCGTCGTCAGTCGCCCTGGCGTCCCTCGCCGTCTTGAGCCGCCAGGGGCGGATCGCCGGCGGCGGCGCCCGCCTCGCCGACCAACAGCCCGCCCGGCGCCACCAGACGGTGACCGCCCACCCAGACGCCCTCGACCCCGACCGGGGGCTCCCACGGCGACTCGAAGGTCGCCCGGTCCATCACCACGTCCGGGTCGAACAAGGTGAGGTCGGCGGGGAGCCCGGGTCGGATCTCACCGAGCCTGCCTGCCCAGCCGACGACAGCCGCCGCCTGCGAGGTCATCTTCCGGACCGCCTCGGGCAGTGCGAGCGTCCCGAGCTCCCGCACGAAGCGGCCGAGCACGCGGGGGAATGTCCCGTGCAGCCGCGGGTGGGGGTGGCCGCCGCGATCGATCACGGCGTCAGTGCCGATCGAGGTGTAGGGCTGGCTCATGAAGCGGGCCACGTTCTCCTCGACGTTGTTGAACGAGACGATGGACATGCCGAGGTTCTCGCTCACGAGGAGGCTGAAGACGAGGTCGAACGCCTCCTGCGAGTCGAGGTCGCCGATGCCGGCGAGGGAGATCACCTCGGCGAAGGAGCGCCCGACGATCTCCGGGCGGCCGCAGCGCGCCACCCGGAGACCGCTCCACCCGTCCGAGAAGCGCCACCAGTTGTCCCACGAGGTGGTGTCCTCCATGAGCTGCCGGCGTACCCGAGCCCGCACGACCGGGTCAGAGAGGCGGGCGATGGCGGCCTCCCGGCCCCCCTCCTGGATCCAGGGCGGCAGGAGCACGATGGCCGATGTCGAGCCGGCGATATAGGGATGCACGTCGGCAGAGAGGCTGACTCCGGCCTCGCGGGCGGCGGCGATGTGGTCGATGAGCACCGACGCCTTCGGCCAGTTGTCCCGACCGGCGGTCTTGATATGGCTGTAGTGGAGATGGCAGCCGGTCCGCTCGGCGATGCCGATGACCTCGTCGGTCGCTTCGACCACGCCTGCAGACTCCGAGCGCACGTGGACGAAGAAGGGCAGCCGCCGCGAGGCCACGACCTCACAGAGCGCCGCCACTTCGTCTGTCGTGGCGTAGGCGGCCGGTACGTAGACGAGCCCGGTGGAGAAACCCCGCCCGCCCTCGTCGAGGGCCACCGCCAACGCCTCCTGCATGTCGGCGATCTCTGCTGCCGTCGGTTCGCGGGCAACGTCGCCCATGACGAGACGGCGGATCGTGGCATGGCCGACGAGTAGGGCCGTGCGGGTAGTCGAGCTGGCTCTCACGGCCTCCCGGTACTCACCGAAACTTCGCCATGTGAATTCCTCGGCCGGGATCGACCCGTCGAGGCCGGCGAGAAACGCCATGTGATCCTCCAGGTCCTCGTCCTCGAGCGGGGCGGCCGAGATGCCGTCCTGGCCGAACACCTGCGCGGTGCATCCCTGGGAGAGCTTCGGCGCGTCACCGATCGGCGGTGTCCCGGGCGATTCCCGCAAGAGCGCGTAGAGGTCGGAGTGGGAGTGGAGGTCGACGAAGCCCGGGGCCAGCACCAGGCCGGATCCGTCGACAGTGGACGAGACGCTGAACGGAGGCTCTGCTCGGGCCGGCCCGACCGAGGCGATGAGGCCCTGCGTCGTCCACCACCACGTCGCCGACGACGGGATCCGACGTCGTGCCGTCGATGACCGTCGCTCCCCTGACCCAGAGCGACCTCACCGTTCCCACCTGTCCAGTCACTGATCGACGCCTCCAACTGGCGAACCGCCCGGCCGTCGGGCCGGCCCGGGTCACTCTAATCACGGGCGCTGCCTGGGCAGGAGGCTGTGAGCCTGGCGCCGGCCGGCCCGGAGAGGCAAGGATGCTCCTATGAGAAGCTTCCTCGGGCGGGACATCTTGTCCCTGAAAGACATGGAGCGGGAGGAGTACTTCCAGATCTTCCGCACGGCGGATCGGTTGCGCCCGTACGCAGCAGAACGCCGGAACGGGAATCTGCTCGCCCACAAGACCTTGCTGACCGCCTTCTACCAGCCGAGCACACGCACCCGCCTGGCGACGGAGGCGGCCATGCACCGGCTCGGCGGCCACGTGCTCGGGTTCTCGGACGCCAAGATGACGCGGGCCGGCGACTTCTACCAGGAGTCGATGAAGGACACGGTCCACATGCTCGAGTACTACGGCGATGTCATCGCCATGCGGCACTTCGAGCAGGGCGCCCCGGAGGAGGCGGCCCGGTGGGCATCGATTCCGGTGATCAATTGCGGGGACGGTTGGGGGGAGCACCCCACCCAAGTGCTGACCGACCTCTACACGATCTGGCAGGAGAGAGGCAGGCTCGACGGGCTGAAGGTGCTCCTCGTCGGGGACATGAGGATGCGCACGATGCACTCGATCCTGTACGCCATGTCCCAGTTCGACCTGGCCGGCTATGTGGTCTCCCCCGAGGACATGTCGCTCACCGACGAGTTCAGGACCGAGCTCGACGAGCGCAACGTGCAGTACGAGGAAGCCGAGAGCGTAGAGGCCTGCATCTCGGCGGTGGACGTGATCTACATGGAGCCGACCGTCCAGGCCGACTACACCAAGTCGCGCGTGGAGGCGAGCGGGGATCGTGGCCACACAGCCGCCGGCCTATCGCGTCACGCGGGAGATCCTCTCGGAGAAAGCGAAATCCGACTCGATCATCCTGCACTCCCTCCCCCGGATGGATGAGCTGCCGCCCGACGTCGACGGCACCCGCCACGCCCGCTACTGGCTGGAGGCCTTCAACGGCGTCGTCATGCGGATGGCGCTTCTCTCGCTCGTCCTCGGCGCAGTGGAGTAGCGGCCTCAGCCGACGGCGGCGTCGACGAGCGAGAAGCTCGTGACGTCCACCATCCCCCGGTCGGTGATCCGGAGCTCGGGGAGAACCGAGAGGCCGAGGAAGCTCAGCTGCATGAAGGGCGATCCGATGCCGACACCGAGAGCACCTGACGCGGTTGCGGCCAACCGCTCCACCTCGGCGGCGACGGCGTGCGCACTGCGACCGCTCATGAGCCCCCCGATCGGGAGCGGCACTTCTGCGATCACCTCTCCGCCGAGGACGGCCACCTGACCGCCCCCGATCTCGGCCAGCCGGCCGACGGCCACGGACATCTCGTCCGGGCCGGTGCCGTCGATGGCCCCTACCACCATGCAGTTATGGGCGTCGTGGGCCACCGTCGAGGCGATGGCGCCCCGGGTGAGCCCGAAGCCGTGCACGTAGCCAAGACCGATCCGGCCGGTCTGCCGGTGCCGCTCCACGACGGCGATGCGAGCCACGGCGACAGCCGGGTCGGACACGTCGAGAAGGAGCTGGCGCGTCGTGAGCGAGTCCTCCTCCACCCCGATCACCCGGGCGAGCCCTCCCGGTGGGGGAAGTCGGTCGAGGTCTCTCGGGCCGGGCGGCGGGTCGAGATGGACCGACCTGCAGCATGAACTGCGGCGCGGGGCGGCCGGGAACGGCTCCTTCCACGGCGACTACCGTCGGCGGCGACGAGGCGGCCGGCCTGCCAGACCCGTGCCGGCTCCAGTCCCGCCGAGGTCCTCGAAGCAGAGCACGTCAGCCTGGTAGCCGGGCGCCAGCCAGCCGAGGTGATCGAAATGGTGGTAATCGGCCGGGTTGCTCGTGACGAGAACGAGTGCGTCCTCGAGGGAGGCTCCGCAAGCCACCGCCAGACGCACGCAGTCGTTCACGTGGCCGTCCTTGATGAGAGTGTCCGGCTCGCGGTCGTCGGTGCAAAGGGCGACGCGAGCCGTGCCGTGCCGGACGACCGTGGGGATGAGCGCCCGCAGGTTGCGCGAGGCGGAGCCTTCACGGATGAAGATCCACATCCCCTTGCGACGTTTCTCGTCGGCCTCGTCGAGCTCGGTGCACTCGTGGTCGGACTCGACCCCCGCCGCCAGGTAGGCGTCGAGATGGCGGCCGCCTAGCCCGGGGGCGTGCCCGTCCACGCGCCGGTGGCCGGCGGTGGCGATCTTGGCGAGCACCTCGGGGTCGCCGTTCACCACACCGGGAAAATTCATCATCTCGGCGACGCCGATCGCACCGTGCTCGTCGAGGAGCGAGGTGAGATCGGCAGGACCGAGCTCGGCGCCGGGGCTCTCGAAGCAGGACGCCGGCACGCAGCTCGAGGCGCAGATGCCGAAGGTGAAGGGCAGGCCGGCCGCCGCCTCGGCGAGGGCGACGACGCCCGGCACGCCGAAGACGTTGGCGATCTCGTGCGGGTCGGCGGCCACAGCGGTCGTCCCGTGCGGCAGCACGGTGCGGACGAACTCGTCCACCCACAGCTTGGTGGACTCGAGGTGCATGTGCGCATCGATGAAGCCCGGCGTGAGCGACGTGCCGGACACGTCGACGACCTCGCGCGGCCTCCCGCGGGCCCCACCCGGCGATCATGCCGCCGGAGATGGCGAGGTCGGTCACTATCCACTCGCGGGTCGCAGGGACGAAGACGCGGCCGCCGGTGAGGAGAAGGTCGGCCGGGGCGTCTCCCCTGGCCGCGGGCAAGAAGTGGGCCGGTTCCACGACGTGGTGCCATGTCAGCCCCGCAGCCTAAAGCGGTCCGCCCCATGGCGCCATAGCCAGCCGCATCCGCCGCTGCTCGGCCTTGATCGCCGGCGTCTGCCCGAATACGAGCAGGAAGACGGCTTGGCGGGCGAGCAGCTGGGCGATCGAGTCCGAGAGCACAGCTCGCCCTCCGGTCTCTATCACGAGCGACGTCGCCGCCGCGAGCGCCAACTCCGCCGCCGCCGCCCTTGCCCGCGGGAGGTTCCCGGCGCCGGCCGTGTCGAGCTCGTGACGGCGCTCTGTCACCAGTGCCTCCACCGCCTGACCGGCCGAGCCGCCGAGAGCGGCCGCACAGCGCAGCGCCAGCCCGAGGGAGAGCGAGCCGTTCGTGCGCAGGCCGGCGGCGTCACGCTCCTGCCAGGCGGGGAAGGGCTCGAGTCCGACCACGCGGCCGTGCGGAACCACAGCGTGGTCGAAGGTCGCCGTCACGGTGACGCTGGCGTCCAGCGCTTCGAGCCGGAGACGCTCAACCGATACCTGCCGCCCTTCCACGGCGTCTAGTAGCACCCACAGGACCGGTGCGCCCGGCATGGCCGGCACGCGGGCAGCGACGAGCGCCACGTCGATGAGGCTCCAGCCGGTCACCCACGGGGCGACACCGTTGACGACCCACCCCTTGGCTGTGCTCTCGGCCGTGACCGCAGGCGGCCCCGGCCGCCTCAGCCCGGCGAAGGCGACCCCCGACCGGCGCTCCCCGGTGCAGAGCGGCCGCAGCCACTCCTCGGCTACGCCGCCGCCGGCCGTGGCGACCGCCCGCACTGAGGCGTGATGCTGCAGCCACACGAACGTCGTGGCGAGGCAGCCTGCCGCCAGACGCTCAATTACGGCGAGGGCCTCGTCTGGTCTCAGGTCGAGGCCACCGTGATCGAGGGGCCCGGCCAGGCCGTAGAGACCCGAGGAGGCGAGGGCGTCCAGGTGGGAGAGGGGCACGGCCTGCGCGTGGTCAACCTCGAGCACGCTTGGGAAGAGCAACGATTCGCTCAGCTCGGCGGCGAGCTCGACCGCCCGCTGTGGTTCGGGCACGCCAGTGTTGTAGCGCTTCGCGTCGCTTCCTCAAACCGGTCACGCGTAGGTTTCTTCGCGGCGCCCGGTGCGGGCGACCGAGCCGAGGACGGGCCGATCGAGATGAGCGTGACCGAAGGCGCTCCAGAGAAGGAGCAGGGCACGGATCGCGTGCCCGAGGAGATCGCCTCTGAGAGCGCGTCCGTGCGCCGAGGGCGCCTGTTGTCTCTGGCTTCGATCGGCATCTTCGATGTCGGCGCCCCACTCGTCATCTACTCACTGCTCCGCTCGTCCGGGTGGAGCCAGGTGCACGCGCTCGTGCTGAGCGGGGTGGCGCCCGCCGCCGGAGTCGTGATCGGATACGTTCGCCACCGCCGCGTCGATGCGGTCGGCGTGCTCGTCCTGCTCGGGATCGTCGTCGGCACCGTCGTCGGCCTCGTGACCGGGAACGCCCGGCTCCTGCTCGTCGAGGGCTCGGTCCCCACGGGCATCTTCGGCATCGTCTGTGTGGCCTCGTTGTGGTCGAGCCGACCCCTCATGTACCGCTTCGCACTGGAGTTCATGGGGCCCGGTACGGCAAAGGGCCGTGATTTCGAGAGCCGCTGGCGCTACGAAGGCTTCCGTCACGCCTTTCGCGTCATCACGGTGGTCTGGGGCGTCGCCTACCTGGCCGAGGCGGTGGCCAGGGTCATCATCGTCGAGACGACCTCGACGGGCAGGGCCTTTGCCATCTCAAAGGTGATGCCCTACGCGGTGGCGGGCGTCATCGTGATCTGGATGACTTTCTACGGTCGGCGCGCCAAGCGGCGAGGAGAACGCCAGGCCGCCCTCGCCCAGGCGCGGGACGAGGAGACCCGGGCGGCGATCCGGACCGAGGGGTACGCGGAGGCACCGCCGGCCATCCCGGCGCAGGGGAGCGAGGAGGCACCGCCGTCTCCGTGGTAGGCGGCTAGGCACCGCCCGATCTGCCGCGGGCAGGGACGTCGCGTCCGGCAGTCCCCGTGCGGCCATAGATTGCGAGTATGCCCGGCTCCCTTCTCGGCAACCGCGTCCGCCGTGTCGAGGATCCCGACCTTCTCGTCGGCAAGGGCACGTTCGTCGGCAACCTCGAGCACGAGGGGCTGCTCCGGGCTGCCTTCGTGCGCTCCCCGCATGCCCACGCCCTCGTGCGCTCGATCGATGCCGAGGCGGCCCGCCGCGCGCCTGGGGTAGTCGCCGTTCTGACAGAGCGCGACCTCGGCGTGGCGCCCTTCCACGGGTTCATGGTCCTCAACGCGGCCTGTGCGCGCCCACCGCTTGCCGCCGGCAAGGTCCGCTTCGTCGGAGAGCCGGTGGCGATCGTCGTGGCCGAATCCGAGTCCGCCGCCGTTGACGCCACCGAGCTCGTCGTCGTCGACTACGACCCGCTCGAGGCCGTGGCCGATCCCGAGGCGGCCCTCGACGACGGTGCGCCTCTGCAGTTCGACGAGCTCGGCACGAATCTCGTGGCGGGCATGGCTGATCCGGCTGGTGCGGATCCCCTGGCCGGCGCCAGGACCGTCGTCCGGGCCCAGCTCGAGAACCAACGGGTGGCGGTCGTCCCGATGGAGGGAGACGCCATCGCAGCCGTCCCCGGCGAGGACGGCGCCGGGCACGACCTCACGGTCTACGTCTCCACGCAGATGCCGCACGGTTTCGCCGACGATCTGGCCCGCAACCTCGGCCTCGACCGGGAGAAGCTGCGCGTGGTCGCCCCGCACGTCGGCGGGGCCTTCGGAGGCAAAGCAGGCGTCGGGTCAGAGCACGCCGCCGTTGTCGCCTCCGCCCTCCGGCTGCAACGGCCGGTCAGCTGGGTGGAGGACCGCTCGGAGAACCTCGTGGCCATGCCGCACGGCCGGGGACAGGTCCAGTGGGTGGAGATGGGCTTCGACGAGGAGGGTCACATCTCCGGCATGGTCTGCCGGGTGCTGGCCGACGCCGGCGCCTACGCCGGATTCGGCGGTGCTCTCGCCCTCGGTCCGACCCGCATGATGGCTCAGGGGGTGTACGCCATACCGGCCATTCGCTACGACGTGGCCGTGGCCGTGACGAACACCACGCCCATGGGCGCATTCCGGGGTGCCGGCCGGCCGGAGGCCGCCGAGATGCTCGAGCGGATGATGGACATCGCGGCGGGGGAGCTCGGCATCGACCCGGTGGACCTCCGCCGGCGCAACCTGCTGCCGGCATTCTCCGAGCCATTCACGACGGTCATGGGGACGACCTACGACTGCGGCGACTACGGGAAGGCGCTCGACGAGGCGCTCCGGCTGGCCGACTACGAAGGTGCCCGCGCCGAACAGAGCGCCCGCCGGAAGTCCGGGGATCGTCGGCAACTCGGGATAGGTGTCGCCGTCTACGTCGAGGTGACTGCAGGCGGGGGCGGGGAGTTCGGCGCCGTGGACGTGCACCGGGACGGCAGAGCCACGATCCGGGTGGGCACGTCAGGACACGGCCAGGGCCACGCCACGGCATTCTCCATGATCGTCTCGGACGCGCTCGGTATCGCCATGGAGGACATCTCCTTCGTACAGTCGGACACGGCCCTCGTCCCGCGAGGCGGCGGCACGGGCGGGTCGAGGTCGCTCCAGATCGGCGGCAGCGCAGTGCACGGGGCGGCGGAGGAAGTGCTCGGGCAGGCGCGGGCGCTCGCAGCAGCCGAGCTGGAGGCGAGCGTCGAGGACATCATCGTGCACGAGGGACAGGGCCTCGGGGTGGCCGGCGTCCCGGCGAGGGCCGTCTCGTGGGGTCAGCTCGCCGCACTCGCCGAGGACGGAGGTGGCGGCGGCAGGCTGGCCGCCGAGTTGGACTTCAACCAGGACGGCTCGACGTTCCCCTTCGGCGCCCACGTCTCGATAGTCGAGGTGGACACCGAGACCGGGCTGGTCCGCCCTCTTCGCCACGTCGCCGTGGACGACTGCGGCCGCGTGCTGAACCCGCTTCTCGTCACCGGCCAGCAGCACGGGGGCATCGGCCAGGGGGTGGCGCAGGCACTTTTCGAGGAGGTCATCTTCGACTCGGCTGGTAACCCGCTCACTGCCTCGCTGGCCGACTACTCGATGCCGAGCGCGGCCGAGCTGCCGTTCTTCGAGACCGCCAACACCGAGACACCGACCTCCCGCAACCCCCTCGGGGCCAAGGGGATCGGCGAGTCCGGCACGATCGGGTCGACGCCTTCTGTCCACAACGCAGTTGTGGACGCCCTCTCGCACCTCGGGGTGCGACACATCGCCATGCCCTGCACCCCCGAGCGGGTGTGGCGGGCGGTGCGGGCGGCCGCCGAGGGCGGCCCCGGCTCGGCCGCAGGGGGTCGCCCGCTGTGGCGCGAGCCGCCGGCCGTGTTCGCCCGGCTCCCTGTGGTGGGCGAAGGGGCGGAACGGCCCGAGGCCGCCGACGTCGACATCTGATCGTTCGGTGAGGTTGTCCTCCGACAGGCCCGGGCCGGGCACGAGCGCCCTCCGGGTGGAGATGAACGGCATCAACGTGATCGGCGACGGCGAGCGCCGAGGCAGCCCGCGGCAGCTGTTCTGGCCGTGGTTCGGCGCAAACGTCTCCGTCCTCGGGTTGAGCTACGGGTCGTTCGCGCTCGGGTTTCTCGATCTCGTTCTGGCAGGCGCTCGTGGTCGGTCTTGTCGGGATCGTCGTCTCCTTCGTCCTGTGTGGCTTCATCGCCCTCGCCGGCAAGCGAGGCTCGGCTCCGACGATGGTTCTCGGCCGGGCCGCGTTCGGGGTGCGGGGGAACCGTTTCCCGACGCTCATCTCGTGGCTCCTCACCGTGGGCTGGGAAACGGTGCTCGCCATCCTGGCAACTCTGGCCATCGCCACGGTGTTCAGCCGGCTGGGCTGGGGCGGCGGCACACCGACGAAGGCGATCGCTCTCGTCGTGGTGGCCGCTCTCACCGTCACGGGCGGGGTGATGGGCTTCAATCTGATCATGAAGATGCAGGCCGTCATCACCGTCGTCACCGGCGTCCTCACCCTCGCCTTCATCGGGCTCGTGGCCGACAAGATCCACTGGCACAGCGTGTCGGCCATCCCGTCCGGCTCTGTCGAGCATGCCCTCGGGGCCTTCGTCTTCTTCATGACCGGCTTCGGGCTTGGGTGGGTGAACTGTGCCGCGGACTACTCGCGTTATCTCCCGCGGTCGTCCTCCAGCCGGGGCGTCGTCGGCTGGACGACGTTCGGAGCGGCCGTGGCGCCGGTCGTCCTGCTCGTCTTCGGGCTTCTGCTCGCCGGCTCCTCCTCTCATCTGAGCGCCGCCATCGCCGCCGACCCGATCGGGGCGCTCACGACCGAGCTGCCCACCTGGTTCCTCGTCCCCTTCGCCGTCGTCGCCGTGCTCGGCCTCGTCGGCGGGGCGGTCCTCGACATCTATTCTTCCGGCCTCGCCCTCCTCACCGCCGGACTGCCCGTCCCCCGTTATGCGGCCGCCTTCTTGGACGGCAGTGTGATGATCGGTGGCGCCACCTACGTAGTCTTTTTCGCCGGCAACTTCCTCGCCCAGTTCGAGGGCTTCCTCATAACCCTCGGCGTGCCGATCGCGTCGTGGTGCGGCATCATTCTCGCCGACATCGCCCTCCGGCGCCGCGACTATTCCGAGGAGGACCTGTACCGCAGCCGGGGCCGCTACGGCGACGTCCGGGTGGTCCCGTCACTGGTCGTCGTCGTGAGCACCGTCATCGGGTGGGGCCTCGTGACGAACAGCGCCGCCAGCTGGCTCAGCTGGCAGGGCTACCTCCTCGGCGCCTTCGGCCTCGGAGGAAAGACCGGCGCCTGGGCCTATGCCAACCTCGGCGTGCTCGTCGCCCTGGCGCTCGGCTTCGTCGTCACCCTCGTTGCCGAGAGGAACCGCGTGCGGACGCAGGAGGCGATGCCGGAGGCACCGGCGCCCCGGCTGCCGGCGGTCGAGCCCGCGGCGCTGTGAGCGCCCATGCTAGACACCCATGACGCGCCGGCGCGAGGAGGACATCAGGTGCGCTATGGATTCGCCATCGACCAGCGGACCTGCATCGGCTGTCATGCCTGCACCGTGGCGTGCAAGACCGAGCACCAGATTCCGCTCGGGCAGTTCCGCACCTGGGTCAAGTACGTCGACAAGGGCGCCTACCCGACCACCAGCCGGGAGTTCGGCGTACTTCGCTGCAACCACTGCACGGATGCCCCCTGCGTCACGGTGTGCCCGACGAAGTCGCTCTTCAAGCGCGAAGACGGTATCGTGGACTTCGACAGCGACCGCTGCATCGGCTGCAAGAGCTGTATGCAGGCGTGTCCCTACGATGCCATCTACATCGACGAGGACACCCATACCGCGGCCAAGTGCAACTTCTGTGCTCATCGGGTGGATCGGGGACTGGAGCCGTCCTGCGTGGTGGTGTGCCCCACCCGCTCGATTTGGGTGGGGGATCTGGACGACGAGACCACTGGTATCTCCCGGCTCCTCGCCACGCATCAAAGCGCCGTGCGGGCGCCGGAGCAGAACACAGGCCCCAACGTCTTCTACCTCGGCGCCGACAGGTCGGTCCTCGACCCACTAGTGGCCCCTGTGGTCAGCTCGTACATTTGGGCCCGCCCCGACCCGCAGCGGCGTGCCGCCGGCGCTGACCTCGAGGCCTTCGGTGAGCCGGACACCCGAACCACCCTCAACACGGCTCACGAGCGCCCGTGGGGATGGCGCGTCACGACCTACATGTGGACCAAAGGAGTGGGATCGGGAGCCCTGCTTGTCACCTCGGCCGCCCTTTTCCTCCGGGCGGACCTCGGCCGTCTCGGCTCACTCGTGGCGCCGGCGATAGCCACGACCTTCACCGCCGCCACCGGTGTGCTGCTCACCCTCGACCTGAAACGCCCCGAGCGCGTCCTCTACATCTTCACCAAGGCCAACCCGACCTCGTGGCTGTTCTGGGGCTCGGTTGCCCTCACCGGTTACTCGGCGGTGGCCGGAGGCTGGCTCGTCGGAGGTGCCGCCGAGGCGCTCGGCCTGCTGGAAGAGCCGGTTATGGCCGCGGCTCTCGGTCGCCTGCGCTGGGCGGCGGCTCCGGCCGCCGCGCTGGCTGCGGGCTACACGGCGTTTCTCTTCGGACAGGCTGAGGGGCGGGACCTGTGGCAGTCCCCGCTCTTGTTCTGGCAGCTGCTCGCCCAAGCCGCCGTGGCCGGCTCGGGCGCCCTGCTGGCCGGCGGTGCAGTCGTCGAGACCGGCATGGCGGCCCGGCGGCTCCTGGCCCGCATCCTCGTCTCGGCCTCGGCCGCGAATCTGGCCCTGTTGGCGGCCGAGTACGGCCGGCGCCAGCCGACGCGGCAGGCCGAGGCCGCCGCCCATATGGTCACGCGGGGCCGCTACCGCAAGCTCTTCTGGTGGGGCGCGGTGGGGATGGGCGTCTTGGGCGCAGGGATGGCCGCTCCTGCCCTCAACGGCCGCCGCAGGTGGTGGGCGGCCGCCGGTGGCTTGGTGGCGCAGGCTGGTCTTTTGGCCTATGAGTCAGCCTTCGTCCGGGCCGGACAGGACGTTCCCCTGTCATGAACGGCCGGCGTCCTTGACCGATCACCAGGAGCCCTCCCGTGACGGCTCGGCCCTTTGCCCCGATGTCGAGCATCCGGTAGACGCGTCGGGGCCGGAGCTGCCGGGAGCACATGCCCACGAGCGGCTGGTGAGTTTCCCACCCGTGGCCGAGTGGGACGATCACGTGGCCTACGACGCCAAGGCGCACCCGCGCCGCGTCGCCCGCAATTACATGCTCGTGCCCACGGTGTGCTTCAACTGTGAGAGCGGGTGCGGGCTCCTCGCCTACGTCGACAAGGAAGACCTGTCGATCCGCAAGCTCGAGGGCAACCCGGCCCACCCGGCGTCGCGGGGCCGCAACTGCGCCAAGGGGCCGGCGACCGTCAACCAGCTCGACGACCCGGAGAGGATCCTGCACCCGTTGAAGCGGGTCGGTGAGCGTGGAGGCGGGAGCTGGGCGCGCGGTCGGCTGGGACGAGGCGCTGGACGACATCGCCGGCCGGATCAGGACGGCGCTCCTCGAGGGCCGGCCCGAGGAGGTGATGTACCACGTGGGGCGCCCCGGCGAGGATGGCTTCGAGGAGCGGACGCTGCAGGCCTGGGGCATCGACGGCTACAACACCCACACCAACCTGTGCTCGGCGGGAGCAAGGCTCGGCATGGCTCTCTGGGCGGGCTACGACCGGCCCAGCCCGGATCATGCCAACGCCAAGGTGATCCTCCTGCTCTCGAGCCACCTCGAGAGCGGCCACTACTTCAACCCCCACGCCCAGCGCATCGTGGAGGGTCAGCTCAACGGGGCCAAGGTCATCGTCCTTGACCCGAGGCTGTCCAACACCGCCTCGAAGGCCGACCTGTGGCTCTCGCCCTGGCCGGGGAGCGAGGCCGCCATCCTGCTCTCGGTGGCGTCCTATCTGCTCCGGACCCGACAGGTCGACTTTGCCTACGTGAGGAGGTGGGTCAACTGGGAGACCTATCTGCGCGAGCTGCATCCGGATGCCCCCATCGACTTCGACGAGTTCATTGCCCTGCTCGAGGCGGACTACGCCCGCTACAGCTTCGAGTTCGCCGCCGGCGAAGCCCGTGTCGAGGTGGAGGACATCGCCGACCTGGCGCGGCTCGTCGCCGAGTGCGACCACCGCCTGGCCGGCCACGTCTGGCGGTCGGCCTGTGCCGGCAACCTGGGCGGGTGGCAGGTGGCCCGCGCCCTGTGGTTCCTCCTCGTGCTCACCGGCAGTGTGGGCACGGTAGGCGGGACGAGCCCGAACGGGTGGGACAAGCTGATCCCGTCCGGCCCGAACAGGCCGGAGGCGCACGATCACTGGAACGAGCTCATCTGGCCGGCGGAGTATCCGCTCTCGACGAACGAGATGTCGATCCTGCTCCCGCACTTCCTCGAGGAGGGTCGCGGCCGGCTGGCCGTGTACTTCTCCCGAGTGTGGAACCCGATCTGGACGGCACCCGACGGGTTCAGCTGGATCAGTGCCCTGTCGGATCCGGAGAAGGTGGGCCTCCACGTGGCCCTCACGCCGACGTGGTCCGAGACGGCCGAGTTCGCCGACTACGTGCTGCCGATGGGCCATGCCGCCGAGCGCCACGACACCCAGTCCTACGAGACCCACTCCGGAAAGTGGATCGGGTTCCGCCAGCCGGTCCGCCGGGTGGCGATGGAGAAGCTGGGCATGCCGGTCGGCGACAGCCGTGATGCCAACCCGGGCCTGGTCTGGGAGGAGAACGAGTTCTTCTTCGAGTTGTCGTGGCGGATCGATCCCGACGGGGCGCTCGGAATCCGCCGACACTTCGAGTCACCGTCTCGACCGGGCGAGAAGATCACCGTCGACGAGTTCTACGGGTGGATCTTCGAGAACCAGGTGCCGGGCCTACCCGAGAAGGCAGCCGCCCTCGGGCTCACCCCGCTGGCCTACATGCGAAAATTCGGCGCCGTCTCCGTCGCAGAGGCCGTTTACCGCCTCGATGAGCAGCCGGTCCCGGCCGAGGAGCTCTCCGGGGCCAGCCCGGACAGCAACGGGGTCTACCGCCGGCCGGTCTCTCTCGACAGTGAGCCTCCCCTCGTCGGCGAGGCCGGCTCGGTCGGCGTCGCTCACGGGGACGGGACGGTGACGGTTGGTTGGCCGACGCCGTCCCGCCGGCTGGAGCTGTACTCCTCGGCGATGCGCGACTGGGGCTGGCCGGAGCAGGCCACGCCTGGCTACATCGAATCGCACGTCTCCCATCGCCGGCTGGCACCCGACCGCGGTGAGCTGGTCCTCGTGCCGACCTTCCGGCTGCCGGTGCTGATCCATACCCGGTCCGGCAACGCCAAGTACTTGAACGAGCTGGCCAATTCCCACCCGCTCTGGGTCAATCCCGTCGACGCCGGACGGCTCGGGCTGGTCGATGACGACCTGGCCCGGGTCAGCACCGAGATCGGCTACCTGGTCGCCCGGGTGTGGGCAACGGAGGGGATCCGGCCCGGGGTGTGCGCCCTCAGCCACCACATGGGCCGCTGGCGCCTGCATCAGGGAGAGGGGAGCCGCTGGGTCTCCGGCCTCGTCAGCATCACGCATCCGGCCGGACCGGACAGCTGGCTGCTGCGCTACCGGGAGCCTGTCGGCCCGTTCTCCTCGGCGGACCCGGACTCCTCCCGCATCTTCTGGGACGACGCCGGCGTCCACCAGAACCTGGCCTTCCCGGTGCAGCCGGATCCGTGGTCCGGGATGAACTGCTGGCTGCAGCGGGTGCGGGTCGAGCACGCTCATCCGGACGACCGGTACGGCGACGTCTTCGTGGACAGGGCCTTATCCCGCTCCACCTACCGGTCGTGGCTGGCCTTGACCCGCCCAAGGCTCGGACCCGAAGGCCATCGCCGGCCCGAGTTCCTCATGCGCCCTCTCAAACCGAAGCGGCGGGCGTACAGAGCTGTTAGCCCGCCCGGACCGCACGAGGCGGTTAGTGACGAGTGAGGAAGGCCGTGAGCGGCCGCACCTGCTGGGTGTCGCCGGCATTCTCCAACAGCGGCAGACCGAAGTTCTGCTCGACGGTGGCCAGTAGGGAGTAGTGGTTGTACGCGCCGGAGTTCGTGTAGTGACGCGCCCCCTGCCGGGCGATCACGATCGTGGCGACGCGGCCACCGCCGAAGCGCTTGCCCCCGACGAGGTCTCCGCCGGAGACGTCCACGGGGTTGACGGGCGGGTTGGGCAGAATCGGGCTGTCGCAGCAGCCGGCGTCGCTCTGCGGCCCGTAGTTCGGCCCGACGTTGGAGTAGCTGCCCTCGTCCCAGGTGATGAAGATCGTCGAGTTCCCTGTCCAGGCAGGGCTGGCCATGATCCGGCCCACCCAGGAGCGGAGGAACGCATCGGCGAGGCGGTATTGCTGCGCGCTCGGGCCGACGCCCGTCGCGGGGTACGGGCAGGCGGGACCGCTCATGCCGTGCATGTCGTTGCAGATGTCCGGGGTGATCCAGACGTACTGGGGGACCTTGCCCGAGGCCAGGTCCGGCTTCAGCTCGGTAAGCGGCACGACGTTCTTCGCCCGCGCCGGGTTGTCCGCCACATCCGGGTACATCATGAACGGGTCGTGCTTCAACAGGTAGAGGGCATTGCTGGCGCTGTGCGGCTTGGCCGTGTAATCGGCGGAATTGCCCTTGTAGCCGGCATAGGGAAGGCCCTCCATGTATGCCTTCCAGCTGATGCCCGCCGCCTCTAGCTGATCGACGATGTTGGTGTGGTTGAGCAGGCGACGCTGAGCCGTGTCGTCGCTGTTCGACGCCCCACGTCGAGCCGCTCGTGGCGGCGAGATAGTTCGGCAGGCTGGAATGGGTCACGCCGTAGTAGTCGGTCGCAAGCCCGTACTCTGTGGCGAGCGAGTGCATGTAGCCGGCATAGGGGCTGTGCATCAGCTGCCCGAACCCGGTGTTCTCCATCATGATGATGAAGACGTGGGGCATATAGCCCCGGTTGCTTCCCGAAGCCTTCGAGGCGCCATGATCGGCGGCGAGCGCCGGCACGGAGAGCGCCACGAGAGCTGCGGACAGGAAGAGCACCAGGACACGGAGCTTGTTTCTCACGCCTACCACCTCCACCGTGGACGACAGGGACGAGCAGAGTGCCGGATCCCGAGGCGGCTGCGACAGGAGAGCTCCGGCACGCGCCGCGGATGGTATTGCGAGCCGGCGAGTGCTGTCAATGTGCCGGCAAGTGCTGTCAATGTACGGGGCGCGGGAGGAGGCGGCGGTCAGGCTGTTCGGGCTCCGGTCTCGATGAGCCCATTCGAAACTATGAGAAGATTGGTTTCGGCGAGGACGGGACGGGCCATGAGCGAGCAGTGGGAAAGCGATGCGGAGCGGGCTATCTCGAGCGGCGATCCGGATGCCTCGCCAAATGACGCCCCCTCGCCGGGCATAGGCCCCTCAGCGGGCACGGCCCTCTCGCCGGCATCCGAGCCACCCGATGTGCCACCCCCGCCGCCTGGCCCGGACCACGCACCGACCGTCGAAGGCCGGGCCGGAAGAGCTCGCCGGTCGATCGGCATGGGGATCGTGGCCGGCGGGCTGGCTCTCACGGTGCTGGTTGCCTTCGGCATCGCCGCCATCGTCAACTCGAGGGAGAGCGGTATCCGGGCCGCCTTCGCCAGCGTCTTCTCGGGCCCGACCCTGAAGGTGGTCTTCACAGGCCACTCCTCGAACCGCGGACAGGAAGCTGTGGCGGGGCGGTACGCGGTTGCCTTCACCATGACCGACAACGGCAGCGCGCCCCTGTCGGCCTCCGGCGGCCGCGGTGACTATCAGGTGTCGGTGCTGCGAGCCGGAGCGGATTTGGCTGACGTCATCATCGTCCACAACTCGATCTACGTGCGACTCGACCTCCGGGCCATCAAGCCAGGTTCTTACGAGAGCGCCCTTCGGTCGCTCGCCGCCACCCGGCCCGGGCCGGCCCATGATGTCGTCTCCGCCCTCGTCCACGACCAGTGGGTCGGGATCAGTGATGCGACGATGGAATCGCTCGTGAAGACCCTCGACCCGAAGGCGCCGCCGCGCCCGCAAGGAGCCAGGTTCGGCAAGCTCAGCCACGCCTTCACTCTCTCCTTCGCCCAGTCATGGGACGCCTGGACGAGCATCCACCGGCTTTCCTCGCGCAACGGGGTGACGAAGTACTCCGTCAAGCTTCCCGTGCAGCACTTCGTCTCGATGTTCCTCAGCGACATGAGGGGCACCCTCTCCCGGGATCTTCCGGGGGCCGATCTGAGGATCGCCCGGGCGGAGCTGCGTGCTGCCGCCTCCGCCGTCGACCGCGTCCCCGCCGGCTTGGAGATACCCATGATCCTCTCGGTGGCGAACGGCTCTTTGAGCAATCTGGTCATCACCCACAAGGGGAGCTCAATTACTCTGGCGATATCGCACCCAGCGGTGGGGCTGACCGCGCCGCTCGCGCCAGTTATGGTCACCGAGCCGATGATCCGCAGTTGGCTCAGCGGCTCGGTCCATTCGAGCAGCTCCGGCTCCGGCAGCACCTCGGCCAGCTCCAGCTCCGTCATCAAGGTCGGCTGAACCAGCCTCGGCCGGTCTGAGCGGCCGGTTGCGGCTGGACGCGCCCGGGTATGGCCCCGCCGACTCGAGGAGGTGGGCCAGTGCCTGTGAAGCGGCCGATCCGCTGTACCAAGTGGCTCGTCGGGCTTTCGGCCGCGACGCTCGCTGCTGGGCTCGCTGTACCGGTGGCGGGCGCGACCCCGAAGAGCCTGCACGGTGGAGCACGGGCGCCCGGCGCCCCTGGCCGGCCCGTCTCCTTCCTGCCGGCGGACAAGCAGGGGTTCGGCACCGCCCATAGCCGGGCCAGCCGGGTCTGGTACACCCTCGAGCGAGGCACCCTGTCCGAGGTCTACTACCCCAACTTGAGCACGCCCTCAACCCGTGAGCTGCAACTTGTGGTGACGAACGGCCGCACTTTTACAGACGTGGAGCGCTCCGCCACCCTCCACCAGATCCGGCTCCTCGACCCGGGGAGCCTGAGCTACGAGCAGGTTGACACGGCTCGCTCCGGGGACTACCGGATCACCAAGGAGTACGTCACCGATCCGCTGCGAGACAGCGTGCTCGTCCACATCGAGTTCCGGTCCCTCACCGGTCATCCCTATCACGTCTATGTGGCCTACCAGCCGGCGCTGGGCAACGACATGGATCACGACACCGCCACGCGACGGGGCGCTGTGCTCAGCGCCTACGACTCGGCCGCCGCGAGCGCATTGACGGCCCGACCCGCCTTCGGACCTTCCAGCAACGGCTACTTCGGCACGAGCGACGGGATAGCCGACCTCGTCGCCCACCACCGGCTGACGCACCACTACGAGAGCGCGAGCAATGGGGACGTCGTGCAGACGGCGGCGACTTCCCTCACCGGGCTGGCGGGGCACGAGGAGATGACGCTCGCGCTCGGCTTCGGCCCGAAGCCGAGCCGCGGCTGGGGCCACGGCGGAGCGCTCTCTTGCCAGCGGATTCGCACCGGCCGCTCGTTCCTATGCCGACGGCTGGCATCGCTACCTGGCGGCCCTGGAGGCCGTGCCTGCTGTCGCCGCCTCCTACCGCACCTTGTTCCGCGTGGCCGAGATGGTGCTGGCGGCGGGCGAGGACAAGGCGAACCCGGGCGCCTTCATCGCTTCGCCCACGATGCCCTGGGAGTGGGGATCGGCTTCGGCCACCAAGCCGAAGCCGTCAGGCCCTTATCACCTCGTGTGGGCGCGGGACCTCTATGAGATAGCCACGGCCCTCATGCTCGAGGGGGATCGGGCTGCTGCCTTTAGAGCCGAGCACTACCTGTTCTTCGTGCAGCAAAGGCCCGATGGCAGCTTCCCGCAGAACTCGACCGTCTCCGGCGTCCCTTATTGGACAGGTGAGCAGCTCGACGAGTACTCGTTCCCCACCGTGCTCGCCTGGATGCTGGGCGACCGCTCGGAGGCAACCTGGACCCGGGTGGAGCGGGCCGAGGATCAGGTGGTCAGGCTCGGTCCCGTCACCGGTGAGGAGCGCTGGGAGAACCAGAGCGGCTACAGCCCTTCGACGATCGCCGCCGAGATCGCCGGCCTCGTGTGCGGAGCGGCCATCGCCCGCTGGCACGGCGCCCGCGTCCTCGCCGGCGGCTACCTGCGCCTCGCCGACCGGTGGCAGCGCGACGTGGCGTCCTGGACGGTGACGACGAACGGGCCGCTCGCCCGGCATCCCTACTACCTCCGGCTGACCAAGAACGGCCGGCCGGACAGCGGTGTCAAGTACGCCATCGGCGACTCCGGGCCGACGGTGGATCAGCGTGACGTCGTCGACCCCTCCTTCCTCGAGCTGGTGAGGCTGGGGGTAAAGCCGGCTCACGATCCCGACATCGTCGGGTCGCTCTCCGTCGTTGACCGCTATCTCGAGGTCAACACGCCCGAGGGGCCGATCTTCCACCGCTACTCCTTCGACGGTTACGGCGAGACCCGGACGGGGCGGCCGTGGGTCATTGCCGGCACCGGCACGCCTCGCACCTTCGGCCGCCTATGGCCGATCCTCGCCGGCGAGCGTGGCGAGTACGAGATCGCCGCCGGCGGCAGTGCCGCTCCTTACCTGGCGGCGATGGCCGGCGCGGCCAACGGCGGCTATCTGCTGCCGGAACAGGTGTGGGACGGGCGGCCGCCGACCGGTCGCCCGGGGTCCCCACTCGGCGGCCCGACGACCTCGGCGACGCCGCTTCTTTGGACCGAGGCGCAGTTCATCCGGCTGGCCTTCGACATGCAGGCCGACAGGCTGCTGGAGCAGCCGGCGGTGGTGGCGTGCCGCTACGTGGAGAAGTGTTGAAGATCGTGGTGCATTCCGGGGCTAAAGGGGCGTGGGTCCGGCTGAAGGGCGGGGGTGCCGCCGCCACTCAAGGGAGCCAAACCGGGAGCAGAGGAGGCGAGGGAGGATCACAGCGCCTCCAGCCGGCCTGTGAGGAAGGCGCGTTCGGCTGTGTTCGCCGTGCGGTCCAGCGCCGCTGAGTAGGCGGCAGCGGCCACTTCCCGCTGCCCGAGACGGCGGAGCAGGTCAGCCCGGGTGGCATGGAAGAGGTAGTAGCCCTCGAGGTCGAGCTGGTCGACGAGGCGGAGCGCCTCGGCCGGCCCGTGCACCTCCGCCACCGCGACGCACCGGTTCAGGGCGACAACAGGGGTCGGTGCCACGGCGAGCAGCTGGTCGTAGAGGGCGAGGATCTGTCCCCAGTCCGTCTCTGATGCCGTCGGGGCGTCGGTATGGACAGCATTGAGGGCGGCCTGCAGCTGGTAGGGGCCGGGCTGGTTGCGGCGGAGACAGGCCCGCACGATCCGGTGTCCTTCCTCGATCAACGCGCTGTCCCAGCGGGTGCGGTCCTGCTCACCGAGCAGGACGAGCGAGCCGTCCGATGTCGTGCGGGCCGGACGGCGCGCCTGTGTCAGGAGGAGAAGGGCGAGCAGGCCGAGCGCTTCCGGCTCGTCAGGCATCAAAGCCACGAGCAGCCGGGCGAGGCGGATGCCCTCGTCACACAGCTCGACCCGAACGAGCTCGTCACCGGCTGAGGCGGTGTAGCCCTCGTTGAAGACGAGGTAGACGACCGCCAGCACAGGCGGGAGGCGAGCAGGCAGGTCCGACTGGAGGGGGACCCGATAGGGGATGCCGGCGTGACGGATCTTGTGCTTCGCTCGGACGAGCCGCTGAGCCATCGTCGGCTCCGGGACGAGGAACGCGCGAGCGATCTCGGAGGTCTCGAGACCGGCGATGAGCCGCAACGTGAGGGCCACCTGCGCCTCCTGGCCGAGGGCTGGATGGCAGCACGTGAAGATCAGTCGGAGACGGTCATCTGGAAGCGCCCCGGGGGCGCCTGCGGCTGTCTCGGAGTGGAGCAGTGCTGCCTGGGCTTGCCTGTCGTGGCGGGACGCCTCCCGCCGCAGCCGGTCGAGTGCCTTGCGGCGAGCCGTGGTCACTATCCAGCCACCCGGGCTCACCGGCACGCCCGCTTGGCGCCAGCGGAGCGTGGCGGTGACGAAGGCTTCCTGGACCGCCTCCTCGGCGACGTCGATGTCACCGAAGAGGCGGACCAGCGTGGCGACGGCACGTCCCGACTCCTGGCGGAAGATGCGCTCGAGGGCGGCCCTCTCGGTGTCCGCCCCGGTTACTCCGGCACCTCCTGGAAGGGCCGCACCTCGACGGGGCCGCCGCAGGCGGCCGAGCCCTTGGCCGCCCACTCGAGGGCGGCATCGAGGTCGGTGGCATTGACTATCCAGAATCCTCCCAGCTGCTCCTTCGTCTCGGCGAACGGGCCGTCAGTCGTGACCACCTGGCCGTCACGCAGGCGGACCACGGTGGCGGTGGCGGGGGGATGCAGGCCTCCGGCGAACACCCAGGCGCCCGCCCCCTGCAGCTCTGTGTTGAAGGCGTCCACGCGGGCGTAAACCCGCTGCATCTCGTCCGGCGAGGGCGTGGGTTCGCCCTCGACCAGGTGGACTGCGAGCAGATACTGCTTCATGAGGAGTCTCCTCTCACTCCGGGTCGACGCCTTGCCGAGCCTCATCACTTCCACGAACGGCGATCGCCCCGATCGACAGTGGGAGAAAGAAACCCAAAAATATCTACAGCACCGGGGCATACACCCGTCAACTTCGGTGCCGGCTCTGACAGCCTCAGACGCCGGGGTCGGTCGTCTGCCCCACACCGGTCAGTTCGTGAGGGGCATGACCGGCGTGCTCGCCGGCCTTTCGGCCCTGCTGTGCCCGAACTCCACGATGGCTGTCGCCGTGGCCCGTGCCTCGGCGACGATGTCGTAATGGGCGGGGTTGATCCTGCGCTCTTCGAGAGTGAGCGTCATCTGTGACGAAAGCACCGCGCCGCCGGCGCCGGCAGCATTGGTGCGAACCTCCAGCTGCTGGCGAGCGTGCTTGCGGGCCGCGTGCACGAGCTCGCTTATCCCGGTCATCTCACGGGCTGACGTCACCCGGGTGCGGGCAAGTCGCGCCCGGAGCGTGTCATGGCGGATGGCGATCGACAAGCCGAGCACGATCGATGCCGGCATCCAGCACGACGCCATCAACTTGGCCACGTCCACGCCGGAGAGCGTGGTGGCGAACGGATGGCCCAAGTGGGCCGAGCCAAGAGAACGCACCGCCGTCCCGGTGGCGACGAACTCGCGGATGTCACCTTTGGCGCGCTGCTCGACGAGCTCGGCGCTCACGACGCCGTCAGCGCCGAGACCATCGGCTTCTTGCAGCATTCGGTCGATGGCGGTCTCCCAACCGGCCCGGCTGGCGTCGACGTAGACGACGTAGGCCGACGAGGCTGCCCCCGCCGTCAGGCCCACCCGGCCCATCCTGCCGGCCATCAGCTGACTGGTCAGCTGCGCATCCGAGACGAGCCCGAGGCTGTCTCTCCGGGCCAGGGCTTGGCTGGTTGATCCGGCAGAGTAGTACGAGCTCGATTGCACGTTCGTGCTCCGCAGCGCCCGGGCCGAGACATACCCGCACCCCACCTCGCCGAGGCCGAACTCCCCCCAGTCGAGCCGGCGGGCCGTGCACCCCACCACGGTGGCCACCGGCTCTAGGCCGCAGGACTCGACTGCGAGCTGGCTCGCCACGCCCAGCTGGCTGAAACGAAAACCTGACTCTCGCGTTCGCTCGACCCTGGCCGCGGCAGAAGGTGGGAGGCCGGACCCGTGCCACTCGCTCATGCTCGGCCGACGCTACCTCAGGCTACGTCAGCATCCGAGAGCTCTGAGTGGCTCACCGGCCCGGGCCGGGCTGTCAGGCGGCGCCGGTGTGACCGACTGGTCTCTTGACGCCGGTGAGTTCGGCTCCCTCGCCTCGTCCATCAGATGTGGCTGGCGCGCCGGTCTGGGGCCGGGCGGTTCTCGTGGCTGACTCGGGCGCCGAGCTCCTCGTCATCGTCATGACCGGCCCGGGGCGCCCCGACCTGGCGGCCGTGGACGCGCTGGCACGCTGGCAGCTGGCAGCCCGCCGGGCAGGCGGGTGGATCGAGCTGAGGGGGCCGTGCGAGGAGCTCGCCCGTCTCCTCGATCTGGCCGGCCTACTGAGGGAGATGGGTGGGGAGGCCGAAGGCGGGAAAGAGGCTCGCCGTGTCGAGGAAGGAGTGGAACCCGGAGATCCGCTCCCCTGAGATCTCGATGATCTGCAAGGCCCACGGGACGTGGCCGCCGCTCGGGTCGACACGATATTGGCCGAACGCCGGGCAGCCGTTGGCCGCCGTGGCGATCAGGCGCGATCCCTTGCACTCGAAGCCCGGGCCGCTCAGCCACCGGCCGATGTTGGCGGCTCCCTCGATCCACAGGTCGAAGGGCGGCATCGACTGGATGGCGTCCTCGTGAAGGAGGGTGACGAGCCTCGACACGTCGTAGCGCTCGAAGGCCTCGACGTAACGGGCGAGCAGGTCGCGACGGGCCGCATCCATCGGAGCGAGCGGCTTCTCGGCCGGCGAGGAGGAAAGAGTGGCCCGCGCCCGCTGTAGGGCGCTGTTGACAGCCGCCACGCTCGTGCCGAGCAGCTCGGCCACCTCCGTCGCCTGCCAGCGGAGGACCTCGCAGAGGATCAGCACCGCCCGTTGCCGTGCCGGAAGGCGCTGCAGGGCAGCCACGAAGGCAAGCCGGATCGTCTCCCGAGCTGCCGTGATCTCGCCCGGGTCACCGTCTTGTGGGACCACCCGTGCATCGGCGATGGGCGAGACGAAGGCATGTTCGGGCAGCTGCGGGCCGAGGGACGACTCCACCGGCGGCCGGGACGGCCCGAGGTCCATCGGGCGTGCCCGGCGCTGCGGGCTGCGGAGCATGTCGAGACAGACGTTGGTGGCGATGCGGTACAGCCACGAGCGGACGCTGGCGCGGCCTTCGAAGCTGTCTGCGGCTTTCCACGCCCGCAGCATCGTCTCCTGCACGGCGTCATCGGCCTCGAAACCCGAACCGAGCATCCGGTAGCAGTATCCGGTGAGCTCCCGGCGGTATTCGTCGAGCTCTTCGGGTGCCAAATGTTGAGTCCCGACAGTCATGAGGGCGATGCTAGCGAGGCAGCCCGCCCCGAGCCAAGGTGGGGCCGAAGGGCGTGATCCCGAGCTGACCGGTATGGAAGATCGGCGCAACGTCTCTCTCACTGCACGAGTGCAGAGCATCACTCTGCGCGCGCGAACGGCTCTAGACTTCTCTCCTCGGGGCACAAGCTGATGAGCCGGGGCCGGCGGCAGGCGCAGTCGTGACTAAACGGGGGAGGGCCCGATGGGACAAGTGAGCCGCCCGACACCGGCCGCGCGCTCACCGCAGCCGAGGGGAGCAAGAGGTGCCGACCAGGGCCGCCGCCGGGGCCCTCTCCGCCAGGTGGCGGTTGTCCTGCCGGTGCTGGCGGTAATGCTGACGTCGGTTCCGGCTGCCTCGGCCGGACTGCGGCAATCTCTTGCCATCCGAACTGCGGCGGGCAGTCGCTACGCCATCGGCGTGCCGGTCTGCAAGCCGGCCAAGCCGGGACGCGCCACCTGCTTCGTGATGCGCCGCGTAGAGGTGAGCAAAGGCACGCCCGGCGCCCGGCCCTTCGCGCCCGGCGCCGGCGCCGGCGAAACGAGGAGCGGCCCGGATCAGACGATCGGCCCGAGCGGCGGGCTCACCCCGCCCGACCTGGCCACGGCGTACGACTACAGCCCGAGTGCGACCGGCTCGACTCAGACCGTCGCCGTGGTCGACGCCTACAACGATCCCAACATCAGCACGGATCTCACTGCGTTCGACACGCAGTACGGCCTGACCTGCGGCCACTGCCTCAGCGTCGTCGGCCAGACCGGCAGCTCGACAGGGCTCCCGCCGGACGACACCACTGGGTGGTCCGTCGAGGAGAGCCTCGACGTCGAGGCAGTCCACGCCGTGTGCCAGGTGTGCAGGATCCTCCTCGTGGAGGCGGACAGCAGCGCCAACTCCGATCTCGCCGCCGCCGTGAACGAGGCTGTCACGCTCGGGGCCACGGAGGTCAGCAACTCCTACGGTGGCCCGGAGAGCTCGGCCGAAGAAGCGGCATACAACCACCCGGGGGTCGTCATCACGGCGTCGGCCGGCGATGACGGCTACTTCGACTACGACCTGCTCGGAGGCACCTACGGCGAAGTGAACGCCCCTAACACGCCGGCTTCGTTTCCCTCGGTGGTCGCCGTAGGGGGCACGTCGCTCTACCTCGGCCAGACCGCCGCCCGCCAATCCGAGACCGTGTGGAACGACAACGGCCCGAAGGACTACTACCAGTCCATCGTCGGGCAGCGCCTCGGAGCCTCTGGAGGGGGCTGCAGCACCCTGTTCCCCGCCGAGGGCTGGCAGACGAAGCTGAGCCTGTGGTCGAGCACCGGCTGCGGCACGAAGCGCCTCGTGTCGGACGTGGCGGCAGACGCCGACCCACTGACCGGCCTCGACATCAACGACACCTACAACTGGTGCTCCGGCCAGACCCCGTGCAACTTCACCTCGGGCTGGCAGACCGTCGGCGGCACATCGCTGTCGTCGCCGATCGTCGCCTCGATGTACGCACTTGCAGGCGGGTCGCACGGTGTCGCCAACCCGGGGTTGTCGCTCTACGGGCACGTGGGGAACACGTCGTGGTACGACGTCACGGGCGGAGGGAACGGGTACTGCGACGGAGAGGGGGCGGCCGCCTGCGGCGACCCGAACATCTACACGAACGGTGCCCTCGATTGCGACTACTCGGCCGACGGGAGCACGCAGAGCTCCGGCGATCGAGCTTGCGACGCGCAGGTCGGCTACGACGGGCCCAGCGGGCTCGGTACCCCGAACGGGCTCCTCGGCTTCGCCCCCACGGGCCCGAAACCGGCGGTGAGCGGCCCGACCTCGGTCACTGCCGGCACCTCGAAGTCTTGGGGGGCGACCACGAGCGATCCGTTCCCGGGCGGAGCAGTCGTGAGCTACAACTGGAGCTGGGGCGACGGCACCAGCACGACCACCACGACCGCATCGGCGACGCACGTCTACAAGCACAGCGGCGTCACCGAGCAGCTCGTCCTCAAGGTGACGGACAATTACAGCCAGTGGGGGACGAAGGCGTACCTGGTGAAGGTGACGTAAGGCTGTAAGCGCAATCTCGAAGGAGGGGCCCTGCCGGAGGACACCTTCCGGCAAGTGTTCTCACATGTAAGCGACGCTTCGAGTTCGAGGTCGCTCCCGCCTCGAAGCACCGATGAGTCCGTCACGGCGGCAGCGTCTCTAATGCCGACGTTGCGATCACACGAAAGGAAGGCACTATGCCAACACGAGAGCGGGCCCCCCTCGGAGCGCCCTGCTGGGTCGATCTGATGACCTCCGACACCGAGCGGACCCGGGCCTTCTACGGCCAGCTGTTCGGATGGACGGCCGAAGCGCCGGCCGAGGAGTACGGCGGGTACTTCACCTTCACCAAGGCCGGCACCGCCGTGGCCGGCTGCATGCCCAGCATGCCCGATTCGCCCGTCACCGACATCTGGTCCGTCTACCTCGCCAGTGACGACGCCCGAAAGACCACCGAGACGGCCGCCGGGAGCGGAGGCCAGATCGTCGTGGGGCCAATGGACGTCGGAGACCTCGGGACGATGGCTGTCGTCACCGACCCGGGCGAGGCGGCGGTCGGAATATGGCAGCCCCGCCAGTTCCACGGGCTGAGCGTTCTCGGGGAGCCCGGGACGCCGGGCTGGTTCGAGCTGCACACGCGGGACTACCAAGCCGCCGTCAGCTTCTACCGCGACGTGTTCGGTTGGGAAAGCCACGTGGTGAGCGACTCGGCCGAGTTCCGCTACACGACCTTCGGCGAGGGCGACAACCAACTGGCCGGCATTATGGACGCGGCGGGATTCCTGCCTGAGGGGATCCCGGCTCACTGGTCGGTCTACTTCGCAGTGGAGGACACCGACTCCACCCTCGCCGAGGTCAGCGAGCTCGGCGGCTCGATCCTGTCGCCCGCCGAGGCAACACCTTATGGGCGACTGGCGACTGCCGCTGACCCGAACGGCGCCCGCTTCAAGCTGGTGAGCCCAGCCTGATCGCAGGAGCGCAGGCCGACTGAGACCGGCTTTTTCGACAGCTCAGGTTGTCGGAAATGCGGCCGCCAGTCGGCCTATGTGGTGCTTGTCGTGACGGTGACGACCTTGGCGCCGGGAGGAAGGCGGAAGAGCGAGGCCTGGGGCGAGGCGGAGAAGCTCTTGATCTCGAAGCTGGTCGTGTCGCCGGCAACCTTGACGTACCCGAGGATCCCCTGGGCCGTGGTGCAGATAGTGCTCGTGCCGGCGACCCCGGATGCACGGAAGTCGACACAGCTCATCGAGAACCCGTTCGCCGTCATCGTCGACGAGGTGACCTTGTCTCCCGCGAAACCGGCGGCGAGCGAGAAGTCCTTGAGGAACGTCACCCAATGCGCCGGCGTATAGAAGCCGAAGATCTCGTTCCGGTCAGCGGCGCTCGTCTTCCCCAGCTTTTGGCACGAGGGTGCCGAGCCCGATCCTGCCCCGGCCGAGGAGGATGGAGAGCACGAGTACTCGCCGGTCGGGTTGACGATGAGGTCCACGTTGGCGCCGCCGCCGGCAGGGCGTGTCCTTGAATGCCAACCCTTGCGGCGGCTCGACGGCGTAGACGATCTTCGCCGGCGAGGCCCCTGTGGTCACGTATGTCGCCTCGAAGGTCGCCGTGGAGCTCATCTTGCTCGTGAAGTTGTCGATGGTGGCCTTGTTGCCTCGCACGTCGTGCACGACACGCCTCGCAGCCGATATCGCCCCGCAGCCGGCCAAGCCGAAGCTGACGAGCACCAGGCCGGCGCCCAACGCACAGGCGCGGCGGCGGCCGAAGGTGGTGAAGGACGCTCGGTCCGTGGGCGACGTCAATTGTGCTCCTTCTGCGTGCGAGAGGGCAACGACTGCTTCGGAGCCTGCGATGACAACCATAACAACTTCCCCGCTCCGGCTTCATCTTGCTGTCTCGTCCTCGCGTTCCGCCGCGGCGGAGAGGTCCGACTCCCGCGGGCCGGAGAGCCTCGGCTCACGTCGGGCGGGAGAGGCCCGGCTCATCGGAGGGGGGAGACGCCACCGGCAGCTCCACGAGGCAAGGACGCCCGGCGCGCAGTGCCCCCCGGACGGCATCGGTCACGTCGGACAGGCGCTCGACGCGCACACCGTCCGCGCCGAAACCGTGGGCCAACGCCACCAGGTCGACCGCGGGATCGACGATGTCCACGCCCACAAAGCCGTCCGGCCGACAGGAGTGGGCTGGGGCGCTCCCGATGCCGTCCGCGCCGGAGGACTTGTCACCAGTTACGCCGTCGGGCACCGGAGGATCGGCCATGGCGCCGAGCAGCCGGCGGAGGATGAGGTAGCCACCGTTGTTGAGCACGACGTCCACGACCGGAAGCCGTTCCCGCACCGCCGTCCAGAGCGCCTGCGGCGAATAGAGGAAGGAACCGTCTCCGGTGATGGCCACCACAGGTTGGCGGTCACGTCCGAGCGAGACACCCATGGCGGCCGGCAGGCCCCAGCCGAGGCCCCCGCCCCGCGAGTAGAGGAAGCGCCCCGGATTGTCCGCCTGATGGAATGCCCGTACGTAGGGATCGCTCGTGACGCCCTCGTCGACCACGGTCGAGTCGGGCGGGAGCGCCGCCAGCACTGCCCGCACAGCCGCGAGAGGATGCATCGGATCGCTCTCGTCACCGCAGTGACCGCCCGAAGTCTCGGCTGGGTGCTCTGTCGGTCTCGCCGCCTCGGCGGCGTCGACTGCGCCGAGCATCGGCGCCAGCGCCTCCAGGGTGGCCCGGGGATCGCCGGCCAGGCCGAGAGCGGTCGGGTGACTTCGCCCGAGATCCTCGGCGGCGGGGGACAGCTGCAACAGTCGAAGGCCGTCTGGAACGGCCGAGATGTCCCGGTAGAGGAACGTCATCAGCCCCCGCGACCCGATCAGCAACACCGTGTGAAGCGCCAGCAAAGTCCCTCTCTGCCCGGCGGCATCGGCCGGCAGCGAACCGGCCCAGAGCCGGTGCCCGGTCGGGAACACGACTGTCGAGTGCAACGGCGAGCCGTAGACCGGACAGCCCAGTCGTCTCGCGACCTCGACGAGCGCCTCCACTGCGCCCGAATGGGCAACCTCGTCACCGGCGATTATGGCGAAGCGGCCCGGGGGCGTATCGAGGATCATCCCCGCCAGCTCGCCGAGCGCCTCCGGCACCGACCGCAGCTCGATGCGGGACGGAGGAGGTGCGCTGAGCTCGCCACGCGCCTGCAGGAGGTCCATCGGGACCGCGACGAACACCGGGCCGGCCGGCGGAGCAGCGGCGTCGTGAAACGCCCGCCGCAGCAGTGTCGCCATGTCCTCGACACGGGACACCTGACGAGCCCACTTGACCACTCCGGTCGCCATCGTGGTCAGGTCACCGGAGAGGAACGGCTCTGCGAGCAGGTGCCGCTGATCCTGCTGCCCGGCAGTGACCACCATCGGCGTTCGCGTTGCCCACGCGTTCGCCAGGCTGCCCATGGCGTTGCCGAGGCCGGGGGCGGTGTGGAGGTTGACGAAAGAGGGCCGCCCGGTGGCCTGTGCGTAGCCGTCGGCCATGGCGACGCTGACGGACTCGTGGAGACCGAGGACGTACTGCACCGCGTCCTGATGGGACAGGGCGTCCATAAGAGGCAACTCGGTCGTGCCGGGGTTGCCGAAGATATGGCGGACCCCTTCGGTGGTCAGCACCTCGAGCAGCAGGTCGGCGCCCGATCGCGTCCCGGTCACGGCCGCAACGCCAGAGCCCGGCTCCGGCCGCGACCGCACGATCCGGCGGTGGGCGGGAAAAGGCCCGTCCTGCCGGGTCGGCGGCGAGGCATCACTGCACCATAATGGCGGTATCAAAGAGGTCGATGATGGGTGAGACCTTCGTGCTGGTCCACGGGTCGTGGCACGGAGGCTGGGCGTGGGAGCCAACGGCGTGGTGCTTGCGGGAGCTCGGCCATCGCGCCTACGCCCCAACCTTTCCCGGGCATCAACCCGGGGCTGACCGCGCCGGCATCACCCATGACGACTACGTGGGAGGCGTGAGGCGATTCATCGAGGGCAACGACCTCCGTGACGTGGTGCTCGTGGGCCACAGCTTTGGCGGCTCGGTTATCAGCCGCGTTGCTCAAGCCGTCCCGGAGCGGCTGGCCCGTCTCGTCTTCCACACCGCCTTCGTCCTCGAGGACGGCACGAGCGTCAACGACAATCTGGGCCCTGAGCAGAACGACCTCTTCGCCCGGGCGGCACAGGACAGCCCGGACAACACCGTCGCCTGCCCGTGGGAGGTGTTCCGCGATCTGTTCATGCAGGATGCCGCGCCGCCCGAGGCCCGCTCGGTCTGGGAGCGCCTTGTTCCGCAGCCCTTCGGGCCCTGGGAGGAAAGGCTCGACCTGCAGGAGTTCCACCGGACGAATCTGCCGAAGAGCTACATCGCCGTCGCCGACGACCATGCCCTCCCGGAGGGCACCTGGCACCCGAAGATGTCGTCCCGCCTCGGCACGTTCAAGTTGGTGGAGATGGGGGGCAGTCACGAGGTGATGTTCACCCGCCCGGCCGAGCTGGCCCGCCGCCTCCTAGAGGCCAGCGGCGACTGATCACAGGCGCGCACGGTGGCGTCAGGCGAGATTCGAATCGACGGGCGGAAGCGGCTCGCCGAAGAGCCCGGTACCGGGCACAACCGTTGGCACCCTGACGTCGCCCCGGTTCTCTTCGTCGAGCCCGGGGACGAGGTCCTTCTCGAGACGCGAGACGCCGTGGACGGACAGATCGGACCGGGCTCTACGAGCGACGACGTCACGGCGGTGGATCTCGACGTCGTCCATCCCCTGACCGGACCGATCTACGTCGAGGGAGCCGAGCCGGGCGACTTGCTGGAAGTGGAGATCCTCGAGGTCTCGACGGGAACCTTCGGCTACACGATGCAGTCGCCCGGCTTCGGCTTCCTGCGCGACGAGTTTCCTTTGCCCTTCCTCGCTCGCTGGGAGATCGACGCCGGCTTCGCCATCTCGCCCGATCTCCCGGGCGTGCGCATACCGGGGAGCGCCTTCATGGGCACGATCGGCGTGGCGCCCTCGGCTGACCTGCTGCGACAGGCGGCTGTCCGTGAGCGTGCCCTCGCCGGCGCGGGGGCGCCGATCGCTCTACCCGGCCGGCGTGGTGCAGTTCCCGGCGATGATCCCGTCGCCTCCGAAGGGCTGCGCACGATCCCGCCCCGCGAGAATGCCGGCAACGTCGACATCAAGCAGCTGACAGGCGGGACGCGTCTCTTCATCCCCGTGAGGGTGCCCGGAGCACTCCTTTCCGCCGGGGATGCACACTTCGCCCAAGGGGACGGGGAGGCCTGCGGGCAGGCCATCGAGGTACGCGGGACGCTCCGCGCCCGCCTACAGCTGCGCGCAGGAGAGGCCGCCGCCCGGGGACTCGAGTATCTGCAGTACGAAGGGACCGCCCCCGCTCCGGGCATGGGACCGTACTTCGCCACGACAGGTATCTGCGTGCACCGGGACGGGAGAAACGCCGTGGAGGACCTCACGCTCGCCGCCCGAAACGCCCTTTTCGACATGATCGAGCACCTGAGGACGACGCATGGTTTCAGCCCGCAGCAGGCATACATAATCTGCAGCGTTGCCGTCGACCTGAAGATCAGTCAGCTCGTCGACCTCCCGAACGTGTCAGTCTCGGCGTTCCTCCCGCTCGGGATCTTCAGCGACTGACGCTCGATGAGGCAAGGTCAGATGTCTCCCACGGGACGCTGCGCCACGAACGACGAGGTGAGGCCACCGTCGGCTACTTCGCCACCCTGGCGCGACATCCGGTATCTGGAGCTGGCGTAGTAGGCGATGCTGGCGAAAAGGAACCCGACGATCCATGCAATGTCCGCCCCCCCGAGAGCGTTCGCCACCGGTCCCACATAGATCGCCGAGTCGTTCATGAACGGGAACTGGACGCCCACCGCCAGTGCGTAGATGATCAGGGCGTACCAATTGAACTTCCCGTACTTCCCGTTGACCTTGAACAGCTCCGGGATGTCGTACTTGCCCTTGCGGATCAGATAGAAGTCGGTGAGGTTGATGGCTGTCCACGGCACCAGCAGGTAGAGCGTGAAGACGAGGAAATTCGTCAGATCGTGGATGAAGTTGCTGCTTGCCTTGATGGCGATGAAGGTGCCGATGATGGCGATGACCGTCGTCGTGACGAGCCGGGCCAGCCGGCCGGTCCTCTCCGAAGCCAGCGCGCCGGAAGGCGACACGACGGCAAAGAGGGTGAGGAAGGGCCCGTACAGGTTGCCGAGGTTGCCCGAGCCGATCCCGAGGATGAAGATGATCAAGAAGAGCCACTTGGCCGCCAGCAGGCCGGCGAGGTACGAAGGCGCATTGGCGCTCACAGGATTGAGGGCGACGACTGCGGCAATCGCCCCGATGGACATGACGAAGGATCCCCCGATGAACGAGCCGGCGTAGGTGTAGATGAACGTCTTCCAGGCCGAGGTGTTCTCCGGGAGGTACCGGGAGTAGTCCGAGACATACGGTGCCCACGTCACCTGCCAGGCGACGAAGATGGAGATGGCGAGCAGGATGGTCCCGCCTGTGTTGTGGCCGGCGGGCAGGTGACTCGGGAGCTGGGTGCTCAACTTGATCAGGATGGCGACGAAGATCGCCACTGAGAGCCAGGTCACATACTTGTTGTAGGCGTGAAAGAAGTCATACCCGAAATAGACGATCGCCAGGACAAAGGCATTGATGATTATGATGCCCTCGGTATTCGTGACATGGATCAGGCTGGCGAAAGCCTGGCCTCCGAGGATCGCGCTCGAGACGAAATAGCCGATGTACATGAGGATCACGATCACGTTCGGCAGGGCAGCGCCATACATACCGAACTGCGCCCGGGACTGCATCATCTGAGGAATGCCGAGACGCGGGCCCTGCACGGAGTGGAGCGACATGTAGAGGCCGCCGAATGCATTGCCGATGACTATGGCCACGATTGCCCATGGCAGGCTCAGGCCGAGGATGACCCCCAGAGCGCCGACCGAAATGGCGAGGATCTGCACGTTGCTGGCCGCCCAGAACGTGAACAGAGACTTGACATTCCCGTGTCGCTCCTCGGGCGGTATGTAGTCGATCCCGTGTCGCTCGAGAGCAACAGGGTTCTCGGTCCCGAGCGGAGCGGAATCAGTGCCAACTACCGTGCTCATCGCACTCCCCCTTTGTTGTCCCTACCCGCTCACCGGCGATAGGACCGATGATCCGACCACCGTGAGCTGTCAGAGTAATAGCCCGACGGCAGAAACAAAAGTTAGCGCAGCCGGCTGTTCAGGGAGGGGACCCGCTTATCGAGACAGGGCTGTACTGCCTGAGGACGGTTCGCCGTGCCGGCACGGATCCTCGACCAAGCCGCGTGCCCAGGCGATGTCTTCTTCGCTCGGGCCGCTCTCGGCTTCGATGTCGAGCAGATCGAGGGGGTTGGCCGAGATCATCCTCGTGACGTCGTCCATCGGAATGCCCTTCTCGAAGACGCACTGGGCGAAGATCCGCAACGCCTCGGACGGGAGCGGGTTGTGCCGCTGCCCGGTGTCGGATACGAGCAGGCAGCGGGAGGCGCCGACGCGCTCGATGCTGGCGACGACCTTGTCGACAGGGGCGTATTGCCAAGCCGGCGAGACGGTGCAGTAGCCGAACTCCGGCATGGCGCCGAGCCGGGCCACCTCCTCCAGCGTGTCGAGGTCGAGGTTCGGCACCCGGAAGTGCGGATGGGTGATGACTATCTTCTCCACGCCAGCGGCCCGGGCGGCCCGCACGAGCACGACGATCTCTCGGGGAGCGAGGTGGCAGGTCCCGAGAATGGCTTGGTGCTCTGCCACGAGGGCCAGCACGTCGTTCACCTCCGGGCGGAGCTTCCCGTCGTCATCGGCCACCCAGATGCCTTCGGCCCGGCTGCTGCCGCCCTGCTGCGAGTCGTACCCGCCCGTCCCCCCGTGGATCTCGGCGTGGTAACCGGCGTCGATCGTCGGCATCCACACCTCCTTGCCGCCGAGGCGGAGCGACGCTTCGACGGCGGCCGGGTTGAGGCCGCCGACGTAATAGTTGAGGACGATCCCCCCGTAGACCCGAATGTCGGGGAAGACGCGCTGCATCAGGTATGCCCGCGAGACCGTGTTCTCGTGGTGGCACTTGAGGACGATCGCCTTCAGGCCGGCGTCGCGCGCCGCCCGGACGATGTCGAAGTCGTCGGCGAGGCGCGGGAAGAGGTCCGGGTAGGGATGGCAGTGCAGGTCGACGGCGCCGGTCGTGTCGACGAGCGGGCCGCCGAAGGTGCGCGTGGTCATGTCTTCCTCCTTGTGGTCGAAGCGGCGGCGGAACCCGGCGCCGACTGGTCGAGCAGCGCCAGCACTCGCTCCGGCGTCATCGGGGTCTCGGTGGGGCGCAGGCCGATGGCGTCGTGGATGGCGCTCGCGATCGTGGCGGCGACGTTGCCTATCGATGGCTCGCCGATGCCCCTGGCGCCGAGAGGACCCTTGCCCTCGCCGCTCTCGACGATGGCCACCTCGACGTCGGGGAAGTCGAACGAGTTCGGGATCAGGTAGTCGGCGAACAGCATCGACTGGGGGGAGCCGTCCACGATGGCCATGTCCTCTGTGAGGGCATAGCCGAGACCTTGCATGGCCCCTCCCTGGATTTGCCCCTCGACGCGCATCGGGTTGATGGCCCGCCCGACGTCGTGACAGGCGACGTACTTGAGAACGCGGACCAGGCCCGTGTCTCGGTCCACTTCCACCAGGGCGGCATGGGTGCCGTAGGTGTAGTCGGGGAACGTGCCCCCTTGACCGGCACGCGGGTCGAAGCTGCCGGACTCCGCTTGCCAGGTGGACAGCACCGCCGTCTCTACGCCCCGCTGGCCGCAGGCGGAGACGAGCTCGGCAAGGGTCACGTACGGGCCGCGGACGCCCTCCGGGGGCGGCTCCTCGCCGCTCGTGCGCAGGCCTCCGCCGACGCGCCCGTCGGCGAAGACGAGATCATCAGGCGAGCTGCCGAGCAGCTCCGCCGCCACCGGGGCCACGTGGCGGCGTAGCTCACGGGCGGCCTGCAGGACCGCGTTTCCCGACATGTACAGCTGGCGGGTCGCAAAAGTCCCGCCGGCGGGAGGGTTCAAGGCGCTGTCGCCGATGTAGATGCTGATGTCCTCGAGAGGGACGCCGAGAATCTCGGCGGCGATCTGACAGAGGCTCGCCGCCTGCCCACCGCCGAGATCGGTGACGCCGCTGCGCACGAGGAGCGTCCCGTCGCGCTCGAGGCTGAGCCACGCCGACGCCTTGTCGCGAAACCAGATCGTCCGCCCGTACGGCTGGCGGTTGCAGGCGAAGCCGCGGCCGATGAGCTTGCCGGCATCGGCCGGAGCCGGGGCCGGCCCGAGCATGTCGAGGGCGATCTCCATCGTCCTGCGCGCCTCGACACAGGTCTCGAGTCTTTCCCCGGTGGGGATCTCGTCCCCCTTCTCGAGAAAGTTGCGCTCCCGGACCTCTGTGCGCGAGAGGCCCAGCCGCTCGGCGATCCTGTCCATCTGGGCCTCGTAGCCGAATGTCACCTGCATCGCCCCGAATCCGCGGAAGGCGCTCGTGGGCACCTGGTTCGTGAAGATGGCCCGGGAGACGATGGAGGAGCTCGGGACCCGGTACGGTCCGCCGGCCAGGGCGGCCGCGGCGAACAGCACGCGGGCCGAGAGATAGGGGTAGGCGCCGGCATCGCCGGTGATCTCGACGTCCTGGGCGGTGATCGTGCCGTCGCGGCGGGCACCGGTGCGATAGCGCATGAGGAACGGATGGCGCTTCGTGCTCGCCACGAGGGATTCCTGTCGCTCCCAGATCATCCGGACAGGCCGGCGGGTGTGCCAGGTGAGGAGCGCCAGGTACGGCTCGACGGTCATGTCCTCCTTGCCGCCGAACCCGCCGCCCATGTAGGTGGCGATGACCCGCACCTTGTTCAGGGGCAGCATGAGCATCTGGGCGATGGCGGCGGCATGCTCGACGACCTGGGTGGCCACCCGGAGGGTGAGGACGCCGTTCTCGATCCAGCCCACGCCTGCCTCCGGCTCGAGGTAGGCGTGCTCCACGTGCTGACTCCGGTACTCGCCCTCGACGACGATGTCAGCCTCGGCCATGGCGGCGGCCACGTCGCCCTGGCGGATCTGCCAGGTCACAAGGACATTGCCCGAGTCGTGGACGGTGGGGGCCCCCTCGGCCAGGGCTGCTTGGACGTCGAAGACACCCGGTAGCGGCTCGTAGTCCACAGCCACGAGCTCGGCCGCCTCGTCGGCGATCTGCTGGGTGGCGGCTGCGACGAGGGCGACAGGCTCACCGAGATAGCGGATCCGGTCTGTCGCCAGGACGGGCATGGGCACTTCGAGCTCGCCGAGACCGCCGCTTGCCACCTCGACGATCCGGTTGTTCGGCACGTCGGCGGCAGTGAGCACCGCCATCACCCCGGGCAGGGCGCGGGCCGCCGCGACGTCGATCGAGGTGATGCGGGCGCTCGGGAGCTGCGACCTGACGACGCGGCCGAACAACATGCCGGGCAGCTGCCAGTCCGCCGCATAGTGGAGGGAGCCTTTGACCTTGTCGATGAAGTCGTGATGAGCGACGGATTGGCCGACGACACGGTACTGACCGCCACCCGTCCGTGGGGGTGCCGGCTCGAATGTCGTGGTGACAGTCACCTCTCGTCACCCGTCTCGACCGGGCGCTCGCCCTGCTCGAATGGGCTGCTCCCGTGCGCGGCGGCCTGCGCTTTGCCCAAGACCGCCTCCGGAGAGGCGGCGTAGGCCTCGATGGCCTCGAAGATCTTGGTGTACCCGGTGCACCGGCAGAGGTTCCCGACAAGCTCGTAGCGGATCTGATCGCGGGTGGGGGAGCCGACCCGCTCGACCAGCTGATAGGCGGAGAGGATCATCCCCGGGGTGCAGTAGCCGCACTGGAGCGCCCCCATCCGGAGGAAGCACTCCTGCAAGGGGTGCATGGAGCCGTCTGCTTCTGTGAGGCCGGCCACGGTCATGATCTGGCGCCCGTCTGCCTGCACGGCGAACGTCAGGCAGGCGCTGATCGGCTCGCCGTCGATCAGGACCGTGCAGGTGCCGCAGACGCCCTCGCCGCATCCGTAGTGGACGTCGATCAGGCCGAGCCCGTCATGCAGGGCGTCCAGCAGCAGGTCGCTCGGGCTGACCTCGAGCTCGTGCCGGCGCCCGTTGACGTGGAGAACGACCTCTCGCCTGGCAGTCATCTCACGGGCCCTTGGCTCGCGCCGGCCCTTGCGGCTCGCGCCAGGGCCTCGCCGAGCGCCCTGCGCGTGAGGACGTCGACGAGGCGCCGGCGGTAGTCCGAAGAGGCGTGGACGTCGCTCTCGGGGCTCAGGCTGTCGGCGATCGCCGCCGTCACCGGCCGGAGGACGGCATCGCCACCGGTCGTGCCGAGGAGCGGGGCGGTGAGGGTGCTCTCGACGAGCAGGACCTTGTCGCTGACGCCGGCAAGCGACACCTCGACGGAGGCGATGACGTCGGACCCCTGCTGCAGCTCGGCTTGTGCCGCCACGGCGACGATGGCCAGATCCGAGCTTCGCCGGACCATCTCGGCAAAGCCCCATCCTTCCCGTCCCGCCGGCACCAGGACCTCGGTGATGACCTCGGCCGGCTCGAGCGTCGTCGTGAGGTAGGAGACGAACAGCTGGCGGGCCGGAACTTGGCGGAGGCCTGCCGGTCCTTGCACGACGACCTGCGCGTCGAGGACCACGGCCGCAGCCCCTATCTCCGAGGTCGGATCGCCGTGGGCAAGGCTGCCCCCGGTCGTGCCCCTCGACCGGACCCGGATGTTGCCGACATGACGGGCCGCCTCTGTGAGCAGTGGGCAGTGCCGGCCGACGAGCGGGTCCTCCAGCAAGGCGCGGTGCCTCGTGAGGCCGGACAGCCTCAGGGTGCGCCCGTCGGATGCGGGCGGCCGGCCGGCTATGGCGTTCAGGTCGACGAGGACGCTCGGGCGGACGAGGCGCAGGTTCATCATGGGCACGAGGCTCTGCCCGCCGGCGATCAACTTGGCGTCCTCGCCGTGCTCGGCGAGGGCGGCCACGGCCTCCTCGTAGCTCGAGACGCTCACATAGTCGAACGGCGCGGCGACCATGGACCTCTCGTCTCCCGGCAGCCGGATCAGGCTTGGCTCGAGAGCCCGAGTTGCTCGATCGTGGCGCCGAGAACGGCATGGTTGCTCGTGACGACGGGCAGGCCGAGCTTCTCTGAGATGACCGGGCGAGCCTCGAGGGCCCCGAAGTTCGTGCAGGAGGCAAAGACGAGGTCGATCTCGAGGTGGCCGAGGCTCGAGAGGGCGAAGCTGACGATCTCGTCGTGGGGGACCCTGGCGATCTCGAAGTTCTCCGTGATGCCGAGGCCGGCGATCCTCACCACGGTGACGCCGTCGGCTTCGATGCTCGCCTTGATCTTGGAGTTCAGCTCCTCGACATAGGGGGTGATCACGCCGATCCGCTCTGCCCCCGAGGCCCGCAGAGCCGTCCGGACGGACTGGATCGTGCTGACCGTCGGTGCCCCCGTGAGCTGCGTGATGCGGTCGCAAAGCTCGGCGTCGTAGTCGTTGCCCCGCAACGCGCCGGCGCTCGTGCAGCCGAAGACGACGACGTCGGGCCGGACGGTCCCGACGTCTCGGGCCGCCGGCATGGCGAACTCGTCGAGCATGCGGCCCTCGCCGGCCGCCGTCGTCTCTTCCATGTACATCCTCGCCGTGTGGAGGGTCGCATCGGCCGGCAGGCCCTTTGTGAAGTCGACCTCCATCATCGTGTTGGACGACGGGATGAGCAGCCCGACTCGGGCAGGCGGGTGCGGGTCCACCTCCATCTCAACCTCCTGTTCTCGTCGCCGTGGCCGGTGCCGCGCCTGGCGCGCCGGGGCCGCCGGCGAGGTCGCGGAGGATCTCGATCTCCTCCGCCGAGGGCGGCGCCAGGGCGTCGAGGTGGTCCGGCACGATCAGCTCGAACCCGGTCTGTGCCTGCACGGCGGCCAGCGTCACGCCCGCCTGAAGTGCCCGCAGGCGCATCCGGCGACTCTCCGGCTCGAAGTCCATCAGCGCCAAATCCGTGATCACCCCGCCGAGGCGCCCGAAGACGAGGCCGCTCTCCAACCTGCTGTCGCCGCCGTCGAGATACCCGGGGCTCGTGACGAAATCGACACGGGGCACGAGCCGCCGGGGCTCGTGCACCGTCACGATGTAAGTCTCGTTGCACAGCGAGATGATGTCGTTGGCGCCCCCGCTGCCGGGCAGGCGCACCGACGGGTGCTCGAGGCTGCCGATGACGCTCGTGTTGATGTTGCCGAACATGTCCACCTGGGCCGCGCCGAGGAAGCCGTAGTCGAAGAAGCCGCGCTGGGCGAAAAGGAAGATGTCTGTGACGTCGGTCAGCATCTCGGCCCCGAAGGCCGCCCGCATCTCGTTCGTCGAGACGGGCAGGTGGCCGGGCAGGAGATGAGTGCCGATTATCCCCCCTTCGAGGACGACCGTCAGGTTGGGTGCCTGCCGCCGGCGGGCGAGGGCAGACGCCAGAAGCGGCATGCCGACACCGGCGAAGACCACCCGGTCGTCGGCGAGCAACCGGCTGGCGGTCACCGCCATCACCTCTTCGGGGGTGGCCCCGCTTTGGCTGGAGGCGGCGCTGCTCATGCGGGCATCAGCTTGCGGGCGCCTTCGCTGAGGGCGGCGAGCCGGTCGTCGCCGACTCCGCGCGAGGAATGCGGCGAAATCGGCCTGGGCGAGGACGTTCTCCTCGACGTACCGCCGGGCCCCCTCGGGACCTTGCTCCTTGACCTGTTCTGCGTAGTCGTCGAAGTGAGCGAAGTCTGCCTCGTAGCGCCCGTAGCACTCCGCCGGGTAGGCGCCGAAGGGGGCCTCGACGACGGCGTCGACGGCGAAGTGGGGCAGCATCGTCGTCCACGGGCGGCGCTTGATCTCGTGGTCGGGGACGATCTGCTCGGCGCTCACGACCACCTTGCGGGCCGCTCTCGCCATGTCCGCATCCATGTGCCGATAACCGTCCACTTGCGAGTTGCCGTGCCGGTCGGCCCGGTGCACGTGGATGAGCGCCACGTCGGGGTTGAGCGCCGGCAGGGCGGCCACCTGATCGCCGGTGTAGGGACAGGTAACCGTCTTCAGGTCCACCGCCCGGGCCAGATCCGAGCCGAGCATGCTGAGGGCTGGGAGGAACGGCACTCCCATGGCGCCCGCCTTGTAGCGAAGGCCGATGGCGAGGTGGCTCCACTCCTCGTAGACGGCGAGGCCATGCTCGACGTAATGGCGGAGCACTCGGGGCAAGCCCCAGCGAAGTCCGATGCCGACCCAGCTGGTGACGATCCTTGCAGCCGCCCCGGACGCCAGCAACAGCTCGACCTCGTAGCACGACAGCGGGCGCGAGAGGGCGAGGTTCCTCCGCTCGGCCCGGAGCAGCCCGAAGACAAGGGCCATCGGGCTGCGTGAGTAGCAGGTTCCGCCGATGGCGACATGGTCGCCGTCGGAGACCAGCCGGGACGCCTCTTCTGCCGTCATCGTCTTGTCGGCCACCGGGCGTTCGGTCAGCTCGAGCTCGGCTCGAACCTGCCGGGAGCGCACGGCATCGTTCATGGCGCGCTCGACGGGGTTGTGCCGACGAGCGGCAAGACCTCGGCTGCCAGCCGGTTCACCTGGTCGAGCTCGTAGTCGCAGGGGCAGAAGACAAGGTGCTGGACGCCGGCGCTCAGGTAGGCGTCGATCTGCTCCGCGCACTGCTCGGGCGTGCCGCGGACCGAGCTCTCAGCGCTCGACTCGCTCCATTCGGGCATGTCGAAATAGTCACCGAGGTAGGCGAACGCACGCCGCGTGGCCTCCTCGTAGGAGGCGCCGATGCACAACGGGACCTGGGCGACGTTGGTGAGCTGGGCTGGGTCGCGGCCGGCCTTTTCGGCGAAGCCTTCGATCTTGGCCCAGGACGTCCGAAAGCTGTCGGCAGTGTAGAAGTAGGTCAGCCAGCCGTCGCTCTTGGTGGCGGCCCGATGAAGGACCCGGTCGACGTACCCGCCGATCAGGACCTGCGGCCGAGGCTGCGGGCGCGGGAGCATCCGGACGTGCTTGAAGACGCGCCCGTCGTACTCTCCCGACACGTCGCTCTCCTCCCACAGCCGGTAGAGGATGTCAAGGTTGCGCTCGAATATCCTCCCCCGCTCCTTGAACGGGATCGCTGTCGCCTGGAATTCACGTTCGTACCAGCCGGCGGCCACTCCGAGACTGAGGCGCCCACCGCTCGCGATCTGCAGCGTCGAGGTCACTTTGGCGAGGACGGCGGGCTCGCGGATCGGCAGGACGAGGACGCCCGTGCCGAGCCTGATGGTACTGGTCCGGGCAGCCAGCAGGCCGAGCGTCGTGAGCGCCTCGAAGAACGGGAAGCCCCGCCTCGATCCGAGGAAGAGGTGGTCCCATGCCCACAGCGAAGAGAAGCCCAGCTGTTCGGCAGTGACGGCGTACTCGCTCAGCGATTCCAGGCTCGGGCTCTTGTGCTCCGGGGTGAAGTTCTCGAGTGCAAGCCCGAATTTCCCAGTCATGGCCTCTCCGGTTGTCCGGCGCGGGCGGCGGTGACGACAGAGCCTGTCCGGTGCGACAGGCCTGCAGGCGGTGCCGCCTGCGCCTCGGGACGCACACCATAGTCAGCCGGGCGCGCACCGGCCAAGGTGTCGGCGTCGGGTTCACGCGACCGGGCCGGCGCCGGCGGAGCTTCAGGGCCGACAGCCTCCTTCAGGGACGGGGCGGCCGCCGCCTGTTAAACGTCCCACCCGGCATCGACCGGAAGATCGTGGCCGGTGATGTTGCGGGCCTGATCGGACACGAGGAAGCGAATGGCCGCGGCGACGTCGGCCTCCTCCACGAACCGGCCGAGCGCCGTCTGGGCGGCGAAGTCGGCGTGGACCGCCTCGCTCGTCCGGCCCGTCTTGGCTGCCTTGACGCGCACGATGGTGTCCATGCGGGCGCCGTTGGTCACGTTCGGGCAGACGTCGTTCACCGTGATGTCGTGCGGGCCAAGCTCGAGGGCGAGAGTACGCGTGAGGCCGCGCACGGCCCACTTCGAGGCCGAGTACCCGCTGCGGTTCCGGTAGCCGCGCAGGCCCGAGGTGCCTGCCACGTTCACGATGCGGCCGCCGCCGGCGGCGATGAGGTGCGGGATGGCGTGCTTGCAGGGGAGGAAGGTGCCGAGCACGTTCACCGTGAGTATGTTCATGAATCTCCGAGGCCGGGTACTGGCTCGCCGGCGTCTCGATTGGACCCGTGGCGCCGGCGGTGTTGACGAGGATGTGCAAGTGCCCGAAGCGCTCCAGCACGGCGGCCGTCATGGCGGCCACTGCGTCCTCGTCGGTGACGTCACAGCTCACAGCCAGGCTCGAGCGCCCGGGGTGGTTCTCGTCGAGCACAGCGGCGTGCGCTTGGAGGGTGGCGGCATCGCGCCCCACGAGCGCTACGTCCGCGCCGTCTGCCGCCAGCACGTCTGACACGGCCGCCCCTATTCCCTTCCCCCCGCCGGTGACGATGGCCACCCGGCCCCGAAGCGGCCCGGGCAGGCTCACGAGGGCTTCCTACTCATCGGCAGGCCCCGAGTCTCAGGCCCCGTGCCGAGCGGCAGCCCGCCGCCTGTGCCCGAGCGGTCACCGGCCCTCGATCGGCGATGACGGAGCTGTGGAGCGGCGCGCTCATGGTCCTTTTCCGGCCGGGACGTCAGCCGGTCAACCGGAGCCCGACGCCAGCTCGGCGTCGGCGAGCTCGAGGCCTTGGCTCAGGGCTTCGAAGATCATGTCGAGCTCCCCGGCAGAGACGATGAGCGGGGGAGCGAGGAAGAGCGAGGTCTGCTCCCCACTCGTGGCGATGAGCGCCCCCGCCTCGAAGGCGGCGGCGGCGACCCTGCTCGCAAGGGGCTCCGGGTCCTCGCCCCGCCACTGCCGCCAGTCCGGGCCGTGCAGCTCCACGGTCCAGTGCAGGCCGCGGCCGTCGATCCGGGCCACACTCGGGTGGGCGGTGGCGAGCTTGGAGAGGCGCTCGAGCATGTCCCCGTCGAGATCGAGCGCCCGTCGCCAGATGCCGTCGCGTGCCGAGACACCCAGATGGGCGCGTAGTGCCGCCATCGCCACCGGGTGGGCGCGATAGGTGGAGTAGCTCTGCCAGCTGGAGCCCTCGAGAAGATCCATCACCCGGGAGGAGACGACGACGGCTCCTCCCGCCGCCCCGCCGGCGGTCATGCACTTGCCGAGCGTGACGAAGTCGGGTCGGGACCTGGCCTGCTGGAACTGGAACCAGCCGCCGACCCGCCCGAACCCGGTGACGGTCTCATCGGCGATCCAGAATGCGCCCGCCTTCTCGGCCAGGGCGGCGACGGCATCCTGGTAGTCCGGCAGGTGGTAGGTCCCGCCCTGGCTGTAGTCGAGCAGGACGGCGGCTGCGCCCTCGAGTTTGGACTGGGCGTCTCTCGTCCAGCCGGCGTCGAGCGGCTGGCCCGGATCATCGGTCACCCGCGAGCCGCATGGGCAGGCGAGCTGACGCACTTCTGCCAGGCGGGGCGGGGCGGCCACCCCTGCCGGGGACGACAGGCCGCCATGCCACTGCGGCTGCACGGTGAGGTCGCGTGAGAGCCCGGCGCCCCCGTGGTAGGCGCGCTCGCGGGTGACGAGCGGCGCCCGGCCGGTCAGTGCCTGGCAGAGGGCGAGGACGACGTCGTTCGCCTCGCTCGCGCTGACGAAGAACCGGACGGCGCCGGCCCATGGCTCGTCGCCGAATGCCACCGCGAGCAGCTCTTCTGCGGCCTGGTCGCGCTCCTCCCACCGCCAGCCCTCGTTGACGACCGGCGCCGAGGCAGCTCGCCGGATCGCCTCGACCATCTCGGGATGACAATGCCCGAGCGGGGCGGCCGTGTTGCTGGCATCAATGACTCGGCGCCCGTCAGCGAGCTCGAAGTAGACGCCGCTCCCGCCGACGATCTGCGGGATCGCCGAGTCACCCGCGGTGAGGCTCGTCGACAACAGCCGGCGCGGCACGGCGGAGCCTCCTCAGCCGAGCGGGCGGCCGCCGACGCCGAAGTGGGCGGCGCGGCACCCCCTCGACGACGACCCAGATCTGGGATCGCGACTCTTCGCCGAAGACTTCGCAGGCGGCGTCTGTCAAGCGCGGCGATCAGCCGCTCTGCCGCCCCTTCCACCTGGAACCGGCCCTCCACCGCCTTCACCTCGATGTACGGCACTTCCACCCCGTCTCCTCGGCGTCACACGATGGCGCCGATGCTAACATTCGCCTCCCGACATCCGAGAGGGACTTCGCACCCTGAGAAGCAGACGGGAGCAGCGGTGGACGACCGGCCGGACCTGGAGCTGCTCCGCGGAGCGATCGACATGCACGCCCATACCGCCCCGGCCCTGTTCAAGCGGCACATAGACGATGCCGCCCTCGCAGAGACGGCGACCGACTTCGGCATGCGGGGATTCGTGCTGAAGGACCATGACGCCTCCACTACCGGCCGTGCCTACTACGTCAACCGCATGTACCCCGGTGTCGAGGCCATCGGGGCCGTCGTCCTCAACCGCTCCGTCGGTGGTCTCAACCCTTATGTGGCCGAGGCGGCGATCCACTACGGGGCGAGGGTGGTGTGGATGCCTTCCAACCACGCCAAGCATCATGCGGATTATTTCTCCATGCCCGACTACCCGCAGTTCGGCCGGCTGCGCAAGCAACTACCCGGCGAGGGTGTGACCGTGTTCGAGGAGGACGGGCGCACGCTGTCGCCGGCGGCCCGGACGATCTGCGAGATCGTGGCCGAGAACGACGTCGCCCTCGCCACGGGGCACCTCTCCCTCGACGAGATAAGGACACTGCTCGAGGCGGCCCGCAAGGCCGGCGTGACCCGCTTCATCGTCACCCACGCCAACTGGTCGCTGTGCAAGCTCGACCTCGAGGTGCAAAAGGAGCTGATAGCCAACGGTGCCACCATCGAGTACGTCGCCTCCTCCTGCGTCTCGCCCATCTTCTGGGAGCAGCAGCCCGAGGAGCTCGCTTCCTGGATCACCGAGCTGAAGGGCGACAACCTCGTGCTCGGCTCTGACCTGGGCCAGTTCGCCGGCCCGCCCCATCCCGAAGGACTGCGCATGCTGCTCGCTGCCCTGCTCGAGCTGGGCGTGCCGTACGAGTACCTGGAGAAGATGACGAAGCTGAACGGAGCAGCCGTGCTCGGGCTGGAGCCTCACTGGTCTCCGGTCGTACCGGACCTCGCCGAGCCCGCGCCGGCACCCCCCCTGTAAGGGCGGCCCCCCAACTGTTGCGTCCCTGTCGTCTGGACCGAGAGGCTGTGTCGAGCACTGCCCCGACCATCTGGAGTTCACGATGTTCGTGAAGCCGTTCCGCTACGAGCGCGCTGCCACGGTCACAGACGCCTGCGAGATGTTGCGCAGCTACGGCGACGAAGCCCGGCTGCTCGCCGGCGGTCAGAGCCTCCTGCCGATGGTCAACGCCGGCCTCATCGAGCCGTCGGCCGTCATCGACATCTCTCGCCTCGAGGGACTCGCGGAGATCACCGGCATCGACCCGGACGGCTTTGTCGAGATCGGCGCACTGGCCACCCACGCCCGGCTGGCCCAAGACGAGAACCTGCGGCGGCACCAGCCGCTCGCCGCCGAGGCGGCCCGGCACATCGGCAACTCCCGGGTGCGCAACCGGGGGACGCTCGGCGGGAGCTTGGCCCACGCTGACCCGGCCGCCGAGCTGCCCCTTGTCATGACGGCCCTCGGGGCGGTGGTATCTGTCACCGACGGCCGGTCGGCCCGGACGATCCCGGCGGAGGAATTGCCCTTGTCGTTCCTGTCCACACAGCTGGCGCCTGACGAGCTCGTCACCGGGGTCCGCCTGCCGGCGCTCGGAGCCGGCTGGGGATGGAGCTTCCTCGAGCTGTCGCGCCGAACGGGGGACTTCGCCGTGGCTGCGGTGGCCGTCCTGTTGCGGACAGCAGGCGGGGCGGTGGTCGAGGCCCGCGTCGGTGTCGGCGCCGTCGGCGAGCGGCCCGTCCGTCTCGGCGCTGTGGAGGCGGCCTTGTCCGGCGCCGGCAGAAAGGACCTGCCCGACCGGGTGAGCACGCTCGAGGGCATCGACCCGCCGAGCGACTCGAACGCGACGGCCGAGTACCGTCGCCTGGTGCTTCCCGTCCTCCTGCGCAGGGCCCTCGACGAGGCCTATGGCCGGTCGGAGGCGGCATGACGGGGGAGGTGACCTTGACCTTCGAGGTGAACGGCCGCCGGCTGGAGCGCACCGGCGGCGGGCATCTGTCGCTGTTGCGATGGTTGCGGGATCTCACGGGTACGACAGACGTCAAGTACGGCTGTGGCGAAGGCATCTGCGGCGCCTGCGCCGTGCTCGTCGACGGCGTGCCCGTCTCGAGCTGCATCGTCCTCGCGGCTCAGGTCGAGGGGGCGACGATCGTCACGGCGGCCGGCCTGTGCGAGCCGGACGGGTCGCTCTCCCGGCTGCAGCGCGCCTTTCACGAGCACCACGCTGCCCAGTGCGGATTCTGCACGCCGGGGATGCTCGTGGCCGCGGCGGCGGTGCTCGCCGAGGATGCGCCGCGCTCGCGGCCCGAGCTTCGCGAGGCCCTGCACGGCAACCTGTGCCGCTGCACGGGCTATGGGCCCATCCTCGACGCCATCGAGGCGACGTTCGCCGGAGAGGCGGCGACATGAGCTTGGAGGAGATCCGCAGCTCCAAGGTCGACGAGCTGCGGGTGGTCCACCAGTCGCTCGCTCGTCACGACCAGCTGGAGAAGGTGGCCGGCACCACCTCGTACGCCGGCGACCACAGCCTGCCGGGGATGCTGCACGCCCGCCTCGTCCGCTCCCAGGTGCCCTCGGCCCGCATCGTCCGTCGCACCGTCTCACACGCACGCGAGCTGCCGGGTGTGGTGGGGGTCTTTCTCGGGGAGGACGTGCCGCACAACACCATCTGGGTGGACGTGCCGGGCCAGACGGTGCGGGTGTCGGCGCTCCGGGCGAGCATGGAGGTGCTCGCCACCGAGCACGTGCGCTTCCACGGTGAGCCGGTCGCGCTCGTCGTCGCCGAGAGCGAGGATGTCCTGGCAGAAGCCTGCCAGCTCGTCGAGATCGAGACCGAGGAGGCGCCCGGGGTCTTCGATCCCGATGCGGCGCTGGCGGCCGGCGCGCCGTTGGTGCACGAGCACGGCAACCTCCTGGCGGAGTGGGACATCGACCGGGGCGACGTGGAGGCGGCCTTTGCCGGCGCGGACGTCGTGGTGGAAGGCACCTACCACACCCAGCTCGTCGACCACGCATACCTCGAGCCCGAAGCCGGGGTCGGCTGGCTCGACAGCGACGGGGTGTTGAACATCCGGGTGGCTACCCAGGTGGTCGAGCACTACCGCGACGTGGCCCGGATCCTCGGCGTCCCCGAGTCGAAGGTGCGGGTGACGGCTCCCTACGTCGGGGGAGGTTTCGGGGGCAAGGAGGACATGACCGTCGAGCCGTACGTGGCGCTGGCCGCATGGCGGACCCGGCGGCCCGTGCGCATGCAGTGGACCCGCGACGAGTCGTTGCTCGCCCGGGCCAAGCGCCACCCGATGCGACTGTCGTACCGCACCGCCGCCCGAGCAGACGGGACCATTCTCGGCCAGGACATCGAGATCACGGCGGATGCCGGCGCCTACGCCTACCTTTCCGCCCTCGTCCTTCTGTACTCCGCGGTCCATGCCTGCGGGCCGTACCGGAGCGGCGCCGTCCGGCTGCGCGCCCGGTGCGCCTACACCAACAACCCGCCCACATCGGCCTTTCGCGGCTTCGGAGGGATGCAGGTGGTCTTCGGGTACGAGTCGCAGATGAACCGGCTGGCCGCCGAGCTCGGCGTCACGCCGGGCGAGCTGCGCAAGCACAACGCCCTCGTCCGGGGGGACACACTGCCTGTCGGGCAGCGCCTCGACACCGAGGTGCTCCTCGGCGAGACGATCGACGCCGTCTACGAGCTGGCCGGGGTAAAGCCGCATCCGACCGGCCGGCGTAAGGCTGTCGGCCGCGCCATCGCCTCGAACATGCAGTCCTACGGCCGCCTGGTGTGGCTGAACGACTCGGCGGCCGCCTGGGTGGGCTTTCAGCTCGACGGCTCGCTCACCGTCCGCTGCGGCGTACCGGACATCGGCGGCGGGCAGGCGTCATCGCTCGCCCAGATCGCCTCGGAGGTGCTCGCCGTGGTGATGGACGACATCACTGTCTACTTCGGCGATTCGTCGCTCACGCCGCTCGCCGGGACCACGACCGCCACACGCCAGCTGCTCATGTCCGGCAACGCTGTCTATGAGGCGAGCGTCTCGTTGCGCGAGGGCATCCTGTCTGCTGTGGCCGAGGAGACGGGAGCCGCCGCCGGGTCGCTGCGCATGACCGAGGCTGGTGTGGCCGTCGGCGCCGCCACGGTGTCGACGCCCGACGCGCTCGGCATTTGCCGTCGCCGCAACGTCCCCATCGAGATGCTCGGGACGTTCTATGGGCCGAAGGGCCGGCCGGTAGAGAGGAACCTCGAGACGAACCGGGTGTTTCCCGACTTCACGTTCGGGACGCACCTCTGCGACCTCGAGGTCGACCTCGACACTGGACAGGTCGTGATTCTCCGCTACATCGCCGCCCACGACGTCGGGCGGGCCATCAACCCCCGATCGGTGGAGGGCCAAATCTCCGGCGGAGCGGTGCAGGGCATCGGCATGGCGCTGCTCGAGGAGGTGACGGTTGACGAAGGGGTGAACCTGACGGGCGGCCTTTTCCAGTACCTCATCCCGACCTTCACCGACGTGCCGGATATCGAGACGGTCGTTCTCGAGTCCGGCGAGGGCCTCGGTCCCTTCGGTGCCCGCGGCATCGGTGAACCTCCTATCGGCCCGCCCCCGGCGGCCATCTCCGCCGCTATCGCCGATGCCGTGGGCGGGTGGCCCTCACGGCTGCCGATCACCCCCGAGCGGGTGCTCGCCTGCATGGCCGGTCAGGGTGCCCCGGATGCCGAGGCGACAGGAGAAGCCGCGAGGTGACGGCGGTGGAGGACACGAGCCGGGCGGCCGGCACCGCTTCGCCAGGCGAGACCGGCCGCGATGCCCGCTACGACGTCCTGTTCGAGCCGGTGCAGCTCGGCCCGGTGCGGGCGAAGAACCGCTTCGTCCAGGTGCCCCACTGCAACGGGATGGGATATCGCGACCCGACGGCGCAGGCGGCCATGAGGCGGGTGAAAGCAGAGGGCGGCTGGGCGATCGTGAGCACCGAGGAAGTGGAGATCCACCCGAGCTCTGACATCACTCCCTACATCGAGCTGCGCCTCTGGGACGACGGTGACATACCGGCGCTCGCCCGGATAGCCGATGCCATCCACGACGGGGGCGCCCTGGCGGCTGTCGAGCTGGCCCACAACGGCATGAACTCCGCGAACCTGTCGAGCCGGGAGGCCCCGATGGGACCGGCCCACCTGCCGGTGACGACATGGGCGCACGACCCTGTACAGGCGCGCATGATGTCGAAGACGGACATCGCCGCCCTCAGAGGCTGGCACCTCCAGGCCGTTCGCCGCGCCCTCAAGGCCGGGTTCGACGTCGTCTACGTCTACGCCGGGCACAACTTGAGCGTGTTGCAGCACTTCCTCTCCCCCCGGTACAACCAGCGCACCGACGAGTACGGCGGCTCCCTCGCCAACCGGGCGAGGCTGTTGAGGGAGATCATGAGCGACACCCGCGAGGCATGCGAAGGTCGGGCGGCGGTGGCCTGCCGGCTGAGCATCGCCGAGGCTCCCGGAGGCTCCGGGGTTCCCCGGCCGGAGGCGGACGAGCTGATCGGCCTCCTCGACGACCTCCCTGATGTGTGGGACTTCGTCGCCGGCACCTGGGATCTCGACTCCGCCTCTTCACGCTTCGCCTCCGAAGGCGAGCAGGAGCCGCTCATCGCCGGGCTGAAACAGCTCTCTGCGAAGCCGGTCATCGGAGTGGGCCGCTTCACCTCGCCGGACTCGATGGTTCACCAGGTGAGACACGGAGTCCTCGACTTCATCGGAGCCGCCCGGCCGTCGATCGCCGATCCCTTCCTCCCGGCCAAGATCGAGCAGGGTCGTATCGACGAGATACGGGAGTGCATCGGTTGCAACATCTGCGTCGCCGGCGACATGACCATGTCGCCGATCCGCTGCACGCAGAACCCGGCGATGGGGGAGGAGTGGCGCCGGGGATGGCACCCGGAGAGGATCCGGCCGAAGGTCTCCGACGCCGCCGTTCTCGTCGTCGGAGCGGGGCCGACGGGCCTCGAAGCCGCCTGCAGCCTCGGCCGGCGCGGCTATCGCGTCGTGCTCGCCGAAGCCACGCGGGAGCTCGGCGGTCGCGTGGCCAGAGAAGCCTCCCTGCCGGGGCTGGGCACCTGGCGCCGGGTCGTCGACTACCGGCTCGGGCAACTTGGCCGATGCGACACGGTGGAGGTCTACAGGGAGAGCAACATCACCGCCGACGACGCCCTCGGCTACGGCTTCAGCGACGTCCTCGTCGCCACCGGATCGGTCTGGCGCGACGACGGCGTAGGGCGGTGGCACACGAGCGCCATTCCGATCGAGGAGCATGCGGTCGTCGTCACGCCGGACGACCTCTTCTCGCCGGCGCATGCTCTTACCCGACCGGACGCGACGCCCCGGCAGGTGGTGATCTACGACGACGACCACTTTTACCTGGGTGGGGTGCTGGCCGAGCTGCTGGCGTCCCGGGGCCATGCCGTCCGCCTGGTCACTCCGGCCCCCAATGTGTCGTCGTGGACGTCGCACACCTTGGAGCTTGCAGCGGTCCAACGGCGGGTGCGCACCGCCGGCGTCACGGTGGAGGCGAACCGGGCCCTGGTCGGGATCTACCGAGCCGAGGCCCGAACGGCTTGTGTGTTCACCGGTTCGGAACGCTCGGTCGCCGCCGACGTCGTCGTCCTCGTCACGGCTCGGCTGCCCCGTGACGCGCTGTTGACCGCTCTCGAGGCGAGGAAGGACGAATGGGCGAGCCACGGCGTGAAATCCGTGCGGTCCGCCGGCGACGCCTGGGCGCCGGCGACCATCGCCGCCGCCGTCTGGGCCGGCCGTCGTTATGCCGAGGAGTTCGACGTCCCCCCCGAGATCACGAGTCGTCGCTCTACCGCCGGGAGTACACCGCCCTTGCTCCCCGGGAGCGCTGAGAAGGCGTCAGCCGGCTGGGCCGTCTTTCAACCCGGTCCAGGCTTCGTAGCCGCCGACGAGGTCGGACACTGATAGGTGGCCGTGACGAGCAAGGACGCTGGCGGCGATGGAGGACCTGTAGCCGCTGGCGCAGTGCACCACGACGGGACGGTCAGAGGGGATCTCGTCGATGCGGCGGAGCAGCTCGGCCAGCGGCACGCTGAGCGAGCCCTCGATAGCGCCGGACTCGCGCTCGCCTGTGCCCCGGACGTCGAGCACCACCACGCCAGGATTGTCACCGGCCAGCTCCGCGGCGAGCTCCCCGGCCGTCATGCGTGCCTGCTGATCGGTGAGGTCGGGCACCTCGGCCATGGCGGCGCGCACATCGCCCTCGAGGGCGCCGGCCACCTTGTCGAACCCGATCCGGCCGAGGCGGACACGGGCCTCTGTGGCATGGCCGGCATCGCACACGAGGACAATGTCGTCGGTGGGATCGAAGGACCGCCCCGGCCAGCTCGGCGAAGCGCCCGCCGAGCCCGACGTTGATCGCCCCCCGCAGGTGGCCGGCGGCAAAATCGGGCGGGTCGCGGGTGTCGAGCACGACCGCACCGGAGCCCTGCCGGTCGAGCACCTGCGACAGGCTCAACGCCTCCGGCGCCAAGTGGTCGTCGAGCAGCGGGTGCCTCTCGCAGTTGAGGTGGGAGTCGTATGGGAAATAGGCGGGCGCGCTCGGCTGTCCCGCCGTCACCGATGCGACGAAATCGTCTTCACTGTCGAGCATGAGCGCGTGGTTGCTTCGCCGCTGCTGGCCGATCGTCGACCAGGTCTCGCTCGAGAGGTTCTTGCCGCAGGCCGAGCCCGCCCCGTGCGCCGGGTACACCCGCGTCTCGTCGGGCAGGCTCAGCAGCTGTTCGTGAAGTGAGCGGAACAGGAGCGAGGCGAGCTGGCTCGGCGTAGCCCCCTGGCCCGCCAGCAGATCGGGCCGGCCGACGTCCCCGACGAACATCGTGTCGCCGGTCAGCACCCCGTAGGGGACGGCGTCACCGCCGTGCTCGTAGACCACCAGGCAGATGGACTCGGGAGTGTGTCCTGGGGTCGCCCGGACCTCGAGGGAGACTTCACCGAGGACGATGCGCTCTCCGTCGCCGAGCAGGCGCGCCGGGAACTCGGTCTTGGCGCCCCGCCCGAAGCAGATCTCTGCTCCGGTGGCCGCGGCCAGCTCGAGGTGGCCGGAGACGAAGTCGGCATGGATGTGCGTCTCGATGACGTGCTCGATGTGAAGACCGCGCCGACTTGCAGCGATCAGGTAGTCGGACACGTCCCGCCGGGGGTCGATCACTGCAGCACAGCCCGTCGTCTCGTCGCCGACGAGATAGGAAGCTTGCGACAGGCAGCTCAGGAAGTACTGCTCGAAGATCACGCGCCGGCCTCCGTGGAAGGATCATACCGGCCGGGTCCTGTGGGGCGAGAATTCATTCCTGCTCCGAGCCGGCGGCTTCGGGACCTTGTTCATCGAGGTGCGCCCGCGTTCTTCCCCGGTCACCAGCAGCGGCCGCGGCTGCGGCGGTCATCGGCTACATCTCCATCCCGCCGTTCACCGCCAGCACGGCCCCGGTGATGTAGCCGGCTTTCTCGTCGCAGAGGAACGTCACCGCCCGGGCGATCTCCTCCGCGTTGGCCAGGCGCCCGACCGGGATCTTCTCGATGACCCGGTCGAGTGCGTCCTTCGGTACGGCCGCCACCATCTCGGTGTCGACAAATCCCGGGGCGACGCAGTTCACCGTGATGTTCTTCCGTGCGGTCTCGAGAGCAAGGCTCTTCGTGAAGCCGAACAGCCCCGCCTTCGACGCGGCGTAGTTCGCCTGGCCGATATTGCCCGTCTCGCCGATTATGGAGCTGATGTTGACGATCCGGCCGTAACCCTGTTCGACCATGTGGTCGAGTGTCGCCTTCACCATGTAGAAGGCGCCGGACAGGTTGACCCTGAGGACGGCGTGCCACTCGTCGACTGTCATCCTCCGGACCGTCTTGTCCACCGTGATGCCGGCGTTGTTGACAAGGATGTCGACCTTGCCGTGCAGCTCGGCGCACCTCGTCGAAGACCCGGCGGCAGTCGTCCGGCTGCCCGACGTTGCCCTGGTGGCAGGAGATTGATTGCCCCTCGGCCTGCAGGCGCTTCTCCAACTGCTCGGCGGAGCCGCTGTCGCGGCTGTAACCGGCGGCCACCACGGCGCCTTCTGCCGCCAGTGCTGTCGTGATGGCCGCGCCGATGCCCCTGGTGCCACCGGTGACGATGGCCACCCGTCCGGAAAACGTCCCCACGGCTTCCTCCCTTTCCCATGCCTCGGATTCAGCTGTCGACCGGCGGCCGAGAGGAGCCCGCTGTTCAGTCGTCCTTCCGGCTCGCCACGTACCGGCCCGGCGCTTTCGCCCCCGCCGGAAGCTCCGGCGGAGCGACCAGCTTTCCCGAACGCGGCGATGCCCACGCCAGCCAATCCTCCCACCAGCTGCCCTCGTGGGCGGTGGCACCCTCTCGCCAGTCGTCCGGATCCGGGGGACAGTCGGGCCGCGTCCAATAGCGGGCCTTCGGGTTGCCGGGCGGGTTCACGATCCCGGCTATGTGGCCGCTCGAGGTGAGCGTGTAGGTCGCCTCGCCGCTCACGAGCTGGGTGGCCCGGTAGGTGCTCCGCCAAGGGGCGATGTGGTCCGCCTCGGCGCCGAGGACGTAGAGGGGGGTAGTCACCTTGCTCATGTCGATCGGCGTCGAGAGGATCTCGAAGGCACCCGGCTCGACGAGCCGGTTCTCGAGGTAGCACGAGCGCAGGTATTGCGAGTGCATCCGCGCCGGCAGGTTCGTGCTGTCTGCGTTCCAGGCGAGGATGTCAAAGACGGCGGGCTGCTTGCCCTCGTACCAGTTGGCGATGACCGAGTTCCAGATGAGGTCGGTGCTCCGGAGCCAGTCGAAGGTTCCCCGCATCATGGAGGCCGGGAGAAACCCCTTCTTCTTCATGACCTCCTCGAGTGCGGCGATGGAGCTCTCCCCGGTGAACACGCCGAGCTGGCCCGGCTCGGAGAAGTCGATGAGGGTATTGGTCATGGCGGACCAGGCGATGCGGTCGGCCTCGCCGTGGGCGGCCAGATAGGCGAGCAGTATCCCTAGAAGAGTGCCGCCCAGGCAGAGCCCGAAGAGGGCCGTCTGGCGCGCCCCGGTGAGCTCTTCGACGCGGTCGAGGCCGGCGAGCAGGCCGTCGTTCAGGTAGTCGTCCATGCCGAGCCGGCTCATCTCGCGGTCGGGATCCCGATAGCTGAGGCAGAAGACCGTGAAGCCGTTCTGCACGGCGAACTCGAGGAACGAACGGCGGGGGGCGAGATCCATGATGTAGTACTTGTTGATCCAGGGCGGGCTGGCGAGGATGGGCACCTCGTGCACGCGCTTGGTCTGCGGCTCGTAGACCAGCAGCTCCACGAGCTCGTTGCGCATCACCACCCGCCCCGGCGTAGCCGCCAGCTCCTGGCCGACGTGCAGGGGGGAGGCATCGACCTGTCGCGGTTGGCCGCCGTTGCGCACGAGGTCGTCGACGAAGTTCCCCGCTCCCCGCAGCAGGCTGAGCCCGCCGGTGTCGAGCGCCTCTTTCATCACCGACGGGTTGAGGAAGGGGACGTTCGTGGGGGCGAGAGCGTCGAGGAGGAGCTCGGTGACAAAGGCCAGCCTCCCCCGGCCGTCGGCCGGGCCGCCGGCGGACCTGACGAGGTGGCGGGCCGTCTTCGACCCGGCCAGGTAGCTCTCGGCAATGGCGCGCAGGGCCGGGTTCTCCCTCCAGGCACGATCGGCGAAGCGCCTGTCACCCGGCGCCGGCTCCACCTCCGGAGGGGGGGAGGCGCCGAAGCAGCGCTGCACGGCCTTGAACCACACCTTCGCCTCCGTGTAGCCCAGCTCGGTCATGGCCCCTGGGAAGGCCCGGCTCGAGCCGGCGAGCGCCTCCAGCAGGCTGGAGACGTCCTCCATGCTGCCGCCGAAGAGCCGGGTGGCGTAATCGAGATCGGCTCCGTCGGTTGCCTCTGGGCTTGAATCTGACGCAGCGCCGCCCTTTGTCACCATTTTGAGAACCCTCCTGTGGTGAATGACCCGCTCTCGGTCTCGCGCTACCGGGAACGCCACTCCACCTCGGGTGCCAAGTCCGACCCTGGGGATGCCTACCTGCTCGCCGAGCTGGCGCGGACCGACGCCCACAACCACCGCCAAGTCGCTGGAGACAGCGAGCTCGCCGAAGCCGTGAAGGTAATGGCGCGAGCGCACCAGAGCCTCATCTGGACCCGCCAGCGCCAGGCCAACCAGCTTCGCTCGAGCCTGCGGGAGTTCTATCCCGGGGCGCTTCTGGGCCTCGGAGAGCTTTCCTCTTCCGACGCCCTCGAAGTCCTCGCCATCGCTCCGACGCCGGCCCTTGGCCGTCAGCTCTCGCGCTCGAAGATCGCTGCTGGGCTACGGCGGGGCGGGCGTCAGCGCCGGGTAGACGAGCGTGCAGCCGAGATCCAGGCCGCCCTTCGAGCTGCCCAGCCGGCGGCCCCCCCGCTCGTCGCCGAGGCGATGGGTGCTGCGGTCTCAGCCCTTGTTCGGGTGATCATTGTGTGCAACCGTCAGATCGGAGAACTCGAGGCACAGCTGGCTGACCGTTTTGAGCAGCACCCGGACGCCAAGGTCATCCGCTCCCTGCCAGGACTCGGGATGGTCCTCGGCGCCCGGGTGCTCGGCGAGTTCGGGGACGACCCGAACCGCTATGCCGACGCCAAGTCTCGCAAGAACTACGCCGGCACGTCGCCCATCACGAAGGCCTCCGGCAAGCACAAGGTCGTCCTTGCCCGCTTCGCACGCAACCGCAGGCTCGCCGATGCCTGCTACCTGTGGGCTTTTGCTGCTCTTACCGCCAGCCCCGGAGCGCGAGCCTTTTACGACGAGCGACGAGCGTCAGGCGACACCCACCACCGGGCACTGCGTGCTCTCGGCAACCGTCTCGTGGGCATCCTCCATGGCTGCCTCGCCCACGGCACCCTCTACGACGAGTACATGGCGTGGGGCCACCGCCAGCGGGTTGCCGCTTGACATTTACGGCCGTGGGATGTCTAGGCGCGCAGCTGCCCGGCCCGGCGACGCCGCCGTGTCACCCTCTCCGGATGACTCCGGGTACCGCCGCTTTCTCAGGATCCGGTCTTCTTCGGCCGCTGAGGACGGCTCCCCGAGTTGCCGGTCGACGGGGAGGCCCGGCGGGCGGATCGCGGACGCGGCGCATCATCTGCGGACCGGGCGGGGCCGGCGCCCGATGGGGCTCCTTGGCGGAGGTTGGCGTCCCGGTAGCTGCGGTAGACGGCCAGCAGTGCCGCCTTCTGTTCGTCGGTGAGCCAGGCGTCTCGCCGCACTGCGAGCTCGGTGGCCTTGGCGGCCTCCTCACGAGCGCGGGCATCGTGGCGGGGCCATATCTCCTCGCCGATCACACCGGCCTGGCCCTGCAGCGTCTCGGCCGAGAGGCTGAGTGCGTTGGCGATAGACCGCAGCACGTGGACCGAGGGAGCGTGCAGGCCACGCTCGATCTGGCTCAGGTACGGGTTGGAGATCTCGGCAATGCCGGCGAGCTGGCGCAGTGACAGGTTGGCCAGCTTGCGCTGGGCCCTGATGGCGGCACCGAGCGCCTCTATCTGCTCGTTCGGCTCATTTGGCTCGTTCTCGTCATTCGCCATGCAAGCTCCTCGTCCTCGACCCTCGCCGGGCGCAGGCGGCGAGCAAGGATGCTCGCTGCTGCGCCGGGCGGAGTTGCTCAGCTGGCGACCGTGGCCGCCGTGGCGAGCGCGCTGAACAGGCTCGTGGCGAAGTTGGACTGCGCCTCGGCCAGCTCCCTCGTGAACGAGAAGCCTTCCGAGACGACCTCGGTGAGGTCCGGCAGTCCGGCCGGGATCTCCTGGAACTGCGGGCTCATCTTGCCGAAGAGATCGGCCCAGGCCGCCGTGGCGTCGAGCGCCAGGGTCTGGTTCTGCTTCAGTGCCTGCAGGGTCTGCTGCCGGGCGACGTGAAGCATCTCGGCGAGCTGGTTGTCAACTGTGGTCTTGGTTCTCGTGGCCATCATGGCTCCTGTTCGATTGATCGGACTAGCTGCTAGATTATACAGCACGCGGATGTTTGTCAAGCGGTGGGTCATCTGGCCGCTGGGACCTGTGGACTCGGCCGGGCTGGCTTCGTTACAGTGGCGTCCTATCCCGTGATGCGACGAGGGGGACGCTCAGAATGACCAAGCGAGCACTCGTCACCGGTTCGCCGCAGCGCGTCGAAGAGGTGGCTGGCGTCCTGGAGGCGGCGGGGTTCGAGGTCCTGCGCGCCGAAGGGCTCGATGCCCTGCAGCGCCTGGACGCGGAGCTCGAGCTCGCACCGCGGTCGCTCGACGCCTACGTCCAGTTGCCCGTCGACATCCATGCCGACGCGCAGAGCGTCACCGGCCAGATCGAGGCGCTGTTGGAGTTCGGGATCCTCCTTCGGTACCGCTGTGCCGAAGCCGTGCTGCCACTGCTCGGGCGGGACGCCCAGGTGGTCCTCGTGCCCGGCAACCTGCCGCCGAAGCTCTCCGCCCCCGACGACCACCGTGCCCGCGTGGCGTTGCTGCGTGTCCTTGCTCACGCCCTCCGGGCCGATCGCGCCCCGGAGGCCCTCGCAGTGACGGTCGCCTCGTCGGGCAACTCGGCTCAGGAGCTGGCCAGCATGGCCCAGGGCTACCAGGTGGAGAGCCCGCCCGACTACGCCAACTTGTGGCCGGACATGGACTACGACGATTGGCGTCTTGCCGTGCTCGGCCTCGCCAGCCTGGAGGGCTGAGCCCGTCGGAGCGCGGCAGGCCTCACCGGGGCGCCGACGACCGGGTCGCCCGGGGAGGGGACAGACGGGAGGCATCCCGATAGCCCGAGGGGGCCTCTGCCGGTGACTCTCCGGGAGTACCCGGGCCGGCCTCGGCGCCGGCCGGACTCGGCGGCGCGGTCGACGACCCGGGCCGCCTGGCCCTGGCATTGCCGGCCCCGCGGACGGCGAGGGGTATGGCGGCGGGCACGAGCAGCAGGTGGAGCCAGTCCCACAAGGTGTTGCCCTCGAAGCCTGTCCAGCTCCAGTTGAAGCCGTAGCCCCCGATCAACAGCACTGTGAGCGGGAGGCACAACGAGACGAGGATCGTGGCAACGGCCTTCGTGGAGGACTCGAAAACGAGCGGCACGAGCGAGACGGCGATAGGGAGGAGGAAGAGGTTGAGCCAGTCCCACACGGTCCCGTTGCCGCTGAAGCCGGTCCAGCTCCAATGAAGCAGGTAGCTGAGGATCGTGATCGAGAGGAAAGCAACGAGACCGATCAGGAACAGCTGCTTCCACATTCTCAGCCCCGCTGGCGAGCCCTCCCCGTTGCCGGCTGCAGTCAACGACATCCTTGCCGAGACTACTCAGTTGCTCTGGTCTCCCCCTCGCCGAGCAGTCCAGCCCGGCGGGCGACGGCGACTGCTTCGGTGCGTCCGGCGGCGTCGAGCTTGGACAGGATGTTGGACACGTGGACACTGACCGTCTTGGCGCTGATGAACAGTTGGAGCCCGATCTCACGATTGCTCCGGCCCTCGGCGACGAGCCCGAGGACCTCCTCTTCGCGGGGTGTGAGCGGCACGTGGCGCCGGGCCGGGGACGGCCGCGGAGCTGATCTCTCCTCACCGCCGAGGGCGCGAAGCTCGCGGAGCAGCGGCTCGGCGCCGAGTTGCCTCGCCACCTCGCGGGCCGCGGCGAGCTGTTCCGAGGCCTGGGCGGTGTCGCCCGCCGCCCGGAGCACCGCTGCCAGCCGGGCGCGCGAGCGGGCCGTCTCGTATACATGTCCGAAGTGACCGAAGCTGTCCACCGCCCGGCGCCAGAGGTCGAGGAGAACGCCCTCGGCAGGTGGGTCGACACCCGACAGCCAGCGCAGGCGGGCATGCTCGGCTGCGACCCGCGCCACCCACGCCTCGCTCTCCGGCCCCCGGCGGCGCCCAGAGGCGAGGCCTCTCTCGGCCACCTCCAGCGTCACCCGGGCGAGCTCGTCACCGCGGCGAGCCAGATCTCCTCGTTCGCCGGTGCCGGCGTGGGCGGCGGCCGAAGCAAGCTGGCCGAGCAGGAGCGCACCGAGGCGGATACGAGCTTGGAAGTCGGGTCGGTGCCACAGTGCGGCCACGATCGCCACCACTTCGTCATGGATCGACACGGCGGCCTTGACATCGCCCGGGTCGGCGAGCAGGTCGATGAAAGCGGTGCCGCTCAGGATGGCGACCAGCCCGTCACGGTGCCACCACGGGCGGAGGCCCGGCAACAGCTCGAGGGCGCTCGAGTCGCCCCGTCCGGCCGCCACGGCCAAACCGGCCGCCACGAGGGCGGCCGCGGCCAAGTCAGGAGGCGACTCGCCGCTCACGTCGACGGTCTCGGCAGCGAGCTGCCAGTTGCCGGCGACCTGGGCGACGACGGCGGCCATCGTCCGGGACTCGAGGCCGTAGGGTGCCCACGGGCGCCCAGCCTGCTTGGCCCGTTGCCAGGACTCACGGAAGACTTCGAGCGCCCGTGGCAGCTGACCTTGCTCGTAGCAGAGGCTGCCGAGGTTGAACAGGCCGCGTAGCTCCGCGGTGACCTCGTTGGCCGCCCGGGCGCGGGTGACGGCCTGGATGAGAGACGCTTCGGCGGCGGCGGGATCACCCGACCGCTCGCCGAGGCGGGCGAGAGTGGTGGCGGCATCGGCCGCGACATCCGCCAGATCGAGCTCCGTGGCGAGGCGGAGTGCCTCCCCGGCCCACCTCACGGCCTCCTCGTCGCGGGCCCGGTCCGCGTTGGCCCGGGCGTGCACGGAGAGCACGGCGGCACTGAGCGCCCCACCGGGGTCGGCCGTGACGAGCCGGGTCGCCTCGGTGGTGAGAGCGAGGACGTCGACCTTGCTGTCGGTGATGAGGGCCACGGTCGCCAAGGCGTGGAGAAGCCGGGCCCGCTCGAGCGGCGTCGCCTCCGCCGCCAAGGCCTCGAGCTGATCCTCGGCGAGCGCGATCGCCCGGAAGGGATGCCCGGCGGCAGCGGCCGCCATGGTCGCCCGCACGGCCAGGTCGACCCGGTCAAAGGAGCCGTCGGTCGCCCTGACGGCCCTCGCCACGTCGGCGTCGGCGACCAGCTCGAGGGTGAGCTCGTAATGCCGGGCCGCCTCGTCAGGGCCGCCGACGGCCATCGCCTCGTCTCCGGCCGTCATGCTGGCGCTGGCGGCGGTCACGAGGTCATGGGAGGCCCGCGCATGGCGGGCCAGCTCGGCAGCGGTGCCCGCCACCTCGCGGGAGGCGAGCGCCTCGGCGTAGGCCGCGTGCAGCCGGGTCCGCTCGCCGGGGAGCAGGTCCTGGTAGACGGCCTCAGCGAGGAGCGCGTGACGGAAGGCGTAGCCGTCACTACCTGCGGCCACCAACACGTTTGCCTCGACCGCCGCCCGCAGCGCCCGGTCGAGGGAGGCCTCGTCGAGACCGGAGCCGCGGGCCAACAAGCCGTGAGCTGCCCGGCGGCCCACAACCGAGACGGCCCGGACCGCCAGACGGCTGTCGTCCTCCAGTCGATCGAGGCGGACGAGCATGAGGTCCGCCAGATCGGTCGGCAAGCGACCACCGCCCGATTCGGCCGCGGCTACGAGCTCTTCGATGAAGAAGGGGTTGCCCTCGCCACGCTCGACGAGCTGCTGCACTTCCGGCTCGGGCAGGGGGGTGGGGTGCAGCGCTTCGATCAGGAGCCGCATCTCCCGATCATCGAGCGGCCCGAGCTGGAGGCGCGCTGACCGACGGCAGCCGTCCCCACTCGTTCAGCGTGGGACGGAGCCGGTGGCCGCGGTGGAGGTCGTCGCTCCGGTAGGAGGCGAGCACGACCACCGGCGCGGCGAACCGCCGGGTGAAAAGGAAGGTGAGCAGCTCCCTGGTCGACTGGTCAGCCCAGTGGACGTCCTCCACCACGAACAGCAGGGGAGCGTGCCGTCCCAGCTCGGACAGGGCCCCGAAGACCGCATCGAACAGCGCCGCCGGTTCGGTCGGCTCCATCTCGTCTGTTGCCACCGCCAGCACACGCTGAGCAGGCAAGAGGCGGGCGATGGAAGGTCCGGCCTCGACCAGGGACTGCGCCAGCTCCACCTCGTCGGCGGCCAGACGACCGAAGGCGTCGCTGAAGGGCAGGTACGGCATGGCGCTGTCGCCAAAGTCGAGGCAGTGGCCGACAAGCACCCGCCAACCGGCCGCCCGAGCCCGTGCCCCGAGCTCGTCGATGAGGCGGCTCTTGCCTACGCCGGCGTCGCCGCCGAGCACGAGGTGCCCGCCCGGCTCGCCCTCCAAGCCCACGAGCTCTGTCAGCCGCTGGACCTCTTCGGCTCGTCCGACGAAGGGTGCCAGTGTCGTCTCGGGGGCCACGTCTGCAATCATGACGGACGCACCCGGCCCCTCATGCTGCTCTGGTGCCTGTGGGACGGCGGGCTCAGCAGTGCTGTGTGGCGGCCAGCCGCCCGTACCCCGGCGACGGGGCCGGGGAGGGACGGCGCCGGCTGGGGCGCAGGGTGAGGAAGAGGCCATGGCGCTCGCGTCGTGCGCTCGAGACGCCGGTCAGCGCCCGGTCGCGCCGGTAGGCGATCTCGGCGCGGATGAAGGGCTCGGGAAGTGTCAGCATTGTGTTCTCCTGTAAATGGTGGAGGTTCTTCGCAGTTGACGATGGACCTCTAAGGTGGGGCAGCACATCGACAGGAATCCCTATTTTCGCCGGCATGACAGCCCTTGGCCTTAGGGCTCGGGAAGGCCTCGACTAAGGGCCTGTGTGGGATTGTGAGCGGCAGCCCTAGCTTGTCTCTTGTGCCGGGCGAGCAGAGATGGGACGACCCGTGGATCGTCGGCCTGCCGAAGGCGGAGGTCCACTGCCACCTCGAGGGCTGCATGGAGGGATCCCTCGTCCGCCGCGCAGCCGAGCGGCATGGAGTGTCCGCAGAGTGGCTCCGGCCCGAGGGGCCAGGGTCGATAGGCAGCCTGGTCGACCTGCTCGGCTATCTCGACTTTGCCTGTGGACTCATGGACCGACAAGACGACCTCGCTGCCATCGCCTACAGCGCCTGCCGCCAGGCGGCGGCGGCGGGCACGAAGTACCTCGACGTCATCGTGACGCCGGTCCACTGGCAGTCCTGGGCCAACCGTCTCGCGGCCATGGTGGACGCTCTCGAGGCGGGATTCCGCCAGGCGGAGGCCGACGGGCTCACGCCGGCGGGCCTTTGCTTGAGCATCAACAGGGGCCAGTCGGCCTCGGCCGCCCGAGAGCTGGTGGAGTGGATGGCCACGACCCGGCACTCGCGGGTGGTGGCGCTCTCCATCGACGGCAACGAGCAGCACGGGTCCAACAACGACCGCTTCGCGGAGGCCTTCGCCCTGGCCGGCGCCCGCGGGTTCCATCGCTGCGCCCACGCCGGCGAGTCGAGCGGCCCGGCGGGCGTGCGAGAGGCCGTCGAGATCCTCGGTGCGGAACGGATCGACCACGGCATCCGTGCCATCGAGGATCCTCACCTCGTGAGAGACCTCGCCAGCCGGCAGGTGCCGCTCGACATCTGTCCCACCTCCAACCGGATCCTCGGGCTCACACCTGATCCCACCCGCCATCCACTCGACCGGCTCCGAACCGCCGGAGTGCGGGTATCACTCAACACCGACGACCCCCTCATCTACGGCTGTGATCTCGCCGGCGAGTACGCCTCGACGGCGCACACCTTCGGCTGGGGGAGGGATGAGCTCGAGTCGGTGGCGAGAACGTCTATAGATTCGTGTTTCGCCGAGGAGGGTCGGCGCCAGGACCTGGTCCGAGCACTGGAGGCCTACGTCCGCGACACTGCGGGCCACGTCGACGGCCGACCAGGTGAGGGTGGGCGGCCGGATAAGGAGCAAGGCCAATGGAACCGCCAACCACACTCGAGCGACTGACGAATACCCACCCGGCGCTGCGGCGGGCGTGGCACCCGGTGGCCCGCGTCTAGCGAGGTGGGCGAGGAGCCGCTCAGAGTGGAGCTCCTCGGCTCGCCGTACGTCGTGTTCCGCGCCGGGGAGGGCGAGCCGGTCGCCTTCGAGGACCGTTGTCCTCACCGCCTCGCTCCGCTCTCCCTCGGGGAGCGGGAGGGCGAGGGGCTTCGCTGCGCCTATCACGGATGGTGCTTCGACAGCTCAGGTCGGTGCGTCGATATCCCGGCCCTCGGCCCGGGCGCTGCGCTCCCTCGCAATGCCCGGCTGAGGGCGCCGGCAGGAGTCGCCGAGCGGCTCGGCATGGTCTTCATCGCTCCGGAGGCGCCCGTGGTTGGGCTGCCCTCGATCCCGGAGGCGGATCTCGCCGGCTTCGAAGTCCTCGAGCTGGCGCCGACGAGGGCGAGGGCCGGGGCAGGGCTGATGGCGGACAACTTCTTGGACTTCGCCCATTTCCCCTTCGTCCACGCCGGCACGTTCGGCACGGACGAGTCGAGGACGCTCGAGCCCTACAACGTGGAGCGCCAGGGCTGGGAGTTCCAGGTCGTCTACGAGCACCCCTTCGCCAATCGCGAGGACCCGGGCGTCGCCGCCGGGACACGCCCGCTCGTCCAGACGCGTCGCATGACCTACCGGTACCTGGCCCCGTTCTTCCTCGCCCTTCGGCTCGAGTTCCTCGAGACGAAGGGGATAAGCGTGATCGGCTTCTTCATTCAGCCCGAGAGCGAGGAGCAGTGCCGTCTCTACACCTCACTGTGGAGGAACGACCTCGGTGCGGACGTCGCCGAGCGGGAGAGCGCCATCGCCTTCGAACAGCAGGTCCTTGCGGAGGACCTGCGCGTCCAGTCCAGCTACGACGACCTGTCGCTGCCACTCGATCTCCGAATCGAGGTGCACACCCGGGCGGACCGCAACACGATCGAGCTCCGGCGAATCCTCTCCGCCTTCGTGGCCGAGGCACGGCCGGCCGAGTCACTCCTGGGTGCCGAGCCGGTGGTCGAGGCCCGGCAGAGCGCGGCCGTAGGCGAGGAGCCGGTCCAGCCCGAGGCGGTGCCTACCCGCAGCTGAGCGCGGGGTCAGGAAAATCTCGGCGCTCCCGGCACCAAAGGCGGCTGTGTCAGCTCCGGGATGCGCCGATCACAGCAGCCCGCTCTTCAGCTGTCGAGCAGCGCGATGCGGATCCGCTTGTTGGCCTTTCCCTTCGACTCGGTCTTGACGACGCGGACGCGGCCCACCTCGTCCGTGCTCCGGACGTGTGTGCCCCCATCTGCCTGTCTGTCCAGCCCGACGATGTTCACCACGCGTATCTCGGTTACCGATTCCGGGATCATGTTCACCTTCGTCCGGATCAGGTCCTCGTCGTTCACCGCGCTGCGGCGGGGCAGGAACTCGATACTGACACTCCGGGCGGCGGCGAGCTCGGCATTGACCCGCTCCTCGATCGTCTGGCCGAAGGACTCCGGCAGCGGATCGAACTCGAAGTCCATCCGGGCCGACAGTGGCTCCATGTTTCCGCCGGTGACGGCCCTTCCCCACTCGTTCCAGATGACCCCGCACAGCACGTGAAGGGCCGTGTGCGTGCGCATGAGGGCGTGCCGCCTGCCCCAGTCGAGCTCCCCCTCGACCTGCTCACCGACGGCGGGCACCGGTCCGTCCAGCGTGTGCCACACCTCCTCGTCCTGCTTGCGCACGTCGGTCACCTCAGCTGTGGCGAGTCGCCCCGTGTCGTGGGGCTGCCCGCCCCCTGTGGGGTAGAAGGCGGTCTGGTCGAGCGCCACCCTGGTTCCCTCCACCGCCGTGACCGTCGCGGTGAAGCGGGTCAGGTAGGCGTCGCGCAAATAGAGCAGAGTGCCGGCCATGGCCCCATTTTGGCCGGGCGGCACAAGGGCGGGTGACAAGACCTGACGCGACCGGGCTTTGCCACGCCCGGCTCGAGTGACGCCCTGAGGCCGGTGTTCCTTCCCCCGGATCAGCCATTGCTCCGGCCGGGCGCCCCTTGACCGTGCCTCCGGGCGAACTTACGATCCCCATCGCCCGGGATGGGCGTCTCAGAAGAACCCCGGTGCGGCAAGAGCGAGCCGGCGGTGACCGTCGCCGGAGGAGGTGTCGGGGCGAGCGGCTCTCCTACACGGGTTGGGCGGGTTCGATGTCGCGCCCGGCCTGGCGGTCGGAGCTGAGCGACGAGGAGGGGAAAGATCATGGCCGATGCGGACGATCCTCAGGCCTATCTCGACGAGATGGTGACAGCGCGCGGCTACGTGCTCGATTATCACAAGGGCCTCGTGGCGGCAGACTTCACCGTGCTGAAGGCGACGAACGAGCTCATCGAGGCCACCTACCTACGGCAGCGCAGCCTCGAGCCCAAGGTGAAGGAGCTCTTGTTCATCGTCGCCCTCGTGATCTCGAGAGCGCCCAAGGGCCACGTGCAAAGTCACATCCGAGCAGCCCTCGAGGCTGGAGCCAGCGCGCAGGAGATTCTGGAGGCGATCGAGATCACCCTGCCCGAGGCGGGCGTCGTCGTCTTCCAGGCCGGCTTCGAGGCCTGGCGCGAAGCGACCGGCGCTGTCGGGCTCGAGCCGACAGTCCCGGCCCACGAGGGCGGCGGCGGCACGGGCTGACGCACCGGGGACCGGTGCTCAGCCCGGAGATCGGTCAGAAGTAGTGGGCCAACCTCGTGCGGAAGATCCTCCGAGACATCTCGTGTGAGGTCGATCAGGCTCGCCCGGCGTGCCTCCTCGAGGCGGTACTCGGGCACGGCCACCGAGATCGCCAAAGAGCGGCCCTCGCGATCGGCGAGGATGGGTGCGGCCACGGCCCAGATGCCCGGGTCGACCTCGGCTCGACTCACCCCATAGCCCTGGGCGGCGATTTGCTCGAGATCAGCCTGCAGCGCCCGTCGCTGCGCCGCCGGGACGGCACCAGCGATGTAGCGTCGCCGGACTGCCGCAGGCGAGATGGCGAGGAGCACCTTCGCGCCGGCGCCTGTGTGCAACGGCATGGCCCGGCCGATCTCGAAGGACAGCCTGACAGGGTGGTCGCACTCGATGCGGTCCACGCAGACGGCGGCGTCCCCGATGCGGCGAAGGACGAGGGCCGTCTCGCCGCTCGAGGCGGCGAGCTCAGATAGGGCTGGACGCCACAGGTCGGCCAGGTCGAGGGTCGAGCGGGCGATGTAGCCCATCATGATCGCCCTCGGGCCCAGCCGGTAGCTTCCCGCACCCGCCGGCTCGAGGAGCTCGTGGGACTTGAGCTGCCCGACAAGGCGGTAGACGGTGCTCCGGGGGACGCCGACCGTCCGGGCGAGCTCCTCGACGGTATGGGTCGGCTTGTCCGCACTGAACTGCTCGAGGAGGCTGAGCAGGCGTTCAGTGCTTTGCGCGCCCGCCGCCGCCGGCAGCCTCTCTCGGCTGTGGCGGCCGCCTGCGGCGCTCGCCGGAGCCGGCACCGCCCCGGACGATGCGCTCGAGGCGCCGGACGATGCGCTTGACGTCTCGGAAGACCGGATTTTATGATCTTACCGCATACCGGGATCGAGTTCTCATGATGTGAGATCCAGGGGGAGCTGATGGCACAGGAAACGAGGGTCTATCTCCTCGAGGGCGGCACGCTCGTCATCGACGGCTACCACCTCTACTGGAACGTCGGGCCGGGTGGGCCGGTGCGCTTTCCGTGTTACAGCGTGCTCGTGGATCATGCCGAGGGGAAATTCCTCTTCGACACGGGCTATGACATCGACCACGTCCGGAAGGTCCTGCCCTTCGAGCTGCCCGAGCAGAGCCCGGATCAGACGATCCCGGGCCAGTTGAAGCTCATAGGACTCGAGGCCGCCGAGATCACCCATGTCGTCAACTCGCATTACCACTTCGACCACGTGGGGGGGAACAAGTTCTGCGTGAAGGCCACCACCCTCGCCCACCGCAAGGAGCTCGAGGCCAGCCGTCACCATCATCACTTCGAGCGCCTCGGGTACTCGGACATGAGCTTCGACGAGATCGGGCCGCGCTACGAGATTCTGGAAGGCGACACCGAGATCGCCAAGGGACTCCGCCTCTACGAGACGCCGGGCCATACCGCCGGCCACATGAGCCTCCTCGTCGAGCTCGCCGGGCGTCGGCCGATGCTGTTCACCGGCGATGCCGTCTACACGAAGGAGGCTTTCGAGAAGACGATCGTGTCCGGCTTCCATGTCGATCCTGTCGCCAGCGTGGCCTCGATGCGGCGCCTCGGCCAGCTCGCCGAGGCACACGAGGCAGAGCTCTTCTATTCACACGACGCGGATTCCTACAGGAACTGGCAGAAGGGACCGGCCTACTACTCCTAAGAGAAGGGACCTGCTCGGTCCCCCTCGCGTGCCGGTCTTGGCCAACTCCTCTCATCCGGAGGCCCCATGTCACAGAAACCATCCGAAGGCGTGTACGAGATCCTCGGGCGCGATCTGCTGCGGCCGGAGAACCGGTACCTGAACGTGCCGCTGATCCGCCTCATCACCTCGGGCCGGCTGCCGAAAACTGCCCTGAAGGACTACGCCATCCTCCGCTGGCCCTTTCAGGCACGGGCCGACCTGGCCATGATGATCAGCCACATCGCCTTCCTCGAAGGCGATGACGCCAACCACCTGCTCGAGAACGCCTTCGACGAGATCCTCCGTCCGGCAGGCGAGGGCGACCACCCGGGCTTGTGGGTGCAGTTCGCCAAGTGTCTCGGCGCCACGCAGGAGGAGCTCGATCAAGCCGCCGCCGACCCGCTCGTCGAGGTGGCCGGGTTCCCGCTCACGATGACCTACTACTGCCGGCGCAGCGCCGAGGAGGGGCTGGCCTCTTGGTACGCCGACGAGGAGCAGCTGCCAGAGGTGCACGGCGCAACGGCGCTGGCGCTGCGCAAGTACTACGGGTGCGACGACGAGACGATCGAGTACTTCCTCGAGCACGTGCGGGCCGACATCGGCCACTCGGACGCGAACGAAGTGCTGCTGGCCCGCTACTGCGACACCCCGGAGAAGATCGCCCGGGCCCGGAGGGCGGCGGCCGGCACGTTGTGGGCCTGGCGCGAGATGCACCAGGGCATCCTGCGGGAGCTCACCCGGCGAAGCCGCGAGGTGGCGGCGGCGTGAGAGCCGTCAGTCCCCCCGATGCGGCCGCGTCGGTGACGGACGTCCGCCTGCGCGGATCGGCCGGGGAGCTGCACGGGATCGAGCTCGGGGCCGGCCGGCCCTTGCTGCTGCTCCACGGGGTGACGGCACACGCCTACGTCTGGCTGCCGGTCATGGAGCGGCTCTCAAAGCGCTATCGCACGGTTGCCATCGACCAGCGCGGCCACGGCCGAAGTGGCCCGGCCCCCGACGGACGATACGACGGCGTCGCCTACGCGGCCGACGTGGCGGCCGTCGTGACCTCTCTCGACGCCGGCCCGGCCGTCATCGTGGGCCATTCCCTCGGTGCTCGCAATGCCGTCGAGGCCGGCGCCCGCCGGCCGGATCTCGTGGCCGGCGTCGTCGCAGTGGACTTCACCCCGTTCGTGGAAGCTCCCGTCTACACGGCCCTCGAGGAGCGAATCGCCGGCGGTGAGCAGATCTTCGTGGACGAGGAGGACGTCCGCGCCTACCTGTCGAGGCGCTATCCCGGCCTCGACGGAGCCGCCGTGGCGAGGCGGGCGGAGTTCGGGTTCGCCCGGGGCGCCGGCGGTGGCCTCGAGCCCCTGGCGGATCAGTCCGCCATGCAGGCAACCGCGGCCGGGCTACGGACCGATCTGGCGCCGGCATTGGCCGCTCTCGCCGTCCCGGCCGTGCTCGTGCGGGGCGCCCGGAGCGCCTTTGTGTCCGAGGCTGCCTTCGCCGCCACCCGGCGCTTACGGCCGGATCTACGCGCCGAGACGGTCGAAGATGCCGATCATTACGTGCCCGAGGAGCAGCCGGAGGCTGTCGCTCGCATCACCGCGGAGCTCGCCGCCGAGGCGTTCGCCGGCCCGGGCATGCCTGAGAGGGGAGGGACCGATGAGTGACAACGGCATCGAATTCTCGGTGGCCGTCGGGCTGACACAGGACGAGGGCGGCAGGCTCGTCGCAGAGGTGCCTGCACAAGTCGCCGAGCGGCTCGGTGTCGAGGAAGGTGACGTGTTGTGCTGGACGGGCTTTTTCTCCGGCACGGTGGAGGCCTGGTCGGTGAAGAAGAGCCCGTATGCGTCCCTTGACTCAGAGGAGCAGCCATGATGCTCGCCGCTGCGGACGCAGAGGAGCTGCTCGCCCTCGACGACCTCGAGCCGTGGGCAGATCCGGTTGCCCACCCGGTGTTCGAGAAGGTGACCTCCGGGCTCGCCTCCCCGAGATGGTGCGGGAGCTCGTGCTGAGGCTCTACCCGGTCTTCACGGGGCGGTCGCGCTACGCCCTGTCGGCGAAGGTCTCCTCGATCAACCTCGAAGACGGCAAGGCAGTCTTCGCCGACCTGCACCGTGCTCTCACGGTGCCGGCGGCCGACGCCGACGCCGGTTGGGCCGCCGTCGCCACCGCCCTCGGCGTCAGCCGCGAGGAGCTCGAGAGTGCCGCCCCCGCAGGCCAGGCCGAGGCTGCCGACCTCGTGTCGATCATCCGCCAGCACGGCCTGAGCTCGGCCCAGGAAGCTGTCGGCGTCGCCTGGGTGCTCGATCGGAGACTTCCCCGGCTCTTCGGGGAACTGGCAGATGCGCTCGCCACCCACTACGGCGTCGCCGAGGAGGCGCTGTCCCACCTGCGTTACCGGGCCGCCGCCGGGCGGGAGGCCGAGGCGCAGGCCCGCCACCTCGTCGAGGGCTACCTGTCGGAGCCGTGGGGGGTCTACGAAGCACGCCGGGCCGCCCGCGAGGTGCTGTGGGATCTGACGGCCCTGTTCGAGACGGTGTCGCTGTGAGCGGGCCGCCCGCTGACCCGCCGGGCGCAGGCACACTGGGCGAGCTGGCCCGCGCCCATCGCATCTTGAACCTCGAGGGCCACAACGACATGTCCCTCGGGCACCTGTCCCTGCGGGATGCCTCTCGGCCGGGGGCTATGGCTGAAGAGGGGCAACATCGGGCTCGAGGAGGTGACCGAGGGCGACTTCATCCTGATCGGCTTCGACGGTGAGGTACTCGAGGGCGATGGCATCCGTCACCTGGAGTGGCCGATCCACGCTGAGATCCTGGCCGCACGGCCCGAGGTGAACGTCGTCGCTCACACGCATCCCTTCCACGCCACCGTCCTGTCGGCCACGAGCGCCGAGATCGGGCCCTACTCGAACGAGGGCGTCTGGTTCACCGGTGGGGTCCCGCACTTCAAGCTCACGAGCGATCTCGTAAACAGCCCGGAGCTCGGGCGGGAGCTGGCCGGGGCGCTCGGGAGGGCCCATGCCGTGCTGTTGAAGAACCACGGGGTTACCTTCGTCGGCACGAGCGTGCGGGAGGCGACGCTCGCCGGGGTGTTCCTCGAGCGAGCTGCCCGCCTGCAGCTGGCGCTGGCAGCATCCGGCCTCGCCCACGAGCACTCCGGCGGCGAAGAGATCGCCGAGAAGAGGCGGACGATCTACCCGCCGCGGGCGGTGGACAACTTCTGGCAGTACTACAACCGCAAACTCGACCGAACGGAAGGCACCGCCACATGAAGACCGTCGCGATCATCGGCACAGGAACGATGGGGCCGGGCATGGCCGCCACCTTGGCGAGGGGTGGGATGGACGTCCGCTGCTTCGACACGAGCGAGGCGGCCCGGGACCGGGCTCCCGGCGACGTGGAGATGGCCGCCGGTGTCCTCGAGCGAATCGGCGGATCGGCGGCGGCGTCAGCCCGGGTCTGTCACCGTCCACGGCGACCTCGCCGAAGCCTTGGCCGATGTGCGATCTCGTCATCGAGGCCGTTCCCGAGAACGCCGAGATCGAAGGCGCAGGTCTTCGCAGACCTCGACCGCCTGTCACCTCCCGGGGCGATCCTGGCCAGCAACACCTCCGGGATCCCGATCTCGAAGATCCAGCTGTCGGTCTCCGACCCGAGCAGGGTCGTCGGCATGCACTGGTCGAACCCTCCCCACGTCATCCCGGTCATCGAGGTCATCGCCGGCGAGAAGACTTCGCCGGAGGTGGTGGAGCAGCTGCGGGCCATGATCGAGGCGATGGGCCTCATGGCGGTGCGGGTCCTTCGCGACGTGCCCGGGTTCGTAGAGAACCGCGTGCTCTACGCCATCATGCGCGAGTGCCTCTCTCTCGTCGACAACGGCGTGATCTCCGCCGAGGAGCTGGACACCTGCGTGCAAGTGGGGAATCGGCTTCAAGCTGGCCGTCATCCCCCCGCTGCAGCTGCTCGACGTCGCCGGCCTCGACATCTACAACGCCGTGGCGAGCTACCTGAACGAGGATCTCGACAATCGCGCCGATGTGAGCGGGACGATCACGTCAAAGATCGCCGAGGGCAAGAGCTCGGCATGAAGACCGGCGGCGGGCTGTTCGAGTACACAGGCGAGGAGGCGGCGAGCCCTCCGCCAGCAGCGGGCGCAGCGGCTCGTCGCGGTGCAGAAGAGCCCTGAGCGAGTAGGCGCGGAGATCCGCTGTGAGGCTCCCGGCCGAGTTCCCCGTCCGCAAGCTGCATACCATCGTGGACGAGACGCGGACCGAGGCCGGACGGGGCGACGGCGACCCCCTCCGCAAGGTTGCCGTGGCGGCGGTGGTGGCCAACCCCTTCGCCGGGGAGCACGGCGAGGACCTCTCTCAGATGATCGCCTGGGGAGCCGGCCTCGGGAGCCTGCTCGGGCAACGAGCTGTCGAGGCACTGGGCGCCCCGGCGGTGAGCTACGGCAAGGCGGCCATCGTGGGCCTCGCCGGCGAGCAGGAGCACGGCGTCGCCCTGCTCACGACGGCGTTCGGCGATGCCCTCCGCCACGCCGTCGGTGGCGGCCTGGCCTGGATCAGCTCGGTGTCCAAGCGGGCCACGCCCGGCGCCTCGATCGACGTCCCCCTCGCCCACAAGGACGCCCTCTACGTGCGCGACCACTACGACGCCCTCGAGATGCGGGTGCCCGATGCGCCCCTGCCGGACGAGATCGTCGTGATCGCCGCCGTGGCGAACCGGGGCCGACTGCTCGCCCGCTGCGGCGGCCTTCGCGCCGGCGCCATCTCGGGGCGCGACGGCCTTCGTTGAGAAAGGGACGAGCTGAGATGGGAGACTCAAGATGACACCGGAAGCCGCCCGGGCCGCCGCTTCGAGCCCACCTTCACCATGACCGCTGGACCGACGGGCGCCACGCCGAGCACCCTTGCGGCTCTCGGGCGCCCCATTCTCCACCACTACGACCCCGAGTTCCTCCGGCTCTATGCCGACACCGTCGAGCTGCTCGGGCGGGCATTCGCCACGTCGTTCACGCCGGTGATACTTCACGGTGAGGCAGTGCTGGGACTAGAGGCGGCGGCGGCCTCCCTCATCACGGCCGACGACGTCGTGCTGAACCTCGTGTCTGGTGTGTTCGGAAAGGGCTTCGGCCACTGGGCGAGACGCTACGCCAAGGACGTCGTGGAGGTGGAGGTCCCCTACGACTGTGCTGTCAACGCCTCGGCGGTGCGGGAGGCGCTGGCAGCCAACCCGGGGGTCCGTGTCGTGTCGGCCGTCCACTGCGAGACGCCGTCGGGCACGATGAACGACCTCGAGGCGATAGGGCGGGTCGTCTCGGACCACGGAGCCCTCCTCATCGTCGACGCCGTCTCCTCCTTCGGGGGAGCGCGCTGCGACTTCGACGCCTGGGGCGCCGATCTCGTCGTCGTTGGCCCGCAGAAGTGCCTCGGAGGGCCTCCCGGACTGTCGCTGCTGCACGTGAGCGAGGCGGCTTGGGCGCACATGGAGGAGAACCCGGCCGCCCCACGGGATTCGATGCTGTCCATTCTCGACTGGCGCCATGCCCACCGGGTCGACCGCCCCTTCCCCTTCACGCCGTCGGTGTCGGAGATCTACGCCCTGCACGCCTGCCTCACCCAGTACTTGGACGAAGGGAGGGAAGCCGTCGAGCGTCGGCATCAGGGCGCCGCCCGCGCCGCCCGCGCCGGCGCCGAGGCGCTCGGCCTCGAGCTGTGGGCGGCCGAGCGGGCCATCTGCTCGGACACCGTCACGGCATTGAAGGTCCCTGCAGGCGTCGACGAGCAAAGAGGTGCGTGCCCGGGCGCGCAGCGAGTCCGGCGTCATGCTCTCGGGGGGTCAGGGCGACCTGAGCGGCAAAGTGCTCCAGATCGGGCACATGGGCCCGGCGGCATATCCGCTCAGCCCGGTGATCGCCCTCGTGGCCCTCGGGCGGGCGCTTCGCGCCTTGGACGTGAAGGCGGATGTCGGCGCCGCGGTCGAGGCGGCAGTTTCCATGCTCGACGGCGAGGCCACCTGAGATGGGCGTGACGACTGCGCGGGGTCACGGCTGCCGCCTCCCCGGGTGGCGACGGTGGCCCCGGCACCCTCAGGGCGTTTGAAGGGCTCGAGCCCGACGCTCTTCGCCGTTGACGAGGACTCGGGATCACGACAAGGAGGATCGCATGAAGAGTTTCGCCGGACGAACCGCCATCGTCACCGGCTCTGCTCAGGGGATCGGCGCAGCCGTAGCCGCCCAGCTGGCAGACGAAGGGGCGACGGTCGTCGTCGCCGACCTGAACGAGGGCGCAGCCGCCACGACGGCGTCGGGGCTCGGCGATCCGAGCTTTGCCTGGCCGGTCGACGTCGGTGACGAGAGCTCGGTAGCCGAGCTGCACAGGGCGGTGCTGTCCCGGACCGGGCAGATCGACATCCTCGTGAACAATGCCGCCATCGTGCCGTTCACGAACTGGGACGACGTCGACTTCGCCGAATGGCGGCGGATAATGCGGGTCAACCTGGACGGTGTCTTTCTCATGACCCGGGCGACATCGGACGAGATGCGCAAGCGCGGTTACGGGCGGATCGTCAACATCGCCTCCAACACCTTCTTCGCCGGAACGCCGAACATGGCCGCCTATGTCGCCGCCAAGGGTGGCGTCGTGGGGTTCACCCGGGCCCTTGCCACCGAGCTCGGAGGCTACGGCATCACGGTGAATGCAGTCGCGCCGGGCCTGACCGCCTCTGAGGGTGTGCTGGCAAGCCCGCACGCGGAGGCGTTCGACTTCGTCGGCGCCCTGCAGGCGGTGAAGCGCCGGGCGGTCCCGGCCGACATCGCCCCCGCGGTCGTCTTCCTGGCCTCGGAGGAGGCTGGATGGATAACCGGCTCCACGCTCAACGTCGACGGGGGCCACGTTCGCCACTGACTCCCCTCGACCTGGGGAGGATGTTCGCCAGGGAGGCGACGCTTGTCTTCTCCATACCGGGCCACGAAGGTAGGTGCTGAGGCCGTGAGCGTGGATCAGCCGAGTTGGCGCTCGAGCTCGTCGAGCTCGGCAGAGAACCGCGCGGCGGTGGCACGTTTTTCCGCTTCGTCGAGCCAGCTCGCCTCGACTCCGTTCAGGCAGAGCTGGCGCACCTCTGTCGTGCCGTAACCGAGGGCAGTGCAGAGGTCGACGTACTCCTTGCCGATGTCGGTGTGGAACATGGTCGGGATCGTCGGAGTTGAGCATGCAGGACAGGCCGGCGGCCACCATCTGACCGATCGGGTGCGTGGTGAGGTCGGGCCAGCCGTAGACGACGGCGGTGGAGGTGGGGCAACAGGTGAAGGCGATGCCCTCGTCTCTGCAGCGGGCGATGACGGAGGCATCCTCCAAGATGTGGTAGCCGTGGTCGATTCGCTCGCAGCCGAGCACGTCGAGACAGGTCGTGATGTTCACCGGCGGGGCGTCCTCGCTGGCGTGGCTGGTGAGCCGCAAGCCACCTGCCCGGGCGGCGGCATAGGCCTCGACGAACTTCTCCGGCGGATCGGGCGCCTCTGCCCCGTCCATGCCGAGCCCGATCAGCTCGTCGACACGATTGGCGAGCACCTCCTCCACCATCTGGCGGGCGACTGACGGCGTGTCCTGGCGGTACACGTCGGCGATCAGCCGGCAGCCGACCCCGAGGTCGTGCTCGGCGGCGCGGATCCCGTCCACCAGACCGTCGATGACTGTGGCCATCGGGATGCCCCGCCGCGTGTGGAGCGTGGGGTTGAAGAACATCTCCCGGTACTTGAGGTTGCCGAGCCTGACGCCGTCCTCGAGCGACTCGTAGCTGCAGCGGGCGAAGTCGTCCCGGTCGATGATCGTCGAGGAGACCATCTCGAATATCTGCAGGAACTCGACGATCGTGTCGTAGGAGTAGAGCTTCTCCACGTCATCGGTGGGCAGCCTCACGCCATGCTTGCGGCCGAGATCGGCAAAGGTGGCTGGACGCACCGTCCCCTCGAAATGGCAGTGCAGCTCGATCTTGGGCACCTTGCGCAGGTACTCGGCCGTGTCCAACGGTCCTCCTTGTCCGTATGTCGGGCGGGGCTCCGGCCGCCGGCTGCGGCCCTGTCGCCGTGCTTATCGTGCCGTCACCGGCTCCGGCGCCGGGGTGGCTCGCGCCTCCGCCCGGACGGACCTTCGGGCGAGCAGCAAGTAGGTGACGCCGCCGACAAAAAGGCCGAGGAAGCACGCTGAAGTCCGAGCCCCCGATGCGACTCGAGAGCGGGGAAACGTACGGGGAGTACGGCATTGAGCCACAGAGCGGCAGCGACCATGCCGAGTGCCTGGGCGATGATCGCCGGCCAGTGGATGCCCCCGCGACGGTAGTAGAGGCCGCCCTTCTCGTCCTGGAGAGCTGCGGCGTCGTATCGGCCGCCTCGCAGCAGTAGTCGACCAGGTAGATGGCGCACCATGGGGCGACCCAGACGATGATGAACAAGCAGGAAGTCGGCCAGGAGCTGGCTGAAGCGGGAGGAGAAGATGGCGTAGAACGTGAATCCTCCGGCCACGAGCGTGTCGATGAGCACGCAGTGGTAGCGCTTGAGGTGGAGCCCGATGCTCTGCAGCGTCACGCCCGACGAGTAGAGGTCCATGCTGTTGATGGCGAAGAGCTGCACGATGGCGACGATCAGGTAGGGGACGACGAACCAGCTCGGGAAGACCGTCACGAGCCCGTTGACGCTGATGATCCCGTACGAGGCCGCTGAACCCGGCGCGACGGCGGTCGCCACGGCCGCTCCGAGGATCTCGAGGAGGATCGAGGGGATGCCGGCTCCGAGGGCGACTGCGAAGACGATGTTGCGCTTCGGAGCTCGTGGCGCGGCAGGTAGCGGGAGTAGTCGTTGCCGTTCTCGGTCCATCCGAGACCGCCGGCGGCGATGACGAGTGCCAGTGCCACGATCACCGAGCCCCAGCCGGCTCCGTGTGAGGCGGCGTTCAGGTGGACCTTGCCCGCGGTGATGGCGGCCATGATGGCGAACAGCACCACGAAGGGCAGCGACAGCCACCGCAGCACCTTCACCATGGCGGCGTGCCCGATGAAGGGCAGCAGCGCCTGCACGAGGATGGCGCCGATGATGAGGGCGGCCTTCAGGCCGTCGCCGGCGGAGATGCCCGCCTTGGCGGCCAGCGCGACGCCGGCGAGCACGATGAGGGCGATGCCCTCGATCTCGAAGCCGACCTGGGTGATCCAGTTGAACAGTGACGGGACGCGGTTGCCGTTCGGTCCGAAGGGTGCTCGGCTGATGGCGAACGTCGTCGTCCCGGCCACCGGGCCCTGCAGGCTGGCGAATCCGGTCAGGAGGTAGAAGAGATTGCCGAGGACGATGACCGGCACCGCCTGGGCGAAGTCAAGCCCGAAGATGACCACGATGAGGGTGCCGTAGACGACGTACTCGACGTTCCACACTGCCCCGGCCCACAGCCAGAACAGGTTGCTCGGCTTGCCCCACCGCTCGGCCTGCTCGATGTGCTCGATGCCCTTGGCCTCGACTGCTGTCGGGGCCGGCGGCGCAGCCCCGAAGGAAGCCGACGCGCCGGTCGGCTCGCTCCCGCCGTGGCTCATCCCATCCACTGCCCGGTCCTCCCTCCGTGGGCCGCAGGGCACCCCGTCCGTGGTGGCGTGGCCAGCCTTGACGCATCGCGGGTCAGGTGCACCACCGCTGCCGCATGAAGGCTCGGCGCTACCGGCGCGCCTTGCGGTAACGGCCTTAGCGGGCAAGGTATATCACGCCTCGTCGACAAAGTGGAGTTGAACCGCGATCCAGGGAGACAGCTGGATAGGTTGCTTCTCACTCCGTGATCGGGCCGGCCAGCTCGACGATCTTGTCGTCGGCAGGCCCCGTCGGCCACTGCGCCGGGTCGTGGCCGAAGACCAGCCGGGCTCCCGCCGACTCGAGGAGCGCCAGCTGCTCGAGCCCGCGTCGCTGCGCGGCGAGGTCGAAGCCGAACGGAGGCAGGACACCCTCGTCGAGCGATCGCCTCATGTAGCAGGCGTCCCCGCACAGGACGAGGTCGGCACCGTCGTCTGTCCTCAAGAGGAGGGACTGGTGCCCGGCGGTATGGCCGACGGTGGGAATCAACCTCACACGCCCGTCACCGAAGATATCCCACTCACCGTCGAACAGGCGGCGGCGAAGGCCGTTCTCGAGGTCGGCGGGAAGGTAAGCCTCGCCGGCCACGTCGGCGACGGCGGAGTCCCACTCTGCCCGCTGCACGACGAGGTCGGCGTTCCCCATCAGAGCGCTTCCTCCGACATGGTCGAAGTGGAGGTGGCTGAGGGCGAGGAAGTCGACGTCGGCCAGCATCGACGCCGCAGGCCTCGAGCCGCTCGTCGAGAGCTGTCCCAGCGGGAAGGTCGCAGTCGAAGTCCGGCGAGAGGAGGCGGTGCCGATCGGACCGGTCATCCCGAACGTCTGGATGAAGCCCGGCGTCGAAGACGAGCACCGAGCCGGCGTGCTCGATCAGGTAGCAGGGAACCGGGAGCCGTATCCGGCCGTCCTCTCCCTCGATGACACCGCCGTAGTCCATGCCGAGCCAGCCGCAGCAGAAGCCTCGAACACGCACGCCTGTCTCCTTACTAGTCAGGGACGTTCACCCGACCTTGTCGGTGGCGTCCGCGGCGCATGGGTCTCAGTCGGTGAAGCAGAGCGCCCGGAAGCGAGCGGCCAGGTCCGAAGACACCGGGGCGGTGTCGAGATCGACCCGGCCGTACAGCCACAAGAGAAGGTCCGAGGCGGTGGCGGTGATCGCCGGCACCGCTCCGTCGAGGCTCTGCTCGAAGCTTGTGGTGCCGGCCGCAGCGCCGTCGGAGATCGTCCAGGCGGCCTCGGTGTCACTGCATCTGAGGGCGAAGCGCCCGTTCAGCGACGGCCGGGCGGGCTCGGCCGGATCCGCATCGCTCGAGACCGAGAACGTGAGGAACTCCGTGATCGAGTCGACGGCGACGGGCGCCTCGATGACAAGGGACTCGCCGGCGGCATGGGCCGCGTCCCAGTGGTGAACGGCCGCCTCCTGCACCTGGTGGCGGCTGATGAAGGCGATGTCGTGCTGGCTGGGCGCCCAGGTCCAGACGGCGACGGCGCCGTCTGAGGCCCGCAGGACGTTCACCAGCCGGTCGGCTCCCCGCTGGAAGCTCTCGATGAGGTCCTCCGGCGGGGCGGTGGTGGGCCGGCGTGCCTCCTCCGGAGGGGCGGTCAGCTTCTCCTCGGCGATAGTCGCCCAGAACCACTGCACCTCAGTCAGGTGGGCGACAAGGTCCGCCACGGTCCAGCCCGGGCAGTGTTCTACCTCTGCGTCGAGGTGGCCGCGGGCGGCGGTGGCAAAGCCATCGCTGTGGGCGGCGATGGCGTCGACGAAGTCGAACCCCGGCTGGTCCATGACCCCGCGAGCCTACGCTGTCGGGGTGACGCCGACGGACGAGGAGATTGCCGCCGAGCTCCTTGCCCGCCGGGCCGAGCTGACCGGAGAGGTGGCCGAGCTGGCCGAGCCGATACGGGCTCCGGGTGTACAAGTGCAGTTCGGCAAGCGGGCAGGTGACCACACAAGTGACGCCGTGATGCAGATGGAGCGCTCCGTCGCCGCCGAGCAGCTGCAGTCTGCCTCGGTGGAGATCGACCGGGCGCTCGCCAAGCTCGCCGACGGCACCTACGGTCGCTGTGACAGCTGCGGGGAGCAGATAGCGCCGGAACGCCTGGACGCGCTTCCCTCGGCAACACTGTGCGTGGCCTGCAAGGCGGCCGGCAGGCGCCGCCCGGAGCCGAACGAGTGAGAGCGCCATGAGGCCGCGGCCTCGACCACCTCGTTTTGACCTCGTGGCCTCGAAGCGCTTGGCTCGACTGCCTCGCCTCGAAGCGCTTCGATTCGACTACCTGGCGTGAAATAGCTTCGCCTCTGGCGCCTTACTCAGGTTCGACGGTCGTGCTCACGGGGCGGCCGATGCAATACTCCGGACGTGGTCGAGGCGAGTGTAAAAGGGACACTGCCCGGTCGGCACCCGGGTGGTGCGACGGCCCCGTTGCTGGCGGTGACGAACCTGAGCGTCCGCTTCGGCGGCCTGGCCGCTCTCGACAACGTCAGCATGAATGCCGCCCCGGGCGAGATCGTTGGCGTCATCGGCCCGAACGGGGCTGGGAAGACGACACTGTTCAATGTCATCTGCGGCTTTGTCCGGGCCGGCAGCGGCTCGATCGTCTTTGACGGCCACCGGCTCCACAACATCCGCACCCACCAGCTTGCCTCACTCGGCATCGGTCGAACCCTGCAGGGCGTCGGCTTGTGGCCGTCGCTCACGGTCGTCGAGAACGTGATGACCGGGCTCCACCGTGAGAGCAAGGGGGACATCGTCTCCGCGCTGCTCGGCCTGCCCCGCTCCTCCCGGGACGAGCGGCGGCTTCGCCAACGGGCCGTCGCCGCTCTCGAGGCGCTCGAGGTGGCCGATTTCGCCGATCGATACCCGTCATCCCTCCCTTACCCCATCCAGAAGAAGGTGGCCCTGGCGCGGGCGCTCGTGAGCGAGCCGAGGCTCCTCCTCCTCGACGAACCGGCGAGCGGGCTCTCGGAGGCCGATATCGAGCTCCTGGCCGCCACGGTGCTCAGGTTGCGGCGCCATCTCGCCGTCGTGCTCGTGGAGCACCACATGGACTTGGTCATGTCGGTCTGCGACCGGCTCGAAGTGCTCGACTTCGGCAAGGTGATCGCCTCCGGCACGCCGGCCGACGTCAAGACGGATCCCCTCGTGACGGCGGCCTATCTCGGAGAGGACGCGTCCGAGGGCGGCGGCCGCCGGGCGGCGGGCGACGTAAGTGGGCAAGATGCAGGAATCGACCACCCGGGGGGACGGCAGGGCACCCGACAGGACCGCACTTGAGCGCCGGCTTGACCGTCGAGGGCCTTTCCGCCTCCTACGGTCCGGTTCGCGCACTTGACGACGTGAGCTTCCAGGTCGAGGAGGGCTCGATCACGGCCGTCCTCGGGGCCAACGGCGCCGGCAAGACGACGCTGTTGCGCACGATCACCGGGCTCGTTCCTGCAAGCGGCGGCGTTGCAATGTTCCGCGGCGTCGACCTGGCCAGCCAGCCGCCGGAGGAGGTCGTCCGCGTCGGGGTCGCCCATGTGCCCGAGGGTCGGGGCGTCATAGCGGAGCTCACCGTGGAGGAGAACCTCCGGCTGGGCGGCTCCTTCCGCCGCGATCGGGCGGGCACCCGGGGCGACATCGCCGAGAGTCTACGAGATGTTCCCCCGTCTCGCCGAGCGGCGGCGCCGGTCCACCTTCACGCTGTCCGGCGGCGAGCGGCAGATGCTCGCCATAGGCCGGGCGCTCGTCGCCCGACCGGCTGTCCTCCTCCTCGACGAGCCGTCGCTCGGGTTGGCCCCCCGGGTGACGACCCAGATCATGGCTCTGCTGCGCACTCTCGTGTCGCAACAGAACCTGACGGTTCTCCTCGTCGAGCAGAATGCCCGCGGCGCCCTCTCGATCGCCGACCGGGCCGTGGTGCTCGTGCTCGGCCGGGTGGCGTTGCAAGGCCCGGCGGCCGAGGTCGCATCGGACGAGGACCTGAGGCACCACTACCTTGGCTACTGACCGATGAGGCTGTTCGTCGACTACACCCTGAGCGGCGTGAGCTCCGGCATGATCTACGCCGCCGTGGCGCTCGGCCTCGTCCTCATCTGGCGCTCCACGCGCATCTTGAACTTCGCCCAGGGCGGCATGGCGATGATCACGACCTACATCGCGTCGGCTCTTCTAGAGCGCTCCGTCGGCTACTGGCCTGCCTTTGCCGTCGCCCTCCTCGCCGGCCTCGCTCTCGGCGCCGCCACCGAGAGGTTGCTGATCCGCCCCGTAGAGGGGCGCGGTCCGGTCGATGCTGTCATCCTCGCCATCGGGTTGCTCGTATTCCTCGAGGCACTCGCCGGGGCCATCTGGAGCGCCAGTCCCCGCGGCTTCCCGGCCCCCTTCAGCCAGGTGGACTACCTCGTCGGGGGCCGCGCTGTCGCCTTCACCCCGTTCGACGTCTTCATCGTGCTGGCCGTGCTGGCGCTCATGGGCCTCATGCTCCTCCTCTTCCGGTTCACCGAGGTCGGCCTGCGCATGCGGGCCGCGGCCTTTGCGCCGGAGGTGGCTCGCCTCCTCGGGGTGCGGGTGAACAGGATGCTCACCCTCGGGTGGGCACTTGCCACCATGGCGGGCGCTCTGGCGGGGCTGCTAGTGGCGCCGGCGGTCTTCTTGTCCCCCAACTACATGGACTCGATCCTCATCTACGGCTTCACGGCGGCGATCATCGGCGGGCTCGAGAGCCCGTTCGGCAGCCTCGTGGGCGGTCTCGTGATCGGGTTGGCCATCGCCTACGTCGGCGGGTATGTCGGGTCGGCCTTCGAGGGTGCCGGTGCGCTCGGGTTGCTCGTCGTGGTGCTCATGGTCCGCCCGTCCGGTCTCTTCAGCCGGGTGCAGGCACGGCGGGTGTGAGCGCCGTCCGCCGGCTCGCCCGGTCGCTGCGCTGGCCGGCCCAGCCGCTTCTCCGCCACCTCAGCTTTGCCGTGCTGGCCGGCATCGGCTGCTACGCCCTCTCGGTGAGCGTGAGCGACTTCTCCAACTCCGAGATCGCCACCGTCGCCTTGTTCGCCGTGGCCATCGCCGGCCTGTCCAGGCTCACCGGCGGCACGGGGCAGCTGTCGCTCGGCCATGGCGCGCTCATGGCCGTCGGCGCCTACACCTACGCCGAGCTGGAGCTGCACCACCCTCACGTCCCGCTCGTGGTGGGACTGCTCGCCTCGGTCGGCGCGGCCGCTCTCGCCGGCGGGGTCCTCGGCGTGGCGGCGGCCCGGCTCAGGGGGCCGTACCTGGCAGGCGTGACCCTGGCGCTCGCTCTCGTGGCGCCGCAGCTCGCAGATCACTTCTTCAATTCCGACCAGGGGGTCCCCGTCAGCCTGACACCGCCGGCCTCGGTGGAGCCCAACCACTGGCTGGCCTGGATCGCGATGGCATCCGCCCTCCTCGTCTTCGTGCTCCTCGCCAACCTCCAAAAGAGCCGGTTCCACCGGTCTTTCACCGCTGTGCGGGACGACGAGATCGCCGCCTCCCTCGCCGGGATCAGCGTCGCCCGCACCCAGATCCTGGCTTTTGTGCTGAGCGCCGCCTGCGCCGGTCTGGCCGGCGCCCTTCTCGCCATCGCCGATCTCGGAGCGACGTCCGGCCTCTTCCCCCTCACCCTGTCCGTGCAACTCGTGGCGGGCATGGTCATCGGCGGAATCGGCAGCCTGCTCGGATCGGTCTTCGGAGCGGTCCTCGTCGTCTACATCCCGATCTGGCTCGACGACATCGTGAACAGCCCCAGCTCGACTCTCTCGGCCAATCTCCCGCAGGCTGTGTTCGGGCTCCTCATCGTGGCGGTCATCCTCTTCGTACCCGGCGGGATACAGGGCGCCCTCCGCAGGGGCATCGCCCTTTCCCGCCAGCTGATCTACAGATCAGGAAAACCCGGTCGAGCGGCGCCAAGTGCACGGGAGACCGGTGATACCGTGACCGAGATCGCCCCCCTGGACGGGGGCTAACGCCGACAGAGGAGACACTGTCAGGGGAGACACCGCCAGGGGAGCGTGGCCCGGCGAGCCCGGATCGCCTCCCCCCGAGCGATGCCATGTGAGAGGGGATGCTCGACATGCGACAGGTGAACCGCTCCGTGAAGCTAGTCGGCGCGCTGTTGGCGGCGTCGCTCGTGGCGGCGGCATGCGGGACCGCCTCGACCTCGTCCACGACGACGTCGGGGGGCACCTCGTCGGGCGGGACCGATCAGGCTTCGGCGCCCGGGATCACGAAGACGCAGATCCTCCTCGGATCCACCCAGCCGTTGAGCGGGCCGGCCGCGCCCGGCTATGACGAGATCGCCCCCGGCTCGAACGCCGTCTTCCAGTGGTTGAACGCCCACGGCGGGATCTTCGGGCGCAAGATCGTCTACAAGTACCTGAACGACGAGTACAGCCCCTCTCTCACCGTCCCGCTGACCAAGCAGCTCATCTCGATGCCCATGTTCGCCGACTTCGATCCTCTCGGCACGCCCACCCAGATACCGGTGGAGGGGCTGCTCAACTCCGACAAGATCCCGCAGCTCTTCGTCGCCTCGGGCTGCGCCTGCTGGAGCAACCCATCGACCTACCCGTGGACGTTCGGCTGGCAGCCCAACTACATCGTCGAGGGGAAGATCCTCGGCAAGTACGTCACGTCCCACTTCGCCGGCCAGGACGTCGGTTACATCTACCAGGACGACGAATTCGGCCAGGACGGAGTGAAGGGCCTCGGCCAGGAGATCAGCTGCTCACTCCGTCGTGGCGAGGCAGCCTTACTCGGTCGCCCAGCTCACGGCCGCCGCCGGCCTCGGCAGCCAGGTCGCCGCCATGCAAGCCCACAAGGCGAAGGTCGTCGTGCTGTACACCATCCCCGCTGCCACGGCGGAGGTGTTGCTGGCGGCGGCGGCTTTGCGCTACCACCCGCAGTGGGTCATCTCCTCGGTCGGCGCGGACATCCCCACCCTCACCGCCCTGGTCACCGCCATCTCCAAGGGAAGGGCCGGGGGCGCCCTGCTGAACGGCATCCTCACCGCCGGCTACCTGCCCCCCTTCACCGACCTGCAGAACCCGTGGATCAAGCTCTTCAAGCAGATCTGGCAGACCTACGACCCTCACAACAAGTTCGACGGCAACACGGTCTACGGGCTCGCCGTCGGCTGGACGATGGCAGAGCTGCTCAAGATGGCCGGCCGCAATCCGACCCGGCAGGGACTTGTCAACACCCTGGAGAACGCCGGCGCCACCCTGAACGGACCGGGCATAGTGCCTCTTTCCTACTCGACGACGGACCACTACGGCTATCAGGGCTCCGACGTGACCGAGATCGTGAACGGTTCTTACAAGATCGTCTCGCCGGTCTACACAGCCCAGAACACCGGCACGGTGTCCACGTTCAGCGGCACCCTGCACGACACGGCCCCGAGCTTCGCGAACCCCGGGCTGTGAACCGCCCCTAGGCCGGTCAGCACTCGGAGGGGATCGGTGGAAGGCTACTGCGAGTCGACCTACGGCGACCTCATCGCCGACCTGTACGACGAGCTGTACGGCGAGATGGACCCGGCGCAGGCCGTCGAGATGCTGGCCGGCCTCGCCGGTGGCGGGCGGGCACTCGAGCTCGGCATCGGCACGGGGCGCGTCGCTCTCCCGCTCTCGGCTCGCGGCGTTCAAGTGGAGGGCATCGACACTTCAGAGGCCATGGTGGCGCGCCTCCGGGAGAAACCCGGCGGGGACGCCATCAAAGTCCACCTCGGCAACTTTGCCGATGTCGAGGTGGAGGGCGAGTTCTCGCTCGTCTACATCCCCTTCACGACGTTGTTCGCCCTCGACTCCCAGGACGAGCAGCTGCGCTGCCTGTCCAACGTCTCGGCGCACCTCGGGCCGGGCGGCCACTTCGTGATGGACGGCTTCGTGCCCGACCCGGCGAGGTTCCGCGACCACCAGTCGAGCACCGTGCGGACGATCACCCCCGACAGCCTGCTGCTCGACGTCGCCCTCCATGACCCGGTGTCGCAGCGCATCGACTCATCTCATGTCCTCGTGCGCGGTGGCACGATCCGGCTCGTGCCGGTGCGGGTCCGGTACTGCTGGCCGTCGGAGCTTGACGTCATGGCACGGCTCGCCGGGCTGAGGCTCGAGAGGAGATCTGCCGACTACGCCGGCAGCGAGTTCGGGCGAGACTCGATGCGCCACGTCTCTGTCTACGTGAAGGAGGCTGAGCGGGTGGCCCAGCCGCTTCGAGCGCCAACTGGCCGCAGCTGACGACAGCGGCTTTTCCATGCACGCTCCGGCTCAGTCTTTCCGCCGGCAGCCCGAGGCCTCCTCGAGCAGCGAGACGACCTCCGCGTCCGAGGTCTGGGAGAAGTCCCGGTACCACTGGCCGACGGCGAAGAACCGGCTCGGAGCCTCGAGGCAGATGGCCTCGTCGGCAGCGCCGCCCAGCTTGGCTGTCGCCTCCGGCGGCCCTACCGGAACGCCGAGCACCACGTGGGCGGCACCAAGAGCCCGGGCCGCCTCACAGGCGACCCGGGCGGTCGATCCGGTGGCTATCCCGTCGTCCACCACGACGGCAACCCGGCCCGAGAGCGCCAGCCGGGGCCGTTCGTGGCGGAATCGCTTGGCCCGGCTCTCGAGCTCGGCCCGCTCACGTCGCTCCACGGCTGCTAGCTCCGCCCCGCTCACCCCGGCGGCTCGAATCACCTCCCGGTTCAGGATCCGGACGCCGTCTTCCCCGATTGCGCCCATGGCCAGCTCCGGCTGAAACGGCACACCGAGCTTGCAGACGACGACGATGTCGAGGGGCGCCTCGAGGGCCCGTGCCACCTCGTAGGCGACCGGCACGCCTCCTCGCGGGAGGCCGAGCACGACGACGTCGCTCTCCCGCAGTTCGTGCAGCGCCCTGCCCAGCTGACGACCCGCTTCGCGTCGATCTCTGTATTGCACGCTCGACCCCCTGGCCGATCTTCTCGGCGGTAGGGGCCGAGAGAGCCTCGGCCTGGCTCGGTCGGCCCCGGTCCGGTATAACCGATGGCGGCACCAGAGACTCGAGGTGGCCGGGAGCGCGGCCGGGGAAGGAGAGGGGCACGATGACGGGAAAGGAGGGCCCTGCACGATGCGCGTGATCCACGGCCCCGTGGCGGCCTAGGCATCATGGCGGTGTTCCTTCCAAGATCGCTGGAGGAGGCCTTCGATGCCTTCGCCCGTGCGCCCGAGGCCGAGCTGTTCGCCGGGGGGACCGACTTCATGGTCCAGGTGAACGCCGGCACTCGGCGGCCGGCGGCCGTCATCTCGCTGCGCGGCGTGCCCGAGCTGAAAGGCTGGCGGCGCGACGACAGCGAGGTCGTCCTTGGCGCCGGCCTCACCTACACAGAGATGCTCGCCCCTCAATTCGGGGACCTCGTCCCACTGCTTGGCCCAGGCCGCTCGCACCATCGGCTCCCCTCAGATCCGCAACGCGGGGACGATCGGCGGCAACCTCGGCACCAGCTCACCTGCCGGTGACACGTTGCCGGCGCTGGCGGCCCTCGGGGCGAAGATCGGGGTGGGCCGGCCGGGGTCGACCCGGACCCTCGGGCTCGGCGAGCTCATGACCGGGCCGAAGCGAACGAGCCTCGAGCCGGGGGAGATCATCGTCGACGTCCGCCTGCCGGCGGCCCTCGGCACGCAGGAGTTCTTGAAGGTCGGGCCGCGCAACGCCATGATCATCGCCGTCGCCAACGTCGCCCTCGTCGTCGACTGGAGAGCAAGACAGGTGAGCGTGGCGCTCGGATCCGTAGGTCCGGTGATCATGCGCCCGGTGGAGGCGGAGGCCTTTGCGGCTGCACAGATCTCCTGGGACGAGTACCGGATCGCCGGCGCGGCTCTCGACGAGTTCGCCCGCCTCGTGCGCGCCGGCGCTCAACCGATCGACGACCACCGTTCCACCGCCGAGTACCGTCTGCACGCCGTCGGGGTGTGTGCCCGCCGAGCTCTCGAGCGGGCACTGCGGCACCGGCAGTCGGCGGCGCTGATCGAGAGACTGGGGGAGGAGCCATGGGCGAGCTGAGCGGCCGGGAGCCGGCGCTTCAGTCCTACGGCATCCGGGTGAACGGCCGCCGGTACGAAGTTGTGGAGGCGGAGCTTTGCGAGAGCCTCCTTTACGCCCTCCGCGAGCGGCTCGGGCTGAGAGGGCCGAAAAACGCCTGCCTGGAAGGGGAGTGCGGGTCGTGCTCGGTGCTGATCGACGGTGTGCTCGAGTGCGCCTGCACGGTTCTCGCCGCCGCCGCTGCAGAACGCGATGTGGTCACCATCGAGGGTCTCACGCCCGACGGCAGCGAGTTGTCAGACATCCAGGAGGCTTTCGTGGCCGAGGGAGCCGTCCAGTGCGGCTTCTGCACGCCGGGGTTGGTGGTGAGCGTGCACGACCTCCTCTCCCGCAACCCGGCACCCACTGATCTCGAGGTCCGGGAGGCGATCAGCGGCAATCTCTGCCGGTGCACGGGCTACGGCCGCATCCTGGCCGCCGTCCACGCCGCTGCCGCCGCCCGCACCGGCGCCAACGGAGTGCCCTCGTGACCATCGTCGCGTCCCCGCCTCGGACCGACAACGGGCTCTTCACGAGCGCCCGCCGGCCCGACGGGGCGCCGAAGGTGAGAGGCGAGTTCGCCTTCTCGTCCGATCTCGAGGCCGAGGGGATGCTCTGGGGACATCTCCTGCGCTCTCCCCATCCCTCCGCAGCCATCATCGGCCTCGACGTCACGCCGGCTCTGCAGATGCCCGGAGTGAGAGCTGTCATCAGCGACGAGCACGTGCCGGGGAGCAAGACCTATGGACTCGACGAGCCGGACCAGCCGGTGTTCGCCTCCGATGTCGTCCGCTTCGTCGGCGAGCCCATAGCCGCAGTCGCCGCCGACCACCCGGAGACGGCGAGACGGGCCGCCGCGGCGATAATCGTCACCTACGACGCCCGCGAGCCGCTCGTCGACCCGGCGGCGGCCCTGGCGGCCGATCCGATCCATCCCCTCGGCAACATGCTGCTGCGCCAGCGGATCCTCCGGGGCGACCCCGGAGCGGGCGGGCCTGTCGTCGTCGAGGGCTCCTACGAGATGGGCATGCAGGACCAGGCCTTCATGGGCCCGGAGTCCGGGCTGGCCGTGCCGGCACCCGATGGGGGTGTCGACCTGTATGTGGCGACGCAGTGGGTCCATGTCGACCAGATCCAGATCGCGGCCTGCCTGGCCCTCTCCATGGACCAGGTGCGCATCCACCTCGCCGGCGTCGGGGGCGCCTTCGGGGCACGTGAGGACCTGAGCATGCAGGTGCAGCTTTGCCTGCTGGCTCTGCAAACAGGCAGGCCGGTAAAGATGGTCTATACGCGCGACGAGTCGTTTCTCGGTCATGTGCACCGCCACCCGGCGCGGATGTGGTACCGGCATACCGCCGATCTCGAAGGGCGCCTCGTCAAGGTGGAAAGCCGGCTCCTCCTTGACGGCGGCGCCTACCTCTCCTCCTCGACCGCGGTCATCTCCAATGCGGCCTGTTTTGCTGCCGGCCCTTACAAGGTCCCCAACGCCGACATCGAGGCGACGGCAGTGCGCACGAACAACCCACCCTGTGGGGCGATGCGGGGCTTCGGGGCCGTGCAGGTCTGCTTCGGCTACGAGGCGCAGATGGACAAGCTCGCTGCCGTTCTCGGCATCTCTCCGGTGGAGCTGCGGCTGCGCAATGCCCTTTGCAGCGGCGACGACCTCATCACGGGCCAGATCATCGCCGGCGCCGCCCCGGTCGCCGAAGTGATCCGCACGTGTGCGGCGGCACCGCTTCCCGGTGGCGACCCGGAGAGCGAGTCCGAGCTCGCCCTTCCCGGCGGGGCGAGCCGCGCGGCGGAGCGGGGAAGGGTGAGAAGAGGGGTGGGCTTTGCCGTGGGCTTCAAGAACCTCATGTACTCGGGCGGATTCGACGACTTCTCGACCGCTCGCTGCCGTTTGGAGGAGGGCACCGCCACCATCACCTCGGCGGCGGCCGAGGTCGGCCAAGGCCTCGTCACCCTGATCGGGCAGATCGCCCGCGAGGTGCTCGGTGTGGAGGATGTCGCCATCGCCGAGGCCGGGACGTCCGGCATCGGCTCGGCCGGCTCTACCTCAGCCAGCCGGCAGTCCTGGATGACCGGCGGAGCGGTCGAGGCATCGTGCCGGGCGGTCCGCGCCAGGCTGCTGGCGGCAGTGGGTGCCCGGCGCGGGGTTGACGTGGCCGGCCTGACGCTCACGGGCGGGCGGGTCGTGGCGATCGATGGCGGAGTGGACCTCGACCTCACCGAGGCGGCCGCCGGTGAGGTGTTCGAGGAGACCGTGACGTTCCGCCACCCGCCGACCCAGCAGCTCGACGAGAAGGGGCAGGGGAACGCCCATGTCTCCTTCGCCTTCGCCGCCCACCGGGCCGTCGTCGAAGTCGATCTCGACCTCGGACTGGTCAAGGTGGTGGAGGTGGCCACGTCACAGGACGTCGGCCGGGTGCTCAACCCCCTCCAGGTGGTCGGCCAGATCGAGGGCGGCATCTCCCAGGGGGTGGGGCTGGCGGTGATGGAGGAGATAGTGATGGACCGGGGCCGCGTCTGCAACGCCTCCTTCACCGACTACCTCATCCCCACCGCGCTCGACATGCCCGAGGTGGCGGTGCAGGCGCTCGTGGAGATCCCCGAGCCGGGGGCTCCCTTCGGAGCAAAAGGAGTGGGGGAGCCGCCGTCGATCTCGTCGACGGCGGCGGTGGTGGCGGCGATCCGCAACGCCACCGGCCTCGAGTTGTGCCGGGCGCCCGTCCGGCCGCAGGACATCGCGCTGGGCCTCGCCGTGCGTCGAGAGCCCGAGGAGACGAGGATGATCCCATGACGACCGATGTAGCGGTCTACCTGCAAGATGCCCACCCGATCCGCCAGGGGATGGAGATCGCCCGCTATGCCGAGGAGATGGGCTTCCGCGCCATCTGGCAGGCCGAGAGCCGCCTCGTGCGGGAGGCCACAGTGCCCATGGCGGCCTTCCTCTCGGTCACCGACCACATAAAGGTCGGCTCGGGGGTGGTCGACAATTGGACCCGCAACCCGGCCCTGTTGGCCTCGACGTTCTCCACCCTCGACGACCTGGCGCCCGGGCGGGTCATACTCGGGATCGGGGCGTGGTGGGAGCCGCTCGCCGGCAAGGTGGGTGTGCGGCGCGTGAAGCCGCTGCGGGCGATGCGCGAGACGGTCGAGGCGGTGCGGGCACTGCTGGCAGACGAGACCGTCACCTACGAAGGTGAGTTCGTGCATCTCGACGGCGTCGAGCTCGACTACGTCTACCAGGAGCGGCGGGCGAAGGAGGTCCCGATCTACATCGGGGCGACGGGGATGTCGATGATGGAGCTGGCCGGCGAGATCGCCGACGGGGTGGTGCTCAATTACCTGGTGTCACCGGCATACAACGACCGGGCCCTCGAGCACTTGGAGATCGGTGCGCGGCGAGCCGGACGGTCGGCGAGCGACCTCGACCGCCCGCAGCTCGTCGTGTGTTCGCTCGACACCGACCGGGCCGCCGCCCTCGATGCCGCCAGGATGCTCGTCACCCAGTACCTCGGCCAGCAGCCCCACATCATGAAGGCGTCCGGCGTCCCGGAGTCGCTCCTCGAGGAGATAAACGGCATTCTCACCTGGCCGGCGACCCACGAGCAGGTGGAGGCCGCCTCGAGGCTCGTGCCCGACGAGATCGTCCAGCTGCTGACGGCCTCAGGCAGCCCGGAGGAGTGCAGGGAGAAGGTGGGGGAATACGTGAGGCGAGGCTGCACCTGCCCGGTGCTCTACCCACTCGGAGATGACGTCCGGGCGATGATCGACGCGTTCGCCGACTGGACCGCCTGAGCCGTCCGCCATTGGCTGGAACCGGCTCTTCCGGCGACGAGGGACCGGGCCGGAGGCGGGCGCTCAGCCGCGCTCGCGCCAGGTGGGAAGGCGGGGAGGCGCTTAGAGCCGGGCAAAGAGCCGGCCGGCCTGCTCTTTGGCCCGAGCCCGGATCTCGTCGCCGTCGACGAGAGTGGGCCGGCCGCCGGCGAGCACGACCCGCCCGGCGACGGTGACTTGGCGCGGCCGCACGCCCGGGCTGAAGGCGAGGTGCCACGGCTCCATCGGTGAACAGCTCCACACCACCTCGTCGTCGGCCACCTCGGCCACGAGCTGTTCACCCGCCCGGAGCCAGTCCCAGGCATGAAGCGGCGTCGCTGTCACGTCGTCCTCCCGCTGGCGCACATAGGCAAGGCGAAACTCCTCGAGCATGTCGCCCCCGATGCCGTCTGTGCCGAGAACGACGGCGTTCTGCCAACGGGCGGGCCGGCCATAGCCGACGGCGTTGTTCATGTTGGAACGGGGGTTGTGGGCGATCCGGCCGGCGAGAGGGCGGTCGAGGTGGACGCAGTGGGCGAGGAGCCAGCTGTCCTTCGCCAGTGCTGCCAGGCGGGCGCCGGCACCGGAGTCGACCTGATCCTCGGCGACATGGATGTGGACGCCGGTGCCGAGGTCCTCGGCGAGACCGCTCACCGCCTCGAGGGTGGCATCTGAGAGGGTGAAGCACGCGTGTGCGCCGACGAGCCCGCGGCCTCCGGACCGGAGGAACCGCTCGTTCTCTCCCAGTCCGGCGGCTGCTCCGGCAGCCCCGTTGCGGTCGGTCACCTCGTAACAGCACACCACGCGCACCCCGACCTCGGCGCAGGCGTCCGCGATGACCGAGAGGGATCCTTCGATGGCATTGGGAGAGGAGTGGTGGTCGACGATGGCCGTCGTGCCCGACTCGAGGGCCTCGAGCGCGCCCAGCATGGCCGACCAGCGGATCATCTCGAGGTCGAGCGCCCGGTCGAGTCGCCACCAGACGAGCTCGAGGATCTCCGGAAAGTCGCGCGGGGTCCGCGGCGGGGGCGGCATCCCGCGGGCGAGGGCGGAATAGAGGTGGTGGTGGCCGCAGACGAGGCCGTGGGTGACGGCGGCCGGATCCTCCGGCCCCTCGCCGCCGGGGCCGGTCACTCCGGGCCGGCGCCGGCGGAGGGTGGGCGGCGCATCGGCAGCGAGACCCGCCACTCGCCGTCGAGGTCGTGCAGAGCGGCCGCCACGGCCCCGGCCGTCGGCACGAGGCCGATCTCGCCCATGCCCTTGATGCCGTAGGGAGCGCGCGGCTGCGGAACCTCTATGAGGATCGGCTCGATCGGCGGCACATCCTTCGGCCGCAGGATGCCGAGGCTGCGCAGCGTCATGTTCTCCGGATGGCCGTCGGCGTCGGCGGGAAAGTCCTCCGAGAGGGCATAGCCGAGGCCCATGTGGACGGCGCCTTCGATCTGGCCCTCGCACAACATGGGGTTGACGGCGCGCCCGACATCGTGGACGGCGACGACCCGGTCGATGAGCCCGGTCTGCCGGTCGATGAGGACTACCTGGGCGGCGTAGGAGAAGGCGGCGTGGATCGTGGGGTTCTCCAGGCCCTCGTCGATCGAGTTCGTCCAGTCGACGCGGTACTCGCCCCTGTAGTCGACGCCCGGACGGCAACCGTCCTCCTTGGCCCGCCTGCAGGCGTCGGCCACGGCGCCGGCCCCCATGAGGGTCCCGCGCGAGCCGGTCGTCTGCCCGCAGCCGAGCTCACGGGTGGTGTCGACCACTACCCGCACCCTGTCAGGATCGACCCCCAGCTCCTCGACGGCGACCTGGACGGCCACCGTGTGCACACCCTGGCCCATCTCGGTCCATGAGTGGCGGATCTCGACGTCGCCTTCCTCAGAGAAACGAACGAGCGCCGGCACCACCTCCTTCAGCCCGTTGCCGAGGCCGCTGTTCTTGAGGCCGAGCCCGAGCCCGACCGCCTTTCCGGCAGCCACGGCAGCCTCGTAGGTAGGTCGGGCCGCCTCGAGGCAGGAAAGAGCGCCGTCGGCCCCATCGTCCATGATCTGGCCCGGTCCCCACACCATGCCGGGGCGGATGACGTTGCGCCGCCGCATCTCGTAGCCGGAGATGCCCACTGCGGCGGCCAGCCGGTCCATGACGCCTTCCATGGCGAACTGGGCCTGGTTCGACCCGAAGCCGCGGAAGGCTCCGCAGACGGGATTGTTCGTGCGGACGGCGAACGCTTCGACGTCGATCGTGGGCACGGCATAGGGCCCAGAGGCGTGACCGGCTGCTCGCTCGAGGACCTTCATGCCCACCGAGGCATACGGGCCTGAGTCCCCGACCAAGCGGGCCTTGACGGCCGTCAGGATCCCGTCGGCGTCGCAGCCGGCCCAGTACTCGAGCCGAATCGGGTGACGCTTGGGATGGATGAGGAGGGACTCCTCCCGCGAGAGCGTGCACTTCACGGGCTGGCCGAGCAGGAAGGCGGCGAGGGCCGTCTGGGCCTGGTTGGCCATGTCCTCCTTGCCCCCGAAAGCCCCTCCGTTCGACACCTGGTGGACGACGACCTGATCGGCCGCCAGGGCGAGCACGGAGGCGATCTGGTCGCGGTCGTCCCAGGTCCCCTGGCCCCCCGAGTAGACGGTCAGGCCTCCGTCGGGCCCGGGCAGAGCGAGCGGTGGACTCCGGCTCGAGGAAGGCGTGCTCGACCCGCTGGGTCCTGAAGACCTCGTGGATTTGATGGGCAGAGCCGGAGAGGGCGGACTCGACGTCGCCCCGGGAGTAGGCCGAGCGCGAGAGAACGTTGCCCGGCAGGCCCCAGACGGCGTCCTCGCCGTCCTCGATGGCCTGTTCGGCATCGGTGATCGGTCGCAGAGGCCGATACTCCACCTCGACCAGGGTGGCCGCCCGGCGGGCGGTCTCGCGATCGGTGGCCACGACCACTGCAAGGACGTCACCGAGATACGAGGTCCGCCCCCCTTCGGGGATGAACACCGGCCAGTCGGTGTGGATGATGCCGACGCGAAGCGCCCCGGGTACGTCGGCGGCGGTGAGGACCCGGACAACTCCGGCGACGGCCGCGGCCGCCGCCGTGTCGATCCGCACGACGTCGGCTCGGGCATGGGCGGCGAGATGAAGGGCGGCGTGCAGCATGCCCGGCATCCGGAGGTCGTCGATATAGGGCCGGTCCCCGAGGGCGAGCTCGAGGCTCTCGTACTTGACGCCCGCCCGTCCCGATGCCGCCGACAGGGACGAGATCCGGCTCCTTGCCGCTCGCCAGCAGCTCGGCGGCGTCGAGGATCTTGGTATATCCCGTGCAGCGGCAGAGGTTGGCCCCGAGGTGGCGGGCGGCGTCGTCCCGGGACATCTCCGCGCCCTTCTTGTCGAGGAGAGCCTTCAGCCGCACCACGATCCCGGGGGTGCAAAAGCCGCACTGCAAGGCTCCGCTTGCCGCGAACGCCCGAGAGAAGCGCTGCCGCTCGGCGGGATCGAAGCCCTCGAGGGTTGTCACCGACTTGCCGGCGACGCGCGTGAGCGGGACGGCGCAGCTGATTATGGCCTTGCCGTCGAGGAGCACCGTGCAGCATCCGCAGTGCCCAGACGGGGAGCAGCCGTCCTTCGGCGAGGTGACGTCGAGCTCCTCACGCAGCGCCGACAACAGGTGGGGGTGTGTGTCGCCCACCTCGACAGCGGCGCCGTTCAGGATGAAAGCCGTCGTGGTCACGATGGGCCCCCTCTGTCGTTGGTGAATCTGGTTCCGGTCTTGCCGGAGAGGGCTCAGCTCCACGTTGTCGGGATCGGTCACGATCGCCTCCGTGCCACCGCGGTCAAGGTAGTCGAGGATCGCCTGCATCTTCGGCGCCATCGAGCCGGGAGCGAAATGGCAGCCCTCTGCCAGGTACCGGCGCGCCTCGGCCGCCGTCAGGTGGTCGACGAAGCGTTCGGCCGGTGTGCCGAAATCGAGGGCCACCTTCTCCACCGCAGTCGAGATGACGAGCAAGTCGGCGCCGATCTCCGTGGCGAGCAGGGCAGAGACGAGATCCTTGTCGATTACGGCCGCCACCCCGGTGAGCAGGCCGTCGGCGCCGGCGACGACGGGGATGCCCCCGCCGCCGGCGGTCACGACCGTGGTGCCGCCCTCGACGAGCCGGCGGATGATGGCCATCTCGACGATGCGGATCGGCTTCGGAGAGGCCACGACGCGACGCCAGCCCCGGTTGGCGTCCTCGACGAGTGCCCACCCTTCCTCTCGCCGGCGGGCGGCGGTCTCGGCGTCCATGAAGGAGCCGATCGGCTTGCTCGGGCGGGAGAATGCCGGGTCGTCGGCGGCCACCTCCGTCTGGCAGATCACCGTGGCGGCCTCGTTGGGCATCTGCCGGCGGTGGAACTCGTTGTAGAGGTTCTGCTGCAGCGCATAGCCGATGGCCCCTTGAGTGTCGGCACCGCAGGCATCGAGAGGGACCTCGTGCAGCTCCGAGGCGGCCAGCTCCGAACGCCTCAGGATGAAACCCACCTGCGGCCCGTTGCCATGGCTGATGGCGACCCGCCAGCCGTCGCGGATCATCTCCACGACGTGTTGACACGTCTCGCGCGCCGCCACGTACTGGTCGAGGACGGTCTGGTGCTGCTTGTCACGGATGAGCGAGTTGCCCCCGATGGCGACGACGGCGGTGCGTCCGGCCGGCGCCCGGCCGACAGACACCGTCGGGCCATAGCGTGCACGGTCACCTCGGGCCTCGTCTCAGCGTGCCGAGGCTAGGCGATTTCCCGCCTGCCTCGAGGCCGGGAAGGCGGTTGCTGTCAGCGGGCCGTCGACCAGAGCCGCCTGGCCCGCCTGCCGAGATCAGCGTGCGCGGCGCGGAGGTCCAGGCTGACGAGCTCGCCATCGGAGACGACAGGGCGGCCTCCGACGTAGAGGTGGCGGACACGCCGGTCCGGCCCGAGCACGAGGCCGTCGACCGGATCGGGCACGTCGACCAGGTCCTCCGCCGGCCACACGGCCAGGTCGGCGGGGGCGCCCGGCTCGAGACGGCCCAGGTCGGGCCGGCCGAGGCAGGCGGCACCGCCCGCCGTGGCGAGCTCGAGCGCCTCTGCCGGCGAGAGGGCGGCGGCGTCGCCCTCCCGCAGGCGGGCGAGGAAAAGAGCCTGCTGCAGCTCCGGCGAGCAACGTCCCGGCCTCGTTCGAGGCGGCGCCGTCCACCCCGAGCCCGACGGCGGCACCGGCTCGGCGCAGATCGCGCGACCCGGCAGATGCCTGAGCCGAGCCGGCCGTTCGACCGCGGGCAATGGGCCACGCCGGCTCCGAGCGGCGCCGATGCGGGCCACCTCGTCGTCGTCGAAGTGGATGCCGTGGGCGAACCAGACGTCGGGCCCGAGCCAGCCGAGGCGCTCGACGAGCTCGAGCGGCCGGCAGCCGAAGCGGGCCAGGCAGTCCTGCACCTCGTCCTCGGTCTCGGCGAGGTGCGTGTGCAACCGGAGGCCGAGCTGCCGGCCGAGCTCGGCCGACTGGGTCATCAGGTCCGTGCTGACCGTGAACGGGCTGCAGGGCGCCACGACGACGGTGACGAGGTCGTCGTCGGCGAAGGCGGCGGCCAGCCGCTCTGTAGAGGCGAGGATGGCGTCGATGCTCTCGACGACGCCGTCCGGCGGCAGCCCGCCGGCACTCTCGCCGAGGTCCATCGAGCCGCGGGACAGCTGCAGGCGGACGCCGATCTCCCGGGCGGCGCCGGCGATCTGCTCGAAGACCGAGTCGTCGCCGCCGGGGCACGAGGTAGTGGTGGTCGGCCACGGTCGTCGCCCCGGACAGGGCGAGCTCGCCGAGGCCCACCGTGGCCGCGGCGGCGACGTCGTCAGGCGACAGCTGATCCCAGATCGGATAGAGCTCGCTCAGCCAGGCGAACAGGCCGCAGCTCGTGGCCCTTCCGCGGGTCATCCACTGGTAGAGGTGATGGTGGGCGTTGACGAGCCCCGGGGTGACGATGTCCGCCTCGCACCGCAGCTCGGTGTCGCCGGGCTCGGCCATGACGCGTCCCACCTCGGTGATCACGCCCTCTCGGACGGCGACGTCGCCGGGCCAACGCGCTCCGCGGATGACGAGGCGTCCCCCGGTTTTCGTCCTGGGCCGTCATAGCCGTCATAGTGGGGCGACCCTAGGCGATCATGCGAGAGCCGAGCCCGGAGACCACCTCGGCGAGAGCGGCGAGATGGCGGGCCGGTTCGGCGAGCGAGGCGGCCACCGACCCGGCCGCCTCCGAGACCGAGTAGGCCGCCGAGATGCCGAAGCTGTCGAGCTGCCCCGCTCAGGCGAGCCACTTGGCCGGCGAGCACGATGCAGCGTGTGCCCGAGGCTCGCGCCAGGCGGGCCACTCCTGCCACTACCTTGCCACGCGCCGACTGGCCGTCGAACGAGCCCTCGCCGGTGATGACGAGATCCGCCCGGGCGATCCGCTCCCCGAGGCGGGCCTTGCCCAGCACGAGCTCGATGCCGCTCTCCCGGCGGCCGCCGAGGACGAAAAGGCCGTAGCCGAGGCCGCCGGCGGCGCCGGCGCCGGGCAGCAGCTCGAGGCCTGCGGCACCGGGAACCTGGCCGCCGATGACCTCGGCCAGCCGCCCTAGGGCGGCCTCGAAGACGCCGATCTCTGCGAGGCGACTCCCTTCTGCGGCCCGTAGACGGCCGTCGCTCCCTCCGGGCCGAGGAGAGGGTTGTCCACGTCGGTGGCGGCGACGAGCTCTGCTGCTGGCCGCCAGTCGGGTCGCAGCTCGATGTGGTCGAGGCGGCCGAGATGGCGGGGGACCGGGGCGAGCACGCCTCCGCCGGCGTCGCGCAGCCCGACGCCACAGGCGTCCAACAGGCCGGCGCCGCCGTCATTGGTGGCCGAGCCTCCGAGACCGATGACGACGGTCCGTGCGCCGGCGGCGATCGCTGCGCCGAGCAGGTCCGCCACGCCGGCCGTCGACTGCAGCAAGGGCCGGCGCGTCGCCTCGCCCATCAGGTGGAGGCCGCAGGCCTCGGCAGACTCGACATAGGCCGTCGTCCCCTCGAGGAGGAGGTGGGCACGAACCGGCCGGAGCAAGGGGTCCCTGACGGTGACCTCGAGGCGGTGAGCCTCGAGCAGGGGGCCGAGGACGTCGACGAAACCCGGTCCACCGTCGGACAAAGGGGCCTCCTCGACCTCGTCGCGCGGGGCTCCCCGACGCCAGCCCGCTTGCGATGGCGGCGGCGGCCTCGGCAGCAGTGAGGCTGCCGCCGAAGCCGTCGGGGGCGACGAGGACTCGCATGCCGGCATCCTTGCCGCTCCTGACGTGGTGGGCACTGCGGTCCTGGCCTCTGCACCGGGCGAGGTGGTCACCCCAGGGCTGGCCCGGGTGCACCGCCGGGCCGAGGCGGAGGCAGTCCTCGGCGGTAGGGACCAGACGGGCGGAGTAGCTTGCGCGACAGTGTCCCGACCCCCGGTGCTCGTGACCGGCCGGCTCCCTCTGCCGGCGATGCAGCGCCTCGAGGCAGGCTGCGAGGTGACGGCATGGCTCGAGGACTCGGTCATGCCGCGGGAGCGCTTCCTGGCCGAAGCCGCCGGCAAGGCGGCGCTGCTCACCCTCCTCACCGAGCGGGTGGACGAGGAGCTGCTCGACGGCCGCCGGGGCGCAGCTCGTCGTGGTGTCCAATTACGCCGTCGGGCGTGGACAACATCGACGTGGCCGCCTGCACCCGGCGCGGCGTGATGGTGACGAACACTCCTGACGTCCTCACCGAGTCGACGGCGGACATGGCCTGGGCGCTCCTGATGGCGGCCGCCCGCCGGGTGGCCGAGGGCGACCGGGTGCTGCGCGCCGGAGGCAGCTGGAGGTGGGGACCGGAATTCATGCTGGGCCAGGACGTGTTCGGCAAGACGCTCGGGATCATCGGCTTCGGGCGCATCGGCCGGGCGGTGGCTCGGCGAGCGGTGGGCTTCGGGATGAAGGTGTTGTTCCACCATCCGTCGGTGGCGGCGGGCACCATCGATGCCGGCGCGGAGTCGGCGACGCTCGACGACCTGCTGGCCAGATCGGACTTCGTCAGCCTGCACGTGCCGCTTGACGCCCGAGACCCGTCACATGATCTCCGCCGAGCAGCTCGGCCGGATGAAACCGACGGCGGTGCTCGTCAACACGGCCCGCGGCCCGGTGCTCGACGAGGCGGCGCTGGCCGAGGCGCTCGACGCAGGGCGTCATCTTCGCCGCCGGCCTCGATGTCTACGAGCACGAGCCCGAAGTCGAGCCCCGCCTGCTCTCTGACGAACGCGTCGTGCTGGCTCCCCATCTCGGGAGCGCCACGGTCGAGACCCGCGCCGCCATGGGCCTGCTGGCGGCGGACAACCTCCTCGCCGCCCTGCGGGGCGAGCGCCCGCCGGCGCTCGTGAACCGCGGAGGTGCTCGATCTGCCCGGGGAGCCGGCAGCCCGGGAACAGCAACCCCCGACCGACGATCTCCCCGCCCGGCCTGAGAGCAACGAGTCGGCATGACGGAGTCGACGATGGCCGCCTTCGCTGTTGACGTGCCGGGCCCGATCGAGACCCATCCGCTTCTCGAAGTGGAGAGGTCCGTGCCCGAGCCCGGCCCCGGGCAGGTGCGGGTCCGCGTGCTCGCCTGCGGCGTGTGCCGGACGGACCTCCACCTGGCCGAGGGCGACCTCCAGCCGAAGCGCCCTCTCACCGTTCCCGGTCACGAGGTGGTGGGCATCGTCGACCAATCGGGCCGGCGACGGCGGCCGGTTCGCGGTCGGCGAGCGGATCGGGGTGGCGTGGCTCGCGCTGACCTGTGGGGTGTGCCGTTTCTGCGTCGCCGGTAGGGAGAACCTCTGCCTGGCGCCCGCCTTCACCGGATGGGACCGCGACGGCGGCTTCGGCGAGTTCGCCATAGCCGACGAGGCCTATGCCTACGTGCTTCCCCCCGGCTTCGACGACCAGACCGCCGCCCCGCTTCTGTGCGCCGGCATCATCGGCTACCGGGCGCTCCGCCGCGCCGGGCTGCCGGACCGGGGGAGACTGGGCCTGTACGGCTTCGGTGCCTCGGCCCATCTCGCCGCCCAGGTGGCCCTGGCGGAGGGAGCGACCGTCCACGTCCTCACCCGCTCGGCAGACGCCCGGCTACTCGCCCTCGAGCTCGGCGCGGCCAGCGCCGGTGGGGCCGCCGACTCGCCCCCGGAGCGTCTCGACAGCGCCATTCTCTTCGCCCCCGTTGGGGAGCTCGTCCCGATCTGCCTCGAGGCTCTCGATCGGGGCGGCACCCTCGCCATCGCCGGGATCCACCTGAGCGACATCCCTTCGCTCGACTACGAGAGACATCTGTTCGAGGAGCGGACGATCCGCAGCGTGACGGCGAACACCCGGAGGGACGGCGAGGAGTTCCTCGAGCTGGCGGCGCGCATAGGCATCCGGGTGGCCACCACCGCCTACCCGCTCGCCGACGCGAATCAGGCCCTGTCCGATCTGGCCCACGACCGAGTGAACGGCGCCGCCGTCCTGACGATCCCGGAGAGCTCTTCCTGAGGGGACGAACATCTAGGCCGGTCGGCCTGTGCCGGCGCCCTCGGGCTCCCCGGTGGTGAGCATCTCGGCGACGGACGGCGCGGCGTCGTCGGCCCCGCGACGAGGACCGCCCTGCCGCCGGACCGATAGGCAGACCGACGGGCCATGATCCCCCTCGCCTCGGTCGGCTCACAGGCTGCGGTAGTGGCGGCGCCAGATGAGCCGGTAGAGCCGGGTCCAGCGCGGGATGGACCGTAATCCGGGAATGAAGGGCACGAGAGCCAGCAGCACCGTGAGGGCCATCATGATGGCCCACACCTCTACGTCCCCGTTCGACGAGGAGTTCATCGGCGGTACCTGGTACCACATCGTGTAGAGCCACAGCCACGCTTGGCCGGGATAGTTCCCGGTCTCGTTCATCATCCCCCACTGGTCGCCCGTCAGGTGCTGGGCGGTGGCGAGGTTGGCCAGATAGGCGCCGTCGGCGATGAACAAGAGCGGCTTGGTGTAGTCGGTGCCGTACAGCTGCGGCGTGGCGAGAAGGGCCCCGTCGAGCGCACCCGTCCTTGCCATCGAGAGCAGGCCGGTCATCATCGTGGCCACCGGGCCGTAGTTGCCGGCCTTCATGTGGAGGCTGCCGGAGAAGGAGGCGTTGGCGGCCGCGTTGCCAAAGGCGGTGTCCCACTTCTGCTCCTGGGCGGCCGGCGCACTCTCGTAGGTGTCGATGGCGGAGTCGATCACCGGCGTCATTCGGCAGCGTCGGCAGCGGGTCGATGACGAAGTCCTTGGCGGTGTCGATCGGGATGTGGACGCCGGACAGCTTCTCGAGCGAGACCGGCCCGAGCTTCTGGCTGGCGCCCGGCGTCGTGTTGTACGGCGGCCCGTAGGTGGCCAGGCCGCTCGTCCCGGCCAACTCGGTTGTCGCCGTCTGGACGAAGTCGACGGGCGCCGCCCTCGACCACGAGCGGAGTGTCACCGGCGGGTCATCGGGCGAGGAGAAGACGACCGCCAGGCCGACCACGAGCACGAGCACGACCACGAAGCAGATCGTCACCTCCCGTAAAAGGTCGTATCGGGCGGTCGGACCTGCCCACTCCGGCACGTCGCGGTCGGCCTTGAAGCGCTTGTGCTTCACGGCGCCGCCTCCTGTGTCGGGGACCTGGGCCGTTCCGTCGGCGAATGGGGGGACGACGCCCCGGCGGCGGACGAGCAGGACGTGAACGGCGATGAGGGCCGCCACGACGAGCGGGAGAAGAAGGACGTGCCAGAGGATCATCTGGCCGAAGTTGAGGACGTTCCAGAAGGCGCCGGCGCCTGTGGCGTTGATGCCGTCCTTGGCCTGCGTGCTGATCCACTCCGAGTCGAAGTTCTGCTGGGAGAGGTAGCCGGTGAAGGCCGTCCCGATGGAGACCATGAAGGCGACGACGCCCGTCACCCAGGTGGCCCGGCGGCGCCCACGCCAGGCGGCCATGAAGAACTTTGCCCACAGGTGGATGACCATGAAGAAGAAGAAGAGCTCGGTCGACCAGAGGTGGAGCGAGTTCACGAACAATCCGGCCCGTGAGACGTGCCACCACGCCGGGCCCTCGATGGCGATGACGGCTCCGGACAAGAGGACCACCAGGAAGGCGGCGAGGGTCAGGGCGCCGAAGATGTAGATCCAGGACGCCACGTATGCGGGCTGGCGGTCCGGGAGCAGCTTCTCGGGCGGGAGGGCCTCGAGCGCCCGGCCGCGGAACCGGCCCGTCCAGGTCGGCCTGTCCGGCGCGAGCGCCGCTTTCGCCCGGGGCGGGTGGGACCGCCTGGGGGAACGGCGGGACTGTCTCAGCGGGACCGGCGGCGCCGCCGGGACGGCGGCTGAGCTGGGCTCGGCCGTCATCGCCTGCCTCGTGTCTTGTGAGGAAACGGGAGCGCGATCGCCAGCACGAAGACCACCACCATGAGGATGATCACGATGAGGTTGGCCACGGAGAGCTGGATGAAGCCCCAGTGGATGTAGCGGTCGCCGACGTTCAAGATTGACGAGCGCCGCCACCACATGGACTGGTGCCGAACCGAGGCGGGTGGGCATCGGGGCGAAGACCTCCTTGCGTCATCGGAATGAGCAGGGGGTCACGCCTCGATGAAGGAGCGGCTCACTCAGTTCGAAGCCTGAAAGTCAATCTGACGCGCGGGCGGTGCCCCCCATCACCCTGCGGCCGCCGGTTGACCCGAGCTGCCGATGCACCACCGTAGTCGCGGCGGCCCCCGCCGTTGGGGATGGGGCGACTTTCCGCCGGCCAGCATCGAGACGAACTGCTCGATGCGCCGGGCGCGAGTCTCGGGGCGCTTGGCCGTCGTGATACGCAACAGGACGGCTGTAGCGGTTCTGCCTCGTGAGGACGTCGAACATCGACTTTGGCGGCGGGATTGGCGCTGCAGTGCGGCGGCGAGGTCATCGGGCACAGCGATGTCGGCCTGCCCGGCGTAGGCGGCCTCGAAGCGACCGTCGGCTCTGCGCCCGCTCGACCTCGGCGAGGCCGGCTGCCTGCATGCGGCCGCCGGCGACGAGCGGCTCCGACCCTTCTCACATTGTTCTTGGACCACACTGCGCGCCCGTCCTCGGCGTGAAGCGTTGGCGGTAAGTGGCCTCGTCCGCGCCGCCTGAGCTGGCCGTCTATCCAGCCGTGGCAGAGCGCCTCGTCGAGTGCCTCGTCATAGCTGAGGTCGTCGGATCTGTCGTTCCCTTCTTGGCCAGGGTGAGCCAGACGCCCGCCTGCTCGTGGTGATGCTCGCCCAACCACTGCCGCCAGGCGGCCGCGTCGGACACGGTGAGCGAGGGCAGCTCGTCGGCCACGGCGTTCAGCCGTGCTCCGGCCGCTCGTGGTCGACGTGGGTGGCCGGCTCGAGCTGGAAGGTGGAGTGCTCCACGTCGAAGTGGCCTACGAGGCAGTCCTGCAGCCGGTCGATGACCTGGCCGGCGGTCCCGTCGGCGAGGCAGGCGTCTGCCACCACGACGTGGGCGGAGAGCACCGGAAGGTCGGAGGTGAGCGTCCAGGCGTGCACCTCGTGCACTCCGAGGACCTCGGGGAGCTCGCCGAGGTGGCGGCGCACCTCGTCGAGGTCGACCGATTCGGGCGTGCCCTCGAGCAGCACCCTGCCGGAGGCGACGAGGAGCCCCCAGGCGGCGTGCAGCATCAGGCCACGACGAGGAGCGAGGCGATCGGGTCGGCCCGCTCGTAGCCGAAGGCCAGGATGACGCATCCGGCGCCAGCGTGCCGATGAAGGCGTAGAGATCGGTCAGGATGTGGGCAAAGACGCCCCGCAGGTTGAGCGAGGACCGGTCGGCCCTCGCCAGGATGGCCGTTGCCGCCAGGTTGACGGCGACGCCGACGGCCAGCCACGACGACGAGGGCGAGGCCGTGCACGTGGGGCGGGACGATCAGGCGGCGGATGGCATCGAAGGCGACGAGCACCGCCACGACGAGAAGCGTCACTCCGTTGACGGCGGCCGAGAGGATCTCGGCCCGCTTCCAGCCGAAGCTGTACCTGTCGGTGGCGGGTCGGGCGGCCAGGTGGGTCGCCCACAGAGCGCCGGCGAGGGCGCCGGCGTCGGTGAGCATGTGCCCGGCATCGGCCAGCAGGGCGAGCGAGCCGGCCAGCACAGCGGCCACAACCTCGAAGACCATGAAGGCCACTATGAGGCCGAGCGCGGCCGAGAGAGGTTGCCGCTCACCGCCCGTCTTCGCGCTGTGGGAGTGGCGCCGAGAGGGACCGGCTCACGAGACGAGGCTAGCCCGGGCTCTGTCCGAGGCGACGAGGCGCCCCGATGACAACAGGCCCACCCGAGTCTCGTAGGCGGACCGCGCCGGACGGAACCGGCCGGGTCCGGCTGGCACAGGCCGCTGTCAACTGACGAGAGCAGCCTCACCCACGGGCAGGTCGTGGCTTCTCGCCCTCACGAAGACGAGGGTGGTGACAACGGCAAGGGCGAGCAGGGCGGCGCTCACCGTGAAGGCAACCGTGTAGCCGTGGACCAAGCCGGTCTGGACGAGGGACGAGCCGTCCGGCGTGGGCGGCGAGGTAGCTGGCCGTCGCCGATGCGGCCACCGTGTTGAGCAGGGCCGTCCCGAGTGAGCCGCCCACCTGCTGGGTGGCATTGACGAGAGCGCTCGCCACGCCGGCATCCTCCGGGTCGACGCCGATGAGCGCCGTGCTGCTGAAGGGGACGAAGGCGAGGCCGAGGCCGAAGCTCACGACTATCTCCGCCGGCAGCACGTGGAGGACATAGCCGGTGCCGACGCCGATCTGGGTGAACCAGGCCAGGCCGATGGCGGCGAGGACGAGGCCGGTGGCGATGAGCGCCCGCGGCCCGACGCGGGGCAGGAGCTGGCTGGCGAGAGTGGCGGCGAGGATGATCCCGCCCGAGAAGGGCAGGAAGGCGAACCCGCTCTTCAGCGCCGAGTAGTGCAGCGTCCCCTGCAGGTAGTAGGTGAGGAAGAGGAAGGTGCCGAACAAGGCGATCCCGACCAGGAACGAGGCGAGGAACGACCCCCCGCGGTTGCGGTCGAGGATGACCCGCAGCGGCAGGAGCGGGTGCGAGGAGCGCCGCTCCACCAGCACGAAGGCCGCCAGCAGGGTCGCCGCCGCGCCGAGGAGCGCGAGCGTGATGCTCGAGCCCCAGCCGTCGGTCTGGGCCTTCGTGAAGCCGTAGACGAGTGCGAGCAGGCCGCTCGTCACGAGGAAGGCGCCCGGGAGGTCGTAGCGGGGCTCGACCCTCGATCCTGCTCTCGCGGACATAGCGAGCAGCGGACACGGCGGCGATGATGGCGATCGGGACGTTGATGAGGAGGGTCCAGCGCCACGAGGCGTACTCGGTGAGGGCCCCGCCGACGACAAGCCCGATAGCCGCCCCGCCGCCGGCGATGGCGCCGTAGACCCCGAACGCCCGCGCCCGCTCCTTGGCCTCGGTGAAGGTGACGGTGAGCAGCGACAGCGAGGCGGGCGCCATGAGCGCCGCGAAGGCGCCCTGGAGTGCGCGGGCGGCGAAGAGCATCGCCGAGTTCTGCGCCAGGCCGCCGAGCGCCGAGGCGCCGGCAAAGCCGAGCAGGCTGAAGATGAAGACGCGCTTGCGGCCGAGGAAGTCGGCAATGCGCCCGCCGAGGAGGAGAAGGCCGCCGAAGGCCAAGGTGTAGGCGGTGATGACCCATTGCCTGTTTGCGACCGAGATGTGCAGGGCACGCTGGGCAGAGGGGAGGGCGATGGTGACGACCGAGGCGTCGAGGACGATCATGAGCTGTGCGACGGCGATGACGGCGAGAGCCCGGAAGCGGCGGGGATCGGCCTCACGACTTCGCCGGCCCCCTGCTCCCGACGCCGCCTCTCGCCCGGAGACGTCGCCGCCGAGCCGTGCTCGAGGGCTGCAGCTGATGTGCTCATTGTTGCTCCTTCGGGTATACAATCGGAGTGGTGATCCGCTTACTATACGGAACGTGCGTTCCGGTTGTCAACCGTAGCGGAGCGGAATCGAGATGATGACGGTGGGGGAGCTTTGAAGTCATCGGATGTTGCACAGCCGGCGGAGCTGCCGCGAGGCTGCCGGGTCGAGCAGACGACGGCCCGCAGCATGCGGGCTGACGCTCGCCGGAACCGGGAGCGGGTGCTGCGCTCAGCCGAGGCGGTCTTCGCCGAGCAGGGGCTGGCGGTGCCGATCGACGAAATCGCCCGTCACGCCGGCGTCGGGGTCGGCACCGTCTACAGGCACTTCCCGACAAAGGAGGCGCTGTACGAGGCGATCGTCGTGCGGCACGTCGATGCTCTCGCCGCCATCGCCCGCTGCGAGCGGACAGGCTGCGAGGCGGGGGCGGCTTTCTTCGAGTTCCTCGGCCGGATCGCCACCGAGGCACGACACAAGCGCGACCTGACCGAGGCCCTCGCCCGCGCCGGCGTCGACGTGAAGGCCGTCGCCGAGAGCGGCCTTCTCCGACCTGCGAAGTCGGCGGTCGGCACGCTGCTCGCCCGGGCCCAGGAGTGCGGCTCGGTCCGGCAGGACGTCGCCATAGACGAGGTCTTTGCACTCGTCGGCGGGGCGTGCATGGGCTCGGACCACGAGGGCGCCCCCCGGCGAACCGGATGGTCGGCCTCGTGTGCGACGCGCTCCGGCCGCCTGCCCGCTACACCCGGGCCGCCGCCGCCTGACCCGGGCCGCTCCGCCCGAGCCGGTCAGCGGGAGCGAAGTGCCCGTCCCTGGGGGCGCCCCCGTCCGCCCGCCGGCGCTCCGGACGGGCCGATCTGCTGTCCCGGCACCACCGGCCTCGCCCCAGGGGCCACCCGCCTCCGTCCAGGTGCCTGCCGGCCGGCCGTCCAGGGGGAGCACTCCTGCCCGGCGGGGCGCGCCGCCCGGCCGCGAGCTCAGGCCGAGCGCCCGCTTCAGTGCGGCGGTCTCCTTCTCCTGCTCCGGCAGGACGAGGGAGACGACGGTGCCCGGTGGCGCCGGCGCGGCCAGTCCGCCCGGAGCGGTGGACGTAGTCAGTCGGGCTCCCGGCCGGGTCGAAGTGGACGACGCACGAGACGTCTGGCACATGGAGCCCCCGGGCGGCCACATCGGTGGCGACGAGCGCCTTCACCCGGCCGGCTCCGAAAGCCTGCAGGGCACGCTCGCGCTGAGCCTGGCTCCTGTTCCCGTGGAGCGGCGCGGCCAGCACCCCGGCCACGCCGAGCTGGTGGGCGAGCCGGTCGGCGCCATGGCGGGTGCGACAGAAGACGATCGCCCTCCCGTGCTCGGCGACTAACCGGGCGGTGATCGGCGGCCCGCTCGGCCCGGCCGGTCGAGCAGAAGACATGCTCCACGTCGCCGAGGGTGTCCTCCGGTGCAGCCACCTCGTGGAAGACAGGATCGGTCATGTAGTTCTTCACGATGGCGCTCACCGCCGGCTCGAGAGTGGCGGAGAACAGCATCGTCTGGCGCTCGGGGGCGCACACGCCGAGGATCCGGCGGACAGCCGGCAAGAAACCCATGTCGGCCATCCGATCAGCCTCGTCCACCACGACGGTCGTGACGGCGCTCAGGCGTAGGTCACCCCGCTCCATCAGATCCTCGAGCCGCCCCGGGCAGGCGACGACGATAGCAGCCCCCCGGCGAAGGGACTGTCGCTGTGGACCGTAGCCGACGCCTCCGTAGATGGAGATGATCCGGTCCCGGGCCGAGGGCTCGAGCGCCACGAGATCGTGGTGCACCTGCAGCGCCAGTTCCCGGGTGGGCACGAGGACGAGGCCCCGCGGGGCGCGGTTGGCCGGTAGGGCGGGCGGCCCGCAGAACCAGCGGGAGGCCGAAGGCGATCGTCTTGCCCGTGCCTGTCGGTGCCCGCCCGCAGATGTCCCGACCGGCGAGGGCATCGGCGAGCGTGGCTGCCTGGATCGGGCGTGGGCGTGACTATGCCGCTTCGGCCGAGCCGGGCGACGAGATGCGCCGGCACGCCAAGCGACGAGAAGGACTGTTCCATGAATATCTTGAGTCTCCGTTTCGGGTCGACAGGTGCCGGCTCGAACTTGACTCGAAACGGGACCTCAGCCGGGATGACCGGCAAGCGGCCGGGCGAATCCGCCGGCTGCTTCCCCATACGATACCCGGGCGGGTGGTGCTGCTGTGCCGGGGAGTCCCCTCGTGTCCGGGCCCGTTGCCCGCCGAGGCGTCGGCAGGACCACCCTCGGTCAGAGGATCCCGCGCCGTGTGAGGACGATCGAGAGTACCCAGCCGGGAAGAATCGGCAGGTAGAACGTGGCCACCCGGTAGATCAGCACGCCCGGGACCGCATCGTGGGCGGGGATCCCGATAGCTGTCAGCCCGGCTGTCATCACTGCCTCGATGGCGCCTATGCCGCCCGGGGTCGGCGCCGCGGAGCCGACGGCGTTCCCGGCCATGAAGACGGCCGCCGTGGCGATGATGGGCGGGTGGGCCCCCACTGCATGGAGCGAGGCGATGAGCGCCAGTACGTAGCTCCCCGTGAGGAGGATGTTGCCCCCCACGCCCTCGACGAGGCGCACGGGTTGCGAGATCACCTCGAGAAGCTGCGGCCAGACCCCGCGCATGCGTGGCCAGACCCGCTTGAGGAACAGCTCCTTCGTCGGGCGCACTGCGGTGAGGAGCACGACGAGGATGACGATGAGGCCCCCGAGCACGGCAAGCAGCCGGGGCCCGGGGACGACCTTCAAGTTCTTGCCGCCCGTGCCGGTGATGAGGACGGCCACGACGAGCAGCGTGATGGTCGTGAGGAAGTTGACCAGCTGCGAGAGCGCCACGGCCGTCCCCGTCGTGACGCCGTCTACGCCCTGCCGGTTCAAGTAGCGGGCGTTCACGGCCAGATGGCCGACCGTCGGGGGCGTGACGAGGCCGATGAACGCTCCGGAAAGCTCTACGAGAGCACCCCTTACGACCGAGACCCGCTGCGGCACGAAGGCGACGAGATTGAGGCTCGAGCCGACGTAGGTGAGGGCCGAGCCGATCAGGGCCAGGCCGAACCAGCCCAGGTTCGCGTGGGAGAGGGCTCCGAGCAGGTTCACCTTCGACAGCTGGCCGACGAGAACGTAGGCGGCGAACGTCAGTGCCGCCACGGCGACGAGGGCTCGCCAGCGGAAGCGTTCGAGGCGAGGCTCGGTTGGTGGTGCCTCCCGGTCGCCGAGCAGCTCCCGGCGCACGTCGTTGAGGCAGCCCCGGGCGGCGCGCATCGCCGGCCAGCCCCAGCTGCTCAGCGCGATCGGCTGCAGGACGGCGGCCACAGCCTCCTCCTCGACGGGCGCGTAGCCGGCTCGCATGGCCGTCACGGCCTGTGCGGCTCCGAGCACCTCCGCCACCGACGTGAGCAGCTGGGCGACATCGAGGCGCCGGACAAGCTCCCCGGCGCCGACAACTGCCTGCTCGAGGGAGCGAAAGCCGACGGACACCTCGCCTGCTCGGTCGCCCGTCGGATTGGCCGGGGGGCTGCGTGCCCGCGGTAGCAGAGCAGGTTCTCGGCCCGGAGATCGCGATGGGCGATCCCGACCACGTGCAGGCGGTGAAGAGAGCCGAAGAGCGCTTCGGCCTGCTCTGCGGTCGTCTCCGGGCTGAGCGCCGGTCCCTCGAGTCGCTCACGGGCCAAGACGAGGGTGTCGGGTTCGAAGTGCGCCAGCAGGAGGACTTGCGGCACAAGGACCCGAGCTCGCGACGACATCAGAGTGGCGAGGGCCTCCGTCTCGAGCGCCGCCCGGAAGCTGAGGGGCTGGCGGCCGGTGGTGGACCCTGGCAGGCGGAGAGTCGACCACAGCCTCCGCACGGCGCCGGCGCCCCGCGTCTCGCGCCCGACGGCTTTGAGGACGATGGGCGTGCCGTCTGCGAGGACGCCGCACAGCTCGCGACTGTCGGTCGAGGGCCGGTCCAGCTGCTCGACATCTATCCCGGCGCCGCGCAGTCCCCGGATCAGACCTGCGATGCTCGGGCGCCGGACCGTGGTACGCAGCGACCACCGGGTGAGCAACCCGATGGCGAACCCCCCGAGCGCCGCCGTGGCTGCGCCGAACAGCGTCAGCTCGTCGAGCAACAGCCCGGTGACGATGAGGGCTCCCACGGCCAGGCCGAAATTTCGGCCCCACGGGCGCTGGTGGGCGGTGTCGGAACCGGTGATGATCGCCACGATCGCCATGTCCCGCACGAAGGTCGATCCGTCGGTGCCGTCGAGGAGGGCCACAGCGATACCGCCGTGCCAGGCATGCCACGCCCAGACGGCGCCGATGCCGACGAGGACGGCTGCGAGCCCGGCCACCGCGGCGTTGACGCCGTCGAGTCGCCGCTTGCGGACCAGGGTGACCGCCATCAGCACCGCGAGGACGATGGTGGCCAGCGCCGCCACGACAGCAAGAACGACGATGAGGAGCCGGGGAAGGTGACCGGTGATGCGGGCGAAGTTGGCCGTCAGCTCGCGGGTACCGACCGGGAGCGTATGAGCCACCGTGACGAGGAACCAGATGACGATGCCGGCGCCGATCGCCCACAGGAGGTCGGCCGGACGCCGGACCCGAGCCTCCGCCTGCGACGGTGCCGCGTCCGGCCCGTCGCCGGTGCCGGGGACCGCGGCCCGGCTGGCCTGGCCTCCGGCGGCCCGGTTCGCCTGGCCGCCGGAGGCCGGGTCGACCTTGACCGTGGAGGCCGCCGAGGCGGCCGAGAGGCGGTGCACGTCCTTCACTTGCCCAATTCTGACCCGCTCGTCACCCCGGTGGAGGGACCCACGCCCAGCCGGTAGAACACCCAGCTGTGAGCGAAGAGCCACACCTCACTTACGGCTTCGAAGATCCGTTCCTGACCCCGGTGGAGGACCGGCGCGCCGACCGGCGCCTACGGGGTCGCCTCGTCGCCCCGGTGACGGTGTGGACAGCCCGGACCGCCGCCGAGCGCGTCGGGCTGAGCGTGTCCTCGGTGCTCCTGGCCGAAGGCGAGCCGCCCGAGATCATCGGCTTGCTCGACCCGCTCTCGGATCTCCGCCGGGTGCTCGAGGATGCCGGCGTCTTCGTCGTGCACGTCCTCGCTGAGACGGACCGGAGGCTGGCGTCGGGTTTTGCCGGCAACTACCCGGCCGATCCCTATGAGGGGCTGGAGGTGGAGGACACTGCCTACGGCCCCGTCATCGCCGGCGCCCGCTCGGTCATCTCGTGCCGGTTCACCGGCTCCCGCGCCGTCGGCTATCAGGACCTCGTCACAGCTGCCGTCGAGGGAATCGACCTCGACGGCTTGTCGGGACCGCTCGCGTACTACCGCGGCCGATTCCGGCGGCTGGCGGCGGAGGGCTGACGAGCCCCGGCCGGACCGCCCGGATCACTGACCGAAGCGCCGGTCGCGCCGAGCGAAGTCCCTCAGAGCCCGGAGGAAGTCCACCCGGCGGAACGCAGGCCAGTACGGATCGACGAAGGCGCATTCGGCATAGGCCGACTGCCAGAGCAGGAACCCTGACAGGCGCGCTTCCCCGCTCGTGCGGATGAGCAGGTCAGGGTCGGGCAGGTCCGCCGCGTAGAGGTGGGCGGAGAGGGCGGCGGCGTCGATGTTCTCCGGCAGAGAGGCGGGGGCGACCCCCTCACCGACGAGGTCGGCCACAAGCGAGCGACAGGCGTCGACGATCTCCTGCCGACCGCCGTAACCGAGGGCGAGATTGAAGTGCCAGCTGCCGGGGGGGCAGTCCGCTTCGGCTTGCTTGGCGGTCGCCGCCAGCTCGGCCGGTAGAAGGTCGAGACTGCCGATGACCCGCACCGAGCAGTCGAGGCGAGTCGCCAGCCGGGGCAGGTCATCCAACAGGCCCACCAGGACCTCGAAGTACGGTTCGAGCTCCTCGGCCGGTCGCTGCAGGTTGTCAGTCGAGAGCACCCAGGCAGTGACGGCGGGGAGCTGCAGTTGCCGGCACCAGCCGAGGAATTCCCGCAGCTTGTCCATGCCGCTGCGATAGCTCGAGGCGTAGTCCTCCAGCCCCTCGGCCCGGGCGAAACGACGGTGGCCGTCGAGGATCACTCCGATGTGCGCCGGCATCTGCTCGGGGGGAGAGCTTTCACCAAGCGGTGCTCGTAGGCTCGATAGGCGGGAGCTGTCCACGACATCGGCCCATTCTCCCAGTTCCGCCCCGCCGAGCGGCGCGCGCGAGTAAGCGCCTGGCGACGGGGTCGCCGCTCCGTCACCGTCCCGTCCGTGGCGGATGGAGTGCCCCGCACACGATGTCGGCTTCCGTCGTCGTCCTCGGCCCCGGCGCCGGTAGAAAGGGACGCCGTATGACCTCCCGGGTTGGGCGCCTGCCCCGCTTCGACGACCTCGACAGGCGCATCGTGGCGCTCGCCCTGCCCGCGCTCGGGACCTTGCTGATCGAGCCCGTGTACAACCTCACGGACTCGGCGATCGTCGGCCACCTCGGCCGCAATCCGCTCGCTTCCCTGGCGATCGCCGGCGGAGCGCTCAACATCGTGGGGTGGGTGGCGGCGTTTCTCGAGATGGCGACGGTGTCGATGGTGGCCTATCGGCGGGGCGCCGGCGACAAGGCCGGCGCGGCAAGGGCGGCCGGCGCCGCCTACAGCCTGTCGGTCGTCGTGGGGATCGCAATCGCCCTGGGCGTCGCCGTGGTCGCCCCCTATCTCACCGAGCTGATCGGCGGTCACGGCGTCGTGGGCCGAGAGGCGGTGACCTACCTGCGAATCTCGGCCATCGGGCTCGTCCCGCTCCTCGTCTCGCTCGCAGGCAACGGCCATTTGACAGGCCTCGAGGACACGAGGCGGCCCTTTCTCATCGCCGTGGTCGCCAATGTCGTCAACGTCGTACTCGAGATCACGCTCGTCTATGGTGCCGGTCTCGGGATCGCCGGATCGGCCTGGGGGACGGTGGGCGCGCAGGTCGTCTCGGCCGGGCTGTTCACCGTCGTCTCCCGTCGGGCGGCCATCCGCCCGGCGCGGCCGCGGGGCAGCGAGGTGCGCCGCCTCGTCATAGACGGCGTCCGCTTGAGCATCCGGACGATCGCCCTCGGAGTCGTCCTACTGACCTCGACCGCCCTCGCCGCCCGTCTCGGCACCTCGGTTCTCGCCGGCCACCAGATCGCCCTGCAGATCTGGACGGCGCTCGCCCTCACCCTCGATTCGCTGGCTGTGCCGGCACAGGTGTTCGTCGGCGAGTCGCTCGGGCGGGGCGAGCCCATGGCGGCGCGAGACGTCGGCCGGCGGACGCTTCGCTTCGGGCTTCTCGCCGGAGCTGTCGTGGGCGCCCTCACGATCGCGCTGGCCTGGGTGCTCCCGAGCGTCTTTTCGCCGATCCCGGCGGTGCATGCCGCCGCCACGCCGGCGCTCATCGTCTGCGGAGCGATGCAGCCCATCGCGGCGCTGGCCTTCGTGCTCGACGGGCTGCTCCTCGGCGCCTCGGACTACCGAACCCTGCAACGGGCGATGATCGTGGCCCTACTGGCCTTTGTGCCGCTCGGGACGGCCGTGGCCATCGACCACAGGCTCGGGATAGTGGCGGTCTGGCTGTCCCTCGGCTGCTGGCTCTCTGCCCGGTCGTCCCTGCTGGGCTGGCAGTGGGCGAAGGGCCGCTGGGCCGTGGCCGCCGCCCGCTGAGGCTACGGCGGGGTGATGAGGCCCGCCGGAGAGAAGCGGGGGGCGCTCGCCCCGAAGTCCTGTGCGGAGAGCCCGGCGATGAAAGCGACGGTACCGCCGCCAGGTTGAGGCTGACCCTGTCCGACGATCTGCACCGGGTAGATACGGGCACTCTCGAAGCCACCGGTGGCCGACAGCGCGACGTGAAGGATCACGCTCATGGAGAGCACACCTCCTGTGGCGAAGTCGCCGTAGTTGGCAAAGTTCCCGAGGCTGTAGGCGATGAGGTGCCCCTTGTAGAACTGCATGCCTCGCACCACGTGCGGGCCGCTCGCGATGACGAGGCTGGCGCCTGCATCGATTGCCATGTGGGCGAAGGCCTCGGCGTTGCCCCGGTCCTCGCCGAGGAAGTACTCCTCCTGGCCGGTGACGTGATCGGCGTCGGCCCCTTCGGCACCTGCGTGCATATAGACCACCACGATCCGGGCCTCTTGACGAGCCTTCACGATCATGCGGCGGGCGACCGGCAGGTCGAGGAGATTGGCGTCATAGGGATACGGAGCAAAGGCGAGAAAGGCGACCGGGATCGGGCCGGCGTGTACCAACGTGATCTCGCCGGGCAAGCCGGTCTGGGCCATCCCGGCCGCATGGATGGACGCCACGGTCTGAGCCTGGCCGGCCGGCCCGAAGTCGAACGAGTGGTTGTTGGCGTCGTTCAAGATGGTGAAGCCGGCGTCCCGGAGGTACTTTGCATAGGCGGGCGGATCGCGGAAGGCGAAGCACTCGGGCGACCCCGAGCCGCACTTGCTCGTGTCGGCGGTGGTCAGGGTGCCTTCGAGATTGCCGAAGACGATCTGGGAGCCCCCGACGAGCTCGTGACGAATCGGGTCGAAGTAGGTGGACGGATCAGGAGGCAGGTCCGGTGTGTTGCCGAGCATCGTGTCGCCGACGGCAGAAATTGTCACTCTGCCCGTCGTCGGCAGCGTCGCCGCCGGCGTGGAGGTGGTGGACGAGGTGACCGAGGCCGATGGCCGGGAGGAAGTGGACGATCCGCCACTGGAGGCCGTGGAAGGCGCCCCCGTGGTGGACGAGCCGGAGCGGAGCCGTCCTCGGCCGGCGGCCCGGTGCCCGGAGCCACCGGCAAGGAGCACGACAGTGAGGGCGACGGCGGCCAGCACCACGACGAAGGCTGCCGCCGCGCGGCGAGCGGCGATCGTTCGGGGGGAGGGGCGAGAAGCGATCCCAAACCCTATGCGCCGTCACCCGCTGAAGTCAGCATTCCGCCGGGCGGCGGTCGTGTCTTCCTGCTGCCTCTTCCTGTCTCAGTTGCCCAGTCAATCGGTGCCCGTGACCGGCGACGGGCGCAAGGGCGGGCGGACTGAGAGACTCGAGCGATGCGAAGGCGCCGGTGGTTCAACTCGGGCCATCCCCAGACCCTGCAGGTCGCTGTCATGCTGCTCTACCTGAACGGCGTCCTCAGCCTCTTCGGAGGTCTGTTCGTCGGGGGCTACGGGCTGATCGGCCTGGTGTTCATCATCGGAATGATCGCCGGCGCCTACGGGATCGCCAACTCCTTCAGGTGGGGCTACCGCCTGGCGGTCGTCGCTGCCGGGCTGCAGCTCGCCTTCTCGCTATTCACGCTCGTCGTGCTTGCTGAGGTTCTGAAGCTGCACGTGTTCCGGGCGGTCGGCTCGAGCGTGATCACGCTGATTTTTCAAGTGGCCCTGATGTTCGCTCTCCTGCACCCGCAAAGCCGCGAGTACGAGCGCATCTGGTTCGAGCGGCGCGACCGGGGCCGCCTTCGCTGAGCGCCGCCCCTGACGGGGGATGGCTCAGAACAGGTAGTCGGGTCCGAGGTCCCCCACTGACGGGCAGCCGAGGAGCACCATCGTGCGGACGAGTTCGTCCCTGAACAGGTCGAGCACATGTTCGACGCCGCTCTGGCCGCCGGCGGCGAGCCCAAAGAGGTAGGGACGGCCGATGAAGACCGCCCGGGCCCCGAGCGCCAGCGCCTTCATCACGTCACTTCCCCTGCGAACGCCTCCGTCGAAGAGAACCTCGGCCTGAGCTCCCACGGCCGCGACGACCTCGGGCAGGACCTGGAGAGTGGCGGGCGCCCCGTCCAGCTGGCGGCCGCCGTGGTTGGAGATCACCACGGCGTCACAGCCTGCCGCCACTGAGCGCCCGGCGTCGGCGGCACTTAGGACGCCCTTTGTCACGAGCTTCCCGGGCCACCGCTCCCGCAGCCACTCGATGTCAGACCACGTGAACGGTGAGGCCACCATCGACAACATGCCGAAGCCGGACGGCGCCTTTCCGGTGCTACCGGCGCCCCGGTCATGGCGGGCGCCTTCGGCCGCGGGCCCGCCAGCGCCTCGCCGGCGCCCGCGTCACCGGCTGCGCCCCGACCGCGCCTCACCGGCTGCGCCCGCGTCACCGCGGCCTGCGTCCGGTGCGCGGGCGCCCTCGGCTCGTGCCACGGCGGCGGCCGGATCCGAAACGGGTTGCGGGCGCTGGAACATCCGGATCCCGTCACGGGCCATTCGTGCGGTCCAGAGGGGCTTGAGGAGCACCTGCGGGCCGAGACGGACGGCGTTGCGGGCGTCGAGGCGGAGGGGAACGGTGACGCCGTGGCGACGGTCGCGCTCCCGGTTTCCGAGCGCCGGCGTGTCGATCGTCACCACGAGGACCTCGACACCTGCCTGCTCGACCTTTGCGAGGAGCCGGGCCGCGTCAGGCCTTCCGCCGGCGGCGTACAGCTGAAACCACACCCGCCCGGGGGCCGCCGGGGCGACCTCGTCGATGGATGAGCCGGCGACCGTGCTCAACACCGAGAGCGTCCCCCGGCTGGCCGCGGCGCGAGCGGCCCCGGCGGCGCCGTCAGGATGCATCAAGCGTATGAGCCCCGTCGGAGCGAGCATCACGGGCAAGGAGAGGGGGGTTCCGAGCACCGTGGTGGCCAGCTCCGGTGGCGGCGCGCCCATCCCCATCCTCGGACGGAAGGTGAGGTCTGCGAATGCGGCCTCGTTCTGGCGCATCGTCCTCTCGTCGTCGGCAGCACCGTCGATGTAGTCGAAGACGACCGACGGCAGGGTCCTTTTGGCGATCCGCCTGGCATCGGCGACGTTCACGATCCGGTCGGTCCGCAGCTGCCGGTCGAGGAGCCGCTCGAGGACAGCTGTCGACGCGGGCGCTCAGGGCCGCGCCCGATGGCGCCGGCCCTCGGGTGGCGGTCATTTCAGGCCGGAAGCCCGGGATCGTGGCACGGTGCGCCTCGGGTGGGGGCCATCTTCAGGGTCTGCCGGCGAGGATCGTTGCACCATCGCCCTGCACCTCGGGAAGGGCAGCCTTCCGCCCGAGCATCACGAGGAGGATGGCGATGCCCGGACCGGAGACCTCGGGCCCGGATCCATGCGACCAGTCGGCGTCGGTCATGCGCAGCGTCACGCCGGCGATGCGCCGCCTTACCTTGAGTGGGAAGCGGTTCTTCTTGTAGAAGTCGGCGCACGTCGTTATGTGCTCGACAGGATGGGCGAGGGGCTCCGCCTCGAGCGCACGGAAGATATCCTCGCCGTGGACGAGCGTCTCGCCGAGTACCGTCGTCGACGGTCCGGGCGGCTTGGCCCGGGAATCGATGCTGGCCCGAAGAGCAGCAACGAGGTCTGCGTTCGTCCGGTTCGCCGTCTGCTGCCTGATGCCGTCGGTTTGCAGCTGCTCGAAGCTGAATCGGTTCCGTGCCATGCCCTCGACGAACCTCCGCGTCGACATCGAGGCGACGGCAAGGATGTGCCCGGTCACGTCTCGGACCGTCCACCCTGCGCAGAGCGACGGCGTGGCCCATTGCTCCTCGTCGAGTGTGGCCAGCCGCTCGACGAGGACTGTCCGCTCGACCGCAGTCATGTGCCAGACGTCCATCTGCTTTGCTGTGTGGCCGTCCTCCAAGCTGATCACGTGCTCCCTGTGTGGCCGTCCTCCCAGCTGATCATGCTCGCTCCGAAGGCGCAACCGGGGCCTCGTCGGCCACAGCCGGCCGGGCCGCGCCGAGGGCCGTCTCGATGCAGCCGATGAGGGCCCGGGCCGACTCCTCGGTGAGCTCGACGGCGACGCGAGCCCCAGGGCCCTCGGACGCGTTCACGAAGTCGATGTTGAGCGTGTGCTCGTAGGGGGAGTGGTAGGGATGATCGAAGTAGGTAACGGCGTGGCTCAGGCGGAACCAGCCGTTGGCTCCCTTGCCGCTACCGGAGACGGTCGTCTTCTCGGTCAGGTGCGAACACATGTGAAGTCCATCCTCGGGGCTAGGCGGCGATCAGCCGGCAAGGTGGCGGCCGAAGAAGGAGAATATGAGCTTCCAGCCCTCCGTGGCCGCCTCGGGTCGGTACATGTTCCTGTCGGCGGCGAAGAAGCCGTGGCCGGCACCATCGAAGCGATGGAAGTCGTACTGCTTGCCGAGCCGCTTCAGCTCGGCCTCGAGCTCGTCGACCTCCGCCGGCGACGGGTGCTGGTCATCCTGGCCGAACAGCCCGAGCAGTGGGCAGGAGAGGTGGTCGGCGAGGTGGAGGAGAGGGCGGATGTTGACCGGCATCCCCGGCGGCGGCTCACCGACGACGAAGCCCCCGTAGCAATCCACGGCCGCGTCGAGGTCGATCGAGCAGGCAGCGAGGAAAGCCTGCCGTCCGCCGGAGCAGAAGCCGATCACACCGACCCTGCCATTGTGCTCGTCGAGAGACTTCAAGTACGAGACGGCACCTCGCATGTCGCCGAGGAAGCGGTCGTCGGGGACTCCGCCAGCGGCCCGGGAGGCGGCGGCGGCGTCGTCGGGCGAGGCGCCGGGAGCGTCCCGGTGGTGGAGGTTCGGGCAGAGGGCCAGGTAGCCGTGGTCGGCGAACTTGCGGGTGATCTCCATTGTCTGCTCGTCCCAGCCGGGCATGTGGTGGATGACGATGACAGCCCCGAAAGGCCCGGCACCGCCGGGGCGGGCGAAGTAGGCGTTCAGCTCGTCGCCGGCGTCTCCTGTGAAGCGGATCTCCTCGGCTGTCATGCTCCGGTACAACGGCGTCCTCCTTCAATCGGGCTGTGGGCAGGGTGACGGTTGGCCTCCGAGATGCGTCCGGCCGCCGTCACCCCGGCCACGTTACGGCGTCACCGGGTGGCCGCCTTCGAGGCCGGAGGTGAAGGGCCGGCCAGCTTTGCCTCGGGGCGCGGAGGCCGCCGAGATGACGACATTCCCGCCTCGCGCTCAAGTTACTGACGTGGAGCGCCGATAACTGAGCTATCCGACGGGGGGATGCGATCAGGGCCCGGGCCGCTGCAAGGCGCCCGGGCTCTGTCGTCGGCGCGGTGAGGGCCAATCGGCCCAATGCGCCGGATCCGGACCACGAGTCGTGCGGGCTCCCCCGAGTCGCCTGGCCGAGGTCTTGCTCGAGAATCGTGCGGTTGCTCAGCCTGGCCGCCTCCGCCGAGTGTTGGCTCCGGACACCCCGGAGCTCTGCCTAAGGAATGCCGGCGGCACCGGTCGGGCTAGCGGGCGACCTCCTCGATCTTGTGCCGCCCGGGACAGTTGAGCTCGTCGTGGTCGTCGTAGTGGTGGTGGGGTCCGACGAGGTCGTCGTCGTCGTGGGTGGCGCAGTCGTCGTCGTCGTGGATGGCGCAGTCGTCGAGGTCGTCGTGGAAGAAGTCGTGGAAGACGTCGACGTCGAAGTCGTCGTGGAAGACGTCGTGGAAGACGTGGTCGAGGTCGTCTTCGGTGCTGTCGGCGCGGTCGTGTTGGCCACACTGGTGGTGGTGGGCCTCGTGGTGGTGCTGCCCCCAGGGGTAGGCGGCGAGTGGCGGTCACCGGTGAGGATGATCGCTCCGATGCCGGCGAGAAGCGCCACGATGCCTGCGGCGACGAGAACGGCGATGCCTCGCCGGTGTGGCCTGTCGGTCGGGGGCCGGTAGGGGAGGTCGAGCAGGTCCTCCCGGGTGAAGGTGCCTGGGGCCGACACGGCGCCTGTAGCCCGGGGGCCACCGAGGGGTGTGGTGCCGGGGGAGGCACCTGTGCCGAGCGCCCCTCCGGCAGCACCCGCCGCTCCGGCAGCGACCCGCACCGCCGCCTCCGGCACCCGCACCGCCGCCCCCAGCAGCCAGAAAGTCGTCGGCGGCACCCAGGGCTCCGCCGGCACCCAGGGACCCGCCGGCGAGAAAGGCCGCGCCGGCGCCCGTCGCGCCGCTTCTTTCACCTCGCTCGAAGTCCTCTTCCACCGTGTCCGTGGTCCTCGCCTTGAGCAGTGGAGCGGGGAGAGGCACCGTCCGGGCGTCGGAGACCCTGAGCGCCCGCTCCATCTCGGCGGCAGAGGCAAAGCGATTGGCCGGATCAGGATCGAGCGCCCGCCGGATGACCGACGCCAGCGCCGGGTCGGCGTCAGGGCGACGTTCGAGCAGCGGCACGTACCGTCCCTCCTGGGCGGCAAGGGTGACGGCGATCGAGTTGTCACCGAGGAACGGCCTGACACCGGACATCGCCTCGTACAGGAGGACGCCGACGGACCAGAGATCGGAGCGCACGGTGGCGGGGTTGCCCTGCGCACGCTCGGGCGCCAGGTACCCCGGTGTTCCGAGCACGATATTCATCGCCGTCGGCTCATCGTGGTCCGGCGAGGGGTGCACAGCTTTGGCGATGCCGAAGTCCGCCACCTTCGCGGTGCCATCCTCAGTCAAGAGCACGTTTGCCGGCTTGATGTCCCGGTGGAGCACTCCTCTGGCGTGCGCCGCGCTCAGCGCTTCGAGGATCTGGCCGCCTATGCGCCTGGCTTCGAAGGAGTCGAGAGGCCCTCTGGCGATCCGGTCGGCCAGCGATTCGCCGACCACGAGCTCCATGACGATGAAGGCATGATGCTCACCGTTGGCGCCGAGCCCGGCCGTGGCGTCGCTGTCCTCGCCGGCGTCGTAGACGCCCACGACGTTCGGGTGCGACACCAATGCCGCCGCCTTGGCCTCCTCCTCGAAACGAAGCCGCAGCGCCGGGTCGTGGGCGAACTGGGCGCGCAAAATCTTCAGCGCCACAGGACGGGCCAAGCGCTGGTCGCGCCCGCGGTACACCTCGGCCATGCCGCCCCGGCCGATCAGCTCGGCTACCACATAGCGACCGACGAGCACCCGACCGGGAGCGAGCCTGCCGAGAGTGTTGTCCGATTCCACTTCGCTCGAGCGTCCTTTACCTGCTGCTGTTCACACGCCGGACGCGATGCGCCAAAGCGCATTCTGCCTGCCAAGTCGTCCGCCCGGTCCCAGCATCTGCTTCGGACCTGGTTGAGCGATACCCCTGCAGGCGGCCGCCGACACTCGGCCGGGCCAGGACGGTCACTCGTCTGCCCTGTAGGTCCATCGTCTCAGCTGCCGTCGCTTCTGTGCATGCTGGCGGGTCTCTCGCCGGCGGCCCAGCTCCCTCCTTGACGGCGCCGTTGGCCGGCGGTCAGGCGGGATCTCGAGCGCCCCGGCGATCCGCTCTCCGAGACGCTCCATCGCCTTCTTGCGGTTCTGCCATTGCGAGCGTTCGTCGGTCGCCACCACGCGCACCAATGGCCCGAGTCGTTCGGTGATCAGCTCCCGTTCGGCGCGCGACAGAGCTGCGGAGGCGCCTGCGTCGAAGAAGACCTCGGCACGGGTGTTCGAGGTGTTGGCGTGCTGGCCCCCTGGGCCACCGCTGGAGGAGTACCGCCAGCGCAGCTCACCGGCCGGTATGAGAGGGCCGCCCGGTACCTGGAGGTCGCCTGTCACGTGACTGCCGGGGTCACGTGACCGCCGCCTCAGTCAGGGAGTGCCGCTTCGATGGCTTCGACGAGCTCGGGCGACTCCGGCTCTGTGGTGGGCCGGAAGCGCTGCACGACCGTTGCCGCCGGCGCGATCGAGGAATTTCTCGAAGTTCCACTGGATGTCGCCGGCGGCGCCGTCCGAGTCGGCCACTTCGGTGAGCTCTCGATAGAGCGGATGGCGATCTGCTCCGTTCACCTCCACCTTCTCGGTCATGGGAAAGGTGACGCCATATGTCATCGAGCAGAAGGTCTTGATGTCGTCGGCCGATCCGGGCTCCTGTTCTCCGAACTGGTTGCACGGGACCCCCAGGACAGAGAAACCCCTCTCGGCGTATCGCTCTTGCAAGCGCTCCAAACCCTCGTACTGCGGAGTAAGGCCACAGCGCGAGGCGACGTTGACCACGAGGACTGCTTTGTCGGCGAATCCGTGCAGGTCGAGTGGGTCGCCTTCGAGGGAACTGATGGGGTGGTCGTAGATCGCCATAGTCCAAGAGTAACGGCGTGCCGCCGGGACAGAGGAGCCAACGTCCCGTCACCGTCTCGCCTGAGCGGCTCTTCTGGGGCCGTCCCGGCTTGAAAGGCGGGGCGGCAGGGGCCGCCCGGAGGGGCCGGGGTCTCAGGCGAAGTACGTCGTGAAGGCGATCCCGGCCACGAGGCAGTAGGCGGCAAAGGGCCACAGCGTCTTCGTCTGGAAGTACTTCGAGAGGAACCGGACCGAGATCAGGGCCGCCACGAATGCGCAGGCCGCCCCGACGACGGTCTGCGCCCGGATGCCGTTGCCGAGCGAGCCGGTGAGATCAGGGAGCTTCAGCACACCGGCGGCGAGGATGATCGGAGTGGCGAGGAGGAAGGCGAAGCGGGCGCTGTCCTCGTGGTTCAGCCCGCGGACGAGGCCGGCGACCATCGTGATGCCCGAGCGGGAGATGCCGGCGAAGAGAGCACCGATCTGACAGGCGCCGATCACCACTGCCTCACGGAAGTTCAGGTTGTCGAGCTGCCGCTTGGCCTTGATGCCGCGCTCCTCCCGCTTCTCGGCGCCACGGCGGACACCCTCTCCGAAGAAGAGGATCAGGGCGTTCACGATTAGGAAGATGGAAGCCGCGAGGGGCTTGGTGAAAACGACGCGAAGCGGGTGCTCGAGTACGAGGCCGAAGAGGCCGGCCGGGATCGTGGCCACCACGAGGAGCCACGCGAGGCGCTCAGTGCTGTTCTCGATCCGACGGTGAAAGATCGAGCGGAAGAACCCGGCGATGATGTCGACCCAGGTCCGGAAGAAGTAGACGAACAGCGCGAGGGCGGTCCCGACATGCAGCCCCACGACGAATGGCAACCAGAAGGACTCAGGTCGGCTCTCGGCGACGACGACCTGCTTCCAGCCGAACAGCTCCGGGAGGATCACCGTGTGGCCGAGACTGGAAACGGGAAAAAGCTCCGTCACTCCTTGGATCAGGCCGAGCACGATCGCCTGCCAGTAAGAGATGGTGCCGTGATAGACCGCGCCTGCCTTGGCGGCCGAGCTGGCGGCTAGTGGCGCCTGGCCTACCGCGGACGCGGCGATATGGGCCAGCAGGTGCGGGGACATCGGCGCAGCCTATACAGGCGCCCCCGGCGGTCGCGGGCGCGCGCGACGGTACTCACAGCTCGCGCTCGGCGCCACTCACAGTTCGCGCTCGCTGCCACTCACAGCTCGCGCTCGCTGCCGCTCAAAGGCGCGAGCTGGCCTCCTCGAGCACCTTGTGGAGGATGCCCTCGATCTCGTCGAAGTGCTCCTGCTCGCAGATGAGCGGGGGGGATAGCTGGATGACGGGGTCACCCCGGTCGTCCGCCCGGCAGATGAGGCCGGCGTCGAACAGTGCCGGTGACACGTACCCCCGCAGCAACGACTCGGCCTCGGCGTGCGAGAACGTCTCCCGGGTGGCCTTGTCCTTCACGAGCTCGATTCCGTAGAAGTAACCGGCACCTCGAATCTCGCCCACTATAGGAAGGTCCGTCAAACGGTCCAGAGTGGCCCGGAAGTCGCCCTCGTGCTTGCGCACGTGCTCGATGATCCCCTCTCGCTCGAAAGCGGCGATGTTGGCGAGCGCCACCGCAGCCGAGACGGGATGGCCCCCGAAGGTGATCCCGTGAGCAAAGCTGGCTCCCTCGTTAAGGAAAGGCTCCATGAGCCGATCGCTGGCGATCATCGCCCCCATCGGTGAGTAGCCGCTCGTCAGGCCCTTCGCGCAGGTGATTATGTCCGGCACGAACCCGTAGCGGTTGCAGGCGAACATCTCACCTATGCGACCGAAGGCGCAGATGACCTCGTCCGAGACGAGGAGCACGCCATGGCGGTCGCAGATCTCGCGCACCTTCTGCAGGTATCCCTCAGGCGGCGGGAAGCATCCGCCCGAATTCTGCACCGGTTCGATGTAGACCGCCGCCACCGTCTCGGGGCCCTCGAATTCGATCATCTGCTCGATCGACTCTGCACACCTGAGCGTGCACCGGTCGAGCTGCGAGCAGTCGAGGCAGCGGTAGCGGTTCGTGTTCATCACCTTGCGTGCTCCGGGCACGAGCGGCTCGAAAGGCTGCCGCGTCGAGGGGATTCCGGTGATGGAGAGCGCCCCCATCGTGGTTCCGTGATACGCGATGCTTCGGCTGATCACCTTGTACCGAGTGGGCTGCCCGATAGCCTTGAAGTACTGCCGGGCGAGCTTCCAGGCCGTCTCGACAGCCTCGCTGCCGCCCGTGGTGAAAAAGACCCGATTCAGGTCGCCGGGCGTATATCGAGCCAGGGTGTCAGCCAGCTCGATGCTCGCCGGGTGGGCGTAGGACCAGAGGGGGAAGTAGGCAAGCTTCTCGGACTGGGCGCGCGCCGCCTCGGCCAGATCCTTCCGGCCGTGGCCGAGCTGTACGACGAACAGGCCGGCCAGCCCGTCGAGATAGCGCTTGCCCCGGTCGTCGTAGACATATGGGCCCTCTCCCCGTTCGATGATCGGGATCCGCTGCTCGTTGCTGTAACTGCCCATGCGGCTGAAATGGAGCCAGAGGTGCTCCCGGGCTGTGGCCTGTTGACCGCTCCCGTCGCCGCCGGTGGCATGCTCCATCGGCTGGTCCTGGATCTCCCCGTCGGGCATTGGTTCGGTCGTCTGGTCTGTCATCTCGTCCTTCGTCTCGGGTCGGTTGTTCGAACAACTCTCAAAAAAGGGCTATCTCGTCCCCCACGTATAGGTCTGTTTCACCAACCGGAGGTAGACGAAGGCTTCGGTCTCCCGTACTCCCTCGATGGCGCGGATGGACTCGTCGAGCAGCCTCAGGAGGTGCTCGTCGTCCTCGCACACCAGTTCGACGAGAAGGTCGAACGAGCCGGCACAGACGACGACATACTCCAGCTCCGGCAGGCTCGAGAGCTTGGCAGCGATGGCACGTAGGTCTCCCACCGCTTTGATCCCGACGAGCGCCTGCCTCGAGAAGCCCACCGTCAACGGATCAGTCACCGCCACGATCTGCATCACGCCGTCGTCGAGGAGCCTCCGGACCCGTTGCCGAACGGCCGCTTCCGATAAGCCCACCGACTTGGCGAGGGCAGCGTAGGAACGCCGCCCGTCACGCTGCAGCTCCTCGACGAGCTTCTTCGACACCTCGTCGAGCACCGTGGGCTGCTGGTCGCGACGCACGTGGCCGTTCGTCGAGAGGACGCCCATTGAATCGGGCTCCCGCGACAAGTTGGCGCTGCGGGCCCGCATGGCCCTCATTGTCACATTGAGGTCGAACATTGTCAATGGAATCCGTTGTAAGTAAGCTCTAGTGCAACCGATTCAGCAGTTCGTGAAAGGTGGGGAGTGGCGTCACTGGCCGACGGGACCATCCCGAGGTTCCGCCGGGCCCGTCTGCTGTCGCTCGGATTCTCGCGGTGGCGCGCGGTGGCGCGCCGGACGCTGCTCAAGGCTGCGCAGGACCGGGTCACGACCGGCGCAGGCAGCTTGGCCTTCCATGGGTTCCTTGCCTTGTTCCCGGCGATCGTGGCTCTCCTCGGCGTCTCGGGCCTCGTTGGGCTCTCGTCGTCGCAGCTGCAGAGCCTCGTGCACGGGATCGCCGTGCTTCTTCCAGCCCAGCTCTCCTCGCTACTCGATCAATCCCTCCACCAGCCGGCCAGCCATGGCTACAGCGTGCTCGAGCTCGTCGCCGGCGTCGCCGCCGCACTGTGGAGCGCGGCCGAGGCTATGGCAAACCTCCAGGTGACCCTCGACGTTGCCTATGAGGTGCAATTCGATCGAGGTTTCGTGCGGCGTCGGCTCATGTCGCTTCCGCTCATCGCCTTCACGGTGCTCCTCGGCGGTGTGGGTTCGCTCCTGCTCGTGCTGGGTGACCCACTCCGGTCCTTGTTCGGGCTCCAGCTGTCCGGCATCAGCGCGCCGGCCTGGGACATCATCCGCTGGTCGGGGGCCGTGGCTCTCATGATGCTGCTGCTGTCGGTGTACTACTACCTAGCCCCGAACCGACCGCTGGCCCGATTCGAGTGGATCAGCCCCGGCAGCGTGGTAGCGACCTGCGGCTGGATCCTCGCCTCACTGGCGTTCTCGTTCTACCTTGCTCACTTCGGCCACGAGTCAAAGTCCTACGGCGCCTTTGCCGGAGTGGCGGTGCTGCTCTTGTGGATGTTCATCACCGCAACAGCCGTGCTGCTCGGGGCGGAGTTGAACCGTGAGCTGGAACGGGCGGGCGCTCGCCAGGCCGCCGAGCAGGCAGCCGGCCAGGCCAGGGAGCAGCCAGCAGCCGGCCAGGCGGCCGAGGATGCAGAGGCCGGCCAGGCGGCCGAGGAGGCTGCTGCTCTCAGTGACCGATGAAACGGCCCATCAGGTCGGCGATACGGGACGGGCGCCCGGTCGCCTGCTCGTGGAGGTCGGCCCGGTGCATGAGTGTCAGGCCGGCGTTGACGCCCGCCCAGCGCAGCGGTTCGCACTCCCACTCCGGTGAGCGGTGTCCCACCCAGCACAGCGTGCTGACATCGCTCTGCCGTCCGGAGATGAGATCGCCAAGGGTCCGCCCGGCGAGGTTGGCCGTACCGACGCCGTCGCCGACGTAGCCGCCGGCGGTCGCCAGACCCGCAGAGCGGTCGAAGACGACCGACGGGCGCCAATCTCGGTGCACGCCGAGCGGACCCCCCCAGGTGTGGGTGAGGCGCACGTCTCCGAGCGACGGGAACAACTGGCCGAGCGTCTCGCGAAGGGCCCGGTGAACGGCCGGGACCTGATCGAAGGAGTCGGCGACTCTGGAGCCGAAGTGGTACGGAGCGCCCCGCCCGCCGAAGGCGAGTCGTCCGTCCGCAGTCAGCTGGCCGTAGATCAGCAGGTGCCGGCCGTCGGTGAACGTGAGGCCGCCCCGAAGGCCGCCGGTGCGGCCGGCGTGGACTTCGGTGCCGTTGGCGGAAGATCCCGGCTCCTGGCCACCAGGACCATTGTCATGACGCTGGCGGAGCTCACCGAGGCTCTCCAGCACATCGTCCTCGAGAGGCTCCGTCGCCACCATGAGCGAGTACAACGGCAGGACGCGGCGCTCGTTGCCCGGGAGGAGGGGCGTGTACCCCTCCGTGGCGAGCACGACCACCTCGGCCCGCACGCGACAGCCGGGGGTCTCGAGCCGGCCTAGCCGGCCGCTCGGACCGGCCGGTGAGATACGCCGCACCGGGGTCTGCTCGAAGATGCGTACCCCGCGGCGCTCCGCTGCCACGGCCAGACCCCGCACCAGGCGGGCCGGGTGCACGGCGGCGCAGTGGGGCGTGTGCACACCGCCGAGGACATCGCGTGCCGCTACGAGGGCCTTCGCCTCGGCCGGCTCGCACCAGCGGACGTCGTTGTCTCCGATGCCGAGCCTGCGCAATGACTCGATCTCGGCCTTGGCGCGGGCGAGCTGGGCTGGGGAGCGGGCGAGGCTGATGCTGCCACCCTTGCGGTAGTGGCAGTCGATCCCCTCGGCCGAGGCGACGGCGCCGACCTCGTCGACGGACTCCTGCAAAGCTCGCCGGAGGCGGTGCATGGCTTCTTTGCCTTCGTGGCGCGCCAGGCGCTCTGGCGAGGCGGCGAAGAAGGCGGAGCACCATCCGCCGTTGCGCCCCGAGGCGCCGAAACCGGCCACCTCTTGCTCCAGCACTGCTATGCGCAGGTGAGGGTCGATGCCGGACAGGTAGTAGGCCGTCCAGAGGCCGGTGTAGCCGGCCCCGACGACGGCGATGTCCACCTCGAGGTCCGAGGCGAGCCGGTCACGGGCGACGACAGGCTCGGGGAGGCTGTCGAACCAGAGCGAGTTCCCGCGCCACCGCGTCGGATCCGAGATCGCCTCCGCCGCCGACGGGGCTGAGCGCGGCACAGGCACGACCGGCGAGGCTACTTGGCGGCCGCGGCCGGCACCTCGCCGGGCGACCGTGCGAGACCCTCTCGTCCCCTTCCGGTTGCGGATCCTGCCCGCTCGGCCGCTTTGTGCAATGAATCAGTGATAAAGCGGCCGTCCGGCCTTGTCTTTCCGCACCCGCCTCTGCGAGGATCATCGGCAAAGCTCGCCGCCGGTGCATCCCTGCGCCCTTGACAGGCATGATGCCGTCCGGCATCGCCGGTATGACGCCACCTTCATCGGATAAAGAGAGACGAGAACTCGGAGGTCAGACTGTGGGACGCGAGAATGGGAGCGGGAACAGCCTTCGCCGGCTGCAGAACTTCATCGGCGGGCAGTTTGTCGACACGAAGAGCGGCGAGACGGCCGAGCTCATCAACCCGAGCACGGGGGAGGCCTTCGCCGAGACGCCGCTCTCGCGGGGCGACGACGTGAATGCGGCCTGCGAGGCGGCCGTGGCGGCGTTCGAGACCTGGCGCGACAAGACGCCCTCGGAACGGAGCCTGGCGCTCATCCGCATCGCCGATGCTCTCGAAGACCACGCCGAGGAGCTCGTGCGGGCGGAGTCCGAGAACACGGGCAAGCCGCTCGGACTCACGAGGTCCGAAGAGGTGCCCCCGATGGTGGACCAGATCCGCTTCTTTGCCGGAGCGGCCCGCCAGCTGGAGGGGCGCTCCGCCGGCGAGTACCTGGCCGGCCACACGTCGTTCGTCAGGCGCGAGCCCATAGGCGTCTGCGCCCAGGTGACCCCGTGGAACTACCCGATGATGATGGCCGTCTGGAAGTGGGCACCGGCCATCGCGGCGGGCAACACGGTGGTGCTGAAGCCGTCGGACACGACGCCGGTCTCGACCCTGCTCATGGCAGAGATCATGTCGGAGCACCTGCCGGCGGGCGTCATCAATGTCGTTTGCGGGGATCGTGACACCGGACGGGCTCTCGTTGCGCACCCGATTCCCCAGATGGTGTCGATCACCGGTTCGGTCCGGGCCGGGATGGACGTGGCCGAATCGGCCTCCCACGACCTGAAGCGGGTCCACCTCGAGCTGGGAGGAAAGGCGCCGGTAATAATCTTCGACGACGCCGACCTCGAGAAGGCGGCCGAGACGATCGCCATCGCCGGGTACTTCAACGCCGGGCAGGACTGCACCGCCTCGACCCGGGTGCTCGCCGGCCCGGCTGTGTACAGCGACTTCGTCTCCGAGCTCACCGAGCGAGCCAAGGAGACCACGACAGGCGGACCCGACGTCGAGGACGCCGACTTCGGGCCTCTCAACAACGCCAATCAGCTCGCCCGGGTCAGCGGCTTCCTCGACCGCACGCCGTCGCATGCGGAGGTGCGCACGGGGGGGCACCACGTGGGCGAGCGGGGCTACCTGTTCGAGCCCACGGTTGTGGCCGGACTGCATCAGGACGACGAGATGATCCAGAACGAGAATCTTCGGCCCGGTCATCACCGTGCAGAGCTTCTCGGACGAGGGACAGGCCCTTGCCTGGGCGAACGGCGTCGAATACGGCCTCGCCTCGAGCGTGTGGACGAAGGACCACGCTCGGGCGATGCGGATGGCGAAGGGACTCGACTTCGGCTGCGTGTGGATCAACACCCACATCCCCCTCGTGGCGGAGATGCCTCATGGTGGCTTCAAGCACTCTGGCTACGGCAAGGACCTGTCCATGTACGGCTTTGAGGACTACACGCGAGTCAAGCACGTCATGAGCGCGCTGGACTGAGCTCTCGGCACCAGGCGCGCGGCTCCCGGCTCAGCCTGAGGCGGGCGTCTCCTCCCGGAGGTGCCACGCCTCGCCGTAGGAGGTGATCATGTCGAGCAGCGGCACTGCGTCGAATGCCTCACACCCGAGCACTCCCGCGCCCTGCCACTCGCCGTTCGCCCGCAGCTCGAGGGCCGCCACCGGGGTAATGGCCGTCTGCCACACGACCGCTTGACAGCCGTGACGGCTCATCGTGTCGGCGTTGTCCGACACGTGGTAGAGGTACACCTGGCGCGCTCTACCGTCCTGGCCTGTGCCGCCCACGGCAGTGCCGGCGCACGTCTTGCCGCTCATCTTGTCTCCGAGCTTGGCCGGATCCGGCAGGCACGCTGCCACGACATCTCTCGGCGACACCTCCTGGCCGCGCACCATCACCGGCCGAGTCGAGTCGAGCCCCAGCTTGTGGAGCGTCCGCAGGACGCCGATGAACTCGTCGCCGAGCCCGTACTTGAACGTTGCCCGGCCGACGTCGAGGTACCGGGGAATGAGCAGCACCTCCTCGTGCTCCACGTTGACGCAGGTGATCTCGCCGATGCCCTCGGGAAAGTCGAACACCTCCGGCTCGGAGAAGGGCTCGGTGGTGAACCAGCCCCGCTCGCGCTCGTAGACGACGGGCGGGTTGAGGCACTCCTCGATCGTCGTCCAGATGCTGAACGTCGGGGCGAAGTCGTATCCCTCGACGACGAGGTTGGCGCCGTCCCGGACACCGACCTCGTTCACCGACGAGAAGAGATGGTCGGACGCGTAGCGGGCGAAGACGTCGGACAACCCCGGTTCGACCCCGCAGCCGACGAGGGCCAGCCGGTCCCTCTCGAGGAACCTCTCATGGGCGTCGAACTGCTCGGCGCCGAGGATGCGGCCGACCTGCTCGTAGGGATGCTCGGAGTCGGGCACCGAGAGCGACATGGCCATGTCGAGATAGTCGGTGCCTGCTGCGATGGCGGCCCCGAAGATGCTGGGCACGAATCTCGGGTCACAGGCGTTGAAGATGACGTCCACCTTCTCGGCCCTCGCCAGCTCCGCAACAGCTGACGAGTCACTGGCGTCGAGCGACACGCCCGCGGTCTGGGCGCCCGTGAGGCCGGCCCGAGCGGCCACGCTGGCGGCCCGCTCTGCGTCGATGTCACCAATGACGAGCCGCTCCAGGAAGCCCCGTTCTCCGGCCAGGACCGCCGCTGCCTCTCCGACACCGCCCGCACCGACAAGCAGGACCCTCATGTCAGCTTGCGATCGAGACGGGGTAGCCGTGGTTCGGGACGAGCTCCACCCAGGTGTTGCCCGGGGAGAGGCTCATCAGCCGCCCGTTCTTGAAGCGGAAGTGCGTCACGTCTCCGTATTTCCCGCAGCTCCACGTACCGGACTCGACCTTGCCGTCGCGAAGCACGTAGGCCGTGCCGCTCCCCTGCGTGAGGCTCTCGACGTCGGGCACCGTGCCGCTCTCGGCGTAGGGTCCCCGTCTCGTGGCGACCAGCTCGATGATCACGTTCACGGCTTGCAACTGCCGCCCGCCGGCATCGACATCGGCGCTGAGCGCCCCGCCCGACTCGTAGTAGCGCATGTAGGCGTGCCTCGAGGCGTCCCACTTCCATACGACGTTCTCCCCGGTGGCAAAGGCGCCGATGGTGGCCCCCGTGGCGCTCGTGGACCCTGCCGGCGGGGTGTTCGCGTAGGTGAATTGGGGTTGAGGCGCCGTCTTCGCCTTCGGGAACAGCCCGTAGAGCGCCTTCGTCGAGGAGTAGTAGTTCCAGGGGGGCACCCGGTCGTTTGTGCGGTAGTACGCGTTGGAAGTGGGGTAGTTTGACCCGTTGGCGTCGTGCAGCCACCGGAGGCTCGCCACCTGGTCGTCCCACTGAGTGATACCGCCGGAGAAGGCGAGGATGGGATTTCCGTAGGAGGCAAGGATGTGCCAGTCGTCCCAGCGAACCGAACGCGCCGGGCCGATGGCGCCCGCCGACCTGCACTGGAATATCGCCAGGTAGCGCGTGATTCCACCTTCGGCCATCTCCTCGTACACGATGTCAGCGTCGGGCAGGCCGCTCTGAGGACGGGAAGCGGGGTCGTTGCCGATCTTGACGCCGAGGGCGGGCCGCGCCGGCACCCGCCCCCCACTCGGCTTGGTGCCGGTCAGCGGGCAGAGGTGCGAGGAGAGGTGCGGATGAGGGGTCGTCGAGGTGCTCGAGCTGGAGGAGCTGCTGCTAGAGGACGACGAAGTCGAGCCGGCGGCGTGATGATTGGGTTCACCGGAGGCTGTCACAAGGCTCAGGCCGATCACGAGGGCTGCCACGGTGAGCGCCCCCGCACCGGCCGCGAGGCGCTGCTTGGTGTCGAGGTGGCGGAACCACAATGCGGGTCGAGCCGTCCAAGGAGCCGCTCGGCCGCGCTTGCGGTTGCCGGGAGGCGTCGGTGCTCGGTGACGGGAGTCGCTCACCACCTGAAAGTAACCGACAGGTATCGCCACATGGGGGATACCCCGGCGGCCAGAGCCGAGGGGGCCGGCGAGATCTGTCGGGCGGAGTGCGGAGGGTGCTGGGATGTTGCGGGCGTGGTGGCAGGCACGGGTGGGGATTGAGGTGTGGTGATCCTCCCGCCTGGTGGCCTCGTGGACGGGCAGCGGAGGGGCCGTGCCGTCCAGCTCGTCGCCGGGGCGGATTGGTACATCGCCGAGAAGGGGCGCTTCGACTTCGTGGGCCGCGGAGACGTGAGTGAGGCGGACCTGCGGGCGGTCAATCGGGAGCGGCCGGAAGCGGTCTTCGCCTGTGTCTGGCGCCCGAAGCCGATCGAGGATCTCGTGCCGCCGGGGCGCGCCCTTGCCACACGGCGACTCGCCAAAATGTCGAGGGCCGCCAGCGTAGTCCGGCCAAAGTTGGGCTCGGTTGCCAAGGGCGCCCGCGTCGCCGTGCTGCCCGGAGTAGGGGTGCGGTGGGTGGACGGCGAGCGCTTCTACCCACCGGGCGAGACCGTGCCGTTGCCCTGGACCAACCCGCCGATCGAGCTGATAACAATGCGGCCGGCGCAGCTGGCTCTGGCGATGCGGGAGGCCATCGGACCCGACGGGCCCACCCGAGCCACCCGTCCCGACCCGCCGGAGTCCCGGGTCGTACCTGCTCACAGGGGCTTTCGGCTGCGGTGAACTCACCGGCTGCTGCGGCGGGGTGACGCGCCTCGGCTGCCACGGCCTACATTGCGCCGACATGGCTACGTGGATCGAGCAATGGCAACCGCGGGCGGGCGATGGCCCGCGTGTCGCCGTGAAGGATTCTGATCGACGTCGCCGGTTCGGTCACCACGGCCGGTTGCCGGGCCGTGGCCGAGCGCGCCGTGGTCGCCGGGCGGGACGCGCCGGTCGTGGCGGCCGTCCGCCGCGCCGGGGGTCGACTTGTCGGCAAGGTGAACCTGCACGAGCTGGCGTTCGGCACGAGCGGGATCAACCCCTGGTTCGGGACGCCGGCGAATCCGGCTGATCCCGGCCGGGTGCCGGGGGGGTCGTCGTCCGGATCGGCCGTGTGCGTCGCCACGGGGGAGGCTGACGTGGCGCTCGGCTCTGACACGGGTGGCTCGGTCAGGATCCCGGCCGCCTGCTGCGGCGTCGTCGGATTGAAGACGACCTATGGCCGGCTGCCCCTCGAGGGCGTGTGGCCTCTGGCACCCAGTTTCGACACGGTCGGGGTCCTCGGGGGCCGTGTGGATGCCGTCACCGCCGGAATGGCACTGATGGAGGAGGGCTTCACCGCCGCCGGCGACATACCGGAGTCTGTCGGGCGGTTGCTGCTCGATCCGGCGGAGGGCGACGTCGAAGTGGACCCGGCGGTCGACCAAGCCGTCGACTCGGCGCTGCGGGCAGCCGGCTTTCGTGTCGAGCCGGTTCCTCTCCGAGGCTGGCAAACCGCCTGGAGGGCTCAGCAGCAGCTGCTCGTGGCCGAGGCGCGCGAAGTGCTCCGCAGTCTCGTGGAGAGCCACCCGGGCGGGGTGGGCGCCGGCGTCCGCGAGAGGCTGGAGGCCGGCCACCTGAACCCAGAGGATTCTGGCCGGCGCGAACGGCATCCGCCGCCAGTGGACCGCCTGCCTCGAAGCCCTCCTCGGTCGCCACCAGGTGGTGGCGCTGCCCACCTTGGCGGGCCGGCCCCCTTTCCCGGAACAGTTCGGTCCGGGCTTCAACCTGCTGACCGCTCCCGTCAACCTCGCCGGCTACCCCGGCGATCGCCCAGCCCGTACCGACGCCGGGACGTCCGCCGGCGAGCATCCAGTTGGTCGGTCCGCCAGGCTCTGAGGAGCTCCTCTGCGCCACCGCAGGCAGGATCGAGGCGGCTCTCTGGAGCTGAGCCGTCCCCGGCGTCAGAAGGAACGGCGTGGATCGGGCCGGCTGGGCTGCGGCTGAATTGCAGGGTTACTTCTACTGAATGGCCGAGGCGGCCGAGGCGATCCGGCTCGGCGCCGCCACAGGAGGCGCACAGGCAGATGCTGGAATACGAGCTCGATGTCGACACCGATCTGGAGCAGACCACCGGCGGGTCATACAGGGGGCAGCTGACATCTCGGTGGGATGTGGGCGGCGGCATGAACGGCGGCTACCTGGCCGCCTTCTGCCTGCGGGCGGTGCTGGCCGAGAGCCCTCTGCCTGACCCGATCTCGATGACGCTCCATTACCTGTCCCGCCCGGAGCCGGGTCCGGCGCAGGTCAGAGTGGAGCCACAGCGCGTCGGGCGGGGCCACGCCAGCTTCCGCTTCGACCTCGTGCAGGTGGCCGATGACCGGACCGAGCGGTCGCGGGTGGCCGGCCTCCTCCTTACCGGCCGACTCCGGGAGGCCGGGGTGCTCGACTTCGCCCCGGCGCCACCCACCGTGCCGGGTCCGGAGGCCTCCTACCGGGTCGATCAGTCATCGATGGCCGGCAGAGCGGTGGAGCTGTGGCAACGCCTCGACCTACGCGTCGCCACTGCTCGGGATCGCTACTTCGAGCGCAGCGAGCCCGGGGAGGCCCGCGGCGGCGGATGGACTCGCCTGGCCGACCACAGGCCCCCGGACGCCCTCTGCGTCCCCCTCTATCTCGACTGCTGGCCGCCGGCGGTCTTCGCCCGCACGATGCGCCCGCAGCTCGTGGGGGCCCCGACGCTGGAGCTGACCGTCCACTGGCGGAACCGCGTCCGGACCCCCTGGCACTATGCCGCCTTCGAGACGCGGATGCTCGCCGGCGGCTACGTGGACGAGGAGGGCGAGTTGTGGGGCGAGGACGGCACGCTCGTCGCGGCCAGCCGCCAGTTGGCCCGGTACTCGGGGGAGGACTCCTGAGGGCGACGGTTCGGTAGGACACCGGACCGGTAGGACAAGACGGCTCGGTAGGACAAGACGGTACGGCTGTCGGTACAGGCGGCCCGGCTGTCGGCAAGGCGCCGGTTCGGGTACCGAGAAAAGGTCGCCTAGCGTGGTGAGGTGCCTCCGCTGCCACCTTCCACGGCGCTCCTCACCGACCGCTACGAGCTGACGATGCTCGACGCCGCGGTCGGATCAGGTGTCGCCGGCCGCCGGGCGGTGTTCGAGGTGTTCGCCCGCTCGCTCCCGCTCGGCCGCCGCTATGGCGTCTTCGCTGGGCTTGGGCGTCTCGTCGAGGCCATCGAGGCCTTCCGCTTCGGTGGAGAGGAGATCTCCTACCTCGTGGGTGAGAAGGTGGTGAGGGAGGAGACCGGCGAGTGGTTGCGGTCCTTCCGCTTCTCGGGGGATCTCGACGCCTATGCGGAGGGGGAGTGCTACTTCCCGGGGAGCCCGGTGCTCACGATCGAGTCCACGTTCGGGGAGGCGGTCCTCCTCGAGACTCTCGTGCTGGCGGTGCTCAACTTCGACTCGGCCGTCGCGGGTGCTGCCTCCCGCATGGTGGGAGCGGCGGCTGGGCGGCCGGTGATCGAGATGGGCTCACGGCGGACCCACGAGCTTGCCGCGGTGGCGGCGGCGCGAGCCGCCTACGTCGCCGGCGCCGCCTCGACCTCCAATCTCGAGGCGGGCAAGCGCTACGGCATCGCCACTGCGGGCACTGCGTCGCATGCCTTCATCCTCGCTCACCGGGACGAGCGGAGCGCCTTTGCCGCCCAGCTCGACGCCATGGGGACCGGGACCACGCTCCTTGTCGACACCTACGATGTCCCCGCGGCGATCAAGACCGCTGTCGAGCTCGCCCGGGAGCGGGGTGCCGGTGGGCCGGGAGCGGTCCGGCTCGACTCGGGCGATCTCGTGGGCGAGAGCGTGCGCGCCCGACGGCAGCTCGACTCGCTCGGGGCGACCGAGACGCGGATTGTCATCACCTCCGACCTCGACGAGTACGCCATAGCGGCTCTTGCCGCCGCCCCCGCCGACGCCTACGGGGTCGGCACCCGCATCGTCACAGGGTCCGGGGCCCCGACGGCCGGCTTCGTCTACAAGCTGGTGGCCGTGGCGTCCGAGGGCGGCCGGCTCGCCTCCCTGCACCCGGTCGAGAAACGCTCGCCGGCCAAGCACAGTCTCGGTGCCCGCAAACTCGCCTCGCGGTGGATCGACGACGAGGGTGTCGCCCGGGTCGAATTCCTGCAGGCCGTCGAGAGTGGGCCTACCGGCGCCGATCTGCCCGTTCCCACGCTCTCCGATGAGCTGCCGGAGAGATGGCAGGCGCGTGAGCTCCAGCGCCGGATCGCCCGGGAGGGCAGCTTTGTCGACGAGGTGCCCACGCTCGCAGAGTCGCGGGAACACCACCGGTGGGCATTGCGCGAGCTCGGCCCGGCCGCCTTCGACCTGCGGGCCGGCGAGCCACTCATCCCGACCCGGTATGCCAAGGCGGCGCCGAAGGTGGCAAAAAGGGCGCCGAAGCCAGGGGCTGCTTCCCGGTCGGGCTCTCCTGCGGCGGGGGGAACACCCTCGACGTGGCTGGAGCCGCCGGGCAACGGCGCCTCAGTCGTCCCCACCGGGCGGGAGGGGAGCGTCGCCGGCGGCCCCGGTTCCTCGGCGGGCGAGCCCGTCAAGTCGCGTGCCCTCCTCGTCGTGGACGTGCAGCGTGACTTCTGTGAAGGCGGCTCCCTCGCCGTCGTCGGTGGAGACGACGTGGCGGCGGGGATCGCCGGCTTGATCGACCGGTCGAGAGCGGACTACGCGGCCGTCGTGTCGAGCCGCGACTGCCACGTCAACCCGGGGACCCACTTCGCCGGGGCGGGTGCCCTGCCGGACTACGAGACGTCCTGGCCGGTCCATTGCGTGGCCGGGAGCGACGGCGCCGAGATGCACCGCCTCCTCGGCCTCGTCGAGTGGGACGCAGTCTTCGAGAAGGGGGCCTACGAGGCCGCCTATTCCGCCTTCGAGGGCCGGGAGGCCGGTGGGTTGTCGCTCTCGAGGTGGCTGCTCGATCGCGGCATAGACCGCGTCGACGTCTGCGGCCTCGCCACGGATTACTGCGTGCGCTCGACAGTACTCGACGCGGTCAACTCCGGCTTTGCGACCCGAGTGCTCGTCGGGCTCACGGCCGGCGTGAACCCGGACACGACCGAGGAGGCGCTCCATGCCCTCGCCGAGGCCGGCGCCGAGCTCACCGGGGACGATGTCGCCGGGACCTCGCTGGCGGCGCGCTTCGCGCACGACGAGCGGTGACGGCGGCTCCTCTAGACGGCATCCTTGTCGCTGATTTCTCCCGCGTGGTGGCCGGGCCGTACGCGGCGATGCTTCTCGGCGATCTCGGTGCCACCGTCATCAAGGTGGAGCGGCCCGGAACCGGAGACGACACGAGAGGCTTCGGGCCTCCCTTTGTCGAGGGCCAGAGCTCGTATTACCTTTCGATCAACCGGAACAAGCGGGGGGTGGCGTGGGATCTGAGCGCCGCTGACGGCCTCTCGAAGGCCCGGCAGCTGGCGGCGCGCGCCGACGTGGTGATCGAGAACTTCAAGCCTGGGACCGCGGACCGGCTCGGGATCGGCTATCAGGAAGTCTCCTCGGCAAATCCCCGCGTCGTCTACTGCTCGGTGTCCGGCTTCGGCACCGAGGGACCGGGCGCCGGCCTGCCCGGCTACGACTTCCTCGTCCAGGGCGTCGGGGGGCTCATGTCCATCACAGGCGATGCCGGCGGCGAGCCGCGCAAGGTGGGCGTGGCCGTCGTCGACGTGCTGACGGCCCTGTTCGGGGCGAATGCCATCCTGGCGGCCTTGGTCGAACGGGAGAAGTCCGGGCGCGGACAGCGCGTCGAGGTCAACCTGCTCTCGTGCTTGCTGGCCTCGCTCATCAACCAGGCCTCGACATATGTGACGACGGGGGCGATTCCTCGCGCCATGGGCAACCGGCACCCGAGCATCGCTCCCTACGAGACATTGCAGGCGGCCGACCGGCCCCTCGTCGTCGCCGTGGGCAACGACGGCCAGTTCGCCGCCCTGGCCGCAGTGCTCGGGGCAGGATGGATGGCCGCCGACGAGCGCTTCGCCAAGAATGCCGCCCGGGTCGCCCACCGGGATCAGATGGTCGAGCTGCTCGAGATCGAGCTCGGCCAACGCCCGGCAGCGGAGTGGATCGAGCTCTTGCAAGCCGCGGGCATCCCGTCGGGGGTGGTGAACAACATCGGTGAGGCCTTCGCACTTGCCGACCGCCTCGGCCTCGACCCTGTCGTCCGCCTGTCGCGTGCCGGCGAGGCCCGTGCCGGCGCCACCGGGCAGCCCGGAGTGGAGGTGCAGGTGCGCGACCCGATGGGTTTCTCGAGGACGCCGGTCACCTACCGGCACGCGCCGCCGACCCTCGGCGAGCACACCGCCGAAGTAGAGGAGGAGCTAGGCCTCGACTGAGCAGCACCCGATCTCTGCTCTACCGACGTGGAGATGTCGACCGGGCCGGGCGTTCCTTCTCGCTCATTTCGCTCTCCTCGGAGCCTTCCATCTCCTCCAACCAGACCGCGGCGTGGCGCGTCGCCCAGGCCCGGGGGACTTTTCCGGTGAACATCGACTTCAACTGCTCCGGTCGCCGGCAGGCGAACAGGATGTGGACGGCCACCGCCACAAAAAGGGCGATGTAGCCGACGTCGTGCACGAAGGTGGCGCCCGTCGCCAGCGTGACGACACTTGCGGGGGCAAAGCGCATGACGCTCCCCGTCGCCAGCATGACGACCATCGCCCCGCCGAGGAAGGCGGCCTCTGCCTTCTGGCCGCCGTTGAACTTGCCCCTCGGGAGGTGCAGCCGCCTGGTGGGCCGGCGGAACCAGTCGAAGTCCGCCGGCCCCCATCGGTCGAAGCGGCGCAGATCTGTCAGGAGCCGCTCGCGCCACGGCCCGAGGACACCGGCGAGCAGGGGGACGAGCAGGGCCAGGCCGGCGATGACGTGGATGTTCTCGATGACGGCGCGGTGCCCGACCGTGAGAGCCAGGGCCGGGATGTAGAGGACCGAGCCGGTGAAGAGCAGGACAAGCATGAGGAGCGCCGTCGACCAGTGCACTGCGCGCTCGACGCCGTCGAAGCGGTCGACCTCCCTCAGGCGCTGGGGGCGCCTCGGTGAGCGGGCAACGGGCCGCAGTGCCGCATCTCGCGGCGCCGGCCCGCGCTCGCTGGCGCGAGCCGCCCCCCGGGTCCCTTCCCCGCCCGGGGCGGCGTGCCTCCCGGGGCGCTCATGGCGATGTGATCGGCGTCACTCCGAGCCGCCTATCCAGCCGTTGACCGGATAGCCGTAATTCTCCCAGTAGCCGGGGATGACGCGATCGAGCAGCTCTATCCGATCGAGCCACTTGATCGACTTGTAGCCGTACATGGGTGGCACGTAGAGGCGGACGGGACCGCCGTGCTCGGGCGTGACGTCGTTCCCGATCATCCTGTCGGCGACGATGACATCGGTGAGGCGGGCCTGGTCGAGGGTGAGGCTCTCGGTGTAGACGCCGTCGCCGGAGAACATGCGCAGGGCGGTCGCATCGCTCCGGACGCCGGCGCGCTCGAGCACCACCGAGAGGCGCACGCCCTCCCAGTGGACGTCCGGCACTCGCCAGCCGGTGACGCACTGGAAGTTGTGCACCAGCCTGGTCCGGGGCATGGCACGGAGATCCTCGAGGGAGAACGTCACGTCCCGGTGGACGAGACCACCCACGGCCAGCCGGTAATGCTCGGGTGAGATCGTCGGGATCGAGCCGGTGACGGTGTAGATGCGGAATTCGTCGGCTCCGGGGACGAGGGCGCCGAGGCCGCCGAGGGCGTTGCTCACATGCGTGAGCGCCCCGCCGGCGGCCGACTGCAGCTCGGAGCCGAACGCGATCCCGACCGCGCCGAGGCCGGCCAGCCCGAGCACGGTGCGGCGTCCGACGTGTGTGACCCTTTCCACCCGAGGTTCGGCGCCGGCGTCCCGCCCGGCGGTGAGGTCGGGCTCGTGCGGCGCTGCCTCGCCGTCTCCCGCTCTCTTCTCGCTCATCGGATCTCCGAACTCCTTGTGCCAAGTGTTGCGCACTTTTGGCCCGACGGGAGCCGCGCCTCGATCTGGAGTCCCGGCCCGGCAGGTGCCGTTACGAAATTTTGGAGATCAGAGGCGAGTCCGGGTGGGGCGCCGCGGCCGGTGACGACGACGTTGGTCAGCGGAGGATTTTTCCCTTGCCCTCACCGGTGTTGACCAGGATGAGCGACTCTCGTGGCAGGCGGCACGCCCGTACCGGCTCGGGGGGCGGAGGCGAGACGCCGGTACTCTCCGGCATGCGCTATCGGCAACTGGGCCGCTCGGGCCTCACTGTCTCTGTTGTCGGGCTCGGGGCTAACAACTTCGGTGGTCGCCTCGATCTCGAAAGGTCGCGGCCGGTCGTGGAGGCCGCCCTCGATACCGGGATCAACCTCATCGACACCTCGGACAGCTACGGCAACATGGGCGGCTCGGAGGAGATCCTCGGGTCGATCCTCGAAAAGCATCGCGACTCGTTCGTGCTGGCGACGAAGTTCGGCTCCGACATGGGCGGCTCGAACGGCCCGGACTGGGGAGCGCGTGCCAGCCGTCGCTACATCACGAGGGCCGTGGAGAGCTCGCTGCGGCGGCTGCGCACAGATTGGATCGACCTGTACCAGCTGCACCGTCCCGACGGGCTGACGCCACTCGCCGAGACGCTCGAGGCGCTCGATGACCTGGTCCACGATGGCAAGGTGCGATATGTCGGGTCGTCGAACCTGGCTTCGTGGCAGGTCGTGGAAGCCGACTGGTTGTCCGAGACGAAGGCAATGACTCGCTTTGTCTCCGCCCAGAACCACTACTCGTTGCTCGAGCGCCAGATTGAGCGCGAGCTCGTCCCAGCCTGCGTGGCCCGTGACATCGCCGTGATCCCTTACTTCCCGCTGGCAAACGGGCTGTTGACCGGCAAGTGGCGCCAGGGCGAGCCGCCGCCGGAGGGGAGCAGGCTCGCCGACGGGTGGGCCAGGGGGAAGGCGACCGACGATGCTTTCACGGCCATCGAGGCCCTCAGGTCGTTCGCCGACGAAGCCGGCGTCGACTTGCTGTCCGTGGCCATCGGTGGCCTGGCGGCCAAACCTGCCGTGGGGTCGGTCATCGCCGGCGCCACCTCCGCAGAGCAGGTGAGGGCGAACGCCCGTGCCGGCGAGTGGGAGCCGACGGCCGCCGAGCTGGATCGGATCGACGAGATCACGGCCGCTTTCTGCTAGCGGGTCCTCAGTGGCCGGATGTCGTCGCCTCTCCAGCGGTCCGGCGGAGGTACCCATACGGGTAAGGGTGCCGCCGCCCGTCCGGGCACACCCGGGTTCAAGTTGGTGCCGCCGGGATGAGCACACCCGGGTTCAATATTCCGGTCGGGTCGAGGGTGGCCTTTACCGACCTCATGAGAGCGATCTCGGCGGGTGAGCGTGCCTCGCCGACCAGCCTCACCTTGGCCACGCCGATCCCGTGCTCGGCGCTGATCGAGCCTCCGTGACCGAGGGCCAGGCGCAGGACGGCGTCGTCGGCTGCGTCATCATCGGCCGGCGGCCCGACGACGTTCACGTGCAGGTTGCCGTCGGCCACATGACCGAAGCAGATGGTCGTCGCCCCGGGCCAGTGCTCCTCGACGACGGGCCCGACGACGTCGGCGAACTGCGCCAGGCGGTCGAGGGGAAGAGACACGTCCAGCTTGTGAGGGATGCCGAGGGTGGCGATAGCTTCGGTGTGGCGCTCACGATAGGCCCAGAGATGCTCGCGGCGGCTGGAATCGGTCGCCACGGCGGCGTCGAGCACACCGGGCTGGTCCGCCAGCGCGGCCGCCAGGTACGGTGCCGGGTCCGAGGCGGCGGCCGCCTCGATCGTCAGCCAGGCGTCGGCCGAGCTCGCTGAGGGTGGGTCGGGCAGGCCGGCTTGGCGGGCGACGAGGTGGGTGCCTGCCGGAAAGGTGATCTCCACCGCCTCGACCCCGTCGACGCGGCTCTGCACGCCGGCGGCCACGGCGATCGCCGTAGCCGTGGCCGCTCCCTGCCTCGATTTGAATGGCTGCCCGTCGGCGCTGCAGCGCCACGAGGGCTGTCACCCGGTGAGCCGGCCGGCAGACGAGGCGCATGGCGACGGCCGTGACCACGGCCAGCGTGCCTTCGCTTCCCGCCAGAAGCCCCACAAGGTTCCAGCCCACGTTGTCCTTCCACAGCCCGTTCATCCGCCGGATGACGGATCCGTCGGCGAGCACCGCCTCGAGACCGACGACTCGCGTCCGCATCGGCCCGTGGCGGATGACATGGATGCCTCCGGCATTGGTGGCGACCATCCCGCCGAGAGTCGCCGAGTCCCTGGCTGCAAGATCTATGCCCAGCTCATGGCCGATCGCGCCTGCCGCCCGTTGCGCGCTGCCCAGCGTGGTGCCTGCACCGGCCTGCAGGAGCAAAGAGGTGGCGTCGCAGCGGGTGATCTCGTCGAGGCGGCGTGTCGACAGGATCAACGGTGCCGGGGGGCGAGAACGGCCGGCCCCGTCTGGTCGGGCCCCCGGCGCCGAGCGGCCGGGAGTGAGCCCTCGCCGGCGGGGCACAGAGCCGCCGACGAGGCCGGTGTTGCCTCCCTGCGGGACCACCTCGATGCCGGCTTCACGACAACAGGAAATGACTTTCGCCACCTGCGCAGTGTCCGCCGGCCGCGCCACGGCCAGGCACGGAGCTCCGAAGCGGCCCGTCCAGTCAGACTCGTAAGAGCCCGTGACTGCATGCTCGGTCAGCAGGTGCGACGGCCCCACGACCTCCCGTATCTGCTCGAGGGCACCGTCTAGGGCAGTTGTCACGTCCGGATCGCCTCGGCTCTCAGGCTAACCCGGTCCCCATCCGGCCGGCCAGCCATGCTCTTGCCTCCGCCACTCGAAGGACATGGCAGTCTTGGATCATGCCCCGGCGCACGGTCCCGACGTCCGGCGGCTCCGGCGGACCCAGGGGTCCCGGTGGCAGCCATCGCAGCAGCAGGCCCGATCCCGAGCACGTCTACCTCGAGATTGGCCAAAGGCGCGTCTTCGCAGCGGCGCTCGACTGGCCGGGCTGGTGCCGCCCGGGTCGGGACGAAAGAGCCGCTCTCGAAGCCCTCGCCTCGTACGCCGGGCGCTTCGAGCCGGTCGTGTCTCGGGCCGGCCTGGCGTTTCCTTTCGAAGTGACGGGGGGTTTCGACATCCGAGAGAGGTTGCCGGGCTCGGGCACCACCGACTTCGGCGCCCCGGGGGCGATCCGGCCGGACGACGACGAGCCGATGGAGGCCGGCGAGCTGAGCCGGACTCTCGCCCTCCTAGAGGCCAGCTGGGCCACCTTCGCCGACGTGGTGGCCTCCGCGCCGGCGACCCTGCGCAAGGGCCCCCGAGGAGGAGGTCGTGACCGGGACGCCATCGCCGAGCATGTTGTCGCCGCCGAGGTCGAGTACGCCCGGAAGGTCGGTGTCGAGCGGCGCAAGCTGACCGCGACGGACGTCACCCTCGTCGAGGCCATGAGAGAGGAGCTGACAGGTGCGCTTCGGGCGCTCGCGGGCGGCGGCCGCGCCGGCGGCAAGGGCTGGCCGGCCCGCTACGCCGCCCGTCGCGTCGCCTGGCATGTCCTCGACCATGCCTGGGAGATCGAGGACAAGAGCACGTAGGAGCCCTGACCGCTCACGTGGCGCGAGCGCCGATCAGTATCGATAGGACGATGCTCTTTCCCGCCGGCCCGCCAGGGCCACTACCACGGCGACCACCAGGCAGACGACGCCGATGGCAAGGGCTATGAGCCCGCGCTTTGTGTGCTTGCCGCTGTAGTGCGACCCCACTCCCTTGGCATGACCCGGGAAGAATGACGGCAGCGAGTGGATGGGCTCGATCATGTAGACGACTCCTGCTGCGATCGCCAGCAGGGCCACGATTACGAGAAGCGTTGCGACAACAGTACGAGCGGTCATGGCGACAGAGTAAACGGCCGGGCCGCTCCGGAAAAATCACTCCCGGGTATCTCGAGAGCTCATCCGGCCGGTCTCTCAGGCAGGAGCCCCCTCGCCCGGACCGGCCATGACCAACTCGTCGAGGGCTCTTGGTGCGGCAGAGGCCGAGAAGAGGAAGCCCTGGGCCCGGTCGCAGTCGAGCGTCTCGAGGATACGAAGCTGTTGGGTCGTCTCGACCCCCTCCGCCACGACCGTCAGCTCGAGGGCGTGCGACAGCTCGATGATGGCCGCGACGATCGCCCGTCCGCTCCTGCCGGCGCTGTTGACCCTGTCGAGGCCACAGATGAACGACCTGTCTATCTTGACGAAGTCGAGCGGGAATTGATGCAGGTAGGCCAGCGACGAGTAACCCGTGCCGAAGTCGTCCAGGCCGATCTGGACGCCGGCATCACGCAACGCCCGCAAACCGGTCATGGAGGAGTTCGACGCTTCGAGAAGGACGCGTTCGGTCACCTCCACCTGGAGGTCACCGTGGGGCACTCCATGTGCATCGAGCTGGTCGATGACCGCGTGATGAAAGCCCGAGTCGGCGAGATGGCGAGCCGTGACGTTTATGGCCACCTCGGTGAAGGTCGTGCCCGGCAGGCGGCTGTGCCAGCCGCTCACCTGTTTCATGGCGTCGGTCAGGACCTCTTCGTCCATCTCGATAAGTAGGCCCGTCTCCTCGGCCACCTCGATGAAAGAGGCGGGGAGGAGCAGGCCACGTTCCGGGTCATTGATGCGCATGAGGGCTTCGGCGCCGACGAGGCGGCGGGTGTGGAGATCGACGATGGGCTGGTACTCCACGACGAGACGTTGCTCGTCGAGCGCCCGCCGCAACATCCGCTCGGTCACGAGGCGGCCGACAGCCCGGGTCCTCAATTGCTCGTCGAAGGCCTCCACCCGGTCCCGGCCCCGCTCTTTGGCCCTGTGAAGGGCGAGGTCGGCTTCGCCGAGCAGGTCATCCGCGCTGCGCTCGGAGTCTTTCGTGCATGCCACGCCCACGCTCATGGTGCAGACGAGCTCCTCCTCGCCCACGTAGAAGGGTTGGCGGCCGGCGGCGGCGATTCTCTTCGCCATTCCGATGGCCGATTGTTCGTCCAGCAGCCCTTCGGCCACGACGACGAACTCGTCGCCGCCGAGACGCCCGAGCGTGTCCGCGGGACGAAGGTGCTGCACGAGACGCTCGGCCATCTGCAGTAGGACGGAGTCGCCCACGTGGTGACCGAGTGACTCGTTGACGATCGTGAACCGGTCAAGATCGAGATAGAGCACGGCGAGGAGCCCCGACTCGCGCCCGAGGCGTCGGAGGCCGTGACGGAGCCGGTCCAGCAGGACGGTGCGGTTGGCCACCCCGGTGAGGGGATCGGAGAACGCTTGATGCTCAAGCCGGGCGATGTGCATCTGCCGGTTGGTGACGTCTCGTATCGCCGAAACGACGAGTGGCTCGCCGTTGTCATCGACACGCCGGGACGTCGTCTCGGTCCAGCGGGTAGAGCCGTCGCGGCAGATGAACCGGTAGCTCACCGTGGCCACGTCGATCTCTTCGAGTGCGGCCCGGCAGCCGCGGAGCGAGGCCAGGTCGTCCGGGTGGACGAATTCATCCTCCGGCCGCCCTTCGAGCTCTTCCGGCTTCCAGCCGAAGAGGCTGTAGCAGGCCGGCGAGACATAGCACAGCAGCCCCTCGAGGGTGGCTACGGTGTTCAGGTCGGGAGATAACTGGGCTAGCGGCGTGAAGCGGCCGGCACCATTGCGCTGGCTCGTCGCCCCATTGAGGGAGAGTGAAGAGCCGTCCATGTCGTCCTTCCCTGGCGTCTGCATTTGCCGGATATGGCAGATGCGCTCGCGGGGTCTGGACGAGGGTCTTTGAAGCTGCTCGGGCCGAGGCTACTCCGTTTGGGCCGGTCAGGCCGCGGACATCGGTCAGAGTGCCCGGCGTGGGCACCGGGCGGCTCCCGTCGCGAAGGGCAGGCCGAGGGTCCGCAAGCCAGGTTCAGCTAGCCGAGAACCGGTCCTTCATCCCCGCGGGGTGCGAGATGCGGACTCCGCCGTGCTGCGAGTGCCCGGAGACGGCGGCGCGTCCAGTCGCCGCACCTGAAGCGCCATCGTGGACAGGTTGCCGGTGACAAAGTCCCGGGACACATCGGCGAGAAGCCGGTTGTGGCCTCGGGCGTACTCCCGCAGAGCGCCGAAGGCGTGGTCCATGTCGAGCCCGGCTCGCTCGGACAGCATCCCCTTGGCCTGCTCGATGATGATGCGGCTGTTGAGGGCCAGGCTGAGCTGCTCACTCAGTATCTGCGCGTCGGCGGCGGCGCGCTGCTGCAGGATGGCGATGGTGGCGACGTCGGCGAGCGACTGGGCGGCGAGGATGTCGGCCGCAGGCATACCTTCCGGCTCCGTCCCGAACAGGTTGAGGGCACCGATGACGACTCGCCGCAGGCGCATGGGTAGGGCGTGGGCCGAGCGGAACCCCGCCTCGAGCGCCTTCGGGGCGAACCGCGGCCAGCGAGAGTTCGCGGCGGCGAGGTCCTGGTTCACCACGGGCTCACTGCTGCGGTAGCAGTCGAAGCAGGGCCCTTCTTCGGCTTGGACCTCGAAGAGCTCCAGCAGACGCATCGCCTCGGACGAAGATGCGGCCACGCGAAGGTCGCCTTCCGGGGAGATGAGCATGAGGCCGGCGGCGGAGATGTCGAGCACCTCGACACAGCGGTCGGTGAGCAGGCTGAACAGCTCCACAACGTCGAAGTCGTCAACGAGGGTATCGGCCAGCTCGACCATAGTTCGGGCGAGGGAGACCTCCTTCGATGTGGACTCTGGCCTCATCTTTTCAAATTCTCCCCCTGCACTCGGAGCCGGCTCTCGCGATGTTAGGTCTCCTGGGCGAACTTTTCCCGCGAGATGGTGCCAATCAGGCTCCCCGGCCTGGGCAGGTGGGTTCGGCCGCCGCCGGCGTCGTCAATACCGCAGCCTGTGCAAGACGACATCTTCTTTAATTACCTACGCCGGCGACCGCGTCGCACGTAAAGCCGAGCCGGAACGGGCTTTGTCCGACGCGAGCATGATGCCGCCCCGGTGAGACCGAGGCGGCATCACATACGCCCCCAGAGCGCGTCTAGCCCTCTTCTTCGGTCGCGGCTCCGGCGTGCATCTTCTCGTTGATGGCGTTGACGACGGTCGGATCCATCAGCGTGGTCACATCGCCCAGCTCCCGGTTCTCCGCCACGTCACGCAAGAGCCGGCGCATGATCTTGCCGCTGCGAGTCTTCGGCAGCTCCGGCGTGAGCAGGATGTCGCGGGGCTTGGCGATGGGACCGATGGACTTGGCGACGACGGCGCGGAGCTCGTCGATGAGGGCCGCACCTTCCTCCGGGCTCTGGGCCGCTTCCCCCTTCACGGTCACAAAGGCCACGATCGCCTGGCCGGTGGTCTTGTCGGACGCGCCGACCACGGCCGCCTCTGCCACCCGCGAATCACCCACCAGAGCATGCTCCACCTCGGTGGTCGAGATCCGGTGGCCGGAGATGTTCATGACGTCATCGACGCGGCCGAGCAGCCAGAGGTCGCCGTCGTCGTCCCTCTTCGCTCCGTCCCCGGCGAAGTAGCGGCCCGGGAAGCGGGACCAGTAAGTCTCCCGGTAGCGCTCCGGGTCTCCCCAGATGCCGCGCAGCATGCCGGGCCATGGCTCGGTGATCACGAGATACCCGCCCTCGCCGTTTCCCACCGAGGCGCCCTCGTTGTCGACCACGTCGGCGCTCACCCCGGGGAACGGCCTCATGGCCGCACCGGGCTTGGTCGAAGTGATGCCGGGCAAGGGCGAGATGAGGATGCCCCCGGTCTCGGTCTGCCACCATGTGTCGACGATCGGGCAGCGATCGCGGCCGACGTACTTGCGATACCACATCCAGGCCTCGGGGTTGATGGGCTCGCCCACCGAGCCGAGGAGCCGCAGGCTCGAGAGGTCGTGGGCCGCCGGGTGCTCCTCCCCCCACTTCATGAGGGTGCGGATCGTCGTCGGGGCGGTATAGAGGATGGAGACCTTGTATTCCTCGACGATCCTCCACCACCGGTCCCGCCCGCCGGCATCCGGGGTCCCCTCGTACATGACGGAGGTGGTCCCGTTGGCGAGCGGGCCGTAGACGATGTAGCTGTGGCCGGTCACCCACCCGACGTCGGCTGCCGTCCAGAAGATGTCCTTCTCCGGCTTGATGTCGAAGATGTACTTGTGAGTCGTGGCAGTGTGGACGAGGTAGCCGCCGGTGGTATGGAGGATGCCCTTCGGCCTGGCCGTCGTCCCGCTCGTATACATGATGTAAAGCGGCTGCTCGGCATCGAAGGACTCCGGCGTGTGCTCGGACGACTGCCTCTCGACGATGTCGTGCCACCAGTGGTCCCGGCCTTCCTCCCAGTCGACATCCTGGGCCGTCCGCCGTACGACGAGGACGGATCGGACATCGGGGCACTGCTCCAATGCCTGATCGACGTTCACCTTCAGGGCAGCCGCCGACCCACGGCGGTAGCCGCCGTCGGCGGTTATGACGATCCGAGCGTCGGCATCGAGGATTCGGCCGGCGAGGGCTTCCGAGGAGAAACCTCCGAAGATGACCGAGTGCGGCGCCCCCAACCGCGCACAGGCCAGCATGGCGACGACGGTCTCGGGGATCATGGGCATGTAGATGGCGACGCGGTCGCCGGCCCGCACTCCAAGCTCAGCGAGGGCGTTCGCTGCCTGGCAAACCATCTTGTGCAGCTCGGCGTAGGTGATCGTCCGGGTGTCACCTTCCGGCTCACCCACCCAGTGATATGCGACCTTGTCCCCCCGTCCGGCGGCGACATGACGATCGACACAATTCACCGAGGCGTTCAGCTTGCCCCCGACGAACCACTTGGCGAAGGGCAGCTCCCACTCGAGCACCCTGTCGAAAGGGTGGTCCCACTGAAGCGCTTCCGCCTCTTTAGCCCACCAAGCAACAGGATCCTTCTCTGCCTCCTCGTAGATCCCGGGCTGCGCGTTGGCCTCGGCCGCAAACTCCGGTGACGGCTCGAAGTGTCGGATCTCGTGGAGGAGAGCGGACAAGGCCTTCTCTCCTCGCGGTTGCACCGGGTCGCTCATGGCGCTCCTTTACGTTGTGCTCGAATCCTCCCCATGGCCGGGTGACGCCGAGCCTATGCCCGCTTTGGCGGGCCCAGGATCAGGCTCTCGGGCCGAGCGGGAAGACCGGGACCACCGTCTTCTTGAAGGTCTCGTTCGTCACGCCTGCGAATGAGGCGTACCAGGCTGCGGCCGCCGTGGCGATCCCTACCCATCCAGCGGCCTTGATGAAGCCACCCGGCACAGGCGTTATGCCCTGGCCCTTGAACTGCCCGATGGTGAAGAGCAGGAAGGTGATCGTCAACAACACGAAGACGAGGGCAACCGCACCGGACACCCTGAGCGAGGCGACCGTCATGTAGAAGGTGAAAATGAGCCAGCCGAGTCCGAAGACGCCCAAGAAGATGGGGATGGTTGTCGCCGCGCTGGCCGCGGGAATCCCCGGCAGGACGAACTTGACGAGCACGTAGTACGTGATCCAGAAGGCGCCAAAGGACGTGAAGGCGGTGGCGCCGAACGTGTTCTTGCGGACGAACTCCCACATGCCCGCCAGTAGTTGGGCAAAGCCCCCGTACACGAGAGCGAGACCGAGGGCGGCATCGACACCGCCGGGCCAGATGTTGGCGTTGGCGACGCTGAGGCAGAAAGTGGTCATGGCGAACGCCGCCAATCCGAGCGGGGCGGGATCAGCCACAGCCTGAGCGACCGGAAGCCGGGAATCTGCGCCCTCGAGCGGTTCGGACGTGGCTGGAGTGCGAATGGACATCGTCCACCTCCTGTTGTCGGCCTACAGCCACCGTATTCCCCGGGGCACCGCCGGTGGCGGATAGAGAAGACGTCGCCGCCGGCGGAGGAGTCATACCCAGCAGGCGTAGGTGAAAATCCGGGACCTCACGCCCGTGGCAGTCACGCGACTGAAGGGCGGAGTCGCTTTCGAGGCGCCTGGGCGGGACGCAGCCACATGCCCCCGCTCCCCGCCGCTATAATTTGCTGTACATCAAGCCGCTCGGCGGCGTCCGGGAACGGGCGCGGCGGCGGCACAGAAATGCCTGGTGCCGAGACCCCGCACACTGGCCACCGTGTGAAGGAGGCAAGTGAGGTGGGCAACCGCACTCAGGCTCGGAGCCCGTTCCGGCGCGTCATGGTTGAAAGTAGCTGCACGTGTGAGTGGAGCGGGTTCGCCTGGCATGACGAGCTGCTGCGGCTCGAGCCCGAGGGCTTGGACGGGATTTGCCATCTGATGGCCGCCTGGGCCCTCGAGGGTGGCGAGGATCGGCCGAGAACGATCGGCAGCGCGAAGTTCGAGGAGTTCGTTGCCGCCCATGACTGGAGCGAGCCTGGGCGCATGTACCGCCTGGCCCGAAACCTCGCCCAGATCTTCGATCGCTATCGGAGCGAGGGGGCCGGAACGCGGACGGCATTCGACAACGAGGTCGCCATCGTCCGCTGCAAGGCTGCCACTCTGAGGGCGCACGGTGACAGTGCGTCAGCCGACGACCTCGACGACGGGATCGGCGAGATCGTGGCCTGGATCGAGGGGCGGCAGCCAGGCCACCTGTGAGCAGGAGTCCCGGATCGTCCCGCCACAGCGGAGGCTCTACGAACGGTGATCAAGCGATGGCAAGAGATCGATCGCGCACACCCTTGGCCAACACCGCCACTTCCCCTTGCGTCTGCTCGTTCAACAAGGCGGTGAAGGCGTCGGCCGACATCGGCCGGGCGAGATGATACCCCTGCACCATCGGGCAGCCGAGGCTCGCGAGCCGCTCTAGCTGGTCCGCCGTCTCAACTCCCTCGGCGATCGCCATCATCCCGATCGCGTCGGCCAGATTGATGACGGCCGAGACAATCGCGGAGTCGACGGCGTTGATGTCTAGCTCCTGTACGAAGCTGCGGTCCAGCTTCACGACGTCGACCGGGAGTCTCTTCAGATAGTTGAGCGAGGAGTAGCCGGTGCCGAAGTCGTCAATCGCCAGCTTCACGCCGAGGGACTTCAGGTCATTGAGGACTCTGATCGTGCGCTCGATGTCCTCCATCGCCACACTCTCGGTGATCTCGAGGCATAGCTGGGTCGGGTTGAGCCCGGTGCTGGATAGAACCGAATCGATCTCCCGGACAAGGTCATGCTGCTGGAACTGGCGGGCCGACAAGTTGACGGCGATGGTGACGTGCGGTGCCTCAGTCGCCCAATCGACTGCGCGGCGACAGGCTTCCTCGAGTACGGCCCGCCCGAGCGGCAGGATGAGACCGGTCTCCTCGGCCAGGCCTATGAACGTTGCCGGACCGAGAGTGCCGCGTTCGGGGTGCTCCCAACGCACGAGCGCCTCCGCTCCGACCATCCGACCCGACTTCGTCGCCACCACTGGTTGGTATACGACAGCGATCTCTCCCGTCTCGATCGCCCGGCGCAGCCCGAGCTCGAGATCGAGCCACTCCTCCGAGCGCTTGCCCATAGCAGCGGCGTCGAATGTCTCATAGCGGCCGATGCCCCTCGTCTTGGCCTCGTACATGGCGACATCGGCGTCATGGAGAACGTCGTCCGGCGAGCAGCCCGCAGTAGCCAGCGCGATGCCGATGCTCACGCTGGCGAGGATGGTCCTGCCGTTGTCGAGCGTGATGGGAGTGCGAACGGCGTCGAGGATCCTGACGGCGGTCTGCTCAGCCGCCTCGAGCGAGCCGATGTTCTCGAGCAGCAGGGTGAACTCGTCACCGCCGAAGCGGGCGAGAGTGTCCTCGTCGCGCGCCAGCCCCCTCAAGCGGTCGGCGATCGCCTTCAACAGCTCATCGCCGGCCAGATGGCCAAGACTGTCGTTAGTCATCTTGAACCGGTCGACGTCCACGAACAGGACTGTGTGGACCTCCTTGCTCCTTGCGGATCGTCTCAGCGCCTGTTGCAGCCGGTCGAGAAAGATCCGCCGATTCGGGAGTCCCGTCAGGGCGTCATGGAATGCCTGATGCTCCAGTTGCCCTTCTGTCGCCAGTCGGGCCGATATGTCCCTGAACGCCAGCACGGCTCCAGCAGTCTCGCCGTTGCCCGAAACGATAGGTGAGCAGGTGAATTCGACGGGAAAGGGGTCCGCGCCCTGGCGCCGGAAGGATGCCCGCTCGTCTCGGATCGCCCGACCCTGGTCGATCGAGCGACGGGCCGTCGAGGAGAGCACCAGGTCACCGCCGGCGTCCGCACTCTGGCGGACAAGCTCGGCCTCGCTCCAGCCGAGGAGCTCTACGGCTGCGGGATTGGCGAACGTCATCTTCGCCTCTCGGTCAAAGGCCAGGACGCCTTCGCCCAGAGTGGACGTGATGGCCACGAGGCGTTCCTCTTCTCGTCGCCGGTCCTCGTAGAGCGTCGAGTTCTCGAGAGCTCCGGAGCCGAGAGCACCGAGTGCATCGAGCAGGGCATGATCGGCTGGGTCGAACCGCTCGCTTCGGCTCCGGCCGCTGGCGACGAGCCAGCGCGGTGACGTACCGGCGGTCATCGCCACGGCCATCATTCCGTCCTTACGCTCCGGCGGCGACGTCCGTACCTCGACGTCAGGACAGCGGAGCAGTGACGAGGCCGCCTCTGACAGAGCCGAGCTGACCTCCTTCGAGCCCATAGTCCGGTGAACCTCCAGCGTCGCCTGGAAGAGGCCGAGCAGGCGGCTCCGGTCGTGTCGGGCCTGGAAATGCCCGGACAGGGCCTGCCGGAAGGCGAGGAACGGCAGGATGATGAGAGGCGTCATCGCGTGGTCCTGGCTGACGGCCAAGGCCGACACCAGCCCGAGGGCAACTGCGCCGGCAAGCAGGAGCAAGCGGCTCTCGATGCCGTCGACGAGCGAGCTGAGAAATCTCTCTGCGCCTGTGGCCGACAGGATCGAGGCCAGTTCGACCGAGTTCACAAGGAAATAGACGCACGCCCCGACGACTGCGGCAATCAGGGAGGCGGCGGACAATCGAGCAGCCGGAGGGGCGAGAAAGTGAGCAGTCAGGAGCCCTGTGGCAGCTGCGACCGTGATCTGAACGACGTTGAACAGCGACTTGACTCCCGACCGGCGCCTGATCGCCTGGGCCACCACGGTGGATGCCGCAAAGGCGAGCAGGGCACCCACTGGCGGAAGGACCAATGCCATCACCACAAAGCATCCCTCGTCGAGGTGATGCGCTTGTGACGAGCCGCGCGAATACATGAGGATCGGCCAGATCCAGCCGGCGAGGACGAGGGAGGACATGACCAGGAGCGTCGGGATCGAGCCGAGACCGAGGTGCCAATAAACCACCCCGATCAGAGACGTAAGAGCCACCGCGGCGAACGCGACGCTGGTGACGCACAGTCGGGCGGCACGTGGGAGCCCACTGTTGTGTCGGCGGATCACATGCCCCCCTTTGAGCGACCAGGGGCCCGCCCGCCCCATTTGTCCAGTCCGAATTCCCTTGTCAACGCGTTCCTGCCGTACGACCCGCCGTTGCCCGGCGTCGTGGTCGCAACGAGCTCAGTTCCAAGCGGCTCCGTTCCAGGCGGCTCCGTTCCAGGCCGCCCCGTTCCAGGCCGCTCCGTTCCAGGCGGCTCCGTTCCAGGCGGCTCCGTTCCAGGCGGCTCCGTTCCAGGCGGCCCCGTTCCACGCGGCTCCGTTCCAGGCGGCTCCGTTCCACGCGGCTCCGTTCCAGGCCGCCCCGTTCCAAGCCGCGTCCGTCACGATCGCCCCGTTCCACGCGGCTCCATTCCAAGCGGCTCCGTTCCAGGCAGCACCGTTCCAGGCAGCACCGTTCCAGGCAGCACCGTTCCAGGCAGCACCGTTCCAGGCAGCACCGTTCCAGGCCGCACCGCTCGCTGCTTCAGTCGAGGCACTGGCAGTAGGGCCACCCGACTTACGCTTGTGCCAGACCCTGCCGTTCCTGGCGGAGCCGCCTCGGTCTGCTGGCGCGGCTATGGAGTGCCCGGGCCGTACAGCGTTCACACCCGCCGACGACGCTCCGGCGGCGATCAGGCCCACGCCTGAGAAAAGAGCCGAAGACATGACCGCAGCCAGTAGCCAGCGGCCCCTTTTACTGCCGAGACGTTTTTCCACTCCTCGATAAACCACCATCACCGTCACCCCTCGCGTTTTGACCATCACAGATTGTGGTGATTGTATCGCAAGCCAGGGCGCCCCAGAATCTGGTAGCCGTCCCTTGAACCGCTCGCAGTCGCCGCCTGGTTGACCGCCACCCTCGTCATTGCCGGTAGCCCGTCTTCCGGGGCCTCGATCGGCCGGCGCACCCCAGTCGTTGCGCGGGATGGTATGGCATCGGCCGCGGGCCGGTTGTACCATTGGACCGACTTCGACAGTGAGGCCTTCTAGTTTCCAGGCGCTCCCGGAAGATTGATCATCAACTCCCCACTGTTCGACGTCCAGCTGCATCTCTCCCCCGATGAACAGAGCGATGGAAGCTTTGAGCGAGGCTCCACTTGCGTCGTGATGGTGTCCGGGGAGGTTGATCTGGCCACTGCTCCCGAGCTGGGCCGGATCCTGTCCGAGGCGGTCACCTCGCACTGCCGAGAAGTGCTTGTCGACATGGCCCGGGTCGAATTCATGGACGCGGCTGGTATCGGAGCACTCGTCACAGCGGCAAGAGGCGCTGTAGCGGCCGGCTCCCACATTCACCTGCCGCGCCGCCAGTCCAGCAGTGGAAAGGGTCCTGCGACTCGTGAGCCTCGACGAAGCGATCGAAACAGCGAGCCTTCCGGGCCGAAATGACGCCGGTCGAGAGCCCTGACGACCAAGCGGCTCCTCTGCAGTGAAGGAACTCGGAACAGACCGGCAGCGCTTCTCGTAGTTGGCGCTCCACGCACTTGATCCCAGTCCGCCATTGCGTCCGAATTGGGGAACTGTCACACTTGCGCTGCACAAGGGACACGCACCGGTGCCGTCCTGAGCGCATTGGGAGACTCTTCGTCATGGGGGCATTGCGTAGTCACTTTGGAAGCCGCGGCCCAGAGCCGCCCCCGGGTCCGAATGCGATCAGGAGGCGAGAGATGGGAATCGACTTCGCGCAGGAGATCATGCGCCAAATGGTCGGCGCCCTCGCCGATGACGTGCGCCCGCTCCCAGAACGCCTGGACGGAGTCTTTGCTCCTTTTGTCAATGTTGTCGATGACGCTGAGGCCGGCGGCTATCTGCCCGACGAGCTCGTAGCGCGGATGCAGCAGCTGAGGCACCGCCTGACGCGCCTCGACGCGAGCGGTGGAGAGGGCACCTTCGCAGCCACGCTGAGCGCCATGGACGAAGTCGAGGCGCACGAGATCGCTGCTGAGCTTGTGGACCTGACGGACCGGGTCAGATTTCTCGACGATGCTCCCGCTCGGCTTCCTCCTGGTTTGCCCGACTCGTAGCCGGAGACACTCTGGGCCTTCCACGGGCGCCCTGCATTCGGCTGAAGCGCAGGAAGTCACTGGAACGGCTGCCGAGCTCGCCGAGGAACTACTTTCCGCCCGTCCCCGGAACAGCAATTTGAACCGTCAACCGAAGCCAAGTAACGGGTTCAGTTCTTCGCACAGCATGGTCGCAGCCGCCGCTGACCTAGCGTTGGCGCGACCCCAGCCGTAAGCGGCGCCGGCTCTGAACCTGGGAGGGCTCATGTCCGAAGAGACCATCCTCGTCCCCTTGGAGGCCGAGCTCGACGCGTTCTTCGCCCAGTACACCGCAGCGGACCAGGCGCCTGGACTGGTCTACGGCCTCGCGACCGAAGACGGGCTCGTCCACTCCAGAGGGTTCGGCGTGGCCAACGAAGAGGGCCTCGTGGCGAACGCCGAGACGGTGTTCCCAATTGCGTCCATGTCCAAGAGCTTCGTCGCCTGTTCGGCGCTTGTCGCCCGCGACGGTGGCTACCTCTCGCTGACCGACCCGATCACGGCTCACGTACCTGAGTTCGTCATGAGCGGTGAGGGCGCTGCCGTCGAGAAGGCGCCCACGATAGAGATGCTCTTCAGCATGTGCGGCGGCCTCACGGAGGACAACTCGTGGGTCGACCCGTTCATCGATCTCCCGACCGACACGCTGCTGACTCAGATCAGCCGGGGCGTGCGCTTCAGCCACTACCCCGGCGCTCAGTACGAGTACTCCAATCTCGGGTTCGCGCTGGGCGGCCTGGCCGTCAGTCGTGCCGTCGGGCGTCCGCTCGAGGACTACGTGCGGGACGTACTGTTGAGGCCACTTGGACTCACCTCCACCTTCTTTGACAGTGCCGTGCCGGCCGGAGTGGAGCGCGCCAACGGGTATTCGCTGGACACGACGGGGAAATGGGTCCCGTTCGCGCCTCAGGCGTCCGACGCTTTCGCCGCCGCCGGCGGCATTGTGAGCAGTGTGACCGATCTGGCGACCTGGATCACATGGCTCGGCTCGGCGTTCCGCCCACCACGGGGCGCCGACCCCAACGCCGTCTTGAGCCGGACGTCGCGCCGGGAGCTCCAGCGGATCCATGTGGCGGAGGCGCCAGCGCTGGTGGTTGACGCCAACGGCTCGATTCAGGCCGCCAGCGGAGGCTACGCGCTCGGACTTCGGGTTACCACCGATCTTTATCGCGGGACGCTCATCTCGCACGCTGGCGGCTTGCCGGGATTCAGGTTGTTCATGACATGGCACCCCGACTCAGGTCACGGCGCGGTCGTCCTCACCAATAGCCATCGCGGCGACCCCATCGCCCTGTGCGCCGAGGCGCTGGGCCGCACCCTGTCCCGGCATCAGACTCCGGCCTCGACGGTGACCCTTTGGCCTGAGACTGTGGCGCTGCAAGGCCGAGTGGAGGAATTGATCCGCGGCTGGGATGACGAGCTGGCTTCGCACGTGCTCGCCTCCAATGTCGACTTCGACCGTCCGCTCTCGGAGCGCCGTGCCGAGATCGAGCGCCTCGTGCAGGAGGTCGGCCCGCTCCTCGAGCCTCGGCCTCGGCCCGAGATCGTCTCGGTCGTGACACCGGCCGACCTCACCTGGTCCATCCCAGGCCGCAACGGCGAGCTGCTGTGCATGATCCACCTGACGCCGGTCGAGCCGGTGCAGGTGCAAGAGCTCGTGGTGAAGGCGTTCCCGGCCAGCCGGCCTCGTGCCGCGATCCCGGCCGACATTTCTCCCCGCCGTGCCCAGCTGGGCGAGGCGTGTGTCACGCCCGTCACCAACGTGCGGATCCAGATTCCCGAGTCGGGGAGCGGGAATTGACTGGCGACGGGCCGCTCAGAAGACGATGTCGAGCGCACGGATCCGGCGCGGATCGACCATGATCTCGAGCTCGACGATCCTGCCGTCGCTGCAGGTGAAGACGAACACAGCTCGCGGGTTCCCGCCAGGTGCCCACACGGCGCCCGGCGAACCGTCGACCGTCGCCGGCTGAGCGGCGGCCGCTCGGCCGAGGAACGTCCGGGCGACCTGCTCGCCGCCGCGGATCACCTCTTTGAGCAGCGGGGCGCCGTGGACCTGCCTGGCGGCGGCCGACCGGACGGCCACCGGGTCGGCCCGCAACACCACCTCGTGGTCGAGAAGCGACAGCAGGGCATCGAAGTCGCCCTCCCTCGAAGCAGCGAGGAAGGCATCGACCAGCTGGCGCTGGCGGGCGACAGCCTCCGCGGAGCTCGACACGGGTCCCGTCGCGGGAGCGCCGCGCAGGCGCCGGCGGGCTCGGCTCGCCAGCTGGCGGGTGGCGTCCGCCGAGCGTCCGACGATCGGAGCGATCTCACCGAAGGGCAAGCCGAAAAGGTCGTGCAGGACGAAGGCCAGCCGCTCGTCAGGATCGAGGGAGTCGAGCACCAGCATGAGCGCCGGCCCGATGGAATCTGCGACAAGCACGCCATGTTCTGGATCGCCGGCACCAGGCGCCGGCTCGTCTTCGGCGGGCCACCGGCTCGGGCAAGCTGGACCCCGAGGGCTCGTCGCGCCGAGAGCGCCGCGTACGGAGCATGTCGAGGCAGACGCGGGAGACGACGGTTGTCAACCACCCGCCGAGGTTGTCGATGCTGTCGGGCCCGGTGCGGCTCAACCTGAGCCAGGCCTCCTGTACGGCGTCCTCGGCCTCGCCGGTCGAACCGAGCATCCGGTAGGCGATGGCCCGCAGCCGTGGCCTGCTCTCCTCGAACTCATCGGCCACCGATTCAGCCATGGTCACATCCTCCTCTTCCGATCCGTCATAGCAGTGACGCATGACAGCCGCACGATGTGACGAGGAGGAGCGATGTCGGCCGTATGAAGAACCCGGCGGTGGTCTTGCCTGAGGCAGCCAAGGCCATTCAGGCGCGATCGACCGCCCGGTTCTCCCGGTCACGTTCTCTCACGCTGATGCGTCACGTAGATTGACCTGTTCAGTCCAACCTACAAGGAGACACATGCCAGTTCAGTTGAATACCGTGCTCTACCCCGTGAAGGATCTCGACAAGGCGAAGGCATTCTTCGCTGCCTTCTTCGGTGTCGACCCACACGTCGACTCGCCCTATTACGTCGGCTTCTCCGTCAACGGTGCCGAGATCGGTCTCCTGCCAGAAGGACTCAACCAAGGTATGACAGGGCCGGTCCCGTTCTTCGACGTCGATGACATTTCCGCCAGTCTCGGCGATCTCAAGGCCGCCGGCGCGCACGTGACTCAGGAGCCGACCGATGTGGGTGCCGGGATGCTTGTCGCGAAGGTCAAGGACGCCAATGACAATGACATCGGGCTGCGGCAGCTGCCAGCCGGCGCATAGGAGCTCACGGGCCGGCACCGCACCGCCCGAGGTTGATCAGGTCGTCACGGGGAACGCCCGGGAATCCCGCCACGGCGGCGCGGCGTAAGAGATGGAGGCAGAATGAGCCTGGCCACGAGGATGGAGACCGAGGCGCTGGCGCCGCACGCGGCCGACAGCCACGAGCTGATCCGCGTGCGGGGCGCCCGCGAGAACAACCTGAAAGACGTCAGCGTCGAGATCCCGAAGCGCCGGCTGACAGTGTTCACCGGGGTCTCCGGCTCGGGCAAGAGCTCTCTTTTGTTCGGGACGATCGCCGCGGAGTCGCAGCGGATGATCAATGAGACCTACAGCACCTTCGTGCAGGGTTTCATGCCGACGCTGGCGCGGCCCGAGGTCGATGTACTCGAAGGGTTGACGACCGCGATCATCGTCGACCAGCAACGCATGGGCTCCGATCCCCGTTCCACCGTCGGCACCGCCACCGACGCCCATGCGATGCTGCGCATCCTCTTCAGCCGGCTCGGGCAGCCGCACATCGGCCCGCCCAACGCGTTCTCCTTCAACGTCCCCTCGGTGCGGGCGAGCGGTGCCGTCACTATCGAACGCGGTGGTGGCAAGACAGTGAGAAGGACCTTCACCCGCACCGGCGGCATGTGTGCGCGCTGCGAGGGCCGGGGCTCGGTCACGGACTTCGACCTGTCTCAGTTGTACGACGCCAGCAAGTCGATCAACGAGGGTGCGCTCACGATCCCGGGCTACAGCCTCGACGGCTGGTACGGCCGCATTTACAGCGGCTCCCCCTTCCTCGACCCCAACAAGCCGATTCGTAAGTACACCAAGAGCGAGCTTCGCGACCTGCTCCACAAAGAGCCGTCCAGGATAAAAGTCAACGGCGTCAACCTCACCTACGAGGGCCTGATCCCGAGCATCCAGAAGTCGTTCCTGTCCAAGGACGTCGACGCGCTGCAGCCGCATGTCCGCGCCTTCGTCGAGCGGGCGGTGACGTTCACTGCTTGCCCCGACTGTGGCGGCACCCGGCTGAGCGAGGCGGCCCGGTCGTCCCGGATCAAGGGGATCAACATCGCCGACACTTGCGCGATGCAGATCAGTGACGTCGCGCAGTGGGTGCGGGATCTGGCCGAGCCGTCGGTGGCGCCGCTGCTGGCGTCGCTCGGGGAGACCCTGGCCTCGTTCGTCGAGATCGGGCTCGGCTACCTCAGCCTCGACCGCTCCTCGGGCACCCTGTCGGGGGGCGAGGCGCAGCGCGTCAAGATGATCCGCCATCTCGGCTCTTCCCTCACCGACGTCACCTACATCTTCGACGAGCCCGCCACGGGGCTGCACCCTCATGACATCGAGCGGATGAACGGCCTGCTGCTGCGGCTGCGGGACAAGGGCAACACGGTGCTCGTCGTGGAGCACAAGCCGTGGTCGGCGATTGCGATCGCCGACCACGTCGTCGACCTCGGCCCCGGCGCCGGTGCAGCGGGGGGCACCGTCTGCTTCGAGGGCACGGTGGCGGGCCTGCGTAAGAGCGGCACCCTCACGGGCCGCCACCTCGACGATCGGGCCACCTTGAAGGAGGTGGTGCGGACGCCCACCGGCACGCTCGAGATCCGCGGCGCCACGACGCACAACCTGCGCGGCATCGATGTCGACATCCCGCTCGGAGTGCTTGTCGTCATCACCGGCGTCGCCGGATCCGGCAAGAGCTCGCTCGTACACGGGTCGATCCCGGCCGGCGCAGGGGTGGTGTCGATGGACCAGGGCGTGATCCGCGGCTCGCGACGGAGCAACCCGGCGACGTATAGCGGACTGCTCGACCCGATCCGCAAGGCCTTCGCCAAGGCCAACGGCGTGAAGCCGGCGTTGTTCAGCGCCAACTCCGAGGGTGCCTGCCCCAACTGCAACGGCGCCGGCGTCATCTACACCGACCTGGCGATGATGGCCGGCGTCGTCACCACTTGTGACGAGTGCGAAGGGAAGCGGTTCCACGCATCGGTCCTCCACCACCACCTCGGCGGCCGCGACATCAGCGAGGTGCTCGCCATGTCGGTGATCGAGGCCGAGGAGTTCTTCGGCGCCGGCGAGGCGCGCACGCCGCCGGCGCAGGCCATCCTCGACCGGCTCGCCGATGTCGGCCTTGGCTACCTCAGCCTCGGCCAGCCCCTCACCACGCTCTCCGGCGGCGAGCGGCAGCGGCTCAAGCTGGCTACCCGCATGGCCGAAAAGGGCGACATCTACGTCCTCGACGAGCCGACCACCGGCCTCCACCTCGCTGACATCGAGCAGCTGCTCGGCCTGCTCGACCGGCTCGTCGACTCCGGCAAGTCGGTTATCGTCATCGAGCACCACCAGGCCGTCATGGCGCACGCCGACTGGATCATCGACCTCGGCCCGGGGGCCGGCCACGACGGCGGCCGGATCGTCTTCACGGGACCTCCGGCAGACCTTGTCGCCGCCCGCTCCACTCTCACCGGAGAGCACCTAGCTACCTACGTCGGTGCCTGATGTTCCGGCGCTTGCACAACTAGAGCACTGAGCCATTCACCGGCCATCCCGAGTATGTGAAGAGACGCCACAGAGCCGGCGCCCTGACCTTCGTGGCACGTGTCTCGGTGAAAGGGTTGAGGCCGAGCACCGCCAATGCGGACCCGAGGCCCCGGGCGAAAACTTGGATTCGGCTGACGGCCGCCTTCGGAGGCGCTGCGCACGCCGCCGCCTCCGGCCAACAACGCACTTCGTCGTCGAGCAGCCAGGTCGTCAAAAGGTCGGGCTAACCCCCGCCCGAAGATGCCGGGTAGCGCCATAGCGCCGGCACCGTTGAGTCTCGATAATGAGCCCCGTGATCTCGGTGAACTCATTGACCAAGCAGTTCGGCAACGCGAGAGCGGTCTCGAACCTGACCTTTGAAGTTGTCCCGGGCGTCGTCACCGGATTCCTCGGGCCGAACGGTTCGGGCAAGTCGACGACAATGCGCATGATCATGGGCCTCGACACGCCGACGTCGGGAACGGCTCTCGTCAACGGGAAGCCGTACACAGATCTCGACTGGCCGCTGCGGGAGGTCGGGGCGCTGTTGGACGCCAAGGCCTTCCATCCGGCGCGGACTGCCTATAGCCACCTCCGGTACCTCGCTTACAGCAACGACGTCCCCCTCGCCCGAGTCGACGAGGTCCTCGGGATCGTCGGACTGACCGACGTCGGCACCAAACGCGCCGGCAAGTTCTCGCTCGGAATGGGCCAGCGACTCGGCATTGCCGGGGCCCTCCTCGGCGATCCGGGAGTGCTGCTCTTCGACGAGCCCGTCAACGGGCTCGACCCCGAGGGCATCCGTTGGGTCCGTAATCTGCTGCGCGGCCTCGCTGCGGAGGGGCGGACCGTCTTCGTGTCGAGCCACCTGATCAGCGAGATGGCACTCACGGCCGACCGTCTGGTCGTGATCGGGCGAGGTACGCTCATTGCAGACACCACAGTGCGCGATTTCACCGCGCTGAATGGTGGTGACGCAGTCCGGGTCGTCACGCCTGATGCTGAGTCGTTCTTGGCCGCGGTGCGCCGCGCCGGGGGAAACGTGGAACTCCTTCCCGACGACTCTGTCGCCGTGCGGGGGATGACTTCCGCCGCGATAGGCGAGCTGCTCGCCCGCGAACGCCTCATCGTGCACGAGCTGACTCCGGTCCGGGCCTCACTCGAGGACGCGTTCATGGAGCTCACCCGAGACGCCGTCGAGTACCGCTCCGGGGGAGACGGGCGCCGTCCTCATCGGGAGCGGTGGGGAGGGAGAGCTGTGACCACGATCACCGCCAAGCCGCCGCCCCGCAGTAGCCGATACGGGCTGAGGCAGGCCTGCCTCGCCGAGCGGACAAAGCTCTTCTCGATCCGCTCCACGTGGTGGACCCTGTTCGTCACGGTCGTCGGCACCCTCGTTGTCACGGCCCTCAGCACATCCAGCGCCGCCCACCACCAGCCCGGCTGGTACAAAGGCTTCGACACCACAAACCAGGCAATGTCGGGGCTCGCCATCGGTGCGCTCGCTATCGGGGTGCTCGGCGCCCTCGTCTTCACGAGCGAGTACGGGTCGGGGACGATCCGTTCCTCGATGGCGGCGACGCCCCGCCGGCTCAAGTTCCTCTTGGCGAAGCTCCTCGTCGTCGGTGCCCTTGCGCTCACGGTCGGAGAGGTGCTCACCTTCTCCTGCTTCGCGCTCGGCCACGCCATCCTGGACTCGAGCCCCGTGCCCTCGTGGAGCCTCACCGACCCGCGTGTGCTCCGCGCCGTCGTCGGCTCCGGCGTCACGATCGGGTTACTCGGGCTGATGGGTGCGGCGATCGGCGCGGTGGCCCGGCGAACGGCGGGAGCGATCGGAATCTACGTCGCCCTCGTCTTCCTCCTCCCGCTCCTGCTCACGAAGATGCCGGGGAACCTCGCCCGCTTCACCCCGCTCAGCATCATTGCCAACTCGATCGCCGCAGTGGTTCGCCAGACCGGATCCGTCTCCCCGGTGCTCGGGTTCGTGCTCCTTGCCTGCTACACCGGGGCGCTCATCCTCCTGGGGGTGGTAGTCGTCACTCGCCGTGACCCATAATGGAGGCCAAGGTGGGCTCGGGGGGCGTTCGGGTGCAGTTGCGGGTGGGCGGGAAGGACCGCGTGCTAGCGCTCTCTGACGCAGCAGGTAGCGGCGATTCGGCGCACGGCGCTCAGCATTGCTCGCGAGCCATTCACACGACGGACCTACTCCGAGCTCGCGTACTTCCTCCTCGGGTGCCCGCTCGTCGCCTTCGGTATCGCCTTCTCTCTGCTCTTCCTCGGCGCGGGTGCGGTGCTCGCCGTCACCTTCGTGGGCGTCATCGTCATCGCCCTCGGGGCTCGGGGCGCGCGCTGGTTCGGGACTCTGCAGCGCAGCCTGGCGCGCCACTTGCTCGCCGAGGAGATCGAGGAGCCGGGCCCGTTCGTCGCTCGCCGCGGCCTGTTCGCCTGGCTGCAGGCTGCGCTCCGGGACAAGATCGGCTGGAAGACGATCGGATACCTCGTCGCGAAGACCGTCTGGACGCTGTTCAACGTCTGGTTCGCCATCAGCGTCTGGTGGGATGTTCTCGCGTGCCTGGGCTATCCGCTCTTCGAGCGGGGCGACACGCATCCGCCGGTTTACGGCGTCATCTACAACATGCTCAAGCCCGGCTTCTTTTCGGTTGGGAGCCGAGGCGTGATCCACGGCGCGTTCATCATGGCCACCGGCATCGTGCTGTTATTCCTCGCTCCGTGGCCGATGCGGCTGGCCGTCTACGTCGACCGCAGGCTCATCCACTCGCTGCTCGGCCCCGACGCCGTCGCCGCTCGGATGCGGAACCTCGAAGCCGCCAGAACAATCACCGTCGACGCGTCGGCGGCACTACTTCGGCGTATCGAACGTGACCTCCACGACGGAACACAGGCGCAACTGGTCGCACTGGCGATGCGACTGGGAGAGGTGAAGGAGCGACTCGAGGCATACCCGGCTGCCGAGCTGGCTCCGATTCGACAACTGGTCGACGAGGTCCACCGGGGCGCCAAGGAGGCCATCGTCGAGCTCCGCGATCTAGCTCGGGGGATCCATCCGCCGGCGCTCGATGTCGGTCTCGAAGGTGCGCTCTCGACGCTGGCAGACGCGGAGCACGCTGCCGACCGATCTCACCGTCTCGATCACGGACCGCCCCACTCCGGCGATCGAGTCGATCGCCTACTTCTGTGTCGCAGAACTCCTTGCCAACGTCGCCCAGCACGCCCAGGCACGACGTGCGACCGTCACCTGCACACAGACCGGGACCTGGCTTCGTCTCGTCGTGCGCGATGACGGCTGTGGCGGAGCTGTGATCCGAACAGGCTCGCGCTCGAGCGGGCTGCTGGGTCTAGCTGAGCGGGTCCAGGCCGTCGACGGCCGCCTCGACGTGACGAGCCCGCTCGGCGGGCCGACGGTGGTCACCGTCGACTTCCCGTTGCACGCGTAAATGTCCGACACGATCCGGATCGCTATCGCCGAGGACTCCGCCATCCTGCGCGACGGACTCACACAGCTGTTGGTGGGCCGAGGCTTCGACGTCACCGACGCCGTCGGGGACGGAAAGGCGCTCCGCGACGCGGTCGCCCGCGTTGTGCCCGATGTCGCGGTGATCGATATCCGGATGCCCCCGACCTTCACCGACGAGGGGCTGCGCCTCGCTATCGAGCTGCGCCGCGACCATCCGAAGCTCGGCATCCTCCTCTTCTCCCAATACATCGAGACGCGCTACGCCGCCGACCTGCTCGCCGACGGTGCCGCGGGCGTCGGCTACCTGTTGAAGGACCGGGTGGCCGACGTCAGCGACTTCGTCGAGGCCCTCGTTCGCGTCGCCTCGGGCGGGACCGCGCTCGACCCGGAGGTAGTCACCCAGTTGATGGCCGCGAGCCGCCGCCGTGACTCGCTCTCGGGTATGTCAGGGCGAGAGCGGGAGGTGCTGGCCCTGATGGCCGAGGGTCGGAGCAATGCGGCGATCGCGACGGCGCTCGTCATCTCCGAAGGCGCGGTGGAAAAGCACGTAACGAGTATCTTCACCAAGCTCAATCTGCCGGCGTCACAGCTCGACCACCGTCGCGTCCTCGCGGTGCTGCACTACCTCGGCTCCTGAGCGTTTAGCTGGCGTCGGTCAGGGGACTGAGGCGCGCGCGTCCTCGGCTGCAGCTCGCGGGCGGCGGCCTCGTCGCGGGCATTGCGCCTCTCGCCCTGTGAGGGATGGTTGGCTACGCTGATGTCTCACGTCAACCTGACAGAGGGCGGCCGTCGTTGCTGGCCGCCCTGGAACGTCGGTGGACTGGGCAGGCAATTCACGCTCGGTCGGCGAATCGGCGGTCGAGGTCTGCCTCGCCGATATGCGCTCGCAGTTCATTTGGGACGAGCTTCAGGAGGGTGCGCATGACGAGGCGTTCACCATCGGCGTTCGATCCCCAGGCCTTTGAGGGGACGGCCGAGTACTACGCGGTTGGGCGTCCCCCGTATTCCGCGCAGCTTGCGGACACGATGGCTGGGGAGCTGTCGTTGGATGGCACCGGCCAGCTGCTCGATGTGGGCTGTGGACCTGGTGTCCTGGTGCTGGCTCTGGCTCGGTTGTTCGGCCGAGTAACGGCGCTTGATCCGGAGCCCGGCATGTTGCAGACGGGCCGACGGCGTTGCCAACAGGCGGGAGTCGCCAACGTGAGCTGGGTGCAGGGCGTCGCGGAAGACATCGCGACGCTGAACCTCGGCCTATGGCGAGTGGTCACCTTCGGGCAGTCGTTTCATCGGGTCCGCCGGCTGGAGGTCGCCGAGGCCGTCTATGACCTACTCGTCCCGGGTGGCTCGCTGGTCCTGATCTCGCACCACGTTGACGACGGCCGTCCCCGACCTGCCAATCCGGGACTACCCGGAGGTTCCCCACGCCGCGGTGAGGAAGCTCATCCTCGACTACCTCGGTGACAGCACGCGCCGCTACCTCGCAACTTGGAACGAGGGCCAGCCGACACGCTTTGAGGACACCCTGTCCCAGACCCGGTTCGGCTGTTCGCGCACCATCTATGCGCCTGGGCGCCCCGACCTGGTCAGAGACATCGACACTGTGGTGGCCAACTACTTTTCGCTGTCGTATGCCGCACCTCGATGGTTCGGAAACCGCCAGGCCGACTTCGAGGCTGATCTACGTCATCTGCTGCACGAGTATTCGCCAGACGGACTCTTCTGGGACTGGCCAGGCGACACCGAACTCGTCATAGCGACGAGAAATCTAACGGACTAATCACGCTGCTGACAGGGTCGATCTCGCCCTCGCAACGGCCGGGCAGACCGTACCGATGGCCCTATGAATACAGCCCCCTGATCGGAGCGGGCGGCACCCTCACGCGTGGGATGGTCGCTCCCTCCACAGAGATGGACGCCCAGAACAACGTCTCGATGAAGGCCGGTCCAGACGCCCGCGGGTCCGACATCGCAGTGGGTGAGAGTGGCGACTCCGTCTGGATTGACCGACGCGACAAGGCCGTGCGGCGCGGGTGGTCCACCGTCGTGCTCACCCCGCGGACCACCTCCGCTGTCTGCACCTGCAGCAACGCCAAAATCCCGATTGGTCCGAGCTGCGATGGTCATTACTAACGAGCATTTCCTGATGGTGGCTCCCGGCCGATTCAGTGCGCCCTCTCTATGGCCGTGACGACCGCCGTCGGCAGCCCTCGCGCGAGAATGCCTTACATGGAGGGGGTCGAGGTCGTCGTCGCCCACAATGAACGCGCGACACTGCGTGTGGGCGACGTATTCCTGAAGATCGACGCCGATCAGACACGTACCGATGTTGAGGTGGAGGCGATGGCCCTCGCACCGATCCCGACTCCGGAGGTGCTCTGGCGGAAGCCGCCCGTGCTCGCGCTCGCTGCGCTCCGAGGGGCCGCGCTCGGCCGCCTCGGCGAGCCGTCGACCGCATCGCCCGCGGCGTGGGCCGCAGCGGGTGCTGTGGCTCGGACGCTGCACGGCGCACCGCTGCCGCCATGGCCCGGTACGAGCACCGACGAGATCGGTTCGCGCCTTGACCGCGAGTGCGCGTGGCTCATCACCAACGGTGTCCTCCCCGCCGACGTGGTCACGCGCAACCGACGGATCGCCGAGGGTGCGCTCCGGCCGTGGGTGCCGGTGTTCACGCACGGCGACTTCCAGATCACCCACGTGTTCGTCGAGGATGACGAGGTCACGGGCGTCGTCGACTGGTCCGAAGCGTGCCGGGGCGATGCTCTGTACGACCTCGCCATCCTGACGCTCGGGCACGCGGAGCGCGTCGGGGACGTTGTCGCCGGCTACGGCGCCGACGTCGATCTCGACTTGATCCACGCGTGGTGGTCGCTGCGGAGCCTGCGGGCGACCCGCTGGCTGATCGAGCACGGCTTCGACCCGTCCTCGCGAGGCTGCGAGTTCGACGTCCTGAGGTCCAACGCGCAACGCATGGCCTGAGTCGGCGAGCGGATTGTAAACGGAGGGCGCTCGGACCGAAGCCTCGGGGCGTGTTCGGCGGGCGGTCAGTTTGATCTTGGTGGCGGATCGAACAAAGCCAGCTCGGCGGCATCAGGCGCTTGGAACGAAGCTGTCCACTCGTCGAGGTGGGCGCGGCTGATCGGGTAGCTGTCCCAGGGAGGTTCTGAGTTCCTCGCGCCGATGCGGCTCCAGAGCTCATCGGTGGGAACGTCGAGGTAGTGGAGCTCGACGCCTACACCAAGGCCACGAGCCGCCGCCCTGAACTCGTCCCGCTCGCTTCGTGCCCAGAGCCCGAAATCGAGGACGACGCTCAGGCCGAGGCGCAACAGCTCTTGGGCAAGGCGCCAGAGTTCATGTTCGAGCTTCACCCGGGTCGGCTCGTCCCAGGGAGTGGAGCCGATGGCCCACAACCAATCATCCTTCGTGAGGCGAACTGCCCTCCGGTCGTCGGCCACATGCCTTGCGAGTGTCGTCTTCCCCGACCCTGGCAGCCCGCACGTGAGAATCAGCCGGGCCTCGCTCACCGTGGCTCAGTCAAGCAGAGTCCATGCCACCCCTACGGCTCAGGACTCAATCACGGGACCGGCGATCTCGGGGCCTAGCGCCAGCCCGTGCTCGACACCCAGGGTCTGGCCGGCTTCCGCCGCCTCTTGCACTGAGCGCTCGAAGACCAGGTATTCGTCGCGAGCCGCATCCAACCGCTGGTCTCCTTGTCGCTCATCACGGCCGTAAGGTCGCGGAGCCCTCACCCGGCCGCCAAATTGTCGCGCTCCGTCTCCGCCCGTTCGAAGAAGCTCACCCGCGCTCCCCGAGCTTCTCGAGGTCATCGTCGCCGAACGGCGTGGTGCGCAATCCAAGCAGAGGGGCCTTCGTGGCGTTCCGTGATCCACCTCGGCATACTTCCGGAAGACCGTGCGTATCTCAGTTCCCGTCGTGTCGACTCAATAAACGAAGCTGACGGAAAGGGGGTCCGTAGACGCCCCTTTCCGTCAGCTTTAGCCTCGCGAGAGAACACCTCAGGCGAAAAGACTATTTAGTCAAGACGTTGCACGGACCGAGATATGCGTCAGCGGACCCTTAGGCGCAGGGTTGTGCGCCAGGCGATTGAAGCTGCACTGTCCGAACGCCTGTCCGTTGACTACATTCGGGGTCCCGCCCGTGTCACCGAACTGCACAGCGGGAAGGTTGGCGAGACAAGCGATCGTCTTGTTGACGTGGTTGCTGACCACTTCGTTGGCGTCAGGATCGCCCATCCGGTTCTTGGAGAAGACAAGGTCGCCGTACACGTGATCGCGCAACGCGCCGAAGTAGCACGAGCGGATGTTGGAGACGCTGAGGTTGCCGCCGATGACATTGTCCTCGTAGTCGCTGTACACGGGGCTGTGGAACAGGGCGAATATCCCGACGGGCTGGCAGCTGTAGCCGGGGTTGCCGCCACCACCGCCCACCTGAATCACGCTCCGGCCAATTGAGCTGTTGTGGACGAGCACCCCCAGTGCGGAATAAGCGACCAAGTCACGCCCAATGGTTCCGCGGCTCGAGAGCGACGGGTGGGATTGACTCGGGTCGTCTAAACAGGCAAACGCATGAGGCTCGCATCCGAGTATGAAGGTGGCACCCGCCCAGACCGTGACGCTGCCCTTTACCGTCAGGCTGGAAGATCCGCTTCCCGTGTGGTCGTTGCGTCCGAAGGCCGCCACGAGGACGGAGCCCTTGGCGATGGTGAGGTTGCCCCACACGACTGCGCGGCCGGCATTCACCTCGCAGAAGCCCATCACCTTCACGTTGCCTTGGACGCTCCCCGAGAGAACCCCTGGATGCGTCGGGGTCCCGGAGCAGGTTTGCCATCTAGGCCCCTTCGTGGCTGCCGACGCGGCCCCCGAGCTCATTGCGAGCGCACCGAGCACAAGTCCTATTCCAAGAAAGCACGCCAGAGCGCGCTGATGCATTTTCACGTTTCTCCCACCCTCTCGCTTTGAGCGACAGTTCCGACGTCGCCGCTGATGGTCACGTACCGTAGCGACCCCACCGGGGCGCTCGCAAATCCTCGCGAGCGGGGCACGGCCATCGCGGGCTCGACACTAGTTCCGGGAGATCCACAAATTCAGGCTGAAGTCGAAGATGGTGAGTAGCAGCGAGGGCTAAGAGCACCTTCTTCATTTGCTCCCTCTCAGTCGAGGCGTCGAACCGGTGGGAGCCACTCGGGCGTTCCACGTCCACTCACCGCCGGATCGCGGTTCGACCGTGGCGTCATACTCCGCCAAACCAGCGCCGCCGGTGCCGTAGGCGTAGCACTTGAAGGTTTTCCAAGCTTCCATACCCCAGGGAAATGCAAAACGACGCTCTTCCATTGAAGCTGGCCGCGGGACTGGCCAAGAACCCCGAGGAGGTTTCTAACATGCCAACCGTAGCCAACCCCACCCGCAGTACGCCTCCGAGCCCTGCCGTTGCTTAGGCGCCGGCGAAGACGCCGAGCGCTAGCACCAGAGAATCCTTGACGTCTTGCGGCCTCGCCTGAGTTCATCCGGTGGGGCACCGAGCTTGTTCTCGTGGCTCACGAGGCCGGCGAGGATCGAAGCTTACGCGTCTGGCCGGAGCCTATCAGTGGCACGACCCGGAAGCCGTGTACCGCTCGCCGGGGCGCTCGAGGAACTGGCCGAGCACTTCCACGCCGTACCCGACCACCGCGAGAGACGAGTGGGCGTGCGGGGTGGGACGACGGCAGGGGAGCGGCGCGCGACGAGGCGGCCTACCGGCTAGTCGCCAAAGCCAGCAGGTTCGCCGGCGACACCTCTCAGCCACTCGGCCAGCCATAATGCGACGTTCTCGTGGGGTTCCAATCTCGCCGCTTCGGCGTCGGCCCTTGCCAAGCAGCTATCCGGCATCCGAGAGTAGGGCCGTCGTCCGCGACTCAGAAGCTCGAAGTGGCACCCGGATGAAGAGCACCGTCGCAGCTGGACTGCCCGAGAGCTTCAGCTGGAACCCCCCGGCCGAGGCGCCTCGTTATAGAGCCGCCGCCACCGAGCGTCTGGTGAACCTCCGACCTGTAGTCGTATGAAAGCCGGTCACCGACCGCGTGCACCCGATTAGACGCCGGCTCGTCGATGGGTCTGCTGAGCTTGGTCACAGCCGTCATCCTGCTGCGGCTTGGTGCCCTTTTCGTGCCCTTCGCGCCGCTGGCCTGAGCAAGTGCCCAGGCCAGCGACTTAATAACTTCGTGGAGGTGGCGGGAATTGAACCCGCGTCCTCCGGCTTCTCGATGGGACTTCTCCGAGCGCAGCCAGCGGTGAGTTCTCGGGACTCGTCCTACCACCGGCAGGAAGACGGGTCCCCAGCTGACCAAAATGTCCCCGAACAACGTGTCAGCATCGTTGCCCAGGTGATCCCCGCTAGATGACGCCTGCGACCGGTCCGCGGGGCTGGGACCGGACAGACGTTGCCGTTATTTAGGCGGCAAGCGCGAGCTGAGGCTCGGCGTTTGTATTGGTTTCCGGCTCTTTAGCGTGGTTCCGGAGACCACGGCTCGCTTCTCCCACCTCGACGACCAGAGTCGAAGCCTGTCACCCCCGTGGACTGCAGAGATGGTGCCGCCATCGAATCCGCGGCAACCGGCACCACTGGCTGACCGCCCCTCCATGCTATCGCCAGGAGCGAGGCAGACCGATGGGCGGCGAGGAGGCCGGCAGAATCGGTCGGGCAGCAGCGGGGCATTGACGAACGCCGCCGGTTGGCGGTGGTCGCACGTCAGCGCCGACCTTGGTGCTCCTTGATGACTCTGGCGGCTTCCCGGGAGGCGTCGCGCTCAGCGAGAGCGCGCCGCTTGTCGTACATCCGCCTCCCCCTCGCCAGGGCTATCTCGACCTTCGCCCGGCCGTCTTTGAAATACACCGAGAGCGGCACGAGCGTGAGTGACTTCTGCGCGACTATGCCGGCTAGCTCGTCGATCTGCTCACGGTGGAGGAGGAGCTTGCGGGGCCGGTCAGGCTCGAACCGCCCGTAGCCGCCCCCGTATTCGTACGGAGCCACATGAGCTCCCAGCAGCCATGCCTCGCCCCTGTCGATCCGGGCGTAGGCGTCCTGGAGGGATACTTGACGGGCCCGGAGTGACTTGACCTCCGCTCCCGTGAGCGCTATCCCGCACTCATAGGTCTCGAGGATGTCGTACTCATGGCGAGCGCGGCGATTCTGGGCCACGCGCTGGATCCCATGAGCGGCGTCGGAACGGCTGTTCGCCCTGGGCAGAGCCGCTCGTTTGGCCACGGCACCCAACGCTACCGGCGCGGGCAACAGCGCCACGATGGCAGGATTGGCCACACCATGGGATCCAGCCTGCAGGTAACCTCTGCCCAGCTCGCCGAGATGGTGGCACATTGTCTGCGCTGCTATCCCGAGGAAGGGTGCGGGCTCCTCACCGGCACAGGCGACAGCGGCGATGTGGCATCGGTCCACCCGACCCGGAACACAGCCGCCTCTGCCCAGGTCTACACGGTCGACCCGGGTGAGCACTTGAAAGTGGACCTGGCCGCCGAGGCGGAAGGTGTCGAGATCATCGGGGTGTTCCACTCCCACACCCACACCGATCCGTGGCCCTCGCCGACAGATGTCGGCCAGGCGCCCGACCCTGGCTGGCACTACGTGCTCATCTCACTGCGCCACGAGCTGCCCTCGACACGGTCCTACCGGATCATCGACGGGAAGATCTCCGAAGAGCCTGTGGTTGTTCTCGATACGTAGAATATGACCTGAGCGGTCAACTTTCTGGAGGCTTTCGTGAGCTCGAATTCGCCTTCCCACAGTGCTGCGCGCAGCGGCGAGCGGTCAGGCCGTCGTCACCGTCGAGGGCACAACGATCCGTCAGCTGCTCGAGGCGCTCCAAGCGGAATTCCCGGCCATGTCGGGACAGGTGCTTACAAGCGCGGGCGGCCTGCACCGCTTCGTGAACGTCTACCTCAACGACGACGACGTGCGCTACCTGCGGCAGCTCGACACCCCGGTCGGCCCGGACGATGTCGTCTCGATCCTCCCGGCTGTCGCCGGCGGCCTCGGCTGACCGCCGAGACAACTCGGACCGTGACGACATACGAAAGCATCCTCGGCCTGATCGGCAACACGCCGCTCGTCGACGTCTCCTTGCTCAGCCCCAATCCGGCGGTCGAGATATACGTCAAGCTGGAAGGACAGAACCCGGGCGGATCGGTGAAGGACCGAGCCGCCCTGTGCATGATCGAGGACGCAGAGAAGTCGGGTCTGCTGAGGCCGGGAGCGACACTTCTCGAGCCGTCCTCTGGCAACACCGGCATCGCGCTCGCGATGATCTGCCGAGTGAAGGGCTACCGCCTGAAGGTAGTCATCCCGTCCAATGTCTCAGTCGAGCGCCGCCAGCTACTCGAAGTCTGGGGTGCCGAGGTAATCGAGTCGCCGGGCACGCAGGGCTCCAATGGCGCCGTCAGGATGGCGCGCCGACTGGCCGAGGAGCATCCGGAGTGGGTCTTCCTCTACCAGTACGGCAACGCGGCCAACCCGCGGGCCCACTACGAGGGTACGGGTCCGGAGATATGGCGGGACTGCCCCGAGGTCACGCACTTCGTCGCCGGTCTCGGAACGAGCGGCACCCTGCTCGGTGTGGGCAGGTTCCTGAAGGAACGGGATCCTTCGATCGAGATCTGGGCAGTCGAGCCCCCCGCCGGTGAGCTCGTCGACGGGCTTCGCAATCTAGATGACGGCTACATTCCGCCGATCTTCGTCGAGGGCGGGGGAGAGCAGCTCCTCGATCGCAAGACCATCGTCGGGCCGAGGGACTCGATCATCTGGACCCGCCGGCTGGCAGATGCAGGAATATTCGCCGGCATCTCGAGCGGCGCCGCCATGGCCGGAGCGGCGAAGTGTGCCACGGCCATCGACAAGGGTGTCATCGTCTTCGTGGCAGCAGACGGAGGGTGGAAGTACCTCTCCACCGGTGCCTGGACGGGCGACCTCGACGAGGTCGTGGAGCGGGCCAGGACCACGATCTACTTCTGAGCGCGCCTGACGGCCGGGCGACCGCCCAGGTACGGTTGCAGCCCGTGCAGCCCCTGCAGCCAGCTGACGGGGAACCGGATGGGCGTCCCATCGGCATCTTCGACAGTGGCTTTGGCGGATTGACTGTCGTGCGGGCCCTGATCGACCTCCTGCCACACGAGCACGTCGTCTATATCGGCGACACCGGCCGCTATCCCTATGGCCCCCGTCCGCCCGGCGAGGTTCGCTCGTTTGCGCTGGAGATCGGCTCGCACCTCGTAAGGGAGCTCGAGGCCAAGCTCGTCGTGGTGGCATGCAACACGGCCGCCTCGGTGGCGTTGGACGACCTGCTGGCCGTGCTGGACGTACCTGTGGTGGGCGTTCTCGAGCCCGGGATGCGAGCGGCCGCACAGGCGACGAGGACGGGGCGGATCGGGGTCATCGGCACGGTGGGGACCATCAGATCCGGCGCCTACCAGCGGCTGGCGGAAGCCATCTGCCCGAGCATGAATGTCGCCTGCGCTGCCTGCCCGGGGTTCGTGGAGTTCGTCGAGCGGGGCGAGACCGACAGCGACCAGGTGCACGTTCTGGCCGAGCGGCTCCTGGCACCGCTCATGGAGGCCGACGTCGACACTTTGCTGCTCGGATGCACCCACTACCCCTTTCTGGCGCGGACGATCGCCGACGTGATGGGCCGTGACGTCGTTCTTGTGTCCTCGGCTGAGGAGACCGCCTTCGACGTCCGCAACCTCATCCGCCTCGGCGGCCTCGCCGGTGCCGGCTCCGGTACCGGTCGCCACCGGTTCGTGTCATCCGGCGACGTCACGTGGTTCGCCGACATGGGGCGCCGTTTACTTGGACCCGAGCTCCTCGTAGCAGAGGAACTGTGGGCCGCGGGCGGGCCAGGCGAGCTGCGTCCTTGCCGGATGAATCGGTCGACGGCCTAGCCTGCGAGAATGCCGACCACTGCCCTCCAGCGGCGAGACGGGCGCGCCGCCGACGAATTGCGACCTGTCAACTTCGACAGGGACTTCACAGAGTTCGCAGCCGGATCGTCACTCGTCTCGATGGGCAGGACCAGAGTCCTTTGCACGGCCTCGATCGAGCAGGAAGTGCCCCGATGGATGCGGGGGACGGGGCGCGGGTGGGTGACAGCGGAGTACTCCCTCCTGCCCGGATCTTCCCGCGAGAGGATCAGCCGGGAAGCCGCCCGCGGCAGGCAGACGGGCAGAACCCAGGAGATTCAGCGCTTGATCGGCCGGTCGCTCAGGGCCGTGTGCGACCTGGTCGCATTGGGGGAGCGCCAGGTGGTTCTCGACTGCGATGTGCTGCAGGCCGACGGTGGCACACGAACGGCAGCTGTATGCGGGGCATATCTGGCCCTCCAAGATGCCTGCAGCCGTCTCCGCTCGGAGGGATTGATCGCCGTTCATCCCCTCCATGAGCATCTGGCGGCTGTGTCGGTCGGACTCGTGGACGGCGTGGCGATGCTCGACCTCGACTATTCGGAGGATTCGCGGGCCCAAGTGGACATGAACGTCGTCATGACGAGCTCCGGCCGCTTCGTTGAGGTGCAGGGGACGGCGGAGGGGCTGCCGTTCACCCGCAGCGAGCTCGACGAGCTGCTCGCGATAGCTGAAGGCGGCATTCGTCAGCTTCACCGGCTCGAGGAGGAGGTCCTCTCTGCTGAGCCGGCGCCCCGACCGCCGGAGTGAGCGGCGCCCGCTTCGTCCTGGCGACGAGCAACCCCGACAAGGCCGCCGAGATCCGGAGCGTGCTGTCGGGGGCGTTGCCCGGGATGGTCTTGTTGCCCCGCCCGCCGGAGGTCGCCGAGATCGCAGAGACCGGTGCCACCCTGGCCGAGAACGCCCGCATCAAGGCGCTCGCCCTCGTAACGGTCACCGGAGAAGGGGCTGTCGCGGACGACACCGGGCTCGAGGTCGACGCGCTCGGCGGCGCGCCGGGAGTCCGTACCGCCCGCTACGCGGGGGAGAGCGCCTCTTATGACGACAATGTCGCCAAGCTGCTTGAAGCCCTCGCGGGCAGAGGTCCTGAGGAGCGCGGGGCTCGCTTTGTCACCGTGGCCATCGCCAGGTTCCCAGACGGATCAGAGCTTCTCGCCGAGGGCGTGGCCCGCGGGCGGATCGCAATGGCAGCCCGGGGAACGCTCGGCTTTGGCTATGACCCGGTGTTCGAGCCCGAGGGCGGCGCCGGCAGGACTTTCGCCGAGATGGCTTCGGCAGAGAAGGACGCCATCTCCCACCGGGGCCGTGCCTTTAGGGCGCTGGCCGCGCAGTTGCGGGCTCAGGCTGAGGCGTAGCTACCAACCCCGGAGATCTACCGGCCACTCCTCGAGCACGTCATCACCTTCGACGACGTACATGCGATCGTGGTAGGCCACTGTCGGGTCGACATGGGCAGGAGTTACGAGCAGGCGATCGCCCACCGGCCGTGCCGGGGTGACGATGAGGTGCTCGTCGGCGCAGGACCGCACTTCGGCCCCCGGCACCGATGGGTTGCCCTTGTCCATCCCGAAAGCCTTCAGGCCCGCGTTGAGCACGGCGTAATCCTTGACCGCCGAAGACGAGACCACCGCGGCGAGGACGAACACAGCCTGACGGAAAGGGAGTCCGAGTCGCCCGTAAGCAGTGTCCATCAGGGCATACGAGCCGGCCTGGATTTCGCTGGCCCAGGTGTTGAGGTCGTAGGTGCCGGTCCCGCCGGCTGACACCGAATCCCCGCCGACCGCCTCGTGCGCCCCCCAGAGCGTCATCATGGCCTCCCGGCAACCGCTTCGACGCTTCCCGGCGTCCTCGATCGCCACGACGTGACCCTCGTAGCCCATCACCCCTCGCACCCACAGGCCGCTCGACCTGGCGAGCTCGGCGATACGGGCGGCCTCTCGAGGCTCACAACCGCATCGGTTCAGACCGACGTTCACATCGACGACAACCTCTTCGACGGCGCTCGCGGCCGCGGCGGCGACTGTCTCAGGCGAGTCGACGGCGAGGGTGACACGGTGACCGGCCTCGACGACAGCGTCGAGCCGGCGGGCGTCGAGGACCTCGTTGGCGAGGAGCAGATCGTCCCCGAGACCGGCAGCGGCCATCCCCTCGCATTCCCGGATCGTGGCACAAGTGAAGGCGGAGTGACCATGGACGGCCTGAAGTCTGGCGAGCTCGGTGCTCTTGTGGGCCTTCACGTGTGGTCGAAGCCGATGTCCTGGCAGCGCGGTTGCCATTTTCGTCAGGTTGTGCTCGAGGATGCCGGCATCGACGACGAGAGCAGGAGTGGGCAGATCGCCGGTTCGCACCGGGGGAGCGTAGTGCGACGGCCCGGACGAGACCCACTAGCGTCACGAAGCGAGATGGCCACCCGCCTCGAGGTCACCGTGGGAATCGACATCGGCTCGAGCGCGCTCAAGGCCGTTGCCGTTGACGGTGAGGGCACTGTGCATGCCCGGGTCCGTCTGCCCAACCGTCTCGGTCTTCCCTCTTCGGAGCGGATGGAGCACGACGCGCGGCGCGCATGGCGTCAGGCCCCCCGCCAGGCCCTGGCCGCCCTAGAAGCCGGGGGAACGCCGACGCCGCGGGCCGTCTGCGTGGCGGGACTCGTGCCTTCGATGGCGGCCGTGGACAAGCAGGGACGTCCTCGCTCGGCCGGCCTTCTCTACGGCGACACACGCGGCGCGGTGGCGCCCGAGTTCCTCGCCCTGCCGATAGGGCGGGCGCCGGAGCTGTTGCGGCAGCTGGCCACCCTGCTTCCGAGCGCGGCGGGCTATTGGCCGGTGCAGGCGGTGGCCAACTACTCGCTCGTAGGCGCCGGAGTCATTGACGTGACCACTGCCATCGCCATGACCCCACTCTTCGACGGGAGCAGCTGGGACGATCGCGTCGTGGGCTCGGTCGGGGGCTCCAGCCGTCAACTCCCTGAGATTGCCGGCCTAGGTGAGGCCATCGGGAAGTCGGGCGAGACGGTCGTGGCCTCCGGGATCGTCGACACGCTGGCTGAGCAGATCGTCGCCGGGGCGAGCGACGTGGGCGATGTGCTTGTGATCTGCGGCACCACCCTTGTCGTGTGGAGTGTCGCCGGAGTCTGGAAAGAGGTCCCCGGACTGTGGACGGTTCCACACACGGTGCCCGGCCGCACCCTGATCGGTGGCGCCAGCAACGCCGGCGGTCTCTTCCTCGACTGGGCGACCGGCCTGACCGGGCTGGTCGGCCGCCATACCGACCCTTCGAGCGTCCCGGTCTGGGCGCCCTATCCCCGCGGGGAGAGGACCCCTCTGCACGACTACTCGAGACGGGCGTCGTTGATCGGCCTGGAGATCACCCACGATCGGGCCTCGGTCAGGCGGGCGGCTTTCGAGGCGGCGGGCTTCGTCGTCCGCCAGCACATCGACCTGGCCGGCGTGGATGCCAGGCGGATCGTGGCGACCGGGGGCGGCACGGGACGTCCGGAGTGGATCCAGGCCCTCGCCGATTGCACGGGGCTACCGGTCGACGTGGCGGCCGTGCCGGAATGCGGGGCACTTGGTGCCGCCTTTGTGGCACGTGTGGCAGCCGGCCTCGAGTCCGAGCTCGGGGATGCCACCCGGTGGGCGGCCGTGGGCCGCCGGGTCGAGCCCGACCCCGAGTGGCAAGAGCATGCCGCCGCCCGCTATGCGATCTTTCAGGAGCTCGTGGGCCGGGCACGTCAATCCCAGGAGTGAGGCCGTCCTGCGACGACCCGACTCACAGAGTCGAGCAGGTCATGGCGGCATCGTCGTGGCTTTCTCGGAGACCGGGTCGCGGTAGACGTTCCGCGGCTCGCCAACTTGTCACACCCCGGTGCGATCATGTCCCTGTCGGCGCCGAGAGGCAACGCAGACGGAGGGTCGTGAACGAACATGAACGAGGTCACTGTCAGCTGTGACGAATGTTGCCTGGAGGGCACTTCGGCCTGTGAGGATTGCGTCGTGACGTTTCTCCTTTCGGCTGAAGGCCGCCGGCCAGAGCCGGTGGGAGTCATCGTGGATGCGGCGGAGGCGCGGGCCATGAGGATGCTCGAGAGGGCGGGGCTTTTGCCGTCGTTGCGGTTCGAACGGCGGGTCAGCTGAGGTCTGATGTGTCCGCACGTCCTCGTCACGAACGATTTTCCCCCGAAGGTCGGGGGCATCCAGACGTACCTGCACGAGCTGTGGAGGCGTCTTCCGGCCGAGGAGTTCGTCGTCGTGACGAGCGGTGCCGGGCGAGCAGGGAGTGCCCAGTTCGACCGCAGCCAGCCGTTCCGGATCGAGCGGTTCGCCGAGCGTGTGCTGCTCCCGACACCGGCACTTGCGCGGCGCGTGCGCGCGCTGGCGGCCGATGCCGGCAGCAGCCTCGTCGTGCTCGATCCGGCGCTGCCGCTCGGCCTGCTCGGAGGGGAGCTCGGGCTCCCCTACGCCCTGGTGCTTCATGGTGCCGAAGTCACCGTGCCGGGCAGGCTTCCAGGCACGGCCCGGCTTCTCAGCTCGGTGGTCCGGGCAGCGTCACTGATCGTGGCGGCCGGCGGCTATCCCGCCGCGGAGGCTCGACGGGTGGCAGGCATCAGCCGGGGCAGCGGGAAGATACCGCCCGTGGTGGTCATCCCGCCCGGCATCGATTTACAGCGGTTCCGGCCGCTTGACGACGCGGAACGAGCCGCCGGCCGACGGCGTCTCGGCCTACCCGTCGACGGTCGAGTCGTGGTGAGCGTCAGCCGGCTCGTGCCCCGGAAAGGGATGGACGTGCTGATCAGAGCTGTGGGGCGGCTGCGGAGATCGATGCCCGACCTGTGCCTCGCCATCGGCGGAACCGGCAGGGACGGCGACCGTCTGGAGGGCGTGGCGAGCCGCGTCTTCGGCCGGGCTGTCGACGGAGGTGGCGCCGGAGGCTCGGCTCCGCCGGTGAGATTCCTCGGTCAGGTGGATCCCGACGTCCTGCCGCTCCTCGACGGCGTTGCGGACGTGTGGGCGATGCTCTGCCGGGACAGATGGTTCGGCCTCGAGCAGGAGGGCTTCGGGATCGTCTTCCTCGAGGCCGCCGCCTGCGGGGTCCCGCAGGTGGCCGGGCGTAGTGGTGGGGCAGGTGAGGCCGTCGTACACGGCGAGACTGGTCTCGTGGTCGAGGACCCATCTGACGTTGCAGGTGTGGCCGCCTCCCTCCGCCGCCTGCTCGAGGACGAGCCCGAGCGACGACGTCTGGGTCAGGCGGCCCGCCGGCGGGCCGAGGAGCAGTTCGACTATGACATCTTGGCGCCCCGGCTGCACAGGGCCCTCCGAGAAGTAGGCGGATGAGCGTCCGGGCCGGGTACTGTCCGGGCGTCGACGCGTGAAGATGTCAATCGAAGGAGGGAGTGTGGCCGAGCAGACCACGGAGCGAATGGTCGTGGAGAGCTCGCCCGAACGCTGCTTCGCCGTCGTCGCCGACATCGAGAGGTATCCGGAATGGGTTGGCGATCTGAAGGACGTGCACGTGCTCGAGACCGACGAGGAGGACCGTCCCGTCCTCGTCTCCTTCCGCGCGGCCGCCTTCGGGCGCTCGACCAGCTACACGCTCGTCTACGACTACTCGAGGGCCCCTGACCAGTTCGGCTGGGTGCAGCGCGACGGAGACCTCACGAGTCGCCTCGACGGCTTTTACCGGTTCGCCCCGGCGCCGGGCGGCGGAACCGAGATCACCTACCAACTCGCCGTGGAGCTACGCGTGCCCCTGCCGGGCTTCATCAAGCGGAGAGCAGAAGGCAACATCCTCCATGCGGCGATCCGGGACCTGAAGGCGCGTGTCGAGTCCGAGGCGTGAACCGGGCCGGACACGGAGACGGCGGTGACATTCTGGGCACCGCTGACACAGCTCCCGGCTGGCCGTTCGCGGCCGAAGGCGTAGGTGATTCTCCTCCGGCCCGGCGCGCGCCGGGCATCGCCTCGGAGCCTGACGACACGACCCGGGATGACAACGTGTCATCGGTATCGGCGGTCGACGCCCCAACCCGGGGCGGGGTGGCGATCGGGGTCGATGTCGGCGGGACAAAGGTGCTCGGCGTCGCCATCGACCCGGCCGGCGCGGTGCTCGCCGAGGAGCGCCGGCGGACCTTGAACGATGGAGGGGCCCTCCTCGACGACCTCGCCGAGCTCTGCGAGAAGCTGATCAGCTCGGCTGTTCCGAGTGGAGCCAGTGTCGGGCGGCGCGCTCGTCACGGTCGGCGTTGGGGTCCCGGGGCTGGTCGACCGCCAGGGCGTGCTCAAGTTCGCCCCGAACCTCCTCGGCGCGAGCGGAACGGCGGTGAAGGAGGGCCTCGAGGGGCGCCTCGGCGGCCGGGTCGCCGTGCAGGTGGACAACGACGCCACGTGCACCGCCGCCGGCGAGTGCGCCTACGGTGCAGCTTCCGGCCGCCTCGACGTCCTGTTCGTCACAGTCGGCACCGGCATCGGTGGCGGCGTGCTTGCCGGCGGGCGGATCCTACGCGGTGGGGGGAATCTCGCCGGAGAGATAGGGCACATGGTCGTCAATCCTCATGGTCCGCCATGCGGCTGCGGCCGGCGTGGTTGTTGGGAGCGCTACGCCTCCGGCTCGGGGCTCGGCAGGATCGCCCGCGACTACGCCTATGCCGGTCAGGCCGGCCGCGTGGTGGCTCTGGCCGGCGGCGACAGTGACGCCGTCCGTGGAGAGCACGTCGTTCGGGCCGCCGCAGAGGCCGACGAGTCGGCGGTGGCGATTCTCGGCGAGTTCTCATTCTGGTTGGCGCTCGGACTGGCGAATCTGGCCAACATCCTCGATCCGGAGATGATCGTCATCGGAGGAGGCCTCGTGGGCGCGGGTGAGGTGCTCTTCGGGCCGGTCAGGGAGGCGTTCGCCAGCCAGCTCGAGGGAGCCTCCCTCCGTCCGGAGATCGAGATAGCGGCTGCCTCGCTCGGTGAGCGAGGGGGAGCCATCGGCTCTGCCGTGCTCGGCCGCGGCTGAGCGGCCCGGTGGCGGTGCTGTGCGGCTCGGTGTGACGCTGCCTACGTTCGCCGAGGACGCCGCCGGGGCGATCGCGGCGGCACGCGCCGCCGAGCAAGCCGGAGTACACGGCGTATTCGTCTTCGACCATCTCTGGCCGCTGGGCTCGCCGGGGCGTCCCTCCCTCAGTCTTTATCCGATGCTCGCAGCGGTGGCGACAGCCACGGAGGGGATCCGGCTCGGCAGCCTCGTGGCGAGGATCGGCCTGCTGCCCGACCAGGTGGTGCTTGCCTCCATTGGTTCCCTGGCACGGATCGCCGGCGACCGGCTCATTGCCGGCCTCGGCACCGGGGACGACGAGAGCGCACCTGAACACGAGCGGAACGGCCTCCCGTACTTTGGTGCCCGCGCCCGGCTGGCAAGCCTGGGAGCTGTGTGTGAGCAGCTGCTCTCCGCCGGCATCGAGTGCTGGATCGGCGCCGGCACGACCGCCACGAACGACATCGCCCGTTCACTCGGCGCCGTCCTAAATCTCTGGGGCGCCACTCCTGAGCGCGTGGCGCGAGAGGTGCGCCGGGGGACCAGGGTGAGCTGGGGCGGCCCGCTCCGGGGTGGTGTCGACACTGCTGCGGCGACACTGACCGCCTTGTCGGCCGCCGGATGCGAGTGGGCCGTTTGGGGCTGGCCGGTCTCTCTCGAGGCCGTCGTGGAGTCGGCGGCCGCGGCCGGCGTCGAGCTCGGCACACCCTGAGGGCCGGGACCCGGGGGCAAGCAGGAGAGCCGACTATCGTCAGAAGATGGAACTCCGCCGCATCAACGGGCTTCCGCCGTACGTCTTTGCCGAGATCGACCAACTGAAGCTGGCCGCCCGCCGCGCCGGTCAAGACGTGATAGATCTCGGCTTCGGCAACCCTGACATTCCGTCTCCCGACGTCGCCGTCGAGAAGCTGGCCGAGGCAGCGCGCAACCCGAGAAACCACCGCTACTCGGCAAGCCGCGGTATCCCCAAGCTGCGGGCGGCGATTACCGACCTGTACACGAGGCGATTCGGCGTCGAGCTCGATCCGGAGTCCGAGGTGGTCGTGACCATCGGCGCCAAGGAAGGTCTCTCCCATCTCATGTGGGTACTCGTCGGGCCAGGGGACACGGCCCTTGTGCCGTCGCCGTCCTATCCGATCCACATCTACGCCCCGTTGTTCGCCGGGGCAGATGTCCGCATGGTGCGCCTCGAAGGCCTCGGGGGAGATGAGGCGGGCGCGGGGGAGGGTTTCTTTGCGAACCTGGTGGAGGCGTGGGAGTCGGCTTGGCCGAAACCGCGGGTGGCGATCCTGTCCTTCCCGCACAACCCGACCACGACATGCGTCGACCTGGCCACGATGACGCGTCTCGTCGAATGGGCAGGGGAGCACGACGTCGTCCTCGTCCACGACTTCGCTTATTCCGACACCGCCTTCGACGGTTACCGCCCGCCGTCGATCCTCCAGGTGCCGGGCGCAAAAGAGGTCGCGCTCGAGCTTTACACGATGACGAAGTCGTTCTCGATGGCCGGTTGGCGTGTGGCTTTTCTCGTCGGTAACGCCACCGGGGTGCAGGCGCTCACAAAGCTGAAGAGCTATCTCGACTACGGCACCTTCCAGCCCATCCAGATAGCCGCCGTCGTGACACTGAACGAGGCCTGCGACTACCCGGCCCACGTGAACGGCATCTACCAGGGACGGCGGGACGCCCTTTGCGACGGCCTGAGCCGGATCGGCTGGGAGGTGAGGCGCCCGAGAGGGACGATGTTCGTGTGGGCGCCCATCCCCGAGCCCTACCGCGAGATGGGTTCGCTCGGCTTCTGTCGCTACCTCGTCGAGGAGGCGAGGGTGGCGACGTCGCCGGGAGTGGGCTTCGGCCCCGGGGGCGACGGCTACGTCCGTTTCGCGCTGATCGAGAACGAACAGCGCATCGCTCAGGGCGTCCGGTCGCTGCGCAAAGCCCTGCCGAAGTTGTAGCTGTCGCCCCGGCGCAGTTCAGCCGTGGCGTGGGTCCCTGTCGAGCCACACGGTCACGAGCGGCTATGAGCCGCCCGGCGGGGCACCCCCAGCCTCCAGGCTGGATCGTGCAGCCAGCCGAGGACCCTGTTGCCGGGAACTCTGTCCGAGACCACCCAGTTCGACACCGAGAGCCACACCCAGCCGTCGGACTGGGCGTCCCAGTTGTCGGTGATGGCCCGGAGGACTCCGTTTCCCGAGGAGTTGACCGACGTGGCGGCGATCACTTCGGTGTGCCCGAAGCTGTCGGAGTCGTCGATCGAGAGCACGTCGCCGGGCACCGGCGCTTCGGCACGAGTGCCGTTGCTGACCTTGGTGAGGGGCGGGTAGCCCGCCTGCCCGTTCGGGTAGTTGGCGACGACCCCGTTGCCGTTGGCGCCATACGGCCGCACCCCCCAGGCGAGGTACATCCAGCGCATCGAGAGCTCGACGCACTCCCATTCATACTCCCCCCAGGCACCGCTGAAGAAGCGGACCAGGTGATCAGCGCCCCCCTGGGCCGGGCCGGGAGCACACGCTTGCAGGCCGTCGAAGTCGGCCGTCAAACGGTAGGAGCCCGGGTGATAGCCGACGTCGCAGGCGCCCTTCCACCAGGAAGGTCGGGCATAGGGACCACCGGCCACCGTGTGAGCTGTGAGGGTGTGGCCGACTGGCTCCCGTGCCGGCCCTTTGACCAGGCGGCGTCCCGGCTCCGGCCGGCGGAGGCATGACGGCGAAATAGAGCGCTGCCACGACGACACCGCCCGCAACAAGGCGACCCGAACGGAGGATTCCCATAAATGCATCCTTGTCTTTGCCGGAATTGGAAAGCTCCGCCCGTGGCGACCGTATCGGCTGATCTTGGCGCCGTCAATGTTGACCTCACTTCGGGCGCGGCGTCTGCGAGGCGTTCCGTGAGGCATCGGTGTCTTATCTGGTGGCGCCGAGCGCGGGGCCGGAGGCCGCAATGTTGTGCGGGAGGGATACCTGATTGAGGGGCAGTAGCCTGGCCTCTCGTGCTCTACGGCCTCATAAAGGCGATCCTGACGCCGGTGTTCCGGCTCAGCTTCCGCATCCGGGCCTCGGGCGGGGAGAACATCCCCGTGAGCGGGGGCGTCATCCTCGCCGCCAACCATCAGGCTTTCTGCGACTCGCTCTTCCTCCCTTTCGCAGTGCCGAGGCGCGTCACTTTCGTTGCCAAGGCCGAGTACTTCAAGTCGTGGAAGACGCGGTGGTTCTTCCGCGCTGTCGGGCAGATACCTATGGAGCGTTCGGGCGGCTCGCGGTCGTCGCAGGCGCTCGACGAGGCTTCGGCGCTCCTGAGGGAGGGCGGGTGCATCGGCATCTATCCCGAAGGAACCCGTCCGCCTGACGAGCAGCTGCACCGAGGGCGTACGGGCGTGGCACGGCTGGCCCTTGCCACGGGCTGTCCGGTCGTTCCAGTGGGGATCAAAGGCACGAGAGCCGTGCAGCCGATCGGTTCCCGAATGCTCCGCCCTTTCAAGACGATCGAGGTCGCTTTCGGCGAGCCGCTCGACCTGGCCGTTCGCTACGGGCACCGCACCGGCGACCCGCTCGTCCTTCGGCAGGCCACCGATGACCTGATGTGGGAGATCCGGCAGCTGTCGGGTCAGCCGTACGTCGACCGATATGCGTCCCGGAAGCGGGTGCGGCCGCCGAGGTGGCGGCCAGCGGTGGACCAGGCGCCGGAGCGGGCCTGGGGGAGTCGCCGGAGCAGATGGCGGTCACGGGCTGAGCGGCCGGCGCCGGCGAGCGGAGCTCGGAGGGCTGAGCGGCTGGGCGCCGGTCAGCGGCGCTCCGAGGGCTGAGCGTCCGTGTCAGCCGCACGCCCCGGAGCTGTGGGGCCTCCTCAGGCGTGTTCCCACGACGCGGCGCACGCAAGTGCCCGCAGCCAGCCGGCGTGGTCGCCGTCGGCGCGGGCGCGGGAGGCCCGCGGCTCGAATACCGCCGTCGGGGGGCTGAGCGCTCGCAGCTCCTCGGCAGAGGACCAGACGCCCTCGGCCAGACCGGCCAGCATGGCCGCACCGAGCGCGGTGACCTCGGGATTGGCCGGGCGAACGACGTCGACCGAGGACTGGTCGGCCTGGAGCTGCAGGAGAAGATCCATCACCGAGGCGCCTCCATCGGCGCGGAGCATCGAGACGCGATGGCCGGCGACGGTTGCCATCCGGTCGAGCACGTCCCGGGTCTGGTAAGCCATCGCCTCCACCGAGGCCGCGTGCCAGGTGCGCTCGACCGGTGCCTCGTGTCAGGCCGACGACGGCCCCCCGGGCGTGCGGATCCCACCACGGGCTGCCGAGCCCGGTGAAGGCCGGCACGATGTAGACGCCCTCGTTGGAGGAGAGAGAGGCAGCCAGCGCCTCGGTCTCCCCGGCATCGTCGATGATCCCGAGCCCGTCACGCAGCCACTGGATCGTGGAACCGGAGGCGAAGACCGCGCCTTCGAGGGCGTAGGCTGAGCGTGTCGCCGAGCTGCCAGGCAACTGTCGTGAGAAGGCCGTCGGCCGGCTGCGGGCATCTCTCGCCCAGGTTCATGAGGACGAAGCTGCCCGTTCCGTATGTGACCTTCGTCATGCCCGGCTCCGTGCAGCACTGGCCGAAGAGCGCCGCCTGCTGGTCGCCGGCGACGCCGCTCACGGGAACGCCGGCGAGGCAGCCGCCGGCCACGTCGGCAGCAGACCGTCCCGAATCGACCCGACGAGGGCAATACCTCGCCGAGGGACTGCGCCGGGATCCCGAACAGCTCGCACAGCTCTTCTGACCAGGCGTGGGAGGTGATGTCGTAACAGAGGGTGCGGGAGGCGTTCGAAGGATCGGTGGCGTGCCGGCCTCCGGCCGAGCCGCCGGTGAGGCGCCAGCAGATCCAGTCGTCGACGGTGCCGAGGGCAAGGCCGGGCCCGCTCTCCACGCCGCCGTGCTCGAGCATCCACTGCCACTTCGTCGCCGAGAAGTAGCTGTCGAGGACGAGCCCGGTTCGCTCCCGCACGAGGGGCAGGTGGCCCGCTTGCTCCAGTTCCTCGCACCGCTCGGCGGTGCGGCGGTCCTGCCAGACGATCGCCCGGTGCAGGGGCTGGCCGCTTTGCAGGTCCCAGGCGACGGCGGTCTCGCGTTGGTTGGTGATCCCGACCGCAGCTATCGCAGGCTCGATCGGCGCCGTCGTGCTGCCAATCCGGGTGCAGAGCTCGGCGAGCGTCGTCTCGACGAGGCGCCAGATCTCCGCCGCGTCGTGCTCGACGAGGCCCGGGCGGGGAAAGTGCTGCGTGAGCTCCCGGTAGGCGACCTCGATGACCTCACCGGCCTCGCTGATGGCGAGCGCCCTCACGCCGGTGGTGCCGGCGTCGATGGCGATGACCACGGCCGTGGGTGGGGCCATGGTTGGAGGGTAGCAATGGCCCGCACAGCTACTGGCGAACAGGTGTTCGACTATGCTGCGGCCTTGTGGGGCGGGTTCGGCCATCGGGAGGGGCCGCTCCGCGTCCGGCCGGGTGCAAACCTTCGCGAGCACCCCTTGACCTGCACCGCCGCCGCGCCTCTGCCGTTGACACGACCGGTAGTTACGGTGCTGTAATTACCAGATATCTGGTGGTGCCTATCGCCCCACCACAACATATTGTGGTCGTCATTATGCTCGATCGGTGTAGCCGGTCAGGGAGGGAACCGAAGAACATGGCAGTCGCCGAAGAGCGCCTCGAGATCGGCATCCGACGTCACTTCACCGAGGAGGGGCGTCATCCTTACGATCAGGTGACCTGGGAGCGGCGCGACTCCCGGATCTCGGACTACCGGACACGGAGAGGTCGCCTTCGAGCAGCTCGACGTGGAGGTGCCATCGACCTGGAGCATCAACGCCACGAACATCCTCGCCCAGAAGTACTTCCGGGGGACGCTCGGCACACCGGAGCGGGAGTGGTCGCTCCGCCAGGTGGTCGACCGGGTCGTCGACACCATCACCGCCTGGGGCGTGAAGGACGGCTACTTCGCCGACGCCGCCGAGGCGGCGGCGTTCAGCGACGAGCTGAAGCACCTCATCGTGGAGCAGAAGGCGGCCTTCAACTCGCCGGTGTGGTTCAACATCGGCGTGAAGGGCGTGCCGCAGCAGGCGTCGGCCTGCTTCATCCTGGCTCGTCGAGGACTCGATGTCCTCCATCCTCAACTGGTACGTGGAGGAAGGGACGATCTTCAAGGGCGGCTCCGGCTCAGGGGTGAACCTGTCGAAGATCCGTTCCTCGAAGGAGCTGCTGCAGGGCGGCGGGACTGCGTCGGGACCGGTCAGCTTCATGCGGGGAGCCGACGCCTCCGCCGGCACGATCAAGTCCGGCGGGAAGACCCGGCGCGCCGCCAAGATGGTCATCCTCGACGCCGATCATCCCGACATCCGCGAGTTCATCTGGTGCAAGGCGAAGGAGGAGCGCAAGGCTCGGGTGCTCGCCCAGGCCGGCTTCGACATGGACCTCGACGGCGAGGACAGCCACTCCACCCAGTACCAGAACGCCAACAACTCCGTCAGGCTGAGCGACGAGTTCATGCAGGCGGTGCTGGAGGACGCCGACTGGGAGCTCGTCGCCCGCACGACCGGCGAGGCGGTCGAGACGTTGAAGGCGCGGGACCTGTTTCGCCAGATCGCCGAGGCAGCATGGGAATGCGCCGACCCGGCCTGCAGTACGACACGACGATCAACAAGTGGCACACGGCCCCTAACACCGGGCGCATCAGCGGGAGCAACCCTTGCTCGCGAATATCGTCCACCTCGACAACTCGAGCTGCAATCTGGCCAGCCTCAATCTCTTGAGGTTCCTCGATGACGACGACGTGTTCGACGTCGAGGGCTTCCGTGCAGCCGTCGCGGTCGTGTTCACCGCCCAGGAGATCCTCGTCGGCAATGCCGACTACCCGACCGAGAAGATCGCCGAGACGACACGGGCGTTCCGGGAGCTCGGCCTCGGCTATGCCAACCTCGGCGCCCTCCTGATGGCCCAGGGCGTTCCCTACGACTCGGACGAGGGCCGGGCGTGGGCGGCGGCCATCACGGCATTGATGACCGGGACGGCCTACGAGACCTCTGCTCGGACCGCTGCCCGCATGGGCCCGTTCGCCGGCTACCACGAGAACAGCGCGCCGATGCTCGACGTGTTGCAAATGCACAGAGCCGAAGTGGCCAACATCGACGAGCGACCTGGTGCCGGTCGATCTGCTGTCCGCCGCCCAGGAGTGCTGGGACGAGGCCGTCGAGCTCGGCCGACCGTTACGGCGTGCGCAACTCGCAGGCGAGCGTGCTCGCTCCGACTGGAACCATCATCTTCTTGATGGACTGTGACACGACCGGTATCGAGCCTGATCTCGGGCTCGTGAAGACGAAGAAGCTCGTCGGCGGCGGGACCATGTCCATCGTCAATCAGACCGTGCCGCGGGCGCTGCGCCGGCTCGGCTACAGCGACGCTCAGGTGGAGGCGATCATCGCCTACATCGACGAGCACAAGTCGATCGTCGGGGCGCCGGGCCTCCGCCGCGGAGCACCTGCCCGTCTTCGCCTGCTCGATGGGCGACAACGTCATCCACTACCTCGGCCACGTGAGGATGATGGCAGCGGCCCAGCCGTTCATCTCCGGCGCCATCTCGAAGTCGGTCAACATGCCCGAGGAGGCCACGGTCGAGGAGATCGAGCAGCTGCACATCGACGCATGGCGGATGGGCCTCAAGTCGATCGCCATCTACAGGGACAACTGCAAGGTCGCCCAGCCGTTGGCGACGACGAAGAAGGAGGTGGTCGTCGTTCCGCTCGCCGACGAGGCCGGCGTTCGGATGGAGATCGAGCAGGCCGGCATTCGCGGCGAGGGAGGCAGAGCTGACGGCGCGGATCGCCGAGCTCGAAGAGGCGCTGCAGCACTCCCATGTGACCGCGCCGGCGACGACGACTCGCACGCGGCTGCCCCGCCGGCGCCGGTCCAACACTTTCGCCTTCCGGGTGGCTGACTGCGAGGGCTACGTGACGGTGGGCGAGTACGAGGACGGCCGGCCGGGCGAGGTATTCATGAAGGTCTCCAAGCAGGGCTCCACGCTGTCGGGGGTCATGGACGCCTTCTCCATCGCCGTCAGCCTCGGGCTGCAGCACGGCGTGCCGATCTCGACCTTCGTGCGGAAGTACACGAACATGCGCTTCGAGCCGGCGGGCATCACCGACGATGCCGAGCTGCGGCTCGCCTCCAGCCTCGTCGACTACATCTTCCGGCGTCTGGCCCTCGACTACCTGAGCTTCGACGAGCGCCTGGAGCTCGGCGTCCTCTCCACCAACGAGCGCTCGCAGCCGACGCTGCCCGGCCTCGAGGACGTGGAGTCCGGGGAGGCCGGCCAGCGCGACAGGGAGCGTTTCGGTGCCGGCGGCGACGCCGACAGGGCTGCCAGCGCCTGACGGCGGAGCTCGCGGGCTCGGTCGGCAGCGGCGGGATCGGGAGTCCCGGCGGCGGCAAGTTCGGCAGCGGCCGGATCGCCGGCTCAGCGCCCCGGATGGAGAGCAGGGATGCCCCGTTCTGCTATGCCTGCGGCAACATCATGCAGCGGGCCGGCTCGTGCTACGCCTGCCCGAGCTGCGGCGCTACGAGCGGTTGCTCGTGATGCCGCCGGCCTGGAGGGGAGCGCTCATGGAGCCTCCGACAAGCGACCGCCACTGAGGACGAGGAGTCTCGTGCAACGCCGCGTCACCTCGGGGTCGTGAGTGGCGAGGATGACGGCGGCGCCGGCGTCGGCGGCGTCCAGCAGCAATTCGAGCACGAGCGAGCGGTTCTCGGCGTCGAGCTCGGCCGTCGGCTCGTCGGCGATGATCACCGCCGGCTTGGCGGCAAGCGCCCGGGCGACTGCTACCCGTTGGCGCTGGCCGCCGGAGAGCTCGGTGACGATGCGGTCGAAGGCCGCCGCCAGGCCGACCGCGCCGAGGGCTTCCATCGTCCTTTGCTCGACCAGGTCAGGCGGGAGGCCCAACACCTGCATCACGAGCGGCTACGTTCTCCGCCGCGGTCAACCACGGCGCCAGGCCGAAGGTCTGCGGGACGAAGCCCACGCCGAGCGGGAGCGAATCCCTCTCATAGGCCGCGCGGCGGTCCTCGCGATCCCCGCCGGCGGCGATACCGGGGAGCGGGCCGCCTCGAGCCGCCTCCTGGCGGCTCTTGTGCCGGCTGGGGCGACGAAGGCCTCTTGCGGAGCCGGCGCCCCTCGGCGTGCTGCCCGCCCGTCCGCTGCCCGGCTCCGTCCGCCGGCCGCCCGGTCCGCCCGGGACGCCTCCGGTAGATGCCTGCACCGGGATGTCCGGAGAGCCCAGGGGGTCGAACACCGAGGGATCGGCCCCCGCCGCGTCATCTCCTGGTCGGTCTGCGCGCCCAGTTGCGCCCAACGCCTCGCCGCCGCCCGGAGCCGCCGGGCCCCCCCTCCGCCAGAGGTGCGGGGCCACCGCCGGGCCGGCCCACGCCCATGCCGCTCGGGCTGCCCGCCGGAGCGTCATCACCGTGTTCCGCCCGCTCGTCACTCCCGTGCAACGCCTCGCCATCGGAGTAGCCGCGGCGGGCGCCGTCGCCAACGCGGGCACCGCCCGCCGCTGACGAGCGACCTCTTCCGGCCACCTCGACAACCCCGGCGTCCGGGGACAGGACGCCGGCCAGGACGAGAAGCAGTGTCGTCTTGCCCACACCCGACGGCCCGCTCACCGCCACGAGCTCGCCCGCCTTGACGGTGATGTCGAGCCCGTCGAGGACGTCACGGCCACCCAAGCGGACGCGCAGCCCGGAGGCCGAGACCCGAATCGACCCTGACTGTCCTGCTGTCTCAGGGGCGTCAAGGGGAGGGCCACCGGCAGAGATCGTCACGGCAGCCGTCCTCCGCCCCCACCCGCACTCGGGTGCACCTCGACACCTTCGTCCACGCCCAGTCGACCTGCCCCCGACACGCCTTGGTCGAGCAGCGGCGCAGCGTCGGCCACTTCGAGCTCGGCGTTGATCAGGTCGACGCCGTGGGCATGCCGCCGCAGCCGGACCAGGGTCTGGGGCGGCAGGATCTCGAGCAGCTCCGGCGGGAGCTGGATCACGCCGTCCCGCCCCACGACGGCGTACTGGTTGCCATGCCGTCCCTCCGTGCCGACCCTGCCGTCTCGGATCGTGACCGTCCGCGGCACCGACGAGGCAACTGCGGGGTCGTGGGTCACCATGACGATCGTTGCCCGAAGAGCCTCGTGCAGGGCATGCAGAGCTTCGATCACCGAGTCCCTGCCGGCAGGGTCGAGCTGGCTCGTCGGCTCGTCGACGAGGAGCAGCCGTCCGCCCCCGGCGACGCCGGCAGCGAGGGCGGCGCGTTGCTGGTCGCCTCCTGAGAGCGTGCCGATCCTTTCGCTCGGCGAGATCAGCGATGCCGAGCAAACTGAGCAGCTGAGGGAGGTCGGGCCGGTCGAAGGCGCCAGGGGATCCTCGCTGGCGAGCGCCTCGCGAAGCGAATTCGACGTTCTCGGCCACTGTGGCGTAGCCGAGCAGGTTCGAGGTCGCCTCCTGCAGGACGATGCCGATCTCGGTGGCCCGGAATGCTCTCAGCTCGGCGGCGCGTCATCCGGGCGACGTCACGTCCGCCGACGAGTACCTGGCCGGCGGAGGGCCGGAGGAGGCCGCCGAGCATCCGCAGGAGCGTCGACTTCCCTGCGCCGGATGGCCCGAGCAGGGCGACCATCTCCCCGGGATCGATGTCGAGATCGACGCCCCGCAGGGCGACCACCTCGGTTCCCTCGAGATGGTACAGATGGACGAGGCCGAGGCACTGCACGTCGAGGCCGGGCTCGGGGCGCGGCGGGCAAGGGTGGGCGGGGGCACTCGGGTCGGGCATCGGACGCCGGGGTGCGATGCTGAGGTCATCCGACAGCGCAGTATCCGGCGTGACCCGGTGCATGAGAAGCCGCGTGCCGGCCACCGCGGCCAACAGCAGGACCACGAGCGCCGCCCCGGTCGCAAGGAGGACTGGCCCCCACGGGACCCAGGTCGTAAGGGCGGGCCCCACCCTGCCGTTGGGGAACTCGGGCAGGGCTCCGAGGGCAACGGCCACGGCAACGGCTCCGGACACCAGCCCCAACACCACGCCGGCGAGCACGACACCGCCGTACTCCTCTACGAGTGACCACCACAGCACGCGGCGGGGCACGCCGACAGCCGCCAAGGCGGCCAACTCGATAGCCCGGCGCCGGGACGAGGTCGCGATGGCGAACAAGAGGGAGCCGAGTGCGAGGACCCCGGCGGCGACGGCGGCGAACGACGAAGAGATCGAAGGCCAGAGCCGGTCCGGAGCCGTTCATGACGGCGAGGGCCCCGGCGGCCGTGGTGACACTGCGCACGGTGACGCCTCCCGCAGCCAGTCGTGCCAGCAGGGCAGTAGAGGGCGCCGTCCGGCACCAGACCTGATCTGAGACGGCGGCGGTGTTGCTCGTCTGGTCGGCTTCGGCCGATCGGAGGTCGATGAGGGTTCCGTTGGCACCCACCTCGGGGAGCGCCCCCGCCACGACGTGGCCCGCCACGGTGAGCTGATTGCCGTCGAGACCGTCGGCTGGGTACTGACCCGGCGACGGCGGTGCTCTGGTTGAGGGCGACGACCTGGCTGGTGACGACGGCGGGCAATATGTCCGGGACGTCGTCGCGGCGCAGCGTGGGAAGTGACGACGACACATTCACGAAGAAGGTCGCCCCGAGGCCGGCGGCGCCCGGCGACACGGTCACCGACGACGACCCGGCCCAGTCGCCTGCGTCAGCAAAACCCGCCTGCACCGCCTCCCACGACCCCGCTCGCCCCGTCGGTCGAGGTGTTCGATCGCTGGACCGAGATCGAAGACAACTGGAGCGGAACGGTCGTCGAAGAGGCGCTGGACCCCGCCGGCGGAGCCCAGAGGACGGAGAAGGAGTCGATGCGGCACCTGTTGAGACAGGCACCCGACAGGGAGGCGGTGTAAACATGGCTCCCCATGCCGAGCGGGCCGAGGTCGATGTCGTTTTCGTCGTCGAAGCGCTCGTCGAAGACGGCGACCTCGAGGTGCGGCGCCGGCCGCACCGGCGACGATGAGGCGTCGCGGTCGACCCGGATGGCTGCTGGCGCCTGCGAACTTGCAGCGGCGCTGCAACGGAGGGCTGCAGGTACTTGCCAATGGAAGCTGCCGTGGTCGGCGGTGACGTCGTGCCGGCCGGCCAGGAGGCGATCGGCCCGAACCGCTCGCTGTCCACGGCGAGCGTCGAGCCGTTCGAGGTCCTGATCCTGGCCACTGCCATCGCCTCGCGTCCGGTCGGGTCGGCCCTCCGGACAGCGGAGAGGAAGTCGACCCCACTCGGCACAGTGACGTTGAGCACGACCGGAGCGCCGGTGGCGAAGGCGGCCTGCGTGGCCCGATTTGCCCGCGCCACTTCGATTCCTGCCACGGCGAAGGTGAGCAGGCCGAGCGCAAGTGAGAGCATCAGGACCTGACGGGCAACCCCGGGCCGGCGCATGAGGCTCCGGGATGCGAGTACGCCGGCAACGTGGCTCGTCCAGGTGTTGGCCCGGGCGATCACCCGGCAGGCGAGAGGGATGATGCGGGCGCCGAGGATTCCGGCCGTCAGCGCCAGCAGGGCAGGTGCAAGTGCCGCCAGCGGGTCAGAGGCGCCTCCCGCCTTGTTGCCCCGGGAGAGCACCTCGACGAGAGCTGCCACGGCGAGCACGACAACGATCGCATCAAGGGTGAGGGCGGCGCGTGCAGCCCGCCGCTCCTTCGAGGCCCGGTCCTGGGCTGCCGCCGATGCGCGGGGACTGACCAGTCGACGAGCCCCGATGGCAGTTGCGGCACAACCGGCGACGAAGGTTGCGAGGACGGCGCCGAGCGTGAGGGAGTCGACGGTCACTGGCACCCCGGGAAAGACGTGGACCCCCACGAGAGTCATGAGTGCCCAGGCGACCACAAGCCCGGCCGGCGCCGAGAGGGCCAGCAGCACGGCGGGCTCCCTCAGGGCGAGGAGGGCGATCGAGGAGCGGGAGAGGCCTCTCAACTCGGCGATGGCCAGGTCGGGCGCTCGCTCGTCGCTGTTGGACGAGGCCACTCCGTACAGCACGAGGAGGGCCAGGAGGACCAGCTCCAGCGAGATGACCGCTGTGGTCTCCGCCATCTGGTGCTCTTCCGAGGCCACCGTGGAGAAGCTTGTGCTGAGACCGCTCGTCGCGACGACTCTGGGCACGAAGGAGGACGCCACCGTAGGCGTTCACGGCGCGGGTGATTGCGGGCGCGTCCGTGGCAGCGATCGTGCTCGGATGGAGCGGAATCTGAGCGAGGTCGAACGCCGACAAGACGGTGCCGGGGTTGGCGCTGCTTCCTTCAGTTAGCCCAACCGCCCCGGCCTGCGTCATGAACCCGCTGTCGAGGAACTCTCCGTGCCCGAAGGCAATGCCGAACGCGAAATAGTTCGACCCCCACCAGAACCCTGGAGGCGGGCCGGCGCAACGTAGAGACCGGCCACGATGACCGGGGGAGCTCGGTGCTGGCTGCGGTTGGTGGAAAACGGCATCAGCGTGTGCCCGATTGCGGTGCCGAGCGCCTTCGCCGAGCGGGTGCTGAGGAGGACCTGGTTCGGCCGCGTCGGGCAGGAGCCCGAGACGATGCGAAGGTGGGAACAAGCTCCGGTGCGGGAAACGAGGTCGACTCCGTCGAAGACCCCGCTCACGCGGGAGAGGACCTCTGCCGAAGCATCGACTGTGATGATGGCGGGGCCGTACCGGTCTCTCGGGGAGTTGCCCGAGCCGCCCGGGACCTCAGTGGCCAGCCGGCTCAGCGTCTGCGGTTGGATGAAGGCCGTCCCAGTCGGCGGTGCCAGCGTCAGCCCCGACGACGCGACCGAGGCACTGCCGAGAACGCTTTCAGCACGGATTGGTCTGCGGAGGCCAAGTAGATCGGGCCGGCGCTGGCCGCCGCGACGGCTGCGACGCCAACGGTGAGGAACATCATCGACGATCCCATCCGCCAGCGGATCGCCCGCCAGACGAGGCCCTGTCCCTATGCGTCTCAACGCCCGACCACGTGCGCCACGGTAACGCATTTGCAACACTATGCGATGCTGCCTTAGGACGAGCGGAGAACAGCCAAATCCCGCCGCGCAGGTCTGCCTCAAGGCGGAATTGGGAACTGTCCCAACATGAGCTCATTGCGGCCAGGCGTGCTGTTCGATGTCGACGGGACTTTGGTCGACACGAATTACCTCCATACCCTCGCCTGGTCGCGGGCGCTCCGGCTGGCCGGCGAGTGGGCACCGATGAACGCAATTCATCGACTGGTCGGCATGGGAGGCGATCAGCTCGTGGTCAGGCTGCTCGGCCACGACTGCCCGGAGGCAGAGAAGGCCCGTCCAGAGCGCTATCGCGAGCTGAGGGGCGATGCCGCGGGCGTTTCCCTGCAGCAGAGAGCTGCTGACAGAGGTGGCCGCGGCCGGCAGCGGCCGTCGTGCTCGCCACGTCCTCGCCCCCGGACGAGCTCGAGGCCTCCCTCTCGCTCATAGGCGCACCCCAGTCTGCAATAGCCGCCGCCACGACTGCTGATGACGTCAGTCGCACCAAACCCGCCCCTGACATATTCGAAGCAGCTCTTGCTGCCGGTTCCGTGGACCGCTCGCGGGCGATCGTGGTGGGCGACAGCGTCTGGGACGTGGAGGCGGCCATGGCCGCCCGCCTTCCCTGCGTCGGCGTGGAGAGCGGCGGGTTCAGCGAGCACGAGCTGGCCGATGCCGGCGCCGTGGCGGTCTACAGGGACGTCGCCGACCTGTTGGAGCACCTCGGCGACAGCCCTCTCGTCGGCGTGACGAGGATCTCAGGCGGGCGTCACCCCATCGCGCCAGTTCGAGGGTGGTTTACCTGGGCGCCCGGTCGTCGTGTTGTCATCACGTCTCGCCCCACTCCTGCGGGTTGTCAGCCCGGCCTGCCCCAGTCCTCCTGCGAGCGACCCGTCCGGCAGTTGGCGGAAGATCGGTATCGAGCCGAGGGTGGTCACCATGGCGGCGTCTTGGCCGAGGGTCTCCTTCCACAGCCCGCCCTCGGTCAGAAGCGCCCCGAAGACGACCGGCTGCCCGCCGACGCGCCGGACGAGGTTGAGCGCCGCCCGGCTCGATCCTCCGGTGGAGATGACGTCGTCGACCACTGCCACCCGCTTGCCGGCCACGGCTCCTATCCGGGCACGGTCGAAGAGGAGGTGCTGGTCCGAAGATGTGGTGATCGACCGGACCGGCTCGGCGACGGCGTCGGCCAGGTGGATCTTCGGGGTCTTGTGCAATATCACGTAGTCGTCGAGGCCGAGGGCTCGCGTCACCTCGATGGCAAGCGGAATGCCCATCGTCGCCACGGACGCCACGATCTCGATGTGGAAGGCCCGGAGGGCCGCAGCCAGCTCCCGACCGGCCACCTCGGCAAAGTGGATCCCGTGGTCGACGCTGATGAGAAGGGCGATTGTGATGCCTTCAGCCACCGGGATGAGCGGGAGGTCGATCTCTTGGCTGCCGACGCTGGCTCGATAGGTCGCCTCGCGCTGCACTGTCACGAGCCTTCTCGAAAGGACGCGGCACCGCAACCGGTCAGATTTGCCGACTGCTCGTCCGAGTGCTGGAGGCGGCACTGGACGTCCGGCGTCGCCACGCAGACCTCGTCAGTCCGGCGGTCCGAAGAGCCTGTCGCCGGCGTCGCCGAGCCCCGGCACGATGTAGGCGCGCGAGTCGAGCTCGGGATCGACGGCGGCACAGGCTACTCGGACCCCAGGGTGGGCAGCCTCGAAGTACTTCAGTCCGGGCGCGGCGGCGATGATGCAGAGGGCGGTCACATCTGTCGCCCCCCGTTCGGTCACGAGGCTGCAAGCCTGCGCCAGCGATCCCCCTGTGGCGAGCATGGGGTCGAGCACGATGACCCGACGGTGAGCGAGGTCTGACGGCAAACGGTTCAGGTAGATCTCCGAGACGTGAGTGGCCTCGTCACGGCGGAGGCCGACGTGCGCAACCTGGGTGAGGGGAAGGAGCTCCTGGATCGCCTGGACCATCCCGAGGCCCGCCCGCAGGATCGGGACGAGGAGGACCGATTCCGCCACGCGCTCGGCACTCGACGTGGCGGGCGACGGGAGTGTCTATGGCCTGCGGAGCCATCTCCAGGTCCCGGAGCGCCTCGTAGGCGATGAGCGAGGACAGCTCGGCGAGCAGCTGGCGGAAGACGTGGTCGGCGGTCTGCACGTTCCGCAGCTGGGCAAGGCGGTCGGCGACGACCGGATGGTCGACGATGAGCACGGTGCGGCACGCTACCGCCTCGAGCCGCAAGCTGTCAGGAGGTCAAGCCGGTGGTGACGAGAGCTTCGTGCGGGGGCCGGCCGTGGCTACCCGGCTGGCCAGGTCATGGCCGACGAGCTCTTTGGCGAGAGCGCTGGCTTCGAGCAGCCGGTCGAGCACGATCCCCGTCTCGACGCCGAGGTCGTCGAGGAGCGCCACGAAGTCCTCTGTGGCGAGGTTGCCGCCGGCCCCGTCGGCGAACGGTGACCCACCGAGGCCGCCGACGGCGGTATCGAAACGCCTCACTCCCCACAGCATGGCGGTATAGGCGTTCAAGAGCCCCGTGCCCCTCGTCTCGTGCAGGTGGAGGCCGACGTCACTTCCGGTGGCGATGAGCACGTCGCCCACGACGCGAGGCGTAGCCATGCCCGTGGTATCGGCCAGGGTGACCGCCCCAGCGCCTACTCCCCGAACCTGGTCCACGAGGGCGCCCACCTCGGCGGCGTCGATGTCGCCTTCGTACGGCGAGCCGAAGGCGCAGGAGACGACCACATCCACGGGCACACCCCCATCCTCGGCTTGGGCACAGATGCGGCCGATCTCAGCGACCGACTCCTCGATGCTGCGGTGCACGTTGCGCTGGTTGTAGACGGGGGAGGCAGCCACAGTGGCCGTCAGCTCGTCCACCCCGGCGGCGAGAGCGGCCTCGGCTCCCCGCACGTTCGGCACGAGCGCAGTGATCCGGCAGTCCGTGGCGCCTCCGGCTGAGTCGAGGCAAGCCAGCACCTCCGCCGCGCCCGCCATCGCGGGCACCAGCCGTTCCGAGACGAAGCTGACGGCTTCGATGCGGCGGCAGCCTGCTGCGGCGAGGGCCATGACGAGTCGTGCCCGCTGCGCCGGCGGTACTGGTGGCTCGGACTGGAGCCCGTCCCGCGGTCCTACCTCCCGAACGATTACCTCGGCAGGAAGCTGAGCAGGATCCCGATTGGCTCTCACGCGACGGCACGCTATCGTCGCCGCCCGTGGAGGTGGAAGACCCCGGCGGGCATGTCCTTCACGGCGTTGTGGTCGTGGGAGACCGGCGGGGGCGGGAGCTCGGCTTTCCCACTGCCAACGTGGAGATCCAGGTAGAGCCGCCTCCGGATGGCGTCTATGCGGGCTGGCTGGACCGGGCGGATGGCTCCTCTCATCTGGCGGCCGTCTCGGTCGGCAGCCGTCCCACCTACTACGGCCGACAGGGGGAGAGACTCGTCGAGGCTTACGTGCTCGACTTCGACGACGACCTCTACGGCGAGCAGGTGACGGTGCGCCTGGGTGAGAAGGTGCGGGATCAGGTCCAGTTCAGCGACAGCGACGAGCTGGTCGAACAGATGCGCAGTGATGTAGAGGCTGTGCGGGCGCTCGGGTGTCCGCCGTGACAGTGGCGGCGGAACCGACCGGGCGGCGGTGTCTGCGCCCCATCTGGATCCCGCTTCCCGGTAGTGACGGCGGCTGGCTCGAGACAGCACCCGGCGAACAGGGGTGCCGGGTGCTGTGCCATGCTGTCGGGGCGCCCCGTCGCGGGTGATAAGACGGTCGGCGCGAGGCATGGTGGCCGTAGCTCAGTTGGTTAGAGCGCCAGGTTGTGGCCCTGGAGGTCGGGGGTTCAAGTCCCCTCGGTCACCCTCAGCAAGCGGGCTGTAGGGATGATCACGCTGGACGACTAGGGTGTCGTCGTCTCACGCGCGCCTCTAGCTCAATTTGGCAGAGCAACGGACTCTTAATCCGCAGGTTCTGGGTTCGAGTCCCAGGGGGCGCACCACGACGACAGCACATGGGACTCACGACTACGAAGACGATCCTCGCAACGCCGAGATCCTTGTCTCGGTGAACGGAGATCTCGTGCCCCGGGCCGAGGCAGTGGTGAGCGTGTTCGACGCCGGCTTCGTGCTCGGAGACGGGGTGTGGGAAGGGCTGCGCGTGAAGAGCGGCCATCCGGCGTTTCTCGAACAGCATCTCGATCGCCTCTTCGAGGGTGCCGCCGCCATCGGCCTCGACATTGGGCTCGGCCGCGAAGAGATCACTGCGCAGCTCTACCGCACGCTCGAGGCGAACGAGATGACCGGTGACGGCGTCCATATGCGGCTCATGGTGACCCGCGGTCCGAAGTCGACGCCTTATCAGGACCCGCGTTCTCCGGCGGCCCAGCCACGATCGTGATCATTGCAGAGCACAAGGAACCACTTCCGGCGACCGTCGATCGCGGCCTTCGGCTGTTTACCGTTCACGTTCGGCGGGCGGCTCCGGACACGCTCGACCCGAAGATCAACTCGCACAGCAAATTGAACGACGTCCTGGCCTGCATCCAGGCCTACACCGCCGGCGCGGACGAGGCACTGATGCTTGATCCGCACGGCTTTGTCGCTACCTGTAACTCGACACATTTCTTCATCGTGCGAAAGCAAGAAGTCTGGACGTCGAGTGGGGAGTACTGCTTGCCCGGCATCACGAGGCAGAACGTGCTCCGGCTCTGCGGCGAGGCCGGAATCACATCGCGGGAGCGGTCATTCAGTCTCACGGAGGTATACGGTGCGGACGAGGCTTTCGTGACCGGGACTTTTGCCGGGCTGGTGCACGTCCACACGATCGACGGCCGTCGTATCGGAACCGGCGCCCGGGGACCGGTGGTGGAGCATCTGCAATTCCTCTACCAACAGCTGCTGAGCCGCGATGTGGAGGGGCGCAGGCCGCAATGACGAGCGGCGTGCGCATCGCCGTCTGGTCCGGCCCACGCAACATCTCGACGGCACTCATGAGGTCGTGGGAGAACCGGTCGGACTGCCGGGTCGTCGACGAGCCGCTCTACGCGTACTACCTCCTCGAGACCGGGCTCGAGCACCCGGGACGCGAGGAGGTGATCGCGGCCGGAGAGACGTCATGGCAGGCCGTCGTGGCTGAGCTGACCCGTCCGGTGGAAGGCATCTACTACCAAAAGCACATGGCCCATCACCTCATCTCCGGCCTGCCACGAGACTGGATCTCGTCGCTGAACAACGTCTTTTTGATTCGAGATCCCTATGAGGTGATCTCGTCGTACGTGCAGAAACGGGCACATGTCGCCGAGGCAGACATCGGTCTCGTCCAGCAGGCCGAGCTTTACGATCAACTCGGCGGCGGGGCCGTGATCGATGCGGAGGACTTCCTCGAGCAACCCGAAACCTATCTCCGCTGGCTGTGCGATTACGTCGGCGTTGCCTTCGAGGAGGCGATGCTGCGGTGGCCCGCCGGCCCTCGAGACTCCGACGGAGTGTGGGCGCCCTACTGGTACGACGCCGTGCTCACGTCGACCGGTTTCGAGCCGCTCCGCCGGCGCAAGGTCGTCCTCGCTGGGGCCGCTCTCGAGGTCGCCAAGAAGAGCCAGCCTCACTATGAACACCTGCACGGGCTCCGAGTCGTACTTTGAGGCTCGAGGTCCGACGTGAGGGCGAGGATTCGGGTTCCTGTCCTTCGACTGGGACGCGTTTCCAGGCTGAGGGCTGAGTCAAGGTCCGAGCGGGCTAACCCACGGGGCCACGGACGACACTATTGGTCATGGAGTCGCGCGCCTCGGGGAACCAACCTGACGCAACGCTGGTCCGGGCGGCGCGAGACGGCGACAAGGATGCAGTTGGGGCATTGGTCATCCGGCATCGGCCCATGGCATTGGCGCTCGTCACCCGGCTTCTCGGATCGGCTGATGAGGCCGCAGACGTCGTCCAGGAGGCCGCCGTGACGGCGCTGGTAGGTCTGGATCGCCTGCGCTCGCCGGACCGGTTCGGGGCGTGGTTCGCCGGCATCGCCCTCAACGTCGGCCGCCGATGGCTCCGGGATGCGCTCGTTACAGCAACCGCTCCGTCCTTCACGGACCAGCCCGACGAGCGCCGCGGGACCTGACGAGGAGGCGCTCTCGGCCGTCCTCGCCCCACGTGTCCGGGCAGCGGTGGATGCACTCGCCCCCGGGCAGCGTGCGGCCGTCCTCGCCTTCTATTGGCAGGGCCTCTCGCACGTGGAAGCAGCCCACGAGCTCGGGATCCACCCTGGTGCTGTCAAGGATCGCCTCCATAAGGCACGGGCGGCCCTGGCGCCGGTGTTGGCGGACCACCTCGATTTCTCGGGCGACTATCAAAAGGAGACCCCTGTAATGGCGAGCACCGACAGTGACTGGATCGAGGCGGAGGTGGCCGAGGTCCGCCGGTCGAACGACAAGGATCCGATGCGGCGTTTCCACGTCGTGGTTCTTCGCGAACGCCGCGGTGAGCGGCGGGTTCCGATCTACATCGGGGCCTCTGAGGCCACCGCGCTGGCGTTCAACCTGGAGGCGGTCGAGACGCCGCGGCCGATGACGTACGCCGTGGCAGTCAGCCTCGCCGCAGCCGCCGGTGCTCGGCTCTCTGAAGTGCGGATCACGACGCTCGCCGAGTCCGTCGTCTACGCCGTCGTGCGGATCGACGGCCTCGCTGGGCCGCAGGAGGTGGACGCTCGTCCGAGCGATGCGCTCAACCTGGCCCTGGTGGCCGGATCGCCGATCTTTGTTGATGTGGCCGTCTTCAAGGCCTTGGAGTCCTTTCCCGAATGGGAGCAGTTTGCGACGCAGGCCGGTGACCTCGTGGGAGAGACGCGCAGCCATCACGCCGAGATGATGGCCATGGTCGAGGAGTGCCGATCAGGCCTGCGGGCCGAGGAGTAACGGCGAGGCGCCGGGGCTCCTGATACCCCAAGGGTCTTGCTGCAACATCCGCCAGGTTCTTCGCCACGACGTCAAGCCGAGTCGATGTCCGTAGCCCGCCTTGGAACAGTTTGCGGGAGCATCAATCCGGGGCAGCCAGCTAACATCACTCACAGTGGTTGACTAACTGCGGAGCAACGTGTCAAGATGGGACCCTACTGGGCAGGACGCCCGAGGGGGCGACAGCCTATGAATCGGCACATCATCGTTGGTACAACCTTCGTTCGGGCGGCGTTGACGGCGCTGGCCGTCGGAGGCGTTGTCCTCGCCTTCGACGCAGGCGAAGCCGTGGCCTCCCCCGCAGCGCCATCGGGATCGGCCACCGCCTCGGTGAGTCCCAACCACCTGAGGATCAACCAGCAGGTCAAGCGGGCGCGAGCTCGCTTTGCCACTGACGTGCGAGCACCGCACGCCGGCACGCCCGAGACGCTCTCCCACCCGTCCCTTGACACCGCCGGCGCGGTCGTCGCCGACCACACCGGGACTGCGCCCTCGGTCCTCCAGCCAGCTCGAGCCGGCGTAGAGGGCACCTCGAGTTCCAGCTTGCTCGGTCTCGACGTGGCCGGCTACCAGGGAAACGTCGACTGGAGCCAGGTGGCAGCGGGCGGAGCCGCCTTTGCCTACATGAAGGCCACAGAGGGCACCTATTACTACGACGGCACGTACTTCCCAGAGCAGTACAACGGCTCCTACGCCGCCGGCCTTGTGCGAGGTGCTTACCACTTCGCCATTCCCGACAACTCCACCGGGGCTGCCCAGGCCGACTATTTCGTGGCCAACGGCGGAGGTTGGACGGGGGACGGCCACACCCTGCCAGGAATGCTTGACATCGAGTACAACCCCTACGGCACAGAGTGCTACGGGCTCAGCCAGTCCCAAATGGTGAGCTGGATCGGCTCGTTCGACAACGAATACAACTCCCTCACCGGGCGCCGGCCTGACATCTACACCACCGCCGATTGGTGGAGCACCTGCACGGGCAACTCAGGTGCTTTCGCACAGGAGAGCCTGTCCATCGCCCGCTGGTCGAGCACTCCCGATCCGCTTCCGAGAAGCTGGGGCACCTACACCATCTGGCAATTCGCCGATGCGGGCAGGTTTCCCGGTGATCAGGACTTGTTCAACGGCAGTCGTCAGACTCTGGTCGAGTTCGCCGCCGGAAAGCCGGCAGGTAATCAGATAACTGAGCGGCCAACAGCTGCGCCCCGGGCAGGCGATCACATCGGCTACCGGCTACAAGGTGGTCATGCAAAGCGACGGCAACCTCGTCGAGTACGCCGTCAGACGGCCACGTCCTGTGGGCATCGAACACGAGCAACAATCCTGGAGCACATGCAGATATGCAGCAGGACGGCAATCTGGTGGTCTACCTGGCTCAGCGGCCACTGTGGTCGACCGGCACGGGCGGCCGAGGCCCCTCTTATGCCGTGATCCAGAGTGATGCGAACTACGTGGTCTACACCGAAGGCGGGATAGCGACGTGGGCATCAAGGGGTGGGAGGATCGGGTAGCGCAGGCGCCTACCCCGATGGAGTGCCAGTGACCGGCGCACCCTACGTTGAGGGATGCTGAACCTGGCCGTCGTGCGGCACCGGTCAGGTTGTGTCTCGCAGTTGCTCAGCGGCGGCCCGGGTGCGCGCGGCGGGCCGGTCCGGGTAGACGTGTATGTCGATGACTTGAGCGTTGTCGACGGTAAGGACCTGGTAGAGCAGTTCGGGCGGGGCCGGCCGGGCGCCTTCGGCCCGGCCCACCAGGCTGAGACCGAGCACGACGGCGTCGCCATCGACCTCCACGCTTTCCACGGTCGCCCGGATGCCGTCAGCGAGGAGGCTTCGGTACCAGTCGAGGACCTCCTCGCTGTTGCTGCAGACTCCGGTCCAGTGGACCTGGGGGTGCAGCAACGACCCCAGTAGCTCAAGGTCGAGCCCGCTGTAGGCGGCTTCGAGATGCCGGGCGACATCGGCCATCACCCCCGTGCCGAGCGGGAGTGCCGGACGGTGGCCGTCGTCTGGTTCGCGCTCGGGTTCGTCGTCCTCGACGATGCCATAGCAGCGCAGTAGGTTGGCGACCTCCTCGCTCGGTGGCTTGCCCGAGATCCACACGGCATCTCGGGCGGCGCCCGCGTCAAGAAGTGACCGGGCCACCTCTATCCAATCGCCGGGTTGCCCGAGGTGCTCGCTACTGCCCACGGTGGCGAAGGCCAACGGGGTGGAGTCGAATCTGGTGTCGCGGCCGTCGACATCGGCACCGGCGTCGATCAGCAGACGGACCGTCTCGGCCTTCCCGGCGTAGGCCGCGGCGTGCAGCGGCTGCTCACCGAAGCCGTTACGTGCACGAGGCGGGAACCCCAAATCGAGCATCAAGCTGACGGTGGCGACGGAAGTAGAACCGGCAGCCAAGACGACTTCGGCGCGGTCATCGTCGGTCATCTGGTCACGGAGGTCGGGATGCTCGGCGAGAAGCAGCTCAGCAGACTGGCGGTCGGCGCGTAGGCAGGCTCCGATGAAGCGATCGACGTCAGTGCCGTCGTCGGACGCGCCGCCACTCACCAGCAGCGCGACGGTCTCGCTCTTGCCGGCGCGCGCTGCTCGGCGAAGCGCGGACTTTCCCCCATCGTCGTGGGCATTGGGGTCAGCTCCGGCGGCCAGAAGGGCGGCGACGACGTCGGCAGAGGCGTCCGCCGCCGCGTCGGGCAGCGCCTCGGTTGCCTCCCGGGCTGCCTGGCCATCGGCACTGTCCATCGCTTCCAGCAGGACTGACACCGCCCGGGCGTCATCGGCAAATACGGCGGCGCCGACGGTCCAGGTTCCTGCCAGCACCCTGGCGCCGTGGGAGAGCAACAGCTCCAGGCACCGGTGGTCGCGGAGGCCGGCCGCCTCGCCTATAGGCCTACCTTGGTCGGGGTTGGCTCCCGCCTCGAGCAGGACCTGGGCGACATCAGGGTTGTTCAGCTCGACGCAGCCTTTCAGGGCGGATCGGTAACCTTGTCGCGCTCCGTTGTTGGTATCGGGGCTGGCCCCGGCGTCGAGCAGGAGCCGGACCACTTCGGCCATCCCTGCCGCTCGGACCGGCTCGATCTGGTGCCAGCGGGAGTAGCAGACATACAGCAGCGGAGGCCAGCCTCGAATGTGGTCGATGGCCACCGCAGCCGCCGGGTCGAGAGCCAGCCTCTCGCTCACCTGTTCCGCGTCGCCGAGAACGGCGGCGGCCTCCATGCTGTAGCGGCCGATGTCATTGACGGCGTTGAGGATGCTCTCGGCTTCGCGCAGGTCGCCCTCGATCGATGCCGCCACGAACACCTCAACTCGGCGCTCGGGAAGCGAGGCAGTCATCGGCATCTCCCTCCTATGCCTGCGGCCCGCTGCTCAGGCTGAGGAAGAGGCCACAGTCATCGATCGACCGTGCTCGGAGGTGGGCTCAGCCCTTTCCTCGGACCCGGCAGCGCACTCCAACGGCGCTACCGAGGCTAGTGGGCCTATCGCTGCACATCAGGCTTCACCGTCGACCTTGGTGAGAGTGGCGCAGCTTCGCCATCTACTCCGAATGTGAGTGGGAGGACACCACGGGGACTGGCCGCCCCTGCCACCCGGCTGTCTCCTGGTGACGACCGGCGACGTCGTCTGTCATGCCAGGCGCAACGTCCATCCAGACGGCAACCTGCTCCGCCGGCAGTGGCTTGCAGACGTAGTCGCCCTGAGCCAGGTCACAGCCCATCTCCTCGAGACTTTGCAGCACCTCGAGATTCTCGACCCCTTCAGCCAGGGCCTCCAGGCCGAGATTGTGGGCGAGAGCGACAATTGTTTTCACGACAGCTGCATCCTCGGGGAAACTGATCATATTGATGACGAACGATCGGTCGATCTTGATCCCGTCGATTGGGAGGCGCTTCAAGTAGCCGAGCGACGAGTAGCCCGTGCCGAAGCCGTCGACCGAGAGCCGCACGCCCATTGCAGCGAGCCGGTCCACGACGGCCTTCACTCGCCAAGGATCAGCCGCGATGGAGTCCTCGGTGATCTCGAACTCGAGCAGCACCGCCGGCACGCTCCATCGCTCGAGCAACGCGGCGACCTCGTCGGGGAAGGCGACATCGATGATGTTGCGCATCGCCAGCTTTACGGCGACACGCAGCGGACGCTTCCCGCCCATCCAGATGCGGCACTGCCGTAGTGATTCCTCGAGCAGGTAGCTCGTGAGCTGCTTGATGACCCCGGTCTCCTGCGCGAAGGGGAGGAACTCATCAGGCGGCACGAGACCGTGTTCCGGGTGCGGCCAGCGAATCAGCGCCTCGACGCCAGCGGTGCCCCCCTCGTGCACGTTGACCTGCGGTTGATAGAAGACGACGAGCTCGCGGCGATCGATTGCTCTCCGCAGCTCGTCGATGAGAGACAGCCGGCTCGGATCGTGCCTGTCCGTCGACGGGTCGTAGCTGGCATAGGGGCAATTGGTCGCCTTGGCCACGTACATGGCGACGTCCGCCCGCTGTAGGAGCTCTCGAGCATCGTCGCTGTCCCTTGGGAACGAGGCCAGCCCGGTACTGATCTGGATATTCAGGGGCAGCTCGTCCACGATGATCGGCTCCTCGAGGCAGCGGGCCACCCTTCCGGCGATCTCGGCATAATCCGCAGCGGAGGCGTGCGGTAGCAGAATGGCGAATTCGTCACCGCCGAGCCTGGCGATCGAGTCGCTCGCCCGTAGCGCGCTCGAGAGTCGCCGGGCCACCTCTTTTAAGAGATCGTCGCCGGCGGCGTGACCCAACGTGTCGTTGATCTCCTTGAAGCGATCGAGGTCGAGCATCAGCACGACCACCTCGAGTCCTTTGCTCCTGGCCACGGTGAGGGCTTCGGTGACGCGTTGGTGGAAGAGGACACGATTCGGTAGCCCGGTGAGCGCGTCGTGGAGAGCTTGATGTCTCAACTGATCCTCTGCTTGATCTCTGGCATGTTCGGCGAGCTTTGCTCGAGAGATGTCGAAGATCACCCCGTCGAGCCACTCCGGCTCTCCGTCCGGTCCCGGTACGGCCCGGCCATGTTCGGCCACCCAGCGCGGAGTGCCGTCAGCGTGAACGAGACGATATTCGAGGGAGTAGTCCGAGCCTCTCGAGAGAGCCTCGTTTACCTTCTCGATCACGAAGGGGCGGTCGTCTGGACAGATGATCGAACCGTAAGTGCGGACCCGGTTGGCCACGAAGTCACTCGCTGGATAGCCGACCAGCTGCTCGATGTGGTCGCTTATGAACCGGATCGTCCACTCGTGGCTGACCTCGCAGCGGTAGACGGCACCCGGGACGTTCGCCGTGACTGCGCGGAATTGCTCGTTGCTCGCCCGTAGCTCCTCTTCGACGCGCCTGCGAGAGGTGGCATCGATGCAGAAGCCGACCAGGCGACGCCGGCCGGTCCTCTCGTCGACCACGGCGAGGGCATCGTCATAGACCCAGACCGTCCCGTCCGCGCCCGTCACGAGCCGGTACTCGGTCGAGAGGTGGCCAGTGACGAGAGCCTCCATGTGCTCCGCCATGCACCGGGCCCGGTCCTCCGGATGAACGAGGTGCAGGTACTCCTTGCGAGAGCGGCTGATCTCAGAAGAGAGATCGAGATCTTGGGCCAGCTGCTCGCCCACATATGTGACAGAGAAGGTGTCGCGGACAAATGTGTACGAGAGCGCCCGAAGTCGCGGCCCGGCGGCGCATCGAATCACCGCCGAGGAAGGTTGAGAGTCACTCTCGAGGCACGGCTGCGGGGTCGGAGGAGAGCGCGCCCCGCCCCGGGGCGTTCGCAGCTGCCGTGGGTCCACAAAGTTCCATCGACCTTTGAGATGGCGCACTTAAGCTCAACCAAAGGACGAGGGTGAGCTAAGCCGGTCGTGAGTGTGTTGCGTCCGGGGCGGTCCCGCGGAAGGCTCAGCTGCTCAAGGAGTTCTTTTCGGCACGCCTATCGGTGGTCCGTCCAGAGTTGGTCAGCAGGACTCCTGACGGGGGCTAAGGGGCGACTACGGGTTAAGGGCGGCGAGGCGAAAACTCGTTAGCCGACGGTGGCATTGGTCAGTGCGTACCACGAGCCGTTGCCGAAGCGGGAGGCGCCGTAGGCCGGCACGGAGTTGTAGCGGCTCTGGAACGCTCGGATCGCGCTGTCGGTGACCGAGTTGTAGCGACCGGTCACGCCGCTGGAGCGAGGATAGAAGCCGAGCCGCTGCAGCGAGTACTGGACTATCACGACGCCGAAGGAGCTCTCGTTCCAGACAAGGGTGGGAAGGGACGTGGCCGAGCCCCGTGCGCTCGTCAGGGCATCCCACGAGCCAGGGCCGAAGTGTGCCTGGCTGTGGGGTGGTTGACAGTTGTACCGCTTTTGGAACGCCCGAATGGCGGCGTCGGTTACCGGGCCGTAGTGACCGTTCACTATGCCTGTCGCAGAATAGAACCCGAGCCACTTCAGCCCGTACTGGACGATTGCTACGCCGAAGGAGTTCTCGTTCAAACCAAGTGTTGGAGGCGAGCTGAAGGCCTCCCGCGGTCCGCGTGACAGCGTCAACGTGGTCGCTGTGAGCTCCATGCTCTGAGGGCTCGTGTTGCCTGCGCTGTCATACGCCTCGATGGTGTAGCGATATGTGGTTCCCTGGTTGAGTTGGGTGGCCAAGTAGTTGGTTGCAGCAGTAGCGCCCACGCGCCTCCCGTCGCAGTAGATGTCGTAGCCTGCGAGCGTGCCGGCGTCGTCTGTCGATGCAGTCCAATTCAACCTAAGTTGGCTGATCGCCACGAAGACTGTGAGATCGGATGGCGAAGTCGGCGGAGCAACGTCCATTGTGGTGACGGACACGAAGCCGCTTTCGGCGCTCATGTTGCCGACCTCGTCGTAGGCGTAGACGGAGTATTGGTACGAGGTCGCTCTGGTCAGGCCTTGGTCGGTGTACGAAGCGGTGGGAGAGCTGCCGACCCACACGCCGTTGCGGTAGATGTAGTAGCCGGCGACCGCAACGTCGTCGGTGGAGGCGGTCCAGCTCAAGTTGACCTCGTTGTCGTTCACAGGACTCCCGGTCACGGCCTGCGGGACGGTCGGTGGCTGGGTGTCGACTGCCCCATCGGCCACGGAACCCTTCCAGGCGTTCTCCGACGGCAGGTCGGAGATGACGAAGGTGCCTGAGCCGGCGAGTCCGCCGTTCTGGCTTGCGTCGTAGAGGGTGCCATAGATGGCGCCGCTGCTGGCGATGTAGGTACCGACAGATGTCAGCCACGCAGGTCGACCGGTGACCGTGGCGGTGTTGAACTCGCTGAAGCCGAAGGGCATGCCCGCCGCTTTGGCCGCCGCCACGTCAGCACCCATGAATGACTCCGGTGACGGAATGCCCTCCCCGTTCACCGGGTAGGCGTCCCAGCTGATGGTGGAAATGATGTTCCCCGGCGGCAGGTAGCTCTTCCAGTTGCGCCCCGAGTCCGGGAGTACGTCGAAACCCATCAGCACGAGGGTCGAGTGAAGGTTTGTCTTGTGGGCGTCGTCCGCAAGCTTGACGACGTCGCCCCAGGCGGTGAGGTAGTCCGCCAAGGTGAAATCCTTGGCGGCGATGTTGTCTTCCGGCTCGTGCCAATAGACGTAGTAGATGGGACGGCCGGTGGGGGCGGTGTCGAAGAAGTTCGCGATTGCGCTGATGGCGGCCTTGTGGGCTGGGTCGTTCGAGTCCGAGATGATGTACTGGGGCAGGACCTTGAACGAGACCACGACCGCCGAAGCGTTGGCGCCGGCGAGCCCGGTGCTCCAGGCATCTGCCGGGGGTAGGCCCGGAAAATAGACCCGCACGACCGGCAGCTGGCCGAACTGGGTGGTCTTCGCCGCCAGATCTGAAGACGACGAGACTGAGGACCCGAGGAGCGTCGGGCTGGTCGGTGTTGATGCGTTCGCCACCGTGGCCGGAACCAGAAGGAGGGTCACCACAGCGAGCGCCGCCAGGCCGCGAATGATGCTGAACCAAAGCTTCTTCGAGAACATTTGCCAAAACCTCCGCCGGAGGCTGGTATCGGCAACCGTTCGGCGGACCTTGAACGAATGGGAGGAATAACCTTTGACGCAACGCCATCCAAGGGCCGATCAAGCCCCCTACCGGCGCAGGCTCTGTTGGCGGGGCACCTCCGAGCTGGCTCCGGCGCGGCTGAGGCAAGGACATCGCCGGTTAAGCCGGCCGGTTCCTTCAACTGTCAGGCCGCAGCTCCGTCCGGCCTGCCGGAGGCGGCCGCTGCAGTCGCCACATCGCCCGGGTAGGTGCGCATGGCCCTGAAGAGGAAGAACGCACTGGCCGCGAGCGGCAGGAGCATGACGAGGAAGGTCGCCTGCAGGCCGATCTGGTCAGAGACGAGCCCGAACAGCAGGGGGGCCAAAGCCTGAGCCATTGTGCGCAGGAAGGTGCGGATACCCTCGGCCCTCCCCCACAGATTGGCGGGCATGATGTCGAGCCTGGCTGCGTCGATGGGCGGGTTCTGGGCCGACAGGGCGCCGGCGGCAAAGATCACGTATGGGAGCGCGGTGATGATGCTGCTGCTGAGGAGCGCCGGTATGAAGAGAAGGACGGTGAGCGTGGCGGCGATGGCCGCCACGAGGATGCGCGCCTTCAGGCGCCCGCGACGCAGCCAGGCGTCCGCCGCCGGCCCAGACGCCATGACGCCTATCGCTGCTCCTCCGCCGACAACTATCATGAGCAAGTTGGCGAAAGCCGCGTTGACGTGATAGTGGTTGCGCACGAACTCGACCCCGAAGGTCGACACGCCGGCGAGAAAGTAGTACCCGCAGGCACTCGAGATGATGAGCGCCACGTTCGTCTTCACTGCGAGCACGTAGCGCACGGCCGTGATGAGACCCATGCCCTTGCGCTCCGCCAAGCGGACCAGGCGGTAGTCGGGGGCGATCCCTCTCTCCGAGGCGAGGCGCTGGGCATCGGTGACCTGCGGCCCCCCGGCGACGTCCGGACCGGAGACGTGCGGTTCCTCGTTGTCTGAACGCTTGTAGTGGCGACCGGGACCGGGCTGCCCCAGCCCGCCGTCTGCCAGCGCCTCGTCACCTGCCATCCCCGCCGGCCTGAGCACTCCGGCACCGCCGCGGAGAGGCTCGGGCAGGCGGAAGAGGAACCAGGCGAGGGGAAAGGCTGCCAGGGCGAGGATCACGAAGGCAGCCCGCCATGACAGGGCGGCGACATCGCCGGTGACGGCGAAGCCGACGCCGGCTCCGACGAGTTCGCCGGTGAGGATGTAGCTGTAGATCTTTCCGCGTTCACCGCTCGGGAAGTAGTCGCCTACGAGCGAGGCGACTGCGGGACCGGCCGCGGCGGTGACAACACCGAGCCAAAGGCGCCAGAAGAGAAGGCCGTCGAAGGAGCGGGCGGTTGCGCTCAGCAGCATGGCCATACCCCACAAGCCGACTGCGAAGGACAACGTCCAGGTACGGCGGACGCGGTCGGCGAGAATACCGAAAGGGATGGACGCCACCGCACCCACGACTGAGCTGACCGCGACAAGGAGGCCAACGTCTGCGTTGTTGATGTGGAGCCCCCGGACGAGCTCGATGGCCGACGCACCCACAGTGGCGGCGTCGGCACTGGCGAGCGCGAGCACGCAGGCGAGTAAGACGATCACCCTGGTCCGGGCGGGGCCGCCGAACAGCACCGTGAGTCGCTCTGCCCCTGCCGAGGCACCTCGTCCCGCCCCAGTGGCGGCGCGTGAGGCTATGCGCGAGGCAGATCGCCTACCCTGCCGCCGCTCGCTGCTGCGCGCCGAAGCACCGGGTCGGGGAGGCGGGCCGGCCGCGTGGTCTGACGCTTTGCCCGTCACAGGTGCGAGCGTACGTGCCTGTGACTGGCGCGGAGCAGTCGTCGGCCTCTCCCGCTCCGATGAGCAGGAGAGGATCCCGAGGAGCAGTTGGCTGAGGCGGGGGCGTCCTTGTGAAAGCACCACGAGCCTGCCCTCGGCAGTCCCGGTAGACCTTTAGGAGGTGTTCCGGCTGATCTCACCGATCGCCAATGAGGAACCTCGATCATCGTGGCCCTCCGTGCTAAGAGTGGCAGCGTGCGTAAAGCCTTCTCCCGACGCGGTTCGACCGGCAGGGCTGCCGCAGCAGTCCATGGCGGGTTCTGATGCCCCGCAAAGCAAGGCTCGCAAGCCTGATGGCCACGGCCCTCACCAGCTTGCTGGCGTCGCTCGGCTTCGCGTTGTCGGCCGGTGCCTCACAGCAGCTCCCGAGCGTGGTGTCCCAGACGGCCGAGAGCTGGACGCCGGAGGTCTCCGGCGGGCCCACAGTGGGTAGGACGTACTGCAACACGACGTTCTTCGGTGCCGGTGTGATCGGGTGTCAGTCCGAGGTGTACGACACGGCGTACGTGAATGGCGACATAGTCGCAGTGGGCGCATTCACCGAGGTGTGTCAGCCACCAGTGGTCTCAACTGAGCGGTGCGCCTCGGGGACTCAGGTCAAGAGGGACGACATTTTTGCCTACTCAGCCGGCAACGGAAAGATCGACCCTCATTTCGTGCCGGTCCTGAATGCCGGGCCTGCCTGGGCCGTGGTGGCAGGCCCCGATGACACGGTCTACGTGGGCGGGCAATTCTCGACCGTGAACGGTTCCAGTCACCCGGGACTCGTCGAGTTGAACGTCCGACCGGGCGTGACTACCGGATCAACGGCGGATGGCTCCGTCGTGGGCGGCTTCAAGGGGAGCGTGGGCAACCAAGTGCAGGCCCTGGCGCTCAGCCCGGACCACAAGGCGCTGTACGTCGCCGGCCAGTTCACCAGTGCGGACGGCATCACGACCTTCGCCAACCGCACCCAAGTGGAGGACCTCGCCCGGCTGAACGCCTCCACCGGTGCTCTCGACAACTCTTTTCCCTTCTCCGTGAGCGACCCGATCACCGGGCTGGCGGACAGGGTCGACGCCATGACGCTGTCGCCCGACGGCGGTCACCTGGCCTTAGCAGGGTCATTCCTCAAGGTGAACGGGCAGCATCGGCCGAGGCTGGCCGTCATCGATACCGGGAGCACCATTGGCGGCTCGGCCCACCTGACCGTCTTCACGGCGCCGATTCTTTCCAACAACTGTGAGGACGAGCACGACTACATACGCGGCCTGGCCAGCTCGCCGGACGGCAGCTTCATCGTGACTGCGGCCACCGGCTTGTCCGGGGACGGGTTCACGCCGTTCGGGGTCTGCGACGCAGTGGCCAGGTTCGATACGGGTACCTCCGAGCTTGCCTGGAGCGATGGCAATGTGCACAATGTGCCGCCGTCATGGATCAACTGGTCCGGCGAGGACTCGTTCTATTCAGTGGCCGTGGCCGGAAGCGTCGTCTACGCCGGCGGCCACAATCGGTGGGTCAACAACTTCTGCGGCAAGAACTACGTCTGCGAGCCCAACGCCGTGCTGGTTGACGGCCTGTCGGCCCTCGATGCCAACACCGGCTTGGGCCTGCCCTGGTGGCACCCCCAGACGCTGCGCGGGAACGGCACGATGTACCTCGGCACCTTCCCGGCGAACACTTACGACAATGCGAAAGCCGGGCTCGTGCAAGGAACGGACGTCGACAGCATTGCCGGCGCCTATCACAGCGAGGAAGCGATCTTCCCGGTCGCTTCCTCGACGTCCGGCACTGCCGGGGGGCCCATCCCGTCCGGGCTGTTCACCGATGAAGATGGTGCGAACACCGGCAACCCCATGTGCATGGATGATCCCGGCGACGGCTCCACCAGCGGCACGCCGGCCGAGCTGCGCACCTGCGTGAACGATGCCGAGCAGAGTTGGAGTGTCGAGGCAGACGGCGCCATCGAGATCAACGGGCTCTGCCTCGACACCGCCGGCGGTGCCACTCCGAGCGGTACCGCGGTCGTGCTGAGCACGTGCGCCTCGGGAAGGCCGACCCAGCGGTGGACCCAGGGCACGGGGAACACCCTGGTCAACGCCGGGGCCACCGCCGCTGCGGGGCACGGCCAAGTCTGTCTGGCCGACACGGGGAGGAGCACCACGAACGGCAACCCCCTGCAGATCTGGACCTGTGACGGTGCGACGAGCCAGGTGTGGCCGCTGCCGTCGGCCCAGGGTCCACCGCCGGCTCCGGCCAACGGTGAGATTTGGCCGGAGCAGATTCAGGTCAACGACCAGATCCCGTGCCTCGATGACACGGGCGACTCGGTGGCGCCGGCCACACCGGTCGAGGTCATGACCTGTTCCGGCGACCCCGAGCAGAGATGGACGATCGAGTCGGACGGCACGATCCAGGTAAACGGTCATTGCCTCGACAGTGCGAACTCCGGCCAGACGGGCACCGTCAACGTGGTCCTCAACCCGTGCGATGGCGGCACGACCCAGCTGTGGAGCGTGGGCTCTCGCTTCGGGCTGATCAACCAGGGTGCCTCAACGCGGAACGGCACACCGTACTGCCTGTTCGACCCCACGACCAGGGGCACCAACGGCACTCAGATGGAGCTCACCGTGTGCAGGGGCGGCTTCGACGAGGCATGGAGGTTGCCTGCGCTTTAGGTGACCCGGTCCGCCGACCTTTTTCTAGCCGGGTGCGATGCAACGAGCGACTCGCGCGAGCTCGGGCCGATCGGCTGACTCCTGCACGCAGCGGGCAAATAGCCAGAGCAGAAGCCGCTCAGGGTCGAGCCGGAGTAGCTCGGCCATTCGTCGAGCCAGCGCGCGGGGGTCGGCTCTCAATCTGTGCGGGCAGTTCAGCATGTGCTGGAGGGCGTCGTAGGTGGGATCTCCGACATGGGGCTTGGGATCGATGACGAGCCAGGGTGCGCGCTCGGCGGACAGGACGTTCTCCGCGTGCAGGTCGGTGCAGAGCAGCACGTGCTCGTCTGCTGTCGTGGGAAGAGTGCGGAAGAGCCCAATGCCCTCCCGGGCCAAGCCGGGGTCGAGCTTGGTACGGCTCGAGCCGCTCTTCGCCTCGAACTCGTCCGCCCACGCCTCACACATCACCTGGAGCGGCCGGAAACTTTCCGGCGAAGGCGCCCGCCACAGCTGGCGCAGCAGACCGGAGACGATGACATCCTGCTCCGGCTCAGGCCGGGAAGCCAACGGTTGTCCGGGACGGCAGCGCTCGAGCAGCAGGGCGACGGTGTCGTGCAGATCCTCGTGGGCATGCAGCCGGACCGCACCGGCACCGTCCCACTGACGCAGCCCGTCGGCTTCGTGGGCGGCCTCCCAATGCCGCCAGGCCACCTTCAGGACAAGCTCGTTACCCCGAGCGTCGCGCGCCGGCGCCACCCAGGCCGTCTGACCACCCGGCTGGAACGGCGCGCCAACTACGAGCGACCAAAGTCGACCCAACTCCTCGATGGTGGAGGAGAGGGTAGCCAGCCACTCCTGACGTCCTCCTCGCAGAGCCGCCTCGACCAGGGCGGGCGGCATCGGTCTCAGGTCCATTCTGGTCGTCCCGTCGTCGTGGCTCCGGCCGACGCGGACAGCGTCCCCCGACGTTACGTCGCAAACGGCGGTGCCGTTGCTCGGTGAGGGATCAGACAGAATGGACCCAGTTAGCCCCCGTAGCTCAGTTGGACAGAGCAGCTGCCTTCTAAGCAGACGGTCGCAGGTTCGAGTCCTGCCGGGGGTGCCGAATCGACCGGCCGCAGCAGGCGGCAAAATACGGTCCACTCACGGAAGGCGGCGGGGCACGACGAGGCCCGACTCGTAAGCGGCGATCACTGCCTGCGTGCGGTCCCGCAGACCGAGCTTGCTCAACACCCGGCTGATGTGGGACTTCACCGTCTCGTCAGTCACGACCAGGCGCGCAGCGATCTCGATGTTGGAGAGCCCCTCTGCGACCAGGCGGAGGACCTCGTTCTCACGTTTGGTGAGAGAAGAGAGCGCGGCCTGTCCCGTGGCTGCCGGGGCCAGGTGCACGAACTCACTGATGAGGCGCCGGGTGATCCCGGGGGCGAGGAGGGCATCGCCACCTGCCACCACCCGCACGGCATCAAAGAGCTGCTCGGCCATTACGTCCTTGAGGAGGAAGCCGCTGGCACCGGCGCGCAGGGCTTCGTACACGTAGTCGTCGAGATCGAAGGTGGTGAGGATGATCACCCGCGGACCGTGCTCTCCCAGCGCCAGCGCGGCCAGCCGGCGCGTCGCCTCGATGCCGTCCATCACAGGCATGCGGACGTCCATCAATACGACATCTGGTCGGAGCGAGGTGCAGACCCGCACTGCCTCGCCTCCGTCGGCAGCGGTCCCGACGACCTTGAAGTCGGGCTGCGTATCGAGCAGCTCGGCAAAACCGGCCCTCACCACGCCATGGTCATCAGCCACTACGACCCTCACGCCGCTCAAGGCGATCCCGCCTCCCCGGTCGCTGCAGGCAGCCGGACCTCGACCAGGAACCCGCCACCCGCGGCTGCGCCGGTGCGCAGCTTGCCTCCCACCGCCACGGCCCGCTCCCGCATGCCCTGCAGCCCGTGCCCGCCGGTACCGGGGTCTGCGGCCGGACTCGGCGATGGAGGCGACACGGCCGGACCGGGGCCGTTGTCACGTATCCATAGGCCGAGGAACGCGCCTTCGTAATGCAGCTCGACGTCGACAGCGGCACCCGGAGCGTGGCGGCGAGCGTTGGTGAGTGCCTCCTGCACGATCCGGTAGACGGCGAGCTGGACGACTGGGTCGAGCGGGAGGGAGCGACCGCGCAGGATCAACCGAACCGCCGTCCCCGAGGCGGCCCGAGCCTCGTCGAGCAACTCGTTCAGCTGTGCGAGGCCGGGTTGCGGCCGCCGCGCCGGCACCTCGCCCTGAGCTTCTTCACGCAACACCCCAAGGAGCCGGCGCATCTCGGTGAGAGCGGTGCGGGCCGTGTCGCCGATCGCCCGTAGCCTGGCGGCGCCGGCCGGCGGCATGCCGGGCGTGGTCAACCGAGCCGTCTCGGCCTGCACCGCCAAGATCGAGATGTGATGAGCGACCACGTCGTGCAGCTCACGAGCGATACGAGCGCGCTCCCCACGGGCACTGTGTTCGAGCAGGGTGCCGGCGATGTCCCGCCGCGCCGAGCGCTGCACCACCGCCTCGCCGCTCGCCCGGGCGGCAACTCCTGCCCACGCGAGCGAGGGCCCAAGTGCGCCCAGCAGCACGGTCAAGACGTATTCCTCTTCGTGCAGTCGGGTCCCGCCAACCAGGGCGACGAGCAGGAAGATCCCGCCGAGTGCCGTCGCCAGCGCCGCGCCTGCCCAGCGGCGCACGCCGGCGGTCCCATCCGAACCGCCCGTGCCGGCGCGAGATATCCGATAGAGCACGATCAGCTCGATGGCGGACCCTCCTATGGTCAGGTGCCCTAAGAGGGCGAGATCAAGAAGATTGCCGGCCGTGGTCGCGATGGCCGCTGACACTCGGCCGAGGAAGATCGGCGGGAGAGTTGCGCACAGCGCCACGAGGGCAGCTCCAAACACGTATGCCCCCCGGTGGGGACCGTTACCCGCCTCCACACCTGCCTCGACGGCGGCGACGAGGGCGAACGCGCTGATGGACACCGTAAGAGTGGCGCGCCTCGCCAGCAAACGGCGAGCGGAGTCGCTCCGGCGCAAGATCACGCCCTTCATTGTGATACCGGAGCGTGAGCAGTGGCGTCACCGTTGGCAGCGACATTCGTGCTCCCCCCTACGGGGGAGGTAGGCGCCGCCCGTCCCCCACAGGAGTGAGCCCGGAAATAGCTCTGCTCCGTGACGACTTTCAGGCCCCCACCTGTCAGTCTTCCCATATGGACGCAGCGATAGATGTGGTGGGGGTGAGGAAGCGTTTCGGGCAGATGGTCGCTCTCGACGGCCTGAGCTTCAGCGTGACTGCCGGTAATGTGACCGGGTTCGTGGGGCCGAACGGGGCAGGCAAGACGACCACGATGCGCGTGGTGCTCGGCCTCGATGCAGCCGACGAGGGGCAGGCGCTCATCAGCGGGGAGCCCTACCGCAAGCTGCGCCACCCCCTCCGCCACGTCGGCTCCCTGCTCGACGCGCACGCGCTCCACCCGAGCCGGAGCGGACGCAACCACCTGCTCTGGTTGGCCCACTCGCAAGGGCTCGGCGCACGGCGGGTCGTCGAGGTCGTCGAACAGGCAGGTCTCGGAAGCGTCATCAAGCGCAAGGCGGGCGGTTACTCGCTCGGGATGCGCCAGCGACTCGGCCTGGCGGCGGCGATGCTCGGCGACCCGCCGGTCTTGATGCTCGACGAGCCCTTTAACGGCCTCGACCCCGAAGGCATCGTCTGGATGCGCGGGTTCCTCCGTCGTCTCGCCGGCGAGGGGCGGGCAGTGCTCGTCTCCAGTCATCTGATGAGCGAGCTGCAGGACACGGCAAGCCACCTCGTCGTGATCGGCCGCGGTCGGCTCGTCGCCGAGCGCAGCGTGGCCGAGTTGGTGGCAGCGGCCTCCGGTGGCCGAGTGGCGTTGCGCACCACCGCCCGCAACGAGGCGATGACTGCCCTGGCAGATGCTGGGGCGACCGTGGCCGTTACCGGTCCGGACACCTTGACGGTCACTGGCCTCGAACCGGCAGCGATTGTCTCGCTCCTCAGCCAGTCGGGCGTTCCATTCTCAGAGGTGTCCTCGCAACTGGCGACACTCGAGGAGGCTTACATGGACCTGACGAGGGACTTGGTCGAGTTCCGTGCCGCAGAGATCACGGCGGAGGCGACACGATGAACCTCTACCGGTCGAGCCTCCCGATCGGCAGGGACAGCTTCGGCCAGCTCGTGCGGTCCGAATGGACGAAGTTGCACAGCGTGCGAGCCTGGAAGATCACGATCCTCCTCGCCCTGGTGCTGACCGTGGCGCTCGCTATCGTGACCGGCGAGGGGAGCCGGAGCTCGATCAACGGTGTAGTTGCTCACCCGAACGTGGCGATCGGTCCGGGGGGGGAGCCGGTCACTGACACATTTTTCTTCGTGCGTCAGCCGCTCCGGGGCGACGGGACGATTACAGCTCGCGTCACCTCGCTCTTCGGGGTGGCTGCGCCGGGCGCGTTTACCTGCCCCGGTCACGCGGGCAGTCCGGCGCCGGGCCAGCCGAGATTGCCGAACTGCACCGCCGTGCCGCCTCCGGGGACTACCGAGCCCTGGGCCAAGGCCGGGCTCATCGTTAAGGCGAACGATGCGGCGGGTTCCGCCTATGCGGCGGTGATGGTCACTCACGCCGACGGGGTTCGGATGCAGTGGAACTACGTCAACGACGTGGCCGGCACTCCCGGTCCGGTCTCGGCGAAGTCGCCCCGCTGGCTGCGTCTGACACGCTCGGGCGACATCGTGACCGGCTACGACTCGACCGATGGGCACAACTGGAGCGAGATCGACCGCGTCAGTCTGCCCACGACGGCGGCGACCTTAGAGGTCGGGCTCTTCGTTGCATCACCCCAGGTCAACATTGTCCACGGCCACAGCGGGACAACCCTCCCGACATTGGCAAAGGCGACCTTCGACCATGTCACGCTCGATCATGCCGCTACGGGCGGCACCTGGCAGGGCCGCACATTCGGCGCTCGCGCTGATGGGGCCTATCCGAGCGTCGCCGGCTACTACCAGCATGCGAACAACACCTTCACCGTGGCCGGATCCGGCGACATCGCCCCGGCTGCCCTCGGCGGCGCAGCAGGAATCGGCCAACCGCTCGAGATCACCCTCGTCGGGGGCTTCCTCGGCCTACTCGTGCTGATCGTGCTCGCAACGGTCTTCATCACCGGTGAATACAGGAGGGACCTTATCCGCACGACGCTCGCGGCATCGCCCCGGCGAGGACGGGTATTGGCCGCGAAGGCTGTAGTCATCGGGGCGGTCAGTTTCGTCGTAGGGGTGGTCGCCGCCACGGTGTGCGTCACCGTCGGCGGTTCACTGCTGCGCTCGAATGGCAACCTCATCTATCCCGTGAGCACTCTCACCGAGATACGGATGATCGTCGGTGTGGGCTCTGTGCTCGCCGCCGGCGCAGTGCTGGCGCTCGCCCTCGGCACTGTCCTGCGCCATGGCGCAGGCGTGATCGTCGGCCTCCTTGCTTTGTTCGTGCTGCCCGAGTTCCTCTCCGTGGCCGCCGTTCTCCCTGCCGGGGTGGGCGAATGGCTGTTGCGGCTCACCCCCGCAGCCGGCTTCGCCGTCGAACAGTCACTTCAGCCGTTCTCGCAAGTCGCAACCTCTTACTGGCCTCAATTCGGCTATTACCCGCTGCCGCAGTGGGGCGGGTTCCTCGTGCTCTGCGCCTATGTGGTCGCAGCGCTCGTTCTCGCCAACTACCTTCTCGTTCGGAGAGACGTATGAGAGACGTTCTGCATGCGGAATGGACAAAAGTCCGCAGTCTGCCCACCGCTGCCTGGCTCCTCCTCGCCACGGTCGTGGTGACGGTAGGGCTCTCCGCGGCCGTCGCCGCCGCCCAGAACCCCACGAACAACGGCACGAGTCTCGACACCACCCAGCTGAGCCTCATTGGCGTGGACGTCGGTCAGGCCGTCGTCGCCGTGCTCGCGGTGCTGCTGATCAGCGGCGAGTACGACTGCGGTTTGATCAGCCTCACTGTCGCAGCTTCACCGCAACGCCACCTGGTCCTGATGGCCAAAGCCCTCATTGCCGCCGTGCTCTCGCTCGCGGCAGGGACCGTCGCGGTGCTCGGGTCGGTGCTGATCGCGGGCGCCGTTCTCGCCGGCAACGGGCTGACGGTCGCCCGCGGATACGAGATGACTTCGCTCGCCAGCGCGACGAACTTGCGGGCAGCGGGAGGGACAGTGCTGTACCTGGCCTTGATCGCCCTTCTCAGTCTTGGTGTCGCCACTGTCGTGCGCGAGCCGGTGGCGGCGATAGGCATCGTCCTCGGGCTGCTCTACTTGTTCCCGCTCCTCGCCGCCGTGGTCCCCGACCCGGCCTGGTCGCGCCATCTGCAGCAGATCGGTCCGATGACGGCGGGTACCGCCATCAAAGCGACCCGCCACCTGAGGGCACTGCCCCTCAGCCCTTGGGCTGGCCTCGGCGTGCTGACGGCGTGGGCCCTGGGCGCACTTGTGCTGGGAGGGCTGCTGTTTCGCTACCGGGACGTGTAGACACCGGTCCGATCGATCAGTCCGGAGCCGACTTAATCCCCGGAAGATGGCTTTGCTGCTGTGTGGTCACCCGACCGCTCTACGTGGTTTACACTGCCATCAGGTGGGCAGGAGAGCCTGCAGGAGCGGAGCGGCGATGCAGATCCCAGCCGGAATGATCAAGCGATGAGGCCCTTTGGCCGCGACCTCTCCCCGTCCACGTGGTCGATCCCGCCAACGTCGCGTTACCGCTCCGCGGAGGCTCGGCGCCGACCCCGGCCCCCCCATCGTGGTCGCCCGGCCGGAGTGAGAGAACCACGAAGCCCTGTCATGCCAGCGGGAAGCACAGATATAGGGGCTTCAACAGGCTCGGAATTAAAAGTAGAGCCTTTCTGCGGGCGTTTCCCCATTGATGCTGGGCAGAAGATCAAGCGCGCCAGTTCCAACGCTCCGGCGCTCCACAGCCGGCCACGCCGGTCCCGGGGCGGGCCTGTGACGCCTGCCGTGCGACCCCGCATATCGATTCAAGTCCGACGGCCGACCTGCCGAAAGGGAGTTGCATGAGTCCTGAAATCGCCCAGCCGGGCTATGCCTCCAGGACGACGGCTCAGTGCCCCGGCCCCGGCCTACCTCGTTCATTCTGGACGTTGTGCTCGTTCGCCTGCATGAGCGGCCTTGGATCCGTTGCTCGGGTGGGCATCGGTTGACGGCGTCCTTCAAGCATGAGAGGCAGCCGGTGAAGTCTTTGAGTCTCGGCGGGATCGACAACCGCCTGCGATGGATGTTCGGTGTCAGCGCCTTGATGATCATGGTGCTCGTGGCCTCGCTCGCCTTGAGGCAAACCGGCTCCTATTACACGCCAGTGGACGGATGGGGCGTCGACCTCTTCGAATTGGCCATGGGTGTACTCTGCCTACGGCGGTACTTCAACCCGTCGTGGCGCTCGAGCTCATCGACGGCGAGAGCGATCCCGCTGGTGTTGGGCGGGGCGTGCATTGTCTGGGGCCTCGGAGACACCGTCCTGACCTTCGAGTCGCTCTGGGGGGCCACGCCGGCAGTTCCGTCTGCTGCTGACGGGTTCTACCTCGCCTTCTTCCCCCTGTGCTACATCGCATTTATGATGGTCATCCGTCGGGGAAAGGGCGCTTCTCCTTTCGCCACGTCTCTCGACGGCTTGATCGCCGGGTTGGGGGCAGCCTCGATTTCGGCCGCCTTCGTCTTCGCCCCTGTCTTGAGGGCCGCAGGTGGAAGCAACCTCTCCGCTGCCACCACGATGGCGTACCCTGTCGGAGACCTCCTTCTTCTCTGCCTTGCCGTGGGCGGTCTTGCGGTTCTTCCGAGGCGATATCGACGCTTCTTCTGGGTCGCCAGTGTGGCCATGTCCTCCAATGCAACAGGGGATTTGTTCAGCCTTCTCGAGCCGAACAGCAAGGTCGGCTATATCGCCAACGCGGTGGCCTGGCCGATCTCATTGCTGCTGCTCGCTATGGCGACATGGCTTCTGCCGGTCAACGCGGAAAAGGTAGGTGCCGAGAAAAGCGGAGGGTTCGCGCTGCCACTTCTCGGTGCGGTCGGCAGCATGGTCATACTCTTCCTGGCCAGTGTGGGACATGTGGGTAGGGTGGCGGTCGGGCTCGCGACCGCCACACTGCTCGTAGCCGCAGTGCGCCTCATTCTCACGGTTCGCCGGGCGCAGGCGCTCAACTCGGCCCGGTTCGGGTCGCTCATAGACAACGCGTGGGACATCATCGTCGTAGCCGAGGCCGACCTTGCAATTGCGTACATCACGCCCTCTTCAGAGCGCGTGCTGGGATACGTGCCCGAGGACCTGAGAGACCGCCCGTTGCCCGAGCTTGTCCACCCGGACGACACCGAGTCAATGACGGCGCACCTGAACGGCCTCAGGAATGAGCACATCGCCACCGTCGCATTCGAGACCCGCGTGCGCCATCGTGAGGGTGAGTGGCGAAGGATCGCCTGGACCGCCACCGACCGTCTCGACGACCCCGCGGTGCGCGGCTACGTGCTCAATGGTGGCGACGTCACCGAGGAGCGCCATGCGGCCGAGGACCTCGTTGCCGCCCGGGACGGAGCCATGATGGCATCCAAGGCCAAGTCGGAATTCCTGTCCACCATGAGCCATGAGATCCGCACGCCGATGAACGGTGTGATCGGCCTCACCGAGCTGTTGCTCGGGACGAGCCTCGATCCTGACCAGCAGGAGCTCGCATCGGGTGTCAAGGTGTCGGCGGAAAATCTACTGGTGATCATCAACGGCATATTGGACTTCTCGAAGATCGAAGCCGGTCAACTGGACCTCGAGGAAGCACCGCTCAGCGTGGCCGGGATAGCCGATGACGTTGGACGCATCCTCGCCGGCGCCGCCCACGGGAAGGGGGTCGAGCTGCTGGTCGACGTCCACCCTGACGTTCCGTCGGCGCTGTTGGGCGATTCGGTCAGGATCCAGCAGGTGCTCCTCAACCTGGGGTCGAATGCAGTGAAGTTCACGCCGGAGGGCGAGGTGGTCATCCGCGTCCTCGTGCTTGACGAGAACAGCGACCGCGTCGCGCTCCGGTTCGAAGTGGTCGACGAGGGCATCGGCATCGCCACCACTGACCAAGTGCGCTTGTTCCGTCCCTTCGCCCAGGCCGACTCGTCCACCACTCGCAGGTTCGGCGGCACCGGCCTCGGGCTGGCCATCTGCCGGCAGCTAGTCGAGCTGATGGGCGGCAAGCTGGGCCTCGTCAGTACCCCGGCGGAGGGCTCGACGTTCTGGTTCGAGCTGTCGTTGGCCCGTGCCGCGAGCGAGCGTTCCTGTGGGACCGGCGCGGACACGCCGAGCCTTGCCAGCCGCAGCGCCTTGATAGTCGACGACAATGCCACGAACAGGACAATCCTGCGCCAGCAGCTGCGCTCCTGGGGAGTCGAGGCCGTCGAAGCCGCGGACGGATACGAGGCGATCGGGATCGCTACCGCGGCCGCCCAAGCCGGTGAGATCTTCGACGTGGGCGTGCTTGACCTGAACATGCCGGGCATGGACGGCGTGGAGCTGGCGAAGCTGTTGAAGGCGGAATCCGGCCACCACGACGATGACCCTGTTCCTCCTCAGCTCCTCGGGGGAGCGGCTCGGCGCAGCCGAGTCTCACTTGCGTGGTTTCGCCGGCAGCCTGACCAAGCCGGTCCGCTCCTCGGAGCTCTTCGACTGCTTGATCAACGGGCTCAACGACGACGTGCTCCCGATCCCGTCGATCACCTCCAGAAGGGATCCAACCGCCGAGGAGCAGGGAACGGGCACGATCCTGCTCGTGGAGGACAACGAGATGAACCAGCTGGTGGGCTCGAAAGTGCTCGCCAAGCTGGGCTACAGCTTCGTCATCGCCAACAACGGCCTGGAGGCGGTCACGGCCATGGGCACGGCCGACTACGCCGCTGTACTCATGGACTGCGAGATGCCTGAGATGGACGGCTATGAGGCCACCGCACAGATTCGCCGTATGGAGGGCAGCGCCCGCCACACGCCTATCATTGCCATGACGGCGGCGGCGATGGACGGCGACCGGGAGAGGTGTCTCTCGATCGGAATGGACGATTACATCACCAAGCCGGTTCGCCCGGACAACGTCGCCGACGTTCTCAGGCGATGGATCCTCAAACCTGTGCCTGATGAAGTCGTGCAGGCTCCGGTGACTTCGGCAGAGAGCAACGACCTGTCCGATCCTCTGGACCAGTCCCAGATCGAGGTCCTGCGCGGCCTCGACGGCGGGGACGGGGCCGTGCTCGTCGAGATCATCAGCCAGTACCTGGCCCAGACGGTGGAAGGACGCGTCGAGCTCCTCCGAGTGGTCGGACAGGGCGATGCCCATGCGGTGGCCCGGGCAGCCCACACCCTGAGAGGCGCCAGCGCCAACATCGGCGCCAGCGCCCTCGCCGCCGTCTGCGCCGAGATGGAGACGCAGGGCAACTTCGCACAGCTCGACGACGCTCCTGAGCTTGTCGAACGTTTCGATGCCGAGTTCGCCCGAGTGCGAGATGCGCTAAATCTGCTCACGACGACAACCTGATGCGCGTCCTGATTGCGGACGACGACAGCACGACCAGGCTGATGCTGAAGGCCATCGTGGCCAAGTTGGGGCACGAATGCCTGGTCGCGAACGATGGGTCGAGCGCATGGGAGGTGCTCTCTACGGAGGCCGTCGACGTCCTGCTGACGGATTGGCTGATGCCCGGCCTCGACGGCCCAGAGCTGTGCCGGCGCGTGCGCGACGAACTGAACGGCCGTTACATCTACATGGTGTTGATCACCGGGCTGGGGCATCCCGAACAGGTGTTGGAGGGCATGAGCGCCGGTGCGGACGACTACTTGATCAAGCCCGTCGACCCCTTTGCCGTGCAGACCCGCCTCATCGCGGCAAAGCGGGTCACCGTCTTGCATCGGCAAGTGGCCGACTTCCGCGCCCAGCTCGAGAACGCCAATCTCGAACTGCTCGACCGGTCGCTCACCGACCCTCTCACCGGCCTCGGCAATCGCCGCCGTATGGAAGGAGACCTGGCACGCACTCACGCCAGAGCGCTCCGGGTCGGCCAGGCCTACGGTGTGATGCTGTTCGACATCGACTACTTCAAGCTCTACAACGATCGCTACGGCCACATCGCAGGCGACCACGTCCTACGACAGCTCGCACGGTGCTTCGACAAGACAATTCGGGCAGGCGAGAGCATCTACCGCTACGGCGGGGAGGAGTTCCTGATGCTCCTGCCCGACTGCGACACCGCCGCAGCCGCAGCCGTCGCCGCGGGACGGATCCGCCAGGCGGTGATCGATTGGGCGATCCCACACGAGGCCCGACCGGCCGCCCCGTGGTTGGTGACATTGAGTGGCGGGGTGACCTGCTGGACACCGGAACGTGCCTCGTCGGTGGCCGAGCTGCTCGATTATGCCGACGAGGCTCTCTACGAGGCGAAGTCGGCCGGCCGCAACCGCGTGCACGTGTCGCCTGGTTACCTCTTCGCGTCCTAGCCGCCGGTCCGGCGGCCCGGCAGGATGTCATACAGCCGGAGAGAAGTGGGAACTAGGACGAAGTGAATCTGATGAGGACAGTGCGGCTCGCCTCACGAGGCCTTTGCTGCGTGCCTGCCCGGTGGCGGGGGAGCGGCCGTGCCCTTTAGCGTCCCGGAGCTGAAGGCAGCTCTCAAAGGGCTCGACACCCTCCGGTACGGCTCGGGTGACTTGGACGAGAAGCTGCGGCGAATCGTCTCTACGACCCACGACCTGTTCTCGGTAGACGGTGCAGCCCTGATGCTCATGGACGGGGAGATGACACTGCGCAACGCCGCAGTGTCCGACTCGCGCCTGGATCAGCTGGAGTCACTCCAGCTCGAACATGGCCGCGGCCCGTGCATCACGGCGTTTCAGGAGAAAGAGTTGGTCAGCGCTGATGATCTGGGAGTCGAGGAACGCTGGGGTGAGTTCTCTGCCGCCGCCGTGGCGGCCGGGATGAGGGCAGTTCTCGTCAGCCCCATCCCATATGCTTCCGACGCCGTGGGGGTGGTGGCGGTCTTCTCCTCCAAGGCCTTTGCATGGACGCCCGAAGGCGAGCTGGCCATCATGTCCTTCACCGATTTGGCCGCTCTGGCTATCGCCGCCACCATGCAGAGCGAGGAGCGAGGTGAAGTTGTCGATCAGCTGCACAATGCTCTCGACGCACGCGTGGTGGTCGAGCAGGCAAAAGGGGTGATCGTCGGTCGGGAGGGCATTGCGCCGAGGCAAGCTTTCGAGAGGCTTCGAGCCGAGGCTCGTCGATCCCGGCGGCGCTTGTCGGAGGTGGCGGCCGACGTGGTCAACGAGGCGGCCGGCAGGGCCCGCCGCTGACCCCGGGTGGGCGAGCAAGGAGGTTTGCCGCCCTTGCCGGGGGGTATTCACCCGGCGACACACCCGCCAGGACCCCGCGGGCCGAATAGCGGTGCTTCTAGGTTCCTGCCGCATGCCGACATGCGCCCCCCTGGCCGGAAGAGCGCCCACTGCGAAGGGAGCAGTGATGTTTGCTCTGTTGCTCGTGGCCTTGCTCGCCCTCATCCTTTTCGGTGTCGGCTTCAGCATCCACCTGTTGTGGTGGATAGCCATCGTCGTGGCTGTGCTGTGGCTGATCGGTTTCGTGGTGCACCCGGGAGGGGGCCGCTGGTACCGCTGGTGAGCATCTGAGGCCGGGGCCGGGCATGTCCCGGCCCGGCCCCGGGCGGGCCAGATCGCCTCGTTACAGTTGCGCCATGTCCCTTCAAGGTGAGTATGAGCCCAGCCCCCAACAGTGGGTCCGGGAGCAAGTCGAGAGCTACGAGGCATCGGGAGGTCGCGAGGCCAACACGCTGCGGGACACGGGCCTGCCGGTGGTGATCGTGACGACGCGGGGCAACAAGAGCGGCAGGTTGCGCAAGACCCCGGTCATGCGCGTCGAGCACGACGGCGAGTACGCCCTCGTGGCGTCGAAGGGGGGCGCGCCGGCCCATCCGGTGTGGTACCACAACCTGAAGGCCGATCCGAGCGCCGTCACGGTGCAGGATGGCCCGGAACCATTCGACGCGGATGTGCACGAGGCGAAGGGTGACGAACGGGAGCAGTGGTGGGAACGGGCGGTGGCCGCGTATCCGCCCTATGCCGAATATCAGACGAAGACGGATCGGCAGATACCGGTCTTCGTCGCCCGCCGCCGCAGCTGATCCTGGCCCGCGGCGGCCAGGAAGGGCCCGCTGTGCCTTCTGGGCAAGGGGCCATTGACTTCGGCACGAGTCTCCTTCGCCCGCCCGGCCCGGTGCGCGACACGGCCATGCTGGGCGCGTTTGGAAGGCTCCCCTTCGGGTAGGAGCGCCACGCGGTGCGCGTCGGGGGGTGTCGCTTCCGGAGTGGAAGGAGAGTCGTAGTGGCCCAGGTTGGTCTTTTCCTGTCGAGCGAGGAGCACGGGCCCGGGTCGCTTCTGCGCCAGGCGCGACGTGGGGAGGAGATGGGTTTCTCGTCGGTGTTCATCTCCGATCACTTTCATCCCTGGACCGGTGCTCAAGGTGAGAGCCCATTCGTCTGGAGCGTCATCGGGGGGATCGCCGCCACCACGCGGATGAAGGTGACGACCGGCGTGACCTGTCCGACGGTGCGGATGCATCCGGCGGTGGTCGCCCAGGCTGCCGCCACTTGCCAATTGATGCTGGACGGGCGTTTCGTACTCGGTGTCGGCAGTGGAGAGGCCTTGAACGAGCACATCCTCGGCCATCGTTGGCCGCCGGCGGCTACGCGGCTCGAGATGCTCGAGGAGGCCGTCGACGTCATGCGCCAGCTCTGGACCGGCAGCGTCGTCACCCATCATGGCCGTTACTACACGGTCGAGAACGCACGGCTCTACTCGCTGCCCGAGATGCCACCGCTCGTGGCAGTGTCGGCTTTCGGGGGCAAGTCGCTCGAGCTGGCCGCCCGGATCGGCGACGGGTTCGTCACGACCCAGCCGGATGCCGCCGCGGTACGAGAGTTCCGCCAGGAGAGCGGCAAGAGCCTCGCCATCGCAGCGTTGAAGATCTGCTGGGACAACGACGAGGCCCGCGGGCGCAAGCTTGCTCATGACCTGTGGGCCACTGAGTGCCTCCCCGGGCAGCTGCACCAGGAGCTCCCCATGCCGGCACACTTCGAGCAAGCCGCCACGCTCGTGGACGAGGAGATGGTCGCCTCCCAGATACCCTGCGGCCCCGATCCCGAGCGGCACCTGCAGGCGATCTCGAGGTACCTGGAAGCCGGATTCGACGAGGTGTACGTGAACCAGATCGGACCGGAACAGGATGGCTTCTTGGAGTTCTACTCCCGGGAGCTCCGGCCGCGTCTCGAGTCGTGACCGCGGGGCGATGACGGCGGCGGACTTCCTTCCGCCTGACAAGGACGCTCTGGCGTCTTTGCAGAGGGCCAGCGCGGGGTGCCGCGGTTGCGGGCTCTTCGAGCGGGCGACCCAGACGGTGTTCGGCGTGGGCCGGAAAGGGGCGCCGGTGATGCTCGTCGGGGAGCAGCCGGGTGACCAGGAGGACCGGCAGGGGGCCCCGTTCGTCGGCCCGGCCGGGCACCTGCTCGATCGTGCCCTCGGCGCGGCGGGCATTGCCCGCAGCGATGCCTACGTGACCAACGCGGTCAAGCACTTCAAGTGGGAGCCCCGCGGGAAGGTGCGTCTCCACAAGAAGCCTTCGGCGCGTGAGGTCGCAGCCTGCAAGCCTTGGCTCTTGGCGGAGATCGAGGCTGTCGAACCGGCGCTCGTCGTCTGCCTCGGGGCGACCGCCGCCCAGGCGATCCTCGGACCGGGGTTCCGCGTCACGAAGAGCAGAGGGGAAGTGATCGACGGCTCCTTCGGCAAACCGGTGATGGCCACGATCCATCCGTCGGCGGTCCTCCGGGAGCGGGACGATGCCGCTCGCGAGAGCGCTTTTCGATCCCTCGTGGCCGATCTGGCCGGAGCGTCGAGCTGGTTGTCCCGGGCCGGCTGACCAACCGCCGGCCGGGCTGCTGCCGGCGGCCCGGGGCGAACTGTTGGCACCGATGCGGTGGGATGGAGGGGCGGCCAGTTGGGTAAGGAAGGAGTACTGCCCGAAGGAAAGAGGATCACGAGTCCCAATGGATGCCATCACCCTGCTGCGGGAGGATCATCGCAGCGTCGAGAAGCTGTTCAAGGCCTTCGAGAAGGCAGGTGGGCGCGCCCTCGCCACGAAGAGGAAGATCGCCGACGACGTCATTCGGCAGCTCTCGGTGCACGCCGCCATCGAGGAGCAGGTGTTCTACCCGGCAGTGCGCGAGGCGGTTGCCAGCACACGGGACCTCGTCCTCGAATCACTCGAGGAGCACCACATAGTGAAGTGGGTGCTGTCGGAGCTGGATGGACTCGATCCCGAGGATGAGCGCTTCGAGGCCAAGATGACTGTTCTCATGGAGAATGTACGTCACCACGTGAAGGAGGAGGAGACGGAGCTATTTCCGAGCGTCCGCCAGGCGCTCGGGAGAAAGATGTTGAGCCAGCTCGGTGATCAGCTCGTGGCGGCGAAGAAAGTGGCGCCCGTTCATCCTCATCCGCGCATGCCCGATACGCCGCCCGGCAACGTACCCGCTGGCTTGGTAGGGGCGACAGTGGATGCGGCCCGTGAGGTGATAAGCACGACCCGGCGGGCGGTGGGATCAAAGGCCCGGTCGAGCCGATCGAGCTGATCGCCGCCCTGCAGCACGGGGGACGGCGGAGGACGATCCCGCGGTGGGCCCGCCCCCCTTGGCCACTGTGGGGCGCTGTTAAACTACTCAATGTGCCGGCTGCGGGGGACACCGTGGTGAGCACACCCGAGGTCTGTGAAAGTGCCCCATCGTGAGCCGGTGCCACGCGCTCTGGCCGATTCTCGACATCGGCGATCGCAGCCCTGTGGCCTACGAGGTCCTCGACCGCTCCTCTGGACGGGTCAACGGGGCTGTGACCTCCTTCGAGGAGGCGCTCAGGCTTGTCCCGCTCGTGAACCCGGCCGTGCTGTTCCTACGGGCCGACCCGCGGTTGATCGACGTGTTGGGCGAGAGCATCTCGGCGGTGGCGGCAGCGTCGGGGGTCATGCCGTCCGAGATCGTCTGGATCCTCGGCTCGGGTGAGCGATCCGGGCCGACGGAGGTGGAATGCGAGCACGCCCGGCTGCTTGCGGCCCAAGGCTTCCGCCTGGCCTTTGATGGTGTCACGATCGCCTCTCTGGCCGATGCCGACCTCGTTCAGCTTGAATCCGCCTATGTGATGATGGCCGCGAGCGTGGTCGAAAGACTTGGGTCAGGCACGCTGGCACAAGCCGAAATCTCAGCCCTGCTGTCGTTCTTCGCCCGCCTGCGCGTGCGCGTCGTGGCTCGGGGTGTCGACGACGAGAATCTCGCGCAGCTGCTCGTGGAGGCCGGCCTGCGCTTCGGGGTGGGCGGGCACCTCCAGGCGCCAGTCGTGCTCGACCCGGCGCTCGCCGAGCCGGGTGACGAGCTTGTCACGCGAGCCTGGTTCCGGGCCAGGGCCGTTCGCGTGCTCGGGCAAGGGGGAAGGGCGCCCGTGGCGGTGTCCTACAGCGACATGGCACGGGTGGACATGGATCTCGATGATCGCGCCTTTGCCCGGGTCCTCGGAGAGGCGGCCCGTCACCTGCAGGCCGAGCACGATGCGGCGGGGGTTCTCCGGCTGGTGGCGGCATGGCTCCCGCGCATCGTGGCCGTGGACCGGATTGCCATCTTCGAGGCGGATTGGGACAGTTACACGCTGCGTCCACGGGTCGTGATGGGAGACGAGCTGGCCGGCCTGTCCGACCTCGACGACCCGATGGAAAGCGGGATCACCGGGTGGGCATTCCTTCGGGGTGACCCGTACCTGTGCGGTGACACGTTCTCCCACGAGGCCGCCATCCACATCCCGGGAAGCGCCGGTGGGCGAATCGACGAGTCTCTACTCGTGATCCCGCTCGTGGCCGGCGACAACCGCCTCGGGGTCCTCGATCTGTGGCGGGACGGTCTGGACAGCTTCAGCGACGTCGAGCTGGAGCGCTGCGCGCTTTTCGGCTACCTGGCCGCGGCAGCCTGGCGGAACGCCCAGCTGTACGCCGAGCTCGAGCAGAGGGCGGTGACGGATCTGCTCACCGGGCTGTTGAACAAGCGGTGGTGGGCGGAGCTGGCCCCCCGGGAGGCGGCGCAGGCACTGCGCACCGAGACTCGCCTCGCGATCCTCGTGGTCGACATCGACAACTTCAAACGGGTGAACGACACCTGTGGCCATGCCGTGGGCGACGTCACGCTCCGGAACACGGCCCGGGTGCTGAGCGCGGCGGTGCGCTCGGGGGACGCGGCGGTACGCCTCGGCGGCGACGAGTTCCTGCTCGTCCTGCATGACAGTGACGAGCGAGGGGCAGAGCGGGTGGCCGAGACGGTCCGGTCCGCTCTGGCAGCCGTTCCTTCTGTGTCCGAAGACGTGGGGGCGATCACAGCATCGATCGGTATCGCCATGTTCCCCGATCATGGCCGGTCTCTCGAGGACGTGGTGCACGAGGCGGATCTGGCGATGTACCGGGCGAAGGCACAAGGCCGTGACCGGGTCGTGCTGTGCTCACCGCCGCCGCCGTTGCGTGCTGCGTCGGCTCTCCCCTAGCCCGGTCGCACCCCGGCGAGGCAACATGGGTGGATGGACATCCTCGTGGTGGCAGGCCGCTTCGATCCCCCCGGGTACCTCATCGCCCGCAACAATCGCGTGGTCACCCTCGAGAGCGAGGAGGTGTCGCCGCCCGTCTTGGCCGACCTGCGGTCCCATCTGCCGAAACGAGTCACCGTGGCCGGCCCGAACGCTCTTCTTGTGGCGGCCCGGCTGCACCGGGCAGGCCTGCCGGTTCGGCTCCATACCGACGAGGACATCTCGGGACGGGCGGGACTCGCCGGTGTGGAGGTCCTCCCCCTCACCGACACCGGACGGCCGATGCAGGTAGCTGCCTCGCTCCTCGATCTCGTGGGCAACACTCCCCTCGTCCGCTTGGACCGCATCGGTCGTGACCTGCCCTGTGCCCTCGTGGCGAAGCTCGAGCTTCTCAACCCGGGGGGCAGCGTGAAGGACCGGCCGGCGGTGGCGATGATCGACGCGGCCGAGCGCGACGGACTCCTTCAGCCCGGGGGCACGATCGTGGAGGGGACGTCTGGCAACACGGGAGTCGGCTTGGCGATCGTGGCAGCCCGGCGGCACTACTCGTGCATCTTCGTCATGCCGGACAAGATGTCGCCCGAGAAGATCGCTCTTCTCAGAGCCTACGGAGCCCAGGTAGTCGTGTGCCCGAGCGCTGTCCCGCCGGACCATCCCGAGTCCTACTACTCGGTCACGGCGCGCCTCGCAAAGGAGATCCCGGGCGCCTTCCATCCCGACCAGTATCACAACGCCGCCAACCCCGAGTCTCATGTCACCTCCACCGGCCCCGAGATCTGGCAGCAGACGGCGGGCCGCGTGACTCATTTCGTCGCCGGCATCGGCACGGGAGGGACGATCAGCGGTATCGGTCGTTACCTGAAGTCGATGCGTCCGGACGTCCAGATCATCGGCGCGGATCCGGAGGGGTCTGTCTATTCCGGTGGATCGGGGCGGCCGTATCTGGTGGAGGGGATCGGCGAGGACTTCTGGCCGAGCACCTACGACCCGGACGCTGTCGACCGGGTGATCATGGTGAGCGACGGCGATTCGTTCAACATGGCGCGCCGCGTCAGTGTCGAAGAGGGGATCCTCGTCGGCGGATCAACCGGAACGGCACTGTGGGCGGCCGTGCGGCTGGCGCCGGAGCTCGGGCCGGACGACCTCGTCGTCACCCTCATCCCGGACTCCGGCCGGGGCTACCTTTCCAAGCTGTACAGCGACGAGTGGATGACCGACCACGGGTTCCTCCGCGACGCGGGCTGACGGTGGGAGACGTGCTCGAGCGCAAGGGTGCCTCCCTTCCGGAGCTGATCCACGTCCATCCCGATGAGACCGTGCGGGAGGCGATCGGCATCATGTCGGAGTACGGCGTGTCTCAGCTCGCCGTGGTGCAGGCCGAGCCTCCGCTCGTGGAGGCCGAGGTGATCGGCGCCGTCCACGAGCGCGAGCTCATGCAGCGGGCCTTTGCCGACGCGTCGCTTCTCGAACGGACCGTGCGGGACGTGATGGGGCCGCCGCTTCCGACGGTCGGAGCCGGCGAGAGCGTGGAGCTGGCCGTGCGCAGGCTGGAGGAGGCGCCGGCAGTCCTCGTCATCGACCACGGCCATCCTGTGGGCGTGCTCACGAGGACCGATGCCCTGGGCTTCCTGGCCCGCAGCGGCCGCGAGCGGGACGTGAGCCGGTGAGCAAGAAAGAGGAAGCCTCCCGAAGCGGCTCGCTCTCCGAAGTGGGTGACCCGGGTTTCGAGACATTGGCCATCCATGCCGGGCAGGAGCCGGACTCCGTCACCGGCGCCGTCATCCCGCCGCTGCATCTCGCCACGACGTACGCCCAGGAGAGCGTCGGCGATCATCGAGGGTTCGAGTACAGCCGGACGGGCAACCCGACCCGGGCGGCGCTCGAGATCACCCTCGCCACCCTCGAGCGGGCTGGGAGCGGCTTTGCCTTCGCGAGCGGCATGGCGGCCGAGGACGCCCTGCTCCGCATTCTCGATCCGGGCGACCACCTGCTCATCCCGGACGACGCCTACGGAGGAACGTTCCGGCTCGTGGCCCGCGTGCTCTCCCGCTACGGGATCACCTACTCGCCGGTCGACCTCACGGATCCAGCCGCCGTGGCGGGGGCCTGGTCGTCGAGCACCCGTCTCGTGTGGATCGAGACGCCGAGCAACCCTCTTCTCAACATCGCCGACATCGCCGCTCTGGCCGAGATCGCGCACGAGCACTCGGGCTGGTGCGTCGTGGACAACACCTTCGCCACACCGTACCTCCAGCAGCCTTTGACGCTCGGCGCCGACGCCGTCGTCCACTCAGCCACGAAGTACCTCGGTGGTCACTCCGACGTGGTGGGGGGCTTCGTAGCCGCCAACGACGACCGTCTCGCCGAGCACCTGGCGTTCTTGCAAAACGCCGCCGGGGCGGTGCCGAGCCCGTTCGACTGCTACCTCGTGCAGCGGGGACTCAAGACCCTGGCCGTCCGGATGGAGCGCCAGTGCGAGAATGCCTCGCGGGTGGCCGATTTCCTCGCCGGTCATCCCGCCGTTGCCGTGGTGTTCTATCCCGGCCTCGCCTCTCATCCGGGTCACGAATTGGCGTCGCGGCAGATGCGCCGGTTCGGCGCCATGGTCAGCTTCACGCTGAAAGGTGGCGAGCGGGCCGCTCTCCGGGCGGCGAGGAGGACGGGCGTGTTCACTCTCGCCGAGTCGCTCGGCGCGGTGGAGTCGCTCATCGAGCACCCGGCTCAGATGACTCACCTCTCCGTCGCCGGCTCGGCTCTCTCGGTCGACCCGGCGCTCCTCCGCCTCTCGGTCGGCCTCGAGACAGCCGAGGATCTGATCAGGGACTTGGAGAGAGCGTTGGGTTGACGGAGCCGACCGGCATGCCGGCGCCCTCGGGCACGAGCGTGGCCGTGCCGCGGTTGAGCGTCTCGCCCCGGAAGAACTGCGGCCGGGCGGTCTTCTGAGCCACCATCAGCACGATCCCGACAATGATCGTCAAAGCGTCGATGACGAACACGCCGCCCATGTGCCAGTGGGGCGGGAAGGGGAGCGTCCACGTCGTGTAGCTGTTCACGGGCTGCCAGTAGTACCAGAGCGCCCACCCGAGGATCGCCCACAGGATGACGCCCCCGAGGGTCGGGAATACCCCCCGCATAACGAGATTGCGGAAGCTCTCGGACAGGGTCCTGCGGTAGTACCAAGCGCAGGCGAAGCCGGTCAGGCCGTAATAGAAGGCAATCATCACGGCCAGGGCCGAGACCGAGTCGGCGATGACAGAGCCGGCGGACAGGTAGTTCATGACCACATAGAGAGCGATCGACACGAGACCCATCACGACAGTGGACACCGACGGAGTGAGGAACCTCTTGTGGACCCTGGCGAAGGACCTCGGGATCGCCTTGTAGACGGCCATGGAGAGAGTCGTGCGGGCGGTGGGGAGGATCGTCGTCTGCGTGGAGGCTGCGGCCGAGGAGAGCACCATCAGGAGGAGAAGGTGGGACAGGACCGAGGCGAAACCGGAGTTCCCGAAGACGGCCGGCCCGAGGACGGAAAGTACGTCGCCCTGGTTGGCCGTGTTGCCGAGGCCGATCCCCGTCGACCCGATGCCGGCGAATGACTCGACAGCCAATACGACGAGGGCATATATGGCGAGCAGCACGAATGTGGCGATGACAGCCGCCCTGCCTGGCACAGTGTCGGAGTTGGCCGTCTCCTCGTTGATCGAGACGGTAGTGTCCCATCCCCAGTAGATGAAGAGCATGTCGGCCAGGCCGACCACGAAGCTGCTGAGGCTCTTCGTCTTGAAGGGATTGAACCATGACCCGGACGGGACGAGATGACCGTGAGGCGCCGTCCCGTTGCCCACTTTGATGAGGGCCCAGACCGACAGCACCGTCAGCATGGTGAGCTCGATGCCGAGGAGGGCCTTCTGGAAGTTGGCGGACACCTCGATGCCCACGTAGCAGATTGCCGTCATGGCGATGATCCAGGCCACGCCGACGAGGAGGACCCAGACGCTCGTCGCGTTGTGGCCGATGCTCGTGGTGTTGAAGAGGTCGAAGAGGTACTGGCCGGCCACCTGGGCGAGGCTGGCCATGACAAGGATGTCAGCGGCGACGATGCCCCAACCGCCGAACCAGCCGGTCTTCGGGCCAAATGCCCTCGTCGCCCACGTGAACGTGGTGCCGCAGTCCGGGTCGGCCTTGTTGAGCTCGTTGTAGCCGACAGAGATGAGGTACATCGGGATGAAGGCGAGGATCGTGACGATCGGCGCCTGGAGGCCGATGGCGACGACCACGAAGCCGAGCGTCGCCGCCAGGCTGTAGGCCGGCGCCGTGGAGGCGACCCCGATCACGACGCTCGAGATGAGCCCGAGGGCTCCGTGCTTCAGCCCTTTCTCAGCCGGCCCCCCGCCCGCCGGGCGATCTGGACTCGTGATCACGGCCCTCCTTTACGCGCCATTTTTACCTGAACGCCCGAGATCGTGCAGGTAGATCCGCTTGTGTCGGTTGGACCGAGCATCACCAAGACGGCAGCAGCCGAGGACGCTAGCTGAGCGTGGCGCGTTCTGCCACCGAAACCGGGGTCCGAGATCACAACTCCTCTGATTCCGTTGCGCGGCTATTCCAGCTCGAACGATTCCGCACAGATTCCCCGAGGCTAGCGAGCGCCGGTGGCGGAGGGGGGGTGTCGAGCGGCTAGGTGGCTGCCGCCCACCGGGGGTTAGGGTCGCGCCGGTGAAGCTCTCGGCGGCGGCGGCCCGCGGCCTCTCCCGTCGTGTCCGCGGGGGCACCCTCATCGTGGACGAGGTCGATGGCCCGAGCTGGGTGGCCGGCGGCGGAGAACCGGTGGTCAATGTGACCGTGACGGATCCGAGAGCATTCGGCGCTCTTCTCAGGCGTTCGACGGTGGGGCTGGCGGAGTCGTACGCCAACGGTTGGTGGGAGGCGGACGATCTGACCGGCCTCATACGGACGCTGCTGCGCAGCACCGGGAAGCTACGGTCCTTCCTCGACCGGGCCGGCCGCCGCGCCAGCCCGGCCATCGGGGCGCTGGCGAGGCTTGTCCCCCCGGGGAAGGAGGAGGACCGCCGCAACGTGCAGGCCCACTACGACCTCCCAGGTGAGTTGTTCGCGGTGATGCTCGACGAGACGATGGCCTACTCCTGCGCCATCTTCGACACGCCGGGCATGTCGCTCGCCGACGCGCAGCGCGCCAAGTTCGACCGCCTCTGTCAGCGGCTCCGCCTCGGGCCACAGGACCACCTGCTCGAGATCGGGACCGGCTGGGGCGGCCTCGCTGTGCACGCTGCAGCCCGGTACGGGTGCCGGGTCACCTCGACGACGATCTCCGACGCCCAGCGCGAGATCGCCTCGAAGACAGTTGCAGAGGCAGGTGTGGCCGACAAGGTGACCATCCTCGGGGTCGACTACCGGGACCTCGGGGGCACCTACGACAAGCTCGTCTCGGTGGAGATGATCGAGGCCGTCGACTGGCGCCTGCATGACGGGTTCTTCGGAGCCTGCTCCCGGCTCTTGGCGCCGAATGGCCTCATGGCCCTGCAGGCCATCACGATCGACGACCGGAGCTTCGAGCGGGCGAAGCATCACGACGACTTCATCCGGCGGATGATCTTTCCCGGTGGCTGCATAATCTCCGTCGAGGCGCTGGCTCGCTCCGTCACCCGGGCGAGTGACCTCACTGTGGTCGGGCTGGAGGACATCGGCCGTCACTACCCGGAGACCCTCCGACGGTGGCGCAGCGCCGTCAGGACCGGTGTGCCCCGATTGCAGGAGGCGGGTCTCGACGGGCGCTTCCAGCGATTGTGGGAGCTCTACCTCTGCTACTGCGAGGCCGCCTTCCTCGAACGCCACGTCAGCGACGTCCAGGTGCTGCTGGCCAAGCCGCAGTGGGACGTCCGGCCCGTCTGACCGGCCTGCTCAGCGGGGTCGCCAGGCGTCCGGCTCGGCCAGCAGCTCGGTGACGTGCTCGGGGAGATTGCCGGAGACGACGTGCTCCAGGCTGACCCCATCAAGTACGAGGCGCAAGCAAGCGCGCACCGCCACCCAGACCAACTGGAGGTTCTCGGCGGCCGCCTCGTACTGGGCGGATTCCGGCCGGACTCCGCGCACCTCGGCCAGCGGGCCCTCGAGGCGACGGAAGACCTCTCCGATGGTGATCTCGGCGGCCGGCCGGGCGAGCTGATAGCCGCCCTCGTTGCCCCGCTGGCTGGTAACGATCCCGACACGCCGGAGCTCGTTCAAGATCGCCCGGAGGAAGCGGACCGGGAGCCCCTGCGCCTCGGCGAGCTCCTCGGCCGTGAGCGGCTTGCCCTTCCACGCGGCGAGGGTGCAGAGGGCCCTCAGGGCATATTCGACCCTGGCGGAGATGTGCACTGGTGCATTCAACCCCATTTTTCGCTCAATGAGCGATTTCGTCTCCACTATCGATGCAGACGCACCCTCGGGCCCAGCCGGGCCGGAACCGTAGAAGGGCCCAAGGGCGTGGTCAGGCCTAGGTCCAGCCGGGGCTGCTCAGGCGGAGAGAGAGAGGCTCAGGCGGTGAAACTTCAGGCATCAACCGCGATGTGTGAGTCCACCATCTCGAGGTAGTTACCCCAGGCGGTGCGCACTGCCTCCCGGTGGGCCTCGAGCTCGCCATCGACAGCGGCTCGATACGTGGAGCGCGCCTCGTGCACGGTCTGCAGGTAAATGTCCCGGGCGATCGCCATCGACTCGTTGTAGGTCTTGCGCACCTGAGTGGCCGTCTCGTTGTAAGTGACCCGCGCCTGGGCAACTATGTCCCTCCGCATCGTCGAAGGTGCCGTGGCGACAGCTTGCTTGTACAGCGCCCAGGCTTCGTCGATGGATCGCCCGTGGGCATCTTCGGTGCTCGCCTGCAGCTCCTCGTAGCTGGCTCGGGCGGGGACGAGGGACTTCTCGTAGGCGTCCCACGCCCGTTCGGCTGCCTCGCGGTAGGTCTCCCAGGCGTCGTCGATGATCCCGAGGTACTGGTTGCGGGCCTCCAAATCCGCCACCCTGGCGTCTGCCTGGTTGGGCATCTCTACGTCCTCCTCCCGCATCCAGGCGCCGAGCGCGCCTGCAAGTCGGATCGATGATGCGGAAGGCTGACCAGCCTCCGCTGCAGCCCGAACAGCTTTACCACGCTCGGAGGCCGATCAGCCGCTTAACGCGAGACTATCGCTGAATTGCGGCGGATGTGGTGACGGGCGGCGGAAGTCAACCCTGCGGAGTGTCGTCGGCTCCGGCCGCGACCGGTACACCGAGGAGACGGCGGCTCTCGGCCAGCGCGGTCCGGGCGGTCCCGGAGGAGGCCCGCGACACCCTTTGCAGCTCCTCGGCGGCCCTTCCGATCGCCGCCAGCCACGGAGACGGCGACCTTGCTGTGGGGCGCCCCGAGGAGAACGTCCGCTCGGCCGCCCAGCTGCAGTGCAGCTCTTCAGCGGCTCGCGTGCAGGCGACATAGAGCAGACGGCGCTCCTCGGCCGTCGCCGCGGCCTCCCGGGCGTGCGAGATCGGGACGAGACCGTCCTCGAGGCCGGTGACGAACACCACCTCCCACTCGAGGCCCTTGGCACGATGGAAGGTGGCGAGCTCGACGGCGTCGGCCGGTCGTCCGCCGGCGGCGTCGAACGGGACCGTCGTCTCCAACCAGTTGCAGAAACCCACTCCCGAGGGGCTCACATCCTCTCCGATGTACTCGATGGCCGCTCTGGCCAGCTCGACGAGCTCGAGCTGGACGGTGTCATCACCTGCCTCGATGTCGGTGAGAGCGGCGGCGTCGAGATCCGCCGCCCAGCCGGCCAGCACAGCCGCGTTCGGGGCGGCCAGTGCTTCGTCGAGAGCGGCTTTTGCCCGGGCGCTGCCGGGCTGCCAGCGTGTCCGAGCCACCCGCGTCGGTATCCCGGCCACCGAGAAAGCCTCCTCGAGCACTGCGAGCTGGCCGTTGGTTCGTGCGAGGACGGCAATCTGGGACCACGGCCGCCCGGGGCGCTTGGCCAGACGAGCCGCTGCGGCCACAGAAGCTGCTTCGTCGAGCCCGGTCCGATAGGCGGTGACGGTCGGCACCTTGCCCTCCGGTACCGGGCCGCCGGCGCGGGCCGGCTGGCGCGCCCCGAGCGCGGCCGCCGCCACGCCGAGGACCTCTCTCGTCGAGCGGTAATTCGTGCCCAGAGTCATGACCGTGGCCCCAGGGAAGTGCTCGGAGAAGTGGGTGATGACGCCGGGATCCGCCCCGTTCCACGAGTAGATCGCCTGGTGCGGATCGCCGACCACGCAGAGGTCGTCATTTTGCCCGAGCCAGCCTCTCAACAGTCGCAGCTGTGCCTCGTTCACGTCCTGGAATTCGTCCACGAACATGTGGCGGTATCTCCAGCGGGCGGAAGCGGCGAACTCGGCATCGGAGCGCAGCTCCGCCTCGCAGCGCTGCAGCAGGTCCTCGAAGTCGAGCACCCCGCGCCTGCGTTTCTCGAGCTCGTAGCGCTTCCAGATCTCGGCGACCTCAGCGGCCCGCCAGCTGCTCGTTCGGCGAGCCGCAGCCGCCGCCTGCTCGTAGCCGGGCGCGGCCACGCAGCCCGCTTTGGCCCACTCGATCTCGGTTGCCAGCTCGGCCACCGCCTTCGGCGCGGGCACGAGACGGCCCTTGTCGCCGAGCACGTGATAGAGGAGTCGAACCTTGGACGAGAGCACGACCGGCGCTCGCATGGAGCGCTCGGCCGCCCGCCGCTTCAGCTCCGACAGGGCGATGGCGTGGAAGGTTCCCGCAGTCACCGGCTGCGGAAGTCCGACATCGGCGAGCCGCCGCCGCAGCTCACCGGCGGCCTTCCTCGTGAATGTGAGGGCGAGGATGTGATCAGCCCTCGCGGTGCCTTCGAAGACCCTCCAGGCCATCCGCCGAGTGAGGACTCGCGTCTTGCCCGATCCCGCACCTGCCAGCACGCACAGCGGCCGCGCCGGTGTGGTTATGGCCTCCACCTGCTCCTGGTCGCACGAACCGATCAACTCCCGCTCACTGCTCGACCGGCTCACCACAGCGAAGGTAGCGCGGCGCTGTATCGGCGGTTGGCTCAAGCGGCCCATACCGGTCGTGGGCTTTGCCGGCGGAAGATGGATGCTGCCCGGCATGACCCGGCACCGGTATCTTCGGCGGCGTGCTCACCTCGTTCGCCGGATCACGGCTGTTCGGCGAGACGTACGGGTCAGGGCGCCCGTGGGTGCTCGCCCTGCACGGATGGCGGCGCGACCACACGGACTTCGAGATCGTCCTGCGGCGTCCTGACGAGCTAGACGCCCTCGCCATCGACCTGCCCGGGTTCGGGGCGACGCCGGCGCCGGCCTCGGCGTGGGGCTCGGCCCGCTACGCAGAGGCTCTCCTCCCGCTCCTCGAGGTCATGGCTCCCCGAGTCGTCGTCGTCGGGCACTCCCGCGGCGGCTGCATCGCCGTCCATCTCGCCGGCATGGCACCTTCCCGAGTGGTCGGCCTCGTGCTGACAGGGGCGCCGCTGTTCAGAGCGAGTGCCGAGACCGGGCGATCACCGATCGCCTTCCGGGCCGTACGTCGCCTGGCGAAAGCGGGCCTCGTCACCGGAGAGCGGCTGGAACGCTGGCGCTCCCGCTACGGCTCGGACGACTACCGGGCCGCAACCGGCGTCATGCGTGAGGTTCTCGTCAAGCTCCTCGCCGAGGAGTACGAGGAGGCGCTCTCCGCCGTCAGCTGCCCGGTTGAGCTCGTCTGGGGCGAACAGGACACGGCGGCGCCCCTCGAGGTCGCCCGGCGGGTACAGATCGCCCTTCCCGACGGGGCGAAGCTGACTGTCTGCGCAGGCACCGGCCACATGACGCCGCTCGAGGTCCCCGACGCGCTCCGCCAGGCCCTGGAGCGCCTCCGGCCGGCACGAGCGTGACCGCCGGCGACATCGTCGCCCTCTGCCTCGTGAGCGGGGCGGCCACGGCCGGCACGATCCGATGGCTCCGCGTTGCTCAGCGGGAGCACTACCTGCCGGGGTCCGTGAGCCGTTTCGCCCTCCGTTGGTGGCGAAGCACACCCCTCAACGCGGCTGGCTTCGGCCTCGGGACGGCAGCTGCTCTCGCTGGGATCGCATTCGCCCCCGTCGGGCTCCTCACAGGGGCAGTGGTCCTGGCCGCTCCCGTCGGGCTCTCCCTCCGCGGCCGTACGTCCAGGCTGCGCTGGACCCGCCGGCTCGCCACCGTTGCCGCCGTGGCCGCCCTGATCGAGGGGGTCGTGATCATGGCCGGTGCCCTGCTGGGCTCACTCACCGGGGCGGTCGTGGCGGCGGCCCTCTTCGGTTTGGGGAGCCCGGTCGCTCTCGACGGGGCGCTCGGCCTCACTGCGCCGGTCGAGCGCGCCGTCGGCACCAGGTACGTGAAAAGCGCTGTGGCCAAGCTCGAGCGGATCCGGCCGACGATCGTGGCTGTGACCGGCTCCTACGGCAAGACGAGCACGAAGGGTTACATCGCCCACCTCGTGGGGGCGTACAAGAGCACACTGCCGAGCCCCCACAGCTACAACAACCGCGCCGGCCTGGCCCGGACCGTGAACGAGCACCTAAGTGTCGGCACCGAGGTGCTCGTGGCCGAGATGGGGGCGTACGGGCCGGGCGAGATCGCCGCCCTGTGCGAGTGGCTGCCCCCCGAGATAGCCGTCATCACCGCCGTCGGCCCAGCGCACCTCGAGAGGTTCAAGACGCTCGAGAGGACGCTGTCGGCCAAGGCGGAGATCGCGGAACGTGCCGCCGTCGTCGTGCTGAACGTCGACGACGTCAGGCTGAGTGCCCTCGCCGACTCGCTACGGGCCACGGGAAAGCGCCTCATCGCCGCTTCCGGCACCGATCGGGACGCCGATGTGGCAGTGGTAGCCCTACCGGAGGGACTCGAGCTGTTGGTATCGGGCCGCCGGGTGGGCACTGCCTCGCTCAGTGCCGGCGACCGGCCGCCCTCCCTTACCAATGCGGCCTCGGCGGCTGCGGTCGCCCTCGAGCTTGGCATCCCCGCCGAGGCCGTCCTGGCCCGGCTGATCTGCCTGCCGAGCCCGCCCAACCGTCTGCAGCGATACGCCGCCGAGGGCGGGTACACCGTCCTCGACGACACCTTCAACTCCAACCCGGTCGGGGCCCGGCTCGCGCTTGCCCGGCTGGCGGCCGAGGGCGGCGGCGGGCGGCGAGTGGTGGTCACGCCCGGCATGGTGGAGCTAGGGCGGTCGCAATTCGACGAGAACGCCGCCTTCGCCGAGGCTGCCAGCGCGCTCTGCACGGATCTGCTGGTGGTCGCCCGCACCAATCGGCGGGCGCTCCTCGCCGGGGGAGCCCACCGGCCAGGCGGAGCTGCGGTGATCACCTTCTCGCGGTTGGACGAAGCCGTCGCCTGGGTGCGGGACCACCTCGGGCCCGGCGACGCCGTGCTGTACGAGAACGACCTGCCCGATCATTTCCCCTGAGGCGCCGAGCCCGTCACACTCAGGTGGACCCGCGGGCCACGGGGCACAGGTGTTCGGAAGCTGCGGCCTCTTGCTCGTGACCAGAGCCACCGGGCCAGACCGGGACCGCGGGGCTCGCACGGGTAGAGTGGCGCCGCCATGGGTGCATTGCGACACCGGGGGCTCTCCTTTGACGACCGGGGGGCACTCGGAAGCTCGGGATTTGACCGGTCCCGCTCCGGGCGGCCCTTCGGTCGCGTCGGCGTGGTCTACGGCGGGCCGTCCCCCGAGCACGACGTCTCCATCCTGACCGGCCTGCAGGCTGTGCGCTGCCTCGCCGGCATGACGGACATCGCCGAGGTCTGCTCGCTGTACTGGTCGAAGGCAGGGGAGTGGTTCGACGTCCCCACCGGCCTCGAACCCTCCGCCTTCGTCGCTGGGGCCCCGGCCGGTGCCCGCCCCCTCCGGCTGAGCGTGGGGGTCGACGGCGGGTTCTCCTTGCGGCGAGGCGGGCGCTTCAGTGCCAAAGAGGATCCTCTCGAGATCGATGCTGTAGTGGTCTGCTGCCACGGTGGCCCGGGAGAGGACGGAACCCTGCAGGGAGCCTTCGACCTGGCGGGGATCCGGTACTCGGGGCCTACGCCTGCGGGCGCGTTGCTCGCCATGGACAAGCTCGTCTTCGGCACTCTCGCCGCAGCGGCTGGCCTGCCGGCGATGCCTCGGGCGCCACTTTCGGAAAGCCTTCCGCCTCCCGACTTCCACGGGCCGTACATCGTCAAGCCGCGCTTCGGTGGCTCGTCGATCGGCATCGAGGTGGTCTCGGACTACGAGACAGCCCGTGCCCGCCTGCATATCAACCCGCACCTCAAGCGCGGCGCCATTCTCGAGCCGTACCGGCCGGAGATGTTCGACCTGCAGCTGGCGGTGAAGATGTGGCCGGCCCCGCAGCTGTCCGCCATCGAGCGGCCGCTGCGCAGCCGCGCCGGCAGCGAGATCCTCGCCTACGCCGACAAGTACGTCGGGCCGGAGGGCATGACGAGCGCGCCGCGGGAGCTGCCGGCGCTCATCGCTCCCCACGTCGAGGAGCAGATCCGGACCGCCGCGCTCACCCTCGCCTGTGAGACCGGCGTCCGGGGGGTCGCCCGCGTCGACTTCCTGTGTGACGGCGAGACGGTATACGTGAACGAGATCAACACCATCCCGGGATCGCTGGCCCGCTACCTGTGGATCGACCCTCCGCTCGACTTCGCCTCCCTCCTCGTCGACCTGCTCGGCGAGGCGGTCGCCCGACCGGCGACGAGTTACTCGGTGGTCGGCGCCGACGGGGCACTCTTGCGCGGCGCCGGCTCGATCAGCAGCAAGCTCGGCTGAGCGAGCCGGCCCGAGGCACAGCCGAGCCCCGCCATGGCCTTTCCCCGCAAGCTGCTCGCGCCAGGGGAGCAAATCGTCCTCGAGGCGCACCCCAACTGGTCGATCCTCCTTCCCCGTGTCGCCCTGGCCATCGCAGCGATAGCCGGCAGCGTCGCCGTTGCCGTCTCGTGGTCCTCCGCGCCGTTGTGGGTGGGCTACATACTCCTCGCCGTGGGGCTCCTCGGCCTGGGTGGCGTGCTGGCCAAGGTGGTCACCTGGCGCTCGACGACACTCGTGGTCACGAGCGCCCGCGTCGTCTACCGCACCGGCGCGCTCCACCGCCTCGGCCGCGAGATACCGCTCAACCGCGTCCAGGACGTCACCTACCGGCAAAGCCTTGTCGAGCGGTTGCTCGGCGCAGGGAGCCTCACCGTCGAATCGGCCGGGCAGGCCGGCCGAGAGCCGTTTCCCGACATCGCCCATCCCGCCCTCGTGCAGTCCCTCATCAACAGCCTGACGTTCGACTCAGGTCGCCGACCGGGCGCCGACTACCGGCAGGAGGCCTCTCGGGAAGGCGAGCCCACCGCGGAGTACTTCCGGCCGCCGGGCGACGCCCGCGCCTTTCGCGGTCACGGGCGCTTTGCTGCTGGCGCGCGGTCCGCCTCAGCAAATGCTGTCGGCCGAGCAGACATCGCCGACGAGCATCCCGTACCGGTCGTGCTGCCGCCCCGGTGGGTCGGGACGACCCGGGAGCGGCCGGCCGCCGGAGGCCCGGACGACAGCCTCAGGTCGCTGAGCGAGGAGCTGGCGCACCTGACCCAGCTCAACCAGCTCGGCGTCATCACCGATGCCGAGCTGGCTGAGAAACGCCACCAGCTGCTCGGCCGCGAGTAGGCGGCGGCTGCCGCCGGCGCCCCAGATGCAGAGAAGGGCACCGGCTTGACCGCCCAACGAATAGGGGCGAGCATTTCGCGATGCCGTGCGCGAACAGAGACGGGCTGAGCCTGTACTTCGAGACCTTCGGCGACAGTGCCGCCCCGCCGGTGCTGCTCGTGGCGGGCCTCGCCATGCAGCTCGTCGACTGGCCGCCGGAGTGGCTCGACCAGTTCGTCGAGGCGGGCTACTTCGTCGTCGCCTTCGACAACCGCGACGTCGGGCTCTCCACGCATCTGAGCTCGATGCCCCCGCCCGATCTGGGCGAATACCTCCAAGGCGGCCAGCCGAACATCGCCTACCACCTGGCCGACATGGCTGATGACGCCATGGCCGTCCTCGACTCCTTGAAGCTCCCCACGGCGCACATCGTCGGGGTCTCGATGGGGGGGATGATCGCCCAACAGATCGCCATCGACCACCCGGGGCGGGTGCGCAGCCTGTGCTCGATCATGTCGAGTCCCGACTATCCCCGGGTGGGGGCACCGACGCCGGAGGCATTGGAGTCGCTCCTTGCCCCGCCGCCTCTCACCCGCGAGGAGGCCATCGACGCTTCGGTGGCCACCTCCCGTCTCATCGGCTCCCCGGGTCTGACCCAGGACGAGACGGCCATGCGCGAGGCGGCAGCTCACTCCTATGACCGCTCTCACGACCCGGAAGGAGTGGCTCGCCAGACCGGCGCCATCGTGGCCTCGCCCGACCGCACCGGAGGGCTCGGCAACGTGCTTGCCCCCACCGTGGTGATTCACGGGACGGCGGACCCGCTCGTGCAGCCTGACGGCGGCGAGGCGACGGCCGCGGCGATCCCCGGTGCGCGGCTCGTCATGATCGAGGGAATGGGCCACGACCTCCCGCCAGAGTTGTGGGGGGACATCGTCGGGCCGATCGTCGCCAACATGCAAGGAGCAGACTCGAAGCGGGCAGAGCTCCGCATCTCGTGACAAGCGGCCGGCGGGGCGGCCCGCTGGAGGGCTTCCGCCTCGTGGAGCTGGCCGGGGTCGGGCCGTGCCCGTTCGCGTCGATGGTGCTGGCTGATCTCGGTGTTGACGTCCTGCGCCTCGAGCAGTTGGCGGCCGTGCCGGCCGAACTTCCCCCCGGGAGCTATTGGGACGTGCTCCAGCGCAACAAGCAGTCGGTCGCCGTCGACCTGAAGAGCCCGGGGGGCGTGGCCCTCGTCCTCGAGCTGGTGGAGCGGGCGGACGCCCTCGTCGAAGGCTTCCGGCCGGGCGTCACCGAGCGCCTCGGGGTGGGGCCGGAGGAGTGCCTGGCCCGTAACGGCCGCCTCGTCTACGGGCGCGTGACAGGCTGGGGGCAGGAGGGGCCGCTCGCTGACCGGGCCGGTCACGACATCGACTACATAGCTGTGGCGGGCGCCTTGGAGCCGATCGGACGCGCCGGGGAGCGCCCAGTGGCGCCCCTCAACCTGCTCGGCGACTTCGGTGGAGGGGGGATGCTGCTCGCCGTGGGAGTGCTGTCGGGCCTCTTGTCGGCTGCTCGCACGGGCCACGGGCAGGTGGTCGACGCGGCGATGGTGGATGGGGCGGCACTGTTGATGTCGATGACCTGGGCGCTGCGCGGCCTCGGGCTATGGAGCGACCAGCGTGGGACGAACCTGCTCGACAGCGGGGCGCCGTTCTACGAGGTCTACGAATGCGCCGACGGCGGGATGGTCGCCGTCGGCGCCATCGAGCCGAAGTTCTACGAGGAGCTGCTTGCCGTCATGGGCGCCGACAACGATGAGCTGCCGGCGCAGATGGACCGCGAGCGCTGGCCGGAGGCCAAAGCTCGCTTCGCGGAGGTATTTCGCCGCCGGACGCGAGACGAGTGGGTGGCCCGGGCGGCGGGAACGGACTCCTGCATAGCGCCTGTCCTTACCATGGCCGAGGCCGCCGATCATCCCCACAACCTCGCCCGTGAGACATTTGTCAGAGCAGGCGGCGTGACCCAGCCGGCGCCGGCGCCCCGCTTCGGCCGGACGCCGGCGGCGCCGACCGATGCGCCGCGCTGGCCCGGCCAGGGAGGCATGCAGGCATTGGCCGATTGGGGCATCGACGACGACCACCTCGCTCAGCTGCGCCGGGCCGGCGTGGTGCGAGGGCTTTGAAGTCCTGACCGGCTCGCGCACCCAGCTGCGCCGAGCGAGTGTGCTGCGAGGGCTTCGAGGTTCTCACCGGCACCGTTCCCGGGGGGAAAACCCGCCTCGGCAGCTAGCCTTTCTCCGTGGCCCGTAGCTTCTTCATCTCGACGCTCGGGTGCGCCAAGAACGACGTCGACTCGGACAAGCTCGCAGGCCGCCTTCGTTCACAGGGCTATGACGAAGCCCTCGATCCGGGCGAGGCCGACCTCGTGGTGGTCAACACGTGTGCCTTCATAGAGCCGGCTCGGGTCGAGTCGATAGAGACGATCCTTCAGATGAGCGAGTCGCGCCGGCCGGGCGCCCGACTTGCCGTCACCGGATGCCTCGCCGAACGGCACGGCGAGGAGCTGGCCGAGGCTCTCGGCGAGGTGGACGTCGTCGCCGGCTTCGGGATGGACCTCATCGGCCTTCCGGTGGCCCGGGCGGCGGAGGCGGCCCCGGAGACCGCCGTGGGCTCGGCACCGGTGCTGCTACGGGCGCGAGGCGACATCCCGGCCTTCGATCTGCTCGAGCTGCCACGGCCACCGGCAGCCGCGCCGTGGGCGTACGTGAAGGCCGCCGAGGGATGTGACCGCCGTTGCGGGTTCTGTGCCATCCCCTCCTTCCGCGGCCGCCAGCGGTCGAGGTCCCTCGGGTCGATCCTGGCCGAGATCGAGGCCCTCGAGGTGAGCGAAGTCGTGCTCGTCGCCCAGGACCTTGCCTCGTTCGGCCGTGACCAGTCGAGCCGAGGTGCCCGTCCAGGTGGCGGGGACGGCATCGTCGAGCTCGTGGAGGCCGCCGCGGCCAAGGTGGCCCGCCTGCGTCTCCTCTACCTCTATCCCTCGTCGCTCAGCGATCGGCTGATCGAGGCGGTGTGCGCCACCGGGGTCCCTTATTTCGATCTCTCGCTCCAGCACGCCTCCGGACGCCTGCTCCGCCGGATGCGCCGGTGGGGGAGTGCCGAGCGCTTCCTCGAGAGGATCGCCCGAATTCGTTCCGTCGCCCCGGGGGCGGCTCTCCGCTCGTCGTTCATCCTCGGCTACCCCGGCGAGTCAGAGGAGGACCACGACGAGCTCCTGTCGTTCATCGGAGATGCTGAGCTGGACTGGGCGGGTTTCTTCTCGTTCTCGGCCGAAAGCGGAACCTATGCGGCCGGGCTGGCCGACCAGGTGCCGGCGGAGCTGGCCTCGGAGCGCCTGCGAGAGTGCGCCGAGCTGCAGGACGCCATCACAGCCCGGCACCGCAGGGAGCTCGTCGGCACCAGCGTGTCGGTCCTCGTCGACGAGCCCGGAGTCGGCCGCTCGTATCGGGAGGCACCAGAGATCGACGGGATCGTCCAGGTGCCCCTTCACCTTCACGCCGGCTCGATAGTCGACGTGAAGGTGACGGGCGCAGCCGGCCCTGATCTCGAGGCTGTCCCTGCTGAGACTGGCCACGAGGATGCCACGTTGGCCCTGACATGAGCGCCGAGCTTCCCCGCTCCACCTTCGGGCCCTCCGCCGTGGCGACGCCGGCGAACGCCCTCACGCTCGCACGCCTTCTCGCTACTCCGTTGCTTGTTGCCCTCGTCGTGCTCACCGGACCGTCGACCTGGCTGCTCGCCTGCCTCTGGCTCGTGTGCGCCGGTTCTGACGGGATCGACGGCTGGGTGGCGCGCCGCGAGGGGGCGACGCGCTCGGGCGCCTTCCTCGACCCCCTCGCCGACAAGTTCCTCGTCCTCGGCGTACTGGCCGCACTGGCATCGATCGGCGAGGTGGGATGGGTGCCGGTGGTCCTCATAGCCGGGCGCGAATTCGCCATGAGCGCCTTCAGGATCATGGCCGGCCGCCGCGGCGTGTCGATCCCGGCGCGCCAGACGGCCAAGCTGAAGACGCTGCTGCAGGATCTGGTGGTCGGTCTCGCCCTCATTCCGCCCATCGGGCTGCGTCACGCGGGCCTCGTCCGCGACCTGCTCTGGGTGGCCGTGGCGCTGACGCTCTACACGGGGCTCGAGTACCTCCACGACGGCCGGCGCCGCCTCGCCGGCGGGGGAGAGGGCCGAGCCGTCTGAGACTTCACCGGGCGGAACCTGTCGGGGATCTCGCCTACGTTGGTCGGCCTATGCGAGTCGAGATAGTGGCCGTCGGCACCGAGCTCCTTCTTGGCCAGATCGTCGACACCAACTCCACGCACATCGGGGAACAGCTGGCGGCGTCCGGCCTCGACTGCCACTTCAAGACCGCCGTCGGGGACAACCTCACCCGGATGGTCCTTGTGTTCCGCACCGCTCTCGCCCGGAGCGACGCCGTCATCGTCTGCGGTGGCCTCGGGCCGACCCAGGACGACATCACCCGGGAGGCCATCGTGGAGGTGATGAACGTCCCGCTCATCCGTGACGAGGCCGTTCTCGAGCGGATCCGGGCGATGTTCGACTCACGAGGAAGGGACATGCCGGCCAACAACGGCCGCCAGGCCGACGTCCCGGCCGGAGCGACGGTGATCCCCCAGACGATGGGGACTGCGCCTGGGCTGATCTGCCCGGTCGGCCTGAAGGTCCTCTATGCCATGCCGGGCGTTCCCTACGAGCTCCACGACATGTTGGCCCGCGCAGTGCTGCCAGACCTGCGGGCGCGAGCCGGAGAGCCGGCCGTCATCGCCAGCCGGACCTTGCGGACCTGGGGTATGAGCGAGTCCGGCCTCGCCGAGCTCCTTGCCCCGCGCATAGAAGCACTGGGGACCGGTCAGGACGGCGTGCCGACGATCGCCTTCCTCGCCAGTGGGATCGAAGGGTTGAAGATCCGCCTGACGGTGAAGTCGCCTACGGCCGTCCAGGCGGCCGAGGCGCTCGACAGCGAGGAAGCAGAGCTCCGGTCGCTCCTCGGCATCACCGTGTTCGGCTTGGACGACGAGACGATGGAGACGGCCGTCGGCCGCCTGCTGCTCGAGCGTTCGTGGACCCTCGGGGTGGCCGAGTCGCTGACCGGCGGCCTCGTGGCCTCCCGGATCGTCTCGGTCCCCGGTGCCAGCAAATGGTTCGCCGGTGCCCTCGTCTCCTACGCCGGCGAGCTGAAGCACCGCCTGCTCGGCGTGCCGGAGGGCCCCGTCGTCTCAGGCGAGGCGGCAGTCGCCATGGCCGAGGGTGCGGCCAGGCTCCTTCGGGCCGACGTGGCACTCGCCACGACCGGCGTGGCGGGACCGGCGGAGCAGGACGGCCGGCCACCAGGCACGGTCTTCGCCGGCGTGGTGATGCCGGGCCGCCCACCGGAAGCCGTAGCGCTCCGGGTCCCCGGCGATCGCGAACAGGATCCGTCAGATGGCCACCATCTCCTCACTCGACGTCCTGCGCCGTCGGCTCTCGGAGCTCGGGCCGGCCTGAGCGACACACAGCCGCCCGCCGGGAACAGGTGCTCAGCGGCCGGGCCGCCCGAAGCGCCCCCCGGAGGCTCCGTAGCCCCAGGTCGACGAAGGGTTGGGGGCGAGCAGCTCACCTCGGACCGGGGCGTCGCCAGACTCGAGGTCGTGGTGTAGATCGGTCAGCGCCGCAGTGACTGCCTCGGCCGTCGGCGCGGGTCTGGAGCCCTCGGGAGCGAGGTCGCCCTCGTCCAGCTGGCGGAGCAACCCGAGGAGTCGCCCGGGGCGATCGGCCCCCTGCGGGGCGCCGGCCCGGCGGAGCAGCCGGCGGCCGGCCGGAGTGAGCCCGAGCGCTCCGTCTTCGTAGCCCACCACGGCCGCCTCAGCCAAGAGCCCACACGCCTCGGCGAACCGGTCCGGATCAGGAAACTCCCCGAACAAGGCGAGAAAGGTGGAGAGGACCTGCTCGAGCGTCGCCAGCTCTCCGCCGTTGGCGGCCTCCACGGCCAGCAGCGTGGCGGCCTCGCTGCGCCCGAAGAGGCCCTCGTCCATCGTCATGTGGTTCATTGTGGCCCAAGGTCCGTCTGCGAACGTGTGTTTGGAACTACAGTGATGTGAGATGAGCACCAGGCGACCAGACGGGTGATGACACACCCCTTCCGTATGGTTTCGCCATCCGGATCCCCGGGCGCGCCCCGGGCGATAAGCACGACAGGCAGAACGACAAAAAGCGACAGAGGAGAACGAACGGCGATGGAACGAGACAAGGCACTCGAGATGGCTCTCGGCCAGATCGAGAAGCAGTTCGGCAAGGGGTCGATCATGCGGATGGGCGAGCACGTCGGCGTCGGCGTGGCGGCCATTTCCACCGGGGCAATGGCTCTCGACTTGGCCCTCGGCATCGGCGGTCTGCCTCGTGGGCGGGTCGTCGAGATCTTCGGCCCCGAGTCCTCCGGCAAGTCGACCCTTGCCCTCCACGTGGTGGCTGAGGCCCAGCGCAACGGCGGCATCTGCGCCTATGTCGATGCCGAGCACGCCCTCGATCCGGTCTACGCCAAGGCGATCGGCGTCGACATCGACGAGCTGCTGATCTCCCAGCCTGACACCGGGGAGCAGGGTCTCGAGATCGCCGAGATGCTCATCCGCTCGGGGGCGATCGATGTCGTGGTGGTGGACTCCGTCGCCGCCCTCACGCCTCGGGCCGAGATCGAAGGGGACATGGGGGACACTCATGTCGGACTGCAGGCCAGGCTGATGTCCCAGGCGCTCCGGAAGCTCACGGGCACGCTGGCGAAGTCCAACACCATTGCTGTGTTCATAAACCAGCTGCGCGAGAAGATCGGTGTGGTGTACGGCTCGCCCGAGGTGACGCCGGGCGGGAGGGCGCTCAAGTTCTACTCCTCTGTGCGCCTCGAGATACGGCGAGTGGAGACCATCAAGGACGGGACCGAGATGATCGGCAACCGCACCCGGGTGAAGGTCGTCAAGAACAAGTGTGCGCCGCCATTCCGCTCTGCCGAGTTCGACATCATCTACGGCAAGGGCATCAGCAGGGAAGGCTCCATCCTCGACGTGGCGGCCGACTTCGGCATCGTGAAGAAGTCGGGTGCCTGGTACACCTACGAGGGCGAGCAACTGGGCCAGGGCAGGGAGAACGCCAAGCAGTTCCTCCGCACGACACCGGAGCTGATGGTGGAGCTCGATCAGCGCATACGCGAGATCGTCGGCGAGAAGCAGGCCGCCGCGGCAGAAGCCGCGGCGCCGCCGCCCGCCACTTCCCCCCTCGGGAGCGCCCTCGGGGACGACGAGCCGATCTCATTGAGTTGACCGCCCAGGGGGACCAGGCTCACCAGAGCCGAACCAGTGCGGACCCCCTCAGCGTCAGGCGATGCTCTGGCAGAGCCCCTCAGGATCTATGAGGCTGAAGATTCGTTGTGTGGCCTTGTTCGGCCGGTAGATGAGCACCCGGCCGACATGACGGGCCGCAGTCACGAGAGCCAGCATGGCCGCTGTCGAGACGAAGTCTGCCTTGGACACGTCTACGAGGAGCAACTTTGACTGAGCGTCCATAGCAATATCGAGAGCCCGTTCGAGCTCGGTCTGGGCTCGGGCGTCGATATCGCCGATCAAGGTGAGGCTCGTCAGATTCTCGTCGATCAAGGGCACGACGGCGAATGGCGAGCTTGCTTCATTGCTTGTCGCGACTTCAGAGGCCACCTCAACCTGGGCAGGCTCGACCGTCCCGGCAACGGAATGCTTGCGGCTGGTGGTCATATCAATACTGTCTCCTGTCGTTACGTTTCGTAATCCTGCTGGGCTCCAACGGTCTTGAGTCAAATTCGGGATCGTCGTGTACTTGAACTCGTTCAGGTCCGGAAGCTGGCTGAAGAGGGCGACGACGTCCTCGATTGTCTGACGGGCCATCTTGGCATCGTCGCCCGGCCGGCTCATGACGCGGACAAAGGCCGCCTTTCCCCCGACGATGAATGTCGGCACCCCGAAGACCGAGTGCCGCTGCTCGGCTGCCTCGTGCTCGCGGCGGAACGTCTCGAGGGGCCAGCCTTCGGCGATCTCTCGAAAGACGGGGCCGGCGTCCACACCCGCCTTTTCCAGCGTGAGCCGGAGCTCGTTCTCGTCCCTCAGGTCACGTCCCTCGTCATGGCGGTGCGAGAACAGGGCGCGGTGCGCAGCAAGGAACTGCTCCGCGAAGCGGTCCCGCACGACGATGCCCACTTGCATCGCAAGGAGATCCGGGCCCTTGGAAGGGTCGGCGAAGACCGACAGATCGCCCTCTTCCACATGCGCCTGGCTCAACGAGAACGGCACGAAGGTGACCTCCCATTCTGCGCCGTCCTCGAGAGCGGTCACGACGTGCTCGTGGACATTGCGGGCGAACGGACAGCGGTAGTCCCACGTCAGTTCGAAGCGGAGCGGGTCGGTACCCGCCTCGGGGGAAGGGTGGGCGGCTTTGTCTGAAGTTGTCACGACTCCTTCAACGCATTCCGGCGGCCGGCGATTCCGCCGCTCCTCGATCCCCCGTGGGCGCCGTGACAGGGCGGAGCAGTCCACCGGCAAACCTTGCTCTCCCGTCCTGCCCCGGTACCATCCGCGAGTGCGAAGCGGCCCTTCGGTGAGGCGCCTCGAGCCGGCCGACGTGCCGGCACTGAGCCGCTCGTTGTGCCGGGCGTTCTTTCACGATCCCGTCACCGAGTACTTGTTCCCCAACGAGGCTCGGCGGGCGCGTCGGCTCGAGAAATACTTCAGCTTCGAGATGAGGGCGCTCTTCCTGCGGCGGGGAGAGTCCTGGACCTCGGACGGCCTCGAGGCGGCGGCTTTCTGGGTACCCCCTCGCCAGTCGCCACCGAGCCTGGCCGAGCTGCTGGCACAGCTGCCGGTGATGTGGATGTTCGGGCGCCATCTGACCCGCGGCCATCAGCTGGTCCAACTGCTCGAGGCAAAGCGTCCCCGGGCGCCGCACCACTACCTCGCCACCATCGGGACGGATCCCGCCGCACAGGGGAAGGGTTACGGATCTGCGCTCCTGCGGGTGGTCCTCGACCGCTGCGACGCAGACGGGGTGCCGAGCTACGTCGAGTCGTCGAACGAGAGCAACCTGTCCTTCTACCGCCGCCACGGGTACGAGCTCGTCGGGGACGTCGTCATCCCAGACACCCCTGTCAAGCTCTGGCTGCTGTGGCGGGAGCCGGTCCGGGGAGATGGCCGGCCGGCGGGGGGTTCGTGCTGAGGGGACGAGCGGTCTCGTCGGGCCGCTCGACTCGGTGGGCGGCCGAGACGGGGCGCAGCCCTTCCGGGGTGAGCGCCGGGTCGAGCACGATCTCTGTCAGCAGGTCGAGCACGGCCCGGGTGGGGGCCGAAGGGACGCTGCGCACGTGCTGTGCCACTCCTACGACCCGATGGGGTATCTCACGTATGCGCACGGCTGCCCACTGGTCCCTCAGATAGCGGGGAAGCGCCGTGGAGGGGAGGATGGCCGGGCCGTAGCCCTCGAAGGTGAGCGATGCGATGAGGCGGGTGCCATCGACCTCGGCCCGGGGCAAGAGCGTCACACCGAGGGGAGCGACGGCCTCGTCGAGGTCGTCGCGAAAAGCCGTCCCCTTCTGCGGCACGAGGATCGGCATCCCGTCGAGCTCGCGGACGCTGATCTCGCCTGCGTCGGCCAGCCGGTGGTCGAGCGACGTGACGAGCACCAGCTCCTCTTCGAAGAGCGGGGTGAGCAGCAGCTCGGTCGATGCATGGGGCAGGTTCAAGATGGCCAGATCGACGTGGCCCGCCATCACCTGGCTCTCGAGTGCCGTCGTCGTCGACTCGACGAAGACGAGGCGCAGCCGGGGGTAGCGTTCGGGCACGATGTCGAGCAGGTCCGGCACCAGCCATCGTGCCGTCGTGCCGATGATCCCGATCCTCACCGTGCCTGCCACGTCGTGCTGCAGCGCCAGCACATCGCTCGTGGCCGCTTCGAGCTCGGCCCGGGCGCGCCGGGCACGGGCGGCGACGAGCTCGCCTGCCGGCGTCAGCTGGCCGTTCGTCCGGTCCACGAGGATCGTGCCGAGCTCACGCTCCAGCTTCTTCACGTGGGTCGAGATATTCGACTGGACCGTGGCGAGGGCGTCGGCGGCTCCGGAGAAGGAGCCCTGATCGGCTATGGCCACCAAGGCGTTGAGCTGGCTCATGTTCATCACAAAAAAAGATAACAACTATCTACAAGATTCGTTTGACCGATAGCTCGCTGCGGGGGCAAGCTTCGCCACACGGACCGCAGGATCTCGCTGGATTCCCCCCCAGCCCTGTCGAGTCTCTGAAAAAGGGGCCGGTATTCCCCCCCGCCGGCCCCTTTTTCGCGCCCGGGGTTCGTCGGGCGCCTAGGCAGAACCTTGCGGGCCGTCGTTGGCGCGGAGGCACGGCATGCGTATCGTCGTGGTCGTGGGTCGAGTCGCCGCCATCTTCGATCTGGACCGGACGCTGCTCAGCGGGGCGAGCGGACGGCTCATCAACGATGCGCTCCACGATGTGGGCCTGCGCTCGAGGAAGATTCCGGGAGAAGCGTTCGTCTACCGGTTGTACGAGCTGTTCGGCGAGAGCCCGCTCGGCATCGGCCTCGCCCGCGCGGCGGCGCTGGCAGTCCGCGGCTGGCCGGTCGAACGGCTGAGCGAGGCGGGACGTGCCGCCGGCGAGCACCTGTTGGGCCAGGTCGCCCCGTACGCGCCCGCCTTGCTGGACGAGCACCGGCAAGCCGGTCATCTGCTCGTGCTGGCAACCACGACGCCGGAGGCGCTGGTGAGGCCACTGGCGGACCGGCTCGGCATCGACGAGGTCGTGGCCACGCGCTACGCCGCCGTAGACGGCGCCTTCACCGGCCGTCTCGAGGGGAGGTTCGTCTGGGGCCGGGGCAAGCTGTCCGCGGTGCGCCAGCGCGTCGACGGCCACGACGTCACCCTCGACGAGAGCTTCGCCTACTCGGACAGCATCAACGACCTCCCGCTGCTCGGCGCGGTCGGGAACCCCCGCGCCGTCAATCCCGATCTGGCGCTGCACGCCTTCGCCTCTCTCCGCCGCTGGCCCATCATGCACCTCGATGTCCCGCCGGGGGTTCCCACCGTCGCCGGGATGGAGGCCTTCGACGTGACCCGGTTCCTGCTGCGCCCCGAGGTGTTCCCCTATGCCCGTTTTGACATCGAGGGCATCGACAACATCCCAGATACCGGCGCCTTCATCCTTGCCTCCAACCACCGCAGCTACTTCGACGTAGCCGCTCTCGCCCTCGTGGTGGCGCGAAAGGGGCGCCCGGCGCGGTTTCTCGCCAAGGCGGAACTGTTCGACCTGCCTCTAGTGGGCCATATCGCCCGGGCGCTCGGCGGGATCCCGGTCGACCGTGCCGGCGACGCCGCCAGCGCCCTCGGTCCGGCCGAGCGCGTCCTGCGGGCGGGGGAGGGACTCGTCATCCTGCCGCAGGGGACGATCCCCCGCGGCCTCGCCTTCTTCGACCCGGTTCTTCACGGTAAGACCGGCGCCGCCCGCCTGGCGGCGTCGACGGGCGCGGCGGTCGTGCCCGTCGCCCTGTGGAACACCGAGGCCGTGTGGCCCCGATCGGCCCGCCTGCCGAGGCTGACCAAGGTGCTCGGGGCCCCCACGGTGACCGTGAGGGTGGGACCACCGGTGGGCGGCCTCAGCCGGCGGCGCAACGGGGCAGTGGCAGACACGAAAAGGATCATGGCCGCCATCACCGCCCTCTTGCCCGAGGAGGCCCGGACGAGACGCCAGCCGGGCGAAGAGGAGCTGATCCGCTCCTATCCGCCGGGCAGGGCCGACGAGAAGGGGACGATCTCACCGCAGGCTCCGGCGGGCCCGAGCTCCCGCCGGGCCTGGTCCTGAGCAGCCATGTGCGGGATCGCCGGCTTCATCGGCCCGCCGGATCACGAGCTGCTCACGTCCATGTGCGAGCGGATCGAGCACCGGGGGCCGGACGACGAGGGCTACCTCGAGAAGGAGCTCGCCAGCCTCGGGCACCGGCGTCTGGCGATCATCGACCTCCAGCACGGCCACGAGCCGATGTCGAGCCCGGCCGGTGACGTGCACATCGTCTACAACGGGGAGGTCTACAACTTCCGCCAGCTGCGCCGCGAGCTCGAGGCAGCGGGGCGGCTCTTCGCCACCGCCTGCGACGCCGAGGTCGTCCTGGCGGCCTACGAGGCCTGGGGTCTCGAGTGCTTCGAACGCTTCAATGGCATGTGGGCCCTTGCCATTCTCGACGAGCGTCCGGTGGAGCCGATCGTGGTGCTCAGCCGGGACCACCTCGGCATCAAGCCGCTCTACTTCGCAGAAGCCGGTGGCCGCTACCTCTTCGCGTCCGAGATCAAGGCCCTCCTGGCCTCGCCCGACCTCGTTCCCCTCGTCGACACCGATCGCCTGGCCGAGTACCTCGCCCGTGGACTGCATGATCATGACGAACGGACGTTCTTCGCCGGCGTCCGTCAAGTTCTCCCGGCTACCGCGGTCACGATCCCGATCCCTGCCTCGCCCCTCGCCGGCCGCAGCAACTCGAGCAGCCGGCCGATGCCGCGGGTCCACCGCTACTGGGAGCCGAAGATCTCCGCCACCGGCTCGGGTGACCCGGGCCAGTTCAGGACGGCCTTCACCAAGGCCGTGGAGCGGCGCCTCGTGGCGGATGTGACTGTCGGCACCTGCCTCTCTGGTGGCCTCGATTCGTCGGCCATCGTGTGCGTGATGAGCAGCCTGCGGGCCGAAGGGGCGCCCGACGCCGGCTCGATGGGCGAGCACCTCCGGACGTTCTCAGCCGTCTTCGACGGCGACCCGATCGACGAGCAGCAATACATCGCACCTGTGCTCGAGGCATCCGGCGCGGGCAGCGACTTCGTGCGCCCGATGTCGGCCGAGCTGTTCAGGGACCTCCCCCTCGTCGTCTGGCATCAGGACGAGCCGATGGTCTCCTCCGGCCCGTACGCCCAGTACCGGGTCATGCAGCTCGCCAAGGGGAAGGCGAAGGTGCTCCTCGACGGTCAGGGTGGCGACGAGCTACTCGCCGGCTACGTCCCTTATCAGTACGTCTATCTCCGACAGCTGGCGAAAGAGCACCGAGTCGCTGCCCTCACCCGGGAGACAGTCGCCGCTCGGGACGTCCTCAGCCCGCTCGTCCGGCAGAAGGCGGCTGATCGACGTAGGGCGGTCGATCCCGCCAAGCTCTGCCCGGGCCTACTGGCTGACCCCGTCCGGGCACGAGCCGCTCGCGCTGCGGACAAGCGGGTGAGTGACGACCTGAAGACACGGCTCCTGCAGGACCTCACCACCTACAGCCTGCCCTCGCTCCTGCGCTACGAGGATCGCAACTCGATGGCGCACTCGATCGAGTCGAGGCCGCCCTTCCTCGACCAGGAACTGGTGGAGCTGGTCCTGGCGCTCCCGCCCGACGCCATCGTGCGGAACGGCTGGAGCCGGCATGTCCTGCGGGAGTCCCTCGCCGGCGTGCTGCCGGAGAAAGTGAGGCTCCGCCGCAAGAAGATCGGCTTCACGACACCGGAGATTCGCTGGCTCCGGGCGGAGCGGGCCAGGGTGCAGGGCATCTTCCGCTCGCCGGCTTTCTGCTCCCGCCCGTACTGGGACGCCCCTGCGATCGCCCGAGGTTTCTTCGACGTGTGCGACGGCCGTTTGGAGGAGTCGGCCCTGTTCTGGCGCGTCCTCAACACCGAAGCGTGGCTGCGGGTGTTCCATGGCAGGGCGCCCCTCTCCCCGGGAGGCCGCCGGCCCGTCGATGACATCGAGTCCGCCGGTGATGCCGAGGCCATCGACCTGATCGGGGCACCGGCGGCGCGCTGGCGGGGCGTGCAGGCCAACCCGGGCAGGCACGTCTTCTGCTGCGGGCCGGACGGCAGGACGGTCTTCGGTCGCGCCCCCGTACGGACGCCCCGGATCGAGAGCGGTGACGATCTCGGATTGATCGTGACCGAGGCCGTCCTTGCCGTCGCCGATGGCCGGCTCGGGCTCGAGGAGGGCGACATCGTGGCCATCTCGGAGAAGGCGGTGGCCGTCGGCCAGGGGAGGTCGTTTCCGGCGAGCGAGGTACGGGCGGGACGATTGGCGCGATTCCTCTGCCGCCTGGTGCGGAAGGGCCCGGGCGGGATCGGGCTCGGCATTCCGGCCACGATGCAGCTGGCGATCGACGAGGCGGGCGCGGGCAGAATCCTGTTAGCGACGGCCGCAGGCGCGGCCGCCAAGCTGGCTCGTCGGACCGGCACCTTCTATCGCGTCGCCGGCCACAGGATCTCTGCCATCGACGGCCCGACACCCGGGACGCTGCCGCCATCTGACAGCCACGCCAAGCTGCCGCCGGCGGACCCCGACGGCGTGGCAGCCCGCCTCGCCGCCCGTCTGAGCGAGAAGGCGGCCGGACCGGTCGAGGTGGCCCTTGTCGATGCCAACGACCGAGGTGTGACGGTGCTCGGCGCCACGGCCGGCGTCGACCGGGACGCCATCTGCTGGCTATTCGGGGACAATCCGCTCGGCCAGGGAATCGAGCAGACGCCAGTCGCCCTTGTCCGGCGGTTGGGCCGGCTGGGCGAGCCCGGCCCCGCCCCGGTGCGGCGGTGACCGAGCCCTCTCAGCGCCCGCAGGGGGAGCAGGTGGCAGTCACCACTGCCACCGGCGAGGTGCTCGAAGTCGGGCCCTTGTACGAGAGCGAGAGCGAGCAGCTGTTCATGATCTTCTCGGAGGTGGTGGCGAGCGGTGACGGCTTCCCACAGCTACCGCCCTTGACTCGCGACGTCTTCGAGGCGACCTGGAGCCGGTCGGCGAGCGCCGTCATCGGGGCCCGGCGGCCGGCCCGCCGCGGCGCTGAGCTGCTCGGCGCCTACTACCTCAAGCCGAACTTTCCCGCCCGCGCCGCTCATATCGCCAACGCCGGATACGTGGTGGCTGCTGCGGCGAGGGGGCGCGGCATCGGGCGGCGCCTCGTCGAGGACTCGATCTGGAGAGCACCACTTTTCGGTTTCGACGCCGTCCAGTTCAACCTCGTCTTCGTCTCGAACCCGGCCCGTCGCCTCTACGAGGAGCTCGGTTGGACAGAGATAGGTCGGATTCCGCAGGCGGTCGACGGCGAGGATGCGATCATCTACTGGCGCCGAGTGGGGGAGTGAACGATCCCAGCCTGATGGGGGCCGTCCAGGCGGTCCTAGACGGGGTGGCGCCGAGCGAGCTGGCCGGAGCAAGCGAGCGGCTCCGGGAGCGGTACCGGTCGGTCGGCACTGCCGGCAGGACAGCTTCTGAGGCCGAGGCCCTCGCCTACCTGGCGACGCGCCTCCCGGCCACCGCCGCCGCCATGAGGCAGGCCCTCGTCGAGGTGGACCGTGTGATGCCCGGTCTCGAGCCCTCGTCCCAGCTCGACGTCGGCGCCGGCGCAGGAGCCGCCGCCTGGGCGGCAAGGGCCGTCTGGCCGTCGCTCGGCGAGGCGACCCTGCTCGATCACGACGGACGGATGATCCGGCTCGGCAAGCAGCTCGCCGCCGCCGGAGACGAGTCCGGCCGGACGGCGAAGTGGAGCTGGCAGGAGGCGGAGATCACGGCGGGCGAACTACCCCCGGCGGACGTCGTCACCGCCGGCTACGTGCTCGGCGAGCTCGACGTGGCGAGCGCGTTGGCCGTGGCGCGAGCGGCCTGGCGGGCCACCCGCCGGCTGCTCGTGATCGTGGAAGCGGGCACGCCTGGAGCCTTTGAGCGGATAAGGGCCGTCCGCCATGAGCTGCTCGGCGCCGGGGCGCCGATCGTGGCTCCCTGTCCACACGAGGGACCATGTCCTATCGAGCCGCCGGACTGGTGCCATTTCGCCGCTCGGGTGCAGCGTTCGCCGTTGCACCGCAGCCTGAAGGGCGGCCGGTTGGGTTACGAGGACGAGAAGTTCAGCTACGTGGCCTTCGCCCGCCTCGGCGGTCACGGGCCGGTCGGGGGCCGCGTCCTCAGGCATCCCATCGTGCGCCGGAGGCTCGTAGAGCTCCAGCTGTGCTGCGAGGACGGCCGGATCCGCACGACCCGCGTCGGTCACTCGAAGCCGACCTACCGGAGAGCGAGGTCGCTCCGCTGGGGCGATGCCGTAGAGCCCGACGTGCTCGGACGACCCGACGGGGCGCCCGGCGCCAAGGCCGAAGATGGCGCACCGCCGGCGGCCGACGACGACGGCGTCACTTGAGCAGGCGGGAGAGCCGCCGGTCGGCGAGCGGCTTCCCGCCCGTCTGGCAGGTGGCGCAGTACTGCAAGGACCTCGTGGCGAAGCTCACCTCCCGCACGGTGTCCCCGCAGACGGGGCAGGCAGAGCCGGTCCGGCCGTGCACGCGCATACCCTGGCGCTTTCCGTCCTTCAGCTCGTCGAGCTCGAGCGGAGCCGCTCTCTCGACCGCCTCGGTCAACACCAGGTTGAGGGCGGCGTGGAGGCGGTCGAGCTCGTCCGGCGACAACTTCGCCGCCTGCTTGAAGGGGGAGAGCCCGGCGGCGTGGAGCGCCTCGTCGGAGTAGGCGTTGCCCACGCCGGCGATGATGGACTGGCGGGAGAGCGCGTGCTTCAGGTCCCCCTTCTCTGCTCGGAGGATCGCCGCCAGCCGGTCGACGGTGAAGGCTGCGTCGAGGGGTTCGGGACCGAGCGAGGCCAACCCGGCGACCTCCTCGGGCGATGTGACCATCCAGATGGCGAGGCGTTTCTCGGTGCCCATCTCGGTGACGTCGAAACCCTCCCCACCCTCGAGGCCCAGGCGGAGGGCGAGCGGTCCTTTCCCCGGCCGGGCCGGGGCGGGCGCCAGTTTGCGGCGCCACTTGATCCAGCCCCCCCGGGCAAGGTGGATGACGAGCCAGACCGGTGCAGGCGCGGGCGCCGAGGGTGGCGTCGCTCCTGGCGAGGGCGGCGAGTCGGCATCACCGGCCGCCAACGACTCTTGCTCGACAGAGGGGACGGACTCGGCGTCCCCCCGGGACAGGCCGGTCCCCCCGGGCGACAGCTTGAAGCAGACGTACTTTCCCCGCCTTGAGCAGGACTCGATCACCCGGCCGGCGAGCGAGCGCAGCGGGGGGTCGAATGTCTTGAGGGCCGAGATCGAGGCCAGCTCGGCCCGCTCCACGAGCCGTCCGGCACAGTGCTCGTCCAGACGGCGGCAGAGGATTTCGACCTCGGGTAGCTCGGGCATCGGGTATCAGCTCTTGTCTCAGGGCGCTGCGTTTCGGTGAGGGGTTTCCAGTTGCCCTGACAACGGTAAGTGGATGTCGTGAGTACCGAGACGCGCAATGTGGCAGAGACTCGGTCCGCCCGCAAGAGCGAGCAGACACAGGAGGGTGACGGCAGCTCGGGGCGAAAGGGAGGGCTCAAGAGTGTGCCGCCGGGCATCGGGCGCCGGGTGGCCGTGGGCGCCGCCATCACCGCCCTCGGCGGGTTGCTGTTCGGCTACGACACCGGTGTCGTCTCGGGTGCGCTCCTCTATCTCTCGAAGTCGTTCCACGGGATCACGTCCTTCGACAAGGAGTTGGTGACGAGCCTCCTCCTCATCGGGGCTGCCGTCGGAGCACCGGGCGCCGGCAAGCTCGCCGACAAATGGGGGCGGCGCCCGGTCCTGCTGCTGACCGCAGCCGTCTTCATCGTCGGCGTCCTCGGTGCATCCTTCTCGCCGGCGTTCTGGTTCCTCGTCACGACACGCTTCGTCATCGGGCTGGCGGTCGGCTCGGCGTCGATGGTGGTGCCGCTGTTCATCGGCGAGCTGTCGCCTCCTTCCACCCGGGGGGCTCTTGTCAGCTTGAACCAGTTGGCCATCACCTCCGGCATCCTCATCTCCTTCCTCGTCGACTACTGGCTGTCCTCGACCCAGAACTGGCGGCTCATGTTCGGCCTGGCCGCCATCCCGGCGGCGCTGCTCTTCGTTGGCATGCTCACCCGGAAAGAGAGCCCGGCATTCCTCATCGCGCAGGGCAGGGATGACGAGGCACGCGCCGTGCTCCGGCCGCTCCGTGCGAGCGAAGAGGACATCGACGCCGAGATAAAGGAGATCAAGGACAACTCCCGCCAGGCAAGTGGCTTCCGGGACGTCTTCGAGCCGAAGGTCCGCAAGATGGTCGTCGTCGGGGTGCTGTTGGCAGTCCTACAGCAGGTGACCGGGATCAACACGGTCATCTACTACGCCCCGACCTTGCTGCACGGCGCCGGATTCGGCAACTCGGCTTCTCTGCTGGCAAACGTGGGCGTGGGCGTGGTGAACGTCGGCCTCACGATCGTGGCCATCTGGGCGCTCGACAGGGTGGGGCGGCGGCCGTTGCTGATCGGGGGCACCGGCGGAATGGTCGCGGGGATGGCGATTCTCGGCTCGGCCTTTGCCGTCTCAGGCGGCACGCTGCACGGCACCACGGCGATCCTTGCTCTGTGCGGGCTCGGCGTGTTCACCGGCTCGTTTGCCATCGGCCTCGGGCCTGTCTTCTGGTTGTTGATCAGCGAGCTCTACCCACTGCGCATCCGGGGGCAGGCGATGAGCGTGGCCACGGTGGCCAACTGGCTGGCGAACTTCGTCGTCACCGTCTCCTTCCTGACATTGCTGTCGGCGATCGGCGGCACAGGAGCGTTCTTCCTGTTCGGCTTCATGTCCTTGGTGGCTGTCGCCTACTTCGTGAAGAGGGTGCCGGAGACGAAGAACCGGCCACTTGCTGAGATCGAACGGGAGCTCGTCAACACCTGAGGCCGTCTGGAGCCTAAGGCCGCTGGAGCCCCGGTCCGGGGTGCGTGTGCCTACGGCCACGTCCGCCGGTGGCCCGAGGCTGCCTTCTCCGAGCCGTGAGCCGTCGGGTCGGCAGAGCTGGGCAGGCTCCAGGCGCGACGCCAGGGTGAGACGTCCGGGCCCCGGTAGGGAGTTGTCGTCCCGGCAGCCGCCCGAACGCGGGCCGACCACCAGTCGGACTCGGCCTCGTCGGCGAGCACGGCGACGGCGCGCTCGATCCGGGAGGCGAAGCGGCGGGCGTCCTCCCGCTCCTCCGGCCGGAGCGGGTCGCCGAAGCGCACCTCCGTCGGGCCGGGCCTTACCCTCCCGGAACCCTTGGCCAGAATGGCCCGGGTGCCGCGCAGGTGGACGGGGACGACCGGAACCGAGCAGCGCTTGGCGAGATAGGCGGCACCGCCCTTGAATTCCTGCCCCCAGCCGTCCGGGCTCCGGCCTCCCTCCGGGAAGATGACGAAGCTCCAGCCTTCTTCGAGGAGGGCGGCGGCGAGGTCGGCCGACCGCCGGTTCACCTTCACCCGCTCCATCGGGACCGCCCCGAGTGCGAATGCCCACAGCGTCGCCTTCCAGTGGCGGTCGAAGAAGTAGTCCGCCGCCGCACCCACCACCACGTGGTGGCGGATGCGGGCCGGCAGGGACGACAGGAGGAGGGCCGTGTCGAGGTGGCTGGCGTGGTTGCCGGCAAAGATCATCGGGCCTTCGAGAGGCTCGAGGTGCTCGAGGCCATAGGTGGTGGGGCTGCAGCCGGCCCTCATGACCGGCCGGGCCACGTCGTCGAGAAGCATTGCCCGGGCCAGACGCACCGGGTAGCGGCGGGCCCAAGCGGTGTCGTAGTCGACGCCTAGGTGGCGGGTGAGGGGCAGCGGATCGGCGCCGGCCGGGCGGGTCGGTCGCTTCAGGACCGATCGGAGGGAGGGCGGGCTGGTCACCGCACGTCGGCCAGCATGAGCGGCGGGGCGTGCATGTGGGTGATGGTCGGGTCACGCCCGACAACGTCGGAGGCCATCTCGAGGGCGTCGGCGAGCGTCGAGGCCGGGACGAAGCCGAGGCGCCTCACCGCGGCCCGGTCGCCCCCGACCACTATCACCTTGCCGACGTGCTCGAGGGCGTGGGCGCACCAGTACCACATGTAAAAGGGATGGACCCCGTGATAGGCGTAGCTCGTCCGGTAGAGGTGGATGTACCAGGGGTCGGTGGCGAACGCGGCCTCGTACTTCGACTCCACCTCGAGCATGTCGGTCGTCTCGGCGAGAACCTGCTCGAAGAAGTCGATGTAGCTCGGGTGGTGGACGGGGTTGAACGCCCACGGGGTGGGGTGGGACATGATCACCACGCCCCCCTCCCGCACGAGCGGCCGGTTGCGGTAGAGGTTGAAGAAGTAGCCGAGGCCCAGGCAGGCGACAAGGATCGGGTTCATGATCGAGTTGACGTTGTACGGGCAGATGTAGGGAAGGCCCATGGTGAGGATGTCGGTCTGGCCCTTCACCTCGACGAGCTGCTGGCGATGGACGTGCTCGAGGGTGCGCTCGTGGACGGCGCCGACCTCGCCGGCCTGGACCGAGGTCATCTCGTGGGGAGCCTGCACCGCGTGGAAGAGGCGCCGGGCCACCTCTGGCGGCGTCCGGCCGAGGGCTTTCGAGGCGGTGTAGAAGCTCGCCCGGTCGCGCAGAGACCATTCCCACTCGCGGCGCTGGAGGAAGCGCACCTCTGGCGGGAAGGTGTCGTTGTTGAGCGTCGTCTCGATCTGGAACACCTTGAGGCCGGAGGCGGCGATGAGCCTTCCCATGCGCCAGTTCGAGGTGTGCAGCTGGGAACGGTGCATGTCCATGAACGACCGGCTGGCCCGCATCGTGCGGACGTTGTGATGGTGACGCAGGCTCTTGTAGGAGGCGAGGCCCGTGGCCACTGACTTGTGACCGCCGTCCATGGCGACGAGGTTGATGTTCACGTAGACGAGCAGGTCGCTCTCGACGGCCCTCCGGTTGAGCTCGACATCTTCGCCTTCGTCCGTCTGGCCGAGGTGGACGAGGTTCGCCGGATCCTCGGCGTCGTGCTGCCGGAGGAGCCCATGGGGGGCGAAGGCGTCGAAGATCCGCGAGCCGAGGGCGTGGCGGAGCTCGTCGTCGGTCATGCGGCGATGAAGAGCCAGGGCGGCGATGAGTACGACGTCGTCGACGCCGGCGGCGGCCGCCATGTCGAGGACCGCCTCGATCACCCGCTGACGAGCGTCGGGCTGGCGCATGGGCGGCAACGGGAGGGACACGTCGTCAAAAGCGATCGTGAGGCGCATCCCGGGGACGAGCAGCGACGAGAGCGGGGCAGTATCGCCGAGGGGGTGCTCGAGGGCGTGGCGGATGGCTGCGTCGGGATCCTTCAGCGCCGCCAGGGGCTCGGGACCGTAGACGACGCGGCTTCCCACCGGGAGGGTCTCCAGCCCGAAACCCTCCCCGTGCCAAAAGAGCGTCGCCGGCGTCGACCGGTCGACCTCGAGCACGTATCCCGGCCGGGGACTCATGTGTATTCCTCCTCCTCTCGGCCGCCGGCGCGTGCCTGGCCAGGGCGACGCGGCTGGTGCTTCGAGCCGAGGTCGAAGACCACCTTCACCGACCCACGCCGGCCCGCGGCGGCGGCATGGGCGACGGCCTCCTCGAAGCGCTCGAGCGGGTAGCAAGCAGAGACCAGGCGCTCCAGTCGGGCCGCCCGCACGAGCTCGAAGGCGAGCGCGAAGGTCGGGCGGGGGCCTTCCGGCCGGCGCTCCACGCCGTAGGCATAGGCGCCCCGGAGCGTGATCTCGCGCTGCCACAGTGGCGCCAGGTCCAGCCGGACCGGCCCGGGCATCCCGACGAGGACGATCTGTCCCCCCGGCCGGACGACGGCGAGCGACTGCTCGAGCGACTTCGGGCTGCCCACGCAGTCGAAGACGATGTCGACGCCACCGGCGAGGCGCTCGATCTGCCCCGTGTCCGGCGGGTGCGACAGGGCGAGCGAGCCTGAGAGACGCCTGGCCGCCCGCATCAACTCATCGGGCACGACGACCTGGTCAGCCCCGAGCTCACGAGCCAACTGACGCTGGTGGGGGTGCTTGGCCACCGCCACCAGCCTTCCCGGCAGGCAGAAGACGCGCAGTGCCGCCACCGTGCAGAGCCCGAGGGTGCCGGCACCGAGCACTATGACGCTGGCGCCGCTCTCGATGGCCGCCGAGCAGGCGGCGTGGATCGCGCAGGCGGCCGGTTCGACCATCACTGCCGCCTCGTCGGAGAGGTCTTCCGGCACCTCGTGCAGCTGGCTGCGGTGAGCGACGAGGCTCATGGACCAGCCGCCGCCGGTGTCGGCGCAGTACCCGGTCTGGAGCCCGGGGGCGAGCGACCCGAAGGCGATCCGCTCGCAGCTGCCCTTGCGGCCTTCCCGGCAGGCCGGGCAGGGGTCCGGGATCCCACGCGCTTCGCAGCCGAGCACCGCCTCGACGACGACCCGACGCCCGTCGAGCTCACCCCCGAGCACGTCGGCGACGATCTCGTGGCCCGGCACGAAGGGAAAGCTCACGATGTGCTCGAAGTAGCGGGAGGATCGGCCGTCGAGGGTGGCGATGTCGGAGCCGCAGATGCCGGCCAGGCGCGGCCTGAGACGGACCCACGCCGGCCCGGGAAGCACGGGCGGCTCGACCTCGAGCAGCTCGAGCGGCCCCACGCCGACGCCGCGACCGGGACCGGCCAGCGCAGCAGCGACACGGGACGCCGCGAAGCGCGGCAGGCTGCGCTCGAAGACGAGAGCCTTCACAAGGCCGCCCCCTCGGTCCGCAGCCCTGGTCGAAGTGTCGAGACGGCCAGACGGCGTGCCGGGGCGCCCGGCGTCCTCGCCCAGTGCTCGATCGGCCAGCCGCGCCGGCGTGCGATCGCCGCCAACTTGGCCTCGGGGTTGACGGCGACGGGCAAGCCGGCAGCCTCCAGCATCGGAAGATCGCTTGTCGAGTCCGCGTAGGCGACGATCTGCTCGCGTCCGAGCCCGCGGGCAGCGGCCAGCTCCTCCATCAGCAACGCCCGCGCCTCGCCCGTAGGCGGTGAGCTGACCATCTCGCCGGTGAGCTCTCCGTCCCTCTCCCCGAGCTGAGCACAGACGACCTCGTCGAAGAGCGGCCGGAGCGGCTCGACGACAAAGTCTAGGGCGCCGGTGATGAGGACGGTGGTGTGGCCGAGCGCCCGGTGCTGGCGCAGCCGTGCCAGTCCCTCCGGGAACGCCCGCTGGGAGAGGAGGTCGCTCCAGAGCTCGACTGCATCCACTCGGATGCGGCCGGCGGGTGCTCCCTCGTAGCGGCGGTAGAAGCTGCGGAGGAAGTCACTGCGGTCGCGCCGGTCGATGGCGAGCAGCCTCGGCGCCTCCGCCACCAGGCCGGCCACGAGGCGCGCCCTCTCCGGCAGGTCGAGGTGTCGCGTGGCCAGCCAGGCGTAACTCTCGACGACGTTCGACGCGATGAGGGTGTTCTCGAGATCGAACACGGCGAGGCGGGGCTCGGAGGAGAGGATCGCCCGCTTCGTGCGCTCCTCTCGGGTGGCGAGCGTCCGGCGCCCGGGCGAGGTGCGGACGCGGGCATGCTCCACGACGGAGGGCAGATGGACGTCCTCCACGTAATGACGCCAGTCGATCACGGCGGGGTCGAAGCAGAAGCGCTCCTTGTCGTCGTCGGTCAGCTGACCGTAGAGGTCAAGGGTGCGCCCGATCTGGAAGCGAGCCTCTGACTCGGCGTAGGCGCCGTAGAGCTCCACATATTCGAGCGCCCGCTCCGCCTGGGCGCGCCGCTCCTCGATGCGGCCGACGAACTCGGCACGTTCGCCGCGCAGCGGCAGCATGTTCACCGCCCGCTCGGCCGTGCCGAGGATCCTCGTCGCCCGCCGGAGCTCGCCTTGCACCTTGCCCCGCCCGGGAAACGACCACTTCGGCACGACGATGGGCTGCCCGCGGTGGTCGTAGAGGGGACGCTCGGTGAACCAGCGCTCCGTTAGGTCGACGAGGCGTCCGTAGTAGAGGGGGTTCCTCGCGCCGGAGGCGATCTGAAAGACGACCGGGCCGTCCGGATCAGGTCCTTTGGCGGCGACGGCGATGATCGTCGCCACGACGAGATCCACCGGCACGACGTCCACCACACCCTCCGGCACCCCGGGAAACTGGCGCAACAGGCCGCGGGCAAAGGAGATGATCACCGGCTCTGCCATACGAAAGCCGCGGATCCAGCCCGGTCGCGGCTCGCTCAGCGCCGACTCGACGATCGACGGCCGCACGAAGGTGACGGGGAGATCGCCCCGCGTCTCCAGCAGTGCCCGCTCCCCGAGCGACTTCGTGTAGGCATAGGCGTCCGGCCAACCGAGTGCCTGTGCCCTGCTGCGGCCGGCATCCACCATCCGGTGCGCCACCCAGTCCTTGCGAATCCGCTCGGTCTTGTCAGCGAGCAGGGACGTCCCGGCAGCGCCGAGCTCAGCCCGGGCCCGCCGCTGGAACTCGCCCAGCCGGTCGGGTGTGCGGCTCTCGGCATCGGCATCGGTCCGCGCCCGGCGGGCGGCGGCGACTTCTGCCCGCCAGTCGGTCTCGGCAAGCCAGCGGCTCGACGTTATGAGCTCCTCTGCCGCGTCACCCTTGTGGCCGCTGTTGACATACGCCGTCGAGACGGCGACGAGGTGGGGAAGCGGGCTGCCGCTCTCGGCACTGAGGGCGCGCAGCGTCTCGGCCACTCGTGCCGGGCCGAGCAGATTCACCTCGACGGCGCCGTCGAGGGGGGCATCGAAGCTGACCGTTGCTGCCGAGTGGATCACGATGTCGCACGTGGCGAGCAGCGCGCCGCCTTCGGCGTCGAGAGCAAGCCCATCGCGGCTCACGTCGCCGGCGATAGCGGTCAGCCGGCGGCCCATCTCCTCGTCGAAGCGCTCCCCGAGTTCGGCCCGGAGCCGGTCAAAACAGTCGTTGCGGAGGATCTCCCGCCGCGTTCGCTCGGTAGCCGATTGACGCTGTCCCGGCCTGACCAGCACCACGACCTCGCAGCCCGGCACCGCACGCAGCAGTCGCTCGACGAGCGCAGTACCGAGAAACCCCGTCGCTCCGGTCACAGCAATCCGCCGCCCGGCGAGATTGTCGGAGATCACGGGGGAGTGTCTACCATTGCGGGCGCGCCGGCCGGTGCGCTGGACTTACCGGCGCATCTACTTGCGCAGCCAGGCCGTGAGGCGGTTCGATGCCTCCGGCGGGTCGGGCTGCTTTGGAGGAGCCGGGCGCCGGTTCTGCTTCGGCGGCGTGTACCGACCCGAGGCCGAGGACGCGCCGCGAGTCGTCGCCGCACCCCTGGAGCGGTTGTTACGGCCGATCTGACGCTGAGGCGAGGAGCTCGTGCTGCGCGACGCCGTCCCTGCCGATCCCCCGCCGGAGCTGGCTCTGGCCGAGGCGGCGCCCTTCGTGCCGACGCCCCCCGTCGATCCTGTGCCGGCCCTGCCGGTCCTCCCGTCCGACTTTGCGGCCAGAGCGGCCTGACGGGCGCGTGACTTGGGCGAGCGCTGCATGGCCCTGAAGATGAGCCAGCCGCCGCCGCCGAGGTAGAGGAGCCCGAAGAGGATCCCCACGTCTGGGAGAGGGCAAGCCCGCTGAAAGTGAGGAAGAAGCCCACAAGAGCCCGCCGCTTGAAGAACGTGGCGAGGAGGCTCAGTACGCCGAGCAGGGCGAAGATGATCAGGACCTCGACGGCCGCATGGCGGACCGCGACCTGCTTCACCAGGTCCTTGTTCGTGTAGTGGCTGGTCCGCCAAGTAGGCGAGGGCGCTGAGGGCGACAAGGCCTACGCCGAGCACGAAGCCGATCGTCTGCTCGCGGCGGTCGAGCAGGTTGACAGCCCTGGCGTCCGCGTCCGTGCCGGTGGCCGGCTGCGCCCTCCGCCGCCCGGAGCTTGTGGAGGTGGCGGTGGCCGGCGAGGTGTCGGCGGCGGTGCCGGGGGGAGTCAGCCTCTTCGGGCGGAAGGCCTGCTTGGCGGCTTCGAGGAACGTCGGCGGCGTGAACGGCTCGGGCTGATCGTCCCCATCCTCGTCCCCGGTCTCGTCGTCGTAGTCGTCGACGTCGTCGTCGTAGTCGTCGACGTCGTCGTCGTCGTACTCGTCGGTCTCGTCGTCGTCTTCCTCGTACTCGTCCTCGTCGGTCTCGACGTCGTCCTCCGAATACTCGTCGGTCTCGTCGGCGTCTTCGTCGTACTCGTCGGTCTCGTCGTCGTACTCGTAGCCGGCCTCGTCTTCCTCCTCGCCTGCCTCAGCCTGAGGCCCGAGCGATCCAACCTGGCCGCCGGCGGGACCGCCCGCCGCCGAAGCCGTCTCCCACTTCGCGTCAGCCCCGCCTTCGTAGCCGTTGTCCTCGTCATCGGCAGTGCCGGTGGCGGCCCCTTGTGGGCCGTTCCGTACCTTCGTTCGTTGACGTCGTCCGAGCATCGCCAAACAGGGTACCGGCGGGCCCGGACGGGGACCCGGTTTGTCGTCCCCGGCTGGAGACCAGGCCCGGGGTGGGCGGAGCTGTTCACTCAGCGTTGACCAACGCCACGGCAGGCTCTACAACCCCGTGGACGAGGTGGCTCGTGTGTGGGGCGACGGGGGAGATACGTTCGGTGCGTGTTGGAGCTGCAGCGCCTCCGGAGCGATCACGCCGCCGCGGTCTTGGCTTTTGAGGTGGAGAACCGGGCGTACTTCGCCGCCTCGGTGACTGATCGCGGTGATGAGTTCTTCGAGCGATTCTCCGAGCGTCATCGCACGCTTTTGGCCGAGCAGGACCGTGGAGTGGGTGTCTTCCATGTGCTCCTCGACGGGGACGGGGCGGTTGTCGGGCGATTCAACTTGTATGAGGTCGTGGACGGAACTGCCGAGCTCGGCTACCGGGTGGCCGAGCAGGTGGCCGGGCGTGGTGTCGCAACCTCGACGGTGCGAACGCTCTGTCGGCTGGCGGCCGAGAAGTACGGGTTGAGGACGCTCAAAGCGAAAACCAGCAACGAGAATGTCGCATCCCGGAGAGTGCTCGAGAAGGCCGGCTTCGTGCCCGGCGGATCGGCTGATGTGGCGGGCCGGCCAGGCATGTTCTATGAGTGCCGTCTCGACGCCTTCTGATCCATCGTCCACGGCCGGGCAGAAGGACGGGGGTAGAAGGAGAGCTCCGAGCGCTAGCCTGAACAAGGCAGCTCATCGCGTAGTTCGTCGGGCGCTTGGCTCAGGTGGTTAGAGCGCAGCCTTCACACGTCTTGACCTGCGGGCATTGTGCTGAACAGGGTTTCCGCAGGTCGGCGGCGAGCGAAACGTGCAAGGTTATGCGCTCTAATGCCTGTATATACAATAAGCCGAAACTAACCTGCTCAGGTGCCGAAGGCTCAACCTCCTCAGCATGCGTTTGTGGATGAGAGCCAGCGGCGCGGCCTCTACCTTATGGCGGCCGTTCTGGTGCCGACTCGAGATTTCAGGAGATCAGTCGGGCAGCCAGGTCGTGCCTGCCGAAAGGGCGCCGTCGGGCACATTTCAGCGATGAGCGCCCAGCCGGCCGCAGGCAGATCGTGCAGGCGTACTTGAAACTCGGGGTCAGCGTCCTCATCGCTACTGCGGAATGTGGCAAGGATCAGGAGCGAGCGAGGCAACAGTGCCTCTTGTCGCTGCTGAAGGCCTTCAAGAGCACGGGTGTCCACGCACTGGTTCTGGATTCGCGGGCCGATCGGGACCACCTCGACCGCCGTTACATAAAGCAGGTGATCACGAACCGACAGGCGCCGTTGGACCTGGGATATCAACACCGGATCCCGAGCGACGAACCTCTGCTAGGGCTTCCTGATGCCTTCGTCTGGTGTTGGGGCGTCGGCGGGAGGTGGAGGACCATGGTCGCGCACCTGGTTGTTCGCGAATTTCACACTTGACGCGCAAAACCCGGCCGCTCCTCGTCCGGGGGAGGCAACCGGGTTCACTTCCTAGGGCTAGTGCCCTAGGCCCTTTCATTACGCCATATCACTTCGCATCTGTCAAGTCAAGGAACACTGAATCGGTCGAAACAGAACGTTTCACACTACGCGCTCTCCCGCCGCAGCACCTTCCGGTCAGCCACCGTCGTCCCCTTCTCCCACGAGGTCGGGATCGTCCATGGAGTCTCGGGCCGCCTCCTGCTTTCGGGCGAGACGTTTGGCACGCGCCTGCTCTCGGGCTTCGGCGTAGATCCTCTTACGGACGCCTCGCTTGACCTGAGCAATATGACGCCCCCCTTCAGTGCGGGCTTTCGCTCCAGGATTCCCCCCGGACCTAACGTATGTGTACCGCCCTGGCACGAACCGAGTGCCCCTCCATCCGCATGAACAGACCCGTTGATAACTCGTCGGCCCTCCTCGCAAGCCGGTTCGGACAGAAGACCTTCCCCACCCCAACTGGTGGCGCATCCCATTTACGTCGGTCGTAGTGTTGCCGAAGACCGCACTCCAGTCGGGCATCTCAGCGCCCCCCTTCTTTGCAAGGGTCGCCCGCATCCGCTCGGCCAAATATTCTTCCACCGTCGGAGGGCGGCCACGGGAGAGATTACGCGCTCTCCCGCCGCAGCACCCGCCGGTCCGCCGCCGTGGTCGCGCCCCAGACGCCCACCAGCTCCCCGTCATCAAGGGCGAAGCTCAGGCATTCGGCCCGCACCGAACAGTCCTTACAGACCGCCAGGGCGGGCTCAGGATCGCTTGTGGCGCTCCCGAAGAATGCAGCCACACCTTGGCCCCTGCAAGCTCCTCGAGCCTGCCAGGCAGGCCGGCGGAGGAAGGTCGACAGGTCGGGCATGTCGAGGCCCGGGGTCATCAGGGCGATGATCGTCTCGTGCTCCACGTAGGGTCACCATATCGAACAGGTGTTTGTCTGGAGGGTTTATCCTCACCTGGCAATGCATCTAGGCGTAGCCTTTCGTCCCGGCTCGCAAAAGGTGCCTGCCGAGGGGGGTTTAGATGAGTACAGCGGATGAGATCGCAAAGCTGGCTGCGCTACGACAGTCCGGCGCTCTAAGCGATGCAGAGTTCGAATCCGAGAAGGCGAAGCTGCTCGGGGCCGCTGCTCCTCCACAAGTAAGCGCTGCCGGATCGGCTCCGCCGCCACCGCCTCCTCCTCGAGCATTCCCTCCGAGCACATTGCCGCCAAGTTCAGCGACCTCAAGTGCCCCTGCTCCCCGCACCCCCATACCCAAGGGCGCCAGGCGAGCTGGTATCGGATGCCTGACACTGATCTTGCTTGTTGTTGTCATAGTCGTCATCGCCGTGGTGGCGAGCTCGGGCGGGAGCGGAGCCAAATACACCACTCACGTCATCGCTGCCTTCCCCGTGAACAACCAGGAGATGACCGTAGACTTCACAGTGGACAACACGGGCAAGGCTGCCGGGACGCCTACCTGCACGATCAACGCCACCTCCCCTGGAGGGGCCGATACCGGATTCGACGGGCTCACGCCGGTGAAGCCGATCACGGTGGGCGAGACGGCCCGTTTCACCGACACGTTCACGATCACGAACAACGGTGCCCAGAACGTGCCGGCCTCGGGCGTCAGCGTCACGTGTTCGTAGGGAGCGTTCGGCAAAGACACTAGTCCGCGCCAAAGCTTCCCGAGCCGCGTCGTCGCAACTCACGGACCACCCACAAGAGCTGAGCCAGCACCCGGAGGACGACTTCCCGCTTGAGGCTCACCTGACTCCCCGCCGGCAGCATCGCCACGGAGCGCCGCAGCCGCTCGATCTCCTCGGGGGACAAGTCGGACACGCTCGGAGGGCACCGAACACACGTTCGCCATGCTACTTCCCCATCACCTAGCGGCCGGGCGGCACTCCAGTGCCCTCGACGCACGAGCCGCCCTCCGAAAAATCGTTCGCATAGGCCGGGATGTCCCAGAGCCACAGGTTGCCGCCGTCTTGGCACTGCGCCTGCGTACTGGCCTGGTACCACGGCACCGTTGTCGGCGGCGCTGTCTGACAGTACGCGTGAAGGCAGGTTCCGTCGTACCACTGGTCGCCGGTCGCGATGCAGAGCGCCTTTGTTATCCCCGGGCGTCGATTTCAGGCAAACGCCGTACTCCCACTGGTGGCCCGGCTTGTCGAGACATTCGAGGCGAGTCAGCTCTGCCGCGTTCGTGGTGGTCGTCCATTTCACAGGGCTCGTGGTCGTCGTCGTGATGGTGGTAGGGGGCTGCGCGGTCGTCGTCGCGGTCGTCGTCGGTGCGGTGGATGAGACGGCGCTACTCGGCGTAGCTTTTACACAGCTGGACACGAAGACCCCGCCCGCGACAACAAGAAGCCCAAGGGCCAACCGTCGAGCTATCACACCGCCCTCTTTCCCCACCTGGAGGCTCTCTCTGCCGCAATCCAAACGTACCGGGTTAGAGGTCGAGGCGCCTAGTCAGCGACTCAATGGTCGCCCCGCCGCGCGCCCACGTCGGGTCGGATCTCGGTCGCGGTGCACCCTAACGTGAAAGCGTCCCCGGCACCATAGGCACCGGGGACGCCTTGCGAAGCGCACTGCTCGGGTCAGCTAGTAAGTCCTGCTCCCTCCCGGATTCGTAGGCCAGTCCTGCGGGCAAGTGCCATTAACTGAGCCGGGTCCTCGTCGTCATCTGGCGTCTCCTCGTCGCCGTCCTCCTTCGAGAATCCGAGGAGACCGCCGACGAGCCCACCCGTCAACCTATTCACTGCCTGCTGAGACTCCTCAAGTTCCTGAAACTTGATGCTCGTTATCATCAGCTCCCGGGCGATTGCTGCGAGCGCTAAGCGGTCAGCCGTCTCGAGCGTGACGCCGCATTCCTGCGCCAGACTGGTCCTCCAATCGCTCTCGCCGCCGATGATCGCTAGGAAGCTGCGTCGAGCCTCAACGTTCCACAGCTCCTCGAAGTCGACGCTCATGCCGAAGATCTCCGCAAATGAAACCCGCGCTGGCCCCAGCTTTGCCAGCCCGCCAGTACCGCTTGAAGCTGTCGTGAAAGTACATCGCCAGGTTCGCCATGCGATTGGAATCGGACCAGTTGTGCCGCGTCACGAAGTCTTCAAAGTCCGTGCTTCCGATCGTCGGCTCCTGTTCGTTGGCATCAAAGGTGGCCCAACCTTCAAGGAGCCAGAGGAGGCCATCGACGCCTTGGCTTTCGATCTGCAGCAGCTCTGTCGTGCCAGGGCTCGTCGCTCCACTCACAGTTGCAACGGGGTTGCACGCCTTCGTTCCCGGGCGTGCGGCGGGGATTTGCTACCTTCGGCATGTCAGGACCTCCATAGGGTCTTGGCCAGTCCCCGGGAGGCTTTCACCCTCGCCGGGGACACTTGATTGTCAAGTCAGGGTAAAGGGTACGCCTCTGGCGGCGTAAGGTCAATGACGACAGAGAGGGAGTGCCGGGTGTCGAGGTTCAAACGGGGTCAGGTTGCATGGCACTGGTGCGTAGCTCTCGTACCGATCGGGCTTGTCGTCCTTGCTGGCTGCGGATCGAACGCGGCAGCTCCCAACACGACGGTGGCGACGACTACCTCCACGACGACGACTAGCACAACGACGACCATCGCCACGACCACTACCACCACACAGCCGCCTGGCCCAACACTGCACCAGCTGAGGGAATCGGTGAAGAAACAGATCATCGGTCCCTCGCCCTCTGGCTTCGCCGTCTATGGCGTCAAGAGCGTCGTTTGCATTCCTCCTGGGTCATGGAAGCCCGGGAAAACCTTCAAGTGCTACGCCTACGGCACGGGCGGCACCGGCTTGGGGGAGTATGACGGCACAGTCGAGCCGGGTTCTGGCGGTGAGTGGAGGTGGAGACGCCGAGTGGCTCCCGACCGGCGCGTGAAGCTAAGCGCGACGGCCTAATCAGGTTGTCAGCGAGGAGCCTCCTCCTCCTCGGCGGGAGGCGGGTTCTGCACTGTTCCGCCAGCACTGGCGGTGAACGTGCCTTGGGCAGTTGCAGCACCGGCAGTGAATGCCGAGTTTGCGGGACCCTGCGGCGGGCCCGCCGGACCCACGGTCCCAGTGGTCACGTGTGCCTCAGCCAGTCGATGAGCGTCACGGAGATGGAGATGCAGCTCCGCGACCTCTCGCTCAAGCATGCCGATGCGAGGATCGGCTTTGTCGGCGAGCGCCCAACCAAGAGTGCCGACCACGACGGCGGCGGTAGCGATCCAGGACGGCGCTGACCAGTACCCAAGCTGATGAGGTGGAGTGCTTTCGGCCACAGCGCCTAGCCAGGCCAGCCATGCGCCCACGCCCGCTCCAAGCGCGAGCTTGCCCATCTCAGCAACCTCGCTGGGAGTATGTCGTTTCAACCACCTGATGGACTTCTTCGTGCGCTCCAGCACCGGGCGTGAGGGTAGACCGATAGAGCAACCATCGCGAGATTGACCGACTGAAAGAGCCGCACCTCAGCAGCTCTTACGACATCCCGATACACCGCATCCCACCGTTCCCGGAGGTCGGGGTGCTCGGCGATAGCTCGGTTGTCTTCGATGGGGCGCCACCTCACTTGAGCGGCTCCTCGAGGTAGCCCGGCGTCGCCAGGTCAAGTCGTCGCGAGTCCGGCGACACCGCTGGTTGTCGGGTCGGCCAAGAGCATCACGTAGCAGCGGTAGCCAGAGCGTCCAGCTCAGTCTCGCTCAGCACGTGCGGGAGAATGAAGATCCGGCCGAGCTTGGCAGAAAGAGACGAGCCGCCGACGGTCCAACCCTGAGTGGCCGGGAATGAGCCGGACAGCGTGGTCGTCTGCGGCGTCTGGGACGTCTGAGCCGTGAGGTCGTAGGTGTAGAGGGTGATCGTGCCGGTGTTGGACCACGTTGTCGCTACGAAGATGGCGTCGCCGAGAGAGATCGGGGAGCCCCGGAGGCTGGCGTTCCCCGTGCCATTGCCGAACTGGCAGTTCGGGAACAGGTCAGTGACACCATAACTAGTGCTGGAGGAGATAGTCAGACCGCCGCCGCTGCTCGCGGTGCCGGAGTAATCGCTTACGAGCACCTGTGTCCCCGGCGCTTCCGTGCTGAGCTGGACCACGCAGGCGATCGTGCAGGCGATGTATGTCGGCTGGAAGGAACTGGTGGCGGTCGACGAAGTTGTGAACGCTGCACAAGTCGCGGTGCCGCTCGGAACGATGACGCGCTCTCCGAAAGCGACGAAGTAGCAGGTGAGGGGATGCGTGCCGGGGGGGGGGAAGTGTCCGCAGCCGTCGTCGATCCGGCCGCGTCCTCAAGTAGCCAGTTGACGGCTGGTGAGCCGAGGTATGCCGTGACAACGGAATCGAGGGGTCCCATTCTCTAGCGCTGCTCTCAGACGGGGATGATGGTGATGATCGGGTTGCCGAACGTCGCCTCGATTGAGTTCGTCGAGGTCTTGTAGCGCAGCTCGAAGGTCTTGAACGTGTAGGGCGTGAAACCTCCGATGACATTCACCGCCGCACCAGGGGCGCCGATCTGCCCAGTGGAGGCGCCGGTGATGTAGGTGTTGTTCTCCAAGCTGAGGAACGGGTTGACCAGCAGAGTACCGGACTCGAACAGGCCGATTGAGGCTGTCGCTCCGCTGTTCACTGTGACCGTCGCCGACGCGATGACAACGAAGTTGCCCGACATCCCGCATGTGGCAACGGCAGCACAGGCGGGGCTCGTCGCCACGTAGCTCGTCGAGGCTGTCGTGATGTTCTGGCCGGCGTATGCAGAGGTCGAGTTGATCGACGCCATGAACGCCTCGATGGCACGCAGTCGCCGGTCGATGTTGCCGAACCGCTGCATGAATGCGCCCGCGGCGGCGTGGTCAGCCTGAACCAAGGCTCATCCTTCCCGACACGTCACGATACGTGCCTCAGCATCGGCGTCACGCTCCTGGCGGATCGCCTCGCGCATCTCCATCAGCGTGCGGCCGGCGTCGGAGCAGCCTGGCCCCACGTATCTTTCAACTCGTGCGAGCTGGCCCTCGGTCACTAGAACCAGAAGATTGCTCACGGCGTCCTCCAGGCGTTGCAGGCGTTCCTCGCTGGTCATAAGCACCTTCTCTGTAGTTCTCGGATACGGGCGGTGTAGCCGGCATCTTGAAGCTCCCTCTCCGACACGCCTGCTCTAGCCGTAGCTATGCGGATGCGATAGGGGTAGTCCTCGAAGCTCGCGGACAACTGCTGGGCGTTGGGCCTATCGGTTGAATCGGAGCCGGCGTCGGCGTCCGCCAGTGCGTCATGGTCATGGTCGTGGTTGGCGTCACCGAGGTGGACGTGCGAGTGGGTGTGGGTCTTCCACGAGCCCTGCGAGCCCTTTGCGGCGTGCGAGTGGGAATGCTTGCCGGTCATGTTGGGGTGGAGTGGAGAACGGAAGGAGGCAGAGCCCCCGGTTGCTCCATTAGCGGGGAAGTTCACGATGGAACAGTCGCCGCCGTTCAGGTCACAGGCGAGCAGCTCCCTGTTGAGGTAGTCGCTCGACCACGCTTGTTTGGTTGCTTTGAAGGCGAAGCTGAACGCGTCCAAGTCACCCCGCTCGACGGCAGAGCGCACCATCGCTGCCACCGGGTTGCCGGGATCGAACCTCGCCTCGAGGTGTAGCCCTGACGCCATCCTCTGTGAGCCGCAGAGTGCCAGGCCGGGTACGGGCAAGCGCGCATCCTTCGTGGTTGAGCAGGAACACCGTGTCGGCGCCATCGGCGAGAGTCCGGTAGAAGGCGCCGCTGCGAACTGTCTCGGTGAACTCGCCAAGGCTGTCGTGGACGGTGTAGGGCTCGTTCGCCACCGAGGCATAGCCGGTCAGCGTGCAGCCAGCGATGCCGGCCGTGCTCCGAGTCTCTTTGATGCTGGTGCCGCTGAAGCGGCGCGATCGCCGTTCGATGCCGGCATGTTCGAGCGCTCGGCGTGCGAGTGGGTGAGTGGTCATTTGTTGCTCTTTCGGGGTCGCTTTTCGATCACAGTGCCATCAGCTCGCTCGTCAACCTCGGCCTCGTCCTCCTCGGCCAAAGCGAGAACTAACTCACGGCGGGTGCGGGCCTTTGGCTTGTCGGTCGATCGGGTCGCCTCAGCTTGGCGGCCTCCGGGTCGTGTCTCGAAAGTGCTCATCGGCCGTACCTATGCGACCCGCTCGCGTAGCTCGGGTCCTGCGTGCCGATGAGCTGGCCGTACTGATTGCGTGCTTGCGGTGTGTAGCCGACCATGTGGGGCGGGATGCCGTTGTAGCGGGCGATCTGTGCTGCCGCCACCCGCTCCTCCTCGCGGCGCTCGTACTCCGCTTGCATCTTGCGTTCAAAGATCATTCGGGCAAGTGCGGTGAGTCCCGGATGAGAAGCCTCGTCGTTGAGGTCGACTCCGGCCGGCTGTGGCCAGCTCGACCACCGCGAGTTCGGTGGCGGTTTCCCATTCCACTCTGGTGAGGCCCACTTACTTGCTCCGATTCGTCATATAGCGCTCAACCTCGTTGCTCTCGAACAGCCAGCCGCCCGCTAGGCGGTGGCCCCGTAGCCCGCCTGAGAGCGCAAGCTGCCTTACTCGGCGACTAGACACTCCCAGGCGGGCGGCTACTTCTCCTGTGGAGGAACCCACGCTGTCCACCATGCCAAAACGGGACTTCTCGGCACCTCCGGATGCGGAAGCGGTGCAGGTAGTGACCGGATTGTGGCTACCGAAGGCGGAAATGGTGCCTCGGGCGACGTCGGCGGCAACGGCGTCGATGTCGGCGAACACGTTCAGCTAGGCCCGGCGAGAGGGCGATGCCGTTGACTCGCGCCCAGTCTTTCCCTCGTTGCAGGAGCGCGGCGATCTGGTGTAACTCCGCAAGAGGAAGTTCGTAGGTCTGTCGCAGTCCACCGGGCCGCTCAGCGGCCATGCTGATCCCTCAGGAAGCTCTCTGCCCCCGTGACAAGACTGTCGGACGCTCCGACGATGAACTCCTCTGTTATCGACTTGATCTCGGCGAGGTATCGCACCGGGTCGTCGCTCTCGTCCAGGGCCGCTTCGCAGGCGCCGGCACGGATCAACGCCCAGACGCGGGTCTGTTGGTCCTCGGCGCTCTCTTCCTGGCCGCGCCTCGAACAGCCAGGACTCGATCTGCTTCCTGGACGCTGCCTGAATCTCCCGGAGCAGGGCGTCGAGGCGAGGCGGGTGGATCACGACGCGCCCTCATGCGGTGCGGGTGGGGGTATACCCCCAGGTAGGGGCTTGATTCTCGCCAATCGTGGCGAGGATGACCGGGCCGCTGAAATTAAAATCCCCAGGTCCTTCAAACTCCCCCGAGCTGCGCCGGGCGTTCTTGAAGTCGTAGCGACACTTGGAGGTGTCGAAGCGTTGGCGCCGATCCTTTGGCATGAACGGAATGGCGCACCAGCCACAATGGCGCTCGGCGAGGGCGCTGCCCAGCGGCCTTCTACAGCCCTCGCAACGCTTCCGTGGCCGCCGCAGCCAGACGTACTCGAACCCCTGCCCACAGTCGACGCAGACGGCTGTGAGCGTGTCACCCGGACGAGAGTCGGGGAAGGGCGACTGGGCTCGGTCCCGGGCGGCGTAGTGGCAGGCGCGGGAGTGGTATCGAACTCGGTCGAACTTTGGCGTGAACACTTCACCGCACCACTCGCAGGGCCGCTCGGCCGGCGTCACCACCATTGTCGGGAGTTCCATCGCTGCGGCCGGCGTGGGGCCTGCGGTTTGCGTCCGGTCGTGGAGCGGTTGCACCTGGCGTGTTCAGCCCCTCTGGTGATGCTCCGGTCGTAGTCGTCGTGGCCGAGATCCCACGGGGTGCCGGGCCTGATCCACTTGCCGCAGCGCCAGCAGGTGACCTCGCCGCGCTCGACGGAGGGCGCCAGGCGCTTGCGCAAGCGCTGATGGTTGCTGCCGTAGCCGCGCTCGGTCGTGTTCGGCTTACGCCGGATCATCGACTCCTCCCGTTCGATGCGGATGTGCAGGTCAAGCGGCCTTTACCGCAACACTTGGCCTTGTGAGAAATCGGAGGGGGGAATGCTGACTGCCGGTCAGCGACGATCGCCTCGCCAGCCTTTTACCCCCATATCCGCGGGTACCCCCTACACATGCACGTCATCCGCGGTGCCCCCTTCGTGGCAGGCGTCTTACGGTCCCTGACTTTTTGGCGAGGGGAGGGTCTGACTTCAAGACGGTCGGGGCTGAAATAGCCGACCGCTTCGACCGCTTGGCTCGTGGTGCGTCACGCCGGCAGATGCCGCACTTCGCCGAGTAAGGATTCGCAATTGATCGACCGCAGCGGCACTGACCGATCGTCGTGGGAGTCGTAGTCACAGTCACGACTGGCCTGCTATCCGCTCACGCCGAAGGCGAACGCCAGCCTCGACAACCGCCTCAAGGACAGCCGGTCCGCCATACTCGTGCACCAGGCGGACTAGGTCGACGAGCGAGTGATCCGTATGGCACCGGATCAACTGGACTCGTCGTACCTCGCCGGCAGCATCAAGATCGTGGATCCAGCGATCGATATCGCCACGCAATGTCATCTTGCCGAGAAGGCCGACGCGTTCCAATAGGTCGCCCATCACCTTCGCCTCTCTCGAATCCGACCGCAACGTCGGGCAGTCGTCGTCGTGGTGGACCGTGACCGACCAGACCCCGCGTTCAAGCTGTCCGACTGTTTGGTAGGCGTCGCAGTCCTCACAACCGCCCGGAAGGTCGCCTCCGTCGAGCGGTCCCAAGATGTTGACGAGGTCACTCACGCGACCGCCCGCCCCTCTATTCGTCCATTCGTCCAGGGTTCGTCCCGATTCGTCCCGGACGAACCCCGACACCTACTCGTCCATTCGTCCATTCGTCTAGGTAGGGACGAATAGACGAAGACGGACGAACCCATCAGACGCGCTCTCATTCGTCCCGGCTTCCGGCAGGGACGAACTCGGCTCGGCCCAGGTCTGTGAGCCAGTGAAGATGCGAGCGGCCCTTCAGTTCGACTCGCACCTGGCCCGCCTCGGCCATCGCCTGTAACGAGTCCCGAATGGCCGTCCCGCGCCCCTCGACGCCCACCTCGATGGCGTTCTTCGACGAGCCGTCGTAGATGTCCAGGTACTCAAGGATCCGGGCGACCACCTTGGCATCGGTCGCCGTGCCGCTTTGCGGCGGTTCGACCGTGGCGCTCACTCCACCGTCGGGCCAGCTCGTGAGGTGGAGCTCCCCCACCTTGTCGTCGCCGGCATGCGCCCGGACGTAGCCGGGGCGGTCCTTCGTCACAGTGATGGCGAAGCGCCCGTCGACCGGTTCGGAGCCAGACGAGCGGGCGAAGTACTTGAGCAGACTGAACTTGTAGCAAGCGCCGCTGAGGCCGGACAGCTTGTGCTGACCACCGAGGGCGTAGCGGCCCTGCGTCGCTTGATCCTTGGTCACGTGGTCGAGCACGACCACGGCAGCGCCGGTGCGGGCCAGACGTCGGGGTATGAGTCTCATCCACGTGGCGATGTCGGCGTTCGAGATGAGGTCGAGGCCCTCGGTCGTCATCGCCTCGGTGACGCCGTCGACTATGGCAAGCGCGAAGGGCCCGCGTGCCTCGAGGGCCGTGAGAAGGTCGGAACTGGCAGGTGTCGCCTCGCCGTGTCGACCGTGGAGCGGTTCGTCGGGACGGATGTAGGTGAAGTGGCCGGCGATCTGGACGTCGCTAAGGCCGAGGGAGCGCAGACGGGCGACTACGCCGCCGACGTCGTCCTCGAAGTCGATGTACAGGACGTTCCCGCCCTTGGCGATCGTCTGCTTGACGGCGAGCTGAGCAGCCCAGGACTTGCACGTTTCGCTCTCACCCTGGAAGGCGTGCGTTCTACCGGGGTAGAGCAGGCAGACTCCATCGGAGCGGGAGAACAGAGTCGGGGGCTCGACGTCATCGCCGGCAAGGGCGCCGGTGAGGTCGACGGGAGCCCAGCTGGACAGTTCCGGTTGCTCGGTGCCGGGTGTTGCCGCTATCACCTCGAGTTGCTCCCGGGTGCCACCGGCTGCCACCCAATCGGTCACGTCACCCTTGTCGGGCAGCCCTGGGAGGTGAACGATCCGGACATCGGCCCGGTCTCCCATCGCCTCCACGAACCCGAGGGCGTACTTCGTCCCGTCGCTGTCGTGGTCGGGCAGCACGATGACGTGTGCCCCGTACAGCGGCGCGATGTCGACCTTGTCCCATCGGCCGCCCCCACCGGCCCCTTGCGGCTTCGTCGTGCCCACGAGCCCGAGCTTCTCGATGGTGTGGACGTCCTTCTCGCCCTCGACGAGGTGGATGGGCGTGCCAGCTGCTACTGCCGCGATCACTTTCGACAGCCGGTACAGCGGCCACGGCGGGGGCGGTGCCTTCCAGGCCCATCCGCTGTCCTTCGTCGGATCAGGGTGACACTGGCGGAAAGCCTTGTCAGCCGTACGGGTCACCCGTAGGACGATGCGCCTTTCTTCGGCATCGAAGTAGTCGTACCTGGCGATGGCAGGTCCTGCCGGAGTCCAATCGTCCCCACCCTTGCCGTTCGATCGTGGCGTATCGAACAGGTCGGCAAGCGTCAGGTTGAGTGGTCGGAGAACGTCCTCGACCGGGCAGCCACGGTTGCAGTTGACGAGGACGCCGTCGGCTCCCTGGCTGTACGACAGCGACGGACGCACGTCGGGGTAGTGCCCTTCCGCCGGGCAGCTCGCCGAGCCGTTCCGTGGCTTGCAGCCGGAGCGCTCCAGGGCATCGAGGACGCGCTGAAGGGCGCTCACGCCGCCTCTCCTCTGGTCAGGAAGGCAATCGAACGCTCGATGCGTCGGAACGCCTGGTAGAGCTGGCCGATTAGTTCGTCTGCGTCCAGCCCAGGCGAGTGCGCCGCAAGCCACGCGAATCGCGCGGCAAAAGCCTCAATGTCACGAAGTGGAAGTGCGCCATTGGGCTCACCGAACAGACCCAGTTCTCGGAGTGAGAGTGCTCCGGTCGAGGTGGAGATGGTGCTTGCCTGGTAAACTCTTAGGCGATCACACGTCGTGGTGGGGTCGAGCTTGTGGGAGGCGCCCGAAAGGGCGCCTTCTTTCATGATGACCTCGATCGAGCTCTGGCGCTTTTGATAGCGAGTTCTGTGAAGTAGGCCTTTCTGGCATACTCCGCACGCCGAGCGCGTTCGGTGGGCTCAAGAACTTGGTCGGGGTTGACCTGCTTCTCGAATCGCTCCAGGAACTTCTGACGTGCCGCCACCGTGGTAGTGCCACCGGAAGCGTGGAGTCTGTAGGCACCCAGCCGGCCGCGAAGGCTCCGCTGGGATGGACTGAGGGGTGCGAGACAATGCGGACAACGGCAGAGACCCCCTTGGGTCTACCGCCCCGATGCCCACACGAGACTGGATTGCCACACGACACGCGCTAAGGCCGATTCAGTTGGTCACAGTTTAGCCACTGCGCTCAAGCGGTGTGGCGCACGACCATCTTCTGCACGCGAGGACTACGTGAAGACGTGATTGCGAGGGCCGAATCGACGACGAAATCCCCATGCGTCGGACAGGTCACGAGCGCACTCCGTGAAGGATCAGGGTGCGGCCGATCGAGCAGCAGCCACCGGGTCGCTTGGGCCGGCTGCACCCGTTTCTTGTTGCCGGCCGAGCGGGCGTCGTGAATGAGAGCCCGCGTGGCCGCGCGGTGATTTAGATGCCCCTCGAATAGCCAACCGTGTGGGGTGCGCCACACGAATCCGATTGCTTCGGTCTTCCTCTCCCGGCATTCGCCACAGTAGATAGTGAGCGCGACCTTCTCTTTGCGCTCGACGGCCGAGTCCAGCATGAGGCTGTAGTCGTCGAAGACGCCAGTTATCCCGATCGGTTCATTTATCCAGCCCTTAGCGCGTCCCATGGCTCGCGCCTCCTCCACCGCTGCCCGGTCAGGGTCACGTAGCGCAGCAATGCGGCGCTCGTAATCGGCCGGGTCGAAGTTTCTCACAGCTGATCTCCGAGGGACATACGCCGGTGGGCGTCCCGGGCCCGCTCGTCAGCGGCCGAGGAGGCATAGCGCTGGAGCATCTGCCGCGACCGCCAGCCGGCCAGCCGCATCAGGTCGCCCTCGTTGCCACCCTGGGACAGCCAAGTGTGGGCGAAGGTGTGGCGGAGCTGGTGGGGGTGAATCTGACCGAGCCCCGCCTCCTCGCCGCGCCGGCGGACCATCTGGAGGATGCCTAGTCGCTGAGGCGCCCCTTCTTGCCGAGCCAGAGCCAGGGGAGTGCGCTCTCGGGCCGCTTGGAGCGCTCGCGGAGGTAGCGGTCGATGGCCTGGCCCGTCTTGGCGCCGAAGGGGCAGGCACGCGGCCTCGATCCCTTGCCGACCACATAGGCCACGTCTTGCTCGAAGTCGATGTCCTCCACCTTGAGCCCGGCCATCTCGCCGCGCCTCATGCCCGAGTCCATGAAGAGACGGAGGATGGCGGCGTCACGCCGTTCGACGAAGTCTCGGCCGTCGACAGTCTTGAGGAGCGCCTCGAGTTGCTCCTTGCCAAAGATCGGAACAGGCGTCTCCGGGATCGAGGGCGGCTTCATGTTCGCCATCGGGTGCTTGGTGATCTCGCCCTCCTCGAGCAGGAAGGAGAAGAAGAGCCTCAGGCACTTGTACCTGGTCTGGACGGTCGCCGGCTTGTGGCTCTCGGCGAAGGTGGCCAGGAACGTCTCGACGTGCTCGCGGGTGACCTTGCTCGGGTCGGTGGGAAAGCCTGCTCCGGCGAAGAAGTCGACCATCTGGCCCACGCTCATCAGGTACTGGTCCCGGGTGAGCGCCGAGCGGTTGAGCGCCCGGAGCGACCGGTCAAAGGACCGCATCATCTGGCCGAGCTGGCCCTCCCGCGGTGCCACCCGCGGCGGGGGAGGGGTTGCGAGCGCCTACTAGGCTGGGAGACTTCCGCGATGGGCATATCGTCAAGGTTATGCGCTGTTGGAGCGGTGTGCAAGCACCGTCTCCGGCGGCTGGCTGGTGAAAGTGCAGGTCAGCAGGGTAAGTTCGTCGGGCGCTTGGCTCAGGTGGTTAGAGCGCAGCCTTCACACGGCTGAGGTCGGGGGTTCGAGTCCCTCAGCGCCCACAAGGTCGACATAGGCGTTGGTCGCTTGGAGTGCTCGATGCTCGTGAGGACCCATTCCGTGTGGCGACGTCGCACGAAGTTGCGGCTCCGCTGCCGCCCACTCGGATCCCGAAAGCGCGCCCTCCAAGCTCCGCTCGCTCGTCTCGGCGCTAACGGTGCTCAGGTGTCTCACCCTCCTCGGGGCTCGTCCATTCGAGGCGCTCGATGTCGCAGTTGACGCCGGGCGCTCGCGACAACGGCGCATCGCCGGTGACCAAGGTCGCGTCGAGCAACTCGGCGAGGGCGACATACGCCGCGTCGTAGGGAGTGAGATTCGGATGCAGCTCCCAAATGCGCGCCAGCAGCGGGCGGTGGGGGACGCGCTCGAGGTCCAGGTCGGCAAGGTCGTCCAGTGCCTGCAGAGCGCGACGATCGCTGATCGCTCTGGCGAAGAGCGCCTTCCTGACGACCGATACGACTTCTAAGTCGAGGATCTCTGGTGCGAGCAGGCGTTCACCTCGAAGGCGCGCCCGGGCGTGATCTCCATCCGACTCATCGTCGGCTAGAGCGGGCGCAATCACAGACGCGTCCACGACGATCAACGCGCGTGCTCGGTCATCTCGAAGGGCGTCTACCGCGAACTGGATCGACACTCGTCCTCCGCTCCGCTGCTGCACGCGTTTCAACAACTCGTCGAGGCTCGGCCGGCGTGTCTCCTCAACGAGCCGTGCGAGGAGATACTCCTGGAGCGACTTACCCGCGCTGGCCGCCCGACGGCGCAACTCGGCGTGGACTTCATCAGGGACATCTTTGATCTGCACGCTTGGCATGCGATCGGAGTCTAGCGCCATAGTGACGCTACTGGCGCTGTTGTGGCGCCACCTATGCTCATCGGGGCGAAATCCAAAGCGCTCTCGGACCAGCACGTCCGCTTCCCGAGCGGAAGCGGAAGCTGTGCACTCGGTGCAAGATCCGACATATCTCGGCTACGGCTCGGCCTTGACATGCCGCCCTACCCGCAACTTGAGCATGGCCGCAGATTTCAGGAGCCTTATGGTGGCGTAGCTGTCGAGAACGAAGACTATTGCGGTGCTTGCCTCCGAGGAGTCGAGCGGAATCAACGGCAAAGCGGTTACCGTCACACTCAGCGGCATCTGGTGACCGCCTGAGCGCTTGCGCCGTCAGGACAGGATCGTTCCGGACTGGCCTTGCTGACCATTCGGGGCCTGAACTTGCCCGGTGTTCGTGCCGCCGAGCCCACCCGTGCCACCGGTGCCTACTGTGATCGTGTCGGACGAGTCGGTCGCAACCGTGGACGAGCTTCCCTGGAAATCCCGATGCTCGGTCCCCCGGAGCCGCCAGCCCCGGAGCCGCCAGCTCCGCCGTTTCCACCTTTGCCACCGCTGCCGCCGGCGCCGGACCCGTTGCTTCCACTCCCGCCGGCGGAGCCCGAGGCGCCAGTGCCCCCCGAGCCACCGTTGCCACCGTTGCCGCCGGGGCCGCCGTTGCCGGCAGCGACCGTCGAGCTGTACGCCGTGAGGGTGGAGCTCCAGAGGTAGATACCAAACGATCCGCCACCGAAGGTGCCTCCCATACCAAATCCGCCCCCGGCGCCGCCGGAGCCGCCGCCGCCGCCCCCAGCACCGCCGTTGTAGGTGCAGGTGATGAAGCAGCCAGTGGTGAGGGCGCCGCCACCACCGCCGCCTCCACCACCACCGCCGTACTGCGCGCTCGTACCGTTGCCGCCGCTTGCGCCGGTCCAAGCTTCCGTCGCCAGGCCGAGTGTGTTAGATGCGCCGACGCCCGACGAGCCGCTGGCACCATTGGCCCCGAGGCCACCGGCACCGCCGTTGGCGGCGGCCTGGTCGTCGCCTGTTCCCGCGGAGCCGCCTCCGCCTCCGCTCGCGCCGCCTAGCGCCGCTGTTCCCTCGGCCCCGAGGTTGCCGCTGCCGCCACTGCACCCGCCGCTGCCGCCGCTGCCGCCGGCTGCGCTTCCCTGCGCGCCGCCAGCGCCACCTTGGCCGAAGCTGCTCGTGCAGCCTCCGGACGACTGTCCATTGCCCCCGCTGCCTCCGCCACCTCCGTTCAGACCTGAGACCCCGTCGGATCCGGCAGAACCGGCGGATCCGTTCGCTGCGCTTACAGCCACGTCATCGAGCGTGATGTTCGAGCCGTTGACTGCACGCAGCCCGTAGGCGCTCTGACCGGCGCCGGGCATCGCCTCGCCTTCGAGTGTGAGATCCGCAAGCACTACGCTGGTAGCGTCCTCGGCGTAGACGGCCTGCGGAGCTCCGGTGAGGATTGACACTTCCGATCCCGACTGGGTCCAGGTCGAGGGGTCGAAACCACCCTCGATCGTGATGCCGCTCGTAACGGCGACGCCACCTCCCTGGTCGTACGTGCCGCCGGCGACGTCCACCGCAAAGGCCGGTGAGCTAGCGGCAGCCTTGCCGACCGCTGCGCCGACAGTGCGCATCGGTTGCGCCTCCGTGCCGGGGGCGGCGTCCGAGCCGCTTGTTGAGACGAACAGCACGCCATCGACGAGAACCGAGTCGGAGCCAGTGATGCTCGAGTTCGACGTGTCGGTCGCGGTGACCCACTGCGTCCCCTCGTGGGCGAACGTGACGGCGCCGGCGAACGTGTGGACGCCGGAATCGGCCGCGGTAAAGGTGTAGTCGCCCGGCAACGAGGCGGCCGCGTCGCTCGACGTGAAATGAACCGTGCCGGTGTATGCGGTGGCGACGTTGCCGAAGGCGTCCGCGGCGGTGACGGACACGCCGACCGGGGCGCCCGTCTCACTCGGGGCGGGAAGCCCACTCACTACAAACCGTGTCGCCGGGCCGGAGTGGACCGTCACCGGTGGGACCGAGAGGCTCTGTGTGCTCGTCCCGAGTTTCACCGACGTCGCGAACGTATAAGAGGTGGCAGTGGCCGGCGCAGTGACCCGTGCGGTCCCGGTGCCTGCGCCGTAGGTCACGGTGAAGTGCTTCCCGGTGGCACACGTCATCGCTACTGTGACGGTCCATGGGCCCGATCCGGTTATCTCCGGCTTGCCTGCCGACTTGCAGGTGTCCTTCGCATCGGCGACATATCCAGGGCCGCTCGCGTTGGAGGCCTGGGGTTTGGTCCAGGCGGCCGGGACCTGGATAGAGGTATGACCTGAGAGAGCCTGCACGGCGCTCACCTTGAACATGAAGACGTTGCCTGCGGTGCCTGCCGTAACCGAGACCGGCGTCAGCGCAACCTTGGCCGGTGACGTGCTTGCCCCAGCGGGCAACTGGCCGGCGGTGGCGAGGAGTGCCATGACGAGTGACGCGGCGCCCAGCAGAGACCAGCGTCTGTGTGCTGTGTTCACATGGTCCCCTTCTCGAGACCCCGCTATTAACCGTCCTCCCGCGGGCCTAGTCGTACCGCAAGGCCTATTGCGCTGTCAATGGGCCGCCCCCTGTTTTGCGGGCAACGGCTTAATAGCAACAGTTCCGGCCACGCCTCGGTCAGCGTTCGCGGGATCTTCGACAAGGAACCTCTATCGAGAATCCGAACTCGCAATTTTCGCCGATCCACACCTTCGATGTGGGCTTCTGGTTCAGCTCGTCGAGCCAGAAAGCCGCGAAGTGCCACAACGCCGTGCCGGCTAAGACGCCATTCAATGGCGAGCGGAATGCCGGTCTGAACGCGATGATCACTAGCGGAGAGCCTCGGCCTCATCAGGTAGGAGAAGCCAGGACTGCGCGTGCCGGACAAGATCGGCGCCCACGAGAGGTTCTGCCCAGTCGCTCTCCTTCGTCCCGGTGCCTCAACCGCCTAGATTCGTCTGCGGTGCGGGCAGCGGACGGGACGCGTGCTCGCCAGTGGCGGCCCGTCAGCTCGGCTTTGCGTAGGCAAGTGGATGACATAACCCCTCTAAACCGCTTGGAGTCAGGGGACCTCTGTGGCTCGGCCGCTCTGCCGCGAGCGTGGAACGACTCCCGGCGAGACGAGGGCCGGCCGACTCCCCGCCGCGTGGCCGAACGTCCGTTCGCCAACGGCCCGGGATGTACCCTCCTTCCCTCAAGAAGCTCTTTCGTGGGGGGGTGGCCGATGGCCGACGAGGGCGTGGCGCGAAGAAATTGCGGTTTCTGTGGCCGAAGCAACAGTCAGGTGACGAGACTGATCGCAGGGCGCCGTGCGGCGATCTGCGAAAAGTGCGTGGCGGCCTGTCAGGCGATCCTGTCTAGGGGGCAACTTCTCACGCCGGCGCACTAGGTCCCTGGATGAATCTTCGGGAACGAGGCATGGCTAAATCCGGCAGGTGTGAGCTTCAGAGGATTGGGCGCCCACCGGTGACGGCGATGCGGGCTCCGGAGATGTAGCTGCCCTCGTCGGAGGCGAGCAGCACGTACACGGGGGCGAGCTCGGCCGGTTGGCCCGGACGGCCGAGGGGGGTGTCGGAACCGAAGTTCTCGACCTTCTCCTCGGGCATGGTCGAGGGGATGAGCGGCGTCCAGATCGGCCCGGGGGCGACGCTGTTTACCCGGATGCCTCGCTCGCCGAGCATCTGGGCCAAGCTGGCCGAGAAGTTGGCGATCGGCCGCCTTGGTGGCGGCGTAGGGAGCTAGGGTCGGTGAGGGCATGTCGGAGTTGACCGAGGAGCTGCCGATGATCGACGAGCCGCGGCGCCATGTGCGGGACGGCCGCTTTGGCCAGATGGAACATGGCCGAGATGTTGGTCTTGAAGGTGTAGTCCCACTCTTCGTCGGGGATCTCTTCCAACGACTGGCGGGTCATCTGGTAGGCGGCGTTGTTCACGAGGATGTCGATCTTGCCGAACGCTTCTACGGCGGCGGCGATGATGTCCCGGCAGTGCTGGGCATCGGAGACGTCGCCGCGGACGAGGACGGCTTTGCGGCCCGCCTCCTCGACGAGCCGGGCCGTGTCCTCGGCGTCGCCGTCCTCGTTGAGGTAGGCGATGAGCACGTCAGCGCCTTCGCGGGCGAAAGCGATGGCCACCGCCCGGCCGATGCCGCTGTCACCGCCGGTGATGACGCGGCCTTGCCGGCGAGCCGGTCGTGGCCCACGTAGCTGCGCTCACCGCAGTCCGGTGCAGGGCGTCATTTCCGATTGGACGCCTGGGACGTCTTGCTGCTGGGCGGGCTGGCTCACAGCGCCTCCAAAGAGTCGGTCCCCGGTTGTCGGGGGTGCAGCCCCGTTGATACCCCGTTCGGGCGCCCTCACGCCTGACAGAGTTCTGGCCTCCACGGCGCTGACAGGTCGTTTCGAGGTCCACCCTTGACACGGCGTATGGAGTGGCCGGCGGCGATCGGGGTACGTCTTTGCCATGACCAGCGTGGCGGTGACCGGGGCCAGCGGGAATGTCGGCCTTGCGGTGCTGGAAGCGCTGTCGGGCCGGCCGGACGTCGATGCCGTGGTGGCCATCGCCCGTCGGCAGCCGGCCCCTCCAGCTCCAGCCGCTCCGACTTCGGCGACCCAGCCTTCGGGAGCCTCGACGACCCGGGTCGAATGGCGACAACTCGACGTGGCCGACGGGGGGGAGCCATTGGTGCGTGCCTTCGCCGGGGCCGATGTCGTTATCCATCTCGCCTGGCTCATCCAGCCCTCTCGGGACGAGGCGGCCACCTGGCGGGCGAATGTCCAGGGGACCGCGCAGGTCCTCGACGCCGCCTCCGAAGCCGGCGTCGGGGCGGTGATCGCCGCTTCCTCGGTCGGCGCCTACTCGCCGGGACCGAAGGAGCACCCGGTCGCCGAGTCATGGCCCACCAATGGCGTGGCCACCTCCTCTTACTCGCGCCAAAAGGCGTACGTCGAACGCCTACTCGACGCGTTCGAATGTCGCCACCCCGAGGTGCGAGTGGTACGCCTGCGGCCCGGGCTGGTGTTCCAGGCCCGTGCGGCCACCGAGATCCGGCGCTACTTCGTAGGTCCTTTCCTGCCAGGAAAGTTGTTGAGCCCGGGCGCCTCCCCCTCTTCCCGCACATTCCTGGCCTGGTCACGCAGCTGGTCCATGCCGAGCGACCTGGCGGAGGCCTACCTGCGGGCGGCGCTTCGCGAGGTGCGGGGGGCGTTCAACGTGGCGGCCGACCCGCCCCTCGACACCGCCGCCATGGCAGCTGCTCTCGGCGCCCGGCCGGTGAATATCCCCTTCGGGCTGGCCCGGGCGGCGGCTGCCGTCAGCTGGCATCTTCGGCTGCAGCCCACGGCCGCGGCCTGGCTCGACCTGGCCCGGGCGACGCCTCTTATGGACATCGCCAGGGCGCACGACGAGCTGGGCTGGTCGGCGACCCGGTCGGCCCCCGAGGTTCTGCGGGAGCTGTTGGCCGGTATGGCAAAGGGCGCGGGCGCCGCCACCCCTCCGCTGGCTCCCGACCGGCCTCGGCGCCGACTCCATGAGTTGGCGACCGGCATTGGCCGTCGCTGAGGATCCGAGTCGGTCGGATCCGGGGACAGGGCGCTCCCACACCAGTAGTGGTTGCGCGCCGCGACAAGGACGGGCAAAGCGTGGCTTCGAGGCGCGATCGGATCGCCGCTTTACGGTGCCGGCTTCGACCGGCCCGAGGTGGAACACCCGGGGATGTGTTGCCGGCAGGCGTACCTGCGACCTGCCTGGGTACCTACTGGTCAGGCTGGGCGGAGTCCGAGTCGGCGAGGACCGCACGCCGGCCACGTTCGTGACGGGGCCGCAGGGCCCAAATGGCAATATCAGGCGGCGAGGACTCGGCGGCCACGACGGGCCGTCGAGGTTCTTCGCCTAAATCGTTTGGCGAGGGGTAGAAGGTGGCAGTGAGAGAGACTAAATCTCCTCTGGAGCGTGTCAAGGAAGAAGCCCGTGTCTACGCCAATGGCGAGGAGCGCCCGCTCGGGTCGTTCTTGGCGCTGTTGGGCGCGTACACGTCAGTGGTGGGCGCTCTCTTCGGTGCGGTCCGGCTGACAGGGCGGTCGCTACCCGAGGCGCCGTCCTGGTCGGAGGTCGCCTTGGTGGCGGTCGCCACGCACAAGGTCTCCCGCGTGTTGAGCAAGAGCGCAGTGACGAGCCCATTGAGGTCGCCGTTCACCCGGTTCGCCGGAACAAGCGGTGACGCGGAGTTGGCAGAAGAAGTTCGCGGCAGTGGCCCCCGCAAAGCGATCGGCGAACTGGTGACCTGCCCCTTCTGTCTCGGTCTGTGGGTTGCCACGGCGTTGTCGTTCGGTATGGTCCTCGCTCCGCGCGCTAGCCGGCTCGTGGCCGCCATTTTTGCGGCGCTCACGGGTGCTGACTTCTTGCAGTTCGCCTACGACAGGATCCAGGACTGAGACAAGCGGGTTCGACCAGCGGCCCGGAGGCTGTGTCTACGTCGCATCCAACCTCGACGACATCGGCGCTGAGCCCTTGTTTGGTGACCACAGCGCGGCGAGGGTCAATGAACAGCCCTCAAGGGTTAAGCCCACGCTGTCGATAGCAACTCGGTGAATGAGGTCCGCGTCGAGGAGCGGTCGGTCCGCGGCCACGCTCAGGTCCCGGCGGGACAGCCAGCCGAGAACCGTGCTCTGGGTCATCTACGGACTCTTCGGCGTCCTGCTCGTCGGCTATCTCTTCTCACTGATCCTTCGCGGCGACAACCAGTACTGGCCGTGGCTCGACGGCTGGCTCGTATGCGGCGTCGAGCTCGTCGCGAGCGCCCTGTGCATCACGAGGGGCCTGCTTCGAGCATCGGGGAGCCGGGCATGGCCGCTCGCCCTCGGCGCGAGCCTTCTCTCATGGAGCATCGGCGACGTGGTGCTCTCCGTCCAGTCCGCTCGGCGGGGCGACCCCTCCGACACCTTCGCTGGCAGACGTCTTCTACCTGGGCTTCTACCCCTTCTGCTACGTCGCCGTGGTGATGTTCATGCGGGGAGAGGTGAGAAGGCTCACCACCCCGAGCTGGCTCGACGGCGCCATAGCAGGTCTCGGGGCGGCGGCAGTCTGTGCAGCCTTCGCCTTCCACAGCATCGTGAAGATCGACCGGCGGCAACACGGCAGCAACGATCACCAGCCTGGCCTACCCGATCGGAGACCTCCTGCTCCTCGGCCTAGTGGTCGGCGGCACGGCGATGCTCTCGGGGAGGCGGAAGGCGCCGTGGATCCTCCTGGCGAGCGGGATCGGGTTGAATGTCGTCGGGGACACCTTCAACTTGTTCCAGAGCTCGCAGGTCTCCCACGTCGGCTCGGTCTTCAACGGCGCAGCATGGCCGACAGCAATCGTCGTAATGTCCGCCGCCGTCTGGTTGCGTTCCCGGCCTGTCGAACCTGCTCCTTGATCAGAGGCCGCCGGGATTCCTCCTACCCGGGCTGACGGCTGCTTCTGCTCTCGGGATTCTCTTTGTCAGCTCTTTGCACCATGTCGGGCGCGTCGCCATCGGGCTTGCCACCGCCACGTTGATAACGGTCGGCATTCGCCTGGCGCTGTCGGTGCGAGGGATGCGCGTCCTCAGCCAGGAGCGCCACCGTCAATCGGTGACCGACGACCTCACCGGTCTTGCCAACCGTCGTTACCTCTTTCGTGTCCTTGACGCCTTCTTCGCCGACGCCCGTGGCACGACGGGGGCGCAGCGCACGCTGGCGTTCCTCTTCATCGACCTCAATCGCTTCAAGGAGATCAACGACTCCTTCGGCCATCCGGCGGGCGACGAGCTCTTGAGGCAGCTCGGGGACGCGGCTTACGGGCTCTCTGCGAGACACCGACCTGCTCGTCCGCATCGGCGGTGACGAGTTTGCCGTCGTGCTCATAGACGGGGACTCTGACTACGCCACGACAGTCGCGGAACGGGTCACGGCGAGCCTGGAGGAGCCGTTTGTCCTGGACGTGGTGAGCGCCCGGATCAATGCCAGCATCGGCATCGCCCTGGCGCCTGACGACGCCACCGACAGTGCCGGGCTCGTCTGGTGTGCAGATGTCGCGATGTATCGAGCCAAGTTGGGAAAGTCCTCCTTCGCCATCTACGAGCAGAGTCTCGACGAGGACGGGGACCATCTGCGAATGCTGGAGGAGCTGCGGGCCTCGATCGAGGAGGGCCACCTCGTGCTGCACTACCAGCCGCAGCTCGATCTGCGCACGGGCGAGATCCTTGCCGTGGAGGCTCTCGTCCGGTGGGATCATCCTAGGCTCGGCCTGCTTCCGCCCGACAGGTTCCTCCCGCTCGCCGAAGAAGCAGGCCTCATGCAACCGATAACCCAGTGGGTGCTCGAAGAAGCCGTCAAGCAGTGCGCCGCGTGGCGAGCCGCCGGACGGCACCTCGTCGTCGGGGTGAACATCTCGCCGGCGAACCTCCTCGAGCCGGGGTTCGCCGATGCGGTCCGCGCTCAGCTCGAGCCATCACGGAGTTCCTCCGCAAGCCTTGGTCCTCGAGATCACCGAGACCAGCATGATCTCGGACTTCGAGAGTGCCCGACATGTCATCGAGGAACTCCGTGACCTGGGCCTTGTCGTCTCCATCGACGACTTTGGCGCCGGGGTCACCTCATTGGCCTACCTGAGCAGCCTGGCGGTGGGGGAGCTCAAGCTCGACCGCTCGTTCATCATGGGGCTCGCCGCGGCGGACAGCGAGCGCGATCTCGAGCTCGTCCGCTCGACTATCGACCTCGGCCATGCGATGGGACTGCGGATTGTGGCCGAAGGCATCGAAGATGAGGCCACTCTCGAGTTGCTCGCCGGCCTCGGCTGTGACGTCGTCCAGGGGTACTGCATCAGCAGGCCGAAGCCGGCGGGCGAGCTTGCGTTCCGAGCTGATCTCGGTGCCGCATCCGAACCTGCGGGCCTCGATGTTCTGTCCGATGCCGACGGCATAGTGCCAGTGTCGGCCTGAGGTGGCCGAGCGGGCGTCACCCCGAGGGCGTGACGGGTGCCAATCTGTGATCGCCAGCCTCCTGACCGTGCGATAATGACGTGTGGGGGCCCCGGCGTACACGTCAGGCGAGCCCTCACGGACGGTCGCTCCCGCGGGCAGACCTAGGACATCACGAGGTACTGTCATCGACTCGAGCCAACCAAAGCCCGGCACCGACTCCTTCTTCGCGCCTGAGGACAGACACGGCGCGGGCCCGACGAAGTCGGCACTTTCTGTTCACTCAGCCGGGCAGACTTTGGGCGCTGGACGATGACATTCGCCGACGCCGATCTCGCCCGGCTGTTCATTGCCCTCGCAGTTCTCCTCATTGCCGCGCACGGTGTGGGAGCGCTCTTCGCCCGCTTTCATCAACCGGCGGCGATCGGCGAGATCGTCGGCGGCATCCTCCTCGGGCCGTCAGCCCTGGCGGCGGCATGGCCGAGCGTCCAGCACTGGATCTTCCCCGCGACCGGCTCTTCGGCAGCCGCCCTCGGGGCCATCTATAACCTCGGTCTTCTGCTGCTCATGTTCGCCGCCGGCGCCGAGATGCGCCGGCTTCTGCAACGTGATGCCGTCCGGACCGTGGGGTTGATCGCCTCCTTCGGCCTCCTCCTGCCCTTCGCGGCCGGGCTGGCGCTCGTGGCGGCGCTAGGCACGAGAAGCTTCCTCGGTTCAGCCGGCGACCACCCGGCGCTGATACTCGTCTTCGGAATGGCAGTCGCGGTCACGAGCATCCCGGTTATCTCGCGGATCATGCACGACATCGGCTTGTTGGGCACGCGCTTTGCTCGCATCGTTCTTTCTGTGGCGGTGATCGAGGACATCGTCGTGTACGTCGTCCTCGCCGTCGCCGTCGGGCTCGTCCAAGCAGACAACGGCAAGGTCTTCGGGCTGCCGGCGGCGCTCGACATCCACGGCGTGGTCCAGAACAGCGTCTACCACACCCTCGTGGCGGTGGCCTTCCTCGCCCTGGCACTCACCACCGGGGGGCATGGCTACCGGTGGCTGTCAGAGGCGCGGATCAACCCCTTGGCTCGCCGGAGCCCGGTGGCCTTTCAGCTCCTTTGGATGCTCTCGCTGTCGGCAGGCGCGCTGGCGCTGGGGCTCGTGCCCTTGTACGGCGCTTTCGTCGCCGGAATCGCGGTAGCTGTCGCCGACGAAGGGCTCGTCGTCCCGACGAGTCGCAATGCTCTTTCGGGTATCTCGTTCGGCTTCTTCATCCCGATCTACTTCGCCATCATCGGCATCAAGCTCGATCTGATCCATCACTTCGACCCGCTCTTCTTCGTCGGGTTCCTGGCCTTCGCCTGCGTGGCCAAGGCGGCGAGCGTGTACCTCGGCGCCCGCCTCTCGAACGAGAACCGATTTGTCTCGGGCAGCCTCGCCATCGCCATGAATGCCCGGGGTGGCCCGGGCATCGTGCTGGCCTCGACCGCCTACGCCGCGCACATCATCAACGAGACCTTCTTCGTCAGCCTGGTGATGTTGTCAGTCGTGACCTCCCTCGCCGCCGGCTCGTGGCTGGAACGCGTTGCACAGAGGTTGGGCGGCACCGGACGGCTCCCCAAGGCGATCGAGCCGGCGTTGCCAGCGCAGGCCGCCGCCCCGGGCGCGCTAAAAGGTGAAGCGACGACTTAGGGGCGGCGCCGGCCGAGCTGCCTGCAGCCGGTAACCCGTCAGGAGAAGAAGCGTCCGGGAGACCGGAGCGCTCCGAGCCCGCTTGCGAGGGCGTGTGACAAGGGGGAGGCCCCACCGAATCGCTATCTGAGCGCGCCACGGCGTACCCTTCCGGGGCGGCGAGGCGACGAAGTCGGAAGGTAGTGACGATGGGCAAGCTCGGGACCGGGCCGCGATTCACTAGTGACAGGGCCGGGTCGTACGGCGCGGAGACTGCCGAGCTCATGGCGGCCATACGCCTGGAGCGGGGCCGGGCCCGGGAGCTACGCGCCCAGGCGGACGAGATCGACCGACTGGTCGACAACCTCGTGAGGCTTCTCGCCGTCTCCGATCAGTCACAGCGGCCGCCGGAAGCCAGGCGCGCCTCCAGCTAGCGTCTCGAACAGACGTTCGGTAACCTCTTGGCCGTGTCGGACTTGTCCCCGGAGGAGGTCGAGCGGCTCCGGCGTTCGGTGGCCATGATGCCGGCGCAGTCTCCGGTGCTGCTCACCCGGGAGCTGGTGCTCCGGGTGCTCGCTCAGCTCCTGCGGCTGATCCGTGAGGCGCGACAGCTCGGGAGGTGACCGCTCTCGCTGTGTCTTGCCGGGCGCGCCGATGAGTTTCCTCGCCTTCAGACGTCTCCGAATGCGTGAGCAACTCCCGTCCAGTGCCAGTAGAGCTGGTCGGGGGTGCTTTCGGTCGGAGGATCGTAGACGACTGTGAAGGAGTTACAGATGACCACTATGCCGGAGCTCGCTTCAGCCGAGACATGGCAGCGAGATCGCGAAGAGCTGCTCAGAGCCGAGAAGGAGGCCACCCGCACGCTCGACAACCTCGCCGCCCGTCGCCGCCGGCTCCCGATGGTAAAATTCGCCAGCGACTACGTGTTCGACACGCCAACCGGTCCTAGAACCCTCGTCGACTTGTTCGAGGGTCGGGGACAGCTCGTCGTTTACCAGTTCATGGACAACGGGCCCGACAGGTTCTGCCCGGGCTGCACCCGTTTCACCAACAGCGTCGTTGATCTGGGCGAGCTGGCGGACTCCGGAATCAGCTGGGCGACCGTCTCCAATATGCCGCTCGCCCAGCTAGAGGCCTACAAGGCGCGGATGGGCTGGACCATGCCCTTCGTGTCGTCGCGCGGCACGACCTTCGCCGACGACTGCGGCGCGGGGGGCGGCTTCATGCTCAGCGTGTTCCTGCGCGACGGGGAGGAGGTCTACCTGACCTACAACACAACCGCCCGCGGCGTGGACCGGCTCCTGTTCGTCAACAACATCCTCGACCTCACCCCCTATGGGCGCCAGGAGGACTGGGAGGACTCCCCGCCGGGTTGGCCCCAACATCCCACGTACGGCTAGTCGACGCGGCCGTGAGGCTCGCTACGCCCAATTTCTGCACCCCGGGCAGTCGACCCAAGAATATTTAGGCTCTCGGTCCTGCCTGCTTGCAATTGGGCGGATGACTTGGCTACCTGGGTCACCGTGGAGCGCGACAGCCACCGCCCGAAGCTCCGCCGGGAGACTTGGGAGGAGCAAGGGCATCGGGGGGCTCGAGACGTGAGATACTGAGCGTCGGCAGGGTTCAAGCGAGCCGCCCCGGCGTCTTAGCTGCCAGGGGTTTGGGAGGCGCGCAGGCATCTCCGTAGGCTTGGCCTGCCAATTGCAGGGCGTAGCTTTAAACGTGGGGAGCTGAAGGGGTCAGGCATCGGCCACTGCTCACGATCTCGGGATCGGAGGGGCCATAACGGACCACACATCTCTGCAAGTCGGCGTCAGCACGCCGGAGCAAGACCGTCACGTGGTGGAGCTGAGCGGCGAGCTCGACCTCGAGACCGCAGCGGGCCTGGCGGATGGTCTCACGGATATCGCCGGGTCAGTGGTCGTGGTCGACCTCTCCGGACTGATGTTCATCGACGCCCGCGGGCTGTCGTCGCTTCTCGAGGCCAAAAGGAGAATCGAGGCCGAAGGACACGACATCGAGTTCCGGCATGCCAGTGGCATCGTGCGCCGCGTCTTCGACGTGCTCAGCTTGTCGGACCTGTTGACGGACTAGCAGCCTTGCGGGCGCCATTGGGCTCCACCGGATTGCTCCTGGCAATCGAGACGTCACCTCGACGCTGAGCCCGGCTACCGGATGGCGCCTGGGGTGTGGTGGGCGCGTGGCCTTGGCGCCGTCCTTCACGTTGGCAAGCCGAGCCCGGGTCGATCGTGGCGGTGGAAAAGAGCGCCCCGAGTCGAGGATGGATCTCGACTGAGCACAACGAACCTGTGGCGCTCAGCTGTCGATGGCTTGGAGCACCCACGCCGTTACGACGCCATAGGCCAGGTGAGGGACGAGATTCTGCGATCCAGTCCGTGGCAGTCCAAGTCCGGGGATCGGTGATGCCGAGCGCGGTCATGGGGACATTGGCACCGAGGAGGGCGCCGATGGTGGCAGCGGCGAGACTGGCTGGCAGCGACGGCCGCCACCCGAGCGCTCGGGATATGCTGAGTGCGCTGCCCATGGCGATACCGGCCGTCAGGCCGGCAAGGGGCGCCAGACCTTCGATCCGGTTCTGCCGGATGTCGTCGTCGCCGGGGATCGTGACGTGGGCCTTGGCGGTGAGCTTCTCGATCGTCTCCTTCGGAGTCCGGCTCGTCGGCCGGCCACGCAGCGCCATGTCGAGGTAAGTGGTGAAGTTGAGGGCCGTCGTGCCAGCCGACCCGGCGGCCGCACCAGCTAGCACGGAGCGTCTCAGAGTCATCCTCTTATCGACCAACTTGGCCCGATCCCGTGGTGCATTCGCCCCGGCCATGTCGCCGACTGTATGGGGCCTGCAACCGCTTCACAAAGGTTGTCGAGGCGCACTTCGACCGCGCCCGGTGCAACCGCACCTACCCTGCCTGTCTAATCGCTCATAGCCAAAGAGGCGTTGTGCAGCTTGGTCGAGGCCGTCTGGGAGCCACCGACTGCAGTGCAGGCCGAGCCGGAGCCGGCGCACGAAAGCCCGATCAGCTCGTTCCCCTGCGGCGAGGGACTCGGCGACTTGCTCATCGCCCACATCTGGCCGTTCCATGTGTCCACCAGAGTGAGGAACGGCCGCGTCCCGTTGTCCCACGCCCCGACAGCCGTGCAGCTCGCTGCGCTCCGGCATTGGATGGCGTTCCACTCGGCGTCGCTGCTGCCCGAAGGCTCCCCGGCACCCACAGGAGCCTCCAACGTCCATCTGCGCCCACTCCAGGTCTCGGCGAGCACCATCCCTGATTGCGAGTACCCGACGGTGGTGCACCCGTGGACGTAGCACGAGACACTTGTCAGGTCGTAGCCGTCACCCTCTTTCGGGAGCCCGGGCGTGGCCTGGGCAATCCACCTCGATCCGCTCAGTCCCACGGCGAGCGTCGCCTGCAGGCCGCTGCGGAGGTCGCTGTAGCCGACAGCCTCGCAGTTGGTCCTCGACTCGCACGAGACGCCATTGAGCCAACCGCTCGAGGTTCCGGTGACGGGCTGATCTGCCCAGAGCCTGCCGTTCCAGTGCTCGGCCAGCGGATAGGGCACATAAGCCGGGCTGAACCGAACCCCGACAGCCTCGCAACTGGTCGTGGCCGCACACTCGATGGCAGACAACACGGCCGACGGTGCTGAAGGGGAGTTGTAGGTGGCCTGGTCGGACCAGCGCGAGCCGTGCCACGACCAAGCCTGCGCCACCCCCTGCCCGTTACCACCCACTGCGATGCAATAGGTCGCCGACGGGCAGGCTATTCCGGCCAGATAGCTGCCGCGGGCATCAGCGGGCACCGTCACCGGCACCCAGCGGCCGTCCTGCTTCCGGTACACGACTGGACTGCCGCCACGGTTGGGCGCCGTCATGCCGACCGCCAAGCACGCTGCTGACGAAGCACAGGAGACTGCATTGAGGACGGCATTGTCGTCGCGCGGCGTGGGCACGAGCGTCCACGTCGGAGCTGCCGCCACGGCCGCCGAGACCGGCGCGGCCGAGACCGGCGCGGCAGGCGTGCCCAACATGCTCGCCGAGACGATGGCCGTCACGAGAGCCGACACCTTCACCAGTGACCCGAACCCGTTCATGAACCCCTCACCCGTCGTGGTGCTTCGGCGTATGGGTGGTTGGCGCATGGCTCTTGCCGGCACAGCCGACCCCGATACTTCCTTCAACCGAACCACTGCCGACTTGCAGATTATGGTACCGCACGAGAGGCCGGCCGCTAGTGGTGGGGGAGCAGCTAGCTCAGCTGTTTCATCCTTCGAAAGACGGCGCGCAAAACGGCACCCCGAGCACGATGCGAGGTGCGGACGCCGCGCGCCGCGGGCCATACGGCCCGGCACCGGCCCTCTCCGCCGGTGCTGCGGCCGGCCGAGCTTCTCCGCCGGTGCTGCGGCCGGTCGTGCCGGCGAGGGCAGTCGGAGCCGGCGAAGAATCCCAACGTCGAACATGGCCCTCAAGTGAGAGCTCACAACGGCCGATGAAAAGGGACGGCTCACGAGAGGAGCGCCCCATCCGACCGTACCGATTGCTCATCACGACCCTGGCTGCATCTCTTGTCGGACCGGCCGTGCTCCTGGCCGCGTCCCCGGCTGCCTCGGCGGCCCCGAGGCCGAGCATCCCGGCGCTCGCCCTGGCGAACGTCCGGAAGATGGCCTGCTCGGTCAACAGCGAGAATGGCAAGGCTTTCGAGTCGAGCTGTACCGGGAACAACGGCAAGCCCGAGTTCTGGTGCGCCGACTTCGCCAAATGGGTGTGGGCGGAGGCCGGGGTGGCCGACACGTCACGCCTGAACGCCCTCGCCGGCAGCTTCTACCTCTACGGCCTCGACTACAACACGCTCACCTCGGTGCCGGCCGTCGGCGACGCGGCGGTCTTCGACTATTACGGCGGTGGAGAAGCTGCTCACGTGGCGATAGTGACGCAGGTCAGCCCGGACGGGAGCATCGAGACGGTGAGCGGGGACTGGGGAGGCCACGGCGACAGCGAGGCTCAGTTTGCCTCTACCTCCTCCGTGGTGCTGAATTCCCCGGCCTATCTCGGGACGCTCGGCGCCGTGCCCGACATCATGGGCATGACCATCAGCGCCTTCGTCGCGCCCGTGGGCGTGGCTGTGGTGCCCCTGGTCGGAGAGTCCTGGCTGTCCGGTGGCCACGCGTTGACGGCGGGCCAGACGCTCACGTCACCGAACGGCCTGTACAGCCTCGTCATGCAGACCGACGGGAACCTGGTCGAGGAGACCGGGTCGCGGCCCCTCTGGGCAAGCGGCACCACAGGCCACACGGGCGACAAGGCGGTTGTGCAGACGGACGGCAATCTCGTGGTCGAGACCGCGAGCGGCTCCCCCATCTGGTCCTCCGGCACGGGCGGCCACTCCGGCACCATCATCTTCGCCGTGCGAGACGACGCCAGCATGGTCATCAGCGACCCTGCGGGCATCCTGTGGTCCCGTCGACCGGCGATCGAGATCGAGTACGCCGGCCAGACTCTTCTCTCCGGCCAGCGCCTCGTGTCGTCCAATGGTATGTACACCCTCAATATGCAAAGCGACGGCAACCTGGTCGAGTACACGGCCGGCCGGCCGTTGTGGGCAACCGGCACCCAGGGCGGGGCGGGCAACCGTGCGGTCATGCAGACCGACGGCAACCTCGTCGTCTACAGCTCGACCGGCGTCGCCCGTTGGTCCTCCGGCTCCGGTGGCCACACCGGCAACATCAACCTGATGCTCCTCGCCAGTGCCGGGCTGGTCGTGAACGGGCCGTCAGGCCCGTTGTGGACCAACCGGATCTGACCAGGAGCCGGCGTGAGCCGTGGCTCCATAACCTGGGTCCATGAGACTGAGTGCAAGGAACCAGCTGGACGGTGTCGTGGCTCGGGTCGAGCACGGGGCGGTCATGTCCACCGTGGTCATCCGGCTGAACGGAGGCCAGGAGATCGTCTCGGCGATCACAAAAGACTCCGCTGATGCGCTGGCGCTCAGGGAAGGCGACGCCGTCAAGGCCGTCATCAAGGCGACAGAAGTGATGGTCGGCAAGGACTGAACCGGCGAGCCGCTCTTGTGAGCGGCGCCCCTGAGTCCTTCGCGGCGCCACCCGGGAACGGCCTCCAGGCACCGGCGATCGAGGCCGCTCGGCCCCCTGACACGTCCCGGCCGTGCCGGCTGAGAAGATACTCGTCATGAGCCCTGCCGGCCGCCTCGTGGAGCTCCTCGTCGGCAAGGTCGCAGCAGGAGGCGGCTGTGTGGCCCGCCTCGACGACGGCCGGGTCGCCTTCGTCAGGCACTGCGTCCCCGGGGAGCGTGTGCGAGCAAGGATCACGGACGAGACGAGGACATTCGTGCGCGCCGACGCCGTCGAGATTGTCGAGGCGTCATCGGCGCGGGTGGTGCCGCCCTGCCGCTACGCCGGCCCCGGGGGGTGCGGGGGCTGCGACTGGCAGCACATCTCGCTTCCCGTCCAGAGGCGGCTGAAGGGGGAACTGGTCAGCGAGCAACTCCGACGCCTGGCCGGCGTCGAGGTCCCGGTGGCCGTCGAGCCCGTGCCCGGGGACGTCGGCGGTCTCGGCTGGCGCTCCCGGATTCGTTACTCGGCCTCGCCCGCGGGCCATCTCGGGCTGCGGAAACATCGCTCGCACCTCATCCAGCGGATCGACCGGTGCATCATCGCCGGAGCGCCGATCAGGGAGCTGCGGGCGGAGCGCGTCCGCTGGCCCGGCGCATCCAGCGTAGAGGTCTTCGCCATGCCCGATGCCGGGCCGCCTGTCGTCTCGGTCGGATCCCGCCGCCACCGGCAGCTCGGCGTCCCGCCGGTCGCATGCGGCCTCGTCGTGGACGACCGGGTCGTGCAGGAGCCGGGAGTGCTCGGTGTCGAGGTTCTCGGGCACCGGTTCCGCGTGAGTGCCGGCGTGTTCTGGCAGGTCCATCAGGGGGCGGCGGCTCTCCTCGGCCGAGTCGTCCGGGAGCTGGTCGAGCCGTGCGAGGGACGGCGGGTGGCGGACCTCTTCGCCGGCGCCGGCCTGTTCTCGGTCCTGCTCGCAGGGCGGGTGGGAAAGACCGGGGACATCCTGGCCGTCGAGCGCGATCCCCGCGCCTGCGCAGATCTGGCCGCAAACATCGCCGGAATGGAGAATGTACGGCTGGTTCGGGCGGCGGTCTCTTCTGGCCTCTTCGACGGCGCCCTCAACGACCCCGAGGTGGTGGTGGTGGACCCGCCGCGCCAGGGAGCCGGCGTGGCGGTGATGGAAGGAATGATCCGGCTGCGCGCCCTGGAGCGGATTGTGTACGTCTCGTGTGATGCGGCCTCTTTCGCCCGCGACCTGCGGGTCGTGCTCGACGCCGGCTGGGCACTGGCCTCGTTGCGGGCCTTCGACCTGTTCCCGATGACCGAGCACGTGGAGTTGGTGGCCGCCCTCGATGCTCCCCGGCGGGCCGAAGTGGACCCACGACGAGCAACCCGGCAACCACTACCGTCTCGGCTGTGACCATCGCCACCGCTCCGGGGACGGTCGTGGCCCGGAGGCAGCCGGCCGATTCCGCCGCCCTGCGGACCTGGCCAGCTCCCGACCGACGGCGGCTGCTCCAGCTCCTTTTGGCCGCCACCTGGCTGCTCGATGCCGTCCTGCAACTCCAACCGTTCATGTTCACGAGGAGTTTCGGCTCGGCGATGTTGTCGTCCGTTGCCATCGGCAATCCGGCCTTTGTTGCTCACCCGATCACGTGGGCGGCCCGAGAGATCGCGTCGCATTCCACGGGAGCAAACGGAGCCTTTTTTGCCGTCCAGCTAATGCTGGCGCTCGGCATCGCCTTCCGGCCACTCGCAAGGGTGGCCCTCGTCGCCTCGGTGGGCTGGTCGCTCGGGGTGTGGTGGATCGGTGAGGGACTAGGTGGTGTGCTCACAGGGCATCTGAGCCCGCTCAGCGGCGCCCCCGGGCCGGCCGTCCTTTACGCGTTGGCGGCCGTGTTGCTGTGGCCTTCCAACCGGCCGGCGACCCGGCCGGCGAGATCGGTGGCCGAGCGACCGTTCGGGGCGGTGCCGGCGCGGCTCCTCTGGCTGACGCTTTGGGTCAGCCTGGCTTATTTCGCCCTGTTGCCGCAGAACAGCTCCCCGAACGGCCCGAGCAGGGCGATCGCCCAGTTGGCGGTGGGCCAACCCGGATGGCTGCGGGGAATCGACCTCCGCACGGCGAGCGCCCTCGCCGGTCGGGGCGTGGCCGTCTCCGTCGCCTTCGCCGTCCTTGCCGGCCTGGTGGGCATCGGTGTGCTGCTGCCGGCACGCCTGGCGAAGCTGGCGGTCCTCATGGCGGCGGTGATCGCCCTGACCATCTGGGTCATCGGGCAGGCTTTCGGGGGGATATTCGGGAGCGCGGCCACTGATCCCGGCTCCGGCCCGATCCTGCTGCTGTTGGCTGGCGCCTTCTGGCCACAGCGTGAGGTCGCGGGGAGGCGGCCTCAGCATGGGTGACCCAGCAGGGCTCTCGGACGCGATGGCGGCGATAGTCCTCCTGACGTCGGCTTACTGCTTCAGCCGCCTGCTGGTAGCGCGGCGGTGGCATCGATCGATGCACTACGACGTCAACCTCGCGCACGTGGCGATGGGTGTCGCCATGGCCGGCATGTTCCTGGCGTCGTTCCGGACGCTGCCGGTCAGGCTCTGGGAAGTCATCTTCGGCGGCCTTACTGTGTGGTTCGCCTGGCAGATCGGTCGCTTCCTCCGGCGATTCGGGCTCTCGCGCTGGAACGACGACCAGCAACACCACGTCTCGCATTACGCCACTCACCTGGTGATGACTTTCGCCATGCTCTACATGTTCCTCGTCTTCGGTGCGGTGCCTTCCTCCTCCCCGAGCGGCTCGGCCGCCCTCGCCACTTCGAGCGCTCACGCGGGCTCGATGAGCGCCGCCGGAGGGGTGAGGCCCAGCCTGCCGCTGCTCCTGCTGGTCGTCCTGCTGGCCTCGGCGGTCTGGCACGCTGATGGGCTCAGCCGGTTCTCGAAAGAGTGGCGCCACCGGCCGACGACGGTGGTGGCGGGGGAGGGTGGACGGCCGAGCCCGGTCCCACTGCCCCGTAGCCCGCTGCGGGCGCCGGCGATGGTCATCGGCGCGGCGCCTGAGTCCGCGCCTAGAGCGGATGCTGGCCGTGCGCCGCTCCGGGACGTCGGAGTTGCGCCGTGCGCCGGTGCTCAGCTGCCACGACAGGAGGTGGCTAGCCCCCCGCCTCGAGATCGCCTGCCATATCGCCATGTGCGTGACGATGGCCTACATGCTCGTCACGCTGCGCTGAGGCCTCGGCGACGAGCGAGCGCAGCGCCCGGGCATCACAGTCGCCGATCGCTAGGACAATTTCCGGCTCACGGCAAAATGCACCGGCCGGCCGGCCACATCGGCACTGACGGCCAAGCGCCAGTCGCCGGCGTCAAGGACCGCGTAGGCGACGAAGTGGCCCTGGCTGAGGCGCACGAGGCGGAGCGGGAGCGGCCGGGCGCCCTGTCGGGTGGCGGTGATCTCGACGGACTCTGCCGGCGCCGAGCGGCCGGCCCGGAGGAATATCAAGTGGAAGGCGTTCACGCCCGGGGTCCCGGGCAACAGGTAGACCTCGGCCAGGCGGCTACCCGGGAGGGAGACGCTGGAGATGCCCGGCAGCACCGGGAGGAGGGACTGCCCCCGGGCAGGCGACAGAGCCTGGGCCGCCGCCGTTGCGCCGCCGAAGATGGCGATCGGGAGGGCGATGGAGAGCAGTAGCGTCCGGCCCCGGCGCCTCGTCCTCGGCCCCCGGATGCCTTCGAGCCCGTGCCGGCCGAGGCGCAGGAGGCGCAGGCTGTTCAGGACCACGACGAGGCTCGACAGGCCCATCGCACATGCCGCGATGAGTGGGTCGAGGAGGCCTGCAGCAGCCAGCGGCAGGGCCGCCAGGTTGTACCCGATCGCCCAGCCGAAGTTCTGGTGGATCGTCGCCAGCGTCGATCGGGCGATGCCGACCGCAGCCGGTACGCCCTCGAGGTCGTTCCCGAGCAGTCCGACGTCGCTCGTGGCGAGCGCGGCCTCGGTGCCGCTGCCCACGGCGCACCCGACGTCGGCCAGGGCAAGCGCCGGCGCGTCGTTGGTGCCGTCCCCGACCATGACGACGTGGCGGCCGGCTGCCTGCAGGCTTCGCAGCGCCTCCAGCTTGCCGGAGGGGTCGAGCCCGCTGCGCGCCTCACTGAGGCCGAGGGCAGCGGCGACGGATGCTACGGCTGGTGTGCTGTCGCCGCTCAGGAGCACCGACGGCAGGCCCATCGATAGAAGATGAGCCACAGCGGCGCCGGCCTCCGGCCGCAGCGGCGTGGTGAGGGCGATCGCTCCGGCGACGACGCTGTCCTGCACCACGGCCACCACCGTCTCGCCGTGTGACTCGTGCTCTTTGGCCCAGCCCTCGAGAGCGGGAGGCACGACGACACTGCGGCGCCGGACAACGGCCACCCGTCGCCCTCTGACGATCCCTGCGATGCCCGTGCCGACGAGCTCCTCGATCTGAGAGGCCCGATGGACCGGAGAGACGTCCTCGGCGGCGGCCGCCGCCTGCCTGATCGCCGTGGCGAGCGGATGGCTGCTCTCTGCCTCGACTGCGGCGGCGAGCTGGAGCACGGCGCGAGCTGCGCCGGCCTGTGCGGCCGTGGATGGGCCGACCCGGCGCGGCTGCAGGTGGGCCGTCACAGGCGAAGACGGCGGTCACGCGGGCGAATCGCTCTGTCAGCGTGCCCGTCTTGTCGAAGGCGACGAGATTTGCCCGGGCCAGTCTCTCGAGAGCGTCACCGCTGCGGATGAGGATGCCGAGGGACGAGGCCCGGCCGCTGCCGACCATCATCGCCACCGGCGTGGCAAGGCCCATCGCGCACGGGCAGGCCACCAACAGCAGAGCGATGGCGCTCAAGACAGCGGTGCCGAAGTTGCCGTCGACGAGCCACCACCCGAGGAAGGTCGCCACCGCCCCGGCGAGGATCACCGGGACGAACACCGAGCTCACACGGTCGGCGATCTTCTGCAGCGGTGCCTTGTCCCGTTGGGCCCGCTCGACGAGCTGCTGTAGGCGACTCAGCACCGACTCGGCGGCGACGGAGCTGACCTGCACGACGAGGGCAGTGCTGCCGTTCCGGGTGCCTCCTGTCACGACGCTCTGCGGCCCGCGGTCGACCGGAAGCGGCTCGCCGGTGAGCATCGACTCATCGACGGAGGACCAACCGCGAAGGACTGTCCCGTCGAGAGGGATCGTCTCACCTGGGCGCACCCGGATGACGGCGCCGGCGGGCACGGTCTCGGGAGGCACGAGCTCGCCGCTTTCGTCGTCCGGATCCGATACCAGACGAGCCGTGGGGGGCCGTAGCTCGAGCAGCGAGTGCATCGCGCGGGAGGCTCGTTGACGGGCGCGCTCTTCTATCGCCCTGCCGGTGGCGAGGATGGAGACGATGAGCGGCGCCATCACGCCGTGCAGGCGGGCGGCGAACGCTCCGCCGCCGCCCAGGTGCACGTGCCTGCCGCCGAGAGCGATCGCTTCGACGGCACCCACCGCCAGGGCCGCCAGAGTCCCCACGGCTACGAGGGTGTCCATGCTGGTGGCCCCTCGGCGGAGGAGACGTGCCGCCCCCCGGAGGAAGGGCCACCCGCCGGCCACTTCCACCGCGGCGGCGAGGAGGAGAACGGCCCAGCCCGAAGGCGAGGTCTCGGGGCCGAAGACGGCCAACCCGAAGGCGGCGATCGAGAGCACCCAAGCCACCGCAGCCCGGAGAGCCCAGTGATCGGACCGGGCTCGGAGCGCTCCCCCTCCGGGAGCGACCTCAGTTGCCGAGTAACCGGCGCCGGCGACCGCCTCACAAAGTCCTTCGGCATCCGTGGAGGCGACCTCGAAGGCGACGTTGGCCCTGGCGGTGGCGAAGTTGACCGCTGCGCTGACCACACCGTCGCGGGCCGCGAGAGCTCCTTCGACCCGATTGGCGCAGGTGGCACAGTGCATTCCGCCGATCGCCAGCTCGATGCTCCTCAAAGGCGGCTCGCCGTCGAGATGCTCGCCGGTGCCGGCCGGGGTGAGGGACCCGGTGGGGGCGGTCAGCATGCCTGCGGCGTAGCGGGGCGCTGATCCGGGACAGCTGAGGGCCACTCAGGTGGTCCGGACGGCCAGGTGCTCACGACGAGAGACTACTTTCAGCCTCCCGCCGCCGACCGGCAAACCTCACACCTGTCCAACCGAGACGCTGGTACGTTGCCCTTGTGCGTCGGGCAGCTCTGGCGGTTGTTCTCGGCTCGGCCCTGGTCGGCTTGTCGGCGTGCGGCGCCGCCTCTCAGGCCAGCGACGGCGCGCAGACCACGGCGACGGCGGCGGCGGGCAACAGCTCGGTGACGACACAAGCACCGCTGCCGGCCGGGCCGCGGCCGTCGAAGATAGCCACGATGGTGTGCGCCTCGAGGGCGGGGCACGAGATCGGCGAGGTGCTCGGGGTCACGGCGAGCGTGTCCAGGCCGACATGGGTGGACCACCTGTACAGCTGTCGTTACCGGTACCGGCAGGGTTACTTCACCTTGTCGGTGAAGGAGCTGTCCAGCTGGTCTCAGACCTCTGCCTACTTCAACGCCCTTCGAAGGCGGCTCGGGGACAGGGGCGCCCTCGGCAACCTCGGCCAAGGTGCGTTCACCGCAAGCGGCGGCTCGGTCGTCGTGCGGAAGGATTGGAAGGTGCTGGTCGTCGACGTCTCCACCCTCCCGGCGGAGCTCGGAAAGCCCCCCACCGGTTCGGCTGAGGTCGCCTTCACCGTCGCAGACGTCATTCTCGGCTGTTGGAAGGGCGACTGAGAGCCGCGGACGATCGACACCGATGTCCTCGAACCCGCGCCGCTCCGGCCACTACTACCGGAGCCGGTGATCGAAGACCTCGGTCACCCTCGTCCGTACTTGGCCATGGCCTCCATGAGGCGGTCGTGGGGGAGGGCGTGGGCAGTGATGCCGTCGCGGCCGGTCATCGTCTCTGCGGACACAAGAGCGTTCAGTATCGCCTCTTCTGTCGAGTCGACCACCGCCTCGAACAGGGGGTCGATAACCCTGTCCGACAACATCGACACCTGAGCTGTGAGCGGGCCGCCATCGCGTGTCGGAGTCTCACAGTTGGCGTTTCCCGTCGCGAAGGCAATGAACAGGTCGCCGCTCGAATGGCCGCCGACGCCGCCCACCCTGGCGACGCCGAGGCCGGCGCGCTGCGCGAGCCGGGTGCACTGGTGGGGGAGCAGAGGGGCGTCGGTCGCCACCACGATGATGATGGAGCCGGCTCCTGGCGGCACGAGCCGCAACGACGGCCCACCGGCGGGGGCCGGTACCTCGTCGGTGGATATCTCCAGCCCCACCGGCACGCCGGCGACGGTCAGGCGGGGCCGCCGGCCGTAATTGGCCTGCACGAGCACGCCGACCGTGAACGAGCCGTGCTCCTCGCCCACGAGGCGCGAGGACGTCCCGATGCCGCCCTTGAATTCGTGGCAGAGCATGCCGGTGCCGCCGCCGACATTGCCCTCCGGGACCGCCCCGCCGGAGGCGCTCTCCAGTGCCTGCCAGGCGTGCTCGGGGCGGATGTGCATCCCGTTGACGTCATTGAGCGTCCCGTCCCAGGTCTCGCCGACGACCGGCAGGCTCCAGAGCACCTCGCCCTCGGGCCGCGAGTGCACCTCTGCCGAGACAAGGGCGTCACGGACCACACCGACGCTGTGAGTGTTGGTGATGGCGATCGGCGAGGTGAGCAGACCGGACTCCCGCACCCATTCGAGGCCCGTCAGCTCACCGTTCCCGTTCAGCCGGTGACAGCCGGCAAACAGCAGGCGCCTGCCGACATCCTCGCAGGGCACGATCACCGTCACGCCGGTCCGGACAGGGCCCGAACCGGTTACGAGAGCGCCGTCGCCGCTGACGAGCGTGGTGTGACCGACTCGCACCCCGGCGACGTCACTGATGGCGTTGTCCGGACCGGGAGACCCCGAGCCGATCCTGACGCCAAGATCACGAGCGCGCACGGACCGGCTCCTCTCCCGCCGGCGAGGTGACCTCTTCGATGGCGCCGGCTATCGCTTCCACGATCTCATCGATCTCCGCCGCAGTCACAACGAACGGCGGGGCGAGCATGACCAGATCGCCGTTCAGGCCATCGGCGCAGCCGGTCGAGGAGTAGACGAGCACGCCCCGCCCTCGGGCTTCCCGCACGACCCTCTCAGTGACCCGGTCGTCCCGGGGAAAGGGCTGGCGCGACTCGCGGTGGTGAACGAGCTCGATGCCTGCCATCAACCCGAGGCCTCTCACGTCGCCCACGTGGCGGAGCGGCGCCAGCCGGGCCCGGAGCAGCGCCAGCATCGCGGCCCCCTTCTCCGCCGAGGCGGCGACGAGGTCCTCCCCGCGCAGGATGCGCAGTACCTCGAGCCCGACGGAGGCGCCGACCACGTGATGGGAGAAGGAGAAGCCATTCACAAAGCCGCCATCGCCCACGGCGTCGGCCACCTCGCCACTCGCCGCCACGATGCCGAGCGGCCAATACCCCGACGACGCGCCCTTGGCGGCGGTGAGGAGGTCGGCTCGCACTCCCCAGTGTTCCAGCCCGAACCATTTACCGGTGCGACCGAACCCCGTCATCACCTCGTCGGCGATGAGAAGGACCCCGTGCCGGCGGCAGACCTCGGCGACCGCGGGCCAGTAGTCCTCGGCCGGCACTGCCGCCCCCAATGTGGCGCCGGCGACCGGCTCGGCGACGAAGGCTGCGACGCTCTCGGGCCCGAGCGATTCGATCGTGTCGTCGAGCTCCGCGGCCAGGCGGGCTCCGCAACTCGACGGGTGCCCGCCACCGTCCTCGAGGTAGGGGCAGCGGTATTCGTAGGCCGGGCTCACGTGGCGGCTGAGCCCGAGCCAGGGCTCGTAAGGTCGCCGTAGCGCAGGACGGTCAGACGCGTCGAGAGCGCCGCGGGTGTTGCCGTGATACGAGCCGTGCCTCGCCACGATGACATGCCGGGTCGGCTCACCGCGGGCCAGGTGGTACGAGCGGGCCAGCTTGAAGGCGGTCTCGATCGCCTCGCTCCCACCCGAGACCGGGTAGATGCTCGCATCGTCCACCGGCAGGATGCTGACCAGCTCGGAGCCGTAAGCCTCCGCCGGCTCTGAGGTGAACATCGTTCCGTGAGCATGGGCGACGGTACGTGCCTGCCTGGCCATCACCTCGGCGACCGACTCGCGGCCGTGACCGATGCCGACGACGACAGCCCCTCCGCTGGCGTCGAGATAGCGGCGCCCCGTGGTGTCGAACAGCTCACATCCGGACCCGTGGCTCACGACGGGAAGCTCGGCAGCACGGTGCAGCACGGGGCCGCTCATCGTCCGGCCCGATCTTTGAACTGACGCATCGGTCCTCCGACGGGGAGCATTGCCAGGGCGGCCGTGCTTGTCAAACGGCCTTATGCTCGGGTGGGCGAGACTACGTGGGCCGGCCGATCATCGGTCGTGACACGATCTCGCGAAGAGGGAGGCCGAAGTGATGGGTACTGACGACATCGCAGCACGTGCTGCGCTGGCGGCGGCGGTTCTAGATGCCGCCCGGGCCACCCGCCGGTCGGCCGAGGCACTCGACGAGAGCGGCCGCCGGCTGGAGGAGATCGCGCAGCTGCTGGCCGGCGCGAGCACCACCCGGGAGCCACAGGACAACGGCCACCGGTCCCGGCGGTTCGGACCCGACTCGTCCACCAATCTGGCCGACACGCTGCGCGCCTTTGGGGACGGGATCGCCAAGGTCGCCGACCAGGTCTCGAGAACCATCGGGGACAAGTAGCACAGTCACCTTCAGGCCTGGTTCAGCGGCTGGCCGCGCTACCGTCGGCGGCCATGGAGGAATCTCCTCAGCCAAAGCGCGTGCTCGCAGTCACCGCCCATCCCGACGATGTCGACTTCGGCTCCGCGGGCACGATCGCCAGTTGGACGGCTGCGGGGGTTGAGGTCGCCTATTGCATCATCACCGACGGCGCCGCCGGGGCTTTCGATCGCCAGACGGATCTGACTACGCTCGCTGCCCTACGGGAGACCGAGCAGCGTCAGGCTGCCGAGGAAGTCGGGGTGTCCGATGTGACCTTCCTCGGCTATCCCGACGGGCGTCTCGTGGTATCTCTCGAGCTGAGACGCGATCTGAGCCGCGTGATCCGCACGGTCCGGCCCGACCGCGTCATCTGCCAGTCACCCGAGCGCTACTGGGAACGCATACGAGCCAGCCACCCTGACCACCTGGCCGCAGGCGAGGCGACGCTGCAGGCCGTCTACCCGGATGCGAGGAACCCCTTCGCCCACCCGGAGCTCCTTGCCGAGGGCCTCGAGCCGCACGAGGTGGGCGAGGTGTGGTTGATGGCGTCGCCCCGAGCCGACCACTTCGTCGACATCACCGACGTCATCGACCGCAAGCTGGGCGCCCTGAAGGCTCACGCCAGCCAGGTCGGCCCCGACGGTCACGTCGAAGAGTTCGTCCGGGGGTGGACACGGTCTACTGCCGAGCGCGCCGGCTTCGGACCGGATCGCTACGCAGAGGTGTTCCAGGTGATCGACACCCGTTGAGCCCACCACGGGCGAGACCAAGGAGGTACGTAGATGGAGAAGAGCTCCTACGAGTCGGGCACGCCCTGCTGGGTGGATCTCGGAGCAGCGGACCCGGGCAAGGCTGCCGGCTTCTACTCGGAGCTGTTCGGCTGGGAGACGGGCCAGACCTACCCGGAGGCGGGCGGCTACACGCTCTTCCTCCTCAGGGGAAAGCCGGTTGCCGGCATCGGCCCCAAGCAGAGCGACGTACCGGCGCACTGGACGACCTACATCTCTGTGGCGGACGCAGAGGCCACGACGGCCCGCGTCATCGTTTCTGGTGGGCAAGTGAACCTGGAGCCGACCGACGTGATGGACCAGGGGCGGATGGCCCTCTACAGCGATTCGACCGGGGCGAGGTTTTCCGTCTGGCAGCCGAGGGCTCACCACGGCTCAGGCATCGTGGACGAGCCCGGGACGATGTGCTGGCACGAGCTCAACACCCGCGACTCCATCACGGCCGGTGATTTCTACCGAGAGGTGTTCGACTGGATGGCGGAGGTCGAGGACATGGGCGGCCGGGAGTACACCGTGTGGAAGCTGGGCAACCGCGCCGTGGCCGGGATGGTTCAGATGGACGAACGGTGGCCGGCCGAGGCCCCCGCTCACTGGATCTCCTATTTCGCTGTGGAGGATTGCGACGCGGCCGTGGCGAAGATCTCCGGCGGGGGAGGGCGCAGCCTCGCCGGGCCCTTCGACGTGCCGCCGGGGCGCTTGGCCGTCGTGGCCGACCCCGAAGGGGCACCCTTCGCCGTCATGAAGTTGGCTGAGCAGGGCTGACGGGCCGGCGCCGGAGCAACCTTGTGGTCCTGCCCGCCCGGCCCGACCGGGAGCAGGGCAGGATCCCCGTCTAGGGTGGCCTTCGATGCGACGACGCCGCGCGGTGGTGGTCGCCGGTGCGGTCGTCGTGGTCTTGGTTGCGAGCGGCCTTGCTCTGGCCGGGACGCTCGGCTCCTCGCACAGCAACCGGCTCACAGCCGGTGCCCGCCGGCGCTCCCACTCACACGCGTCTTACGAGCTGCCGCCCGGTGTCGTGCATCCGAGCCCGTTCGCGAGGTTGTTGATCCGTTCTCGCTTCAGCTCGCCGCCGAACACACTCGAGTGCGAGGAGCGTGGCGGCCGTTGCCTGTTACTCGCCCCACCAGCTGCAGGTGGCTTACGGTGTGAGCCCTCTCGTGAAGGCCGGTGAGGACGGCAGGGGGGAGACCATCGTCGTCGTCGACTGCTTCGGCTCCCCGACGATCCGGGCGGACCTCGCCCGCTTCGATGCCACCTTCCATGTACCTCCGCCGCCGTCGCTCCGCATCGTCGCTCCGGCGGGCGCCTCCGCCGCGGTGGGACGGCGAGCCAGGCGGGACCGATGAGCTCTTGGGGAATCGAGACCTCGCTCGACGTCGAGTACGCCCATTCGTTGGCTCCGGGTGCGCGTCTGGTCCTTGTCGAGACACCGGTGAACGAGACCGAAGGCACGGCAGGCTTCCCCCAGATAGAGGCGGCCGAGACGTGGACGATCGAACACCTCGATCCGGCCGTGATCACCCAGAGCTTCGGGGCTACGGAGGGGACCTTCCCCGGGCCTAGTTCGATTCTCAAGCTCCGTGGCGCCTACGAGCTGGCCCGGCGCGATCACGTGACGGTGCTTGCCGCCACGGGTGACGACGGCTCGACCGAGCCGTCGAACTTCGCCGGCACGAGGCTCTACGCCAGGCGGGCGATCGACTGGCCGGCGAGTGATCCTCTCGTGACGGCGCTCGGGGGGACACAGGTCCACCTGTCTCTCAGCGGGCGCCGGATCGAGGACGACAACGTGTGGAACGACACGAACCTCGGCGGCCAGCCGCTCGCCGGGGCAGGCGGCGTCTCGTCGGTCTTCGCCCGCCCTCAGTTCCAGAGCTCCGACAAGTCGGTCGTGGGGAGGTCCCGGGGCACGCCGGACCTGAGCCTCAGCGCCGCCGTCGACGGGGGGGCCATCGTCTATGCCGGCTTTCCGGGTCTGCAGCCGGGCTACTACGTGGTCGGGGGCACGAGCGAGGCTTCCCCGCTCTTCGCCGGGATCGTGGCCATCGCCGACCAGGTAGTCGGGCGGCATCTCGGCTGGCTGAACCCGGACCTGTACACCCTCGCCGGCCACGGCGCCGGTGCCGGCATCATCGACATCAGGACCGGTGACAACACCGTGACCTTCGAGCAAAGCGGGGTGGCCGTGACCGTGCCCGGCTACGAGGCGGTGCCCGGGTACGACTTGGCCAGCGGGCTCGGCACGGTCAACGCCGGTCTGCTCGTGGCCGCGCTCGGTCACCTCGCCCATTGAGTGTCGCTGAACGAGCTATCCTCTTCCTGCCGTACCCGCCGAGCGAAAGGAGGTCCATTCGAGATGACTGCCACCGTGCTCTTCCCTCATCTGACGCGTGTTGACCGAGCGCTCGGCCCTCGCCTCGCCTAGCCGACATCCCTCTCGGGTGGGCAGCCCTATATGGCGGCGGCAGAACGCTCCGACAAAGGAGCCTTTCCCAACTTGACCCGTAATACCGATCCACAAGCGGTCTCACCCCCGCCGGTCCCCTCCGACCCCCATTCGACGAGCCCTCCGGCGCCCCCGGTGCTCGAACGAGCTCGGCTACGACGAAGGCTTTGCCGCCTCCTTCCGATCACAACGGGGGAGATTCGGTCCGGGCGCAGCTGTCGGGCCGCGTGCTTCGAGTGGATCGGACGTCCTGCCAAGTGGCCCTGGAACGGGGGGACGTGTCGCTTTCTGTGCGCCGTGACCTGCAGGGTGACCCGCTCGAGGCGCCGACCACCGGCGACTGGGTGATCGCCGAGGCCGGCGAGGTCGTGGCGGTGCTCGAGCGGCGCACGAGCGTGATGCGGGCAGGCTTCCGCGATCTGTCCGCCCACGTGCTCGCGGCCAACGTCGACTCAGTGCTCGTCGTGAGCTCGCTCCAGAACGCCTTTCGGCCGAGGAGGATCGAGCGCCTGCTCGTGATCGCCTGGCAGACCGGCGGTCTCCCCGTCGTCGTGCTGACGAAGTCGGACTGCTGTGAGGACGTGTCCACGGCGCTCGAGCAGACAAACGCGGTGGCGCCCGGCGTCGCCGTGCACGCGGTGAGCGCAGTCACCGGGGAAGGCATGGAGGGCCTCTCCGCCGACCTTGCTCCCCGGACGACAGCGGTGATGATCGGCCCTTCCGGCACCGGCAAGTCCACCCTGGCCAACTACCTCTCCGTCGGCAAGTCCACCCTGGCCACGACCGAGGTCCGCTGCGGACGGCAAGGGCCGGCACACCACCGTCACCCGTGAGCTCGTCCGGCTGGCCAACGGGGCTCTCCTGATCGACACTCCCGGCCTGCGGGCGATCGGGCTGTGGGATGCAGGCGACGCCCTGGGGGACGCCTTCAGCGATCTCGGCACCCTGGCGCTCGGGTGCCGCTTCAACGATTGCGCCCACGACCGGTGAGCCGGGCTGTGCCGTACAGGCGGCCGTCGCCGAGGGTGCACTCGATCCCGAGCGGCTCGAGAGCTTCAAGCGCCTCGAGCGCGAGCAGCAGCGACTCGAGGCGCGGACCGATGCTCGGCTGCGGGCCGAGCGCCGATCCGAGCAGCGAGCGTTCGGCAGGTCGCTGAAGGAGCAGTTCCACAGATAGGCGCTCGTGGCGCTCCGAAGCCGAGCGCCTGGACGCCACTTTGCGACGAGGCGGTGCGGGCCGGCCACTTGCCACCGGGTGCTCGCCGCCGCGCCACTGGGTAGCTTCGGCCTCCATGCGGGCACGCCGTCTCCTGGTCGACGTCGCCCCGTTGCGCGAATCGCCTCAGTTCCGCCGACTGTGGTCGGGCTATGTGGCGAGCGTCCTCGGCTCTCAGGTAACTGTGGTGGCGGTTCCCTATCAGGTCTTCCGCCTCACCCACTCCTCCCTTGACGTGGGCCTCATCGGGCTGGCCCAGGTGGTCCCGGTCCTCGCCGGCGCCCTCGTCGGAGGGTCCATCGCCGACGCCGTCGACCGCCGGCGCCTGCTCCTCGTCACCCAGGTCCTGCTCGGAATGTGCAGTCTGGGGCTCCTGTGGAACGCCTCCCTCGGGCACCCGAGGCTGTGGCCGTTGTACGTGTTGTCGGCAATCGGAGGGGGTTTCTCCAGTGTGGACTCCTCCACGAGGGCCGCCGTCATCGCCAACCTCGTGGAGCGACGGCAGCGCCCGAGCGCCAACGCCCTCTGGCAGTTGCTCTTCCAGCTCGGCTCGGTCGCCGGTCCGGCTCTCGCCGGCGTCCTCGTCGGCCAGCTGGGCGTGGCGTCGACCTATGCCGTGGACGCGGGCACGTCGTTGGTGGCGCTCGCCTTCGTGGCGAGCCTGCAGCCACTTCCGCCTCTCGGCGGTGGGACGCGGTTCGGCTGGCAGTCGATGAAAGAGGGCTTGAGGTTCCTCCGCGGCCGCCAGCTGTTGCAGGCGACGTTCGTCATCGACCTCAACGCCATGATCCTCGGCATGCCGCGGGCGCTCTTCCCGGCGCTCGGAATCCTCCGCTTCCACGGGGGCGCCCGCACCGTCGGGCTCCTCTACGCCGCCCCGGGCGCCGGCGCCTTCCTCGGGGCGATGCTGACCGGCTGGGTGTCGGGCGTGCGCCGGCAGGGGCGAGCGGTCCTCATCGCCGTGGCCGTATGGGGTTTGGCGATCGCCGCCTTCGGCGTGGTGCGGTGGCTCGTGGTTGGCCTCGTCTTCCTCGGCGTTGCCGGGGCGGCCGACGTGATCTCGGCCGTCTTCCGGGGGACCATCCTGCAAAACGAGGCGCCCGACGCGCTCCGGGGGCGGGTGTCGTCCATCCACACAGCCGTGGTGACGGGAGGTCCGCGTCTCGGGGACGTCGAGTCGGGAGCTGTCGCGTCGGGCGTGGGCGCGCCGACGGCGGTGATCTCCGGCGGTCTCGGCTGCTTGGCCGGAGTGGCGCTTGTGTGGTGGCTCATGCCGAGCCTGGCCGGCTACAGCACGGACGGCCACGAACCAGCCGAGGGCGACGGGTAGGGGCGCGGTGTGCAACGGTGGAGGGATGATCGTTGGAGTACTCGGCGGAACCGGTCCGGCCGGCAAGGCCCTTGCTGTCCGGCTGGCCTCGGCCGGTGTCGAGGTTCGCCTCGGCTCTCGTGAGGCTGAGCGCGGCCACCAGATCGCCGGTGAGATCCGCGGGAGGTGGCCGGAACGGAGTCTCGCCCTTCGCGGGATGGCGAACGAGGACGCTTGCGAAGCCGACGTGGTCGTGGTGGCGACGCCGTGGGACGGAGCGGCGCCGACCGTGACAGCTCTTTCTGACCGTCTCCAGCACAAGGTCGTCGTGTCGATGGCGAACGCCCTCGCCAAAGTGGGCACCGAGCTGCAGGCTCTCGTCCCGGCGCGTGGCTCGATCGCCGTGGCCGTCCAGCAGGCCTGCCCGTCGGCCCTTGTCGCCGGGGCGTTTCACCATCTCCCGGCTCGCGAGCTCGCCAACCTCGATGTCGAGATGGACGCCGACGTCCTCGTCTGCTCCGACCACGCTGCAGCCACGCTGGCCACCATCTCCCTCGTCGATCTCATCCCGGGCTGCCGGGGCGTCGACGCCGGCTCGCTCTCGGCTGCCTCAGCGATCGAAGCCTTCACGGCGGTGCTCGTCGGGGTGAACGTCCGGCACCGCGTCCACTCGAGCATCCGCCTGACCGGCTTGGGCGGGAGCGGCCCGGCGTGATGCGCCTGTACGAGACCTCACAAGGTGCCGTCGTCCCGTTCGAGCCCGGCCCGGTGGTGACGATGTACACCTGCGGGATCACCCCGTATGACTGCCGCCCACCTCGGCCACGCCTCCGTCTACGTCACCTACGACGTCCTCCAGAGGCGCCTCCGATCGCTCGGCCACCGCACGGTGTGCGTGCGCAACATCACCGACGTCGACGACGACATCCTCCGCAAGGCGCGGGAGCTCGGCGTGCACTACCTGGATCTGGCGGCCGGGGAGATCGCCCGCTTCGACAGTGACATGCGGGCGCTCAATGTCCTGCCGGTCTCGAGCGAGCCCCGGGCGACCTCGGCGATACCGGACATCTTGGGCTTCATCGGCATGGTGCTCGACGCCGGCCATGCCTACCGGGCCGGCGGGGCGGTCTACTTCGACGTCTCGTCGTTCCCCCGATTCGGACAGGTGAGCCACCTGGGCCGGGCCGAGATGCTCCAGCTGGCGGCCGAGAGAGGCGGTCATCCCGAGGATCCCTTCAAGGACGACCCGCTCGACTTCGTCCTGTGGCAGCCTTCGAGCGAGGGTGAGCCGGCATGGGACTCGCTGTGGGGAAAGGGCCGCCCCGGCTGGCACATCGAGTGCTCGGCACTGGCGTTGCGGGAGCTCGGGACGACGATCGACCTCCACGGCGGAGGGGACGATCTCATCTTCCCGCACCACGAGTGCGAGGCGGCCCAGTCCGAGGCGGCGACGGGGGAGCGGTTCGTCAGGCACTGGATGCACATCGGGATGGTGGGCCTCGGTGGCGAGAAGATGTCGAAGTCGCTCGGGAACCTCGTCTTCGTCCACACCCTGCTCGACACGTACGACCCGGCTGCCATCCGGCTCGTGCTCCTTGCGCATCACTACCGGCGGGCGTGGGACTTCGAGCGGCCGCTGCTCGACGCCGCCGTGGTGCGACTGGAGTCGTGGCGGGCCGCCGGCGACGGCGAGGGAGCTCTCGCGGCGGTGATGGCCCGCCTCGACGACGACCTCGACACGCCCGGCGCCGTGGCGGCGATCGACGAGGCGGCGGCGGCCGGCATCGGCGTCAGCCAGGCGGCCGCCCTCCTCGGAGTGCGCTTGTAGGGCTCAGAGAAACCCGCTTCCGCAACTAGATTGGATCCATGCCTGACGAGATCGTGGTGACTCTTCCCGACGGAAGCGAACGCTCCCTGCCGGAAGGCGCCACCGGCACGACTCTGGCGGCATCGATCGGTAGGCGGCTTGCTGGCACGAGCAGTGGCGGTCACAGTCGACGGCGAGCTCCGCGATCTCGGCCGGCCGCTGCCGGACCGGGCCAAGGTGCGGGTCGTCACGGCGGACACCGAGGAGGGCCGCGCCGTGCTTCGCCACTCGACGGCCCACGTCATGGCCCAGGCCGTGCTGGCGCTGTGGCCCGGGGCGCACTTCGCCATCGGGCCGGCGATCAGCCGACGGCTTCTACTACGACTTCGAGCTGCCGGGCGGGGCCCACTTCACCGAGAGCGACCTCGGGCGGATCGAGGCCAGGATGAGGGCGATCGTGGGCGAGGCACAGCCCTTCGTGCGCGAGGAGCACTCCTTGGCCGAGGGCCTCGAGCTCTTCGCCGACCAGCCGTACAAGCGGGAGATCATCGAGGGACGGTCGAGCTGCCGGCGGCGACGCCGCGGTGACGCCGCCGAGGGCGAGCGGCTCGGAGCGGCCGGCCGAGCTCGCCGAGCTCGGGGCGGAGGTCGGCGGCGACGAGCCCGGGCTCATCACCGCCTATAGGAACACCGGCGACTTCGTCGACCTGTGCCGGGGCCCGCACGTGCCCGAGACGGGCCGGCTCGGCCACTTCAAGCTGATGCGCGTCGCCGGCGCCTACTGGCGCGGCGACGAGCACCGGACGCAGCTGCAGCGCATCTACGGCACCGCCTGGGAGTCGGCGAAGGCGCTCTCGGAGCACCTCCACCGTCTCGAGGAGGCCGAGCGCCGGGACCATCGCAAGCTCGGCGCCGAGCTGGACCTGTTCTCCTTCCCGCCGGAGATCGGCTCCGGGCTCGCCGTGTTCCACCCGAAGGGTGGCCTCGTCCGCAAGCTGATGGAGGACTATTCCCGCAAGCGGCACGAGGAGGCGGGCTACGAGTTCGTCTTCACGCCCGCACATCACCAAGTCGGAGCTGTTCGAGATCTCCGGCCACCTCGAATGGTTCGCCGACGGGATGTTCCCCCCGATGGAGCTCGACGAGGGGCAGCGCTACTACCTGAAGCCGATGAACTGCCCGTTCCACATCCTGATCTACCGGAGCCGGCAGCGCTCCTACCGGGAGCTCCCGCTGCGGCTGTTCGAGTTCGGCTCGGTCTACCGCTACGAGAAGTCCGGCGCGATCCACGGCCTCACCCGCGTGCGCGGGATGACCCAGGACGACGCCCACATCTTCTGCACCCGCGACCAGATGGTCGGCGAGCTCGAGTCGCTGCTCGACCTTCGTGCTCGACCTGCTCCGGGACTACGGGCTCGACGACTTCTACCTGGAGCTGTCGACCAAGCCGCCGGGCAAGGCGGTCGGGCACCGACGAGGAGTGGGCGGAGGCGACCGAGGCACTGCGGGCGGCTGCGGCAACAAAGGACCTCGAGCTGACGCTCGACGAGGGCGGCGGCACCTTCTACGGGCCGAAGATCTCCGTCCAGGCCCGCGACGCCATCGGCCGCACCTGGCAGATGTCGACGCTTCAGGTCGACCTCCAGCTGCCGCAGCGCTTCGGACTCGAGTACATCGGCGCGGACAACGAGCGCCATCGCCCGGTCATGATCCACCGGGCGCTGTTCGGATCCGTCGAACGTTTCTTCGGCGTGCTCGTCGAGCACTACGCGGGCGCCTTCCCGATGTGGCTGGCGCCGGTCCAGGCCCGCGTGCTCCCGGTCCGCGACGATCACGAGGACTATGCCGCCGAGGTGACGACCGTCCTGCGAAGCGCCGGGCTGAGAGTGGAGCACGACGCCGCCTCCGAGCCGCTCGGCGCCCGGATCCGCCGCGCCAAGCTCGAGAAGCTTCCCTACGTGCTCGTAGTGGGCGACGACGATGTCGCCGCGGCACAGCCTGGGCGTGAACCGGTTCGGCGGGGGCTCCCCGGAGCGTGGCGTGCCGCTGCAGACGTTCCTCGAACGGGCCGTCGCCGAGGCTGCCCCGCCCGCTCGGCACGACAAGGCGCCTGTTCGCCACGACGAGGCCCCGGCCGCCACGGCGGAGAGGTCCCGTGAGCCTCGATCACCTGTGGGCCGGATGGCGTTCCACCTACATCGAGGGCTACGAGGATCCCACGTACGACGACGACACCGACGGTGCTGCCGGGACCGGCCCACCGTGCACGTTCTGCGCCCTGATCGCATCGGATGCGCCTGAGGAGGAGCGCTTTATCGTCTCGAGCGGCGCCGCCGTGGTGGCCATATTGAACCTCTACCCGTATGCCCCCGGGCACCTCCTCGTCATGCCGAAGCGTCACGTCCGCGAGCTCGAGGACCTGAACGACGACGAGTCGGCGGAGATGTGGGCCGCCCTCGTGCAGTCGGTCGCGGCCCTGAAGCGCGCCTACCGGCCGGACGGTTGCAACATCGGGGCGAACCTCGGTCGGGCGGCCGGCGCCGGCATCCCCGGTCACCTGCACATGCATGCCGTCCCGCGCTGGCGGGGGGACACGAACTTCATGACCACGACGGCGGCGGTCCGGGTCCTGCCCGAGGCCATCGACGTCAGCTGGGCAAAGCTGCGGGCGGCATGGCGATAGGGGGGCGGTCCAACCGTCGCCTCGGCGGCAGGCTGGCCGCGGAGCCAGACGCCCTGGCCGGGCCGTCCCGGAGCCGGCGGCCGCCGGCCGTCTGGGGGACCATCACCGTCGAGGGCGACCTCATGGCGGTCAAGCTGTCAGGTTGGCGGTCTGTCTGGGCGGTCACCCGGGGCATCAAGGTCCCGCTGAACTGCATTGTCGCCGTCGACCACGATCCCGGTGTCTACAGCCGCGTTCCGACAAAGGCACGCATGATCACCAAGCAGCGGTCCGGCGTCATCAAGCTCGGCGCATATCACAGCATGGACGGCTGGTCGTTCTGGGCGTGCGGCCTCGGGCGCAACGCCGTCGTGATCGACACGAGGAACCACCGATACGCCACGATCGTGGTGGAGGTGGAGAACCCGGTGGCTACCGTGAGGGCCCTGCGGGAGGCGGCCGGCCTGCCGGTCCTCGGCACGACGACGACCGGCCCCCCCAGCGGTGGCAGCGTCGGTCGCCGCACGAGGAGGGACCCCACGGCGAGGGGTGGGCGCGGCCGGAGAGAGAAGGAGAACTCGCCGGCTCCGAGCGGACGGTCCGACGACAGGCAGCCGGGCGGGGGCGCCGGCGGCGGGGAGACCGGCGCCGGGCAGTCCGGCAACGGGAAGGGTCAGAAGAAGGATGATGCGTCGTGAGCGCGGGCAGCCTCGGCTTCGACGAGTACACGGCCGCCATCGAGGAGGGCACGACTCGACTTGTCACAGTTGTCGGCGATGTGCTGAAAGAGCCGGTGCCGAGCTGTCCGGAGTGGACCGCCCTCGACCTCGTCGAGCATCTGGGTGAGGTCTTCAGGTTCTTTCGCGAGCAGCTCATCGCGGCCGACCCTGCCACGCCTCGCGAAGTTGGCAGGCAGGGCATCCCAGCCGGAGCGCCGCCGACGGACTGGCTCGAGTCGATGGCGGCCTCGCTCGTGGCCGCCATCGAGCAGGCCGGCCCGGAGTCCCCTTGCTGGAACTGGGCCGGGGAGGATCTGCACGGCGGTTGGGTGGCGCGGCGGATGGCCCTCGAGACCGCCGTTCATCGCTACGACGCCGAGCTCACTGCTCTCGCCCCCACGCCGGTCCCCCGCGACCTGGCCGTTGACGGTGTCGACGAGCGCCTGATGGTGCACCTGCGCGCCAACCTCCCCGATGAGCCGTCGGCGACGCTCGGGGGCTCACTCTGCTTGGCATGCTCGGACGCCGACGCCGCCTGGGTCGTGGAGGTCGGTCAAGGGCAACTGCACGTGCGCGGGGGCGGGGTCCGGCCTCCGCTTACATGCGAGGGAGCGCCTCGGACCTGTTCCTGTTCTCCTGGAACAGGATTGATCTCGATCAGCTCGAGCTCACCGGTGACAGGAAAGTGGCGGGCGCCTGGGCCGCTCTACCGGTCTGAGGCCGGCTTCTCGTCGAGCGAGCTTTCGTCGACCGAGAGAGCCGTCGCCGTCAAACCTCCGCCTGAGCTGCCTTCACCACGCGCTCGACCAGCTGCTGGGGGACTATCTCGTAGCGGTCGTGCTGAACGGCGAAGCGGCCCCGGCCTCCAGTGAGGGACCGTAGATCGGTCGCGTACCGCATGATCTCGGAGGTGGGGACATGCGCGATGACCACCTGCTCCCCCTGCTCGCCCGCCTCCGTGCCGAGGACGCGTCCGCGCCGGGAGTTGAGGTCGCCGAGGACTTCGCCCTGGGCGCTCATCGGCACCGTCACCTCGAGGCGCGAGATGGGCTCGAGCAGAACGGGTCCGGCGGCCTGCATGGCCTCGCGGAACCCGAGCGCGCCGGCCATCTTGAAGCTCATCTCGGACGAGTCGACGGAGTGGTACTTGCCGTCGTAGCACGTCACCCGGACATCGACCACGGGGAAGCCGAAGACGCCGCCGGTCGACATGGCCTCGGCGATCCCTTTCTCGACGGCGGGGATGAACTGGCGGGGGATGGCCCCTCCGACGATGGCATCGACGAACTGGAAGCCCTCGCCCCGCTCGAGCGGCTCGATCCTCAGATCCGCAACACCGAACTGGCCGTGGCCGCCGGTCTGTTTCTTGTACTTGCCTTCGGCCTCGGCGGCCTTGGAGATTGTCTCGCGATAGGGGACCTTGACCGGGGCGATCTGCACCTCCACCCCAAACTTGCGCAGCAGCTTCTCGCAGACGATCTGGAGGTGTGTGTCGCCCATGCCGGAAAGGACGGTCTGGTGGGTCTCGTCGTCGCGCCGCACGCCGAGCGCCACATCTTCCTCCTGCATCCGGTGAAGAGCCGTCATCAACTTGTCCTCGTCGCCCTTGGCCTTCGGGCGGACGGCCATCGACAGGAGCGGCGTAGGCGCCGGCCGAGACTCGACCACGACAGGGCTTGCCTTCGGCGCCAGGGTGTCGCCGGTACGGGCGTCGGCAAGCTTCGGCACGGCGATGATGTCGCCCGCCTGGGCCTCGCTCAGCGGGGAGGCCTCCTTGCCACGCAGCAGCTGGAGGGCATGGAGACGTTCCTCGGCGTGAGTTCGCGAGTTCACGAGCGTCGCATCCGGCCGGAGCGTGCCCGACAGGACGTGGATGAGGGAAATCTTGCCGACGTAGGGGTCGGCGATGGTCTTGAAGACCCTCGCCAGAGGCTGGCCGGCCGGATCGGCGGCTACGCTCACCTTGCCGTTGCCGGCGCGCACCTCCACCGGTGCCCGCTCGAGCGGGCTCGGACCGATCTCGCAGATCAGCTCGGCCAGGCGGTCGATCCCGATGTTCTTAACCGCCGAACCGCACACGACCGGGAAGACGCTCGCCTCGGCGACACCGTGCGCGAGCGTCGCCTCGAGCTCCTTCGCCGAGGGAGTCTCGCCCTCGAGATACCGCTCCATCAGGTCGTCGTCGGCTACGACGATGCCTTCCACGAGGGCATCGTGGACGCGGTGCTCGATCTCGGACATGTCGTCCGGAATCTCGCCGGTGACCGGCGCACCCGTGTCATAGCAGATGGCGGTGTCTGTGAGGAGATCGGCCACCCCCACGAATGCGGCCTCCTGGCCGATGGGCAACTCGAGCGGCGCGATGCCCGCCCCGAACATCTGGCGCAACTGGTCAAGGGTGCGCTCGAAGTCGGCCCGCTCCCTGTCCAGCTTGTTGATGAACACGAGGCGAGGCAGCCCGAGGGCAGCGGCGGCTCGCCAGGCCGTCTCTGTCTGCACTTCTACGCCCTCCACTGCGCTGACCACCACGACTGCGAGGTCCGCGACCGAGAGAGCTGCCTCCATCTCCGCCACGAAATCGGCGTATCCGGGAGTGTCGATGATATTGATGCGGAAGTCGCCGACCGGCACGGGCGCGACGGCCAGAGACACCGAGATGTGCCTCTTCACCTCCTCGGGCTCGAAGTCACACACCGTCGTGCCGTCCTCCGTGCGTCCGGCCCGGTTGATGACGCCTGCGGTGACGAGGAGCGCCTCGGCCAGCGTGGTCTTGCCCGAGCCACCGTGTCCGACGAGCGCCACGTTGCGGATCTTCGCTGAGGGGACGTTCGGCACGACATCAACCTCCAGTTGGCCCGGTCGTCCCGCCGCCCGGCGGCCTCCGTGGACCCGATTGGCGCCCGAGCCTAGCGAGGCCGACCGAGCGGCGAAAAACCGCCGCGCCAGCACTCCGGCGGGGGCGGCGAACAACCCGCTTCTACGTTCCTCTCTGGTAACCTTCGGGTCATAGACGAAGACGATCCCGGAGCCGGGGATGAGGCACGAGTGATCGGCCCTCTCCGGACTTACAGCTATCGAGGGACACGATGATCGACGGCCGAAGGGGCCGCTCGGAGGGCTCGGCGGACGTGGTGGATGGGCATGACCGCTCGCCCGCCTCGCATGGCGACGCTCTAGCCGACCCGAACGCCGCGCCTCCTTCGCCTCCCCGGCGGAAGTACTCGCTCGGCGTCGGCCGGCGGCTGGTGGCCCTTGGCGTGAGCGCCGACCACGTGACGGTGGTGGGGATTCTCATCGCGGCCGGAACCGGTCTGTCACTTGCCACCGGGCGTTTTTGGGTGGGCGTCGTGCTGCTCACGGTGGGCGGGCTCATGGACACCCTGGACGGGGCCGTGGCGAAGGCCGCCGGCACCTCCTCGAGGCGGGGAGCCTTCTTCGACTCCGTGTCGGACCGGGTGGCGGACGCCTTCATCTTCGCTGGGCTCGCCTGGTACTTCGCCGCCGGCCCGGGCCACGACCCGAGGCTGGCGCTGCTGCCCGTGGCCATTCTCGCCATCGGGAACGCAATCTCCTACGAGCGTGCGAAGGCGGAATCGCTCGGCTTTGTCGCCAAGGGCGGCCTCATGGAACGTGCGGAGCGCCTCATCTTGCTCGGCTTGGCGCTTTTGACCCACCTACTTCTCGTCCCGCTGCTGTGGCTCTCCGTGGCGCTGTGTCTGGTGACGGCGACACAGCGCTTCGCGAAGGTGTGGAGACAGGCGAGCGCCGACCCGGAGGTGGCACAGGCAGGCGAGCAGCCGGCGGTGGCGGTTGTCGCGGCCGCAGGGCCCTCTCCCGCCTGGCGTCCGGGTCGGGTGGAGTCGCGCTGGCGAGCGTGGCGCGAAGCCAACACCGGAGCTGCCAGATCCTCGAGGCGCGTCGTCGTGGTGAGCCGGGCCCGAGCCCGACGGCGGGAGGAGCCACTGACGACCCGGGTGCGACGCGTTCTCACGACCGAGAGAATCGGCGTTCGATCATCTCGGGGCGAGCGCCCTGCACGTCAGAGCCGGCCTCGGGCGGATCGTCGCCAGCAGGGCACGGCGGCGGCACTCCGGCGCCGGCTCGGGAACAGCCGCTGAGCCATCGGCCGGTCGCCGAGCCGCCGCTCGGGCCACTTGGCGCGTGAGTCACGCCAGACAGGCCGATGTGAGCCAAAACCGTCAGTGAAGGCACGGCCCTCATGGCAGTGAGCGCGGAGTGACTGACCAGGCGGAGCCGATCCGGGCGCGAAGTGCCACGGCCAACTACCTCATGTACCGGGGTGCCGCCGCGGCTGCCGCCGCGGCACCGGAGGCACTCGCCACGGCGGCCGGCAGGCTGAGCGGATTGGTGGTGTCAAAGCTGGCTCGCCGGGTGCGACCGGTCGTCGGGGCCAACCTTCGTCGGGTGCTCGGGCCGGGTGCGAGCGAGGCAGCTCTCGAGAGCGCCGTCGACGGCGCATTCCAATCGTACGCCGAGTACTGGGTCGAGAGCGCCCGCCTCGTCTCGCTCCGACCGAAAGAGGTGTTTCGCCGCTTCACGATCGAGGGATTCGACGCCGTCGAGGAGGCGATGGGAAAGGGCACCGGCGTCATCCTCGCCTTGCCCCATCTCGGCGCGTGGGACTTCGGGGGGCTCTGGCTGACATTGAAGGGCTACCCGATGACCACGATCGTGGAGCCTGTCGAGCCGCCGGAGCTCTTCGAGTGGTTCCGGTCCCAGCGAGAGATGCTCGGCCTGACGATCCACACGCTCGGACCGGAGGCGCCCGGTCTCGTCGCCTCCGCTCTCCGCCGGGGTCGGCTCGTCGGTCTCGTGGCAGACCGAGACATCGTCGGCAACGGAGTAAAGGTCGAGTTCTTCGGCGAGCCGACGACCCTCCCGGGAGGGGCGGCCGTGCTGGCGCTGCGGACCGGTGCACCATTGTTCCCTTGCGCCGTGTACCAGGGAGCCGGCCGGCGCCGCCACGCCGTTGTCCGCCCTCCGCTCGTGATCGAGCGTTCCGGCAAGCTGCGCCACGACGTCGTCGAGATGACCCAGCTGCTCGCCCACGAGTTCGAGGGCCTCATCGAGAAGGCCCCTACGCAGTGGCACATGTTCCAGCCGAACTGGCCGGCGGATCGGGAGAAGTGGAGCTGACCTGCTGGTTTAACCATTCGTCGCCGAAGCGGTTACGCGCCGACCGGCAACCCGGACGGCGGCGTGAAGCGCAGGCCCCCTCAGTCCAGTAGGCACTCGGATGGCGTCCCCGGTGCTTCCGGGTGGCGCGGACGCTGCGCGTCATGGCTCAAGCAAGTGGGGTCGGGCGTCGATACTCCTAATAGGGAAGCGAGGAGAGGAAGCCTTCGGCGGAGGGCTTCCATTTTCTCGCGTCTGCCCTGGCGAAGCAAACAAAGGTTCGATCACCTCCAGGCGTGTGACCGACCTCTCGCCCGAGGAGATCGAGCGGCTGCTGCGTGCCGTGGCGATGCTGCCGCTTGGGAGCCGATGAGCCTCAAGCGCGAGGTCGTGCTGCGGGTGCTCGCTCAGGTCCTACGGCTGATCCGGTAGCTGCGATAGGGACGACACCCCTCGATGTCGGACCCGCTGGCGCTCAGCTGACGTGGACGGTCAGCTTTGCCGTCTTGTCCGACTTCAGACGAAATGTGAACGTGCGTGAACCTTTGCCGAAGAAGCAGGCCTCCGCGCTATCCCTGGGCGCGAGCGTGGCTAAGGCCTTGCTCCCGAATAGGACGGTCTGGCTAACCTTTGTTTCGTTAGAGATTTCTATCCTCGTGTTGGAAGCCTTGCAGACCTCATGATTCGAGCGTGCGCCGCTCCACGAGACCTTCATGTCGGCGGGTACGAAGTGTGCGGTAGCACCGGATCCAGTGATGTTCGTGGCCGCCGTCCGGTGACGAACGCTCGCGGGCGCTCCTGAAGCCACTCCGGTGGCAATCAGTAATGAAGCCACCGAAAGTGCCATGAGCAGAATCGCTAGGTACCTTGCCTTAGGCATCGGCTCCCTCTCTCTCTCGGTCCGCCTCCCCAACGAGCGCGGCGAAAGTGTATGACATCGGCCGTGGGAGGGGAAGCCCGAGGCCGGCGTGAGGTAAAACCCAAGCGCGCGTACCGGTGGACCTGGCTGGCCGGCACGCTTAGGGTCTACGCTCCCGCCGTGACCGACATCCCCCTCGAGGATCGCGTCGACGGAGCCTTCACGCCGAGCGACCGCGACAACACGCACTTGGCGGCGCTCGACATCAAGAGCGCTGCATTCGACGTCGCCAAGGCGGTTTCCTCCCAGCTCCGCCGGCTCCTCGACCGAACCACCGATTTCGACTGACCCGCGCCGAGTCCAGGCTCGCTAGCCCGGGGGTCTCCGCCCCTGCAGCCGGTGCGACTTGACGCCGTCAAGGTGACAAGCCCATAGTGAAAGCGACGTCGGTGAGTTGGCGGCTGCCGAAGTGCGTTTCGAACCCCCACTGGAGCACCACGCCTTTTCATCGCCCGGCACGAGGCCGGCACAAAGGAAAGGGGCAGAAATGCGAAAGACTCTCTTGGCGGTAACTGCAGCGGCAGCGGTCGCAACTCTCGGCATTACGGGAGTCGCAGCTGCTTCCGGCACGAGCAAGACTGAGCACTTCTCCATCGTCAGCACCTCCGTCACATCGAACGCCGAGAGCATCATCGCCACCGGGGCGTTCACCGCCGGAGGGACGGACCACAGCGGCAAAGTGGACCGCGTGCAGTTCCCCACGGGAACGTTCAAGATCGCACACAAGGGGACCCAGAAGGCGAACTTCAACGCCAAAACTTGTCTGGTGACGATCACCGGCACCGGGACCTATGTCCTTTCAGCCGGCACGGGCGCCTACAAGGGCATCAGCGGCTCGGGCAACTACAAGTTCGCCGCCCGTGGAGTAGCGGCCAGATCCTCCACTGGAAAGTGCACCAACAAGGAGATCGCCTACCAGCAGGTGATACTGGCTAGCGGCCCGGTCTCCCTGCCGTAGAGGTACCTCAGGGCGCATCCTGTCATAGACCTGGCCTCATGGCCCCGGTCTCGTGGCCCCGCCCTCGAGCCCGGGGCCATGTCGCGCCCCGTCGAGCCTGAGGCGCCCGTCGACGATCTGATCTCGCGCTTAAAGGTGAGCGCCGAGCCCGACCCCGGTCAGGCGCTCAGCAGATGAGCGAGACCGCAAATCTCGAACACCCGGGCGACAAGGCCCTGCGCGCCTCGTAGCTCCAAACGGTCGCCTTGCCCCTCGATCCGGTGCCTTGCCTCCACCAGCGCAGCAAGGCCGCGGGCGTCGATGAAGGTCAAGTCTGAGAGGTCGAGAATGACCGTGGAGCCTGCGATCGCAACGAGGCGATTTGCCAGCTCGGGGGTCGAGGCCAAGTCCAGCTCTCCTGCGAGGCGAACCTGATGGTCGCCTGCGTCGTCGGCTAGCTCTGCCATCGAGAAGTTGGGAGACCAGCTCTGCTGATTGTCGGCCCGTTCCACGCAGAACTCCTGTCAAGGGCTAACAGTGGTGCCCGCCACCAGTGGTTGAAGCAGCGGGCCAGTTGACTCCCTTCCAAACCAACCAACCGGTAAACGATACAGCGGCCGAACAATATTCCGCCTCCATCTTCGGTCGCTCAAACTGAGAACAAGGTGAGCCCGCTCGTGCAGGCGCCGTCGCCACGTTCGCATGTTGTGGTGAGCCGGCGGGTCCGATCCGAACCACAGGCTTCCTGCCACAGACCCCAGACCGGCTCGGGTCGGGGGGCGTTAGCCTGCCCGCGGTGCGCGTCGGTCTCGTGTGCCCCTATGACTGGGGGGCGCCCGGCGGAGTGCAGACTCAGGTGGCCGGGCTGGCGGCGGCTCTTGGCCGGATGGGCCACAGCGTCACCGTGATCGCTCCCGGGAGCACGCGGCACCTCTCGGACGGGGCCCGGCGGGCCGTGGGCAACACGACGCCGCGCTTGCCGGGCGGGGCCCTGTCGACCGGAGGGCCCGCCAGCGGTCAGCCATACCTCGTCGTCGCGGTGGGCAGGAGCATCCGTATCCCGGCCAACGGCTCGATGGCCCCCGTGGCGCCCACGCCCACAGCCATGGCCCGGACGGTGCGCGCCCTCAGGAGCTTCGGGCCTGACGTGGTGCACGTGCACGAGCCGCTTACTCCCGGCCCGTCCTTGGCCGCGATGCTTGCCGGGCCTCGCCCCATCGTGGCCACCTTCCACCGTGCCGGCACGGACCGCCTCTACGTGGCCGAGGGCCGGCTGATCGGGGCGGTGCTGAATCGAGCCGGCAGGCACGTGGCGGTGTCCCAAGCGGCCGCTGCGACTGCCACAGCAGCTCTCGGGCGTGCGCTTCGGGGGCGTGACCCGGTCATCGTGCCGAACGGCGTCGATCTCCACATTTATGCCCGAGCACGGCAGGAGGCCACCCGCGCCCGCGCCGACCGGCCGACCGGGGAGATGACGATCGTGTTCGTCGGGCGGCACGAAGACCGGAAGGGCCTCCGCATCCTGCTCGAGGCCCTGGCGGAGCTGCCGCCGGCGGTGAAGCTCGTCGTGCTCGGCGACGGGCCGCGCTCAGCTGAGCTGCGCCGCGGATTCCCCGACGAGAGAATCCGTTGGTTGGGCGCGGCGAGCGAGGAGGACAAGGCCGCCTCCCTCGCCGCGGCCGACCTGTTCGTTGCCCCTTCGATCGGAGGGGAGTCCTTCGGCGTGGTCCTGCTCGAGGCCATGGCAGCCGGCACAGCAGTTGTGGCCTCGGACCTGCCCGGCTACCGGCTGGCGGCGGGAGAGGCGGCCCGCTTCGTCCCGCCCGGGGACCCGCGCCAGCTCGCCTTCGCCCTCACGGCTCTGCTGGCAGACCCCGTCGAGCGGCGGCGCTTGGTCGAGGCAGGCGAGAATGTGGCGACGGCACACTCGATGGAGGTGATCGCCCGGCGCTACGAGGAGCTGTACCAGTCTTTGCGACGGCATTGAGCACCGAGTGGGCACGACGTCACCCCCGTGGCGACGAGACCGCCCGTACAATGGGGGTGTGTCACCACCGCCGAGGTCGGCTCGACGCCGAGATCGAAGGGGCGGCGACCCTGACGAGCGTCTCCGCCGCATCCTCGAGTCCCAGCAGGCAGCTTCGGACGCGTCCCGCGCCGTTCTCGGCGTAGCGGCCGCCCGGCGCGATGCCGAGTGGCGAGACGCCGCCCGAGGCAACCGCCGCCGCGCCTTTGTGGCCCTCGGAGCGCCGATGCTGCTCGGAGTGATGCTCATGGCTCTCGGCGCCCTCTCGTTCCCCTTGCTGATCGCCGGAGCAGCCTTCACGATCCTGTGGGCTCTTGTGGTCGCCAGGATTTGGCTCCGTCCGATCGCCGCCGCGCTGCGAAGTGCCGGCGGTGTGAGCCTGCGGACCGCTGCTGCCCGGGGCACGATAAGCGCCCTGGCGGCGGAGCGCCTGGTCGACGTCACCGAGGGCCTCTGTGCCGCCCTCGGGCTGCCCGTGCCGGACATCTTGATCATCGACGGCGCCGTTCCCAACGCGCTGGCGCTCGGCCGTGGGCCCGAGGATGCCACGCTCGTTCTGACCTCCGGGACTGCGCGGTCCCTCGACCGGATCGAGCTCGAGGCGGTCCTTGCCCACGAGCTTGCCCACGTGAAGGCCCTCGACGTTCTCACTGCAGGTGTCGCGGCCTCCGGACTGGGGATCGTGGGGGATGCGGTCTCAGGTGGCCGCTTCAGCACTTGGCTGCGGGGTCCGGACCGGGAGATACGAGCCGATCTGGCCGGTGTCTCGACCACCCGCTACCCGCCCGGGCTCATCGCGGCCCTGGAGCGGATCGCCGCCGGCGACGGGGTCGCCTTCCTGGGCCAGAGCTCCGCAGAGGCGCTGGAGCCTGTCGTGTCCGACGTGCGCGTGCGACGCCGTCTCGAGATGGGCTGGCTCGCTCCGCCGCGGCACCGGCTCGGCTGGCCGGGGCCGGCGGGTGCAGGCGGAGCTCGACGTCCGTCTCGCCGTCCTGCGGGAACTCTGAACCCGCCACGGCGCCGGTAGAGTGGCTAGGCGATGGTCGAGCCGGTCCGGACTGGCTGAGGCGCCTGTGTGGCGGGGTCATCGTCGGCGACTGCGCCGAGAGGCAGATGGCGGCGCTGCCGCTGCCGTGGCGATCGAGCGCCCGCCTGCCGGGTTCGCCTACGAGCACAAGGACTAGGAGGCTGACGAGATGTCGGGCCATTCGAAGTGGGCGACCACCAAGCACCGCAAGGGGGCCAAGGACAACGCCCGGGGCAAGTTGTTCGCCAAGCTGATTCGCCAGGTGGAGGTCGCCGCCAGAGAAGGCGGGGGAGACGTCAACTCCAATGCCACGTTGCGCACGATGTTCAGCAAGGCGCGCGATGCCTCTGTCCCCCTCGACACGATAGAGCGGGCCATAAAGCGCGGCACGGGCGAGCTCGACGGGGTCCGCTACGAGGCGGTCTCCTACGAGGGGTACGCCCCCTCGGGCGTGGCACTCATAGTGGAGACCTTGACCGACAACAGGAACCGCACCGGAGCCGACATCCGCTCCCTGTTCTCCCGCAACGGTGGATCCATGGCCGAGCCCGGGGCCGTCTCCTGGCAGTTCGACCGCAAGGGCGTCGTGATGGTTCCAAAGACCGTCGGCGAGGACGACCTCATGGCCGTCGCCCTCGATGCCGGCGCCGAGGATCTCGCCGACGAGGGCGACGAGTGGATGCTCACGTCGGCCCCCACGGATTTGCCGAGGCTTCGCACGGCGCTCGACGAGGCCTCCATCCCCACCGACGCCGCCGATGTGGAGATGGTCCCCACGTCGCGGGTCGGGATCGAGGGGGAGTCGACGGCGAGGCGCGTGCTCAAGCTGATCGAGCTCCTCGAGGACCATGACGACGTACAGAACGTCTGGGCCAACTTCGACATCCCCGACGACATCCTGGAGGCGGTCGGGGTCTGACCGTCCGCTCGCGGGCATCCACGCTGGGCATCACCCTCAGGGGTAGCATCGAACGGATGTTTGTCCTCGGGATCGATCCCGGTCTCTCCCGCTGCGGCTACGGCTGCGTGACACGGGAGGGCGCGGGTTTCCGAGCTCGTGCTGCGGGCGTGATCACGACCCCGCCGGGCGAGCCTGTGCCACGGCGGCTCGCCATGCTCCGCCAGCAGCTGACCGGGCTCCTCGACGACCTCGAGCCCGACGTAGTCGTCGTGGAGCGCATTTTCTTCCGGTCGAATGCCCGCACGGCGATGTTCGTCGGGCAGGCGAGCGGTGTGGCGCTTCTGACTGCCATCGAGCACGGCTGCTCGGTGGTCGAGATCACCAATGCCGAGGTGAAGCTCGCCGTTACCGGATACGGGAATGCCTCGAAGGAGCAGGTGCAGGGCATGGTGGCGCGCTTGCTCGGCCTGGATGGAGTGCCAGGCCCGGCTGACGTGGCCGATGCCCTGGCGCTGGCCATCTGCCATCTCGGGGCGGCCGCCTGGGCACGGGCTACGACGGCGGCTGCCGCCGGAGGCAACCGGACGTGATCGGCTACCTGCGCGGCACCGTGGTGGAGCGGCGCGTGGCCGGTGACAGCGCCCTCGAGCTCGTCATCGACGTCGGCGGTGTCGGCTACCGCGTCTTCGTCACTCCCCGGCTTGCCTCGAGCCTCTCTGGCACCCGCCCGTCTGCAGATCCGCCACGAGGACGGGCGGGCATGTTCGGATCCCGATGTGACGTTGTCCATTCACACCCACGTCCGCGAGGGCGCCATCACGTTGTACGGCTTTGCCGACGCCGATGAGCGGCGGGCCTTCGAGCTGCTTCTCGGCGCCCATGGCGTCGGACCGTCGCTCGCCCTCGCCATTGTCGCCGTCCACCGGCCGGCGCGGCTCGTGGAGATCGTCACGGCCGGCGACGTCGACGCCCTGACCCTCGTGCCGGGGGTGGGCCGGAAGACGGCGATGAGGCTCATCGTCGACTTGAAAGCCCGGTTCGACCAGCTCGACGGCACCTTCGAGACCGTCTTCGCCGACAGGGAGACCGACGAGCGCTCCCCGAGGGACCACGGCACGGACGGTCCTGCCGGCAGCGGTGCAGAGGATTCCGCCCGCTCGGCGGCGGCGGAGGTGTCCGCGGCGCTGCTCGGGCTCGGCTATGGGGCGGACGAGGTCCGCTCCGCTCTGCGGGAGCTGCCCGAGCAGGGATCGGTCGCCGACCTTCTCCGGTCAGCGCTCAGGCAGCTGGCTCCGCGCCGATGAGCGTGCGCCGCGAGTTGATCGCCGGTGCCGAGGACGCTTCTCGGGCCGCCGACGAGCAGTCACCGAAGGAGGGGGAACGTCCGGTCGACCCGGCGGCGAGCGAGGCCGACTCTCTCCTCGAGGTCGGCATCCGACCGAGGCGCCTGGCGGACTTCGTCGGCCAGGAGGAGCTGAAGGAACGTCTCGCCATCGTGCTCGAGGCGGCCAGCCAGCGCGGCCAGGCCGTCGACCACCTCCTGTTCGCCGGACCGCCCGGCCTCGGAAAGACCACTCTCGCCGGCATCGTGGCGGCCGAGATGGGGGCGGGATTCCGTGTCACCTCCGGTCCGGCGCTGGTACGAACCGGTGACGTCGCCGCCATACTGACCGACCTGCAGCCGGGCGACGTGTTGTTCATAGACGAGATCCATCGCCTCGGGCGGGCCGTGGAGGAGGTTCTCTACCCGGCCATGGAGGATTTCGCTCTCGATGTCATGGTGGGCAAAGGGCCGAGCGCCCGTTCGATCCGCCTCGACCTGCCCCGCTTCACCCTCGTGGGCGCCACCACGCGCACCGGGCTAGTCACCGGACCGTTGCGGGACCGCTTCGGCTTCGTTGCCCGCCTGGACCACTACGGTGTGGCCGAGCTGGAGGCGATCGTCCTCCGATCGGCCCGTTTGCTCGGCGTGGATCTGACGCCGACCGGAGCGGCCGAGATAGCCGCCCGCTCTCGGGGAACACCCCGCCTCGCCATCCGCTTGCTCCGGCGTGTCCGTGACTTCGTCGAGGTCAGGGGAGCCGGGGTGGTGACGCTCGAGGCCGCCCGCTTGGGCCTGCAGACCTTCGGCATCGACGAGCTCGGCCTGGACCGGCTTGACCGGACGATTCTCGAGACGCTGTGCGAGCGGTTCCCCGGTCGCCCGGTGGGGCTGTCGACCCTGGCCGTGACGGTCGGCGAGGAGACCGAGACGGTCGAGGACGTCTACGAACCCTTCCTCCTCAAGGCCGGGCTGCTGCTGCGCACTCCGCGGGGTCGCCTCGCCACTCCGGCCGCCTACGAGCACCTCGGGCTCGAGGTCCCTCGCTACGCAGCCGGTTTCGGACCGGGCGGACCGCCCGGACCGGGCGGCTTCGAGGGCGTCGGCTCGTCCGTCCGCCCCCCGGTGGGATCCCGCCGGCACACCGTCGGAAGCGGCCCCCGGCTGTTCGACAGCGGCGGCACCGATGCGCCGCGTACAGAATCCCCTCCCACCAGCGGTTAAGGTGTCGGGTCGCTCGACCGAGTCACTGAGCAGGAGCCGATGCCCTACCTCGCCACCGTCGCCAGCATCACCTTTCACGCTTCAGGCCTTGCCACTGCAAGAAAGACAACCAGCAGTGGCACGACCTCGATCCTGATCCTGGTGGTGATCGTCGGCATCGGGTACTTCCTGCTCATCCGCCCGCAGCGCCAACGGGCGCGCAAGGCCCAGCAGCAGAACCAGAACGTCGGTGTGGGTGACGAGGTCATGCTGTCGTCGGGGATCTTCGGGCGGGTGACCGGCATCGAAGGCGACCGGGCAAGCGTCGAGATCGCCCCGGACATCGAGATCGAAGTGGTGATGCGGGCCATAGCCCAGCGGGTGGCGCCGGCCGACGGCGTCGTCGAGCCAGAACTGGTCTCGCCCGATCCGGCGAACGACGAGGACGAGGAGTTCGCCCACGCCTCCGACGACCCTGGTGAGGAGAATGAAGGGTCCGACGACGTTGACGGCCACGTGCCCGGGCCGAGGGACGAGCCAGGAAGCGGCGCCACCGCGTGGCCGCCGACTGCGGTGAAGCCGGCGGCCGGGGACACCGGCAACGCAGCCCCCGCCGGAGGGATGACCGGTGACGGGTCGGCCGGCGGTGGACTGACGGGGGAGGACGGTTCCGGCACGAGCCGTCGACCCGGCCGGGAGACAAGCTGATTTGAGACGCGGACTTTTGGTGAGCGTGCTGCTCACCTTGCTCGTCTGCTTCGGAGCCTTCGCCGCCGTCGTGGCCGCCGGTTGGAAGCCCCTGCTCGGCCTCGACCTTCGAGGAGGGCTGTCGGTCGTCTACTGCCCGGCTGAGAAGACCAACTTCAGTGCGTGCGCTCCGGGCAACCAGGTATCGAAGGCCAAGCTGGTCGAGGCCGTCGACATCCTCGACAACCGCGTGAACGGCCTCGGCGTCGGCTCGCCGAACATCGGTGTGCAGGGGAGCGATATCGTCGTCCAGCTGCCGGGCATCAAGAATCCGCGCAACGTGGAGAACATCCTCGGCCAGACGGCTCAGCTCTACTTCCGCCCGCTCCTTTGCTACGCCCCCCTCTACGCGGCGCCGGCGAAGAAGAGCACGACCAGCACGACCACCTCGACGACCACCCCGGCGAAGACGAAGCCGAAGGGTTCTTCGACTTCCACGACGGTGGCGGGCGCCACGACGACCACGAAAGGGCCGAGCGTGGCAGGCGCGTCGAAAAGCTCCGGCTCGTCCTCGTCCTCGTCCTCGAGCACGACATCGACGACGTCTGCAGCGACGTCGACCACGACGACACCGCCTGCGACGACGACGACCCGGCCGAGCACGGTCGCCGGCTACACCTACCCTCCGGCCTGCCCGTCGAACAGTGCCTACACCCCGACCTCGACCAACTCGGGCAGCGTCCAGGCCTACCCGCCGCTCGCTGCTTACAAGACGACTCCCGTCTCGCTCGACAACCCGGCGAAGACCGTCATCCTGACCGGCCCCGGCCAGCCGGACCGCCTCGAGCTCGGGCCGTCGCTCGCTCCGGGCTCGATCATCTCGAATGCCTACGCCACCTACGTGGCGCCGTCCTGGCAGGTCGTCTTCGACATGACGAGCGCCGGCACGACCATCTTCAACACCAAGATCGCCGCTCCGTACTTCGCCAACAAGGGTCTCATCGCCGACGACCTCGACGGCAGCGTCGTCTCGAGCGCGTCGATGGACGCGGCCAGCTTCCCCGGCAGCGGTGAGATCAGCGGTACAGGCATCACCTCCTCGAGCGCACCCAAGCTCGCCATCCAGCTCAAGTACGGTGCCCTACCGGTCCGGCTGTTCAAGCTGACCTCCGAGGTGGTCTCGGCCTCGCTCGGAAGCGCCTCTCTCCGGGCTGGCGTTCTCGCCGGCCTGCTCGGTCTTCTCCTCGTGATGCTCTACACGATCTTCTACTACCGCGCTCTCGGCATCGTCGTCGTGCTCGGGCTCGTCTCGACGGGAGCGCTCCTATACGCCATCATCTCGTTCTTCAGCCACAAGACCGGTCTGACGCTCGACCTCTCAGGCATCACAGGCCTGATCGTCTCTGTCGGGATCACCGTCGACTCCTATGTCGTGTATTTCGAGCGATTAAAGGACGAAGTGCGTGCCGGCCGGTCGATCCGGTCGTCGGTGGACCGCGGCTTTCGGAGCGCCTACCGGACGATCCTTTCCGCGGATGCCGTCTCGTTCATCGGGGCAGCGGTTCTCTGGCTCCTGTCGATCGGTGACGTCCGAGGGTTCGCCTTCATGCTCGGCCTCTCGACGCTGCTCGATGTCGCCACCGCCTACCTCTTCACGCGCCCGCTCGTGATAATCCTCGGGCGCAGCCGCATCTTCACGGAGGCGAGAGGCCTCGGCGTGGCCCGCGGCCTCGCAGCTCCCGCGGCGGAGGCCACGTGAGCACGACGGCGCTCGACCTCGACGAAGGCGTAGCCGACCGCCACGGTCGCTTCCAGCGCCTCTACTACGGCCAGACCAAGTTCGACTTCGTCCGGCGAAGGAAGACCTGGTTCACGATCTCGATCATCATCATCCTCGCCGGGCTCGTCTCGCTCGCCGTGCGCGGGCTCAACTACGACATCGAGTTCGTCGGGGGCACGTCCTGGCAGGTGCCCTCGAACGGGGTGGCTGTTGGCCAGGTCCGTTCGGCGCTGGCGCCGATCGGCCTCGGTGGAGCGTCCATCACCACCCTCGGCAACGGGTCGAACACCACGATTCAGGTCGAGGCCAAGCTCTCGAAGGGCTCGGCGGCGAACGGCTCAACCGCCCAGGCGAGCCAGATCTCCAAGGTCGAGACCGCGCTCGCCCGCGTCACCCACCACTCGTCGATCAACTCCGTCACCGTCGAGACCGTCGGGCCGACCTGGGGCGGGCAGGTCACGCACAAGGCTGTCGAAGCGCTCATCGTCTTCTTCATCCTCATCGCCATCTACATCTCGATCTTCTTCGAGTGGAAGATGGCGCTGGCGGCGATCATCGCCGTGATCCATGACATCCTCGTCACTGTCGGCATCTACTCGCTGACGTTCTTCCTCGTGACCCCGGACACCGTCATCGCCTTCCTCACGGTCCTCGGCTACTCGCTCTACGACACCATCGTCGTCTTCGACCGCGTCCGCGACAACACGAAGGGCCTCGGGGCGACCGGCAAGCTGAGCATCACCGACGTCGTGAACCTGTCGATGAACCAGACCCTTGCCCGTTCGGTCAACACCTCCCTCGTCGCCATCCTGCCGATCCTCGCCGTCCTCGTGCTCGGGGCCGAGATCCTCGGCGCCACGACGCTCCAGTACTTCGGCCTCGCCCTCCTCATCGGCCTCGCGAGCGGGGCGTACTCATCCATCTTCATCGCCTCCCCCCTCGTGGCGATGCTGAAGGAGCACGAGCGCCGCTACGTACGAGATCCGCCACCGCCTGGCGGCACGGGGCCTGCGCGACCAGTTGCTCAGCCCGGCGGCCGTGGCGGCCGGCGTCCTCGACGAGCGAGATTCCTCCGGGAGCTCCCGGCGCCGGCGTGGGAAGGCAGCCCAACGCGAGACCCCGGGCCCGCTCCGGCCAGGGCGGAGCGCCACGTTGCAGGATCGTCGGCCCGCCCTCGGGGGCCGCGACGGCGGGAACGAAGCCGATGCCGCAGCCGATGACGTTCTTCCTGACGAAGCCGAGCAGGCGGAGCTCACCGGTGCAGGAGCCGGCTCGGGCAACGGCGCCGCCCGGCGAGCCCAGCCGCCCAGGCAGGGGAGTGGCAGCCGCCCGGCAGCTCGTCCCCCCGCCGGGGCGGCTCGCCCCGCGGCCTCCGCCCGCCAGGGGGGGACGGCCAACAGGCCCGCCCCGCGACCGCGCAAGAAGCGCCGCCGGTGAGCGTCTCGTAATACGGCACAGGCATTGCCGCCCGCCTCGCCGGGGCGACGTCCCGCTCGTGTCGGCGGACCAACCGAAGCTTGCGGCGCACAGGCTCACGAGTTCGAAGCCTCGAGAAGGGCGCCAGAGAGGGCACCGCTGCCGTGACTCTTGAGCCCGGCGGCTTTGATCCGGCGGAGCCTTTATAGGCTGATCGCCCATGATCGACATCCGGCTAGCCCGCGAGCATCCCCGGGAGCTCCGCCAGGCCCTCGACAGGAAGGGTGCCGGAGAGCTGCTCGACGAGCTGCTCCTCGTCGATGCATCGTGGCGGGAGCTGACGGCCGCAGTGGACGAGCTCCGAGGGCGCACCCGGCAGAAGGCAAAGCCGAGCCCGGAGGAGTTGGTGCGCCTGCAGGCGGCCAAGGACCGCCTGAAGGGGGCGGAGGCCGAGCTCGCCGAAGCGAGCGAGCACAGAGCCGAGCTGCTCGGGAACATCCCCAACCCGCCGCTCTCCGACGTCCCCGACGGCACGACGGACGAGGATGCCGTCGAGACTCGCCGCGTAGGGGAGCCGCCCCGATTCGACTTCGAGATCAAAGACCACGTTGCGCTGGGCGGATTCGACCTCGACCGGGGGGCGCGTCTCTCCGGCTCGCGCTTTGCCTACCGGATGGGCAAGGTGGTCCTTGTCGAGCTAGCCCTTTACCGTTTCGCCCTCGACCTTGTCGTCGGGCGCGGCTTCGAGCCGGTCCTTCCTCCGGTGCTCGTGCGGGAGGAGGCCATGTACGGGACCGGCTTTCTCCCCACCGAGGAGCCGAACCTCTACCGGGTGGAGCCGGACGGGCTCTATCTCACCGGGACCTCTGAGGTGGCTCTGGCCTCTATCCACGCCGGCGAGGTCCTCGACGTCGAAGAGCTGCCGCGGCGCTACGCCGGCTACTCGACCTGCTTCCGGCGGGAGGCGGGCGCCGCCGGCCGGGACACGCGGGGAATCTTCCGGGTCCACCAGTTCGACAAGGTGGAGATGTACTCCTATGTCGAGCCGCCCGACTCACCGGCCGAGCACGAGCAGATACTGGCGATCGAGGAGGAGATCGTCGGGTCGCTCGGCCTCGCCTACCGGGTCGTCAAGACGGCCGCCGGCGATCTCGGCCCGTCGGCGGCGAAGAAGTACGACATCGAAGCATGGATCCCGAGCCAGGGGCGCTACCGGGAGATCACGTCATGCTCGAACACGACCGACTACCAGGCGCGGCGCCTCAACGCCCGCTACCGGAACGCCGAGGGTCAGCTCCGCGTCCTTCACACGCTGAACGGCACGGCCATGACCGCCCGTTTCCTGATCGCCCTCATGGAGACCAACCAGGACGCCGAGGGCGCAGTGGCCCTCCCGGAGCTCCTGTGGCGCTACGGGGCCCCGCAAGTTCTCGAGCCGCGCGCGGGCTGAGCGACCAAGGCCGCCTCAGCGGATCCCGGGGTCGGCGCCGGCCTGAGCGAGCAGAGCAGCGGGTGCTGGTGAGGCCGGGGCGGCGCCGATGTGATCGATTGGCCCGTGGCCGCCACCGAGGTCCCAGGAGGCGGCCAGCACGATCGCCCGGTGGACATAGTCCTTGGCCCGGATGGCCGCCGTGAGCACGTCGTGGCCGAGGGCGATGTTGGCGGCTATGGCGGCCGCGAAGCTGCACCCCGTGCCGTGCACGTTCCGGGTCACCACGAAGGGAGCCGAGAGGTGGGTGATCGTTCGGCCGTCGTAGGCGACATCGATGGCCTCCTCTCCGACGCGACGACCGCCTTTCACCACAACGAGGCCGGCGCCGAGGGCGTGCAGCTCCCGGGCAGCTTGCTCCATGGCGCCGACGTCGTTGATCGGCCACCCGACGAGTAGGGCCGCCTCGGGCAGGTTCGGCGTGACCACGGCAGCCCCTGCTATGAGCTCGAGGTAGGAGTCCTTCACCGCAGTGCCCTCGAAGAGGGGGTCGCCGGCGGAGCCGACGAGAACCGGATCGACGACGAGCGGGGGCAGGGAGCCCTCGTGGACCTTGCTCGTCACAACCTTCACGATCTCGGGGGTGGTGAGAATTCCGGTCTTGGCCCCCTTCGGATGAAGATCGCTCACGACGGCGTCGATCTGTGCCGCCACCATGGCCTCGTCCATCACCCGCACGGCGGACACCCCGAGGGTGTTCTGTGCCGTGACGACGGTGATGGCCAGGGTGCCATGGACTCTGTGGGCGGCGAAGGTCCGAAGGTCGGCGGCGACCCCGGCCCCGCCGCCGGAGTCCGAGCCGGCGATGGTCAGAGCTACAGGAGGTGTGCCCCGGCCGGACCCCGGGGAACCGCAGGCCGAGTTCGGCTTGGAGGCCGAATCACCCAGCAGCTCGGATGTCGTCACTCGATCAGCCTAAAGCCGATGGGCGGGCACGAGCCGTTCCCCGGGGAGAGCGGCCTGCAGGGCTCGGGCCTCGACAGCTGCGGACTGGCTGACAAGCGCGCAGCCCGGTGGGCCGCCACCGGGTAGGGGTCAGCCTCGGTCAGGCCAGCGCCAGCTGCCCCGGCACGACCGGAGCCGGGAGCGTGCTCTGTCCCATGAGATAACGGTCGGCGGCGGCGGCCGCTGATCGACCCTCGGCGATCGCCCACACGACGAGGCTCTGGCCCCTCGCCATGTCACCGCAGGCGAGCACACGGTCCACGTTCGTCGAGAAGTCGCGCCCCACAGCGACGTTGCCCCGAGCATCGAGCTCTACGCCGAGCTCGTCGAGGAGGCCGGAGCGCTCCGGCCCGGAGAAACCCATGGCGATCAATACCAGATCAGCTGGCAGCTCGGCCTCGCTGTTGTCCACCTCCGAGAAACGGCCCCCCTGTCCAGACGGCGCCGGCTCGTACCGGACCTCCGTCAGCCGCAGTGCCCGGACGTGGCCCTGCCGGTCACCGACGAGCTCCGTCGTCTGCACCGAGAAGAGCCTCTTGCCGCCCTCCTCGTGGGCCGACGAGCTGCGAAGGATCACAGGCCAGGTCGGCCAGGGGTTGCCCGGCGCCCGGACCTGGGGCGGGATCGGCAGGATCTCCAGTTGGTGAACAGACTCCGCACCCTGCCTGTGAACCGTCCCGAGGCAGTCGGCACCGGTGTCCCCGCCGCCGATGATCACGACGTGGCGGCCGGCCGCTGAGATCGGGCTGGCGGGTAGAGCGCCCTCACAGACAAGGTTCGAGGATTTCAGGTAGTCCATGGCGAAGTGGACTCCAGCAAGGTGCCGCCCAGGGACCTCGAGGTCACGCGGGCGGGTCGAGCCGCCGGCGAGGATCACCACGTCCGACTCGGCGAGGAGGGCCGCGGCCGGCACCACGCCGGCGTCGGGGGCGGCCGGCCCACCGGAGCCGGAGAGGCCGCCCCTTCCTCGTGCGCCACCTGCGCCGGGCACCTCGAGCGAGCGGGCAGGGCCATCGGATCCGGGAGGCCCGCCTCGGCCGTCAAGGCCGACAGAGGTCCGGGTGCGAAAGATCGTCCCCTCCCGTCGCATCTGGTCGAGGCGCCTGTCGAGGATGGCCTTTTCCATCTTGAATTCCGGGATCCCGTAGCGGAGCAGGCCCCCGATCCGCTCGGCCCGCTCGTACACCACGACATGGTGCCCGGCCCGCGTCAGCTGCTGGGCGGCGGCCAGACCGGCCGGCCCGGAGCCGACGACGGCGACCCGCTTGCCTGTGCGGGCGGTCGGCGCCCGTGCCTGGAGGCGGGCGGCCGGGCGCCCGCCCGCGCCCGCCGGCCACTCGGCCACGTCGAGCTCGACCTGCTTGATGAGGACCGGTCGGAGTTGATGCCGAGCACGCACGAGCCCTCGCAAGGCGCGGGGCAGAGCCTCCCGGTGAACTCGGGGAAGTTGTTCGTCGCCTCCAGCCGGGCAGCGGCCTCTGCCATGTGGCCCCGCCCGACAAGATCGTTCCACTCCGGGATGAGGTTCCCGAGGGGGCACGCCTCGTGACAGAACGGTATCCCGCAGTCCATGCACCTCGAGGCCTGCTCCTGCAAGGCCTCCGGCGGGAACGGCTCGTAGACCTCATGCCAGTCGCGCAGGCGCACCTTGACCGGGCGCCGGTGCGGGCTCTCGCCGGCGCGAAGTTGAGAAAGGCGCGAGGATCACCCATGGGCCGCCGCCATGATCACCTCGTCTGCCTCCTCGCCCGTGGCGCCGGGCCGCGCCCTCGCCTCGAGGACCCGCCGGTAGTCGATCGGCATCACCTTGACGAACTGCGCCGGATCCGCCTCGCCACCCTGGAGCAGGCGGCCGGGCCACCGGAGAGCCCGTGAGGACGGCGTGCTCCCGGAGGAGCTCCGTCACCGTGGCACAGTCGGAGTCGCTCAGCGGCTCGAGCGCCACCATCTCGAGGTTGGCCCGCACCTCGAGCTCCCGGCCGGGATCGAGGACATAGGCGACCCCACCTGACATCCCGGCGGCGAAGTTCCGCCCCACCTGCCCGAGGACGAGCACCGTGCCACCGGTCATGTACTCGCAGCCATGGTCTCCCACGCCCTCGACCACGGCCACCGCGCCGGAGTTGCGGACACAGAAGCGCTCACCGGCCTGGCCGCGCACGAACGCCGTCCCGCCTCGTGGCCCCGTAGAGGGCGACGTTGCCGGCGATCACCTGCTCTTCTGCCGGCGCCGGCGACGACGGAGTGGGGCCGGAGGACGAGCCGCCCGCCGGAGAGGCCCTTGCCGAGATAGTCGTTGGCGTCTCCGAGGAGCCGGAGCGTGATCCCTCTCGGCAGGAAGGCGCCGAAGCTCTGGCCGGCCGAGCCGGAGAACGTCACGTCGATCGTGCCGTCGGGCAGCCCGGCACCCCCGTGGCGGCGGGTCACCTCGTAGCCGAGCATCGTGCCCACGCTCCGGTCGAGGTTCCGGATGGACATCTCGCCTCCCCCGGCGTCCCGCTCTCGATCGACTGGCGGAACCCGGCGATGAGCTGTCTGGTCGAGCGCCAGCTCGAGGCCATGCTCCTGCGGCCGGGTGCACCGCCGGCCAGAGCCCGCCGCTCCCGCCCCGCCGCCATCGAGCAACGGCCTCAGGTCGAGCTTGCGCGCCTTCCAGTAATGCTCGACGGCGTCGGAGACCTCGAGGCAGTCGAGCCGGCCGACTGCTTCCTCGACCGAGCGCAGGCCGAGCGCGGCGAGGAGCTCCCGGACCTCCTCGGCCAGGTACTCGAAGAACGTCTGGACGAACTCCGGCCGCCCCGAGAACCGCTTGCGGAGCTCCGGGTTCTGGGTCGCTATCCCCACCGGGCAGGTGTCGAGATGGCAGACGCGCATCATCACGCACCCGGAGACGACCAAAGGGGCCGTGGCGAAGCCGAATTCCTCGGCACCGAGGAGGGCGGCCACGACGACGTCCCGCCCGGTCTTCAGCTGGCCGTCGACCTGGACGACGATGCGGTCGCGGAGGCCGTTGCGGACCAGGGTCTGCTGGGTCTCGGCGAGGCCCAGCTCCCAGGGGCCCGCCGGCATGCTTGAGCGAGGTGAGCGGTGCCGCCCCGGTCCCGCCGTCGTGACCGGAGATGAGCACGACGTCGGCGTGCGCCTTGGACACCCCGGCGGCGACGGTGCCCACGCCCACCTCGGCCACGAGCTTCACGTGCACGCGGGCCGCCGGGTTGGCGTTCTTCAGGTCGTAGATGAGCTGGGCCAGATCCTCGATCGAGTAGATGTCGTGATGGGGCGGCGGGGAGATGAGCCCGACGCCCGGGGTCGAGTAGCGGGTGCGGGCGATCCAGGGGTAGACCTTGCGGCCCGGGAGCTGGCCGCCCTTCGCCCGGCTTGGCGCCCTGGGCGATCTTGATCTGGAGGTCGTCGGCGTTCACGAGGTACTCGCTCGTCACCCCGAAGCGGCCCGACGCCACCTGCTTCACGGCCGAGCGCCTCGAGTCCCCGTTCGGGTCTGGCACGTAGCGGGCCGGGTCCTCGCCCCCCTCGCCGGTGTTGGAGCGGCCTCCCAGGCGGTTCATGGCCACGGCGAGGGTCTCATGAGCCTCGGCCGAGATCGAGCCGTAGCTCATCGCCCCGGTCGCGAAGCGCTTCACGATCTCGCTCACCGGCTCGACCTGCTCGAGCGGCACGGGCGGCCGAGCCGGGTCGGGGCGGAGGCGCAACAGCCCGCGCAGCGTGGCCAGTCGCTCCGACTGGGCGTCGACCAGGCTCGTGTACTCCTTGAAGATGTCGTAGCGGCGGGCGCGGGTGGAGTGCTGGAGCTTGTGCACCGTCCTCGGGTTGAACAGGTGGTACTCGCCGTCCCGGCGCCACTGGTACTCGCCCCCGGTCGGGATCCCGAGCTGTCCGGAAAGGGCGGACCGGTCCCCGAAGGCAGCCTCGTGGCGCCGTTCGCACCTCCTCGGCGATCTCGGCGGCGCCGATGCCCCCGAGGCGGCTCGGGGTGCCGGTGAAGTGGCGGCTGACGAACTCCTTGTCGAGGCCGACGGCCTCGAAGACCTGGGCCCCGGTGTATGACGCCTTGGTCGAGATGCCCATCTTCGACATGACCTTGAGGACGCCCTTCGAGGCGGCGGTGGCGTAGCGGCGGACCGCCTCCCTCTCGGAGAGCCCGCTCAGCACCCCGTCCCGGGCCAGCTCGGCGACGGAGTCGAAGGCGAGGTAGGGGTTGACGGCGGCCGCCCCGTAGCCGATCAGGAGCGCCAGATGGTGGATCTCGCGGGCCTCCCCGGTCTCTATGACGAGGCCGGCGCGGGTGCGCTCCTTCTCCCGGACCAGGTGGTTGTGGACGGCCGCGGTCATGAGCAGCGCCGGGATGGGGGCAAGCTCGGCGGTGGCGTGGCGGTCGGACAGGACGATGATGTTCGCCCCGAGGGCGATCGCTTCGGAGACCTTCGCACACATCTTCGAGATGGCCTCTTCGAGGCCGGCCCCCCCGGCGGCGACCGGGAAGAGCCCGTCCACGGCGAAGCAGCTGAAGCCGGTGGGCGCACCCTCCGCGTCGATGTAGAGGAGCTTGGCCAGCTCGTCGTTGTCGAGCACCGGATAGGGGAGCACGATCCGGCGGCAGCTCGCCGGCCCTGCCTGGAGCAGGTTCTGCTCCGGGCCGAGCTTCGACTGGAGCGAGGTGACGAGTGCCTCCCGGATGGCGTCGAGCGGCGGGTTCGTCACCTGGGCGAAGAGCTGGGTGAAGTAGTCGTACAGGAGCCGCGGCCGCTCCGACAGCACGGCGATGGGCGTGTCGGTGCCCATCGAGCCGAGCGCCTCCTCGGCGCCGGACGCCATCGGGGCGAGGATGGTGTGCAGATCCTCTCGGGTCATGGAGAAGAGCCGCTGGTGGCCCACGATGGAGGCGTGCTGGGGGGTGAGCATCTGGCGGGGGGGCAGATCGTCCAGGTGGACGAGTCCCTCAGAGAGCCATTGCTGGTAGGGCAGTTGGGCGGCGAGCTCGGATTTCACCTCGGCATCGTCGACGATCCGGCCGGCGGCGGTGTCGACGAGGAACATGTGACCGGGCTGCAGCCGGCCTCTCTTGATGATGCGGGCGGGATCGAGGTCGAGCTACGCCCACCTCCGAGGCCAGCACGACCAGGCCGTCGTCGGTCACCCAGTAACGGGCGGGCCGCAACCCGTTGCGGTCGAGCACGGCGCCGATGAGGCGCCCGTCGGTGAATGCGACGGCCGCCGGCCCGTCCCACGGCTCGAGCAGGCACGAGTGGTACTCGTAGAAGGCTCGCAGCGCCGCGGGCATCTCCTCGTGGCGCTCCCAAGCTTCGGGGATCATCATCAAGACTGCGTGAGGGAGCGACCGGCCGCCGAGGTGCAGGAGCTCGAGGACCTCGTCGAAGGAGGCGGAGTCGCTCGACCCCGGCGACACGACGGGAAAGATGCGCTCGATCGCCCCGGGCAAAAGAGCGCTCTCGAGAAGCGCCTCGCGCGCCTGCATCCAGTTCCGGTTGCCCCGGATGGTGTTGATCTCTCCGTTGTGGGCGACGAGGCGGAAGGGGTGAGCGAGCGACCAGGAGGGGAAGGTGTTGGTCGAGAAGCGGGAGTGGACGAGGCAAAGGCGTGTCTCGAGACGGGTGTCGGTCAGGTCCCCGAAGACGCCTCTCAGCTGGCGCGTGGCCAGCATCCCTTTGTAGACGAAGGTCCGCGAGGAGAGAGAGGGGAAGTAGAGGCCGGAGAGCTCGTGCTCGGCCCGCTTGCGGAGCACGAAGAGCAGCCGCTCGAGGTGGAGCGGATTCCTCGGCCGTTCTCGCCCGGGGCGGCCGAGGGGGCGAGGAACACCTGCTCGAACCGGGGCGCCACGGCTCGCGCCCCGGCACCGGCGAGGCCGAGCTCGACCGGCATCCGGCGCCAGGCGAGCACCCGGAGGCCCTCGGTGGCCGCCAGGTGCTCGAAGGCGGCCTTCGTGCGGGCCGCCTCCGTCTCGTCTCGCCGGCAGGAAGGCCATCCCGCTCCCGTAGCCGCCCGGGGGAGGAAGATCGATCCCGTCCCGCCGAAGGACGTCACGGAAGAGACGGTCGGGCATCTGCACGAGGATGCCGGCGCCGTCACCGGTCTCGGGGTCGGATCCGAAGGCCCCCCGATGGGCGAGGTTCTCGAGCGCCGTCAGCCCGAGCTCCACGATCCGGTGGCTGGCCGGGCGGGCCATGTCGGCGACGAAGGCGATCCCGCAGGAGTCGTGCTCGTTGGCGGGGTCGTAGAGACCCGCCTCTTGATCAGCTGCCATGGCGTCCTCGTCTCAGCCGCCGGTCGCCGGCGGCGCAAGAAGTTCCGTCGGGACGTCCTTGGCCCTCTGAAGGAGCGAGAATACACCCGCGAGGCGTGCTCCTTCAGCGACCACCGACGGGCCACGGCACTCCGCGGAGGAGCGGGCCGCGCACCGGCGGGGTGGAGCGCTCGGGCGGTGGCGGACCGCTCAGCGGGGGGAGCAGCCCCGGCGGGGCTTGCCGGCGTGGCATCGCCGGTCGGGCGGGAGCCGATCCAGGCCCGCAAGTGGTCACCGCTCATCGGCACCGCCAGGTGGTAGCCCTGCACGGCGTCGCACCCCATCGTCGTCACGGCTTCGAGCACCCCGGGCGAGTCCACGCCCTCGGCGATGACCTCGAGCCCGAGGCTGTGGCCCAGCTCGATGACGGCCGTGACGATCGCCCGGGCGACGCGGTTGTCCGGCATCGGCGAGGGGGGAGACGAACGACTTGTCGATCTTGACCGAGGCGAACGGCAGGCGCTGCAGGTAGCCGAGAGACGAGTAGCCGGTGCCGAAGTCGTCGAGGGCGAAACGCACCCCCTCTGCCGCCAGCGCCTCGAGGGTCCGCAAGGCGCCGACCGGGATCCCGCATCACGGCGCTCTCGGTGATCTCGAGCTCGATCGCCTCGGCCGGCAGGCCCGGCGCGGCCGAGGGCCGCCATCACCGTGTCGGGCAGCGAGGCGTCCTGGACCGTGCCGGCCGAGAGGTTGACGGCGACCGGCATGGCGAAGCCGGCTCGGCGCCACGAGGCGCATTCGGCCAACGCCCGGTCGAGGACCCAGTTCGTGAGCTCACCGATGATGCCGGTCTGCTCGGCGAGCGGGACGAAGACGTCGGGCAGCAGCAACCCCCGCGTGGGGTGCAGCCAGCGAACGAGCGCCTCGACGCCCGTCACCTGCTCGCCGGCGGTGCTCAGCTTGGGCTGGTAGTCGAGCTGCAGCTGGTCGTGGTCTATCGCCTCGGCCAGCTCGCCCGCGAGCGTGAGGCGCAACAGGCTCCTCCGCTCGAGGTCGTCGGAGTAGCGACGTATCCTGGCGTGCTCGCTCTTGGCCTGGTACATGGCCGACTCGGCCCGCCGGAGCAGCACGGGCACGTCGAGGGAGTTGCCGGCTTCGTCGACGTCGCCCGGGGCGATCCCGATGCTGGCCCGCAGGCGGAGCTTCACCCCGCCGACGTCGAACGGCTCGCCGAGGACCGAGAGCAGCTGGCCGGCAAGCCGTTCGTCTTCCTGGGGGATGCCCGGCACTGCGGGCCACGAGGGCGAACTCGTCGCTGCCGAGGCGGGCCACGAGCTCGACCGGCTCGCCGAAGTCGCCTGAGCCGGCGCGATATCTCGAGCAGGACGAGGTCACCGATGGCGTGGCCCGAGGGTGTCGTTGATCTCCTTGAACCGGTCGATGTCGAGCACGAGAACGCTCCGGTCCGCCCCGCTCAGCGGAGGGAACGCCCCGGGAGGGCCGGCGGGCCGCGCGCTGTGGTCGGCGAGCAGGAATCGGTTCGGGAGGCCGGTGAGGGGGTCGCTGGCGGCCTGGGCACGGATGTCGCTCTCGACCTGGCGTCGGGCGGCGGCCACGGCCAGCACGCTCGCCACTGCCCGGACGAAGTCGGCCTCCTCGTCGGAGAACGGCGAGAAGCTCCGGCGGCCGACGCCGACCACGCCGGCGGGCGTGTCCGGGCCCGGGATGGGCACCTCGATCACCGAGACGATGCCGGCGGCGCTCCACAGCTCGGGCACGTCGAAGCGGTCCTCAGTGCCGAGGTCGTCGCTGACGACCGTCTGCTGGGAGACGAGGGCGAAGCTGGCCGGCGAGGACGTCGGCTCGGTCGGAGTCCACTCGTGGTCACTCGAGCCGTGCCCGCGCTGGCGTTGAGGGTCAGGAAGTCGGGGTCGGGAAGCGCGTCGAAGACGTGGACGGCATCGAGGTTGAGATGCTCGCCGAGGAGCTTGACGGCATCGGCGGCGAGATCGCCGTAGTCGAGACCGATGAGGGCCCACCGCCCGAGATCGGCCAGTGCCGTCTGGCGGCGGACGGCACCGGCCGCGGCAACAGAGCCGGCCCGGCGGGCGGTCTCCGCCCGGCGGCGGCGGCTCCTCTCCCGATCGGCGGATGCCTGCAGGTGGAGGTAGTCGAGGGCGAGGGCGGCCCGATCGCCCAGCTGGCGCAGGAGAGCCAGCTCGAGATCACCGAGCTCACCGAGACGAGCGGGCCGGAGGACACCGAGGGCCCCGGCGGAGCCGTTGCGCAGCCGGACCGGGACGGCGGTGAGGACGGACGGGGCACCCCCGGCGTCATTCGCCGACGCCGTGGCGCTGCTCGGCCGTGTCCTCTTCGGGCCATCCCGCCGCGCCCAGTGTGAACGGCGCCCCACTCTCGATGGCGCCGGCGACGGCCTCGGTCAGCCGATCAGCCCAGCCGGCTGCTCGATCGCCGGAGGTGGCGGCGCCGCCGTCGGGCCGGCGGTGGCGGCGACGGTTAGCTCCTCGCTCCCATCCTCGGCCAGCCAGAGGACACATGTGCTGTCGAGCAGGGTGGCAGTGGTACGGGTGACGAGGTCGGCGACTTCCTCAGGGCTCGGGCTCGGTTTCGCGAGCGTGTCCGAGATCTGATTGAGGATCGCGGCGACGTCGGTCACTAGGCCCCTGTCCAGTCGGCTCCGTGCGGTGCGCTGTCACAGCCGGAGGTGCCCCCAATTACCGTTCCGCTGCCACGGTGGCGATACTTCTGCACTGCTCAGGGCAAGGATAGAGGGCTTTTCGGTGCTCACCGGAAGGAGCCGAAATTATGATCTCGCGCCGAGCCTGCCGAGCGACGGGCGATCCGACCAGAGGAGCACCGACATGCTGAGCACCATGCAGGACGCGCCGCTCCTCGTGCGCGAGATACTCCGTCACGGCGAGCAGGTGCACGGCCGGAGCACCGTCGTGACCTTCGAGGGCGACGGCTTCCGGCGAACGAGCTTCACCGATGTGGCAGGTCGCGTGCGCCGGCTGGCGTCCGGGCTGGCCGGGCTCGGTGTCGGGACGGAACGACCGGGTGGGGACGTTCTGCTTCAACCATCAGGAGCACCTCGAGGTGTACCTGGCCGTCCCGAGCATGGGCGCCGTGATGCACACCTTGAACATCAGGCTCTTTCCCGAGCAGCTGCAATACGTCATCGACCACGCCGGCGACAAGGTCGATCATCTGCGATGCCGGCGTCGCCCCGCTGCTGGCAAGAGTCGTCGGCGAGTGCCCGAGCGTGGAGCAGATAATCGTCGTCGGTGCCGGCGACGCCTCTGTGCTCGGCGAGACGATCGGCTACGAAGAGGTGTTGGCTTCCGGCGGGGAGGACTTCGACTGGCCGGACCTCGACGAACGCCAGGCGGCGGCGATGTGCTACACGAGCGGCACGACCGGCAACCCGAAGGGCGTCGCCTACAGCCACCGCTCGACCTATCTCCACTCCCTTGCCAGCACCACGACGTCGGCATTGGGGATCTCGCAACTGGACCGGGGCCTCGTCGTCGTGCCGCAGTTCCATGCCAACGCCTGGGGAGTGCCCTACTCCTCCTGGGTTGCCGGCGCCGACCTCATCATGCCGAGGCAGTTCCTGCAGGCCGAGCCCCTGGTGAAGATCATCGAGGCGGAGCGGCCCACCTTTGCGGCCGCCGTGCCGGCGATCTGGAACGAGGTGCTGCGATACGCCGAGGCACACGGCTCGGACCTGTCGTCGTTCTCCCGGATCGTCTGCGGGGGGTCGGCCGTGCCCCTGTCACTCATGCAGCGCTTCGAGGAGCGCTTCGGGGTGCCGATCATCCAGGCCTGGGGGATGACTGAGACGAGCCCGCTCGGCGGCGCTCGCCCTGCCCCCCCGTGGTGCCGAGGGAGAGCGCGCCTGGGACTACCGCCAGAAGGCCGGCCGCGTGGTGTTCGGAGTCGAGGTCCGCGTCGTCGACGGTGACGGGCACGTCGCCCCCCGGGACGGCACGAGCGTCGGGGAGTTCGAGGTGCGGGGGCCGTGGGTGACGGCGTCGTACTACGGCGACGAGACGCCCGAGCGGTTCCACGACGGCTGGCTGCGCACAGGCGACGTGGGCACGCTGGACGACCTCGGCTACATGACGATCACCGACCGGACGAAGGACGTCATCAAGACCGGCGGCGAGTGGATCTCCTCGGTCGAGCTCGAGAACGCCCTCATGGGCCATCCGGACGTCTTCGAGGCCGCCGTGGTGGCGGTCCCCGACGAGCGATGGGACGAACGGCCCCTCGCCTGCATCGTGCTCATGGACGGGATAGAGCCGACCCGAGAGCGCCTGGGCGAGCTCGCCGAGTACCTGGGCCGCCACGTCGCCCGCTGGTGGGTGCCGGAGCGGTGGGCTTTCGTCGAGGAGGTCCCGAAGACGAGCGTGGGCAAGTTCGACAAGAAGGTCATCCGCGCCGGGCTCGCCAAAGGGGAGCTCGATGTGGTCACGATCGAGCGGCCAGGCCTAGGGCGCGAGGATGGGCGAGCCCCGTCTCGAGGAGCTGGCGCAGGCGGCGGACCGGCTCACAGAGCAACTGGCCGACGCCGGCATGGAGCTGCTGCGGGCCGCCCTCGACGAGCCCGGTGCCGAGGCGGCTGCCCTGGCCACGAGGCGGGACCGGCTGATCGCCCGGGCCCGGGGCTCGCTCCAGAAGGCCTCCCGCCTGCTGCGTGAGGCTGCCGGCGAGGAGGGATAGGCGGCGGTCCTCGATCGGGGGCGGCTAACCGGCCGCCGCCACGCTCCCGACCGGCTCGGGGCGACCGTAGAGGGTCGTGCGCTGCTCGAGACGGCGTCCGAGCGGCTCCACGATGTGGCGGAAACCTGCTTCGTCCATCGCCTGGCCGTGCGTGGCACCGGCGGCCCGCGAGATGTTCTCGTCCATGAGCGTCCCGCCGAGGTCGTTGCAGCCGGCTCTCAGGAGCTGACGGGCCCCGGTGGCGCCCATCTTCACCCAGCTCGCCTGGATGTTGTCGATGGCGCCGGCGTAGGCGAGCCGGCCGACGGCGTGCATGAGCACGGCCTCCCGGAACGTCGGGCCCCGCCGGGCGCGGTGCTGGAGGTAGATCGGGGCTGCCATGTGCACGAAGGGGAGGGGGACGAACTCGGTGAAGCCGCCGGTCTCGTGCTGGAGGGCCCTCGTGGCCACGATGTGGCGGGCCCACGAGCGCGGCCCCTCCACGGCGCCGAACATGATCGTCACGTTCGAGCGGAGGCCGGCTCGATGGGCACAGCGGTGCACCTCGAGCCAGCGCTCGGTGTCGATCTTGTCCGGGCAGAGGATGGCGCGGACCTCGTCGTCGAGGATCTCGGCCGCGGTCCCGGGCAGCGTCTTCAAGCCGGCCGCCTGCAGGCGGCGCAGGTAGGTGTCGAGATCCTCGCCGAGACGGCGGGCACCTTCGTGCACCTCGAGGGCGGTGAAGCCGTGGATGTGGATTTTCTCGGATGCCCGCCGGACGGCGGCGAGCACCCCGAGGTAGTAGTCGCCGTCGAAGCTCGGGTGGATGCCTCCCTGCAGGCAGACCTCGGTCGCCCCGAGCTCTTCGGCCTCGGCCACCCGGCTCGTGATCTCGTCCAGCTCGAGCAGGTAGGGCGAGCCACGCAGGTTGAGGGAGAGCGGGCCCTTCGAGAAGGCACAGAAACGGCACTTGAACGTGCACACGTTGGTGTAGTTGATGTTCCGGTTGGCGACCCAGGTGACGACGTCGCCGACCGTGCGCCGGCGGAGGTCGTCCGCCGCCGCCGCCACCTCCTCTACCTCTTGGCCGCGGGCGGAGAAGAGGGTGACGATCTCGTCCTCGCCGAGCTCCTGGCCGCCCATTGCCCCCGCCAGGGCCTCGCGGACAGCACCGCCGGCCCGAGGGCGGGCTGGTGTGGGCAAGGGGGGGTAAGACGCGGCGGGGCCGACGGGGGTGGGGCGGTCGGTGGGGAGAGGGCGGCCGACGACCGGTGGCCGGCCGATGGCCCGAGGGCGGCCGATGAGGAGGGGCGGCGGCTCGTCGCCGCCCGAGCACCACGACGAGTCACGCCCGAGGTGCTCGGCGTCGGACCGGTCGAGGACGGCAAAGCGCATCTTCTCGTCGAGGAAGCGGTCCGGCTGGGCGGCGTACTCCGGGTGGATGCACAGACGGGGTGCGAGGACGTGGCCCGCCGCCTCGGTGACCGTGCGGAGCCGGTCGAGGGCAGGCCAGGAGCGCTCCGGGTTGACGTGGTCGACGGTCAGCGGGGATACGCCGCCCCAGTCGTCGATCCCCGCCTCGAGCAGCAGGCCGAAGTCCTCCGTCAGGTTCGGCGGCGCCTGCACGTGCACGTCGGCCGGCAACAGCAGCCGGGCGGCGGCCACCGACCAGATGAGCTCCTCCACCGGGCAGGCCGGCCAATCGTGCATGGCGGTCCCGTGTTTGGGGAGGAAATTCTGCACGATCACTTCCTGGACGTGCCCGTGGCGGCGGTGGGCATCGGCGATTGCGCGCAGCGCCGTCAGCCGATCCGCCCTCGTCTCGCCGATGCCGACGAGGATTCCGGTGGTGAAGGGGATCCGGAGGCGGCCGGCGGCCTCCAGAGTGGCCAGGCGACGTGCCGGTGACTTGTCCGGCGCAGCCCGGTGGCAGGAGAGGGTGGGCGACAGGGTCTCGATCATCATCCCTTGGCTGGCTGTCACCGGACGGAGCAGCGCCAGCTCTTCCTCGAAGAGGGCGCCGGCGTTGGCGTGCGGCAGGAGGCCGGTGGCGTCCCTCACGGCACGGCAGGCCTCTGCAAGGTAGGAGACGGTGGAGGAGGCGCCGGCCGCCGAGAGGAAGCCGGCCGCCACCGGGTAGCGCTCCTCCGGCCGTTCGCCGAGGGTGAAGAGGGCCTCGTGGCACCCGAGGGCGGCGGCGGATCGGGCCAGCTCGACCACCTGGTCGAGGAGGAGGTACGGCGAGTCGAGGCGGGCCGGCGGCTTGGCGAAGGTGCAGTATCCGCAGCGGTCCCGGCAGAGCATCGTGAGCGGGATGAACACCTTCGGCGAGAACGTCACCCGGTTGCCGAAGAGGGCATCGCGCCTCGCGGCGGCGGCGGAGGCCAAGGTGGCCGTATCCGTCTCGAGAAGCTCTGCGTCGGCCAGCCCGTCCATGTGGCGCGCCGCACTTTGTCTGCCGGTGAGGGTCACCTTCGACACCCTACGGCCCTCGTCGGCGGGGGCGCCTCGTAGAGGCGGGCCGGCGACCGGTAGCCTTCAATTGATGGCCCGCGCCCTGATGGAGATGGCGTCGGGGCGCCCCTATCCGCTCGGCGCCACCTACGACGGGGTGGGGACGAATTTCTCGATCTTCTCCGAGATCGCCGACCAGGTGGAGCTGTGCCTGTTCGACGAGAACGGGCGGGAGACGCGCTTTGCCCTGCCCGAGGAGACAGCCCATGTCCACCACGGGTACCTCGCCGGCGTCGGCCCCGGCCAGCGGTACGGCTACCGGGTGCACGGGCCGTGGCGGCCCACGAGCGGGCATCGCTGCAACTCCGACAAGCTCCTGCTCGACCCCTACGGCAAGGCGGTCGAAGGCCGCGTCCACTGGAACCGGTCCCTCTACGGCCACCAACATGCAGACGAGGGCCGGATCAGCCGGGCGGACAGCGCCGGCTCGATGCCGAAGAACGTCGTCGTCAGCCCGTACTTCGACTGGGGCAACGACAGGCCGCCCGCCACCCCGTGGCACAAGACGGTCGTCTACGAGATGCACGCCAAGGGCTTCACGCAGCGCCATCCTGACGTGCCTGCACAGCTCCGGGGGACCTATGCAGGGCTCGCCACCGAGCCGGTCATCGACCATCTGCTCTCTCTCGGGGTGACCGCAGTCGAGCTGCAGCCGGTTCACCAGTTCATCCACGACGCCCGCCTCGTCGAGCACGGTCTCCGCAACTACTGGGGGTACAACTCGATCTGCTATCTCGCCCCTCACAACGAGTACGCCGCCACCGGCCAGCGGGGCCAGCAGGTGCAGGAGTTCAAGTCGCTCGTGAAGACGCTCCACTCGGTCGGCATCGAGGTCCTGCTCGACGTGGTGTACAACCACACCGCCGAGGGCAACCACATCGGGCCGACCCTGTCGTTCAAGGGGATCGACAACGCTGCGTACTACCGCCTGAACGAGGCCGATCCGCGCTACTACGTCGACTACACCGGCACCGGCAACACGCTCAACGCCCGGCAGCCGCACGTGCTGCAGCTGTTGATGGACAGCCTGCGGTACTGGGTGACGGAGATGCACGTCGACGGTTTCCGCTTCGACCTGGCCGCCACGTTGGCTCGCACGCTGCGCGACGTGGACCGGCTGTCAGCCTTCTTCGACATCATCCAGCAGGATCCGGTCATCAGCCAGGTGAAGCTGATCGCCGAGCCGTGGGACATCGGCGAGGGCGGCTACCAGGTCGGCAAGTTCCCACCGCTCTGGTCGGAGTGGAACGGCCGCTTCCGCGACTGCGTGCGCGACTACTGGCGCGGCCAGGACCGGACGCTGCCGGAGCTCGCCCATCGCCTCACGGGGAGCTCTGACCTCTACGAGGGGACCGGGCGCAAGCCGTGGGCGTCGATCAACTTCGTCACGTGCCATGACGGCTTCACCCTCGCCGACCTCGTCAGCTACAACAGCAAGCACAACGAGGCGAACCTCGAGGACAACGGCGACGGTGAGAACGACAACCGCTCCTGGAACTGCGGCACCGAGGGCCCGACCGACGCCGAGGACATCGTCAGGCTGCGCAAGCAGATGCGGCGGAACCTTCTCGTGACGACGTTCCTCTCCCAGGGCGTGCCGATGCTTCTCGCCGGGGACGAGATCGGGCGGACCCAGCACGGCAACAACAACGCCTACTGCCAGGACAACGAGATCTCCTGGCTGGACTGGGAGGGCGCCGACCTCGAGCTGCTCGGCTTCTTCCGGCGCCTCAGCGCCTTCCGCCACAGCCACCCGATCTTCCACCAGCGACGGTGGTTCCAGGGCCGGCCGCTACGGGGGGACGGCGTGAGCGACATCGCCTGGTTCTCGCCGGCGGGAGAGCCCATGACCGACGCCGACTGGAGGGTGAGCTTCGCCAAGTCGGTCGGAGTCTTCCTGAACGGCGAGTCCCTTCCCGCCGCCGCCGGACGGTCGGGGCCGTCCTCGGACGACAGCTTCTTCCTCGTGCTTCATCCCTACTGGGAGGCGATCTCGTTCTGCATGCCCGACGGGCGCTTCGGCGACTACTGGACGCCGGTGCTCGACACGGCCATGGAGGAGAGCCCGTTCTGCGCCGGCTCGCGAGAACCGGTGAAGGCTGCCGAGGCCCTCAGCGTGGAGGCTCGCTCGGTGGTGGTGCTGCAGAGGGGACCCCTCTCCCCCTGACGAGGACCGCCACCGGCAGGTCGGCCAGGATGGTGCCGAGATCGAGGCTGCCCGCCTCCGGGACAAGGCGCCTGCCGGAGAGGACGTCGTACCAGCTGTCTGCTGGGGCGTTTCCGTCCTCGTCAGGGGGACCCGCAGGCTGGCCGAGTGTGCCGCGCAGGGCGGAGGGCAGCTCGAGGACGGTGTCGCCCCAGGCGCGCCGGCCGACGGGCAGTTGGCCGCGGGGGGCCATCAGCTGGCGGGGCATCCTCGACGCCACTGTGATCGCCTGGCTGCCACCGTCGCCGCCTGACCCCGTCCGAGCAAAGGAGACGACGTTGTCGGCGTGGGTGCCGGCAGCCCGGAGCGGCAGGTAGCCGGCGCCGGGGGCGAATGCCTCCGGGGCCAGGGCCCGGGCGCGCAGGCACTGCCGCGTGACGTGCAGCTTCACGAGCCCGTTCCGCCAGTCGGCGCCCAACGCGGCGGCTCCCTCGGGCGAGGGGGGATCGACGAGGAGGGCCAGGTCCCCGGCCAGGCCGGCGAAGTCGACCGGGCGCCGGTTGTCGGGGTCGACGAGCGAGAAGTTCCAGCTCTCGTCGCCCTGGTAGCAGTCGGGCACGCCCGGCAGGAGGGAGCGCAGCACGACCTGGCCGAGGCTGAGAGTGGCGCCGAGGCTGGCCACCTCCTCCACGAGGTCCCCGAAGGCCTCCTGCAGGACGGCGCCGCCGGCGGACATGCCCTGGCGGGCCACGGCGATGAGCGCCTCCTCGTACTCGGCGTCGGGCTCGGTCCACGAGGTGTGCACCTTTGCCTCGCGGGCGGCCTTGCGCAGCGCTTCCCCGACGCGATCGGCGAGCGCGCCCCATTCCGCCTCGCCCGCTCCGGCCGGAGCCACCGCGAGCAAGGTGGCCGCCACCAGGCGGAGCTCGAGAGCACTCGGGACGAGGTTTCCAGAGCCGGTCTTTTGCACGGCGATGAGTGCCCCGAAGCGCACCAGGCCGGCTTCGAATTCCGGCGCCACCTCGGCGAGCGCCAGCAGGCGGGCCCGGGCGTCGGCGCTGCGCTTGGTGTCGTGGGTGGTGCCGGGCGCGAGGCCGTTCCACCCGCCGGCCACCCGGTCAGAGGAGCGGGAGTGGAGGCGCGTCCACGCCGTCGGACCGGTCCCGCCCGGGGTCACCCCCGACTTCGAGGAAGGCGAGGGGGCCGACGAGCCGGTACCAGGCCGTGTCCTCCACGCCTTTTGCCATGACCGGGCCGCTCAACTGCTGAAAGCGGACGACGCCCTCGCCCGGGCTGAGCAGCTGCCCGGCGAGCTCCCCGGTCGACACCGTCTCGATGATCGCCCGGTCGAGCCCGGAGGGGCCGTCGGCTGTGACATAGGTGCGGTAGACGGGCAGGTCGACCAGGATCTTCGTCAACGACGACGGGTCGGCGGCGAGGAGCGAAGCAGCCCGCTCCCGCTCGGCGACGAAGGTGTCCTCCGCCGCCAGCCGCTTGCCGGCGGCGACGACGTCGGCGACTCGCCCCTCGCCCTCGGCCCGCGCCCCGGCGACGAGCCGCCGGAGGCCGCCGGGATCGACGAGGGCCCCCGATATGTCGTCGAGGACCTCGTAGCCGGTCGTGCCGGCCACCTCCCAGTCCGGCCGGAGCCTCTCGTCGCCGGTGAGTATCTTCTCGACCACTATCGGCAGGCCACCGCTCAGCTCGTGCAGCTGGCGCAGATAGCCGGCCGGGTCGGCCAGGCCGTCGACGTGGTCGACCCTGAGGCCGTCGACCGCGCCGGCCTCGACGAGCTCTGCCACGAGCCGGTGGGTCAGCTCGAAGACGGCCTTGTCCTCCACCCGCACGCCGACGAGGCCGTCGATGTCGAAGAAGCGCCGGTAATTGCGGGCTCGGCCGTCCCGCCACCATGCGAGGCGGTAGTGCTGGCGGGCGAGAACTTCGGCGACGTCGTCCCCCGGCTCCCCCGTGCCCTCGGCGAGGGGCAGCGCGGGCCCGTTCCGGCCGTAGCGGAGGACGGGCGAGCCCTCGGCTCGCTCGATGCGCAACTCGTCGGAGGCGAGGACCTCCTCGAGGGGTGCCCCGAGGATCGGGAGCACCACCTTTCCACCTCGGTTCCCCCGAGGCCGCTCCGATCCACCGCTTCCTGCCTCCCAGTCGATGTCGAAGACGACGGCGTACTGCGACTCCCGCCCGTGACGGAGAACGTCGCCCCACCACGGCCCGGACGGCCATGTGGCGAGGTGGTTGGGCACGATGTCGAGGAGGATGCCGAGGCCGTGGCGGTGCAGCTCTGCCACGAGCTCGTCGAGGCCGGCCCGGCCGCCGAGCTCCCCGCGCACCGCCGTCGGCTCGGTGCCGTCGTAGCCGTGCATGCTCCCCGGCACGGCTTCGGCGATGGGCGAGAGGTACGCCAGCTCGACGCCGAGGGAGGCGAGATAACCGGCGATCCCGGCCGCCGCATCGAAGCCGAAATCCGGTTGCAGCTGCAGGCGGTAAGTGGGCCCGAGCCGGCCCTGGAGGCGGCGGCACCGGCCGAGAGAAGTCGGTCAGCGGATTACCCCTTTGCTTTGCCGGCCGGGGCGAGCAGCAGGGCACCGAGCGGGGGGAGGGTGAGTGCCACGCTCTGGGGCTGGCCGTGGGAGGGGACCGGTTCGGCCACGACGGACCCCAGGTTGCCTCTGCCCGTGCCGCCGTATTCGACGGCATCGGTGTTGCAGAGCTCGCGCCATTCCCCGTCGCTCGGCACTCCCACCCGGTAGCCGTCGCGAGGGATGGGCGTGCAGTTGAGGACGGCGACGACATCGCCGGTCTCTCCGGAGCGACGCCAGGCGAGCACGTCGTTGTCGGGATCGTCGGCGACGATCCACTCGAATCCTCGCCGGTCGAAGTCCCTTCCCCGGAGCGGCTCCAGCTCGGCGTAGAGCCGGTTCAGCTGCGAGACGAGACGGGCCACGCCTGCGTGCTCGGGTATCTGGAGCAGGTCCCACTCGAGCTGGTCCTCGTGGTTCCACTCCCGCCATGTGGCGAGCTCGTCGCCCATGAAGAGCAGCTTCTTGCCCGGCTGGAACCACTGGCACGCATAGAGGAGTCGCAACGTGGCCCGGCGCTGCCAGTCGTCGCCGGGCATCTTCGTGGCGAGCGCGCCCTTGCCGTGGACGACCTCGTCGTGGGAGAGAGGCAGGACGAAGCGCTCCGTGAAGGCGTACAGGCCGCGGAAGGTGAGCTCACCGTAGTGGTACCTGCGGTGGATCGGCTCCCGCTCGAAGTGCTGCAGGGTGTCGTGCATCCAGCCCATGTCCCATTTCATGGAGAAGCCGAGCCCTCCCTTCGCGGTGGGTGCCGACACCCCCGGCCAGGCGGTCGACTCCTCGGCCACGGTGACGACCGACTCGAACCGCTCGTGGACCGAGTCGTTGAACTGGCGGAGGAAGTCGACGGCGTCGAGGTTCTCCCGGCCGCCGTCACGGTTCGGCGTCCACTGGCCCGGCCCTCTCGAGTAGTCGAGGTAGAGCATCGAGGCGACCGCATCCACGCGGAGCCCGTCGATGTGGTACCGGTCGAGCCAGAACCAGCCGCTCGAGACGAGGAAAGACCGCACCTCGTAGCGGGCGTAGTTGAACTCGTAGCTGCCCCAGTCGGGATGGACACGCCGGCGCGGATCCTCGTGCTCATAGAGGTGCGTGCCGTCGAACTCCCCCAGCCCGAACGCATCGGTGGCAAAGTGGGAGGGCACCCAGTCGAGGATGACGCCGATCCCCCGCTCGTGGAGAGTGTCCACGAGAGCCATGAAACCCGTCGGGCGGCCATAACGGGCAGTGGGGGCATACAGACCGGTGGCCTGGTAGCCCCACGAGCCGTAATAGGGATGTTCCATGACCGGCAGCAATTCGACATGGGTGAAGCCGTGCGAGCTGACGTAGTCGGCGAGGGGCTCAGCCAGCTCCTCGTAAGTCATCCAGCTGCGGTCGGCCCTCCGGCGCCACGAGCCGAGATGGACCTCGTAGATCGAGATGGCCGCCTCGTCGGCCTGCCGCCGCCCCCGCTCCGCCATCCAGGCCGCGTCACGCCACTCGTAGCTCAAGTCGGTGACCACCGAGGCCGTCCGCGGGGGCATCTCCGCGCCGAAGGCGAACGGATCCGCCTTCTCCCGCGGGGGCGCCCCGGCCGGCTCGATTCGGTACTTGTAGACCGTCCCCGCACCGACGCCGGGAAGCACGCCGGCCCAGATTCCTGATGAGCCCTGCAGCTCGAGGGCGTCGGCGCCAGGGGTCCAATCGTTCCCGTCGTGGATGACCGACACTGCGGCGGCATTGGGCGCCCAGACCCGAAGCGCGTTCCGCCCTTGCCCGTCGCCAGTCCGGCCCCGCCGGCGCCTCGCCCCCTTTTGGCAAGAGATGGGCGCCGAGAAGGTCATAGGCCTGGAAGTTCCGGCCCTCGTTGAACAGGTAGACCGCTTCCGGATCGAGCAGGGAGATCCGAGGCCGTGGGGGGCCGGCCGGGAGCCGGCCACGACAGCGGCGCCGGGCGGGCCATCGTGCCGGGCCGTTGCCTCTCGAGTCGTGTCGTCGGATTTACTGGCGCCTGCCATCGAGCTACCGCCCCTTTCCGGCCAGGCCGTCGGCGCTGGCATCGCCGTTGTTGCCGCCCCCGGCAGAGCCGGCACCGTCGCTGCTGTCGCCGGCGTCCTGCCCGCCCTGCCGGGCGCGATCCAGGCGGGCGAGCGGGTGGACGACCCGGGGGTCAGCAACGAGGTCGTCTGTGGCGAACGGGAAGCGCCGCGTGAAGTTCTCGTGCTCGGCGGTGGTCCCCGGGATGTTCTGGGGGTCCTTCTCGGCCCACAGATCCTCGAGCGTGGCAAGGACGATGGCCGCCGGCGAGCTGCCGAGCTCTTCGAGGACGGCGGCGTGGACCTCCAGCGGATCGGCGGTGGCCTCCTTGGGCAGCGAGCCGGCAGCCGCCAGACGCTCGAGGAGCAGCTTTCGTGCCTCGTGCCGCCCGGTTCGCTCGGCGGCCGCCTCGTCGGCGGCGACCAGTCCCAGCCGCTCTCGCTCGTCTATGTCGGTGCCGTCGAACCAGCCGGCGAACGTCGCCGTGTCGTGAGTGTCGACGAAGGCGACAGATCCGGGCCGGGGAGAAAGCCGTTGGCCGGGGTCTGCCTCGAGGTCGAAGACCGCTACGTGCATGCCTGCGATGCCGTGGCGCTCGAGAGCTTCCTCGAGCTCTGGATCGACTGTGCCCAGATCCTCTCCGACGAGGGCGGCGCCCGTGCGCCACGCCTCGAGCAGGGCCAGGGCGAGCAGCTCGTCGAGCTTGTAGCTCACGTAGGCGCCGTCGGCCGGCGAGGCCCCGGCCGGGATCCACCACAGGCGCTGGAAGCCCATGGCGTGGTCGATGCGCAACGCCCCGCAGTGCCTCAAGAGGTGGCCGAAGGCACCGGCAACGACCGGGTAACCGGCCCGGCGAGTGCCCTCGGGGTGAAGCGGCAGGAAGCCCCAGTCCTGCCCGCCGGAGAAGAACATGTCCGGGGGGGCGCCCACGGTGGCTCCGGCGGCGAACGAGTCGGGGAAAGCCCAGGGGTCGTAGCCATCGGCCCGGCAGCCGATGGGCAGGTCGAGCATCAGGCGGCAACCGGCCCTCGCCGTCGCCGACGACACCTCGTCGAGCTGGTCGTCGGTCGCCCACTGGGCATAGACGTGGGCGAGCACGGCCAGGTGGGGGACGTCCCGGCCGGCGAGGATGTCCCCAGCCACCCAGGACTCCGGCCAGGCCGACCGGTCCGGCCCGGCGGCCTCGGCCGCGGCACGGTAGATGCCGTAGCGCAGCACGTCCGGACGGCTGGCTTGAAACTGGCGGAAAGCCGCCAGCCGGGCGCCTCCGCCGGCGATGACCCGCTCCGCGCCGATACCGAGCAGCGGCCTGATCGAGGCGGCTGCAGCGGCCACGTCGGCGTGCCGCGGCACCGGCCCGGCCCGGAACTGGCCACCGGCGCCCTCCGGCGAGAACTCGTCTGCCAGCTCGGGCAGGCGTCGGACGTCGAGGTAGCCCTCGTTCCACCACAACCGGCTGAGAGGCGCATACGGGCTCGCCACGGCCCCGGGCGCCTCCGTGCGGGAGTAGTCGGCCAGCAGAGGGAGCGTGGCGAGATAGGAGGCCCCGAGGCCGCCCGCCGCTCGGCCGAGCTGCTCGAGGCAGGTCAGGTCCCCGGCGTCGGCGGCCCTCCCGTCCGAGAGGGCGTAGGTGGGCGCGAATATCCCCCAAGAGCGCTTCTTTGGCGGGTGCCCTCTGGCCGGCGCCGAGATCACGAGGGTGGCCTCGGAGGGGGGCTGAGTCCGGTGCCGGAGACGGTGCAGCCCGAAGGGAAGGGGGTGGCGCGAGGACACCGAGCCGCCCGCGCCCGGGGCGAGGAGCTCGCTCGCCTCTGAGCCGTCCTCGAGGTGCAACACGAAGGAGTCGGGCTTGGCGTCGCCCCGGGGGCCGCATTGCTCCGCGAACAGGAGCTCCCCGTCCCAGGCGACCGCCACCGGGGGCCACGGCCTCGCCGCTTTCTCCGCCTCGAGCAGCCGCAGGCACTCGGGGGCCTCGGCCGCCTTCTCGATCGGCTCGCCGAGAGCCCGCAGGACCGCTACGAGCGTGTCCTCGGACACCTCCCGCTGCTTCGAGTGGGCATCGGTGTAGGTAGCGGCGACTCCCCGGGCCGCCGCCAGGGCGCCGAGGGCCTCGTCGCCGGAGTTGCTCATGCCGGCCGCCCCTGGCGGTCGAGTGCCAGCTGCCAGCGGAGGCCGAGCAGCGGAAGATGGACCCATTCAGGGCGGTTGCCGAGCTCGTAGCGCAGCTCGTAGAGCGCCTTCTCCAACAGGTGGGCCCGCAGGTCGGCCGCCAGCTCCTCATCGGGTGGGAGCAACCTTGCTTCGTGAGCGGGGGGGAGATAGCCGTCGAGATAGGCGATCGAGGTCCAGTAGGCCCACCGCGTGGCGGCTCTGTGGTAGTCCTCGAGCTCGAAGGTCGAGTCGAGCTCGACGACCCCCCGCGAGACGAGGTCGTCCACGGCGCTGTAGGCGGCGTACTGGTACGAGCGCAGCATGCCGGCGACATCCCTCATCGGCGATCGCTTGAGCCGCCGCTCGCCGAAGCTGCGGGCCGGCTCGCCCTCGAAGTCGACGAACAAGTAGTCCCGCCCTGTGAACAGCACCTGGCCGAGGTGGAGGTCGCCATGGATCCGGAACCGTTTCCCCTCCCGGATCTCGAGCACTCCCTGGAGAGCGGCGAGCAGCTCGTCCTCGCTCTCGAGCAGGTCCCGGGCGAGCTCCTGGTCTCGCGGGGAGAGGTAGCCGAGACGCTGGCGCAGGAGCACGATCGTCCGCCGGGCCGCCGTCCGCATCGACTGGTACAGCGAGCGCTGGGACATCGCCGTCATCGGCTCGGGCGCGAAGCCCGGCCCTCCCTCCGGGGAGGTCAGCGCCACGTGGAGCTGGGCTGTCCGCCGCCCGAGCAGCTCTGCTCCGGCCAGGGTCTCCGAGATGAGGGCCTCGGCCTGCTCTGGGATCTCTCCGGCGAGCACCCCGGCGAGAAACCCACCCGGACCGCCACGAGGCGGCGGCAACGGCACCTCGCCTCCCGCCGGCACGCAATTCTCGAGGAAAGAGCTGGCCGACCGCAGAGTTGCCCGCCAGGCGTCGGACTCGTGCGGCACGAACTCATGGGCCACGGCGATTGCGGTGGACTGGCCGCCCGGCCCGATGAGCTCGAGAGAGCCGAGCAGCGGCGCCACGGCCGCCCCGACGGAGGTGAGGAGCCGCCCGAGCTCGATCTCGGGATGAGGGCCGGGCTGGAGCCGGCGAAGCGTCTTCAGGATGGCCCGCGCCCCGTCCTGGTCGCCCACGACGATCGAGGTGTTCGACTGCTCGGCGTTCGAGACGCGTGCCGGCGAGCGGGGACCGGTGGGGATACGGCCGAGCACATCGGCCATCGCCGGGACGGGCACGCCGGCGAGGCGGCTCCCTGACTCGTTCGTGCGACGGCGACGGTTGGCGACGAAGTCGACGAGCACCTTGCCGAGGGCCGGCTCGAAGTGGGCGTCGACGAGCAGCCCGGGATTGCCCGGGCTCGGGGTGAGCAGTGCCACCACTGCCTCCGGGTGGTCCTGGGCGAGGGCGTCGGCCTGCTCGCCTTCGACGTAGGTGACCGGCAGCAGGTACCGCTCCGGCTCACCTTCGAGGTATTCCACGTTGACCACGAGGAGCTCTGCCCGGCCGGCCGTGCTGGGCAGGGGCAGGCTGATCGTCTCGCCTATCGTCGCCTGCTGGATGCGGCGGTCCTTCGCGCCGAACCAGCGCCGCGTCTTCAGGATCGCCGGCAGCAGCGCCTCGAACCGGCGGCGATTGTCACCGCCCTCTGTGAACCTCCACCAGGGCCCGCTCACCTTGAAGGCCGGGAGGGCCAGAGTCCCTGTGTGGGTGTCCGAGCTCGGGTCGCCGAGCGAGAGCCAGTAGAAGGAGTGCGGGCCGAGAGTGACGAGGTAGGGCAGCTCCCCGATCATCGGGAACGTGGTCTGGCCGAACAGCTCCCGCGGGGTGACGCCTCGATGGGCCGTGAGGTCAAGCTCGACGTACTGGGCGAAGCGGGACAGGTTGGCCACGACGAGGACAGCCTCCCGGTCGTCGCGGCGGATGAACGACAGGACGCGGGGGTTGTCGGAGTAGACGAACTCGATGCGGCCGCGACCAAAGACGGGATGACGCTTGCGCAGGGCGATGAGCCGGCGCACCCAGCGCAGCAGGGAGTCAGGGTTGTCGAGCTGGCCCTCGACGTTGACGGACTCGTAGTGGCACTGCGGATCGATGTTGACCGGCAGGAACACCCGCTGCGGGTTGGCGGTCGAGAAGCCGGCGTTGCGGTCGGAATTCCACTGCATCGGCGTGCGGACGCTGTTGCGGTCCCCGAGGTAGACGTTGTCGCCCATGCCGATCTCGTCGCCGTAGTAGAGCACCGGGGTACCCGGTAGCGACATGAGGAGGCCGTGCATCAACTCGATCTTCTGACGGTGGTACTGCAGCAACGGCGCCAGGCGCCGGCGGATGCCGAGGTTGATCCGCATGACCGGATCGCGGGCGTACGAGCGGTACATGTAGTCGCGTTCCTCGTCGGTGACCATCTCGAGGGTCAGCTCGTCGTGATTGCGGAGGAAGAGCGCCCACTGGCACGAGGCCGGTATCTCCGGCGTCTGCTGCATGATGTCGATGATGGGGAACCGGTCCTCCATTCGCAGCCCCATGAACAGCCGCGGCATGAGGGGGAAGTGGAAGGCCATGTGGCACTCGTCGCCCTTGCCGAAGTAGGCGCTGGCGTCCTCGGGCCACTGGTTGGCTTCGGCGAGCAGCATCCGGCCGGTGAAGCGGTCGTCGATGTGACGGCGGAGCTCGGCGAGGAACTCGTGAGTCTCCGGGAGGTTCTCGCAGTCGGTCCCGTCCTCCTCGTACAGATAGGGCACGGCATCGAGCCGGAGGCCGTCCACGCCGAGGCGCAGCCAGAAGTCGACGGCGCGAAGGACGGCTCTGCGCACAGCGGGGTTGCGGTAGTTGAGGTCCGGCTGGTGCGAGTAGAACCGGTGCCAGTAGTACGCCTCGGCGACCGGATCCCAGGCCCAGTTGGACGACTCGAAGTCCTGGAAGATGATGCGGGCTTCCTTGTAGCGGTCGGGTGTGTCGCTCCACACGTAGAAGTCGCGCTGGCTGCTGCCCCGGGGCGAGATCCGGGCCCGCTGGAACCACGGGTGCTGGTCGGAGGTGTGGTTCACGACGAGCTCGGTGATCACTCTCATGTCACGCCGGTGAGCCTCCTCCACGAATCGCCGGAAGTCGCCGAGCGTCCCGTAGTCGGGATGGATGCTCGTGTAGTCGGCGATGTCATAGCCGTCGTCACGCAGCGGCGAAGGGTAGAAGGGGAGCAGCCACAGGGCCGTCACCCCGAGCTGGTGGAGGTAGTCCAGCTTGTCGGCGAGGCCGCGGAAATCGCCCCTCCCGTCGCCGTCGGAGTCGGCGAAGGCGCGCACGTGCAGCTCGTAGATGACGGCGTCCTTGTACCACTCGGTGCCGACCGCCGGGATCATGATCGGCTCGGAGGTGCTGGCGGGGCTCATCCGACCCGCTCGAGCGCCAGGAGATGGGCGGGCACGGCGGCCGGGTCCAACTTGACGAAGTTCCGGCCCGCCTGCCACAGGTAAGCCTCTTCCCCGAGCAGATCCCTCACGCGGAACGTCGCCCCGGGTCCCACCCCGAGCTCGGAGAGGTCCACCTCGACGAAGCCCGACTGCACCCAGTGAGGGTCGAGGCTGACGATGCCGATCACGACGTCGTCGCCCTTGGCGTCACGTTTCAGCCACGCCACGATCTGGTCGTTGTCCACCGCCAGGAAGCGCAGGCCCTCATCTCGCTGCAGTGCCGGGTGGGACCTCCGCGCCAGGTTGAGGCGCCGGATGAGGAAGGCGAGGCTACGGGGGTCGGCGAGATCGTGGTGGTGCACTTCGTACTTCTCTGAGTTGAGGTATTCCTCGCTCCCCGGAGCAGCCGGCTGGTCCCATTGCAGCTCGAACACCGGGCCGTAGATCCCGTAGTTGGCTGACAGGCCGCCGGCGAGCACGAGTCGCTGGACGAAGGAGGCCCGCCCGCCCCGCTGGAGGCTCTTCGCGAGGATGTCAGGCGTGTTCGGCCATACGTTGGGGCGAAAGTACGATCGGCCCGGGCCGTGGGCAAGCTCCTCGAAGTACTGGATTATCTCCCACTTGGAGTCTCGCCACGTGAAGTAGGTGTAGGACTGGTCGAAACCCAGTTTGGCAAGCCTGTGCATCACCTTCGGGCGGGTGAAGGCCTCCGAGAGGAAGATGAGGTCGGGATGGGCGGCCTTCGCCTCGGCGATCAGCCACTCCCAGAAGGAGAAGGGCTTCGTGTGGGGGTTGTCGACCCGGAAGACGCGCACGCCTCGCTCCGCCCATCCCATCGTCACCTCGTAGAGGGCCTGCCACAGCCCTTTCCTGTCGTCGGTGTGGAAATCGATCGGGTAGATGTCCTCGTAGCGCTTGGGCGGGTTCTCCGCGCAGGCGATGGAGCCATCGGGCCGGTGGCGGAACCACTCGGGATGCGCGCTCACCCACGGGTGGTCGGGAGAGCACTGAAAGGCGAGGTCCATCGCCACCTCTATGCCGAGGGCTCTCGCCTCTTCCATCAGAGACTCGAAGTCGTCGAGTGTGCCGAGCTCCGGTGCGACGGCCTCGTGGCCGCCGCTTTCGGCCCCGATCGCCCACGGGCTGCCGACGTCGCCCGCCGCCGCGGTGGGGGAGTTGCCACGGCCCTTGCGGGCGGTGACGCCGATGGGATGGATCGGGGGGAGATAGAGGACGTCGAAGCCGAGGGAGGCCACGTAGCCGAGCCTCCCGATGACGTCGCGCAGAGTCCCCGGGCGCCCGGCGTCACTGCTCGCCGAACGGGGGAACAGCTCGTACCACGTCGAGAAGGCTGCCCTTTCGGGCTCGGCATAGACCTGAAGGACGGCCACGGTGCCACTGCCCGCGGGGATGGCGCGCCCGGGCAGAGGCCCGGGTGGTGCGAGCGCCGAGTCGAGAGCGGTGAGAAGGGACAGGTCGAGCCCGGCAGCGACCTCGACCGCGAGGGCTCGCACCGCTTCGGCGTCATCGCCCCCCTCGACCTCGAGCAGGCCGGCAGCCTCGGTGAGTAGATGGCTGCCGATCTCGGAGTCGAACGAGTCGGGCCTGCCGCCCTCGAGACGGCGTCGCGCATCGCGAGCCCAGCTGGCGAGCTCGTCCACGGCTGCGATCACCTCGACCTCGAGCGGGCCGACCTCGTCGGGAACGAACGAGGCGGAGAACCGGTCGTTGCCGAGCGGGCGCATCGCCTTTGACTCCCAAGCCGGCGCCCCCTCGCGCCGGTGGCGCAAAATCGCCCGTACGAGCTCGTGGCCGTGGGCGAACACGTCGGCACTCACCTCGAGCCTGTCGTTGACGACCGCCTTCACCGGGAAGCGTCCACCGTCAACGAGGGGCACGACGGCCTCGACGACGACGTCTGGGACCGCAGGAGGGACGGGGGGCCTGGCGGCGGGCACCGTCACCTCAGGCACCGGGCGACTCCCCGAGGGCCTCCTCGTCGCACAACCACACCACTTCGGCGGCCCGCACGAGAGCCGCCGGCAAATCCTTGCCCCCGAACACCTCGCTCAGGGCGTGAGCTTTCGACGCACCGGCCACGGTGAACAGGACTAGGCGCCCGCGGGCGATCGCCTCGAAGGTCAGCGTGAGGCGGGGGAGAGGGTTGTGCCCGGTCGGGTCCTCGTTGCGCACGACCCACTCTCCGGCAGGCGCCGAGAGGCCGGCAGATCCGGGGAAGAGAGAGGCGGTGTGACCGTCGGGGCCGAGGCCGAGATGGACGACGTCCAGCGGCGCCACGGCGGCGAGGAGCTGCGCATAGCCCTCCGGATCGTCGCACGACATGGGGTGGAACGCGCCGAGCTCGGAGAACCGCTCTCCGAGAGCCTCTCGTATCAGCCGCTGATTGGCGGCGGGATCGTCCGGGTCGACGCACCGCTCGTCGCCGAGGAAGACCTCGAGTCGAGCCCAGTCGAGCGGCTCGGCCGCCAGGCGCTCGTAACAGGCTCGGGCGGTGTCGCCCCCGGAGAGGGCGATGCGGAACGGGTCGTGGGGGGAGGCGGCCGCCCGGGCGGCGACCAAGTCGGCGAAGGCGGCCGGGACGTCCTCGACGAGACGGAGCTCGCCGACGGGAGGGCGGGGCGGGATCATCGAGGGACCGTTTCCATCTGGTTGAGTCCGGGGCTGTCTGAAGATGTGGGGGTGGTCGGCTGACGACGGGCGGCTAGCGGCCGCTCGTGTCGTCGGCCGGCTGGCCGAGCTGGGCAGCCTTGTTCTTCAACCGGTCGGCGACTTCGTCGAAGGACTTCTCGAAGGCCGTCACACCCTCGGACTCGAGGGTCTTCGCCACGTCTTCGAGATCCACGCCGACTTCGGCGAGCTGAGCGAGCACCCGGCGGGCCTCGTCGAGGCCGGTATCTACGGACCTCTCGACGCGCCCATGGTCAAGGAAGCTGACCAAGGTGTCCTCGGGCATCGTGTTCACGGTGTCGGGGCCGATCAGGCTGTCCACGTAGAGGAGATCGGGGTACTCGGGGTTCTTCGTGGAGGTGGAAGCCCAGAGAGGCCGCTGGCGGCGGGCGCCGGCGGCGGCCAGGGCCTCCCACCGCTCGCCGCTGAAGCGGTGCTGGAAGTGCTCATATGCAAGGCGCGCCTGGGCCACGGCGGCTTTGCCCCGAAGGCTGCGGGCGGTCTCGGCTCTTGGCGTACCCGGCTCCTCGGCGGCGACCTTCTCCAGGCGCCGGTCGACCTCGGTGTCGACGCGGCTGACGAAGAACGAGGCGACCGAGGCCACCGCGCTCGGGTCGCCGCCGCCGGCGACGAAGGCCTCCAGGCCGGACAGGTAGGCCTCCATCACCTCCTCGTAGCGCTCGATGGAGAAGATGAGGGTCACGTTGATACTGCGCCCCTCCGAGATCATCTGGCGGATGGCGGGAATGCCGGCCTTCGTGCCGGGGATCTTCACCAACAGGTTCGGGCGGTCGATCCTCTCGTGCAGATCGCGGGCCGCCGCGATCGTCCCCTCGGTGTCGGTGGCCAGGTTCGGGGCGACCTCAATCGAGACGAATCCGTCGCCCCCGTCGCTCTCGGTGTGAAGCGGAGCGAACAGCTCGAGGGCGTCGCTGACATCTTTTACGACGAGATCCCAGTAGGCGTCGAGAACATCTCCGTCGTGGGCACGAGTCGACTCGGTGAACTGCTCGTCGTAGTCCGAGCCTTCCTCGATCGCCTTGGCCATGATCGTCGGATTGGAGGTGAGCCCCCGCACCCCCTCGGAGATGAGCTCTCCCAAGCGGCCGCCGGTGAGGTACGACCGCTTCAGGTTGTCGATCCAAGGGCTCTGGCCGCCCTTGTCGTAGAGATCGTTCAGTCTGGTCATCGCCTCTCGTCCTCCTGGTCTTTCGTAGCGTGGTCGTGGCGTCCCGCCGAGTCCTCGAGCAGCGTCCGGGCATGCTCGGCGACGTTCTCTGCCGTGAAGCCGAACTTCTCCATGTTCACCGACCCCGGCGCCGAGGCGCCGAAATGGTCGATGCAGACGGTGGCATCTGCATACCTGTCCCAGCCGAACGAAGACGCTGCCTCGACGGCGAGGCGGGGGACGTCGGGCGGGAGCACTGAGTTCCGATACCCGCTGTCCTCGGCGGCGAACAGGTCCCAGGACGGGAACGACACGACCCGGGCCGAGATGCCGTCCTTGGCGAGGAGCGCCCTCGCCCCGACGCAGTGCTGCACCTCGCTGCCGGTGCCGATGAGGACGATGTCGGCCTCCTCGCCGTTCCCACCGGCGAGCACGTAGGCGCCTCGGGGGAGCCCATCCGGGGCGAGCTCTGCGGTGCCCTCGAGTGCCGGTACGTCCTGGCGCGTGAGGATGAGCGCCGTCAGACCATCTGACTCGACGGCCACCGCCCATGCCGCCGCACACTCGTTGCCGTCGGCGGGGCGGATGACGCGCAGCTGTGGCATCGCCCGCAGTGAGGCGAGCTGCTCTATCGGCTGGTGCGTCGGCCCGTCCTCGCCGAGGCCGATCGAGTCATGTGTGAAGAAGAAGACCGCGTGGGCCTCCGACATGGCACCGAGCCGGATGGCCGGCCGGGCGTAGTCGCTGAAGACGAAGAACGTGCCACCCACCGGCAGCACCCCGTTGTGCAAAGCCATGCCGTTCATTGCCGAGGCCATGCCGAACTCGCGGATTCCGAAGTGGATCTGGTTGCCCCCCGGCGAATCCCGGGACTGGAGGGTCCCCGAGTCGAGCTTGACCCCGGTATTGCCCGTCAGGTCGGCGGAGCCGGCGATGAGCCCCGGGATCTCGTCGGCAGTGGCGTTCAGGCACTGGTTGACCGCCTTTCGGGTGGCCAGCTTGCTTCCGGCCTCGAAGACGGGCAGCTTCTCCTGCCACCCTTTCAGGCCCTTCCCCGCCTTGCAGGCCTCATAGGTGGCCCGCTCCTCGTCGCTGAGGAGCCCGAGACGCTCCTCCCAGGCCATCCGCTCGTCCCGCTGGCGCCGGCCGGCGCTGCGGTAGTACTCGAGCACGTCGTCTGGGACGTAGAACTCCTCGTCGGGCGGGAGGCCCAAGAGGGCCTTCGTCTCCCGGATCTCGTCGGCGCCGAGAGGCTCCCCGTGCGCCTCTTTGGTGTCGGTCTTGTGCGGCGATGGCCAGCCGATGTGGCTGCGGAGGATGAGGAGGCTCGGCCGATCCGCCTCGGCCATGCCCTGGCGCAGGCCCCCCTCGAGCACATCGAGGTCGTTCGCCACTTCGCCGAGGTCGATCACCTGCCAGCCGTAGCCCTCGAAGCGGCGCTTGGCGTCGTCGTTCGTGGCGAGCTCGGTCGCCCCGTCGATTGTGATGTGGTTGTCGTCGAACACATAGACGAGCCGCCCGAGCCCGAGATGCCCGGCCAGCGAGGCAGCCTCGTGGCTGACCCCTTCCATGAGGTCTCCGTCGCCGCAGAGGACGAAGACGTGGTGATCGAACATCTCCGGCCCGAACCGGTGGCGGAGGAAGCGCTCGGCGATGGCGAGACCGACGCTCTGAGCAAAGCCCTGGCCGAGCGGGCCTGTGGTGACCTCGATCCCCGGCAGGTGATGCACCTCTGGGTGCCCCGGCGTCCGTGAGCCGAACTGTCTGAACTGGCGCAGGTCCTCGAGCTCGAGGCCGTAGCCGGTCAGGTAGAGCATGGAGTACTGAAGAATCGAGGCATGGCCGTTGGACAGCACAAAGCGGTCCCGGTCCGGCCAGTCCGGATCGGCGGCGTCATATCGGAGCAACCGGGTGAACAGCACGTGAGCCAGGGGGGCGAGCGCCATTGCAGTGCCCGTATGCCCCGAGTTCGCCCTCTGCGGGGCGTCCATCGCCAAGCCCCGGATGACGTTGATGGCGCGCTGCTCGAGCTTCGGGTCCTTTAGAAGATCTGCCACGCGGTCAGCCTACCGGCCGGACCGGAGGGCTCCTGTGGGCTGTGCGCCTGCCCACGGGGGCGGGCGCGGGCCTTAGCCGGTGGCGGCTTCCGCCGGAGCCTCGGCCCGCTTCACGAGTCTCACCTCATTGAGGCGAACCTTGGCCTGACCGGTGCGCACGAGGCCCCTGATGATCCACCAGCCCGGATCGACCTGGTGTCGGCTGAGGGAGAATCTGGCCGAGGTGGGAGCCGCGTGGTGATTGTTGTGGAGCCCTTCTCCGACCGTGAGCCAGGCGAGCCACTGGTTGTTGCGGGCCGTGTTCTCGTAGCTCTTGCTCCCGAACCGGTGCCCGATGGCATTCACGGCCGAGTTGATCGCCAGGTAGAGCACGGCGTGGATTCCGGCCGCGATGAGCCCCACTTCCCAACCGAACACGAGGCACAGCGCCGTGATGCCGATACCGAGCCCGATGAAGGCATGGTCGAAGAGCACCTTGTCGAGCCGGTCGGGAGGTAGATCCTTCGCGTAGCGCTGGGTGGTCTCGCCGTCACGGACGCTCTTGCGATAGAGCATCACATTGCCGAGCTGCACCTTCCAGAAGCCGAGCAGCAACGGCGAGTGCGGGTCCCCCTCGACGTCGGTGTAGGCGTGGTGCTTCCGGTGGACGGCGACCCACTGTCTCGGCCGGATCCCTGTCATGAGCCACAGCATCACCCGGAACACCATCCGGACCGGAGGCGAGAGGGTGAGGGACTTGTGGGCGAGCGCCCGATGGAGATAGATGGTCGTACAGGCCAGGGCTACCTGGCAGACCACGAAAGCGATGATGAGAGCGAGGAGCACCTTGGGCACGAGTGAACGATAGCAAACGCCTACCGTCCAGTAGGTAGGACGGTGGGGATCGCGTCTTGTAGCGTTCAGAAGTGCTCGATGCCTCCGTCCCTCACCGGGCTCCCGGCTCGACAAGGGAGGCGATCTTGGGGGCGGCCCTCAGTTGCTTCGCCGAGCGCGGCTACGACGGCACCTCGCTCAACGACATCGCCGAGGCTGTCGGCATCCGCCGGCCGAGCCTGCTGCACCACTTCACCTCCAAAGAAGCCCTCTATCAGGAGGTGCTCCAGGCGTCGTTCACCGACTGGCTGCGGCGGGTGGCCGACGCCACCGACCGCCCCCGCGATGGCTGGGAGCAGGTCGACAGGGTGCTCACGGTGGGCTTCCGGTTCTTTGCCGAGAGCCCCGACTTCCTCCGGCTCGTCCAGCGGGAGGCACTCGCCGGGGGAGGATGGCTCGCCGGCGACCTTGCTGTGGCCGTCCGGCCGATGCTGGAGCGCGCCACCGCCTTCTTCGCCCGCCAGATAGCCGCCGGCCGCTTCCGGGACCACGACCCGGAGCAGCTCGTCCTCACGTTTTACGGGACCCTCGCGGCCTACTTCTCGAATCTGCCCTTCCTGGCGGCCATCCTTGATCGCGACCCGCTCGCAGAAGCCGAGCTCGAGCGGCGCCTCGAGCACCTGCGCAGCTTCTTCAAGGCGGCCCTCGAGCCGTGAGCCCCATGCAGGTGCCGCCCAACTGCGACCTCACCCTCGGGATCGTCTGCCTGGACAAGTCCGTCCCGGGAAAGACGACGTGGGCGATGGTGGCCGACGAGCGGTTCGCCAACCCGGCCGGGCTGGTCCAGGGCGGCTTCCTGGCGGCTTTTGCCGACTCGGCCATGGGAGCCTCCGCGGTGACCTTTGCCACGGCGGAGTCCGAAGGCCGCGTCTTTTGCGCCAACGTGGAGATGAAGACGAGCTTCGTGAAGCCGGTGGTGGCCGGGACGCCCCTCACGTGCGTGGCCCGGGTCGTCTCCGGCGGCGGGCGTGTGGTGTTCTGCGAAGCAGAGATCAGGGACCGCGGCGACCGGCTCGTCGGGACAGCCTCCTCCACGTACCTGATCGACGCCCGGGCCTGTTAGCTTTCCTGCGATGTCTGAAGGCCGGGCTCCGGCATCGGAGCTGAGCGAACTCATCTCGTTGTTGATCCTGTACGTGAAGCAGCAGACCCTCGGCCCGCTCAAGTCGGCCGGGCGGTCGCTGCTGTTCGGCGCGGCGGCAGCTCTCATGCTCGGAATCGGCGCCGTCCTGCTCCTGACGGGCCTGTTGCGGGCGCTCCAGACCGAGACCGGCACGCTCTTTGCCGGGGAGTGGTCCTGGGCGCCGTACTTCCTCACCCTCGTAGGAGCCCTCGTGGGCTTTGGGCTGCTCGCGGCCATCTTGCTGCGGACCCCGAAGCTGCCCGCGGCTTCGGGCACCTCCGGCGGAGGCGACAAATGAGTGCCGGCGGTGACCGCGTCAGTCTGGGCGACCTCGAGTCGAAGCTGCGCGATCTCGGCTCGGGCGTGCAGGAGGTGGCGACCCAGGCGGCCGCCCCGGCCATCGGAGGCGCCGCGGTAGCCCTCGTCCTGCTCGTTGCCGCTGTCTACCTGCTCGGCCGCAGGCGGGGTCGCAAGGACGCCCCGGTCCTCGAGATCCGACGCATCTGACCCGGCGAGGATCGCCGGAGCCCCATGCGCAACTGGTTCGAACGCCTGACGGCAGCGCTCGTCCGACGCGGGGTCCGTCAGGGAGTCCTCGGCGGCAACGGCACCTGGCTCGCCATCGGGGCGGTCGCATGGCTGGCGAGGTTCCTCGCCCGCCGGCCCGAGCGCCGGGTGGTGGTGGAGCAATTGGCACTCGGGGAGACCATCGTGGTGACGAACGTGGCACCGCCCCCCACAGGGCGCCGCCGCCGCAAGCTCGAGGCGACGGCACGGCGGGCCGCCCGGGAAGAGGCCAAGCAGGTCCGCCGTGAGCGCAAGCACGCCCAGGGCGTCCCCGCCGCCGAAGAGCCGGATGCGCCAGACAGGAAGAAGGGCGGCCGCGCGCCCGGGTGACAGAGGATCCGGCCGGCGGGCGGGGGCGGCCATTCAGCGAGGGAGAGCGGATTCTCCTCGTCGACCGGAAGGGGCGCCGATATCTCGTCCGGCTGCGTAGCGGGCGGGCGTTCCAGTCTCACGCCGGCGTGGTCGCCCACGATCTGCTCATAGGAACGGCCGAGGGTTCCGAGGTGGAAGCGAGCTTCGGCGGCGACTCCCGCCGCTCGAATGCTCGCTACCTGGCACTGCGACCGACGCTGGCCGATGTCGTCGTCGGCATGCCCCGCGGCGCGCAGGTGATCTATCCGAAGGACCTCGGCGCCATCGTCATCGGAGCAGACATCTTCCCCGGCGCCCGCGTCCTCGAGGCGGGGGTGGGCTCGGGTGCCCTCTCCATGGCGCTGTTGCGCGCCGGCGCCGAGGTGGTCGGCTACGAGCTTCGGGCGGACTTCGCCGAGCAGGCGACGGCGAACGTGGTCGGCTTCCTCGGTAGTGCCGGGAGCGACCACTACCGGGTCCTCGAGCGCGACATCTACGAAGGCATCGCCGAGAAGTCCCTCGACAGAGTGCTGCTCGACCTGCCCGAGCCGTGGCGCGTGGTGGCTCATGCCGAGAGCGCCCTCGTTCCCGGCGGGATCCTCTGTGCTTACCTGCCGTCCATCAACCAGACCGCAGAGCTGCGCCAGCGCCTGCATGCCAGCGCGTTCGGACTGGCCGAGACCTTCGAGGTGCTCCGGCGGACCTGGCACATCGAGGGCCGGTCCGTGCGGCCCGACCAGCGGATGGTGGCCCATACCGGCTTCATCACCACGGCCCGCCTGCTCAGGCGCCCGGACGCCGGCCCTGAGCATTCCGTTGATCCGGCCCGGTCAGAGCCGGCCTGTGAGGTCCTGGTGACTCCGCCCTGTGATGCGCCGCCCGGTGGCGCCGGCCGCTGACACTGGTCCGGGTAGCTCCGGCCTGTGAGGCGGGGCCCGGTGCCGACGCGTCCCGGGCGGGGGCGGCCGCCGACCGGGGGCCCCGAGCGCAGCCGGCTCCGGAGCGATCGTGGCGGAGCGACGTGGCGGAGAGAACGTGGCGGAGGGAGCGCTCAGCTCAGGTTCGGCTCAGTCGCCGGCGACGATGAAGATGCACTCACCCGGGCATTCCTCGGCGGCCTCGGTGACGGCGTCCTCGAGATCAGCCGTCACGTCGGCCATCTGGGCCGAACCCCCCGGGCTGTTGAGCACCGCGTCCCCCTGCTTCACGTAGGCGAGCCCATCGTCGAGCAGTGTGAAGACCGAGGGGCAAATCTCCTCGCAGAGCCCGTCGCCTGTGCACAGGTCTTGGTCTATCCACACCTTCATCGACTGGAACTCTCCTTTGCCGGCCCTGGGCTCCTCGAACCCGCCCGCCAGGGCCGAGGGACGAGATGGCCGCTTCCGGATTGCATTCTACGGGGGAAGAGCGGGCGTCGGCCAGGATGCCGCCTTACAGGCGACATCATGCTGGGACGGGGAGGCCCACCCATCGCGATGTTCGGCGACGACCCGGTGTAGGGTCCGATCAACGGTAGGTACGCGAGGAGGTGACGACGACAAATGGGTGTCTCTCAGGATCCTGACGACAACCTGCACCTTGAGCAGATTGCAGAGGAGCTTCGGTTCCGAGCCGAGCAGGCAGAAGACGAGATTGCCGAGCTTCGTCGCAGGCTGCAAGAGGCACCCCAGCGTGTCCGCTCTCTCGAGGAGCGCCTCCTCGAGTCCAAGGGCCAGCTCAGCCATGCGGTCTCGCAGAATGAGAAGCTGACCTTCACCCTCCAGCAGGCAAAGGAGCACATCGCCGCCCTGCGCGACGAGGTGGAGAAGCTGACCCAGCCCCCTGCTGCCTATGGCACCTACCTCCAGACCAACGACGACGGCACCGTCGACATCTTTTCCAGCGGACGCAAGATGCGCGTGTCGCTGCACCCGGACGTGGCCCTCGACGACCTGCGCAAGGGGCAGGAGGTCGTCCTCAACGAGTCTCTCAACGTGATCCTTGCTCGCGACCACGAGGCGGGAGGCGAGGTCGTCATCGTGGCCGAGGTCCTCGAGGACGGGCGCCGCGCCCTGTGCGTGGGCCGGGCCGACGAGGAGCGGGTGGCCGAGATCTCCGAGTACCTGGCCGACACCAAGCTTCGGGCCGGTGACTCGGTGCTGATGGATCCGCGTTCGGGGCTCCTGCTCGAGAAGCTGCCCCGGCCGGGGATGGAGGAGGTCGTGCTCGAGGAGATCCCTGACGTCACGTACTCCGACATCGGTGGGCTCGACAGCCAGATCGAGGACATCACCGACGCCGTCGAGCTGCCCTACCTTCACAAGGACCTCTTCGCCGAGTACCGCCTCCCGGCGCCGAAGGGCATCCTTCTCTATGGCCCTCCCGGATGCGGCAAGACCCTCATCGCCAAGGCGGTGGCGAATTCTCTCGCCAACAAGGTGGCCGAGCGAACCGGCAACTCGAACGCCAGGAGCTATTTCCTCAACATCAAAGGCCCTGAGCTGTTGAACAAGTACGTCGGCGAGACCGAGCGCCAGAATCCGCCTCGTGTTTCAACGGGCACGGGAGAAGGCCGAAGAAGGGGTCCCCGTGATCGTCTTCTTCGACGAGATGGACTCCCTCTTCCGCACGCGCGGAAGCGGCATCAGCTCGGACATGGAGTCGACCGTCGTGCCACAGTTGCTCGCCGAGATCGACGGAGTCGAGACGCTCCGCAACGTCATCGTCATCGGGGCCTCCAACCGGGAGGATCTCATCGATCCGGCCATCCTTCGCCCCGGCCGGCTCGACGTGAAGATCAAGATCGAGAGGCCGGACGAACAGGCGGCCCAGCAGATCTACGCCCGGTACCTCACCGCCGAGCTCCCGCTCGAGGCTGAGGACGTCGCGGCCTTCGGGGGCGGCGACGCCGACAAGGCTGTCAAGGTGATGATCGAGAAGACGGTGGCGGAGATGTACCGCGCCGAGGCGGACAACCGCTTCCTCGAGGTGACCTACCAGAACGGCGACAAGGAGATCCTCTACTTCAAGGACTTCTCGTCCGGAGCGATGATCGAGAACATCGTCCGGCGGGCGAAGAAGCTCGCCATCAAGCGGGCGATCGCCGGCCACGAACGGGGGATTCGCTTGAGCGACATGCTCGAATCCATCAAGCAGGAATACAAGGAGAACGAGGACCTCCCGAACACGACGAACCCGGACGACTGGGCGAAGATCTCCGGAAAGAAGGGGGAGCGGATCGTCTATGTCCGCACCCTGATCGGACAGGGAGAGGACGACCAGGGCGGTCGGGCCATCGAGCGAGTGGGGACGGGCCAGTACCTCTAGCCGGGCCACTTCCCCGCCTCGGTGGCGTGCGTGGCCGACGTGATCAGGACCTTCAGCCCTCTCCCCGCCCGGCGAAGAAGTGGCCGCTCCGCGTAGCCGATCAACCACTTGCGGCGACGGTCAAGCTAGAGTGCCGCCAATGAGCAAACGCGGCACCTGCGGACCCGGGCTGCGGTAGCGTCCGAATGTGGCCATCGTAAAGGTGTGCGGGATCGAGACGGAATACGGGGTGCTCGTCGTCTCGAACTCTGAGATGAGCCCCACGACGGCCTCGTCTCTTCTCGTGAACTCCTACGTCGCCCGCCTCGAGAGAAGGGTCGGGTGGGACTTCGAGGACGAGTCACCGGGCCAGGACGCGAGGGGCTTCGCCCGCGAGGGCTCCATGCCGCCTGAGGTCGAGACGCATCTCGTCAACGCCGTGCTGACCAACGGTGCCCGGTACTACGTGGACCACGCCCACCCGGAGTACTCGACGCCGGAGTGCTCCAACCCGCTCGAGCTCGTCTGCCACGACCGGGCGGGCGAAGTCGTCCTGGCCCGCTCGATGGAGGCGGTCAGGTATCTCCTGGCGCCGGGCGAGGACATCCTCGTCCACAAGAACAACAGCGACGGCAAGGGGAACTCCTACGGTTGCCACGAGAACTACCTCGTTGACCGGGCTGCTCCCTTTGGGCGGATCGTGCAGCGGCTCACGCCTCACCTCGTCACGCGCCAGGTCTTCGCCGGCGCCGGCAAGATCGGCCAGGAGAACGGCGAGACGGCCCATCCGGCGCATTTCCAGCTGAGCCAGCGAGCGGACTTCTTCGAGGAGGAGGTCGGCCTCGAGACAACTCTCAAGCGACCGATCATCAACACCCGGGACGAGCCGCACTGCGACCCGCAGAAGTACCGCCGCCTGCACGTCATCGTGGGCGACGCAAACCTCTCCCAACTCGCCACCTTCCTCAAGGTGGGCACGACGGCCCTCGTGCTGGCGATGATCGAGGACGACTTCGACGCCGGTCACGATCTCTCTCTGGCGAGCCCGGTGACCGCCATAAGGGCCGTGTCGCGTGACCCCGATCTCGAGACGCTCGTCGAGTTGGCCTCAGGGGAGAAGATGACGGCTGTCGAGCTGCAGTGGGAGCTGCACGGGTTGGCTCGCAAGTACGCCGACGATCGCGGCCTGGCCTGCCTCGGGGACGACGAGGATGTCGCCCGGATGGTGCTCGACAAATGGGAGCATGTCCTGCAGGGACTCGAGACAGAGCCCGAGTCCCTGGCCGGCGAGCTCGACTGGGTGGCGAAGCGGCGTATCGTCGAGGCCTACCGGGAGCGGCACGGGCTCAACTGGGGAGATCCCCGGCTGGCGGTGCTCGACTTCCAGTATCACGACTTGAGGCCGGGCAAGTCACTGTTCGCCCGCCTCGACATGGACGAGATCGTCGACCGGGATGCCGTGGAACACGCCGTGACCCACCCGCCCGAGACGACGCGGGCCTACTTCCGCGGGCGTTGCCTGGCGAAGTTCGCCAAGAGCATCGTGGCGGCCAACTGGGACTCGGTCGTCTTCGATGTGGGCGAGGACCCGCTGCGACGGGTCCCCATGATGGAACCTCTCAGGGGGACGGCGCGCCACGTCGATACCCTCTTCGAGGATTGCGAGAGCCCCGCCGAGCTGCTGCAGCGGCTGGGATCCTAGGAGATGGACTGATGGCTGAACGAGAGCAGAAGCGCCGCCCCACCCAGAGCCGCGAGACCGAGACCGTCGAGGACGAGGAGACCGCACCAACCGAGCGGGGCGAGCGACTGAAGGCCGAGATCGACGAGCTACTTGACGAGATCGACGAGGTGCTCGAGGACAACGCGGAGGAGTTCGTACGCAACTACGTGCAAAAAGGCGGCCAGTAGCACCCTGCGGACGTCCTCGGAGGCACGGCGCCGACGGCCATCGATGGCGATAGGCCCGATAGCCTGCGCCCCATTATGAGCCTTCCCATGTTTCCGCTCGGGATCGACCCTGGCCCGAGCTTCGTGGACCTGATGCGCGGGGGGGCCGGTCCCGCCGGAGGGACTGCCGAGGTAGGAGCCGTAGCCGGCCCCGGCTGGGCCCATGCTCCGGGAGCTGGACCGGGCGTGGGCGACCTGTCGATCATCACCGGACGCCCGGGAGTCTGGCACGGCACCACCATCGTGGCCCTCCGCTCGCGTGGAGGGGTCGTCGTGGCCGGCGACAGGCGGGCTACTGAGGGCCACACGATCGCTCACCGGGGGATCGAGAAGGTGTTCCCGGCAGATCGCCACTCGGCCGTGGCGATTGCGGGCGCGGCCGGACCGGCGATCGAGATGGTCCGCCTCTTTCAGACCCAGCTCGAGCATTACGAGAAGGTCGAGGGCTCCACGCTGAGCCTGGAGGGGAAGGCCAATCAGCTGGCCCAGATGGTGCGGGGGAACCTGCCGATGGCCATGGAGGGCCTGGCCGTCCTGCCTCTGTTCGCCGGGTACGACCTCCGCCGGCGCACCGGCCGCATCTTCTCCTTCGACCTCGCCGGTGGTCGCTACGAGGAGCTGGAGTACTACGCCACCGGCTCAGGGGGCCGCGACGCCAAGACGACGGTGAAGCTCGGCTACCGGGACGGTCTCGGCACCGATGAAGGGATCGAGCTCGCCGTGAAGGCGCTCTACCAGGCCGCCGACGAGGACTCCGCCACCGGAGGACCGGATCCTCTCCGTGGCATCTACCCAGTCGTCGCCGTCGTCGACGAGGCGGGGTACAGGCGGCTCTCCGACGCCGAGGTGGCCGACCGGTTCGTGGCTCTCCTCGGCACCCTCGCCCAGCACCGGGAGGCCGTCGAGGTGCCCGACCCGCCGGCCATCTCGGCCAACGTGGCGCGGACAGCCCAGGAGGGGGAGGACGAGCGGTCATGACCATGCCCTTCTACGTGGCGCCGGAGCAGGTCATGAAGGACCGGGCCGAGTATGCCCAGAAAGGCATTGCCCGAGGCCGGGCGCTCGTGGCGACGATCTACGACGGCGGTGTTCTCATCGTGGCCGAGAACCCTTCCCGGACGCTGCACAAGATCAGCGAGATCTACGACCGGGTTGCCTTTGCCGGTGTGGGGAAGTACAACGAGTTCGACCAGCTCCGAGTGGCCGGAGTCCGCCACGCCGACACGAAGGGCTTCGCCTACTCCCGCGAGGACGTCGATGCCCGGTCGCTGGCCAACCTGTACGCCCAGTACCTCGGGCAGGTCTTCACCCACGAGATGAAGCCGCTCGAGGTCGAGATCCTCGTTGCCGAGCTCGATGCCGCCGGTGTCGCCCATCAGCTCTACCACATCGCCTACGACGGCACCGTGGTCGACGAGACCGGGTACTCGGTGCTCGGCGGTGATGCCGCCACCATCACCGACCGCCTCGGTGCGTCCTACGACAAAGGCTGGACCCTCAGCGAGGCGTTGCGCCAGTGCGTGGCGGCCCTGGCCGGGCCGGAGCGGAGCCTCGGGCCGGCCGAGCTCGAGGTTGCCGTCCTCACCGCCGGCGCCGACCGGAGGTGCTTTCGCCGCGTGACGAACGGCGAGCTCGAAGCCGTGCTCTCCGGCTCGCAGCTCCCTCCCGGTTCTGGTGAGGCGACGGAGGCTGACGCGCCAGCAGCGGCCGCCGACGCCGAGGAAGGAGCAGGCGCTGCGGCGGTGACAGCCTCGGCCGGGGAGGCAGCTGTGGAATCAACCGACTCGAAGAGCGATCCACCGGCCGTCCCGGGGGCGGAGGCCCCCGGCCCCGACAGCTCGTAGCGGTGGCCTCTCAGCCGCCTCAGTGTGCGGCGGCCACGAAGGCGATGACGACGAGCGTGATCACGACCACCACGACGAGGGCGGCCGGAGCGCCGTGGACGCGGGGGCGGCGCCTGTCCGGGTCCCCCGTGGGCAGGGGAGGGGCCTGCCATGACGACGGGTCGACGAAGGCATCCTCGACCTCGTCGGCGAGGAGTATCTCCCTCGCCAGCGCGAGCTGCTCGGCCGGCACGAGGACCTCGACGGCACCCTGGAGCGGGTAGGGGCCTTCACTCACGCCTTTGAGGACCACGACCACCCCCTCGGCTCCGAGACGGGCGGCGAGCACCCGGCCGTGGAAGGAGCCTGTCACCGTCGTCAGATTCTGCAAGCGCGGACCGGCCGGCACGCGACGAGACGCTACCTCCGGCTTCGGCGCCTGGCGACGGCCTTCCCCCACTACGGTGGGCGGCGGTGGAGCGCAGGATTTCGGCCTCGAGAACGAGTACGGCGTGACCTGTACGCTGCGCGGCCAGCGACGCCTCAGCCCCGACGAGGTGGCTCGCTACCTCTTCCGGCGGGTCGTGAGCTGGGGCCGGTCAAGCAATGTCTTCCTCGAGAACGGTGCCCGCCTCTACCTCGACGTCGGGAGCCATCCCGAGTACGCCACGCCCGAATGCGATTCCATCTCCGACCTAGTCGCCCACGACAAGGCCGGCGAACGCATCCTCGAGGGCCTCGTGCGCTCCGCCGAGGCCCGCCTGCGTGACGAGGGGATACGCGGGATCGTCTACCTGTTCAAGAACAACACCGACTCGGCCGGCAACTCCTACGGCTGCCACGAGAACTACCTCACGGGGCGCCGGGACGACTTCTCGCACTACGCGCAGGTCCTCATCCCGTTCTTCGTCTCTAGGCAGATCTACTCGGGCGCCGGCAAGGTGCTCCAGACCGCCCGGGGAGCGATGTTCTGCCTCTCGCAGAGGGCCGAGCACATCTGGGAGGGTGTCTCCTCGGCCACGACGAGGAGCCGGCCGATCATCAACACCCGCGACGAGCCCCATGCCGACGCCGAGCGGTTCCGGCGGCTTCACGTGATCGTGGGCGACTCGAATATGAGCGAGTACGCCACCTTCTTGAAGGTGGGGGCGACGGCGATCCTGTTGCGGATGCTCGAGGAGCCGGGCGTGGTGCTCCGCGACCTGACGCTCGAGGATCCCATCCGTGCCATCCGGGAGATCAGTCACGACATCTCCTGCCGTCGCCTCGTGCGCTTGGCCAACGGCCGCGAAGCAAGCGCCCTCGACATCCAAAAGGAGTACCTCGGGCGAGCGATCCGCTATGACGAGCAGAGGGGTCTGCCACCCCTCGAGCATCAGGCCCTCGAGATGTGGCAGCACTGCGTCGAGGGAGTGGAGAAGGATCCTCTCAGCCTCGATCGAGAGTGCGACTGGGTCATGAAGCACCGGCTCGTCGAGGCGTACCGGGAGCGCCATCAACTGCCCCTCGGTCATCCCCGTGTGGCGCTCCTCGACCTGCAGTACCACGACGTCGACCGGCGCCGCGGGGTCTTCTACCTGATGCAGCGCCAGGGGGGCGCGGAGCGGGTGACGACAGACGAGGCTGTCACCTTGGCCATGGAGCAACCCCCGCAGACGACGCGGGCCCGCCTCCGGGGCGAATTCATCCGGCGGGCAAAGGAACGCCGGCGCGACTTCACAGTCGATTGGGTGCACCTGAAGCTGAACGACCAGACGCAGCGAACCGTCCTGCTGAAGGATCCTTTCCGTTCGCACGACGAGCGTGTCGAGCGTTTGATCGAAGCGATCTGAGACTGCCGCTCGCGCCAAGTAGCCTCGTGCTGCAATGAGCGACGTCCTGCCCGAGGCCGACCGGGGTCCCACTGCGGTCGTCCCCCCGGCAGAAGCGGGAAGCGATTCCCTCCCCTCCCAGCTGCCGACGGCCGACGGCGCCGCCGCGGCCAGGGTGGCGCCGCCAGGCGAAGGAGAGCCGGAGGCACCATCGAGGGGTGACGGGCCGGCCGTCTCGCCGGGGACCGCTGGCCAACCCGGACACCTTCGCCGGAGGCGTCGCCGGCGCCGGTGGCTGGTCAGCTGGATCACCGTCATCGTGGTCGGGGCAGCAGTCGCCCTCGGGCTGCGCCTGTTCGTGGTGCAGACGTTCTTCGTGCCGAGCGGATCGATGACGCCGACGCTCCAGGTCGGTGACCGCATGCTCGTGCTGAAGCTCGGCTACACCATCGAGCGGGGCGCCATCGTGGTCTTCCGGCAGCCGCCGGGGGACTTGAGCGACGTGAACCGCGACGACCTCGTGAAGCGCGTCATCGGCCTGCCGGGGGAGACGATCTGGTCAGTCGGCAATGCCGTCTACATAAACGGCCGGCCCCTCGCCGAGCCGTGGCTGCCGAAGAACGACCCCCTCGGGCCGCCGATCACCCGCCAGAAGATCCCGAAGGGGGACTACTTCATGATGGGTGACAACCGCTCCGACTCCTATGACAGCCGCGACTGGGGCGCGCTGCCGCGGTCGTACATCATCGGCCGAGTGTTTCTCGTGATCTGGCGCCACGGCGGCCCCGTCTTCCACGTCCTTTGACCAAGCCGTGCCGTCCCGGCAGAGGCTGAGACCCGCTTTCAGGGGGACTAGCGACCCCCGTTCCGAAGGAGTCCGGTCGGGGACGCCCGTTCGGCATCGACCGAGCAGCACACCGCCGGGCCAGTACACTGCGCCCATGGGCGGACTTGACCCTGCGAAGATCCTGATGGTGCTGCTCGTGGCCATAATCGTCCTCGGCCCCGAGCGCATCCCGAAGGCGGCGAGACAGCTCGGCTCTGCGTGGCGCGAGCTGACGCGCCTGAGAGAGAAGCTGGAAGACGAGGTCCGCACGGCATTGCCGGACCTCGACCTGCCCTCCATCCCTGCCATCCCCCGCGGTGGCATCACCGGCTATCTGACCGGGATGATGACCTCTGTGGCAAGCGGCGGGAGCGAGGCGGGCGGAGCGATAACCGGGGAGGTCGTCGCCGGGGCGTCTGCCGGTGAGACGGCCATGGGGCGGACGCCGGGGGGCTTTTCGACCTCTGAGTGGACATCGGCGGCATCGGTGGGCACGCCCTCTCCGATATCTTCGGCCGCCCTCAGCTCGTCCGGGCTGCCGGCCGGGTGGCAGTCGACGGGCGCGCCCTCTCCGGGTTTCGCCAGTGGTTCCCTCCTGTCGACGGTTCCGGCGGCGGCGGCCTCCGGCCCGTTTTCGGCCGAGGTCGAGCTCTCGCCCGATGAGCCGAGCTGGAACTGACGCCGCTGGCCGATCGCCGGCTCATCCAAAGAGCGGGCGGGGCCGTAGCAGTCACTGACAGCTCCCACTGAACGACGTCCCGGCGAGGATCACGATGGCCCGAACGATGCGCAGACGCGACAAGGTGAGCGCCTCGCCGGACTCGATGACCCTCTTCGAGCACATAGGCGAGCTGCGCCGGCGACTCATCATCTGCATCCTCGTCTTCGTCGTCGGCGCCATCGTCTGCTACGTCGGCTACAACCACATCTTGCAGGTCCTCCGCCAGCCGCTCTGTGACGTGCGCCCGCACGACTGCCGGCTGTTCTTCACGGCCCCGTTGCAGGGCTTCACCACCAGGCTCAACATCGCCAGCTACGGCGGGCTCGTCATCGGCCTGCCGGTGATCCTCTACGAGCTGTGGCAATTCGTCACGCCGGGACTGAAGGCGAGCGAGAAGCGCTATGCCCTGCCGTTCGTCTTCTCCACCGTGCTGCTCTTCGCCCTCGGCGCCTTCATCGCGTATTTCATCTTCCCGAAGGGCCTCAGCTTCCTGCTTCACAGCGCCGGCTCGGGAACGACTCCGCTCCTCACAGTGCAGGAGTACGTCGGGCTGATCACGCTGCTCATGGTGGTCTTCGGGATCGCCTTCGAGTTTCCGGCCGTCCTCGTCGGCCTGGAGCTCGCCGGCGTGCTGAGCACAGCCGCCCTCCGGCGCTTCCGCCGCTTTGCGATCATCATCATCACCATCTTCTCCGCCGTGGCCACGCCGAGCTCCGACCCGTTCTCCATGCTCGCCCTCGCCATCCCGCTCCTGCTCTTCTACGAGGCTTCGATAGTCGTCGGCAGGCTTTGCCACAAGTGACCACGTGACGCCTCGGCTCGGGGAGGACGAGCGGGCCGGATTCCTCGCACAGCAGACCTTCCCGCTCGACCGCTTCCAGCTCGAGGCGCTCGACGCCCTCGATGCGGGCCGCTCGGTCCTCGTCACGGCGCCGACGGGGGCCGGGAAGACGGTGGTCGCCGAGTACGCCGTCCACCTGGGCCTCGGACGCGGTGTGAAGTCGTACTACACGACGCCGCTCAAGGCCCTGTCGAACCAGAAGTTCGCCGACTTCCGCCGCCGGTACGGTCCCGACAGGGTCGGGCTGTTGACGGGGGACAACTCGATCAACGCCGAGGCGCCTGTGGTCGTCATGACGACCGAGGTGCTGAGGAACATGATCCATGCCGAGCGTGCCGGGCTGGCAGCCCTCGGGTACGTGGTGCTCGACGAGGTGCACTTCCTGGAGGACCGCTACAGGGGGGGCGTCTGGGAGGAGGTCATCCTCGGGGCGCCGAGCGAGGTGGTGCTCGTCTGCTTGTCGGCCACTGTGGCGAATGCCGACGAGCTGGCCGCCTGGATCACTCAGGTCCGGGGGAGCACGGTCATCGTCGAGGAGAGCCGGCGACCGGTCGAGCTGCGGAACCTGTTCGCCATCGGCGCCCGGTCCGACGAGCGGACCCTCCTGTTGCCCACCTTCGTCGACGGACGGCCGAACCCGACGGCCGTCGAGCTCGACGAGATGCTCCCGCGCAGCTTCCCGGCAGGCCGACGTCCACGGACGCGCCCTCACGTGTCACCGGCTCCGGGCCCGCGGGCGGCCCGGACCTACCGGCCGAGGAGGAGCGAGATAGTCGAGCGGCTGGCCGAGGAGGACCTGCTGCCCGCCATCTACTTCATCTTCTCCCGCGCCGGCTGCGAGGAGGCCGTCCGCTTCTGCCTCGACGACGGCCTCCGGCTCAGCTCGCCGGACGAGCGCCGGCGCGTGCGGGACATCGCCGCTTCGCACGTGGGAGCGCTGAGTGACGACGACCTGGCCGTCCTCGGCTACGGGCGCTTCCTGGCAGCCCTCGAAGCGGGCATCGCCGCCCACCACGCCGGCATGGTGCCCCCGTTCCGGGAGGCCGTCGAGGCGTGCTTCACCGAGGCGCTCGTAAAGGTGGTGTTCGCCACCGAGACGCTCGCCCTCGGGATCAACATGCCGGCTCGTTCGGTCGTGATAGAGGAGCTCACCAAGTACAGCGGCTCCGGCCACGCCGCGCTCACCCCGGGTGAGTACACACAGCTCACCGGCCGGGCCGGCCGCCGCGGCATCGACGAGGTCGGCTACGCGGTCGTGCTGGCGTCTCCCTTTCACACCTTCGAGGAGGTGGCCAGGCTCGCCGGGGCGCCGGGACGGGCCCTCACGTCCTCGTTCAGGCCGACCTACAACCTGGCCGTCAGCCTCGTGCGGCGCTTCGACCGGACCGAGGCGTACCGGGTCGTGACGTCGTCGTTCGCCCAGTACCTGTCCGAGGACGATCTCGGCGAGCAGCTCGATGCCGTCCTCGATCTGCTCGGTGCCCGCGGCTATCTGCGCGGCTGGTCGGTGACGCGAAGGGGGGGATGCTCGCCGGCCTCTACCACGAAGCGGACCTGCTCGTCGCCGAGACGCTCGACGCCGGCCTGCTCGAAGGCCTAGACCCGGCGAATCTGGCCGCCGCCCTCTCGGCGGTGTGCTTCGAGGCCCGCCGCGAGCGTGATGGGCCGGCGCATGCCCCGCCCGGGCCGCTCGGTGCGGCCATCGAGCAGATGGCCGAGCTATCGGAGGAGCTCGCTGAGGACGAGAAGGCTCGGATGCTGCCGGTCACCCGAGGGGTGGATCCCGGGTTCGCCGTTCTGACACGGGAATGGGCCCGGGGCCAGGAGCTGCGACGCATTCTCGCCCCGCCGGGGAGGGCCGGCCGAGACGGTCCAGCGGGCGGAGCCAAGCGCGGGGGGAGGCGGAACAGCCGGCCCGGCGGTGATCGGGAGAGGCCGATCCGGCCGGTCATGACAGGGGGCGACTTCGTGCGCAACACCAAGCAGGTGATCGACCTGCTTGGCCAGGTAGGTGTGGTGGCGCCGAGCGAGTCGATGAGGGCAGGGGCAAGAGCCGCCGCCCACCGGCTACGACGAGGCGTCGTCGCCGCCTCGGCAGCAGTCACCGTCGAGGAGGGCGACGGGACCATCCACGCTGTCGGGCTGCCCGGCTCGTAGTCTTCCTCGGGCATGTCCGTGCTCGCCCCGGAGTCCTTCACCGAAGATGAGCGAACACTGCTCACCCGGTACTTCACGAACCTCGACGGGCCCGTGTTCGCGCTCATCAACTTGCCCGAGGTGGTGAAGGGAGCGCTGTTCGCCCGATACTCGCGGTCTGCGAAGAGCCTCCGGCGTCTCTTTCTGGACGAGTTCGTGGACGAGCTCGACGTGAGGGGGGACACGAGCCTCGACGCCACCGTCGGGCTGCGGCGAGCCGAGCAGCTCTACGAGCGGGTCTTCAGCGAGTACGGCGACGATTCGGTCGCCCAGCTCGGAGGGGTCCATCTCGCCTGCGAGCAGTCCTCCAATCTGCTCACCAAAGTTCTCGAGCGGGGGCGGCTCATGTCGTACCTCGAGCAGTCGACCCGCTACATCCCTTACGACACCCGGCTCTCGACTGGCCACTACCGCTACATCCGCGAGCCGGCCATCCTCGAATCCCCGCTCGGCGCCCGCTACGTAGGCGAGATGGACCGGATGTTCGACACCTACGGCGAGCTGCTGCCGGTGTTGCAGGCCTTCGTCGCCCAGCGGGCGCCGGCGGGCTCGGGCGTGTCTGCCATGGCCCATCGCCAAGCTGTCCGCGCCACCTGCCTCGATGCTCTCCGTGGGCTGTTGCCGGCGGGGTCGCTGTCCAACGTCGGGATCTACGGATCCGGTCAGAGCTACGAGCTCCTCCTGCTGCGGATGAGAGCGAGCAGATTGCCCGAGGCGCACCTCTACGCCGAGCTGATGCTCGCTGAGCTGCGCAAGGTGATCCCGTCCTTTCTCACGCGGCTCGAGCGCCCCGAGCGCGGTGGAGTCTGGGCGGACTACCTCCGGGAGACAGAGGCCGAGACCCGGCAGGTGGTGGGTGACCTGTGGGCCGTGAAGGCTCCCCAACCGGGCATGAGCGTGACGCTGGCCGATTTCGATGAAGACGGCGAGGACGAGGTGCTCGCCGCTATCTGCTATCCGCACACCAACTTGAGCTATGACGAGCTGGCGAGGCGTGTCCGCCAGCTCGGCGAGGACGAGAAGAGGGCGCTGCTGCGGGCCTATGTCGGAGAGCGAGGCAATCGCCGCCACCGGCCGGGCAGGGCATTCGAGGCGACGGAATATCGCTTCGACGTCGTGGCGGACTACGGCGCATTCCGGGACCTGCAGCGTCACCGCCTGCTCAGCATCCAGTGGCAGCCGCTCGGCACGGACCTCGGGTACGAGGTGCCAGAGCTGGTCGAGGAGGCCGGCCTGAGCGCGCCGTACACCGAGTCGCTGGAGCGCTCGCGGGCGCTGCACGACTCGCTTGTCAGGTACTTCCCCGATCAGGGCGGCTATGCCGTCGCCCTCGCTTACCATCTCCGCTTCTCCATGCAGATGAACGCCCGCGAGGCCATGCACGTGCTCGAGCTGCGATCCACGCCGCAAGGACATCCTGCCTACCGGCGAGTGGCCCAGGAGATGCACCGCCTCATTGCCGAGGAGGCCGGCCATCGCATGCTCGCCGAGGCGATGACCTTCGTGGAACACGGAGAGGTCGAGCTAGGGCGGCTCGAGGCCGAGCAGCGCGCTGAGGCGCGCTCGAGCGCGGGCTTGCGAGCAATAAGACGCTCCCCTTGAGCTGACGCCGCTTGGCGGCGGTCACCGGGCGGGCGCGCCGGCGCAAGGGCTTCCCGGCCGGGCTCGGCTCATGGCCGGGAAGAGGCGGGGGTGCGCTGGTGTTGCCGTATAGTCATCGCGCCTTGCGAGCGGTGCAGCCGGGTGGCCCGGCCGCCGCCGGAGGAAGAACACAGAGGAGCCAATGCCAAAGGACATCAAAGAAGAGGTCGTCGATGATGCTGAGCAGGTCGACGCCAACGATGCCGATGGTGCCGATGCCGACCCAGACCTCGCAGACCTGAGCGACGAGGACGCCATCCCCGATGAGGACGCCCTGCTCGAGGAAGATGACGATGTCCTCGAGGACGACGACGACGATCTGGCCGACGACCTCGTCGAGACGCTGGACGAGGAGGAGACGGCCGTCGAGCCGGGCATCGTCATCGTGCCGGTCACCGAAGCCGAGGAGACCCCGGCCGAGGAGGAGGAAGAAGAGGAGCTCGACGACGACGACGTCGAGGCCAGCCTGGACGTGATCTTGAAGGAGCGCCTCGTGGTCAACGACGACGAGGACGAGGACGAGGACGAGCCGGCAGACGCGGAAGATCGCGGCGACGGCAATCTCCGGGTCCTGCCGAAGCAGCCGGGTGAGTTCGTCTGCCGGTCGTGCTTCCTCGTGAAGAGCGAGAGCCAACTGGCCGATCCGGCTCGCATGCTCTGTCGCGACTGCGTCTGAACAACGGGCCAGATAGGGTCGCCCCGGTGCCCGAGGACCGTTCTCTACGCGACGCCCTGTTCGAATACGCCGTCTACGTGCCGATCGGCATTGCCGCCTCGGTCGCCGAGCAGCTGCCGGAGCTGACGGAGAAGGGGCGGCGCCTGGCGAGCACACGTTTTCAAGTTGCCCGCCTCATGGGCGAGTTCGCCGTGGGCCACGCCCAGCGCCGCCTGGGGCGTGTTCTCTCGTCCGACAACCGCTCGGCGGGTCACGCCGGGGAGGGTTCGGGCGAGGCATCCGGGCCACCGAGCCGTCACGGCCCCGAGTCCGTGGCGGCGACGGATTCGACAGCAGCAGGGCTGTCCCCCGAGGTCATGACAACTGGTGACGCCATCGGCGAGGAGTTGTCCGCGAAAGCGTCCCCGGCCGGCACGGCTGGCTCGGCGCCCCGCCAGGGGCGCCGCTCGCGCAGGCCCTCGCCGGCTCCTGTCCGCGAGCCGGTTCCCGGGAGCACCCCGCTTCCCACCACGGGTCTGCTGCCCGTGGTCGAGTCCCTTGCCATCCCGGCCTACGACACGCTCGCCGCCTCGCAGGTGGTGCAACGCCTCAGCTCCCTCGAGCCGGACGAGCTCGAGGCGGTCCGTCGCTACGAGCTCGGCACCCGTGGGCGCAGGACCATCCTTCATCGGGTCGCACAGCTGAGCGCAACCGACGGCCGTACCCCGATCTGAGGCTCCGCGTGAGAGTGGCCGCGCGAGCCGCCACCAAGGAGGATTCTGCCGGCTCTGGCTGTCCTCGTGGCCGACTGCGCCTCGGCTCTTCAGTCGGTGCGGGGCGGCGAGCTGTTCGAGCGCCGCGAGTTCCCCCGGCCTCCCTATGCCGCTCAGCTCGAGAGATTGCTGTCTGACCGGGAGGCGCTCGTGCTGACGGGCACCCTCGACGACGAGGTGCTCGGCATCGGCGTGGTGAGGATCGAGACGCTGGCCGGCCAAGGTGTGCTGGGGCGTCTCGAGCTGCTCTTCGTCGATGCCGAAGCCCGTGAGGTGGGCCTCGGAGAGGCGATCGTACGGGCGGCGGTGTCGTGGGCAGGCGGGCGCGGGGCGAGAGGCCTCGACGCATATGCCCTGCCGGGCGGTAGGGAGTCCAAGAACTTCCTCGAGTCGTCGGGTTTCGTTGCCCGGCTGCTCGTCATGCACCGCGACATGAGCGCCCCGGCCGGTCCGTCGCCTCCTTGACACCGCCGAGATCGCCTTGAGCCCGCTCGGTATGGCACCGGTTCTTGCTGTCGGCGCCGTCGTGGTCACAGGCGACTCGCTGCTCCTGATCCGCAGGGGGAGGCCGCCTTCCCAGGGGCGGTGGTCCCTGCCCGGCGGCCGGGTCGAGGCCAACGAGACACTCGAGGACGCCGTGCGGCGGGAGATACGGGAGGAGACGGGGCTCGACGTCGAGCCGACGGGGCTGCTCGGCACGGCCGAGCGCATCGGTGAGGGGCTGCACTACGTCATCTGCGACTTCACAGCCGTCATGGTGCCGAACGGCAAGCCCCTTTTGGCAGGCGACGATGCCGAAGCCGCTCGCTTCGTGCGCCTTGACGAGGTGTCGGGACTACTGCTGGTCGACGGCCTCGCCCAATGGCTCGCCGACCACGGAATCCTCCCCAGCCACAACGCCTGACACGACTGCCGGCTCTGCTGCCGGCTCAGCTGCCGGCGAGTCCGGCTCCACCGGCGAGTCCGGCTCCACCGGCGACTCCGGCTCCACCGGCGACTGCGGCTCCACCGGCGACTCCGGCTCCACCGGCGACTCCGGCTCCACCGGCGACCCGGCTCCACCGCGACTCCGCCTCCACCGGCGACTGCGGTTCCGCCGGGGAGTCCGGCTCCGCCGGGGACTCTGCCGCCGGTGGAGCGGGTCGGGGCCGTGGCGGCCGTGGCGGGCGCGGCGGCCTGCCCCCCGGCAGAGGCTGAGGCGGAGGCGGCATCGCCATTCCGAGCATCGGGGCCAGAGCCGGGATGCGTCCAGCGGCCAGCCTGGCGCGTCGGGCCAGCTCCCCGGACGGGTCGTCCGGGATCCCGGCCGGCTTGATCTGCCGTCGGAGCGGACAGGCGGCGGCGGCATCGAGCAGAGCGAGCCAGCGGTCCGGAGGCAGATCCGCCCTCATGGCCGCACCGGCTTGGGTTGCGAGACGTTCGATGAAGGCGGCGGGGAAGCGGGCGGTCGACTCCGGCGGCTCTGCCGACAACCGCAGAGCCTGCAGCACCCTCCCCCCGGCGAGCGCCTGCTCCAGCCGTTGCTCCCAATCGCTGCGCAGCTTGGCGATCCGGCGATCCAGTGCCTCCCGGAGCTGACGGGCAAGCTCGCGCCCGCTGTCGTCGCGGGCACTTGCCGTCACGACCGTGGCGCGTAGGTCGCGCAGGCTCAGCTCGTCCAGATGAGCCGCGGCCGCCTCGGCTCGATCGAGCCAGAGCGCAGCCTTCACGTCGGGAAGGAGCCCTTCGGCCAAAGCGACGATCGCTTCTCCGGAGACGCTCGGGCGCCCCTCTGCTCTGGCTCGCTCCTGCTCGTCGGCGACGGCCTTTCTCACGGCCGGCATGCCGCCCGCAGCGAGGCGCTCGACGATCGGCCGGTGCTCGGGAGCCAGCGTCTCCATCAGCGCGTCCCGGTGGGCAGTTCCGGGCTCGAGGCGGAAGGAACCGCGGCGCGCCGGCGCCGACCGGTCCCGCCCCGGACGTGGCTGGCCGCGTTCGGCCGGCGCGGCACGCGACCTCCCCGGGCCCGGCTCCGCCCGCTCCGGCCGCCTCGAGGACGGTGGCTGCCCGGATGACGGGCGCCCGGCCGGCCGCGTCTCGCGCCCGGCGCCCCGGCCGTCAGCATTCGGCTGGCGGCCGTCTCCGGCCCGCGGCCGGTTGTCCCGCTGCCCGGCCTCGCCCGACCGGGTCGACGTGCCTCCGGCCGTCTGGGCCGTCGAAGGACGCCGCCCGCGCCGGGCCGGGTCGTCCGCTCGCCCGTCTCCTGCTCCGGCGCCCGGCCTCCGCTCGCCTCCGGCCGGGGCCGGCCGCCGGTCGCCCCCGGGCGCCCCCGGGCGCCGCTCGCCGGACGGACGCCGCGGACGCCGGTCCTCTCCGTCGAAGAAGCGGCTCGGCCGTCTTCGCTCCGATGGCCCGGCCAGGACGGTCGTCACAGCGGCCACGGGGGGCTGGGTGCCGAGAACCTCGATCCGTCCGCCTCCCGACTCCTTCTCCTTCGGCGGGATGACGGCGAGGATGGTGATCCCCTCCAGCTCCACCTCTGCCTCGACGCGGACGACGTCGCCCACCTTCGAACCCGGCGGCAGGACTGACGATCCGACCGTCCCTCTCGGCTTGAGAGCACCCGCTGCCCGCCAGGTAAAGGTGTCGTCGTCGCGAACGCTCGTGAGCTCGATCTCCATCCGATGCGACATGACCCGCAAAAACTACTGCCTTCTCCAGTCCATCGGTAAAGTGCTGCGCCGGAGGGCGCTCACCGGGGCGCCGGCGGCCGCACTTTGGTCACACGAGATCGTCCGCCACCGCCTCCGGATCGTCCAGGTGAGCATCCTGGTCGCCCTCGGCGTTGCCCGCCTCCTCCTCGCCGATCAGCTCCTCCTCCTCGGCGGTGTACTCCTCGTCGTCGAAGTCGATCTCGCTGTCGATCTTCGAGTCGTCCTTCGGTGCGGGACGCACGAAGCCGTCCTCGGTCTCGACGAGCTCGGTGCTCTCGTCGAACAGCTCACTCTCGCTCATCGTGGCTCCTCTCTCGTGACGTGGTTGGCTGATCTCGGCTTACCCGCAAGCTCAGAAGCCCCCCCGGGGAAGGACGGCGTGCACCAGGTGAGGGCCGTCCTCTGCGAAGGCCCGCGAGAGGGCCGCCGAGAGCTCCTCTGTTGTCTCGACCCGAGCGGCGGGCACACCGAGGCCTTCGGAAATGGCTGCGAAGCCGATATCGGGCGATCCGAGGTCGAGCATGGCACGGGCTCTTTCCCCTCCGGCTTCCGCGCCGACCCGGTTCAGCTCCAGGTTCAAGATGGCGTACGACCCGTTGTCGTAAATCACCGTCGTCACGTCGAGCCCCTCGCGCGCCTGGGTCCACAGGGCCTGGATCGTGTACATGGCACTACCGTCGGCCTCGAGGGCGAGCACGGGCCGGTCGGGGCAGGCCACAGCGGCACCGGTCGCGAGCGGCAGGCCCTGGCCGATCGAGTTGCCCGTGAGAGACAGCACGTCGTGCGGGGGGGCTCCCGCGCAGGCGCCGCCCAGGTGGATGCCGGCCGTGATCGACTCATCTGAGACAATGGCATTCTCGGGCAAGAGAGCACCGATGACTGCCGCCGCGCCGGCCGCAGTGAGCCGGCCGGGCGGTACTGCCGGCCTGCTCGGCGAGATCAGGCAGGCGCCGTCGCCGGGAGCGCCCAGCTCGGCCGCAAGCGCCTCGAGCGCCTCGGCGGCATCCTCGTTCCCCCCGGCCAGCACGTGCACCTGGCAGCCTTCGGGCACGAGCACGCTCGCCATCCCCGGGTAGGCGAAAGGCGCTACAGGCGCGCGGGCGTCGACGAGCAGGAGATGAGACAGGGAAGCCATCTGAGCCGTGGCGAGCTCGCCCAGATAGGCGAGCCGCTCGACGCCGGGGAGGCCGGATCCTCTCTCCAGTCGGGCGGGAAAGGGCTCGGCGAGGAGCCTGGCACCGGTCCGCTGTGCCACTCGGCTGGCGGCAAGGAGGGGACGCCGGCGGACGGCCGAGCCGCCGAGCAGCAGCGCAGCGGGCTCCCCCGAGGAAAGGATGGCGGCGGCGGCGGCCACCACCTCGGCCCGGACCGAAGAACGGCGGGCCGTTTTCACGGCCGTGGACGCTGAGGGGGCGACCCTGGCGTCGTCGACCTCGAGCCAGCTGACGTCCGCCGGAAGCACGAGCGTCGCCACGCAGCCGGGCGGACCGAGGGCTGCCTCAACGGCGGCAGTGGCGTCCGCCACCACGTCGTCCGCCCGCGGGCACCACCGGTACCAGGAGGAGACCGGCTTGGCCAGGCTCTCGATGTCCGACTCGAGGGGAGCGTCGAACCTCTTGTGGTACGTGGCGTGATCGCCGACGATGTTGACAAGCGGCGTCCGGCCGCGCCGGGCATTGTGCAGGTTGGCGATCCCGTTCCCGAGGCCGGGGCCGAGATGGAGCAAGGTGGCGGCCGGCCGCTCGGCCATGCGGCCGTAGCCGTCGGCCGCACCGGTCGCCACGCCTTCGAAGAGCGTGAGGACAGGCCGCAAGCTCGAGACGTCATCGAGGGCCGCCACAGAGTGCATCTCGGAAGTCCCGGGGTTCATGAAGCAGGTGTCCACACCCGAGGCGACGAGCGTCTCGAGGAGGGCCCTCGCTCCTTTCATGGCCTAAAGGCCCCGGCCGCTCTGTCGCCCGGCCGATGGGCGGTCCCATCGCCGCCCGGCAGGCCCGCTCCCATGATCTTGTCCGGGTTGAGGATGGCATCAGGGTCGAAAGCCTGCTTGATCCGGCGCATGAGGGCGATGCGCTCCGGGGACTCGAGCTCGAGAAAACAGCGTTGCTTGGCCGTGCCGATCCCGTGCTCGCCGGAGATCGCCCCTCCCATGTCGACTCCGGCGGAGAACAACTCCCTCAGGTAGCCCTCCCTCTGCTCGGTGGACGGCTGAAACACCGACAGGTGGATGTTGCCGTCGCCGGCATGACCGCACCCGATGGCGACACAGCCGTGATCTGCCGCCAGCTTCGCAGCGGTCTCGAGGAAGTCGGCGATCCTCGCCCGGGGCAGCACCACGTCGACGATCTCGTCCGCACCGGCTGCCTTGGCGACGTAAAAGGCTCGCTCCCGGGCCCGTACGAGGGAGGCCGCCGCCGGCCCCGGGAGGACAAAGACGTCGAGCGCGCCGGCCCCGCCGAGGAGCTCGGCCAGCGACTCCAGATCGTCCTCGAGGCGTTCTCCGGTCCGCTGCTCCAGCACCACCACGAGGAAGGCGCTGGCGCTCTGTCTCAGGTCCTCGGCGATAGCGAGATCGATGCCCTCGCTGGCCGTGATGGACTGCATGGTGAGCGAGTCGATGTACTCGAGGATCGAAGGCGTGAGCCCGCTCCCCACGATGGGCGAGATGACGGCAGTGATCTCCCGCAGCGAGCCGAAAGGCGCCAGCACCGTCGCGCTGTGGCCGAGGAGGGGCTGGAGCTTCACGGTCACCTCGGTGACGAGCGCCAAGGTGCCCTCGGATCCCACCACCAGCTGGGTCAGGTCGTAACCGGAGGAGGACTTGACGAATTTCCCGCCCGCACGGACGATCTCGCCCGTGCCGAGGACCATCTCGAGGCCGAGGACGTTCTGGCGCGTGACGCCGTAGCGGACTGCCCGCATCCCGCCGGCGTTCGTGGCGACGTTGCCTCCGAGCGAGGAGCTCTGCTCGCCGGGCTGCACCGGGTAGAAGAGGCCGTGAGGTCGCACCGCCTCGTCGAGCTCATAGAGGCTGACGCCCGGCTGGACCACGGCGACATGGTTCTCGAGATCGATCTCGAGGATCCTCCTCATGGCGGCAAAAGAGACCACAATCCCGCCCGGGAGGGGGACACAGCCGCCCGAGAGCCCTGTGGCGCTTCCCCGGGCGGTGAGCGGGACAGAATGCTCCCGGGCGACAGAGACAACTGCGGCCACCTGCTCGGCTGTGGCAGGAGTCACCACCGCCACGGGAGCCGCTGGCCTCGACAGGAGCCCTTCGTCGGTCGTGAGCTCAGGCGGGATCGCCTCGCCGTGCAGGACGGCGGCCTCCCCGACGATGGCGGACAGCCGGCTCAGGAGCTCCGAGGTGGTCACCGCCGGGAGGCTAGGCGGTAGCAGCCTACGATGCAGCTCGATGCCACCGCACACGAGCGCCCCGGAACTCTTCTGCGGCCTCTTCGACGACGCCGCCCTTTTTCCGCCGGGCAACGCCCCCATGAGCCGGGCTGTGCCCGAGCATCGGGCCCACGAGCTGTCTGTCCACGCCGACCTCGTCGGGCCCTTCGTCTGCCCGGACTCCCGCATCCCCGAGCTGATCGCCGAGCTCCGCCGTGAGCAACAGGTGAGAGCCCTCCCGGTGAGCATCGTCGTAAGTGGCGGGCCGGTGTCGGTCGACTCGGTTTGGGGCGGCCTCGTGGAGGATCGATCCGTCAGCCTCGTCGCCCTCGAGATCCCGCTCGGCCCGGGCGGAGGCGCACCCGCCCGGGCGGAGGCAGCGGCGGCACGGGTGGCCGAGCTGTCGCCGGCCGTCTCCGGGTACGTGGAGGTGCCCCGGGGAGACGAGCTCGAGGACGTGCTCGACGTCCTGGCCGAGCATGGGGTGCGGGCCAAGCTGCGCACTGGCGGACCGACACCGGCCTCTTTCCCACCGGAACGGGAGGTGGCCGCCTTCCTCCACGGCTGTGCCTCTCGCCACCTGGCCTTCAAGTGCACAGCCGGCTTGCATGCCGGGGTTCGCCACGACGTCCCCGTGGCCGGCGGGGGAGAGGTGATGGAACAACAGGGCTTCTTGAACATCCTGCTTGCCACGGCGGCGTCTCTCGAGGGGGCGACACCGGACGAGATCACGGCTCTGCTCGCAGAAAGGGACGAGGCGCTCGTGGTGAAAGGCGTCGAAGCCCTCGACTCCGCCCACGTGACCGAGGCCCGGCGGCGCTTCCGGAGCTTCGGCACGTGCAGCGTGCCGGAGCCGATTGACGACCTGGTCCGCCTGGGCCTGCTCAGTGGCCTCTTCGCACCGTGAGCCTCGCCGTTCCGGTCCCGGAGCTGTCCGACTTCCCGATCGACTGCCTGCCCTACTGCCTGTTCTCCACCGGTGACGGGCGCCGGCGCCTCGGCGTGGCCATCGGGGATCACGTGCTCGACGCGGCGGCCACAGCGTCGGCGGCCGGCCTGCCCGAGGCCGAAGCACTCGGCGCCTCCTCCCTCAACGCCTTCATGGCGGGCGGCCCAGCGTCTTGGCGGCGGGTGCGGGAGCTGTTCAGCGAGTGGTTGTCGGACGGCGGGCAACCGGGCCGGGTCGAGCCGTACCTGCATCACCGGGAGGAGGTGAGCCTGCACCTCCCCTTCGAGGTGGCCGACTACGTCGACTTTTACTCCTCCGAGCACCACGCGACGAACCTGGGTCGGATATTCCGGCCCGACTCGCCACCGCTCACCCCCAACTGGAAGCGCCTACCCGTCGGTTACCACGGCCGGGCCGGCACGGTCGTGGTCTCCGGGACGCCTGTCGTCCGTCCGCGGGGCCAACGGGGGGCGGGCAGCGGGAAGCCGCCGCTCTTCGGGCCGTCGGAGCGGCTTGATATCGAAGCAGAGGTGGGTTTCTTGGTGGGGGTCGGCTCGCGCCTCGGCGAGGCCGTTCCCATCGGGGCTTTCACCGACCACGTCTTCGGCGCCGTGCTGCTGAACGACTGGTCCGCCCGGGACATACAGGCATTCGAGTACGTGCCCCTCGGGCCGTTCCTCGGTAAGTCCTTCGCCACGTCGGTCTCGCCCTTCGTCGTTCCGCTGGCGGCTCTCGAGGCCGCTCGCCTCCAACCGCCCCCGCGGGAACCGGCCGTCGAGGCCTATCTGGCCGATGCGGAGCCGTGGGGCCTCGACCTGCGCCTCGAGGTCGAGTGGAATGGAACCGTCGTGAGCAGGCCCCCCTTTTCCACCATGTATTGGACGCCTGCCCAGCAACTGGCCCACATGACCGTGAACGGGGCCTCGCTTCGCACCGGTGACCTGTACGGATCGGGGACCGTGAGCGGCCCCGGGCCGGGGGAGCAGGGGTCCTTCGTCGAGCTGACCCGGAACGGGACCGAGCCGTTGAGCTTTCCCGACGGCACGCAGCGGGGCTTTCTCGAAGACGGCGACGTGGTGAGGATCCGGGCCACCGCCCCGGGCGCGGACGGGCACCGGCTCGGGTTCGGCGAGGTGGCGGGGGAGGTGCGGCCGGCGTCTCCGGAGTAGGCCGGCGCGCCCGCATGGCCACAGTCCGCCCATTCCGGCGTGGGGGGAGGGAGAATCTGGCCATGGAGATGGTCCTCATGGCGGCCGACGGCACGGTGACGAGCGACGTCACCGCCGAACAGGTGCGAGTGGCCTGCGAGGCCCCGGCACCGTTCTGGCTCGACATCGTGGCCATGGACGTGAGAGGGACGGACCTGTTGACCAACGTCTTCAAGTTCCATCCCCTCGCCGTCGAGGACGCCGAGCACTTCGACCAGCGCCCGAAGCACGATGACTACGAGGGTTTCTCCCACTTCGTGCTGTACGGGGCGAACGACGAGGGCAGCGCATGCCAGGAGGTGCACTGCTTTTACGCCGAAGCCTTCCTCGTCACAGTCCGCAAGACCGAGTCCAGGATCTTCGACGACCTGCGCAGGCACGCCTCGGCCTGGCGCCACCATGCCGAGGCCAGCAGCATCATGCTCTTCTACCGCATCGCGGACGCCCTCGTGGACAGCTACTTCCCCATGATGGCGCGCTTCGACGACCAGATCGACGAGATCGAGGAGGAGATCCTGGAGGAGCCGACAGAGGCCCAGCTGAAGACGTTGTTCGCCATGAAGCGCCAGCTCGTCGGGCTGCGCAAGGTCATCACGCCCGAGCGGGACATGTTCGCCACCGTCGCCGTCGGATCGTCCGTCCTGCCCGGCATGACCGAGGACGCCGAGCGTTATTTCCGCGATCTCTACGACCACCTCATCCGGCTCAGCGACCTCGTGGACAGCTACCGCGACCTGCTCACGAGCGCTGTCGACACCCATCTCTCGAACGTCTCGAACCGGCTGAACGTCGTGATGAAGCAGCTCGCCGTGATCGCCACCGTCTTTTTGCCGCTGACGTTCCTCACCGGGTTCTTCGGGCAGAACTTCGGCTGGCTCGTCGGTCGCCTGGCCAGCCCGGGGATCTTCTTCGGCGTCGGCCTCGGGACCGAGCTCGTGGCCGTCCTGCTGCTCATGATCTTGTTCCGCAAGCGCCACTGGCTGTCGTCCTGACCGATTCTCGTCCGTAGCCCGGAGCTGACACCGTGATCAGGGCCCGGTGACGGCGCCGGGGGGAGGGATGGTGCCCGGGCCGGAGATCTCACAGCTCGCCCGCAGGGCCGCGTCCGCCGGCGCGGCCAGCGACGGGGGACGGAGGAACGCCGGCGGTCGGCCGAAGTCGACCATCCCGAGGGGGCTGACGGCGGCGGCGTCCCGGTAGGTCAGGGCGGGGAGGTTCCACTTCGTCTCGATCAGCTTGAGGATCGAGGTGTGGTCGTAGACGGTGTGGGAGACGTAGCTCCTCTTGGCGTACGGACTGACCACACCTGCGGGCACCCGGAAGCCGAGCCGGTCGAAGGAGCCTGGGGCATCTCCCTTGGCCAGCATGGGCGGCACGGCGTCGGGCACCGGAGCCGGCGGCGGTGGCACGTGGTCGAAGTAGCCGCCGTGCTCGTCGTAGGTCCACACGAGCAGGGTCTTCGGCCACCTCGGGCCGGACATGACCGCCTTCACCACCCGGGAGAGGAAGTCGTCGCCGAACTGGACGTCCTGGGGGTCCTCCTCTGACGAGGTGCTGAAGTTCGGGTCGACAAAGGAGCAGGAAGGCAATGTCCCCGCCGCGCAGTCGCGGTAGAAGCGGCCGATGTCGACGATGCGCTCCGAGATGGCCGGGTTCTCGACGAGGGCGGGCCAGACGCCGATGCCGGGCAGGCTCGAGGAGTAGTCGAGCCACGAGATGGCGTGCCGGTTCAACTGGTCGAGGATCGTCCCGTTCGCCGGCAGCTGGAAGCGGAGGGAGTCGTCGACGAGCCCGAGTGAGGTGCCGGCGAGCAGATAGCGGCGATTCGGGAACGTCTGGGCGAGGACCGAGCAGAACCACCGGTCGGCGATCGGGAAGGTGCGGGCGAGGTCGTAGGTGAAGGGCATGTCGCCGGCGTCGAAGTAGCCCATCGAGACCGGGCCGGAGGCCGAGACGACGAAGCCGTCGTTGCGCCCGTGGTCGAACTGCTGGTGGGAGGCGTTCCAGGTCTGCGAGGGCCGTCCGGTGAGCTGGCAGGGAGTCGGCATGTGGAACGCGTGCAGGAGCCCGCCGCGACCATCGGGATTGGTGGCAGTGGGCTTACCTTTCCGGTCGCGGGCGAACCCGTCGCCCCGGCCGAGCATGCCGATCATGTTGTCGAAGGAGTGGTTCTCCATCATGACCACGACGAGGTGGTCGAACTGCGGAAGCTGGTCCGAGCCGACGGGAGCCGCCCGGTTCGGCGGCAGGCCCGGGCGTCCGGGCGGGGTCTTGGCGGGCACGCTCTGGCCGGCGCTCTTGTCCTTCCTGGCGCCTGGGCGGCGCCCCGCTCCCGAGGAGTTGCAGCCGCCGATGGTCGTGGCGGCGGTGGCAGCGGTGATGCCGAGAAAGCCGCGGCGGGAGACTGGCGCTGCGCCCAGGCTGCTCACCGGGCCATTTTCACCGAAGATGGCCCGCAAAGGGCCGCGCTCAGAGCTGTCCCGTGGCGGAGGCGAGAGCCTCGGCACGCTCGGCCATGCCCGGATCCTGCAGGTATCGGGCTATCTGACGGAAGCTCTCGCGTGGGCCGCCCCAGGCAAGCTCGTCGACCGCAGAGAGCAGGCTCGGCTCGATCTGCAGCGTGGCGAGCACGCGGAACAGCACGGCCAGCTCGAAATCCGCCGCCAGCTGCGCCGCCAGCGCCGGCGCCCGGACACGTCCCCGGAGCTGTGGCGCCCACTCGAGGGGGTCGAGCGGGATGGACTCGAGATGCCCGTACTCCTCGAGGACTACCGCGGCGGACTGCTTGCCCCATCCCGGGATGCCAGGGAAGCCGTCGGCGGAGTCGCCGACGAGGGCCAGCCAGTCCGGGATCGACTCAGGTGCCACCCCGAACTTCGCCCGGACGCCGTCGGCGTCGATGAGGCTCTTCGAGCGTCGGTCGTACTGCACGACCCGGCGGCCTCGGACGCACTGGCCGAGATCCTTGTCCGGCGTCCAGATCACCACCTGTTCCACCCGGGCATCTGCCGAGGCCACCTGCGCCGCGGTGGCGAGGGCGTCGTCTGCCTCGAGATCGACCATGGGCCAGCTCTTGACGCCGAGGGCCTCCAGTCCCTCCTCGAGCAGAGGGAACTGCGCCAGGAGGTCATCGGGCACACCGGCTCCGGTCTTGTAGCCGGCCCACAGCTCGTTGCGGAACGACTCGATGACGTGGTCTGTCGCCACGCCGAGGTGGACTTTCCCGGGTCTGCTCCGCAACTGGCGGGGCCCTTCGCCGGCGAGCATCGACAGGACGGAGCCGAGGACCCCCCACGTGGCGCCGACCTCGGCGCCGTCGTCAGCCGGGCGTGGGCGGCGACGCTGCCCGAAGTACTGCCGGAAGAGCTCGTAGGTGCCGTCGACGAGGTGCACGGTGATGCCGGCCATGACGAGCACCGACGGTAGCTGCGCAACGCCCCGCCTTCCATCCGCCCCACCTCAGGTAGTGGGCGCAGCCCACCCCTGTCGGTGGCTCAATTGGGGAAGAAGCAGATCCCGGCGTGGTTGAGCAGGCCGCCGCACATGGCGCTGCCCTTGTAGTTGTCGCTCGCCACCCACAGGCCGGCGCTCGTAAGGAGGAGGTCGTCGGCGCCGAAGCCGCGGGCGCGGGTGGGGTTGTAGATGAGGTGTCCGGTGCCGGGCGACAACCCTTCGATCCCAGGCGCAGCTATGGCTCCCGGCCCTTGGAAGTTGCAGCCGCGGGGGTTCTCCGACCACCGCTCATGGCCGGCGAAGTACGCCGTGGCGGAACTCGCCACGGCCGAGAAGAGCGAATCGCAGCCGGTGTAGTTGATCCACTTGTCGAGCACCGGCTTCTCGGTCGAAGGGAAGGCGGCTGCAGCATCACACAGGCCGGAGCGGGGGTAGCGACCGGCCGGAGTACCGTTCGGCTTCAGGCCCGTCGTGGCGATATAGACCGTAGTGTCGTCGGGTGACCAGGCGGCGGCCTGGATGTAGAACGGCTCGTTGTCGGCGCATTCGTACGGATAGCCGTGCGGATTCGACTTGCTGAGCACACCCTTGCTTCCGTCCCATTGCGGGGATGTCCAGCCGGTCACGGTGGCCGGCGTCGTGGCCAGGTCGAGCATGAATATCTGCTGGCGCTTCTGGCCGCCGACAGAGGTGAAGTCGCCCATCACGAGGTCGAGGGTCCCGCTGTAGCTGATCGCCTGGTTGTAGACCTTGGTGGGGTTGGGGCGGACGCCGGGGTACTGGTAGTGGCCCGAGATGTTCAGGTGGATGAGCCCGTCATCCTTGCCCGTGGTCGGGTTGAGGCTGGTCATGTAGTCATCGGTGCTGCTCCCGTTGATCACCGTGTAGTAGCCGCCGACGAGGATGTGCCCCCTGAAGCTGCGCAGGGTCTCCACCTGGCCGTTGGCCGTGTGGCCGAACGAGCTCACGAGAGCGCCGGTGGTGGTGTCGATCTCGGCGATGTCGGTTGCCGGCGACCCGTGGACGCTGTGAAACGCCCCGCCGATGTAGGCGTGGGAGCAGTTTGCCCCGTTGAAGGTGATGGAGTTGACGGTGCCGCTCACGTCCGGGTTCCACGACGTCACGGTGTAGGGAGCCGAGGCCTTGAAGCTGAAGACATTGTTGCGCGTAAAGGTCTGCTTGCCTTTATTGATCTTGGTGAAGGTGCCGACGGCATACATCGTGTTGCCGCATTGCACCAGTTGGCGAACTTGCTCCGGAGTTCCTGTGGTCGCCAACTGCGGCGTGCCTGTGGCCGGATGCGTTGACACCGACCCGGCGGCTCCGGCGCTCGCCAGGGACGTCTGCGTCAGGAATGCCAGGCAAAGCAGGCCCGATGTGGTGATTGCCGCCGCCCGCCCGAAGACCCACTGTGGAGCAGTTGGCAACTTCCTCTCCTCTCCCGGAATGACCGACGGTTAACTTGGTCTTTCGATGTGCCGTTCAGAAGTCTTACCAACAGAGGCTGCATCTTTAATCATCTATGACACGGGTTTTTCGGGCAGGAACAACCGGCTCCGTGGGCCAATGGGAAGTGAATCAAGTGTCCCATGGGTAAATAGTCAGGCGCCCAATGAGAAAGCGACCGGCGGCAATGCAGGAGTGTGCCGGGCCGGTGCTGTCCCCGCAGACGTCGCCTCCGGGTGAAGGGGACTATCTTTCGCCACCGTGGGCGACGCAGAGGACGAGAAGCGCCTGGCGGCGGAGCTGGCGGCGGACCTCGTCGAAGACGGCATGACCGTCGGGCTCGGCACCGGGTCGACCGTCGCGTACCTACTGCCGGCACTGCAGCGACGAGCACCGAAACATTGTCTGCGTCGCCACGTCGGCGGCCACCGAGGAACGTGGCCGCCAGCTCGGCCTCGACATCCGCCCGTTCGATGACCTGAGCCGGCTCGACATCGCCATCGACGGGGCCGACCAGGTCTCGCCCGAGATGTGGCTGGTGAAAGGTGGGGGAGGGGCGCACACACGGGAGAAGATCGTGGCGGCGGCGGCTGACCGCTTCGTGGTGATCGTCTCGAGCAACAAGCTGGTGGACGAGATCCATCCTCCTGTCCCGCTCGAGCTCATGGGATTCGGCCTGGCGGCGACAGTGCGCCACATCAGCCGGTGCCAGCTGCGTCCCCTGCCGCCCACACCCGACGGGGGAGTGCTGGCCGAGTACGTGGGCGAAGTCGGCGACCCCGCCCAACTGGCCTCCAGGCTCGCCTCCCAGGCCGGTGTCGTCGACCACGGCCTGTTTCCCCCGGAGCTCGTAACCGAGGTGCTCGTCGGCACTGAGGCATGGGTGGACCGCCTGACCCCTCGCTGAGAGTGTCACGCCGGCTGTCGGCCGCCCGGACGACGGCCGGCCGCGAGACTGTGGAGATGGCACTGCTCGTCGCCCCGGACCTGACCTACCACGCTTCATTTGTCGAGGCCATGGCCGAGCACCAGGCCGAAGGCCGGCTCGTCGAGCTGAGAGCCACCCATCTGACCGGGGCGGCGGAGTTCGAGATCTACGTCGAGCGGCTCCGCGCCGAGGAGGTGGAGGACCCCGCCCGCCCCGCCGGGATGGTTCCCCAGACCACGCTGTGGTGGGTGGACGGCCACCGGTACCTCGGCCGGCTCTCGATCCGCCACCGCCTGACCGATCATCTGCTCCGGGTCGGCGGCCACATCGGCTACGAGGTGCGGCCGACCGCCCGGCGACAGGGGCACGCCACGGCCATGCTCAGGGAGTCGCTGCCGCACGCTCACCGACTCGGCATCGATCCGGCCCTCGTGACCTGTGACGACACCAATATCGCCTCGAAGATCGTCATCGAGCGCAACGGCGGGAAGCTGGAAAACCTCCTCGACGGAAAGCTGCGTTACTGGGTCCCGACGTCTGGCCCCTGGCTCGGCGGCCAATAGGTGCTCTGATCGGAGACGGGAATAGGCCAGGGGCGGGCACCCGGTTGATGTTCATCGCCGCCCGTGGCAGCGAAGGGCCACGGGGGCCCGAGCAACCCCGATTGCTGAGCGGGGGGTTTACCGCCCTCGATTTCCCGACCAGGGAAGGCGGCCTCTAACATGCCAGGTTGCGGATGCAGCCGCGGGGGGACGAGCCTGGAGGGGGACCCGCTGTGAGGCACTACCTGTCACGAGTATGGACGCGCCGTCACCTCGGCGTGATTGCGGCCACCGGCCTCCTGCTGGCCACGTTGCTCGCCGTCCGGGGGGTACCCAGCGCCGCCCAGGGGGTCGGCGACTGGCCGGCCTACCTGGACGGCCCGACCCACAGCTCGTACAACGCGGGCGCCACCGCGATCACACCCGCCAACGCAGCCATGCTCAGCCAGAGCTGGAAGTGGACGCCTCCGGCAGCGCCGAAGGGTGGCACCAACCGGCTGCTGGCGAGCCCGACAGTCGCCGATGGGGTCGTCTACATCGGCGCTGACGACGGCGACTTCTATGCGGTGAACGAGACGACAGGTGCCGTGATCTGGTCGCTCTACCTCGGCGTCGACAAGCGGCCGAAGGGTGGCAAGTGCGGGTCCGTCGCTCAGGGCATCATCGCCACCGCCACGGTGGCCGACGACCCGGTGAGCGGGGCCCCGACGGTCTTCGTCAACTCCGGCGACGGCCATCTCTACGCCCTCGACGCCACAAGCGGCGCCGTCGTGTGGAAGGCGCTCGTGGACACCCCTTCGACGACCGTGCAGAGCTACTACTCCTGGGGCTCGCCCCTTGTCACCAACGGCGACGTCTATGTGGGCATCTCGTCGAACTGCGACACACCCCTCGTCCAAGGAGGCCTGGTGTCGTTCAACCAGAGCACCGGGGCGCAGGTGGCGAAGTGGCAGGACACGCCGACAGGAAAAGATGGGGGAAGCATCTGGTCCAGCCCGGCTCTGCTGTCGAACGGCGACATCGTGGTCACCACGGGCAACGGCTACGCCACGAGCGGCGAGCCCCTCTACAACGAGTCGATCGTGAGCCTCGACCCGAACAGCCTTACGCCGGTCGACTCGTGGCAGGTGCCTGTGGCCCAGCGGACAGACGACTCCGATTTCGGCGCCTCACCGACGGTGTGGACGGCGACGATCAACAACGTCTCGACCCCGATGGTCGGCGCCTGCAACAAGAACGGCATCTTCTACGCCTTCGCCCAGGGCGATCTGAACGCAGGCCCGGTCTGGCAGACGCGGATCACCGTGCCCTACAAGGGCGGGGCGACCGAGTGCGACTCGGCGGCGATCTGGGACGGGAGCCAGCTCATCATCGGCGGGGGCGACGCCACGACGATCAACCAGGTGAACTACCCGGGCTCGGTGCAGGCCCTCGACCCTGCCACCGGCGCCCCGACGTGGCAGACGGGCCTCTCGGGCATGATCGTCGCCACCCCGACGGAGGACGGCGGCGGCGTAGTCGCCGCCCCGACCTGGCAGAGCACCTACAACGACCTCGGCGTCTACCTGATGAATGCCACCACCGGAGCGATCATCGGCTTCATCCGGACGAACGCGGCCGTGTTCGGACAGCCCGTCTTCGCCGACAACTACCTGTTCGTCGATTCGGGGAGTGGCTACGGGCTGCAGGCGTTCGCGCCCCCGGCGGGCGGGACGCCGATGACCTCGCCTGCTCGCTAACGCAGCCGCCGGCCGCCGAGCACCACGGCCACCGGGTGAGCGAGCAGTGAGGGGATCTGTCCTTGGGTCCTCTCCGTAGGTGACGATGTCGGTGTGGTCGTCCGGTCCCCCGATGAAGCGGCGTCCCCACTCACTGGCGGCGGCCAGCGCCTGTGCCGGCTCGAGGCCGAGCTGGGCGAGCAGGGCCACCTCTTCGGGTATTGAGCCGACAACGTCTGTGCCCGCCAGTACGGGCACGCCGAGGCGAACGGCCAGTGGGAGAAGCTCGGCCAGTCGCTCCCGAGCCTCCTGCGCTCGCTCTCGTCGCTCAGGCGGAGCATCGACATCCTGACCGGAGCCGAGGACGGCACAAAGAGTCGGGGTCCAAGCCACGCCTCGGCGTCCCATCTCCTCGACTGTGGATCGGTCAAGCTGCGTGCCGTGCTCGATCGAGTCGATTCCGGCGCACACCAACGTGCCGACCCCCGGCAAGGTCGTATGGGCCGCCACGCGAGCGCCCGCCAGATGGACCGCCGTGCACAACTCGGCGATGAGCTCAAGTGGGTAGGTGCGCTTGTTGTCGGTGAACTCCGGTACCTGCGGGAAATCCGCGATCACCTTGACCCACGAGGCACCGCCCGCGAGCTGTTGTAAGGCCACGCCGACGAGGTCGGCTTCGTTCACCGGTTCGACGAGGAGCTCCTCGAAGTAGCGCGCTCCGGGTACAAGGAACCGGCCGGCGGCACGCACCACCGGTTGGCGCGGACAGGGGGAGAGGTTGAGCGTCAAGTGCCCGCGGGGGAGCCCACGTTCACGGACGAGGGGTGATCCCGTTCTCCGCCCACACGAGGAGATTGGCTCGTGTCTCGCTCTCTCCTAGCGCCACCGGACCGGCAGGCCCTTCAGCGACGGCGGGATGGGAGTGGGCATCGACCAGCCCGGGCAGCACGTAGCGTCCCGGCAGCCTCTCGGCATTTCTGATTGGGTGGTCCCCGACAGAGCCTGACTCGTCGATCCACAGCGTCCGCACACGGTCACCGAAGGGCAGCTCGACTCCCTCCACCAACCAGGCCGTCACCGTCACAACCGTACCGACCCGCCTCGTCGTTGCCTGCGGGCGAGAGCCTACGGGAGCGCCGATAATGTCCGTTATGTAATATTGCCGTAGGTTCCCTGTGTTCGGGGTGGGGCCGACGCGGTTGGCTCGCCTCTGCTCGAGCGGCGGCCACCACGGGACGTGCAGCCGGCCGGTGCTCGCTGTCGGGACGTCGAGTGGCCCGGCCGGCGAACTCGCCGGCCGGGCCGCACTCGTCTTGAGGCTTCCTTGTTACTTCTTGAAGTACCAGTACTCCGGGGTGAGGCTGAGCAACGAGTTCAGCGGTGTCACGCCACCGAGCTTGGTGGAGACCTCGTCCAGTTGTTCGGCGATTGGCTGCCAGGTGACCGGCAGCTGCAGGGCGAGGTAGTTCTCCCACTTGTCGAGCACCGAGATGCTGGCGCTGATGTTCGTCTGGTGGATGAGGGAGTTGTTCATCGGGTCGTTGTAGTCCCCGGTGTTCGACCCGGCGCCGGTCTGGAAGATCTCCTCACCGGTCGGGAGGTAGTCGGGCGAGAAGATTCAGCCACCGCCCCAGTTGGCGAGCTCCCAGGCCTGGCAGGCCGGGGTGACCTTCGGGACACAGGGGGCGGCGTAGCCGAGCACCTGGTTGAAGGGCTCCTGTTTGGTGGTGACGTGGATGCCCTCCTTGGCCCACTGCGCCACCTCGTCGGTGACCGCCTCTGTCAAGGTGATAGAGCCGGAGGCATACGCCTCGTTGAAGGTGAGCGGGGCTCCCTTGGAGATGCCCGCTCCGCAGTCTCCGGCCGCTGTTCCCGGCTTGGCGCAGGTGTCAGTCCCACCTGGCGTCACCTTCCAGCCGTTGGCCTTCAAGAGGGCGACCCCCTTGGCCGTGCTGAACGGGTAGGGCCCGTTCGGGGACTTCTCGAGGGAGCTCTCGAAGGGGTTCGGCGGGTAAGCCGGCACCGGCCCGTAGGTCGGCACCCCGTAGCCCTTGTAGTAGCCCTTGATGATGCCGAGCTGGTCGATGCCGTCCTGGATGGCCTGGCGGAAGTAGAGCTGCTTGAAGATCGAGCCCGCCTGTCCCCCGTCGCCCGTCGAGTTGAAGTTGTACGGGAAGTAGTTGATCTGCCACGTCTCGACTGGAACGAGGTTGTAGTTGGCCGACACGGCGGAGGCGTTGGCCCCGACGCCGCCCGGGTTGCCCGCGTACTGAGGGACGTCCTGGGCCGGGATGTAGCCCACCTCGGGAGCACCGGCGCCGCCCGTGCTGAGGGCGGAGTACTCGGCGGTGTCAGAGGTGTAGGGAACCTCGATGAACTTGCTGATGATCGGCTTCTGCGGCCCGCTGTAGGTCCCGTCGGGCACGAATGTGGCCTGGCCGCTCGAGGCGTCGAAGACGGACAGCATCCACGGGCCGTCGGCGCCCTCGGCCCACAGCTTGTTGCTCCCGTAGGTGGACAGGTCGCTTGCCATCTGCGGGGTCTTTGACTGGCCGTTGTTGTCGGTGTCGAACTTCCACACCGCCGCGCAGGCCTTCATCGTCGCCGCGCCGGTCATCGGGCCGGAGGAAAGCTTTCCGCACCCGCCCGAGCCGGGGGCGCCGGTGAGGGAGGTGACGTCCCACGCCTCGGGCATCGGGACGATCTGGGACAGCTCGTTGTAGGTGAACCACGTGGAGCTGAAGGCGCCCGTCAGGTGGAAGGTGACCGAGAGCGCCGTTGGGCTCGAGGCCGAGTAGCTGACGACGTTGCCCGGGAACGATTGCGACCCTGGCACGTAGCCGGCCCAGTTGGCCGCCTCAGCCTTCATCATGTTCATCCAGAAGATGACACTCTGGGCGTCCACCACCTGGCCGTCGTGGAACTTCCACCCCTTCAAGTTGACGACGATCGTCTTGCCGCCGCCGGTATAGGTGGGGGCATCGGCCGGCGAGAGGGCGTAGTCCACCGTCGCTGCCGCAGCCGTCGGTGGTCCGAACCAGTAGAGGGGCCGGTACATGAGGTACTGGAACTCCTGCTGATTCGACACAGAGAAGAAGCTCAGGCTGGCAAAGGGAAATATCCAGTTCGGTGTGACCGCAGGGGGCAGCGCCCAATAGACGGTCCCACCCGACCTGTGCGCCCCGAGCGTCGTGGTCGTGACAGCTGTAGAGCCTGTGCTCTTCGGAGCTGTGCTCCCCGATCCGCAGGCCGCCAGTAACAGGGCAGCCACGCCGAGCGCGGCTCCCGCCTTCCAGGCTGTCCCCAGCCTCAGTTTCCGTTGCATGAGCCTTTAGTGCCCTCCTGATCGACGCCAATGTCCGCAACAGGCGCCTCCCCACTTGGGATCCCACGCACGCCCGTCTCGGAATCGTAACCTGTTCTTCATGTAGCTGCAAACGGACGCCGCCACGCACGATCACCTGGGAGGCTGTGCGATCGCAACTGCTCCGGGATAGGAGCCCACCTTGAACCAGGCGACCGGGCGGCGAGCGACGCCGTCGATCTCGACAGCTGTCCCGTTGTACGTGCCGAGCACGAGAGCGGTCGAGCCCTTGTCTGTGAAGGCGATGGCGGTCGGATACGAGTACTTCCCGACTGACACCGGGGGCGCCGCCCGCAGGCTGGTGGTGTCGATCGGCGTGATAGTTCCGGAGATCGTGTTGACGGCATAGGCGAGCGGCGCGCTTGGGTCGACGGCGAGGGCCGTGGGGGCTAATCCGACGCGGATGGCGCGCCCAGGGCGGAGGCTCGTCGTGGAGATCGGTGTGACCGTTCCGGAGTTGCCGTCGGCGACCAGTGCTGTAGCTCCGCCGGCGGTGATGGCTAGGGCGTCAGGAGCGCCGCCGACCTTTATCGCCGGGCCGGCCCGACCGGTGGCGAGATGGATCGGGGTGACCGTGTCCGAACCGTAGTTGGTCACGAATGCCGTCGACCCGTCCGGCGTGATCGCCACGGCCGAGGGGTACGAGCCGACGCCGATCGGCCGCCCGGGATTGTTGGTGGCCGTCGTGATGGGCGTGACGGCTCCGGCCAGCTGGTCGGCGACCAAGGCCTTCCGGCCGTCCGGGGCGACGGTGATCGCTACCGGCCGGTCCCCCACCGGGATCGGCGCGCCGGGGCGCGCAGTTGATGTGTTGATCGGCGTGACGGCATTTGAGGCCGTGTCGACGACGTAGGCGGTAGCGCCGCTCGGCGTGATGGCGATGGCGCTCGGCCCGCGCCCGACCGGGATCGGCCGGCCCGGGCGGTTCGTCGCCGTGTCGATCGGCGTGACGGAGTTCGACCCGTGATTGACCACATATGCAGTCGTCCCGTCCGGCGCCACGGCCACGGCGACCGGATCGCGGCCCACCTTGATGGATGCCTCGGCGCGGCGAAGGGCGAGCCTCACCGGGGTGACGGTGCCCGACGCCGAGTTGACGACATAGGCCACTGGTCCCGCCCCAGACGAGCGCCCCTCGCCGGATGCACCGAAGGCCGGCTCGCCCGGTGGCCGACGCGCAGGCGCCTCGCCCGGTGGCCGACCCGCAGGCGAACCGCTGCGCAGTGCAGTCGGGGACAGCGCGCCCGGGGGTGGTCCGGCACCGGGCCAGCCCCCTCCGCCCCCTCCCCCACTCCCCCGCCCGCCGGCGCCCACGTCGTTGGGCGGGTCGCTGAACACGTCATTGAGGGGGCTGGCGTACCGGTCGTTGTCGGTGAGCGAGCCGAGGCCTAGTGCCGACTCGATCGTCCGCAGGAGGCTGTAGTGGGTGTAGCGGGCAGTGGAGACGTAGCCCGGCCTGACAAAGCGCGACCCGACCACGATTGTCGCCACGCGCTGCGCCGGCCGCTCATAGTCGTAGCCGTCCTCATCGAAGGTGACTACGAGCAGGCTCGGCTCCGAGGTCCAGGCGGGTGAGTCGAAGATCGTGCGGAGCGTGCCGGCGAGGAACTCGTCGCCGGCCTTTATCCCGCACCCCTCCATGTCGGTGCAGTCGTTCGGCCCGATCCAGGCCAGGTCGGGGGTCGTGCCGGCGTGCCTCAGGTCTCGGCCCAGTTGCGACATGGGCACGAGATGCTCGGCGCAGTAGGAAGGTCGCTCCCGCACGTCCTTGAAGTAGAGCATGGGCAGATCGTCGTTCCAGTAGTAGCCGTGCACAGTGTCGTCGCAGGGGCCGTTGGCGCTCTGCAGATAGCCCCGCCATGTCTCGTGGGCGGAGGAGACGAGGTCGCCGACGTTGGGGGCGTCGATGGTGTAGCGAGGGTTGGACTCGAGCGGATCGGTGAGCGGCAGCCCGAAAGTGCTTCCCCCCGCCGAGAGCGAGGTAATTGCCGTCGCTCGGGTGCTCTTCGGCAAAGAAGTTGGAGAGGAGGCTGCCCCGACGGCGGAGGCTGTTGAGGAACGGAGCCTCGGCAGTGTTCCCGACAACGCTGGTGTAGTCCTCGTTCTCCATGTAGACGAGGAAGACATGGCGGAACCGGGGAACATGCGACGCAGGCGGCGCCAGCGGGCGGGGTGCTTTCACCGAGACGGAGAGTTTGAGCGAGATGTCGTCGGCAACGGCGCGGTTGTAGCCGACCCTGGGGCTGTCCGGGCCGTCGTAGTCGGTCAGCCTCGTCCCGAGAACCAGCACGACCTCGGCGCTCGTCGTCCCGGGCGGGAGGAGGCCCTTGATCGTTTGCAGAGCCAGTTCTCGCGTGCCTCCCGGCCGTCGCCTCGTTACGGCCTGCATCACACGGAGCTTCGATCCGCCTCGTGACCCGAAGCGAACCTCGAGCCTGACGTATCCGGTTCTCGGGGCCTCGGTCCAACCCGAGAGAGAGAAACGGGCGCCTCGGGAGATGCCTGCCGCCGCCCTGATCGCCACCCGCTGGGTGAGCACAGCAGTGCCGCCTGTCCCGCCGGCGAACAGCTGGCGACCTCTTGGCGCCGAGCCCTGGCCGGATCGGACCGGGAACCCGGCGGTGCCGTAGCGGACCACCGTCGGCAGGCCGTGGCCTATCTGCCAACCCGGAATGGTGACGGCATCCCAGCCCTCAGCCGAGTCATCACCTGCCTCGGCTCCGGGGTTCTCGAGCAGGTTCGTCCACGGGCGGGCGTAGTTGGCGGCGGCTGGCGCTGCGGCCGCCGCACCCTCGACTGACACTCCGGCCGCCGCCACGAGACCGGTGGTGGCGATGCAGGCGAACAGCTGCAGCCGTCGCCGCGTGGCGATGCAAACGAGCAGCTGTGGCCGTCGCCGCACCCTGGTCCTCCCGGCTTTCAGGATTCCGATGTGTCGGCGAACCCTAGCCTCAGCACGCTGTGCACCACCAGGCCGGGATCACTCGGAGAGGTCGCTCACCCCTCGCAGCCGGTCGGGCCGGACGCGGACGAGCAGCTCGCCCGGCACCCCGTTCCGGGCGCCGAACTCCTCGGCGCGCTCCGCGCCCATGTAGCGCCCCCCGATGACCACCGCCCAGTGCCTGACCTCTGCGAGGTCTTCGGAGAGGGTGGCCCGGCCGGTCACAAGGGCGAACGAGAACGGCGGGCGGTCGTCGTCGACCACGAGGGTCACCCTGGCGTCACGGCGGAGATTGCGAGCCTTGACGGTCTGCTCACCGGTGTTGAAGACGATCGACCCTTCGTCGACGGCGTACCAGACCGGGGCGGCATGAGGACTGCCGTCCGTCCGTGTCGTCGCCAGCACGGCGGGGCGAGCCGGCATCGCATCGAGGAACGACCACACCTGCGTCTCACTCATCGTCGGCATGACGCTGCCAACGCCCGGGGCGCCGGGAAGCTTCCCGGGCGCCGCCCGGGGAAAACGAGCGCGGTTGCTCAATGGGAACGGCATTGCTGCCGACAACTAAGACAAATGATCGGCGGATCGGGGGAGTCAGAGGCGTCTTCTGCCGCGCTGGCTGTGCTGGAGAAGAAAACCGTCCTCGCGCTGCTGGCCGAGAGCCCGCATGCCTCCCTCATACTCGATGGGTCGGGAAAGATCGTCTACTGCAGCAGGGCCTGGCTCGAGCTCTTGCAACAGAGCCGGGAGGCGATGCTCGGCCTTCGCCTGGAGGCGGTCGTGGCGCTGCGCGCCGGCAGCGACTGGCCCTCACTTGTCTCGGGTCGGCTCTGTGCCGGGGAGGTGTGGGCCTGGCGGACCGACGGGGTCAGGGTCCCGCTGCACCTGAGCCGGTCGCCGATCTTCGATGCGGCCGGCGACCTCATGGCGGTCCTGTACCAGGCGGCGGCGCGCTCGAGCGAGCTCGGGGCCGGCGCTGCCGCGCAGCCGTCAGAGGAGCGCGGCTCCGACATCACCACACCCAGGGCCCAAGTGGGCCCCCTCGCCCTCCGGGCGCTCACCGACCCGCTGACCGGGCTGGCCAACCGGCCGCTCCTGCACGACCGGCTGGAACGGGCGCTCGCGCGGCTGTCGCGCCACGAGGGCACCGTGGCGGTCATGTGCCTCGGTGTCGACCGGTCCACGGTGGTGAACGAGACCCTCGGCCACGCGGCCGGCGACGAATTGCTCGTGGAAATCGGGGGGCGCATCCGGCGCTCCATCCGCACGACCGACACCGTGGCCCGCTCCGGCGGCGCCGAGTTCGTGGTCGTGGCGGAAGACATCTGCTTCCACGACGAGCCCGCCTCGATCGCCGAGCGGATGATCGCTGCGGTCGGGGATCCGCTCGAGCTCGCCGGCCGCCTCGTGACGCCGAGCATCAGCGTGGGCATCGTCTCCACCGCCTCGGGCGGTCGCACTCCCGACGAGCTCGTGCGCGACGCCGAGACAGCGATGTACAACGCGAGGGAGCTCGGCGGCGGCAGCTTCGCCCTGTTCAACGGGGCGATGGGGCGCCTGGCTCGTAGGCGCCAGGAGCTGGAAGGCAGTCCCCGTGCTTCCTTCGACTCGCGGTGGGCGGCCCTGTGAGGCCCGCGCCACGCCGGCGGCCCAGCTCGGCTAGACATTGGGGCGGCCCTGCCAGGAGGGGACTATGACGACGATCGAGCCGGCGCTCAGGTACCCCGAGATCAGTTCGCAGGCCTTCGCCCATCCGGCGGACCGGGCAGCCACCGCCGCCCTCCGCTCTCTCCCCATGCTCGACAAGCTCGTGAAGAAGCTCTCGGAGATGAAGTACGAGCGCCGCTTCCGCCAGATCATGCTCGGCAACGCCGTCCGCCTCGGCGAGGACCAGATGCCGAGTGCCTGGGCGATGCAACGGCAGTGCGCCAACACCCTCGACCTCGCCAGGTGCCCGCAGCTATACGTCACCCAGGCGCCCGTGGGGCAGGCCATGACGATCGGGACGAACGAGCCCGTCACCCTGGTCGCCTCGGGCCTTGTCGCCGGCTACTCCGAGGAGGAGCTGCGTTCGGTCCTCGCGCACGAGATGGGACACGTGCTCGCCGACCATGTCGGATTGACCACGACCCTCGACATCGTGACGATGATCCTGCAGGGGTTCCTCCGCAGCCAGCCGCTCGCCGGCCTTCCCCTCTACGCCCTTTACTACGCCCTCCTCGAATGGTCGCGGATGGCCGAGCTGACGGCGGACCGTGCGAGCGCCCTTGTCATCGGCGATCCCATGATCCCCTGCCGGACGCTCATGCGCATCGCCGGGGGCCCGGTGAAGGACCTCGACGTCAACGTCTTCATCCGCCAGGCGACCGAGTACGAGGAGGAGCCGGACTCCTTCGCACGCTATGCCCGCTTCTGGGAGGAGATCGGCCGCACCCACCCCTTCCCCGTCCGGAGGGTGAAGGAGCTGATCGGCTGGGTCGCCTCCGGCGACTTCGACCGCATCAGGTCGGGGACCTACCTGCGCCGCGGCCAGGAGCCGCCGCCGTCGGAGGACTTCAATTCGGCCGTCCATCATTACAGGCAGCGTTTCTCGGGGATGGTCGAGCGGGCCGGCGGCGGGGTGCAGCAGGCCTTCGACAAGTTCGCCAGTTGGATCGACCGCGACCGGGGCGGCAACGGCACAGGCGAGGCCGACCAATTCTGATCCAGTCCTGACCGCATTCGCCCGGCGGCCGGAGTGCGAGCCCGGTTCGTTTTTGGCGGCAGTGGATCGCCCGGTAGGCTGCGCCGGAGGGAAGAGTCGGAGCCGCATCCTTCCCGGACGGCGAGACAGCAGGAGGATCGGGTCGATGGGTGCAAAGGACGCGCCGCTCAGTCGGAGGGGGTTTCTCGGAGTCACGCTCGGCACCGCCCTTGGTGCCGCCGGCGCCTACGGCATCATCGAGGAGCTGACGCACAGGCCGCTCCGGACGCCGCCGGGCGAAGTCGAACCGAGCTTGGCCGCGTCCTTTCGGAGCAGCCGCAGCGCCGCCGGCAGCCTTCCTCCCGAGCAGTACCTGTTCGACATGACCGAGACGGTCACCGACAACGGCGTCGTCGTGAGCGTCCCTCCTCTCTACCACGAGGTGGTGACCGCGAAGCTCGTCACGGCGGGCACGGCGTCGGCGCTGCAGGCGGCACAAAGTCGCCTCGAGGCGGTTCTGGAGAGCCTGGAGGCCCAAAAGCTGTTGACCTACACGCCGGCCGGACTTGGCCTGTCGGTGGGCTGGGGGCTCTCCTACTTCAACCGGCTTCCCGGCAGCCTCACTCAGGCAAAGCTGCCCAGGGACTTGACGGCCCCCAAGGTGAAGGGAGGCAATCAGTACGCCCTCCTGCCGGCAGTGGCGTTCAGCACCGACCCGATAGGTCTGATCCTCGAGGACAACGACGTCGTCATCGTGATGGCAAGCGACTCGCTCGACCACATCGCCACCGCCTACGACGCCGTCTTCAAGGGGAGCACGGCCGATCTGTTCAGCGTCACGAGCATCCGGAAGGGCTTCGTCGACGCCACGAAGCTCGCCGGCAAATCCGGTGAGCAGAGCCTGACGAAGCAATTCGCCGTCAAGAACAAGCTCCCCTCGGCCAACCTGATCCCCGACAAGGCCGAGATGTTCCTCGGCTTCACCTCGACCCAGCGGACCGCCCTCGGGCCAGGCGTCATCACGAACCTCGAGTCCTTGAAGGGCTTCACCGACCAGTGGCCGAACGGCTATTTCCGCTACGGCACGACGCTTGCGCTCTCCCACCTGTACGAGGACCTCGACAACTGGTACGGAGCAAACGGCTATTCGAGCAGGGTGGCCGCCGCCTTCACGCCCCGGGTGGCCAAGAAGACGGCGCCCGGGACGCTCACGCTCCCCGAGGCGAGCGCCCAGGTGGAGACGGAGTCGCAGATCCTGAGCGATGCCAGCTATTACGGCACCGTCGGCCACTCCTCCTCGATGCAGCCGGTATCACGGCTACAGGCGGCCACGACGGACAACTACGGCAACCGCTACGCGAAGGACTCGACCATCCCGCAGCGGGCCGACTTCAACACTGTCGACAGCCCGTTCGCCTACTCCTCCGACCCGCACCGCGACGGGTCGACCTCGACTCCCAAAGCAGGCGTCCACTTCCTCTCCTACACGCCGACGAGCTATTACTTCGAGCAGCTGCGCCGGGCGATGGACGGCGAGTACAAGGACGGTGCCTCCGTGGGGGCGGCGGCGGCGGAGTCGGCATTCGCGACCTCGATCACGGCGACTCACCGCCAGAACTTCCTCGTGCCCGGGCGGGCTCATCGCTCATTTCCATTGGCCGAGCTGTGGTGAGCGGAGCCGGCGCGCCAGGGGCTCGGGTAGGCGTCGTCACGGGCGCCTCCGGCGGGATCGGCGCCGCCACGGCCCGGGTGCTCTCCTTGCTCGGATACGAGCTGGTGCTCGGAGCAAGGCGCCTCGGTCTCGTCGAGTCGCTCGCGGCCGAGCTGTCTACGCCGGCGACGGCGCTCCCACTCGATGTCACCGACACACAGTCGGTGGAGGAGTTCTGCAGCCGGGTGCCTCACTGCCACGTCCTTGTCAACAATGCCGGCGGGGCGCTCGGGCTCGAGCCAATCGCCACCGGTGACGAGGAGAAGTGGCGGGCCATGTACGAGACGAACGTGCTCGGCACGCTCAGGATGACCAAGGCTCTCCTCCCCCGCCTCGTCGAGTCCGGCGACGGCCTGGTCGTGAACGTCGGCTCGGTGGCCGCCTTCGAGCCCTACCCGGGCGGCGCCGGCTACAACGCCGCCAAGGCGGCGCTCTCGGCGCTGTCCGACGTACTGCGCATGGAGCTGCTCGGCCAGCCCGTCCGCGTGACCGAGATCGACCCGGGGATGGTGGAGACGGACTTCTCCCTCGTCCGCTTCGGCGGCGACCGCGACCGGGCAGCCGCCGTCTACGAAGGCCTGAGGCCGCTCAGCCCTGAAGACGTCGCAGAGTGCATCGGCTTCGTCGCCACGAGGCCGAGCCATGTCGACGTGGACCGGCTCGTCGTGCGCCCGCGGGACCAGGCGAGGGCCCATCTGCTCAACCGCCAGTCGTGAGCCTTCCAGTCGAGCCCCCGGTCTCACCCATGCTCGCCAAGCTCGAGCGGCAGCTGCCCGCGGCCGCGGGCATGCTCTACGAGCCGAAGTGGGACGGGTTCAGGTGCGTCATGTTCTGTGACGGCGGCGATGTGGTGCTCGGGAGCAGGAACGAGCGGCCGCTCACCCGCTACTTCCCCGAGCTGGTCCAGGCGCTTTCCGCAAACGTGCCGGCTCGCTGCGTCCTCGACGGCGAGATCGTCATCGTCGGCGACGCCGGTCTCGACTTCGAAGCTCTCCTGCAACGTATCCACCCGGCCGAGTCGCGCATAAACAAGCTGGCCGAAGCCACGCCGGCCTCCTTCGTCGCCTTCGACATCTTGGCCCTCGGCGACGACGATCTACGTGCCTCACCCTTCGCCGATCGCCGGCGGGCCCTCGAGGGGGCCCTCGCCGGCGCCTCTCCCCCGGTCCATGTGACGCCGGCCACTTCCTCGGTGGAGGTGGCAAAGGACTGGTTCGCCCGCTTCGAGGGGGCCGGGCTCGACGGCGTCATCGCGAAGAGCGGCGACCTCCGCTACCTCGAGGGCCAACGGGTCATGACGAAGGTGAAGCACGAGCGGACGGCCGACTGCGTCGTGGGCGGGTTCCGCTGGCACAAGAGCGGCGGCAAGGTCGGCTCACTCCTCCTCGGGTTGTACGACGATGCCGGCGTCCTCCACCACGTCGGGGTGACGTCGTCGTTCACAGACGCCCGCCGCTCGGAGCTCGTGAGCGAGCTGGAGCCGTACCGGCTGACGTCGATGGAGGGCCATCCGTGGTCCTTCGCCCCGGCCGCCTCGCACGATGCGGCCGGGGCGGAGGCGCCGGCACAGCGCCGTCCCGGCGCCCAGAGCCGCTGGAACGCCGGCCGCGACCTCTCCTTCGAGCCGCTCCGCCCGGAGCTCGTCTGCGAGGTCGGCTACGACCATCTACAGGGCGACCGCTTCCGCCACGGCACGACTTTCCGCCGCTTGCGGCCCGATCGCACGCCGGCGTCCTGCCGCTACGACCAGCTGGAGGCGGCCGTGCCCGAGGAGCTCGCCAACGTCTTCAGCGCGACAGCGGCCGGCTGAGCCGGAGGGCGAACCCTCTGGTCCAGCCGGCCGTGTGCCGCCACGCCGTCTTCTTTGGAGGCTAAGGCCCCCGCCTTGTCTCCTCGGCTAGGAGCCGACTTGGCCTGGCAGTTGTTGCTGTAGGTCCGGCCCTCGAACTCGTTGTAGCCGAGCTTTCTCACGAGGTCGCTGCCCGTACTGCGAGTCCTTGCCGAAGTCGTTCGTGGCCGCCGCGCTCGCGACGTTGCCGAACTCGATCTGACAGCCGCCACCGGCCGCAGACTCGCTCCAGTAGGGATAGAAGTGACCGGGCCCCTTCGGCGGGACGGTGCAACCGCTCGGTGCGCTCGCACCACAGGTCGACTCGCTCAAGGCGATGTCGGTCTGGAAGTAGAAGAACCCGTACTGCTTGCCGTTCGACGTCGGCCGCTGGAAGACGAAGCTCCCTGCCCAAGTCTTCGTGGGCGAGGTACCCGTCGGCCAGTCGGGGTAGTAGGGCTGGCCGTCGAAGTCGAGGTCGCCGCCGGCTGCGACGTCGTCGCACCCCGTGACGAGGTCGGGCGCCGTGTGCAGGCTGCCGTGGGTGTCGCCCTTCGGGTAGCAGTAGGCGTCGGTCGTCTCCGGTGACTTCGAGTCGGGCGTCCCGGCGTTCTCGTACGGCGCCGTGGCACTGCCCGTAGGTCTTGTCGGTGACGCCGCTTGCCACAGTCACCGTGAGCGGCTGGGACAGGCTGGTGCAACCCTCGAAGTGACCCGTCTCGAACTCAGTGCTGATGTTGGTCTGCAACGCCGCCCATGGGTTGATGTTGGCCCTCTTGGCAGTGTTGTACTCGGGCTCGAAGTTGTACGGGGTCCCTGCGCAGTTGGCGATGGAGGTGTTCTGGAAACCGTTCGCCGCCGACGCCTGCATCCACCCCGTCTTGTGGGTCGTCAGGTCGTCGATGGTCACCTTGAAGGCTTTCGCCCCTCCGCCTCCTGGAACGGGGGCGTCCCACATGTGGGTGACCACCTTGTCGCCCGGGTTGATGAGCAGCGTGTGGCCGTTCGGAGTGTCCGTGGCGAGATCGGCGAGCTGCGGGCTGGGGGGCCCGGTCGGGACGCCGTTCGTCTGGATGAAGGCGAAGTTGACCGGCTCTTCGCAGCCCGTGTTGCAGTTGGCGAAGTTGTAGGTGCACTCGAGGCTGTCGATGGTCGAGCGCGGCGCACCAGTGGGTGTTGTCGCAGCTGGTGTTGTCCACGAAGGGCGAGTCACCCGGCGGGTAGAACTGCATCTCCATGACGGCGCTTCCCGCTCCCGGGTAGCTGTTCGGGCTACAAGTCGTGGGATTGGCACAGGATGCTGCGTTGGCGTCGCTGTTCGGCGTGCAGGGGAGCTGCGGGTAGGAGTTGCTGTCGCACATAGCCATCGAGTACCACGGCGCCACGGACAGCTGGAACCAGTGGGTGGAGTCGTGGCCGGGGTTGTCGACGCTCGGAGCCGTCGTGGGCTCCTTGCCGATCGTCTCTGTCCAGGTGACGTTGCCGCCCGAACCGGCCGCGGAGGAGTTGAACGTCATGTCGGGCTCGTCATGGCCGATGTAGTGGCCGTTGTCGAAGAACCGGCTGTCCCAGTTGTAGGCGTTGTGGACGTTGGCGAAGCCGCGGATGTCGGTGCACTCAGCCGACGGCCGCACCGGGCGCTGGATCGGGCTGAAACCGTTGCAGTCGAGCTCGCCGTACTTCGACACGTTCGTGTCCTTGGCAAGCACCGAATGGCTGGAGGTCGCGCCCGCCTTGCCCGGCGCGGCGAGGACGTAGAAGCCCACCCCGATCGCCAGCGCCAGCAGCCCTGTGAGCAGCTTCCACGCGGAACGCTGCCCTCCTGTTCCTTTTCTGCTCATATAGCCCCTGCCCTTTCTCAGGGGGACCGGAAGACCCGCCATCTGCCCTCGAGCCCTCGCTCCCCGGTCTATTTGCTGCACCCGGTGCCGTGGCACCGCCGCAGGACCTTAAGCGCCCAAGGCGCGGCACGTCAAAACTCAAGCCGGCAAATGCCAGCCGGAGCCCCGGAACCGCTTTTCGCGCGCGTGATAGCCGAGGCCTACCCTTCGCCTCAGTTCCATCAGCCCAGACGAGGAGGGCATGTGTTGAGCATGCGAAAGAGAGCAACGGTAGCGGTCGGAATGGGGGCGCTCTTGGGCGTGACGACCTTGAGCGGGATCGTGGGCACCACGACTGCGGGGGCGTCATCGGTCCGCAGAACCGTCCTGGCCGGCACCGAGGTATCCGCCGCCGCCCGCCAGCACCCTGTTGGAGCGGTGAGCAAGTCGAGCCCGGTCGACTTCCAGTTGGTGCTCCGGTTCGCGATCCCGCAGCTGCGCAGGCTCTGGTCCAGTCGGTCAGCTCCCCCGGTAGCCCCGCCTACCGGCGCTACGTCACCGCCGCCCAGTGGGAAGCGAGGTTCTCGCCCACTGGCAAGGCCGTCGCACAGGCAACCGGCTGGTTGCGCAGCGAAGGCTTCAAGGTCAGCGGCGTCTCGAACGACCGCATCACGGTTTCCGCCTCCGGCACTGCCGCTCAGGTGGAGAAGGCATTCGGCACCGGCCTCGAGAATTACAAGGTCGGCGGTCACACTGTGCGCTTCACGACAACGAAGATGTCGGTGCCGGCAGCCCTCGCCGGCACCGTGGTGGGGGCGATGGGAGTCAATGAGAGCATCGCCACGGCTGCCGTCGCAGGGGCCAGTGCCAGCACGAGCGCCGCGGGCGCCGGCAAGTTCCCGCCTGCACCACCTGCTTTCGTGACGGCTCCGCCATGCAGCAGCTACTACGGGCAGAAGGTCAAGACGGTCACTCCTCACTTCGGCGGCGGCTACCCGGCGAAGGTTCCCTACGAGGTGTGCGGCTACAAGCCGGGCCAGTTCCGCTCGGGCTACAGCCTCACTTCGAAAGACACCGGAAAGGGTGTCACGGTGGCCATCATCGACGCCTACGGCTCCGCCACCATCGCCGGCGACGCCACCCGGTACTTCAAGACCGAGGATCCGAGCATCCCCTTTGCCGCTGCCCACTTCAGCCAGGACGACGCCTTCCCCTTCAACAACGAGGCCCTCTGCGGCGCCAGCGGTTGGGCGGACGAGCAGGCGATCGACGTCGAGTCCGTCCACTCGACGGCACCCGATGCCCACATCCTCTACGTCGGCGCGAAGAGCTGCCTAAACAGCGGGCTGTTCAACGCAGAGCAGAAGGTCATCGACAAGCACCTGGCCGACGTGGTGACCAACTCGTGGGGTGACGATGCCGGCGACCTGCTCGACGACGTCGCCACGCGGACGGCCTACGACGACATCTTCATGATGGCGGACTCGAGCGGCATGACCATCCAGTTCTCGAGCGGGGACAACGGCGACAACTTCAACCTCTTCGGGTTCTCGTCCGCCGACTACCCGGCGGAGAGCCCCTACGTCACCGCCGTGGGCGGCACGTCGCTGAAGGTCGCCGCCGACGGCAGGCAGACCGGCCAGGTGGGCTGGGCCACCGGCCGCTCGTTCCTGTGCACGGCCAACATCGTGGGAGACCTCCCCGGCTGCACCTCGAAGACGGTCAAGACGTGGGAGCCCGTGTCCTATGACGGAGGAAGCGGCGGGTTCACCAGCTACAACTACCCCCAGCCGTCGTACCAGGCAAAGGTCGTGCCGTCCAGCCTCGCTCTTCGCAACGAGGCCGTCGACGGCTCGGTCCCGATGCGCGTGGAGCCGGACATCTCGATGGACGCCGACCCCTCGACGGGCTTCCTCATAGGGCTGCATCGAATCTTCGCCGACGGGAAGGACGTCTACTCCACCACCCGTTACGGCGGCACCAGCCTCGCCTCTCCGCTTCTTGCCGGGGTGATCGCGGATGCCGACCAGGCTGCGATCGCAGCAGGCGGCTCGTCCATCGGCTTCATCAACCCGGCGATCTACCGGGTCGACAAGCGAGCCGGGGCCATAGACGACATCGTGCCCGCCGGCAAGCAGGCCGAGTACCGGGTCGACCACGCCTTCACCTACGTCCCCGGGGCGAAGGGGACGATTCAGCAGTTCCGTGAGCTCACATACGAGGGGATCATCACCTACTGCGACGAGACGGGCAACTGTGCGTCCCGACCCAACACGCTCAGCACGGCGAAGGGCTACGACAGCATGACCGGGCTCGGGGCGATCGGGCCGAGCTTCATCATGGACCTGTCGAAGTCCTAGCCCCACGCCCGGCGCCCCCACATTGCATGGGGCGCCTGGCCGTTTCAAGCCACCGGGCACCCTTACCGGGTGCCCGGTGGCGCGCTCCGGGCGAGTCGCGCCGGCAAAAGGCTCGGGGCCCCTTCGCCTCAGGGGCCCTCGGTGCGGTCGTCGGCGTGGAGCCTGGCGAGATAACGGTTGTAGGCGGCGAGCTCCGGCTCGGACTCGTCGTAGGGATCGAAGCCTGCCGGTGCATCCGGCGGACGCGCCGTCCGTCCCGGAGTCGGGGGCCTCAAGCGGCACCTGCGCCGCCACGACGGCCACTTCCTCGCCGGGCGCCTCGGCGGCGCGTCGCCGGCGGTGTCAGGAACGGGCAGAGCATCCTCGTGCACCAGCTTCCACCACATCCAAACGGCGTAGACGGCAAAGAACGGCCACTCGAAGGTGTACACCCAGCTGAGCTCGTTGCCCGCCAACGCCCGGTGCAGCTGCCACCAGAAGAGCACGAAGAGGCCCGGCACCGACACCACAAGTGCCGCGTGCAACCCGATCGCCCGCCGCGACCACCACAAGCCGCTCACAGTTCCGAAGGCTATCCGGACAGCGGCTCCTACGATTAGGGCGGTGACCGCCGCCCGTAGGACTCAGACTGCGCCTGGGGCGCCGAGCTGGCTCCACCCGAGCAAAGGCGAGCACCGCGGGCAGATGGCGGCCGCCGTCACCGTCGCCATCTACCTGCAGGCTGCGGTCCCTAACGGCCTCGCCTTCCATCCCCGCTGGGTCATGCCGGCCCTCGAGGGAGCACTCCTGCTGTTCCTTGCCGCCGTCAACCCCGGTCGCATCACCCGGCCATCCACGGTGCTGCGGGCGGCGACGGTCGCCATGGTGGCAGCCATCAACTTCGCCAACTTCTGGTCGCTCGGGCTCCTCATCCACGGTCTTGTAACCGGCACCGAGGGGCAGAACGCCTCGGCCCTCTTGCTGACCGGCGCGGCGATCTGGGGGACGAACGTCATTGCCTTCAGCTTCTGGTACTGGGAGTTCGACCGAGGCGGCCCGGCTCGTCGGGCCCACGCCGAGCGCCGCTACCCGGACCTCCTCTTCCCCCAGATGACGAGCCCCGAGCATGCCCCGGCGGACTGGCACCCGGAGTACTTCGACTACCTCTACACGTCCTTCACGAACGCCACCGCCTTCAGCCCGACCGACACGATGCCCCTCACTCGCTGGACGAAGATGCTCTTCCTCGTGCAGTCGGGCATCTCGCTCGTCACCGGGGCCCTCGTCGTCGCCCGAGCGGTCAACATCCTCCGCTGAGCTGGCCGGGGGGCCGCTGATCGAAGCTCGCCACGAGACGACGAGCTGCCCGGGCCTCGTCCACCCGGCCGACGGGAGTGGTGCGTGGAGCCGACCTAGCCTCGTCTGCGTTGCCGGCGTCCTTCGCCTCCGTGGCGATCTGGACCAGCGCGGCGGCGAGAGCGGCCACCGTCTGCGGGCTCTCTGTCTCGGTGGGCTCGATCATGAGCGCCTCGTGCACGATGTGGGGGAAGTAGACCGTCGGCGCATGAAAGCCGAGCTCGAGCAGACGCTTGCCGACGTCGAGTGCCCGCAGCCCGGTCGCTCTCTCGAGGGCCTGGGCGGACACGACACACTCGTGCATGACGGTTCGGTCATACGGCAGCTCGTAGACGCCGCGGAGTTGCTCCTTCAACCAGTTGGCGTTCAGCACCGCCGCCTCGGCGACGTGGCGGAGGCCGTCGGCGCCGTGCAGGCGAAGGTAGGCCCAGGCCCGCAGGAGGACGAGGGCGTTGCCGTGCCAGGAGTGCACGCGCCCGACCGAGCGCGGCGGCGTCTCGTAGCCGAAGCCACCCTCGTCACGGCGTACCGGGCGGGGCCCGGGCAGGAAGGCGGCCACCCGGTCCACGACCGCTACCGGACCTGCACCTGGGCCGCCACCGCCGTGGGGCGTGGCGAAGGTCTTGTGCACGTTCAGGTGCACGATGTCAAAGCCCATGTCCCCCGGCCTCACCACTCCGAGAATGGCGTTCAAGTTGGCGCCGTCGTAGTAGAGCAGCCCGCCGGCGTCATGGACGGCACCGGCGATCTCGACGATGTCCTCCTCGAACAACCCGAGAGTGCTCGGGTTGGTGAGCATGATGCCCGCCACGTCGTCTTCGAGCACCGCCTTCAGCTGGTCGAGATCGACACCGCCGCGAGCGTTCGTCCCCACCGTCACCACGTCGTAGCCTCCGAGGGTGACCGAGGCCGGATTGGTCCCGTGAGCGGAGTCAGGGATGATCACCTTCCGGCGATCCTCCCCGTTGGCGTCGTGGTAGGCCCGCATCAGCATCAGCCCTGTGAGCTCGCCGGCGGCGCCGGCGGCCGGTTGCAAAGTGGCCGCCCTCATCCCGGTGATGGCGCAGATCATCTCCTCGAGCTCCACGAGCATCTCCAGCCAGCCCTGGATGCCGCCGACAGGGGTGGCCGGGTGGACGTTGGCGAAACCGGGCATCGCCGCCGCCACATCGCACGACTTCGGGTTGTACTTCATCGTGCAGGATCCGAGCGGATAGGCACCGAGATCCACGGAGTACTGCCGATGCGTGAGGCGGGTGAAGTGGGCGACCAGGTCGCGTTCGGAGACTGAGGCGATGACGAGCGGCTTGTCCCGGCGGAATTGCTCCGGGATCAACTCCTCGAGAGACCACTCCGGCAGTTCGCTCGTCCGAAAGCTCGCTGATCGGCGACCCTCGACTGACAGCTCGAACAGCACCGGCTCGGTGGCCCGCCCTGTGAGGGGGGCACTCGACGCCCGCCCGCCCGGGGCGGCGCCTATCGAGCTGCCCGTTGCGGCTGCCGGGTTCGTCGCCGGCGCTGCGCCGTCGCTTGCGGACGCCGGCGTCATCGGACGGCCTTGTCGAGTGCCGATACGAACGAGTCGATCTCGCCTCGTGTCCGGCGCTCGGTCGCCGCCACGAGCAGAGAGCCGTCGTAAGGGGTGCCCTCGAAGCCTTCCCGCACGGCCACACCGGCGAGAAAGCCTTCTTCCATCAGCCGCTCGAGCGCAGTCTCGGGCTCGATCGGGAGGCGGACGGCGAATTCGCGCAGCACCGGCGCGTCGGCGGACGCCTCGACGCCCTCGACGGCCAGTAGCGACTCCCTGCAGTAGCGGGCCGCCCGAGCAGATCGGAGGGCGATCTCTGTCAGGCCTTCAGTACCGAGCCACCCGAGCTGAATCGCCGCCGTCACTGCCATCAGCGTCTGATTCGTGCACACGTTGGACGAGGCCCGCTCCCGCCGGATGTCCTGCTCTCGAGCCCGCAGCGTCGTCACGTAGGCGCGGCGGTCTTCCGCGTCGACGGTCTCGCCCACGAGGCGCCCAGGCAGCCGGCGGACATCTTGTGACCGACAGGCGAACAGCCCGAGGTACGGGCCACCGAAGCTGAGTGGCATGCCGAAGACCTGCCCCTCCCCCACCACGATGTCGGCGCCGAGGGAGCCCGGCGTTCTCAGCACGCCGGCGGACACGGGGTCGAAGCAGACTACGAGGCGCCCCCCGGTGCGGTCGGCCAGCCGGCGGGCGGCGGCCACGTCCTCGAGGCAGCCGAGGAAGTTCGGCGCCGCGAGCACCACAGCACCAACCTCGAGGTCCGGAGGCACGGCGGACCAGTCGGTCGTGCCGCCGGAGAGCGGGACGGCCGAAATCTCGTGACCGGTCCCCACGGCGAAGGTCCCGAGCTGAGCACGCCATCGCGGGTTGACACCGTCCGAGCACAGGACAAGCTGGCGACCGGTGGCGGCGACGGCCATGTTCACGGCTTCCACTAGCGCGGCCGCCCCGTCGTAGAGGGAAGCGTTGGCGATCTCGAGCCCGCTGAGGCGGCTGACCAGAGTCTGGTACTCGAACAGCGCCTGCAGCACCCCTTGGGCCACCTCGGGCTGGTAAGGCGTGTAGGCCGTGACGAACTCAGACCGGGAGGAGAGAGAGCGGACGGCCGCCGGTATCTCGTGGTCGTAGGCGCCGGCGCCGGCGAAGCAGACGAGCGAGCCCGGGGCCAGGCGCCCCGCCGGCCTGTTACGGGCGGCGAGGTCCTCCAGACGGTCGTTCAGGTCGGCCTCGCTCCACTGGTCGGGCAGGGACAGCCCGCCCGCCAGCCGCACCGCCGCCGGGATGGCGGCGAAGAGCTCCTCGATGTCGGACAGGCCGAGGTCAGCCAGCATGGCGGCTATCTCGGCCTCTGTATGGGGAACAAACGGAGCCCTCACGCGCCTCCTCCACCCATGGCCGGTATCTCGGCACTCTCCTTGCCCACCGAGGGGGATGCCGCCGCCAGCCTGTGGAACGGCGGCCGGACGACATCGGCCGCCACTGCTGTCCCTCGGATCTCGATCTCGACTGTCGCGCCTTCGGCGGTGGCCGGCGGGAGAAAGGCGAGCGCGATGCCCCGCCCGAGGACGGGCGAGAAGTTGCCGCTCGTCACCGCGCCTGTGGTCCCCCCGCCGAGCCGGACGACGTCGCCTGCTCTCGGTGGGCGCCGGCCCGCGGCGAGAAGGCCTTTCAACAGGCGTGCCGGACCTCGGGCCCGCTCGGCCTCGAGCGGCTTCCGGCCGCGGAAACCGCCCTTCTCCCACCCCACCACCCAGCCCAGGTTCGCCTGCAGCGGCGTGATGCCGGGCCCGAGCTCGTGGCCGTGGAGAGGCAGCCCGGCCTCCAAGCGGAGCGTGTCACGTGCCCCGAGGCCGGCCGGCGTGGCACCCGCCTCGACCAGCCTCCGCCACAACTGAGGCGCCTTGTCAGCCGGCACGGACATCTCCATCCCATCCTCACCCGTGTAGCCCGTGCCGGCCGCTACGCACTCCACTCCCTCGAAGTCGAACCGGGAGACGCGGAACCGCCCCACGTCGGCCGCCCCGGGGGCGGCGGCTGCCGCCACGGACCGGGCCGTCGGGCCTTGGAGAGCGATGACGGCCCGCTCGTCGGTGACGTCACGCCCACCGAGAGCCCCGAGGACCCGCTCGGTGTTGGAGGCGTTCGGCATCACGTCGAAACGTCGCTCCTCCACCCACCACACGATGATGTCGTCGAGCACGGAGGCGTCGCCGTCGTCCAGCAGGTGGGTGTACTGGGCGCGACCGGGCGCAACCTTGCGGAGGTCGTTCGTCAGCGCCGACTGCAGGAGACCGAAGGCATCCTCGCCGGTCACCCTGACGGTGCCCAGGTGGCTGACGTCGAAACAGGCTGCTGCCCGCCGGCACGCCATGTGCTCGGTCACGGTCCCGGTGGGGTACGACAGGGGCATCTCCCAGCCACCGAAGTCGACCAGGCGAGCCCCGAGGGACTCGTGCTCCCCTCGCAGCGGGCTGTGGCGAAGGGTCACCCCGCCAATGTAGACGTGGCGTCGCCGAGGCGATGCTTCTCTATCAGGCTGGTGATGTCCCTCCGGTAGAGCAGCTTCACGCTGACTCCGGGGTAGAGCTCATTGAGGCGGCGCACCTTGTTGTTCTTGGCGGTGACGAGATCCTGGCGGAGCGTCGTCAGCTCAACGAAGACCTCGTAGTCCGGCAGGTAGAAATCGGGACGGAAGCCGCTCGCCGGCCTGCCATCCGGCCACCACGAGAGAGTGAATTCCACCGGCTCGTACTCCCAGGCGATCTCGTAGAAGTCGAGCAACTCGGCGAACAGGCGCTCGGAGTCATGGGCGAAACGGGCGCTGGAGGCGAAGTCTGCGACCGGCGCCCGTCTCGGGGCGTCGCATCCTTCTGCCGGTCGTTCTCCGAAGAGGAGGCCGGCCAGGATCTGACCTTCAGGCCGAGGGCTCGTCGGTCACGGCAGGCGTCCCGCTCCCGCCGCCCCGACCGCCTCTCTCGTCTCCACAGGCGGCATGGGCGTCCCAGCCGAAGGGCGCTCGCTGGCGGCCAGCCCGGCCGCGCCGGCCTCGAGATGACCTGCTCCTCCACCACCGAGCTCCACGATGGCGGCATCGACGTGGCCGACGACGCCATCGAGCGGCACGACGTTGAACACGCCCTGGCCGCCCTTCAGGAGGTCGAGCAGCTCGTCGCCATCTCGCACGAGCACCGAATCGGCTGCCCCGAGCACCAGGCTCGCAGTCGACAGGTCCTCGCCGTAGAAGCGGAGGAACTCGATCGCCCGGCGCGCCCGCTGCAGGGTGACACCGGCATCAAGAAGCTGTTTGATGATCCGGAGCGCGACCACATCCCGGTAGGAGTAGAGGCGCTGCGTCCCGCTCCCCTTCGCCCGGACAAGCGACGGCGAGAGCAGCCCGGTACGGTCCCAGTGATCGAGCTGCCGGTAGCTGATGCCGACGATGCTGCACACCTGCGGACCGCGGAAACCTTCTGGCATAAGGCATTTCCCGTCAACTCAAGCAGCCACGCGCCACGGCGCGGACGACAATCCGGTAACTACATTCCTGTCATCAGGCTACTGCTCGGCACCCTGCACGTCAACCATCAGGTGAGGCTTGTCGTACAAAGCCTCAAGTTGAGGGTTAGTGTCCGTGTTGGCCTGGAGTTTTGTACCACTTGGGCACCTGCCTTTAGCAAGCGTCGCTGTCGGCCTGCTCGGGCAAAGCCTGGCAAGTGGTGCTGTCGAGGCTTCGAGGGGGCGCAACGACGGCCGAGGGGGCGCGGAGCGGCGTCACGGCGAACCGTTTCAGGTGAAGAGGGCACGGCGGGGGTAGCGGAACGGACCGACTGAGCAGACGGCCTCAGGTGGGGGCCGACGACATGATCGCTCGAGGTGTCTTCAGGTGCTGAAGTCCTCCGGCGAGATGGTGTCGAGGAACTCCTTGAACTCCCCCACCAGCTCCTCTGGATCGCCCGCCTCGCTGACGTCATCCACGTCAGGCTCGACGACTAGCCCTTCGGCATCCATCAGCTCATCGGCCACATAGAGCGGCGAGTGCGTCCGCGTGGCGAGGGCGATCCCGTCCGACGGGCGGCAGGACAGCGTCAGGTCGCGCCCGCCGGCGCGCAGATGGAGCTCGGCGAAGAACGTGGACTCCCGGAGCTCGGTGACCACCACCCGCGTGAGCCTCGCCCCGAGCAGCTCGATCAGCTCGGTCATGAGATCGTGGGTCATCGGCCGGGGCATCTCGACACCTTGCAGCGCGAAGGCGATCGCCGTCGCCTCGGGAGGCCCGACGAAGATCGGCAGCGACCGGTGAGAGCCCTCGGTCTCCTGTAGGAGCACGACCGGCGTGCTCGAACTGAGATCGACTCGGACCGCTGAGAGTCGAACTTCGACCATAGGGCCAACATACCGTTTGCGGCTCCGGTTGACACCTTCGCGAGGCCGCTTCGCGGCCGGAGAAAGTTGGTCGCTCGCTTAAACCGCCGAGGGAACCGGGGCGAAGGCATCTGCCCGCCAAGGCGCCTGCCAACCTGGGAGCCGCTGTGCCGGGAGCCGGATGTGTCGGGGCGCGCTGTGTGACAGGCCCCGGCGCCGACGGCGCACCGGCACTGGCCCGGCATTAGCCCGGGAAAGGCGCGAACGCTCCGGCACGGAGCGCCGCCTGGTCGATGGCGATCACGACCGGCAGGTTCCGGTAGCGCTCTTCGAAGTCGAGGCCGTAGCCGACGACGTACTCGTCGCCGATGACCATGCCGACGTAGCGGGCCTCGACGGGGAGGATCCGCCGGGTGCGGCGGTCGAGGAGGGCGCAGATGTCGGCCGACCGTGCCCCCCGCTCGTTTAGCAGCCGCCGCACGTAACTCACGGTGAAGCCGCTGTCGATGATGTCCACGGCGACAACGACTGCCCGCCCGGCCACGTCGGCGTCGAGATCCTTGGACAGCCGGACGCGGGCGCCCCCGGCGCCGTAGGCGGACAGGCCGAGGAAATCGACGGCGCACGGGCACTCGACCGAGCGCGCCAGATCTGCCACCAGGCAGACGCTCCCCTTCAGGATCCCGACGAGTACGACACCTTCAGGGTGGTCCCGCGTGATCTCGGCCCCGAAGCGCCTCACGAGGCGATCGAGCTGTTGGGTGTCGAGTAGTGTGCGCCCGGCGGAGCCGGTAGCGGTCACGCCCCGGTCAGATCCCGCAGTGCCGCCTTGGCAAAGCATGCTTGCAGCGAGGCGCCGAGGTCACCCAGTTGCGCAACCTCGTCGAGCGCCCGCTGACGCGCCTCCGGGTTCCGTTGGCGGAGCAGAGGGAGAACGATCTGGGAGTAAAGGCCCGCCTGTCGCTCGGCGGCGTACTTGAAGACCCGGAGATGACGTGCCTCCACCCCGAAGCGGGCAAAGCTCGCCGACAGCCCGGCCACGACGAGAGCAGCCTCCTCGTAGCAGCGCACGCCGGCCACGGTGCGGCCCTCTATCAGTCCGTAGGACTCGAGCTCGGCCACCTGCTGGACATCGAGTCCGCTCGCCTGTGCGAGCTCGGCGGCGGTGAGGCTCACACCGACGAGAGCAGCAACTTCGTGGCGGGGCGGACCTGCTGGCGGAGCCGGTTGTGATCGGACCTCAGGTGGAGCGGGAGAAGCCTCCTCCTTCGGGGACTCGGCCGGCGCCGATCGCCGCCCGGTGGACGTCTCGCCCTGGCCCGGGGCTGCGACGGTCCGCTGGCCGGAAGCCGCCTCGCGCCGGCTTTCCGTCACTCCGGGTTGGGCGGCCGCGGTGGCGTGCTCCGGCGGACCTGCCTCCGGGCGTGACTCGGGGCCCGGGCGGTCCGGTTCGGCCGACCGAGGCGAATGACGAGAACTGGAGCTCATCTCGACGGCGGCGGCACCGGCCGTCGGCGTCGCCACTTGAGGTGACCCTTCGACGACACTCCTCGTCCCGCCCCCCGCCATGCTCGACAGCACGCTCGAGCTCCGCTCGCGGCCGTTGTGTCCTGCATTGGCATAGGCGAACCGCCCGGCACCTCCGGAGGTGTCTGCGGTGGTCGCCTCCGGCGAGCGGGCGGAGAACGCCACCTCGGCGGCAGCCGCCATATCGGGGGCCTCTTCCCGCGGCGGATGTTGGGGGAGATTTCCCTCGTGGCCGGCGGTCGAGGGCGGGGCGGCCTCACCCATCTCGAAAAGTGCCGGAGGCCGGGAGGACTCCTGACCCTCGAGACGCCCCTTTATGACCTTGAGGGGCAGGAAGTGCTCCCGCTGCTGGCGCAGTATCCAGCGCAGGCGCTCGACGTCGTGCTCGTAGAATTTTCGGTAGCCCGAGGGCGTCCTGTCGGGCACGAGGAGGCCACGGCTCTCGAGAAAGCGGATCTTCGAGATCGTGACGTCGGGAAACTCGCGCTGGAGAAGCGCCAGGACGTCGCCAATTGACAGATAGGGCCGGTCGTCCACCGTCGCCTCAGGCCGCGCCGGTCGAGAGGAACAACAGCTTGAACTTGCCGATCTGCACCTCGTCACCGCTCGAGAGGACAGCGTCGTCGATGCGTTCCCGGTTCACGTACGTGCCATTCAAGGACCCCACGTCCTTCACTGTGTAGGCAGATCCGTCGCGGACGAATTCCGCATGGCGCCGGGACACCGTGATGTCGTCGAGGAAGATCTCGCTCTCAGGATGCCGGCCGACGTGGGTGACATCCTTGTCGAGCAGGTACTTCGCCCCGACGTCCGGCCCCCGCTTGACAACGAGAACCCCTGTCCCTGCGGCGAGCTCGCCCACTGCGACATTGACCTCGTCCTCCCCCTGCTCGCCCGACGGATCCGCCGGGACGAAAGAGACAGTGGTGTCGGGACCCGGTGCGAGCGGCGAGCCGCACGACGAGCAGAAATTGGCGTCGAGCGGATTGCGGTGGCCGCAGTTGTTGCAGAACACTCGCCCCAAGCTAGTCGCTCACGACTGATCTCGCCGAGGCTCTGAAGAGCCACGGATTGGGCCGGCCGGTGCCGCGTGCCCTCCCCGCTCCCGGCGCCAGCTCCCCGGGTCCTCACCGAGGAGGGACCGGCAGCATCGGCTTCACTGCTCTGTCACCTGGCGATAGCCGTCCGCGTCCATCAACCCCGCCAGCGCGTCGGGGTCGCTCGACTCGATCACACAGAGCCAGCCCTCGCCGTAGGGATCGCTGTTGACTGTCTCCGGAGCGTCCCGGAGCGCCGAGTTGACCTCGACGACGGTACCGGTGGCGGGGGCGTATATCTGGGAGACGGACTTGGTCGACTCGACCTCGCTCAGAGGTCCGGCCTTCGTCACCGACGACCCCACAGCGGGCAGCTCGACGAACACGATGTCGCCGAGGGCGTCCTGGGCGAAGTCGGTGATTCCTACCCGGATAGTGGACCCTTCTGCCCGTGCCCACTCGTGGTCGCTCGTGTAGCGCAGCTCCTCCGGGACGTTCATCTGGGCGTTCCTCCTCTCACGGCGTCGCCTCGGCGACGATCCAGCCGACCTGCTCTGCCATCTCCTGCGCCCGCGTCTCGGCCGCTTGCGGCGTCTCACCCTCGGCTGTGACGAGCGTCAACGGCGCCTCGGGATCCGGCACGACAAGGGTCCACCCGTGGGAGTCGATCAGTTTGACGCCGTCGACGAGCACGACCTCATCGGCGGTGGCGCGCTCGAGCAGGGTCCTCATCACGAGGCCCTTGTGTTCGAAGGGAGTAGGGACCTCCCGGCGCACCACCTGCGGCGAATCCAGCCCACCCACGACATCTGAGAGGCGGCTCCCGCTCTGGGCGAGGAGAGAGAGCAGGTGGACAAAGGACGAGACGGCATCGAAGGCGGGCAGGAACTCGGGGAAGATGAAGCCGCCCTGGGAGTTGCCGCCGAATCCCATGCCGGGCCGGGCGCAGGCCGCCATCAAGTCGGACGGCACGAGCTTGGTCCACACGACCTCGCTCGATGCTGCTGTCGCCAGACGCGTCACCTCGAAGGGCACGTCCACCGGCACGGCGATCGGGGCGCCCGGCCTCATCTTCGTAACGAGAGCGACCATGACACAGAGCGCCTCCTCGTCGGTGAGGATCCGTCCTGTGTCGTCGACGAGCGTCAACTGCTCACCGTCAGGCTCGAACATCCCGCCGACGTGGGCGCCCGAGGCCCGCACAAGGCCGGCGAGGCGCTCGGCATGACTGCGGCGCTCGTAGCTGAGCACCCCCGGGGTCGAAACGTGCGGGTTGATGACAAGGACGTCCGCCCCCAGTTTGGCGAGCACGTTCGGCATGACGAAGCTCGTCGTGCCGAAGGCGTAGTCCAGCACGAGCTTGAAGCGAGCCCCGCGGATTGCCACCAGATCGATCGTGCTCGTGAGATCGAGCGTGTAGGACTCCACAGTGCGCGACGGGAAGTCGATGTCGCCTATCTCGGCTGCCAGCACGCGGCGCGACTCCTCCCGGTCGTAGAGCCGCTCGACCTTACGCTCCGTCGCCTCGTCGAGGTCGACGCCGTCCACGTCGAGAAACCGCAACGAGACCGACTGGGAGTCCCCACTCACGAGGCGGACCGTCACTCCCCCGCGGGAGGGGCTCGTTCGGATTCTGGAACCTCGTGAGGGGAACGGTGGCCGCCTCGAGGTCCTCGACGTCGCAACCGGAGGCGTTCAAGCCCACCATCACCGCCCGCTTGAGCACCCGGGCCGCCCGGCTCGAGTCCCTCGAGGTGGTCACGAGCGTGCCCTTCGGCAGGATGGTGCCGAACGCCATCGCCACTCGCATGGCGAGCTCGGGTGAGAGGTCCACGTTGGCCAGGCCGGCTATGCCGGCGCGGCCGAAGAGCGCCCGCGAGCCGCGCGACTCCCAGATGAGCGACGAGCTGACGACTGCACCGGCTTCGATCGTCTTGTTCGGGTAGACCTTCACCCCGGCCCGGATGACTGCCCCCCGCCCCACCCGGCAGCCGTCACCGAGAACGACTCCCTCCTCGATGTGACTCCCCTGGCGGATGTCGCACGAACGGGCGACGACGGCTCCCCGGGCAGTCACGCCTGGGGCCAAGTAGGAGTTGTCGTGCACGATGGTGTTCTCGAGCTGGGCGTTGTCGCCGACCCGGACGTTCGCCCCGATAACGGTATGCGGCCCGAGCTCGGCGTCCGGGCCCACCCGGCAGTTGTCGCCGATCACCGCCGGGCCGCTCACCGTGGCGCTCGGATGTATCTCCGCTCCCTCGCCGATCCAGATGCCGGCGCGCAGCGGGAACCCAGGCACGTCGACGTCCACTTTGCCGTCGAGGATGTCCCGGTGCGCACCCGCGTAGGCCTCGAGCGTGCCCACGTCTTCCCAATAGCCGCCGGCGACGAAGCCGAACAGGTCGCGGCCGGCCTCGAGCATCGCCGGGAACACCTCGCCCGAGAAGTCCACCGGGCGCCCTTCGGGAATCCAGTCGAACACCTCCGGTTCCAGCACATAGATGCCCGTGTTGATGGTGTCGGAGAAGACGGCGCCCCAGCCGGGTTTCTCCAGGAACCGCTCCACGCGCCCATCCGGTCCGGTGATGACGATGCCGAACTCGAGCGGGTTCTCCATCGATTTGAGAGCCAGTGTGGCGACGGAGCCCTGCTTCTCGTGGAACGCCACGAGCTCGGAGAGGTCGATGTCGGTGAGGACGTCGCCGGAGATGACGAGGAACCGCTCCTTCAGCTCGTCCCGCGCGTCGAGGACGGACCCTGCCGTACCGAGCGGCGAGTCCTCGATGGCGTACACCATCCGCACCCCGAACTCCGACCCGTCGCCGAAATAGGTCCTGATCTGATTGGCGAGGAAGGCCACGGTGACGACGACGTCGTCGAAGCCGTGGCGGCGCAGCAGGTTCACGACGTGCTCGGCCATCGGGCGGTTGGCCATGGGGAGCATCGGCTTCGGCTGGTTGGCGGTGAGGGGCCGGAGACGGGTTCCCTCTCCGCCGGCCATGATGACGGCTTTCATCTCAATCCGAACCTCCTCGGGCCTGCGCGTGAGCACACTCTTGTGACCTCCATGTCCGCCGTGTCGGCGTCCAGTCGCCGGCGCCCCTCACGGGGCTACCGCCCCCGGCGCCTCGGCGGTGGGGGGAAAGCGGCGGCGAAGGCGCCGCTCGCTCAGCGCTTGGCGGGCAATCGGCACGTACGCGGCCGTGGCGGCCAGGCTGAACCCGAGGGCGGGCACGACGAGGATCCAGGTGATGTCACGGAACACGTGAGCCAACGCGCCCGTCGTGTCAGTGGCGAGGAAGAGCGGGAAGCAGCCCAGCAGGCCGAACGTGCCAGCCTTGCCTAGCCAGACGACATCGATCCGCTTCGCCCCGAGGGCGGCGAGCACAAGCACCGCCGCCGACACGAGTGCTTCGCGGGAGAGCACGAGCACCCCGAGCCAGACGGGAACGGCGCCGTAGACGGTGATGGCGATGACCCCGGCTCCGAGAACCAGTCGGTCCGCAGTCGGGTCGAGCACCTTCCCGAGGGTGGTCACCTGATTGAACCGCCGGGCGAAGTAGCCGTCGACGAAGTCCGTCCCGCCGGCGACGGCGAGGAGGGCGGCGGCGGCGAAGCGCTCGTGCTCCCCGAACAGCAGCCAGCAGAAGACGCCGGCGAGGGCCAGCCGTCCGACCGAGAGGAGGTTCGGGACGGTCCAGATCCGGTCGAGGCCGTCGGCCCGGGCACCTACCTCCCCGGCGTCGTCCCGGACGTGGCCGGCGGAGACGCTGTCTTTTCCGTCGCCGGCCGGCTGCGCCACGAGGGGCAGTCTACGGGTCGCTCCCCGCCCCTGACCTTCTCCCGGGAGACCAGGCGCAGGGCCTGCCCGGCGGGGTCATCGGCGCCTGCCGGCGCAGTGCTCCCCCGCCGCCGCCACGAGGCCGGCGAGCAAGGTGGGGTCGTCGCCCATGTCCGGATGCCATTGCACCCCGGGTTCAACATCTGTAGGCCGCGACAGATTGCCAATGTCGGCAGCGGCCTTTGGGTCACAGCGTCGAGGATGGTCATCTCCGCCGTGATGCCCACGACGGGACGCCCGCTCGCGCCGGCCTTCGGCCCGTCACCGGTCCCCCGCCTCTCGCGCCGCGGCCCTAGAGCGGAGTCACATAGGCAGCGTGGATGCCGCCGTCGACCATGAACGTCGCTGCTGTGACGAACGAGGCGTCGTCGGAGGCGAGGAAGGCGGCAGCTGCCGCGATCTCTTCCGGCTCGGCGAATCGACCCATCGGCACATGGACGAGCCGGCGGGCGGCCCGTTCCGCATCCTTTGCGAACAGCTCCTGCAGCAGGGGCGTGTTGACCGGCCCGGGGCAGAGGGCGTTCACGCGGACGCCCTGGCGGGCGAACTGCACGCCGAGCTCGCGCGACATGGACAGGACCCCGCCCTTCGAAGCGGTGTAGGAAATCTGCGATGTGGCCGCCCCGAGGATGGCGACGAACGAGGCGGTGTTGATCACGCTCCCGCCGCCGTGCTCGAGCAGCCTGGCGATGCCTGCCCGGCAGCACAGGTAGACGCTGGTGAGGTTCACCTCCTGCACCCGCCGCCACACGTCGAGGTCCGTGTCGAGTATCGAGTCGTCGTCGGCCGGCGAGATGCCGGCGTTGTTGAAACACACGTCGAGGCCGCCGAAGCGCTCGATGGTCTCGTCGTAGAGGGCCTCGACGCTTGCCGCGTCAGTCACGTCCGCATGGACGTAGTGGCCGCCGATCTCGGCCGCGAGTGACGCCCCCGGACCGTCGCTCAGGTCGGCGACGACGACCTTGGCCCCCTCGGCGGCGAAGCGCCTGGCGCTCGCCCGCCCGATCCCGCTCGCCGCCCCGGTGATAACCGAGACCTTCCCGTCAAGTCGTCCCATCTCCCTGTTTCCCTTGCTCCCTTCCCTGTCGGTGAAGTGCCGAATCCGGCACCCGGCGCCGACGGCGCAGGTCCCGGCTGAGCCTGCAGGCGGGGGCAAGTGAACCACCTGCGGGCGCTCTAGAGCCAGTAGCCGCCCGGTTAGAGGAGACGTCCCGGCCTGGCTCAGTGACCCCCGGGGCTCCTCCGGCTCTGGCCCATCTGCCGCCTTGCTGCTGCCAGCAGGGCGGCGGTGTCACTGCCGTCACCGTACGTATGTTCGGCATGGCCGTAGTCGAACGAGACGACGTAAGGGCGGCTCTGGCTGTCGTTGCTCGTTTTGATCCGGCTGGCCAGGCGGTCGAGGACGAGAGGCACCGCCTCCACGCCGGCGCCGAGGAGGAACAGCCCGAACTCGTCCGGGCCGACGCGAGCGACCAGGTCCGAGCCGCGGACGCCCTGCCGGATAACGGTGGCGGAGTCGATGAGCGCCTGGTCGCCGATGTCGTAGCCGTACAGCTGATTGACCATCCCGAGGCCGGTGAAGTCGGCCAGGACGACGACGGAGGGCTGTCGGCGGGAATCGGTGAAGTCGAGGAGATGATTGCCGACGCGCTCGAACATCCGCCCGAGGGCCACGCCCGTGAGGGAGTCCGTCGTGGCGTGCTGGAGCGAGGAGAGCTCACCTTCGGCCAGCTTGGCCAGCTCACGGAGGGCACCCAGCTCGACGTCTGTCGCCTCACGAGGGACGACGTCGAGTACGGCCAGAGCACCAACGATCGCTCCCCCCGGTGCCCGGAGCGGCACGCCGGCGTAAAAGGATACGCCCGGATCCGAGCGTACGAGCCGGCCGCCGGCGAAACGGTTGTCCGCCGCCGCGTCCTCGACGACGAGCGGGGCACCCTGGGCCACCACGAAGGAGCAGAACCACTCGTTCCGCCCGGGCTCGCCGAGCACGAGACCAGCTCTTTCGGCCCCGGCGACCGACTTGAACCAGACGCGCCGCTGGTCGACCAGGCTGACAACGCTCACCGGCGCTGTGGTCAAGCGGCAGGCCAGCTGAGTGAGCTGATCGAACCCCGGTTCGGGAGGCGTGTCGAGGAGGCGCAGCCCGTGCAGCGCGGCCAGGCGAGCAGCGTCGTCCGATGGCGATGGCGCTATTTGCACTCTCAGAGGCTATCTGAGCACGCTGGGGGTTGTCCCGGATCACCGACCCAAGGAGGACTTGGCAGCATGGCCACACACGAGGAGATCGAGGAGGCCCTGCGGCAGCGGCTCTTCGACGCCATTCGCTCCGATGCCTTGACATCCGAGAGCGTGTTGACGCTGGCGGAAGCCTATGCCTGGATACGCGAGCCTGGTCAGCCCCACGCCGCCCGCCGGCCGCCCTCGTGAGTTGCAGACGCGGCACCGCTCCCGGTGAAGGGGTAACCGGGAGCGGGTGCGTAGGTCCTGGGCGGGCCTGACACTAGGTATCGTCAGAGGTGGAGGCGGACTTGAGCAGAAAATTCTCCTGCGCGGCAGCCTCTCGACGGAGGCCGGCATGCTCGGCCGTCGCTGTCTCCCCCGGCCGGGCCGCATGACGTCGAGGTTGACCCGGCGCCTCCTTGCCTGGGCGCTGTGCGTCTTGCTGCTCGGCGCCTGCTCGGCCCTGCCCAGCCGCCGCACCGGCTACCCGGGGCGGCGCTCCTCGACGAGACCGAGCGTCACGCAATCTTCGGGCCCGATCACCTCGACCACAAGGCCGCGAGCGGCTGAGGGCTCTCAGTGTGGAACCACGGCTGGCCGGCCCGCCTATCACCACGTCATCTGGATCCTGATGGAGAACCAGTCCTACGGCGGCGTCATCGGTTCCCCCGATGCGCCTTATGTCGACAGGCTGGCGGCCAGGTGTGGCGTGGCGAGCAACTACCACAACATCACCCACGCCAGCCTGCCCAACTACCTGGGCCTCTCCGATGGCGCCGGGCTGTCGGCGCTCAGCCCTTACTACGACGACTGCAGCCCGTCCCCGTCGTGCGAGGTCACTGCGACGAACCTTTTCGAGCAATCGATGTCATGGAAGGCCTATGACCAGTCGATGCCGTCGAGCTGTGACAAGGCCAGCTCGGGCGTGTACGCCGCCCGACACAACCCGGCCGTCTACTTCACCGACCTCCGGGACTGTGCGAAGAACGACGTCCCGCTGGGCACGACGGCACGATCCCCCTTGTTGCGGGACTTCGGGGCGGAGTCGAGCGCACCGTCGTTCTCCTTCGTCACCCCTGACCTCTGCCACGACATGCACGGCGTACCAGGCACGTGCGACGGCAATCTGGTGTCGGCCGGAGACGCATGGCTCCGCACCTGGATCGGGTTGATCACCCGAACGACGGTCTACGCCTCGGGTGACACGGCCGTGTTCATCACGTGGGACGAAGGCGCCGGAGGAGGGGCCGGCGAGGCGTGCGCCTCCAATACCTCTGACCAGAGCTGTCACGTTCCCCTTCTTGTCGTGGCGCCCTCGGTGCGCCCGGGGACGGTGGACAGGGCGAAGCTGAACCACTACTCCCTGCTGAAGACGACAGAGGATCTCCTCGGCTACCCCGAGCTCGGTCTGGCGAGATCTTCCGCCGCCTTTACAGCCGCCTTCAACCTCTGACCCTTTCTTGCCCGCGGCCGCGACGTAATCGGCCGGTAGCGACACAGCCTCTTTGGCGGCCCGGTGCTAGCGTGCCCGCGGTCTTGAATGCGACATCGGAGCCAAGAGCCCGCCCGTCTCGCGAGAGCCGAGCGGCCCGCCGGCCCCGACCGATCGACCGTGGAGGCTTCGTGCGGATTCGGAAACGTGGCTTGTCCGGCCTGATCGTCGCGGTGGCCGTCACCCTCGTGGCTGCGGGCTGCGGATCATCGGGGAGCACAGGGGCGAACGGGCCTCGGTTGAAAGGCGGCACGGCCACGATGGCCCTCCAGCCGGGCAACTCGATCAACTGGATACTGCCGATGTGCCCCACCCAGTTCGCCACCGGGCCGAACCTCGAGGATTTCGAGTACCTCATGTGGCGTCCGCTCTACTGGATCGGCTCACCTACAAGTGTCGGGCTCAACGCGGCGGAGAGCCTGGCCGCGCCGGCGAAGTTCACCACCACGGGCGGCAACACTGTGGCCACCATCGTGCTCAAGCATTATCGCTGGTCAGACGGCAAGCCTGTCACGACAAGAGACGTGCAGTTCTGGTTCAACCTGCTCCGGGCGGAGAAGGACAACTGGTGGGGATACACCGTCGGCCAGTTCCCCGACAACGTGCTCTCCTTCAAGGCCGACTCCCCTTACGAGCTCACGATCACGTTCAAAGGCGCATACAGCTCGCTCTGGCTGTACAACGAGCTTTCCCAGCTGATCCCCATGCCTCAACATGTTTGGGACAAGACCTCGGCCGCCGGTCCGGTAGGCAACTATGACGATACGCCAAAGGGCGCTGCGGCCGTCTACGACTACCTGGCCGCCCAATCGAAGGACCTCGCCACGTACGCCACCAATCCTCTGTGGCAGGTGGTGGACGGCCCGTGGAAGGTCAAGGTCTTCGTAGCATCCGTCGGTGAGGCCACGCTCTCCCGCAACCTTTCTTACTCGGGCAAGGCCACAGGAAGCATTCGCCAGCTCAAGATCACGCCGTACACAAGCGACTCTGCCGAGTTCGACGCCCTCCTCGCCGGGTCGGGAGTCAGTTACGGGTACGTGCCGTTCAACGACACGCCCCAGCTGGGGAGAGTGAAGACTCTCGGCTATTCGGTCAAGTCGTGGCCTTCCTGGGGAATCACCTTCATAAACTTGAACTTCGTCGACCCGCAGTACGGGCCGCTCTTCAAGCAGCTCTACTTTCGCCAGGCCCTGCAGGAGCTCGTCGACCAGCCTCGCTACATCTCTGCTTTCATGGGCGGCTACGCCAGCCCCGTGTATGGCCCGGTCCCGACAGTGCCCCGGAGCCAGTTCGTGAGCCCGCTCGAGAAGAGCAACCCCTATCCCTACAGCGTCTCCGGCGCCAAGGCGCTCCTCAGCGCGCACGGATGGAGCATCGTCCCGAACGGTGCCGACGTGTGCAATCACGCCGGCAGTGGCCCGGGCGAGTGCGGCGCCGGCGTGAAGGAAGGCACGAAGCTCACCGTCTCCCTCCTCTACAACTCGGGGCTCACCGACATCACCGAGGAGGTCGAGGCCCTCCGCTCAGCGGCCTCACAGGTCGGAATCGCCTTCTCTTTGTCAGAGGCTCCCTTCAGCCAGGTCGTCTCCACCGCGGTTGCCTGCACCAAGCCCAGCTGCTGGCAGATGGACTACTACGGCCAGGGCTGGTACTGGAATCCCGGCTACGAGGTGCCCGACGGAGCCGTCATCTTCGGTACCGGGTCGCCGTCCAACGGCGGGAGCTACTCCGATCCCACCGCCGACGCCCTGATGCGCTCCGTCCACAGCGGCTCGCTGAGCGCGATCTATGCATACGAGGACTACCTCGCCAAGCAATTGCCGGTGATCTGGATGCCGCAGATCGACACGCAGATCTCGGCGATCTCCGATCATCTCGGCGGCGCGCTGCCCCAGGATCCCCTCAACAACATCTACCCGGAGAACTGGTACCTCACCGGATAGCTCGACACCGACCCGGCGCCTCGCATCCGATGATCCACTACGTCGTCAACCGCCTTCTCGTCTCGATTCTCGTCCTGCTCGGGGTGACGGTGATCTCCTTCGTCCTCCTGAACCTCGTCGCATCCGGGCCGAAGCTGGCCGTGGCGATCATCGGCCCGAAGGCGACTCACGCATCGATCGAAGCCTTCATCCGGGAATACGGGCTCAACCGCCCTCTGCCGGTGAGATACCTCTCCTACCTGTGGCAACTTCTTCACGGCAACCTCGGGTACTCGTACAAGCTCAATCAGACGGTCGACTCTGTGATCGCGGCAGAGCTGCCGAAGGACGTGATTCTCGTCGGCAGCTCGCTGATCCTCGCCGTGCTCATCGCCATTCCCATCGGCCTCGTTCAGGCCGTGCGGAGGAACGGGATCGTCGACTACAGCGCCACGGCCCTGTCGTTCGTCCTCTACTCGATGCCCTCCTATTGGCTCGGCCTTCTCCTGATCGGCGCCTTCTCGATCTCTGCGCATCTGCTCCCTGCCGAGGCACCCCAGTCCACCTCGATCGCCGGCATCCTGGCCGACCCGGCCGGCATGGTGCTGCCGGTGGCGACGCTCACGTTGATCAACTACGCACTCTTCAGCCGCTACATGCGCTCATCGGCGATCGAGAACCTGGCGCAGGACTACATAAGGACGGCCCGGGCAAAGGGCCTCTCCGAGCGGCGCGTAGTGGTCTTCCACCTGTTGCGGAACTCATTGCTGCCCGTCACGACTCTCATCGGGCTCTCCCTGCCGGCCGTGATCACGTCCGGGCTCATCGTCGAGTACGTGTTCAACTTTCCCGGTCTCGGGCTCAGCTTCTTCAACGCCGCCCAGGCATTCGACTATCCGGTCGAGCTCGGGATCACGCTCCTCGTCGGTCTGGCGACCGTAGCCGGCAACCTGCTCGCCGACATCTCGTATGCCATCTTGGACCCGCGGGTTCGTTACGCGTGAGGGCATCTCTGCCTCTCGGCGTCGACGACACGCACCCGCCGCCTCCCGAGGGCGGGGAGGCCACGGGGGCCGGCAGCGCCTGGCGCCTCGTGCTCCGTGCCTTCGTCACAAATCGGCTCGCCGTCGTCGGTTTCGTCATCGTGGTGCTGATCGCCCTCTTCTGCTTCGTCGGCCCGCTCATCTACCGGACCGACCAGTTGCACACCAACCTCTTCCAGACGAACAGGGGCCCCTCGTCTAGCCATCCGCTCGGGACTGACGATGTCGGCTTCGACATACTCGGACGGCTCATGGTGGGGGGACAAAGCGCCCTCGAGGTCGGGCTTGCCGTGGCCGTCTCCGCCACGGGCCTCGGGGTCTTGTACGGCGCGATAGCCGGCTACTTCGGCGGGGTCCTCGACGCGGCGATGATGCGCGTCGTCGACATCATCCTCGCCATCCCGGCCATCTTCATCTTCATTTTTCTCTCCACCGTGCTCCGGCCGACGCTGCTCCTGCTCATCGTCGTGCTGGCATCGCTCTCGTGGCTCACCACCGCCCGTTTGGTGCGGGCCGAGACGCTCTCGTTGCGCACGCGTGAGTTCGTGCAAGCAGTAGAGGTGATGGGCGGCCGTTCCTCCCGGATCATCGCCCGGCACCTCATACCGAACACCTTCGGGACGATCGTCGTGAACGCCACATTTCAGGTGGCCGACGCGATCCTCGTCCTCGCGGTGCTCACGTACCTCGGCTTCGCCCTCCCTCCCCCGGCGGTGACCTGGGGAGGGATGCTGTCCAACGGGACGAACTTCCTCTTCGACGGTTACTGGTGGGAGGTCTATCCGGTGGGGCTCTTGATCGTCCTTACCGTCGTGGCGTTCAACTTCATCGGGGACGGGCTGCGCGACTCACTCGACGTGCGTCTGCAGCGTCGTTGACGTCGGGCTCGGCTTGACCAAGGGCGGACGAAAGAGGGACCTTTTGGTCGAAGTCCCTCCTCGTGTTTCCAGGCTCCGCCGCCCGAGTCAGCCAAAACTCTACACCACTGACAGCGGGGTATCGACCACACACCGTGTTACTCGAAGCGGCCGCGTGGCCGCAGCCCGCTCCCCGTCACTCGAGCATCTAGCCAACTGCCCGAATGGCGAGCGAGTTGCTCCTGGCGAGGTTCTTGACGCCCTGGTACCCAACGGCGGTGCACGTCGAGGGACATGAGATGGCGAACAGCTGGTCGCCCAAGAGGGAGGGGCTCGGGGCCGTGTTCGGCATCCAGAGCTTGCCGTTCCAGGTCTCGACGAGCGTGCGGAACCCGCTGCCGTTCTCATTGGCTGACCCACCGACCGCGGTGCAGTTGAACGCTCTCCAACAATGGATGCCGTTCCAGGACGAGTTGGTGCCCGGTGCATCCCCCGTCCCGACAGGACCGAGAAGCGTCCACGTGCCGTGACTCCACGCCTCAGCCACAGTGGTTCCCGCCTCCGAATTGCCGACGGCGATGCAGCCACCCACGTAGCAGGACACGCCGGTGAGGGTGTAGCCGATCCCGTCGGCCGGCAGCACAGGCGTCTTCTCTGTGATCCACCTCGACCCGCTCAACCTCATAGCAAGCACGTTGTTGGACGAAAGGTCGGTGCCGACGGCTTCGCAGCGACCGGTGTACTGGCAGGCGACCGAGGTGAGCGAGCCGGACGGAGCACCGCTCGTGGCCTGGTTGGTCCACGTGGTGCCGTCCCAGTACTCGGCGAGCGGGTACTGGGTGCCGTTGCCGTGCTCGCCCACTGCCTCACAGCTCGTCTTACCGGCGCACCGCACGGCCCAGAGGATTGCTGCCGACCTGTCGTAGGTAGCATGAGCGGTCCATATGCGATTGTTCCAGGTCCAGGTCTGCGCCAATGACATGCTGTTGTCGCCCACCACCATGCAATAACTGGTCGACGTACAAGCTATTCCCTCGAGGTCGCTCGCATTGGCAGGAACTGGCAATGCAGTCCATTTGACGCCATCCCAGCCATAAGCCGCCGGTCGTTCGAGTCCATTGCTGCCGAACTTGAACGTGCCCACTGCCACGCAGTACGTCCGCAGCCGGCAGGACACGGAAGTCAGCGTGACTCCGTCGTTGGCGGGTGTCGACTCGAGAGCCCATGCGTGCGTAGTCGCGGCGGCTGCAACAGCCTGAGCGGGTGAGGCCGTCGTCAAGCCGAGGGCAGCTATTGCACCGACTACCGACGCTATGTACCTGCTCTTCATCATGGCGCTCTCCTTCGTGCTACCTCGATGCCGATTGAAAATGCAGTTACTCCGGAGACTCGAGGATGAGCGCGCGCCCTTGGCTTGACTACGGCTCGAACGCCACGACCGCGGGCGACTGGCACTGCTGACATTCCGGATGGCTCTTCCATCTCGGGCGAGCGGGCCGCGAAGCCTTTAGGCGCTTCTGGCGGCAAAGCCTCCGGTGACGCGGGTCCTGTCAATCCTGAAATGACGCCCCCCTTTTCGACCTACAAGAAGACCGGGAAAGCGTCTGCTCACTTGTCAGAGTACTGGCATAAATGTCCGGTTACTGCTAGTGGTTATGCAGCCACGTAGTGCGTTTAGTCTTGGGACGTCAAAACCGGCATAGATGCCATGAGCGTGGTCATGAGCATCCCGGCAAGAAGGCCGGGCAGGAGCAAGTCGCCTGGCCGTGCGTGGGGTCAGAAACGTCAGGCGTCTCGCCGGACGAGCAACACAGCGCCGACGGCGAGCGCCGCCACGGCGTAGCCGCACAGGATGAGGAAGCCGACCCACGGTGAGAAGGACCCGGGGAAACTGTGGAGTGAGATCATCTCTGCTCCGATCCGGTCCGGCAGGTACGGCCTCACGTCGAGCTCGATCGAAGTCGGGAGTGCTTGCACGATCAAAGGCAGCACCAGAAGGATCCCGACGAATGCGCTGATCGCTCCAGCGGTGTGCCGGATGATCGTGGCGAGCCCGAGCGAGAATAGCCCGAGCACGCAGATATAGAGCCCACTTCCCACGACCGCGCGAAGGGCGCCCGGACTGTGGAGCGACGCATGGATCGCCGGCGCTGAGAGGAGCGCCTGCCCGAGAAAGAAGGCCAGGAAGGCCACTACCTCTGCGACCACCAGAGCGACCGCTCCGAAGACTGCCGCTTTGGCCACGAGCACGAGTGGTCTTCGGGGCGCTGCGGAGAAGGTCGTCCGAATGGTGCCCGTACCGTATTCGGCGCTCATCGCCAGGGCCCCGAGCACGCCGATGGCGAACTGGGCGATGAAGACACCGATGAGGCTCGTGCTTATGGGGTCGAAACCCGCCCGACTGCCGGGCGACATGGTTGACCAGTGGGCTCGAGTCTCGGCCGTGGCGATGGCACCGATGCCTACTCCGAGCAGGAGGGTGATCCCGAGTGTCCACATCGTCGAGCGGACCGTTCGCAGCTTGGCCCACTCGGAACGAAGCAGGCCGCCGATGCCATACCGTCCCGGCGGCAGCTCCTTCCTGCTCCCGATCGTCGGGGTGAGGGTCCTGATGCTCACGCTCCTCCTCCTGTCGATTCAGCCGCGCTCGTCGCCGGCATACCGTGATACTCGATGCTGTCTTCGGTCAGCTCCATAAAGGCCTCCTCGAGGGAGGCGGACTGGGGGGCGAGCAGGTGGAGGGCGATGGAGAGGCTCGCCGCCAGCTCACCAATGGCGGTCTCGTCGGCGCCGCGGACGGTGAGCGATCCGTCTTCCTCCAGAACCGTCGTGGCTCCGCCACGCTCAAGGGCTGATTGCAGCCCGGCGATCTCGGGTGAGCGGACGCGAACGAATCGTTGCGAGCTCTGGGCGAGAAGTTCTTCGATCGAGATTTGTGCGATCAGGCGGCCCTTTCCGATGATGATGACCTCGTCGGCCGTGAGAGCCATCTCGCTCATCAGATGGCTCGAGACAAAGACGGTTCTGCCCTCCCGGGCCAGACCCTTCAAGAGGTTACGCACCCAGCGGATTCCGTCAGGATCGAGCCCGTTCACCGGCTCGTCGAAGAGCAGCACCTCCGGATCGCCCAGTAGCGCCGCCGCGATGCCGAGCCGTTGACCCATGCCGAGGGAGAACTTCCCGGCGCGCTGGCGCGCCACCGAGGAGAGCCCGACGACCTCGAGAACCTCGTCTACTCGATTGCGCGGGAGGCGGCTCGCCTCGGCGAGCATGAGAAGGTGCGCCCGGGCGCTTCGCCCGGGATGGATCGCCTTGGCCTCGAGCAGTGCCCCGACTTCCTGCAGTGGCCAGGGAAGATCGTGATAGTGCCGCCCGTTCACCGTGACGTCCCCGGCATTCGGGGCATCGAGGCCCATGATCATTCTCATGGTCGTCGACTTTCCGGACCCGTTAGGGCCGAGAAAGCCCGTCACGACGCCGGGACGCACCTTGAAGCTGAGCTGGTCCACGGCGAGCTTGCTGCCGTAGCGCTTGGAGAGATTCTCGGCCTCAATCATCGAACAAGCCGCAAATGTTGTCGTGGTCCGGGCGAGGCGTCATCGCCCGGCGTCTGCCGTGGCGTGACGGAGTTGGCTTTCATGTGTCCATCCTCTGCGCGTCGGGAACAGCCGGCAATCGGGGATGACCCTGACAGAACCCTGAGCCACGTGGCTGTCTGTCGGTTCGAGCCGGTGGCGCCTTGGCACGTCGAGCTTCGGCAAGAAGGTCGTGATGACCGCCATGACCAGCACCGGGAGATCGAGTGAATCCTTCCCGCCGAAATCGCTTCGTCCGGCATCCTCAAGGCCCGCCTCATGCGGGCCGATACTGAGGACGGCGGCGGGGTTCAGCGTCGAGAGGGTGAGCGAGATCTGGACCGGTATCGGTCGGCTAGCGGTGGCGACCGTACCGACCAAAGTGTCGCCCTGGGAGGTGGCAGCACCCCCCAGGGCGCGCGCTACTCGGCGTGCTCCTGGGACACGAGCAGCGCGCTTCGAGCCGTGATGTCAACTGTGGGCTCGAACCTCCGACCGCACGGGTGACGTCTCGTCTTCTGCGCGCCCGGGACCAAGCTCAGCGACCGGGCTGCCGGGCCCGCTGGTGACGTCGGCGACCGTCCCCACCCACCCCGACAGTCCACCACTGGCGTCGCGAACGGGCACCGCCGTGACAGTGACAAGCTGCGGCGTCTCTCCTGGCCGGATCACCTCGAACCTGTGGATGACCTCTTCGAGGCTTTTGGCCCCTCGGGCCAATTTCACCCTGAATTTCGGACTGTTGCACGACGTCGACCCTCGTGTCCAACGTGCCTAGCTCCTGACCAATCGCTTCCTCGGCTGGAACACCGGTTATCTCGGACCAGCGCAGGTTCGTGTAGGTGTAGCAGTCGTGGGCATCGGTCTCGAATATCCCAATCGGAAGGGCGTCGACGAGAGCTCGCAGCCGCGCCGTCGAAAAATCCGACTGCTGCACAGCGGTGATGAGCAGCGTCGACCTCTTGAAGAGCTCACCGAAGGCCGACACCTTGGCGCGGAGAACCCCAGGCTCAACGGGGGCGAACATGAAGTCGACTGCACCTTCGGCATAGCCGTCGGCGGGTATGAGCTCGTCGCTCCCGAACGCCGTGATGAAGATAATCGGCGTGCACTCGGACTGCCTGCGCTGACGGATGCGAGCGGCCGTCTCGAACCCGTCCATACCGGGCATGCGGACGTCAAGCAGGATGACGGCGAAGTCAGCAGCCAGGACACAACGCAAGGCGGCCAGCCCGGAGTCCGCCTCTACGACGGGACAGCCCAGAGGCCACAGCGCCGCCTTGAGGGCCAGTCTCTTGGCCGCGTTGTCGTCGACAATCAAGACCGAGAAGGAGTCGGCGGGAACGGATGCCTCAGTAACCTCACAGCCCGAGCGGGCGGTCGTCACGTTGAACCTGCAGGTCTTGACCGGACGGGCAGCCAAGGCTCGAGCGCGGCCAGCAGGTCAGCGGTATTGACTGGCTTTGGCACATAGTCGTTGGCGCCGGCGTCCAGGCAACGGCGGCACTCGTCTAGGACGACCTTGCCGGTTACGGCGATGATCGGGAGATTCTGGAACTCGGGCCGGTCTCGAATCAGCCGCATGGTGGCATAGCCGTCCATCCCCGGCATCATGATGTCCATCAACACGATGTCGATGTCCGGCACCTGCTCGAGGACGGTGATGCCGGCGATCCCGCCCTCGGCAGAGTACACATCAGCCTGGCCCCGCTCGAGGAGCGCGGTCATGGCGAAGACGTTTCGGAAGTCGTCATCGATCACGAGGACCTTCACGCCTGCCAACGACTGAGGGGCGATGCCTTCGGATGGATGTCGATTGACCGTCAGGGTGCTCTCCTGGGCCGTCAGGTGCCTGTCAAAGGCTGGCGCTTGCTTGAGATATGCGTCCTGTGCTGCAACGACTGGCTGAGTGTCCGTTGCGCCTCGTCCGAGCGGGATATAGACCGTGAACGTGCTGCCTTCACCGGCCGTGCTCGCGACTGTGATCTCCCCGTCCAGTAGCTCCACGAGCGCCCGGCTGATCGAAAGGCCGAGTCCTGTGCCCCCGTAGTCGCGAGCTGTGGTTCCGTCCACCTGAGCGAAAGCCTCGAAGATTCGGTGCTGTTGCTCCTGCTCGATGCCGATCCCCGTATCGCAGACGGAGAATGCCATTACCGAGCTTGCGCTGCCGAGCGCTTCAGACACATCGCTCCACCCGTCCTCTGCGATGAAGACGCGCAGGCTGACCTCACCGTCGGCGGTGAACTTGAAGGCGTTGGCGAGGAGGTTCTTCAGAATCTGGCCGAGGCGGTGCGGGTCCGTGACGACGTGCTTCGGGCAGTCGGAGCTGATCTCGAACGAGTAGCCGACATTCTTTCCCCGTGCCACCTGCTCGAAGTCGTGGACGAGCGACACCCGAAAATCCGCCAGGTTCACCTCGCTCAGCTCGACCACGACGGTTCCGGACTCGACCTTGGCCAAATCGAGGATGCTGTTCAGCAGCCTGAGCAGGTCCTGGCCGGAGGCACGGATGACGCTCGCGTACTTGACCTGCGTCTCGGTCATGTTGTTGTCCGGGTTGTCCTCCAGTTGTTCGGCCAGGATCAGGAGGCTGTGGAGCGGTGTGCGCAGCTCGTGCGACATGTTGGCGATGAACTCCGACTTGTACTTCGAGGACACCGAGAGCTGTCCCGCCTTCTCCTCCACGAGCAGCTTGGACTGCTCGATTTCCTCGTTCTTCTTCTCGGCTTCCCTGCTCCGTTCGGCGAGGAGGCTCGCCTGGCGCCCGAGGTCTTCGTTGGACTCGCGGAGCTCTTCTTGTTGGGACCGGAGCTCTTCGGCCTGCGACTGGGACTGCTTGAGCAGGTTCTCGGTCACCGTGTTGGCCTCGATGGTGTTGAGGACGAGCCCGATGCTCTCCGTCAGCTGGTCGAGGAAGGTCTGGTGTATCACGCTGAAGGGCGAGAACGAGGCGAGCTCGACGACCGCCCGCACGGATCCCTCGAACAGGATCGGCAGGACGATGATGTTGAGCGGCGTGGAGGCTCCGAGACCGGAGTTGATCCGCACATAGTCAGCGGGAACCTCGGTCAATAGGATCCGCTTCTTCTCCTTGGCACACTGGCCGACCAGCCCTTCGCCGAGCCGGAAGGACGTCGCCAGGTTCCGCCGCTCCTCGAAGCCGTAGCCGGCCTGCATCTCGAGCAGGGGCTGTCCATCGGTCGGGTGGTGGGTCATCGAGTAGAAGACTGCATGCTGGGCCAGAACGAGCGGGGCGAGCTCGCAAAGGATCATGCTCGACACGGTGGCCAGGTCACGTTGGCCCTGGAGCATGCGCGTGAAACGTTCCCGGTTCGTCTTCAGCCAGTCCTGCTCGACGTTCTGGCGAGTCGTCTCGTTGAGATTGCGGATCATCTCGTTGAGCTTGTCCTTCAAGGTGGCGACCTCGCCGCTCGCCTCCACACGGACCTGGCGCGTGAGGTCACCTTCTGTGACCGCAGTGGCGACCTCCGAGATCGCCCTCACCTGATTGGTGAGGTTGGCGGCGAGCTGGTTGACGTTGTCGGTGAGGTCCTTCCAGACACCGGCGACCTCTTTCGACTGCGCCTGGCCGCCGAGCTTGCCCTCGACGCCCACCTCGCGGGCTACCCGAGTCACCTCGCTGGCGAACGCGTTGAGCTGATCCACCATGGCATTGACGGTGTCCTTCAGCTCGAGGAACTCGCCCTTCACGTCGATGGAGATCTTCTTGCTCAGGTCTCCGTTTGCGACTGCGGTGGTGACCATGGCGATGTTTCGCACCTGCCCGGTCAGATTGCCTGCCATGAGGTTGACGTTGTCCGTCAGGTCCTTCCAGACGCCACCTACCTCGATAGTGACCGCCGCCGCTTGCCCGAGCTTGCCTTCGGTCCCGACATCCCGGGCCACCCGAGTCAGCTCCGAGACGAACCCGTTCAGTTGGTCCACCATGGCGTTGATCGTGTTCTTCAGTTCGAGCATCTCTCCGCGCACGTCCGCGGACACCTTCTTGCTGAGGTCGCCGTCGGCAACCGCGCCGATGACACGTTGCATCTCGCTCGTGGGACGCACCAAGGCCTCGATGAGGCTGTTTATCGACTCGACGCTCCCGGACCAGCTCTGCATCCAGCCGCCCAGCACGACCCGTTGGGCGAGCTTGCCCTGTTTGCCGACGACGTCGCTGACTCGGGCGAGCTCTGCCTCGAGTGTCTCGTTGGCGATGATCACGTCGTTGAGACCATCGGCGACCTTTCCTGCCACCCCGGTCCACTCGAGAGGCATGCGGGCGCTGAAGTCGCCTCCTTTGACCTGTGCGAGGACCTTCAGCAGCACTCTCGGGTCTATTCCCTCAACGCCCTCCAGTGCTGGAATCGACACAAAGCCTCCTAGGGTATTGCCGCCCTGTGGGACTTTCATTTCCCCGGCGTTCATCGGCGCGCGACCGCGACGTCTCGCGGAGGCTTATCGGCACTATGTGGGGACAGGTGTAGGCTTTCGCTAAATACGTTGCCGTGCCAGACTCGGGCACCGGTGGCGTGCGGCTTCAGAGTGTGCCGCGGTGTTGTTTGAGAGGACATGGCTCGGCTGTTGCATACGGGACACCTGTGCTGGTCGGGACATGCCAGATCGCGGTCGTTGCCACCTCGGCGCAGGGGCATCGGGGCAAGAGCTGAATGACGCAGCAGACCGAGCGCCGTACCCCGTTGCTTCTCGTCGAAGGCGACGACTCGTACGCGTCCCGCTTCGAGCAGCTGCTCGAGCAGGCGTCCCCGGCCGAATTCGCCCTCGAGCGTGCATCCACGCTCGAGGCGGCGACTTCCCGCCTCATGTGCTGCGTGTTCGACTGTGTCATCTTCGGGCTCCGGTTGTCCGATGCCGAAGGGCTCGCGGTGCTCGAGAGGTTGGCCGACGTTGCACCCACCGTCGCATTGATTGTGCTGACCGGAGAGGAAGAGGGCGACCTCGGCGTCGCCGTCATCGAGAGGGGCGCGAGCGACTTCCTGTCCAAGAGAGCACTTACTGGCGACCTTCTCGTCCACTCTGTCCGCTTGGCCATCCTCCGGAAGCGCTTCGAGAACTCCCTCGACGAGGCACAGAGCATCGCCGGCATCGGCAGCTGGGACTTGGACGTCGCCACAAGAGCTGCAAGCTGGTCCCGACAGCTGTATCGCCTGTTGGGATTCGGGCTCGAGCAGAAGCCCACCATCGAGGCGATCATCGAGCGGGTCCACCCTGAGGACAAAGAGCCGGCTGGTCAGGCGATGCTGTCAGCGGTCGTCGCGGCTACTCCCTTCGACCTCGAGCATCGCCTCCTTCTTCCGGACGGGGGGGTGCGCTGGGTGCGGGCGAGCGGCCGGATCGAGTTCGACTCTGCCGGTGCAGCCAAGGGCGTCCGGGGGACGCTGCAGGACATCACAGAGCAGAAGACGGCCGCCGATGCTCAAATTCACCAGTCGTTCCACGACCCCCTGAGCGGTCTGGCGAACCGGCTGCTCCTTCTCGACCGCCTCGGCCAGTCACTGAAACGGCTCGAGCGCCATCCTTCGAACGTTTGCATCATCTACCTCGATGTCGACCGGTTCAACGTGATAAACGACAGCATCGGCCGGTCCGCTGGTGACCAGCTGCTCCTCGCCATGGCGGCTCGCCTCTCGGCGCTCGTGCGACCCGGCGACACGCTCGCCCGAGTGGGCGGGGATGAGTTCGCCATGCTGTGCGAAGGGCTACCGGATGAGGCCGCTGCCGTCGGTGTGGCCGAACGGGTCCGGATCGCAATGACGGAACCCGTCTCCTGGAAGGACGGGCAGCTCGTGCTCTCGGCGAGCGCCGGTGTGATACTGACCGGGTCTTCCTCAGATACTCCCGAGTCGGTACTGAGAGATGCCGAGGCGGCGATGTACCGAGCCAAGAACCAGGGCCGGGCTAGGTCGACCGTCTTTGTCGGGACGATGCGCACCAAGGCCCTCGGGCGACTCGACACGGAGAGCTCGCTCCGCCGCGCCATCACGGACGGCGAGCTGCGCGTGCACTATCAACAAATTGTCAGCCTTCAAGATGCGCATGTTCTCGGCCATGAGGCCCTCGTACGGTGGGAGCACCCGACCCGGGGATTGCTCGGTCCAGGCGAGTTCATCACGGTGGCTGAGGAGACGGGACTGATCGTTCCTCTAGGAACCGCGGTGCTGCGCGAGGCCTGCCGGCAGGCGAAGGCATTTCAGCTCCTCCATCCCGCCTTGTCCCGGCTGACGATGTCGGTCAACCTGTCGGGCGGCCAGCTCAGCCAGGCCGGCCTGCCCGAGCTCGTTGCCTCTGTCCTCGGCGCGGCGGGCCTCAGGCCGGAGCACCTCCAGCTCGAGATGACTGAGAGCGTCCTCATGGATGATGCCGCCGCCACGATCACCATCCTTCAGTCCCTGAAGGCGCTCGGGGTCCACCTCGGCATCGACGACTTCGGGACGGGGTATTCGTCACTTGCCTACCTGAGGCGCTTTCCTGTCGATGTGATCAAGATCGACCGCTCGTTTGTGAACGGGCTCGGCAAGGACTTGGAGGACTCGGCGGTGGTGGCGGCGATAGCCAGTCTCGCAGACACTCTCGGGCTGGGCACAGTCGCAGAGGGCGTCGAGACTCCGCTCCAGCAGGACTGCCTGCTTGCCCTTGGCTGTACGCGGGCACAGGGCTTCCTCTTCGCCCGCCCGATGGGAGCAAGCGAGTGCACGCAGGCGCTAGTGGTGGGCCTCGAGGAGAACATCCCCACCGAGCGGGCGCCGGCCTAGCCGCACACGCCGGCCGATCGCATCAGGCCTGCCGCCATCGCCGTGGCCGCCCGACGTCGAATCGTCCAGCGCGCCGAACTCAGTTTTTCGCTCCGCCGCGCATCGCCCTAAGATGACCGGGTGATCGAGCGTCGGGGGTTCGGGCGCACGGGACACGCCAGCTCGCGTGTCATCTTCGGATCGGCCGCGCTCTCGGCAGTCGACCAATCGACAGCTGATCGCCTCCTTCCGCTCCTTGACGAGCACGGCGTCAACCATCTCGATACCGCAGCCAGCTACGGAGACGCCGAACTTCGGCTCGCCCCATGGGTGCGAGACCGGCGGGACGACTTCTTCCTCGCCACGAAGACCGAGGAGCGAACCGCAGACGGGGCAAGAGCGAGTCTCGAAAGGTCGCTCACGAGGCTCGGCGTCGACCATGTCGATCTGACCCAGCTCCACAACCTCGTCGAGGAGGACGAGTGGGAGGTGGCGCACGGTTCTGGAGGTGCGCTCGAAGCGCTCCTGCAGGCACGCGACGAAGGGCTGACCAGGTTCATCGGGGTGACTGGCCACGGCCTGCGCATCGCTCGTATGCACCTGCGCAGCCTGGAGCGATTCGACTACGACTCGGTTCTACTGCCATACAACTTCACCCTGGTCTCGGACCCCGGGTACCGCTCCGATGTCGAGAACCTGCTCGACGTGTGTGGGGAACGGGGCATCGCGGTTCAGACGATCAAGTCGATCGCACGTCGCCGCTGGCAGGAGGACACAGCCGTCGGCGAAGAGCGCCGGAGCTGGTACGAGCCCCTCCTCGAGGACGAGGCGATCGGGCGGGCGGTTCGTTATGTGCTCGCGCGGCCCGAGTTGTTCCTCATCTCGTCATCGGAGTTCGGGGTCCTGCGCAACGTGCTCGCGGCCGCCGCCTCCCCCGGGCCGCGGCCGGCCGACGACGAGCTCGAAAAGGACACGGTGTCGTTCGGCATGACCCCTCTGTTCGACGGCGGGGAACTCGAGCGCATCTGAGATAGGCGGGCGCCTGCGGCGCCGGCTGGGCCGATACCGCTCGGGGGCAGACGATCGCCCTCACCATCCGGCATACGAAGCGACGGTCGCATCGGCCACCTTGCCCGCGGCCGCGCCGTGGGGCCAGCAGCCGTGCTGGAGTCGGGGTCACCTGCATAGCTGGCTCGTAAGTTGGCGGAAGCGCCCCGGTGCCGCGCGAGGATCGGGCGATGGAAGACGAAGACAACCGCCGTTCCTTCTCCTGGCACCAGGAACCAGAGCTGTTCTATCTGGGCGGTGATGGGGCGCGGGCGAAGCTCGAGGAGCTGGGCGAGCGGGCTTGGAGGTTGGCACTCGACTACCTCTACGAGGAGGCCCTCGTCCGGCCGGTCGGTCCCGATACCTATCCTGACCTGCGCGAGCGGTTCTTCGGGCCGTCAAAGCAGCCGAAGCCGGCGCCCGAGGGACCGTCGCCGTCGGGCGACGTCCTGGCAGAGATTCGTGAACGCCTGCTGCCGTACCTCTACAACTCCTACCACCCGCGCTCGTTCAGCTACTTCACTCCCCCACCTCTCGTGATGTCCATCGTCGGCGAAGTGCTGTCGCAATGGTTCCATCAGGGAATCGACGTGTTCCACGCCGGCCCCGTCGGCGCCCTCGTCGAGGAGGAGGTCACCCGCTGGCTGGTCGATCTGGTCGGGCACGACGACGGCGGCTGGGCTGTGCTGACCTCGGGAGGTGTCATGGCCAATCTGATGGCCATGACCGTGGCGCGGGACCGCCGCCTTGCCTCGCTGCTCGAGGCACCCGGACCCCCTCGGGGAGCCTCACTTGAGAGCGCACGCGTCTACGTCTCCGATCAGGCCCATTTCTCGATCGCGAGAGCGCTCGACGTTCTCGGCTTTCCTCCGAGTTCGCTCAGTGTCATAGGAAGCGACGACCGCTTTCGCCTGCAGGCAGGTGCTGTTGCAGAGCAGGTAAAGCGTGACAAGGCTGCAGGTCTCGTACCTTTTTGCATCGCAGCCGTGAGCGGCTCGACGAACACCGGATCGGTCGACGACGTGCCCGGGCTCGCCGAGCTGGCCTCGGCCGAGCATCTGTGGCTGCACGTCGATGCCGCCTATGGCGGCGCCGCCCGCCTGTCAGCGCGCGACGCAGGTCGGGTACCGGGCCTGGAGCTTGCCGACTCGGTCACGATCGACCCTCACAAATGGTTCTTTCAGGCATACGACATCGGCGCGCTTGTCGTGCGAGAGGCCGACGATCTTCACAGGACCTTCCGTCGGGCACCCGAGTACTACCGCTCCGCGCTCCCTGAGACCCTGCCGCTCAACTGGATGGAGTACTCGATGGAAGGGACGCGCCGCTTCCGCGCGCTGAAGCTCTGGGCGTCATGGAAACACGTCGGGACGGCAGGACTCGGGGCGATGGTCGAGTTGAACAACGACGTGGCGGCGTTTCTGGCTGGGGTCATCCGGGCTGCACCCGATTTCGAGCCGGCTGTGGAGGTGCCCGAGTTGTCGGTCGTGTGCTTCCGTCATCTCCCGGCGGGTCTCGAAGGCGACGAGCTCGACGCGCACCAGGACCGCATCCAGCGGGCGCTCGAGGTCTCCGGCGAGGCATGGGTCTCCACGACCCGGCTCCGTGGCCGCACCTACCTGCGAGCCGGCGTCATGAACTGGCTGTCGACCACAGACGACGCGCTGGGACTTTTGGAGAGCCTGAGGCGTCTGGCAGGCGCACTCGAGACGAGCCCGCATGTAGGGCTCGACGGCCCGTCGGGCATCCCTCCCTCCATCTCGTAGCCGAGCCGAGACTTCTCTGTGGTAAGTCGAGACGCTCTCAAGGCCCGAACCACGCCCCTACTTCGAATATGGGCTATGGGCTGCGAAGAAGCTCAACAAGTCTCGGCCCGCTCCTACCGTATTGGTCCGATCGACAACGTTCGTCCTCGGACAACTTATTACCTTCGAGGATCGGTATGAAGTCGGATGCTCCAAGTTGCTGCCTACGCTGTACAGACCCGACTCGAGAGTCCAGGCCAACACTCCCATCCCCTTCGATTGCAAGTAGTTGAACAGCTGAGGCACCAATCTGGGCGAATCCGGGTTGCAATTGGGCTTACCCACATTGTCGAGGAACGCCTCCGTCAGGACCGGAACGACATTCGCATACCTTCCAAAGTTGGCAGTCCATTCCGCCGGAGTGCGATCATGCCTGGAGAGGTTCGGCTCGACTCCATAGGCGATGTTGCGCCCGCTCAGATAATGGGTGGCGAGCTCGGACATGTCCCGATCCCCCTTGTTTGACTCGGCAATCACGATGTTTTGCGCTCCCGCAGCTCTTACCGTGTCTACAAGTGCCTGCATGCCGACAAATGTGTCGTTCACGGCCCCTGAGTCGACCCTGCCCCCATTTCGCCAGATATTCCAGACATCACTTTCGGTAATGGAGCCGGTAGCCTGCAACCTCGGCTCATTGAAGAGGTCGAACATGACGCTCGGGTCGTCTTTGAAGTGGCCTGCAATGATCTTCCAGAAATCCACCGACGTGGCGTCCGGGAACGGCTTAGCACCCGAATCACATTCCTCTTCTTGAAGCGTCACTATAGCCACCATGCCAAGCCTATTGGTTTCATCGACTAGCCTGTCGACAGCCTTCAAGTAGTCACGGTTGTAGCCGGCCCTGTCGAACAAGGTGCACCTGGAGACCTGAAAGCGGAGCGCGTCGGCGTGCCAGTACTCTCTAGCAGCCTGTATTTGCGCTGTGCCGGAGGCGGAGTCGGCACTGGACCCCTTGTTGCACAACCGGGAGATGGGCCGGCTTGCCGCTAAGCACTCGAGGACGAACCCGTAGGGTATGAACCTCGCACCACCTGCTGACAGTATCTTGTTTCCTGACACGTGGTAAGGCCCGGGAAAGCTCAGTGCACGAGCGCCGGTGTGCGGGCTCTGGCTTGTAAGGTAAAGAGCGCCGGTGACCGCCAAGGCTACTGCGACGAGGATGGATAGGACACTGAGTAAGGTCCGTCTCAGTCTCTTTTTGCGACGGGCGTCGAGCGGCCTGCCACCCCTGAGTGGTCGGTCGGGCGACCGCCTCGCCACAGCCGGTGTTCTAGAGGGCGGCTCCGGTGGCTGCTCATCAGTCACGGCGGCCGCCAGGCGCCGCCTCACGAAAGTACGCCGCCGGCGTGAGACCCGTCTCCCGGCGGACGGCAGCCACGAATGCGCTCGTGGTGTCGTAGCCGACACGCCGTGCCACGGCACTCACAGACTCGCCTGCCGCCAGAGCCGGGAGCGCTGCCTGGAGGCGGAGCAGGGTGCGCCAGCGGCCGAAGGGGATGCCAGTCTCGGCAAGGAATGCCCGAGCGAGTGTCCGGCCGCTCGTTCCCACACGTCGGCCCCACTCGGCCAGAGTGTGCTTGTCGGTCGGGTCGTCGCCGAGCGCCTGGGCCACCTCACGGGCCCGTTCGTCTACGGGCATCCGCAGCTCGATGGTGGCGACTGCGATGGGCTCCAGCAGGTCGACGAGAACCGCCTCGGCGCGTGCTCGTCGCGCCGGAGCTATTGACTCGCTCGCCAGGTAACCGATGAGCTCGGTCAGCAAGGGGCGCGCCACCACTGGCGTCGGGTCCACCCACTCGACGGGGCACAGGTCGGGGCGCACGTAGAGCGTCCTCATGGTGGCCCGACCGGAAGCGATGGTCTCGTGCGGCAGTTGCGCCGGGATCCACAGCGCCCGCGTCGGCGGCAGCACCCAGGTACCCGTAGCGGTTACCACTGTCAGCACTCCGTTGGATGCCCACGCCAGCTGGTGGTCGACATGGGTGTGCCAGTCGAATCGGGTCCCAGCCGCCATTGGGAACGTGGCGACGACGACCGCCGGTTGGGACAGGGCCGCGTCGCCACGTTGTCCGTTTCGCGACACGAAATGGAAGCCTATGCCCTAGGCCGCGACCAGCCCTGTCTGTACCGTCCACCACATGAACGAGAATCACTCCGCTCTGTGCCCGAGCCCCGAGTGGGCTGAGCACATCCAGACCGAGGTGCTGCCCCGGTTGACGGCGGGGGTCGACCTCGGCGAGCGAATGCTCGAGGTTGGCCCGGGGCCGGGCGCGGCTACCGAATGGCTCCGTCAGCGGGTGGCGCTCCTCGTGGCGGTCGAGCTGGACGACGAGGCCGCCAAGAGGCTGGCCGCCCGATTCGCCGGAGGCAACGTCGAGGTCGTCGTGAGCGACGCCTGCGAGATGAACTTTCCGGACTCGTCCTTCGACTCCGCCGGCACGTTCACCATGCTGCACCACGTCCCGACGACGGCCTCTCAGGACCGCGTGCTGTCGGAGGTGTTCCGTGTCTTGCGGCTCGGCGGCGTGCTGGTCGGGTCGGACAGCCTGGCGAGCAACGAACTGCACCACTTCCACGCAGGGGACACTTACAACCCAATCGACCCAGCCACGCTCATCGGGCGCCTCCGAACCATCGGCTACGACCGGATCACCGTCGCAGTCGACCGTGATTTGCAGTTCATCGCGTACAAGCCGGTGCCGGCGGCCAACCGGGAGGACGGCGAGTGACGGCCCACGGCAGCCATGCACGACGGACCATATCGAGGAGGGCCAAATCATGACCGGCACCACGCCACTAAGGACGGCGATCATCGGACTGCTCGGGTTCGCCAACACCGAGGAGGAGATCCTGCTCACCAGCCTCTCCGAGTGCACCCCAGAGGAGGGCAGTCCGGCGCGTTGGGCGGCGGTCCCGCTCGTCGCCCACAACACGGAATTCAAGCACCAGCAGGTGCAGCGGCTCGAAGCGATCAGACGTCATGAGACTCCGCCGTCGTTCGGCGACATCGACCACTCTTCGGCCAACACCTATGCGGCCTACGCCGCGCAGTCGTCCGAGCACGTGGCCGAAAGGTGCCGGCGGATCACTGCTGAGCTGATCGCTGGTGTGAGGGGCGTCGCCGACGACGACCTGCTCGATCCGACTCGGAACCCTTGGCTGGCCGGCCGCCCGCTCGGCCTGCAGATAGTCGTACGCGGGTTCTGGCACCCGACGGGGCATCTCGCCGAGTACTACCTCGCCCACTCCCAGCCCGAGAGGGCTGTCGCCATGCAGGCGCAAGCGGTTGCCACGAGTGGCTATCTCAAGGCCCCGCCGGCTGTGTACGGCATGGCGTACTACAACCTCGCATGTTCGCAATCCCGAGCCGGTCTCCTCGACGAGGCACTGGCGAGCATCAGTAGTGCCGTCGAGCTGAACCCGGACCTCGGCGGGAAGGTCGCACGCGACACCGACCTGAGCGCCGTGCGCGAGAGCGGACGGCTGGAGGCGCTCCGGTCCGCTTGGGCGGTGTAGCGCGCCACCGGCATTGCGGGCGACTCCGTGTCTCTCGAAGTGCTCGAGAGCGTTTCATCAGGAACTCGTCAAGCGCTCAGCAGTTAAGGCCGGGGTTCGGTTCAGGCTCCTCCGGGAGGTCGGGCTTCCTTCTCGGCAGCGCGCCGCAAGTTCGGGCGGATGGGAGCGATCGATTCGGCTCCGTTCCGGCGCGGACCGGACCACAGCGCCGGCGGAGCGTCGACGATGTAGGCCAGTTCATAGGCGGCAGCCTCGTAGTTGACTCGCCACCCCAGAAAGTCCAGCCAGGCGTCCGAAATCGGCCGCTCGAGAGGAAAGTCGACCGCACGCAGGCGATTCACGGCCTCGAGGAATTCGTCATAGGTGAGAGAAATACCGTCTGCCGGATCGGCTTCTTCGGGAACCGGGATTCGGAGCGCCCTCGCGATCGTCGTCAGGCAGCTGAACCCACCTCGTAGGCAGAGACGAGCCGAGACAGCGCCGCCGGCGTTGGGCAGTAGTGCCAAGTAGAGGGCGGCGGCGTCGAGCACAGCCAGCTGGGCGGTGATCCACGACGACAGCGGCCGCGGGGATCGGAAGCGAATCAGCGGGGTGTAGGTGGCGTGGCTCTCCGACACGTCCGCCGACCAGATTTCCCATTGATCGAAAAGCTCCGGCAGCTCGGACACGGCCGACGCACCGCTCCCGAGCCCGTAATGGGTGCGGGCGAGCAATTCCGGGCCCCATGACGGGATACCGGCCCGGGAGTCAAGCATGGTGACGAGTGTCTCCCGGCGATTGAAGGCCGCGTAGAGCTGTGGCAGGTATCCGATCTGCAACGCGACCGTCCCGAGACCCGCTAGCGCCGCCAGACCGTCGATCGCCGCCTGACCCCCTGTATTCGGAGGCACAAAGCCCAGAGTCACCAAGGATGACCCGGCCGCCTCGAGGGCGCCCCCAAACCCTGCGGCTCCCACGAGAGGCCAAAGCAGGAGCCCGAAACCAAGCTCGAAGATGGCCAGCCAGACGCCCAGCTGAAGTATGAGGAAGATAGGCGCCTCGGCGGCAAGGACGCGATCGCGCTTCTCATACGCCGGGATCGTGTCGGTCACGGCGCGAAAGACAGCGTTCACCCCGGTGGCCACGTACCGGGTGATCCGGCTGTGGACGCGCCTCGGAACGATGATGGTGCCGATCACGCTCCACGCCGCCGCCAGGACGAGGAACCCGCCGACGACCGCCGCAAGATCCCGGCCTATGACCATGCTTCAGCATCCCACGGCGGAACGCGGCGTTGGCCGATTGGGTGCCCACGAACCAGCGATCCGGCAAGACAAGCCTCTGGTTGGTTCCGATTGTGAAGGAAAAGTCAGCGGGCCGTGCCAGGCGGCCATCGCCGGGCCAGCACTCAGGGTGCCGCCGAGGTCTTGAGAGCTGCTCACGGGTAGGAAGCCCGGTCGTGGACGAGATTTCTCCTTTCTGGGCCGTTCCGGTCGCCACACGACCGTGAGGGCCTATAGTCTTGTCTTATGACAATAGGACAAGACGTTAGCGATCCCGCCAACGCCCCTTCTCATGAGGGCAGCGGCCCGGTGTCACCGATCGAATTCCGGCTCGACACCGCCTCTGGCGTGCCGACCTACCTGCAGCTCGTCCACCAGGTCGAGCACGCGCTGCGTCTCGGCTACCTCAAGCCTGGAGACCAGCTTCCCAAGGTCCGGGACGTGGTCACCTCCTTGGCCATCAACCCGAACACGGTGTCCAAGGCCTACCGCGAGCTCGAGACCAAGGGCCTGCTCGTGGGGCGGCCCGGCCAGGGCACGTTCATCTCGGCCACCCTCCGCCAGGTGGCGCTCCCCGAGCTGACCGGGCTGCGGCATTCCCTGCGCGGTTGGCTGGCCAAGGCCGACACGGCGGGGCTGGACGAGAACGGGATCGTGGCGCTCGTGGCGAGTGAGCTGCGGGACTTCTATGAGCGCCGAACGGGATCGCGCGCCCGCGGCGGGTCGGGGGACGGCGAGACCGAGGGCGTCGCATGAACGTCATCGAGGCATGCGGTCTGGGCAAGCGCTACGGCAGCACGCGTGCGCTGCGCGAGTGCTCGCTCGCCATTCCCGAAGGACACGTGACCGCGCTGGTCGGTCCGAACGGCGCCGGCAAGAGCACGTTGTTGAACCTGGCGGCGGGCCTTTCGGCGCCGTCCGAGGGCGGCCTCACCGTGCTCGGCGGCCGTCAGCCCGGGTCGCCCGCCGCCCTGGACGGAATCGCGTTCGTCGCCCAGGATACGCCGCTGTACAGGAACTTGTCAGCCGCGGACATGCTCCACCTCACGCGCAACCTGAACCGACACTTCGACCAGCCCTACGCCGAGGCCCGACTCGACGACCTCGGGATCCCGCTCAGGCGTAAGGCGGGCAAGTTGTCGGGTGGCCAGCAGGCACAGCTCGCGCTGACCCTTGCGCTCGGCCGACATCCGAGGCTGCTCGTGCTCGACGAGCCCGTGGCGATGCTCGACCCGATCGCCCGGCACGACTTCATGGCCACGGTGCTGACTGCGGCGGCCGACGACGGCGTGTCGGTGCTGCTGTCTTCGCACGTGCTCGCCGAGCTCGAACGTGTGGCCGACTACCTGATCCTCATGTCACGGGGCCGGGTGCAGGTCGCCGGCGAGGTCGAAGACCTGCTGGCCAGCCACCGCATGTTCACCGGTCCGGCCGGCGAGGCCGAGACTTATGCCGAACTGCCGGTGGTACACGTCCGACGGGGCGCGGCACAGGCCCACCTGCTGGTCCGAGCTGGGGCAGACGATCCGGCCCCGACGGGCTGGGAGGCGCATCCGGTCGGCCTGGAAGAACTCGCCCTGGCTTACCTGCGTGAACCCGACGCCTCGGCGCTGCCCGGCCCGAACCACGCCCGGCGCTTCGAACTGTCGGAGGTGACGAGATGACCAGCTGACGGCGCTGAGTTCGGCGACCGTATCCACCCGTCCGGAGGAGGGCGGCGCCCTGCGGCCGTTGCCCTGGCGGCGGATGGCTTGGGTCACCTGGCGACAGCACCGCACCGCGCTCACTGGCGTGTCCGTGCTGCTCGTCGCGCTGGGGGTGCTGCTGTGGACCGTCGGCCTTCAGCTGCACCACGCCTACGCCGCCGCGAGCTCCTGCCGGCCGGCGGCCTCGGTTGCCTGTGGGGCAATGGTCAACACTTTGAACGGCATCGGCGGCTTTCTAACGAACGGCCTTCCTCTGCAGGCGGTGCCCGCACTGATCGGCGCGTTCGTCGGGGCACCGCTGCTTGCCCGGGAGCTCGAGGACGGCACCATCCGCTACGCATGGACCCAGGGCTTCGGGCGGTTCCGCTGGACGCTCGCCAAGCTGGTGGCGCTGGCCGTCGTGGTGGCCGCCGCAGCCGGAGCTCTCAGCGTCCTGATGTCCTGGTACTACCAGCCGTACTTCGCCACGGGCAGCCGGTCCCAGTCCATCGCCAACTTGGCTCTACCCACCTTGAATCCGCTCGATCCCGGCCTATTCGACTTACACGGGGTCGCGTTCGCCGCATGGACCCTGGCCGCCTTCGCGATCGGCGGATTCGCCGGCACACTGATTCGCAGGGTCGTCCCCGCCATCGTCGCCACCCTGGCCGCCTATGCCGCGATCGCCTTCGCGACCGGAGGGTTCCTCCGCCAGCACTACCTGGCGCCGCTCGTCACGAGCAAACTGAACATGCCAAGCTCCGCATGGATTCTGAGCCAACAGTGGCTCACCAAGGGCGGTAAGCCGGTCAGCCAGTCGGTGCTCGGCCAGGTCCTTCAGGGGGCATCGCCAGCGTTCGCCGGGAAAGGCGGGGTCCCGAAGTCGCTCAATGTCTGGCAGTACCTCGTCCAGCACGGGTATACGCAGTTGACGACATATCAGCCGGCCAGCCGGTTCTGGCCATTCCAGTGGATCGAGGGCGGCTGGCTGCTCGCCTTGTCGGTTCTGCTCATTGCGCTGACCGTACGGTTGGTTCGGCGACGGCCGGTCTGAGGTCATGAGCCGACCCGCCCAGGCGAAAGGGCAACACTGGTGACGGCGGCTCCATCGTGACCGGCTACGTGAGCCCGGCCCGGCGGCGCCTGGGAACTGACGGGGTGACGAGCTCTAGTGATGCCCAAGCGAGCGCTGTGCGCTCGGGACTTTGAGCAGCCTGACTTTAAGCACCCAGATTGTGAGGTCGGTCATGGATGTTGAGAATCAAGGAGCACAAGCGGCGGGTGCCGGGGCGGCCGGACAGCCCCGATCGCGGGCCAGCGCTTGGCGTGCCAGATCCCGCTGGCTCGTGCACCTTGGCCTCCTGGTCTTCCTGGCGGCGGCACTGGGCACCCTCCAGCTCCTCCACATCCGGAACGCCATCCATGCCGACGTGGGTCTGGCTTTCGCCGGCCTCGTGGTCGTGCACCTGGCACAGCGCCGCCACCGGATTGCTCGGCTGCTCGCGCAGCTCACGCACCTTCGCCCACGGATCGAGCGGGAGTTACGTCTCTTGTCGTCGGATGCGATCCTCACTTTCATCACGGTCAATGTCGTGGTTTCTGGGATCCTTGACTGGGGCCGGGGGACTCCATTGCTCCTCCCTCTCCCACAGCCATTCGACAGGTGGCATCTGACCTCGTCTGTCGTGCTCGTCGTGTACCTGGCCATCCACATCTCGCGCCGGAGGAAACGGCTCCGCCGCTCCACGATCCGGTAACCCTGTTTGAGGATGCAGACGTCCCACAGGTCAGGCCCGTCGCCGCGGGGCCGGTCTCTCCGCGGGCGCTCCACCGAGAATCACCACGGCGTACGGCGCTCACCCAGAGGAAGGGGAGGAGGGGAAGCCCGAGTACTGCACGGTCGCGGCTTCCACCTCCCCGTTCCCGCTCATCATCATCGACGCGCGCTCGGCGCTTCTTGAGCGCTTCCTGGCCTCGAGCAGTACGCGCCGAGGTGCAACGGGCCTCGCCAGCGCCCCGATCGTTTCCCGGGCGGCGTGCCAGGACGGGGTTGCCCGCAGCGCAGACGTAGTCCAGCGTGCGGACCATACCGCCGGGCGGGTCCGCCGCTGCTACTGGACGCTCCTATCCCCTGCCGCCTTGTGTTGCATCGACCGGATGCCGCGGATGACCAGATAGGCGTATAGCAAGAGTCATCTTCCGTCGGGTTCGATTCCGTTCCGATCGATGCTCAACGCGCCCCGAACGTAGTAACTGAGTACAAGCCTCTTGTTGTGGACGCCGGCGCCGTCAAGGTGCCTGAGAGCGATGTCTTGACGCTGATCGCCTTGCCGGCCGGACTCTTGTACCTGGCGCTTCCGTCGAAGATGGTCGTCTCGATGTGCCTTTTTCCTGCGAGGGTGCATCTCGAGGTGCTGGTTTGTATATGGCCGCCGCTCAGCGTGGCGGAGCCCGTCACGAAGCCGGTCGTGCCGGTCGTTACGGAGAAGACCTTGGTGGTCGTGTTGTATCTCTCGTGGATTGCATCCTGTTCGCCGGTGTCCACCCGGGTGGCGCCCGTCGGAGAGCTGAGGTTCGTCTGGCGGCTGACGAACACGCTTTGGATGGAGTACCCGGGGACCGTCTCAGAAAAGCCGCTGGCCTGTGCCTGCCACCCAGGGACGTTGCCTGAGGAGAAGGTCGAGAATCTCGCGCAATCGTTGACGCTTCCCCGCTGCATGCAGTTGGATTCCACGAGAAGAGTCGATAGGCCGAGCCTGAAGCTCATCGCCTTACTCCCGATGGTGCCTCCACCCACCAGCCCGGTCACGAGGAAGACCTTCCCCTTCAACGTGCCGTCATAGATGGTCCCACTGCCAGTGTCACAGGCAATCTTCGACTTCGAGGTGGCCTTGAAGGCGAGATCGACGGCAGCCACCGGCTTCGTTTGCGAGCCGGCGTTCAACGTCGCAGTGCCGCTCTTCGAGTTGAACTGGAGGGTCGCAGCCTTAACCCGAAACTGCCACGCGTGTTGCTCGCTAGTAGTCCCCCTCTTGTCACTGTGCACGATGCTGACGTTGAGTGTTTTGCCCGTCGGGAGAGACCCGCCTGAGGATACCGACATGGTCCAGGTCAAACCATTGGACGTCTTCACTGACGCCCCACCGCTGAAGAGGGCGATCACTGGTCTGTTCGCAGCAAGTGACGTGCCGGGCGCCGAGAGCATGCCTGTCAGCACGCCGGACAGCAGGGTGATGACCGCCATCGGAGTGAAACCAAGACGTCGCGCCGTCCGCGCTGACCTCGATCCCGCCATGTCCGCATCCCCCTCGCAGAGCTTCGCTCAAGTGTCCCAGACGACACGCCGCCTAGCGAATTGAGCGCGCCTAGGAACCTGAATCCGGAGTCAGTACAGGAGTGATTCCCGTCGCTGCCCGTGGCAGCCCGCCAAGCGACGGCTTAGCTGGGCTCCCCGGGGGCGGTTACCGCGCCTACTACTTGGCTGTGTAGCTGTAGGGGATGGCGGCGACCTGGTCGCCCACCGGGATGGGCTGGCCGAACGGGCTGATGTCCGTGGCCGTGTCGAGGAACAGCGTTCCCGTGCACCGCCCCGGTTGCCGTGGGCGTGATCGTGGCGTAGAGGGTGATGGTCTGGCCGGGGCTGACGATCACCGGGGTGACCGAGTTGTTGCCCGACCACAGGTCGCCGTAGGTCGTGTGTACGGCCGCGGTCGAAGGCGAGTGTGGTCGCCGTCATGGCCAGGTTGACCGTGGCGCCGGGTGCCGGCTTGGACTTGAACGTGCCGGTCAACGCCGGATCGACGTTCCAGTCGCCCGGCGTGAGCACGTTGGCGGAGATCGCTCGACGTCGCCGTGTCGCCGCTGCTCGTGGCCCCGACCTGCGGGTCGCCGTTGAGTTCCCCTCCGAAGTTGCCCAGGTAGGGCGACATGTCGAAAGTCGTCGGAGCCGTGGCCGAGGCCGTGGCCGTGACCGACGTGGTGTCGGTGGGCACGATCCACTGCGGGATCGCGCACAGATGTGCCGAGCGGCAGCGGAGATGTCGATGGACGGGGTGAGCGACGTGAGGCTCTCGGTGACGTTCTGGTTCGAGCCGGGCGTCGAGGAAGTACGCCTGTGGGACCGACGACTTGTTGGTGATCGTGATCGCTGCGGTCCGGCTCTGCCCGACGGGGATCACCGTCGATGACGAGTCGGGCAAGCCGGCTCACCGTGGTGGCCACGGCGTCGAAGTCGATGGTGCCGGTGAGCGGGCTGCTGACGAGCGGGCCGCTGGCCGGGTTGGTCAGGGCGACGATGAGCATCCACTGCCCGGCGGCTGGCGAGAGCACGTGGCTGACCGCCCCTGGCTCGGTCTTCGACGTGTGTCGGGTTGGGACCGTCCCCCCGGTCAACAGCTGGTTGCTGGCGTGGCCGAGGGTCTCGCCGGTCGGTGACACGAGGTACACCGAGTAGTTGTCGAAGTCGCCGTCCTTGTACGCCGTGTTGACGTTGAGCTCGGGCTCGCCGGCCGGGACGTTGAAGGCGAAGTAGGCCACCGTGGCGGGCGCACCGCCGCGGCCGTTGCCGCCTGCCGAGGTCGGTGGAGAACCGGCCGACCCCGCTCGTGAACGGCACGAGGGACCGCAGCTCCGACCGGGATCGAGGTGGCCACGCCGTTGCCGTCGGCGACCGAGACGGCTGCGCTCTCGTCACCGGCGGCGGCCGGCGTGACGAAGGTGGCCTGGACCGTCGCCGACTGGCCGGGCGCGACCGTCACGTGGCTGGGCGTGACGGTGCCGAACGGCGTCCAGCGCTGCGCCGTGGCTACGAACTGTGTGGACGCCGCCCCGGAGGACGTGCCTCGCCCGAACTCGAGGTAGGCCGTCCACGTTCCGGCCTCGGGGAGCCGAACGCCGGCGTTGGCCGTGTCGCTGTTCCCCTGGGTCAGCGCCGCCTCGGCGAAGCGGCCCGACGGGTCGACCAGCTGGATATCGACGAAGCCGCTGGCCGGGTTGGGGTCGGTGGCCAGATGGGTGTCGAGATAGCCGACACCGGCTGGCACCGTGAAGGAGGTCACCTTCGACCACGACGGACCCGGACTCCTTGAACGAGCTCGACACAAGTGTGCTCGGTGCTCGACAAGGTACGGCCGGCGAGGTGGACGGTCTGTGCGGCGCTGCCGGTGTTGGTCACGGTGACGGGTTGAACGACCGAGGTGTCGACCGGCGCGGTGGCGGTGATGTCGCTCGTGCTCAGGGCCACGGTGTCGCCGGTCGGCCTTGCTGGCGGGCATACCGATGGACTCCGCTTCGACTACCGCCTTGTAGGAGTCGAGCAGGCCGGAGCCCTGCTGGTTCGCCGGCAGGCCGAGGTCGGTGGTCGTCGAGAGGATGATCTGCTTGACCAGAGCCGGGGTCGGTGTCGCTCCCGCGTGGGTCTTGCGGTAGGCCTGGATGACGAGGGCAGCGGTGGCCGACGGTCAACGGGGCGGCTTCGCTGGTCCCGCCCGATCACGCACGCGCCGAAGTGGCCGGAAGACGGGATTGCAGGTGTCCCAGTTCAGGTCGCCGGGGGCGACGAGGTTGGGCCCCTTGAGGTCGAAGGTCGAGCCACCGCTGCTCAGGCCGCTGAGGTTGTCGTTCTCCCAGCCCTTGGCCCCGATGGCGGAGTAGTTCTCGATGTCCTCCTGGGCGTACACGCGGTAGGTGGTGCTGGCCCCGGCGGCGATTACGGCCGGGTCGGTGCTCGGCGAGCCCTCGGTCGATGTCGGTCCTGCGTCGCCGGTCGACACGTCGACGACGGTTCCTGCCGCGACTGCTGCCTCATCGGCCTTGCGGATGAGGTCGTTCATCGTGTCGGGCAACGGGTTGTAGCCGAAGGACTCGCTGAGCACGTTCACGTGCTCGGCGGTGACGGCGTAGTCGATGGCCTCGAGGAGCGAAGTGCTGGTGGCGTCGTGGTCGCTCGGGAAGGCCTTGAGCGACACCAGCTCGGCGCCAGGAGCGGCACCCTCGACCACGAAGTTGCAGGTCTTGCCGTTGGCGAACGGCGCCGTGTACACCACGTTGCCCTGCGCGGCGATGGAGCTGGCGTCGAGCGAGGCCTCGCCGCCGCTGACGTTCGGCGGCGACGCCTTCACCCGTGAAGTCGGCCTGGTCGATGATCACGCGCGAACCGTTGGCCCGCTGGAAGTTCGGCTGGTGTGACGTCGATGCCCTCGGCGACGAAGGCCACCTTGACGCCGGCGCCGGTGATCCCGAGAGACGCAGCCGTCGGTGCCGCGTTCGGCACGTTGCTGTTGGCCCTGATGGTCTGGAGGGCCTGCGGGTCGAGCTCGACCGCCGGCGAGCCCTCCTCCTGGCAGACCTTGCTCCCGGTCGAGGTGCGGGGCAGGGAGGCGGCCCTCGTCCCCGCCGATAGTGCTTGCGCGCTGACAGTCGCTGTCGGCTTAGTGAACTCGAGGTGGGCCGTGGCGTTCGGGACTACCTCGGCGACGCCGGGGCTGACGGCCAGGCGGGCCTCCTCGGCGGGAGACACCGTCGCGCTGACGGCGTTGACGAGGGTGTAGGAGTGTAGGTCGGGCGCGTGTAGCCGGCGCAGCTGGCCGACGACCTGGGACTGGATGGCCCTGACCGCCGTCTGCCGCTCAGGGCCGAAGGTGGTGTTCGCAGGCAGTGAGGGCACCTGGTCCTTGAACACCACGATGACTGATTGTGTGACGTGCCGGCTGAGCGCGCGCACCTGGGCGGCGCTCAATCCAGTGGGCGTCGACGAAGCCCCGGCCGGCCCAGTCGTCGCAAGCGCTCCGGCAATGAGCCCCAAGGCGACGACGGCCGGCGCGGCAAATCGAATTCGTCGATGCATCTTTTCAACCCCCTGGCTGCTCGCACACCCGTAGGAGCGAGATCACTCCCAACCATATGCGCATGTGCCCTCGTGACGCCAAGCGTTGCCGTTGCCAAGTCACTGCGCGAGCACAGGCGATAGCAGATCGTCGAGGGCCGCATAGGGCCTTGCGCAAAGGCAGCAACGTTGGCGGCTGCCCCGCGGTTAGACCGTTGTGGACTTGTCGCCGCTGGGTGGCGCTGCCTTGGGCGGGTCGTGAACCGGACAGCCGGTCTGTTCGTCGCGCAAGTAGAGATGTTGGCGTAGCTTGTCGAGACCCGCGGGCGAGTCGACCGCAACGAGCCCAGCGGCGGCCCGATCGAAGTCGGGTGGCCACTGGGCGCCCGCGTCGATAGCACCTCGGAAGTCCCACGATCGGAGCGTTCGGATCGGGGTGTCTCTGAAGTCGGTCCTCTCGAGAACGGCTCCTTCGAAGGTGGTGCCCGCCGCCATCCGTGGGGTGGACGCGATGCGGGCATCGCGCAGCACGGTCCAGCGGAAGTCACACCCCGCAATACATGTGCCACTGAACTGGGTGTCTGAGAGGGTCGCCGCCCAAAAGCACGAGTGCTGGAGGTAGTCGGTGTCGCCGAAGCGGCAGTCGCGCATGTCGGCTTTTGAGGCGAGAACGCCGGTGAACTCGGCGGGTTCGAGAAACACGGCGTAGCGGAAGTAGCCGCGAAGTCGGGTATTCATCAAGATGGCCTGCTCGAACCCGCAGTGTCCGTAGTTGCCGGTCAACTCGGCGTCTTGGAGAAACGCGCCGGCGAACGATGACTCGTTCATCGTCCCGTTCAGTTTGGCTCCCTCTAGCCGGGCGCCGCTAAAGACGACCCTGTCCGCCTCGATCCCACCCCAGATGCTGGCTTGGAGGTTGGCGCCGCTCAGGTCGCGGCCCGACCGGAGGACCAATCCCTGAAGCTCCGACCCCGGGGCGTTGAGACCAGCGACGGGGCCGCCCCCGGACAGTTGGAGGCGCAAAACGTCCTGACGGGACGATGACGCGATCTTCTGAAGGTCGGTGAGGGTGCTAGACGCCTTCTCGAGCTGAATCGCAATCCCCTCGATCTCCGCCGTGACCTCGTCGGCCGATGTTCGCAACTCCGCGACCGTATCTCCGAGCCCACCGAGATCGGTGCGGATCTGGTTCAGCCGGTTGAGCTGCTCGGCGGTGCCCCGCGCGTTGGCGACCTGGATGACGAGCGCCAGCAACGCCGAGATGGCGCCGCCGAGTATCACGAAAGCGACATCGCGTTCCGTGTCGAGCGCGAATAGCGTCGACGACACCCCCACCATCACCAGGGTGAGAATCCCTAGAACAACCTTGTCTCTCGTCAGCTTCACAGCGGCCGCGGAAAAGCTCTGCTTTGCCCGTGATTGCTCCACATACGCCCTCCCTCGAACGGCGGACCGTCGGGCACCCTCGTATGCCGGCTTTGCCGGCTCTTCGTCGAGTGCCGGTGACCCTTCGTGTCGTCCCCAGCTCTCCTTCCGTCACAGACGGCGGGTGGTCGGATCGTAGGCAGCGCCGTCGCCGTAGTTTGTGTCGCCGTTGTACCCGCCCCAGACGATCATCTCTGTCCCAGTCCAGACCGCCAAATATTCGCTGCGCGAAGGGATGGGTGCACTTGGCAGCCGCGACCACCCTGGTGTCGTGCCGAAGTGTCCCGCGTGTAGCTGGGTTTCAGTGCTATGACGCGGGCCGCCAGCGCCCTGAGCAGCAAGGACAATGGTGCCCACTAGAAGGAGGACAACGGGCACCAGCACGAGCACACGCCGGGACCGCGAACCGCGATGCGGCTCCCGCAGGCGGGACTCGATCATGGCCTCAAGCTCTGGACGCACTTTCACATCGACCGCGGCGTCATGCAACCGGCCCGGGAGGCCGTCCTCGAAGGTTCTCATGCCCTCACCTTTCTTCCAGAAGCTCACGCAGACGGACAAGTCCCCGCGAGACGGACGACTTCACAGATCCGACGCTCACACCGAGGGTGGAGGCAGTCTCCGCCTCGCCCATGTCGGCGTAGTACCGCAATACGACGGCGGCCCTCTGGCGGGGGGCAAGCGCAGCTAGGGCGACAAGAAGGCGATCCCTGTCCGCGAGCTGGTCTTCGGTGGCCTGGCCGGTCGGCGCGACTGTCCGCCGGCTCTCTTCGCGGTGCTCGAAGCGGCGGTGACGGTGACGGTTCTGCAGCTCGTTGACAACAGCGCGACGAAGGTAGCTCCAGGGGTTCTCGATGTCGCCGCGGCTCCAGTGCGGGTAGACGCGGGCAAAGGCGTCAGCGACGGCCTCCTCAGCCATGCTCTGGTCGCCGCACAAGAGGTAGCCGAGGCGTAGGGCGTCGGGGAGGTGGTGCCGGTAGAAGGTGGCGAAGCCACCTGGCTCGACCTGCGCCAGACCGCCGTCAGGGCTCACATCGGTTATGTCCGTCATGTCCCTCATGCCTATTAGACGCCCCAGGTCGCTGAAAGGTTGACACAAGCCGTGTCTCGGTTAGAGGAGGTCTGAACCGTGCATGGTTGCTCCGCCAGACTGGTTCAGGGTCGAGCGGGGAGGCCTCGGCGGCCACTCCCCGCTGTGGGTGCGAGAGCTTACGGTGAGGGCACGGCCTCTGCTCGGACGGGCGGGGGCCACCTGTTGCTCCCACTTCGCGCCAGGTTCAGCCTGGCTTGACCGACGAACACAAGTGCCGTCGGGGTTCGGCCGGCCCCACTACGAGCCGGGATCGACCGCCGCGATGGCCAACGAACTGGGGCTGGGCCTGGCTCAGTGGATGAGCGGTCCCGGGCGGCGCGCCACTTGGGCCGCAGAGAGGCGACGGCGCGCTGTGCGGTAAGGCGATCGGGCGCGAGGACGCCGACGAAGGGCGCCATCCTGTACAAGCATGGCGCCGGTCACGCCGGCCAGAGCAGGCGAGTCGAGGTCCGCCAGCACGTGGCCCGGCGTCGGACGCAGAACACGCCCACCAGCTCTGGGTCGTCGAGGGCGAAGCTGAGGCACTCGACCCGCACCGAACAGTCTCTACAGACTGCCAGGGCCGGCGCAGGATCGCTTGTGTCGCTCCCGAAGAAGGCCGCGACGCCCCGGCCTCGGCAAGCCCCTCGAGCCTGCCACGACGGCCGCGGAAGAAGGTCGACAGGTCGGGCATATCGACGCCGGGACCATGAGGGCGATGATCGTCTCGCGCTCCACGCTTCGCCACCATAGCGAACAGGTGTTCCCACACGACGGAAGAGGTACGACGCTAAGTTTGAGGGCGAGGGTGGTGGAAGCCCCGGGGCACAGTGGAATCCCCCTCCCAGGCCTCGGGCTTCCTCCTCCCCTCCGATGAGACGCGGATGAGCCTCAGCGAACGGCACTACGAGGCACCCGGCACACCTGGCGTCTCTCTCGGCCTAGGTGTGCCGCCGCGTCGCCATCGTCCGCCTCGGCGTTTCGTGCTACTCGCTCTCCTGATCCTTGTGCTTACGGCGGTGGTGATACTAGTCAGCCTGGTTGTCACCTATCAGCCGCTCGGCTTCGGAGGCGAGTCCGACGTATTAGGCGGCCGCATCGTTAACACCTTCGGCGCCTCGTCCGGCAACCTCTATTACCCGCCGCAGCGCGGCACGTTCACGATCACCGAGAGCATTCAGAACCGGCGGCCGGAAGCCGTAACAATCGAAGCCGTCGCCATGCAGCGGCCACCTGCCGTAAGTACGACCATCTTCTGGCCGCTCGCTCCCGCTGGCCGAGTGCTCTACCGGCACGAATACCTCAAGATTGGAGACAACCTGAGCGAGCGACCGATACGAGGGCTGTCGCTCGCACCACAACAGGCGGTGGTGGTGGCGATACCGGTGCGTATGGCCGATGCGTGCTACGAGCAGCAGGGCTGGGAGGCAATCACAGTGTTCTACGTCGAGGAGCGCCTTCTCACTTTCACACATTGGGTGGCGATCCGTCTCGGCGTCCCCATCACAATGCATGAACCCGAGCCGAGAGGCACTCCGGGCATTGCCTGTCCGTCCTGAACCCATCCATTTCACCGACGACGACGGTGGCTCCCTCGCCTGGCTCGATGGCCACCCGGACGGCTTTGTGATCAAGTGCCAGCGGGACCCCAAGCCAACCTACGTGATCCCCCACCGGGCGACCTGCGGGACGATCACCGGCACCCCCAGCCGTGGCGTCCACTGGACCAAGGACCTTCCAAAGGTAAGTGCTGGCTCTGCGGCTGAGCTAGACGACTGGGCGCAGGGCGCTGTCGGCGGGAGGCCGTCACGGTGCGGCCGATGCCATCCGTGAGGGCCGGGACTGACCCGCGCCGGCGCGCCATGATGGAGCGGGTCACCGGAGAACGCGTCGGCACTTCCGGCTCTGAACTGAGGTCGCCTTGGAAGACATCCTTCTACCCCGCATCGAGCTAGGCACACAACCGTCGGGCGTGACCGTCCGGTACGAGATGCTCCCTGCTCAGGTTCCCTATCTCGTGTTCAGGGACCACAGCGCCGACGTGCTCGACGAGGCACGCTCTCGGGACTGGGTCGAGTGGCTCCGAGCGACCGAGGCGGAACGCGCCCATTACTTCGTCGGCTTTCTCGCCTCGGCCGGAGCGCCTGTTGCGGGAGTGCTCGATTCACGTTCGGCGTTGACGGCACTGGCTGCTTGGGCCCGTTTGTGGCTTCCCCGCGTTTTCGAAGAGCGCTACAACGTCGCCTTTGTAGACATTGTGTCTTTGGAGAAGTCGTCTAACGCTCTGCCGCGATCAGTCACCGCGGAAGCAGAGGCGCTCTTCCAGAGCCTCGTCCACGACATCACCTTCGTCACCGTTGCCACGGCCCGAATGGTCCGTCCCGACCTCGTCTGGCGTCTTCAACAGCTAGAGGTGTTTCCTTGGCTGGCAAGCGGCGGCTCTTTCCGCAGAGCGATGCCCGGCATAAAGTACCTGCCGACGCTCTGGGAAGAGCCGCCTTGGGTGGATCCAGTGCGCGAGGTGAGCCACTTCGTCAACAACGCCGCCCTCGGCACAACGGAGGGACCTCCCGTTGCTCTCGGCAGCGGAGACTGGCTGAATCGGTTGGCTCGCCGTCTCGGCGGCGACGTAGCGCCGGGCGGCCCAGGATTCATCGAGGTCACGCCGTATCCGCCAGGCGAGTTGGCCGCCAGTCTCGCCGTGCTTGCACAGCTAGAGCGAGCGGCAACAACGCCGCTCCGTGCGCCGCGACAGAGTGCTCCTCCTGCCAGGCCCGACATCGTGATGGCCGCCGCAGTGTTTCGCCGGGCGGGCTTTTTCGCCCGACTACAACACCTCTCAGACGAAGACCTTGGCCGCGCCGTGTCTACGACCTGGCGTAAGCGCCAGTGGGACGAGCTAGCCGAGGACCCCGAGCGACTTGACGAGGAACTGCTCGTGCTCGATTCTGAACGGACCTGGTACGACGACCCCGAGGCAGACGTGTCGCCCGGCAACGAGGTCTACCGCTCGTTCCTGCGCGAACTGGCCAAATGCTCGGGCGGAGCCATGAAGGTCACGAACGTGAAGGAAGACTGGGAGTCCCAGCCTGGCTCGGTCGTCTTGTCCTTTCGGCTCAATGGGGAGCGCCATCACCTGGTCCTCGACGACATGGACGACTGGATCAATCCCTTTGCGGTGACCGGGTTGAACGACCTGCTTCCGCCTGACAACCCTCACTTCTACTTCGTGGACAACGGGGGCCAGATGGCCATCGTGACGCGTGCCACCGAGAAGGAGCGACAGGCACTGGAGGCGGCAAGACCGATCCGGCTGTTGACCGAGCCGCCCGACTGGTGGATGGCCGTTCAGGGCGCCGGACTAACTTGATGACAACGAGGCCTGTCGCCTCCGCCGAGCTACGGGGTCAGATCAACGGCAACGGGCGCTCTGATGGACCCTCTCGGGCAGCGCGCCAGAGTATCTGTGGCGGCTCTTCGTAATCGGCAAGTGGACCGAGGGCGCGCCAGCCAGACCACGTCGATGCCTTCGGGCAAGTGGGGCGGCTCTGGCTGTCGTCCAAGGTGGACGGCTAGCTCGACGGCACTCGCGGAACTGTGTACCCAGATGAACAGGTGCCGCTCATCGGCCTGGTCGGGCTGCCGGGATTTGAACCCGGGACCTCTTGACCCCCAGGCCGCTGTGAGTCGTTTGGCGCTCTGTGGCCTCGCAAGGTTCCCCCAGGTCAGGCGAGGTGTCTCACGCTCACTCGTGGGGCGTCGTGAGGGCCTGTTGGGGGGGCCGGAGCGGAGTTACGCTGACATCGCGCTGACAAGCTGTGGCTCGTCGGAGGGTGAAAAATCAGGCGGACGTTTTGACGCGCGCGCTCGGACGGGCGGCGCTCACCTGCCGTTCAGCTGCCTTAACCTGCCCAGGCGTCAGCCGTAGGCGTACCTGCTGTCGGGGCAGCGCTCGCCGCACCGCAGCCTTCTGCGCCGTCTTCGTGACGGCAGACTTAACCTTGGCCACGGCAACACTCTACTCCCCCCGAAGGCCGATCACTCATCGTCGGCGAACCATCTGAGCAGGTCAATCAGGACCCGGGATATTGACAGCGCCTTCAGAAGCATCGCATCTTTAGCGCTGCCGCTGTCCAGCTTCGGCTCGTGTTCTCGAGTGCATGCCGAGAGGACGCCGAGGACCGTGTTCTGCGCATTGGACACCGGCACTGCCGCGACACCCGTCAGGTCGGAGAAGTGAGCCTGTTGGGCTTCTGTCAGACCGTACGCGGTGTTGTGCGCATCATCACCAGTGGCGGCGACAAACTCACCCCGAAGGAAAGCGACCCCGGTCGCGCCTCGACCGGGGAGCCACGACGTGAGCGCATTCGGATCGGCGACGTCGAACACGTCGAGTAAGACACCTGTAGTGTCGTCAGGGAGGTAGAGACGGAATTCGGCCTGCCCGCATTCAGGTGGCACTTCGTCCAGCAGCGCTTCGAGCGCCAGCTGACCCGCCAAGAATCTCGCGACCTCCTCGACGTCCGGATCGGCACCGGCGTCACCGGTGTCTATTTCTGCGGCGATCTCAATCGCACTAGGGGCGTCGGACGAGGACGGCTCGAGTTCAGCCTCGAACGGACCCGCTTTCGCTCGGATCAGCCGTTTCTCCACAGCCACCAAGGCGACCAGGGCCGCTCCCACGTACAGAAGCGACGTCCCATAGTTGCCGGCGCGGGGCCGCACCAAAAATGACTCGACCAACGCAGCGACGCCCGCGATGGCGAGGATGACGCGTGGCCACGCATGACGAAGCGATCTCCAGGCGGCGGCGCGCATTGGCGACAGTGTCGCGCACTACTCATTGACGCCCTGACCCAGCAGGCATAGCGTCCCACCGACGCGCTCAGCGAGGAGCGTCGGCCGGGAGGGAGGCCCCGATGAGGAGCAGGCTCGTGGTTGTCGCCGTCGCGGTGTTCGCGGGCCTGATGGTCGGGACGCCAGCGGTGGCCGCATCGACGACATGGACGCTGGAGACGACGCCGGCAAGCCCAAACGGCGGCGGCTTCAATGCTGTGTCCTGTGTTTCCGGACGCTTCTGCCTGTCGGTGGGAGGCGCTGATGCGATCTTTGGATGGAACGGCAGCACGTGGTACGCCTTCGCCTCTCCCGGCAACAGCGATACTCACATGACAGGAGTCGCATGCACTTCAACGACCTACTGCATCGTTGTCGGCAACAGTTATACGGGCAGCGGCTACACCACGGCAGCTTGGGTCTGGAACGGTGCGAACTGGACAACCATGAACACTTTCAATCCCAAGTCTAGTTGGAACCTCCTAAACGCTATCAGCTGTCTCGGGCCGTCGAGATGCGAGGCTGTCGGGCAGCACGCCGGAAGTTCTACGGGCTCACCCTACCCCATGGCTGAGTACTGGAACGGAGCCAAATGGACTTACCAGCCCACGAAGGGGGCGCCGGTCGGGTTCCTGGACAGCGTGTCTTGTGAGTCTCCAGGCCACTGCGAAGCAGTTGGAACAGACAGCAACTCCTTTTCGTCCACGGGTAACTCCCCACTTGCTATGGGCCTTGACGGGACGAAGTGGGTCACGCAGAAGACACCTCCTGCCGTAGCAGACTCGGTTTTTGAAGGCGTCTCCTGTTACAGCAAGGGTTGTATCGCTGTTGGCTATTCCGAAGGGCAGGCTGCAACGTTGGCGGATAGCTGGTCCGGCCACAATTGGTCGGCCATGGAGGATCCCGCGGCTACCGGTGGATACGTGCTCAACGGAGTTCATTGTCAGAAAGCATTGGAGTGTACCGCCGTAGGCGAACTCGGCGCGGGCCTGGTCGATACCTGGAACGGTCAGAGCTGGACGATCAACGACACCCCCCTGGGGGGCACTCTCTACGGGCTGTCGTGTACCACTCACGAATGCACCGCCGTCGGCTACACCACGAACGACGAGAACTCCCTCGCCATGCGGAACTGACCGCTCCTTGCCAAGCTGACCGCGGAGGCGTACCCTTCACCTGACTCAACAACTGAGTGTCCCGGGCACCCGATGATCGCGGGCCCCGGGACTGGCCAAGAACCCCAAGGAGGTTCCTGACATGCCAACCGTAGTCAACCCCACCCCGCAGTACGCCTGAGTTCGGCGCGCAACCCGTCGACGACCCCTGCCGTTGTGTCGGCGTCGGCGAAGACGCCGAGCGCTGGCACAAGAGAGTCCTCGACGTCTTCAGCGCCGGGCCGGAGTTCCTCGAGTGGGGCTTCGCCCTTGTGATGCTGGCTCACGAGGCCGGCCAGGATCGAGACCTTACCCGAGTGGCCGGCTGCCACCACTGGCACGACCAGGAGGCGGTGTACCAGCTCGCCGCGGCGCTCGAGGAACTGGCCGAGGCTCTTTCCACGCGGCACCAGACCGCTGCGAAACACGAGCCGGCGGTGGCCGAAGAGACGCCGATTCCGAGTCCGGAAGAGAGCGAGGCAAGGGGCCGCTTCCCCAGCGAGTTGACCCATGAGAACCACGCCGAGCGCCTCGACGCCATCGAGGACATGCTGGCGGCCTTTGCCCGACTGATCCAGTCGCCCTACGGCTCGATCACCGCTGAGCACTTCCGGGAGGTAACCGCCGAGGCGGCTGAGCCGCTGATGCACGAGGTCATCCTCGCCCGGGCGATCCAGCCATGGCCGACCTCCTCGGCCACTCGAGCCCGACTGTGACGGCCAACCCTGCCGCGTGCGACCCGCTGCTGGGGGGTCCGGTCGTGCGGGGGCTCCCCATCGACACGCTTCGCTAACCGAACGCCACTGTGGCGTCCCCGGCGCCTTCGGGTGCCGGGGACACTCCGCGTCATGGCTCAAGCAAGAGCGGTCGGGCGTCGATACTCCATACAGGGGAAGCGAGAGAGGAAGCCTTCGGCGGAGGGTTTCCATCTTTCGCGTCTGGCCCCATCTGCTCAACGGCCAGAAGAGGGTGGGGGCCATGCCTCAACATGCCCCGGCCGCCCCCACCCTCTGTGACGAAGCTAACACCGACTTTCGGTTCGGCGGTCGAGCGGCCACTGAGAGTAAGGCACAATGGAGCGATGTCAATCTCGTTCGCAGCCATTAGCAACGACCTGGCCAACGTCGATGCGAACACCAAGCAGATAGCCAGTCAGAGTCAGCCCGAACTCGCCGAGCTGGCTTACGCCGTTCACATGCTGACCCGCTGCGTCGAGCAGCTGCTCGGGCAGCTGACCACGCTCAAGTTCGAGGTGGCGTCACTGAGATTGGCGAACTCCGAGTCGGAACCTGAAAGAGGGTGAGGACGTAGCCCGTGGCTACTGCCCCACGGCCCCCCTGCCCTCACCCTCTGTGAGCACCCTACCACCTGATGTCACAGCGACCAAGGGGGAAGGAAGTCCGGGCAGTCCGCCGAGCAGTTCAGCAACCTCCTCCCCGCGGGCGCTTCATCGGCTCGAGGCCGTTGCGGCTTGAGCGTTTCGTCAAACTAGCCCACTGCCGACCTCTCGGACCTCGCTTACGCCGTGTACATCTTGAGTCGCTGCGTCGAGCGCCTGCTCGGGCAAGTGGTGAATCAGAAGTCGAGATCGCCGCCCTGCGGCTCTCGGGAGGAGGGGAGGAGCGAGGAACGCCCTCGCAGCGACGTCCTCCTCCCTCACTCTTGACAACTGATCCTGGGACCAGCTGAGAACGAGAGCTATGGAAGCGCGAAGGTGTAGCGGAGCTGGCGGATGCTTTGACCAGAGCGATATGTCACGATCACACCGCCGGGTCCTTCGAGGCGCGCCCACTCCTCGCCGGAGTGACCCCACACGCGCACATTGAGCTTCGCGACGGGCTCATGGCCGGATTGCGCCAAATCCACTACAACTGCTCCCCGGTCAGCCGGGGGTGGGACTAGCTCCCGTGAGAACCTGCACAAGAGGACGTCGGGCGCAGGTGACACCTGGATCATCTGCCAGGAGCGGCCGTCGTCGCTTTCGAATCTCACGCTGACGGATCGTTCGTCGAGTCGGTCGAGACCGCCTATCTCCGCGATGAGCCGCTCCGATTCCGGCGCGTCAAACTCGCTTGGCATCCCGTGATTACCCCCCGATCAGGCCCTCCCAAATTACCCGCCAGCCCGGGTGCCGTCCGTCAGGCTGGACGCCTGAACTTCGCTGCTGACGACCCGGAGCCGGTACCCCGTGTGGAACGGCGGGCGGTGCAGACGGCGGCGTCGTGGCCAGCTCCGGCTTCCCTATAGCATCGTCTCAATGCCCGCTCCGCCCAAACTGGCAGGATATGAGGGCTCGTTCATACCGGGATGGTCGGTTCGGCGGGCCTGGCTCCTCAGCCTTTTGTTGTGCACAGCCATCGCAGTTCTCGACGCGCTACTCGGGCGCTCAGTCGCCCTCATCGGACTGCTCGCCTTCGGCCCCTGCTGCGCTCTGCTCACAGGTCGGTGGGCCCGGACGGCGTTGACGGGGCTACTGGCGCTCGGCCTCGCCGTGGCTCTCGGCGTTCCCGACGGTGCCTGGGGCACTGAGGAACACGTGGTGTTCATCCTCGCGGTCGGACTCGTGACGGTGGCGACGGTCGGTGCGGCGGTCGTTCTCGAGAGGGTCACTCGACGGACAAGTGCCCAATGACCGAAGTGAAGGATGAGACCGACAGCTACCTTGTGAGAGCGATGGCGAGGAACCCTAAGTAGCCGACGACAATCAGCGATCCCGCTCGTCTCCCGAGGCCGCTCCCGGTATAAGCGAGCGAGAGGCCGACGACCGTCAGGCCCAGATACCAGCCTGCGACGAGAACTCCCTGACCTGAAGGTCTCGCCAGGCCGATGACCGAGGCTGGTATGAAGAGCCCGAGAAGGACATTGAGCGCGTTGCTGTTCATCGTCTCGCTCAGGACGGCGGCCCCCCTGCCGTGTCTAGCCAGGAAGATTGCGCCCACGGCATTCGGGAGGCTTGTTGCCGCCGCGACCACGATCCCCCCGATGACGAGGTTCGACACGTGATACCTGTTCCCAAGGGCCGCTGCTGCCTGTTCCATCGCTGCGCTTGCTCCGATGACGACCGCGAGGCTCGTCAATCCGACAGCCACATCCCAACGGCCGCGTTTAACGGTGTGAACCGCCGGCGCCAGCTCCGATTCCTCCTCCACGATCGCCGCGTGGATCCAGTCGACCTGGCGAGCGGGAACCCCGAGGTGTCGGAGCCTGTCGGCGGAACAAGCAGAGACAACGACGTAGGGAATCACGGCGACGAGTACGAGAGCGAGACCCGCCCGTGCGTCCAACCCAACCGAGATTGCGACGATACTGACGATCGCTACCCACGTGGCGACAGCTCCCTCGAGAAGTACGACCCTTCTGTGCAACTGGATCCTGCCTGCGACGAGTGCACCAAGCCCGAGCAGCGCAGCGAGGTTGAAGACATTCGATCCGAGGACGATCCCGACGCCGATGTTCCTGTCACCGTGCGCTGACGCCGTGATCGCCGAGACGATCTCCGGCGAATCGGCCCCGAGCGCGACGCCGAGTCCCAGCATCGCCTCTGAGATGCCTAGCCTTCCCGCCAGCCGTTCGATACGGGAGACCAGCACCGAACTTCCGCCGAGGCAGAAGACGGCGCCGAGGAAGAACGCGGCGAAGGCGGGACCAGTCGATGCGATCATCAGGCCTGGAGCATCTCGGGAAGCCCTCCTCGGGTCGACGAATGATGCCGCCGACCAGGCTTCCCGGCACTCCCGGACAAGAATATACTCGCAGCTAGGCTGAAGTACGCCGCTGGTCGCCTGCCCCCGCACCGCAACTAATACAACACTCAGACTGAGCTAAAGCGCATCGCTTCGGGCGGCGCCTGTTCAAGCTGAGGGTCACGGTTGACCACGAAGTGAGAACGATTGCCTAGCCCGTAAGATACACCGCGTCCCACTCCACCCAGCGTTCTCTGATGTCGTGCTGCTCGGCGATCGTCCGGTTCTGCTTCCCCTCGAGACGGCGCACCTCTGGGTCGAGGAGCTCCTCGAGGTGCCGGCGCCACTGACGCTCACCCTTCGCCAGCCGGCCGGCGCCGCCCTCCTCGATCAGCAGGCGCTGTTCGGGTCGGATGTCCGAGACCACGTACGGAAGCCCGGAGGCGCTCGGCTCCAGGCTCTTCGTCGATCTGCCTCGAGGTGACCTGCATCCCCGTGCCGCGATCCCACTGGACATGGAACTCAGCAGCGAGTGCACCGGCCTGCACGAAACGGCGGCCAATCAGTTCCTCGGTCTTCTCGAGAAACAACGTCAGTCGCCCGCTGTCACTCCAGTCGTTGCTGCCGGTCGCCATCCACCTCCGCGCAATCCGATCCCTCGTTCCGCTGACAAATCGCTGACAACGGGCGCCTCTGAGAACCCTGCTTCGGCTCAACCTAGGCCTCTGAGCAGGGACTTCCCGTCGGGCTGCCGGGATTTGAACCCGGGACCTCTTGACCCCCAGGCATTTGCATCCGGTGCACCGTGGTTCGGCGGAGTTCGCAGAAGCCCCTTGAAATGGGAGCTTTCTCCGGACTCGTGCATGGAGATTCAGCTCAGCTCGACCGCTTGGCTACACGTTCGGCTACACCGGCAGAACCGTGGCCTAGAAGAGCAGTGTCCGGAGCACGACCAGCATTTTCAGTCTCCGTGGCTGACCTTGGTTCACCGACGTTTACCGTCGTCCTGCGTCAGAAGCAAGGCGGAGTCGTCGCGCTCATCGAGGGAAAAAGCAGGCGACAGAAGCCGCCGTCGACCGTCAAACACGCTGCCAATGCTGTCGCAAGCGCACGACTGCCGGCGAGCTCCAAGGGCGCCGGTGTCGCTCGCCGAAGAGCGCCGGAGTGTGATCACCTTTTCTGGCCTCACCTGAGCTGGGAGCTTTCTGATGGCACTTTGGCTATCTGCGGCACATACGCAGAACCTTGTAGGGCTTTCGTAGAGGCGCACAGCCGTCCCGAGGCTCAGCGGGTGGCGGCCACGACTCGGGCGAGCTCCTCGGGCGCCCCGACCAGGGCCACGTGGCGCCGCTCGTCACTCCACCGGTCCCGTAGCTCGATCTCACCGTTGGCCAGCCCACGGCCGACGGTGACGATCACCGGCACTCCGATCAGCTCGGCGTCGCGGAACTTGACGCCGGGCGAGACCCCTCGCGGTCATCGAGGAGGACCCGCAGCCCGACGGTCTCCAGGGCCGCGGCCAGGGACTCGGACGTGCCCGCAACGTCGTCGCTTTTGCCGGCCACCACCATGTGGACGTCGGCCGGGGCGACCGCCCGGGGCCAGCGCAGCCCGAACTCGTCGATGGTCTGCTCGGCTAGGGCCGCCACGGCTCGGGTCACCCCGACCCCGTAGGAGTCCACGGCGACCCGCACCGCCTTGCCGTCGGGACCGACCACGTCCAAGGCGAACACGTCGGCGTACTTGCGGCCCAACTGGAACACGTGGCCAAGCTCGATCCCTCGGGCGATGATCAGCTCGTGACCGCAGACCATGCAGCGGTCGCCGTCGCGGATCTCTACTGCGCCGATCTCCTCGTCAGCCACGAGTCCCGTCCCCGAACCACGTCGGTGGCGTGGTAGCCGGTCTGGTTGGCCCCCGTGATCCACGACGATCCCTCGACTACCAATGGGTCGACCAGGTAGCGCACTCCGAGGTCGGCCAGGATCTGCGGGCCGATGTATCCCCGCACCAGGCGAGGCTCGGCGGCCAGGTCGTCAGCAGTCGCCGCCGTGGCTGCGGCGGCTGACATTGCCGGCGACTGACCCACGCCAGACTCGTTCTCCTTAACAGCGTCTCCGCCTGGAGGTCGGGCGACACGGAGGCTCGGGCGACCCAAAGGGAGAGCCGATCCGGGCGAAGCCGGTGGCCGTCGGGCCGGCCCGTCGGAGACGGATCAAGGAACTCAGTCCCAAGTTCGTGACTCAGAATCCAGTCATGGCTGGAGGTTCGGGTGCCGACGCGTCGTCGCATCACAATTCACGCTTGGTCGGCACCGTCGCCAACCGCCTGATCGCAGTACTGACATTCGCAGGCTCGTCGCCGGCGCTGAACAGTCCTCCGCATCAGTGAGGTGGCGTCGGACCGTGGCCCGTTGACAGCCCCGCAAACGATGACAACCACCTTGGCAAGTTGATGCGGAACGTCCCGCTGAACGGCTGGCGATTGCTGGACTGGGATTCCTTCGGTCGAAACCTCCACTGCGTCCAGCCGGTTCGGGTCTGCCGTATGGCGCCATATGGACGAGAGCAATCGTCTTTAAGCTCCTGAACCTCTTCGACACGACGCCCAAGCGAGGGTTTCCAGTGCCCCGACCCGCAACGTTCGCCCGCCTGACGCATCGGCAGATCGGCGCCCGGAGCCCGTCGATCTAGTCGCTCTCGGTAGCCCGCGCTGACGTGGCGAAGGCGGCTAACACCAGCCGCAGTTGAGCTTCAGCCGGCAAGGTGTGTGAGCACCCGCTCTGCCTGCACCAGCTGACGTTCGATGCCATTGATCTCGCGGAGCTCGCGGGTTCCCGATCAACATCGCGAGCCAGAATATCGCGCCCAGACGGCGACATGCGGTGAGGGCCAAACGGTCCTTCGATGCGATCAGGCGGTTGATCACGGGAGCCCAGGCAGCTTCTGTGACCTGATGGGACCGCAGATGTTCGATCATGTCCGCAACTTCGAAGGGCGCGTTTGTCACCCCGGCGAGATCGAGGTCGATCCCTCGCGCATGGCCGTCAGGATCGACGAGGATGTTCTCAAGGTTGAGATCACCGCGTCCCCATGATGAAGGTGGCAGGTCGGCGATGCGTTCGGCGTCGCGGGACCCGAGCCAAGAAGCCGCTTCGTGGCGCGCTCGCTCGATGAGCAAATCGTCACAGGAGAGATCGGTGAGCATCCTCTGGACGCCGCTCACCGCCAGTGTGGGCGGAGTCGTGACCGCAGAAGGAACGCCCTCGATGTCGAGGTGGTGGATCGACACGAGGCAGTCTGTGAGGCTGGTGATCTCTTCCTCTGTGAGGGGTCGATCATTGAGCGGGACGCCGGGGATCCACTCGGCGACGACTGCAGGAAGCGTGCCGTACGCTCTCCGAGACGTCGCCTCTCGTCCCGGCATCCCGCAACGCAACAGTCACGTCTTCCAACGCCACGCTGCCATGATGGTCGATGGCGGGTCGCGGTGCCGCCGTCGATCGTTCCCGGCGACAGCGTGACGGCGGCGCCATCTCACCCCCGGGCACCGCAGCCCACCCTCTAGGGGCCAGCGCACGGCCCCAGTCGGCATTACACGCTGCTCGGTCAAATCGGTTTGTGGCGAGCCGGCCCATAGGGGGAACAGTCGTGCCCGATTTCGGGATCTGCGACAACAAAGAAAATAGCCTGTGAACAGGAGATTCGTTTTCCATTGCTCACCTTGGCTCACCGTTGTTTACCGACCTCCCGCGTCAGATCCGCGTCAGAAGCAAGACGGAGACGGCGCGCTCTCATCGAGGGGAATCAAGCGATCGAAGTCGCAGTCGACGGTCAAGACAGCTACCAATGCTGTCACAGCCGCACGACGGTGCGGCGCTCCACCGGTTGGCACTCGCCAAAAGCGACGGGGCGAATGTGTCAGCCGGCATCCGGCCAGCGACGGGCGCGAGCGATGCATGACTGCCAGTCAGATGAAGACGTCTACCAGCACCATTCGAGCCGACTCCACCCCACTTGACCTTCACGTTCTTCGAGCGCAAGCTGACTAGCTGGGAAACACCGTGGCCCGTCGTAGGGTTTCTGTAGGGTCGCAGCTAGGCGGCCGGCGGTTCTGCTGCTCTGAGTGCCCGCGATCACTATCGCATTGCGCGACAACGGGTAAGCTTGCTGACGGTTGCAGGGCTACGCAGAAATTGATTTATTCGGATCTGTCTGCATGGTCACCGTATGGCGGTTTAGGACGGAATAGACCAAGCGTCAGAAAGTCAAGCGCAGCCACACCACCAACGACGGAACCAACAGCGATCTGGATGCTTAGCTTCCCCCAATCGCGAGCTTGAAGATCTCGTTCAATCCGGCTCCCTACGTGCTCCAAGTACGTTCGCCTTTCATCGCCTCTGCCCATCAGAACACGCTAGCGATGAAGCCGCCTACTGCGCCAATAACCCCCCCCAGCCCGCCCACGGCTGCACCAGTTACTCCACAACCAACGAGTGCACCCGGTACGGCTCCAAGCAGCCCCCCAAATAGGCCCCCGCCTAAGGCACCGACTACACCGCCGACCGCGCAGCCGACGGTAGCCCCGATAGCAAAGCCGTAGCCAGCCCAGCTACTGGCCTCGGAAATCGGTGCCCACACGTTACCGTTGGTATCCGTGTTATTCACCGGATTGTCCTTGACGTAGGCGTACAGGTTGCCGTTCATCGGGTCGTTCAGTGTCACGACCGAGTCCGGCTGGGTCCAGCGACCGACGGACGGGTCGTACCACCGGGCGCCGAAGTGGTAGAGGTTGACCCCCGCCGCCCAATAGCCGCCAGTGAAGCGCCAGGGGTTGTTCATGGCCGGGGTCGTGAGCGTGTTGGTGGCGTTGCCGTAGGGGTCGTAGGTGTACGTGCCGTTCAGCGTCCCCGCAGGGCCGACGAGGGCGATGACCGAACCCTGGTAATCGGTGGCGTAGTAGTTCTCGGTGGGCGTCACCTCGGAGATGAGCTGTCCGTCCGGCGTCCGCTCGAAGTACTTGGTGACCCCGGCTTGGGTCGTGGACTGTATGCCCTCGAGGCCGTTCACGAACGAGGTGGTGCCGATGGCGGTCACTTCCTGCTCACCCTGGGTGGCGTAGCTGACAGAGGTGCCCCCGACCGAGGTGGTCTGGGAGGCACCGTTGTAGGCCAGGCTGCCGAGGACGGGGTTAGCTGTCAGGTTGCCGTCGTAGTCGTAGGTCCAGCCCGTGTTGTCCACCTCGTTCCAGGGGTTGGCGCTGTAGTCGTAGGTCGTGCTGTTGAAGTTGCTGATGTTGCTGTTGGTCGTGTAGGAGTAGTTGTACGTCGCCCCGCCGTTGTTTATCCCCGCACTCGTCACCCGTTCGCCCTGGTCATAGGAGTAGCTGGTCGTGGTGGGCGGGTTGGTCAGGTTGTTGGTGACCCTGTAGACGTTGTCGGTCGTCTTCCCGCCCGAGCAGCTGTAGGTCGGGCTCGGGATCGCCACATAGCAGTAGGACAGGTTCTCGAACTGTGTGGAGTCGTTGGAGGCGCGGCTCATCACGATCGAAGTGACGCGGCCGGCGCCGTTGTAGTTGAGGTGGGAGTGCATGGCAAAGGCCGGCGGTGGGATGAGCGTGCTGCCGCCCGTGTCGGCCCAGGTGTCGGTGCGGCGGTGGGCTGAGTCGTAGGCGAAGACGTCGGTGTTGCCAGACGACCCTTCCACCATGTAGCTCAGCTCCTCGTCGGCGTTGTAGTGATAGGTCGTCGTCCCACGTGCATCGGTCAGCGACGTCATGTCGCCGACAGCGTCGTAGCCGTACGAGAGGGACGCCCCGCTTGTGATGACGTCGGAGATCTCCTGGTTGAGAGTGTTGTAACCGTAGTTGACCGTCACTCCCCCCGCCAGTCGAATCTTCAGGTAGCCGTCGCCGTCGTAGGTGTAGGTCACCGTCGGCGTGCTGTCGCTGTACTGGACCTCTGTGACGCGGTCGAGCCCGTCGTAGGTCAGCGTCTTCGTGACGCCGTTTCCGTCCTTCACGGTGCTTATCCGGCCGAACGGGTCGTTCGTGATGGTCGTCGGGTTGAGCGGGTCGCTCGGCGGGGACACCTTCGTCTGCGGAGTGATCAGGTTGAGGGTCTGTCCGCTGTCGTAGCTGTACGTCGTCTTGTTGCCGGCGGGGTCCTCCGAGTCCTTGGCAGTGCCGTTCATGTTGTAGTCGACACTCGCCGAGATGACGAGGCCCTGGTTCTCGGTCGAGGATGGATCAAAGGTAGGGCTGTAGTTGTACATCGTGATGTTGCCGGCAGGGTCGGTCGACTGACTCACCAAGAACTTTGAGCCTCCGTTGTACTGGAAGCTCGTGATCGCCCCGGAGCCGTCCGTCGACGACATCAGGTTCTCGCCGAGGCTCGGAGCGGCGTCGTTATAGGTGTAGCTGGAGGTCCCGACGCCGTTGGACAGGGTGAGGGGCTTGGCGTCTTCGTTGAAGCTCGAGCCGTAGACCACGTTGTTCCCGGGGTCGAGCTCGGTCTGCACGCGGTTGGCGTAGTCAGTGAGGTAGGTCCACTTGCGGCCGAGGGCATCGGTCATCACGGTGTTGCCGTTCACGCCGTCGGTGTAGCCGAACGTCGTCACGGCGTCGGTGCCGGTCGGGTCCTGTGTGACGGTAGTCACCCGGTCGTGGGAGTCGTAGCCGAAGGTGATGATGTTGCCGTTCGGCTCCGTCAGCTGGGTGAGGAGGCCCCCCGTGTAGGAGAAGTGCGTCGTGTTGCCAGCGGGATCGAGGACAGAGGTGAGGTTGCCCGAGGTGTAGCCAAGGGTGGCGCTGCGGATGTAGGGGCTCGTCGTGCCCTGGGAGATCGAGGTGAGTGGACTGCCCGAGGTGGGAGTGAAGTTGACCGTGCTGGCCGTCCCCCGCGTGCCGTTGATGCTCGCCAGCTGTGTCGAGCTCGAGGTGACGGGGTTGTAGTAGACCTTGTTGCTGTCCCGGTCGGCGTCGCTGTAGAGCACCGCCGTCGAGGCGCTGTTGCCTGGTGTGGTCAGCCGGAAGTACTGCGTGTCGTTCGTCTTGTTGAACGCGAGGTTGTACCCGGTTATGGTGCTGCCGCTGCAGACCGGGGTGAGCGTGGCGTCGATGCCCCCAGGCGAGACGTAGTTGACGCCGCAGGCCGCGGAGGCGTTGCCCGTGAAGAGCCAGACCCTTCCCGTCGAGTCGTAAAGCGCCACCGGCCCGTTGTCGTTCTGGAGCTGGACCGAGCCCGGCACCGAGAGGCCCCAGCCAGGAGAGAGGTCGAGGCCGGACGCGTTCGAACTGCCCGGCGCCAGGTCCAGGCTGTTGTAGACCTGGCCGATCACGACGGGACTGAGAATGCCGGCGAGGGAAATGTCGGTCTGCTTGATCTCGAGATCGCCCGAGTTCACGTTCACCCGGACGTTCAGCTCGTCTCCGGCCGGGAACGACTCGTAGGTGGCCGTCTTGTCGTCCCCGGCGCTAAGTAGCGGGTCGACGATGAAGGGCTGGTTGGCGGTGTCCGCTGAGCAGGACGTGTTGTTCTCGTTCAGGCAGTCGTACATGTACCAGCTGTAGGAGTCGCCGGGACGGACGTCGCCGGTCGGGATTTGAGTCTGCGCATTGAGGCCCATGCCTATCGTCCCAGAGGACTCAGCCGAGTAGATCACGTTGCCGTTGGAGTCTTCGACGTTGAAATAGGCCCACAGGCCCCCGCTCCCGTTGCAATTCACCGTACCGGTCAGGTACGGGTCATAGGAGGAGAGGTTGCCCGTGGTCAGGCTCGTCGGGACGCCGGGGATTGTGCAGGTGGTGAGAGGCGAAGCGCGCCAGGCCGCCCGTGGGCGGCTCGAGGGCCGCGCCCATGCAGTGCCGCGGCGCGTCACGCGAAGGGGGGAGGGGGCGGGGTTGATCGACTTGGCCCAGCCGCCGACAGGTGTAGGCCAGGCCTTCGGGTGAGACGACGTGGCGTGCTTTACGGCAACATGGTGCCGCGGCGATGCCGCCGCCGCGCTGCCGAGGGGTACAAGGATGCCGGCGAGCAGGCCGAGCAGCATGATCACCGAGATCGGCTTTCGGGCCGTACCCATCCCCGTGTGCTGAGACGCCTGACCAGTCCGGATGGGTGACTTCATGACCTGCCCCCTGACTCTCGGCGGCGCTGTTGTCACCGAGCGTGGTTGAGTCAACACCTCACGTGGGCATCTGTCAAGGGGGCACCTAAGTCTGTAGTAGCGCCCGCCCCGGGCCGGCGCCGGGCCGACGGACAGGACCTGTCCAAGGCGACGTTCCATCCTCGGACATCACGTAGGAGCGTGGTAGAACCGGCCGATGAGCAACGACGCTCCTGCCTACGCACCTCCGCAGTCGTCAGAGAGGCGCCTGCCGGTACGCGACTTGCCGGCCCTGCTGCTTGGCCGGGATGCCGTGAAGGCGCCGGGCGCCGCCGATAGCGAGCCGCGGCCGGCCGTCGGAACACTACTGCCGCCCCCGCTCCAGCTCTTCGTGCTGAGCTTCCTAATGCTGTTTGTCGAACTGGCGCTTATCCGGTGGCTCGGAGCGCTCGTGATCTATCTGTCGTATTTCTCGAACTTCGTCCTACTCGGCAGCTTTCTCGGTATCGGCATCGGGTTCCTGCGGGCGCGAGCCCGGGTGAACCTCTTCCCGTGGGCGCCGGTGGCCTTGGGCCTGCTGATCCTTTTCGTCCGGGTGTTCCCGGTAGAGGTCATCCGGAGTGGTTCACAGCTCCTCTTCTTCGGCACGGGCGCGTTCCACGCGAGCGGTCCTCCCACGTGGGTCACGCTGCCGGTGGTGTTTCTCGCCGTCGCCGGCGTCATGGCGACGATCGCCGAAGGCGTCGCCCGGACTTTTGTCCGGTTCCCACCCCTTGATGCCTACCGGCTCGACATCGCCGGCAGCATCGCCGGCATCGCGGCCTTCTCAGTGCTCTCGTTCCTCGACGCCAAGCCGGTCGTCTGGGCGCTCATCGTGGCGGTGGTCATGCTGTTGCTCTACGGCCGGCGCTTCGGGCTGCTCCAGCTGGCCGCGGTTCTAGCCATCGTGCTGCTGCTCTGGACAGAATCGCTCTCGTCGAGCGACATCTGGTCGCCCTACTACCGTATCTCGGTCTACAAGACGAGCTATGGCTACGCCGTCGACGTGAACGGGATACCGCACCAGAACATCATCCCGGCCCACAAGCTGAAGAGGGTCTATTCCGAGCCGTACCTGGACGATCCCAGCAACCCGCTGAACAACGTCCTGATTATCGGCGCCGGGACCGGCGACGACGTCGCGAATGCCCTACTCAAGGGGGCCAAGCACATCGACGCGGTTGAGATCGATCCCGAGCTGTACCAGCTCGGCAAGCAGCTGAACCCCGACCACCCGTACCAGAACCACCGAGTCTCGGTGCACATCAACGACGGCCGGGCCTTCCTCGAGCAGACGCACACGAAGTACGACATGATCCTCTTCGCCCTGCCCGACTCGCTGACCCTCGTATCCGGGCAGTCCTCCCTGCGCCTCGAGAGCTACCTGTTCACGCTCCAGGCGGTGGAGGCGGCCAAAGCACACATGAAACCGGTCGACGGCGAGTTCGCCATGTACAACTACTACCGGACGCCGTGGCTCCGCGACCGGCTGGCGAACACCCTGGAGGTCGCCTTCGGGCACGCCCCCTGTGCTGATAACCAGGGTTCCTCGCTGTCGATGCTCTCCAGCAGCATCAATCCGTCCGTCCTGCACTGCGGCAGCGTGTGGCATCGACCGGCGCACGTCGTACCGGCGGCCACTGACGACCACCCGTTCGTCTACCTGGACGGCAACTCGATCCCCTGGCTATACAGGATCACACTCGCCCTCATCCTGCTGGCGTCGATCCTGCTGGTACGCCCGGCCGCTGGCCCGTATCGCAGGATGACCGGCTATGTCGACCTGTTCTTCATGGGGGCGGCATTCATGCTGCTCGAGACGAAGAACATCGTGCAGTTCGCGCTGCTGTTCGGCACCACTTGGTTCGTCAACGCGCTGGTGACCGCCGGTGTCCTGGTGGCGGTGCTGGCGGCGGTAGAGGTCTCTCGGCATGTAGTCATCCGCCCGGCTTTGCTGTACGTCGCCTTGCTCGCTGCGCTGGTTGTCGCCTGGGCGGTCCCGCCGTCGGCGCTGTTGTCTCTGTCCGCCGTGCCCCGCTTCGTCCTAGCGGTGATCGTGGCTTTCGCGCCGATCTTCCTCGCCAACATGGTCTTCGCCCAGCGCTTTCGCGACGTCGGCGACTCCGGCACGGCCTTCGGGGCCAACCTGCTCGGCGCCATGGTCGGCGGAGTACTGGAATATGCCTCGCTCATCGTCGGGTACCGCTGGCTCCTCGTCTTCGTGGCTGTGCTCTACGGCCTGGCGTTCCTCACCGGGCGGCGGCACCTGCAGACTGCTGGCCCGATGGCCGCGCGGAATGCCGCGGCTGGGCAGCCAGTTCCGCTCCGGCATCACCAGCCCATGACCAGCTCGTAACCGCCGTCGACAGCGACGAGACTTGGTCCGCTGTTGCCTCGGGATCGTGGCGTACCCGTCCGCATAGAGGTTCGTGGAGCCGCTGGTTGCTGCCACCTCAACAAGTCGTCCCCCGCCGTGGTAGCTGTCGGTCACCGCGACGTTGGCCGGGTACTGGCTGCATCGGGGTGTTCCCACGGACGCTGCCGCAGGCGGCAGTAGACGAGGGAGACAATCTTTCCAGCACGGCGACCCGGGTGATCTTGCGCGCCCCTTCGGTGTCGCCCTAGTGAGCGGCGATGCGGGCGAAGTCGGCGCGGAGCTTCGTGGCGTGCGCCAGTTGCTGGGGTGCCTCGACGCCTGCCCAGCGCACGGACGTGGCTCAGGCAACGGCGCGGCCCAGGTCTACGGGTTAATAATGATCTGCAAAGGTGGGCTGAGCAGTGTTCCGGCGGCGTTACTTGCGGCAATGGAAAAGTTGTATGTGTCTGCCGTCTCTGGTGTGCCATGCAGCGTCCCATCCGGTTCAAGTTTCAAGCCATTTGGAAGCGGCCCACTGCCCGGTGCTATCTGAATCGACGGAGCTGGCTGACCGTTCGCCTTGAAAGAGTAGATATAGTCCGCGCCGACCTTACCTGCCGGCGGAGATGCCTGCGAGTAGGCGTTTGGCGGCGTGCCGCCCTGAGAGATGGCGATTGCTGCATTCAGAATGTCAGACCGCGTTTGGTCCGCGGTTTTAGAGGAGAAATAGAATGCCACGGCCGCGCCAACGCTCGCGATGAGGCCCCCAAACAGTGTGCTTCGAAGCGTCTTGTCGGTAATCAGAAATGCGGCTGCGCAGAAGAACAACAGGCCGAGTACGAGAGAAATGGCGATCCAGCTACGGATGAGGGACGCGGGCTGATTGGGCTGGCCCTTTTCCAGTTTGTTACGTCCAACAATGACGATGATGCCAGCCAGCAGTACGCCCAGACTAATTATCAGGAATAGCCAGATGCCTTGTGAGTTAGACAGCCTGTTTACAGCCGCGGAAGTCACTCCTGAGCCCATGATCTCCACACCTCCTGCTTTGAGTAGTGAAAGTATTCCCGATGACCGTTCCGTGCTATCCCCCGTTGACCGGCGTAGGTGATCGAAGACGCCAGAGCTGAGTTACCCGGTGGTGCCGTCGCGGGCAACTTAGGCTAGTTAGTGGTGGCTGACAACCTCTATGATACGCCCGAAGCTCGTTGTTCGCTGAGTAACCTAGTTTCGCTACGGCCCCGGCAAGCTTCTCTGGTCGCGGCGCTACCCAAAGCGGGAAGTGGCACGATTCATCAATCTCCTTTGCCTGCCAATGGAAGTCGCTAATATTCTGCTCCATCTACCGATCGCCGTCAACAGGTTGCGTAATGTTTGGCTGCCGCTCTACCCTCGTTCCATCGAAGGATCAACCTGACCGAAGCGGCCGGCCCCAACGGACGCTTTCCATCCGGCTATCTAAAGGGGCGGGCGGGATGCCCCCGTAAACCGTCGCGCTGGTGGGCGCGCTGACGAACAGGGAGGCGGCTGTGTGCCGAGTGGTGACCGCGTCCAGCTGCTCGCCCCGGCCGTCGACCTGAACGTCTAGGGCACGGCTCAGCCAGAGGAGTCGGTCGGCTCATGCTATGCAACGCCGGGGCCAGGTCCAGCAACGTCAGTGAACCGACGACTTGCATAAGATCCGCGGATTGGTGATAGCCCACTCTTGCGAAAGGATGGAGCTGTGTCAGAGCAGAGAGGGGTCGCCCCCGTGTCCGGCAGGGATGTGGGAGCGGGATCCCGAGCTAGGTGTCGGAGCCGGCGACACTCCCGGAATAGGCCTCTTCCGGATCGTCGTCCATGGAGGTGGCAAACTGCCGTCGACTGCTGGCGGCGTACTGTCGGTGTTGAAGCTCGTCTTCATCGCCTTCGTGACACTTGAGAAGCTGGATGATCTGTTGGCGCAGTTGGGAGAGGTCGACGCCGAGACTCACCAGCACCTGAGACTCAATACCCTCACCCTCTCGGCCGAGGCCAAGCTCGGTGATGGGGAGGTTCCGGAGGGGCTTTGGAGGATCTGCTCGGTCCCGATGTAGTCGTGACCGGGTTGGGCGCGCTCAAGGGATCACCGCAATTAGCTCGTTGACCGGCCACGCTGGCTGGCAGGCGAGCGAAGGGAGTTGCGGTAGCCAGGCCGAGACTGTCGGTTGAAGAGCGGCCTAGATTTTGAGGCTGTACAAAGGGTGGCTGCCGCTTCAGTAGATAGCCAAGAGGATGAGCCGATCGTGGTGGACGTGCAGGCGGTCTTTCGGCTGACCGCGCCTACCAAGGAGCTGCTCTTCCACGCGTCGGCGGCGAAACTGTCCATGGCTGAACGGGAGGATATCCGGGCTTGGATAGTGGCCGGGAGACCTTCACCACCAACGCCCAGAGCTTGAGCCGTGCGGTCTCCACGATCTCTCGAGAAGTCTGAAACAAGGGCGGCCGGTCCCACTACCGGGCTTATGGCGCCCACCGGCGGGCAGCACGCGGTGCCCGGCGGCCGAAGCCGGCCAAGCTGGCCGGGAACCTGGCCCTATCGGGATGTGGAGGAGGCCCTCGAGGAGGTCTGGTCTCCCGAGCAGATCGCTCATCGGTTGCGCCGAGAGCATCCCGTCGAAAGCCCCGCGTGCGCTCGTAACCCTCGTGCTCCCTGGTGGGGCTGAGTGTCTGTATTTGCAGGTACTTCACTCCGGCGAGTGCAAGAGAGCGTTCGGCGTGGTTCAGCAGCTCCGTGTCGATGCCTTGGCGTTGCTATTCGGGCAGGACGCCCGTGACATAGAGCTCGGCAGCATGCGGGCTGTGCCGAACAACGGTCAGGAAGCCGACGTCTTTACCTCCGACGGACGCCACCTCGGTCGGCGAACGATCAGTGACGGCTGCGTAGTCCTCGACGGCTTCTTCGATGGCGAACCATGCCGGCAATGCGCCGAGCACTTCCCGGAAAGCCGGCCCAGACCCCATCACCTGACGCCGGAGGCGTACGCTGCCGGTTGTCACACGGTCGAGGATGTCACTGGTTGGCGCCCGAATCCAACTCGTAATCGCATCGAGGCGACGCGGCAGCGCTGGCGATGATGCCTGGCGCCGCACGACATTTGTTCGCTCGCTAGGTATAGGGCGATACGACAGGCACATTGCCTGGACGCATTGGACGAATGGCGAGACGTAAGCCCACGTCAGCGACCTCTGGGCTTTTACCTGAAGGCTTCACATCACATTGGCAAGGTGAGGCGAAGCGTCCAGCTAGAGGGCGAGAAGTCGCTGACGTGGCCTTCCGTTTCGCGATTACTCCAGACGAGAGGAAGTGACCCGCCGCGAGGGTCTAGTTGGCGTGGCTCGATACCGCTTGTTACAAGTTTCCGAGGCTGGGGAGTCAGTCAAGGTCATCCAGGGCCGCTTGGTCACGCTTTCGGCGGCCGAGACGCTCAACACGCCCACCTGTGGCCCGACTCCGAGGGCCGGACGCGCGTGGCTGTCCAGACGGTGCTCGACTTTGGCCGGCGCGGCGGTCGAGCGATAACGCGCAGCGAGGCGAATCCTGATCGGAAGTACCGTTTCGTCATGTCGTTGAACCCACGAGCGGAGAAAAGCATCTCCCGGCTTCGCCTCTTGATTCAGCGGGACGGCCCTTTTTCAAAGTCGCACAACTCTCCTGGTCCGTGTCTGATCCCAGCCTCTACGTCATGCCCTATATGCTCGTCGGTTGTGTGGCCTTCGCTGGGGTAATGAAGGTTCCCAGCCGGGAGTAGAGATCTAGTACTTGGGACGTTTCGCGACGGCTCTCAGGCGATCAGCCAAAGCTGTCGCTTCACGCGAGCGGCCGATGTCATGCCACAGCCGACGGGGTCTCGATCGCCGGCCCGGTGGGGCCGCGCTCTCACTGACCCAGTCGGTGGGCACATCGCCACTGTCGAGTGTTTGAGCACAGACCGCTTGCCGACGGCGGCCGTGCCTCGAACGGTCCGCGAACTAGACGTCGTACTCGAAGACGACGGATCGCCCTGGCGTCGCGTTGCGATACCGCTCTTCGTCTATGCGTCGGGGGAAGAGGCTGCCCGGCACCCTGCGGTCCTCGCAATGCAGCGACCCGGGCTCTCGACGCCTTTGTACGCGGGTGTTCATCCACGCACGAGTCGCATCGACACGTCCACTCCAGAGATGGGAATCATGGTCATGGCTGGTTGGGGCCCCGGCGATGACGACCGACCTCTAACGGCGGTGTACGTGGTTACGCACCCAGGTCTCGCGGCTGAGGCTCCTGTGTCCTCATAATCTCCTTCGGTCGCTGACGATTGTCAACGGTCAGTAGGAATTCCCGGTTGGAGGACAGTAGATCTCCCTGCTGGCGGACAGCAGAATTCCCGACGGGCGGACACGAGATCTCCTGCCTTTCTCAGCTGAGGGCGACCACCCCCTTCCCGGCCATCGCCTCGGCGAGTCGAAGCGACGTGCCTTCTGTGATGACGAGATGGGCGTGGTGGAGCAGCCGGTCGACAGTCGCGGTGGCAAGTGTCTTCGGCATGATCGTGTCGAAGCCGGACGGGTGCAGGTTCGAGGTGACCGCCACCGACCGACGCTCGTAGGCGGCATCGACGACCCGGTAGAAGGCCTCGGCGGCGTCCTGGCCGGCAGGAAGCATGCCGATGTCATCGATCACGATCAGATCGGATCTGCAGATCCTCTGCACGACCCGGTTGATGCTGGCGTCGACCTTGGCCCGTCCGATCGCCTGGGTGAGGCCCTCGAGGCTGAACCATGCGACCCGCATGTCCGCCTCGATGACGAGATGGGCGAGGCCCTCGACGAAGTGGCTCTTTCCCGTGCCAGATGGCCCGGCGACCGCCAGGTTCTCGGCGCGGCCCACCCATTCAAGGCTGCGCAGCGCCGACTGGGTGGGGACCGGGATCGAGGAGTCGTCCTCCCTCCAGGACGAGAAGGTCTTTCCGGCCGGGAAGCCGGCCGCCTTCTTCCGCGACGCTTTCGTGGCGGCATCGCGTCCGGCGACCTCTTCTACCAAGAGCACCCTCAACACCTCGGACGGCTCCCAGCGCTGGGCCGTCGCGGTGGCGAGCACCTCTGGGGCAGCCTTTCTCACATAAGGAAGGCGCATCCTCCTAAGCAGTGCCTCGAGCTCGTCGGGAAGTGGCGGCGGCACCGGAGTCTTCATCGCCCAAGCCCTCCCCAGAGCCCGGTGCCCGGCTGGGCCGAGTAGGTCTCATCGGCGTGGACCACTGCTCCGAGGGAGGCCGAGTGCTCGAGGTGAGCGACGATCGAGACGAGGTCGCCGTCAGAAAAGCGCCCGGCGAGGGCCGCCACACCCAAGGCCTCGTCCACCTCGTCAGTGCCGACGAGGGCGGCGAGCTCGATGGCGGCGGCCATCTTGTGGCGGATGCGGCTCTGACCGGTGGCACACGCCTCTCTCAACCAGCGCTCGGCTCCCACGCCTATCTGACAGAACGCAGCCTCGGTCTCGTCACGCGGACGAAGAGGTCGCGTGCCGGGGCCGTTCCCGCCCGGGTGGTCGGGATAGTGCTCGTCACAGATCCTCGGATGTCCCGGTGTCGACAGCTCGTGGCGGGCGATCTCGCAGATGCCGTTTGGGCCCTTCCCGATGATGACGAGCTCGTCGCCGTGCACCCGACAGAAGACCTCTTCTCCGATGTAGGCCTTCGGGACCGAGTACCGGACAGAGCCGAATCGGATCGTCTGGTCGTCGCGGACTGTCCGTGTCTCGCCGAGTGCTGCGGTGAAGGCCTCGGCGGCGACGGGATGAAGCCGGGCACGTTCCTCGGCCAGTAGCTCGACGGGGGGACGGCGGGTCTCTGTATGGGGGCGGGCGTTCACGGTCACACAGAAGCGGTCACATGCCGCTTCGAGCTCGGCGAAGCTCTCGTAGGACCCGAGCAGGTTGGCGCTCGTCGGGACGAGGTCGGCCTTGGCGATCTTTACCGTCGACTCCGAGCCACCTTTGGTCTCCGGGTCATAAGGGACACAGGTCTCCACCGACATCCCGTAGTGCCGTCCCGCCGCCACGATGACCGGGTGGCGGACGGGGATGCCGGCGACATGGTCGAGGGTGACGGTCCGTTCGTTGTCGGTGAGCAGATATGTCGGCACCCCACCGGCCCGGCGAAGGGTCTGGTCCAAGCACCACAACAGCGTCGGGAGCGTCCTGTCTAGGGTGGCGATGACGACGCGGTAGCGGCTCCAGGCGAACCAGGCACAGAAAAGACAGGTCCTGTGCCCCCGAACAACCGGGCCGTCGCCCCAGTCGAACTGGCACCACATGCCCGGCTCAGGAACCCACGGCCGGTAGGTGCGCCGCCGCCCGGCATGCCAGGCCGCCTTGGCCTCGGCGACCGCCCGGCGGGTGCTGCGCTCGTCGCCGCCAAAGCCCATCGGGACGATGTGGCTCTCGTGCACGACGTCGGCGCGGATCTTTCCCCCGGAGCGCTCGACGAGCTCCTCGATCTTCTCGAGATAGGGGTCGATGAGTCGCGGGCGGCGGTCATGGTGGAACGGGTTCTTCCCGGCGTCGCGTACGGCGACGTAGCGGGCGACGGTCTTCGGGTCACAGCCGCACAGCTCGGCGGCGCTCTCGTAGGTGGCGGTCAGGTCGTAGGCAGCAAGGATCTCCATGGTCTCCCTGTCAGACTTCGTCACGGCTCCCTCCGGGGTCTCAAGGTCGTGGAACACCTCGAGGAAAGCCCCGGGGGGAGCCTCAATGGCGGATGGTGCGGGAGATCTTCTGTCCGCCTGCCCGGAATTCTTGTGTCCGTCAGCCGGGAGTTCTATGTCCGCCTACAAGGAGTATCTGCTGTCCGCTCTCAGACGATTCATGTCACCCTTGGTCAAAAGGCTATGTGTGGCGAGCTGCCCGATAGGCGGGGTTCTGTCGTGCCCGATTTCGGGAGCTGCGACAACGAAGACAAATGCCTCGTGAGCAGGCGATTCCTTCTCCCCCACCTACCTTTGCTCACCGTTGTTTACCGACCTCCCGCGTCCGATTCGCGTCAGAAGCAAGACGGAAACGGCGCTCACGAAGAGGGGAATCAAGCGACCGAAGTCGCCGTCGACGGTCAAGACAGCTGCCAATCGTGTCACGGCCGCACGACGGCTCGGTGCTCCACCGGTTGGCACTCGCCGAGAGCGGCCGGGCGAACATGTCCACCGGCATCCGGCCAGCGACGTGCGCTAGTGATGCATGACTGCCAGTCAGCTGAAGATCGCCTACGGGGACTACTTGAAGCGACTCCACCCTACCTGAGCTGCGGTTCTTCTGGGCGTAGGCTGTCCACCTGCGACAGATTCGCGGGCCGTTGTAGGGTTTCGGTAGGGGCGATCTCCGCCTGGACTTAGTCAGAGCGTCAGCTGGCGCACCCTATGTTGGGCATTTCAGAACCGTTCGGGCGGACCTCCAACAGACAGAAGTTGTGCGAGTCCCGCGAAGTGGTGGGAATTGAAGCTGATCCCCGGTGACGATCAGTCCGCCGAGAGGAGCTCGGGAACTGACGCGGTGTGATCGTCGCGCTCGCCTGCGAGTTTGGCCGTAGAGCCTTCGGAGAAGTAGCGCCGCTCGGCCGCCTGCCATTCGTCGTGGATGTCCAAGAGGACCGAGCCAGCAAGCCGCGTGACAGCAGCCTCGTTCGGAAAGATGCCAACGATCCGGCAGCGCTTCTTCAGCTCCTCGTTCAGCCTCTCCAATGGGTTCGTCGACCAGACCTCAGCTTCTATGGTCAAGTCGGCCGGCGTCGAGGAGCATCTGGCGGTAGACGACGTCGGATAGTCGTCGATTGAGGCACCGCATCGCCTCCCGCCGGGTCTTCCCCTCGCCTCCGCTGCGTTCCAGGTAGGCAAACGGCCCGTGGCTCGTGACGCTTCAACCTGCGGCACTGGCGATTACAGCTTAGCCGGCGAGGGCATAATGAGGATGTGGGCAATCCATTGCGATGGTACTTCCGGGTGCGTGACCGGACGGACGCTCGTCGTCCACCTCGGCCTCGGTTTTGGGCCTGGATGGCTGTGGTCTTCCTGGTCGGTGGCCTGAGCGCTCTCTTGGTCGGGCTTGCGGGTTCGGGCGGGGTCACAGAGGTTGTCGTTGGCGTGTTGTTCCTTCTGAATGTGCCGGTGATGCTTCGTTCACGACATCGAGACCTTCGCCTTCTCGCTGGTGGCGGTGCCGTTGACGAGTCCTCCCGCTAAACGGCCCCCCTCAGCCCGAGGTCGGATCCTCATCAGGGGCCACGACGGGGGTGAGGCTCCTTGCCGGTCGTAGTGTACTTGGACAGTCAGCTGACAACAGCCGTCCCGAACTGATTAAAGGTGACGAGACCCAAAGGCCCTGGTTAGCGGCTTGATCGCGCGTGGAAGAGGTCAGCGCCGACTCCCCAAAGGTTTTGTGCCCTACTACGACATCTACCTCTCGGCTCAGGCCGCCTGGGACCCCGCCTGCGTCGGCGATATAGAAATTTCTCTCCCCAGGCTGGATTCGCGAGACATCTTGTGCGGTGCAGTGATCATGCAGTCGGGGGTGGCTGGCTGTCGGTGCGGTGAGCTTTCTCGGGGTTCGAGGGCGATACGGCCAGCTTGGCGATGCCCACAACCCTTCAAGGTCAGCCGGTCTATAGGAAGTCGCGAACTCTGACCCCGCTGCGGACACTTTTAAGGGATGAGCACGATCAGCCGCACCTGGTGGGCTTTTCCCGGCGGCGTGACGACCTGTTTCAATTCGAACACGTACGCTGGAAAGACGAGGGCCGCCATGAAAACGAAGTTCTCATTGCTGTCGCAAGCTAGAACTGATTTGAAATCCAGTCGATTGCTTCGCCGAATGAGATAAAACTGCAGGCGACCACTGCCGGACTTTCGACCGCTACGAGTGGAGTCAGTGCGGCTCCAGCAACTAGTCCGCAACCTGCATTAATCGGGCCTAGAATCGAGGAGGTTCCGCTTGAAGGTACGTAGCAGTTGTACAACTGATTCGTGTCGGGGTCGTAATCACATCCAGGCTGGCCGTTAGAGGCGTCTCTTCCGGAAGGATCCGTCTCGTTCACCGGATTGTCCTTGACGTAGGCGTACAGGTTGCCGTTCATCGGGTCGTTCAGCGTGACGATTGAGTCAGGCTGGGTCCAACGGCCGACGGTCGGGTCGTACCAGCGGGCCCCGAAGTGGTAGAGGCTGATGGTCGAGGCGAAGTAGCCGCCGGCGAATCGCAGCGAGTTGGCCATCGCGGCCGAGGTGAGGGTGTTCGTGACGTTGCCGTAGGGGTCGTAGGTGTAGGTGCCGTCGAGGTACCCGGCCGTCCCCACAATGGCGAGCACCGAGCCTTGGTAGTCGGTGGCGTAGTAGTGCTCACCGGTCGGTGTGTCCTCGGAGATGAGCTGGCCGTCCGGGGTGCGCTCGAAGTACCGCGTGGCGCCGGCAGCGGCGGTGGACTGCACGCCGAGGAGGCCGTTCACGAGCGTCGTCCCGCCGATGGCCGTCACCTCCTGCTGGCTCTGGGTGGCGTAGCTGATAGAGACGCTGCCGACCTTGGTGGTCTGGGACGCTCCGTTGTAGGTGAGGGTGCCGAGGGTGGGGTTCGCCGTCAGGTTGCCGTCGTAGTCGTAGGCCCAGCCGGTGTTGTCCACCTCGTTCCACGGGTTGGCGCCGTAGTCGTAGGAAGTGCCGTTGAAACTCGAGATGTTGCTGTTTGTGGTGTAGGCGTAGCTGTAGGTCGGGCCGCTGTTGTCCTGCACAGCGCTCGTCATGCGGTTGCCCTGGTCGTAGGAGTATGTGGTCGTCGTGACCGGAGCGGTCAGGTTGTTGGTGACGACGTAGAGGTTGTCGGTGGGCGTCCCGCCCCCGCAGGTGGAGGTGGCGCCGAACGAGTAGCAGTAAGAGAGGTTCTCGAACACCGTCGAGTCGCTCGAGGCGCGGCTTACCACGAGCGAGGTCATGTGGTTGGCGCCGTTGTAGACCATCTTGGAGTGCATGGCGAACGAGGTCGGCGGGACTGTCGTGACGCCGCCGGTGTCGTCCCAGATGTCCTCTCGCTGGCGCGAGGAGCTGTAGTAGTCGAAGACGTCGGTGTTGCCTGTGGAGCCCTCCGTCATGTAGCCGAGCTCCTCGTCGCTGTTGTAGTTGTAAGTCGTCGTCCCCCGAGAGTCGGTGAGAGAGGTCATGTCGCCGATGGCGTCGTAGCCGTAGGAGAGCGACGCCCCGCCGGTGATGTCGTCGGAGGTCTCCCGGTTCAAGGTGTCGTAACCGTAGTTCACCGTCACCCCGCCCGCCACCCGCGTCTTTAGGTAGCCGTCGCCGTCGTAGGTGTAGGTCACCGTCGGGGTGGAGTCGCTGTACTGGACCTCTGTTACCCGGTCGAGCCCGTCGTAGGTGATGGTCTGGGTGACGCCGTTGCCGTCGATGATGGTGTGGATCCGGCCGAACTGGTCATAGGTGAGGTTCGTCGGATCGAGCGGGTCGCTCGGGGGCGAGACGACTGTCGGCGGCGTGATCGTGGTCAGGTTCTGGGTGCTGCCGTAGCCGTAGTTGGTCACGTTGCCGGCCGGGTCGGTCGAATACTCCGCCGTGCCGTTCATGTTGTAGGTCACCTTGGCGGTGGTGCCGAGGCCGAAGTTCTGGCTCGAGTTGGGATTGAGGCTGCCGTCGTAGGTGTAGTTCGTGGTGTTGCCGGCGGGATCCTGCGAGGAGCTCGGGAGGAAGTTCGAGGGAGAGCCGACATAGCTGAAGATCGTTTCCGCAGCCGAACCGTCCGTCGCCGTCTTCATGTTCTCGCCGTTGCTCGGCGAGGTGTTGTCGTAGGTGTAACTGGCCGTGCCGATGCCGTTCGTCAGCGTGAGCGGCTTGGCGTCCCCGTTGTAGGTGGAGCCGTAGACCGTGTTGCCGCTCGGGTCTTTCTCGGTCTTTACCCGGTCGGCGTAGTCAGGGGTATAGGTCCAGCTGTTGAGCAGGGCATCTTTCATGACGGTGTTGCCGTTGACGGTGTTGGTGTAGGTGAAGCCTGTGACGGCGTCGATGCCACTCGGGTCCTGGGTGACGCTCTGCACGCGGTCGCGGGAGTCGTAGGTGAAGGTGATGATGTCGCCGTTCCCCTCGGTCACCTTGGTGAGCAGCCCGCTCGTGTAGGAGAACTGGGTGGTGTTGCCGGCCGGGTCGAGGACTGAGGTGAGGTTGCCGGAGGTGTAGCCGAGAGTGGCGCTTCGTGGGCCGGGGCCGCCCTGGGTGATGGAGGTGAGCGAGCCGGAGGTGTAGTTGAAGCTCACCACGTTCGAGGATCCCCTCGTGCCGGTGATGCTCCCGAGCTGGGTCGGTGAGCTCGGGTAGGCGTAGGTGACGGTGTTGTTGTCCCGGTCGGTGTCGGAGCTGAGCACCGCAGGGGAGGAGGTGGCGCCCGCCGAGGGAAGCAGGTAGTACTGGGTGTCGTTCGACTGGTTGAACTTCAGGGTGAAGCCGGTCTGCAGAGGGGGTGTGGCGCTGTTGCAGGTCACCGTGAGGGTGGCGTCGATCCCGGCCGGTGAGACATAGGTCGTCCCGCAGCCCTCTCCAGCATCGCCGGTGAACAGCCACACCCGCCCGGAGGAGTCGTAGAGGGCGACAGCTCCTCCGCTCACCCTCTGGAGCTCGACCGAGCCGCCGACGGTGAGGCCCCAGCCGGGGGAGAGTCCGAGCCCGGAGGCATTCGAGCTGCCGGGGGCGGAGGCCAGGCTGTTGTAGACCTGGCCGATCGGCACCGGGCTCAGTATCCCGGCAAGTGAGATATCGCTCTGTTTGATCTCGAGGTCGCCCGAGGCGACGTTGACCCGGACGCTCAAGCGATCTCCGGCGGGGAAGGACTCGTAGGTGGCGCCCTGGTTGTCACCGGCGTTGAGGAGAGGGTCAGGGATGAGGGTCTGGATGGCGGAGTTGGCCGAGCAGGTGGTGCCGCTCTCGGTCAGGCAGTCGTACATGTACCAGGTGTAGGTGTCCCCAGAGCGCACGTTGCCGGTCGGAATCTGCGTCTGGGCGGTGTTGCCGGCGAGGATGGCGCTGCTGGACTCCGCCGAATAGATGACGGAGCCGGTCGAGTCCTTCACCTTGAAGAAGGCCCACACCCCCGGGCTCGACCCGTTGCAGTTCACCGTGCCTTGGATGTAGGGGTCGTAGGAGGAGAGGTTGCTGGCCGTGAGCCCCGTCGGCCATTCCGGGCTCGTGCAGGTGGTGAGGGGCGAGACGCCTCGCGGGGACCCGTGTGGCCTCGGAGAGATTTCGATGGCGACGCCTCGGCGCGTGTCGGGAAGCGGCGAGGGGACAGGGTTGATTGACTTGGCCCAGCCTCCCTTGGGAGCCGACCAGTTCGGCCTGGCAACTGAGCGGGCCGACTTCGCCCTCAGATGAGTCCGCGGGGAGGCCGAGGCGGTGCTGCTGAGGGGGACGAGGATGCCGGTCAGTAGGCCGAGCAGCATGATCACCGAGAGAGGCCTCCGGAGCCCACCTGCTCCGGGCCGCGCAAATGAAGAATGAGTGCTACGTGGTGACCTCATCGTCTTCCCCCAATTTCCGTCGGCGACACTTCATCACCGACTGTGGTGTAGCTAACACCCAGAGCGGGCACATGTCAACCAGCTTGTGGCCAACTGTCAAGGGGGCTTCTGCCGACGGCGAGGGCGTAGCCTGTCGAGAGCGACGTGATCTGCGAGCAGTTCACTCAAAATGGCGGTATTGAGGGATTCGAAGGAACCCGCCGCCGGAGCCATCCAAAGCGCACCCAGTACTGAGCCGGCTCCGCAGTGACGGGGGTTATGTCGAGCCATGCTCCTGGTTCAACCGCACTAGGAAGTCGTCGAGCTTCCGCCGCACCTTTATCCGCCCCGGCACCGCCGCCGCCCTGGCCCGCGCGGATTCGGCTGCTGGGTCAACCCCGGTGAGATCTTGACGTCGGTCGCCTCCGGGCTCCGCGACCTCGTACATACAGCCAGCCCTACTGCTGCGGTCCAGGTGGTGAAGGTCGTGGGTGCTGAGCACGTACTGCAGTGGGCCGGGATCACCGATTCCTCCTGGGGCGACGCTGAGGCTGACGTACTGCGCAAGCAGCGCGGCGGCAACGCTGATCGACAGCGGTGCGACGTTCTGGCCCGAGGGGTTCTGGTCGGCAACTCCGGCGACGTAGGAGGGGTCGTCAAGGAGGCCTTCTGCGTCAAGGGCTACTTGTCCCATGTCGAGTTGTCGCGTGCAGACCATGCAGGGTCGGCCGGGACGCACCACGTGTGACCGCCAGGTGGCATTGCGCATGGTGCCGCCGGGATGGGTGTCGATGGCGATGCCGCCGTCGATGACGGGGACGAAGTCGGTGTAGGCCAGGCTGTTCAGGACGGCGCGGGGCCAGGGGCGGTCGACGCAGCAGAAGATGATGTCGTGATCAAGGGCCTCGAGGAGGCCAGCCGGCTCGCAGATGCTCAGCTCCGAGACGCGGATCCGGGGCCGGGCGGCGGTGGCGTTGCGGTGCGCCTCGCGGCTGGCCACATGGATCTTGGTGCGGCGCAGTGTGACGTCGCGGTGGGTGGCGCCGATCAGCCGGTCTAGGTTACGCTCCTCGACGAGGTCGAAGTCCATGATGGTGATGTTGACCAGCCCGGACGCGGCGAGGCGGGTGGCGACGTCGAGTCCGACCGAGCCTGCGCCGATCACTAAGACGCGGCGCCGTGCTAGGTCGGCTTGGGCTGCCGCACCCCAGGCGCTCAGCGTGCGCGTCTGTCGGTGATTGGCCGGAGGCGCGGGATTAACGCTGTCGTTCCAGGTGACAGTGAGGCGGTCGCCGATGACGCGCACGTTGGTGCACTCCGTGGGCGTGACCTTCCGGCCCACGCCGCGGTCCCAGTGGCGGGCGGACCATGACCTGTCGCCTCCTCCCAGGGTCACGCCCACCAGCGGCAGCCCGGTCATCTCTCGCGCGAGGTTGGCGTAGGAGGCTTCGGTATCGCGGTCGGGTCCGCCCATCGCCTGCCATCCTCGGCCGCCGGGATGGCTGTGGAGCAGAACGAGTCCGCTCTGCTCGGCGCTTGCCATCTCGGCGCCCCGCAAGATGTACTCGCCGGTGACAGTGACGTTGCCGTGCACCACACGCTCGCCTTCCTGGGGCGGGAGCGTTTTGTGCACGAGTGCGGTGGTGCGACGCCTTCCGGTGGAGGGTCGGTACAGCGATAGGCAGAGGTCTTCCTGGCCGTCATCGCGTACCAAGAGCTCACACAGGGCGTCTCGGGTCTGTTCGGTCATGGCGACCGACGTGTCCCCGGTCATGACCGGGCCTCGGCCAGCACTCCGCGGACGTGACTGGCCCACGCCACCCCGGGGTCGTCGACGCCCCAGCCGGCGATCTGACGGCTGTGCATCGTCCACCCGGGGCGGGTCGAGGGTCGGCTGTTGGTCCGGGCAAGGGTCACGTCGCCGGGGAGGTGGATCCAATGGGGTGGAACCTGTGGCCATCGGGCGAGTTCGTCGACTGCGACGGCGGTGTCGACGACGGTCCCGGCGCGCGCTCCGTCGACCGGCTCTAGGTCGTAGATGACCAGGCCGGCCTCCACTCGCGGATGGAGGCCGAGCCGGGCCATGTGCTCGACGAACTCTTCGTGGCCGACCATCAGGCCACGTCGGCGGCGCAGCGGATCGACACGAAACGGGCGTTCGGCCGCACGGTGACGATCTCTTCGCCGGTGAACCGCTTGGTCTTGCCTCCGGGCTCGAGTTCGCCCAGGTCGTAGCGGGCGGGGTCGAGGCCAACGAGCCGCAACAGCGCCGATGCCAGCTGCCGCCGTTCGCTAATCGTGAACGGCTGCCCGTCGATGGTGAAGTGAATCTCGTGATCCAGCGGGGTGACGTTGGTGTGGTCGCTCATGGTTCTCCTCCAATGGTGTGAGGCTGGGTCGATGGGAACTGTCGCGATGCCGGGCGAGAAGAAAAGCGCCCGAAGCACTTTCTCTGGGTTTCCCGGTCGCGACAGGTGACCCTGGATGAACACTCCGTCGACGCCGAGACCTGCCCCCAGGCATCCATTGGAGGTCGACTCGGCGCGCCTGGAGCGGATCGTCGACGTCATGTGGGCGCAGATCCACAAGGTGCTCCGTCGTCCGCCGCCGAGAAGGCGCCGCTCCGGCGGCTCCGACGTCGCCGGCCGCATCGGGGAAGCCGCCACCGACCAGCTGAGCAGGAGCGGCGTGAGTGCAGACGACGTCCTAGCTGAGGCTCTTGCCGATCTGCTCCAGAAGTCGGAGGCCGAGGTGGCCATCTCCTGGGAGGCGCTGGCTGTGGGTATCGCCCGTAACAAGGCGAAGGGGGCACTCCGTGACTCCGAAGCGTGGCTGCACGAGACGGAGAACCGTCCCAGGCTCATCGTCGTGTCCGCTGACTCGCCGGGTCGGCCCGATCCCGGCGGCGGTGCCGCCGAACCGCTTGTCGAGGTTCTTGAGGATCCAGTCGATCTCGACGATGAGTTCACCAAGACGAGCCAGCAGCTGGAGCTCCTTCGGCTTGCCCAAGAGATCCTCGACGAGCGAGACCGCACGATTTTCCTCGGGCTGCACTTCGAGACCCGTACTCGCCAGTCCCTGGCCACCCAGTTCGACCTCACCCCTCCTGGGGTCACCCACGTCTATCGCACCACCGCCCAGCGGCTGCACGAGCATCCTCGATTCCAACGGTATGCAGAAGGAGGCGCATCATGACAGAACCACAAGACCCGGTCGACGAACTCCTCGACGCATACTTCGACTATCTCGAAGGCGTCGGCGAGGAGCCATCCCTCGATCACATGACCAGCGAGCAGCGGGCAGAAGCCGAACAGCTCATCGCGTCGCTCAAGGCCGCCCACGGGATAGACCCCGAAGCATCACGTCCGTCGCTCGCCGCCTTGATGGCGCGCGCTAGCGCCAGAGAGGACGCGTCCTCGCCGGAATCGTTAGGTGCGGATATCCAGGCCGCGTTGCGACGGAGCGCCGATCCGCGGGCACGAGTCGTCGGCGACGCTGCCGCCCAGGCCGCGGGTCTCGCCTCGGCACTGGTCATCTACGCGCGTGGTCTGCGCATCCGGGTTCTCGTCGCCTTTAAAAGTGCTGATGTCGACGCCGCCTATGTGGCGGCGGTGCCGACCATCGCCGCGGTATTCGGCGCCTTCCCTGACAGCAACGCCGTACTCGTCACGACTGTCGGTCCATTGCCATTGGGTGCGATCGTCGACCGTGATGACATCGTCACCGCCATCGAGACGCCATCCGGTCACGCCCAGCCCCCGCGTATAAGCCGGCCGGTCCTGTACTCGGCGGAGGCGTGCGTGCACTACTTGATGGAGACGATGCCCGCCTTCGAGCCGTTCGAGCATCTGGCGTCTCAACACGCGGCGACGTGGGTCGACGTGGTAGACGTTGATCGCATCACCGCCGTCGCGGTCGAGGAAATCGTCGCCTCCGGCGCCCGAGCACGGCTCGTTGCCAAGAAGGACGCGTGGGGATCGCTGGGCCACCCGGAGGCAGCCTTTATCGCGACCACTCTGCGCCGCGCCCTCGGCGGCGAGTTCGACGAAACCTCATTTCGACAGCAGGTCGAAGAGCTAGTCGACGTGGCATGATCAGTCACCTCAGCCTCCGCCATTGGCGCTCGTACGACTCCTTGGATCTCGACTTCGGCTCGGGGACAACTTTCGTCGTCGCTCCCAACGGCGTGGGCAAGACGTCACTCGTGCTGGGATTGGCCTGGGCGCTGTATGGCACGCACGCCAACGTTGACCCCCGAGCGTGCATCCGGGCGGGTTCCGACACCGCCGAAGCGGAGATCACGCTCGCGCTGCCCGACGACCGCAAACTGAAGATCGCTCGCAAGGTCGGCCGGCGGGGGCGGCCGACGGTGAAGGGCTGGCTTGACGAAGTCGATATCGACTCCTCGGCTGTCGACCAAGCACTCGAAGACGCCTTCGAGGTAAAGCTGGACGTCGCCGCCAACCTTTCAATGATGCTTGGCGGAGGCCAGCTGGCGTCGGAACAACCACTCGACCTGAAGTCCCACCTATACACCGCGTTCGGAGTCAGTCCGCTTCTACGAGCGGCCGAGTCAGCCGAAGCCCTTGCGAAGGGGGCAGAAAAGCAGCGGGCTGCGGTCCGGGCCACCGACCAGAAGCGACTGGCTCATCGCACCGATATCGAGTCGCGGGTCGCCACACTGCAAAGCGAACTGCTTGAGCTCGAGGGACAACGCGAGGGCTTTCAAGGAACAGTGCGGGAGGCGGACCAGGTTCGCAACAGAGCGACGCAAATCGGCGCGTACCAGGAAGAACTGCACCGCTATGAGGACACCGTGACGGCGGTCGTGTCCCGTGCTGTGGAGTACGTAGGTGCCGAGTTGGAGGTTGGAACCGTCTCGCAGACGTTGCAAGCCCAGCGCGAGCAGGCCGAACGCGAAGCTGACATCGCAGCAGAGGCGTGCGCATCCGCCCGAGGTTCGATTGCCGCGGCCACCGAGGCGATCGAGGCGCTGACTGGTGTGGATGCCTACTGCCCCACCTGCCTTCGCCCGATCGGCACCTCAGAAGTAAGGGCTGCCATGACTGAGCACGAGCACCGGTTGCACGAAGCAACGGACGCCAGTGGCCGTCATGCTCGCGAACAGTCCGAACGTCGAGCCCGCGGAAGGGCGCTAGCCGACCTGCTCACCCAGCTCGAATCTCTGCGCAAGCCTACGCCACCGGACACGATAATCGACGTCGCTGCTGCGGAGGTCCAACACGCAGGCGCGCTTGAGGCCTTGGAGGCCCATAGCGAGAAGATCGGTGGGTTGCAGTCCCAGCTTCGACAGCTGACTACGCAGCTGGCGGAAGACGATCGCATCGCGGAGAGCGACCGGACCCTGTACCGCGCCTACCGGCGGGAGGCCATCGCGAGCGCCGCCGCGGTGACCTTTCGCCGGGCGGCGACCGAGCTGACTGAGAGCCTGATCGAGCCGGTCGCCACCGAGATTACCTGGCGATGGAAGCGCCTGTTCCCTAGTGGGGGCCTGACACTCCGATCCGACGGGACGATCGTTCGCGAAGAGCAGGGCGAGGAACTCGGATGGAGCACTCTGAGCGATGGGGAACGAATCTGGGCGTCGGATTATTACGCACCTTCTCGTCATCGCATCGTCCACTCGCCTCCCATTCGTCTGGTTCGACGAGCCGCTCGAACACCTCGACCCGCAGCTACGTCACGCCGTAGCTGCCACGCTGGCCACGGTCACTGCCTCTGAAGGCGGAAGCCCCGGGCAAGTTCTCGTCACGACGTACGAGCATGCGATCGCCCGCCAGTTGGCTGACGACACCCCCAATGCAGCCCTCGTCAATGTGCGGTCGGGACGACACAACGCGCCGCAGGCCGACCCGGCCACTGCCGACACCGCCACTTCGGCGCCCAGAGCCGTACGACCCGCGCGCAGAACATCGTAGGGACGTAACGACTTCAGTCCTTGTCGATTAGCCCCGGAGGCGCCCTCCGGACAAGGGGACGTGGAGCGCCTCGGATAACGACCGCAGGTCGATGCCCTTCATCGCCGGGTTTGCTGCCCGATGGTCAGCCGCGTCTCTCACCGCATGAGCGGTTAGTCGGATTCTTCGAGGACGACCTCTTCCGCTTTTTCCATTCCAGCCACTTGGTGAGCATTCGTTCCAGCATGTAGTCGCCTACCTCGGTGAGTGGACCAAAGTAAGGCTTGCCGTCGCTCTGCACCCATGCGAGCGCCTCGTGCGCTTGGGCGTTGGTTTAGCGCGGTGTACAGAGCCTCGGGGGTGTCCTCGGGAACCCCGCACGGTGCCACGAGGTCGGACGGCGGTTCGGAGAGCGGACCGGAGAAACCCACCTACCGAAAGGCCCCGGGGGGGCACTCCGGTCCGACCGCAACACCGCAGCGCGCTCGGTGCTTGGTCACCCGAAAATGCCGGAGGAGTCGTCACGCCGGCCGGTGTCGTCGTCAAAGGGCACGAGGCGCGGAATCAACCGCGACTTTCCTTGATCGCAGATTGCGAGAATCGATGAGCGCTCAACAGCTCCGTCGGGTCCGCGGTGCATGCTGCACGCAGGAACCGCTGTTCGCTATTCTGTCTCACGTGGCCCGATGGGAATGATATTGCGCAGCCGAGTGCAGCCGACAGCATCCTCGTCACCTGCGTCTCAACCGATCCAGGCGACCGCACGGAGTTCGCGTGCGGACTCGATCGGCTCGTTCGCGACCCGGTGTACGACTACATTTCTCTTCCCCGGCAACTCGCAGACATCGTTGATCACCCCGTCTATCAGCGCCTGCGTCGCGTAGCGCAGACATCCCTGACGTCCCTTGTCTACCCATCGGCGACCGGAACACGGTTCGAGCACGGTCTCGGCGCGATGCACCTTGCCAGCCACTCTTGGGTATCTGCTTGGTCCAATGCCACACCACAGACGCAAGAGGCCTTTGTAAAAGCTGCAAACGCCGATGTCCATCTCCCGGCTGGCACCGCGGCGTGCGGAGAGCTCCTTCGCTGGGCTGTGGCCGGAGTCGCGCTACTTCACGATGTGGGGCATCCCCCCTTTTCTCACATTCTTGAACATGAGTACCAGCGGCTCCTCGAAGAACACTTGGGTGACCAGCCCTGCTACTCGCCGAGTGGCACATCTGCGGCTCTCCAATGCATGAATTCGCAGGTGTTGTTTTGACTCGTCACCTCGTAGAGCGTGTCCCGGACAATATCCGACCCGCTCTATTGGCGATTTATGAGGCAGACCCAGATGATGGGACGTGGGGGGGCGCTGCACACAGCATAGTTTCAGGCGAAGTGGATGTCGATCGCCTCGACTACCTAATGAGGGACGCTCAGAAGGCTGGAACGGAATTCGGCGCCATTGACTACTCAAGACTTATTGACGCTCTCGAACTTCATTTCGACGGTGAAAGGTTTCGAGTCGGCCCCGGCGTTCGTGGCAGGTCCGCAGTGGAAACGCTCCTCATACAACGCAGTCAAGCCTACAAGTGGATCACGTATCACCATCGTGGTCGTTGGTTCGAACCTTGCCCTAGCTCGTGCGGTTGAACATGCAAGAACGCTCAGCCAAGCGGATGACCAAGTTCAGCTTGAGGGCCAAGATCGCCGACTTGGAGAGTGGTTCAGTGGTTACACGCCCAACCTAAACTACCTCTTACCCGGAATCGCGGACGTCGAGACTTCACTCGGCACCGCATTGAAGACTGGAACCCCTCGGCTTCCGTTGGATTCCACTCCAAGCTGATTGGGTAGAGGACTCGGTCGATCAGCTTCGTGCTGGAGTACACGACGGCGTAATAGTGGAGTGGTTGCAGCGCACCTCGCTATTGTCCCGAGTGCTCATTGCGCGAGCTAATCTCACGGATCCCTTGCGGTCCCGGCTTGCCGAGTTTCTCACCTACACCGAGGCGGCACTCCGGCGGGCCAAGAACTTTATGCCTACTTGGAAGACGGTCGAGGAGTTTGCCAGCTCGGCACAGGAGATGGCGGCCGAGCTTCGCGACGCAGCCATTGAAGCGTTTCACCGAGTAACTGACAGTATTGATCGTGCCGATGTAGCTGCTCAATTTGTGGCCCAGCGGGACCATCTCGTCGACCATCTCGCGAGGGATCCTATCGCCGGAACAAACCGGCTTTTTGGTTTAGTTGCCAGTACATCTTCTCAGCGTTACATGCTTCGGTCTGCTCTACAGGCCAAGCAGAAGGAGCTCCTCGGGTTCCCCGGCTTCTGGGATGTAGAATATACCAGCTTTAGCCCCGTGCGAACAGGCGGGAACTTGACTGTTCTCTACCGTGGCGACGAGCCGCACTCATTGCTAGATCATTCGCCTTTGCTTCGTTCCCTTGAGGACGTCGAGAGCCATCGGCCAAAGCTGTTCGCATTTTTCTTTCTTAGAGCTCCCGCGACCTTTACACCCTTTGATCGCGAACAAGTGCGGGAGGCACGAATTATGCTCGCCGGAAAGTTCACGGAGGTATTTCCTGAGTTCGTTCGACAACAACTCCCTGAGTCACTACTACCTTGACTGGAGGCAATATGCCTAGAGGTTCCGCTCCTGTGACTGCTGCGCCTGACGCTGCTACGGAAGAGCCGCCTTCACCTTCGGTGGGTGCAACCCGCCAGATGGTCATCCACGTCCTGTCGTCCGCTCCCGAAGGGGGGATGACCGTCAAGCAACTCGAACGCGAAGTGGGCGGGCGTTACCCGGCGCTGGTCCGGGATGCCATCGAGAATGTTATTTACGGCCTAATGCAAGATGACCTCGTTGGCCGTGCGTCTCGTGATAGCCGGCGGCTCCGACTGACAGGGCCGGGTGCCACATTCGCGAAGGGGTTACGAGCCCTTTCCGGAGGGTAGTACGCGGCGCGGCTCGACCTGATGGGAGGTCTGTTTTAGCCAGGCGGTCCGTCTTCGTAGCGACGGTATCGGGGGCCGCGCAGAATGCGACGGCGAGATGACGCACACGATCGCGGCCCCCGGAAACAGGCCATGCACCCGCTGCGGACCCGTATAGGCGAAAGCTTCTACAGAGCCGAAGCTTCCGATCCAAACCACGAGGAAGATCACCGTCTGTCGCAGCGCTGCATCGGGACTAAGTCCCTCGCGGAAGTAGCTTCGCCGTTCGTGGCCTCGCTGTACCTGGACTGAGCAGGTCGGCTTGGCGAGGCGATGTAGCCAGGCGAACTCCTCAACCGCTGACCCGTTGCTCCCCCAGTAGACGTTTCCGTCGCAGTCGGCGCAGCGCGCCGCCCATTCGCCCTGTACGGTCTTCGCCATAGGCTTTCGCCTCTCCCACCTCCTCGCGATTGCAGCGTAGCTTTGCCACGCACAAACAGACATCTGCGCGGCAGGCGCGGTTACCAGGAACCTTTTTGGGCGGAGGGGAAGCACGCGTTCGCTATTCTCCGGCCTTGTCGGGACCTGTCGCCCGCGCTGCGGCGGCTCGGTTTTTGGGGTAGGCGTAGGCGAGAGCTGGGACCCGGGCTCGTCGACCTTGCGGGCAGCCCGTCCTGGGGAAGCCACCGGATGAGGATCAACCGGCGGCGAAAGAACTACGCTGCACTAGCAGCATGCTCCCGATGTCCGTGGCCATGAGAAAGTCCCCGCTGGTGGCCAAGTGAGATTCTCCCGCCATTTGTTGAACTTCGGCGGTGGCCACAGCTGGTTCAGGCCGCTTGGTGATCGTAGTCTCGGGCTCCGGCGTCGGTCGGATGCAACTCGCGGCGGAGGGCGTCTACGAACGTAGACATGGCGGTGTAGCCCTTGATCCGTCTGAACGACCTCTCTGCCTCGAGCATGCCGGCTGCGAGCCAACGCTTCTTCATCGAGCCGTCCTTCCAGCGGGTAATACGGCGGGTCGTGCGGCGGGCAACCGAAATCATCGACTCGATGCAGTTGGTGTTGGTGAGGTTCTTGGCGAGAGACGGTGCGACTCCGATCCGCCGGGCGGTGAACATGTCCTCGAGCCCTTCGCGAAGCGAGGCCGCCGCGTCGGGGTGGTCACCCTCGAGGTCGGATGCGAGGCGCCGGGCGGCATCGAGGCCCTTTTTGGCATCGGGCTGGGCGAAGATGACAGCGAGCTTGTGGTCGATCATGCGGGCGGGCTCTTTTGGCAGGTGATCGTTGACGTTCCGCCGTTTGTGCAAGGTGCAGCGCTGTATCCGAGCGGACTCGCCGAAGATCTTCTCTATCCCGGTTGCAAGCGCCTTTGCCCCGTCGATGACGCACAGGATGCCCTTTTCGTAGCGCAGGCCGCGGGCGACGAGGTCGGAAGGAGCGAGGTGACGACGGTCTTGTTCTCGGTGTCGCCGAGCCAGAGCCCGACCGGGAATTTCGTGCCGTCAGCTGTGATGACAAGCGCCACCACACAGCACTGCCCGGCCACCATGACGCCGTCGATCATGACCACGGCGACATCGAGGCCCGAAAGGTCGCGAGCCATGAGCTCGGCGAGAGCCATCTCGGTGGCGGCGACAAAGCGCCTCGAGACGGCCGACTTCGAGGTCGCCCGGGAGGCCTCCTCGACTGCTCTGCCGACCGGCTCTGAGACGTCCTCGTGGCGGCGGGTGGCGACGCCGGCGAGCATCCGCTCGACGACAAGAGCGTTCAACAGGTCGGCCGAGCTGAAGACCTTCCAGCTGTCGAGGGTGATCTCCTCGCCGTTCGTCGTCCGGGCCCGCGGGCGCTCGACGGTGACAAGCCGACCGCCAAGCACGACTGGCCCCATGTGTCGTCCCGTGCCAGTTGCCGGTTCTCTCAGGAGCGATCTTGGCGTGCTTCGGACCGATGCGCTCACTGAGCTCGGCCTCCATCAGCTGGCGCATCACGACGAGCCCGGTCGCCGAGGCGAAAGCGAGGAGGCACTCTCGCATGGCGCCGGCGACGTCGGCGAGCGCCACGGTTGCCTCGAGCGGCAGGTCGGCCAGCTGCGCGGCCTCATCTACCGCCGCGACGGTGACGACGGGTACTTTCTTTCTCACGGTGGTCCCCTTCCTGTGGGTTGTTCTTGGTGGAACGCCCGAGACCTACCAGATGGCAGGTCTCGGGCGGGGGACCACCGCCTCACTTCAACATTCGGGGGGACAACCTCCAGGCGATCGTCCACGAGCAGCAGGCAATCACCAATGCCGCCGAAGCGGTGAACACGGACGAGAGCAACATCACCGGGGATATCTCCAATGTGACGAGCGATGAGCAAGGCCTCACGTCAGACGTCGGCACAGTGCAAAGCGACCTTCAAGAGACCCAGAGGATCTCGTCCAAGCGCAAAGTGACGCCCGATCGAACCCAAGCGAGGTTTGCGATGACGCGGGCTCGGTTCAGGACGATCAGGGCTCGCTGGAAGACGATCAGGGCGGCTTCCAGGACGACGTGTCTTCGAACAAGCCGGACGTGACCAGCCTCCGACAAGATACCGCTTCCCTTCAGTCTGATTGGGCGAGCCTTGCATCGGCCGAGTCCGCCGATCTGAGCTGTATACCGCTCGGTGGGCCTCCAGCCGCCTCCGACGAGGCTACGACGCTCACCCAGGCAAACGCGGCCCTCTCGAAGTACCAGAAGGCCGTGACTGCGGACACAGCAACGATCGCTGGCTACCTGACCCAGGCCAATCAATACGTCGCGAAAGCGAACCAACTGTGCTCGTCGGCGGGCGGATAAGTCCAACACCGCACGGTGCGAGGTCCTGCCAAAGGACCCGACAGCCTCGCCTCGCGTAGGTTGCACCGGGGCCGGTCGGGCGATTCAGCCAAGCCGGGCAACAGCCGCATCAGCCGGAGATCCTGTCCCTGATGCTCGGCGTCATCACACGACTGGCGAACTACATTCATGTAAGCTTGAGCTATGGATCGACAGACCTTGCTGGCCCGGATGTGGGACCGGCAGGTTGTAGCGCCTCGGGAGGTGAAGACGGACACCTTCGTCCGGGGTGAGTCATCCGATCCGGAGAACCCACCTCAACCGCCGCCGCCTAAACCTCAGCCCGGAACTCTGCCTGACTGGGTCACAAAGGTTCTAGGAGAATCGAGCTTTGCTCGCATCGAAACGAAAGCTCGCGGTGAATCACCCGATCCTAGGCCGCCGCCTCGCCCCGATCGCACAGAGGAAACTCGAACCCGAGGCGAGTCCGCCGGGTAGGGCGGATGACTAGTAACAGCCTTAGGCACATCGACGTTGTCCTCGTAGCGGATGTCGACGAGCCGCATTGCGTTGTCGTCGCCGGGCACCTGGAAGCAATGGGCGCTCGCACGCTCCGCCTGAACCTTTCTGATCTCGCCACAACGACGCTCGTCGCTCAGGCCGGGGCGCTCGACATCGCCGAAAACGGGAGCTGGTCGAGGGTGGATCGAGAGACAACACTCTGGTGGTTCCGTGCTGGCCGTCCATCTGCACCTGAAGGAGTCGAGGCAGACGAGGCACAACTGATCCTGGACGAGACCCCGGCGGTGTTCGTCGGCTCCTTTCGAGCCGCCGGAGTGCGTTGGGTGGATGATCCCGACCTCATTGGGCGCGCCGAATGGAAGCTGGGTCAGCTGGCGGTGGCCGCTGATTTAGGGATCTCTACTCCGCGGTGGAGAGCTACTAACGATCCAACTTCGGTTCAACAGTTCGCTGACGGGCAGCCAGTGATCGCCAAGCCGTTGTCGGCGGGGCGCGGGATCGCCCCCTATGTAGCCACGGTGTCTGCCGAGGAGATGGCAGATCCGGGCAAGCTCGTCACCCTGTTTCAGCAACGACTCGACGCCTCTGCAGACATCCGGGTAGTGGTCGTTGACGGTCAGTCCTGGGTGTGGCGCAGAAACCGCGAAGCGGGCACTGTCAATTGGCGCGCCGTCGATCCCCACGGAAACGGGTTCTGTTTGACTTCCGCAGACGTAGTGGGAACGGCCCCCTGCCGCGTAACGTCTGCACTCGGCTTGACCATGAGCGTTCAGGACTGGCTAGAGACAGACGAGGGACCGGTGTTCCTCGAGGCCAATCCCCAAGGAGGTTGGTTGTTCCTCGATAATGCCGAGACGACAGTCGCCCCGGCACTGGCTCAGCATCTTCGGGATGGGCCCTGGGAGACTCCGGGGAGCTGGCCTGAGCCGCGCCGACGGGCCTTCTACGATTTTCTCCCCGAAAACAGAGCCCCCGCCGCTGACGGCTTGAAGGCTCCCTGTTTTCCGGCGCCCGTATGGGCCGATGAGGTGGCTCCGATTGCGGGAGCGCTCGATGTTGCGAGGGCCGCCCGTGAGGGCGCTGAAGACGCGGCGAAGAGCGCGGAGGACAAGGCATCACGCCTCGTACAGGTCACGCTGACCTTCCTCACGGTGAGCTTGGCGCTCGGCTCGTATCAGCTGACCTTCTCTCTCGAACGCTCCTGGCCGTGGCTTTTCCTCCTCCTGCCGGTCGCCTTAGCGCTTGCGTTCCTGTCCTTTGCTGCCTTCGAGGCGATGACTATCGATCGGGTGGGCTTCTATTACCAGCCCTCCGCTCAAGACCTCTCAGGGATTGGTCAGCGAGATCCAAATGCCGTCCTTCTCGCCGGGGAGGAACGGGGACGTCGACTGGCCAGGTGGTCGGCGAACCACAAGCACACCGACCTCATGCAGGCACGAGCCTGGTTCATTCGGGGTCTCGCTGCACTCCTTATGGCTGGCCTCGCCGCCGGAATCTGCCGCGCCACGGCATCTGCCTCTAGCCACAGTGGTGAAGCGAGCCCGGTGGCGATCGTGCCCAGCGGCAGCGCAGGAGGGGTGACGAGACCTGCCCTGACATGCCGGTGGAGCGCTCGCAGTGATCGTGCTGTGTGCTCTGCTCGTCGGTTGACCCATGTCCGGAGCGGCAATCAAGCTACCGCTCCATATTCTCCTTGACGTACCCGCCGCGTCCCGTGGCACCTTGTGCGACGCTCCTATAACGCGTCAAGTCGTCAAGGCGGCTCCTTCAAGCTGGCGGAAGAGCTGCCGGGCGACGTACCGCTTGAGACAGCGCCTGATCTCGCGATCGCTCTTGCCCTCTGCCCTGCGACGTTCCGCGTAGGCGAGTGACCTCGGATCACTGCGCAGTCGGTTGATCACGACGACATGGATGGCGCGATTGAGCTGTCGGTCGCCAGACCGATTGAGGCGGTGTCGGGTCGTCAGTCCGGACGAGGCGGGGATCGGAGAGATCCCACCGAGGCTGGCGAAGGCTCCCTCGGAGCGAAAGCGGCCGGCGTGGGACCAGGCGCACAAGACGGTGGCGGCCACGATCGGGCCGACGCCACGTTGTTCGAGTAGATCCGGGCGCCATGCTCGCACGATGGCGGTGATCTGGCGCTCATGAGCCCTTTCTTCGCTCGTGAGCTCGAGAACGCGTCGAGCGAGGGCTCGGAGGACCTCGGTGGTGGCGGCGGTCTCGATGTCGGCGTCGGCGCTCAAGCGCAGCCGGGCAGCCCGGCTGGCCATTTGAGGACCTGGCAAGCCCCGCATGCGTGCCCGCAGCGATTCCGGCGCCGCCACGACGAGGCCCTGCAGCTGCCGTTGGGCATCGGTGCGAGCATCGATAGCAGAACGACGAGCTGCCAGCAGAACAGCGAGGGCGACGCGTTGACCGACGGCACGAGCCTCGCCGAGCTCATGACGAGTGAGCGCCTCCCTCGCTGCACGTACCGCGTCGATGGGATCGGACTTCTTACCCCCACGACGAGGGGCTCGGGCCGGCCGGTGGAGCTCGACAATCTGCTCACCATGCTCGGAAAGGAACCGGGCGAGCCCTGCGCCGTAACTCCCGGTGCCCTCTATCGCCCACGCTCGGCGCCCGAGATGAGTCTCCGCCATCTCCAAGAGCACTTGGTGGCCGCGGGGCATGCTCGGAACCGTGCAATCTCCGAGCGCCGCGCCCGTGGCGGCCACCACCACTGCGGCCGTGTTCGTGTTCTTTTGGGTGTCGACGCCGATGACGAAGTCGACGTGGTCTGCCAGCATGGTCATGCGTTCATTCCTTTGCCGGAGGGACGTGGTCGGTTCCGGTCCGGAAAGGAGGCGGCAGGACTGTGATGGGACACGTCCAGTGTGAGCTGGGCGGTCAAGCTCCTGATCAGGCCAGCTTCTCCAACCGGGCCGGTGCCGGCGACACCGAGCGGACAGGTCGCACAAAAGGCACGGGGCCAATCAGGTGTGGAGTCACGCCCGGGGTCACCGACGCACAGCCCAGCAGAATCACCGAACTGCGGAGCGGATACTCACAATCAGGTGTGCTGCTGGGACCGCCGCTGCTGTGATGAAGCCGTGAGCCGTGTACCGGGTCAACGTGCACGGCCGAGGCGGAGGCGCCACGCCGGGCTAGCTCGCCTCTCGTCCGTTCCTCAGAGACTGGCGCAGAGCTCGTGGGCGTGCAGACTGGACATCTACCGCGATCGGTCAGGGCCTCGATCGGGATGCGCCCCAGGACGGTGAAGGTCGGGCTCAGGCATGATCAGGCACCTCGCCACTCGATCTGTGCGTGGAGCACGGTGACGCTCCTCAGGGCGGGCGCAGCATCCGGCCATGAGCTGCACGAGGACCGAGGGACATCTGAACGAGGTCGTGCAGCGCTACGTCGGTGCTGAGAAAGAGGAGCACTGCTCGAGCCACTGGATCGACTTCGCTCTTCGGACCCAGTAGGTCTTTGCGAGGCGCGTCAAAAGACGGCCCTCGGCGTTGCGCCTCCACAGAACCAGAATCGTCTTCCTGCCCCCACTTAGTCAGCGGTTGAACGAGTTCGTTTCATGGCGCTGACCTGGCCCGAATGAGCCTCGTTTACGGCAATGTGCGGGTTGTCGAGGCGAGCGAGAGGGCCATCTGGACGAGGACCGATGGAGATCTGAACGAGGTTGTCGTGCGGCACGACGCCGGCTTTCGAACGAGAGGGGTACGCGCCGATCCCCCGCTGTCGCCGAATCTCACAGCCGGTGCACTCCTTTACCGACCAGGCGGCACGGCCTGAAGGCGATCTCGGCAGGAATCCCACTGAGCGCGGCATCGAACACTGGGGCCGGGCCAGACCCCAGCGCCGAGCTGAATCCGGCCGGTCGATACGAACGTCATCCGAGGTTTGTGATCTTGCCTCAGCCCCTCGAAGGAGAGAGTCGAGACGGTGCCAGATTCGCCGCTGAGCGGGCTCGAGGCCTCAAGTGCCAGAAGTGTGGAGCTGATGAAGTGGGCGGGAATCGGGTGGTGGTGGACGGGTCGGAGGTGCTGGAAAGGGGCGGAGGTGATGGGCGGGACCGAGGTGATGGGCGGGACCGAGGTGATGGGCGGGGACGGTGGTGATGGGCGCAGGGGTGGGGGTGACTTGGGGCGTGGACCGACGGGGATTGGTTCCGCGGCGTCGGCGACAAGCGTCGATCTAGGCACGCGGTGGCCGTAGGGGCCTTGGGGGCGCGCGATTGGCAGATGAGGGCTGCGGGGAGTGATCGCCACCTCGGGAAGTGCGTTCGCCCACGACATCATCGACCACGATGAGGTCGATGACCTCTTGATGGTCCCTCCGAGGAAGAGCAATTGCCTCAAGCTCAGCGAGCCGTGGGTCTCCGAGCTCGAGGTGCCACTCGAGGTGCCGAGCGACCGCTTAATCACGGTCGCAGTGTCGTTTCATGCGCCTCATCCGGAACGCCGGCTCTCCGGCGTGGCTCGAGGAGAGAGGGCAGGTAGCTGCACTTGCGCAGCTTTGGGATCTCGAGGCTGATCGTGCCCGCTCTCGTGTCCCAGCGACGCTCGCGGTGCCCGTTGCGGCTGTTCAGGCGATCGTCGGACCGCTCGCCGTAGCCGGCATTGCAGAGCACGTCGACATCCGCGTCCATGAGCAGCTCAGCTGCCATCTTCACCATCTCGCCGAGCAGGTCGGATCCAGCGGGGCACTCCAGGTACTTGCGCAGCAGCTCGGCCGCGCCCATGTTGTTGTTGGCGATCACCGCATCTTCTCCTTCTTGTTCCCTTGCAGGTTCTTGAAGGTTGGTGCGGTGGCCGTCGCTCCTGGGGGATGCTCGGCGCGAAGAGAATGCGCCGGCCGAGGTGATCACCTCAGGTCGTACACCACTCTGGTGGACTCAACTGAACGCGCCGACCACCGCCCCGAGCGCCGAGACGCTTCGGGCCTACGGTCGCATCGAACGCGCACCCCGAATATCGAGCGCCAGGCTGAACGCGAAACATCTCCCTGCCCACCAGTCCGAGTTCAAGCACCCAAGTCTGCACTGCTCTGAGCTCGCTCGGGCGCTGCGATCTGTGCGGCACAACTTCGCTCCACGTTCGACGGTGAATGTGGAGCGCTTCGCGGTCAAGGGTGACGGACCGAATGACGGGAGGACGGATGCGCAACCTGAGCACGCACGACTACAAAGGCTCGACTCTGGCGGAGAGGTTCACCGCGGCAGTGATCCTGACTACAAGATGAAGACTCTCGGCGCACCCGGTAATCATCCCGCTCGCGACCCGGCGGAGCGGGGTCGCCTAGCCCAAAGTGTGCCCGCGGAGCTGGTCAATCAATCACGGATCACGGCCACGGCCCTCAAGAACGGTGACGTCATGCGCGCCGAACCGGTCGCAATGCAACACTGGTGCGACTGCGGGAACCACGCTGGCGCTGGACGGCTGCTCTTGACGCCCGAACAGGTCGCTGAGGCGCTCGCCATCGGCAGGACGCGTGTCTATGAGCTGATGGCCTCTGGTGCACTGCCCTCTATCCGCCTTGGCCGATCACGGCGGGTCGCCCGCCATGTTCTCTCCAGATACATCGACGAGCTCTGCTCCACCGCCGAAGCCCATGAGTGAGCGGACGCTGAGGGTCGTCCGATGACTCGCTCAGCGCGTCGAGTTCTCCCACAGCATGGCGCTCATCGCATCGGCCGCCTGCTGGCGCTGCGGATCCATGATGTGGCCGTAGACGTCGGCGGTGATCCTGATCGAAGCATGGCCAAGGACACGCGACACGACCTCGAGCGGGACGCCCGCGGCGAGCATGATCGAGGCGGCGGAATGGCGTAGCTCGTGCGGGTGCCAACCGACCAGTCCCGCCTTGGCGCAGACCTTGTCGAACTGTCGGCGAAAGTTCGAGGGGTCGATCGGGGTCCCGAGGGCGGTCGTGAACACGAGACCCGAGTCGATCCACGATGCCCCGGCTGACAGACGCTCCCCAGCCTGTCGGTCCCGATGCGCCCGCAAAGAGTCGGCCACCTCGTCGGGCAGATTGATCGTCCGCCGGCTGCCGGCCGTCTTTACGTTGCCCAAGGTAATCGCGCCACCGACTCGCTTCAATGCCTGGCGCACAGTCAACAATCCCTTGTCGAGGTCTATGTCGTTCCATGCGATGCCGAGAGCCTCACCTTTGCGTAGCCCGAGCGCCAGCAGGACGACGTAGCAGGCCTCCAGCCGACCTCCACGGGCGGCCTCGAGCAACTCACGTGCCTGGGTTGGTGACAGCGTTCGTCCCTCGGCTCTTGCGAGGTTAGGACCGTCGGTGAGGCGGGCGACGTTGCGAGCGACGATCCCCCACCGTTCTGCCTGACTGATGCACTGCACGAGCAAGCCGCGAATGAGACGTACCGTGCGCGGCGAATAGCCGGCTTCGATCTTGGCTCGCAACAGCGACTGCACCTCGGCCGGGGTCAGCTTTGCGAGCTTCTTGCGCCCGAGAGTGGGGATGAGGTGGTGCTTGGCGATCAATCGATAGTTCTCGAGTGTCGAAGGACCCACCCGGTCGGGAGCCACATCGTTGAGGAAGCGCTCGAGCAGCTCCCCCACTGTCAGCTGAGCGTCTGGCACCGGCAGGCCGGCGTCGATTCCGTACAGCAGCTCCCGCAGCTTGCCGCGAACCTCAGCCTGGCTTCGCCCGTAGACGACCCTGCGCCGGCGTTTCCCGCCCTCCCAGCCGAGGTTGACCGAAGCGGTCCATTTGCCGTCGGCTCGGCGGTAGATCGACCCTTCGCCGGCACCCCTACGTTTCGAACCACGACCCGCTCGCCGCCGAGGCGAACGGGGCAGGGCGGGCCCCTCTACTTCACTCATCGCCAGCTCCTCGAAATCCTCGTGGCTACACGCCGGGCTACACATCCCGAAAGCACGGTAGCTGATGAGGGGTTTCCGGCTGCCGCATGATGCCTCTGAGCAGCGATTTCTTTGGTCGGGCTGCCGGGATTTGAACCCGGGACCTCTTGACCCCCAGTCAAGCGCGCTAACCAAGCTGCGCCACAGCCCGCAGATACGTTCCACCTGCTCAGAGGACGAACCCGAACGACTTCACCCTAACCCATCGAGCAGGCGAGCCTCACGCCGGCTGGCGAGGCTCGCCTGAGCGCGATCGCTCTGGCAACACACCTTGGGCAGGACAGTAGCGGGCTCGGACGGAGGAAGGTCCTCCTCACTACATCCCTAATCGGTAGACGTGATAGGCATCCTCGTCATTGGGGCCACCGTCGCGACCCGACGAACGAACACCCACCTGCTAGGCTACGAACAGTTGTTCGCTCGCCTTCGTCCACGATGACGACAGGTCGAGCGCCCTCGATCCTTCTCGCGCCCGGCGCCTTGTTGCTCCCCATCTAAAGGAGTCCTGGCATGTCCATCGCGACCCTCGAGGCGGCCGTGGCCAGCATCGACCAGTTCGTCTCTCTGCTCGACCTCGACTCGGTCACCTCTGAGGACGCCACCTTCCTCGTCGAGGTGTTCATCAAAGGAGAGAGGCTCTGCCAGGCCGGCAAGACCATGTCTGCCGGCCGGGCTGCAGAAGGAAGCGCTCATCGCCGAGCCGGGTTCAAGGACCCTTCGGTCTGGCTCGCCGGCAAGGCCGGTGAGCCCCTCGGCCAGGCCAGGGCCGAGCTCGACACGGCCTCTCGCCTCACCTGGCTCGAGGCCACCGGGCGGGCGTTTCGGGCCGGGGAGCTGTCCGCCCCCCAGGCCCACACGATCGCCGAGGCCGCCTCGGCCGATCCGGGGGCAGAGAAGAGCCTCCTCGAGGCGGCCCGGACCGGCTCCTTGCGAGAGCTGCGTGACGAGTGCGAGCGGGTAAAGGCCGCCGCGTGCTCTACAGAGGAGGCAGAGGCCCGCTACGAGCGGGTCCGTCGCCAGCGCCACCTCCGGGTCTTTCAGGGTGCAGACGGCGCCACGAAGGGACAGTTCTCCCTCACCCCTGATGGGGGCGCCGCCCTGTTGGCCAGCCTGCAGCCGCTAGCGGATCGCTTCTTCGAAAAGGCCCGGGAGGAGAACCGGCAGGAGCCGAGCGAGGCCTACATGGCAGATGCCCTCCTGGCCCGGGTCACCGGTGCGCCCTCACCAGATCAGCTGAGCCACCTTTGGGCCGGCCCTGGCGATGTGGCCGAGGCTCCTCACCTGCTCCAAGGGACAGAGGGTACCGGGGTGAGGGAGCCGCCCTCGTGCACAGGAGTGGGCCTTCCCCCCTCTCCCCGGACAGGCCCGGGCCTCTCCCATACCGGTGAAGCCGGTGGCGGGGGGCGGCGCCCTCCCCCGCCGGCCACCATCATCTGCCGGGTGGACCTCTCGGCCCTGCGACGGGGGGAGATGGCCCCGGGCGAGATTCTGTGAGATACCTGGCGTCGGCCCGGTCCCGCTGTCGATCGCAAGAGAGCTCCTCACCGACTGCTTCTTGAAGCTCGTGATCACAGAAGGTGTCGACGTGCGCTCTGTCGTGCACTACGGCCGCACCCTCACCGCCCACCAGCGCACGGCGCTCCAGTACAGGGACCCCTATTGCGTCGTGCCGGGCTGTGGCCGGTCCTTCGGGCTCGAGAACGACCACATCGCCGAGTTCGCTCTCGGTGGGCCGACCTGCCTCGACAACCTCTGCCGCCTCTGCCCACAACATCACGAGCTGAAGACCCACCACGGCTACAAGATCAAGGGGCGGCCGGGAGCCTGGGAATGGATAGCTCCGAAGGAACGCCACGACCCGTCGGCCTCACCGAAAACGACACCGGCTTCCGGTCCCTCCTCTCAACCGATCGCTTTGCCAGAGGGAGACCGGGCCTACCTTCCGGCTATCAAACGCCCCAGCACCTCCTGGAAGCGCTCACGGATGCTCCGGTAACATGGCAGCGAGGCCACGGCAGGAGGCAGGAACAACAATGCCAATCTACGAATTCAGGTGTACGGAGTGCGGCGCACGGTTCGAGTCAAGACGTCCCCTCCAGCTGTCCAATGAACCGGCACCTAGTTGCCCTGACGGCCACACCGCAACGCGAAGAGTTCTGTCGGTGTTTGCCACGGCCGGTCGTGCAACGGATGGATCGCCGGCTGGGTCAGCCTCCGCGCCTTCATTCTCCGGCGGCTGTGGAGCCGGCTGTGCGTGCGCAGCTGCGGCGGCCCAACAGGGATAGCTCCTTTCGACGTCGATCACCGGCTGGTCGGAGTGCCAAAAGGTCATACGTGATGAACGAGCCAGCCGATCCCTTGATAGAGCCGCCAACCAAGGTAGACCACCGTTCCCACTAGGAGAACCTTGAAATGCCACGGCGCCCGAGCTTGTCGCGGCTTGTCCTCGGCCGTCTCTCCCGTGGCTTGATCTTCGGCGTCGGAATCGGCTGAATTCCTCGAGGCGCCGCTGGTTGCCTCGGTAGCGCCTGTGTCTCGATTGGCGGAGCGGGACCGCCTCCTCCCGTCGCCGATATCCCGATTGACGCGGTTGACCTCGGCGCCATCGCCTCTTTGCTCCTGGCGGCCGCGCTCCTCACGCCTTTCTGTGCCCGCAGAAGGGCTCCTGAGCCTCTCAGGCCGCGACGGGCGAGCGCTGGGGCGACTAGCCCTTTCGCCTCCGCCACCTGGGGTGTCGCTTGCACGAGCTCTTCCTTCACCAGCACGAATCGGCATGTCACTAGACCGACCTGTTCCATCGCGAGGACGAGTCGGCTTGTCGGCCACCCGACGAGGACCCTCCTCGCCGCGACCTGGCTGGGCTCGTCCGCGGTCTCCCTTCCTCCCCGCCTTCGGGTCTGATCGCCGGCGAGGTCGGCCGGCGGCGGCGTCCGCCCGCACTTCGACGACAGGAGCATTGGTCGGATTCCGCCGCGCCTCCGGCGGCTGTTCCCTCCGAGAGGGGCGCCTCGTGTGAGGCGACGTTGCCGGCGCCAGCCGATACATCGCTGGCCGCCCGACGAGCCGCAGCGCCAGCCTCGTCGACCTCCTCACCAGGCGAGCTGCCGGCCTCGGCGCCCGACTCGCCGACGTCCTTCTTGGGGGCGCCGGCGGGCGCCTCGCCGGCTAGCTCGCCAGGAGGCGGCGCGCCATCGGCTTCTTGCTCGCCGGCTAGCTCGCCAGGAGGCGGCGCGCCATCGGCTTCCGGGTCACCTCCGGCGCTCGCCGCCGCATCCATTCGGCTAGCGCCTCACACCGGTGGAACCCCGTGGCGGCGGTCTGTGAGCCATCGGCTCTTGGACTCTGCGAGAGCAAAACGTCTCACCAGCTCGTCCCGCAGCTGCTCGGGCTCGACGATGGCGTCGACGACGAGATCCGACGCCAGCCTGAGCAGGTCCACATCCGCTTCGTACTCGCGGCGCTTGTCTGCCACGAACTTCTCTCGCTCCTGCTCATCTTCAATGGCGGCGATCCGGTTCGCGTAGACGGCGTTGACGGCCGCCTCCGGACCCATGACGGCGATCTGGGCCGATGGAAGTGCCAGGCATGCGTCGGGAGCAAAGGCGGGTCCGGCCATTGCGTACAGGCCGGCGCCGTAAGCCTTCCGCAGGATGACGGAGATCTTCGGCACCGTGGCCTCCGAGACGGCTGTGATCATCTTTGCCCCGTGGCGGATGATCCCCTCCCGCTCGACGCGGGTGCCGATCATGAAGCCGGGCACATCCGCCAGAAACAGCAACGGGATATTGAACGCATCCGCGCACCAGATGAAGCGGGCGGCCTTGTCAGCGGAGTCGGTGAACAGTACGCCGCCCCGGGAGGCGGGATTGTTGGCGATGATCCCAATCGAGCGGCCGGCAAGGCGCCCCCATCCGATGACGATCTCCGGGGCGTACAACGGCTTCAGCTCGAAGAACGAGCCCTCGTCGACGATGCAGTCGATGACCGAGTGGATCTCGTAACCGGCCTGGACCGTGGTGGGGATCGTGCTCGATGTGAGGGCAGATGCCGCCGGGCGCGGATCGTCGTAGGGCGGTGCTTCCCGCCAGGAACCGGGCAGGTACGAGAAGTACGCCTTCGCACTGTCGATGGCCGCTGTGTCGTCGTCGACAAGGTTGTCGCCGCAGCCCGAGACGGTTGCGTGCATCCTCGCCCCACCCATCTCCTCGAGATCGGTCCGCTCCCCCACGACCATCTCGGCCATCCGCGGAGATCCGAGATACATGGAGGCGTTGCCCTCCACCATGAAGACGACGTCGCAAAAGGCCGGTATATAAGCCCCCCCGGCCGCCGACGGCCCGAAAAGGCAGCAGATTCTGCGGGACACGACCGGACAGGCGCACCTCGTTGTAGAAAATCCTGCCTGCACCCCTCCGGCCCGGGAAGAGCTCGACCTGATCGGTGATGCGAGCACCGGCGGAGTCGACGAGATAGAACACCGGCAGCTCGTGCTCGAGCGCGTACTCGGTCAGGCGGACGATCTTCTCGACCGTCCTCGCCCCCCAGGAGCCCGCCTTCACCGTCGGGTCGTTCGCCATCACGCAGACCGGCCGGCCGCCGACCCGTCCTTGGCCGGTGACTACGCCGTCAGCCGGCAGGTCGACGGCAACGGCATTGGCGAGCAGGCTCTCCTCCACGAAAGACCCCTCGTCGAGCAAAAGGGCCAGCCGGTCGCGCACGAAGAGCTTCTGCTGCTGGGCGAGCTTCGCCGCGCCCTTCTCGAGGTTGCCGGCGAGTGCCCGAGCCGTCGCCGCCGAGATGTGCTCGGTGCTCACCGAGGCGGCCTTATCCGCACCCGTAGGTCGATCGGCGTCGGGCCGAGGGCGAAGCGCTCACGAAGGCTGCGCTCCAGATACCTGAGGTACGGCGGAGGAAGTCTCCGCGTGGCGAAGAGGGTGATCGTCGGCGGGTCGACGGCACCCTGCACGCCGTAGAGGATACGAGCCCCCGGCGCTGGATGGGCGGTCTGGGCGGCGCGCAGCGCCTGATTGAGCCGGGAGGTCGGAATCCGGCGGTGGTAGGCCTCGATGGCGTCGGCGATGGCCGGCAGGAGTCGCTGGACGCCGAGACCGGTCTTGGCGGAGATCCGCATCACCGGCGCATAGCCGAGGAATCCGAGCTTCACCCCCACCTCGTCGTTCATCTCCAGCCGCTCGTCCGTCGAGAGGAGGTCCCACTTGTTGAGCAGCACGACCACCGGGCTGCCGGAGGCGTCGATCCGCTCCGCGAGGCGCTGGTCCTGGTGGGTGACGCCCTCGGTGGCGTCCAGCACGAGGAGAGCCACGTCGGCATGATCGAGGGCCCGGAGCGACCTCACGAGCGAGTAGTACTCGGGGGCGTCTCCCTCTCGCGCCCGGCGGCGCATTCCGGCGGTGTCGATAAGGCGAAGTGAGCCGCCCGGGCTCTCGATGACGGTGTCGATGGCATCGCGGGTCGTCCCCGGCAGGTCATGGACGACCGACCGGTCCTCCCCCGCCATGCGGTTGAAAAGAGTCGACTTTCCCACGTTCGGCCGGCCGATGATTGCCACCGCAGCCACCGTCGCCCCCGGCCGCCTCTCCCCGGCCTTGCTCGCGGTCGTGGTGTGCTCGTCATCAGAGCCGGCTCCTTCGCCGGCCTGAGAAAGGGCGCTCTTGGCCGTCGCTGCGACGACATCCGGGCGTGGCGTCGGTGACCACGAGGTGAGAAGGCCTCGCTGCTTCGTCCGGCAACCGCTCCACGACGAGGTCGAGCAGGTCCCCGGTCCCCCTCCCGTGCAAAGCGCTCACGTTGACGGGCTGCCCGAGCCCGAGCGAAGCCAGCTCCCAGGCATCGCCCTCCCGGCGCTCGGTGTCCACCTTGTTGGCCACGACGATCACCTTGCCACCCACCGGGCGCAACCTCTTGGCCACGTCGGCATCCTCGCCCGTGACGCCGGTCGTGACGTCGACGACGAACAGCACGACGTCGGCCGACTTGATCGCTCGCAGCGACTGCTCGGTCACCTTGGCCCCGAGCGTGTCCCCGCCGGCGACGACGCCTCCCGTGTCGACTACGAGAAACGACCTCCCGTTCCACTCGCATTCGAGCTCCAGGCGGTCCCTCGTCACCCCGGGCGTCTCCTGCACGATGGCCGCCTGGCGCCCGACGATCCGGTTGACGAGGGTGGACTTGCCGACGTTCGGGCGGCCGGCGACGGCGACCACGGGCAGCGGTGCCGAATGGACGGCGCCGGCGTTGCCCGTCGTCACCTTACGAGCTCGCACCTGCTCGCCGGCGGACGATGCAGCTGTCATCGGCGTGCCAACGACACGGGGACTGCAAGCGGCTGGGACGGCGCCGGCGCCGGCGGTCCGTGTTGCATCCGATCAGGTCCAATCCCGGGAGCCTCAAGGGGGGCAGAAGCCCCGCGGCCCCGGATCGCCCTCCCGAGCGCCGCCCCGTCGGTCGGGATGACCTCGACCGCCTGGGGCAGGTCCTCGAGCCGGAAGCCGTCAAGGAAGAGCCCGTTCGACAGGCAGACATCGGGCAGCAGGTAGCGCCGGCCGGGCGGAGCGTCGGCGAGGACCGCGGCCACGTCCACTCCGGTTAAGAGACCGGCGACGGCGATGTTGCCGCCGAAGAACCGGTTCTGCACTGAGATGATCTCGACTCCTCCGAGACCTGCCCTCGCGAGCAGTGGGCCGAGAACCCGTGCTCCGTACTCGCCGGTCAGGATGGAGACCGGCCGGTCCGCACTGTCGGCCGGCGCCGGACCGCCCTCGCCGCCCGCCGGCAACCGGAGTGCGCGGTAGCCCTCGGCCGGTGCCCCCTCCACCCACTGGAAGAAACCCGACCGGATCTTGCCTGCACCTCTCTCACCGAGCAGCTCGCGCTCGAAGGCCCGCACCATGCCGATGCCGTTCTCGTGCTGCGGGAAGCCGTCGTACTCCGATGGCGGCGGGAACGGCCGTGAAGCCAGCAGGTAATACTCGTCGGCGGCGTAGACGAGCCGGCGCCCGAGCGCCGCCTGGAAGACGGGCTGCCACTCCGTCACGATGTCGAGGACGGCGCCGGCCTCATCCTCGGTGTGGCGGCGCATCGCCGCCTCGGTGGTGTAGTTGCTCACTCCGAGCGGGACGAGCGCCACCGTCGCCAGCTCAGGAAAGCGGTCGAGGATGCCGGCCATCGTGTCGTGCAGGACCCCGGCGTCGTTGACACCGGGACAGACGACGACCTGGCCGTGCACCTCGATGCCGTGGTCGAGCAGCTGGCGGAGCCAGCGAAGCGAGAGGGCACCCCGGCGGTTGCGCAACATCCGCGCCCTCACCTCACCGTCGGTGGCATGGATGGAGACATAGAGGGGCGACAGCCGTTCGGTCACCACGCGCTCGAGGTCGGCCTCGGTGAAGCGGGTGAGCGTCGTGAAGTTGCCGTAGAGAAACGACAACCGGTAGTCGTCGTCCTTCAGGTAGAGGCTCTTGCGCATGCCCTTCGGCAGCTGGTAGATGAAGCAGAACTCGCAGTGGTTGTCGCACGTGCGCACCTGGTCGAACAGGGCCGAGGCGATCTCGGCCCCGAGAGGCTCACCGGCGTCCTTCTCCACATACAGCGCCACGCCGAGCCCACCTCGCGTCAATTCGAGGTCGACAACTGGCTCGTCGGCGATCAGCTGGTACTCGATGATGTCGCGGGGCACCTGGCCGTTCATCGAGCGGATCTCGTCGCCCGGCAACAGCCCGGCACGCGATGCCGGCGACGACTCGGCCACGGCCACCACGCGGGGCAGCGGCATACGAGCCAGGCTACAGGCCGATAGCGTGTCTACGGTGCAGGTGGAGCGGGTCCGGTTGGCGGAGCCAAGGGGTTTCTGTGCGGGGGTCGAGATGGCCATCAAGGCACTGGCCTGGATGGTGCGCGTCTTCGAGCCGCCCGTCTACTGCTATCACGAGATCGTCCACAACCGCATCGTCGTGGAGGAGTTCGCCCGCCGAGGAGTCATCTTCGTCGACGATGTCGCCACCGTTCCGCCCGGGGCGCCCCTCATGCTGTCCGCCCACGGCTCGGCTCCGGAGGTCGAAGCGGCGGCCGCCGAGGACGGGCGCGTCGTGGTCGATGCGTGTTGCCCTCTCGTCACCAAGGTGCACCACGAGATGAAGGTCCGTGCCCGCAAGGGATACACGGTTCTCTACGTCGGTCACGAGAATCATGAGGAGGCTGTGGGCACCATGGCCGTCGCCCCGTCCTCCGTGCGCCTCGTGCAGCACGAGGACGACGTCGCGGCGGCGGCAACCGATATCCCCGCCGGCACCCCGGTGGCACTGCTCGCCCAGACGACGCTCCCGCACGACGAGTGGGCCGGGCTGGTCGACGCGGCCAGGGAACGTTTCCCAGACTTGTGGATGCCCGGTCGCTCCGACCTCTGCTATGCCACCACGAACCGACAGGCAGCCATGAGGGCGCTGGCTCCGGGCTGTGACGCCGTCGTCGTCATCGGGTCGGCCAACTCCTCCAACACGGTCTCCCTGGTCCGGGTGGCAGAGACCGCCGGCTGTCCCCGCGTCATCCGCGTCAATGCCTGCCGCCGAGGTCCCGGACGACCTGGCGGGCGTCGTCGGGGTCACCGCCGGGGCCTCGGCGCCTGAGTGGCTCGTGACAGAGATCATCGAGCGGCTGGCGCCCGCAGACGGCATCGAGCTGGTCCATGTGACAGCAGAGGACGAGTACTTCCCGCCTCCCCCGGAGCTGCGCGACCTCCTGCGAGTAGTCGAAACGGCGGCCGCGCTCGCCCTGGGCGCCCCGCAGAACACAGGCCTCGGCGCCGCCGGCGGCTCGGGGAGCGGTTCCCCTGGGAGCGGTGGCTCCGGGGACGGAGGCGGTGGCACCCGCGGCGGCGCCTCCGGCAGCGGTGGCGCCGGCAGCGGTGGCTCCGGACCGGCCGGCAGAGACGACCGGGCCGTGTCGGCCGCTGATGTGCTCCGTCCGCCGAGGGCCGCCCGTGCAAGGCTGGACCGGTCCGCCTGAGGCTCTCCGGGCGTCGGCTGCTTCGACTGGCGCCCGCGCAGCCGGCAAGCCGGAGCTCGGCCACACGGCCGGCAAGCCAGCTCGGCCACCGCGGCCGGCAAGCGGGAGCTCGGCCACCACGCCCGGCGAGCCGTGGCGCGGCCGGCATTGCGCCGGCTCGGCCGGCAGAGCAAGTGCTCGGCCAGCTCAGAGAGCCGGTGGCCCGCCGGCGGCCACCGCCTGGGCGACTTCGGCCGAGTCCGCCGGCTCCCTCGGCCTGTTCCGGCCCGGGACACCCCGCCAAAGACGGCCGAGCGACGCCGCGCACACGATGATGACGGCCGAGGCGCCGGCGAACGGGAGCCATGGGTGGATTCCGAACAGCGTCCCGGAGACCAGCGCCGCGGCCCCCGTGGCGGCGGTTTGGGCGGTGGCGGCGGCCCCCTGAGCGCGGCCGAGATCGTGGCTCGGCACTGAGTGCGCCAGCTGAGCCGCTTCGGCCGGCATCCCGATGGCTACGAGAACGGCCTCGGCCGCCCCGAGCCCCAGCAGCCACGCCACGCTGTGCACGAACGGGTAAAGGGCTGCGAAACCAGCCGCGCCGATCATCGCCACTGCGATGAGGTAGCGGCGGTCGAAATGGTCCACGAGCCAGCCGGCCGGGAACGAGACGACTCCGAAGGGCAGGGCGAACAGGGTCCACGACAGCCCGATCTGCCACGAGGTTGCCCCGCGGAAGGCCAGCAGCAAACTCCAGCACACCTCGTAGACGCCGATGATGAGGCCACCTGCCACGAACGCCACCACTACGCCGAGCATTGACCGATTGCGCCACAGCACACTGCGCGCCGAGTGCGGGACGGCGGCGCGGAGGGTGGGCTTGGGGATCAGCAGCAGGATCGGGACGATGGCGAGGGCGGCACAGGCGGCGGAGGCCACGAAGAGCCATCGCATGCCGGAGATGCCGATGATCCCTCCGAAGAACGGGCCTATCGCCATGGCCACGGTGCGAGCGCCATAGAAGGTCCCGAAGGCACGGCCCCGATGGCTGGCGGGTACGACCTCGCCGATGGTGGCGGCGTTGGCGACGTCGACGCTCCCGGCGCCGGCGCCCTGCAGCGCCCGGAATACGAGGGCCAGCCCGGGGGTGGCGACGAAGGCGAACAACAAGCTGGCCCCGGTAAACACTGCCAGCCCGACAACCTGGATCTGGCGCCGCCCGATCCGGTCCGACAGTCTGCCGAGCGGGTACTGAACCACCAGGGCGGCGATGAAGAACGCCGCCATGGTCAGGCCCACGAGGGTCACAGATGAGCCCTGATGGCGCAGGTAGACCGGCAGAAGGGGCAGGACGGCGCTCGCGCCGCCCCATTCGGCGAAGGCGCTGATCGAGAGGGCGGCGACCACCCGGCGCACCCGGCGGTCGCGGCTTTGCACCGCGAGTGACGTCCGGCGGCTCATGATCGCTCTCGGGGTTGCTTCGGAACGCCTGCGGCAACCCCGGCAGAGCCGTCGCCGGCGGAGTCGTCGACGAGCCGCCGGAGCTCCCGCCCTATCGATGCGCGAAGCCGGGCGTCGACGGGAGCAAGGCCGAACAGGTCGCTCAACCACATGCCGTCGCACGAGAGGCGGATGATCGTGCCCAGAGCCTTGTCGAGCCCATCGGTGGCGATAGAGCGCTGCCAGGAGGCAAATCGCGCCCGCAGCGGCTCGAGCAGATCCGGATCCGAGGCGACGCCGGCGAGCAGGGCGGCACCGAGATGCTGCTCGCGCGGATCGCCTGGCTCGAGCGTCGGCGAGACCGTGGCGTCGATGTAGGCGCGGACGAAGTCCCCCGGGCGCCCGCCTTCACACCCCCGCCGGGCCAGGTCGGCATCGAAGCTCACCACGAACCTCTCGACCATGGCCGCCACGAGAGCGGACCGGGTGGGGAAGTGGTACAGCACTCCGCCCTTGCTCACCCCCGCCTCGTGGGCGGCAGCGTCGAGCGTGAGCTTGGCGACGCCGTCCCTGATCACGACGTCCTCGGCAGCCCAGATGATCCGGCTCCGTGTATCGGTCGGTCGGGACATCAGCCAACTATACCGTCTGGACGGTACAGTTAGTGCCGGAGTTCGGCCTCTGCCTGGTCGAAGGCGCGCTGGATCCCGGCCCCCACTTCTTCCGAGAAGCCACGTAGTGCCCGGCGCGGGACTCGGCCGGGTCGCCCATCCGGATCTCGGAGGGAGCGGGATTCGGCTCTGCCCGGAGCACTGTCCACCGGCTCGCCGGCATCGCCCGGCGCGGCGGTGGCCATGGCGGCGCCTTCCCGGCCGGGGCTGCCCGGCTCTGCCGGTGCCGGGCCGCGGCGGGCGGCGGGAGGAAAGAGAGGCGGTCCCACGACCACGACGACCCGGTGCGGCCGAGGGATCACCGAGCCGCGTGGCATGGCCCGTTCGCTCCCGCCGATGCCGACGGGCACGACCGGCACCTCGGCGCGCATGGCCAGGTAGGCCACCCCCTCCCTGAGATCCTTCACCTCCCGTCCGCTCCGCCGGGTCCCCTCGGGGAACATGACGAGCGGCTCACCGCCGGCCAGCACGGCCCGGCAGCGCTCGAGGGCTTCCCGGTCGGCTCCGGAGCGGTTGACCGGGAAGGCACCGAGAGCTTCGAGAAGCCGGCCCACCGGTTTCGACTTCCAAAGCTCCGCCTTGGCGATGTAGCGCATTCGCCGCGAGGTCACCCTGGCCACGATGAGCCAGTCCAGGTAGGAGCGGTGCACGGGCGCCAGGATGAAGGCCCCCTCAGGGGGCAGGTTCTCCCTGCCGATGACGCGGCCCGGAAAGAGCGCCCGTGAGGCGCCGACGGAGATGAGCCTGCACACCCGGTAAAAGATCAGGGCGGCGCGGCTCGGTGGCGGCGGGACGTCGGCCGCAGCTGTCATGGCTCAACCATGGTCATCGGTGCCGGAGCTCCCAAGATGCGACAGCACCTCCCCCACGACATCGTCGACCGTCCGCCCGGTCGAGTCCACCACGACGGCGCCCTCGGGCACGACGAGGGGCGAGGCCGACCGGGTGGAGTCGAGATGGTCCCGACGCCGGAGCCTGCCGCTGACGGCTTCGTCGACATCGGCGGCGGCGGCGTCGGCGTCGGCCTGCTCCATCCGGCGTCTGGCTCGCTCGTCTGCCGATGCCGTCAGGTACACCTTCAGCAGTGCATCGGGGAAGACGACGCTGCCGATGTCCCGGCCCTCCACGACACCCCCTTTGTGCTCGGCGACCCACTCCCGCTGCTGCTCGACGAGGACACGGCGCACTGCCGGGAGGGCAGCCACGGCGGACACGGCCGCATCGACCTCCGGTGAGCGGATGGCAACCGAGACGTCCTCGGATCCGAGCATCACATCGTCCCCGCCTCCCGGTCCCCCGCCCTCCCCGAGACGGAGATCCATCTGCTGTGCCAGATCCGCTGCCGCCTCCTCGTCGCTCAGATCCACACCCCGGCGAAGGGCGAGCAATGTGACGGCCCGGTACATGGCCCCGGTGTCCAGCCGAGCCAGGCCGAGGCGCTCTGCGACGGCCCGGGCGACCGTCGACTTGCCGGAGCCGGCCGGCCCGTCGATAGCGACGACCCGTTGCTCGGCCGTCGTCACGCCACCCTGCCTCCGGGCTCGGCCGAGGCCACCCGGTACCCACGCGCTCGGAGGGCGTCGCTGACGGCACCGCTGGCCTCGGCGTCGATCACGAGCACGAGGACGCCCCGCGGGCCTTCGGCCGAGTGGGCGATCTCGAGGTCGAAGATGTTCGCCCCGAGCTCGCCGGCCACCGTCGTCACCTCCGCCAGCACGCCGGGACGGTCCGGCACCAGTACCGCGCAGCTCGGATACCTCGGCCGGCTGCAGACCACGAGGTGGCAGGTTGCGGCGGGCCACCCTCGCTTCCTCGAGGAACCGCTCGAGGCCCGCCCGGTCGGTGGCGGCCACCATGCGGCGAACCTCAGCCAGCCGCTCGATCAAGCGGTCGAGGGCGGGCACGATCGCACCGGCGTTGTCGCGGCAGATGTCCGGCCAGATGGTGGGCGTCCCGGCCGCGATGCGCGTCATGTCACGGAACCCACCGGCCGCCAGCCGCATCAATGCCGCGTGATCGAGGGGCGACTCGCCGGCAAGGCTCATCAAGGTGGCCGCCGTCAGGTGGGGCACGTGCGAGACGAGCGCCACGAGCTCGTCATGTCGCTCGGCACTGAGAGCGACGACGTCCGCCCCGAGGAGGGAGACGACGGACCGGACAAGGCCGAACGCGCCGGGATCGGTGCGGTCGGAGGGCGTTAGCACCCATGTGGCACCGACGAACAGCTCCGGATCGGCACCCTCCGGCCCCTCCTGCTCCGAGCCTGCCATCGGGTGACCGGCGACGAAGCGAGGGTTGTCGATCGCCGCCGCGATGGCACCCTTCACGCCCGCCACGTCTGTCAGCACCATGGTCTCGCCGTAGTCCTGTGACAGCTCGGTGACCACACCAACGACCGCCGAAGCCGGCGTCGCCACGAAGGCCAGCTCGGCAGCCGGGTCATGCCCGACGCGGTCGATCATCCCGAGCTCGCGGGCCTGCGCTGCCCTCTTTTCGTTCTGCTCGACGCCCGAGACGTGCCAGCCGCGCGCCCGCAGCCCGCTCCCGATGGAGGCCCCGACGAGACCGAGCCCGATCACCTGAGCTCGGCGCTGGGCTTCGGCGCCTGCCGCCGGATCTACACGGCCTGCACCGGTCATTCGGGTAGATCGTCTCGTAAGCCCCGGGCGCCCTCCAGGTAGACGTGGTGGAGCTCATTGCGCTGGCGTTCGGTGTAGAGGTGCATGAGCACCCTGATGCACATCGGGGTTGCGCCGGCGATGGAAAGCTCCTTGGCGCAGATGAGCGGCACATCCCCGAGACCGGTCGCACGAGCGGCGGTTGCCGGGAAGACCGACACGACGTCTTCGGTGGCGGTAAACAGGATCGAGACAAGGTCGTCGTGGTCGACTCCGTTGCGCTCCAGCATCGTCCGGACGAGCGCCTGGACGCGATCGGTCACGTGGGCGGCGGTGTCGTGGTCCACTGTGGTCGCGCCACGTAGTGCTCGCAGAGCCGCCGGCATGGCCGGGCAGCCTATCGAGCCGAAGCCGTCCCAGGCCAGGGCCTTCCGCTGCCGGCTCGAGCCAGCGCCCGCACCTCCTCCACCGCCAGCTCCCTCCACTCGCCCGGTGCCAGGCGCCGGTCGGTGAGCGGCCCGATCCGCGTGCGCACGAGGCGCACCACAGGGTGCCCGACTTCTTCGCACATGCGGCGAACCTGCCGGTTCCTTCCTTCGTGGATGACGATCCGCAGCACTCCCGGCGCCACAGCCGACACCTTTGCCGGCGCCGTCATGCCATCTTCCAGCTCGACGCCCTCGCGGAGGCGGCGGATGGCCCCGGCGGACACCGAGCCGCTCACCTCGGCAAGGTACTCCTTCTCGACGCCGTGACTCGGGTGGGCCAGCAGCTGGGCGAGCTCCCCGTCGTTGGTGAGGAGCAGCAGCCCCTCGGTAGCGGCGTCGAGCCGCCCGACCGGGAACACCCGCGGCGAAGACGGAACGAGGCTGACGACAGCCGGCCGGCCCTCGGGGTCTGACGCCGTCGTGACGACACCGGCCGGCTTGTTCAGCACGTAGTACACGAGCCCTGGGAGAACGCCGACGGGGACCCCGTCCACGGCTATGGCGTCACGCTCCACCTCGACCCGGCGGCCGAGCCCCGCCGTCACGTCGTTGACGGTCACCCGGCCTGCGGCGATGAGCTCCTCGCAGGCCCGCCGGCTGCCGAATCCTGCCCGCGCCAACACCTTTTGGAGGCGCTCGCCCTCGGCTGCCTGCGGCTCGTGAACCCGCGGCTCGACTTTCAGGGCTCCGGATCGGGCCGGAGAGCGCTCTCGAGCATCTCGACGGTGGAGGCCGGGGGGACGAAAGCCGCCAGTGGCGGCAGCTCGCCCACGGAGTCCAAGCCGAGCCGCTCGAGGAACAGCTCCGTCGTGCCGAACAAGACAGGCTGGCCGGGCCCCGAATCGCGCCCGACCGCCGCCACATATCCGCGAGCCGTGAGGAGACGCAGGACACCGTCGGCGTTGACGCCCCGGATCGCCGTGATCTGCGAGCGGGAGACCGGTTGCTTGTACGCGATGACCGCCAGCGTCTCGAGCGCTGCCGGAGACAGCTTCGTCGGCGTGCCATCGAGCACGAACCGCTCGACGTACTCCGAGCACGCTTCGTGGCTCTGCAGCCGGTAACCGCCGGCGACCCGGGCGAGGCGGAAGCCCCTCTCCTCGCGCTCGTACTCCTCACCGAGCTGGCGGCAGTGGCTCTCCACGTGATCGACAGGGATCTCGAGCAGCTCGGCGAGCAGCCCCGGGGGAACTGGCTGCACGGCCACGACGAGCACCGCCTCGATCGCGGCTCTGGCAGACGGGCTCACGCAGACTCAGCCTCGATAGTCGGCATCGGCGAGCGCTGCGCGCACGTCGGCCGCTGACACCGGCGCGGCGGCGCCGGCTGAGCCAGCTTCGCCCCCCGGGCGACCCGGGTCATCAACGGCAGGCGAAGCAACCGCGACGCCGGAGAACTCGACAGCCGAGCCGACGACGGCCGACACGACCCCGATGTCCGGCCCCACCCAGCTCACGACGAGATCGCCGAAGGTCGTTGCCTGATCGAGCTCGACCAGCTCCTGCTTGTACAGCTCCAGCAGGGCAAGGAAGTGGACGACGGCCTCGATACGGTGCCGGGCGTGCTCGGTCAACTGGCGGAACGTGACCGGCCCCACACGTGGCAGGACTTCGACCAGCCGCTCCACGACATCGGCCACGGTCACTTCGTCAACAAGGACGTGCCCTACGTCCACTACCGGTGCCGGTCGTTCGGCGAGCACGCGCTCGGCGTACCTTCGCAGCACCTCGGGGGTTACCCCCGCCAACAGGTCAGGAGCGATCGCCTCGAACCGCTCGTCCGGCCCTGCAGATCGGGAGACCGACCGGCCAGCGTCTCGCTCGAGCTCTGCCAGCCGTTTGCCGGCAGCCGAGAAGGCAGTGCACTCGACGAGCCGTGCGAGCAGGTAGTCCCGCTCCTCCAGGAGAGCGAGGTCCTGATCGCTCACCTCGGCGTCACGGTCGGGCAGCAGCCGGCGGCTCTTCAGCTCGAGGAGGACTGCCGCGATGAGGAGGAACTCCGTGGCCACCTCCAGATCGACCTTCTCGAGCTGCTTGATCTCCTCCAAGAAGCGGTCGACGATGTCGCTCAGGCGGACGTCGTACAGGTCGACGCGCTGCTCGGTGATGAGCCGCAGCAGGACGTCGAAGGGCCCCTCGAAGACCTCTGTCCGCACCTCGTAAGGCATAGAACGAGGCTACCGCCGCGCCCCGGACCACCCGGGGATGGTCGGGCATCGGCCACTATCATCGAACGATGGTCCGAGTCCTGTCGGGCGTCCAGCCCTCCGGTGCCCTTCACGTCGGCAACTACCTCGGGGCCATCCGGCAGTGGGCGGAGGACCAGTACGAGGCGGACAGTTTCTACTGTGTCGTGGACCTCCACGGCCTCACCCTCGACCACGATCCGGCCGATCTCCGCCGGCGAACGCTCGAGACGGCCGTCGGGCTCTACGCCTCCGGCCTCGACCCCGACGTTTGCACCGTCTTCGTCCAGAGCCACGTCCACGAGCACACCGAGCTCTCGTGGCTCCTCGAGTGCACGGCGACAGTCGGGGAGCTCAGTCGGATGATCCAGTTCAAGGAGAAGAGCGGCGGCCAGGAGTCGGTCCGGGCCGGGCTGCTCACCTATCCCGTCCTGATGGCGGCGGACATCCTCCTCTACGACGCCGACCAGGTCCCGGTCGGCGACGACCAGCGTCAGCACCTCGAGCTGGCACGGAACCTCGCCATCCGCTTCAACCGCCGATACGGCGAGACCTTCGTCGTGCCCGACGCCGTGGTGCCGAAGGTCGCTGCCCGGGTCATGGACCTGCAGCACCCGGAGAGGAAGATGTCCAAGTCCGTCGAGTCGCCCCTCGGCACCCTGAACATCCTCGACACCGGCGACGAGATCGCCCAGAAGGTCCGGAAGGCCGTCACCGACACCGATGGCGAGGTGCGCTACGACCCCGAGAAAAAGCCGGGCCTTTCCAACCTCATCGAGCTCCTCTCCGCCGCCACCGGGCGCTCGATCGCCAGCATCACGTCTTCCTATGACCGCTACGGGCCGCTGAAGGAGGACCTGGCGGCCGCCCTCGTGGAGCTGCTCTCTCCTGTGAAGGCGCGCCACGAGGAGCTGGCAGGCGACGAGGCGGCCATCGAGTTGCTGCTCGAGAAGGGGGCCGCCAAGGCTTCCGCCGTGGCCTCGCGAAGGCTGCGGAGCGCCCAGAGAGCGATCGGGTTGCTCACCCCGTCGTCTTAGAGCCTGCGCCGGCTCAGGTCGACAGAGTCACGAACCAGTTCTCGACGTCGGTGAACAGCCGCTGCAGCAGGCCCTGGTCGAAGAACACGAGTGCCAGGACGACGATCATGAAGCCGAACCGCATCCGGTAGTACTGCGGGAGCACGGAGGCCGGCAGCAGACGCTCCACCAACGCAGAGCCGTCGAGCGGCGGGATCGGGATCAGGTTGAATACGGCCAGGATGACGTTGACAATTCCGAAGTAGAAGGCGATCTGAGCCAGGAGCGGCTGTCCCGGCAGGGGCGCCGACACGTACGTGACCCCATTGACCACGGTATAGACCAGTGCAAAATGGAAGACCAGGCCGCCGATGGCAGCGAGCACGATGTTCGTCAAGGGCCCGACCAGGCCGACGAGCACAGCTTGATTGCGAGGGTGACGGAGCTTGCCGAGGGACACGGGCACCGGCTTCGCCCAGCCGAAGGCCGGCAAGCCTGAGAGGGCAAACAGGAGCGGCACCATGATCGAGCCGATGGGATCGATGTGCTTGAGCGGGTTGAGCGTGAGGCGACCGGCCCGCTTGGCGGTGTCGTCGCCGCACCAGAGGGCCATCACGCCGTGGCTCACCTCGTGGCAGATGACTGACGGCACGAAAGCCGCCAGCAAGATCACGGTGTCGGAGTGGAGGTAGCCGCGCCGCACCCCTTCGGCGAGCACCCCGCCGAGGATCGCCGCAACAGCGAGCCCGATAAGGAGGTTCGGAGTGTGGTAGTGCAGCAGCGTCATCCGGCGCCCCCGTCGCCGGGGTGGCTCAGGCGGGCCTGACGGACCGGAGCCGAACGACTGGCCTCGAAATCCGGGAGGAGGTGGAGGCGGTGGGGGGCCCGCTGCCCCCGGAGGCACCGGTGGCCGACCCGGAGGGCCGAACGGGCCGCTGCTCAACGGCGAACTGATGCGCAGTCGATGCAGTACGCGCTCGCCGGCTTGGCTTCGAGGCGCGCCGGCGTGATCGCCTTGCCGCACCGCTCGCATACGCCGTAGGTGCCACCGTCGAGCTTCTTGAGAGCCATCCGCACGTGGCCGAGCGCTTCGCGGAGCTGGGCGGCCAGTGCTTCGGCCTCGCCGCGCTCCGCCGTGACCTGCGAGGAGTCGGCGAAGTTGGAGTCGTACTCAAGATTTCCGTCGTCTCCGAAACCGATCTCGCGCAGCTGCTGCTCGAGCGAGTGCTGCTCCTCCTCGAGCAGGGTCCGGTAGTCCACGGCTGCATCATTTGCCACGACGGACAGACTAGTTGGCGCCAACCCTGGCACGTGTCGGCGCGTGCCGGCGCCTCCCCGGGCCCCCGGCGGCCGAGGGGCCCGGCGTGACCGGCGGGGCCAGCCGGGAGGTGCTCCAGGTCCCTCTACACGGATCCCTTCGGGCTGGAGATGGACCTGTTACGCGAGCGCGCCCGGGGGTGGGCGTCGTCATAGGCCCGCCGCAACAGCTCCGAGGAGACGCTCGTGTACAGCTGAGTGGTGGTGATGGCGGCGTGACCGAGAAGCTCCTGGACCACCCGGATGTCGGCACCGTGCTCGAGCAGGTGGGTGGCGCACGAGTGCCGGAGGACGTGCGGGCTGACCCGGTCTTCGAGCCCGGCCCGCTCCGCCGCCGCTCGCACGACGACCCAAATCCCCTGGCGCGTCATCCGCCGGCCCCGGGTGGAAATGAACAGGGCCTCCTCGTCGGTGCGTCGCCCCCACCGGGCGGGAGCCATGGCCGGCCGGCCGGGACCGGCGAGCCATTGCTCGAGCGCCTCCCGTGCCTGGCGCCCGAAAGGCACCACGCGCTCTTTCGAGCCCTTGCCGAAGGCGATCGCAAGTGATCGGACAAGGTCGACGTCTGACAGGCGCAGGCCCGCCAGCTCAGAGATGCGCATGCCGGAGGCGTAGGCGAGCTCGAGGATCGCCAGGTCGCGCCGCTGGCGCGGATCATCTCCTCCCGTAGCCGAGAGCAGTCGATCGATCTCCCCCTCCGTGAGCGCCTTCGGGATGGCGCGCGGCAGGCGGGGCCCGTTCAGGCCCTCCGTCGGATTCTGCCGGCGCCCCGCGCTCGTCGAGACAGAAGCGGTGCAGACCACGAATAGCCGAGAAGGCGCGGGCGTTGGAGGTCGCTCGCCGGCCCGTGGCGGCGAGGAAGGCGAGGTAGTCCTCCACGATCGCCGGCCCGGCTTCGAACAGGGCGCAGCCGCGAACCTGGAGGAACTCCTCGTAGGCGAGCAGATCACGCCTGTAGGCGGCCGTCGACGCCGGGGCGCGGCCCTTCTCGACGGTGAGAAACGACAGGAACTCCTCGGCGTCCCGGCTGAGCGGTTGCCGCGATCCCGCTCGCGACGAGCGTGTTACTTCTGGCTCCTCGACGATTCTGAGTGTGGCTGATCCGCGCCCTGCGGCGGCTGTGCTCGTTGCACGGGCGGCTCTGCTCGCTGCTCCGGCCGTAGCTCGTGCTCCGCGGTGGGTGTCGCCGCCGCCTGCTGTGCCTGCGGCTCCTCTGCCCGCCGTGGCGCCTGCGGCGTCCAGCCGAGCGCCGTCCGTGCGGCAGTCAAGGCGATGACCGTCTTGGCGTCGATCAGATCGCCGGCCGCCATGAGCTCTTCGACGTCGGCAAGGTCGATCCGCTCGATCGTCAAGTGCTCCTCTTCAGCCCCGTGAGCCTCCCGTGGACACTCACGCAAGCCCGTGGCGAGGAAGCAGATCGTCCGCTCGTCGCAAAAGCCGGGGGAGTTGTAGAACTGGGCGATCTCGGCGAACGAAGACGCCTCTCGGCCGATCTCCTCGACGAGCTCCCGGGAGGCACACAGCGCCGGGTCCTCCTCAGGCACGTCCCGCTTCCCGGCGGGCAGCTCGAGGATGGCATGCCCGACCGCTGCCCGATATTGCCTGATCATGAGGACGTGGCGGCCATCGGCCTCGAGCGGCACGATGCAGACAGCGCCTGGATGGTGGATGATCTCGCGTTCGAAGATGAAGCCGTCGGGGCCCACAAGTCGCGCTGTGACGACCTTGAAGAAACCCCCGTCGAACCTCTCCCGCTCCCCTATCTTCCGGAACCGGGCGCCTCCGGGCGCCTCTGAAGCGCCCGACGAGTCACCCGACAGCATCGAGATCGAGCTCGAGCAGCCGGGGCGTCCGGTCCCGGGCCCTGGCCAGGGCGGCGCCTACCAGGCCCTTGAAGAGGGGATGGGCCCGATCGGGGCGACTCTTGAACTCGGGATGAGCTTGCGTGCCGATCCAGAAGGGATGCGCCGGCAACTCGATGAACTCGACCAGGCGATCGTCGGGCGACACTCCCGAGCAGGCCAGCCCGGCCTCTTCAAGAGCGTGACGGAAGCGCGGGTTCACCTCGTACCGGTGCCGGTGCCGCTCGGAGACGACGGGCTGCCCGTACAGCTCGGCCACCCGGGAGCCCGGCGCGAGGGCGGCCCAGTACGCCCCGAGCCGCATCGTGCCACCCTTCTTGTCGACCTCCACCTGGTCGTCCATGAGGTCGATCACCGGGTACGGCGTCACCGGGTCGACCTCGCTCGAGTGGGCACCGTCCATCCCGGCGACATTACGGGCGAAGTCGACGACCATCGCGTGGAGGCCCAGGCAGAGGCCGAGGCAGGGTATGCCGTTCTCGCGGGCGTAGGAGGCGGCGGCGATCTTGCCTTCGACGCCCGCGTTCGCCGAAGCCTCCCGGAATGACGATCCCGTCGATCCCCTCGAGGCGGGTGCCGGCGAGCATGCCGGTGACCTCCTCTGCCTGCACCCACTCGATCTCGACCCCGGTGCCGAAGTAGTACCCGGCATGGCGGAGCGACTCGATGACCGACAAGTAGGCGTCCGGGAGGTTGACGTACTTGCCGATTATTCCGATCCGCACGCAGTCGTTCGTGGCGGCGGCCCGCTCCAGCAGCTGCCGCCACGGTTGGAGGTCTACCTCATGCCCCGGACCGTCAAGGCGGAGAATCCGGCAGACGATCTCGTCCAGCCCTTCGTCGTGCAGGGCGACCGGGATGGCGTAGATGGGCTCCGCATCGACGGCCGACACGACCGCTTCGATCGAGACGTCGCACAGCAGCGAGATCTTGCGTTTCAGCCCGTCGGAGATCGGCTGTTCAGATCGGCAGACGATCACGTCCGGCTGGATTCCCCGGCTGCGTAGCTCGGTCACCGAGTGCTGGGTGGGCTTGGTCTTTTGCTCGCCGGCGGTGCGCAGGAACGGCACATAGGTGAGGTGGATGTAACAGACATTGTCCCGTCCGACCTCGCGGCGGAACTGCCGTATCGCCTCGAGAAACGGGACGATCTCGATGTCTCCCACCGTCCCACCGACTTCGCTAATGATGACGTCGACGTCTTCGCGCGTGCCGAGGCGCCGCACGCGGTCCTTGATCTCGTCGGTGATGTGCGGGATGACCTGCACGGTCTTGCCGAGGTAATCACCGCGGCGCTCCTTGGCAATGACGGATTGGTAGATCTGCCCCGTCGTGGCGTTGGAGTTGCGGCTCAGGTTCTCGTCGATGAAGCGCTCGTAGTGGCCGAGGTCGAGGTCAGTCTCTCCACCGTCTTCGGTCACGAACACTTCGCCGTGCTCGAAAGGATTCATCGTGCCCGGGTCGACGTTGATATAGGGGTCGAGCTTGCACATCGTCACGCGCAAACCTCGCGACTTGAGCAGCCTTCCCAGCGAGGATGCCGTCAGGCCCTTCCCGAGCGAGCTCGACACGCCCCCCGTTACGAACACGTACTTGGTCAAGGTTCTCCTCCCAGGTGTCCGCCTCGACAGGCTATCGGATCGGGCTGCCCCCCCGGCGGATGACGAAGCAGCGGGCGGGTTTGCCGCCGAGCTCGCTCAGCTGCGAGCCGGCGGCCGCGCCGGGGCGGATGATGAACCGAGGCGGGATCGGCCGGCGCGACCGTGAGGAGATCAACCCCAGGCCAGAGCAAGCAGCTCCTCGGCGTGACGGCGGGCGACAGCCGAGGCCGGTTGTCCCGACAGCATGCGGGAGAGCTCGATGAGCCGCTCCTCCCCGGCGACCGGGCGCGCCGACGCGATCGTCCGGCCGCCGCGCTCCTCCTTCGTCACCGCCACGTGCGCATCGGCGAAGGCGGCCACCTGCGGCAGGTGGGTCACCACGATGACCTGATGCCCGGCGTCTGCGAGCTGGTGGAGCGCCCTCCCGACGGCGAGGGCCGCTTCTCCCCCGATACCGGCGTCCACCTCGTCGAAGATCAACGTCGGTGGGGCCTCGCTCAAGACCAGCCTCGTGGCCAGCATCGCCCGGGCGAGCTCTCCGCCGGAGGCCACCTTTGCGAGGGGAAGTGCGGCTTCGCCGGCATTCGCCCCGAACAGCCAGGTCACCTCGTCAGCCAAACCCCGCTCCGGCAAGCGGATCTCGAGGCGCGCCTTCGGGAGCGCAAGCTCGGCCAGGTGACGCTCGACGGCCGCCGCCAGCGCGCCAGCCGCTGCTCGGCGGGCGTCGCCGACTCGATCCTCGGCCTCCGCCAAGGTCGCCTCCCGGTGGCCGCGCTCGGACTCGAGGGCACGGCGACGTTCCTCGCCGGACTCGAGATCCGCCAACCGCTGCCGCGTCGAGGCCTCGTACTCGATGACGTCGGACAAAGTGTCCCCGTACTTGCGCCGGAGGTCCCCCAGCAGCCGGAGACGGTTCATGAGCTCCTCCAGGCGCACAGGGTCGTCCTCGAAGCCCTCCGCCCTTCTCCGCAAGTCCGCCGCCACATCAGCCACCTCGGCGGCAGCGTCCTGCAGCCGCGTGCTCAGATCGGCGAGCTGCTCGTGCTGAGCCAGCAGCGAGGTGGCTCGTCCCATCGCCTCGAGCGCGTCAGAGGCTCCGAGCGGGCCGGCGGCCGCGGCCGCCTCGCCACCGCCGCCACTGCTCTCGCCGGTTAACAGGCCGCATGCCGCGGAGGCAGCATGACGAAGGCTTTCGGCCGCGCTCAACAGCCGCACCTGCGAGCCGATCAGCGCCTCCTCGTCCGGGTCGGCCAGCGCGGCGGCCTCCAACTCGGCGACCTGGTAGCCGAGGAGATCCACCTCCCTGGCGCGTTGCCGCTCGTCCCCGCCGAGCTCGGCGAGCCGCTCGTCGAGCTGCCCGATGGCCGCGCGCTCCGTCTCGACCTCGGCGAGCTCTACCCCCCCGAAGCGATCCAGCGCCTGTCGCTGGGTCTCTTGATGCAGGAGGGACTGGTGGCTGTGCTGCCCGTGAAGATCCACCAGCCTGCCGGCGGTGTCGGCCAGCGCCGCCACGGTCGCCATCCGGCCGTCCATGTAGGCCCTCGAGCGTCCTTCTGCCGGGATTCTCGCGGCTGACGATGATCTCGCGCCTCGCCTCCCGATCGTTCTGCGCCGGCTCCAGCACGAACCTGCCCTCCACGGATGCCTGGGCAGCCCCCCGACGGACCAGTGCGGTGTCGGCCCGGCCACCGACGAGGAGCTCGAGCGCCTCGACGACGAGCGTCTTGCCGGCGCCGGTCTCGCCCGTGAGCGCCGTCATGCCCGGCCCGAGGACGAGATCGAGATCGTCGATGACGCCAAGATCGCGCACGCGAATTTCGACGAGCATGCCGGCTACCGGTCCGCCAGCCGGAACCTGGAGCGAAGAACGGCGAGGAAATCCCGCTCCGCGAACGTCACGAACCGGGCAGGTCGAGCGGCGCCGCGGCAGGCTACGGAATCGCCCTGGTGGAGTGTTATACAGCCCACACCGTCGAGTACGAGTACAGCCTTCCGCTCGTCGAGCATCGTCAAGGTGACATCCCGGTCGGGCTCGAGCACAAGCGAGCGGTCGAAGACGAGGTGAGGTGCGATAGGTGTGAGCACCATTGCCCTCATGAAAGGTGAGACGATCGGGCCGCGGGCGGACAAGTTATAGGCGGTCGATCCGGTGGGCGTGCACACAAGAAGCCCGTCGGCGACATAGGTGAGAAACGCCTTTCCGCCGATCGACACGCTCACCCTGATCGTGTGGCCGTGAGACTCACGTTCCACAATGGCCTCGTTCAAGGCGTGATACGTCAGCGGAGCTGTCGCCGGGTCCGCAGATCGGACCTCGACCTCCAGCGCCATTCGGTCCTCCACCTGGTATTCGCCGGCGGCAACGAGGGAGAAGGCGGCCTCCATGTTGGCGGGCTCGACTCCGCTCAAGTAGCCCATCCGGCCCAGGTTCACGCCGACGATCGGAACTCCGCCGTCAAAGGCAACCTCGACGGTACGCAGCATCGTGCCGTCGCCACCAAGGCTGACCGCCATGTCGAAGTCGCTCGGCGCCAGGTATCCGGGCTCGTCGATCCGCCCGAGCTCGACAACGCGCACTTCACGGCGCTCCCACCACTCTCGGGCGGCCTTGGCCAGAGTGGCAGCTGCGGGTCGGCTCGGGTGCACCACGAGAAGAACCGACCGAATGTTCACGCGCTCATCCTCGCGGTTAAGGGTGCCGGCTGCCAGCATCCCCGTTGCTGGCGCCGCCGGCAGCTACCCGGCCGTCGAAGACGAGGTCCCGCTCGTCGAGCGCTTCCGGGAGCCGGCGGCTTTCGTGGGGCTCGAACCGGACCGCTTGGCCGCGCCGGCCGTATTGCCGGCTGCCGGCCCGGTTCGCTTGGCCGCTCCGGAGGGGCGCTTCGCCCCCGCAGCACCTGTGGCAGCCGTCTTCCGGGTGCCCGTCGTCTTCTGAGCGTCGCCCGTCGCTGCGGTCTTGCGGCTGCCGGCGGCCTTGCGCCCGTTGCCGGCCGTCGTGGCGGCAGCTTTCCGGCCGCCCGCGGCCTTGCGCCCGTTGCCGGCGGCGTCGTGGTGGCAGCTTTCCGGCCGCCCGCGGCCTTGCGCCCGTTGCCGGCGGCTGTCGTGGTGGCCGCCTTCCGGCCGCCCGCGGCCTTGCGCCCGTTGCCGGCGGCTGTCGTGGTGGCCGCCTTCCGGCCGCCCGCGGCCTTGCGCACGTTGCCGGCGGCTGTCGTGCTGGCGGCCTTCCGAGGCGCGCCGGTCCTCCGCCCGTTGCCGGCGGTCGTGCCGGCAGCTTTCCGGCGCGCCCGCCGCCCTGCGCCCGTTGCCGGCGGCTGTCGTGCTGGCGGTCGACCTGGACGTGCTCGCGGCGGCCCGCACGCCGGTCCCCGCGGCTCTGGCGGCACCACGGCTCGGCGCCTCGCTCGCCTCGGTGCTCGAGCGACGGGCACGCGTGGCGGCGGCTTTTTTCCCGGCGGCACTGCGCCTGGCGGAAGTGACGGTCTCGTCGGCCTCCTGCCGCGCCTTGCGCACACCCCGGGCGCCGGTCCGGCGCACACGTTCGGCACGCTCGGCCACGTCACGCACGGTCCGCTCTCCTGTCGACCAGGCCTGGTTGAGCATCCGCTCGAACAACTTGGTGGCATCGTCGGCACGCATGAGGCCGAGCGCCTCCACCTGCCGGCGCACCTCGCCGGTGACGAATTCGCTCAGCTGCTCAGCGTTGCGCCGGCTGCGCGTCATCAGTTCCTCGACCCATTCTTCCGCGTGCTCCCGGCCCACCTCGCCCTCCCGGACGAAGTCTCGAACCATCTCTTCGGCGCGCTTGCGGGTGATCTCGGTGAGGGCCATGCCGGCAGCAAGGGAGCGCTGCAGCGGGTTTCTTGTGGACATGCGCTTATTCTACCCGCTGAACTGGCCTGCTAGCCGGAGTGAGCAGTATTGCGCTCCAGCTAGCGCGCCAGGACGGCCTCGACCAGATCGAGCAGGTTGTCCGACTCATCGTCGGGCTCCGGGTCCACCGGGCCGTGGCCGGGAGGGGTGACGCCCGTCAGCACGAGGCCGAACCTCGCTCCGACGAGCCGAGCGAAGCGGCCGTCGGTAGAGGGACGGTCACCGACCACGACATCGACGCTGCCGACGCTCTTGCGCAGCACGTCGGCTATGGGTTGATAGGGCTTGCCTCCGACAAGGGGCGCCACACCTCCCGCCTTGGCCACGGCGGCCAGGAAGGACCCCGCACCTGGGAGGAGGCCCTGGGGGGTAGGGAAGGTGGCGTCGTCATTCGTGCCGATGAGCCGGGCGCCCGCCCGGAGGGCCCTCGTCGCCGCCGCGAGCCGGTCGAAGTCGAATTTCGAGTCAAAGCCCACCACCACCGCCGCGAAGGACCCTTCTATGCCGGCCGACCCTTGGGGCTCGACGATGTCGACACCACGGGCGGTCAAGCGCCTCGAGGACACCCGGGCCGCCGAGCACGAGCGCCCGCTCCCCCTTCTCCAGAAGCGACGCGGCCGCCATCGGCGAGCTGATGAGGTCCTCGTCCGCCGTGGGCATACCCATCTTCTGCAGTTTCGCCAGGTGGTCGGCGCGGCGCGGCCCTGAGTTGTTCGTCAGGAAGACGACCCGCTGGCCGGCGGCATGCAGCCGGGCAACCGCCTCAGGTGCACCCGGTATCGGCTCGTCGCCGAGCCACACCACGCCATCACAGTCGAGGGCCCATGTCATGGGGACACGATGCCAGATCCAGCCGGACCGGGCGGCGTGCCACCTGATGGGGACACAGATGCCAGCGCGAGGCAGGACCGGGCGGCCGTGCCGCCTGCTGGGGACACAGATGCCAGATTCGGGCGGGGCCGGCGGTGTGCTAGCTATTGGCGATGGCACGTTTCGAACCCTTTCGGGGCACGACGTACGACCCGGACCGGGTTCGGGCCGGCGACGTGATCGCACCGCCCTATGACGTGGTCGGTCCGGTCGAGCGGGCGAGCCTGGCCGCCAGGAGCCCGTACAACGCCATCCACGTCGAGCTTCCCGAAGCAGCAGGCAGCAACGACCCGTACACCGAGGCGGCGCGGCTCTTCGACGGCTGGCACGAGGAGCAGGTGGTGCGGGTCGCGGCGACGCCGGGCTTCTACGTCTACAGGATGACGTTCCCGACCGAGGACGGCACCGTCAGGTCGACCACCGGAGTGCTCGGGGCTCTCGCCATTGATCCGGGCGAGGTGCTCCCCCACGAGGAGACGACACCGAAGGAGAAGCGCGACCGCCTCTCACTTCTACGGGCCGCCCGCACGAACTTCTCTCCTATCTGGGGGCTCTCGACGGCAGAAGGTCTCGGAGACGTGCTCGAGGCCGCCGTCGGGGAGGGTGAACCGTTCACAGCGAGGGACGATGACGGAGTCCTGCACGAGTCGTGGCCAGTCACCACTCCCGATGTGATCGACCGCATCGTCGCTCTCGTTCGGAGCACTCCCGTCCTGATCGCCGATGGCCATCACCGCTACGAGACCGCAGCGACATTCCACGACGAACAGCCTGACCTCGTCGCCTCCGCCTCGATCCTCGCCTTTGTCGTCGAGCTCGCCGAAGACCAGCTGGCGGTGCAGGCGATACACCGGCTCCTGCAGGGGGTCAACCCGGAGACTCTGCCGTCGCAGCTCGAGCAGTGGTTCGAGGTCGAACCGGCAGTGACGACCGGTGCGGTGGAGCTGTACGAGCTGATGCGGAGCAGAGGCACTCTCGGCCTCATGACCGCGGCAGGGTCCTTTCTGCTGCGGCCGAAGAGGAATCCGCGGGCGAGGTCGACTCGGTGCTGCTGGCCGAGGCCCTCCCCGAGCTGGGTGTCGAGGACGTCGTCTACCAGCACGGACTGGCACTGACGGAGGCGGCGCTCGTTGAAGGCCGGGCAGAGGCGGTCGTCCTGCTGCGCCCGGTCCCGGTCAGCCGGATCGCCCGGACCGCCCGGGGAGACAACCGTATGGCGCCGAAGTCGACGTTCTTCTACCCGAAGCCGAGGACCGGAATGGTCTTCCGGGAGCTGGACCCCGAGGCCGGATAAGGGAGCCTCGCCTCGGGAGAGGGTCTTCTCGAAGATCGGTGCCGAGACGGGCCCGCCGGAGGGACGCCCTAGTGCCGCGGCCGCGCCCGCCGCGCTAGGGCGTTGCGTCCACCGTCCAGGTCATGCCGGATTGGAGCAGGTTCGCCAGGTCGCCGGGACCCTTTCGCGCTTTGGCGTCGAGCAGCTGGGCATCGACGAGCGAGCCGTAGTCCGGCCGGTCGACCGCCCGGAAGATCCCGACTGGCGTCGGCTCGTAGGGGCCGAGCGAGAGGCGTGAGAGAGCGAAGGCGAGACCGGGATCCGGCCGGGCCTCGTCATGCACCACGAGGGCCTCCTCGGGCACGCCGTTCTCACCGCCCACCTCGACCAGCTTCAGGCGCCCCTGGGCATCCATGACCACACCGCGGTGGCCTTCGGCACCGAAACGGATCGGCTGGCCGTGCTCGAGCCCGATGAGCATCTCGTCCCTGCTCGCCCGGGACGTGATCTTCTCGAAGGCGCCGTCGTTGAATACGTTGCAGTTCTGGTAGACCTCGACAAAGGCAGCCCCGCGGTGAGCATGCGCCCGCCGGAAGACCTCCATCATGTGCTTGCGATCCATGTCGTGGGTACGGGCCACGAAGGTCGCCTCCGCCCCGAGCGCCAGGCTGATCGGATTGAAGGGCGTGTCGGGGGAGCCGAAGGGCGTGGACTTCGTCACTTTGCCCACTTCGGAGGTGGGCGAGTACTGCCCCTTCGTGAGGCCGTATATCTGGTTGTTGAAGAGCAGGATCGTCAGGTTGACGTTGCGGCGAAGGACGTGCACGAGGTGGTTGCCGCCGATGGAGAGGGCATCACCGTCACCGGTGACCACGAAGACGTCTAGATCGGGCCGCGTCACGGCCAGGCCTGTGGCCAGTGCCGGCGCACGTCCGTGGATGGAGTGCATGCCGTAGGTGTTCATGTAATAGGGAAAGCGCGCTGCACATCCGATGCCGGAGATGAAGACGGTGTTCTCCCGGCGGACGCCGAGCTCGGGCATGAGCAGCTGGACAGCGGCGAGGATCGAGTAGTCACCGCACCCGGGGCACCACCGGACGTCCTGATCGCTCGTCCAGTCCCTCCGGGTCGTCGCCGGCGCCGCCACCTCAGTCTCGATCGTCACTCTCGCCTCTCGCTCATCGGTCTTTGCTCGTGACCATCTCGTTCGATCGCGGCGAGGCGGCGGGAGCCGTGCGGCCGTCCAGGGCCCGCAACTCGTCGAGGATGTCCGCTTCGATCTCACCGACACGGAATGGCGTACCCCGGACGTTCGTGATGGAGCGGGCGTCGACGAGGAAGTCGGCCCGCACGAGCTTCACGAGCTGACCCAGATTCGCTTCCGGGACGAGGACCCGCTCATAACGTCGCAGCACCTCGCCGAGGTTCGCCGGGAAAGGGTTGAGGTGGACGAGGTGCACCTGGGCCACAGTGCCGCCCGCACGCCGGACGCGCCGGACGCCGGCGGTGATAGCCGCGTAGGTGGAACCCCAGCCGAGGAGCAGGAGCCTGGCGTCACCGCTCGGATCGTCGACCTCGACGGGCGGTATGTCCTTGGCGATCCCGGCGATCTTTGCCCCCCGCAGGCGGACCATCCTGTCGTGGTTCTCCGGCTCGTAAGAGACGTTGCCCGTCCGGTCTTCCTTCTCGAGGCCTCCGATCCGGTGCTCCAGACCAGGCGTGCCCGGGATTGCCCACGGGCGGGCGAGCGTGTCGGGATCCCGCACATAGGGCCAGAAAGCCGCCTCGCCGCTCGGGAGAGTCACGTTCGGCTCCGTGGCGAGCTGGGTCGAGATGTCCGGCAGATCCTCCACGTTGGGGAGGCGCCACGGCTCGGAACCGTTGGCAAGGTAGCCGTCGGACAGGAGAAACACAGGCGTTCGGTACTTGAGAGCGATCCGGACCGCCTCGATGGCAGCCTCGAAGCAGTGCGACGGCGTCATGGCGGCCACGATCGGTACAGGCGCTTCCCCATGCCGGCCGAACATGGCGTGCAGCAGATCGGACTGCTCGGTCTTGGTGGGAAGGCCGGTCGAAGGCCCGCCCCGTTGGATGTCGACTATGAGGAGAGGCAGCTCCATCGAGACGGCCAGCCCCACGGTCTCGGACTTGAGGTCGATGCCCGGGCCGCTCGTCGTGGTGACACCGAGGGCACCACCGAAGGCCGCCCCGAGTGCAGCCCCGATCCCGGCGATCTCGTCCTCGGCCTGCAGCGTGCGCACGCCGAAGTTCTTGTGCTTCGACAGCTCGTGCAGGATGTCGGAGGCCGGCGTGATCGGGTAGGAGCCGAGGAATAGCGGCACGTTGCCGAGCCGGGCTGCCGCGATGAGCCCCCAGGCGAGGGCGCTGTTGCCGCTGATGTTGGTGTAGGTGCCGGGCTCGTGGGTGGCGGCGTGGATCTCGTAGGCGGACTCGAACAGCTCGGCCGTCTCCCCGAAGTGGTAGCCGGCCTTGTAGGCGAGGGTGTTCGCCTCGGCCACGACCGGCTTGCGGCCGAAGCGCTCGGCGATCCAACGGGTGGTGGTCTCCATCGGCCGCTGGTAGAGCCACGAGATGACGCCGAGGGCGAAGAAGTTCTTGCTCCTCTCGGCGTCGCGGGGCTTGGCGCCGGTGACCTTGCACGCCTCCAGGGTGAGCGAGGTCATCGGCACCTCGTACACCTTGAAACGGTGCAGGCTGCCGTCGTTCAGCGGGTTGGCGGCATAGCCGGCCTTTTCGATCGCCCGCTCGTCGAAGGCATCGGCGTTGACCACGATCGTGCCACCGGCGGGTACGTCGCCGACATTTGCCTTCAGTGCGGCCGGGTTCATCGCCACGAGCACGTTCGGGGAGTCGCCTGGCGTCAGTATCTCGTGATCGGAGATGTGGACCTGGAAGGCAGACACGCCCGCCAGCGTCCCGGCCGGGGCGCGTATCTCCGCCGGGAAATTGGGCAAGGTGGAGAGGTCGTTGCCGAAGATGGCGCTCTCGTTGGTGAAACGGTCCCCGGTGACCTGCATGCCGTCTCCGGAGTCCCCGGCGAAGCGGATCACGACCTGGTCGATCTCGATGACCTTGCGCGCCTGCCGGGGGGTGCCGGTCCTGCTCGTCACATCATCTCCGTCCGCTGCGACATCTTCGCTGCAACAGATTGTAGTGGTGGAGCGGTGTGAGCTGGCGTTTATGAGTCGCTGCGTGCGGAGTCAGGCAATGGCGACAGTTGGATCGAGATAGACGTCCTGCACGGCATTGATGAGGGCGACGCCCTCCTCCATCGGCCGCTGGAAGGATTTTCTGCCCACGATGAGCCCCGTCCCGCCCGCCCGCTTGTTGATGACGGCTGTGCGGACGGCCTGGGCAAGGTCGTCGCCGCCCTTCGACTCGCCCCCCGAGTTGATGAGCCCGATCCTCCCGGCGTAGCAGTTGACCACCTGCCAGCGTGTCAGGTCGATCGGGTTGTCGGTCGTCAGCTTGTCGTACACGAGCGGATCCGTCCGGCCGAAGCCGATGGCGGTGTAGCCGCCGTTGTTCTCCGGTTGCTTCTGCTTGATGATGTCGGCTTCGATCGTCACGCCGAGGTGGTTCGCCTGGCCCGTCAGGTCGGCCGCCACCTCGTAGTTCACTCCGTCCTTCTTGAAGGCGTCGTTGCGCAGGTAGCACCACAACACGGTGTAGAGACCGCGGCGGTGCGCTTCGGCGAACATGGCGCTCACTTCCCGGATCTGCCGCGTGGACTCCGCCGAGCCGAAGTAGATGGTCGCCCCCACGCCGACGGCCCCCATGTCGACCGCCTGGCTCACTTGCCCGAAGGGAACCTGATCGGGCTCGGGCGGGTAGCTCAGCAGCTCGTTGTGGTTCAGCTTGACGATCAAGGGGATCTTGTGGGCGTACTTCCGGGCCACTATGCCTAGGCCACCGAGAGTCGATGCGATGGCATTGCACTCGGCCGCCATGGCCAGCTCGATCAGGCGCTCGGGATCGAAGTAGATCGGGTTCTTCGCGAAGCTGGCCGCCGCCGAGTGCTCGATCCCCTGATCCACCGGCAGGATGGAGAGGTAGCCGGTGCCGGCGAGCCGGCCGTGGCCGAAAGTGGCCTGCAGGTTGCGCAGCACGGCGATGGGCCTGTCACTCGGCACGAGGACGCGGTCGATGAAGTCCGGGCCGGGCAGCACGAGCTCGTGGCGTGGAAAGGCCTTCGCCTCGTGGCCGAGGAGGGACTCGGCCTCGTCACCCAGCAACTCGTGTATGTCTGTACCCACAAGGCTCTCCTCTCGCTCTCGCCCCAAGGAGCCTACCGGCAGCGGGTCAGACGTTGAATCTGATCTCGAGGACGTCGCCGTCCTGCACGACGTAGTCCTTGCCTTCGAGACGAACCTGGCCCTTGGCGCGGGCCGCCGCGAACGAGCCGGCGGCGAGAAGATCGGACCAGTAGATGACATCTGCCTTTATGAAACCCCGCTGCAAATCCGAGTGAATGACGCCGGCGCACTCAGGCGCCTTGGCTCCCGCCCGGAAGGTCCATGCCCGCGACTCCTTCTCGCCCGTGGTGAGAAACGTGCTTCTGCCCAAGATGGCATAGGCGGCCCGTGCCACCCGGACGAGGGCACCGTCGCCGAGGCCGAGGCCCTCCAGCAGCTCGGCCCGCTCCCCCGGGTCGAGCCGCGCCGCCTCCGCCTCCAGTTGGACCGAGACCGCCAGGACCTCGGCCCGCCCTCCCAGTTGAGCCGGAGAGTCGCTCGGCGAGCGCCTCGGTCGCCGGCGAGGCCGCCGCATCCTCACCGGTGTTGACCACGGCCAGCACCGCCTTGTTGGTGAGGAGAAAGAGCGGCCGGAGCGCCTCGCGCCGGGTTGCCGTCAAGCTTGATCGATAGAGCGGCGTCCCCCCGTGCAGCACGTCGAGGGCGGCCGGCGCAGCGTCGAGGGCGGCCTGGAAGGTGGGCTCCACGGAGCCTGGCTTGCGTTTCTTGGCGAGCTGGGACTCGAGTGTGGCCGAATCGGCTAGCACGAGCTCGAGCTCGAGCACCTCGAGCGCCGCCTCCGGATCCGTCTCGCCCGGCACTGACTCGTCTTCGAAGCTCCGCAGCACGTAACAGAGGGCGTCGACTTCCCGGACGCCGCTCAGGAACTTCGTCCCGAGCCCGTCGGTTCCCGAGCCGTGCTCGCCTGACTTCTGCACGCCGGCGATGTCGACGACCTCGAAGGCGGCCTGGACGACCTTGCGGCTCTTGCTCAGCTCGGCGAGGGCGTCGAGCCGCTCGTCGGGCACGTGGCCGACCCCGATCTCGCTCTCGGTCGTGGAGAACGGGTGCGGGGCGACGGTTGCCTGCCCGCCGGTGAGGGCGTTGAAGAGGGCCGACTTGCCCGAATTGGGCAGCCCGACGAGCCCGAGACGATCCACGCCAGACGACGGTAGCTTCCCGAGAGGCTCGAGGGGACGAGGCCGGCACGGCCGCACGTGGCTAGTCGCCCGGGGTTCGAGCCCATCCTCGCTTGGTGCAAGCCCTTGCGCCGGCGCGAGGCGAGGCCGGTGCGCTGGCGAAGGGACCTGACCGCTTTAGCGAAGCTCCGCCAGCCGCTCCGGTGCGTCGAGCAGATCCGGCGCGGCGACTGCCACCCGGCGGAACAGCTCGCGGGCGCGCGAGAGGTCGCCGGCGCGCTCGTACAGGTCGGCCAGGGCGTACCACTCCCGCAAGTGAGCAAGGTCAGGATGCTTTCGGGTCCGCCCCTCCGTCTTCAGAAGCTCGATCGCCTCACTCAATTGGCCGGCGTCCGCCAGCGCTCCGGCCATGACGAGCCGGCCTTCGACGAGGACCTCCCGCCCCACGCCGGCCCGGCGGATCTCTGTCCAGATCTCCTCCACCCGGGGGAGGTGGCCCATTGCCCGCTCGCAGTCGGCGATCACCGGGTGCTGGTCGAACGATCCGCTGAGAGCGTGGAACTCCCGTAGCTCCTTGGCAGCGTTCCTCCACCGCCCGAGCCGGTAGAGGATGAGCCCGTACAGCTCGCGGACTGACGCGGACGTCGGAGTGGCATCGACAACCGGCCTGATGGCTGCGAGAGCCTCCGGGTACCGGTCCCGCTCGTACGCCCGCGCCGCGGCCGCCAGGCGGCGCTCGAGACTCGGGACGCCCCGGCCGGTGGAGGACTCACGCAGCTCGCGAGTCACCGACTCCGGCAGCTCGAAGTTGCGCTCCTGCCGTGACTGGTAGTGGGGGCGGGCCGCCCCGTCCGGAACCCGAGGAGCGCGGGCGCGCCGCGGCTGAGGGTTGCGGACAGGCATGAGAGGCACCATACCCCGGCAACGAAAGAGCCCCGCGCCGTCAGGCGCGGGGCTCTTCCCAGACAAATTCCGGCGGCGACCTACTCTCCCAGGGAGCCTCCCCCCAAGTACCATCGGCGCAGGCAGGCTTAACTTCCGTGTTCGGGATGGGAACGGGTGTGACCCTGCCGCTATGGCCACCGGAAACCTTTCGCTCTTACGGCTGCCGACCCTTGCTCCCGGCACATGCCAGGCGGTCTGCAGCCGTCAGGGCGACGACGACCGTCGCCCCTGTGAGCCTTCCATAGCGAGCACGAGCCCCAAGCCCTCGGCCGATTAGTACCGGTCGGCTGAACACGTTGCCGTGCGTACACCTCCGGCCTATCAACGTGGTGTTCTGACCACGGGCCTTACCAGGTTATCCCTGTGGGAGATCTCATCTTGGAACGAGCTTCGCGCTTAGATGCTTTCAGCGCTTATCCCTTCCGCAGGTCGCAAACCAGCGGTGCCCTTGGCAGGACAACTGGCACACGAGAGCTGCGTCCGTCCCGGTCCTCTCGTACTAGGGACAGCCTTCCTCAGATCTCCTACGGCTGCACCGGATAGGGACCGACATGTTTGTTACCGCCGACACTAGGTGCCGGGGGCCAGGGCATTTCTGCCTGGCTCTGCATGTCGCCATGCAGATCGGACCATCTCTTCACCTCCGACACGGAGGCGCCTGGCATATGGTCTCTGAGGATTCTGGACCTGTGCTGCGATGAATCCGGCGGTAGCGTCCCCCGCCGTTCATCACAAGAGCTCGAGCGGCCAACCGCTCAAAACCCTCACGCGTCAGATGTTCGCTACTTGCCATCCGCCGAACGATGTCGGCGAAAGTCACGAACTCTTCCTGCTTGCAGCTCAGAAGCGGGTTCCGTTCGAAGAACGGGACAACTTTCTCGAGAAGAGCCGCCCTCTGGCGCACGACGTACACGAATGTACAATCCCGCACAGAGTGGCGATGATTCTCCCGCACCGATCCACATTCAAGACGCTCCCTGATGAGGTGCAATATCCCCACCCGGGCGACATCTTGACTTACTCGGAACTCGGGCACTAACTGCCACTGCAGTCGCGTGCTCGGGTTCCTCTGGATCGCCACGTGAAAGCTACCTTCGCCATCGACGAAACCTGCGATGTACGCATCCAGCCTTTCCTGCTGATTGACCGCACCTGTCGCATTGTCACTGCCATCGCTTGCCACGACCCCACCGTACTTACGGGGTGTATTAGTGGCAGAAGACGCTGGCGAGTAGCGCAGGATACTCCGGCGTTTCCAGCAAATAGCCAAATTTATAGACAGCCAGATTTTATGTCCACTGTCTCACGACGTTCTAAACCCAGCTCGCGTACCGCTTTAATGGGCGAACAGCCCAACCCTTGGGACCGGCTTCAGCCCCAGGATGCGACGAGCCGACATCGAGGTGCCAAACCTTCCCGTCGATATGGACTCTTGGGGAAGATGAGCCTGTTATCCCCGGGGTACCTTTTATCCGTTGAGCCACGACGCTTCCACACGCAATCGCGGGATCACTATGGCCTGCTTTCGCACCTGCTCGACTTGTAGGTCTCGCAGTCAAGCTCCCTTTTGCCATTGCACTCGACGGCTGATTGCCAACCAGCCTGAGGGAACCTTTGCGCGCCTCCGTTACAATTTAGGAGGCGACCGCCCCAGTCAAACTGCCCACCTGACGCTGTCCCTGACCCGGCTTACGGGTCGAGGTTAGAGCCCCAGCACGAACAGGGTGGTATTTCAAGGTTGCCTCCACCCCGGCTAACGCCGAAGCTTCCTAGGCTCCCACCTATCCTACACAATCCGTACCAAAGCTCAACATCAAGCTGCAGTAAAGGTCCACGGGGTCTTTCCGTCCTGGTGCAGCTAACGAGCATCTTTACTCGTAGTTCAATTTCGCCGGGTCTGTGGTTGAGACAGTGGGGAAGTCGTTACGCCATTCGTGCAGGTCGGAACTTACCCGACAAGGAATTTCGCTACCTTAGGACCGTTATAGTTACGGCCGCCGTTTACCGGGGCTTAGGTTCAGAGCTTCGTCCCGAAGGACTAACCCCTCCCCGTAACCTTCCGGCACCGGGCAGGCGTCACAGCGTATACATCGTCTTACGACTTCGCACGCTGCTGTGTTTTTAGTAAACAGTCGCTTCCCCCAATTCTCTGCGGCCCCCTCGAGCTCGGGACGCGAAGTCCGTCACCCTATCGAGGCCCTCCTTCTCCCGAAGTTACGGAGGAATTTTGCCGAGTTCCTTAACCACAGTTCTCCCGATCGCCTTGGTATGCTCTACCCGCCCACCTGTGTTGGTTTGGGGTACGGGCACCGTGCCAGCTCGCTAGGGGCTTTTCTTGGCAGCATGGACTCAGTGACTTCGCCTGGAATGGCTCGGGATCACGTCTCAGGGTATGTGAGCCCCGGATTTGCCTAGGACTCCCCCTACACGCTTCCCCCAGGACAACCAGCGCCTGGGTTCACTTATCCTCCTGCGTCCCCCCTTTGCTGTCCGCCTCGGGTTCCAGCGGATCGGTCCGAAGACCAGCCCCGCAGTTCCCCCGGATTGGAATGGGCGCGGACACGGTGGTACTGGAATATCAACCAGTTGTGCATCGACTACGCCTCTCGGCCTCGCCTTAGCTCCCGACTGACCCTGGGTGGATTAGCCTTCCCCAGGAACCCTTGGGCTTACGGCGGAGGAGTTTCTCACTCCTCTCTCGCTACTCATGCCAGCATTCTCACTCGATCACGCTCCACGACGGTTCCCACCGCCGCTTCTCGGCAAGATCGACGCTCCCCTACCGCTCCTGCTCTAGGCAGGAGCCCGCAGCTTCGGCTCTAGGCTTGAGCCCCGTTACATTGTCCGCGCGGGACCACTCGACCAGTGAGCTATTACGCACTCTTTCAAGGGTGGCTGCTTCTAAGCCAACCTCCTGGCTGTCTCTGCGTTCCCACATCGTTTTCCACTTAGCCTAGAATTTGGGGCCTTAGCTGGCGGTCTGGGCTGTTTCCCTTTCGACCAACGAAGCTCATCCCCCGTGGTCTCACTGCCAGACTCTGGAGCATCGGCATTCGGAGTTTGATTGGGGTCGGTAAGCTTGTAGGCCCCCTAGCCCATTCAGTGCTCTACCTCCGATGCTGAACATCTGACGCTGCACCTAAATGCATTTCGGGGAGAACCAGCTATCACCGAGTTTGTTTGGCCTTTCACCCCTAACCACAGGTCATCCCCTTTGTTTTCAACCAAAGTGGGTTCGGCCCTCCACGGGGTCTTACCCCCGCTTCAGCCTGCCCATGGCTAGATCACTCGGCTTCGGGTCTACCGCATGCGACTGAACGCCCTGTTCAGACTCGCTTTCGCTCCGGCTCCCCCAATCGGGTTAACCTCGCCACACACGGTAACTCGCTGGCTCATTCTTCAAAAGGCACGCCATCACGGCCACCTCCCGTAGGAGGTGACGACGCTCTGACTGTTTGTAAGCCAACGGTTTCAGGTACTATTTCACTCCCCTCCCGGGGTGCTTTTCACCTTTCCCTCACGGTACTAGTTCGCTATCGGTCGCCTGTGAGTACTTAGCCTTTCGAGGTGGTCCTCGTAGATTCACGCCGGCTTTCCCGGATCCGGCGCTACTCGGGATGGGTGGACGGAGGCTGCTTGCTTTTCGTGTACGGGGCTCTTACCCGCTATGGCGCGTCGTTCCAGCACACTTCCACTAAGCAGCAGCTTTGTAACTCCGTGAAGGGTCTGGTGCCCCTTCATCCACGTCCCACGACCCCGATGCGGCAACGCCACCAGGCTTGACACCGCATCGGTTTAGGCTATTCCCGTTTCGCTCGCCGCTACTCAGGGAGTCGCTGTTGCTTTCCTCTCCTCGGGGTACTGAGATGTTTCAATTCCCCCGGTTCCCTCTGCCGGTCCTATTCATTCAGACCGGAGTGACACCCCATGACAGGTGCCGGGTTTCCCCATTCGGACATCCACGGATCGAAGCTTGATAGGCAGCTCCCCGTGGCTTATCGCAGCCATCCACGTCCTTCTTCGGCTTCAGGCGCCAAGGCATCCACCGTTGGCTCTTTGTAGCTTGGAGAACAAAAGATGCTCGTGCTCGCTATGGAGTTCTCAAGGGGCACGACGGCATGTCGTGGCGCCGCTCCCTGGCAACGGAGAAGGAACAACTCGGCCACCGCTGCGGCCTGGCTCGCCCGGGAGTCCCAGCGGGGACAGCAGGCCGAAGCTCGCTGGGCCCACCGGCAGTCAACCGGGAGCAGACCGAAACAGTACCGAATAGCCAGTGATCAACTGGGAGTTCTCAGCGCCGGCTCGAAATGGGCCTCACTTGTGTGAGGCACGCCTCAAACCGGACTGACCGTGACTCCTTAGAAAGGAGGTGATCCAGCCGCACCTTCCGGTACGGCTACCTTGTTACGACTTAACCCCAATCACCGACCCCACCTTCGACGGCTCCCTCCCTAAGGTTGGGTCACCGGCTTCGGGTGTTGCCGACTTTCGTGGTTTGACGGGCGGTGTGTACAAGGCCCGGGAACGTATTCACCCCGGCGTTGCTGATCCGGGATTACTAGCGACTCCGACTTCACGCAGTCGAGTTGCAGACTGCGATCCGAACTGAGACCGGCTTTTTGGGATTCGCTCACTCTCGCGAGATAGCAGCCCTTTGTACCGGCCATTGTAGCATGTGTGCAGCCCTGGACATAAGGGGCATGAGGACTTGACGTCATCCCCACCTTCCTCCGAGTTGACCCCGGCAGTCTCCTACGAGTCCCCGGCATTACCCGCTGGCAACATAGGACAAGGGTTGCGCTCGTTGCGGGACTTAACCCAACATCTCACGACACGAGCTGACGACAGCCATGCACCACCTGTACGGGACCCGAAGGTCAGCGCATCTCTGCGCCTTAACCCGCATGTCAAGCCCAGGTAAGGTTCTTCGCGTTGCATCGAATTAAGCCACATGCTCCGCCGCTTGTGCGGGCCCCCGTCAATTCCTTTGAGTTTTAGCCTTGCGGCCGTACTCCCCAGGCGGGGCACTTAATGCGTTAGCTGCGGCACGGAACCCGTTGATAAGGCCCCACACCTAGTGCCCAACGTTTACGGCGTGGACTACCAGGGTATCTAATCCTGTTCGCTCCCCACGCTTTCGCTCCTCAGCGTCAGTGCCGGCCCAGACCACCGCCTTCGCCACCGGTGTTCCTCCTGATATCTGCGCATTTCACCGCTACACCAGGAATTCCGTGGTCCCCTACCGGACTCTAGCCATGGCAGTCTCGAATGGCATCTCCAGGTTGAGCCTGGAGGTTTCACATCCGACTTACCAAGCCGCCTACGAGCTCTTTACGCCCAATAAATCCGGACAACGCTCGCCCCCTACGTATCACCGCGGCTGCTGGCACGTAGTTGGCCGGGGCTTCTTCTGTGGGTACCGTCAATTTCGTTCCCACTGAAAGGGGTTTACAACCCGAAGGCCTTCATCCCCCACGCGGCGTTGCTGCGTCAGGCTTTCGCCCATTGCGCAAGATTCCCCACTGCTGCCTCCCGTAGGAGTCTGGGCCGTGTCTCAGTCCCAGTGTGGCTGATCGTCCTCTCAGACCAGCTACCCGTCGTCGCCTTGGTGGGCCGTTACCCCACCAACAAGCTGATAGGCCGCGAGCCCCTCCCGAAGCGGAATCCTTTCCTCACAGTCCCATGCGGGACCGGTGGGGACATCCGGTATTAGCAGCAGTTTCCCGCTGTTATCCCGGTCTTCGGGGCAGGTTGCTCACGTGTTCCGCACCCGTTCGCCACTAGGTCTTCACCGGTGTTGCCACCGGATGGACCTCGTTCGACTTGCATGTGTTAGGCACGCCGCCAGCGTTCGTCCTGAGCCAGGATCAAACTCTCCATCGAGATCTGGCACCGGGGGTTGTGCACCCTCGGGCTTCGATCAGGAGAGCCGGCATCGGAGCTACGGTCGCCCCTTGCCGACTGGCACCAGAAACGGATTGTTGTCCGTCCAAGTGCATTGACTTCGATGACCGAGGACGCCATAAAGGCGCCGTCGGTCACCCGCACTGGCTTTTAGCTGTTCCTTCTCCGTTGTCAAGGAGCGACGCCGGGACACACTTCCTCGCGGAAGGAGGTGCCACCGCGCTCTACCGGGCTGACTTTCCCTGAGGAAAGCCGCCCACGCTTGTCCCCCTGAAAGGGAGCCGAGGCTCCCACGCCGGGGGTGTGCCGAAGCAGTACTTCGCTCCGAGCGGCTTTTCATCTTACCACCGCCGCTCGGCCTGTCAACCGGACAACCGAGCCACGGGCGAGCCTGGGGCCCGTAAGCCCCGGTCGCTGTTCAGCAGGATAGCGCCGCCCGCGGTCCTCGGGACACGTTCGGGTCACCTATGACGAAGAATCGCCACGGTTCGCCGGCGGTGGCGAGGGCGTGGGCGAGGCCGATGCGGGGTCCGCTGGCGACGGCGGGCGGTGCCTCGAGCCGGTCCTCGACCAGGCGGACCGGGCTGGACGGATCGAGCAGGTCGAGGCCGTCGGCTCCCCGGTCGAGCCCGAGGGCCTGGCAGAGCTTTCCGGGGCCGGAGCACAGGTCTGTGTCCCGCCGCGCTCGCAGCCGCCTCCCGCGCATGGTCTCGAGGCCGCTGAGCGGCGCCAGCGCCCTGATGAGGACTGCGCCGGCCTGCCCCTCCTGCCGGCAGACCACGTTGCAGCAGTAGTGCATGCCGTAGCTGAGGTAGACGTAGAGGAGGCCGGGAGGACCGAACATGGTGCGGTTTCTCTGCGTAGGGCCGCGGAAGGCGTGCGAGGCCGCATCGTCGGCGCCTCGGTAGGCCTCCACCTCCACGATCCGCCCGGCGGTCCCGCCGGCGTCGAGCCGCATGCCGAGCAGTTGCGGGGCCACCTCGACAGGATCGCCGGCGAGCAGCTCGGCGAGGATGCCGTGCGAGCGCGCCTGCGGGGAGCTTGACGTGCCGTCCGCCTTTCGTGGCGCCTGCCTCCCCCGCTCACGATGTGACGCCGGTTCGCCTGGCCCGGTCCGGGTGACCCCCCGCGCCGGGCTCACCTCCGTCTGGCGGCGATCCGCTCGGAGTCCCCGAGCAGTTGGTCACGGAACTGCTCGAGCTGAGCCGCCACCGGCTCCGGCCCGCTGCCCCCGGGTGTGCGGCGCCGGCGAAGGGCCACACCGGGCTCCAGCAGCCTGAGGGCGTCGTCACCGAAGGCGGGGTGGGACTCGATCAACTCGGCGAGCGGCACGCGCCGCTCGAGCGACTCCCGCACGAGCGCGCCCACGATCCCGTGGGCGTCCCGGAACGGGACGCCGCGACCGACGAGCCATTCGGCGAGGTCGAGGGCGGCGAGCATCGGGTCGTTGGCGGCCGCCTGCATGGCCTCGGTCTCGAACACGACGGTCGCCATGAGCCCCTGCATGGCGACGAGCGCCAGGCTGACCTGGTCGGCAGAGTCGAAGAGCGGCTCCTTGTCCTCTTGCAGGTCGTGGTTGTACGCCAGCGGGAGCCCCTTCAAGGTGGTCAAGAAGCCGGCCAGGTGACCGACCAGCCTGCCCGCCTTGGCGCGGGCCAGCTCGGCCACGTCCGGGTTCTTCTTCTGGGGGAGCATTGAGCTCCCCGTCGCCCAAGCGTCGTCGAGGCGGAAGAAACCGAACTCCTCCGTGGAGTAGATGACGATCTCCTCTCCGAGGCCCGACAGGTGCACGCCGATGAGGGCGATGTCGAAGAGCGCCTCGGCCACGAAGTCCCTGTCACTTACGGCATCGAGCGAGTTCTGCACGCGAGCCGGACATGCCGAGCTCGGCCGCGACTTCGTCGGGCCGGAGCGACAGGGAGCTGCCGGCGAGGGCGCCGGCGCCGAGCGGGGAGACGTCGAGCCGCTCCACCGTGGCGAGCAGCCGGTCGATGTCGCGGGCAAAGGCCCAGCCGTGGGCGAGCAGGTAGTGGGCCAGCAGCACCGGCTGAGCGCGCTGCATATGCGTGTAGCCGGGAAGATATGCCTGCCCGGCATTGACAGCCCGGCGCTCGAGCGTCCGTTGCAGCTGGAGCACCAGGTCGGCGATGCGAACCAGTTCGTCCCGGGCATAGAGGCGCATCGCCGTGGCCACCTGGTCGTTCCGGCTCCGGCCGCTGTGCAGCTTGGCGCCGGCCGCGCCGGCGAGTTGCCGGACACGCCGTTCGATAGCCGTGTGGATGTCCTCGTCGCCGGGCTCGAACTCGAACAGACCGGCTGACAGCTCGTCACCGGCGCGGCGGAGGGCGTCGACGAGCAGGCGAGCTTCGGGCCCATCGACGATCGAGGAGCGCTCGAGCCCGTGCACATGCGCGATCGAAGCCTCGATGTCATAGGCAGCCAGCCGCCGGTCGAATGACAGGCTCTGACGTGAAGGCCATCATCTCCGGCGCCGGCGGCGCGCTCATGCGGTGAGCCCACAGCGTCATGAAGCGGTGCCACCGCCGTGAGTCGAATCCCCGGCCTGCTGCGTCTGACCGCCTCCGCCTGCCGGCCCGTCTGCCGCCGCCCCGTCCGCTCCCGCCGCCGAGGCACCCTGGCGCGCCGCCCATGTCTGAATGCCGAGGCCGAACAGCCGGACGAAGCCTTCGGCATCCTCGTGCCGGAACGAGTCGGCGGCGTCGTAGGTGGCCAACCCGTGGTCGTACAGCCCCCGGGGGCTCCGTCTGCCTACGATCTCCAATCCTCCGCCGGGGCTGAGGCGGAGGCGCACCTCACCGGTCACCCAGCGTTGCGTGCTGGCCATGAAGGCGCTCAGCGCCTCCCGCAGGGGGGAGAACCACATCCCGTCGTAGGCGAGCTCGGCGAAACGAGGCTCCAGCCTTGCCTTCTCGTGGGCGACCTCGCGCTCGAGCGTCAGTCCCTCGAGATCGACGTGGGCGGAGACCAGGGCCACGGCGGCGGGGCACTCGTAGACCTCCCGGCTCTTGATGCCCACGCGCCGTCCCTCCACCATGTCGACCCGCCCGATGCCGAACGAGCCGACGGTCCGGTCGAGACGGCCGATCAGCTCCACGAGGTCGAGCGACTCGCCGTCGAGGCTGACCGGGACGCCCGCCTCGAACCCGATCACCAGCTCCAAAGGCTCGGCCGCCGTCGGCACGGTCCTGGCGAATATGTCCGCCGGAGGCGCCGCCCACGGATCCTCCAGGATGCCGCACTCGATGGAGCGTCCCCAGAGGTTCTCGTCGATCGAGTAGATCCGGTCGCGAGAGATTGTGATCGGCAGCTCGTGCTTCTCGGCGTAGTCGATCGTCTGCTCCCGGGTCATGCCCCACGTCCGGACCGGAGCGACGATCTCGAGATCCGGCGCGAGAGCGCGGGTCGCCACGTCGAAACGCACCTGGTCGTTGCCCTTGCCGGTGCAGCCGTGGGCGACGGCGACAGCACCGTGCCGCCGCGCCTCGGCCACCAGATGGCGTACGATCACCGGCCGCGAGAGTGCCGAGACGAGGGGGTAGCGGCCTTCGTAGCGCCCGTTGGCGGCAAGCGCAGGCAGGATGACATCGTGGGCGAGCTCATCGCGGGCATCGACGACGAGAGCCTCAACCGCCCCGGCGGCCAATGCCCGGGCGGGCAGCGGCGGCGAGATCCCCTCCCTGGCCGACGTCGACGGCCACCGCCACGACCTCGTAGCCGAGCTCGGCCCCCAGCCAGTGAACGGCCACGGAGGTGTCGAGGCCTCCTGAGTAAGCAAGCACTACGCGAGGTGACATCTGCTCAGACCCTCTTCCCCGGCGCCGGGCGCCGCTCTCCCTCGGCCGTCGCCGAGCGTACCGATTCGCAACTCTGACGGATTGCCGCCGTGGCGGCCGCGTAGGGTCACCAGGAACGCCGACTGCTACCGCCCGGCCAGCTCGGCCAGGCGGTCCGCCAGAGCCGACCCACTTCCTTCCCACCCCACGACGAGCACCGTGTCGTCTCCTGCCACTGTTCCGATCACCCCGTCGAGGCCGGTCCTGTCGAGGGCGGAGGCCACGACGTGAGCCGAGCCGGGAGGAGTCCGCAACACGACGAGGTTCCCGGACCAGGCCACGTCGACGACCCACTCCCCGAGCACTCTCCGCAGGTGCTCTGCGGGCACGGCTTGATCCTTCGGCAGCTCGGCGACTGCGTAGACGGGGCGTTCGGTGCCCGGGATTCGCACCTTGATCGCCCCGAGCTCCTCGAGGTCGCGCGAGACAGTGGCCTGTGTGGCCGCCAGTCCTTCGGCGGCAAGCAGGTCGACGAGCTGTTCCTGGCTGGCGACATGGTGATCGGCCAGGAGGCGCTGGATCACGTGGTGGCGCCGGGGCTTTCCCACGGGCTGGCGTGTCCCGTCAGTCATGGCTTCGCGAAGAGATCTCACGGCTGTACACGCAGAACCTCTGCCAGGATTTGGAGCGCCCGGTCTATCTCGTCCTCAGACACGGTGAGGGGCGGTGCCAGGCGCAGGACGCCCGGCACCGGCGAGTTCACCACGAGGCCGCGCCGGAGCGCCTCGGTCGTGACCTTCCTCGCGTCCCTCCCCTCACCGAGCAGGGCCCCGAGGAGCAGCCCGGACCCCCGCACGCGGTCGATGCCGTGGATCGCCTCCAGGCCGGCCGCCAGCCGGCCGCCGAGCCGCTCCGCCCGAGCCGGCGCATCGATCTCGCACATGATGGCGAGCGTCTCGAGCGCCGCCGCGCAGGCGAGAGGCTGGCCCCCGAAGGTGCTCCCGTGGTCGCCTGGCTGGAAGGCACCTGCCACCGGGACGCTCGCCCAGCACGCCCCGATCGGCACTCCGTTGCCGAGAGCCTTGGCCATCGTGACGACGTCCGGCCTGATTCCGGCGTGCTGGAAGGCGAACCAGCGCCCCGTCCGCCCGAGACCGGTCTGTATCTCGTCGAGAATGAGGAGGATGCCGCGTTCGTCGCACAGCTGCCGGACTTCTGCCAGGTAGCCGGGAGGTGCCGGCACGACGCCTCCTTCACCCTGAATCGCCTCGAGGAGCACGGCCGCCACGACCGTCGGGTCGCAGGCGGCGGCGAGAGACTCGATGTCCCCGTAGGCGACGTGACGGAAGCCCTCCGGCAGGGGCTGGAAGGGCTCGTGCTTGTCCGGCTGGCCGGTGGCGTGCAACGTGGCGAGAGTGCGGCCGTGGAACGACCCGTAAGCCGACACCACGGCAAACCGGCCATGGCCGGCGAAGCGCCGGGCGAGTTTGATGGCACATTCGTTGGCCTCGGCACCCGAATTGGCGAAGAAGACCTCACCACCCGCCTGCTCGCCGTCGCCGATCAGCTCGTCGATGGCCGCCGCCAACGGCCCGGCGAGCTCGTTGCCGAACAAGTTCGAGACGTGGACGAGCCGAAGCGCCTGCCGGGCGAGGGCGTTGGCGAGGCGCGGGTGGCCGTGGCCGAGAGAGGTCACTGCCAGCCCGCTCAGGAAGTCGAGGTACCGCCGGCCGTCCTCGTCGAAGAGGATCGTCCCCTCCCCCCGCGTGAACACCACCGGGACGGGTGCGTAGGTGTGCATCAGGGTCACGGAGAGGTCACCATCGATCCGATGCCTGCGGGAGTGAGCAACTCGAGCAAAAGGCAATGGCTGACCCGGCCGTCGAGGATGTGGGCGCTCGTCACCCCGTGGCGGACTGCCCGCGCTGCGGCCCTCGCCTTTGGGATCATGCCCTCCGACACGGCCCCGGAGCCGATCAGGTTGTCCACGTCGGCGGGCGACATCGAGCTGATGAGGGAGCCCTCATCCATCGGATCCGAGCGGATGCCCTCGATGTCGGTGAGGAACATCAGTTTCTCGGCACCGAGCGCTTCGGCGATGGCGCCGGCGACGGTGTCGGCGTTGATGTTGTAGGCCTGCCCGGTCGCATCCGCACCTATCGTGGCCACCACGGGCACGAGCCCCTCGGCCAGGAGCCGGCGGAGGATAGACGGCTCCACGGCCATGACGTCGCCCACGTATCCGAGAGCGGGATCGCGCTGGGTAGCGCTGATCAGGCCACCGTCCTCGCCAGACATCCCCACCGCGAGCGGCCCGTGGGCATTTATCGCCCCCACTATGTCCCGGTTGACTTTTCCGACGAGGACCATCCGGGCGATGTCGAGAGTCTCGGTGTCGGTTACCCGCAGGCCGTCGCGGAATTCCGGTACCTTCCCCAGCCGCCGCATGAGAGCGCCGATCTGAGGGCCGCCCCCGTGGACCACGACGGCACCGATCCCGATCGACCGCAGGAGGACGACGTCCTCGGCGAAGCGAGAGAGCGTCTCGGCCTCGTCATCGAGGGCGCTGCCGCCGTACTTGATGACGAGGGTTCGGCCGGAGAAGCGGCGGATGTACGGCAACGCATCGCAGAGCACGGCGGCCTTGGCCGCCGGCGAGTGCTCTTGGTCCATCATGGCCGCCCCGAGAGCCGGCGAGGGCTCGTTCGCGCTCATGGCGAAAGCGCCGCCACCGGAAGGCCGGCGGTCTCCGGCAGGCCGAGGGCAACGTTCGCCGCCTGGACCGCCTGGCCGGCGCCGCCTTTGACGAGATTGTCGATTGCGGAGATCACGACGACCCACCCGGTGCGGCCATCGACCCGCGCCGTCACGTGGGCCACATTGGAGCCGTACGCGTCGCCGGTCGAGGGTAGACCATCGCTCACGTGGACGAACGGCTCCCCGTGGTAGAGGGCGCGGAGCTCGCCGATCACCTGCTCGGTCGTCATCGGCTCGTCCGTGGCGGGCCTGGCGTAGCAGGTGGCCAGGATCCCCCGCGTCATCGGAGCCAGGTGCGGCGTGAACAGGACCTCGGCCTCGATCACCTGTTCGATCTCGGGCGTGTGCCGGTGTGTCAGGAGCCCGTAAGGGGTGAAGCGCTCGTTGGCGAGGGGATGGTGCAGCCCCGCGGACGGGCTCTTGCCCGCGCCGGATGTGCCGCTCACGCGCATCGACGATGATTCCACGCCTTCCGATCAGCCCGGCATGAACGAGCGGGCCGAGGGCGAGGGAGGCCGCTGTCGGGTAGCAACCTGGGGCGGCAACGAGGCTGGCGCCTCGCAGCTCGTCCCGGTACAGCTCGGGCAGCCCGTAGACCGCCTGGCCGATGAGAGCCGGACAGGAGTGAGAAAAGCCGTACCACTCCTCGTACAGCGCCGGATCCCGGAGCCGGAAGTCGGCCCCGAGGTCGACGACCAGCCTGACGATGTCAACGAGGGACGACACGACAGGCTGGGACAGCCCGGACGGGAGGGCGACGAAGACGACGTCACATCCCTCGAGATTGCCGGGCTCCAAGGCGTCGATCACGAGGTCCCCGTACGCCGGCGCCAGGGCCGGATATAGCGCTCCGAGGTTCGCCCCCGCGGTCGAGTCCGCCTGGACGGCGGCGACGTCGAGATCCGGATGGGCAGCCAACAGCCGGAGGAGCTCCGCCCCGAGGTAGCCGGTGGCGCCGACCACTCCACACTTCATCACATGATTATACAGATCTCCGCATACTCATGCAACATCATCGAGAGCACGACGGAATTCGGCCACGAGACCGGCCACTTCATCGGGTCCGGCGCCGTCGAGCAAGCGGCGGACAAGGGCGGAGCCCACCACCACGCCGTCGGCTACGTGGGCGACTTCGGCGGCCTGGGCGGGCGTGGTGATCCCGATCCCGACGAGCACCGGGCAGTCGGTGACCTCTTTACAGCGCCGGGCGGTCTCTGCGGCCGTGGTGGCGAGCTCGGTCCGCTCGCCCGTCACCCCCATCATTCCGATGGCGTAGAGAAAGCCCCTCGTCTGCGCCCCGATCATCTTCAACCGCGGCTCGGGTGTCGTCGGAGCGGCGAGAAGCACTGTCTCCACTCCCGCCTCACGGGCCGCGTCGCCCCAGCCGTCGAGCTCGTCGACGGGCAGGTCGGGCACGATGGCCCCGGCGATGCCGGCCTCGGCGAGCTGGCGAGCCATGCGATAGTGGCCCGTCCTCGCCACCACGTTGTAGTAGGTCATGACGGCGACAGGGATCCCGACGTCGGCCGCCCCGACGGCCGAGATGATCCCGAGCGACGTCGCCCCAGCCTCGAGCGCCAGCATCGACGCCCGCTGGATCACCGGGCCGTCCATCATGGGATCGCTGAATGGCAGCCCCACTTCGACCGCATCGGCGCCGGCCGCGGCCACAGCCTCCAGGCAGGCCACCCAGTGCGGCCCGAGCCCGCCGGTCACATAAGGCACGAGGAGCTTGCGGCCCTTGGCCCGCTGGAGGCGCAGCCTCTCCTCGAGGGCACCCCTCGCCACCGTCGCCCCGCCCTCACCGTCGCCCTCACCGGCGGCCTCACCGCCGGCCACGGAGGCGCTCCATCACTAGATCCACGTCCTTGTCCCCGCGGCCCGACAATGTGACGAGAACGCTCGACCGGGTCGGTATCGACCTCCCCGCCTCGCGTATCACCCAGGCGAGGGCATGTGCCGGCTCCAGCGCGGGGATGATGCCTTCGAGCTCGGCGAGGAGCTGGAAGGCCTCCACCACTTCGTCGTCTGCGGCCTCGACATAGTCCGCCCGCCCGATCTCTCCGAGGAAGGCGTGTTCCGGGCCGATGCCCGGGTAGTCGAGCCCGGCCGAGATCGACTTCGCCTCGAGAATCTGGCCGTCCTCGTCCTGGAGGAACCTCGAGCGCATGCCGTGGACGACTCCCGGTATGCCCCGGCCCATCGCCGCCCCGCCCTCTGCCTCCACTCCGACGAGGCGGGCGCCGGAGTCGACGAAGCCGGCAAATGTCCCGGCAGCATTCGACCCGCCGCCGACGCAGGCCACAACCACGTCCGGGTCGGCCCGCAATATCTCCCTGCACTGGCCGCGGGCTTCTTCGCCCACGACTCGCTGCAGTTCCCTCACGATGAACGGATAGGGGTGGGGCCCCATCACCGAGCCGAGGCAGTAGTGGGTCGTCTCCACGGTGGCGACCCAATCGCGCAGCGCCTCGTTTATGGCGTCCTTGAGCGTCCGGCTTCCTGACTCGACCGGGACGACCTCGGCGCCGAGTAGCTGCATCCGGAAGACGTTCAGCTCCTGGCGGGCGACGTCCACCGCCCCCATGTAGACCCTGCAGGCCATCCCGAACAAGGCGGCAGCCGTGGCGGTGGCGACGCCATGCTGGCCGGCCCCTGTCTCCGCGACAAGGCGGTTCTTGCCCATCTGCTTGGCAAGCAGGGCCTGGCCGATGACGTTGTTGAGCTTGTGAGAGCCGGTGTGGTTGAGGTCCTCCCGCTTCAGCAGCACGCGGAGCTTGAGGTGCTCGCTGAGACGCCGGCACTCCCACACCGGTGTCGGCCGGCCCCCGTACTCCCGCAGGAGCCGGTCGAGCTCTCCCCGAAATACCGGGTCCCCCCACGCCTTTCTGAAGGCCACCTCGAGCGATTCACAGGCCGGCACGAGCGATTCAGGCACGAAGCGCCCGCCGTAGTCACCGAAGCGTCCGCTGACTGACGGCTCCCGCATCATCTCGCCGATGATCGTGAACGTGCTCGAGTGATGCAATGGGCTCAAAATTCCTCCTGCCAGTCGTACGGTCCGGCCTCGTCGGAGTCGAAGGGCTCCGGCTCGGCAGCTTTGGCTGCCTGGACGAAGGCTCGAATCTTCGTGGGATCCTTCTTTCCCGGCGACGATTCGACGCCGGTCGAGACATCCACGCCCCAGGGGTGCACCGTCCGGATGGCATCACCCACGTTGCCGGCGTCCAGGCCGCCGGCGAGGACGAGCCGCCGGCTGCGCGGGGCACCCTCGGCGAGGCGCCAGTCGAACACCTTGCCAGAGCCCGGAGAAGGCCCGTCGAGGAGGATGATGTCCGCCCCGTACTCCTCTGCCCGAGCGAGACGCTCGTCGCCGGCAGCGAACGCCTTGATCACGATCGGGACCCGCCCCGAGACGTAGCCGCAGTCCTCCCTGCTCTCATGGCCGTGCAATTGGACGGCCTTCAGCTTGGTCTGGTTGATGACCTCGACGACCCTTTGCGCCCGCTCGTCCCTGAAAAGGCCGACGGTGAGAATCTCCGGCGGGAGGCGGCGGACTATGGCATGGACGTCGCTCGGCCTCATCTGGCGCGGCGACGGAGCGAACACGAAGCCGACGGCGTCGGCCCCCATCGCCACCGCCAAGAGCGCATCCTGCTCACTCGTGACGCCGCAAATCTTCACCCACATAGGTGTCCCTCAGGCATCTCAGCGGCCGGCTGGGCTTGCCCGTAATCCGGCACGGCTTGGTGGTCCGGCACGGGCTGGTGTTCCGGCGCGGGCTGGCGCCGGTTGCCGGTCGTAGCTCCGACGAGGCGGCGCACCGCCGCACGCCGGTCGGTGCTTCGCACGAGGGCCTCTCCGACCAGCACCGCGTCAAAGCCCGCTCTCCCGAGGCGCTCCGCGTCCTCAGGCGACGAGATGCCCGACTCGGCCACCTTCACCACCGAGGCCGGGAGTTGGTCCGCCACCCGCTCGGCCCGTGAAGGATCGACCTCGAAGGTGCTCAGGTCCCGTTGGTTCACTCCGATGAGGGTTGCGCCGGTGGCGAGCGCCCGGGCCGCCTCCGCCTCGTCGTGCACCTCGAGGAGGGCGCTCATCCCGAGGGCTCCGGCGAGGCTTATCAACCGAGCAAGCAGATCGTCGTCAAGGGCGGCGGCGATGAGGAGCACGCAGTCGGCCCCCATCAGACGGGCGTCGCAGACGTCGGCCTCGCAGAGTGTGAAGTCCTTGCGCAGCACAGGCAGGCTCGTCGCCGCCCGCGCCGCGATCAGGTCCTGAGGCGACCCGGCGAAGAACCGCTCGTCGGTCAGCACGGAGAGGCAGGCGGCCCCCCCACTCTCGTACTCGAAGGCCAGGGACGATGGATCGAGGCCGAGGGCCAGATCCCCCTTGGAGGGCGAGCGCCTCTTCACCTCGGCGATGACGGCAGGGCGCATCCCGTCGTGAGAAGCCTCTTTCGACGCCTCGGGCCGCCGCAGACCAGCAGAGAAGTTCCGCACGCCACCGACGGACGCCGCCGCTTCGGTCAACCGCCCGATGTGGCGGGTGTCGCGGGCGGCCCTGGCGCGATGCCAGGTCAGGATACCGTCGAGATAGGTCGCCACGTTGCAGCAGCCTACTTACCGGGCGCGAAGGGCCTGCTGGGCAGGCCGAGCGCTACGCCGTGCTGGCAGACGGGCGCCCTTTCGCATCCCGGCTCCGCGACAGGCGGTCCTCGGCCGAGGTGTTCACGATCAGGGGGGAATGGCAGAGGATGAACAGGCCGGCCGACATGACTGCCAAGGCGAACGCGTCGGCGGCGAGGGCGCCGAGGGAGCCCCTGAGGTTGTCCCCGAAGAGGCTCACCCCGATCACGATGCTGGCGATCGGGTCCACGATCACGAGCGCCGCCTGCGAGGCGGTGATCGGGCCGGCATGGAAGGCGTTCTGGGTGAGGAACAACCCGCACAGCCCGCCCACGGCGATGCCGTAGGGCTCGAAGTGGGTGAACAGGTGGACGAACCCGATCCTCGACTCGAGCGTCGTAGTGGACTTCATGAACGCCGCCACGAGAGCAAAGGAGATGGCCGCTCCTGTGCCGTACCAGGCGGACCGCCACGGGCGGGATCCGAAGCGGGCCATGAACACAGACACCACGACCGCGCCGACTGACGCCGATATCACGAGGATCCAGCCGAGCGATGACGGCAGCGCGCCGCCGCCGCCCTGGTTGCTCACGGTGAGGAAGGTGGCCAGGCCGATCACCGTGAGGCCGACCCCGGCGGCCTCGCGCCAGCCGAGCGGGCGCCCGAACCAAATCCTGAGGATCGCCACGAGGAATACGAGCTCGGAGACGAGCAGAGGCTGCACGAGTGTCAGGCCGCCCTCGCTGAGCGCCGCCACCTGGAACATGAAAGCCCCGATCATGCTGCCGAATCCGAGAAACCACACCGGCCGGCGGAGCACATAAGTGATCAGGCTCAAGCGCATCTCGGTGCCGGCCGGCGCCGTCTCGACTCCGAGCCGCTCGAAGATGGTCGCGAGGGCGTTACAGAGCGCCGCTGCCAGCGCGAGCACGACGGCGGCCATCAGGAAAGCTCCTCGGCAGCCCGGAGGGTGGCGAGGGGCAGCTCCCGGACGACGCCCGGTACCGTCTCCTGGTCCCCGCCCTCTGAGGAAGCAATGCCCACCGTCACCTCGGCCGGAAGCTCGACTCCCCGCTTCAAGTAGACGAGGGCGACGAGGGCGTCGAGCCCGGGAGACCAGGCCGCGCTCGTCACCTCGCCCACGACCTGGGCGCCCTGAGAGATCGGCGATCCGCCGAGGCCTGCTCCGGGGCGCTGCGTCCCCGCCGGAAGAACCAGACCCCGGAGTCGTCTCGGGGTGTTGGAGCCGCGGGCGTCGATGCGTGCCACCAGCTCCTGACCGGTGTAACAGCCCTTGGTGAAGCTGACCGTCCTCGTCACGAGGTCGGCCGCCTCCTGGGGGATGGTCCGTTCGGTGAGCTCGCGGCCGAGCTCGGGGGCGCCGGCCTCGATTCGGGCGGCCTCGAACGCCCCGTCGTCACCGGGCCGGGCGCCGATCCCGAGAGAATCGGCCAGGGCGGGGATCTTCGACGGGTCGCCGGTGAAGAGCCAGTCGGTCCCTTCAAGCCCCGGCCACGACACGGCTACCTGTACCAGCCCGCCGAGCCCCCCGGCGGCGCTGGCACTCTCGCCGGCGCCATCGATCAATTTGCTCGCCGGGCCCCTCTGCTCGAGCACGTGGAGACGGTCGAGCATCACGACGGTGGCCTTCACCCGCAACCGGAAACGCCGGAGGCGTTCGTAGAGGTTGCTCCCGGCACCGGCCTTCACATCGAGCAGATACACGCGGTGGGCCGTCCGCCAGCCTCGTCACGCGGCAATACGAATCGATCTTGCCCTGAGGAGACAGCACGAGAGTCTCGGCGCTCGCCCCGGTCTGCCCCAGCCGCTCCAGGTCCTGGGAGATCTGACCTTGGAGCCACTCCGTGGCGTCTGCGCCCTCGACCACGACGGCATCGCGCGGCAGCACGCGCCACGCAACCGCGTGGCGGATCGCCCGGTACGTCGTGGCGAGATCGTGCTCAGGCATCAGCGCTGTCAACATCGTGGGCCGCCGACAACTTCCGCGCCCCGGCGATGGCGGCGAGAATGGCCGCCGCTTTCGCCCCGCACTCCTCGTCCTCGGCCTCCGGGTCGCTGTCGGCGACAATGCCGGCGCCCGCCTGCACCGAGGCGCGTCCGTCGGCGGTGGCGACAAGGGTGCGGATGGCGATGGCGGTGTCGAGATTGCCGGAGAAGTCGATGTAGCCGACGACGCCGGCATATGGACCGCGCTTTGTCATCTCGAGCTCGTCGATGATCTGCATCGCCCGCACTTTCGGGGCGCCCGAGACGGTGCCGGCCGGCAGCGTCGCCCGCAGCACGTCTATCGGGCCCTTGCCCGCCACAAGCTCCCCGGACACCTGCGAGGTGAGGTGCATCACGTGGCTGTACCGCTCTATGGTCATCAGCTCCCCGATGTGCTCTGTCCCGAAACGCACCACCCGCCCGACGTCGTTGCGGGCCAGGTCGACCAACATGACATGCTCGGCGAGCTCCTTCGGGTGCTCGGCCAGCTCGCCCTCGAGCCTCGAATCCTCTTCCTCGGTCTCGCCCCGCCTCCTCGTGCCGGCTATGGGTCTCGATATCACCCGCCCGTCGAGGAGCTGGACGAGAGGCTCCGGCGAGGCGCCGATGACCGTGACGCCCCCTTGCCGGAGGAAGAACATGTACGGGCTCGGGTTGACCTGCCGCAGCACGCGGTAGATGTCGAAGGGCTCACAGCCGATCTCGAGGTCGAAACGCTGGGAGAGCACGATCTGGAAGGCTTCCCCGGCACGGATGTACTCCTTTGCCGCCTCCACGGCGAGCTGGAATTCGGCCGAGGAGACGACCCGTCTGACGTCGGAGTCGCTCAACGTCTCCGAGCGGGCAGGCGGCGGCACGAGCGGCTCACCCGATGGGTGCTCCAGGTCGTCCCGGAGCCGCTCGAGCCGTCCGCTGGCGAGGCCGTACCTTCCCATGGCGGCGGCCACGTCGGGCGTGCTGTCGCCGGTGAGGGGAACGATCACGTTGTCGACGAGTGTCACCCGCTGGCGCCAGTGGTCGAACGCCGCCAGCTCCCCGATCACCGAGACGACCGCGTCGGGCAGCCCGAGATCGTCGTGCGGAGGGGCTCCGAGGCGCTCCACCTCCCGCACCACGTCGTAGCCGAGATATCCGACCAGGCCGCCGTGCAGCGGAGGGAGCTCTCCGAGCGACGGCGAGCGCAGCTCGTCCAGGATTGCCTCTATGGCAGCGAGTATGCCCTCTTCCAGAGGGGCGGCGACGGCGAGCTCACCGGACTCCACCACCACCGAGCGGCCCCGGGCCACGAGCGTCGCCACCGCGGCGCGCCCGAGGAACGAGAACCGGCTCCATCGCTCGCCGTGCTCGACGCTCTCGAGAAGGAAGCCGTCCCCCTCTCCCACCACAGATCTGAACGCCCCGACCGGCGTGACGGTGTCGGCGACAAGCTCGGTCCACACCGGCACGACACGGTGACGGGCCGCCAGCCCGGCAAAGGCTTCGGGCGTCGGCGAGACGGTCAGGGGGCTGCGGCGTGCCACGGCGCCGTCCATGCCTTACTCAGTGCCCTAGGGCCCTGTGAAAGCAGCTCCACTCGCCGGTATGGCAGGCGCCGCGCCCACCTGGTCGACGGGCACCAGAAGGGCGTCGCCGTCGCAGTCGTAGCGAGGTCGCGGAGGTGCTGACGGTTGCCGGAGGTCTCGCCCTTGCACCAGTACTCCTGGCGGCTCCGGCTCCAGAACCACGTGCGGCCGGTCTCGAGGGTCCGCCCAGGGCTTCGGCGTCCATCCACGCCAGCATGAGGACGTCCTTCGAGGAGACGTCCTGCACGATCGCCGCCACGAGACCGTCCGGGCCATAGCTGATCGGCTGCCAGCTCGTCCGGCTGCCGGCCGGTGACTGCCACCGGCTCCGGGAGAGCCCCGGGGCCCACTCCCCCGGTTCACCGGCCGTCAAAGGTAGAGCCCGGTCCCGCCGTCGATCCGTTCCGATGCCACGGCGTGCACGTCCCGTTCCCGCAGGATCAGGTATTCCTCGCCGCCCACCTCGACCTCGAATGACTCATCCTGATTGAACAGCACGATGTCACCGGGCCGGACAGTGCGGACATGAGGGCCGGCCGCCGCCACCTCGGCCCACGAGAGCCGCTTGGCCACCTGCGCCGTGGCCGGGATGAGGATGCCGAGGCGGGAGCGCCGTTCGCCCTCGGCCTGGGGCAGGCTCACGAGCACGCGGTCGTTCAACATCGTCACCGGCTGCTTGCCGCTGACTGTGGGCGGTCGAGGGCGCGCTGCTGCCGGCGCCGGCTGGTCATTGGCCGGGCTTGGTGTCTTCGTTCTGCATGACAGGCCAACGGTACCGCGGGCGGCCGGCGACACCTTCAGAAGGCACCCGGCTACTCGGCCCCCGGGCGGCTCAGCAGCCGGGAGGGCGCAGCCCGATGCCGAGGTCGTAGTCGAGGGCGGCGATCATGGGCCGGGCGGGCCCAAAAGGACCCTGTCGCGGACGGAACTCCGGCTCCCTCCACAAGGACAGCCTCACGCAGTGCCGGCGCCACCGCCTTGAAAGAAGCTTCGAGGATGTGGTGCGGGTTGCGCCCGTACGGTGGGGCGCTCGTCAGACGTAGTAGCGGAAGACCACCTCGGCTACGCAGGACGGCTTTGCCTGGCTCTCGACCTCGAAGGTGAGTGTCATCACGGCCTGCGCACCGCCGGCTATCTCCTCGACCGACGCCAGGCTGGCGCCGAGGCGCAACCGGCTGCCGACCGGCACCGGGGCGGGGAACCTCACTTTGTTGCAGCCGTAGTTGACGGCCATCGCGATCCCGCTCACGGTGGTCACCTCGCTGAGCAGCACCGGTCCGAGGGCCAATGTCAGGTAGCCGTGGGCGATCGGGCCGCCGAACGGGCTCTCTCGTCTGGCGCGCTCCGGGTCGACGTGGATCCACTGGTGATCGCCGGTGGCGTCGGCGAACAGGTCTACTTCGGCCTGGGTCACCTCGTGCCAGTCGCTGAAGCCGAGGTGCTCGCCGACCTTGGCCTTCATGTCTTCGATCCCGTCGAAATGGGTGCTCATCGGCGAGACG
>CAVWEW010000002.1:0-193854 GCA_963754255.1 uncultured Actinomycetota bacterium
CTATGCCACCGAGCTCGCCAACGCTGGGATGAGCCTGCAGGGCCTGATGGCTCTCCTCGGCCATGTCACCCCCGAGATGACGCTTCGCTACGCCACACTTGCCTCTCCGACGCTTCGTTCCGCCTACGACGAGGCGATGGGCAAAGTGCGTAAACGCATCCCCGTGGCTCCGGCCGGGCGACCGGCGGTGCCGCCCAAAGTGGAGTGGATCGCGTCGGAGTTCCTGAAGACCCGCCTCGGCACCGGCTACTGCTCGCGTCACCTCGCCGCCGGGCCATGTCCGTATGCCAATGTCTGTGAGACCTGTGACAACTTCGCACCCGGTCCAGAGCTCACGCGGCAGCTTGGGTCCCAACTCGACGACATCCGCGAGCTCAAGGCTGACGCCGAAAGACGGGGATGGAGCGAGGAGGCAGCTCGGCACGAACGCGTCGGCGAAGCTCTCGAGGCCCACCTTCGCCGGCTCGAAAATCAAGCTCGACGCAGCACCACGGCTTGACGTGCCCACCGTGGCCGGTTAATGGAAAGGCTCAACAAGGAGCTGAAGAAGCGCTGCAGAGTCGTCGGGATCTTCCCGAACGAGGCCGCCGTCACGCGTCTTGCCGGCTCGGTCCTGTTGGACATCCACGACGAGTGGCAGGCAGCCGACCGGCGCTACTTCTCCGAGGCCTCTATGGCAAAGCTCGCCGGCGAGCGCGAAGATGACCAGGCGTCAGTTCCCGAGCTCGTCTCGGCAGACTGATCGTCACCGGGGATCAGCTTCAATCCCCACCACTTCGCGGGACTCGCACAACTTCTGTTTGTTGGAGGTCCGCCCGGACGGTTCTGAAATGCCCAACATAGGGTGCGCCAGCTGACGCTCTGACTAAGTCCAGGCGGAGATCGCCCCTACCGAAACCCTACGACGGCCCGCGAATCTGTCGCAGGTGCACAGCCTACGCCCAGAAGAACCGCAGCTCAGGTAGGGTGGAGTCACCTCAAGTAGTCCCCGTAGACGGTCTTCAGCTGACTGGCAGTCATGCATCGCTAGCGCACGTCGCTGGCCGGATGCCGGTGGACATGTTCGCCCGGCCGCTCTCGGCGAGTGCCAACCGGTGGAGCACCGAGCCGTCGTGCGGCCGTGACACGATTGGCACCTGTCTTGACGGTCGACGACGACTTCGGTCGCTTGATTCCCCTCTTCGTGAGCGCCGTCTCCGTCTTGCTTCTGACGCGAATCTGACGCGGGAGGTCGGTAAACAATGGTGAGCAAAGGTAGGTGGGGGAGAAGGAATCGCCTGCTCACGAGGCATTTGTCTTCGTTGTCGCAGCTCCCGAAATCGGGCACGACAGAACCCCGCCTATAGGCCGGCTCGCCACACACACCGGTCTGGAGGCGCGCGCTAAAATGTGCCCTGGCCCGCGAGTTTGTCCTGTCCGTCAGTGCTCGGTGCTGACCGAAAAACACCGCTGCAGTCCTCAGAACTGAGGACTTTTTGAGGACCTGAACGATGTCGCCCACAGGGCGCGCTCGACTCGAGGCGGTTGGCTGGAGCAAGGCCTCTCAAGTCCCGTACGGAGGAAATTATGGCGCCATCGAGGCAGGGCAACGTGCTCATCTGGGGAGCAGAGGCCATCGAGGCCAACACGATTGACCAGGCGAAGCGGACTGCCGATCTCCCCTTTGTGGCAAAGCCGTTGGCGCTCATGCCCGACGCCCATGTCGGCATTGGCGCCACCGTGGGATCGGTTGCCTTCATGCAGGGCGCCATCGTGCCGGCCGCGGTCGGAGTGGACATCGGCTGTGGGATGGTGGCCTCGCTCACCAACCTGACAGCCGGCGCACTCCCGGACGACCTTTCGCCGTTGCTCTCCCTCATAGAGGAGCGGATCCCGGCCGGCGTAGGTCGGGGTCACGGCGACGATCGCACGGCGTCGCCGGCGGTGTCGATGCCGCCGAGCGAGCTCGGTGCAAAAGACACGCGCAAGGTCACCGACCAGTTCGGGACGCTCGGCTCGGGAAACCACTTCGTCGAGATGTGCCTCGACGAGAACGACCGCGTCTGGCTCGTCCTTCACTCGGGCTCACGCGGGGTCGGCAACATCCTCGCCCAGCGCCATATCAATGACGCCAGGGGCCTCATGAAGACCTACTTCATCGAGCTCGCCGACCCGGATCTCGCCTACGTGGCTGAGGGCACGAAGGAGTTCGCCGACTACGTGGCCGACATGCAGTGGGCCCAGGACTACGCGGCCGGAAACCGCGACGCCATGATGACGGCTGCCCTCGCCAGCCTGCGCGACGTCGTGAGCGAAGCAGAGGAGATCGAGCGGATCAACTGTCATCACAACTTCGCCGTCAAGGAGCACCACTACGGCCGTGACGGCTGGGTGGTCCGCAAGGGCGCCATCCGGGCTCGCGCAGGGGACCGGGGCGTCATTCCGGGATCGATGGGAACTTCGAGCTTCATCGTGACAGGACTGGGCAATGCCGCCAGCTACGAGTCTTGTTCTCATGGAGCCGGTCGGAGGCTCTCGCGATCGGCCGCCCGCAAAGAGCTCACCGTGGAATCTCTTGCCGCCGCTATGGGAGACCGGACCTGGCAGAGCAGCTCCGCCACCGAGCTGATCGATGAGCATCCAAGCGCATACAAGGATGTGGACGTCGTCATGGCAGCCCAGGCTGATCTCGTGCGCGTCGACCATCGCCTGAGGCAGGTGCTCAACTACAAGGGCACGAAGTAACCAGGGAAGCTCTCCGGCGCCGTACTCCCTCGGACGACGATCACTGACGTGGCTGGAGCGCTGCCAGCAGGCGAGATGGTCGAGACCGTCCACGCCTCGATTCTTTCGGTATCGCACGCTCAGGAACAGATTCGTCGCCGGTCATCTGTTCGAGGATTGCATCGAGGTGGAGGGCGCGCTCCACCAGTCTTCGAACGGCACGTCCCCTCGTCTGACAGAGCGGAGCCACTCCGCCGGCTCGCCGGCGATCGGCAGTTCGAGCCGTCTGTTGGTGAGCAGCTCGATGCCTTGGAAGCCGAGCCGGGGGCAGTGCATGGCGTACTTGGTGTCGTAGCCGTGAGCAGCGACTAGCTCCTCGCGTTGACCGCCACCTCGGCGGCCATGTCCGCTGTGACCGCGAAGACCGAGGAGGCGCTCAGCCTGTGACTGCATGTACCCGCGGTATCGGAGGATGACGTGGCGCCGACGAACGCTTCGCCGAGCTGTTGCAGCTGCTCGCCTTCTTCGCTGGAGAAGATGACCGGTGCCCAGAGGGACATCAGAATCGAGGGGTTACCGGAGGCAGAGAGCCGGACGAATCGGCGCAATGAATGGAGCGTGCGGTCAGTGTCCCTTGGCCGGATCGCATTCCCTCGGGCTGAGTGCGCCGCATGACGCTCTCGAGTCCGGCGTCGCCCAGTCCAAGGACCTCGGCGGGACGTTCGATGACCACGCCCATCTCGTCCTGATCCTTACCGCCCGACAGCCCGGTGCCATGAGCGGTCGAGCCCACCTCGACGAGAAGGATGGTCGACTCAGGGAGCGCAGGTATCTCGAGGACGAGTCCGATAATGCCCTGTGGATGACTGTCGTGGGAAGCATTGCAGCCACTGAGGCCGCATTCCCACAGCGTCGGTGTCGATCGGCAGCCGCGTCGTGCTTGCTACAGCCGTGGGTCGACTGGTTCACTCTCGAGGGCGAGGACACCGAAGACGCACTCGTGAACGCGGTAGAGGGGTTCGTCTGCGACGAAGCGTTCCAGGGCTTCGATGCCGAGAGCGAACTCGCGCTGTGCGAGCGAGCGTTTGTGCCCGAGGCTGCGAGAGCGCAGGCGCGAGAGATGTCGTTCCGCGGTGTACTCGAGTCCATAGATGATGCGCAGGTACTCGCGGCCCCGGCATTTGACACCCGGCTGGACGAAACCCTTTGGGCCTCGGTGGACCACGTCGACTGGCTTGACCACCATTCCCTCGCCACCAGCCGCCGTCAGCTCCTCCCACCACATTGTTCCGGCCGCGACCGACCCTTCATCGTTGACTTCAACCGTCATTGACTTGGTCCGCCGGAACGTGGTGGGGTCCAAGTCACACAGACGCGTCATCGTTTCCATATGCCAGAGATGGTCCTTCAAGGCGTAGACCGTCCCCTCGCCGGCGAGGATCTGGAACGGGGCGAGCTTGAGATCGTCGAGACTGTTGACCGTCCAGCAGTACCGACGGTATGCGGTGACGAAACCCTCGGCCATCGCCTCACGTTGGCAGACCTCTTCGGCCAGCCCGCCAACGTCGACTCCCCGGGCCGCTGCCGCCTCGATGGTCTTTCGCTCTGCTGAGAGGGCGTTCGTCGCTGCAGCTCCCACCGAGGCGTACTGGCGCCGGAGGAGCTCTTCGGCCTTCGCCGACCACGGCAAAAGCTCGCAGTCGAGCACGAGCCAGTCGGTCTCCAACTCCTCCCAGAGCCCCACTTCGTCAACGCCTCTGCGGATCTTGTCGATAAAGGCACTCTCTGTAGGTCCGTCGGAAAAGAACTGGCGGCCAGTGCGAGTGAAAATAGCGCCCGAGTTCGGTGACTCGATGCCGAAGCGACGCGGAGCAACCGACTCATCCCGGCAGACCACAACGACGGCCCGAGAGCCCATGTGCTTTTCCTCGCAGATCACCTGGCCAACGCCAGCGGAGGCGAAGTAGGCGAACGCCTCGTCGGGGTGCTCGAGGAGTCCCTCCTTATTGGAGGTCCCGGGCGGGGACATCGTGGGCGGGAGGTAAATGAGCCATCTCGGGTCGACGGCGAAGCGGCTCATCACTTCCAGGGCCGCTACGGCGTTCTCCTCTCCGATCGTCACGGAGCGGGAGAGACGCGTCTCGATGATCCGCTTTCCGATGACGTCATCAAGATCGAGATCGGTTGGCGTTCGGTCCGCCGCGGCGGTTGTCCGACATGCTACGAGCGGACGGACGGCCTCGTAGTAGATGGTGTGAGCCGGCACCGAGACGAGCTCGCGCTCGGGATAACGCAGGGCGGTCAGCCGACCGCCGAACACACAGCCGGTGTCTATGCAGATGGTCTTGTTGAGCCAGACCGGTTCTGGGACCGGCGTGTGGCCGTAGACGACGAGCGCCTCACCTCGGTAGTCCTCTGCCCACGGGTATCGCACGGGCAGGCCGTACTCGTCTGTCTCGCCGGTCGTGTCCCCATACAGGGCAAAGGAGCGCACAACCCCCGAAGCTCGGCCCTGCAGCTTTTCAGCGAGGCCGGCGTGGGCGACCACCAGTCGGCCCTCGTCGAGCACATAGTGGCTGACGAGGCCGTCGATGAACCTCCCGACCTCGCGGGAGAACTCGGGCGGCTCTCCCGCGAGCTGCTCGAGAGTGCCGGCGAGACCGTGGCCGGTGGTCACGTGTTTCCCGTTGAGGGCGCGTAGAAGCTTCACCTCGTGGTTACCCGGGAGACAGATTGCTGCTCCGTCGGCGACCATGCCCATAGCCAGGCGAAGCACTGCGGGGCTCGCCGGGCCCCGGTCGACAAGGTCACCGAGGAAGATCACACGACGACCGTCTTCATGGCACGCGGTCCTTGTGTCCGGTGTCACCTCGTAGCCGAGCACGCTCAGCAATTCAACGAGCTCATCCAGGCAACCGTGGACGTCACCGACGATGTCAAATGGCCCACCGTCGCCGCGCCGATCGTTCCACAGAGGCTCGCGCTCGAAGGTTGCCGCCTCGATCTCGTCTTCACCCGAGAGGACGTAGACGCGGTGGTATCCCTCGCGCCGTAGGCCCCGAAGTGAGCGACGGAGCTGGGATTGCTGGTTGTGGATCACGTGCGAGCCGAATTGGCGCTCGGGCCGCGAGGCATTCCGGGCGGCACAGACACGTTCCGGTACGTCGAGGACGACTGCCACCGCCAGCACGTGATTCTCCTTGGCGAGTGCGATGAGCCCTCGCCTCGACTCAACCTGAACGTTGGTGGCGTCGACGACGGTGAGCCGGCCCGCTTCAAGCCGCTTGCCGGCGATGTAGTGCAAGACGTCGAAGGCGGCGTTCGTCGCTTTCTGGTCGTTCTCGTCGTCACCGACGAGCCCGCGACAGAAGTCGGAGGACAGTGTCTCGGTGGGGAGGAAGTGGCGGGCAGCGAAGGTGGACTTTCCCGAGCCGGACACCCCGATGAGCGTGACGAGGCAGAGGTCGGGGATCTTGATGATCATCGTGAGAACACCGCCATCTGCGTCGGCGAGCCCACCTCGGGGTCAGGCGCCCCGATGCCTGAGGTGACGACGGCGTAGCCGTTGCGTTCGGCGACTCCTGTCGACCAGGCGGTGAACTCTGCTCTCGTCCACTCGAACCGGTGGTCGCGGTGTCGGAGCGTCTCAGCCGGAAGGGTTTCGAACCGCACGTTGTACTCGACGTTGGGTGTCGTGAGGACGACGATCCGCGGCCGGGCGTGGGCGAATACGACGCGTTCGAAGCTGTCGAGGCGGGAGGGTTCGAGGTGCTCGATGACTTCTACGATCGCAGCGGCATCGAAGTTCTGCAGTCGGCGATCCCGGTAGGTGAGCGAGCCCTGCAGCAGCTCTACACGCTCGCGATTGCGCGGGGACATCGACTCGAGGTACAAGCGTCGGGCCGCCACCTCTAGCGCGCGGTGCGAAACGTCAATCCCGACGACGTGCTCGATGGCCGTCGACTTGAGGAGCGCCTGGATGAGCTTTCCCTGGCCGCAGCCGAGGTCGAGCACACGGCGCGCGCCTGTGTCATCGATGACCTGTGTGACAGCGGCGAGACGCTGCTCATTCAGACTGATAGGGCGCTCGATCGCCTCCTCCTCGGCGTCGCGATCGGCCGCCGCCTCCTCGGGATCAGCCGGGTCGTCCTCAAGGAGGCGGCTCATTGCCTCCAGTGTCAGCTGCCGGTCATGGCGGAGGTAGCGGTCGGCGATCAGCTCCCTGTCAGGATGGCTCCCCAACCAGTCAGCCCCCCGCCGGAGCAACTTGTCAACCTCGTCCGGCCCTACCCAGTAGTGCTTGTCGTCATCGAGCACTGGGAGCAACACGAACAGGTGCTCCAGGAGGTCCTTCACTCTCTTGTTGCCACTCAGCCGAACGGCCATGTAGCGGCTGTGCCCCCAGTTCGGGAACTCCGTGTCGAGCGGGATAGCCGACGCCTCGACGCCGTAGCCGAGAGGCTCGAAGAGGCGCCTGAGTACGGACTCGCCGCCGCGACAGGGGACGACTGGCAGAGTGACCTCGAGGGGAATCTCCTGTTCAGCCAACTCCGGCCGCTCTTTGCTGCGGCCGGTCATGGCCGTCGAGAACACTCTCCCGAGAGCGACCGCCATGAACGACGACGCCACGAAGGGGCGGTCGTTCACGTACTCCGATAGCGAGAAGTCGTTCCCTCTCGGTCCGCGGTGATTGCGGGCAAGGGCGATGGAATCGATCTCGACGAGCAGGGCGACTGAGCAACGATCCTCTGACGCCTGTGGGTAAAGGACGTGGGCTGTCCCGAAGCTCAGCTCGACCATCTGATGTCGGTCGGGGTTCTTGTGCAGCAGGAAGCCCAGATCGGTCGCCGGGCGGTGTGAGGTCGTGATTGTGAGGATCATGAGATTAGGTAGCAGCTCCAAACACCGAGGTCGGACTGCCTCGCACATCCCACCTTGACGCGGAAAAGTGGGATGCCCCGAATCCTCGTGTCCAGACTACCTAGCGTCGACTCGCGAGGTCTCCAGCTCCGTCGGCAACCGCCTATCTGGCCGTCAACCCCTGAACTGCGCTTGCGTAATGAGAAGACTAGCCGTACAATTGTACGGACGACGAGGAGGTCGGCTATGACGGTAAAAGACAGGCGGCGCGAGGTGCGGATCTCGGCCGACGATGACGACCTCTTGGCCGAGGCCGCCGGCCTAGCCGGCGTGTCCGTCTCGGAGTTCCTCCTTGAGCGGGCATTGTCTGATGCAGCCGCCCTCGTTGAAGCTCACCGCACAATCCGCCTCTCGAGCGAGAGCTATGAAGCGTTCTTGCAGGCACTTGACGCTCCGGCTCAGCCCCCCAAGCAGCTCGTGGCCCAGGCTCGCCGAGCCCGGCGCCTCAAGCGAGCCGACTGAGTGCGGGTCGAGCGTCTCGAGGACCACCACGACATCAGCAGCTTCGCCTGCGGCGTCAAGGCACTGGATGACTGGCTAGCTGCCTACGCGCTTGATAACCAGCGCCGCAATCTCTCGCGAACGTTCGTGCTCGTCGACGATGGCGGCCAAGTGATTGGCTACTACTCCCTCACAATGGGAGGCGTACGTCGTGAGGAGCTTCCTCCTCGGTGCGGTCGTGGTTTGCCCCGATACGAGATCGGGATGGTCTTGCTCGCCCGCCTGGCCATCCATCAGGGCAACCAAGGCACGGGGATGGGTCGAGCCCTGCTCATCGAAGCCATCGAGCGAGCGGCGGCTGCCGGTGAGCACGCCGCCGCCCGCTTCATCTCGGCCGACCCGATTGACGAGAACGCTCAGTCCTTTTATTCGGCGTTCGGCTTCAGGCCGGTGTCGGGGGACGACCGTGGTCGGATGTACCTGCGCATCGACGAGGCCTTGGCAGCACTCGCTGAAGGACAAACGTGAGCCTCAACAGGCGGCGGCCGGCGCGAGTTGCCGTCTCACGCCGACGGGTGAGACTTGCCGAGTTGAGGACCAGCTGAGGACCACGACTCTTTTTGAGCTACAAAACCCCAGGTGAGAGGCCCCATCGAGCTATTCCCCGTCTACAGGCCGGCTCGCCACACATCTGGCCTCTGACAGGTATTCAGGTGCTGAGGCCGGTGGGTTTGGCCACCGATCGGACACAGGACGCATGTTGCTCACGTCGCGCCGGCTCCACCGGGACCCGTTACTTACAGCGTGCCTGCCCGATCCCGAACTGCGTCAGCTCTCACCAGTGGACTGCGATCGCAGATCGGTATGACGCTCAATGCTGCGGGCGGTCCCTCTCAATCTCGGGACCACCCGCAGCGGAGCCTTTCAGCTCACCCGATCGGCGGCTTCGGGCTCAGAGTGGCGTCGCAGAAGTACTTGAACCCGTACAGGCTCGTCAGCGGCCCATTGCACCTGGCGACCTGTGCGTACTGGTGAGGGGCCTGCCCGAACTGGTCCTGTGCGGGTGTGCCGGCGTAGGTCGTTCCGAACAGGATCGCCTTAGCTCCCGGGTTGTATGTGTAGTACGGGAAGCTGCACATCGCAGTGCCGGGTGCCCGGTACTGACCGCACCAGAGGATGTCCTCGGACACGCCTCCTTGGCTGTCGTTCGTGCCGTAGCTGGACGGCCGGACGGTCGACTTGCCCACGGCGAAGGTGACCGACTTGATGTTAAGCGGACTGACGGCCCCCCATCCGTTCTTGGAGGTGTTGTACGAGAAGCAGTCCCACTGCCCAGGCACGCATTCACCTTGTGACGAATGCGTGTAGATGTTCGAGTGACCGATCTCCCAGGCAAAGGCAAACGGCGTGCCACGAACTACACCCCAAGGCATCGGGTGATTCGTGGAGTTGGTCGAGTAGGGGAGCGTGAGCGGCCCGTCGCCCCGGCCCGGGTTAGCGGCGGAGCCGGCACCGGTGACTGCGTTGCTGTCCATGATGAACGAGCCCGTCTGCCCGGTCGTGACGTCGGTGACCACCTGCTCAGCCTCGTTCTTGGCGTTGTGGCTGTTGAAGACGTGGACACGCACGACATCGCCGCTGTGCATGTAGAAGGCCCGCTGGCTGTGGGAAAGTTCGAGCACCTTGACGTAGGCCGCCGTCTCCTGCCAGTTGGCGGGCGCCGTGCCGTAGAGGCCCCAAGTGAAGTCGCACACCGACCAGGTGCCGGGGTGAGGGGTGACATTGAAGCCGAAGCCCGTGCAGGCGGTGCTGATGTCGTGACCCTTTTGAGGCAGGAGAGTGCTGTCCGGGTAGAACTGCAACTCTGAGAAGGCCCTCTTGGCAACGGCGCTCTGGTCGCTCACCGTGGCGCCCACCCAGAAGGTCGGGCCGAGGTCGAGCAGGGACCGCTTCGCCGAGCTCTTCGGCAGCGTGATGGTCCAAGTGATGTCCTGGCCGCTGCCCGGCACACTGGACTCCGGGTCTATGGCCGGCTCATCGTGGCCGTAGCAGCCCTTCTCGTAGGAGTTGGCGCCAGTGATCGGCAAGACGCCGAAGCAGTGGTATTCAGCGCCCCACGACCCCGACGCTCTCGCGCCGCTCGCCTTTGGCTGCCCGGAACTGGCAGACGCAAAGGCCACAGGTCCCGCAATCACCAGCGTTGCCAGGCAGGCACCGACGGCACCAGCTCTTATCGTTCTTTTTGGCGACCTCACGGTTCGCCTCCTTCCCCTCGTCTGCCCAGCGTCATCTTTGACGCAATCGAACCGTACCGACTGCTCCACAGCCGCGCCAATCGCTGCAGCGGCGGCGGAGCCGGACCTCACCTGTTCTTTCCGCCTCGACTGTCTGCGCCCGCACTGCGAGGCGTGCTCAGGCGTGAAGGGGGTCGTGAGACCATCGAGATCGACCACCCGCCGGTGAGGAGATTCAATGGGACTGGTTCGAGCGACGCAAGGCTCCGTGGGGCGAGACCGCCTACGTGTTGTTGGGCACGCTGTCGCACTCGGGTTGGCGATGATCTTCCGTGACGAGCTCATTCGAGCCGTTTGCCGGCACGATCACGTTGTTCGTCTGGACGTCAAGGCTGCTGAGACGAACGTGCGTTCCCACACCGCTCAAGTTCGAGCCTGTTTCTGTCGATACTTCTCACAGCGGAAAACGAGCCGGCGGACTCGCATTTCCCATTGCGATTGCGTCCCACTCCCGAGCGCAGCCTTGTTTGTCATGGAGGCCTCGTGGAGCGGGCGACAACCGTCACTATGTCAGTAGCTGGACCTGATGATCCTTCGCGCGGCGAGGGAGACACGAAGGCCGAGAGGGCCGGAGGGGAGACGTATCCATGACGAGTGCAGACGAACTTGCGATGCTGAGAGTGCGGCGAGCCCTTGGTGGCATTACTGACTCAGAGTTCGCGGTGCAAAAGGCCAAAATCGTCCGGTCCGACCAACCACTCGTTGTGCTTGCAGGACCTTCGACAACAGACCCTTTGCCGTAGGTCGTCAGTAGCCACTCCATTCAAAGGAGAACTGAGCCGCCCGGCAGTTGAGCGCAGCCCCGTCCGTACCGTGCTTTGCCGGATCGGTGGAGTTGTGGGTCCCGCAGCCGGGACAGCGCAGGATGACCTTTCTCACCTGACCCAGTTCCAGGCCGTGGATCAACACCCTGTCGCACCGACCGCAGAATCTGGTCGAGCTTGCCAGGTCCACAGAGAATCGGACTTCCCGCGGGCAGCCCAGAACTCGGATCGAACAAGTGACCGCCGGTGTCATGGCTCGGGTCGAGGACGCCGAGCCTGACCGTCTTGACGCGCCGTGTCGTCATTGAGCGTCCCCCCGCCTGGGCATCCGCCACTACTCCACGTGACTCCGCTAGTCACGCTCAGTGATTGTAGCCTTGTCTGGCGCCTGAGAGCCCCGCCGAGCCACGCGGGGCGCCGAATCTGCACTGCTGTGAGACTCGTGGGCTCAACCGATGAACGTGTCGTTATGAGCTGCCCTGGCGGGATGCTCCGCGGGTTCAGGACCCCGATCCGATCGGGCTGCCGTCAGTGAAACGGGGTCAGCCGCGAGCGAGGAGTTCGTCAAGGATCTCGTCCTCGCGGTGGAAGCCGGCCAGGTGCCCCTCGTCGTCACCGAAGAGCCGCAGTTGTGCGTGGGGGAGTTGTTCGAGCAGTCGTTGTGCGGCACTGAGCGGCGCATTGGCATCGGAGCCGCCATGCCACCAGGTCAGCGATGTCTGAACGGCCGCCAGGTCAACGTCTCGCCAGTCTCCATACATGGCGAGTCCCTCGTCGAACCACCCGTCGATCCCCTGCCGCAGCGCCTCCTCGATAGAGACAGTCAGGGACTCCTGCCAACCCGGGTCGCCCATCACTACGCGATCGGGCTCGGGTGCCTTGTCCATAACCTCCCGGAAGGCGGCCAGCGCGTCGGCCAGAAGCGCCCCGCGCGCCTTGGTCATTAGCCGGCGGAGGCCAGCGAAATCTCCAGCCCTATAAAGGTAGTGCGCTTGCCGGTTCAGTCCGATCTCCCGAGCCTCCTCCTCCTCAGTCGTCGGAGCCGCCCCCACCAAGATCGTCATCGCCCGCACCCGAGACGGGTGACGGGCCGCGAACGCCAACTGGTGCGGGGCGCTTCCGCTGCCCCCAACGACGTGCACTGACTCCAGCCCGAGCTGGTCCAGGACCGCTGCGCAGTCATCGGCAGGCTCAGCGAAGCCGCGCCCGGGGAGGCGAGTTGAGGCTCCGAAGCCCGGTCTTTCGGTCGTGATCATCAACAGGTTACGCGCCTGCCATAGCGTCCGGTCGGCCCGCACGGTGTAACGGCATCCCGGCGTACCGGGTATACGTAACACCGGCACCCCATCGCTCTGCCCCCACTCGCTCCAGGCCACCGTGCGTCCGTCTGGTCGCTGCAGTCGGCCGTCACGCACTCCGTCCAACAGCCCGGCCACTCCCGTACTGTTGCACAACCCGTCGGGATCTGTCAGAGGTTGGCAGTCCAGGGGTCAGATATCGGCATTACCAATAGCTATAATCATAGTATGTCCAAAGTCATGGTGTCACTCCCCGATGACCTGGTCCGAGATATCGACGAGGAGGCTCGGCGAAGATCCACGAGTCGAAGCGCATTCCTCGCAGCTGCGGCCCGGAGAGAGCTGGCTCGCCGCGACCCTGCAGCCGTCGCCGAGGCTATTGCCCGCTCCGAGCAGCGATTCCGTGCATCAGGAGGCTTCGACGCGGCCGAGCTGGTCCGGAAGGATCGAGACGCCCGGCGGTGACGACGCTCCTCGTCGACACCTCGGTTCTCGTCAAGTGGTTTCACAGCGAAGGCGAGTCCGACCTCGTCGAGTCTCGCTCCATCCGCGACGCGACCCAGGTCGGCGAGATTCAAGCCCGCGTGATCGACCTGGCGCTCTACGAAATGGGCAATGTTCTTCTCTGTGCACTTGGTTGGAGCGGATCTGACGTCGCCGACCAGCTCGAAGATCTCGTCATCATCTGTGGTCCTCCGCTGGCGATGGCTGGCGAATGGCTGCGTCAGGCGGCGGAACTCGGCGAACGACACCGGCTCAGCTTCTACGACGCGGCATGGGCTGCTGCAGCCGCGGGGCTTGGAGCCTCGCTCGTTAGTGCCGACGCCCAGTTGCTCGCCGCTGGTCTCGCGGAGTCGCCGGCAGCGGTCGTTCAACGCCTACGGCTCCCACGTTGAGGCTGGCAAGCGTTTCCCGCAGCTCAGAAAAAGACTGAATAGGAGATGCCTCCTCGTCGGCCCGACAAGCCTTGCTGCTCCGGGCCGATCACCCGGTCCTCACCTCCCTCTTCCGGCTCGCTCGCGCGCGGCGAGCGCCTGCTGGAGCAGCGCCTTCTGCTCGGTGAGCGCGATGCGGAGTGCGGCGGACAAGTCGTCTCGGTCGAGGGCGGCATCGGTCGCGCGGATGGTCTCGGCATCGGTCAGAGTCCACGGGTACAACGTGGACGCCAGCCGTCTTGCACTGCGGGAATCGTGGTGCCGGAGGGCATGCAGCGCCTCGGTGAAGTAGCGGTCGCGGTAACCGCTGACGATCTGCTCCTGCCCGGGAACCCAGATGCCGCTCGCATGAGCCTGGGCGAGGCGGGGCGCTTGGTCGGGAGACAGCGCCGCGGCCCACGCCAACTCCTTGGCTCCCGGGTCCGGGCGCAGCCCACGGCACCTGGCGCGGAGCGTGGCTCCACCGACAGGATCGGCTGCCTCGAAGGCGTCGAGGTCCTCCTCGGTCACAAGGTCACTGACGGCCAGGGTGGTGAGGATCTGGCGGCGGACGTCCACGTGAAGCGTGCCGTCGTCGAGCCAGGACCGGATCAGCTCCAGCTGCTCTGCCGTCTCGGCGCTCGCACAGCCACCGATGGTCAGCTCCCGTTGCGCTTTGCTCCTGCGACCGGCGACGGCAGCACCATCAAGAGCAGCCGTCGCCAGCAGCTCTCGCAACGCCGGCCGATCTGTCGGGAGCGCGTACCGATCAGCGGCCTCGATTGCCCGTTCCAGCAGGGCGCCGACACCAGGCGGCGGCCGACCCTCCGATACGCGCCGGGCGACAAGGTTCACGAACTCCGATGCGCCGAGCTCGCAAGTCGTCATCATGTCCCAGGCGGCACTCCAGCAGACCGCTTCTGTGATCGGGTCGTCCACGCGCATCGCGCACTCAGCGAGCGCGAGCCATGACGCCGGGTCGAAGCGGATCGAGGCGAAGGTCAAGTCGCCGTCGTTGAGGATGACTACGTCCGGCGCCCTTGCACCCGCCGGCCCGGCCACGACCGTGCCTGAGCCGGAGACCTCGATCTCGAAGACGCTCCGCCGGAGAAGGGACGGACCCTCGGGTCCCTCTGTTCCCGAGCGCTCGTACATGCCGACGCGTATACGGTGCAGCCGGCCGGGGTAGTCGCCGGACCGGACGACAGCAACCTCCATCCTGCCGTCTGGCCCGAGCCCGACCTCAGGCCGAAGGATGTCAACCCCCGGAGTCTGCAGCCACAGACGAGCCCACTCTCCGAGATCTCGCCCGGCAGCCCGCTCCCAGCAACCGATGATGTCAGGGAGGCTGGCCACCGAACCGGCGTAGCGCTCGAGGTACTCACCGAGCCCGGCCCACAGAGCATCGTCGCCGATAAGTGCCCCGAGCTGACGGAGGACGCTCGCCCCTTTTGCATAGACGATTGCCGCCGGCCTCGCCAAGGCGTCCGCCGCGCTTGCCACGGGCCATGAGACGGGTTCGCGGCTCGGGAGGGTGTCGGCGCGGTAGGCGGAGGGTTTCTCGGTCATTGCGAACTCGGCCCAGGGATGTCGCATCTCGAGCGACTCCTCGCCGGCGACATAGCTCACGTACGTGGCGATCGCCTCGGCAAGCCACAGGTCGTCCCACCAGCGGCCCTCGACCAATCCCCCGAACCACAGGTGCGAGATCTCGTGGGCGAAGACCATGGTGACAAAGTCGTCGTCGGCGTCGGGCACCCGGTGGGAGAGCGTCTCGTTGACGAGCATGATGCCCGGGAACTGTGCCGCCACGGGCCCGATACCAGGTGCGAAGACAACCGTCAGGTGCTCGGAGGGGCACGCGGAGCCGAGCCTGTCCTCGTAGTAGGCGATCGCTCGCTGTGCGAGCTCGCCGGCACGGTCAAGATCCGATGCGCGCGCAAGCGATTGCCGGCACCAGACTTCGACACCGACGCCCGGCCCGGCGGACTCCCAAACCGAAGCGTAGGAACCGGCGCACACGGTGAGCTCACAAGGCTTCATCATCGGGGCGGTGGAGAAGCGCCACAAGCCAGCCTCGGCCGCCGGCGGCCTCGACAGCACCTGTCCGTTCGAGGCACATCGCCATCGAGCCGGCGCAGAGACCGAGATCGTGAGGTCGGCCCTCAGATCGAGCTGATCGAAGCAGCAGAAGATCTCGGGTGCATGGGTGGGGTACCCGTACACAAGGACATAGGTTTCGCCGCTCCGGGCATCGAAGCAGGAGAAGCCTCGCCCACTCGAGGTGTACTCGAACTGGGCCTCGACGACGAGCGTATTCTCCGCCGCAAGCCCGGCAAGCAAAACTCTGTCGTCGTGCACGACGTCGGTGGGCTCCAACTCCTCGCCGTTCAGGACGATCTTGCGGACGCTGTCGGCCCGGAGATCGGCGAAGGACACAGCGCCCGGAATGTGGCATCGAAAGGCGATCTCGGTGTGGGATACGGCACGTTCCGGGTCCGTAAGTTCGAGGTGGACGTCGTAGGAGTCGACGGCGAGTAGAGCCGCTCGCGCGGCGGCCTCGTCACGCGTGCTCACCTCGACACCGTAACGCCGGGTGCCGGCTACCTCCCGGGTAACGGGGCGTATACGAGGCCGTGTCGTCGCGCCCAGACGTTGCGGTGGAGCCGGTACACGCGAAGCCATGTTCCAGCGCAGCTCTGCAGCTTCGGTCGGGCCTCCGCGACCGACCCTTGTACGAATCGAGAAAAAGTGATATCATTTAATATCAGTTATTGAGAACACCTCCGGGAGGGATCATGAGCCAGGCTGTTCAGTCCAACCGCGAACCCGAGGCGACTCCGGTCGGCCATTTGGGAACCCGCGTCGAGATCCACGAGCGTCCGGCTTGGGCCACCAGCGGCTGGCTCGGCGTCCTCGTCGTGGCCGCCTGCATCGCCGCGGTCGTCTTGCTCGCGCAGAGCTCGGTCAAGGGGGTCATCGTTGTGCCGATCCTGGTGGGCGTCGTCATCTTGGCCTCGCTCGTCATCGTGCAACCGGGCGAGACCAAGGTCGTGCGCTTTTTCGGCCGCTACGTCGGCACCGTGCGTCGCACCGGCCTGTCCTGGATCCTGCCCCTCTCGGATCGGCGGACGGTGAGCATTCGGGTCAGGAACTTCGAGACCGGCCACCTGAAGGTCAACGACGCTGACGGCAATCCGGTGGAGATCGCCGCCATTGTCGTCTGGCAGGTGGCCGATACCTCGCGTGCTCTGTACGCCGTCGACGACTACCTCAATTTCGTGCGCGTCCAGGCCGAGTCGGCGCTACGGCATGTTGCGACCACCCACCCGTACGACAATCCGGAAGACAAGGGCCTTTCACTGCGCGGCTCGACCGATATCGTCGCCGGCGAGCTCGCCGAGGAGATGGCCGGCGCGCGTCGTCATTGCCGGCGTGGAGATCGTCGAGGTGCGCATCAGCCACCTTGCCTACGCCTCGGAGATCGCCCAGGCCATGTTGCGCCGACAGCAGGCCAACGCAGTCGTCGCCGCCCGCACTCGTATCGTCGACGGCGCCGTAGGGATGGTTGAGCTGGCGCTCGATCGACTGCGTGAGCGCGACATCGTCGACCTTGACGAGGAGCGCAAAGCCGCGATGGTGAGCAATCTGATGGTCGTGCTCTGCAGTGACCAACCAGCTTCGCCAATAGTCAATGCCGGCACTCTCTACTCGTGATCCGTGAATGACCGCAAGCAGGTACTGCTGCGGATTGATCCGGCCGTCCATGATGCTCTAGCCCGTTGGGCGGCCGACGAGTTCCGCAGTATCAACGCCCAAGTCGAGATGCTGCTACGCCGGGCTCTCGACGATGCCGGGCGAATGCCGAAGAGGGCTGGCCCTTTGCCCCGGCGGGGTCGGCCACCTACCGCCGGACCCGGCATGTCCAGACCGGCAGCACACGCAGAGAACTGAGAGACCGATGAAAGCGAACCTGACGAGACGAACCGTTGTTCTGGCGACCCTGCTCGTAGCGACGAGCATGGTGATATCGGCCTGCGGGACCACCGCCAAGCCGGCTTCTGGGGGGAAGACAACAACGTTTGCCACGGCGCCGGCGGCTCGTGGGTCGTGGCCGTATCCGAACGGCGACATCGCAAACGCCCGAGACGCGGCGGGTTCGAGCATTTCCTCGGTGAACGTGTCGAGGCTCCGGGAGGCCTGGACGTTCAAGCTGGCGGGCAAGGCCGCGGCGGGCATTCGGGGGGTCGGCTCGCTGACCGCTCCCCCGGTCGTGGTGGATGGCGTCGTTTTTCTGCAGGACGAAGACGCCAACGTGTACGCGCTGGCGCTCGCCACGGGCAAGCTGAAGTGGGAGTACGAGGTGAACCGTCCTGAGAAGAGCGGGCCCGGCCCGGACGGGGTGGCGGTGACGGACGGCGCCGTGTATGGGGACGCGTCGACCTCGGTGTTCGCGTTGAGCGCCGCGACCGGGAAGACGATCTGGGTAGATGACCACCTGCTGAGGAGCGGCCAGGGGGCGTTCGAGATCCAGCCGCAAGTGACGGATGGGCGGGTTTACCTGGCCAGCGCCTACGGATCAGGTCCCGGCGGCGGCGTTCTCATGGCGCTCAGCGCGTCCACGGGCCGGTTGCTGTGGACGTTCAACACGGTCCTCAGCAGAGGAAAGGGCGTGCAGGCTCTCGGTCTCGGTTCGGGCGGCGCCTGGGAGACGCCTCTCGTCGGGAGCGACGGATCGGTGACGTTCGGCATCGGGAACCCCTATCAGAGCATCGGGGCGGCGATCGCGCGTCCGTCGAGGCAGCTCTACACCGACAGCGCGGTGAACCTCGACGCAGCGACTGGGAAGCTGCGCTGGTACTACCAGGCCGTGCCGGACGACTTCCAGGACCACGACCTGCAGGCCTCGCCCATCTCGGCTTCTATCGGTGGACTTCCCGTGATCGTCACCGGGGGCAAGATGGGATACGTCTACGCGCTGACCGCAAGGTCGGGGGCGCTCCTGTGGAAGACGCCGGTAGGCGAGCACAACGGGCACGACAACGACTCCCTGCTGGCCCTTTTGCACCGGGTTCGGATCAAGTTCCCGTACACCGTGCTGCCAGGCGCGTTGGGTGGCGTGCTGTCGAACATGGCTGCGGCCGCGGGCAGCGTGTACGTGGCCACCATTGACCTCCCAATCGCCTTCACCGGCTCGAAGGTGGTCGACGGCAACAAAGCCGCTGGTCCCGCGACCGGAGAGGTGGAGGCGCTGAGCCTTGCCACGGGCAAGGTCGAGTGGGATACCAGGGTCCCCTCCCTGCCGCTCGGCGCCGCCACTGTCGCGAACGATCTGGTCTTCACCACGCTCGTCAATGGTGTCCTCGTAGCGCTCAATCGCAATACGGGCGCGATCGTCTACCGCCACGAGCTGCCCTACGGGACGAATTGTCCGATCGATGTTTTCGGCAACACGATACTGGTCCCGGCTGGCCGCCCCCAGAACCCGAAGTTGGAGCGCGGCAAGCCGCAGCTTGTGGCGTACACCGTCCCGGCTCTCTGACGGGAGCCAGGTGGCGCCGCGATCCTCCCGGGTTGACTGCTTTGTCGTCCAGCACCTCGATATCGACAGGTACTGGCCTGACGGAACGACCCGGCCGTTCGCTAGCTTTGTGGTCCCTCAACCTGCGGCAAAGGAGATGAGATGGCGGACGTGCTGTTGTTCCACCATGCGCTCGGTCAAACTCCGGGTTTCCACGCCTTCGCAGACCGGCTGCGCGAGGCGGGTCACGAAGTGCACACCCCGGACCTCTATGGCGGCCGCATTTTCACCTCGATCCCTGAAGGCATGGCTTACGCAGAGGAGATCGGCTTTCCGGACGAGATCGTCTCCCGCGCTGAGCAGGCGGCCGAGTCACTACCTGAGTCGCTCGTCTATATCGGCTTCTCGCTTGGTGTGGTGCCGGCACAGAAGCTCGCGCAAACACGTCCTGGCGCCCGGGGAGCCGTCCTGTGCTACTCGTGCGTGCCTCTCTTCGGGGGTTCGTGGCCTTCGGACGTGCCGGTTCAGATCCATGGCATGGACGCCGACCCCCTCTTCGTGGAGGAAGGGGACCTCGACGCCGCCCGAGCACTGGTCGACTCGACGGAGGTGGCCGAGCTGTTCCTGTACCCGGGCAACCAGCACTACTTCGCCGATTCAAGCCTGTCTTCATACCGGGCCGAGCCAGCCGAGCTGCTTATGAGCCGCGTGCTGGGCTTCCTGGCGAGCTGCTGACGGGGCGGAAGCCGCCCTGTCGATGCTCGACGGGCACAACAACGGGGGCGCGGTCGGGGTGGCGGGCAACGGCGCCACGGTCGCGCAGCGGGCAACGGAGGCGCGACCGGGAAGAACCCGCGGCCGGCCGTACGCCGGTCGCCGCCGAAAAAAACCTCCAACTCGAGTTGCATGGTTCTTGCTGATACAGGTATAGTGAGGTCATCCCTGGATGGAAGGAGGAGACGACAATGCTGATGCGAACCGACCCGTTCCGAGAGCTCGACCGCTTGGCTGAGGTGTTGGGTACGACCACACGGCCAGTAGCGATGCCGATCGACGCCTACCGCAAGGGCGACAGCTTCCTGGTGCAGTTCGACCTCCCGGGAGTGAAGGTCGACTCGATCGACCTGACGGTCGAGAAGAACGTCCTCACGGTTCACGCCGAGCGGTCCCGGCCGGCGGCCGAGGACGTAGAGATGCTGGTTGCCGAGCGGCCTCAGGGCACATTCAGTCGGCAGCTGTTCCTCGGGGAGACGCTCGACACAGAGCACATCGCAGCGGAGTACGTCGACGGCGTCCTCACCTTGCGGGTCCCCGTCGCCGAGAGCGCCAAGCCTCGCAAAGTGTCCATCACCGCCAACGGCAAGACGCCTGCTGCGATCGACGTGTGAGGACGAGTGAAGAGGATGGCCCCTTTGACGACCGGGGCCATCCTCTCTGCGTCTTCAGTCAGAGGGACAAACCGGTGAAGAGACCCGCCTTGGCCTTCGACGACGAGCGAGCTCCGCTCTATACCGTGGGCCAGGTCGCCGACATGCTCGGGGTGCGGCCTGCCCTGCTTCGCCGTCTCGACGCGGAGGAGGTCGTACAGCCGTCCCGGTCCCCCGGCGGCCAGCGTCGTTACACCCGCCAGGAGATCCATCGGGTGGAGGAGGTGGTGGGCTTGGCAGGCGAGGGTCTCACGCTCGCCGGCATCCGCCGATTGTTGGTGCTTGAAGCCACCGTCCGGGATCTCCGGCGACAGATCGCCGAGATGGAGGAGCGGCGACGCGCAGAGGGAGCCCCCTGAGTCCTTCTGTGCTCTCTGCGCCTGGACAGGACGGGTCGGTCCCTAATGGTTCCAACTTGAAGGCCCTCGTCTGAGGAGGTGACGTGGACCCTGAGCACAGCGAAGCGGAGGAAATGAGTGAGGAGCAGTTGGCGGCCATCCGCGCTCGTCTCGCAGAGCCACCGCCCTTGATCGCCTTGGCCGAGCTGCATCCGGGCCGCACCGCGCTCGTCGAGTACCTCGGCCGCCTGAAGGACGACAGGATCGCCCTCGTCGATGAAATAGACCGGCTGCGAGCCGAATTGGGCGATGAGCGCGACACGTCAGCCCCGGCCGCTCAGCGTGAAGCTCAGTCCGCAGAAGGAGACCCGGCTGCTTGAGGACGCTTCAGTTCCTCTTTGGCGATTGAAGGTGACGGTACCCTGATCCCCCACCTACCCAGCGCCGGTCGGCCGTCACGGTAGCCACCGTGAGGAGCCGACGCCTGATTCAATCAGCTGCTGCGCTCAAAGGTGACGCTGAAAGCGGTGCCAGCCGGGTTGAGCGAGGTGGGCTTGGCCTTGACCTGCCCGCCGCCATTGATCATGGTGATTTCGTCGTCGGGGAACGACTTGATGGTGCCGGTTGTGCCGGCGTTCGCCACAGACGAGGCGCTGTTCGTCCATTTGGAGAACTTGACGAGCGGGTACAGCGTGCCATTGGACGTGTTGGTGGGAGCCTCTGCGATCCACTCAGCCGATGCGTCGGGGCAGGTCGATGCGGAGCAGCTGAAGCTGTGCGTGAAGCTGTTGGCCGGTCTCGTTGAGTCAGTGATCTTGACCGTGTACTTGGTGCCGTTGCGTACCACCGAGACGGCGATCTTGTCGCCGGCTTTGACGGTGGTCCCGACATCGGTGACGTCGTTGGTGGGGTACTCCTCCCACCACGTGTCGTAATAGGGGCCCTTGCCGCTGTGGCAGTAGCCCTCGGTACCGCCCTGCTCCACGCGCTGGTTGTTGAAGCCGTCGATCCCGTCCCAAAAGAGCGTGACCTGGTAGCCCTTGGCGCTCTTGTCACACGTGAGAGTTGGCTGCGTGAACGAGCTGCTGACCATGGTGTACTTCTCGTTGGAGCCGGAATCGGCATAGCCGGACCAGTTGGTGTACCTGATCTGGGTCGGGCCCGCGAACGCGGGGGGCCACCCCCAGCTGTTGGCGGGAAGGGGGCGGTGACACACTGATCCTCGGGGGAGCAATCCGGGGTTGCCGCGGGGCTGTGCTCGCACCGGCTGCGGATGTCCCGCCCGCCGCCAAGGCCGCAGTTGCCAAGGCGGCCGAGCCACCGATGAGCAGCGATCGCAGTCGCATTTGGAGACCCTCCTGTCGGCCGCGCCGTTCGAGCGACCTGCCCGTTCTGTCCGCCACGCGTCCTTTGCTCAGGATGGCACAGATGACTGACATCGCGCCAGAGCTGAGTCTGGGAGGCCGAGCCGGACCCGCTCGGCGGGCATGTAGGCATCTTGGTCGCGCCTGGCCGGTGCTTTAGCACCTGCGCCGTGTGATCAGGATGCTGGCGCCAAGGGCGCTGATATCCCCACGATCGGCTCAGGCAGCCCCGGTGTCGAAGGATGCGTCAGGCTGGACGGGAAGGCGTAGACGACGCCGGTCGCGGTCACCATGTAGTAGCCCGCTCCCCCCGGGGCGGCGGCGATTCCCACCATGGGTGCCGCTGGCCAACCGACGGGCTGCCCCTGCGACACGGCCTGCCCGACGGGGTGGATCGTGCTGTTGCCCGACACGAGCCACAGCCCGTCCCCGGTCGGGTCTGACGCCGCGCCGACGATGTTTGCCACTCCGGAGGCTTGGGCGAAGTCGGGATCAGCAGCACCGAAGCCGTAGGCGTTCCCGCTCGACGTCACGACCCAGTACCCGCCGCCTTCCGGATCAGCCACTATGGCCACCGGCCGCCCGTTGAGCGCTCCCGGCTCACCGTAATACGGCGCACCGAAGGCGTAGACGTTGCCCTCGCCATCGAGGAGGTAGTAGCCGCCGCTGTCGCTGCCGGCTGCGGCCGCTATCCCGACGATCGGTGCTCCCGGAGGAACACTGCCACCGGCCCAGTCATTCGTGGACGTGTCGCCGTACGAACGGGCGTCCCCGTAGGCATAGACCCGTCCGTCAGATAGGGCGATCCAGTAGCCGCCACCGTCTGAGGTGCTCGCCTGCCCCACGGCCGGCGTTGCGATCACCTCGTTGTGGAGCCCGCCGCAGTTGGGGAGACTAGGTGTAGTCCACTCGTTCCCGTCGGCGCGGACCAACTGGTAGCCGGTCGCGGTGGTCGGTGTCGAACAAGCCACCTTTCCGTCGCCCCACGGATCGGGTACGCCGGTATGGGCCGCATTGGCACGCCACTGTGGCCACTCAACCGAGTCCGGTGTGGCCGGGAGAGGATAGGCATACAGGTAGGCAACTCCACCCTTCGTGCACGAGAACGCCAGCTCCCAGCCGCTCGCCGGAGCACCGGATCCTCGCACCGGTGATGTGGCCGGGACGTCGTTCACGCTGCAGTACTGCCCGAGGGGTGTGAGGCTCGTGCCGTAGAGAGCAGCGCCGTTGGATCCGTCCAACACCAGGACGCCGGGATTGGCCCCTACGAGCACGTCACTCGGCCCCGTTCCGTCTACGTTGACGACGGCGGGGGAGGAAAGGATTCTGGTAGTTGCTACTGACATCTGCGGACCACAGCCTGCTGCCGTTGCCGCTCCACTCGCTCACGACCGCCGGCCCGTGTAGGCAGTGGGCGCACGAGGTCGATATGACGACGGGTGGTCCGCCGAAGGTCATTTGGGCGATCACCGGCGATCCGAAGGTGGGACCGGACGCCTTCACCGGCCAGCCCGGCACCGTGTCGCCGTTTTGGGCGTAGAAGGCGAATATCTCGTTCGTCGCCGCGTTGGCGAAGTAGGGACTGTTGAAGCTCGTGCCGACAACCACCGCCGGTTCGTTGGTCGGGTTGCCCGGCCCGGGGTTTATCACGCCGATGGCCGGGCTCGACCAAACGGTCTGGCCGATGCAACGCTCCCACATGAGCCACGGCGACTTGGTGCTGCTCGAGTAGCGGTAGTCGGTCACCCAGCCGCCGTAGCACGGGACTCCACCTGTTGATTTGAACCCCGTCGAGTCGCCGCCCATGATGATGTCGTCACGGCCCGTGTGCGAGCTGTCCACGAGCGCCGGCGAGGACCAGATCGTGTCGGCTCGTTGTATCGGGAAGCCCGGTACGAGCCCTCCCGCCGGCGTCAAGGCATAGATGAAGTGGTCGTATGAGCCGAAGACGATGTCCTGCACGCCGTTTCCAAGGATGTCGCCGACGGCGGGGGTGGCAAAGACCGAGTTGTCGTTGGTGGAACCTTTCCACTGAGCGAAGGTGTCCTTGGTATGGAAGACGAAGCGGACTGCTCCAGTGGCATAGAAGGCAATGACGCCGCCGTTCTGGTTCGGCACGCTCTGCGATCCGGCCCCGACGATTATCGTCGGTGGCTCCGAAGGCCCATCGAGATAGGCAATCGTCGGGCTCGACTCGATGGCAGTCGGGGTGCTACCGGAGATGTCGGCTTTCTGCGGCCAGCCCGGCAGCGCTGTTCCGGTGATGGCGTTCACCACGTAGACCTCTCCGTTGAGCGAGGCCGCCACGACGGCACGCACGCCGTCGATCGTGGCGAAGGTCGGCGAGGTGAACCCCGTCGCCGTCCCGACCTGATCGATCCACAGCGGGGAACCGAAGCTGCTCGATGTCGTGGCCTCGTGGGCTGAAGCCGACGAGGCCAGTGGCGCCGCTGCCGTGGAGGCAGTCGGCGGCAGCCCGAGGAGAGTCACCGAGATGGCGAGGGCCCCTGCAAGCAAGAATCCCTTGCTCCCCCTCGTCCCACCGAGCCCGCGCCAATTAAACCCGCACTTCGCTAGCCGCCGCATTCCTTGGTATCGACAGACTGGACGCGCACCTTGAGTGGACGGGCAATTTCTCTATCTCGCCACGGCGCCGCCTGTATCGCAAAGCTTGGCCGCGAGGGGGTCCAAGTTGGCCCGAGGTCGGAGGGTGATGCCGTTAGCTTGTGGGGCCATGAGGGTGCCCGACGAGTGTTTGGCGGACCTGAGCGAGCGCGGCTATCTCGTGTTCGAGGGCTTCCTCACGGCTGACGAGGTGGCGGCGGCGTATGAAGCTCTGTGGCTGCACTACCCGAGGCCGGAGGAATACTTCGCCGACCCGGCTGCTCATGCCTCGCTGGCAACCAACCAGTGGGCCGGCATCGTCGGCGGACCGTGGCGATCGTGGAGCTTGAACCGACTGGCCTTCCACCCTGACCTGCTCGACCTGGCGGAGCGCTTCCTTGGTTCGGCTGACCTGCGGCTCTACGAGGCGGAGCTGTGGGCCAAGTACGCCGGGGCCGTCGACTACGACCAGCGCCATCACCGCGACTTCGTCAACCACAGCCTCGTCGTGCCCAAGCGCTCCCAGCCGGCTACGCAGATGGTGAGCTGGATCCTCCTGTCAGACGTAGGCGACGAGGACGGCCCTACCAAGATCGTTCCGCTGTCTGTCGGGCAGAACGTCCCGTACTGGCCGGTCCCCGGGCATCACGACATCACGAACTACCTTCCCGCGGGGATGTTCGCCGAGGAGGAGGTCTCGATGACAGGTCCTGCAGGAACCCTGTTCAGTTTTCGGACCGACGTACTTCACCGTGGGTCGCGCATGACCGGCGAACGATCAACCCGCTTTGCGCTCCTGGCCGAATACGACGTGTGGGCACCGCGCTGGACCGGCAGAGTCGCCTGGGCCGCGCGCGCGACGCGTCCAGAGTGGTTCGAGCTCGTTGAGCGAGCGTCTCCCCGGGAGCGGTCCGTGTTCGGGTTCCCGGCTCCAGGCGACCCGTACTGGGACGAGCAGACCTTGGCGGACACCGGAGCGCGCTACCCCGAGGCCGATCTGGCGCCCTACCGCTGACGGCACCCGCGTTGGCGCGAGGGCCGGCGCACACGCACACTTTCGGCCCGGGTGAGATGTGACCCGTTAACGCGTCAGTCCGCAACGAAACGGCGTTCTGTTCGATGGTGCGGTTCTGTCACACTTTGTCCCCGCCGAAAAGGGAGAGTCGTCCGGAGGTGACGGCGAGTAGAGGATCAGGCTGGGTCGGCACGGTGTGCACCCCGTGACCGACTGTCGGAATCCAGGGTCGATGTTGCGTCACTCTGAACTCTGGCAATTACTATCGGCGCCCGGCCGGCTGAACTTGAGCGCGTCGAGAGCGCGTCAGGGGATGCGCATGTCGCGGCGCTCCGAGGCCAGCTGCCTCTCCTCTGGAGTCAAGTCCGCCGTGTTGACCGGAGTGACGAGGCTCCAGTGCTTACCCACCGGGCAACGTTGTAGCCTCCACCAACCGAGGCGGACGGCCTTGAGGGATCCGCCCGGAATCCAGAGCGTGGTGAACAGGTGCCCGCGTCGGCAGCGCACCACCGTGTGGGCACCGAAGACGAAGCCGCGGCGGCGTACGAGGACAATTGTCTCTGCACACAGCATCGTGATGGCAACAGCAGCGATGACCTTTCGGCGCACGAGCACAGGATACGCAACTCGTGGACGTGTGCCACGCGTGTGCCGACTTGGGCTCCTCGCCGCTCAGAGCAGGTGGTAGGTGAGGGCGGCGCACACCTGCGGCAACGCCAGTACCTCGCCTCGGGCGAGGGCGGGATGCTCGCCGAGGAGGAGCTCGAGGGCATCCATGACGGCCAGCCGATCGCCGTCTGCGAGCGTGCTCACCGAGCTCCAGGTTGCCACCAGGTCGACCAGCTCATCGCGGCGGAGGATGAAGGCCCAGGCCGTATCGAGGCGGTGGCCGGCGCAGAAGCCGGGTATCGGCTCCGGCCCGCCGAACTGGCTGATTCGGGCACCGCTGCCGGTGACCTGCTTGAGTCGCGATACCCACTCGTCCCGGTCGTCGTCCATGTTCCACAGGAGCCCGAGGGTTCCCTTTTGACGGAGAACCCGGCTGGCCTCACCCGCGGCAGAGGTGCTGTCAGCCCAGTGCCAGGCCTGGCCGAACACGACGGCGTCCACCTCGCTGTCGCGGATCGGCAGCGCCTCAGCCGTCCCGGCCCTGATATCGGCCGTGGGCACCTTCGCGGCCAGCACGGCGCGCATCGAGTCGTCCGGCTCCACAGCTATGACGCGAAACCCCCGCTCGACGAGAGCCGATGTCAGCTTGCCTGTCCCTGCACCTACATCGGCGATCGCATTGGCGCCGTCAGGCAGCACGGCGTCCACGGCCTCGGGCGGATAGCCGGGCCGGACCCGGTCATAGAGGGCGGCTTGGCGCCCGAACGACCGGGCGGGCACTGCCGGTGTGACCATGGCAGCATCCTCGCGTATTCCCGGGCGGCTGTTCCGATCCTGCCGCGCACCGCACCACGGCCCGAGACCGGAGAGGGCCCTCTTCAGCCCGGCCGTCGTGCGTGCGACCTCACCCCTGATCGACGGCCAGCGTTCGCCAGACCGGGAAGCCGACGTCGTCGGAGGCGGCCAGGTCCACCTCGGCGATGATGGCAGTGTCGTGCCAGCCTTCCGGGTCGTCGAGAACCTGGCGCACCTGCCACCGGCCGGGAAGCTCGGAGACCTGGAACCACGTGGCGCCGCGGGCCTCCGGACCTGTCCCGATGGCCGAATGGACGGCGAAGTACCGCTCCAGTGCCTCCGACCAGGTCTCCGCCCCGAAGCCGTCCGCCGGTTCGGCCTCGGCGAGTGCGGCGACGTCGCGGCGGGCGGCGAGCTCCACCCGGCGGAAGGCGGCGTTGCGCACCATCACCTTGAATGCCCGGACGTTGGCGGTCACGGGCGGAGGTCTCGGCTGCTGCCGCTCAACTCGAGGCCGATCTCGAGGACGGCCTCCTCGAGGGATGCGCTCGTCGCGGCTGCGGCCAGCCGCTCCCACTCGTCGATGAGGCTCGAGTCGACCTGGCGGACAAGCTCACCGAGCCACTCGGTGACGTCGAGAAGGTCGTCGGTCTTGAGGTCCTCGGGCACGTTGCGGACGAGGCCCCGGTAGACGTCGGACAGGTAGCGCAGCACGAGGCCCTCGGAGCGGGTCAGGCCGTAGTGAGCGACGTACTCCGAGAACGTCATCGCCCGCTCGTAGAGATCGCGAGCCACCGACTTCGGGCGGATGTTGTAGTCGGCAGCCCAGGGATGGGCGAGGCGGTAGGCGTCGAAGAGGTCGTAGGTCCAGTCCCGCAGCGGCTTTGGGTACTCGAGCTTGTCGAGGGCCTCGATCCGCTCCTCGTACTCGACGCCTGCGGCTTTCAGCGCTGCGAGGGCCTCGGTCCTCAGTCGGTCGAGACTGGGCCGCGAGCACCGGGCCCGGGTTGTCCAGAGTGGCCTCGACGACGCTCATGACGTCGAGCGGCCATGTGGGCGCCGCAGCTTCGAGCCGGGGGACGGCCTCGAGGACGAAAGGGCTGAGCGGGTTGTCGAGCGCGAAGTCGGCCTGCAGGTCGGCCGGTGACGCGGATCCGGCGCCCCAGCTCGTCGGGTGTCGGCAGGCGCTCGAGGGCGCCGGCGGCGAGGAGCGAGCGGTAGATGGCGATGGTCTGGCGGATCAGGTGGCGTTGGCGCGGGCGCGGCTCGTCGTTTCTCGTGACGAGCGTCTTCAAGGCGGCGCAACCGTCGCCGGGACGGTCGAGCACGTTGAGCAGCATCGCGTGGCTGACCCGGAGATGGGGCACGAGCGGCTCGGGCGGCGACGGCCACGAGCTTGTCGAAGACGGCCTCGTCCCAGGCGACGTAGCCCTTGGGGGGCTTGGACTTCACGAGCTTGCGCATCCGGCGGGCATCGCCGGCCGCCTTCTTCGCCGCCTGCTCGTTGTCGATCACGTGCTCGGGCGCCTGCACGACCACCAGTCCCGAGGTGTCGTAGCCGGCGCGGCCCGGCCCGCCCGGCGATCTGGTGCAGCTCCCGGGCGCTAAGCAGCCGGGAGGTCGTGCCGTCGTACTTGGCCAGCCCGGTGAGAACGACGGTCCGCAGAGGCAGGTTGACGCCCACGCCGAGGGTGTCGGTCCCGACGACGACCCGCAGCAGGCCGGCCTGGGTGAGCCGCTCGACGAGGCGGCGGTACTTCGGGAGCATGCCGCCGTGGTGGACGCCGATGCCGTGGCGCAGGAGGCGCGTGAGGGTGCGACCGAAACCCGGCGCGAAGCGGAAGTCCTCCAAGCGCCGCCGCGATCGCCTCCCGCTGGGGCCTCGTGGTCACCTGCGCCGAGGTGAGCGCCTGCGCCTCGGTGAGGACCTGGGCCTGGGTGAAGTGCACGACGTAGAGCGGCGCCTGGTCGGCCGCGAGCAGCGACTCGATCGTCTCGTGCAGCGGGGTGCGCCGGTACTCGAAGCGCAGCGGCACCGGCCGGACGGCGGAGCGCACGACGGCCACCGGCCGGCCCGTCCGCCGGGCCAGGCCCTGCTCGATGACGCTCGTGTCGCCGAGAGTGGCCGACATGAGGACGAACTGTGCCTCGGTCAGCTCGAGGAGCGGGACCTGCCAGGCCCACCCCCGATCAGGGTCGCCGTAGTAGTGGAACTCGTCCATGACGACCTGGTCGATGGCGCTGTCCACGCCTCTGCGGAGCGCCATGTTGGCGACGATCTCGGCGGTGGCGCAGATGACCGGGGCGGAGGCGTTGATCGATGGCGTCCCCGGTCAGCATGCCGACGTTCTCGGCGCCGAGCTCGCCGCAGAGGGCGAAGAACTTCTCCGAGACGAGCGCCTTGATCGGCGCCGTGTAGAACGACCGCATGCCGCTCGAGAGAGCGGCGACGTGGGCCCCGAGCGCGACCAGGCTCTTGCCCGAGCCGGTCGGCGTGTTGACGATCACGTGCGAGCCGGCGAAGACCTCGAGGAGCGCTTCCTCCTGAGCCGGGTAGAGCGTGATGCCCCGCTCGGCAGTCCAGGCGAGGAAGGATTCGAGGACGTCGTCGCGCCCGCCGGCGAGCGTGGCGGCATAAAGAGTGGACGACATCGTCCCCATACTGTGCCCTACCTCGAGCCCTGTTCGTACTGGCCGCGATTGAAGGGGACGGGCGATCGAGCGCAGGTAGAGGGCGAGAACCTGCCCGTCCGGCCTGTGACAACCGAGTACTCGACTCGACTGTGCGCTGGAGCGTGCAGGCCGTTCGTGGGACGCTTGGGGCGTGGAGGTCGCCCGGGTCGACCGGTGGCTGTGGGCGGTGCGGGCCACCCCCACGCGGGCGGCGTCGACGGCACTGTGCCGCGCCGGGCACGTGAAGGTGAACGGGGCGGCCGCGAAGGCTTCGGCGACTGTCCACACGGGGGACACGGTGAGCGCCCGCATCGGTGACCGGGACCGAGTGCTCGAGGTCGTCCGGGCGATAGACAAGCGTGTCGGGGCTCCGGTCGCCGCCGGCTGCCTCATCGATCACAGCCCGCCACCTGAGCCGCGCCGGGCCGTCACCCCTGTGCTCGTGCGTGACGTGCATGCCGGGCGCCCGACCAAGCGAGACCGCCGTCAGCTCGACCGGCTGCGCGGCCGCCAGGGGTGACGTCGATCCGGCCGCGCCGCCCTCGAAGGAGAGCTCCACCTGGCCGGTCCCACATCCGAAACGAGGGCCGGCACGGGGGCTAGTCTCTCGAAGATGGAGCAACATGGCTGACCTGCCCCCCGTCGGGGACAATCGGCCCCCGAGCCCGGAGCCGGGCCTGGCCCTTCCCCCTCCGGCCGATGGCGCTCCGGCCGATGGCGCTCCGGCCAAGCCGACCGGGCATACCCGCATATCGGGAGTGTGGTTCGGCGTCATCATCGCCGCCATCGTGCTCACGCTGCTGCTCGTGTTCATCCTGCAGAACACGAAATCAGTGAAGATCTCGTTCTTCACCACCGGCGGCTCGATGCCGCTCGGCGTGGCTCTCCTGCTCGCCGCCATCGGAGGCGTCTTCCTGGCCGCAGTCGCCGGATCGCTGCGCATCCTGCAGTTGCGGCGCCGTCTGAGCGGCGCAACCGGACCCGCCCGAGGGGGCCGGAGACAGCACCGCGGCCAGGTCGGCCCCGAACAACCCGCCCCCCAGCTAGCCCGGTCCCACCTCGGCCGGAGCTGTCCGAGCCGGCGCTGCCCGGCGCAGGTCTTTGCGGCGTCCTGCAGCCCGAAAGGCGCGTCCCCACCGCAGCCGTACTCGAGTGGCAAGGCGGCCGGGTCGGCTGTTCCGGAACTGCAAGAGGGGGCCCCCAGATGGGGACCCCCTCTTGGTCGTCGTAGAGACGCTACGACGTTGGATTGCTCGGTTCAGTTGGGCCCCGTGGCCGCCGTGAACCTCGCATGCTGATTCCCGCACCGATTGAGAGGTAGATATTTCCCGAGAGCGCTGCGTCCACCCGTTCCCCCACCGCGCAGTTGGTGCACAGTCGGCGAGACCGGCCGGCCGCGCGGTGCGCGCTGCAGTTCGTCTGAATCTCCCAGACCTGTTGCTCGCGTGTCAGATGAACCTTCTCCGGCGCGGCTGATCCCACGACGGAAGCCTTCTCCACTCAAGCTACAACGGAGGGCACCAATCGGGCAACGGCTGCCAGGGCTTTGCACGACGGGCCGCGGTTCGAGCGCCGGGCACCCCTCATCGAGGCGTGGCCAGCGCCAAAGAGCACCATCCGGGTAACCTTCGGGCATGGCGTCGCTCGAGCGGGCAGAGGCGCTCCGCTTCGACTTCTCCCAGCCGCCACCGCCACCGCCCGACGAGGACGCCGCGTTGGCAGACGTGGTCGCGCAGGCATTCGCCGACACCGACGACGACCCCCAAGCCGACGCCGTTCGGATCCCGGGCGCGTCGGCCGACGAGGCGCTCAGCATCGGTGAGTTCTACGACCGCGTGCGATACGCCCTCAGGGCGGAGTTCCCGGGCGAGCTATGGGTGACAGGTGAGGTCCGCAAGGTGACGGTGCGGAACGGTCATCGCTACCTGGAGCTGGCGGATCGCCACGCCTCCGAACGGGGCGGGGCGGCCACTCTCGACGTGGCGTGTTGGGCGAGGGACTGGCCGCTCATCGGGGCCGAGCTGCAGGCTGTGGGCCTCGAGCTCACGCCCGGGCTGGTCGTCCGCCTGCGCGGTCGGGCGCAGGTGTGGGAGGGGGCGTCCCGACTGCGCTTTGCCATGACTGAGCTCGACGTGGCCTCGCTTGTCGGTGGAATCGCCGCGGCCAGGCGCCGACTCATCACCCACCTCGACAAAGAGGGTCTCCTGCTCGCCAATCGGCGCCTGGCGCTGTCGCCGGTCCCGCTCAGGGTGGGTCTCGTGACGAGCCCCGGGTCGGATGCGTACCGGGACTTCACGGGGCAGCTGACACGATCAGGCTTCAACTTCGCCGTGCGGTTCGAGCCGTCTCTCGTCCAGGGACCGGACGCGCCGGTGCAGATCGCCAACGCCATCCGCCGCCTGCAGCGCGTCGTGCCGGACGTGATCGTCGTAGTGAGGGGGGGCGGGGCCCGGGGCGACCTGGCCGCGTTCGACAGCCAAGAAGTCGCCCGCGCCGTCGCCACCTCCCGGGTGCAGGTATGGACGGGCATCGGCCACACCGGCGACCAGTCTGTCGCCGACGAGGTCGCCGCCCGAGCGCTCATCACTCCGACCGCCTGCGGCGAGGCGCTCGTCGCCGTGGTTGCCGACTTCGTGGCCGGGTTAGCCGCGAGGGCCCGCCAGCTGGCCTCGAGGGGCTCGGTGTCCATCGAGCAAGCGGCGTTGTTCGTCAAGGGCTCGAGAGCGCGCCTGGCGGGCGCCGCTCGTCACGAGCTGGACGAGGCGCAGTCGCACCTGCTCGTAGCGCGGGGTCGTGCCGTGCGAGGAGCCTTGGTCACCGCAGAACGTCAGCAGGCGGGCCTAAGCCGCCGGGGTGCCCGGCTGCACTCGATCGGTGAACGTGTCATGACATCGGCCGAGCACCGGCTGGCCCGGCAGCGGACGAGCCTCGATGCCTTCGACCCGCGACAGCAGCTCGCCCGGGGATGGTCGATGACCCGGACGATCGATAATCGTGTGCTGCGTTCGGTCGCAGAAGCCCCCGAAGGCACCTCGATAGTCACCGTGCTCGCCGACGGCCGTCTGCTCTCGGAGGTAGGCGTGAGCAGCGCCGTCACCGGCGACACCGAGGCATCGTGACCCTCGGAGGCGACCGGCCGCCGGCCGGAGCCCCGGCCGAGGGGGACTGGCGGGGGAGTGCGGCGGGGCCGACGAGCGGCGGGAGGCCGGTGGGCGAGCTCGGTTACGTCGAGGCTGCCGGCGAGCTCGACGCCATAATCGCCGAGCTCGACCGGGGCGTGGTCGACGTCGACGTGCTCGAGGGGCGGCTGTGCAGAGCAGTTGAGATCGTCGAAGAGCTCGACCGGCGCATCCGGGGGGTTCGCCAGCGGGTGAACAGCATCCTGCCCCGACTGGAGATGGCCGCCCGCGGAGACGAAGAAGGTCCCTCCGAGCAGCCCTGAGCTGCAACAGCCGCAGACGGTTAGCGTGACCTTCATGGCAGACACCATGGAACTCATCGGCGTGGTCGGATCCGGGCTGATGGGGTCGGGGATCACCGAGGTATGTGCGCGGGCCGGTCTCGACGTGGTCGTCGTGGAGGCGGACGCAGCGGCGATGGAGCGGGGCCGGCGTCGGCTCGAGCAGTCCCTCGAGACCGGCGTCCGCAGGGAGAAGTTGACGGCCGAGGATGCCGAGGCCGCCATGAGCTGCGTGCGTTACTCGACCCGCTTGGAGGACATGGCCGACAGGGCGCTCGTGGTCGAAGCGATCGTCGAGGAGGCGAAGGCAAAGGTGGCCTGTTTCCGGAGGCTGGACGAGGTCGTCGAATCCGAAAATGCCATCTTCGCCTCGAACACGTCCTCGATCCCGATCATGAAGCTTGCCACCGCCACCTCACGGCCCGAACAGGTCCTCGGCCTTCACTTCTTCAATCCCGTCCCCGTCCTACCCCTCGTCGAGCTGGTCTCCTCCCTCATGACGAGCGACGAGGTCGTCGACCGGGCGAGCGGCTTTGTCACCGGGACCCTCAACAAGACGGTGATCCGTTCGAAGGACCGGGCCGGTTTCGTCGTCAACGCCCTTCTGATCCCCTACCTGCTGTCCTCGGTGCGGATGCTCGAGTCCGGCTTCGCCACCCGCGACGACATCGATGCCGGCATGGTCGAGGGGTGTGCCCATCCCATGGGCCCGCTGGCGCTCTGCGATCTCATAGGCCTCGACACCATGCAGGCCGTCGCCGAATCCCTCTACGAGGAGTTCAAAGAGCCGCTGTACGCCCCGCCGCCCCTCCTCCTGCGGATGGTCGAGGCGTCCCTGTTGGGACGGAAGTCCGGACGGGGGTTCTACGAGTACGGCCGGTCGGCGGCAGCGGGTTGAGCCGACAGGGAGCGACTGGCAGGGGTGCATTCGCAAAAGAGCGCCGGGATGCCTTGCCTCTCGCAGTATCGGTCAAGATAGGAGCATGATGAGCGAGCACGCCGAGCGTCCCTGGGGCACATATTCGGTCCTCGACGAGGCAGCCGATCACAAGGTAAAGCGCATCGTGGTGCACCCGGGCAAGCGGCTCAGCTACCAGCGACATGAGAAGCGGGCCGAGCACTGGTTCGTGGTGGCCGGCACCGGGACGGTGACCCTCGACGGCACCGACCTCGAGGTCGGTGCGGGCACGGCCGTCGACATCGACTTCGGCGCCGCTCACCGCGTGGCCAACACCGGCGGCGAGGACCTCGTCTTCATCGAGGTCCAGCGGGGGACGTACTTCGGCGAGGACGACATCGAGCGCCTGGAGGACGACTTCGGTCGCATCGGCTAGGACCGGTCTCCCAACGAGCAGCGCTCCTAACGTGCAATAGCGACGTCAAACGCGTCGCAGATGGATCCGCCGCACTCGTGCCCCCGGTTGGCCGGGTCGTCGCTCTCGGACCGTCCAGCCGGTGCTAGGGCCTGAACACCACCGGCAGCTCGGTCAGCCCGCGAAGCGTGATCCGGTTGCGGAACTGCGGGGTCTCGGTGGCGAGCTCGATGGAGCCGAAGCGCTCCAGCAGGCGGTCGAGGACCAGCTGACCTTCGGCTCGGGCCAGGGCGGCACCGAGGCAGAAGTGGATCCCGCTCGCGAAGCTCATCGGCGGCCCTTCATCGCGGCGGAGGTCGAGCTCATCGGGGTGGCGGAAGTGCTCCGGGTCCCGGTTGGCCGACCCGAGGACGGTAATGACGGCGCCGCCTACAGGCACCCGCGTCCCGGCCACGTCCACCTCGGCGAAGGCCTGCCGCCCGTCGAACTGCACGGGGCTGTCGTATCTCAACAGCTCCTCCACGGCTTGGCGGATCGGAGACGCATCGCCCACGGCCGCCTGGCGGTCCGCCCGGAGCCGCGCGAGCTGATCGGGATGGCTCAGCAACGCCAGCAACCCGTTGCCGATGAGGTTCGTGGTCGTCTCGAAACCTGCCCCGAAGAGCAGGATCGCCGTGGAAATCAGCTCGGCCTCGCTGAGGGAGTCTCCTCCTTCCTGCACCCGGATCAGCTCGCTCAGGAGATCGTCGGCGGGATGACGGCGGCGGATGGCCACGAGCTCGCCGAAGTACGTCGCGAGCTCCACGTCGGCGAGCAGCGCCGGCTCGATCTCGTCGTCTGCGATGATCGGCTCCAGGAGCACCGTCGCCCGGCCCATCACCTGCCGGAATCTCGCCCAGTCCTCCGGCGGGACCCCGAGCATGCGGCCGATGACGGCGACGGGCAAGGGGAAGGCGAGCACGTCCATCACGTCGACGACCTCGCCTGTTGGTATGTCGTCCAGCAGGTCTTCCACGAGGCCGGCGATCTGCGGCCGGAGACCTTCGACGGTGCGCGGGGTGAAGGCCTGGCTCACGAGCCGGCGCAGGCGGGTGTGATCGGGAGGGTTGAGGGAGAGCATCGAGCGGCGGTCGGCCATCAGCTCGACCAATCGGGGGAAGTTCGGCAAGTGGCCGAAGTGGGAGCGCAGCCACTGCTCGGGATCGCTCTCCTCCTTGCCGAAACGCGGGTCCCGCAGCACGAACTGGCACTCCTTGTAGCGAGTACAGACAAAGAAACCCAGCCCCGTCTCATACACAGGCGCCTCCTCCCGGAGGGCGGCGTAGCGCGAGTAGGGATCCCGACGCCCCTCGGGTGTCCCGATCGTCTCCAGGAAGAGGGCATCAAGCTCAGGCACTGCCCGTGGCCACCTTGGCCCACCCGACTGGGGCGGTCCGAATGAGGCTGTGGACGATGAGGACGCCATCTCCGTCGAGGCTACCTGGTTGCCGCTGGCAACCGAGGGCACTTGACAATGAAGCTCTCGAGAGTTATATTGCGACATATGGCTATCGAGAGAAAACGTTTTAAGAAGAGCAGTGGCTGTCGTTTCCCGCGGCGCCGGTGGTGGACGATCGAGGGCACGAAGAGGGCATGGCCGTCGGAGATCCAGGTGCCGGCGCGCAACCCGGCCATGCCGATCCGGTGAAGAGGTCGACCGGCCCCGGCGAGGACGATGTGCCCGGCGCGCAACCCGGCTGTGCCGATCCGGTGAGCAGGTCGACCGCCGCCGGCGAGGACGGCGCGCCCGGCGCGGAGCCGCTCGATGCAGCCGGGGAGCGACCGGATCCGACGAAGCCCCGCCACCTCACCGATCCGCGTGAGCTGCGGGCCGTCACCCATCCGGTGCGCCTCTCGCTCCTCGAGATGCTCGAGTTGCACGGGGCGCTCACCGCCACCGAAGCCGGCGAGCTGATCGGCGAGTCCCCGACGACTTGCTCGTTCCATCTTCGCCAGCTTGCGAAGTACGGCTTCGTGGAGGAGGCGGGCGGTGGTGCCGGGCGCCGGCGGCCGTGGCAGCTTGCGGTAAGCGGTATACGCATCACCGCCAAGGCGGACGATCCGGAGATGTCCATCGCCGCCCTCGCCCTTGAGAGCCTCCTCGTCAAGCGATGGATGGAGCGCTTCGGCGAATGGGAGAGGACCCGCAGCCACTATGCGCCGGAATGGCAGGAGGCGGGCAACATCTCCGAGACGGTCACCTATATGACGCCGGAAGAGCTCACCGGGCTCATGACAGAGGTCTTCGCCCTCTTCTCTCGCTACGACGCCCGCCTCGCAAATCCGGCGGCCAGGCCCGAAGGCAGCCGGCCGATCGAGATGGTGGCATTCGCCTTCCCGTTCGACCTCGCCGGCCCGGGCCACGACGCCTCCCGCCGGCGACTCCCTCCCGGCACAAGCTCGCCGGAGATGGGTGAATCCGCCGAGGAGGGCCGGTGAGGCGGCTCTTCGCGGTGAGAAACGCCCGCTGGTACCTGGCGGGCCAGACCTTCTCGCTCTTCGGCGACACGGCCCTCTGGCTGGCGATGGGCATCTGGGTGAAGGAGCTGACGGGCAGCTCAGGTGAGGCCGGATTGACATTCTTCTTCTTCGGCCTCGGATCGATCTGCTCGCCGCTGGCCGGCCTCGTCGTCGACCGGGTGAGGCGTCGTCCCCTGCTGATCTGGGCGAACCTGGCCGGGGCGGTCGTCGTGCTCGCCCTTCTTGGGGTCCACGGGCGTAACCAGGTGTGGCTGATCTGGCTAGTCATCCTCATCTACGGGATCATTTACGCCTTCTTGAGCTCCGCCCAGTCGGCGCTGCTCGTGACGATGCTCGACGACGACTTGCTCGTCGACGCCAACGGTGCACTGAGGACAATCCGCGAGGGCCTCAGGCTGGTCGGCCCGCTCGCCGGCGCCGGGCTCTTCGCCCTCATAGGCGGGGGTGCCGTCGCCATCGTCGACTCGGCCACCTTCCTCATCGCCGCCGCGTCACTGCTGTTCGTCCACGTGGAAGAAGAAAAGCCCCGACCCTCCGCCCAGCACTGGTTGGGCGAGGTGAGTGCCGGGGCTGCTCACCTCTGGCGGACTCTCGTGCTGCGCCAGATCACCATGGCGGCGGCCTTCGCCTGCCTCGTGGTCGGGTTCCTCGAGCCGATCTCCTTCGCGGTGGTGAGCCAGGGGCTCCATCGGGCCCCCACCTTCCTCGGCGTCATCATCGCGATACAGGGGATCGGGGCAGTTGCCGGGGGAGTGAGCTCCGCACCGGTCGCTCGCCGGATCGGTGAGGGGCCGCTCTGCGGCTTCGGCCTCCTTCTGCTGGCGATCGGCTCGGGACTGTTCATGGTGGCCAACCTGGTGGCCGTCTTCGCCGGGGCGATCGTCGTCGGGGCGAGCCTGCCGTGGCTCATCGTCGGCTTCGTGACTCTGCTGCAGCGACGTACGCCACCCGAGCTGCAGGGGAGAGTCTCGGCGGCCGCCGACACCCTCACCTCCATCCCGCAGACGGCCTCGATCGCCGGGGGAGCCGCCCTGCTCGGGATCGTGGACTACCGGCTGTTGCTGGCTGTCGTCGCCGCTGTGGTGACGGCTGCAGGTGTCTACCTCCTCACACGGACGCGAGCAGTGGGAGAGACCGGCTACGGTGCCAACCGCGCCGGCGCCCGCGGCGGCCGCGCTGGCAGCCGCTCCTGCGCCCGTGGCCGGCGCGTCGGCGCCCGCCGTGATGACAGCGGCAGCCGCTGCAGCAGGAGAGACGACCGAAACGGAGTGAGCAAGTGCGCAAACCGGCTCCCATCGTCGTCGTGGGTGGCGGCCTCGCCGGTCTGCGCGCCTGCGAGGGGCTGCGCGCCCGGGGGCACGAAGGTGCCATAGTCCTCCTCGGGGAAGAGCCGCACCTGCCCTACGACCGGCCGCCGCTCTCCAAGCAGTTCCTCGCCGGCGAATGGCCGCCGGAGCGGGTGTTTCTCCGGACCGGGGCGGGGGTGGCGGAGCTCGGCCTCGACCTCAGGCTCGGGCCTGAGCACCGTGCCGTCGGACTGGATCTGGACAACCGCGAGCTCATCTCGGCCGGCGGCGGGCTGACCGGATTCTCCGGCCTCGTCCTTTCGACCGGGGCCGAGCCGCGCCGGCTGGCCGGGGTGAGCGAGCTCGCAGAGGCGCACCTGCTGCGGACGATCGACGATGCCGTCAGGCTGCGGAAGCTGATCTCCCGCCCCGGTGTGCGATTGTTGCTCGTCGGGGCGGGCTTCATCGGGCTCGAAGTGGCGGCGACGGCCCGCCGCGCCGGCGCCTCGGTCACCGTCGTGGAACCACTCGCCGTCCCGCTCGGACGGGTGCTCGGCCCAGTGGCCGGTGGTGCCTGTGAGGCGTTGCACCGGGAGCACGGGGTGGGTTTCTTTCTCGGGACTTCGCTGTCATCGGTCGATCGCCTGGGAGACGGCCAGCTGAGCTGTGTGCTCCGCGACGGGACCGTGCTCAGCGCCGATGCCCTCCTCGTCGGCATCGGGGCCGTTCCCTCCGTCGGATGGCTGGAGGGCGCCGGCCTGCCGGCCGGACCGGACGGCGTCCGCTGCGACGCCGCCCTCGTCGTTGCTCCCGGCGTCGTCGCCGCCGGCGACCTCGCCCGCTGGCCGCTCGCCTCCGGTGGCTCGATCCGGGTCGAGCACCGTACGAACGCCGCCGAGCAGGGTGATCATGCTGCCGCCAGCCTGCTCGCCGAATTGGCCGGCACCCGCCCCGAGCCGTTCGTCACCGTCCCCTATGTCTGGTCGGACCAGTACGACCTCAAGATCCAGGTGCTCGGACTTCCGGAGCCGGACGACGAGGTGGTCGTGGTGGACGGCTCGGTGGAAGAGGGGCGTTTCTTGGCGCTGTACGGACGGGAGGGGCGACTGTCCGCCGCCGTGGGCTTCGGACGGCCGAGGCTGCTGATGAGGTTCCGGGCGCTCGTCGAGCGAGGGGCGGGACTCGCAGAGGCGACGGCTCTTCAGCTCGACTGAGGGCCGAGGCGCCGGCGCCGGTGGCCGAGCGAACGAGCCAAATCCTCGAGCACCTGCTCTGCGGCGGCCTCCGACTGCCGGGTTGGGGAGACCCCTGCTCGCCGGCCGTAGGCGCTCTCCTCGACCACGCCCACCGCCTCGCTCACGTTGGGCACCGGCGGGCGGCCCTCCCGGGCAGCGGCTCGGGCCAGGCGTTGGGCGTACTCGCCGAGGGTCTCGGCTGGGCGCCGGCCGAGACCGGCGCGCGTGCCCGCCCGCTCCAGTCCGAGGGCGACGAGACCGGCCCAGCCGACCGGGCGCCGGCGCCGGCGGCGCACGAGGAAGCCAACGAGAACGAGGGCCCCAACCGCCGAGCCGCTGCTCCCGAGCGGGATCCACGGCAGGCGCTCGAGGCCGTGCCCGATGTCGGACAGCAGGACCGCACCCGGATTGGGAGCTGCCAGCGGCACGAATGCCGTCGGGTCGAAGCTCTGCCAGTCGTGGCCGGGCACGTAGACCTGCACCCAGGCGTGGGCGTCCTTCGCCTCGATCGTGTAGAGATCAGAGAGAGGATCGAACGACCCGGGGATGTAGCCGGTGGCTTCGCGTGCGGGAATGCCGAGGGTGCGCAACATCACGGCGAGCGCCGTCGAGATCTGCTCGCAGTAGCCGGTCCGGTTCCCGAACAGGAACTCGTCCACCGCGTCCTGGCCGGGCCGCAACGGGGGGATGTCGGTCGAGTATCGGGTGTGGATACCCATCCATCCCTCGAGGGCGACGACGTCGGCGGCGACGGTTCTCGCATGGGCGCTCCGGACGATCGAGCGGGCGAGAGCCTCCACTCTCGGATAGGGGTGCGGGAGCTGCAGATAGCTGCTCAGCGCCGCGTCCCGCGGCTCGGCGCGGTCGTCGCTCGTGAGGTCGGGAAGCGCCGTCTCGTCGTCAGAGGAGATGACGGTGTAGACGGTGCCGGTGGTCATGGCGATCGTCGAGCGGATGGAATGGTCGCAGGCGACGACAAGGCTGCGGTCGGGAAAGTAGAATCTGCTGGGGCACCGACGTCCCGAAGAGCAAGTTGGGCAGGTTCTGCTCGACGTAGAAGGTCTGGACGTTCGGCTCCACGGCCGCCCCGGTCGCAGACGGCACCTGGAACGGTGAGCCGGTCTCGAGGGTCTCGGAGCTCGATCCCGGCGGGCAGACCTCGGTCCAGCTCTGGCCGTTCCACCGGTCGTAGGTCGAGCCGAGGAAGTAGCCGGGGCGGCCCGCTCTCACTCTCATGACGACTTCGTTGCCGAGCGAGGCGCGCACGGCGGTGTCGAGTGGGCCGGCCATGCCCACGAAGCCTCCGATGCCGATCGTCCCGCCGGGCCTGCCTGCCTGCGCCGGCTCGGCCGGGTGGCTGCCTCCCTGGGTGAGGCCGCCGCCCCCGAGGGGCAGGTAGGAGGTGAGGGCGCTCGGCAGGGTGATCTGCTGGGAGGCCCGAGGGAGGGGGAGCACTACCTCGAGGAGGAGGGCGATGGCCACGATGAGCATCGTCGCTGCAAGGAGGCCCCCGGCGGGCAAGCGCCACCGCCCGCCGGCCATCGACCTCCACGAGCAGGCAAGGCCGACGATGGAGGCGGCGAGCCAGATGGCGACAAAGCCGAGGAAACCTACCGAGACCGCTTGGGCGGATGCCACCGTCACGAGTGCCGCCGCCGCAGCCAAGGAGAACAGCAGATCTCTGCGGGCCGGCACGTCAAAGGCATGTACGACCTGAACCCAGGTGAACAGGGATGCCAGCGGCACCTCGATGGAGCTCAGCTCGCCCGTGTGGGCCGCCCCGAAGATCTCCAGCACGAACTCGATGAAGACTCCCACGACGGCGATGGCGAGGAGCAGCTTCACGCCCGGCCACGGGTGTTGGCGGGTGATCGACGAGAACGTCATGCCCGCCGCGATCCCGACACTGGCCGCCACGGCCACGAAGGCGGATATCTCGCCGACGTAGGCGCAGGCGATCACCCCGGCAAGGACCGCCACCAGGGTCGAGAGCCGAAAGAGCATCGAGTTCTCCGGTGGGAGGGGCTGGTTTGCCTTCCTCACCATCTCGATCAGGCCGGTCCGCTCCCGGGTGCCGCCGGCGCTCATGATCGACGCCCCACCGGGTGTTGCCGGTAGGGGTTGTCGCCGGCGCGGGCGAGCCGCCGGCCGGCGTGGCGCCGGTCGGAGACGGGCGCGGAACGGCGGGTGCCCTCCTCGACTGTCTCGAGCAGCACGCGACGACCGTCGGCGAGCAGCGCCGCCACCGTGCCCATGGCCTCCTCTGCTCGCCGTTCCGCCGCCTGCGGGTCGTCCGGGAGGTCAGCCACGACGCGGACCAAGGTGTCAGGCTGCTGCTCGCTCTCGCGCACCATGAGGGTGCCGGTGTGGGCAGAGCCGCGCCAGTGCACGCGGCGCCGGCTGTCCCCGATCCGGTACGGCCGGACGCCCCGCGGATCACCGTTGACGGAGGGCACAGGTCTGCTGTGTCCTTGAGCGCCGGTGGAGGCCTCGCCGCCGTGGGACGAGCCGGTGCCGAGGCGCGGCGCCACCTCCACGGGCGCGGGCAGAACGACGACTTGATCGACCGACCACCACAGCAGTCCGAGCGGGGCGGCGGTCGCCAGCCGGACAGAGACTGCCTCGAGCACTCCCCGGGTGGGGAGCCTGAAGGTGACGGGCGCCGCGGCCCCGGGTTCGAGCAGGACAGGATCACCCGAAGGCCAGATCGGCGTGCAGCGCAGCGCCCGCCCCGCCGTGATCTCGACCAGCAGCTCCTCGCCCGCTCTGGCGTCACGGGGGCACGAGGTGGCGGTGGCTCTCAGCCGGCGGGCGGCGACACCGGGCCCGACCATGCCGACTGCGATGACACCGGCTGCTATCGCGCCGACGGCTTGCACCCAGCCCGAGCCGCTGGCGTGGGCGACGCCGGCCCAGGCAAGCAGGAGGGTGATGGCGAGGAAGACCGGAGCGGCGTAACGCTCGGGCCGGACGTGGCGCCGTAGGCGGCGCCCGGGCGGCGGCCGCCGGTCCCTCGCCTTCATGGCCTTGGGCTGGGGACTTCCTCCAGGAGGGCGGCGATGACTGCCGCCCCCGCCTCGAGCGTGCCGACGTCGGAGGTGTCGGTGACGATGCGGTGCGCCAGCACCGGTATCGCGATCGCCTTCACGTCTCCCGGCAGGACGTAGGGCCGGCCGCGGACGATGGCGTGCGCCCGGGCGGCGGCGAGGAGGGCGATGGCCGCCCGCGGGCTGCCCCCGAGGCGGACACCGGGTGCGTTTCTGCTGGCCCTCACGACAGAGACGGCGTACTGGGCCACCTCGTCTGACACGGCCAGCTCGGAGACGATCCCCTGCACGTCGGCCAGCATCTCGGGCGAGCACACAGCCTGCAGCATCGAGAGCGTCGGCTGTGCTCCCCTGGCCCGGGCCAGCTCGACCTCGGTGTCCGCGTCGGGATAGCCGAGGCGGGTGGCGAGCAGGAACCGGTCCATCTGGCTCTCCACGAGCGGATAGGTGCCGGCCTGGTCGATCGGGTTCTGGGTGGCAAGAACAAGGTGAGGACGGGGGAGGGGCCAGGACTCACCGTCCACGGTCACCTGACCTTCCTCCATCGACTCGAGGAGGGCTGCTTGGCTTCTCGGCGGCGTGCGGTTCAGCTCGTCGAAGAGCACGACGTGGGCAAAGACTGGCCCGGGCCGGAACTCCCAGTCCTCCGTGGCCTGGTTGTAGACGCTGACGCCGGTGATGTCCGACGGCAGCAGGTCCGGATGGCCCTGTATCCGGGCTAGCCGGGCGCCTATCGAGGCCGCCACGGCTTTGGCGAGCATCGTCTTTCCCACTCCGGGGACGTCGTCGATGAGGAGGTGCCCGGTGGCGAGGACGGCTGTGGTGGCGATGGTGCAGGCGTCGTGAGCCCCCCGCACGACGCGGGAGAGGTTGTCGTACAAGGCACCGGCGATGGCGACGGCGTCTCCTGTGGTCGCCCGCTCCTGCCGGGGAGCGCCAACTACCGACACGGTGTGTCCTCGCTCGTCACAGTGGGTCTCTTCTCCTTGGGCCCCGGCTGGCCCACATGTCCTTCGGAGCCGGACCCGCTCCGGTAGCGGCCCGCGAATGTGCACGGACGCCGACGCCCACCGAGCGTATCGGCAGGAATGGGCGATACCTGAACACGCGATAGCCCGGCCGGGATCAGAATTCGAGCGCCGAGAGCTCGGGGATCGTCCGTTCTGCTCGCGACCGGGCCTCCTTCCACCGCTCGCGGTCGAGGTGCCGGGACGGCTCGACGTGCTGACGGGGCTTGACGGTGCGGGCTGCTCTGTCGAGTGACGGCCAGACGCCGACAGCTGTCCCGGCGAGGAATCCGGCTCCGAGCGTGGTGGCCTCGGTCACCGGGGCCACCTCGACCGGGCAGCCGCAGGCGTCGGCGAGGAATTGGACGAAGGCCCCGTTGGCGCTCATCCCGCCGTCCACCCTGAGAACGGCGGGCTCGAGACCGGAATCTGCCTGCACCGACTCCAGCAGATCGGCCCCCCGGTGGGCGATCCCTTCCAGCACTGCGCGCACCACCTCGGCCTTCGTCGTGCCGCGCGTGATGCCGACAAGTGTGCCGCGGGCGCCGAAATCCCACACCGGGGTGCCGAGGCCGAAGAGGGCTGGGACGAAGAAGAGTCCCCCGAGTCGGGCACCGACCTGGCGATCCCGTCGGTGTCCGACGCCGTCGCTACGAGCCCGAGGTCGTCGCGGAGCCATTCGACGCAAGATCCCGCTGAGAGCATGACAGCCTCGAGCCCCCAGATGAGGCCGCCCTCGTCGCTCCAGGCGACTATGGGGAACGTGCCGTGCCGGCCTCTCTCGGCAAAGGAGGGCCGCTCCGGCCCGAGACAGCAGTCGAGCATGCCGCCCGTGCCGAAGGTGGCCTTGGCCATGCCGGGCAGCAGGCAACCCTGTCCGACGAGAGATGCCTGCTGGTCGCCGGCGATGCCGGCGATCGGCGGTGCTCCCTCAAGGCTGCTCGCCTCCCCGATGACGCCGCTCGAGTCGACGAGGCGCGGGAGCACGCTCGGCGGGATGCGGAGCGCCTCGCAGCGGGCTAGATCCCACCCGGCCCCGTCGCCTGTGACAAGGCCGGTCACCCCGGCGTTCGTGTGGTCGGTGACGTGCAGAGCGCCGCCCGAGAGCACGAAGGCGACATAGCTGTCCACCGTGCCGAAGCACAGCCGGCGGGTCCGGTCGGGATCGGCGAGGTCGAGGAGCATGACGAGCTTCGTGGCCGACTGATTCGGGGCGAGACGGATGCCCTCCTCCCGGAGCATCAGGCACATACCGACCGTGCGGAGGTCCTGCCAGCCGATGCCGGGGCCGACCGGGGCGCCCGTGGCCCGGTCCCAGAGGATGGTGGACGCCCTCTGGTTGGCGATCCCGACTGCCTCCACCGGGCCGCCGGCGGAGATGGCCGCCCGGGCCACCTCGAGGACCGCTCGCGCCATCTCGGCGGCGTCGAATTCCACGAAGCCCTGTGCCGGCGAGGACGGCAGCACCTCCCGGTGCTCGGCATGGGTGACCGAGCCGCCGGCGTCTATGGTCGACGCCCGTACGCCGCTCGTGCCCACGTCGACGACGAGCACGCTCATGGGCTCTCCCCTCCGGCGTCCCACGGCGATGGCCCGAACGGCGAGGAGAGACCGAGCTTGCCGGGGTTGAGGATGCCTGTGGGGTCAAGAGCCCGCTTTATCGACTCGAAAACGCCAAAACCGGCGCCGAGCGCCCCGGCCAGATAGGGCCCCCGCACGAGCCCGATCCCATGGTGGTGCGAGATCGACCCGCCGTGGCCGGCGGTCACCGACATCACGGCCGACCAGGCTGCCCGGTAGAAGGCCTCTTTCAGGGCATCGTCGGGCTCGAGGTCATCGGCGGGCGGGTCGGGCACCCGACCGGCGAAGGTGAAGTAGAGACACGCCCCGTCGAGGTAGGCGTGCGACTCGTGGGCCGAAGCCGCCAGGCAGCCCTCGAGATCGTTCAGCCGGGCAATCGCCTCGGTGTAGATCGCCGGGAGCGCCGACCAGGGCGCGGCGATCTCGATCGTGTCGACGACGATGCCGGCCCGGGTGACGGACTCCAGAGCGTCCACGTCGTTGCGGTGAGAGAGCCATTGGCCGACGAGGTCCTCGTCGAGCTCGGCACCGCCGCTGCCGGCGCACTCCTCGCTGAGGACGCTCATGGCCGCCTCGATGATCCGGGGGTCGCCCTCGTCGAGGGCGATGAGCACGTTGGTCTCGAGAGCGAAGCTGCGCCGGCTCTCACGCTCGTCGTAGAGGCGGACGACCGCCGGTGTGGCCCCGCGTCGCAGGGTTCGGCGCAGAGCGTCGAGGCCGGCGGCGAAGCGTCTCGAAGCCGAACGCCAGCCGCCTCTCCGCCGGCGGCAGGACGTGGGCCCGGAGTCGGGCGGCTGTGATGACACCGAGAACCCCTTCGCTCCCCACGAAGAGCTGGGTGAGGTCCGGCCCGTGGGCCGAGCGCGGACCGGCGCCGGCGAGGGCCCCCGTGCGGACCAGCTCACCGCTCGCGAGGACGACCTCGAGCCCGGCCACGATGTCCTCGATCTTGCCGTACCTGGTGGAGTACTGGCCGGCGCCGCGGCAGGCGAGCCATCCGCCGACGGTGGCCAGGTCGATCGATTGCGGGAAATGCCCGACGGTGAGCCCGTGAGCGGATCGCAGCTCTTGCTCGAAACTCGTGCCGAACGTGCCGGCGCCCACGTCGACGAGGAGGGCTTCGTCGTCCACCCCGAGCAGGCCGCTCAGCGACGTCGTGTCGAGGACTATGCCGCCGAAGACCGGTACCGCGGCTCCACAGACACCGCTCCGGCCGCCGGAGGTGGTGAGGGGGATGCGGTGCTCACTGCACAGTCGAGCGACGGCTGAGACCTCCTCCACGCTGGCCGGCCGGGCGACGGCGGCGGGCAGGGCCGGAACCTCGCCCCGGAGCGCCCAGTGCAGCGCGAGCGGCCACCAGTCCCTTCCGGCCTCGGCCCGGGCGGCGCCCGTCGTGTCGACCTCGTCACAGACCGACGCCAGCCGGCGGAGCACACCGGAGTCCACCTCGACCCGCTCTCCGCCGAGGTGCTCTCGCAACGCTTCGCCGGCCGCCGGTGATCCGCCAGGGCCGCCACGGCGCAGGCCGAGGGCCGCCAGGGCGCGCGCAGGAAAGGCGATAGGCGCCTGGCGGCGCTCCCGACCTTGCCCGCCGCCGCTGGCTGTCACGACCGCGCCTCTCCCGCCGGCGACTCATCGCCCCCGGCCTGGCCGGCCGGCGCTCTCGCCGCGGCGAGAGATGCACGGGCGAGGCTCTCCACGCGAGCCACCTCATCGGCCGCCCTCTCGGTGTCCCAGTCGAGGTGCGGTCCGACGAGGGCGGCGACGTCCGGGGCGGCGCCGGCGGTGGCCTCTGCGTCGAGAAGGAGGGCTCTGGTGCGCCTCGACAGCACGTCCTCGAGTGTGCGGGCCATCTCGTAGCGCACGGCGTAGACAGCCTCCGCGCACAGGTACGGCAGCCCGGGCACGAGGGGGGCCATCAGGCCGGGATCGCCGGCGGCCAGCCCTGCCACGGCCACGGCCTCACCGCCGTATCGCTGCCGGAGATGGTCGAGCACGGCCGGCTCGACACCAAGCTCGGCTGCCACCTGCCGGCCGGTGAGTGAAGCCGCGCCGGCAGCGCCTCGCAGAGGCAGGCGGCGGGTCGGGCTCGGGCGCCGTCGCTCGCCGAGTGCCGGCCTCACGACGGCGAGGGTGTCCTCGGCCATCTTCCGGTACGTCGTCAACTTTCCGCCGGTGATCGTGACGAGGCCTTCGGCTGAGACCACGACACGATGGCGCCGGGAGAGGTCTGCCGTGCGCTCGCTCAGCTGGCGCGGCCGCCCCGGAGCCGAGGCGAGGAGCGGCCGGAGGCCGGCCCAGGTCGCCGTGACGTCGCTCGGCTGCAACGGTGTGCTCACCCAGCTGTTGACCGCCCGGAGGATGTAGGCGACGTCGGCTTCGGTCACTGGCGGGTCGTCGAGCGGACCGTCGTAGTCGGTGTCGGTCGTGCCGAGGTAGGTGTGGTCGCCCCAGGGGACGACAAAGATCGAGCGACGATCACCGGGCACCGGAATGACGGCCGCCGTGTCGCACGGGAGCTTCGACCGGCTCACGACGAGATGGGTCCCCTTGGCCGGCCGTAGCGACGGTGCCCCGTCGGTCGGGTCGAGAGAGCGAAGCTCGTCTGCCCAGACTCCGGTGGCGTTGACGACCACCCGGGCCCGGATCTCGGTGCCGTCGGCAAGAACCGCCCCGGTGATACGGCCGCCGGCGCCTCGGGCGAAGCTGGTGACAGCGGCGTAGTTCGCCGCCACGGCTCCATGTTCGAGGACGGCTGTGCGAAGGACGCTGAGCGTCAGCCGGGCGTCGTCGGTGCTGGCGTCGTAGTAGAGGAAGCCCGCCACAACTCGTTCGCTCCTCAACGTCGGCAGGTGCGCTTGTATCTCTGCCGATGTGATCTTCCGGTGACGCTTGCCTATCCTCCAGCCGCCGACGACGTCGTAGCCCCAGAGAGCGGCGGAGAACGCCCGGACAATTGTCTTGTCTACGACTCCTCCCCTGCCGAAGAGAGGGATGAGAAATGTCAGCGGCCGGACAAGATGGGGCGCATTCACGAGCAGGCGCTGTCGTTCGAGGAGGCTCTCGTGGACGAGCCCGAGCTCGCGCTGCTGGAGGTAGCGGAGACCGCCGTGGACGAGCTTTGATGACTTCGACGACGTGCCGGCGGCGAAGTCACGCCGTTCGACAAGTGCCGTCCGCAGACCGCCGGCGGACGCCTCCAGAGCCACGCCGGCGCCTGTGATGCCGCCGCCCACGACAAGGACGTCGTATTCCTCGGCGGCTAGCCGCTCGAGGGCGACGGAGCGGTCGAAGACGGTCGCAGGCGGTCTGGTCATGGCGGCCGGGACAGCCTGCCATACGACCCGTTCACCGCGGCAAGCCGCTCGGGCTCTCACACCCTCGCCGCCGGCTGGCGACCTCCCTCAACGGGGGCGGCAGCATAGCAATTCTTTTGCCCAGCCATTGACAGGGCCGCCACGGTCGGTGATAATCGGGGTTCCTGGAGGCGGGCACCAGTCCAGTCAAGGCGTCACGCGAGGGATCCCAGGTTTCTCCCCCATCGAATGTGCCAAGGCCGTTGCCGCGGCACGGACGAACGAAAGTGAATCGGCATGAAAGCCACATGGCGCCAGCGAGGTGCATGCCGGGGGCTTGACCCCGACATCTTCTACCCTGGCACGGACGAGGAGGCCGGGGAGGCCAAAGCAATCTGCGATATCTGCCCGGTGCGCCAACCCTGCCTGGAGCACGCTCTCGCCGTTCGCGAGCGGGAGGGCATCTGGGGCGGCCTCACCGAGCGCGAGCGACGACGGATACTCCGTCAGCGTCGCAAGACCGCCTGAGCCGCTCTCCCGGACCGACGCCGCCCGGCGGGTAACCTTTCGCCGTGGATTTTGAGCTTTCCGAAGAGCTGACTGCACTGCGGGATTCAGTCCGGCGGCTGGCGCGCGAGAAGGTCGAGCCGCGGGCCCGCCAGATCGACGAGACCGGCGAATACCCCGACGACCTCTTCGCGCTGTTCCGTGACGCCGGCCTCCTCGGGCTTTGCATCCCGGAGGAATATGGCGGCTCGGGTGCCGGAATCGTCGGGCTCACCCTCGCCATCGAGGAGGTGGCCAAGTACTCCAACAGCGCCGCCCTCATGTTGCTCTTGACGCGGCTCCCGACGGGGCCGGTCATGATCGCCGGCTCCGAGGAGCAGAAGAAGCGCTATCTGCCGGGCATTGCCGAAGGGGCGCAGCGGGCCGCCTTCGGCCTGTCCGAGCCGGGGGCGGGCAGTGACGTCGCCGGCATGCGGACCCGGGCGAGAGAGGATCCGGACCACGAGGGCGGCTGGATCCTGAACGGCGTCAAGTGCTGGATGTCGGGCGTGGTGCAGGCGGACTGGTACACGGTCTTCGCCAAGACAGGTGATCCGGGCAGCCGGCGCCACGACTCGATCACGGCCTTCATCGTCGACCGCGCTTCGGCCGGGGTATCCATCGGCTCCATCGACCGCAAGATGGGCGTCCGCGGCGTCGACACCGGCGAACTGGTGCTCGAGGACGTGAGAGTGCCGGCGGAGAACGTCATCGGTGAGGTGGGTGGGTTCCGCTTGGCAATGCTCGGTCTCAACTCGATGCGTCCGATCGTGGCCGCCCGCGGCATCGGCCTTGCCGAGGGAGCCCTCATGTACGCCACCGAGTACGTGAAAGAGCGCAAGGCGTTCGGCGGGACCATCGCCGACTTCCAAGGGATCCAGTGGGAGATCGCCAAGCTTGCCGTGGAGATCGAAGCCGCCCGCCTGCTGACGTACCGATCCGCCTGGCTGGCCGACCAGGGGAAATTCGCCCGCGAGTGGGTGCCCTACCTGTCGATGGCCAAGTACTACGCCACGGAGGTGGCGGTGAAGGCGTCCGGCCTCGCCGTGCAACTGCTCGGTGCCGCCGGCTACATGAAGGACCACCCGACCGAGCTTTGGTACCGCGACGCCCGGCAGCTCACGATCGTGGAGGGCACATCCCAGGTGCAGTTGAACCTCATCGCCCGAGGTGTACTCGACCATCACCTGTGGTGGGACTGAGTGGCCGAGGCCGCCACCGACTCGGCACCCCCGCCATCACCCCCGCCATCGCCCCCGATTGAGCCCAGCGACTCTCCCCCTATTGGCGCCGAGGTGACACTCGAGTCAGCGGGGGGATGGCCCGCGGTGCTCGGCCGGCTGTTCCGGCGGGAGGATCTGAGCGAGGCGGAGGCCGCCGCAGCGCTGTCGGCTGTGCTCGCCGGAGAGGCGACGGCGGCGCAGATCGCCGCCTTTGCCGCCGCTCTTCGCACCAAAGGTGAGACCGCGGGCGAGATGATCGGCATGGTCCGGGCGATGCGCCGTTATGCCGTCGCCCTTCCCCTTGCCGGCGAGCTCGTGGACACCTGCGGCACCGGCGGCGACGGGAGCGGCACGATCAACGTCTCGACGCTGGCCGCCCTCATCGTGGCGGCGGCCGGCGGCAGGGTCTGCAAGCACGGGAACCGGGCGGTATCTTCTCTCGCCGGCTCCGCCGACGTGCTCGAGGCTCTCGGGGTAGTCGTCGACCTCGGTCCGGACGGTGTGGCCCGCTGCGTGGAGGAGGCGGGGATCGGCTTCTGCCTGGCCCCGCGCTTTCATCCCGCCATGCGCCAGGCCGCCCCGGTCCGGCGGGAGCTCGGTGCCCCGACGACCTTCAATCTCCTCGGGCCACTCAGCAACCCGGCCGGCGCCACGCGTCAGCTCGTCGGCATCGGGGACGCCGCCATGGCCGAGCGGATCCTGGAAGTCCTCGAGGCCGGTGGTGCGACACATGTCATGGTGGTCTTCGGCCGGGACGGCCTCGACGAGCTCTCGACGGTCACGACCTCGACGGTGCTCGAGTCGGTCTCGACGGGCGACGGCCGCTACCGGCGCCGCCGGTTCGAGGTGGATCCGGTGTCGCTCGGGTTCAAGCGGGCGAACCTGGCCGAGCTGCGCGGTGGGGGGGCGGAGGAGAACGCCGTCCTCGCCCGGGCGGTGCTGGCCGGAGAGCCGGGCCCGCAGGCCGACTTCGTCCGCCTGAACGCGGCTGCCGCGCTTGTCGTTGCCGGCCTCGCGGCCGACCTGCCTGCAGGTGTCGAGCTCGGCGGCGATGTCCTGGCGAGCGGCTCGGCGGCCACGACCCTCGATCGGCTCGTACGGGCATCCGAAACCGCAGCAGCCGAGGAGGCAGGGAGAGCCAACAGGTGAGTAGGCCTCAGCAGGCCGTCGGGTTCCAGGGCTCCGGGTAGTTCTTCGCGTTGTCGATGACCGGCACGCTCGTCGTCCCGGTGACGGCGAGGCTGGTGGTGGTGGACGCTTTCGTGGACGACGTCGCCTTCGAGGAGGTCTTCTCTCGGGCTGCCGAAAGCGAGGAACTTGCCCACCATCCGGGTGTCGAGCTTCGGATCTGGCAGGAGGATGTCCGAGCCGTTGTAGACCGCTTCTCTAGTCGGCATCACCTCGGTCAGTAGCGCGCCGGCGGCCACTCCCCGGAAGCCGAGGGCGAGGCCGCGGATCTCCGAGGAGGAGAAGTTCTTGTCGACCACGAGGTCGTGCGTGGCTGCACCGAGGAATTGCTGATGGCGATGGGATTCGTGATCTCGCTGTTGGCGCGGCGGATGACGGCGTGGAAGAAGGCTTGCTGCCGGCGGATGCGGCTGAAGTCACCGTTGCCGTCGTAGTGCCACTGGCCGCGCTTGAAGTAGTACAGGTCGCGACTTCGCACTAGCGCCAGTGCCTGCCCACCGTTGACCAGCTGGCAGCCGGTCTTCGTGACGTGGAGCCCGGAATTGACGTCCTTCACGCGATCGGGGAAGTCGAGGTAGACACCGTGGAGAGCTTTGACCACGTTCGAGAAACCGGGAAAGTTGGCCTCCACGTAGTGGTTGATGGGGATGTGGAAGTCCTGCTCGATCGTCGCCACGAGACCGCTCGGGCCGGAGTTGAACGAGGCGTTGATCTTGTTCGAACCTCCCGTCCCCGGGATCGGCACCCAGGTGTCTCGGGGAATCGAGAGCATCTCTATGCCCTTTGTCTTCGGCGCCAGCCGGACGATGATGATCACGTCGGAGCGCTGACCGGTCTGGACGGCCGGGTTGCCGTCTTGTTGCTGCAGCTTCTTGTTGTTGCCTACAAAGACGCGTGAGTCCGAGCCGACGAGGAGGATGTTGATCGGTGCCCCGTTCGGCTTCTCGTGAACGAGGTGCTTGACGATGACGCGAGGGATCTGGTTGAGCCGGTAGCCGAGGTAGAACCAGGTGGCGCCGCCGAGGATGAGGGCGAGGACGACGACGACGGAGACGCCGATCAGGGTCCGGCGGGGCCAGCGGCGCCGGCGCCCCTCCTTCTGCCGGGACGCCGTGACGGCGCCGGCCGGGCTGGCGCCGCTCGGGTCGTCGGCCACGCCGGCGCCGGTCGGGTCAGGGTTGAGGGGGGCCACGCCGGAGGAGGTTACCGGGGGCCGGGTGCCCGGATGGGGTCAGGAGCGCCGGCCATGAATGGGAGGCATTCAGCAAGGGATGGGGTTCCACGGCTCGGGAAGCGACTGGGGCGAGTCGGTCACCACGCCGGGCGGAAGGGAAGACGTGGGTGGATGGGCCGGGCGCGGCCGGTGGACGGAGGCGCCCGATCCTGACGTGCTCGCCGGCGTCTTGCCGAAGGCGAGGAAGCGGGCGATCATCCGCGTCGAGTAGGGCTTCGCCGCCACAAGGGCGTCCTGCCCGCCGATGGCCTCTGCTGAGGTCGGCAGCACTTCCGAGAGCAGCTTCGAGGCGCTGAGGGAGTGGTACTTGAGCCCGAGGGAGATCATCTGGCTACTGGCGAAGGCGGAGTCGGACTGCAGGTCGGACACTGTGGCGTTGAGGAAGGAGTTCAACCGGAAGATGTTCGGGATGACCGAGTGCACGCGGTCCAGCAGGGCATGGAAGAAGGCCTGCTGGCGCTGGATTCGGCTCCAGTCGCTCATGCCGTCGTAGTGCCAGCTGCCCTTCTCGAAATAGAAGAGGTGACGGCTGCGGACGACGGCGAGGGACTGGGCGCCGTCCACCAGCTGACAGCCGGTCTGGTGGACGTGGAGGCCGGAGTACCGGTCCCGTACCGGGTATCTGAAGTCGAGATAGATACCGCCGAGCGCATTTACCATGCCTTCAAAGCCTGCGAAGTTCGCCAGCATCACATGGTTGATCGGGATGTGGAAGTCAGTCTGGATCGTCTGCACGAGCTGGTTCGGCCCATTGTTGAAGGCGGCATTGATCTTGTTCGAGCCGCCCGTGCCGGCGATCGGCACCCACGTGTCGCGGGGGATGGACAGCATCTCGACCTCGCCGTTCGGGCTGAACCGGGCGATGATTATCACGTCGCTGCGCTGGCCGGTCTGGGCGGAGCGGCTGCCGAACGCTTTTGCCTCCCCCGGTGTGGTCACAAAGCTCCTCGAATCCGAGCCCACAATGAGCAGATCCATCGGCTGCCCAGCCTTCAGCGGCGTGAGGGCGGGCACTGCCACTCGGGGGATTCCACCGAGCGAGGAGTCGACGTAGAAGTAGCCGGCGATGCCGAGCAGCGGAACAAGCACGACGAGGATCGCCACGACGATGCCGGTCCGCCGCGGCCAGCGGCGCCCGTGGTGCACGGAGCGGTGGACGTTGGGCGACGCCGGGCGGACCCGGGCCGGGACGGCCGGCTCGCCGAGCGAGGAGCGGCGCCGGCGGCGGATCAGGCTGAACTGCCTACGGCTCGTGCGGTAGAGGGAGCGGGTAGGACCGGGTATCTCGGGAGAGTCGTGCGCCACGTCGGAGAAACGCTACCGAGCACTTTGACCGGCGCGTCGTCGGGGCAAGACCGCCGCGGCAGCCGACGAGCCGGCACGGCGGCGCGTGCTGCGTCGCTCCCGCCGCAACAGGCTCCGCAGCTGAACGAGGCCGAGACCCGACTGCACACCGCGTCGCCAGACCGGCGTGCGAGGTGGCCGGAGCTCGCTCACGGTAGCCGGGAGCTCGACGACGCGGACGCCTGCGGCGCTGGCGCGCAGCACGAGCTCGATGTCGTAGAGGGCGCCTGTCATCTGGCAGCTCGCGGCGGCCGAGGCGCACTGGGACCGGGAGAGCACCTTCATCCCGTGGGCGTCGGTGATGGAGGTCTGCAGGATGGCCCGCATGGCCAGAGTGAATGCGGCCGTGAGCAGCCGGCGTTGTAGCGGCCGCCTGTCGTCTGCCCCCGGAGCCCGCTTGCTGGCGAGCACGATGCCGGCGGACCCGTCATCGATCAGGCGCACGGCATCATCGAGAAACCCGAAGTCGTAGTAGTCCACATCGAAATGGACCACGATCGGCGCCGCGGCGAGCTGGAAGCCCTTCGCGATCGCCCGCCCGTAATCGGCCTCGGACAGGGAGACGGTACGCAGCTCGGGAATGACAGCCTCGCGCTCGCCCAGGATGGCGGCCGTGTCGTCGGTCGAGCCGTTCTCCACGACGAGAAGCTCGAAGGGCTCGCCGCGGTGGCGCATTCCCCGTACGAGCTCATCCAGCACGGGCGCGATCAGACCCGCCTCGTTGTAGGCGGGAAGGACGATGCTGTAGCGGACTGAGCACGCCTCGCCGGGTTTCGGCATCATGCCTCGGCTTCCGGTTCTTCGGTGTCGTCGATGGACTCCGTCGGATCCGTCGCTTCGTCCATGGGTAGATCGCCCCCGGTCGACTCGGGCACTGTGAGATGCCCGCTCGCCGGCTCGGTCGTCGTGAGGTCGCGGCCCAAGTCCGGTCGCCGAGCGGAAACAAGCATGCCGAGACCGACGACGCCGGCGAGCGAGCCAACCTTGCCGGCCCAGTCCACCTTGGAGGTCCCGTAGACGAGGGTCACCTTGTGGGATGTGGGGACGACGACCATCAGGTTCGGCGACACCTCGTACGGGCCGCTCGCCCCCACCGCCTTCCAGTTAGGGAAGTACGGGATCTTGACGAGGACCGGCGTGTGCAGCCTCGTGACATCGAAGGACAGACTCGAGTCAGTCGGGCGCACGTCGCTCACGCTCGTCTCTGGGGCCGGCAGACCCTCGGTCGCCGGCATCAGCCGGGGCGACGGTGAGCGGGGCCACGATGGCGGCCCGGACCGGGCGAGCTCGACCGGCCAGTGTGACTCGCTCTCGTACCAGCTGAGGTTGAGGTTCAGCCATGCCTTGGCACCCAACTTCTCGACGACGGGATAATCGGCGAGCGGTTGCACGAGCGGGCTGTCCTTGATGAGGTAGAGCTTCCAGACCGGGTGGGGATCGGCCACTCCGTTGACACTTCCGGAGAAGCCCGCCGTGGTGCCGATCAACTGGAGTGAAGGATCGCCGGATGCCGCTGCTTCCACCGCAGGTGACATGGCGAAGAAGTACCGGTCACCCATGAGCTGCAAGTGGCGGATGCCGTCAGCAAGATTGAAACCGGGGTAAGTCAGGCCCGAGACGGGATCGGGTGCCTCCCCGTTCTGGGACACCTCGCTCACGTTGAGGAAGTGGAAGGGAGTCGTCGTCGACGACTCGAAATAGATCCCGTCGGTGGCCTGCATGCAGCCTTTGGTCCACAGGGGGAGGGACATCATCGCCTCGGTGGAGCCGAATGGCAGGTTGGTCTCCTTGATGTACTCGTATTGGAGGCGCCCGCACCCGTAGCGCGCTCCGGCTCGATCCATCATCTCGTACATGGCCTTGAACTGGGGCCACCCGGTCTTGCCCTGAAAGCCGGTGTAGTTCCAGGCATCCCAGCCCTGGACCTGGGTCTGAGTGGCGTTCGGTGACACGAGGGGGAAGGCGCCGGTGAGACCTCCGGCGATGGCCGCGCCCGCCAGGCATCCAACCGTCCCCGCCACGATCGTCACCGGCCTGTCCCACCCGCGCAGGGCCAGCCATGAGCCCACCGCCAGCGAGAGCTCGCCCACGCCGAAAGCCGCCTCGAGGGAGACGAAGAGGAACCAGAACGGGAGCCAGCGCCCGTTGTAGACGAGCCCCGAAGGAAGCTTGGCGAAGGCGAGACCGGCGCCGGCTCCTGCGATGGCGATGGCGATGGCGAAGCGGTCCCTTCGCAGCAGGGCGATGAACGCTCCGAGCGCCGCCGGCACGACCATGAAGATGAAACCGGCGGGCACGAGGTTGTCGGCGATTCCGGGGATCCTGAGATACCCCATCGAAGAGCTGTACTGGAGATCCGCCCCGAAGGGGAGAAGCCAGAATGCTGCCAGCAGCGCGCCGACGACGCCGACGGGCAGGAGGATGCGCCACACCCTCCAGCGCGTCCGGCTGAGCGCCAAGAGCACGGCCACGCCGGCGAAGGCAAGCGCCGGTACGACGTGGCAGAGGACCGTGACGGCGAAGAGGACGGCGGCGAGCCACCTGAGTCGTCCCGTTCTCAAGGCGTAGGCGAACACCCCGAGGAACAGCATCCCTGTGCTGAGAGCCAGGCTGAACGAGAACTCGCCGGCGAGCGTCGATGTGAGGTTGCCGCCATCGATCGTGTAGGAGGTGTTGAACAGGTAGGGGAGCATGGCCGCAGCCATCAGGACGGGCACGGGCCGACGGAAGCCGGCCAGCCTGCCGAATGCCCATGCAGCAATCGGCAGCGTCACCGAGCCGAGAACTGTCACGATCTTGAAGGCGACGGCGTACGGGAACAGCACGGACAGCAGGGCTATCAGCACGGCCGGCAGCGGGAAGTAGAAGACGTAGAGGGGGAAGCCGTCGAACCACTGGGGATCCCAGCCCTCGATCCGCCCCTGCGGGAGCAGGTGGTGGATGAGGAAATACGGGGCGGCCACATGACCGCCGTTGTCACCGCCCACGTCCATCGCCCGGCTGAAGATCAAGTCTGGCCGGATCTGCCAGATGACCCAGACCGTCATGCCGACCAGTGCCACGATCGTGATCACTCGACCGACGACCTCGGCCGATCTATGTGCGTCCTTCCCGTGAGCTAGATGAAGGGCCCGACGTCCTCGCTCTCTCCTGCCACCGGAGGAAGAACCGAACTCCTCTGGCACGGCGGTGACCTCTGGGGCGGGCTCGGCGTGGCCGACTGTGAACGGCGGGGAGACGTTTCGGTTCGGGGGCGACTCTGCGAGCTCGTGGCCGCCCGAGGCGTCGTCCTTCGTTGAGGTGGTCGAAGTCGTCCCGTCCTGCGGCGCATCCTGGCGACGCTGCGCCTCCCCGGCGTCAGTAGTCATACGCGATGGTCAGGATGACCGGCGGGCGCCTGACACAGGCGCTCGAGCCCGGGCTCCGCGCTCGACGAGCGTCTCACTACCGCAATCTATCCGCGGCGAGTCCCCATTTTGGCTTCGCCGGCCGCCGGCCCAGACGATCCCGCAGATAGGAGACAACCCGGGCGGTGCTAGCTTGAAGGCCCGACGGGCCGTTGGCGCAGTTGGTAGCGCACCTGCATGACGCGCAGGGGGTCAGAGGTTCGAGTCCTCTACGGCCCACCGACGCTCGCACGCGCCCCACCTATCTCGCCTTTCAACGCCACTTCCCTATCCGTCCCGGCATCATCACCCCGCCGCCGATCGCCCCGCCGCCCCCCCCCCCCCTTCATCAGCTCCACACTTCTGACACTTGAGGCGTCGCGCCCGCTCAGCGGCGAATCTGGCACCGTCTCGACTCTCTCCTTTAAAGGGCTGAAGCAAGATCACAAACCTCTGAGGACGTTCGTATCGATCAGCCGGATGCAGCTCGGCGCCTGTTCCCACCCCAGCCTTCGATGCCGGGCTCGGTCGGATTCCAGCTGAGATCGCCATCTTCAGGCCGCGCCGCGTGGTCGGTAAAGGAGTCACCGGCTGTGAGATCGGCGACGGTGGGGAATCGGTGCGCACTCCTCTCGGTCGGATGCCGGCGTCGTGCCGCACGACCTCGTTCAGATCTCCATCAGTCCTGGTCCAGATGGCCCTCTCGCTCGCCTCGACTACCCGCACATTGTCATGAACGAGGCTCATTCGGGCCAGGTCAGCGCCATGAACGAGCTCGTTCAAGGACTGACTCAGCGGGGCAGGACGATTCTGGTTCGTCGTCTTCGTCCTGAGATAACACAACGTTGTGTTATCTCAGGATGATGTGTAGGGTGAGGGCATGCCGAGTGACGAAGAGATCACCTTCGCGGACCATGCCGGGCGCTTCTACGCCCGCCGCTACGGCTTTGCCCCGATGGTGGGCCGCCTGATCGGCTACCTCGCGGTCTGCGAACCACGTGAACAGAGCATCACGGAACTGGCGGACGCGCTGCTGGCGAGCCGGAGCGCCATTGCCGGTGCAGTGAACGTCTTGGAGACCCTCCGGCTCATCCAACGATCCCGGCCCGCGGGCGAGCGGATGGATCGGGTGCGGATCGACATGTCCTCGTCCCACGCGATGGGCTTCGACGTTTCCGAGTATCAGGAGCAGGCCGAGCTGGCCCGAGAGGGTCTTGGCGTGCTGGCTGACGCTCCGCCCGAACGGCAAGCGATCTTGTTGGAGTGGGCCGCGTTCGCCGATTTCCTCGTGGAGCGGATTCCCGTGCTGGAGAAGGAGTGGCGGGCCCATCGGGAAGAACTGCAAATCGCCGGCAAGCTCCCCGACTCGACTACCCATCGAGAACGCCGAAAGCCATGACCAGCCTCTCAACTGCGCCCAGCATCGTCGCTCGCGACGTATGCAAGTCGTTCGGCAGCCATGTGGTGCTCGACAAGGTGAACCTGACTGCGAGTGAGGGCATGATCCTCGCGTTGCTGGGTCCGAACGGGGCGGGCAAGACCACGATGGTCCGCATCCTCTCGACCCTGATCCCAGCCGATTCCGGTTCCATGCAGATCAACGGTCACGACGTGGCGAGCAACCCTGACGGCGTGAGGGCGGTCATCGGGGTGACCGGCCAGTTTTCCGCCGTGGACAACTTGCTCACCGGGGCCGAGAACCTGCGATTGATGACCGATCTTCGCCACCTCGGCCGCGAGGCGGGGCAGCGGCGGGTGACCGAGCTGTTGGAGCGGTTCGACCTCACTGATGCCGCGGACAAGCTGCTGTCGGTCTACTCGGGCGGGATGCGACGGCGACTTGATCTGGCGATGACCCTCGTCGGTGAGCCCCGCGTGATCTTCCTCGACGAGCCGACCACCGGCCTCGACCCGCGCAGTCGCCTCACCATGTGGGAGATCACCCGCCAGCTCGCCTCAGCGGGTGTCACCATCCTTCTCACTACCCAGTACCTCGACGAGGCCGACCAACTTGCCGACCGCATCGCGGTCCTCGACGAAGGCCGTATCGTCGCCGAAGGTGCCCCGGCAGAGTTAAAGAACCGAATTTCCGGCGGGCACGTTCGACTCCACTTTGCCGGTCCGGACCTACTGCAGTCAGCGGCAGGGCTCTTCCCGACGGCTGTTTCAGACGACGATCAGCTCGTACTCCAGGTCCCTTCAGACGGCACCGTTGACTCGCTTCGCGAGTTGCTGGACGAGCTGCACCGAGCCTGTATCGATGTCGAGCACCTGTCGATCCACACCCCGGACCTCGACGACGTGTTCCTCGCCGTTACCGGCAGTCACGTCATCGATAGTCACGCAAGTGGTCAACCGGACGAGGACCCCACATCGCAGGGAGCAGCGCCACGATGACGACCTTCGCCTACACCGTCAGCGACTCGCGGGTCATGCTGCGCCGCAACCTCAAGCATCAGCTGCGCTACCCGTCGGTGACCGTAATGCTCGTCGGCCTGCCGATCGTGTTCTTGCTGCTGTTCGTCTACGTCTTTGGCGGCCAGCTCGGCGCTGGCCTCGGTGCCCACAAGGGACGTAGCGCCTACCTCGAGTACGTGGTCCCTGGGCTGCTGCTCATTACCGTGGCCTCGGTCGTCCAGGGCACCGCGATCATGGTCGCGATGGACATGACGAGCGGCATCATCGACCGGTTCCGCACGATGGCCATCGCCCGCGGCTCGGTGCTCACCGGTCACGTGCTCGGCAGTCTCATCCAGACCCTCGGCGCCATCGCCGTCCTCATCGGGGTCGCCTTCGGCATCGGGTTCCATTCCAGTGCCGGACCGCTCAGGTGGTTCGCCGCGATCGGGATACTGGCCCTTTCCGCCGTCGCGCTCATCTGGCTGGCGGTGGCGCTCGGGCTGGCCGCGAAGAGCGTCGAGACTGCCAGCAACACCCCCATGTTCCTGATCTTGCTCCCGTTCCTCGGCAGTGGCTTCGTGCCCACGGCCACCATGCCAACGGGGCTGCGCCAGTTCGCCGAGTACCAGCCGTTCACCCCCGTCACCGACGCCGTGCGCGGACTGCTCACCAACGCTGCCATCGGCGATCACGCCATCGTTGCCATCGCGTGGAGCATCGGCATCGCCGTCGCGGCCTACCTCTGGGCGATCCACCTCTACAACCGCCGCAGGGCACTTGAGCCCAAGTAGCCGACGACATCCCACCCCTACACGCGCTCAGAGGACGAAGGTCTGTGCGAGGGACAGGGCACGTCGCGTTCTCGCGAGACTGGCGCGACCTCACAACTCCCAAAGTGTGTTGGGCATGTATTGGGCACGCCGGGTTGAATCACCCCGGACCCGCCAGAAAGGAACTCCGACACCATGCTCCCAGTCACAAGGCCCCGCGCATCCGCCAGCCGCGTCTCGCCATGGCACCCATCGCCGTCGGGTCCTCTTCAACCCCAGCTCATTCGTCCCGATCCGCTTGCCGACTCGCGTCCGTCCGACCTCTCTCGGCTACTGCACGGTCGCCTCGACCGTCCTGCCTCACGACTTCACAGATCCCCGCCGAATCGTAACTGCCGAACCTTGCATCGGGTTGGCCGGCTGATCCGCTCAAGATGGCGGCATGCGTCGCTCGGTACGCCTGGTCAGTCACGTAGGTTGCACAGTTGCTCAACTAGGAGAGCAGCCGTGCCTATACTGCTTAACGGCGATGGAGCTCGCCTCCCAAACCGCACTCTGCTGATGGCTCCTACTCCTGGCTCTGAAGAGGAGTATGTGTGCGAACAGTCTGTGTGGGTGTGGCAGGTTTCCTCGGGACGGTTTCCCGGTACTGGTTCAGTGGACTGCTAAGTCAGTCCCTCCCTGGCGCTTACCCGTGGGCTACGTGGCTGGTAAACGTGTCAGGCTGCTTTATGGCAGGACTACTCTCCACCTTGATCGGTGAACGACTGCTCCCGAATCCGGCGTTGCGGACGGCGGCCACGGTGGGGTTTCTCGGGGCATTCACTACATTCTCGGCATTCGCCTACAGCACCGTGCGGCTTTGGCAAGCAGGTGCCGCTGGACTCGCGCTTCTCAACGTGATTTCTTCGATTCTGGCGGGGCTGGCGGCGGCGTGGCTTGGCATCGTCATCGGGCACACCCTTTGACCTGCTCAAACTAGCCCACTACCTACCTCGCTAGCGGCGTACTTTGTGATTGTCCCTGCGCCCGTGCATCGTTCACCCCTGGGTGGTCACATGCCCGCTTTGCGGGGACAAACTGAGAATGGCGCGCACGCGCAGGTCAGCGGCGCGCTCGAATTCGGGCAGCGCCGCGCCTGATGTTCCCCGCCGGTCACGGCGGAGGGTCACCTCGTGGTGCGCACACAGCGCCTCTTTGAACCTGAACCGCTGTTGCTTTTCGGCGACGACCTGGTAGGTCCCTGAAGTGGAAGACTCCACGTGAGGCCCTGACCGCCTCTCTTGCGTTGAAGGCTTGAAACCATGGGCGACGAACGCGCAGTTTTCACCCGGCGTTGGCAGGGACATTCGCCGCTGGGATTATGGGCACTCCGCTCCGAACTGCCTGACCAAGAGGAAGTCCCAGCCGCCGGCCTTCCGACACGGTGTGGTGAGGCGGCTAGCGGTGTTCGGCCTTCTGTCGCCTCCTGGCCACGGCGCGCACTGTTGATCGGTAGGTCCGACGCCTATTGAGGGGCGGTCTTTCCCCGAGTCCGCAAGCTCGAGTCGGACCTAGCTGTGGGGTGCGACCGTTTACGGGTCGTGGTAAGCGTGCCGGGATCTTCCATGGCCGCTCGGACCAGTGTTCGGGCCATCCAGGTGAGGAGGTCTGGTTGATCTTGGGGCGCGAGGTTGCGGATGTCGTATAGAGCGATGATGGCTTCCCATCCGACCACCACGCTGAGCGCGGAGACCAGCTGCTCGTAGCGATTTCGATCAAGACTCTTTCGTGCCGGCGCGAGGGCTCTTTCGATCCAGGAGACTCGGCGGTATCCCCGTCGAGGTTGAGTCGCTGGATCTGGCGGTGACGGAGCGGCACCGAGCTGGATGAGCCGACGGCCCATGTCCATAGTGGCTGCGGCGTCAGCGCACACCGCCCTCACTAGGAGCTCGACCCGTGTCTCTGGGTCCTCGGGCAGGTCTGGGTCCGCGAGGGTGGCCTCGACGTGGGTTTGGGACAGGGCGCCGACGGTCGCATCCAGCAGAAGGTGCTCCAAGGACGGGAAGTGCAAGTACACGGTTCGTCGCGACACCTCCGCTGCGTCGGCGATCTCACCGACCGATGGGGTCCGGCCCTGGGCGAGCAGCTCGACGGTGGCATCGACGATGGCTTTGCGTGTGCGTCTGCGCTGTCGTTCCCGGCCACCGCCATCTGTCCGAGGCGTCTTGACATCAGGCACGAAGTTTACTTTACTACTCTGCAGTCGATACACATCTGTGTAGTGAAGGAGGGAGAGCGGTACATGGGAAAGGTCGTGCTGATCAACCGGTTCGACGTGCCGGCGGGACGGGACAAGGAGTTCCTGACACTGTGGCTGGAAGTCAATCGCCACATGCGCTCCCAACCCGGCTATCTCGAGCACCGCCTGCACCGTGGCCTCGCCGATAGCGACTGCGGGCGGTATGTCAACGTGGCGACATGGGAGAGCGCTGAAGCCCTCCACGCCGCCCATCAGAGCGAGCAGTTCCGGTCGCTTACATCCCAGCCGGCCTTTCGGGAGTTCCCCAACTCACCGGCCACGTACGAGATCGTCGCAGACACCAAAACCGAGCCAGCCCTCTCATGAGAGTCACCCGTTCAACCCACGGACACCCGGCTCGAAATTTCCCCTCGCTGACATCGCCGCAGACCACGAAAGGTAACCGTGACTGATTCCATGGCCTTACCGCTGGCCGACACCAGCGACATGATCGAGATGCACCGGGTGTTTCGGAACTGCTTCGGCCAGTCCTCCCACCTAGTCGGCTCCGTGACCCCCGCCGACTCGCAGCGGGCGGCGGTCGTGGCCAGCTACTACGCCAACGTGTTGCGGCTGCTTCGCGGCCACCATCAAGGAGAGGACCTCCTGGTCACCCCGAAGCTGCTCGACCGCAATCCGGCCCAGGCGGATCTCATCGAGATGATCGCCTCCCAGCACAGCGCCGTTATAGAACTGATGGACGATGCCGAGCGGCAGCTGGCCACTTGGCGACAGGACCTCGACCGGACCGCCCGAGCCAAGCTGATCCGCTCGCTGGAACGCCTGGACGCGGAGCTGAGCGTTCATCTCGACGCCGAGGAGGCCGAGATACTGCCCATAGCCGCCAGATGCATGAACGTGGCCGAGTGGGGCGAGCTCCCAAGCCACGGCATGCAGAACTTCGACGGCGACAAGCAATGGCTCATCACGGGTCTCATCCGAGAGCAGATGAGCGCCCAGCACCGGGCGGCCATGGATGCGCACATGCCCGCGCCAATCGCCGCCATGTGGGCAAACTCCGGCCAAGCCATGTACACCGATTTCATGGAACGCCTTTACTGACGAGCATTGCCGCCTACGGGTCCCGGCAAGCCCTGAAACCAACAACACGCCACCGCACCCGCGCCCGCCCCCCGGGGCGGGTCTGGCCAGCTAGCGGCTCCCGAACGCGAATTACCGAGCGGTCCACTCAGCCGCCTGAGGACTGCCGACGCTCGGGATGGATCGTCAGGCGCTCCTTCACAACCTGGTCTGGAGCGAACCCGCTGGGTCCTCAGCCAGTGAAGCTCTTCTTGGCGATGCAGAACTCGTTGCCTTCTGGGTCTTGCATGACAGTCCAGCGGTGACTCCCGATGGTGTGTTTCGCAACAACAGATGCTCCCAACGAGATAAGCCGATCGACGGCCGAGGGATCAGGGTCCACGAAGTCTAAGTGCACGCGGTTCTTCGCTGCCTTGGTCTCGGGAACCTTCTCGAAGTACCAGGCGAGTTGAGTCCGGGTGCCGTCGCCGCCTCCGATGGAGGCAAACTCAGGTCCGCTGTCGGGGTCAAGTGGCCGGTCGAGTGCGACCGACCAAAACTGGGCGACCTTGACCACGTCGTCACAGTCGAAGGCGACATTTCCAATTCGCAATGGCATTAGCCCATCTCCCGTCGTCGGGTAGTGGGCTAGTTTGACGGAAACGTCGTTGTCCTCGAGGATGACGTCAGACGGGTCGGTCGTGAAGGCTACGGACGGCAAGATGGCGTACTGGTAAGGCCCGTTTCGCCGCTTTGCCTGAGTAAGACTGACCGGGAGGCTGTCGAAGTACGAAAGATCCATGCACCGCCAGGCCGAGTCCGGCCGGCATGTAGGTGAGAAGCTTCTCACCTTCCAGTTGGGCGAGGACAGCCTTGAGGCGCCCTCGGGGCGCCCTAGCACAAGTCGACATAGAGGCCGACAAATGACTCCCCTCGAAGCTCAAGAGTGAACCCCAAGCAGGATCGGCATCACACTCCGAGTCACTCGCATCCAGTGTGGCGGTCGCGTTGACCATCGAGAGACTCTGGCGGTTGCCGTTGGCCGCGAGCTGCTGTAGCCACGACTGTAGCCACTGGGGCGGACGCTGGCGGACCCCCGCGAACGGTGCCGATGGCATACGCCCAGGTCAGCAGCACGTCGTGGCCTACGGCGGACGTCAGCGGACCCCACAAGGCTGCATGACGCGCAGGGGTCAGAGGTTCGAGTCCTCTACGGCCCACCGATCACCGCAGGTCACGGCTTGTAATCTCCCCCCTTTTTGGTGGGCCGGGGTACCGGGCGTCATCACCGGCGGCGTCCGCCGTCCTCTACGGGCGGCGTCCGCCGTCCTCTACGGAGGAAGGCGACGGCTCGACTGTCCGCCCCGTGCTTACGTGCTCGACGGGAACGTGCCGCTATCGGCTCGGCCGTCGATCGGTGCGGTAGGGGTGGGGCCCAAAACGAGAGCCGGAGTCAGTCTGGCCTGGAACACCAGAGCGCGAGTCGGTCACTTCACCGGTCTCGCCGAGCAGAGAGATCGTCCACGGGCACCTCCTAAGGGGGGGTGGCCAGCCACGGAGCAGGTAGGCGAGTGAGACGCTGACCCTCTCATGGCGAAGCCGAGTACCCCGACCAGGTCGGCGTCGGGCATGTCGTTCAGGCTGTCTGCCAGGTCGGCGAAGTGGGAGGCGTACTCCTCGAGGTCGCTCAGCGGAAGCGGGTCCGCAGCCGGCTCAGTTCGTCGTCCCTCCGACAAAGAGGTTGCGCGGTTCGCCAATCAATGGGGCAGGTAGCACCCGGGGTCACCAGGCCGTTGCTGCTGGCTACGCCACGTGCCTTGATGTACTCGGCCGATCCGGAGGAGTCACGTCGCTGATGCGGGTGGTTCAGTCAGTGAGGAGATGCATGCAGTGAGCAGGCGCCGCATCTGATCTTGTTCGCTGACATCCAGATTGGCCAGCATGTCTTGCTCGACGCGGCGAACTGCGGCACTGGCCACCTCAAGCTGGCGGCGCCCGCGGGCGGTCATCTCGGTCGGCAGGGCCCTGCCGACGGGTGCCTGTGCCGGGCGGACAACGAGTCCTTGGCGTTCGAGGGCCTGCAGGAGCACATTCATCGACTGGCGGGTGACGAAGGCTCCCCGGGCAAGCTCGGAGTTGGACAGACCCGGTCGCTGGGCAAGCAGCTCCAGGCAGGCGTAGTGGGTGATCGTCATGCCAAGCGGCCTCAGCACGGCCTCCAGGGCAGAGTGCAGGGCGCTCGCGGCCGCCTTCAGCATGTACCCCAGCGATGTGTCCAGCTCAATTCCGGGCTCGCCTTGACGCATGTCAGCAGTCTGACATACACTGGCATGTGTCAGAAGGCTGACATACAATGAGGAGGCAGGAATCATGTCCGTCACCGGACCCGACTTCATTTCACTGCAGGTGCGCGACCTGGAGCGTTCCGCCGCTTTCTACGAGCAATACCTGGGGCTGAAGCGCTCCAACGCAGGACCGCCGCACGCCGTCGTGTTCGACACCAAGCCGATCGCGTTCGCTGTCCGCGACGTCGTCGCGGGCGTCGATCTGGACGCGATCGCTCAGCCGGGGCAGGGAATGGCACTGTGGCTTCAAGCCTCCGACGCGCAGGACATTCACGACGCCCTCGCCGCCGGCGGCACGACAATCGTCTCAGCGCTGGCCGACGGGCCGTTCGGCCGGACTTTCACGTTCGCGGACCCCGACGGCTACCAGGTGACGCTCCACGACCGCGCCTGAGCCGGGCGTCCCGGTCTTCGGCGCCGCAGCACCCCGAGAGGGCTTTCGCTGTCACGCAGCGCTCACTCCAGGCGTTTTGGGCACGGTCGCGATTTTGGTTGCGCCAGGAACGCACAGGTTTTCGGTGCGGCAAGTCGGTCGCGGACTCGGCTTGCACCGCGATCAGTGCGGCGTCTTCCAGGTGAAGCGTCGGCGGTCATCCGCGATGAGATTGGCTGCGGGGAACCGTCCAACTGACCGTGAGTGTCCGCGAGGGGCGCCCGGCTGCAGCAGGAGGAGCAGACCATGAACTCGATGGCACGCCGGATGTTCGGCCTAGTCGAGCCGATCGGTGTCATCCCCTACTCAGCCGACGAACCCAACGAGGCGATGTTCGCCCTCGGGTTCACCAACTACTGGGACATCTACTTCGCCGGGCGGGCGGCGCCCCTGGGCCTCGCCACAGCGGAGGTGGTGGACGCGCTCTTCTACAACTTCGCTCCCGGTGAAGTGGCCCGACATATTCCGAAGGTATGGCGCACTACGACACCCGAAGCGGCGATCGCCGCTCGCCAGATGGGCTGCGTGCGGGCGTTGCGGCGGATCCTCGCCGATCACGTCGACTCTGCCGGCTTCGCCCGCGCCGCTGAACTGTTGACCAATGCCGCCACCAGCGCACCGTTCGAGGGCCGGCCGATGTACGCCGCGCTACGCGCGATCCCGATCCCCGCTGACGTGGTGGGCCGCCTCTTCCATGCCGCCTCCTTGGTGCGCGAGCACCGTGGCGACGGACACATCGCAGCCCTGATGATTGAGGGTGTCGGCGGCCTAGAGGCTCACGTCCTGCTCGCCCTCGACATGGGCATGCCCGCGAAGAAGTTCGGACGTATCCACCACCTGGCGGCACCGCAGCTCGCCGCCGTAATCGACGGAATGCGCGATCGCGGCCTGATCGGCGATGACGGTTGGCTCACCGAGCAGGGTCGCGTTGTCAAACAGCGGGTCGAGGCGTTCACCGACGACCTCGCGGCCAAGCCCTACGAAAGCCTCGAGCCGGGCGAGCTCGACGAGCTCATGGCCACGCTCGAGCCGCTCGCCGCGCTGCTACTCGCCGCCCAGGACCGGTGAAGGCAGCGGCGGCAGTTGGTTCGCGACATCGTCTAGCGGCCACAACCTCCTGGCCGGCCCCGGTCTCGCCGGGCGAGGGCTGCCCCTCGCGACGGCGCCTTTCGAGAGCGTCACCCGGCCAAAGCGGCAGGCCGAGGGCCGGGACTCGACCAGTTCGCCATGTCTGCCAGCGGCGCCGGGCGAGCCAGGTGGAAACCCTGGCCGAGTTGGATTCCTAGGCGGCAGAGAACGCTCACCTCGCTGCTCGTCTCGATCCCCTCGGCGATCACACGGGATCCGGTCTCAGCGGCGAAGCAACCGAGAGCGTAGGCCAGTGCCCGGCGCACAGGGTCGCGGTCGATTCCGCTTGTGAGAACCCGGTCCAGCTTGATCAGGTCGGGGGCCAGCTTGAGGATGTGGGCCAGGCTGGCCACACCGGCGCCCGTGTCGTCGATCGCCAACAAAGCCCCGCCGCTGCGGAGCTCGCCTAGAGCGCGGGCCAGGTCGGCGTAGTCCGCCACCTCGACATGCTCCGTCAGCTCGATGATGACCCGGCCGCCGTCGATGCCTGCAACGATCTCGAGCAGCTCCCGCGAGAGCAGGACACTCGGTCCACAGTTGAAGGCAAGGCGGGCAGAGTCAGGAAGATCAGGCAGCCCGACGAGGGCGGCGCGGATGGAGGCCAGTTCGAGCTCGTGACCGAGTCCCACTTCATGGGCCTCGGCGAACCAGACATCCGGCGTCCGATGAGGCTCAAGGCGGAATCGCGTCAGCGCCTCGGCTGCCACCATCTCACCGGTCGACATGTCGAAGATGGGTTGGTAGACGATGGAAAGGGCGTCCGGCTCGAGGGCCCGTTCGATTCGGCGCCGAGCTTCGAGGTGGTCGGCGAGACCGGGCTGCAGGACGTCGGCCACGAAGCGTTGCTCGGCATCGAGCGTGTCGTGCTGACGAGCTCGTGCTCGCCCGACCGATCCCTCCTCGAGCAGGGCGGTGGACACCCGGTCAAAGTCTGCCGCCGCCCCGATCACCAGGCTGCAGAACTCCGCCAGACGATTCAGAGTGAATACGTCGGCCTCATCGAAGGCTCCGGGAGTGGTGGCGGCGACCTGGAGCACGCCCACCGACTCGTCTCTGCGGCATAATGGCAAGCAGACCAGCGAGCGGATGCCGAGGTCCTGCATGAGCCGTCGGTCTACGCGGGCGTCGGTCTCGATGTCGTCGCTGCAAAGGGTGCGGCCGGTGCGCAGTGCCAAACCGATGAAGGTATTGTCGATCCCAAATTTGTCGCCGATGTGACCCGCCAGAAAGCCCGCCGTGCAGACGAAGCTGACGTCTCCATCGGCATCGACAACTCCGATCGCCGCACCTCCTGCTGCCGGCACAAGGGTGATGGCCTGCTCCGCCACCTGCTGTATCAACTGGAGGGGGTGGACCGCCTTTCGTATCTCGTCAAGCACCGGCAGCCTCCTATCCAGGCCCGGGAGAGCCCACTGCCCCTTTGGTCCTCACCTTCAGGATACTCACTCAAAGTGGTGTAGATCGCGCTGGGGGTGTGTACAAGCTGTGCAATGGGTGGACGACCTCGGCGGTTGGCGCTTTGAGCAGCACGACGGCGAGTCCAGGCCGGACTCGGCGCCCGTAGGAACGTGGTTCGATCAGCCAGCTGCAGGCAACACGCCCGTGTATCGCACGGCCGTCGCCCTTATCTGGCCGGTGTCGATGGCGAACTGCTCATCGGCCACCGAAGTGCCGGCGAGATCGCACCAGAAGTACGGCCCCTGCGTGCACGAGACGCGGTCGAACCTGGCGTCGAGGCCGGCCACGACGTCCTCTCCACGATGGAGGCCGGCCGCGGCGGCCCAGTCCCCACAGTGCGCTTCCCACGACTTGCTGGAAGCGGCATACTCGTCTCGTTGCCGGTGCAGCCAGCCCGGCTCCACGCCGGGGTGGTCAGGCGCCAGGCGAGCGAAGCACCATCTCGCCGTGGCCTCGTCGAAGAGTTCCCGTGCCCATTCGATTACAACGGCCCTTCCCCCGGGCACGAGCGCCGCCGCCATCTTGTCCAATACCGCTCCCAGATCGGCCACGTGGTGGAGTGAAGTGCAGGCGATGACGGCATCTAGCGGATACTCCAGCCGGTAATCCTCGAATCCGCACCTTTCATATCCATCTGAATCCGGGGCCTCCGGGTCGACTCCCATAGCGGCATATCCGCTTCTCCTCAATTCCGGCACAAAGCCGCCGAGCGGTCCGCAGCCGATCTCCAGCACTTCGGCAGGCGCAAGTGGCAGCGCTGCCGCAACAAAGGTCCATGTCTCCGCCAGCCAGGCGTCCTTGGGCACACGGTCAACTTAGGCGCCGGTCACTCGTTATGCAGTGACGCCCCCCTCGTAATGGCCCGCATTCGAGGAAGCGCGGCGGGGCGATCGGGCCCGAATGCGTCGAATTGCTCAATTCCGTATCCCATCTGTACACTGCGGTCCGCGGAGACTCTGGCTGGTTCGGCGCAGGCGTGAGAAGCGGGGGACGGGCAAGTGCTGAAGACCAACGGGAGCTGGGCATATCGCGCTGGTCTGCTGAGTCTGATGTGCGCCGCTGCCGCCTGCGGCGGCGCCACGGCGGCCACGAGCACGTCCTCGCCCGCATCAAAGTCGACCCTGACGCCGGCGACCACGTCCCCCTCGAGTTCCCCGCCCACGACCGGAGCATCAACCGGAGCCAAGGCATCGAGCGGGGCCAAGCCGTCCGCGGCGATAAAGGTACCCAGCGGCGTGCCGATGCCGAGGCGAGCCGTCACGCCTGGTGCGATCCAGTCGAGCGATACCACCGCTGTCTGCACGCCTGGCTGGGCTGCAGCCCATCGCGGAGTGTCCGCCGCCACCGGCAATGCCGTGGCGGCCAGCTACGGCCTTTCGAGCCGCCAGGGGTACGCCATTGATCACCTCATACCGGTCGAGCTGGGGGGTGCCAACACTCCGGCCAACCTGTGGCCGGACCCGTACGGCTCTCCTTATGGGGCCATCCAGAAGGAAGGGCTCGGAGACTGGCTGCACCACGAGGTGTGCGGTGGCTACATGTTGCTGGGCGTGGCCCAGCACGCCATCGCCAGCAACTGGTACACCGCCTGGGTGGCGGCCGGGCGCCCCCTGCCGAGCTTGTTCGGCCAGAGCGACAGCCCACCGGCGGGCTCCGGGGGTGCTCCTCCAACGACGGTCGCCTTGGCCGGCGCCTTCTGCCGGGTGAGCGCCCGGCCGGCGTTCAACCATCGCTCGGGCGACTATGCCGTCTCGATCGACTCCAACCTGCCGGACGCCAAGGCCACAGCCCACGATGAGCGAAACACTCGCAGCAGTACCACCGACAGCTCCGGGTCGGTCGTCATCCACCTCCTGCATACGCACCGAGGCGACGAGATCAGCGTCCTCGTGGGCGGCACCGCCTGCACCACCACAGCATCGGGCTAGCCGTTGGCAGTGGCTCACCGAAGCGGCGGCTGTCCTGGCCGACGCCGGTCGGATCAGGGCAGGCTGGTCAGTCGAGAAGGTCCGGTTCCTCAGCCACGATCTGGTCGTACAAGGGTTGGAAGGTGAACCAACCGCTCTTCGGGTCTCCTTCGACCCTGTGCACCTGGCGAGCTGTGGCGTCGTCGATGACAGTCGGGGTTCCGGCCGCTTCCGCGAGCAACTGCACCTGGCAGCAGCGTTCCATGCGAATGAACCACCAGGCCGCCTCGTCGACCGACTGCCCGACGGTGAGCAGGCCATGGTTGCGGAGGATCACTGCTTTCGTCCCGCCGAGCGCATGGGCGATGCGCTTGCCTTCCTCGAGGTCGAGCACGATCCCGTTGAAGTCCTCATAAAGGGCGTGGTCGTCGTAGAAGTCGCACGCGTCCTGGGTGATCGGGTCGAGCTTGCGTCCGAGCGATGACCAGGCCAAGCCGTGGAGCGAGTGCGAGTGGGCCGCCGAGACGACGTCGGGCCGGGCGGCATGCACCTGCGAGTGGATAGCGAAGGCCGCTGTGTTGACCCGCCGCTCGCCCTCGACGACCTGACCCCTCTCGTTGATGAGGAGAAGATCAGACACGTGAACGCGCCTGAACGGCACGGCGAACGGGTTGACCCAGAAGTGGTCGACGTGCTCAGGGTCGCGGGCTGTGATGTGGCCGGCGACGCCGTCGTCGAATCCATGACGAGCAAAGATGCGGAAGGCGGCTGCCAAACGCTGCTTGCGGTGCAAGCGCTCCTGCTCCACCGTCGTGGCGTCCGACCACCGGTACCCTCGCTCCGAGGCGGGTGTCTTCGACATTTCGCTCCTCAGTGATCTCGGTTCGCCTGTTGTGCCTGGCAACCGGCGGTGACGAAGTCGGTCGGCTGGCGCACCTCTACCCTCGACACTACCCGCAGGGTGGCGGCCCGCCTTGGTGCCCCGCTCCTGCGCCGGGCTTTTGCCGGCAGAGGGGGTGCCGGAACCGGAGCGTAGGCTCGTCGGGTCGGGCACATTGGGGCCCGATTCCCGCCAGGGCTGTGCCGTCTGGGCGCTCTCTTCTCGCTCCCGGGCGCACCGGCGGGCGAAGGCGGCGTTGCTATCCTTCGACGGGTGATGGCTGCGTGAACCGATGCACGATCACCAGGTGACGCGGGCCGGCGACTGGGCCCGGTCGAGCAGGTGAGCGGGTCGGTGCTCTCGAGAGAGGAACGTGCCGCCGCCTTCGCGGCGGGAGCGCCGAAGCTCCCCCGTCGCAGCATCATCGCCCTTGTTGGTGCCTGCCTCGTCCTCGGCGCTCGGCGGCATCGTCGTCGACCATTTCTTTTCCGGCCCCGACGCCACGAGTGCGGCAAAGGCACCACAAGGGACGGACCCGCCTCCGCTCCCCACAAGCACGGGCAGAGCAGCGATCGGAGCATCCAACTCTGCGATGATGGATCTCCGGGCCGAGGGCTTCCGGACTGCCCCGAGGTTCAGCCTCCTGGACGCCAGGGGGAGGTCGCTCAGCCTCTCCCAGCTGCGGGGTTCGGTCGTGGTGCTGTCGTTCTTCGACGCCCGCTGCGACGACATCTGCCCGGTGCTCGCCGGCGAGCTTCGTCGTGCCCATGCTGATCTCGGCAAAGATGCCGCCCGGGTCGTTCTCGTCACGGTCAACAGTGACCCCCTCGCCACGAGCGTCTCCACTGCCGCCCCGGCCGAGCACGCCGGCCTGTCGCCGGCGGACCGTTGGTACTTTCTCACCGGTCCTCTTCGGGAGCTTGACCGGGTCTGGCGCCTCTACGGCGTGACGATCGATGTGCAGCCGGCGAGCAGGCACCTTTCGCACAATGACATCCTCTATTTCATCGATCCGAGCGGCCACCTGCGGGCTCGGGCCGTGCCCTTCGGCGACGAGAGCGTCACCGGGCGCTTCAGCCTGTCCACCACGCTCGAGACCCGGTGGGGTGAAGCGATCGCGGCCGAAGCCAGGTCGTTGCTGGAGCCGGGCCATGAGTGATATCGGACCCGCTCCGCCGGTCACCGCCCCCGGCCCGGGGAGCGAGCCAGGCAAGAGACGACTGATCTGGTACCGGAGGCGCTCGGTTCTCGTGGCGGCCCTTGTCCTCGTCGTGCTTGTCGTCACCGTGGTGAGTGACCTTCCCCAGCACGCCTCGCGCCCTGCCCAGATATCGAGCGACTCCTCGGTCATCCGCCAAGTGGTAGCCGACGTCGGGCCGTGCGCCTATGCGGTCAGGGAGGTCTTCACGATCTACGGTGACAAGCTGACCTCGAGGTTGACGCCATCCGATACCGCCCGCGTCCCATCGCTTCTCCGTGACGACCAGAATGCATGTTCCTTCACCGACCAGAGCATCTTTGATCTGGCCAATGTCGAAGTGCCCGGGTCGGCGGCCGGCAAGCATTTGCAAGAGCTGGTGAGCACCGTCACCCTGTGGGCCACTGCCGACGGTCTGGCAGCCATCGAGGCGGTGCAGAGCCTCTTCGCCCACCCTGGGGATCGGGTGGCCCGGCGCCGGCTCGCCAAAGCCACCTCAGAGCTCATCCACGATCGGCTCCAGGCGATGACTGAGATCGCCGCTGCCAACCACGCTCTCGGGGCGCGCCTTCCCGCACTCAGGCTGCCTTCACCGCCGGTCACAGTACTGACTCCGGTCACGACCTGAGGAACTGACTCCGGTCAGGTCGGCAAGGTTGGCGGTCTCAGGGCGAGCACGCGACCTCAGAGCGACGCCGCGACGACACGACATCGGGCGAGCTGAGTCGGCTCAGGTAGCCCCTCGCCCCCGGCGGCGCTCCTCGGCGAGGAGGCGATGGAGCTCCTCGTCGGGGTTCTCCTCGCTTCGCAACCACTGCATGAGGCTCGAGAAGATGACGGGGACGAAGGCACATCCGGCGATGAACCACAAGATTCCGGTGGCGATCTGCGAGTCCGCCGCATGGCTGGCGCTCCCGGGCGGTTGCAGCCGGTAGTGGGCGTAGGGCTTGGAGCTCGCCATGCCGAGCAGATAGGCGAGAATCCAGATGGACCACATCGAGCCGGCGGCGAGAGCAGCCCGCATCGGCCGGGTCGACCGGGGCTGGAGGGGCCGTGACCTCACGAGCTCGAGCCAGAGCGCGGTCCCGGTCCCGATGAGTGTGGCCGCCTGCACGACGACGAGCCACCGATGGCGCGACAGGTGTCGACTGCATACGGCGTGCGCCAGGCCACATCGGTGGCGACATGCACAACTGCGACCGCGGCTGCCCGTTGGATCTCGGGATGCCGGCGCCGCGATTGAGCCAGCCGATCGGCAGCAGGTCCGAGGCCGATCGCCCGCCAAGGAGCGGCGAGGGCGACGAGGGCCGGCACAACGACGGCGAACAGGGCAAAGGAGAGGGCCTCCGCCCACGCATCGCGGGCGACCAGGACAGGAGCGGCGGCGCCAGGGGGGCGGCGGCCACGACGAGCGCGAGCAATGCCGCCGGGACCGCCCACGGACGGCGCCCCTCACTGCGGTCCACCACCGGCCGTCGCTCGCGGATGCTGCGCGTCCACCCGCTGAGCCCCATCGACTTTGCGGACCTGTGGCAGTGAGCAGTCAGATGTTCGGGCGGCGGTGAAAGAAGGCCCATATGCACACGACGATGAAGGTGCCGAGCGGCACGGCGACCGTGAGGGCCTGGGCGCCGACGAAGGAGGCGCTTGCGAGCACGAGAACCTCCTCAGATCACGTAGTAGAGCAGCCAGAAGAACACGGCCGCAACCGCCACGAAACCCCAATAGTAGAGGCACCCGTCTGCGTTGGCCCGAAACAGCCTGGCGGAGGGAAGCGGGACGCCTGGCGCACCGCCTTCGTCGGCAAAGGCTCTCCTCAGCCTGAGGAAGCGGGCGAGGAGGGTCTCGCACCAGTACACCCCGGCGAGGATCATGACGATGTTGATCACCGCCCAGCCGACGAAGCAAGAGGCATACCCGCTGGTGCCGGGGAAGAACGGCAGCTTGAGTGAGCTGCCAGATCTGCAGACCCGACGGTGACGAGCCCACCGACCACGGCGATCCAGCCGGCCACCTGCCAGTCGAGCGTGCTGCCCCGGCGCAGCTCGCACTGCCAGGACGACCGTGCCTGCAGTCGCCACCGTGAAGGCCATGATGGCGGCGCCGGTGCCGGTCGGCGCAGTCAGGTCACCAGGTCGCCAGAGGTTCTCGCTGTTCGAGCGACCGCAGGTAGAAGTAGGCGAAAGCCAGCGACGAGAGGACGAAGACGCCGATGCCGATGACGAGCCGCGTGCCGGTCCAGAACGACGCCTCTGCGGCCCGCAGCTCATAGGCGAGCTCTTCTGGTGTCTCGGTCAGGGTGGCTGGGAGGTGTCCCGTCCCGCCGTCTCTCTGCCACCGTTGCCTGCTCATCGTCGTCTTCTCCGGGCTAGACGATCGGTGGTCGTGGATCGAGGTCGTCGCGTGCCGGCGGTGACCTCGACGACCTGCGCTCGGCGCTCGGCATCGGGAGAAGGGCTGAGATCGGCCACCGGGAAGGGCGTCGGCCTCGTTGTAGTGGTACGGGTCGTTCAGCACGACGGGGATGCGCTCGAAGTTGTAGTAGGGCACCGGTGTCGGCGTCTGCCACTCGAGGCCGAGCGAGTCCCACGGGTTGTCGCGGGCCGGCTTCGGGTCGATGATGATCGTCCAGACGAAGTTGGCGACGAAGATGAGGAACGAAGCTCCGAGCAGGAAGGCGCTCACCGACGAGAAGTCGTTCCATGTCTGGAGGTTCTTGGCGTACTCGAAGACCCGGCGCGGCTGGCCGAGCAGGCCGACGATGAAGAGAGGGAAGAACGTCAGGTTGAAGAAGACGAACATCGCCCAGAAGTGGATCTTGCCGAGGCGCTGGTTCATCATCCGGCCGGTGATCTTCGGGGTCCAGTAGTAGATGGCGGCGAAGAAGGCGAACACGAGGCCGCCCATGATCGTGTAGTGGAAGTGGGCGAGGACGAAGAAGCCTCCATGGACCGTGACGTTGACCGGCACGTCGGAGAGGAAGACGCCGGTGATGCCGCCGATGAGGAAGTTGAAGATCATGCCGAGAGCGAAGAGCATCGGCACGTCGAATCGGATCTTGGCTTTCCAGAGCGAACCGAGCACGACGAGGAAGATGAAGCCCGTCGGGATGGAGATCAGCTCCGTCGTCAGCATGAACAGCGGTCGCATGTCGGGGTTGATGCCGCTCTGGAACAGGTGGTGCTGCCAGACGAAGAACGACAGGAGGGCCACGCCGATCATCCCGGCCGCCGCCACCCGGTAGGCGAACAAGCGGCTTTCGGGTGAACACGGGCAGAATCTCGGACACGATCCCGAAGCCCGGGAGGGCCATGATGTACACCTCCGGATGGCCGAAGAACCAGAAGAGGTTCTCCCAGAGGAAGTTGCTCCCGCCTCGCTCGGTCACGAAGAAGGCCGTCTGCGCGGTCCGGTCGAGCACCCCGAACAGACCGGCCGTCACGAGCACCGGCGTGGCGAGAGCGAGCAGGGCCGAGGTGGCGAGGACCGCCCAGACGAAGATCGGCAGCCGCCCCCAGGTCATGCCGGGCGCCCGGTAGTGGATGATCGTGGCGATCAGGTTGAAGCCGGCGAGGATCATTCCGACGCCGATGACGGCGAAGCCCACGAGATAGGCGTCCATGCCCGCTCCCGCCTGGGTCTGCAGCGGTGCATAGCCGGTCCAGCCCGTCGGGAAGCCGCCGAGGGGAAGCGCGGCCAGGATGACGAAGTAGGCGGCGCTGAAGACCCAGAGCGAGGCCGCCTCGACACGGGGGAAGGCCGTCCGCCGGCTGCCGATCATGAGAGGGACGAGGTAGTTGCCGAGCGGCCCGACGACGAGGGAGCTCGCCATCATCATCATCATCGTCCCGTGCTCTCCCACGACGGAGATGTAGGTGCCCGGGCCGAAGACGTGACTCGTCGGGGAGAGCAGCTCCGTCCGGATCGCCATCGCCAGCAGTCCGGCGGTGAAGAAGAACATGAAGACGGCGAACAGGTACTGCAGGCCGACGACCTTGTGGTCGGTCGTGAAGCGGATGTACCGGGCCCAGTTCTGCCTCGGGACCTCCGGCGCCGGCTCCCGGCCGACCAGCTTGGCGAGCGGGTAGTTGAGCGCCCCGCAGCCGAGCAGCCAGCCGAGGACGCCGAAAGCCAGCCCGAGCACGATGGCAGTGTCGTTCAGGTCGCTCGCCCCGTTGGTCTGGGTGTAGCCGGCGGCGATGTTGTTGCCGATGAAGTGGCCGAAGGCGTAGCCCCCGACGCCACCGAGGAGGGCAGTGCCGAGATGTTGGCTGAACCAGGTCGGCCGGCGTCGCTCCGTCGCTCACCGGCGGCTGGGTGCCGCCGACATGGGCTTACTTCAGTCGTTACGTCCGTCACGTCACGTGGTCGCTTTCTGTGCGCCGTATATCTCGACCTTGCTGTACGGGTCGACGTTGTCCGGATAGAAACCGCCGTCGGCGCCGTTGGCGTCGGGCGTGTAGGTCCACGCGAACGGCGGCAGGTACTTCGTGTTGTCGGCGAGCGCCGCCTTGGTCCGCTGCGCCCAGGCCTCGAAGGCCGACTTCGACATGACCGAGCCGTAGTCGAACATGGCTCCGTGCCACAGTCCGCACAGCTCCGAGCAGCGGACGGTGAACGATGCCCAGCTGGTCGGGGGTGGTGAAGGCGACGTTGTCCTGGTCGGGATTGGCGTCGGCCTTGACGCCGAGCTGGTAGGCCCAGAAGCTGTGGATCACGTCGAGCGAGGTGACATGGAAGGCGATCGCCGTGTGGTCAGGGATGACGAGGTCGCTGGGTCTCGAAGCCTCCGAAGGTCGGGTAGCGGTAGGTGAACTTCCACTGCTGGGCGATCACCTGGATGGGGAGCACGGTCTTCGACGTCGGGGTCCAGATCGGGTTCGGGCCCTCGCCTCCGCCGGCGCCCGCCGGTACGACGAGCTCGACCGTCCCGAAGACGAAGGCGGCCAGCACGATGACCGTCGATACGACCATCCAGGCCGCCTGGATGCCGAAGTGCCCGTGATCGTACGGCTGGGGTGACCGGATCCGGGCCGCCTCGTGCTCGCCCGCCAGTTCCAGAAGGCGTAGCCGAGATAGATCCAGACGGCGAACATGACCGGCAGGGCGGCGATGAACAGGAGGTTGAAGTCGACGGCGGCGCCCGTGGCGCTGCTCGTCATGCGGCCCGGCGGGATGTGCGGGCCGACGAGGAACCAGAAGAGGAGGTCGCCGGCCAGCGAGAGCGACGAGCCAGACAACGATCAGGCGGCGGAAGTGGTGGGGCTCGGGGCCGTCGTCTCCGTCTGCCGGAGCCACGTACCGCCATCAGGCCACCACCTTCAGGAAGCCGTCCATGTAGCCGATCGTCTGCATGGGGCCACCGTTGCCGTACAGCCAGCCGAGCCCGCAGGGAAGGAAGCACTGCCACGGGTACTGCCCGGGCCCGGGCGTGGTGAAGGTGAACGTGATCAACGGTGCGGTGACTTCGGTGTGCAGGGCGCGGCCGGGCACAGGACGGCGTTGGCCGGGTTGCTGAGGAGCGGCACGTTGACCCCGAGGGTGGGGATGGAGAACGTGTGGGCGACGCCGATCGTGGCGTTCGAGTTGATGACGCGGACCGGCTTGCCGTTGACGTACTCGACGTCCCCGGCCGTGCCTGTGACCTTCCCGATCTGCTGGTTGCGAAGGGCGCCGCCCGAGTCGTACTGGTAGACCGTGACGTCGATCGTCGTGTGTGCTGGAAGCTCCCACAGCGTCGTGTGGAGCCACTGGCCGTCCGGTGCCTGTGTCAGGTAGGAGACCCAGTCCGGGTGGGGCCCGAAGCCGACTGCGCCCACGGTCTGCAGCGTCGAGGTGGACGGGCTGGCCGGAGCTGTGGCCGCGACACGAAGTCGACGGTGGACGGGTTGCTGCGGAGGAAGGCCATCGTCGTGAACACGACCAGACCGACGGCGATGGCGAAGACCCCCGCCGCGATGGCGAGCCTCACTGATCGCATCGGTTGTCCTCCTCGCCGTGCTCGGTGGGCGACCCGCACGGCCTCATGTGACACCGGCACACGGCTGAACTTGACGTGCCAACTTCCTCCAGAGCGGCTCTGCGGGAATCTAAGCCGTGCCGTGCTATCAGCGTCAAGGACCGGCTCGCCACGAGGACACCGGTCGCGAAGCGGGAGCAGTCGGACGGGGTGCCAGCAGAGCGACTCTCGGCGCCCGTGAGGCACCGACCGAGCGTTCCGTCGATGAGCGCGGAGATGCCGCCGTGCTCGCTCGATGGCCCGGCGGATGACGACGACAAGGGCGGGGACCGCCCAGAAGTCCCCGCAGACCCAGAGGATGGCAGCTCCGATCTGCTGGTCGGCGAAGGGCGCAAGCTGCACGCCGGCGATGTGGGCGTAGGCCGTGTACCACGAGACGTTCGTGAAAGATGCTGAGCGACATGGCGAGCACGAACATGACGATGTCGGTGGCGATGATCGAAGCCGGCACTGCGCCGAGCGGCGGTCAGCTTCGGCCTCATGGGATGCGAAGGGATGATCTGGAGCCAGAACAGCGTGCCGGCGAGGAAGAAGCTGGCAGTGCATGAGCCAGATGTGCGCAAGCGGATGGTCTGGCGGCGAAATCGAACAGCAGCCGGGACGTGCCATAGCACCATGACGAGCGTTGAGGAGGACGACGCCTGTCCACTTGGCTCGCAGCAACTGGCCGACGGCTCGCAGCGGGCGAGCCCCGCCGCTCAGCGTCAGCCACCGGAGCGATCTGCGCCGCAACCGAGAGGCACGGCGAAGAGCAGCGGCAGCCACGGTGCGCCGATCACCACGAGAGCCGGGGCGAAGAACATGATGCAGGATGTGCTCGATCATGTGGACGAAGAAGTACGAGTCCGCGTAGTAGTCGATGGGCGACGTGACGGTGAGCGAGGAGCAGGCCGATCCCGCCGTAGAAGGCGATCGAGCGCCTGCGGCGCTGCCGCGTCCTTGCGGGGTCGATCTGCCTTCAGGCGCGGAAAGCCGAGCTCGTGCAGAGCGACGATGACGGCCGCCACGATGACGAAGGGGTCGAAGGACCAGTGGGAGAGCATGCCGCTCATGCCTAGACCCATACTTAGTGCGGGAGTCAGCCGGCGGATCTGCTCGCTGAGCAGGACGGCGAAAGACGAGGCCCCGGCGCTTCCCGGGGCAGGGTCGGAGTCGAGGCCACCTGCTCCTCACCGTCGGTGTCGATTACATAGGCGACGTCGCAGTGAGCGACCATGGCGCCAGCCGGCTCGGTCGCTGCCTGCATCCCGTAGTCGAGTTCCACACCCGCCGCAGCTCGAGGGACGGTTCCGGTGAGGTACAGCCAGTTCGGGATCCGGGAAGCCAGATGCTCCTGGCGATCGAAGGCGGTCGATGGCGGCGACGGTGCGGTAGAGCGGGTTCGCCACGACGGCTACGAACTCGACCTTGTGCGGGAGCGCGCCGAGCATGGCCGCTGCCTGCCTCAGCTCCTGGGCGATGAGTGGGCAGTCGGACGTGCAGACGGGGTCAAGGAAGGTGAGGGCACGACAGCGTCCCACGGAGAGCAGCCAGGCTCACCGACTTGTCCTCCTGGTCGATCAGGCTGAAACCCGGCGCCGGCAGTGTTGACGAAGTTCGGCGTGCCGTCGACCGCCTCGGCACGATCGGATCGGCGTTGGTGTTGACCGAGGCGGTGGCCATCGGGACGGCCCCGAGGAGGACGACGGCGAGCGGCACAGGTGGCAAGCGCCCCTTGCAAGAGCACACGGGGGGACCAACGCTCGTCGAAGGAGCTCGAGGCGGGGACCATAGCCGGGGCGTCCGCCTTCCGAGGAGAGGCAGCCGGCCGACAGCTCGGCCACATAGCCTGCGACGAGCAGGAGGCTGATCGGGAGCATGCTGTTCGGATCCGTTCCTGTCCCTCCGAAGACCCCCATGTCCTCGATCAACAGCCAATCGGCGATGCAGAGCAACACGGCGAGACCGAGGCCGACGCTGAGGAGCCGCCGCCGCCCGCTCAAGAGGAGAGCTCCTGCGACGGCCAGCATCAACACGACGGCGAAGTTGACAGCCCAGCCGTGGGCAGCGTCGAAGCCGGCGAAAGCCGAGACGATGGAGGCGATAACATGCGGCTGCCTCGTCGTCGCCATCTGCGCCGCCATGGAGGAGATCGCCCCGCGCCCCGAGCCATCCCGGCCGATCCACGTACCCCGACCAGGCCACGCCTGGAGGACCGCCATACCGAGGAACAGTGCCCCCAGCCCCGCCGTCGTCACACGCCCCAGCGTGCGGCTGCCCCAGGCGCGATCCGGCAGGGCGATCAACAACCCGGCGATGCCGTAGAACAACACGGCGCCGGGTGCTCCGAACAGGAGAGAGGCACCCGGAGTGAAGATCCCGCCGAGTGCTTCACCGAAGATCCAGACCACGACTGCCCAGCCGGCGGAGATGGCACCTGCCAGCCGGGACCAGCGGCTTCGAGCCGCCACGATCAAGAGCAGACCAATGCCGGCCTGGATCCAAACCGCGGCAGCAGCAGCCTGTACCGGATGACGTTGCCAGATGAGGGCTCCCTCGCCCACTATCGCCCTGACCCAGTGCGGGGATCCGGACGCGGCGGGATTGAGCACATTGGCCGGCATACCGAGCGGCATGGCGGACTGCAATTGGAGAAGGCCGTCGGCAAGCCAGAGGATTCCGAAGCCAATCCGGAGGACCCGACGGGCGGCTGGCTCGGCCACGTCGCGCGACGACCTGAGGGCCGTCGCCCCGATTCCGCCTTCCGCTGCTCTGCTCCCGACTGTGCTCCGGCTCTCGGGAACGGGACCGGCCGAAGTGTCCTCCGCCAGCCTGTGCTGGCGCCCGCGCACCTGTCGCGTCAGCTGCCAGGCCCGGAATCCGTTCCAGCCCAGCGTCACCGCCGCTATGACGGCCAGGATGATCCACAGCTGATGGATCAAGGTGGTCTGGAAGGCCGAGACGACGGTGGGGTTGGTCAAGCTCGGAGCATGACCCATGCCCGGCATCAGGGCGCCCTCCTTCTGGCCTTGTTCATCCGCCCGTTCGCTTCTCAGCCACGCGCTCCCGAGGTGGCTCGCTGACCGGCTCTCTGACCAGCGCAGGGTAGCAGCGAGGGCGGGTCAACGAGCAGCGGGCGACGCTGGTGGCTGCCCAGCGAGCAGGCGCCTCAGCCGGCACCCCCGGCACCGCCTCAGGGCTTTGGGTCCTCGTGCCTGAGCGCCCGCTCGAAGCTGTTGTCTCGGCCCCTTCGCAGTCGCCAGCTCCGGCGGTGCCGCTCGTCGCGGACCATGGCGCTCAGCACAGGCACGAGGGCCACGGCGACCACTAGGACACAGATGGGGATGATGATCCAGAGAAGCAACATTGTCCGATGGCGGGCACGACGGCCGCCTACCTCCTTACTTGATTTCGAGCGGGGTGATTCGACCGGTAGAGCTGTACCCAGGAAGGGCCGAATCAAGCGGCCCGTCACTGCCGGGCGCCCGATCTCCGACTGAGGCACAGGTCTCGGGAGGCCGCCGTACCCGGCTCAGTCACCGCCGTACCCGGCTCAGTCGCCGCCGTACCCGGCTCAGTCGCCGCCGTACCGGCCCCTCCAGAGCCGAGCGGCGGCTCTCGCCGGACCATTGCAACGAATCGCAGAGCGGGCTAGTAAGGGGGTGTGAGCATTAAGGAGGCCCATCGCCTTCTCGCCGGCCGTTACCGTTTGGAAGGCCGGCTCGGTCAGGGCGCCCATGCTGTGGTCTACGGCGCCACCGATCTGCGCCTCCGGCGGCCCGTCACGGTGAAGATGCTCCGGAGCGAATGCGCGACCGACCCGGAATTGCGCGACCGCTTCAAGCTGGAGGCGCGCACTGCGGCCAGCCTGTCTCACCCGAACGTGGTGGCGATCCATGACACGGGCGACGAGGACGGCATCGACTACCTCGTGATGGAACACCTGCCGGGCACCACCCTGGCGGACGAGCTCCGTGACGGCCCTATGTCCGAGGCTCGCGTGACCGAGGTCGGACGCCAAGTGCTTGCCGGCCTCGCCGCCGCCCACGCGGTCGGCATCGTGCACGGCGCTCTCCGCCCAGGCAACGTCATCACGTGTGCGAACGGCTCGGTCAAGCTCGTCGATTTCGGAGGTGCCGCCTCCACAGGGACGGACCCGGCGGTGGCAAAGGGAGCGTTGACGCCGGGGACGCTTGCTCGCCAGTCTCCCGAGCGGCGCGACGGGGAGCCCTCATCTCCTGCCGGCGACCTCTACGGTGTGGGCGCCGTCCTGTACGAGTGCCTCGTCGGCCGGCCTCCCTTTGGCGGAGGCTCCACGGCCGCTCTCGTCGCCTCGATCCAGGGCGGCGGCCCGGTTCCGATCCGTGCCCTGCGGCCGGCGGCCGACCCAGCGCTGGCCGCGGTCGTCGAGCGGGCACTCGACCCTCATCCGGATCGGCGCTTTGCTTCCGCGCTAGCGATGAGCGGCGCTCTTCTCAGTCGTCTGGTGCCGGTGACGTCCAGCCACCCCGGACCCACAGCGGAGCTGACGGTGGGGACCGCCGCGGGACGCCGGATTCCGGCGGCATCAACCGGCCGCGCGGTGCCTCAGGGACCCGGCCATGGCCTAGGTCCAGCGACGCCACCGGCACCGCACCATCCCGTGCTGGTAGGGACAAGCCACCTGGCCACGCCCCGTCCGGTCGTGCCGGCAGCGCCCGCCCGCCGGGAGCCGCCGGCAGCCGTCCTGTTGCCGGCGGGCTCGATCAGCGTTCCCGTTCGCCCGCCGGCAGGTGGAGGGACCGCCGCGCCAGCGCGTAGAGCGGGAAGCACTGTTCGCACCGGTGCTCCGTCGCCCCGCTCTCGAGGTGCCCTACCGAAGGCCATGGCGAGTATCGAGGGCCACTTCGTCCTGTTGGCGGTGTTGGCCGGTGCCGTCGTCATGAGCGGGCTGCTCGTCGCCGCGCTTGTGGGCACCGGTCCCTCGACCCCGCTCAAGAGCCGTGCCGCCGGGAGCCGGGGCGGCCGACCCACCGCGTCTGCTCCGGCGGGCAAATCTGCCGTTCCACCGGTCAGTCAGCCGTCGCTCGGCTCCGGTTCCCTTCCCGCGGCGCGGACCCAGCACCGGACGGTTTCCCCCCGGCAAAAGCCGGCGGCTCTAGTCAGCTCCCGATCGCCTCGCAGCCCGAGCGGTCACAAGCACCGTGCTCCGGCGCGGCCGCACCGGTCCTCGGCACACCGACACCACCGCCCTCCCGCACACCGACACCACCGCCCTCCCGCACACCGACACCACCGCCCTCCCGCACACCGACACCACCGGCCCGCGGCGCGGCCATAACCACCGGCCCGCCGCGCGCCACCCGAAGCACGCCCGTCGTAACCGCAACGAGCACCACCGCCGCAACCGGGACGAGCGTCACCGGCGCCGTCACCACCGACCGCACCACCCTCGTCGGCCCTACTTCTACTTCTCCATCCTCTTGCACTTCCTCTTCTAGCGGCAGGATTAGGAGTGGCCAGATGGGACTCCTTAGCGGGCCGCCATCCGGACGACGGGAATCCAATCCCGGTCGGCGGAGGAGGCCGGCGTAGCGCGAGGCGGGGCCACCGCTCCGTCGGCAAGCCCGAAGTGCTCCACGCCTCTCTCGGTCGCCGCCGTTCGCGCCGTCCGGAGGTCGGCAGGTGAGGTGGAAGCGGCGGTGACGAAGGACGCCACGTTCCAGCCGCCGATGCTCACGAGCGCGGCGTCGTCTCCGAGCGCCGAGGCCGGATAGGAAGCGACCAGCGTCTCGGACTCGCCCGGCCACAGGGTGATGTCGTTGTCGGTCCAGGTCACGGGGAGAACCTGGTCGTTGCCCCCGACCGGCTTGCCGGCGCGGCCCCGCAGGATGTCGGCTCTGGCGAAGAAGGCCACCGATGTCGCCGAGGACGGGTTCGTCAGGGTGACGGTGGTGGTGACACTGTGGCCGGCGGAGCCGGGAGTGCGCTCGGTGGCGGCGGCTGCTCTGAGGGATGTCATCGGCAGCGCCCGCAGCTCTCGAAGATTGGCGTACTGCTTGAGCGTCCCCTGAGGTGAGCCCTCGGTCTTCGGCCAGTTGACGACGTCAGGCTGCGTTGACAGCCAGTAGACGTTGCGGTCGACGACGGCTCCGTGCAGATACATGACGAGCTCGATGAAGTACGTCTTCGCCACCCGGGGTGGCCTCGTGGCCGGGGGCACCCGGGGGGACAGTAGGCCGGTAGCCACGCCCTGGGGAGGTAGGTCGATCCCCGCCCGCACCTGGCGGTCGAGAACCCGGCCGTCGAGCCCGTATACGGTTGCCCTCACAGAGAGGCCGTCGAAAGACGATCCGGAGACATTGTCCACTGTCACCGATCGGCTGTCGGGCGCGTACATGACGTGCAGGTCCTCGTTCGCTTTCTTCGCCCCGAAGTAGCTGCCGGCTTCGTCGAAGTCGTAGTTGTAGAGATCCCACAGCAGCGTCGGCCACCCCTTGTTCACCTGCCAGTAGATGGTCCCGGTGGCCGGGGTCGGGCTGTGGGCGGAGTGGTCGAGAAAGGCCTCGAACTGCGCTCTCGTGTCCTCGTAGTTCTGCACCTGGGCTTCCTCGACGTACTGGTCGAGGCTGCCCCACGAGCCGTAGCGCATGGCGATCGCCTTGTCGAGGTTGAACAGCGTGCCGAACGCGTATCCCGTGTGACCGGGCTCGTAATTGGCGTGGTACTGGTTGTAGGCCGGGTTCTTCCAGAGCTCCGCTAGCTCGTGAGGTGACATGAACCGCCGGAGCGAGCCCAAGGTGGCCACGCTGTCGCCGGCGCTCTCCTCACTGTCGAAGCCCCACGACCCGCCGACGTTGGTCAATGTCGGGTCCTCGTCGTAGCGGTTGTGGCTGGAGTGCGTCGTGTCGTACCAGTAGCTCGGGGGGACCCAGTCGTACGGCCCTTCCTTCTCGCCGGACCATCCGAGCACAGGGCTCGTGTTGTACTCGGCCGACGAGACGATCGGATCCTGGAAGCCCGCGGCGGAGAAACCGGCCAGAGCCACAGCCTCCTCCTGCCGGCTCGGGGCGTTGTCGCTCCAGCTGAAGTTGATCACGCTCGGGTGGTTGCGGAGGTTCTCCCCGATGGTGTAGGCGGAGAGCCGGATTATCCCGTAGTCGTGCGGCGAAATGTTGGAGCTCCTCCCCCAGATGTCGCAGCACTGGAAGCCGCCGTCGATCATCACGCCTGCCCGGTCCATCTGCTGGTAGAAGTTGGACGGCATCTCCTTGCCCTCCGTCCTTATGACGTTGAGGCCGAGGGACTTGATGAGCGTGATCTGGGTGGCCGTGTTGGCGGCCGAGTAGTGGAGGAAGAGGTTCTCGGACCACCCGCCTCCGCGAATCACGAACGGCCGTCCGTTGACTGCAAAGACGCGGACGCCGTGTGGCGCGAGGTGCGAGGCGCCGATCAGGTACGTCGTCACCGTCCTGACCCCGAAGGTCTGCATCGCCGAGCCCGAGACGTCGCTGCCGCCGCCGGCGGCCCTGACCGAGGTATGCAGCCTGTAAAGGGGTTGGCCTCCCATCTGGTACGGCCACCAGATCTGCGGGTGCCTGAGCAGGAGGGCAGAGTCGTCGTGCGGTCCGATCGCGAGCTGGCCCCGACCGTGAGGCGGGAGGTCCAGCCGGCCGGTGACGTGAACTGCCGACCCTCCGCCGGCGGGAGGGAGCACTGTCGCCGAGAAGACGGCCGTCTCGGCACGGGCGGTGGTATTGAGCAGGCCGGCGTGAATCGTGATGGCAGACGTGGACAGGTCGGCGGCGTTCTGTTCGGTGACGTAGGTCCCGGTCAACTCGACGGCATCGGCCACGCGGAGCTGGATCGGGAACTGGATGCCGGTGTTGTTGTCGGGCGGGATCTGGTTCCAGTCGACGTCGTCGAGGGTGTACATCGTGAACGGGTCGTTTGGGTCCACCTCGAGGGCGAGCGCGTTCAGTCCCCGACGAAGCAGGCCGGTGACGTCGAAGCTGAACCGTGTGTAGTCGCCCGAAACGGTCCGGTTGGTGGCAAGCTCGTGGCCATCGAGCCAGACGTCGGCGGCGCCGACGACGCCGTTCACCACGAGCTGGGCAACCTGGCCGTCCGAGAGGTTCGCGCGGAAGTCGGTCCTGAACCACCACGGGACCGCGAAGCGGGGGACGGTGTCGGGTCCGATCCTCGGTTCGTAGCCGAAGCACTTCCGCATGTTCTCGCCATAGAAGACCCGCGGACAGGCCCCGTTCTGCAGGAGGGCCTCGATCTCTGTCCCCGGGGCTCCGCCGTCGTCCGGCCTCACCTTGAGCCAGCCGCTCGTCCGGTAGCCGGGCGCCGACACGAGCGTTCCGCTCCCGACGACACGGGCGCTGCTCTGCACTTGCCAGCCCCGCACGCCGAGGGTGAAGAGGCCGGTCGGCGCGGGCCAAGGTGTCGTGGCGGGCTGCCTCGCTCCGCTGGCCGAAGCCGTTAGTACGGCGCTCGACAGCGCCGCCAACATGGCGAGCCCGACCGAATTTCGGATGCTGAGCGCCTTCACGAGCTCTCCCGTCCGGCTGACACTGTTGTCAAGAAGCTTTCCTACTCATGTGGGACCCGGGGCGTCAAGCTTCCCTGAGACTGCCAGGACCGCAGGCTCGGCGGTTCAGGCGACGACGGCGGCGACGACGTCGCCGAGGCCGACCACGTGGTCGTGATCGTCGTCAGGGCAGAAATGGTATGGATCGACGTGAAGAGGTCGCAGGCCGGCGGCGCGGGCGCCTTCCACGTCGAAATGGACAGAGTCGCCGACGAACCAGCACCGCTCCGGAGGCACCCCGACTTCGGCGAGGGCGAGGTGGAAGATACGAGGATCGGGTTTCTCGAGGCCGACAACATGGGAGTCGATTATCACCGCCACCCTCGCCATCGCCTCGTTCTCGATGCTTCCCACGCCGCAGATCCGATGCTCGAGGAGCATTTTCTCCATCGTCCCGGTGGCATTGGAGACGACGCCTAGGCGGAGCCCGGTCGACTCGAGGGCGAGCATGGCGGCGGCGGCGCCCTCTACAGGCACCCACGGCTCGTCGCGGTACAGCCGTTCGATGGCGGGCAGAGCTTCCGCGATCCGCTCCGGGACCACGCCAGCGACGGCGGCCACCACCCGGTCGACTGCGGCCCAGTCCGGGACACCCAGCCGGTCGACCTCGCGCATGCCGGCGTAATGCGCCCGGAAGACGGTGTCGTCGTCAGGCTTGGCGCCGTAGCGGCCGAGGAGCCGTCGAGCGGCCACCGGATCGGGTACCACGAGAACTCCGCCCGCATCGAGCAGGACTGCCTCGGTCGAGTGGGAGCCGAGGATTGTCGTAGGATTCATACGGCTCCGAGAGTACGCCAGGGCGCTGCGGGGGCGTTCGTTGCAGGAGAGAAGGCCGTGAGGGCGACAAGGACCAGTCGGGAGGCGCTGTTGCGCGCCTTCGAGCTGAGGTGGGAGATCGAGGACGGCGTCGCGGGTGCCGCCGCCGACCTCGACCGTCTCGTGGCCGACGCCGAGCGCCACGGCTGGGCAGACGTGGTGCGGGTGGCTCTCTACGCTGCCATAACTCGTGCACGGGCGGCCTCCCGCGACGCAGGCCGCGATCTCGTGCCGGAGGCCGTCGAGGCTCTGCGCCTACGCTCCGAGGAAGACGGCGATCCGACGATGCTCTCCATCGCTCTCACGTTCCAGGTGTCGTCGTGGCTGGACGGCGGTGACCCGTCGGTGCTTGTGACAGCAGATCGTGAGCTGGCCCGGGCCACCGTGCTTCTCGAGGTCGGCTCCGGCAGCCCGCTGGAGCGGGTAGTCGCCCACAACCGCTGCGCGAGCGCCCATGTGCAACGAGGGCTGTGGGAGCTCGCCGACGAGCAGTACAGCGCGGCCGAGACGCTTCTTCCCCAGTGCGGGGAGACGCGCTACAGCGCCGCCATCCGCTTCAACAGGGCCGAGGTGTTCCTCGATTGGGCCTGCGCCTTGCGCGAGATCGAACCTGAGGATGCCCCGTCGCTGCGCGAGCTCTGCTCGAGCGGCCTCGCAACCGTCGCTGCTGCCAAGAAGGACCCCTCGATGCCCGAACGGTGGCGAGGCGAGCTCATCGTGATAGCCACGCTGCTTGCGGCGCTGGCAGGCGAGGACAACAGTGCCGTCGCCCGGGAGCTCCTCGCCGGCGGGACTGTCTCGGCCGAGTACGAGGGACATCTCCATTTGGCGGTGGCACTCGCCTACCCCTGCGTCAGTGGTGACGAGGCGGCGAGAGAGGTCGAGCTGGCAGTGGCGCAGCTCGACCCCGCCGACCATCAGCCGGAGCACGAGCTCGCCCTCCGGGTGGCGGCTGAGCTCGAGTCGACCCGCTCCGAGGGCCCGATGGCCACGGCAGGCATGCGGTACGGCCAGCGTCAGGTCGAGCAGCGGTGGGGAACGCGGCTGTCCAGCCTGGCGGCCGTGCAATCCCTGATCGACAGCGAGCGGCTGGTGGCAGAGCGGGAGATGTTGCGTCGCGACGTTTTCATAGACGAGCTGACCGGCCTGTCGAACCGGCGTGGCTTCCAGGCTTACGTGTCGGGTCTCGCTATCCGGGGGGTGGAGTGCGTGGCGGTGCTCATGGTCGACGTCGACTACTTCAAACGGGTGAACGACCAGTTCGGCCATGCCGCCGGCGACGAGACTTTGGCCAAGCTGGGGCGCATCCTCGCCGGCAGCGTCCGGCAGGGTGACAACGCGGCCCGGCTCGGCGGCGACGAGTTCGCCCTCGTGCTCGCTGGAGCCGACCTCGGTGCCGCCTCCAGCCGGGCGAACGTCCTGCTGGAGGAAATCGGAACGGCGTCATGGTCCGATATCGACCCTTCTCTCAAGGTGAGGGCGTCTATAGGCGTGGCTGCCGGTCCTCCGGCCGGCATCGACCGCCTCGCCGCCAAAGCCGATCTGGCGATGTACGAGGCAAAGGCGGCAGGCGGCGGCCGTTCTGTCGCCCGCTGAGCGAACAGGCGTTCGCAGGTTCGGCTAAAGTGCTCGCGATGGGGAGAGCAGGGGGCTCGACTACCGGGGTGGCCTTCGGCAGCCCGGCCCGGAGAAGGCGTCCCGTCCGAAAAGGCGATGCCGGACAGGATGGCGCCCGGAACCGCGACCTCGGGCAGAACCGCCGCCGGCGGGCGCAGGCTCCGGTGGAGGACAGCCGAAGAGGACGAGTCGGGCACGCTGTTCCCAGTCGGCCCTCTCGCCGACCGCCATGTCGGCACCGGCGAGTACGCGGGCATGGAGTTCCTCCACGTGAACGCCCGCCAGATCATCAACGAGGTGCCGGCCTCGAGCCGGATGCCGTTTCGTTACACGATCAACGCCTACCGCGGGTGCAGCCACGCCTGCACCTACTGCTTCGCCCGTCCCACGCACGAGTATCTCGGCCTCGGACATCGGGACCGACTTCGAGCGGCGGATCGTCGTCAAGGTCAACGCCGTCGAAGCGGCTTGCGCGGCGAGCTTCGTTCCCCACGCTGGTGGGGCGACCACATCGCCATGGGCACGAACACCGACCCCTACCAGAAGGCGGAGGGCAAGTATCACCTCACCCGCGGCATCATCGAGGTCCTCGGCGAGGCGGCCAACCCGTTCAGCATCCTGACCAAATCGACCCTCGTGCTCCGCGACCTCGCCCTGCTGTCCGGCATCGCGGCCGCGGGGACGACAGACGTGCGCCTCAACCTCTCGATCGGGACGCTCAGCCGGGACGTGTGGCGCTTGACCGAGCCGGGCACGCCTCCGCCCGACCAGCGCCTCAACGCCGTCCGGCGGTTGAACGAGGCGGGCGTCCCCTGCGGCGTGCTCATCGCGCCCGTGCTCCCCGGCCTGTCCGACTCCGACGAGCAGCTCCGGTCAGTGGCGCGGGCGTGCGTCGAGGCCGGCGCGGTCTCCGTCTCGCCGATCACGCTGCACCTCCGCCCGGGCGTGCGCGATCACTACCTCGGCTGGCTCAGCGGGGCGAGGCCGGATTTGGTGGACTCTGCACGCCGAGCGCTTCGCACGGGGCGCCTATCAGCCCGAGCGAGAGCAGCGCCGGGTGGCCGAGATCGTCCGGGAGGCGGTGGAGGAGACGGGCGGCTGCCGGGCGACGGCGTCGCTGCCGCGGTCCAGATCCGGTCCGGCTCGCTCGTCCGGCCGCCGTCCGGGCCGACTTGAGCGTCGAACAGTTGAGGTTGCTCTAACAGGAGGTCCTGTGGGCGTCGGCGCCGGGCCCACCTCCCGAGCCGTGTCCTGAGTCTCCCGTTAGCGTCACGGGCGGTGGAGCGAGCTGAGCTGCGCATCTCGACGGGTGAGACGCTCGTGACAGATGTCACAGCCGAAGTCCGGGCCTTCTGCCGCGGCAAGGGAGACGGGCTCTGCCATGTCTTCTGTCCCCATGCCACCGCCGGCTTGGCGCTCATGGAGACGGGCTCGGGCTCGGAGACCGACCTGGGTCGGTTGCTCGATCGCCTCTTGCCTCGCGACGACAGTTACCGGCATCGCCACGGCTCGACCGGCCACGGGGCCGATCACCTGTTGCCGGCTCTCGTCAGCCCGGCACTCGTGCTCGCGGTGCGCGGACGGTGAGCCGACGCTCGGCACCTGGCAGTCCATCGTCGTCGTCGACCCCAATGTCGACAACCCGGAGCGCCAGTTGCTCTTGAGCTTCCTCTCCGGCTGATCGCTGATCGACGGACGCAGCAGGGCTCTGCGGTCGTGAGCCGGATGCACCCGGCAGCGGCGCCGCTGGCGGAGGTCGGCGCGCCGTTGAGTGCGGCCGCCGGCAGGGGGACCCGATGCGGCCGCTGCGGTGCCCCCCTCAGTGGAGCCCGTCCCGGTAGGCCGTCGCCGGGGGATGAAGAGGGTGAACAGCGCCGCCCCGAGCGCCACGCCGGCGCTGATGGCGAAGGCCTCGGTGTATCCGCTCGCCAGGGCGGACTTGAGGGCCGACCCGGGACGCCGAGCGGACGCGCCGGCGCGGCCACGAGGAGGTCGTCCGTCCTCGTCGTGGCGATCGTGGCGAGAGCGGCGAGACCGACCGCGCCGCCGATCTGACGCGAAGTGTTGACGAGGCCGCTCGCCAGCCCCGCCTCGGAGGGTGCCACCCCGCTCGTCGCCGAGAGCGCCAGAGGAGTGAAGGAGAGGCCGAGCCCGAGGGTGATGAGGACGCTCGGCACGAAGAGGCCCGTCCAGTAGGCCGTGTGGATGCCCACGAAGGACAGCCAGAAGAGGCCGGTCGCCGAGCACGAGCGTGCCCATCAGCAGCAGTGGGCCGGGGACCGATCTTGCAGAACGGCCCGCGAGGAGACCTGGGCGCCGGCGACGATGGCGATCGTCTGGGGGAGGAAGGCGAAGCCTGTCCGCAGCGCCGAGTACCCGAGCACCAGCTGCAGGTAGAGGGACACGAAGAACCACATGGCGAAGATCGCCCCGGCGAGCATGAACATCACGAGGTTGGCGCTCCACAGGGAGCGCCTGGCGAAGAGGCGGAGCGGCATCAGCGGAGCGGCGGCGATGCGGCCTTCGTGCACGAGGAAGGCCGCGATGAGGACGAGCGCCAGCATGAGGGCGACGATCGTCTGCCACGAGGTCCAGCCGACGCTCGTCGTCCGCACGAGGCCGTAGACGAGAGCCGTCAGCCCGCCTGTGACGAGGATGGCGCCGGGCAGGTCGAGGGACCTGTGGGCTTGCCGGCGACTCTCGTCTCGGAGAGGAACAGGCGGGCGACCAGGAAGGCCACGATGCCGATGGGGATGTTGATGAAGAGGATCCACCGCCACGAGAGCTCGTCGGTGAGTATCCCGCCGAGGAGGGCGCCCGCCGCACCGCCGGCGCCGGCTACGGCGCTCCAGACGCCGAGCGCCCGGGCCCGGGCCTTGGGCTCGGTGAAGGTGGTGGTGAGGATCGTGAGCGTGGCGGGCGACAGGATCGCGCCGCCGAGGCCCTGGGCAGCCCGGGCCCCGATGAGCATCGCCTGGTCCCGGGCGAGTCCGCCGAGCAGGCTGGCGGCCGTGAACACGAACAGGCCGAGCAGGAAGATGCGCCGCCGGCCGAACAGGTCGGCGGCCCGGCCGCCGAGAAGGAGGAAGCCGGCGAACGTCAAGGTGTAGGCGTTCAGCACCCACTGCAGCCCCGGCTGAGAGAAACCCAAACTGTGCCTGATCGCCGGCAGCGCCACGTTGACGATCGAGACGTCGAGCACCACCATGAACTGGGCGGTGCACGCCAGCGCTGAGCACCAGCCAGTCCGGCGCCTTCCGCGAAGGCGGCACTGCGGCCGACGCCTCGAGGGAAGGGCCGGCCGTCACTGACAGAGCCAACCCGAGCGGACGCAGCAGCATTCCCGATCACAGACCGGGCCCGAGGAGGGCAACCTGTGGCACGAGTTCGGAGACGTTCATCTGACCTGGCGTGATGGCCGCCGAATGCAATGGTGGCCGCCCATGACAGTCGCGATCGATGGGGAGTCCCTCACCCTGGACGGCGTCCACGCCGTGGCCCGTGGACGAACGAGCGGTCGAGCTGTCGGTGAGGCCAGGGCGCGAATGCCGAGGCCCGCCGAGGTCGTGCTGGAGCTCCTGCGAGCGGGGCGAGCCGGTCTACGGGCTGACCACCGGCCTCGCGGAGCGCAAGGGAGTCAAGCTGACCGGATCATGGCGCCGGAGATTCAGCGAGGGGCCGTGCGTTCCCACCGGGTGGCGCAGGGCCCGCTCGCGTCGGCGCGCGGTCGCCCGGGCGACGATGCTCTGCCTGGTCAACAGCGTACGCAAAAGGCGGCGCCGGCGTGCGACCCGGAGCTCGCCGAAGCGATCGTCGACGCCTTGAACGCCGGATTCGTGCCCGAGGTGCGGACCCTCGGTTCGGTCGGGCAAGGCCGATCTCGGGCCTATGGCCGATCTTGGCCTCGTCGCTCCTCGACCGGAGGCCATCTGGAGATCGAGGAGAACGAAGGGCTTGCTCTCCTCAACAGCAACGCCTTCTCGACCGGCGTCGCCGCCCCGCCGTCCTCGAGGCGGAGCAGCTGTTGGCGAGCGCCGATGTGGCGGCCGCCCTCGACCTCGAGGCTTTCGGCGCCAACTTGAGCCCGCTTGCACCGCATCGTCGCGCGAGCTGCGGCCCTTTCCCGGGCTTGCGGACGACCCTCGACCGCCTTCATCTCGATCCTCGACGGGATCGAGCGCCTGGGAAGCGGGGTGGGCGAGGAACCTGCAGGACCCGCTCACGTTCCGCTGCATCCCGCAGATCCACGGCGCGGCCCGGGACGCACTCGCTTATGCCCGGCGGGCTCGTCGAGACGGAGGTCAATTCCGCCCAGGGCAACCCTGCCATCTCGATCGAGGAGCGGACGGGCGGTCTCAGTGGGCAACTTCGACGTCGTCGCCCTTGCTGCCGCCCTCGACTTTGCCCGCATCTCACTTGCTGCCGGTGCTCACCTCGGCCACGGAGCGTACGGTCAAGCTCCTCCAGGCCCCGGTGTCAGGGCTTCCGGCCGGCCTGGCGGCGTCACCGCAGAGCGGCGAGGATGCCCTGGCGGAGTTCGCCGTAGCCTCGCAGGCGCTCACCGCCGAGGCGAGGTACGTTGGCCCATCCGGTCTCCTTCGAGCTGGTGAGCTCGATGAAGGCGGAGGGGATCGAGGACCGCATGACGATGGCGCCACTGTCGGCGAGAAGGCTCGCAGAGACGGTCTCACTCGGATCGAGGGTGCTGGCGATCGAGCTCACCGTCGCCGCCCAGGCCATCGAGCTTCGCCCCCTCGACAAGATGGGGTCCGGCACGGCAGCGGCGCTGCAGATCGTCCGCCGCCACATCCCTCCGGTCCGGTCCGGCGAGCTGCCGCCGCACGACCTCGAGCCGCTCGTCGAGAGCGTGCGCCGTGGCGAGATCGCCCGCTGCCGATGACCGAGATCAGCTTCCCCCGCCAGCAGGCTCGTACCCGCCGGTTCAGCCTGGGAGTCCCGAAGAGCTTCGCCATCGCGCCGGACGGCTCTCGCATCGTGTTCCTCCGGACGAGGAGCGGCACAGACCCGACCGGTTGCCTGTTCGAGGCGACCGGGAGAAGTGGCTCAGACGGCCAAAGGTGGGAATGCAGGCTCGTCGTCGACCCGTCGGGCTCCTGTCGGGCGAATCGGAGGGCGGGGACTCGCTGCCGGCCGAGGAGCGGGCACGAAGAGAGCGGGCGCGGGAGAGCAGGCGGCGGGATCGTCCGGTTCAGCTGCGACGACCGACGTGTCCGTCGCCGTCTTCGACCTGGCCGGGCGGCTCTTCTGCTGCCGAACTGGCCACGGGGAAGGCCACCTGCTGCCGGCACGTTCGCCGGTGGTCGATCCCCGTGCAGACCCGACCGGCCGGCTCGTTGCCTACGTCTCGGAGGGGAGCCTCCGCCTCGTCGGCATCGACGGCTCGCCCGACCGCGGCCTCCTCGAGACCAACGACGCGGACGTCAGCTTGGCCTGGCGGAGTTCGTCGCCGCCGAGGAGATGGACCGGGATCAGGGCTACTGGTGGGCGCCGGACGGGACCGCCCTTCTCGTCGCCCGGGTCGACAACGCCGCCGTCGAGAGGCGCTACATCTCGGATCCGTCCACTCCGGCGGCGCCGCCGTTGGCCGTCCGCTACCCGGCCGCCGGCACGCCGAACGCCGACGTCGCCCTCGAGATCGTCCGGGTCGAAGCGACGGGACTGCGGAGCCTGGCATTGCCGGCGGCCGGCGCATACCTGTCTCCTGGGACCGGGCTGCATTCGAGTACGTGGTGACGGCGGACTGGTCGTCCCACGGCCTGCTCATCGTGGTCGAGAGTCGCGATCAGCGGCGGCTGCAACTGCTCGAGGTGGATACGGCATCAGGGCGGGACCACCCTCGTCCGGGAGGAGACCGACGAGAAGTGGGTGGACATAATCGGCGGCGTCCCCGGCCGACTCGGTGACGGCACGACCATCTGGGCAGCGAGCAGGCAGGGGGCAAAGGCTCTCATCGCCGGTGAGGCCGTCGTCACCGGGCCGGATCTCCACGTCCGCAAGCGTGCTCGGGATCGACTCGGACGTCGTCCTGTTCGCCGCCTCCCGGGAGCCGAGGACCCGGCGTCGGTGCTGGCCTTCACATGGTCGGCCGCGGGCGGCGTCGAGCAGATCGGCACGGCCGCGGCCGGCGTCGAAGCGGCCTGGCGCGCCGGCGGCACGACGGTGCTCGCCCGGAGCGACCTCGAAGAGGCCGGCACCGAAATCATCGTCCTGCAAGGGGGCGAGGTCGCGGGCAGGATCGACTCTGTCGCCGAGACGCCGGTCATCTTCCCCTCTGTGCAGCTCGCCAGAGTGGGGGCCCGGCAGCTGTCGACCGGCGTGCTCTTCCCGGCGAGGCACGAGCGCGGATCGGCCCGGCTGCCTGTTCTGCTCGACCCGTACGGGGGGCCGCATTTCCAGCGTGTGCTGGCGACCTCCCAGAGGTGGCTGGAGTCGCAGTGGTGGGCTGATCAGGGATTCTGCGTGGTGGTGACCGACGGCCGGGGCACGCCCGGCCGCGGCGACGAGTTCGAGCGCGCCGATCTACAGGGACGTGGCCGGGCCCGTCCTCGAGGACCAGGTCGACGCGCTGCATGCCGTGGCCGAGCAGCACGAGGACCTCGACCTCTCCAGAGTCGCCATCCGTGGCTGGTCGTTCGGGGGCTATCTGGCCGCATTGGCGGTCCTGCGGAGGCCGGACGTCTTCCATGCTGCCGTCGCCGGTGCTCCGTGCACTGAGTGGCGCCTCTACGACACGCACTACACCGAGCGCTATCTCGGGCTGCCCGACGCGGAAGGGGCCGCGTACGACGCCACCTCACTGCTCGCCTGCCGCCGGCGGCCTGGCGCGCCCGCTTCTCCTGATCCACGGCCTTGCCGACGACAACGTGGCGGTGGCCCACACCCTCCAGCTCTCCTCGGCTCTGCTCGCCGGCGGGCGCACCCACACGACGCTTTTGTTGTCGGGGGTGACGCATATGACGCCGCAGGAAGTGGTGGCCGAGAACCTGTTGTTGTTGGAGCTGGAGTTTCTCCGGGCGGCACTGGCTGACCCTGCGCACCGGGATCGGATGGTCCCCGGGGCCGGCCCGGCCCAGGTTGTGCCGTGAGGGCCGGGCAGCTCCAGGTTGCACGCCGGAAGGCGGGGAAGATCGAGGTTGCACGACCGGAAGACCTGGCAGCTCCAGGTTGCACGACCGGAAGGCCGGCCTGGTCTAGGTTGGGCGGCGTGAAGCCCGGGCCGGTCTAGGTTGGCCGGCGTGAAGCCCCGGGTGACCGGCCCCGGCGACGGCGCCGAGAACCGGTTCGCGAGGTCGCTCTTCAGCGGTCTGCCGTCCCGCTACGACCGCCTCGCCGAGGTGCTGTCCATGGGCCAGAACCGGCGCTGGCGCAAGGAGATGGTCGACCACATCGTCCCGAGCGCACCCCGGCGGGTCGTCGATGTGGCGTCCGGCACCGCCGGCGTCGCCATCCAGCTGACCAGGCGGACCGGGGCTCGGGTCGTGGCCGTCGACCTCTCGCCGGAGATGCTTCGCGGCGGTGTCCTCAACGCCACCAGGTCCGGGGCTTCTGCCCGGGTCGATTTCGTGCTCGGAAAGGGCGAGCAGCTCCCTTTTCCCGACGCCTCCTTCGACGCGCTCACCTTCACCTACCTCCTCCGCTACGTCGCGGACCCTGCGGCCACCCTCTCGGAGCTGGCCCGGGTGGTGCGGCCGGGCGGGAGAGTGGCGAGCCTCGAGTTCCTCGTGCCGGAGAACCTCTTCTGGCGAGCAGCCTGGTGGTGCTACACCCGGCTCGTGCTGCCGCTCGCGGGTTGGCTGACGGGCGGACAGGAGTGGTGGAGGGTGGGCAGGTTCCTCGGTCCGAACATCACCGGCCACTACCGGCGCTACCCGGTCGACTGGACGGTGGCCGCCTGGGAGAAAGCCGGCCTGGAGCAGGTCGGCGTGCGGCGGATGAGCCTTGGAGGAGGCCTCGTCATGTGGGGCCGCAAAGCCGGTGGCTGAGCGCCGGGCGGTACATGGCACGCCGGGCCAGCAAGCCGCCGCCGAGCATCACGGCCTCCGGCCGGCCTACTACGCCGCCCGGCCCGGCCGCCTGCAGGACTGGTGGACCTTGCTCCACCCTCCCTACACCTTGTGGCACCTGTCGTACGTGGTCATCGGGGCCTGCCTGGCTCCGGTGGTCAGCGTGAGCAGGCTCGTGGCCACGGTGCTGGCCTTCTTCTTCGCCGTCGGCCTCGCTGCGCACGCCCTCGACGAGCTGCACGGCCGGCCCTTGCACACCCGCATCGGCTCCCGGGTGCTCATCGGCATCGCCGTGGCCGGCGTGGCAGCCGCGGTCGGCCTCGGTGCCCTCGGAGTCGAGCGTGTCGGCCTTTCCCTCGTCCCGTTCATTGTGATCGGGCCGGCCCTCGTCGTCGCCTACAACGCCGAGCTCTTCGGCGGGGTCGTCCACACCGACGCCGGCTTTGCGCTCGCCTGGGGTGCATTCCCGGTTCTCACCGCCTATGTCGCCCAGGCCGAGCGCCTGACGCTGGCGCCGGTGCTGGCTGCTGTTGCCGCCTTCGGGATGTCGGCAGCCCAACGAGCCCTCAGCACGCCGGCCCGGTTCGTCCGACGGCGGGTGGGTGCCGTCGACGGATCCGTCAGGCTGACGGACGGCACGACGAGACCGATCGGGGCTGACACCCTTGTGCAACCCCTGGAGCGGGCGCTCCGCATCCTGTCCTGGACCGTCGTGCTGCTGGCGACGTCGCTCGCCGTCGCCCGCCTCAGCTGAAGAGACAGCCGCGCTTCACAGATCGCCGGCTGTGCGGGCGCGGGCCTGTGCGGGCCCGAGGGATTCCAGGCAGAACTCTCTTTCTTCGAGAGCTGTTCTTACCGAAAACCTCTTGACTCCACCTGCATGCGGGGGGACGATATTGCTCAGCCCCGGGAAGAGCCCGGGGGGTGTAATGGCAGACGGAGGAGTCAGCGTGACAACGTGTGACGGTTCCGAGGAGTCAGGTCCGCCGGGCCGGGACTGCCCGGGCTCTTGAGCCCGGGCGCGCGAACGCCCCCACGCCACCCCGAGAGACGGCGCGGAGCGTAGCCGTTAGGCCCTTTGCTTGTGCGAGGGGCTGGCGGTGTCGCCCAACCCCTGCGGAGTATGCCCGCAAATCCTGATCGGGGGCCAGGCGGGTAGGGGCATCTCGCAAAACGCCGGTAGCTGTGTGCCCCTCCAAGGCCACACAGTGACGGCGCGGCATGGGATCCTTGCCGCTATCACCGTGTGCGATGGACCGGTGCTTGCCGGTCCATCGTCCGCGTATCGGCCCGCGCGGCATGAGGCCCTTTCCAGTCCTCGAGAAGCTTGGCGGCAGACTGAGCGATCTCACCTATGGCCCGGTCGAAGGCCTCCTGGTTCGCCCGGGATGGCGTCTTGGCCTTGGTCCCGGAGATCTTTCGGACGAATTGTCGAGCGGCGGCGGTGACCTCATCGGGCGAGGCCCGCCGGCCCTGATCACGCAACGACACGATGCTTCTGCACATCTCCCCACGATCCCACGTCGGAGCGGGCGCCGCCCCTCGCGCCGCTAGTAGGTCAGTCGCCGAGCTCCCTACGCCGGCGGTCCACGTAGGCCTCGAGCTCTTGGCGGACAGCATCGTCGAGCGGCGGTTGCTCATATTCGTCGAGAGTGCGCTGGCAGATCTGGCCCGCACGGGCGGCGGCGTCGAAGGAGCCCTCGCGCTGCCAGCGCTCGAAGTTCTTCGACGACGAGAGAAGGGGACGGTAGAAGCAGGTGCGGAACCGCTCCATCGTGTGCTGGGCGCCGAGGAAGTGGCCGCCGTGGCCTACCTCCTCGTGGGCGCCGAAGGCGAGCGACTCCTCGTCGATCTCGAGCGGCGTGAATTCCACCCTCATCATCTTCAGCAGCTCGATGTCGATGATGAACTTTTCGTAGGAGCTGACGAGGCCGCCTTCGAGCCAGCCCGCTGAGTGCATGACGAAGTTCGTGCCGGCGAGGAACGTCGGCAGCAACGTCATCAGGGCCTCGTAGCCGGCCTGGGCGTCGGGCACCTGGCTCGAGGTGAGCCCGCCACCGCTGCGGAACGGCAGGCCGTAGTGGCGGGCGAGCTGTCCAGTGCAGAGCAGTCCCACCGCCGACTCGGGTGTCCCGAAGCACGGAGAGCCCGACTGCATGTCGATGTTGGACAGGAACGAGCCGAAGATGACCGGGCAGCCCGGCCGGATGAGCTGGCTGAGGGCGATGCCGGCGAAGGCCTCGGAGAGCTGCTGGACGAGCGCGGCGGGGATCGAGACCGGGGACATCGCCCCCATGAGGAGGAAAGGAGTGAGGACGACGGGCTGGTTCGCCCGGTTGTACTCGAACTGGGCATCGAGCATGCGGTCGTCCCAGCGCAGCGGTGAGTTGCAGTTGATGAGAGAGATCGTCGCCGGCGTCGCCTCTATCGGCTCCCGGCCGCCGAAGAGGATCTCGGTCATGGCGATCGTGTCGGCGGCATTGGTGCCCGACACGACGTTGCCCATGTAGATCTTGTCGGTCAGCGTCTGCAGGGCGAGGATCATGTCGAGGTGACGGGAGTCGAGCGGGGTGTCGTTCGGCTCGCAGATGATGCCGCCGGCTGAGTCGAGCTCGGCGAAGCTCTGCGCCAGCATGGTGAAGCGCCTGAAGTCCGACATCGTGGCGTCTCGCCGGACGTCGCCCTCCCGCAGGAACGGCGGCCCGTACACCCCGGAGAACACCATGTTGTCGCCACCGATGTGCACGCTGTTCGCAGGATTGCGGGCCTGGACGTCGAATTGGCGAGGCGCTTTGCCGAGCTGCTCTACGACGAACTCGGGGTCGAGGAAGACCACCTCGCCCTCGGTCTTCTGCCCGGCGGCCTCGAACAGTTGCACCGCCTCGGGCTTGGCGAATTGCACTCCGATCTCCGAGACGATCCGCCGCCAACCGCGGTCGAGGACGCTGAGCGCCTCCTCGGAGAGGATCTCGTAGCGGGGCATCCGGTTCTCGAACATGGTCACCTCTTTGATGCAGGCTCGGCCATGCCAGAGCACCGCTTGACCTGCGGGGATTGGAGCTTTACTATCACATAGTAGAACTAAGTTCCGCAACATGGAACGATACGACGAGGACATGTGACAACTCCCACCGGTACGCAGGCGGTCGACCGGGCAGCTCGCTTGCTCACCGAGATCGTCGCCGCCGCAGAGGCGGTGACCTTCTCCGAGCTCTCCGGCGCGACCGGGCTGGCGAAGAGCACGACGTCGCGGCTGCTGTTCGCCCTCGAGCGCAACGGTCTGATACGCCGTGAGGCCGCCGGCGGGTACCGGCCCGGGGAAGTCTTCGTGCGTTACGCCTGGCGGGCCGGCCGGGCGCCGGATCTGGTCGAGATCGCCCGCCCGTTTCTCGAGCGGCTCGGCGAGGCCACATCCGAGACCGTCAATCTCGGTGTCCTCAACCAGGGGGCCGTGGAGCAGATCGCGCAGGTCGACAGCCGCTATGTCCTCGGCGGGGCGAACTGGTTCGGCCGTTCCCTCCCGCTGCACTGCACCGCCCAGGGCAAGATCCTCCTCGCCTATCGGGCTGCGTCCCTGCCGCCGGGGCGCCTCGAGCGCCTCACGCAAGCCACGGTCACGAGCCGGGCGGCGCTCTCAGCCGAGCTTGACGACGTCCGGCGGCGGGGGTTCGCCGTCACGGCCGAGGAGCTCGAGCCGGGGCTCGTGGCGGTGGCGTCACCGGTCCACCTCGAGGCCGGGACCGTCGTGGCGGCCATCTCAGTCTCGGGGCCCGTGACGCGGCTCGGCCCGAGCCGTCTGAGCGAGGTGGTGGCGGCGTGTGTCGACGAAGGGGCTGCTCTCTCGGCCGCCCTCGGATTTCGTGTTGGAAGGAAAGGAGCGGCATGAACCGCGACGATCTGTTGAAGCAGCTCTACGACTTCACCCTTGTCGGGAACGCCCCTGAGGTGCTGCAGCTGACCAATGTCGGCCTCGAGATGGGCCTTGCCCCAGAGACGCTGCTCTTCGAGGCGCTCATCCCCTCGCTCGAGGAGGTCGGTGCACGCTTCGAGCGGGGAGACTTCTTCGTGCCGGAGATGCTCATCGCCGGGAAGGCGATGGCGGGCGCCCTCGAGCGCCTCCGCCCCCTCCTGGCCGAGACCGGCGTCGAGTCCGTGGGCACCTTCGTGATGGGCACTGTCAAAGGGGACGTCCACGACATCGGGAAGAACCTGGTCAACATCATGCTGGAGGGCGCCGGCTTCCACGTCATCGACCTCGGCGTGCAGGTGGCCCCCGAGAAGTTCGTGGAGGCGGTGAAGGAGCATCAGCCTGACATCGTGGGTTTCTCCGCCTTCCTCACCACGACGATGCCGATGTTCAAGGCAAATATCAACGCCCTCGAGAAGTCGGGCCTGCGGGACAAGGTCGTCGTGATGGTGGGGGGCGCCCCGGTGACCCAGGAGTACGCCGATGCCGTCGGGGCGGACGCCTATGCGGCCGATGCCTCCGCCGCCGTCGTCCGGGCCAAGGAGTTCATGAAGCAACGTCGGGCCGTCACCCCCGCCTGAGGCGCGGCAGGGGGCGCAGCAGCCGACCCGTCAGTGCTGCAGGGTCGAAGCGGGACAGCCGAAGGACACCGAGACAGGAGTCGCCAGCACGTGCAAACTGCATTGCGATCGGCCACACGAGAGCTTGTCATCGGCGACGATCAGCCGTTCTGCATCATCGGCGAGCGGATCAACCCGACCGGGCGCCCGCGGTTCCAGGAGCAGCTGCGCGCCGGTGACCTCTCGCGGATCGTCACAGACGTGCGCGACCAAGTCGCCGGCGGCGCGATGATGCTCGACGTCAACATGGGCGCCCCTCTCCTCGACGAGGCGGAGCTGATGGACTCGGCGGTGCGCCTCATCCAGAGCCAGACGGACCTGCCGCTCTGCCTCGACTCGTCGATCGTCGAGGTGCTCGAGGCCGGCCTGCAGGCATACGACGGCAAGGCGCTCGTCAACTCGGTGACGGCGGAGGACGAGCGGCTCGAGGCGATCCTCCCCCTCGTGAAGCGGTACGGCGCCGCCGTCATCGCGCTTCCCAACGACGAGGAGGAGATCCCCTTCGAGCCGAGCCGGCGGCTCGAGCTCGTGAAGAAGATCATGGAGGTGGCGGTGGACGGTTTCGGCATCCCGATGTCCGACGTGCTCATCGATCCCCTCGCCATGCCCGTCGGCGCCGACACGACTTACGTGAAGGGGACGCTCGAGACCATCTCCCTCATCCGGGCGCAGTTCGGGGTCAACATGACCCTCGGAGCCTCGAACGTCTCTTTCGGGATGCCGGACCGGCACTCGATCGGGAGCGCCTTCCTGCCCATGGCGATGGTCGCCGGGCTGACGAGCGCCATCATGGACGCCCGCTCGCCCTCGATGGTGCGGGCGGTGAAGGCGGCCGACCTCCTCCTCGATCACGACCCGTGGGGGGCGTCTTGGATCGCAGCACACCGGGCGGCCCAGGCTGCCGCCGAGGAGGACCCAGCAGCGGCCACACGGGTCACGCCGGCCGGGACGCGGTGAGTTGACGGCGGACCTACCTGCGGCTCTCGGGGCGGGCGAACCCGCCGGCGCACGCGCCGGCGCGCCCGGCCCGCCGTCATCACCCGCCACGCACGGCTCCGGCCCCGGCCGGGTGGACGTGGCCTTCGAGCCGAACGCCCGCACGGTCCGCGTCCCACCCGGGGTGATGCTCTTCGATGCCGCCAGTTGGAACGGCATCGCCATCGACTCGACCTGCGGCGGCCACGGCACCTGCCGGAAGTGCCGCGTCCGCATCCTCGCCGGGGAGGCGCCCATAACCTCCCTCGACACGCGGGCCTTCGGCGGCGACGAGCTCCGCGGCGGCTGGCGGCTTGCCTGCCGGGTCGAGGTCGCCACCGACCTCCGGGTGGAGGTGCCCCCGCTCCTCACCCGGCCGAAGGCGGCCACCGTCGGTGTGGGGCGCAAGGTCATCCTCCGTCCCGCCGTCCAGAAACGCTACGTCGAGCTCACTGAACCGAGCCTTTCGGACCAGGCGAGCGACCTCGAGAGGCTGCTCGAGCAGGTGGACGATCTCGAGCTGCGCGTCGACCTTTACGCCCTCCGGCGTCTCGGGAGGATGCTCCGGGCGAACGACTCCAAGGTCACGGCGGTCATCGTCGACGACGTGCTCATCGACGTCGAGCCGGGCGACACGACCGACCGGCTCTTCGGGATCGCCTTCGACCTCGGCACGACGACAGTCGTGGCGACGCTGCTCGATCTGTCGACAGGGGCGCCGGTGGCGGTGCATTCGATGCTGAATCCCCAGCAGCCCTTCGGGGCCGACGTGATCACGAGGATCAGCGCAATCATGATGGACGAGGGGGCCCTCGCTCACCTCGGGATGCTCGCCCATCAGGCGCTCGACGAACTGGCCGCGGGCATCTGCGCCGAAGGTGAGGTCGACCGCCGGGAGGTCTACGAGGTGGCCATCGCCGGCAACGCCACGATGACCCACATCGCCCTCGGTATAGACCCGGAGCCGCTCGGGATGGCGCCGTTCGTGATGGCGGCGCGGCGTTTCCCGGAGGTGCTCGCCGCCGAGGCAGGCGTATCCGTCCATCCCCGAGCCCGGGCCGTCATCTTTCCCGCCTTCGGTGCCTACGTGGGTGGTGACATCACAGCCGGCCTCATCGCCTCGGGCATGGACCGCGACGCCCGCACCCGCCTGTTCATCGACATCGGGACGAACTGCGAGATCGTCCTCGGCAACAGCGAGCGCCTCCTTGCCACGGCGGCGCCGGCGGGACCGGCCTTCGAGGGCGCCGCCATCCGCTGCGGGATGCGAGCGGCGGCCGGGGCGATCGAGGTGGTGAAGATGACGCCGGACGACCTGACCCTGCAGGTGATCGAGGACGCCGAGCCGCTCGGGCTTTGCGGCTCCGGCCTTGTCGATGCCGTCGCCGAGTTGGTCGGCCTCGGCCTCATCGAGGCCTCTGGACGCTTCGTGAGCGAGGTGGACGCAGCCCTGCTCGCTCCGGGCCTCGCTCGGCGGCTGACGACGAGGGGCAAGGAACGGGTCTTCGTCCTTCACTGGCGCGGACCCGGACAAAGGCGACCCGGAGGGATCGATCTACCTCTCCCAGCGGGACGTGCGTGAGCTGCAGTTCGCCAAGGCCGCCATCTCCACCGGGTGGACCCTGCTGCTCGAAGATGCCGGGCTCGAGCCGGCCGACATCCAGCAGGTCCTCCTCGCCGGCTCCTTCGGCAGCTACCTGTCACCCTCGAGCGCCGTCCGCCTCGGCCTCGTGCCGGCTCTGCCCGTCCTGCGGGTCGTGAGCGCCGGGAACGTCGCCGGCGAGGGCGCCAAGATGGCCCTCCTCAGCCTGAGGGAGCGCGCCGGCGCCATGGCGCTGCTCGAGGAGGTGAGCTATGTCGAGCTGTCCGACCGTGCCGACTTCAACGATCGTTTCGTTGAGCAGCTGCCGTTCCCGGTCTGAGTCCGCCGGGGTGCCCTCTGCCGCCAACCGAGCAGGAAGAGGCACCACGGCAGTCATCGCCTGCGGCGCTCTCGGAGCCCAGCTGCGGCAGATCGTCCGCCGGCGGGGCTTTGACGTGGAGCTTCATTGCCTCCCGCCTCTCCTCCACAACCACCCGGAGCGGATCGGCTCGGAGGTGGAGCAACTCGCCCGTCAGCTCCGGGAGACTCACGCCCGAGTGGCCGTGGCCTATGCGGACTGCGGTACCTACGGCGCGCTCGACGGCGTCTGTGACTCGCTGCAACTGCACCGGTTGCCGGGGCTGCACTGCTACGACGTCCTTGCCGGAGCGGACCGGATCAGCCAGCTCTTTGCCGACGAGCCAGGCACGTACCTGCTCACCGACTTCCTCGTGACCAGCTTCCGCCGCACGGTCCTCTCCGAGCTGGGCCTCGACCGGCGGCCCGAGCTGTGGCCGGACTACTTCTCCCACTACCGCCGGGTCGTCTGGTTGGCGGGGGCGCCCACTCCGGCGCTCGCCGCCGAGGCGGAGGCGATCGCCGAGATGTTCGGGCTTCCGTTGAGCACCGTCGTCACCGGGAGCTCGGGGCTCGAGCGGGAGCTGGAGCGCCTTCTCGAGAGCGCCGTGCCGGTCACGCCGTCCATGCCGGCCGCCCCGGGCGCCGAGACCGGCCCCGCCCGTGCCCGCCCGGCACAGGCGGCGCAGTGACCCAGGCCAGCCTCCGCGGGGCGGCCGTGGCCCTCGCGGCGGCGCGCTTCGAGGTGATCCCCACCGGTTCGATCGAGGAGAAGGTACTCGAGCACGTCCCGCCCGGCTTCACGGTCACCGTCACGGCGTCGCCCACGAAGGGGCTGGAGGCCACACTCGGGCTGGCCGAGCGGCTCTCGGTCCGCGGCTACACCGCCGTGCCCCACATATCAGCCCGGCTGGTGCGGGACGAAGCCCATCTGAAGGGCATCGTCGCCCGGCTCCGCGAGCACGGGATCGACGACGTCTTCGTGCCGGCCGGAGACGCCGATCAGCCCGCCGGAGATTTCGACAGCGCCCTGTCACTTCTCCTCGCCCTCGAGTCACTGGGCCGGCCGTTCCGGCGGGTGGGGATCACCGGCTACCCGCAAACCCATCCCCTCATTCATGACGACATCACCATCCAGGCCATGTGGGACAAACGCCGCTACGCCACCTACATCGTCTCCAACATGTGCTTCGACGCCGCCACGCTGAAGCGCTGGATCGGCCGGGTGCGAGCCCGTGGCGTGACGCTCCCGCTCCGGGTGGGGCTGGCCGGCCCCGTCGATCGCACGAAGCTGCTCACGATGGCGTCGAAGATCGGCGTCGCCGACTCGGCGCGCTACCTGCGGGCCCATTCGTCGTGGATGGTCCGTCTCGGCGCACCGGGCGGCTACAGCCCGACGAGGCTGCTCGAGCGCCTCGGGCCGACCCTTGCCGCCGAGTTCGTCGGCGGTGGAAGGGCTGCACGTCTTCACGTTCAACCAGTTGCAGGAGACCGAGCAGTGGCGAAAGCAGTTGCTCGAGCAGATCACCGGCTCGGGCCGCTCCCGCGGACCGCTCGGGCGGACAGCCGGTGGGCCGAAAGAGCAGGAGATCGGCTCAGCTTGATTCCCGCCGGGATCTCGAGCGCGGCCACGAGGGCCGGCAGCACCGCGCTGACGTCGCCGATGACGGCGTAGTCGGCCCGCGACATGATGGGCGCGTCGGGATCGGTGTTGATCGCCACCATGTGGCGGGCGCTCTGGCAGCCGGCGAGGTGTTGAATGGCGCCGCTGATCCCGCAGGCGAGGTAGAGGTCCGGCGTGACCCGGGTCCCGGTCTGGCCGACCTGCTCGGTGTGCGGGCGCCAACCGAGGCTCGTCACCACCCGCGAGACGCCGACGGCACCGCCCAGCAGCTCCGCCAGCTGCTCGACAGCACCGAATCCCTCCGGGCCCCCCACACCGCGCCCTCCGCTCACGACGACCTTGGCGCTCGCAAGCGACACCCCGCCGCGCTGCTCACGTGACTCCTCGGCTCGGATGCCGAGGTCGGCCGGCTCCAGGCTCGGCGAGTGCTCGTGTACCGCCGGGCCGGCCGCCGATCCTTCCTGCGGGGGCGCCGGGACCGGCGCCACGGCGTCCGTGGCCACCGTGAGGAGTGCCGGGGCGACTTCGAGCAGGGCTTCCTCGACGAGGCTCCCGCCCCAGCGCTGGCGGCTCAGGCGAAGGCCGCCCGCCCCCGTCCCCATCGCCGGCCGCGACAACCTCGAAGCAGTTGGCGACCATCGGCAGCGCCGCCACGGCACCGAGGTGGGCGAGCACCTCGTTGCCGTGATCACTCCCCGGGGCGATGACGGCGCCTGCCTGCCCGCCGGCGCCGGCACCGGCAACCGGTGCGCTCCCGGCCGGCGGCAGGCCGGCGAGGCCGGCGAGCACCCGGGCCCATCCGAGGGGCGCATAGCTGCGGAGGCCACCGCCTCTCACGACGTAGGCGTCCTTCACCCCGTACTGCCCGAGGGCCGGCATCGTCCCGGCGGCCACCTCACCGAAGAGGACGGCCACCGGCTCGGCGCACCCGAGCATCCGGGCGAAGGTCAAGCGCCCGCAGAGAGCCGTCCGTGGGCCCGGTGCCGTCGTGCTCGACGAGGGTCGAGCACTCTCACGAGAGAACGCCCAGCTCCTCGAAGAGGAGCACGAGAGCGGGCACGGCCTCCGGCCCTCGTCCGAGGACCTCGGCCCGGCGCCGTTCGACCGTCGGGCACCCGCAGCGTCTCGGTGTGCAGGCCCTCGTCGTGCCAATGGGGCTCGTCTGTCGGTGACGAGCAGCCTTCTTCGCCCTCATGCGGCCGGGCAGCGACGGGTAGCGGGGGAGGTTGATCCCCTCCTTCACGCGTGACCACCGCAGGCAGGCTGAAGCTGAAGCGTTCCCTCACGCCCCGGTACTCCCGCCCGGCCGTCGCCGTGAAGCCCGCCGCCCTCGGCCTCCACGTCGAGCGACTTGATGCCCGTGGCGCACGGCAGGCCGAGCAGGTGCGACGACGCGGACGCCGACCTGGAAGTCACCGCTGTCGGCCGCCTCGTTGCCGAAGAGCAGCAGGTCGTAGGAGTCCCCGCCGCCGCCCTCGTCCCGCCGGCGCACTGCCTCCACGATCGCCTCCGCCGTTGCCATCGGTCCCCAATCGGTCCTGTCCGTCACGAGCAGGACCGCTGAGCCGGCCCCGACGGCGACGGCATTGCGGAGCTGCTCCTCGGCCTCGGGAGGCCCGAGCGCGAGCACCGTCACGGTGCCGCCGTAGCGCTCCACGAGCCGGACAGCCTCCTCGACGGCGCACTCCTCGTGCGGGCTGATGGTGAAGCCGAGCTGGCGGGTGTCGATCTGCAGGCCCTCGGGCAGGAGTGAGATCCGGCCTCCCACCATCGGGACGCGCTTCACGCAGACGAGGATGTTCACCGCTATGCCTTCACCCGCTCGTTCGCCGGGTCGAACAGCGGCGTCGAGCCGACCACGGCCACGGTGACGGGGAACCGCTCGCTCATGTACTCGACGGCGAGCGCGGTTCCCTCGACGGCGAGGTCGGCCGGCAGGTAGGCAAGGAGCACGTGCTTGCCGACGGAGGGCCCGGAGCCGGCGCTCGTCACGTAGGAGGAGCGCCCCTTGGCATCGGCTATGGTCCTGCCGTCGGGGGTGAGGACGGGCTCACCGCCGAGCATGTAGCGGAGCCGGCCGTCGGCGGCCCGGTGGTCTTCGACGGTGAGGGTGCAAAGGGTGGAGACCGGCGGCGCCTCCCGCTGGGCGAGATAGGCCTCCTTCCCGATGAAGTCCTGCCGCTTCACCGACGGCCTCGCCATGCCCGCCTCTACGAGGTTGTAATCGGGCGTGAGCTCGCTGCCGAACGCCCGGTAGCCCTTCTCGAGGCGGCCGGTGGTCCCGTAGACGCCGATGCCCACCGGCACGAGGCCGTGCGGACTGCCGGCGTCGTAGAGCGTGTCCCACAGCCTGGCCCCCTCCTCCATGGGGGCGTACAGCTCCCATCCGAGCTCGCCGACGTAGGAGATGCGGGAGGCGAGGACGATGAGGCCGCCCACCTCGATCTCCCGGCAGGTCCCGAAGGCGAAACCCGCCCCGGACACATCGCTATCGGTGCACTCCCCGAGGACGTCCCGGGCCTCCGGGCCCCACAGTCCGACCGTGGTGAATGCCGACGTCATGTCGGCCAGCTGGGCGGAGCCGTCGGCCGGCAGCCGGTCCGTGATCCACTTCTTGTCCGCCATGCCATGGGCGCCGCCGGTCACCACCCGGAACCTGTCCGGGGCCGAGCCGCATGATCGGTGAGGTCCGCCCGGAAGCCCCCCCGCTCGTCGAGGAACGACGTGTAGACGACGCGCCCCGGCGCCACGTCGAGCTGGGCGACCGCGATGGCCTGCAGCGCCGTCGAGGGCAGCCGGTCCGGTGACGTCGAAGATGGCAAAGGCGGACAGGTCGACGAGGCCGCAGGCGTCGCGCATGGCGAGGTGCTCGGCGTTGATGACCGGGGACCACCACCGCGACTCCCACTCGGCCTCCCGGCACATGAGGCGCCCCTCGTAGCGGTCGCAGAGGGCCTCGTTGCCCGCGTACCAGTGGGGCCGCTCCCAGCCGGCGGTCTGGAAGAAGACCGCCCCGAGCTCCGCTCACGCTCGTACATCGGCGGCCGGCGCAGCCCCCGCTCGCCCTCCCACTGCTCGGCCGGATGGACGATCCCGTACATCTTGTTGAAGCTCTCGGCGGCCCGCGACCTGATGTGACGCCGTGTCCGTTGGAAGTCGTAGAAGCGGGCCACGTCGGCCTCGTGCACGTCGATCTCGGGCGGCTCGCCGGTCATCCACTCGGCCACCGCCCGCCCGATGCCCGGGCCCTCCTTGATCCAGCTGGCCGCCACAGACCACAGGCCGGCTACCTCGGGCGTCTCGCCGAGGACCGGATGGCCGTCCGGCGTCATGGAGATGAGGCCGTTGATGGCGTAGCGGATGCCGACCTTCTCGTCGCCGAGCAGCTCCGGCATCAGCTCGAGCGCCTCGGCCAGCTGAGGGTCGAAATCGTCCTGGGTGAAGGGGAGCTCGGTGGGGGAGAGGGACGCCTCCTCGTTGGAGGGGATGTCGCTCGGGGCGACGAGTATGGGGCGGTGGGCGTACGAGCCCACCTCCAGGTCGCCTCCGTGCTGGCGCTCGTACATGTTCGTGTCGACGTCGCGCACTATCGGGTACTCGATCTCGCCCGAGGTGCCGGCGAACAGCGGGATGGGGCCGACGCTGATCATCTGGTGGACGATCGGGGTGAGCGGGATGGAGGCACCGGCCATGGCCGCCAGCCGAGGGCTCCACACCCCGCAGCAGATGGCGACGACGTCCGTCTCGATGTCGCCCGTCGTGGTGCGGACGCATGTCACCTGAGGCCGCGGGCTCGCGTCGGTGTCAATGCCGAGCACCTCGGTGTTCGCCCGCACCTCGAGCGCCCCGAGCTCCTGGGCGCGCTCGCGCATGAGGGTCCCGGCCCGGAGCGAGTCGACCACGCCCACTCTCGGGAAGTACAGGGCCCGGACAGGATCACGCCCGGGTCGAGATAGGGCACGAGCTCGGCGACCTCGGACGGCGCCAGGATCTCCGCCTCGATTCCCCATGCCCTGGCCACGGACGCCCGCCGGCGGAACTCCTCCTCCCGCTGCGGGCCGCCGGGCGACCTCGAGGCCGCCTGACTCGATATGGACACCGAGCTCCTTGTACTGGGCGGCGCTGTCGGCGGTGAGCTCCATCATCATCTTCGAGTAGTCGATCGGGTAGATGAAGTTGGAGGCGTGCCCTGTCGAGCCGCCGGGGTTCGGCATCGGACCCTTGTCGAGAAGGACGAGATCCCGCCAGCCGAGCCGGGCGAGATGGTAGGCGATGCTGTTGCCGACGATGCCGGCGCCGATGATGACGGCGCTTGCCTGGGCCGTCGTCTCACTCATGGGAGCTCTCGACTTTCTCGTCTGCTCGTGTGCCGTTTCGTGGCGCGCGGGAAGAGGATGGTCTTCGGCTCGGTGAACGCCTCGAGCACGAAGCGTCCTCCGACGCGACCCCGCCCGCTCACCGAGCCGGACCGTCCCCCGAAGGGGAGGTGGGACTCCCAGTGGTTGGTGGAGCCATTGATGTTCACCCAACCGGCGCGGGCCGCCTCTGCGAAGGCGAGCGCCGCGCTCGAGGTCACCGGTGAAGACGGCGGCGGTCAGGCCGAAGGGGGACGAGTTCGTCAGCTGAAGCGCTTCTGCCATGGAGGCGATCTCGACGACGGGCACGACGGGGGCGAAGGTCTCCTCCTCGCGATGAGCATCTCCGGCGTGACCCCGTCAAGCACCGTCGCCTCCGCGAACAGCTGCGTGGGCATGCCGGCCGCCCGCCGGCCGCCGGCGAGCAGCCGGGCGCCGTTGCCGAGGGCGTCGCCGACGTGCCGGTCGAACTTCGCCGCTACCGCCTCGTTGTTGAGCGGGCCCATCGTCGTCGAGGCCTCGAAGGGATCCCCGAGCCGGACCCGCGTCTTTGTCGCCTCGACGACTCTTTCGACGAACTCGGCCCGCACGGACGCGATGCACGAGGAAACGCTCGCCGGCGGTGCAGCTCTGGCCGGCGCACAGGTAGGCCGCCTCGAGGGTGGCCGAGCGTGGCCAGATCCAGATCGGCATCCTCCAGCACGACCATGGGGCCGTTTCCTCCGAGCTCGAGCAGCTGCGTCTTGCCGGCCGCCCGTGACGCCACCGAGGCAGCCCGTCGCCACCGAGCCGACGAAGCCGACGCCGGCCACCAACGGGTGCCCGACGACGGCGTCGCCCACGACAGGGCCCGGCCCCGGGACGAAGTTGAACACCCCGGGCGGCGCCCCGGCGGCCGCGAGCGCCTCGGCGAGGACCTCGACGAGGCGGCGCGAGCAGGCGGTCGTCGTCGGCGCCGGCACCCACACGACCGTGTTGCCGGCGGCGAGGGCGGGGGCGAACACCTCGGCGCCCATCGTGTAGGGCCAGTTCCACGGCGAGACGACACCGACCACCCCGAGAGGGAGGCGCAGTGGTGAGGACCCGCCGTGAGGCCGAGACGGAGGGAGGCATCGAGCCCTTCGAGCCGCCTCGCCTCCTCGCCCGCCGTGGACAGGTAGAGGGCGAGCTCGTCCACTTCGTCGTAGGCCTCGGCGACGAGCGGCTTGCCCTGGTCCTCGGTGAGGGCGCGGGCGAGCTCGTCGCCGGCGGCTCAAGACGGCCGATCGCGAGGGCAGGCGCAGACCTCGGCGCTGTCGAAGGCAGATGCCGCCGCCCACGCCGGCCAGGCCGCAGCCGCCGCCTCGCACCGCCTGGCGGCCTGTGCGGCGTCGGCCACCGTGACTGCTGCGGAACGTCTCGGCCGGACGACGGGCTGACGGCGTCCATCTCGCCGCCGGCGCCGGCCACCAACCGGCCGGCGATGTACACGCCGTCTCGGGCTCACCCACGGGGGCTCGCCCTCCTGTCCGGGCCCGGCGCGGCCTGACGCCTGTAGAACTCCGACGTGCTCGGGAGCAAGAGGCGTGTTGCCGAGGATCATGTCGGCCGCCTTCTCGGCGATCATCATGACCGGGGCGTAGATGTTGCCGTTCGTCACGTACGGCATGACCGAGGCGTCCACGACCCGGAGGCCCTTCAGGCCGTGCACACGCATCGTCGCCGGGTCGACGACCGACAGGTCGTCGGTGCCGAGCCGGCACGTGCACGACGGGTGGAGCGCCGTCTCGGCGTCCCGGGCCACCCAGGCGAGGATCTGGTCGTCGCTGGAGACGGGCAACCCGGGCGAGAGCTCGCCACCGTTGAAGTCGTCGAGGGCCGGCTGGTTGAGGATTCTCCTGGCGATCTGCACCGCCTCGACCCACTCCCGGCGGTCCGTCTCCGTCGAGAGGTAGTTGAAGCGCAGGGCTCGGGTGCTGGCGGGGATCCGTCGAGCGGATCTTCACCGTGCCCCGGGCGTCGGAGTACATCGGGCCGATGTGAACTTGATAGCCGTGGCCGCCGGCGGGGGACGAGCCGTCGTAGCGGATGGCGATGGGAAGGAAGTGGAACATGAGGTTCGGGTACTTCACCTCGTCGTTGCTCCTGGCAAAGCCGCCCGCCTCGAAGTGGTTCGTCGCGCCCGGGCCACGCCGGAAGAGGAGCCATTCGAGGCCGACGCCGGGGCGGTTGCTCCACTTGAGAGCCGGCGCGACCGAGACCGGCTGTGTGCAGGCGTACTGGATGTACACCTCGAGATGATCCTGCAGGTTCTCGCCCACTCCCGGGAGATCCACCACCGGCTCGATACCGAGCGCCTTCAGCTCGCCCGCGTTACCGACCCCGGAGAGCTGGAGCAGTTGGGGGGAATTGATCGCCCCGCCGCAGACGATGACCTCCCCGGCCCGGACCGCGGCGGCTCGACCTGCTGCCGGCCGGCCGGTAGTCCACTCCGACGACGCGGGTGCCCTCGAAGACGAGGCCGCTCACGAACGCCCGGCACTCCACCTCGAGGTTGGGCCTGCCCATGACAGGGTGCAGGTAGGCACGGGCGGCGGACAGCCGCCGGCCGCGGTGGATCGTGCGGTCGAAGGCGCCGAAGCCCTCCTGCCGGTAGCCGTTCACGTCATCGGTCAGCTCGTAGCCGGCCTGTTCGGCGGCATCGAAGAACGCCGTGAAGAGCGGGTTGACCGCCGGGCCCCGCTCGAGCACGAGCGGCCCGCTGCCGCCGCGGAAGTCGTCTGCGCCGGCGAGGCAGGTCTCCATCTTCTTGAAGTAGGGCAGGCAATGGGCATAGTCCCACTCCTGCCATGCCGGGATCGGCCGCCCACCGCTCGTAGTCGAGAGGGTTGCCGCGCTGGAAGATCATCCCGTTGATGCTGCTGGAGCCGCCGAGCACCTTGCCTCGGGCGTGGTAGATGCGCCGGCCGTTCATGAAAGGCTCCGGCTCCGACTCGTACTTCCAGTCGTAGAAGCGGCTGCCGATCGGGAACGTCAGGGCGGCGGGCATGTGGATGAAGACGTCCCAGCGGTAGTCCGGCCGGCCGGCCTCGAGGACGAGCACCCTCGAGCCGCCGCCGGCGGACAGGCGGTTGGCCAGGGCGCACCCGGCCGAGCCGCCCCCGATGATGACAAAGTCGTAGTGTGCTCGCGTCATGACCCTCCGGTGGAAGAACCGCCGGATGGTACCGCCATGCCGAAGGAGAGGGACAGAATCCGATGCCGGCGGTCGATCCCGGCGGGTATCCCGGGCTGTCGCTGAAGGCGTTTCTCGAGCAGGTGGCTGCTCCCACGCCGGCCCCCGGGGGAGGCTCGGTGGCTGCGGTGGCCACTGGCCTCGCAGCTGCTCTGTGCTCTATGGCCCTGCGGAAGTCTCCCGCCTTTCCCGGTGACACCGTGGCCCTGCTGCACACGGCGGAAGCCGCCCGCGCCCGAGCACTCTCGTTGGCCTCGGATGACGCTGTCGCCTACGGGAGGGTGCTGGACGCGCAAAAGCGGGCAGCCGCGCTCGAAGCAGTGGAGCCGGCGCTCGAAGTGCCCCTTCTCGCCGCGGCTCTGCGTGCCGCCGCTGACGTCCCGATGGAGCTCGCCGGCATGGCGGCCGAAATCGCCGGAATCGGCGGGGAGCTCGTTGCCGGCGGGAACCTGAACCTCGTCGGAGACAGCCTCGCGGCCGCTTTGCTCGCTGCCGGCGCCGCCGAGGCAGCAGCTGCTCTCGTGGCCATCAATCTCAGCGGCGGGAGCGGCGCCGCGTCCGGTGACCGTCTCGTGGAGCAGGCGGCCGTGCTCGCCGGGGAGGCAGCATCAGCAGCCGGCCGCGCCCGGGCCGCCGCCAAGGAGCGCCTCGGCGAGCCATAGCCGCCCCCCGGGTCATCCGTGCCGCCCGGATCACTCCTCCGGCCGGCCCTCTCAATTCCTGCTGCCGGGCTCGCCAAGGGCTGGCCTCCACTAGCCGGCCGCAGCGTGCCGGGCATCGCGGCGCGTCCGCTCAGCTGCCTGTAGAGCGGCTTCGGCTCGCCGCGAAGCGCCCTCGGCTGCCGTCAAGGCCCTGGAGCTGGCCAGTTCGTCACGCCGGGCGCTCACGAGCGCCGTCTCGGCCGATTCCCGGCGCTCGAGCGCCCGTTCGTGGGCCCGCCGGGCCTTCTCGACTTCCTTCCGGGCGGCACCGGCAACCGTCGCAGCCCGCCGGGCCGTCTCGTCAGCCTCCTGCATGTCCGCCCGGGCCGCCTCGGCCGCCTGTCGGCGTCGCGCCCGGGCCGGCCCCTCTGCGGGGGGCTTCCTACCCGGCCGCCGCCCGGAGGGGCCGCCGTCCCGGTGCTGTGTCACGGCGGGGCCGGCCCGGGGCGTCGGCCGGGCGGCCGGCTGCTTCTCGTCCGGCTCTTTGTCGACCGGCCCTCGCTTGGCCGATGCGAAGCCGGGGGCCGCGTCCGGCGACGATTCCCCGGGCTTGTCGGCCGATTCGCCCTGAGCCCCCTTCTTGACCGGTCGCTCCCGGACCCGGCTCTGCGGCTGGTCGGCCGGGAGCGACGGAAGGGCTTCGTTGAGCTCCGCGGTCCCGATGCCCGCAATTCGGAGGGACCGCGCCAGGTGGCCCGATGTGACCGCCCGGGCCGCCTCTTCGTCGAGCAGTGCTGCCTGCAAGCTCTCCTCGATCTCGTCCACGCTCGCCTCGCTGAGGGGGGTCCCGCCCTCGGACGCCAACTCGCGGGCGGCAGAGGTCAGCTCGGCGATCAGATGCTGGCGGGTGGCGCCGAGCTCCCGCAGCTCCGAACCGGCGAGTCTCTTGCTCGCGTCGCGCAACGACTCTGCGAGCTGGAGGAGCCGCTCGACGTCACCGGGGCGGCGATGGACGAGGACATTCAGCGCGAAAGCCGACCTCGACGGCCGCGGCAGCTTGGCGATCTGCTGGGCGAGATCGCGGTCGCCCCCTCGGCGGGCCCCGGCGGCGAGCGCAGAGCGGGCGCCCGTGAACTCGTTCGGCTCGAGCTGGTACAGGTCCTCGACAGTGCCGGCGAGGCCGGCCGGCCTGCCCGCCCCGGCCGAGCCCTCGACGGTGCCCGCGCCGGCCGGGTCCCCGGCGGTGCTGGACCTTCGCCGCGGGCACATGGCGACCAAACGTACTCATGAGATAGACCTGAGCCAATCAAAAAGAGGGAGGCAAGGGATGAAGGTGTCCCTGGTGGTGAACACAGAGCGGCGGACCGACGACGTCGAGGCCCGTCTGCTTCTCGTGCATTATCTGCGGGATGTCGTCGGGCTGACGGGCACGAACATCGGTTGCGACACCTCCTCGTGCGGTGCCTGCACGGTGCTTGTCGACGGCGAGTCGGTGAAGTCGTGCACCGTGCTGGCGGTGCAGGCCGACGGCACGGAGGTGACCACCATCGAGGCGCTCGCCGCCGACGGCGAGCTTCACCCCGTCCAGCTGGCCTTCCGTCAGGAGCACGGGCTGCAGTGCGGCTTCTGCACGCCGGGGATGGTGATGGCGACGATCTCGTTGCTGGCTGAGACGCCGCGGCCGACCGAGGAAGAGGTGCGGATGGGGCTCGAGGGCAACCTGTGCCGCTGCACCGGGTACCACAACATCGTCAAGGCGGTGCTGGCAGCTGCCGCCGCTCCGGCACGCGAGACGGCGGGCGCCACCGCGGGAGGTGGCTCATGACCACGGCCGAAGCCCCGGCCACGAGCGTCCTCGGGACCCGCATGCTGAGGCGGGAGGATGCCGCCCTTTTGACCGGAGAGGCGCGCTTTGCCGCTGACCTCAAGGCACCTGGAATGCTCCATCTGGCTCTCGTGCGCAGCACCGTGGCCAACGGGCGGATCGACTCGATCGACCTCTCGGCGGCGAGGGCGATGCCCGGCGTGGTGGCGGCTTTCACCGGTGCCGACCTCGAGGAGGCGTGGGCGGCGCCGATGCCGTGCGCGTGGCCGGTGACGGCGGACATGAAGAGCCCCCGTCACCTTCCCCTTGCTGTCGGCCAGGTCTGCTACGTGGGCGATGCGCGTTGCTGTCGTCGTCGCCGAGAGCGAGTACGCCGCTCACGACGCCGCCGACGCCGTAGTCGTCGAGTACGAGCCACTGCCGGCGGTCGTCGACCTCGAGGACGCCGCCTCCGACCGGGTGGTCATCCACGAGGAGCTCGGCACGAACAAGAGCTACACGTGGTCCCTCGAACCTGACGCCGCCGCCGTCGAGAGCGCCTTTGCCGGCGCCGCCCACCGCCTCGAGCGCACCTACGTGCAGCAGCGCCTCATCCCGGCCGCCATGGAGCCTCGCGGCCTTCTCGTCGTGCCACAGCCCTTCGGCGGGGAGCTCACCGTCTATTCGGCCACCCAGATCCCCCACATCTTGAAGATCATGCTCGCCATCACGACCGGCACCCCGGAGACCCACCTGCGCGTGGTCGCCCCGGCCGTCGGCGGCGCTTTCGGCTCGAAGCTGAACGTCTATGCGGAGGAGATCCTCGCCGTCGTGCTGGCCAAGAAGCTGCGCCGGCCGGTCCGCTGGGTGGAGGAGCGGACCGAGAACGCCCAGGCGACCATCCAGGGCCGCGGCCAGATCCAGCACATCGAGCTGGCGGCGGACGGCGGACGGCCGGATCACCGCCGTGCGTGTCGAGCTGCTGGCTGACATGGGCGCCTACCTGCAGCTCGTCACTCCCGGCATCCCTCTACTCGGGGCGTTCCTGTACGCCGGTGTCTACGACGTGCCGGCCTACTCGTTCTCCTGCATGGGAGTGTTCACCACGAAGACCCCCACCGACGCCTACCGGGGGGCCGGCCGCCCGGAGGCAACCTTCGCCATCGAGCGCGCCATCGACGCGCTGGCGGCGGAGGTGGGCATCGACCCGGCAGAGATACGCCGGCGGAACTACATCAAGGCTGAGCAGTTCCCGTATTCGTCCTGCGCGGGCCTCGTCTACGACAGCGGCGAGTACGAGCGGGCGCTCGACCTCGCCCTCGACATGGCCGGCTACGCCGGGCTGCGCGAGGAGCAGGCCCGCCGCCGGCAGGAGGGCGACACACGCCAGCTCGGCATCGGCATCTCGTCGTACATGGAGATGTGCGGGCTGGCCCCGTCCAAGGTGCTCGCCTCGCTCAACTACTCCGCCGGCGGCTGGGAGGCGGCGACCGTCCGGCTCCAGCCGACAGGAAAGGTGCAGGTGGTTACCGGCACCGCCCCCCACGGTCAGGGCCACGAGACGTCATGGGCGATGATCGTCGCCGACCGCCTCGGCGTCAGCCCGGACGACGTGGACGTCCTCCACTCCGACACCGCCGTCGCCCCATACGGGATGGACACTTACGGCTCGCGCTCCCTCTCGGTCGGCGGCGTGGCGGTGGCCATGGCCACCGACAAGGTGATCGACAAGGCACGCCAGATCGCCGCCCACCTGCTCGAGGCCGCCCACGAGGATCTCGAGCTCAGCGGGGCGAGCTTCTCGGTGAAGGGGTCGCCCGACAAGCAGATCGCCCTCGGGGCGGTCGCCTTCGAAGCCTTCACCGCGCACAACCTCCCGGACGGGATGGAGCCGAACCTGGAGGCGTCCGTGCACTTCGACCCCCCGAACTTCACCTTCCCGTTCGGCACCCACATCTGCGTGGTGGAGGTCGACACCGAGACCGGCGACACAAAGCTCCAGCGCTACATCGCCGTCGACGACTGCGGTAACCAGGTCAACCCGCTCATCGTCGACGGGCAGATCCACGGCGGGATCGTCCAGGGCGTCGCCCAGGCCCTCTTCGAGGAGGCCGTCTACGACGCCGACGGCAACCTGCTCACGAGCACACTTGTCGACTACCTCGTGCCGGCAGCCTCCGAGCTGCCGAGCTTCGAGACCGCCACGACGGTGACGCCGAGCCCGACCAACATCCTCGGCGTGAAGGGGATCGGCGAGGCCGGCACGATCGGCTCGGCGCCGGCGGTCATCAACGCCATCGTCGATGCTCTCTCCCCCTACGGGATCGACGACGTCCTCATGCCGGCGACAGCCGAACGAGTGTGGCGGGCGATCAACGAGGCCGGTGAACCGGGCCGGGACGGGGTAGAGCCGGGCAGAGACAGAAGCAGGCAAGAGGGCGTGCGGCCATGATCCCGAGCCAGTTCGACTACGAGCGCGCTTCGTCGGTCGACGATGCCGTCCGCCTGCTTGGCGAAGGCGGCGAGGACGCCAAGTTGATAGCCGGCGGCCACTCGTTGCTGCCTCTCATGAAGCTCAAGCTGGCCGCCCCGTCGTTGCTCATCGACATCGCCCGGGTGAGGGAGCTGTCCTATGTCGGCGATGCCGGCGGTCACCTGGCGATCGGAGCACTCACTCGCCACTACGACGTCCACCGATCCGAGCTCGTTCAGTCCGAGGTGCCTCTCCTGTCGAGAGTCGCCGGCCAGATCGGCGACCCTCAGGTGCGTCACCGGGGGACGATCGGAGGCTCCATAGCCCACGGCGACCCGGCCTCGGACCTGCCGGCCGTCTGCCTGGCCGCAGGGGCGAGCTTCTGCCTCGTCGGGAGTTCCGGTGAGCGGGTGGTGGAGGCGGCGGAGTTCTTCACCGGCTTCCTCGAGACGGCGCTCGCGCCCGACGAGGTGCTCACCGAGATCCGCTTCCCGAAGCTCGCCGGGGCAAGATGGTCCTTCCAGAAGTTCACCCGCCGGGCGCAGGACTGGGCCATAGTCGGCGTGGCGGCTGTCGGCAATGGGACCACGAGGGTCGGCCTCGTCAACATGGCTGCCCAGCCCGTCCGGGCGATCGAGGTCGAGCGCGCCGTCGCCGCGGGTGCCTCTGCCAGCGAGGCGGCGCGCCATGCGAGCGACGGGTTGGAGCCGCCGACCGACGTCAGGGCCTCCCGCGAGTACCGCCAGCACCTGGCCGAGGTCCTCGTGCGCCGCGCCCTCGAGGAAGTGGCCACCTCTGGCCAATAACCTGGGTCAGGTGACCGAGGCGCCCGCAGAGGAGATGACCGAGCCGAGCAGGGCCGGGCGGCCTCGGCCGGGGCCGGCCGGGGTGGAGGAGGTGTCGGCTGCGCTCGCCGCCCACGACTACCTGGCCGACGAGGGGCTGGCGACCGCGGTCTTCCTCGCCCTCACCTTGCACAGGCCGTTGTTGCTCGAGGGTGAGGCCGGCGTGGGCAAGACCGAGGTGGCCAAGGTGGTGGCGGCCTGGACAGGCGGAGAGCTGCTGCGGCTGCAGTGCTACGAGGGCATCGACCTTTCCCAGGCGGCCTACGAGTGGGACTACGCCCGCCAGCTACTGCACCTGCGGGCGGTAGAGGCGAGCGGTGAGTCGGCGAGGGCCGCCGAGGACGAGCTCTACTCGGAGCGCTTCCTCGTGCGACGCCCGCTCCTGCGGGCGCTCGAGCCGACGATCGGACCACCGCCTGTCCTGCTCGTCGATGAGATCGACCGGGCCGACGACGAGTTCGAGGCCTTCCTGCTCGAGATTCTCTCCGAGTACGCAGTCACCGTGCCCGAGCTCGGGACGGTCCGGGCAGAGGTGCCGCCGGTCGTCATCCTCACCTCCAACCGGACCCGCGACGTCCACGACGCCCTCAAGCGGCGCTGCCTGTACCACTGGGTGGAGCATCCCGGCTTCGAGCGGGAGGTGGAGATAATCCTGCTCAGGGCTCCCCAGGCGCTGCCGAAGCTGGCTCGCCAGATCGCCGCGGCCGTGGAGTCCCTCCGGGAGATGGGGCTGTACAAGCCCCCCGGCGTGGCCGAGACCATCGATTGGGCTGCCGCCCTCGCAGCGCTCGGACGGACGGAGCTGGACGAGCAGAGCACCGGGGCGACGCTCGGGGCCGTGCTCAAGTACCAGGAGGATCAACAACGGGCGCGGGCTGCCGGACTCGGGGAGCTGGTGCGCGCCGCTGTGCTCCGAGGTGGCTGACCGGCCGGCGCCCCTTGGCCAGGTCCGGCCGGAGCGGGCGGTCGTGGCCTTCGCCCGCCTGTTGCGCGGGTTGGGCCTCGACGTCCCGGTCGGCAGCGTGATCACCTACGCCCGGGCGCTCGGCGAGCTCGGCGTGACGCGCCGGGAGGCCGCCTACTGGGCCGGCCGGGCGACGCTCGTCCGGCGCCCGGAGGACGCGGGCCTTTATGACCTCGCCTTTGCCCACTTCTTCGGGGATGCCGCCGTCGACCTCCATCGCCGGACGACTGTCAGCACCGAGCTGTGGCTCGACTCCGAGGAGGACGACGAGCACCCGCCGGAGCCGGGAGAGGCCGAGCCCGAGAGCGGCCTGCCCGCGGTGACGGTGCGCTACAGCCGGATCGAGACACTACGTCACCAGGACTTCGCCACTTACTCCGACGAGGACTGGGCTGAAGCACGGCGGTTGCTCGCCGCGCTTCGCCAGACCACGATCCACCGGCGGTCGCGACGGCTGTCGCCCGTCCGCCACGACCGCGGCACCCCCGACATAGGGCGGACGGTGCGGCGGGCGCTGCGCACCGGCGGCGAGCCGATCGACCGCGCCTGGAGGTTGCCGTCCTCCCGGCCGCGCCGCCTCGTATACCTCGTGGACATCTCGGGTTCGATGGAACCGTACGCCCGGGCCTTTCTCCGGCTGGCGCACGCCTCGGTGAGCGCCCGGGGCACGGGAATGGTCGAGGTCTTCGTGCTGGGCACCCGCCTCACAAGGATCACCCGCCCGCTCTCGTGGCGCGACCCGGACGCCGCCCTCGCCGAAGCGGCGAGCACCGTGGCGGACTGGTACGGCGGCACGCGGCTCGGCGACGGCCTGAAGGCCTTCAACGACCGCTGGGGCACCCGTGGCATGGCCCGCGGCTCGGTCGTAGTCATCCTCTCGGACGGCTGGGACAGGGGCGAGCCGGCGGATCTCGGCACTGAGATGACGCGTCTTCGCCGAGTGGCCCACCGGATCATCTGGGTCAACCCGCTGAAGGCTTCCCCCGGGTACGCGCCCCTGGCCCGGGGCATGGCCGCCGCCCTGCCCTTCGTGGACGAGTTCGTGCAGGGTCATTCCCTCGGCGCGCTGGAGCAGCTCGCCTCCCTGCTCGGGAGTGGAAGGGCGGGCGTTGCCGTCCCGAGCCGCCGCTTATGATCTCGCCGGTGCGGGGACCGATCGCCTATTTCACGATGGAGGTCGCCCTCGACGACGACCTGCCGACGTTCAGCGGAGGGCTGGGGGTGCTGGCCGGGGACTACCTGCGTTCGGCGGCCGACCTCGGCTTTCCCATCGCAGGGGTCACCCTCTGCTACAGGGACGGCTACTTCCGCCAACAGCTCGACGGCGAGGGCCACCAGAGCGAGGATGAGGTCGACTGGGCAGACCGATCGTGACCGCCTGCTCGAAAGGCTCCCCAACACCGTGGTCGTGACGATCGGCGGCCATCTCGTCACGGTCGGCAGTGCGGCGCCTCTACCTCGAGGGTGTGCAGGGGGACAAAGTGCCCGTCTACTTCCTCGATACCGATGTCGAGGGCAACGATCCTGTCGATCGCGACATCACCGACCGCCTCTACGGAGGCGACGAAGAGCACAGACTGCGCCAGGAGGCTGTTCTCGGCGTCGGGGGAGTGGAGATGCTGCGTTCCGCTCGGCTATGGCGACGTGGCCACATTCCACATGAACGAGGGGCATTCGGCGCTGCTCACGCTGCGCCTGCTCGAGGAGGAGATGGCGGCCGCAGGCGACAGCGGAGCGACCTCGCCCAGTGGCTGCCAGCTGGAAGCGGTCCGCCGGCGCTGCGTGTTCACCACCCACACGCCGGTGCCGGCGGGCCACGATCGCTTCTCTTCTGAGCTTGTGCGCCGAGTGCTCGGTGAGGAGCGGGCCGCCCTTCTCGATCATGTGCTGCCGGGCGGCGTGCTCAACATGACCGACCTCGGTGCCGGCCTGTCCCGCTACGTGAACGCCGTCTCCCGGCGCCATCGCAGCGTCGCCCAGTCAATGCTGCCTTCCTGCGATGTCCGTCGGTGACGAACGGTGTGCGGGTGGCCACCTGGGCGTCTCCTTTGATGCAGGCGCTGTTCGACGACCATCTTCCGGGCTGGCGGGTGGACGGGGCACTGCTCCGCTACGCCTCGAGCATCCCGCTCGAGGCCGTGGTCACCGTCCACGCCGCCGTCGAAGAAGACGCTCCTCGCAGAAGTCGGCCCGACGGACGGGAGCCGTCCTTCCTGAGGAGGGGCTCACGATCGGTCTCGCCCGCCGGGTCACGCCGTACAAGCAGACGACGCTGCTGTTCACCGATCCGGGCCGCCTCGCCGCCATCGCCGAGCGCCACGGGCCGCTCAACGTGGTGGCAAGCGGCAAGGCGCACCCACGCGATGCCGCCGGCAAGGAGCTCATCGCCGGCCTCTTCCGGGCGGCGGGCACCCTCGGCGAGGCGGTGCGCCTTGTCTTCATCGAGAACTACGACCTCCGGCTGGCCGCCCGGCTGTGCGCCGGGACCGACCTGTGGCTGAACACCCCGAAAGCGCCCCTCGAGGCCTCCGGCACGAGCGGGATGAAGGCCGCCGTGAACGGCGTCCCCAGCCTGAGCGTGCTCGACGGATGGTGGCTCGAGGGCTGCATCGAGGGAGTGACGGGTTGGGCCGTCGGTGACGGTAGTCCGGACGCCGACGATGCCGAGGAGCTCTACGCCAAGCTGGAGGAAGTGGCGGCGATCTTCTTCAGCGAAGCGGCCCGCTTCGACAATCGTCCGCCGGAACGCCATCTCCCTCAACGGCTCGTTCTTCAACACCGATCGAATGGCCCGTGAATACGCCGCCTACGGCGGCCTACTCGGCGGCCGGTCGCCGGCGGGGTCGTCCGCGAGCATCAGACCGGCCCTCAGATCGGGCGGATCGGTCATGGACGGCTGCCACATCGAGGCACGCACCGCGGCCTCGGTGTCGGCGGGCAACGGCCGCGCCGTGACTGCCGCCGGCTGCGGCTGCCTCGGCCACGGCGACGGCGACTGCGACCGACGTCTCCCGCAGAGCCTCCACTTCGGGCAGCAACGGGGCCCCGCCGGTGGACGGATCGACCTGGGCGCCGACAGCAACCGCAGCGGCGCGCAGCATCGGTGCGGTGATTCGGGTCGCTCCGGCGGTGACGGCGCCGAGGCCGAGGCCGGGAAAGACGAAGGCGTTGTTCGCTTGGGCGATCACATGGGTCGTCCTGTCGAAGGTGACGGGTGGGAACGGGCTCCCGGTGGCGATGAGCGCCCGCCCGTCGGTCCAGGCGAGCAGATCCGCCGGCACCGCCTCCGCCAGCGCCGTCGGGTTGGAGAGGGGCAGGATGACGGGCCGCTCGCAGCGGGCCGCCATCGCGCGGATCACCGTCTCGGAGAAGGCGCCCCCTTGGCCCGACGTGCCGATGAGCGTGGTCGGCTCGATGCGGTTGACGACTTCGAGAAGCCCGATCCGGCCTGTCTCGTCCCGCCGCCAGCCGGCCGTCTTGCTGGCCGGCATGGCGTAGCGCCGCTGGAAGTCGCGCAGGCCGAGGGTGGTCTCGAGGAGGAGGCCGGCGGCGTCGACGCACCAGAACCGCTGGGTCGCCGCCACCTCCTCGAGGCCGGCGGCCACCATGGCGTGGCACAGCTGGTCGGCGATGCCCGTCCCGGCGCTCCCGGCACCGAAGATGATGATCCGTTCACCGGCGAGGTCTCGTCCGGCCACCTTCAGGGCCGAGAGGACGGCGGCGAGAACCACCGCACCGGTTCCCTGCATGTCGTCGTTGAACGTGAATTCGGTCTCCCGGTAGCGCTCGAGCACCCGCCGGGCGTTAGCCGTCCCCAGATCCTCCCAATGCAGCAAGGCGTGCGGGAAGAGGCGCCGTGCCGTCCTCACGTAGGTGTCGACGAATTCGTCATAGGTCCGGTCATCCACCCGCAGGTGCCGGTTCCCGAGGTAGAGGGGATCGTCGAGGAGCTCCTGCCGGTTCGTGCCGACATCGAGCATCACGGCGACGGCTCGTCCGGGGTCGATGCCGGCCGCGGCCGTGTAGACCGTCAGCTTCCCGAGCGAGATGTTGATCCCACCGACGCCCCAGTCGCCGATGCCGAGTATCGCCTCGCCGTCGGTCGCCACGATGATGTCGACGTCGTCAGGATCGAGGCCGGGCGCCTGCAGCGACCGCTCGATGTCCTCCGGATGGTCGACCGAGAGGAAGACGCCCCGCGGTCGCCGGTACTCGTGGCTGAAATGGGCGATCGCCTCGCCGATCGTCGGTGTGTAGACGACCGGCAGCATCTCTCTCAGGTGAGAGTCGAGCAGCCGGTAGAAGAGGACTTCGTTGCGGTCCTGCAAGAGGGAGAGAAACACGTTCTTCCCGAGGTCGCTCCCCTGGGCGAGGTACTGCTCGTATGCCCGCTCGACCTGCTCGTCCAGCGTGAGCACCTGCGGCGGAAGCAGGCCCGTGATGCCGAGTGCCTGACGCTCTTCCTCGGTGAAGGCGACGCCATGGTTGAGCCGGGGGTCAGCGAGGATTTGGCGCCCCCGCAGAGTCGTCTCCCAGGCATTGTCCGGGGCCAACCAGCGGGTCTTCGGCATTGGCGAACGAGGCTAGCTTCGGCCCGAAGTCGCCGGAGGGCTGCCGCGGCACCGGCAGAACCGTCGTGCTCTTCTCCGGAGCACGGATCTACACTGCGGCCACCTGTGCCACCGGAGGCGGCCCTAGCGAACCTGGAAGCTCGATTCTCCGATCGGCTGGCTGTCGAAGACGGCGACGGATTCCACGACGGCGTGGCGGGGCCCTCCCCGGCACCACTCGACGAGGCGGCCGACGGCGTCTGGCGGCCCCTCGAAGACCGCCTCGACTGTTCCGTCCTCGAGGTTGCGTACCGAGCCGGCGAGTCCTTGCTCGCCTGCCTGCTGCCGGCAGCTCTCCCTGAAGAAGACGCCCTGCACGCGGCCGGAGATCACCACCCGACGGCGGACAACGGGCGACGGTGCGGCTTCCCCGCCTGTCATCGCTCCATTCTGCCGCCTCAGAGCGCTTCGCCGTCTGCCCGCAGGCCGCACAACGACTGCCATGCGGAAGGGATTCCGACCCCGTTTCAAGGCGCCGGCCTCTACGAGCACGCCCAGCACGGGCCGGGTGGCCTCGTGCCGGAACTGCTGTCGCTGCGGGGTGGCCTTCGCCGCCCGCCATGTGGCCATCGCCGGAAGGCCGATCGTGGCGTAGACGCCGGGGTCGACCATCGAGTCGAACATGAACCGGATGAGGTGGGGGGCGACGTGGCGCACCAGGAGGCGGTCGAACAGCCTTGCCTTCGTCCACACCTCCCCGAAGACCGCCCGGGCGAAGGAGAGGTGCCGTGCCTCCTCCATTCGGTGGTACTTGTTGACGGCGCGGATGAACCCGTCAGTGCCGGCGTGCTCGGATGCCCGCTTCTGGAACAGGTCGGGGATCTCCTCTCCTGCCAGCACGAGCACGTAGAAGAATGCCGGGTTGCCAATCGAGGCTTCCACGGCGGCCCGGTAGCCGAAGCGGCGCAGCCGGGCGGGGAAAGGTGACGTCGCCTTGGCGTCGAGCTCGGAGAGGAGGCGCTGGAAGAGGCGCTGATGGCGCGTCTCTTCGCCCATTTCGTGCAGGATGAAGGTGATGCGGGGGTCAGTGAGGTCGACGGCCGTGGCGATATGGGCAGCAAAGCCCGCCTCGAGCACCGCCTCGAACCGTATCCCGGCGGCGGTGATGGAAGCTACCTCCTCTCGCGAGAGAAGGGCCGCCTGGTCGGGCGTCAGCCGGAGCCCGAGCCCGGAGACGCTGAGCAGCTCGTCCGGCAGCACCTGGCCGGCTCCGAGGCTGCCTTTGACCTCCTCATCGGGCTCGACGACCCGCCGGCCGGCGGCGGCGCTCAGACGGACGACCTTCTGTTCGATGATCCCCGGCCCGGACTGCTCGCCCATTGCCGCAGCCTCGTTGGCGATATCGCCTGCCTGGTGGTGGACGGTTGCAGGTGCCGATGCCATGGTGCACGCTCCTTCTTGGGGGTTGAACGCCTGCTCGCACTGCGGGGCGCTGCCGACGAAGCCGCCTCTAGCTCCGGACGGAATGTTACCATCAGTAACGTTACTATGCGTTACCCTATGAACGACCTACCAAAACCGGACCGGGCGCGCCGTGCGGTCGCCCGAGCGGAGGCCGCCGCTCAGGTCAATGAGCTCCGCGAGCCGACGTCACGGGCGGAGCGGCGTGAGGCCCTCCTGCAGGCCGCCCTCTGCGTGATCCGGCGGGACGGCCCCGACGCTTCGATGGACGCCATGGCGGCAGAGGCAGGTATCACCAAGCCCATCTTGTACCGGCACTTCCGCGACCGGGAGGGCCTCGTCGCCGCTGTGGCCAGCCGGTTCGCCGACGAGCTCGTGATGCGCCTCAGCCTGGCACTCGCCTCGGAGACAGACCAGCGGCTCCGCATCGAGGCAGCCCTGCGGAGCTACGTGGACTTCATCGAGGAGGATCCTTCGTTGTACGGGTTCCTCACCCGCGAGGTGCGCGTTGCCAGCCCGGTCCTGGTGGGCGTCGTTGACCGGGTGGCGGTGGTCCTGCGGGGGGCGATCGCGCGAGGCTCTGCACGATGCCGGCCTGTCATCGCAGCCCGCCGAGACGTGGGCCTACGGCGTCGTCGGCATGGTCCACCTGGCCGGTGCCAGGTGGGCTGCTCAGCCCCCCGGGCCGAAGGAGGAGCTCGTCCGTAACCTTGTCCAGCTCGTCGCCGAGGGGCTGATGGGTTCGGCGGCCGCCATGACGACGCCGGCCCCCACGGCGGCGCCCTCCATGTCAGCCGGAGAGAATCCTCCTCAGCTCGGGCGCAGTCCGGAGAACAGGTCGTCCTCCGGCACGGGCGCATCGGTGGTGTCGTAGGCCCGGACGAATGACTCCACCGAGAACACCCGCTTGAACAGCTCCGGACCGAGCCCGAGGAAGAATTGATTGTCGATCTGGCTGGCATGTGCCTCGAGTGCCCGGTACTTGGCCCCCACGACGGTGGAGCAGTCGACGCGGGCGGCGACCTGTTCGTCGGGGGTGCCCAAGTCCAGTGACTCTTCGTCGTTCGTCGGCGGCTCGTCGCCGGCGGCGCGCATGAGCTCCAAGAAGCCCTCCATCTCCGACTGCGGAATCACCGGGAAGTAGAGCTTTTGCGGGATCGGCGCCAGCTCGAGCGCCGCCACGGTGATCCGGTGCGCCTGGATGTGGTCAGGATGGCCGTAGAAACCGTTGGCGTCGTAAGTGACCACGACCTGTGGTTGGTAACGATCGAAGAGGTGTGCGAGGCGCTCGGCGCCCTCGGCCACCGGCGTGTTCCAGAATGCCTCCGGAGCCTCGTTCTGTGACCAGCCCATCATTCCCGAGTCGTGGTAGCCCAGCAGCTCGAGCTGGCTCACACCGAGCACCTGGCAGCTCTTGGCCAGCTCTTGGCGCCGCTGGGCGACGACGGCGGCCTCGTCGTGGCCGGTCTCCCCGGGCTTGGCTCCGCCGGCAGCATCGCCGAGCTCCCCGTTCGTGCATGTCACGACGACCGTACGGATGCCTTCTCCGCTGTACTTCGCCAGAACGCCGCCGGTGCTCGAGGCCTCGTCATCAGGGTGGGCATGGACCGCCATCAATGTGAGAGGCGGTGGGGTAGCGCTGTCGGACATAGCGCAGAGTAGGCCGCTGTTCAGACGGCCATGATCGCCGGGCCCGGAGACGCCACGCAGGGCCGGCCGCCGGAGAGCGGTTCCAGGTAGCTGCGGATGGCGATGGCGGCGGCGGCGCCCTCACCGGCGGCCGAGGCTGCCTGCTTCGTACTGCCGGCGCGGGCATCCCCGGCGGCAAAGACGCCGGGCAATGACGACTGCATGCCGGTGTCGGTCACTACGAAGCCTCGTGGATCCAGCTCGACGAGCCCGTTCACGAAAGACGTGTTCGGCGACAATCCGATGAAGACGAACATCGCCCCCGGATGGAGCTCCCGTCGCTCGCCCGTCTTCGTGTCAGCCATGACGACTGTCTCGAGGTGACCCGCTCCGCGCAGCTCGACTGCCTCCACTCCGGTGAGGACATCCACGTCCGGATGCTCGGCGATCTTCTGGGTGACCACCTTTGACGCCGTGAGCGCAGTGTCGCGTGTGGCGATCGTGACGTGTTCGGCAAAGCGCGTCAGGTACAGGCCCTCCTCGCCGGCGGAGTTCCCCCCACCCACCACGAGCAGGTCCTGGCCTCGGTAGAAGGCCCCGTCGCAGGTGGCGCAGAAGTGCACGCCGGCTCCGATGAAGTCCTCCTCACCGGGGATGCCGAGGCGCCGGTAGGTGGACCCGAGCGCCAACAGCACGGCATAGGACGAGTACTCCGAGCCGTCTGCCGTCGTCACCCGGCGATACGAGCCGTCGGTGGTGACACCGGCCGCTTCCCCCGCTTCCAGGATCTCGACACCAAAGCGCTCCGCTTGCCTGCGGAGGCGCTCGGCGAAGTCGGACCCGCTCACCCCCTCGGGGAAACCGGGGAAATTGTCCAGCCGCTCGGTGATCGCCGCCTGCCCGCCGATACCGCCGCGCTCCACGACGAGGGTATCGATGCCGTCACGGGCCGCATAGAGAGCGGCGGTGAGCCCGGCCGGTCCGCTGCCGATCACGATCAGGTCGTAGAAAGAGCGGGAGGCGACCGTCTGGAGCTCGAGTTTCTCCGCCAGCGCGGCGTTCGACGGCTCGACCAGCGTCGAGCCGTCAGGAAAGGCGATCACCGGGATGATCCGCTTCCCGCTGTTCACCTCCTCGACGTAGGCGAGCCCCTCGGGGTCCACGTCGACGTCGATGAAGCGGTAGTGGACGCGCTGCTCCCCGAAGAACTGCTTGGCCCGTTTGCAGTCTCCGCACCACTGGGTGCCGTAGACGATGATCTCGGCGGCCGGATCCGGTCCCACCGGGGACGGTCTACCACTGCTGGGCGCGCCCGCGACGGGCACGTCCGCCGGCCCACGGGCCTCGCTAGGAAGGCAACCTCACGAAACAGCGCGGGGAGCCGTCCGCCGCTACTTGGGGGGCTGGCTTGTCGTGACGCTGTCGCGCCACGTGCGGCTGCGACGGCTTCCCCACGCGATCCGAACCGGTGGGTCTCCTGCTCCCGCCCTACCCGCCGGTCAAGAACTGATTTGCTTTTCAGCGTGCCATCCAACAAGTGCACGTCGTCCGCCGCGCACGATCTCTTGCCAAGACTGCGATGGTGCATTTCTTCGACGCCCCGCCAGCAAGTGAGGACGTACCCCGGCCGCCGGTAAGTCAAACCTGGTGGCCCCGAATTGATCGCGGTCCTTGCTCACCAGGCGAGAGTGGCGCGATTCTCGTCCAGGCCGAGCTCCGCCGAATCCCGCTCGCCATGGTGCTGGCGCAGGTAGACGGCCAGATCCGCTACCCGGTGGGCGTGGGCGGCGTCGCGGCACAGGGGAGCGGCGCCGAGCGCCCGGCCGACGCGGGCGATCACCTCCTCTGATCCTTGCTCGACGACGTGACGTAGGGCGAGGGCGACGGTGTGGGTGAGGCCGCCCTCGTCGCAGGGATCAGCATCTATGTGAGCCGCCGCTGCTGCCACACCAAGGCGGAGTGACCACAGGCGGGCGGCGACGGCGCCCCGATGGGCGTCGCGATGTGGCTCGCCTCCGGGCAGCGTCTCTTCGAGGGCCGCACCCACACCGGCGGCGCCTCCCCACCAGCAAGCGGCCACCCCGATGGATCCCTGCCAGAAGCCCGCCCGCTCGAGATACCAGTTCGCGCCACCCACGCGGCACGAGTGATCGATCGAGACATCGGCGAAGGTCACGTCCAAGGTATCCGAGCGGGACATGCCGACGGCTCTCCAGGATCCGGGGTCAGCCGTGATGCCCGGGATGGAGAGGTCGACGAGGAAGAGATGGCGTGCCCCGCGGAGGGAGGCGACGACGAGGGCGTGGGTGAGGAAGCTCGCCCCCGAGCACCAGCGCCGTGTGCCCCGGAGCGTGAAACCCCCAGCTGCCGGCTCGGCGACGACGTCCGCCGGTGCGCCGGCCGCCCAGACGCCGAGACGGGATCCCGCAGGAGGGGACGTCTCCGCCTCGGCCAAGATGGCGAGGGCGTCGACGTGACCTTCGACGAGCCGGCCGAGGGCGACGTCGTGTGCCGTCACGGTGGCGAGCGCCAGCAGGCGGTCGTAGGTCCGACCGGATCCGGGGAGAGGAAGGGCGAGCAACCCGGCCGATGTCAGCTCCTCCAGCGCGCCGGCAACCTCGGTCGGACTTGGGTTGAGGGCACACCACGCCAAGAGATCTGCTGACCAGTCGTGCTGCCCGCAGGCGCCGGGGGTCGTGTGCGTCATGTGGGGGCTTCCTACTCGATGCTGGCGGAAGCTACAGCCGGAGGCGGCTACCGGCCGGCGGTCAGCCGTCGGCGGCTTGGTAGGCCTCGTGGAGTCGAGCCAGGCACTTGCTGAGAAGGCGGGAGACGTGCATCTGGCTGATCCCGAGCTGCGTGGCTATCTCCGACTGGGTGAGATCCTCCTCGAAGCGGAGCTTCAAAATGAGCTGCTCGCGGGCGGGAAGCCTGGAGAGGTAGGGGGCGAGCAGCATGCGCCGCTCGGAATTGCCGAACTCGGCGTCCACCGAGCCGAGATGGTTCCCCAGGGTCTCGTCGTCTTCTCCCGGCGCGTCGAGAGAGGTCGCCCTATACGCCTGTCCCGCCTCGAGCGCCTCGAGCACGTCTTCCTCGGACGCCGAGGTGGTCTGGGCCAGTTCCAAGACAGTCGGCGAGCGACCCAGGCTCTGGGACAGGTCGCTGATCGCCTGCCCCAGGTGGAGATAGAGCTCCTGGATGCGCCGCGGCGCCCGCACGGACCAGCCGCGATCACGGAAGTGGCGCTTCAGCTCGCCGATGATCGTCGTCGTGGCGTAGCTCGTGAACTCGACGCCGCGCTCGGGGTCGAACCGGTCGACGGCCTTTATGAGGGCGAGCGAGCTCACCTGGTAGAGGTCGTCGAGCGGCTCCCCCCGGTTGGCGAAGTGGCGGGCGAGCCGGTCGGCCAGCCACAGATGTGCCTCGATCAGCCGGTCCCGCAGGGCGGGGTCACGCGTCGCGGCAAAGGAAACGAACATCTCCCGGAGCTCTGTGATGCGTGCGTCATCGGTCGTCACGTGGTGGCGGTGCTCCGGTCCTTCCGCAACCAGGCCCGCACGTGGGAGTCGTCGGCGTCCGACCCGTGGCCGTCGACAAGGGCATCGAGAATTCGCTCCGAGAGGCCCCGCTCGCTGAGGGCATGATCGTCCTCGGCGACCTCCTCGGGAGCCTCGCCGTCTCCCGCCTTCATCTTGCCGGTCACCGCGATCGAACCGGCGTCGAGGCGGTAGACGACATCGAGTCGCTCTCCGCTGCCGTCCCGGATCAGCGCCAGGCAGAGCTCGTCGATGGCCAGGCGCAGATCGGCGATCTCGTCGTAACTGAACGACCAGCGCGAGGCGATCGCCGCCCCTGTGGTGCGGGCGAGGGCGATCCATTCCGCACTCGCCGGCAGGCTGAGCTCCACGCTCAGTTCCTGCTTCGGTTCGGCGAAGTCGCTCACTGCTGCACCGCCTCCTCGAGGGTGTCGAAGATCATGAAGACGTCGACGAGCCCGGTGATCTCGAGCACCTTGACGATGCTCCGCCCGGTGACGACGAGGCGCAGGTCTCCGTCGGCGGACCGGAAGCGTTTCAGTGCGCTCACCAGCACACCGAGCGCCGTGGAGTCAAGGAAGGTCACCTCGCGCAGATCCACGACCGCCCTCGTGTTGCCACTCTGCGCCACGCTCAGCAGGCGGTCCCTCAGCGCCGGAGCTGTCGACACATCGATCTCGCCCCGGATCGACAGCACCGGAATCCCGTTCTCGGAACTCTCGGCTATCTCGAACAGCTCTTCCATACGGCCCTCCTATAGGCGCCACTCTTCCACCATGTGAACCACCCGATCGTCACGTTGTACCGTCACGACGTCGACACGTGGCCGCTCAAAAGCCGATCCGGCCTGCCCGGGGATCCCGGACGAGCCGGGCTGTCGGCCGCCAGGATGACGGTAACTGAAGCCGCCGCCGGCCGCGGCGTTTCGGGCTCCCTCTGTGACGGCTCCCGGACGCGAAACGACCCCCGCCGTTAGGCGAGGGCCGCAACGAGCGCTCAGGCCTCTTCGGTTACCAGCGGTACCACCGGTGATGTGAACCGGAGACGAGGAAACCGAGCAGCCAAATGGCGAACACTATGACCGCCACGATCCACAGCACGTGGACCGCGAAGCTGAGGCCGCCGAGAATCAAGGCGATCAAGAGAACCGCCAACACCAGACCCATGAATATCCCTCCCTTGAAGCGAGGCACCGTCGCCTCGATCAACCTACGAAGTGCATACCCCAACTGCCTGCTTTTCAACCGGCCGGGTGGAATGCTGGTGTCATGAGACAGCGTCTCGGGCGTCGCCGTCTGTCATCGTGGCATCGCCTGACGTGAGCTCGATTCACCTCGGCGGAGCGAACAAGGTGACAGCTCTTCCGGACGTGCTCGAGGTGCTGCCCGGCGCCCCCCTCTCGGGTGAGCTGCGGGCGCCTCCGAGCAAGAGCGTGACGAACCGTCTGCTCGTCATGGCCGCCCTCGCCGAGGGGAGGAGCGTCCTGCACGACGTGCTCGAGAGCGAAGACACCAAAGCCATGGCCGGCGGTCTCATGGCTCTCGGGGCGGTGCTCGACCGCCACCCCGGCGGGCGCACGTCAACAAGCGGCGGCGACCTCGCCCTTACCGGCACCGGCGGGCAGGTTCTCGAGCCGCAGATGACGATAGACGCCGGTCTTTCCGGCACGACGCTGCGATTCCTGTCCGCCGTGGCCCTGCTCGTGCACGGCGCCGTCACCATCGACGGCGCGCCCGCGCTTCGTCGCCGGCCGATTTCCCCCCTGCTCGATGCGCTCGCCAGCCTCGGGGCGGTCGTCGCCTCGAATGGCGGCCACCCGCCGCTCCACATCACCTCCAATGGCCTTCGCGGCGGGCGAGTGCAGGTAGATGCAGCCGCGAGCTCACAGTTCGCCACCGCACTGCTGCTCGTGGCGCCCTACGCCGAGCACCCCATGGAGATCGTCGTGAGCGGCCTCGGGGCCGCCGGCTACCTCGATCTCACACTGGACGCCATGCAGAGGTGGGGCGCGCCGGCGCGAAGCCTTCCGAACGGTCGTTACGCCGTCGAGGGAGGGCACCCCTACCAGGGCCGGGAGGACGATGTCGAGTTCGACGCCAGTGCCGCCGCCCACCTGTGGGCGCTCGCCCTGGCCACGGGCGGCGCCGTCACCGTGCGAAATGCCCACCCGACGCTGCAGCCCGACGGCAGGGTGGTGGAGGTCTTCGCACGCATGGGTGCGACCGTCGCGCCCGCCCCGGCCGGCGGTGGGGAAGGGGTGACAGTCTCCGCACCGGGCCGGCTCGAAGGCGTGGAGGTCGACATCTCGCCCATGCCTGATCAGCTGCCGACCCTCGGCGCCCTCGGCGCACTTGCCTCCGGCACGACGCGGCTCACCAACGCCGCCGTGACGCGGGGCCATGAGACGGACCGTCTGACGGCCACGGCCACCGAGCTCGCCCGCCTCGGTGCCGCAGTGGAGGTCGCGGGCGACACACTCGTCGTCCGAGGAGGCAATCAGCTGCGGGGTGCGGAGATCCAGACCTATGGCGATCACCGGATGGCGATGGCCTTTGCCGCCATCGCGGCCGTCGTGCCGGGCGTGACGATCCGGGATCCGGGCTGTGTCCGCAAGACGTATCCCGGTTTCTGGGGAGATGCCTCCCGCCTGGGCCTCACGCTCCGCGAGCCGCTCGAACGATGACGCCGCACCGGTGAGTCTGAGCCGAGCCGGACACGCCCGAGGCAGGCCCCCGGCACTTGGCCGAGAGGGGGCTCAGGAGCGGAACGGTGCGGCAACCTCCTGTAGGAACGTCGTCATAGTCTCGTGGCGCTGCGACAGGTCGTCCCCGAGAGTCCGGTCCGAGACCACGAACTCGTCCAGCCCGATCTGCTCGTAGGCGGCCAGCTGCTCGGAGATCTGCTCCGGGGTTCCGACGAGGGCGGGACTGCCGCCGGCCTGCGCCCGGCCCGCTGCCAGCTGCTCGGGATCTTTGCTCATCGTCACGAGCGCCTGGGCGGAGCGTTCGAGCGTCGCCGGGTCCCGGCCGTTCTCCTCGCAGTGCCGTTCGAGGACCGAGATCTTGTGCGAGATCAACTCGGGCGTCCCCCAGCAGTTCCAGATGTCGGCGAATCGGGCTGCCAGCCTCATGGCGGTGCGTTCACCCGACACGCCGAGGAGGAGGGGGAGGGGGGACTGGAGAGGCTTCGGTTCGCAGGGGGCGTCGGCGAGGCGGTAGTAGCTGCCTTCGAAGTCCGACCGCTCCCGCGACAGCAGGAGGCGCACCACCTCGCACGCCTCTTCCAGCCGGGCCAGGCGCTCAGGGATCTCGGGGAGCTCGATGCCGTAGGCGTGGTGCTCGGACACCTGCCATCCGGCGCCGAGGCCGAGAACGAGGCGACCGTTGCTCACCCGGTCTGTCGTCGCAGCCATCTTGGCCAGGACGGCGGGATGCCGGTAGGTGTTGCCGCTCACGAGGACGCCGAGGCGCAGGCGCTCCGTGACGGCCGCCAGCGCCGCCAGCGTCGTCCAGGCCTCGAGGCGGGGCTGAAGCCCGGCCGGCTCATCGTTCGGCATGAAGTGGTCTGCCAGATAGACGCCGTCCCAGCCTGTCGCCTCGGCGAGGGCCGCTGTTCGACGCACGTCGGGCCATGGTTGCTCAGTCCCGATCCAGAGCAGGAACCTCATCGCCGGCGAGGATACCGGGGGAGCCGGGGGTCGTTCTTCGGCGCCGGCCAGTACCGGCCCGGCAGGCGGGCCTTCCGCCTTTTAGAGAGCCCGGAGACTGTCGTCAGCGCGTGCAGGAGGCGGCCGGGAACAGCCGGCCGATCCCGGCCGGGCTGACGGCGTAGAGCGCCGCGCCGCTCTGGAATAGCTGAGAGAGGAAGACCGGCGCCGGGCCGGACTGGTCCGTGGTGGCGAGCAGCTCGCCGTTGGTGGCTGAGCTGCACTCGACGACACTCAACCCTCGCGCCCAGACCGAGCCGGCCGTGGTGTCGAGGGCGATGCTCTCCGGAGCGGTGAGCGGGCGCCAGGCGGTCTTCGACCGTCCGCTCCCGATCGGCGACAGCGCCGGCAAGTCGTAGACGTGAACTGTGGTCGACAGGCCGTCTCCGACCGCCGCCCACAGCCTCCCGCCCGCAACGGCGAGAGACTCGGGATCGGAGCCCGCGGGAAGGATGACGCTGGAGATGATGTGCCCCGTGCTGCCGGCGACGAGCTCGATGCGGGCTCCGGCCCCCGGTGCCGCCACACCGGGCGTGAACAGCCCGACGGCGTAGTCGCCCGTGGCGCCGTCGGTTGCGACATGCTGGGCGACCGAGGGCCCGAAGCCGGCCAGCCGTCGGGCCGTGAGCAAGGCCGGCCCGATTCGGATGAGGGAGGAGCCCGTGGCGGCCACCAGCTCGGAACCGGTGGCCAACAACGACAGGCCGTAACCACGGCCGAGGGCGCGGGAGGCGATGAACGTCATGGTTGCCGGGTCGAGGCGGTAGACGGTCAATTCGTAGGGCGCCGATGACCTCGGCCCGGCCAGGTCGAGCCGGGCCGCACCCAGATAGAGGGAGCCGCCCGAACTGACGAGGCTGCTCGTGAGCAATGCGGCCCGGACGAAGGGGCTGGCGGCCTGCACGAGATCGGATCCGTCGAGGCTCATCCGGACCACCCGCAGCTCGGACTCGAAGGTTCCACAAGCCTCGATGGCAAAGGCCGTGCCGGGTGCTCCGCTCACGACCGAGCCGAATGTGCCCTTCTCGATCAGTTTGTACGGCCAGCGGCCGACGGTTGTGGGGTCGGCCGGGTCGGGTCGGGCGCCAGAGGGCGGGCAAGCGGCCGGAGCGCTCGCCTTCCGGCCGGCCACTGCGATCCGCCGGCTCTGACCGTCAGAGCCTTTGCTGAGCCCGACGGCGAGCGCGGTCGCCCCGCCGACGATGAGCGCGCAGACCATGACGAGGGTGCCGACGGTGACGGCCGGTCGCCGGGCTGTGATCACCGTGAGAGCATCCGGCCGCGTCGTCACGTCGACTTCGACCTCGTCGTCCAACCCGCGGCTCCTTCTCCTGCTGCTCGGAGCCGTAACTTTACATGGGGCAACTATCCCCGGGCGGTCATCGGCAGGCTTTATCGCAGAGCCATGACGAGCAATCGGGGAAGAGCTCTGGCACTACTGTGATCGCGGTGGCCGAGCGGCACGAGTATGTCGTCGTCGGAGCGGGCGTCGTCGGTCTTTCTGCCGCACGGTGAACTGTCCCGGCGGGGACGGGACGTGGTCTGTCTCGAACAGCTGACACCCGGTCACGATCGCGCCGGATCCAAGAGTCGTGCCCGCATCCTCCGGGCCGGCTACCACGACCCCTTCCACGTCCGCCTGGCCATGCGGACATGGCGGGGATGGAAGGAGCTCGAAGAGGAGTCGGGACGGCAGCTGTTCGTGCAGAGCGGGCTGTTGTCCTATGGCCGGCGGGTGGACGAGCTCCTCGAATCGATGCGCCAAGGCGGCACGCCGGGCGAGATCGTCAGCAAAGAGGAGGCAGGCGAGCGCTTTCCCGGCCTCTCGGTGTCAGGGCGGGCGGTCTACGAGGCTGCGGCCGGCGTCCTGCTCGCCGACGAGGTCCTCCGGGCCCTTGTCCACGGGCACCCTTTCGAGGTCCTCGAGGGCCACGCCGTCACCGGGATCTCCGATGGTGGCGACCGGGTCACCATCGAGGCGGTCGCATCTGGGGAGCAAAATGGGGAGGTGGCTGACACCGGCCAGGCAACCGCCGGCGGGCGCGCCGACAGGGGAGAGGGGGCAGGCCCGTCCGAAGACGCGGCGGACGGGCGGCGGACCTTCGAGTGCCGAGCGGCCATCTTGTGCGGCGGAGCCTGGTCGTCGGCCCTCGCCCGCATGGCCGGCTTGAGCATGCTCGCCGACGCGCTTTGGGCGAGCCTGCAGCAGGTGGTCTACGTGAGCCTGCCCGAGCGCGATGCGGAGCGATTGCCGGCGGTCGTGTGGTACGGCGATTCCGGCGTCTCTTATGGGTTGCCCACCCCGGGCCAGGCTGTCTACAAGCTTGGGCTGCACGACCCGAGGGAGCGGGCGGATCCCGCCCACGTATCACTCGTCGACAGCTCGAGCGGATCTCGCCCTCCTGGCCGAGGTAGCGGCGTGCCTGCTGCCCGAGGCAAGCTCCGAGCCGATCGCCACCGAGCGGTGCTTCTACGACAACACGCCCGATCAGGACTTCGTGCTCGACAGGGTGGGGCGAGTCGTCATCGGGGCAGGCACCTCGGGCCACGGGTTCAAGTTCGGTCCGCTCATGGGCGAGTTGCTCGCCGACCTGGCCGAAGGCAAGGCGCCGTCGGTGCGGCTCGACCGCTTCTCGGCCGGACGGCCGTCACTTCAGGTGGGCTGACCGCTGTCTCGAAAAGGCGCGACAGCGTCGCGTCCTGGGACGCCCGGCGCCGTTAGTTGCTCTGAGGCGGCTCCTCCAGGACCGGGTCGATCCGCGACCCGGTCCTGGAGGGACGTCAGAACAGGGTTAGAGGCCCAGCTTGGCCGAGCAGGCCGGCCACTGGCCCCAGCCGGATCTGGCCTGCAGCTCCTGGGCGGCACGATCCTGCACCGCCGGCGGGGCGTTGCTCGGGAGCCCGGTGAACCCGAGCCCCAGCCATGTCGACAGGGCGAATTGGTACGCCCCGTAGAAGCCGTTACCGGTGTTGATGGAGTAGTCCCCCCCCGACTCGCACATCCTGAGCTCGTACCAGACGCCTCCGGCGCCACCAGCTCGAGGTGACCGGGGTTGGAGGTGTAGTCGTCGGCGGGACGGTGGTCGGCGGGACTGTCGTCGGCGGGACGGTCGTCGGCGGAGGTGGCGCCTGGACAACTGGCCGCTTCCGCTTCGGCTTCGCCTTGTGGACGAAGGGCAGCCCGGTCACCGGGCTCAGCTTCAGGTGCGGTGGTCGTGCGAGATCGTGCACCACGACGAGACTTCTGTCGTAGAGCGGGACCCGGTGCGACTTCCTCACCCGGGCGGTGTGGGACCGCCTGCCCTTGGTGGTGCGGGGAGCGGTCCGAACAGCGGCAATCTTCGTTCGTGCGCTGGCGGGGACCGCGTGGAAACTGTCGGTGCTGGCACCGGCACTGTTGCTCGCTCCGAGCGTCACGGCCGCAGTCATTGCGATCACGAATGCACTCATTGCGAACAGGGGTTGCTTGCGCATCTTGCGCCTCCTTGGGAGTTCGGAAACCCGGTGGGCTCCAGTGGGGGGTGCTTTGATGCGGGCATCCCGTCTTCGTTGCATGCGTCTCGTGCCCCGGCGCCGGAAGGGCGGGGTCGGGGCGGGAAGATTAAAGCTCCGTACGAGGTGCAGACGGGGTCGGCCCTGGTGGCTGTGGTCGCGGCTCCTTTCGTCCTCAGATGCGGACGGGATCGGGGCGACGGTACCGCTCAGCGTCACATGACGCGCCAGGGCAGGAACAAAGACGTGCCCGCAGGCCACTAGTCATCCCTGAGGCTCCGGGCCCTCGTGGACACCACGAGCAACGACTCCGGATACACGGCACCATCCGCCGACAAGAATTGGTGTGCGGCTCAACTTAACGAGACCTGAACGTGTGCGCAACAGGGAGCGCGGTTCTTCTCGAGATCTCAATGTCGGAGCGGACTGCTGCGCCATGGGCCGCGTCCGGCCACAGGACCGGTGCGCTCCGCGGCGCTCACTCAGGCAGCCGGGCCCTCCGCGACGTCCTCAGCAGCCTCTGAGACAAGTCCGAGCTCCTCGACGGCAGTCGAGAGGAGACGACTGATGGCTTCACGCACGTCGGGACGGACATCCTCGGCCACGCTCGCCAGCGGGGTCACAGTGGCATAGCCCAGAGCCGTGAGCGCTTCGTCGCTCTCGTCGCCGGGCGGCGGCTCCCCGAAGCCCAGCTCCAGCTGCATGTTGGCCCCTCCGGCGGCATCGACGAGAGCCGAGCGGATCAACCCTGATCTGGCGAGGCGGGCCCAGCGGATCCCGCGGACCTGGGAGAGGGGAAGGTTGGGGACGTTGCAGTTCACGACGGTCCGGGGAGGAGCGCCGACGACGAGTGGGGCGAGGCTGGCCGCGATCGCCGCTGCGGTGGCGAAATTGACTTCCCCGTGCGAAGCGGCCTCGAAGGCGGAGAAAGGGCCCGACTGGATGCTGACCGCCAGGCCGCGCCGGTTGAAGTGGACGGCCGTGAGGGCGGCGCCCACCGTGCCCGAATGGAGAACGGCTCGACCGACGTTGCGGCCGGGGTTGATGCCGGCTACGACCAGTTCGGGGGGAGGGCCGAAGGCCCCGAGACAGCCGGCGATCACTATCAGGCCGGGCAGGGCGTCCACCCCCAGCGTCTCTATATCTTCCAGCCCCACCTGCTCGACATGATCGACGTGTATCCCGTCACCCATGGTGTGGAGCGGCCCGACGCCCGCACCGGCCCCGCTTGCTTCGTGAAGGGGAGCAGCCACGAGTACGTCGTGGCCGGCGTCGGCGAGGGCTCGCGCCAAGATGGGCGAGGCCTGGCGCTGCCACACCATCGTCGTTTGTGACTAGGACGCGCAAAGACCCTCCTCATGCCGGCTCGAAAGCTGCGAGGCCACCCGGGCCGCTCGCCGGTCGTCGTCAGCGCGGGGGCCGAAGACTCCGTCCGATGCCCGCGACCGTAATGGCCGGGCCGCCCGGCGGCCAGGGCAAGCCATGCAACTACCATACCGGCGATGCGTGCCGTCCCTGGGGATCATCGGGTCACGCTCCCCAGCTGCGGGGCGAGGGAGCAAGCCTTGCCGGGGGCGGCGTGACAAGCGCGGGCGCCACCGGCGGCGCCGACTCCGACGCCGGCGATGACCTGCCTCCGTCCGGCCGACAGCTCGTCATAGGTCGGGCTCCACCAGCGCGGTGGTAACGGAGGTCGGGGGGAGCATCCGGGAGCTCACCGTCGGAGACGAGTCGATCGTCTGGCCATACCCGATCGGGGCCATCTCCAGCGGCGGGCGGGGCCAGGTCCTCTGCCCGTGGCCGAACCGGATCGAGGACGGTGCCTACGAGTTCGAGGGGACGAGCTGCCAGGCGGCGCTCGATGAGCCGGAGCACCATAACGCCATCCACGGGCTGGTGCGCTGGCTCCGATGGGCCGTGGTGGAGGAATCAGCGGAATCGGTGCGGCTCGGTTGTGTGGTGGCCCCCCAACCCGGCTACAGGTGGCGGCTAGCCCTCGATCTCATGTTCAGCGTGACCGAGGGCGAGCTGCGAGTAAGGGCCACGATCCTCAACCAGTCGTCGGGTCGTGCCCCCGTGGGGCTCGGTTTCCACCCCTACCTCGACGCCGGCCCAGGCGGGGTGGACGCATGCTCGCTCAGCGTTCCCGCCCTCCATCACATCCTGTCCGACGAGCGGGGCCTGCCGCGGCGGACAGAGGGTGTGGCCGGCACGAGATATGACTTCCGAGACGGCGGGCCCCTTCTCGGCGTGCAGCTCGACGACTGCTACACCGGGCTCGCCGGTAGCCATTTGCCCACGGCGCCCCGAGACGCCGACTGGGAGGTGCAGCTCACGACTGGAGACGGGCGGCGGCGCGGCCTGTGGGGCGTGGGGGGCTTCGGCTACGTGATGTGCTACACAGGCGACACCCTTCCCGCGCCTGACAGGCGCCGGGCGGTGGCCGTCGAACCGATGACCTGTCCGCCGAACGCCTTCAGAACTGGTCAGTCGCTCATAGTCCTGCCCCCGGGGGACAATGGAGCGGCGAGTACGGCATCCGCACACTGCCAGCGTCTGAAGTACCGCCCGGGGACCGGGTGACCGACCGCTCAGAGGACGGAGACGAGGGTGCCGATCGGCGTGTAGGGGAAGATGACCTGGGCTGAGGAGTAGGGCATCTCCACACAGCCCAGACTCTGCGGGAAGCCGTAGGAGGCCCTGAGGAAGCCGTGGAGAGCATCCCCGCCGTTGAAGTAGCTCACCCATGGGATGCCGGGGTCGTGGTAGCGGGAGCCGTTCGGATTGGTCCCGCTCATCGTGGTGGTGATGTAGCGGGCGTAGACAGGATAGGTGCCGAGAGCGGTAGGGGCTTCGGGTATCCCGGTGTTGGCCAGCGTCTTGAACGTGACCTCTCCGTCACGCCAGAGCGAGACGTACTCCGGCGATCCCGTGCTGACCATGACGTAGTCGTAGGCGGCCCGGTCGGTCCACCTGTGGGCGACCGCCCGGAGGAGGGCCGCCCACACCTTCGGACCTGCCTGGCCGTCTGTGGGCAGCCCGGCCGCCAGCTCGAACTGCATCAGGGCGCCGGTGGTGATCGTGTTGTTCTTCCCGGGCGACCAGAGGTTCGAGAGCGACGCCGGTATGTTGCCGAAGCGCCAGGAGAACGTGCCGGGCACCGCCGTGAGCGCGATGGTGCTGGCAGAAGCGGGCTCGTAGACCGTGGTCGGCTGTGGGCGAGGCGCCGTTTCGAGAGCAGTGGCGCCCGCGTAAGGCGGACCGGGGGGAATCTCCGACTTGGGCGCCTTTGTGGCCGGAGAGCTCAGCAAGCTGGCATCCCCGCTCGTGAGACGGGCCTGCGTGGTCGTCCCACCCGCTGCCCCCGCCCCTGACGAGGGCACGAAACGCACCGGCAGGTAACCGAGCTCGGCCAGCAGCTGCTGCAGCCGCAGCGTCGAGGGGCCCCCGACGGAGAAGGACGACTTGATGGTGTTGCGAAGTCGCATCCCCTGCTTGCTGGAGAAGCCCCCCGCCCCTCCGGGCAACGTGAGCCTTATCCGCGTCAAGGGGACGAAGTTCCCGTCGGGCCGGAACACGAGCTTCTCCGGGCTGGACCACGACCAGTGGCCCGGCGGAGCCGGCTTGAGCACCGGGAGCACGCCGTCTGCGGCCACCGGGACAGAGAACGAGATCGTGACGTCGGTCCCGAAGACGACGCCGTGGGCGCCGTCCCTAGGGGTTATGCCGACGACGCGGAGCGGCGCGGGCGGCTGGGTCGTCCCGGGCAGAGTGGAGCTCGTCGGACCGGACGCCAGCCGGGATCTCTCCACGTCCGACCGCGGCCGGGCCGGATGACGGGCAGATGCCAACGCGAACCCCCGGCCGCCAAGGCCAGGGCCACGACACCGCAGATGAGGATCGGGACTGCCGCGGAAGATCGACGGGCGACGGAGTGCTTCGCCTTCTTACTGAACATTGGTCCCCACCTCGCGTGCCTCCCCCCAATGATATCGCCAGGGCGGAAGGTCTTTGTCGTCACTCCGGAACCGCCGGCGCCGCCGGTGGCGCGCCTGACCCCACGTTCGCCCGGAGGGGCCGTAGCGTGGAGGAAGGCGTCGCCGGGCACGGAGGCTGCCGGGAAGGAGCAATTTGATGCTCGAACCACGCCGCAAACCGGGAGGGCTCAGGTCGTTCCACGGCCTTGCCATGGTGGCCGTAGTGGTCCTGGCCGCAGTCGTGACCCTCTTGGTGTTCGACTTCGTCGTCGGCTTCTTCTTCAAGATCGTCGAGCTCGCCGTCGTCGTGGCACTCGTGGCGGGGGCGATCCGCCTGATCAGCCGCAACTCCCGCCGCAGGCGCCCTTGAGGACAGCGCCACCGGACCAGGGGCGCCAGACTGGGCCTTGATGGACGCACAGAGGCTCGCCCTGGCCGTCAACGACCGCTGCAGGCTCGTGGGGACCTTCACGCTCCGATCCGGGCAGGTAGCCGGTCACTACTTCGACAAGTACCTGTTCGAGGCAGACCCGGCTCTGCTGGCTGCGGTGGTGAGCCGGGCAGTCCCGCTCATACCGCCGGGGACGGAGGTTCTCGCCGGCCTCGAGCTGGGCGGGGTTCCCATAGCGACCGCCCTTTCTCTTGCGACGGGGATCGAAGCCGCCTTCGTCCGCAAGGCGGCGAAGACCTACGGCACCTGCCGGCTCGCCGAGGGCGCCGATGTCGATGGCCGGCGCGTTCTTGTCGTGGAGGATGTCATAACAACAGGCGGTCAGGTGCTCCTCTCGACTCACGAGCTCCGCCGCCTCGGAGCTCGAGTGGATCACGTGCTGTGCGTCATCGATCGGAGCGATGGCAGCCATGCGGCCCTCCGCTCCAGCGGGCTCGAGGTGAGAGCCGTCCTCAGCGCTGCCGATCTCGATGCAGCCGCTCGGGCGGCAGCCGACCCGCCTGCTCTCCACCGAAACTCCCGGCGCGTGCAGCAGGTGCTCGAGGCGGCCGGGTCGCAGGCCCGGGTGGTGGAGCTGACGTCACCGGCACGAACCGCGGAACAGGCGGCGAGCAGCCTCGGGGTCAAGGTAGGCCAGATCGTGAAGTCGCTCGTCTTTGTCGCCGCCGGCGAACCGGTGCTCCTTCTCGTCGCCGGCGACCATCGCGTCGACCCCGCGGGCGGCGCAGGCTCTCGGTGCGGCGGCGCTCGAGAGGGCGGACGCAAAGATGGTGAGAGAAGCGAGCGGGTATCCCATCGGGGGCGTCGCTCCCCTCGGACATCCGCGTCAGATGAGGACCCTGATCGATGAGAGCCTGCATCGCTTCGAGGTGATCTGGGCGGCGGCGGGCACGCCGAAGGCCGTCTTTGCGACCTCGTTCGAAGAACTGAGGACGCTCACGGCTGCGACCGTCGTCCCGCTCGGCTGATCTCGCGCCGGAGGAGATGCGCTCCTTCTGGATTCCGCCGGGCTGTCCCGGTACGCTCCGTCTCCATTCGCGATCCTCCAGGATCCCGAGCGACGGGAGAGCAGGGTGATCAAGGGATTCAGGAACTTCCTCATGCGCGGCGATGTGATCGTGGTGGCGATCGGATTGATCGTCGCCCTCGCCTTCAGCACACTGATCGCCGCGTTCACAACCTCCATCATCAACCCGCTCGTCAGCCGGGCGGAGGGCAAGCGCTCTCTCGGCCTCGGCGTGCAACTCGGTCATAAGGGGAACCTGGCCACTTTCCTCAACTTCGGGGCCTTCATCTCGGCCGTCATCTACTTCGTGATCTTCATGGCTGTGCTCTACTTCGTCATCGTGGTGCCCTACAAGCACGTCTCTGCCCGGCGCGGCAACGTCGTCTTCGGAGATCCCGCTCCGGTGAAGACCTGCCCCCAGTGCCTCTCGACCGACCTGCCGGCGGCTGCGCTGAAGTGCAAGTACTGCGGCAGCGACCAGCCGAGCCAGGGCGGCTCGGGCTCGGGCATGGCCGAGCCGACACTCGGCACCCCAACTGCCTGAGCCTGGCCGGCGATTCTCACAGGGAACAGGCGAGGATGAATGGCGGCCTCATATGCGGCGCTCGTCCGGCCCATATTTAGAGAACCCGCACCGAAACTTTCTCCGTTCGATCCTTGTTTGCAGGCCGGTACAGGTTCTAGCTTTACAGACCGGCAGGCGCGGGCAGGGGACACCCGCGGCCGTGGGAGGTGTCATGAGGGCTGGTTGGGATCACTGGGCGGAGGGTCGGCGACGCGCTCTGGCTCGGATGCTCGGCCGCCGCTCAGGGCCCGGTCTGGCGAAGGTCGTCGCCGTGGCGGCCGGCGCCGCCTTGCTGTCCTCGGGCTTGGCGGCCTGCGGCACGAGCAGCGCCAGCACCGGCCGCCCGGTCACGCTGAGCTTCTATTTTCCCAATGACGTGTCCGGGGCCACCAACAAGGCCGTGGCGAACTGCAGCAAGGAGAGCGGCGGCAAGTACACGATCTCCTACCAGGTGCTGCCCGCCGGTTCCGACAACCAGCGCCTGCAGCTCGTTCGGCGGCTGGCGGCCGCCGACTCCACGATCGACATCATGGGGCTCGACGTGACGTGGGAGTCCGAGTTCGCCAATGCCGGGTGGATCGCACCGTGGACCGGGGCTGACAAGAGCCAGGCCGAGGCGGGCACCCTCAAGCCGGCCCTCGACACCGCCCTCTGGCATGGCCAGCTCTACGCCGTGCCCGACAACAGCAACACCCAGCTGCTGTGGTACCGCTCGGACCTGGTGAAGACCCCGCCGACGACGTGGGCCCAGATGATCGCCGAGGCAGAGCAGCTCGCCAAGGAGGGGAAGCCGCACTACATCGAGATCCAGGGCGCCCAGTACGAGGGGGCCACGGTCTGGTTCAACACGATGGTGCAAAGCGCCGGCGGCACGATCCTTAGCCCGGACGCAACGAAGGTGACATTGGGCGCACCGGCGGTCAAGGCGCTCTCGATAATGAAGGAACTGGCCACCTCGCCGGCGGCGGATCCGTCGCTGCCCGTGCAGATGGAGGACCAGAACCGGCTCGCCATGGAGGACGGCAAGGCAGCCTTCGAGCTGAACTACCCGTACGTCTATCCGTCCATGAAGTCCGACAACCCGAAGCTCTTCAAGGTGTTCAAGTACGCCCTCTATCCCGAGGTCACTCCCGGCGTCCCGGCCAAGGTGACCATCGGTGGGACGGATCTCGCCGTCAGTCGCTTCTCGCAGCACAAGGCGCTCGCCTTCCAGGCGGCCCTGTGCCTGCGCGACAAGCAGAACCAGATCACCGCAGCAAACGTCGGTGGCCTGCCCCCCACGATCACCAGTCTCTACAACAATCCGGCGCTGTTCGCCGACTACCCGTTCCACGCCGACATCCTCCACGCACTGGAGAATGCCAGCGTCCGGCCGAAGACCCCCGTCTACCAGGTGGTGTCCATCGACATCTCGCACCTGATCTCGCCGGCGTCCGGCATCAATCCGGCCAGCACCGAGAAGACGATGGTCAGCCAACTGAACGACGCCCTCCAATCGAAAGGTCTCGTGCCGTGAGCCGCCAGCCTGAATGGAGTTGCCGGCCGGCGGGCGAAAGGGAGGTCCGATGAGCGTCAGTCAAGCGATGAGCAGCGAAATGGCCGCCGGCGCCATCGAGGCGGAGACAACGGGACGGCGCAAGCCGCAGCTGTCAGAAGGCGCCCGGGCTGAACGCAGGCTCGGCTGGCTCTTGTGCGCTCCTGCGGTTGTCGTGATGATCGCCGTCACCGCCTTCCCGGTCGGTTACGCGATCTACCTGTCGCTCGAGCGCTACAACCTGGAACTGCCGAAAGCCACCAAGTTCATCGGGTTCAGCAACTACGCCGCCGTTCTCAGCTCCCCCTACTGGTGGCATGCACTGGTAGTGACTCTGGTCATCACCGTCATCTCGGTCGCCATCACCCTTGTGCTCGGCATGATCCTGGCCACGGTCATGCACCGGACGCTCTTCGGCCGGGGGGCGATCCGCACGGCCGCCCTCATCCCCTACGGGATCGTCACGGTGGCGGCTGCTTACGGCTGGCAGTACGCCTGGACCCCGAGCACGGGCTACCTGTCGGCGGCATTCAACAACAGCGCCCCGCTCACTTCGGAAGTGAAGGCCATCGGCGTCATCATCCTCGCCGAGATATGGAAGACGACGCCGTTCATGGGGCTCCTGCTGCTCGCCGGGCTGTCCCTCGTGCCCGAGGACCTGCAAAAGGCGGCCAAGGTCGACGGGGCCAGCACGTGGCAGCGCTTCACCCGCATCACCCTGCCACTGATGAAACCGGCGATCCTGGTGGCCCTGCTCTTCCGGACGCTCGACTCGTTCCGGGTCTTCGACAGCATCTTCATCCTGACCGCAGGCAACAACGGCACCGGGTCGGTGTCCATCCTCGGTTGGGACAACCTGTTCAATGCGCTCAACCTCGGCCTCGGCTCGGCGATCTCGATCCTCGTCTTCATCTGCGTCGTGATCATTGCCTTCTTGTTCATAAAGGGCTTCGGCGCAGCCGCACCAGGCTCGAGCATAGGAAAGAGGTGAGCCGCTGATGGCTGCTGCCCACACGACGCCACGGCAGAAGGTCGGCTGGGGGACGGCGAATCTCGTCGTCCTGGCGCTGGCACTGATCCCCGTGATCTGGATGGTCTCGCTCTCCGTCAAGACGCCGGCGGCGATCCTCGATCCCTCCTTCTTCCCCGTCCACGCCTCGCAGTTCACGTGGGGCAACTACTCCGGCATCCTGCACACTTCACAGTTCATCAGGCCACTCATCAACTCGATCGGCATCGGCCTCATCTCGACGTTCATCGCCGTCGTGCTGGCCTCCATGGCCGCCTACGCCGTCGCCCGGCTGCAATTCCCGGGCAAGAGCCTGCTCATCGGGATGGCCCTTCTGATCGCCATGTTCCCGGCGATCGCCCTCGTGACACCGCTGTTCAGCATCGAGCGCTCACTCGGCCTGTTCAACACGTGGCCGGGCCTCATCATCCCTTACGTGGCCTTCGGCCTGCCCCTCGGCATCTACACGCTCTCGGCATTCTTCCGCGAGATCCCGTGGGAGCTCGAGAAGGCGGCGAAGGTCGACGGTGCAACGCCATTTCAGGCCTTCGTAAAAGTGATCGCCCCGCTGGCGGCGCCGGGAATGGTCACGACGGCCATCCTCGTCTTCCTCGCCTGCTGGAACGAGTTCCTCTTCGCCCTCTCGTTCACCTCCACGATCGCCTCCCGGACAGCGCCCGCCTCCCTGGCCTTTTTCAGCGGGAGCTCGCAGTTCACCGTTCCGACCGGACCGATCGCGGCGGCGGCTGTGGTGATCACCATCCCCATCATCATCTTCGTGGTGTTCTTCCAGCGCCGGATCGTCGCCGGGCTGACATCCGGCGCCGTCAAGGGCTAGCTGCAACCTACGGGATTCAAAGGAGAGACAGTGGCTGAGATCGTCCTGGACAAGGTGACCAAGCGCTACCCGGACGGTGCGCTCGCCGTCGACAAGATCAGCATGGACATCGCCGACGGTGAGTTCGTCATCTTGGTCGGCCCATCCGGTTGCGGGAAGTCGACGACGCTCAACATGATCGCCGGTCTCGAGGACATCAGCGAAGGTGAGCTGCGGATCGGGGGCCGCGTCGTCAACAACATGACCCCGAAGGACCGGGACATCGCCATGGTCTTCCAGAGCTATGCGCTCTACCCGCACATGACTGTCCGGGAGAACATGGGCTTCGCGCTGAAGTTGGCCAAGACCCCTCAGAACGTCATCGACGAGAAGGTGAATGAGGCGTCCCGGATCCTCGACCTCGATCAGCATCTCGACCGCCGTCCGGCCAACCTCTCCGGTGGCCAGCGCCAGCGAGTGGCGATGGGGCGGGCGATCGTCCGGGACCCGTCTGCCTTCTTGATGGATGAGCCGCTCTCCAACCTCGACGCCAAGCTGCGGGTGCAGATGCGCACGGAGGTGTCGAGGATCCAGCGGAGGCTCGGCACGACGATGGTGTACGTCACCCACGACCAGACCGAGGCGATGACGCTCGGAGACCGGGTGGCGGTCATGCGCAACGGGCTGCTGCAGCAACTGGGATCTCCCCAGGAGCTTTACGAGCGTCCCGTCAACCTCTTCGTGGCCGGGTTCATCGGATCACCGGCGATGAACTTCGTCCCGGCCACCATCGAGGAGGACAAGCTGCGCACGCCTTTCGGGGACATCCCGCTCAGCGACCGCCTGCGGCAAGCGCTGTCACGCTCGGACGCGTCCCGCGACCTCATCGTCGGCATCCGGCCGGAGGATTTCGAGGACGCCGCGCTGGTCGCTGCTGACGCTCGACAGCAGGGCATCACGTTCCGGGCCACCGTCGACGTTCGGGAGTCGATGGGCTCTGACGTTTACGTCTACTTCGCCAAAGAGCTCGGCCGGGGCGTGGCCGCCAGCGAGCTGCAGGAGCTCGCCCAGGATTCGGGAAGGGCCGACACCGGCGCGAGCGGGGAGACCATCGTCGCCCGGCTGGACGCGGCGACCGGACTGCGGGAAGGCCAGGACGGTGAGTTGTGGCTCGATGCCAGGAAGGTCCATGTCTTCGACCCGGGGAGCGGCCAGAACCTCGCCCTCGGCGACGGCGCTCATGTCGCGACAGGTTCTTCTACGCCGAGTAGCTGACGCGAGGCGAAGGGTTCGCCGCCGGCGGCCGGCAGCCCGCCGGCGGCCCGGCTAGGACCGGCACCGGTCAGGCCGTCGTGTGCCGGCGCTGGCGGGCGGAGTGGAGCTTGCGCTGCAGCTCGTCGATCACCTCGTCGTTCCACTCGTGGGTGCGCATCAGCCGGTAGCGCTCCCGGGCGATTATCAGGTAAGCCTCGGCGTCGGTGGACGTACCGACCAGGTCGGCTGCGTGCAGCATCCGCACTACCGGTGTGAACTCATCGCTGAACCACCGGCGGCCGACCTCGGCGCGGTCGTAGAACTTGTGCTCGTGCTGCATCATTCGAAAGCCCCAGGCTTCGACGGCTTCGCCCAGCTGGGCATACGACCAGGGGTCGGTGACGGAGATCTTGCTGTATGCCTGCGCAGGCAGCGGCACCCGGGACCGGAAGATCCGCTCGTAGCTCTTGAAGAGCAGATCACCGCGATGACGTATGCCCCGCGCCGGCACGGCTGTCAGGATCTCGGTCACGTAGGCGTCGATTGTCTTCTGGCCGGTGGCAATGGCGATCGAGACCCGGTGATGGCCATCCTCCACGAAGTGCAGCTCCCCTATGCGGTAGACGTCGATGGGGGGCATCGGCGTCCCCTGGCGCTGGGCGAGGGCCAGTCGTTCCCACCTCTCCCGCACCCTGCTCGAGGTGGGCCGGAAGAAGCGGTCGAAGTCGCGGGTCGAGTCCACGGTGCCCACCACCGTCTCGAGCCGGATCGTCTGCAGGCCGAGCGACTGTTCGCCGATCCGCCCGAGCGCCGCCACCACCTCGTCGAAGGGGAGGATGAGGTTCACGTCGTCCGGCCCGCGGCGCAGACTCCGGGCCAGGCGGGCCAGCGTCTGGCGCCGCCTGGCGCGGAGGAAATCGTTCTCGACGTCCGCCCGGGGAAACCCGGTGTCGCCGGGCATGGCTAACGGGCGCCCGGCGAGGTCGTCGAAAGGTCGCCGCCGAACCCGGCCGGCTCGATGTCGAGCAGATGCCGCCCGGTGACGTTGCGTACAAGCGTGGTCCCGATACGCCGGTCGGGATGCGCCCGTGTCCCATATTGCACGTGCCCGTGCAGCAGCAGCACCGGCTGCAGTCGTGCCACGAGCGGGGCCAGAGCACTGAAGCCCTGGTGGGCCAGATCGGGCTCGTCACCTACACCGAAGGGGGGCGCGTGGGTGAGGAGGATGTCCACTCGGTGACCGTCGCGGGCCGGGCGTGTCAGCGCCCGCCTGGCCAGCCGGCGGGCGCGGCGCGCCTGCTGCCGGTTTGTGTACTGGTTGGGGCCTTCGCTGTAACGCAGGCAGCCGCCGAGCCCGGCGACCCGCAGTCCCCCCACGTCCACGATCGTCCCGTCGGCGCAGATGGCTCCATCGGGCCACGGTGGCCGTGCCGGCAGGCCTGCCCGCAACGTCAGGCCGGCGCGGGAGATCCGGTAGCCGCTCATCTCGGGATCGTGGTTACCAGGCACGAAGACGAGCGGGACGTCGAGGGCACACATGAGGTGACCCAGATAGTCGAAAGGTAGGTCGCCGCAGGCCAGTATCAACTCCGTCCCGCGGGCCGCCTTGGCATCGGCCCAGAGGGCGTCCTCCACGACGTCCGAGACGGCGAGCACGCGGACCACGAGTTGATCGTACGGTGCGACCGTCAGCCTCGGCCGCCCGGCCGCGACCAGCGGACGTCGAGGCCGCGCTCCCGTAAGGCTGCCTCTGCTCGGTGAATCTCGGTTCGAGCGACCCCCTCCCTGCGCGGCGGCGGTCCCGCCTCCAGGCGTTCGCACGCCGTGGCCAGAGTGTCGAGGTAAGCGTCGCGAACTGCCCTCAGGCGTAGCTGCTTGGCCTGGAGGTCAACGCTGGTCTCCACAGCCTCGAGCTCCGCCCGCAGCCGCCGCAGGCGCGCTGCCAGCCGCTCGATCGGCTCCACCGTCGGCTCTGAGTAGAACCGCCTGGCGGAGCGTCGCTCCGCTGCCCAGCGCGCTGCCCGGATGCCTCCGAGGATCCCGTACCCGATGGCGGTGGGCAGGAGGATAACCAGGATCCACTCCAGGTAGTCGCTCACCCCTGCAGTCTCCGCCGTGCCGGCCGTACCTATCAAGGGGGCCATCTATCATCGATCCGGGCTCGACTCGCCAGCAACAGCTCTGCCGCATCCGGTGGAGCCGGCTTTCGGCCGCCGGCGCGGCCGGTCCTCAAACAACCCGGGAGACAAGTCATGGCAGGGACCGGATCCCGCTGGTGGCACGGCGCCACCCTGTACCAGATATATGTGCGGTCCTTCCAGGACACGAACGGCGACGGATACGGCGACCTACCGGGTGTCACATCGCGACTCGACTACCTCACCTGGCTGGGCGTGGACGGCATCTGGCTCTCGCCGACCATGCCCTCACCGGATGACGACTGGGGCTACGACGTCTCTGACTATCTCGGTGTCCACCCGGAGCTGGGCACCCTCGAGGACATGGACCGCCTCGTCGCCGAAGCCGACCGGCGGGGGATGCGGGTCCTGCTCGACCTCGTGCCCAATCACACGAGCAGCGCCCACCCGTGGTTCGTCGAGGCGGTGAGCGACCCTGGATCGGCGCGGCGGAGCTACTACGTCTGGGCCGACCCTGCTCCGGGCGGCGGGCCGCCCAACAACTGGCTCGCCGCCACCAGCGGGCCTGCTTGGACGCTCGACGAGGACAGCGGGCAGTACTACCTGCACAACTATTTGCCGAGCCAGCCCGACCTCAACTGGTGGGAGCCCAAAGTCCACGACGCTTTCCGTCAGATCCTGGCTTACTGGTTCGACCGAGGAGTGGCCGGCTTCCGCATCGATGTCGCCCACGGCCTCTACAAGGACGCCGAGCTGCGCGACGACCCGCCCTCATCCCGCCCGGACCGGCCTCACAGCCATTTCGGGCTGGCACAGGTGTACAGCGCCAACCGGCCCGAGTCCCATGCGGTCTTCCGGGAGTGGCGGACGATCGCCGAATCGTATCCGTCGCCCCGGTTGCTTCTCGGCGAGACCTGGGTCGCCGATCTCGCCGCCATGGCAAGGTTCCACGGTCGGGACGATGAGCTGCAGCTCACCTTCAACATCCCTTTCCTGTTCGCCGAGTTCAGGGCGGAGGCTCTGAGCGGGATCGTCGAAAACACCTTCTCCGAACTGCCTGAGGGGGCCTGCCCGGTCTGGACGGCTTCCAACCACGACCTCAGCCGTTTCCCGACTCGCTGGTGCGCAGGAGACGAGGACAAGGCGCGCCTCGCCCTCCTGGTGCTCCTCACTCTGCCGGGTACCGTGGTCCTCTACAACGGCGACGAGATCGCTCTTACCGATGTCCATGTGCCTGCAGAACTGCGCCGCGACCCGATGACACCGAGCGGCCCCAGCGGGGAAGGCCGTGACCGGGCGCGGACCCCAATGGTGTGGGACTCCACGGCATCGGTCGGCTTCAGCTCCGAGGGTGTGAGGCCATGGCTCCCGTACGGCGACGCAGACCGCAACGTGGCCGACCAGCTCGACGATCCGGCTTCCACGTTGAGGCTGTGCCGGGACCTGATCGCGCTTCGCCGGTCGGAGCTCGCCGGTCGGCCGATCTCCTACAGGCGGTTGCCGGGGCCCGACGGCGTCTGGATCTACCAGTGTGGCAATCTCACCGTGGCGGCGAACTTCACCCGCGAGGCGGTGCCTCTCACCGAGCCACTTCACGAGGCTTTGCTGGCGACGAGCCCGGTGCCCGAGACGCTGCGCACTCTCGAGCCGTGGTCCGGAGTCGTCGCCCGCTCGCCGCGGAGGGTTGACACCACTAGAACGACGGCCTGAAGCCGGCCAGAGCGGGATCGGGTAGCTGCAGGCGGCAGAACGTCTCGGCTGACTTGTACAACGCCATCAGGAGCTCGACCACCGCCAAGCCGTGGTGGAACGTCTCTTCCGGGGCGCGGCCGGCGCGGAAGGACTCCACCATGTGCCGGTCCTCTGCAACGTAGCCGTAGCTCGCCGCCTCGTCTTCGACCACCGGCATCAGGCCGTGCTCGGCGTTCTGCTTCTCCACCATGTCCTCCCCCTCGGGAGTGGAGATTGCCCGGGACAAGAAGAGCTGAAGACCGGTGCGCAGCGTGCTCAACTCGGCAGAGTACTCGGGGCCTTGTATCTCGATCACGATGCGGAGGCCGGCGCCCACGTAGGACCACGAGGAGCTCGCTTCCACGAGGACGGTCGCTCCCCGGGCGTCGGCGAAAGTGACGACGCCGTGGGCGTAGTCCTCCGCCTTCGTGGAAGACCGCCGCAGATCAGGGCGAGAATCCTCCGAGATGTGCCTGTGGTGGGCCGAGGGCTCAGCCGCCCTCAGGCGTGCAACGTAGGCCTGGGCGGCGATGGGCGACAGAGTCGACCGGTCGGCGCCCGGCTCTGTCAAGAGAAAGCGCCCGGTCTCCACACTGTGGCACATCATGTCGAGCATGGCGCCGCCACCCTGGCGGTCGGCCTGCCAGAACCATTCCTCGTGAGGACCGCTGTGCTCCTCGGCCGCCCGGACAAGGTAGGGGCGCCCGGCGGAGGGGACAGCACGCTGCCACAACAGCTCCTTCGCCCGTCGGATGCCCGGGGCGAAGACCTGGTTCTCCAGATAACCGTGCAACAGGCCGGCCTCTTCCGCCATGCTCACCATCTGTGCGGCCTCGGCGATGTTCCGGGCGAGGGGCTTCTCGCACGCCACGGCCGCGAGAGGCGTTCTGCCCGACTTGGCGATCCGGGCGATCTCGGTCATCTGGGCCACTCGACTGTCGTTCGGCGCAAGGAGCCACACCGCGTCGATCTCACCCGAGAGGATCATCGCCCCGAGGGAGTCGTAGGCCCGACAAGGGCCGAGGCCGCCCCCGTTCACCCTGGCGGCGAAGGCCTCCCGCCGCTCCGGTTGCGGGCTGTAGACCCCGGCGATGACGCTGTTGCGAACGCCTTCGAACGCAAGCAGGTGAAAGCCGGCGACAAAGCCGGTGCCGACGAAGCCAACTCGCAGCGTGCCGCTGTCGCTCACCACAGCCCACCGAGCGCCACCGTGATCGCCTCCCCATTCACCCCGCTCGCATCGTCGGAGGCGAGAAAGGCGATCATCCTGGCAACCTCGGACTCAGTCACGAGCCTGCCGGCAGGGTAGGACGCCTCACGGTCCTTCCAGACATCTTCGACCGTCACTCCCCGGGCAGCGGCCTCCCTCTCGGCCGAGCGCTCTGCCAACTCTGTGCGCACCCAGCCCGGCAGGACGGCGTTGCTGGTGATGCCGCTGCCGGCGAGGTCTACGGCTGTCGCTCGCATGAGCCCGAGGAGCCCGTGCTTGGAGGCGCAGTAGGCCGCCATATCGGCGCCGCCGACCTGGCCTGCCGTCGAGCTGACCATGACGACGCGGCCCCATCCGGCCGCGACCATGTCGGCGGCAGCGAGCTTCGTGAGGAGAAACGGCACGTCGAGATTGAGGTTCATAGTCTGGCGCCAAGCGTCGAGGCTCACGTCGAGCACCGAGCCGTCCTCGCCTGAGCCCAGGGCGGCGTTGTTGACGAGGATCCCGATCGGCCCGAACTGAGCGCGGGTCGCCTCGACAGCCTGCTCACATCCCGCCGGGGTCTCGAGAGAGCAGGCCACATAGGAGGCGCCGGTCTCCTCGGCCAGCGCGGCCAACATATGCTCTCGGCGTGCCACTGCCATCACCGCCACGCCGCGGCGGCATAACTCGACGACCGTTGCCCGGCCCATCCCGCTGCTTGCCCCTGTGACGAGGGCCACACGTCCTGCCATCTGTCCTCCTCTCCTCCCGGCGTTGCAGCCTGCACCATCTGCCCCGCGGTCGCAACGCCGGCGCCGCCGTTGACATGGCCGTCCCGAGCTGATAGCTCCATGAAGGACTGGCCCGAAGGGTGCCGCTGAGCAAGGAGGGTGGATGACATTCGTCGCCGAGTCGAGCCTGCGGTCGACCCTTCCCGGCGCTTACTACACCTCGCCGGTGATGCACGAGATCGAGACCGAGAGGATCTTCGGCCGTTCGTGGATGTGCATCGGCCGCCTCGACTCAGTCGGGCGCCCTGGACAGGTGTTCACGGCCGACGTGGCAGGAGAGAGCATCCTCGTGGTGCGGGACCGGTCGGGAGACCTCCATGGCTTCATCAACGTCTGCCGCCACCGGGGTACTCGCCTCTGCCTCGCTCAGTGCAGCGAGGTCGGTGCAACCATCCGCTGCCCGTACCACGGTTGGACCTATGGGCTCGACGGCAAGCTCCTCGCGGCGCCCAATCTGCGAGAGATGCCGGATCTGCAAAAGGAGCAGTTCGGACTGCACGAGGTGGCCGTCACGACGTGGGCCGGCTATCTCTGGACCTGCCTCGACGCCGCTGTCACCCCCCTCTCCTCGCAGATCGCGCCGCAGATCGAGGCACGGCTCGGGTCGACCCAGGTGCTCGATGCCTATGGACTGGAGGCTCTCGCCGTTGCCCGGACCATCGTCTACGACGTGAAGGCGAACTGGAAGGCGCTCGTCGAGAACTTCACAGAGTGCTACCACTGCCCGAGCATCCATCCCGAACTGACGGCCGCGGTGCCCGAGTTCTCGACCGGCTACGGTTCGATCTCAGGTGGCCAGTGGCACGGTGCCGCTCTAGCCGAGGAGATGGAGGGCTTCTCCTCGTCAGGCAAGGCGATGCGAGCGCCCTTGCCCGGGCTAAACGGCGGCGCCGAGCGCCTCTTTTACGGGGTCATCTTGTGGCCGAACGTCTTCCTGATCCTCGTCCCCGACCACGTCGCCTTCTTCCGGCTCGAGCCTCTCTCCTCTGAGCAGACGCGCGTCACTTGCGACTGGCTCTTCGAGTCCTCTGCGGTGAGGGATCCGTCCTTTGACCCGGCCGACGCCGTCGAGATACTCGACGTCACCAACCGGCAGGATTTCTCGGCCTGCGAGCGCTGCCAAATCGGCATGACCTCCCGGAGCTTCGCCAACGGAGGCGTGCTCGTTCCCTCCGAGCATCTGATCACCGACTTCTACCGGTACCTGCGGGTGGCGCTTGGTCTTGGCCGCGAGGACGGCTGGCCGACTGTTCCGGAGCTTCTTTCGGCTGCGCCCACGGCCGGCCCGTCACCGGTGCCCGACGGTGCTGTCGGGGATGGTGCTCGATGAGAGCGCCTGTGGCCACGTCGGGCCGCTCGGCTCACCGAGGAGGGGCGGCCGGACGGGTGCCTATGGGGCCAACTCGGCCAAGATCGCGTCGGCGGCCCGCCACCCGGTCGTGATCGCCGTCTCGGTGTAGAACGTGCCGAGGTAGTCGCCGGCGAGCCAGATCCGGCCGAGCGGCCGGTTGAAACTCGGCTGCAGCCGACCTCGTCCCGGGAAGCAGTACGCCAGCCCGAGTGGCCACCGGCGGACGTGTGCCTCACTGACTGAGCTGCGGAACCCGGGGAAGATCTCATCGGCGTCGCGGAGGTAGCGCTCGAGGATCTCGCTGTCCTCGCAATGAAGCAGCTGCTCGGCCAGCTGGGCAGGGGAGAAGACCATGATGCTGGAGCCCGGCCGCCGCACTGTCTCCTCCGCCCGGGCGATGCTGGTCACGTTGAAGAAGATGTTGAAGGCGCGTCCGGGGGTGGCGATGGCGTAGCAACGGTCCCAGGGGCGGGGATCACTCTCTGTGGTGAGGAGAGCAGCGCTCACATACGGGCCGTAGACGACCTGCCGGAGGGCAGCTGCCGTCTCCGGCTCCAGGCCGACGGCCACCCGGGCGGTGATGGGCGCCGGAGTGGCGAGGACACAGTGCCGTGCCCGGATCTCGGGAGGTGCCCGAGCCGTCTCTGTAGCGAACGGTGACGCCGCTGCTGCTCTGGAGCACCTCGGTCACCTCGGTGCCCGTGCGCACCCGGGGGAAGAGGGCGGTCCTGATCGCCTCTGTCAGGGTGGAGGGTCCGCCGAGGATGTTGCGCGAGAGGCCAGAGCGGCGATCCCACACCAGCCGGAAATAGCCTACGCCGGCTCCGGCTGAGACCTGTTCGGGCGATCCCGCCGAGCGCATGACCGTCGGGCGGAACATGGCGTCGGCATCCTCGGGCAGTGGGCCGACGAAATCGGCGAAGGACTGCTCCCCCATGAACTCGTAGACGCGCTGCTGAAGCTCACCGGGCGAGTCACCCGGGCGGGGGACGCAGACCTGTCCGTAACGGCGGACGGCGAGGCGCACCTTGGCGCCGCTGCGCATGAGGGCGAGGCGGGATCTCCACGGCATCGGGATGCGAAAGGGATAGGTCTCCACCCTGCCGTCGGTGAGGAGGCGCCCATTCATCGAAAGAGCCGCCAGCTCGCCCGGGACCGGGACCGCCTCGACGCCCACTTCGCTGAGCAGCCGCCCGGTGGCCGAGTCCGGGCCGGAGAAGACGTGGGCCCCCCAGATTGAGCCAGTAGCTGCCCCGGTTCTCCGAGCACAGGCGCCCTCCGACGCGATCGGCCGCCTCGAGGAGCACCACGTCACGCCGGCGAAGCCGCCACGCAGTCGCCAGGCCGGCGATACCCGCGCCCACCACGACGACTTCGGCGTCGAGCTCAGTCATCGGCCGTGTGGCTCTGCCGCCTTGGACTGGCCCGTGCCCGGGACGATCTCAGTCACCGAGCTCGTGGCGGCGGCGGGCGACATAGGAGACAAGCTCTCCGCGCACGCCCGGATCCATGGGCGGCGGCTCATAGCTGCCCAGCTTCTCCTGCCAGATGGTCGCTGCCCGGGCTGTCGCATCCTTCCCGCCGTTGCGGCTCCAGCGCTCGAAGTTCTGCGACGAGGAGAGCAAGGGCCGGTAGAAGCACTCCCGGAAGCGCTCGAGCGTGTGGGCGGCTCCAAGGAAGTGACCGCCGTGGCCGACCTCCTCGAATGAGCCGAGAAGGCGAGGGACTGCCTCGTCGATGTGGAGCGGCTTGAACGTCTCGAGCAGCATGCGCAGGATCTCGATGTCGACCACGTACTTCTCGAAGCAGGAGACAAGCCCCGACTCGAGCCACCCGGCGGCGTGCATGACGACGTTGGCGCCGGACAGGAAGGCGGGCATCATCGTCATGAGCGACTCGTAGGCGGCCTGGGCGTCGACGGTCTGGCTGGCGGTCAGGCCGCCGCCGCCGCTGCGCCACGGCAAGCCGTAGCGACGCGCTACCTGGCCGCCGCAGAAGAGGCCGAGGCCGGATTCCGGCGTGCCGAACATCGGCGAGCCCGACTGCATGTCGATGTTCGAAAGGAAGGAGCCGAGCACGACGGGGCAGCCCGGCCTGACCAGCTCGACAAGGGCCACGCCGGCAAGCGCTTCGGCCGTCTGCTGCACGAGGGCGGCCGGGATGCTCACCGGCGACATGGCCCCCATCAAGCAGAAACGGCGTCACGATGACAGGCTGGTTCGCCCGGGCGTACTCGAGCATCGCCGCCAGCATCCGCCCGTCGAAGCGCAGCGGGGAGTTGACGTTGATGATCGACAGCACGACGGGGCTCTCTTCGATGGCGGCTCGTCCGCCGAAGAGGATGTCTGCCATGGCGAGCGTGTCGACGGGCGTTCTCGCCCGGACGTCACCGAGCCCATGAACGGCTTGTCGGACAGGGTCATGAGGGCGAAGACCATCTCCAGGTGGCGCGAGTCGAGCGGGCGGTCGTTCGGCTCGACGATGGTGCCGCCGGCCATGTCGATCTCGGGGAAGACCTGGCTCAGCTTGACGAGCCGTTCGTAGTCGTCCATCGTCGCCTCGCGCCGCGGACGCCCCCTCCCGGAGCGAAGGGGCAGCCGTAGACGGGGAGGAAGGCCATGTGCCGGCCGCCGATGTGGACGGTCGCGCTCCGGCTGAGCGTGCCCGCAGCTCGAACTCCCTCGGAGCAAGCGCGACCTGTTCGAGCACGAACTCCGGGTCGAGCTTCACGACGCTGCCCTCGACCTGCTGGCCGGCCTGGCGGAAGATCTCGAGCGCCTCGTCGTCGTCGAACTCGATACCGATCTCGGTGACGATCCGCTTCCAGCCCCGGTCGAGGACGTCCATCGCCTCGTCGGAGAGGATCTCGTAGTGGGGCATCGTGTTGACGAACATCGCTTCTCCTTCGAATGTGCCGGTGGCGGGGACAGCGGGCGAGCCCAGATCGGTGACCGTCAGCCGCCGTCGCGGGGTATCGAACGGCTCCAGGTCCGGGCGAAGAGCCGCCTGTCGCCCTCGTAGGCGTCGAGCGGTGTTGGTCACGTGGAAGTCGTCGCAGGTGGCCGACAAGGTGCTCCGGGTCTCGACGCGCGTCCGCCACTCCCCCCGGGAGATGGCGATGAACCGCTCGCAGACGCTCCGGGCCGAGAGCGGCTCTCCGTCGATGATCTCGTAGAGGTCACGGCCGCGCTCCTCGTACTCGAGCCCGGAGTCGAGCAGGCGGACGTGGGGGAAGTGGGCCAACTCGGCGACTATGCGGGTGAGGCCTCGCCTGGCGTCTCGGAGCAGGCGTCGTTCCTCGTGTGGAGCGTGCCGAGGTCGATGTGGATGGGGGCCGGAGCTGCCGCCGGCTCCGAGAAGTGCCCGGGTGGCGATGGATCGCGAATCCCGCGCCGGCGTACCGGGATCTCGAGGACGGAGCGACTGCTCGTCGTGATCGTGAGGGTGGCCGGCTCGGGCGAGGGCCAGGCGACGGGCCAGTATGTGGGCGAGACGGACAGCCGGAGCCGATGGCCGGCGGGAACCACGTAGGCGATGGAGTTGAGCGCCACCTCCACCACGAATCGCTCCCCCGGCACGAGGGGCACGGGCTCCTCGTCGCCGTGGCGATGTGTCAGGTTGCGAATGCCGCGGGTGATCAGCGTCGAGGCTCCGTCCGGCCAGACGTCGCACAGCCGGACCGCCACGAGCGCTTGCGGCCACGTCCGAACTGAGCTCGAGACGCGCCCGGGGGAAGCCGAGGACCTCGAGCGGTTCACGGAGCGGGGACGAGGTGAAGGCCAGCGAACGACCATCGTCGCCGCCCTGATCGGCCGCGTAGTCGATCGGTCCTCCCCAGCCGCACCATGGTCCCGGGTCGGCGACGACCGACTCGCTGCCGCGGATTTGCAGGTCCTCCACCGGACCCGGCTCTGGGCCGAGCATCCCCGGAGCCATGAGGGCGAACGTCCTCGCCGAGACGTGAGGGCTCGGCCAGCCTGGCTCGGCGACCCAACGGCCGGCCCTCAGGGCCACCGAGGGCAGCGGGCGGACTGCCTCCTGCAGGTAGAGGCGGAGCTTTGGCTCGGCCATGATGCCGTTGTCCGATGCCCTTCAGCCAGTGGTCCCACCACCGAACGCACTCCTGCAGGAAGCCGATGGCAGGACCGGGGGCGCCGTCGTGCGGGTAGACGTGACCCCATGGGCCGATGAGGCCCTTGCATGGGCCCGGGTAGCCCTCGAGGAAGCGAAGCACGGCGTTGCGGTAGCCGTCGGCCCATCCACCGACCATGTAGACCGCGCAGCGGAGGGCGGAGAAGTCCTCGCAGACCGAGCCTTGCTTCCAGTAGTGGTCCCGGCGCTGGTGCTGAAGCCATGCCTCCACATGTGGCGGCGTGGCCGCCAGCCGCGCCAGCCACTGCCTTCGCCAGTCCTGCCCCACGACAGCGGGGTCGGGTGGGCGTGCGTTGTAGGCGAGCATCGTGGATGCCCACGGGAGCATGTCGAACGCCTGCACGCAGCCACCGATGTAGTGGACGTCGTCGGCATAGCGGTCGTCGGTCGAGGCGACACTTATGACCGCGGCGAGGCCGGGTGGGTTGAGCGCGGCGATCTGCAGCCCGTTGAAGCCTCCCCATGACTTGCCGATGATGCCCACCTTGCCCGTGCACCATGGCTGGGAGGCCAGCCACCGGAGGACCTCGAGGCCGTCACTCTGCTCGAGAGGAAGGTACTCGTCAGCAAGGATGCCGTCCGAGTCCCCCGAGCCCCGGAGGTCGACGCGGACGGCGGCATAGCCGTGCCCTGCGAAGTAGGCGTGCATCGGAGCGTCGCGCAGCACCGTGGCGTCGCTCTTGCGGTAAGGGATGTACTCGAGCACAGCCGGCACCGGATCACTCTCGGCGTCGGCGGGCAACCAGATCCGGGCAGCGAGCCGGCAGCCATCGGACAGGGGAATCCAGCAGTTCTCGATGACCCGCAGGCTTCGGGGCAACTCGGTGATAGTCGCCTGTTGCGCCATGTGAGCGGTGAGCTTACCATCGCCTCCCAGCTGCGGGATGGGACGAGCCACCGTTACTGCTGCGGGCGGAGATGGCGTTGTTCACGATACGCATGGGCTCACTCCTCGAGCCAGTGACGCCGGCCGAGCTCGACGAGCCCGTCCAGACTGAAGGCGCTGGACTGACAGAAGTCGATGATCTCCCGTTCTGCGGCCTCTACGGCTCGCACCGCGGCCGGCAGGCCGGGGGCGAGGGAAGAAGGGACGCTGAGCACACCGTGGCCGTCGGCGTGGAGAAGATCCCCGGGCTGACCTCGAGGCCGCCGACCACGACGGGCCGGCCGATCTCGACCACGCGCACATAGGCGTGGGAGACCGAGATCGCCCCGGAGAAGGCCTGGAAGCCGAGCGCCTCCATCTCCGGCAGGTCGCGCACGCCCCCGTTCGTCACCACCGCCGTGCAGCCGAGCGCCCGGAAGACATTGGCGTTCACCTCTCCCCAGAAGCTGCCCACGCCGCTCGGCTCGTCGAGGTCCTCCACCACCACGATGCGCGGTTCGGGGATCGACACCACGTGCCGCCAGAGATCGGCCCGCCCCATCCCGGGGGCGTTCTCTTTCGCCCTGATGCGGGCCGTCACGGCAAAACCGACCACCGGCGCCAGGCCCGGGAAGCGGCACTTGATCGTGTGGTCTGCAAAGCCCTCGTGTTGGCCCCGCATGGCAAAGGTCTCGATGGCGTTCGCGACCGACGGCGTGCTGAAGCCGGCGAGCTCGGTCAGGATCGCCGGGTCGAGGGGGTTCACGAGCCGTCCCCCGTCGTCTGCGGCCCCCCCACCGGCGATGGGACGATGTAGGCGCAGCTCTCACCGGAGAGGCACTTCAGCATGTTGTCCACCGCGAGCGCTCCCATGGCTGCTCGCGTCTCTGTCGTTGCCGAGCCGATGTGGGGGAGCACGATGGCGCGCGGCTCGGCGAGCAGCGGCTCTCGCACATCGGGCGGCTCCTCCTCGAGCACGTCGAGACCGGCTCCGGCGAGCCGCCCTGTGGCCAGGGCGTCCCGCAGAGCCGCTTGATCGACGATGCCGCCCCGGGCGGCATTGACGAGATAGGCGGTGGGCTTCATGAGAGCGAGCTCGTCGGCCCCGATGAGGTGTCGGGTGCCCGGGTTCAAATCGACGTGCAGGGAGACGAAGTCAGCTCGAGTCAGCGCGGCGTGCAGGTCTTTCTCCCGGACGAGCCCATCGGTATCGGGCAGGTCTTGGCGCCGGTCGACGAAGGCCACCTGCATCCGGCAGGCGAGAGCCCGGCGGCCCACCTCCCGGCCGATGCGACCGAGGCCGACGACGAGCAGTCTCTTGTTGGCCAGGTCGTGACCGAGCGGCGCCTCCTGCCACCTGCCGGAGGCGGCCAGGCCGGCCGCTTCCGGCAGGCGACGGGCCAGCATGACCATGAGTGCCAGCACCAGGTCGGCGACGGCGTCAGTCAGTACGGGGGTTGTCGTGACAGAGACCCCGTGGCTGGCGGCGCAGTCGAGGTCGATGTGGTCGAGGCCGACGCTGACCGTGCTCACGGCGCGCAGCTTTCGGGCTGCGTCGAAGAAATCGGCATCCAGTCGCACCCTGCTCGTGACGATGATCCCGTCGGCTGCCGGCATTGCCTTTGCGAACAGCGCCGGCTCGAGGGCCGGCAACGCCCGTACCACCTGGCACGTCCCGGCCAGGCGAGCAAGGGAGGGCTCCGGCAGCTCGGCGGCGAGGAGCACCGAGTAAGGCGTTCCGGGCGGGCTCACAGGTGGGCCGTCGGTTCTGCTGAGTCGACCTCTCGAAGCCGGAGCAGCGAGAGGGCGGAGGCGGCGCCTTGCGCCAACAGGCCGGCGTCGGAGGCCACCTCCACCATGGCGAAGCCCTCTTCGATTCGCTTCGGGGCTGTCGTCGGGTTGCCGGCGATGCCGGGGGCGACCCCGTGCCGGCGGCAAGCAGCCACGATCCGGGCGAGGGCCGCCGTGAAGACCTCCTCCACATGGTCAGGAGCGGGAAGGAGACCGAGGGTGACGCTCAGGTCGGCCGGTCCGATGTAGACGGCATCGACGCCGTCCACTGAGACGATGTCCTCGACGGCCTCGACTGCCGCGGCCGTCTCGACCATCACGATGCAGCAGACCTGGCGGTTCGCCTCGGCAAAGTAGTTCGCGCCCGCCCAGTAGTTGGCCCGGAGCGGCCCATAGCTCCGCGCCCCGTCCGGGGCGTAGCGGCAGGCTCTGACAGCCGCCTCAGCCTCCGCCCGGGTATTGACCATCGGCACCACGATGGCGAGCGCTCCGGCGTCGAGGCATTTGCCGATGATGCCCGGCTCGTTCCAGGGCACGCGTACGACGGGGGTCACGTCGGTGTACGAGATGGCCTGCAGCATCTGGACCATCTGGGCGTAGTCGATGAGGCCGTGCTGCATGTCCACGCACAGCCAGTCGAACCCGGCGTGCCCGAGGATCTCGGCCGAGACGCCGGAGGGCACCGTGAGCCAGCCGCCGAGGGCCGCCTCGTGCTCGGCCCAACGTGTCCGCAGTCGATTCTCTCGCACCGCTGCTCCTTTGCCCGTGTCGTTCGGGCCTTCCAGTTCCCTCAGGCACCGCCCCTCTCGACGGTGACCGGCCGCCCCCTTTCGAGGCCGAGCGCCGCCTCAGAGTAGGTGACGGGGCACCGACTCCACCCACTGCCGGGAGTGGTGCAACAGGCCGTCGACGGTGACGGCCAGGTCGATCGTGACGCAAAGGTGCGTCCCTGTCGCCTGGATGTTGACTGCCGAGGTGGCCTCGAACACCGCGTTCGGCCGCCGGATGGTGCTCGTGTGGCGCCCCCTCGCGCTTGCCCCGGCCGGGTCGTCGGGGTCGACAGATGAGGTGAGCTCGTACTGGCGCGTCACGACCGTGGCGTCGTTGATCCGTTCGCTGAATCGCTCGAGGAGGTGAACGGCCGCCCGCCGCGAGAGGGCGTCGTGCACGACCTCCCATACGGGCGGCTCGACCCGGTGCAAGTGACGCTGGCGCGTCTCGGGTGACGGCCGGAACTTTGGAGGGGTGGCGCTGCCCGCCGCCGGCACGGTCGGCAACGCGAGCCGGGACGGCCGGCTCGTCCCGTGGAAGACGCGATTGCTGGCCGGCTGTGGGGTCGGCCAGACGTTCGGCCAGTCGGCGCTGGCCACCGAGAGGCGGATACGGTGCCCCTCGGCAAAGCACCAGGCCGTGCAGTCCACCTCGATGGAGAGCTCGTAGATCTCGCCGGGCACGAGCGGCTCCGGGTCGACGAGCGAGGCCCTCCGGGTGGCGTTCAGCATGCCCTTGGCCACGAGATGAGAGAACCCGTCGGGCGCCACGTCCGAGAGGCTGACCGCAAAGCCGATCACCGAGGCGCTGGAGGCGACGTGCAGTTGCACGAGAGCACGTCCGAGCACGGGGAGCGCCTGCCCGAGCGGGAGCGAGGTGTAGGTGAGGGAGTACGCCTCGTCGGGCCGCTGGTCACCGGCTTGGCCGAATTGCAGGCCGCCGGACCAGAGGCCGGCAGTCACTCCGACGGTGGCGACGTACTCGAAGTCGTCTGCGCCGTCAGCTCCGCCGGCCTCCTCGAGACGGCCTTGGTCACCGAGATAGAGCGTCGTCTCGCCGGCGCCCGGGGCGGGCCAGGCTGCCTCCGCCCTCCACTCACCGGCCGCCTCCAGCCGGTCGGCGTCGGGCCGTTGGTAGTGCTGCATGTAGATCACGACGGGGGGCTCGTCCATGATCCCGGTGTCGCGGCCTTTGCACCAGTGGTCGAGCCACCGCACCACCTCGTGCAGATGGTCGACGCGGGGCCCGGGCACGGCGACATCAGGCACCGCGTGGTTCCACGGGCCGATGAGCACCTTGCGCGGCACGTCGAGTGCCTCGTAGAGACGGAGCGGCGGGTTGGGGTAACCGTCGCGCCAGCCGCCGATCATGAAGACCGGGCAGGCGATCCGCTCGGCGATGATGCCGACCGAACCGTGCCGCCAGTACGGGCCGTCGGTCTGGTGGCGGAGCCACTTGAGCAGGTACGGCTCGTTGTGCTCGAGGTGCTCCGCCCAAATCTCCGCCCAGTTCTCGGACCATTCCGGGTAGGGCGGCAGGGCGTTGTAGGCGATCATGAAGTTGCCGTAGTGACCTACGTCGTAGTACTGGCGGAGATGGCCGCCGCGGTAGTGGCAGTCGTCGGTGTAGCGGTCGTCGGTGAAGTACATAGGGACGATCGAGCGGAGGTGGGGCGGCCGGAGGGTGGCGACCTGCAGCGAGGTGAAGCCGCCGTAGGAGATGCCCATCATGTTGACGTTGCCATCGCAAAACGGCTGGGCCGCGAGCCATTCGATGGCGTCGTGACCATCCTCCTGCTCCTGTTGGACGTACTCGTCTGTGGCCACGCCGGGCGAGGCGCCGGTACCTCGGATATCGACCCGAGCCACGATGTAGCCGTGTTGGGGCAGGTAGGAGTAAAAGCGGTGGCCGGAGGCGACCTCGTCCTTGCGGTAGGGGATGTACTCCATCACCACCGGCAGCGGCTCGGAGGGATCGGACGCCGGCATGTAAAGGTCGGCGCTCAAAAGGACGCCGTCGCGCACGGGAATGCGGACGTTCTTTACGAGGTGCACACCTGGGGCATAGATGGGATGCACTCGCGGGACCTATCGTGAGTCGGGATGCGTCCCGACGCCCCGAGACGCCGGTGGGATCCGCCTGTGACGACGGCTCAGAGAGGGCGCACGACTCCGGTCGCTCACGTGGCCGTCGTGTCCCAGAGGTAGACGTAGCCGTCCGGCCGCAGTGAGGGACGAACCCAGGGCTGGCCGACGAAGTACCACGTAGGGTAGGCGATCCAGACGATGTTGGACTGGGCGTCCCACAGCTTGGATGCCTCGACGTAGAGCTTGTCCCGGGTGGTGACGTCGTAGGTCGACAGGGCCTTGTTCAAGAGCCCGGTGAACGTGGGATCGCACCAGTCGCACCAGTTCCACAAGCCCATCTGGGCGCAGGTGAACCAGATGAACGACCAGTACGGGTCGGGCTCGGAGACGTACTGGGTGTAGACGAGCTGGCGATGCGGACCGCCTCCGCCGTTGCCGGGGATGGCGTCGAAGGTGGCACCGTCCTCCGGTTGGATGTTGACCTTGATGCCTATCTGCTGCAGATTGGCGGCGATGACCTGCATGGCCGCCTCTGACGGCTGGTCGTTCGGGCCGGTCAGGGTCAAAGAGACGTTGCTCTGCCCGCTGTTGCTGAGGTACCGCTTGGCGAGGGTGAGGTCCTGGTCGTAGCGAGGTGCACCGGCCCAGTAGCCGATGCCCATCGAGGGTGGGATCACCCCGTAGGCCCGCTCGTACTTCCCGTCGTAGGCGGCCTTGATGACACTGGCGGGGTCGACCGCAGAGCGGATCGCCCGGCGGAGATTGATGTTCGGGACGTTCTTCTCGCTGATGGACATGAAGTAGTAGTTCAGCGTCGGCCGGCTGTAGATCTTGAGGTTCTGTGATCGCTGTGCCTGGTTGACGAGGGACGGGGGCATGTAGCCGAAGGCGACCGAGCCGGTGTCGATCGCTTCGAAGGCGGTGTTGTCGCTGGCGATGACCTGTGTCTCGATCGTCGACCAGGGCACTTTGGCGGCAAAGGCGCGATTTGCCCCGCTGTAGCGGTCGAAGCGGGTCAAGATGGTGTGCTGCTTCGGCACCCAGCTGGTGAACTCGTACGGTCCGGAGCCGACGGGATGGGTGGAGAAGCTCTTGCCGAGGGCGGTGACGGCTTTCTCCGGCAGCACCTTGCCGCTCGGGGCGGGGAGGGTGCTGTGCATGAGGGGGGCAAAGGGCGTCTTGAGGATGATCGTCCCCTCGTACGGGCCTTCCACGCTCACCGTCTCGAGGGCCGACCAGTCGCCTGAGTAGGGGGAATTCACTTTGGGCTTGGTGAGCCCGGCGATGCGCTCGTAGGAGAACTTGACGTCGCTCGCCCGCACCTCGCCGTAGCCCTTCTGCCACTCGATGCCGGGCTTCAGCTTGAAGTGGTACCTGAGCCCGTCCGAGGACGGCTCGAAAGATTCGGCCAGCTGGTTGACAACGTCCCAGCTGCCGGGCCGGAACGTGACGAGGCCTTCGTAGATGCAGTCGAAGACGATCACGTCGTCCTGGGACACCCAGGAGGCCGGGTCCAGGTCCTGCACGTCATTCTCCGGCCGGTAGGTGAGAGTCGTCGTCGGCGGCTTCCCGGAGGTAGAGGCGCTCGACGGGGGGCTCGATGACTTCGACGAACCGCAGGCAGCGAGGATCACACCGGCCGCCGGGGCGGACAACCCGAGAGCGAGGGCACGACTGAGGAATTGGCGGCGGTCTATTCGGTCAGAGGTGTACTCGCCGACCAGAGACCTGATCTCGTTCGGGTTAGCCGTCATCCATCCTCCTCGAGCCCTGGCCAGCAGCGCGGATCCGGGCCCTCGCGGCACCTTCTGCCGGTCGGACTCGGTCGGGTACCACCAAGTCCCTCCGTTGCTTCTGCTCTATGAGCGGATGATAAGCCGCCGTTTCACATGGTGCAACGACACCGGAGCCTGGAGGCGGCCGTGATTCACATGGCGGTTCGGTGGTTCGTTCACGCGGCGGCTCACCCCGGAGCCGGCGGGGCGGCGGCGGCGACCTCCTGCCACTGGTGGCAGGCCACCCAGCGGCCCGGGCCGGCTTCCTCCAGCACGGGGTCGACGGTGCGGCACTCGGGGACGGCAAAGGGGCAACGAGGGTGGAAGTGGCAGCCGGAGGGGGGGTCTCTCGGGCTCGGGATCTCGCCTGTGACGAGAGCCGCCCGCTTGGCGTGGCGCGGATCCATCTCCGGGATCGCCGCGATGAGCGCCCTCGTGTAGGGGTGAAGAGGGGAGTCGTAAATCTCTCCGCCGGGCCGGTTTCGACCAGCCGGCCGAGGTACATGACCGCGATCCGATCGGCGAGGTAACCGACGATGTTGAGGGCGTGCGTGATGATCATGTAGGCCGTGCCGTACTGGCCACGCAACGACTGCAACAGGTTGAGGATGGCGCTCGAGGCCGAGACGTCGAGGCCCGCCGTCGGCTCGTCCGCCACGATGAGGCGCGGTCGCAGAGAGAGTGCCCGGGCGATTCCGACCCGCCGTGCCTGCCCGCCCGACAGCTCGTGCGGGTAGTAGTCGGCCAGACGTTTCGGGAGCTCGACCATCTGCAGCAGCTCGGGCACCGAGTACTGCTCGGCCTTCGGGACATCGTGGATCGCGTACGGCTCCATCAGCAAAGAGGAGACCTGCATCCGTGGGCTCAGGCTCGAGTGCGGGTCCTGGAAGATCATGACGGCATGGCGCCGGAACCTGCGCACGCCGCCGCCGCCAAGGCGGGTGACGTCGTTGCCACTGAACAGGACGCGGCCGCCCGTCGTCCGGGTGAGACGGAGCGCCGCCAGAGCGAGGGTCGTCTTGCCCGACCCTGACTCGCCGACGATCCCGAGTACCTCGCCGTCTCCGACCTCGAGGTCGACGCCGTCGACTGCCCGGACGCCCTTGGCCCTGTCCGAGAAGCTTTGCCAGACCGCCGTCTCCGGAGAACACGACGTGCAGGCCTTCGAGCTTCAAGAGTGGCGAGCTGCGATCCGTGGTGGGAACCGAAGGCGCGCCCGGTGGGGATGGTCTCGCTCATGTCGGGGCGGCGGGGGCGTGAGCCGCCTCCGAGCGGTCGAAGGAGGAATCGGGATCCCGCATGTGGCATCGGACCGCCTCGCTCAGGCCGGATGCGACAAGGCGCGGCTCCTCGACCCGGCAGACGTCCTGCACGTAGCGGCAACGGGAGGCGAACCGGCAGCCGCCAGCTCACCGAGGAGGGAGGGTACCTGTCCGGGAATGCTCGCCAGCGGGCGGCCACGGTGGGCGCGGGTCGGGATCGCCTCGAGCAAGGCCTCGGTGTAAGGGATGTTGCGGGCGTTCGAACACATCGGCGACTCTGCCCTGCTCCATCACCTGGCCGGCGTACATGACCACCACCCGCTCGCAAATCTCCGCCACGACGCTCAGGTCGTGGGTGACGAACAGGATCGTCAGATCGCGCCCTGCTCTGATGTCCTGCAGCAGGGCGAGGATCTGGGCCTCGGTGGTGACATCGAGCGCGGAGGTCGGCTCGTCGGCGACGAGCAGCTCCGGCTCGAGCGAGAGGGCCATGGCGATGACGACGCGCTGGCGCATGCCGCCGGAGAGCTGGTGCGGATAGGAGCCGGACAACATGCTCCGGATCGGGCAGGCCCGACCTGGCGCAGGAGCGAGACGGCCCGGGCGAGGAACTGCCTGCGGTCGGCCCGGTGGACGCGATGTGCGCAGTGGGCGACCTGGACGTCGACCATCTGGTTGCCGATCCTGAAGGTCGGGTTGAGGGAGGTGAGCGGATCCTGGAAGATCATGGCGACCTTCCGGCCGCGTAGTCGCCGCAGCTGCTCGGCTCGATAGACTGGCGATGTCGGTGCTGCCCTCGAGGAGGATCCGGCCGCCGACGATGCGGCCATTGGCCGGAAGGAGCCGTAGCACTGCGAGGGCGAGCGTGGACTTGCCGGACCCTGACTCGCCGACGAGGCCGACGACGTCGCCCCGATTCAAGGTGAGGTCGACCTCGGGCAGCACCCGCATCGTCGACGCCACGGCTGCGGTACTCGACGGCCAGCTCCTCGATCTCGAGGACCACGTCGCTCGCTCGGCCGGTTCAGCGCTCGCCATGCTCGCCACCGGGACACTCCTCGACGCGGGGGTCGAGGACGTCGCGCAGCGCCTCTCCGAAGGTGAGGAACCCGATAGTGGCGATGCCGAGCGCCAGACGAGGCGAACAGCACCGCCCAGGGCGCCTGGAAGATCGAGTTGAAGCCGTCGGAGAGGATCGACCCCCACGACGGGTTGGGCGGCGGGACGCCGAGGCCGAGGAACGACAGCCCCGCCTCGGTCGTGATGGCGCTCGGGGTGTCCATGGCGAGCAGGATGAACAGCGGGGCGACGATGTTCGGCAAGCACGTGGCGGCCATGATCCGCAGCCGCCCGGCGCCGAGAGCCCGCTCGGCGACGATGTACTGGTTCTGTTTGACCGACAGCACGAGCGCCCGGCTCGTGCTGGCGTAGTTGGGGCATGAAGGCGACGGCGATGACGATGATGAGGTTGCGCAGCGACGGGCCGAGCACCGTCAGCAGGGCCAGCGCAAGGACGATGGCGGGGAAGGACTGGAAGGTGTCGGTCAGAAGGACCACGACATTGTCGACGAGCCCGCCGAGGTAGCCGCCGAGCATCCCGAGCACGAGGCCGCCGGCGAGGGCGACTGCCACGGCCGGCACGGCCACCTCCAGCTCGATCCGGGTGCCGAAGATGAGGCGGGAGAGGATGTCCCTGCCGAGCTGGTCGGTTCCGAGGAGGTGGTGGAGAGAAGGGGCCTGGAGGGTGGCGTTCACGTCGATGGCGCTGAAGGAGTACGGCGCCAGCTCGCGGTCCGAAGATGGCGAGGACGACGAGGCCGAGGACGATCACGGTGCCGAGCGTGCCGCCGGGCGTCGTGAGGATCGACCCGATGGCACCCCTGGCCCGTCTGCGGCGACTGGGCCGGGAGGCGGGTCCGGTGAGATCGAAGTCGATCAGCCCGGCGGGGTCACCTGGGCGGGCTGCCCCGAGAAGTGTCATCTGGCCGCCTTTCAGGTAGCGGCCGTCTGTCCGAGCTGGATGCGGCTGTCCAGCAGGCGGTAGGTGATGTCGGCGAAGAGGTTGGCGACGACGACCATGACGGCGATCACGAGCGCGGTGCCCTGCACGATGGGGTAGTTCCTCGAGGCGATGGCGTCGTAGGCAAGCAGGCCGAGCCCGGGCCGGTCGAAGATGACCTCGATGAAGATCGCACCTCCGAGCAGACTGCCGAGGCCGACGCCGAGAATCGCCACCACCGGAGCGGCGGCGTTCTTGAGGGCGTACTTGTAGAACACCTTCGCTGCGCCGGATGCCGAAGGCGTGGGCCGTCCGCACGTAGTTCGCCGTGAGAACCTCGAGCATGTTGCTCCGGACGAGACGGGAGATGTAGCCGATCCAGCCGAGGGCGAGTGCCACCGCCGGGAGGACGAGGTGCCGCAGGTCGTCGGCCGGGTCCCCGGGGATGCCGGCGCCGATGACCGGCAGGAGGCGGAGGTGGACGGCGAAGATCAGGATGAGCAGCAGGCCGACGACGAACGGCGGCGCCGTGATGAACGAGATCGAGATGATCCCGATCGACCCGGTCGAGGATCCCGCCGGGCCTGGTGGCGGCAAGGATGCCGAGCGGCACGCCCACGACGACGGCGAGGCCGAGGCCGGAGAGCGCCAGCACGACCGTGTACTGCAGGTTGAGGAAGACCAGACTGGAGACGGACTGGTTGGTGACGAAGTCCGTCCCGAGATTCCCGTGCAGGGCATTGAAGATGTACTGGTAGATCTGGACCGGGACGGAGACGTCGAGGCCCATCTCACGGCGCACCTGCTTGATCAGGGCCTCATTGGCGTGGGCGCCGAAGATGTAGGTGACCGGGTTTCCCGGGATCAGGCGGTCGAGGATGGCGAGGAAGGCCATGACGATGATGAGCGACGATGCAACGCCGTCACGAGCGCGCCGGGCGATGTAGCGGATCAACATGATCGGACCCGGCTCACTCGACCGATGTCCCGGCCGGCGTGGGCTTGCCGGTGACCGCCACCCGCGAGGTCATCCTCGTCCTCGGCGGTCTCTTCTGCTGGCAGCTGGAGGCGGTCAAGGCCTCCGAACGGCGTTGCACCGGTTGCCCTCCCATCGCGCCAGAGTGACACTGAGCCCGTTCTCCCTCCCGGGTGCGCAGCCGGGTGCCGGTACCTGTGTCATCGAGGAGAGCAGAAGCTAGCATCGCGAAAGGGGCGGAGCCGGGGCGGCCCCGGCAGCCAAGGGCTTTCCTCCGAGTGGCGGTCGGCTGTTTGCTTCGATGCCTGCCCTCGCACCGATCCCGACGCGCCGTGTCTGCTGGGTCAGGCAACGGCTCAATCGCCGGTCGGGACTTGCACGGCGGGGCTCGGTGCTCGCGCGAATGCCGGGCTGATGCGGGCGCTCAACGCTGCGCAAGCCTGCGCAAGCAGTTCGGCGTGTTGGTGGAGCCGCCTCTTCGGGAGACGGACGGCCGGCCCGGACACCGCCAGGGCTGCCACCACCTCACCACGGCTGCCTACTACCGGCGCGGCCACCGCCCGCAGCCCGGGCTCGAGCTCGTCGATCAGCGTGGCGAAACCTCGGCGGCGGACGATGGCGAGCTCGGCCTCGAGCTCGGAGCGGTTGGCGAGAGTCGCCGCCGTGAGCTGCTCCAGCGGCCCGTTCGGAAGCTCCACCGTGCCGAAGGCGAGGAACACCTTGCCCGTGGAGGAGCAATGAAGCGGGATGACACGCCCCACCCAGTTGGTGGTGGCGAGGATATGGGGTGCATCGACCTGTGCGATGTGGTCGACGCCGCCTGTGACGGGAATCCCGAGATTGACAGTCTCATTGGTCGCCCGACCAAGCTCTTTCAGGATCGGCTCGGCCGCCTCCAGCAGCACCTGCCTCGAGGAGCGACTTTCCATCAGCCTGAGAAGCCCCTGGCCCATCCGCACCCGACCCCGAGCTCCCTCCCGCTCCACGAAGCCGTGCCGCTCCAGGGACACGAGCAACCGCGAGGTGGTGCTCTGGTGAAGATCGGTCCTCCGGGCAAGCTCCCCGACCGTCACCGGTTGACCGGCCTTGATGACCTCGTCGAGCAGCCGGCAGGCCCGCTCGACCGCCTGGACGCCTGCTGGTCGTGGGGGCCCGGAGCGGTGCGCATCGCGCATGGCACCAGTCATGTTGCGAATGGTAATCGGCCGTCTCTCAGGCGGCCAGACAGCTGAGCGGCCTCGGCCTTCTGCTGTGGAGCCTCGAGGAGACAACTCCGCTGACTCGGAAGTACGATGCGCCATCGTCGGTAGTAGCGGCCGGCCGGTGGAAAGAGGCAACGATGCCATCTGTACGGTCGGCACGAACACCCATGGCCGCATCTCGAAGAGCGGCGTGGTACGTGCTCGCCACCTCGGCACTCGCAACGACAGGAGCGCTCGGGCTGTCTGCTCCAGTGATCGCCACCGGCCAAGCACCGGCGATGCCACGCTTCGTCAAGGTGGGAGCAGCCCCGGAGCTGCCGGGTGGCGCTCAGGCCCTTGGTGCCATGGCGCCCGGCCGGGTCATGCACATCGGCTTCGCCCTGACGCCACGGTCACCATCGGCCCTCCAGCGCTACGCCACGGAGGTGGCGACGCCCGGTACTGCCTTCTGGGGTCGGCGTCTCACGCCCGCCGAATTCAGGCAGCGCTTCGGGCCCTCGCCGGGGGCGATCGCGGAGCTGGAGCGGTGGCTCGGCACCAAGGGGTTTCACCTCGGAGCCGTCTCGGCGAACGGTCTGCTGCTTCCTGCGAGCGCTCCGGCCAGTCGGATCGACGCCGCTTTTCGCGTGAGGCTCGGCTCATACCGACTTCCCGACGGGAGCTCGGGCTGGGGAGCAGCGCAAGCTCCTGTGCTCCCTGTCGCCGTTGGGCCGCACGTGACAGCGGTGCTCGGGCTCGACCAGCTCGTCTCCGTCCGGCCGCTCATGGCTCCGGCTCCCGCGAGCGCGCCGCGCTCCGCCGGCCGCCCTTTCTCCCCGGCCGCCACAGCTGGGCCCTCCGCTGCTCCGGTCGCCTGTCCGGCCGCCGTGTCGGGAACGAAGAGAGAGCACGGGTGGACGGACGATCAGCTCGCCCGCGCCTACGGGCTCGACGGGCTCTACCGCGCCGGAGCCCTTGGCAAGGGCGAGACCGTGGCCATCTTCGAGCTCGAGCCGTACCTGGCGAGTGACATCGCCACCTTCGATCGGTGCTACTTCGACAGGAGCCACACCTCCCAGATCAAGAACGTGGAGGTCGACGGCGGTGCCGGCATCGGCTCCGGCTCAGGCGAAGCGGTGCTCGACATCGAGAACATCTCAGGGATGGCACCCGCGGCGAACATGGTCGTCTACGAGGGACCGCAAAACAATTACGGCAACATCTATGGCAGCACCGACGTCTACAACACCATCGTGAGCCAGGACCGCGCCAACATCATCTCGACGAGTTGGGGCCTGTGTGAAGCAGCTCTCGACCGTTACGCCCCGGGTACGAGGGAAGTCGAGAATTACCTCTTCGAGGAGGCCGCCGCCCAAGGCGAGACCGTTTACGCGGCGGCCGGTGACGGCGGCTCAGACGACTGCTCGTTCGATTCGCCGACCCCGGTCGCTCCCGACCTGTCGGTAGATGACCCGGCGAGCCAGCCGTTCGTGGTCGGCGCTGGTGGCACCACCCTGCTCACCGACTCCGAGCCGCCCTCGGAGACGGTGTGGAATGACGGCATCAGTGGGGGCGGTGGGGGCGGCGGGATCTCCGACACCTGGTCGAGTCCGGTGTGGCAGGCCGATTCGGGCGTCTTCGGGGTGGCCAACAGCTACTCCCGCAAGCCGGCGTATGACTTCTGCAGCGGGCGGCTCAACGCGAACGTGCCGCCGTGCCGGCAAGTACCCGACGTGAGTTTCGACGCCGACGAGCTCCGAGGGCCGAGCGTATACATGGCCTCTGCCGGCGGGTGGACGACCTTCGGGGGCACGTCCGAATCGGCGCCGATGTGGGCGGCGATCACGGCGGAGATCGCCTCGTCGCCGTCCTGCGCGGCGCTTCCCACAGGAGACAGCTCCCGGCAGCGAGACCTTGGCTTCGTCTCGCCCGGCCTGTACGAAGTGGCGGCGAGCCCCAGCGAGGAAGCCGACTCCTTCAACGACATCACCCGGGGTTCGAACGACACCTACGACCTCGGCAAGGGCTATCCAGCCACGAAGGGATACGACCTGGCCTCCGGTCTGGGCTCTCCGATCGTCACCGGTGCGGCCGGCCAGCCGGGACTGGCAGCGAACCTGTGCAGAGCTCTCGGAGGCTCCACGTCTTCGCCTGCGAGGCCCACGGTGACAGAGGTGGTCCCGTCGACAGGACCGTCCTCAGGCGGAACTATCGTGATGATCCGGGGCAACTTCACCGAAGTGACCTCGGCTGCCGTCGAGTTTGGTGGCCGGCGTGCCGCGGATGTTCATGTGGTCTCACGCTCTGAGATCACGGCGGTCTCCCCTGCGATCGTCACACCGCCGGCGACGATCGGACATGCCGCCGGCTCGGTAGCGGTCACGGTCACATCCAACCCCGGACGAGACGAGCTCACGAGCGAGCCGACGGCGGCGACTCTCTTTGATTACACGGCAAAGGCACGAGCTGGCAAAGGAACCCTTCCTTCTGTGCGCGCGGTCGGCCCCTCGGGCGGACCGGTCAGCGGGAGCCACGGCGTCGTGGTGTTCGGAAGCGGATTCGTCGTAGGAGGCCCGATCTCCAAGGTCACCTTCGGCGGTGTCCCGGGCAGCAACGTGGCGGTCCTGTCCGACGACGAGCTTCATGTCGATGCTCCGCCCAGATCGTCGTCGACCTCGTGCAGGAGAGGAGGCGGCTTCGACCCGGCCAACACCTGTCAAGTGGAAGTCGTCGTCAAGGGCAGGGCCGGGTCGAGCGAGGTGTCGTCAATCCTGCCGGCCTACACCGGACCGGCGGCAGACAACGGGGAGGGCATCATCGTCCCGGCTCCCGGCACCGAGATCGTGGCCGCCCCGAGCGAATACGACTACGCGCCGCGCCCGACCGTTTCGTCGATCACACCTGATCCGGGCGACGCCACCGGCTCGAGTCCGGTCACCATCACCGGCACCGGGTTCAGCCTTCTGACCTTTGACTGGGTGGACTTCGGCCCGCCCTCCAGTTACTACAGCCAGGATTCGTCCCTCGTCTCCATCGGGCCGGACGTGATCGTGCTGCAGCCCCCGCCCGGCCCTTCGAGCACCGGACCCACCAGGCTGGCGGCCGGCGTGCGCGTCCTGTCGCTCGGCGGCCTCTCCAAAGCTCATCGGTTCAGCTACGCCGGCGTCCCCAGAGTGACCGCCATCAACCCACGGCGTGGACCGGTGACTGGTGGCGAGCGGCTGACGATCTCCGGCAACGGGCTCTCGGACGTGACTTCGGTGGACTTCGTCAATAAGACGTCTCCGACCGTCGCCTATGACATCATCACCGCTAGCGGGACCTCGCTCACGTTCAGGGCACCGGGGGACGCCCCCGGGTCCTACGAGGTGACTCCGTGCACGGCGACCGGCTGTGCCGTACTCAGTCCGAAAGGGACAGCCGAGGCGATGAGGTTCGTCATGTTCAGTCCATGATGTGGCTGGTCCACATCCGGCTTGTCGTCCCGTGCAGTGAGGATGCAGCGCACGCCTTGGGGGGCGTATGGAAGGCCGCTCCCCAAGACGACGCCGATGTCGGTTACGGAGCCCGTTCCGTCAGGCCGACCTACTGCTATCGACGTCCGGCGGTAAAATCTTGAGGTCACAGAGCCGGTCAGGTATTCAAAGTCGGCCGGCGTTGCCGCGCTCGTGCCCGCCGAAAGCCAAAGATAGGGGCGCAGTGACTAGGAAACCGCGGCCGAGACAGTTCGTCTATGGGCTGCTATTGCCCTGTGTGCAGGTTCCGGCCCGGATCGAGTAGTTGGAGCAACTCGGCGAGTGCGATAGGGACATGAGGGCGCCGACTGCAAGGACCCCCACGGCAAGGAACAGCAGAACGCCAAGGGTCGTGAGGAAGATCTGCTTCAGACTCCTTGCGCGCCGCCGGTCCAGCGCCGGGGCCGCCGTCACGTTGGCACGCATCGCCGCTGCCCGCATATCCCGCAGCTTTTGCTGGTACTCCTGTTGGCTCATCCGCCGCGCCTGGCGTTCAGTCAGTCGCGGGTCCCAACCATTTGTGATCGGCCTCGGTTCTGCCATGCCAGAAGTGTGACAGCCGGCGGAGTTTGCGGCAACAGGGCGGTCGCCCGGCTCGCCCGCGCAAGTGTTGACTAGGGCCTGCCCGGCCTAGACGAGCGTGCTGAGGTTTCACAGGCATGACCGAGAAGCCAAGGGCGGGCTCGAAGTACCGCTCAACCTCGCGCACGGAGCAATCGTGAGACGAGGGCCACCGGGAGGAAGCGGTTGCTATGCCGTTCGCGGCACCCTGGGCCGAGAGTTCAGTAGCTACATGAGGAATGCCCGGAGGTCCTCAGATAGCCCACACATCCATCCTCGCCAGTTCGGCGGAGTTGGCATAAGAGCACCAAGCGTGACGTTGCCGCTCTCATCGAACGCCGAGACGGACGGCCGCCGCAGCGGCATGAGGCAGCGTTCAAGGTGTCGATCGAAGGCGGACCGGCGAGAACGCCTCGAGTAGGTCGTCGACCGGGCCGAGATCCGTCGCCTCGACCCCGCTCGCCGCGGCAGCGACGAGAGCACCCGAATAGGGGGCGAGAGTGAGGCCAGAAGGTCCGAAGCCTGTGGCGAGGTAGAGGCCCTCGTGGCCGGCGACAGCACCGAGGACCGGTCGGCCGTCGGGACTTGCCGGGCGAAAACCTACCCGTATCTCGGCCAGCGTCGCGCTCGCCAAACCCGGCGCCACGCCGAGGGCACGGACCAGCATCTCCCGGACCCCTCCGGCGGTGACGCGGTAGTCGAAGCCGCTCCCGGTCTCTCTCGTTGCCCCGACGACTACACGGTCGGGCGGAAAGGTGACCATGTAGTCCGACCCGTAGCCGCTCAGCACGGGGAACTTCTCCGTGGCAGTGCCTGGGAGCGCCAGATGAAGGATCTGGCCGCGCTGCGGCTCGACCGGAACGCTCAGACCGAGCGGGGCCAGAGCCTGTTGGGTCCACGCCCCGGCGGCGACGATGACGGCGTCGGGCTCGAGGGTCTCGCCAGCAAGCTCGACTAGTGGCGCCGGCCCACCGGGTCTTCGGCGGAGGACCGCCAAACCATTCACGGCTCGCCCGCCGAGCCGCGTCACCGACCTGTGGAGGGCCTGGCGGAACGACCTGCCGTCGAGACGCGCCACCCCGGTGAGGTGTACGCCACCAAGGTCAGTGTCGAGCAGCGGGAAGAGCTCTTGCGCCTCGGCAGGCGACAGCAGGTTGACCGCGCCGATCTGGGGGTCCTGCCAGTCGGCGTTGGCCTCCTCGAGCCGACCGGCCAGCTCGGCGAGACGGGCCTCGCCGCCGCCTCCTGGCGCCAAGATCAGCTCGCCGACTATCCGGTACCCGATCTCCGCCTCGCCCATGGCGTCGAGCTCTGCTACAAGGCTTCGGTGATAGGCGGTCGCGGCCTGAAAGAAACGTCGCCACTCGTCTCCCTGGCCTAAGCCTGCGTAGGAGATGATGCCGGCGCCTGCGGCTGTCGCCTGGCCCTCGTGTGACGCATCGACGAGGGTGACACCGACGCCGTCCCGGGCCAGGCGGTAGGCGGCGCTCGCTCCGGCGACGCCACCTCCGATCACGACAACTTGCTTCGCCATCATGGGTTAAGTCTCCTGCGTGTCCGGCGAGTGCCACCGGGCCAAAGCAGGAGCTCCTCGGATCACCCGGCGAGCGATGCTGCCTTGGAGTCGAACTCCATCGTGAGGACAGTTTCGATCAGGTGGGCGCAGTGCTCTTAACCTCCGTTTGATTTCGAGCCTCGGCTGCTGCGTCAGTTGATGTCGAACTCGTTGCCTTCCGGATCCTTCATCCCCACCGCGTAGTGGTCCAGCCCTTCCTCGGACAATGCGCCGGTGATGGTGGCGCCCAAGCCGGCCAGGCGGCTGGCCTCCGCGTCGACTCGCTTCCTTCGAGCCTCGATCGGATCGGTCCGCTCGCCACTGGCGTGGATGTCGAGGTGCAGCCGGTTCTTGACCGCCTTGGTATCTGGGACGACATGGAACCAGATGCTCGGCCCGTGACCGTCCGGGTCGCTGATCCTGTCCGCCCCCTCGACCAGCTCCTCCTCGGGCACCCCCAGCTTGCGGTAGAAGTCGTTCCAGGTAGGGAATCCAGCCGGAGCCGGCGCGAGCTCGTAGCCCAGCGCGCCGGCCCAGAACTGAGCCAGCCGGTCCGGGTCGGCACAATCGATGACCAACTGAAAGCGGACAGGCAACGGTTTCCTCCCAGGCGGCTCGGGTAGCTACCGACATCCTGGCAGATGCTCCCGGCGCCGGGTCCAGAGCGGGGCCAGGGCCTCGGCAACTTTGGCAGGCCGTCTCGCCTCTGCTGGAGACGCCGGCGGGACGCCCGAGTGACAGACGACTGTCAGCGTCTTATGCGGCGGTTGCCGGCCTGACCGGTTGCTTGCCTTTGGATCTCCTCTCGCCCGCTCCGGATTAGGGAACCATCCGGTGCTTCCAAGGTCGAGGGGGAGCCCGATGCTCGACTGCGGAAGGGTCGGGCATCGGCGCGTCGGCTGTTCAGGGCTGAAAGAAGACCTAGGCTGAACACGTGACCGACGAGATGTCCGCCGAGGAGGCTCGCGAGATCCTCGAGCGGTCTCGGCAATTCTCAGGGCTCCCCGAAGGTGAAGACGCTCCTGTAGACGCTGACGACGCTGCGAAAGACGTCCCGGCGGCTGCCGCTGACGTCGATGGACCGCGGCACTAGCTTTCAGCCAACTGACCAGGTACGGGACCTGACCTACAGCTGCGCGGCAGAACTCTGAACTGGCGGTAGTTTCCCCGCCGAAGGGCAGCTGTGGGCGCTTCGAGCCGACAGGACGACAGTCCGAGGCAGCGTCACTGGAGGCGGCGCCCAGAATCGAACTGGGGTACAGGGCTTTGCAGGCCCTTGCCTAAACCACTCGGCCACGCCGCCAATATTGGTCACCCTACCGGGCCTGCGGTCGCTCGCTCGACGACGCCGGTCATGCCGGCAGGAGGACCATGGGGCCGGCCGGCCGTGGGCCGAACTCTCCTCCTCGGGTCGCGGTAGCCTCCCCGAGCGGCGTAGGGAACTCGGCAAGAAGCCGAGGTTGTCCCGCAACTGTGACCGGGGAGCGAGTTCCGATGAGGCCACGGCCCTCACGGGCGGGAAGGCCGGGGCGAGCCCGGATCCGGGAGCGAGGAACCTGCCCGTCGGGACTGCCTGAGAGGGCGGAGGAGACGCGTGGATGTGAGGACGGTCGGATCGTCATGATTGTGCTGGTGCTCGGAGGCGCCCGCTCAGGGAAGTCACAGGTGGCCGAGGAGCTGGCCGCTCGTTGGGCGGCCCGCAGCTCGGGCGGGATGGTCACCTTTGTCGCCACCGCTGTCCCTGACGACGCAGACGCAGACTTCGCCGCCCGGATCGAAGTGCACAGATCGCGGCGACCGGCGGGCTGGGAGACCGTCGAGCTTCAGCTCGGGGGGGACCTGGGTGCAGCGCTCGACCAATGCCCGCCTTCAGGCATCGCACTGGTCGACTCGCTCGGGACGTGGCTCGCCGGTCGCCCCGGTTTCGCCGCCGACGTCACCCAGCTGAGGGCGGCGCTCAACCGCCGCCGCTCCGGCGGCGGTGCACCATCCTTGTCAGCGACGAGGTCGGGTTCGGCGTCCACCCAGAGACGCCGGCCGGCCTCGAGTTCCGGGACGCCCTCGGCGCGCTCAACCGTGAGGTCGCCGCGGCGGCAGACGACGTCCTGCTCGTGGTGGCCGGTCGCGTGCTGTCGTTGCCTCCGGCGCTCGAGATGGTCCGTCAGCCGTGACCGGCGCCGGAGCGAGGCGCGGGCGAGGGAGCCCGTGGCGCCTCGGCCTGTTGACGGTGGTCGGTGGCCCTGCGCCGGCGACCGCCAGCGTCCGTGCCCTGGTTCCCCGTCGTCGGTGCCGGGCTCGGGGCGGTTCTCGGCGCGATGTGGTGGGCGCTCGACGAGGTTCTGCCGCCCTTCGTCGCCGCCGGCGGCGTCGTCGCCGCTGATCTTGCCCTCACCGGAATGCTCCACCTCGACGGGTGGATCGACTCCGCCGACGGCCTCCTGGCCCATCTCGAGCGGGAGCAGCGGCTCGTGGTCATGTCCGAGCCAGAGGTGGGCGCATTCGGCGTCGGATCCGCCGCGGTGCTCATCGCCATGCGGGTGGCGGCCCTCGGATCCGTCGGGCGGCCGTCTTTCGCCGGCGAGTCCTCCTCCTCGCCGGCCTCTGGGCGACGAGCAGGGCGCTCATGGGGCTGGCGACGATCCACCTTCCCTACGCCAGGCAAGTCCGGCATGGTGAGCGCCTACGGTGCGAGGCCAAGAGCGACACGAGGCCGGCACCCTCACGTTCGGGACGCTCGCCTGTGTTCTCGCCGTGGTGGGCTGCGGCTGCTGCGTCTCGTCGGGTGGCACCCCCGGGCGGCGCCGGCGGTTCTCGCGGGCGAGCTCGCCGGCGGTGCTGGGGTCCTGGCATTGGGCGTGGCGGAAGCTTGGTGGCTACACCGGCGATGTGCTCGGGGCGGCCGGTCTCGCCGCCGAGACAGCCGGCCTCGTCGTGGCGGCCGGCAAGTGGTGAGCCGGGGAAGTTCGGCGCGCCTTGATGGAGGGCCGGCCGTCTCTGTGGCGTGCCGCTTCGCCTGGGCGCCCGTTTCGGCGGTGCGGGCGGGAGCGGACGTCCGTCGAGGCTGAAGCGGGCCTCTGCCAGTGCCGCCGGCGCGCTCCTGTTCGATGCCTTCCTCGGAGACGACTACCTGCGCCCGCATCCGGTGGCGGTCTACGGACGATGCGATGCAGGCTCTCGAGCGCCGCATCTGGCAGGACAAGCGGCTGGCCGGCGTCACCTACCTGTTGAGTGGGATGGCCGCCCCGGCACTTCTCCGGGGCCGTGATGGATCGACTTCCTGGTGGGGCGCTCGCTGCCGGCTTCACGACGGTCGAGTGGACAAGGGCTCTGGCAGGCGGCGGCGCAGGTGGCCGACGCCCTCGAGGCGGGGGACCTCGAAGCAGCTCGCAGGTGGCTGCCTCGCCTCGTCGGGCGGGACGTGCGCCGCCTCGACGCTGCGGGCATGGCCCGCGCCGTCATCGAATCGGTCGCCGAGAACACGAGCGACGGCATCGTGGCTCCGGCCCTGTACGCCGCCGTCGGGGGGGCCCGTGGGACGCTCGCCTATCGAGCCGTCAACACCCTCGACTCGATGGTCGGTCACCGTGACGCCCGCTACAGGCGCTTCGGGTGGGCGAGCGCCCGGGCCGACGATGCCGCCAATCTCGTCCCGGCGCGGGTGACGGCGCTCCTCGTGGCGGCGGTGCGGCCAAAAGCGGCGGGCGCGGTCTGGCGAGCAGTTCGCCGCGACGCGGGCGCACACCCTTCCCCCAATGCCGGCGTGGTCGAGGCGGCGTTCGCCGCCGCCCTCGGCCTACGCCTCGGCGGCACCAATCACTACCGGGGGCGCGCGGAGGAGCGGCCGTTCCTCGGGCCCCCCGACGGGCGCGTCCCGCAGGTGGAGGACATCGCCCGGGCGATCCGGTGCTCGAGGCACGTCACCACGGCGCTCTTTGTGCTCCTCGCCGGAGCTCGGCGGCCCTGGAGCGGCCGGTGCGAAGGGCTCCGCTGCGTGGCCGAGCGCCTCCTCGAAGCGGCCGGGCCCGTGGGATGTGGGACGCTTCTGAGGGTTCCCTCGCCACGCTGCGCTCAAGCCGTGCTCGAGGGCGAGGGATGGGAGGAGGACCGATGAGCACGGCGACGACGACCAACTGGAGAGCCGAACGTGACCGGGGCTTCCCTTCGCGGCGGTCGTCGGCATGGAGGACGTCAAGCTGGCGCTCCTCATCGGTGCCGTCGAGCCCCGACTCGGCGGCATCCTGCTCCGGGGCCAGAAGGGCTCAGCTAAGACGACGCTCGCCCGCGGTCTGGCCGAGCTGCTGCCCGGCGAGCCGCGCCCTCCGTTCGTCGATCTGCCGATCGGCTCGACCGAGGATCGTGTCGTCGGCACACTCGATCTCGCCTTGGCGCTTCGCGACGGAGAGCGTCGCTTCCACCCGGGGCTGCTGGCGAGCGCCGACGGAGGCGTGCTCTACGTCGACGAGGTCAATCTGCTGCCTGACCACCTCGTCGACGTCCTCTTGGACGTGGCGGCGTCCGGCACGAACCGGGTGGAGCGGGACGGGGTGAGCTTCGAGCATTGGTCTCGGTTCTTCCTGATCGGCTCGATGAACCCGGAGGAGGGCGAGCTGCGCCCGCAGCTGCTCGACCGCTTCGGGCTGGCGGTCGACGTCGCATCGCCGACCGAGCCGGCCCTTCGTTCCGAGGCGGTCCACCGCCGGATCGACTTCGACGCTGACCCGCAGGCGACGATGGCCCTGTGGGCGCCCGTCACGGCCGAGATACGGGCCCGCATCGCCCGGGCAAAGCTGCGGGCACGTCTCGGTCTGGCCGAGGCCGATACGGTCCCCGCGGCGATCGTCGACCTCGCCGTCCGCCTCGCCGTCGAGCTCGGCGCCGACGGCCTCCGGGCTGACCTGGCCCTCTGCCGGGCTGCCGTCGCCCTGGCCGATCTCGAGGACCGGGGCACGCCTTCCGTGGACGACATCTACCGGGTGGCGCCACTCGCACTCGGGCATCGCCGCCGGCGGGGTCCCTTCGATCAGCCCGGCCTGTCGAAGGAGGAGCTCGATGCGGCCATGGACAGGGCCACGGCCGCCCTCAGCCCGAGCGGGCGCCGGACGAGCGAGAACCTGACCGCCGGCGAGGGCGGCGAAGAGGGTGCCGGCGACGGTCCGGTGACCGCCGATTCCCGGCCCCAAGATGGGGAGCCAAGCGTCGACCGGGGCCGGCAGGTGGCCGCGTCTCCGAGGCCTGGCCGGGCTCACCTGATGACCATCGCCCTGGCGGACCGGCGCGGATCGCCGGACGGCCCCGTGGCACCGACGCCCCTCGACGGTGGGCACACGGCCGAGGTCCTGCCGATGCGGCTTGCTCCGGGGGGGAGGGCGTTGGCGGCGCCGCCGGGAGATAGCTCCTCCCCCGGACGGGCCAGGCATCCCAGCGCCCAAGCCGGCGAAGGTGTGCGTCGCTGGGGCCGTACCATCGGTGCTCGTCCCGCCGGTCCTCGGCCGAGCCGCATCGCCGTCGGCCCGACCGCTCTGGCGGCCGCGACGCCGGCGCCGTCTCGAGGGAGCGGCGGCGGCCGACCTCGTGCCCGAGGATCTCCACGAGCCGGTCATCGAGCCAGCGGTCCTCACACCTCGTCGTCCTGTGCGTCGACGCCTCCGGCTCGATGGGAGCAGATCACCGGACCGCGGCGGCTCGGGCCGTCGTCCTCGGGCTGCTCACCGACGCCTACCAACGCCGCGACCGGGTCGCCATGGTGACGTTCGGCGGCGCGGGAGCCCGGGTCGCCCTCCAGCCGACGGCCAGCATCGAGATCGCCCGCGCCCGCCTCGCCGACCTGCCGACCGGCGGCCGGACGCCGCTTGGCGAGGGCATCCTGCAGGGCCTGGCCGTCTGCCAGGCGCCCTCCGCGCCGAGGGCTATGTGCCGGTGCTCGTCCTCATCACCGACGGCAGGGCGACGGGAGCGCCGCCAGGCTTCGATCCGGTGTCCGCCGCCGTCGAGGCAGCCGGCAGGGTCGCATCCTCCGGCGTGGCGGCCGTGGTCGTCGACGTCGACTCTGCCGACGTGCCCCTCCATCTCGGCCGGGACTTCGCGGCTGCCATGGGCGCCCGCCACCTCCGTCTGGCGGCGGCGGAGGGAACGGCGATCGAGCAGGCCGTGAGGCTCGTGCTCGAGCGAGGACGGCTGACCGGGGCGTCAGGCTCCCATGGCGTGGAAGCCGCCGTCGACGTGGACGATCTCGCCCGTGGTCTTCGGGAAGTAGTCCGACAGGAGGGCCGCCGCCGTCTTGCCCACCGGCCCCGCGTCGTGCACATCCCAGCCGAGAGGCGCCCGCCCGTCCCAGACCTCCTCGAAGCGGGCGAAGCCGGGGATCGACTTCGCCGCCATCGTCCTCACCGGCCCGGCGGCGAGCAGGTTGACCCGGATGTTGCGGGGCCCGAGGTCGCGGGCCAGGTAGCGGGCGAGGGACTCGAGACCGGCCTTGGCCACGCCCATCCAGTCGTAGGCGGGCCAGGCGACGGTGGCGTCGAAGTCGAGGCCGAGCAGGGAGCCTCCCGCCGGCGCCCGTTCGAGGAGGGGGGCGAAGGCGCCGGCAAGGACCTTCAGGGAGTAGGTGGAGATCTGCAGGGCCGTGGCCACGTCGGGCCACTCGGCGCGGAGGATGTCGCCGCCGAGGCAGCTCTCGGGCGCGTTGCCGATGGCGTGCACGAGCCCGTCGAGGGAGCCCCAGCGATCCCCGACCTCACCGGCCACCTCGGCCGCCTGCTCCGGACGGGTCACGTCGAGCTCGAGTACATCGGGCTCGCTCGGCAGCCGGCGGGCGATCCGCCGGGTGAGCGACATCGCCCGTCCGAAGCTCGTGAGGACGATCTCGGCACCTTCCTCCTGCACGGCCTTGGCGATCGAGAAGGCGAGCGAAGCGTCGGTGAGGACGCCGGTCACGACGATTCGCTTCCCTTCGAGGATGCCCACGACCACCTCCGCCGGCCGAGACTAGCGGTCCGCCCTATTCCGGGCGGGCCTCCGCCGGGAGCGGTGCGGCCGCAACGTCAGCTCGACCGGCCGCCAGCCCGGTCAGCTCTCGATACAGAGCTGCCGTGGCCGGATGGACAGCGTCGAGCGGATCGCCCTCGAGGGCCATGGATCTGGGCCAGCCAGCGAAGCGCGGACTCGACAGCCCCTCGGTTGCCCGAGGCGTCTGCGGCGCGCATCAACAGTCTGTAGAGGCGCTCGTCCCAAGGGACGCCGGCGATTCCGCGCCGGGCGGCCCAGGCGGCGCCGGCCGGGTCGCCGTTGCCGAGCATGTGCTCGCCGAGGCGGACGGCCGCGTCGCCGATCGTCCGCCTCGATGCGCGCAGCCGCCCCTTCGAGCGTCACCCAGTCTCCCCGCGACAGGCCGTCGAAAGGCCGCCCTCGGACGAGGGAGAGTGCCTGGTGCCAGCTGCTCGGGCCGGACCCGGGCCCGGTCAGAGAGCAGAACTGCTCCCAGTCGGTCCGCACGTCGCCCGGACAACTTGTGCCGGCCATCGGCCCGGCGTATCCGCGGCTGGCCCTCGGAGGTGACTCCGAGGACCAGCCTCGCCTCGTGAAGGCGGTTGGCGACAGTCTGTCGCGGCACCCGGCGCTCCGGCCACAGCGCCGTGGCGATGGCCTCGCCCGTGACGCCCTCGGGATGAAAGGCCAGATAGACGATGAGCTCCGTCAGGCGCCGCCGGCGCTCGAGGTTCGACCCGGCCCCGATCGACCTGTACAGGCCCGAGGAAGCTGATCTCGACGCCGCCCGCTTCGCCTTCTGAGGGCGGAGCGGCCTGCGGGCGCCTCGCGGGGCAGCGGAGTCGCCGAGGCGGAGGCCGATACCAGGCGGGGCGAGTGCCGCCGCCGGGGTCGGCGCCGGTGTCTGGCAGCTCGACCCAGCGCCCGGGGCTGAGGACCGCCGACACGCGCGACCGCCTCCGGACCTCGAGGCGGAGCGTGTGGTGGTGGGAGGAGAGGTGCCAGGTGCAGCGGACCTGTGCCGAGGTGTCGCAGCAGACGACGCTCGTGCGAGGGAGCTGTTCTGCGATAGCAAGCAGCTGGCGCAGGTCGCGCTGTGCCTGGCGGCCGGACAATCCCGGCGCCACGACGAAGCACGTCGGCCGGTGCTTCGTTCCGGGCGCTCAGGTCGTTCAGCAAGGCGACGGCCTCGCCGGAGTCGGCGAGGAACCTCACCGGCCTGAGCCCGCGGATCTCCTGCCCGAGGCCGACGAGGTAGACCTCCTCCAGGCGCGCCCAGCGTCGGGAGGCCAGCTCGACGACGAGGTCGGCGATGGTGAAGCCGACGGCGATCGGCGGACCGTCGAGGGCGAGCGACCGAGCCGCCAGCAGATCGAGGAGGCAGCGGATCCGCCCTCCTCCCACAACGTGACGAGCCCCGCCTCCGCTGGTGTCGCCGCCCGGCGGCCCTCGCCGGTCAGGGCGCGCCGGACCGAGTCGATGACGGTGGCACTGCGGGGGACTACCCACGTGGCCCCGTCGGGCCCCGGGCGTGAAGGGCGGCGGGGGGCTGCGCCTGGCTTCGCAAAAGGCGCTGGCGTGATCCGGGCCGAGGAGCCACGCGAGCGGCATCTCGTTCGGGAGCAGCGACCGCGCCGCCAGCTCGACGAGCAGCCGGCTCCATTCGGGCTCCTCGAGGTGGCCCGGGGGCAACGGCCGGGTCGTGACGGCCTCTTCGGCCGGCGACGGAGCGTCGTCCCCCTTGTCGGATCCCTCGAGGTGCCCAGGCATCTCAACTCTCAGCTCGAGACGTCGCTCGCCACGCGTCGGGCGGTGCCGTCATGGACTCAGGGCACCGAGACCGGATGGTCCCTTCCCGAGTGTTCCCGCCGCGGCCATTCTGGCAGAGGCTTCCCCCGGGGGCACAAGTCGCCGCTGTCGAGGTGGCCATGGCGACGCAACCGCCGGCAGGGGCATGGCCAGATGATCGGGGCACGGTTTACCGGATCACCTACCGGCCGGCGTTCTCGTTATCCACTACGCGTTCACAGGTCATGGCGGCTTTGCACTCATAGACAACGGGATCAGGTGCCGGCGGTGAGCGGCCGGGCGGCGCTCCCGTGACCAAATGGGAGACGCCATGGATCAGCGCGGAGCAGGGGATCGCCTAGAGCCGGTGGAGAGCACGGCGGGCCGTTACCCCCCGGCGGGGGCGTGGCTGGGCATCGATGGCTGCCGCCGCCACCGTGGGACTCGCCGGAGTGGCCCTCGGTTCGCTGGCCCTCTCGAGAGGGAGCACCTCCCACCTCCTCGTGTCCTCCCGTTCGGCGGCCCTGCGGGCCGGGGCGACGATCTCGGTTACCGGATCGGGGACAGTGACCGGCAAACCGGACACGCTCAGCTTCGAGATCGGCGTTCACAGCACCGCCCAGAGCGCCTCGTCGGCTCTACGGCACAATGATTCCCTCGTGGCCCGGCTCGAATCGACCCTGAAGCGCAGGGGGTGCCCGCCTCGGGGATGCAGACATCGGAGCTCGAGGTCTATGCGAACGAGGGCTCGAGGCAGGTGATAACCGGCTTCTCGGTCGATGACGACCTGTCGGTGACGACCCAAGACATCTCCTCGGCCGGCTCTGTCATCGACGCCGCCGCCGGCAGCGCCGGAAGCGGGGTGCAGCTGAACGGGATCACCTTCTCGATCTCGAACCGGTCAGGATTGCTGGCAAGGGCCCGGGCGGCAGCGATGGCCAGTGCCGCGGACGGAGGCATCCCAGCTCGCCGCCGGCGCCGGCCTCACCCTCGGAGGGATAGTCCGGGTGATCGGATCAGGAGAACCCGGCCCCGCAGCCGGTTTACGGGCCCGGGCCGAGCATGGCATCGGCATCGGCGGCAAAGGTGCCGCTGCAGGTAGGGAGCCAGCCCGTGAGCGTGCAGGTAAGCGTGGTCTACTCGCTGCGAGGGCTGAGGTTCTGAAGACAGCCGTACGCGGAATCGAGAGGAGCCGGCTTTGCAAGAGGGAATGGATGATTTCGATTTGCCCGATCTGCTCGCCGACGGCGCGCCCGCAGCCGGCCCCGAGGTGCTCGGCCGGATCGTGCGCCGCCATGACCGCCGCCGGATCCGGCGGGCGCGCATCGCCGCCTCGACGGCGGTGGTCGTGGCGCTCGCCGCGCCGGCATCGGGATCGGCCTCTCCGGGATCTCCCCACCAGACCCTGACGACGGCGGACCGGTAGCGGCGAGCGCTCGGCTGCCCCGGCTGCCGGCGGGCCTCGAATGGGCGAAGCCCTCGTCGCACAGTCAGCCGCGGCTGCCGGGACCCGGGGTGTTCGGCTGGCTCGGGACAATCCGGTATCAGCACCTCGTCGGCCGCGGCCGGCACCGAGGAGCCCCGGCCGGCCGCGTCGGCCTCGCCACAGGCAGCTCTCGTCGCTCCGGTGCCGGCTCGATACGTGCCGCCCTGTGCACGAGGATCGGCTGCGGTCCGTTCTCTCCGGCGGAGCTCGTTGACCCGCCTGTTCGAGGAGAACCGTCGATGGCGTGACGATCGAGGCCGAATCGCCCGGTACGCCCTGCCGGCGGGCAAATCGCCTCCGGAGGCGCCCTTCGCCGGGACGCCCGGGACTGTCCACACGGTCACCGGATCGGCGACAAGGGCGGCGGGAGCCGCCGGCGAGTCGCGCCGGTACGGATGGCCTTACCCTGCCTTTCCCCGAACGAGCTGATCGTCACAGTCTCGCGGGGACGATCGACGGCCACCCTCGCCGTCCCCGGTGCCACCTCGAGCCGTCCGTTCTCGGTGCTGGCATCGGCAGAGGTCGATCTCGGCGGGACTGAGGTCGTCCTCGCCGTCACCCACACGAGCGCCGCCGTCAGGACCGTCATCTCCGAGTTTCCCGGCGGAGGGAAAGACTCCACGGCGCCGGTGGAAGGGTGGTCAGTCCTCGTCCATCGTCCAGCCGGCCGAGAAGCCACGAGCACCGCCGGCGCCGTGACGCTCGTGGCCAGCATCGGGCACCGGCTCGGTCCTCGAGCGGGTGAAGCTGCCTGCCACGGGTTCGCTGGCCACGCCCGTCGTCGGCACATGCCGGTACTGGATGGTGGCGCCGATGCCCGTCGCCTCGCCACCGGCCAGCTCACCACGACCATCCTCGCCTGGTGCATCGCCCACGACCACCGGCAAGCGCAGCTGACAGGCCGGCCCCTGATCACGACGCGGCCCATCGGCCGCGAGCAGCGGCGAAGCCAACGTCGTGGAGCAGACTGTCTGCATTGACGCCGATTCTCGTGCCGACCCCCGTGTCCGAGTGGCGAGCGACTTCGTCGAGGCCTACGAGGTGCACTATCCGCGCCTCGTGCGCGCCCTCCAGCTCGGCGGCCTCGACCGGCCCGCAGCCGAGGACGTGGCTCAGGAGGCCTTTGCCCGAACACTCCGTCACTGGCGCAGGGTGAGACTGGGCGAGAACCCTCCCGGCTACGTCTACCGAGTCGGTTTCCGCCTCGCCCGCCGCTCCCTTCGCCGGGAGGAGCCCCTCAGCTTCGAGCGGGCCTCTCGCGAAGACGTCGGCGGCCAGGTCGCCTCCCGCCACGTCGTCGAGGAGGCGCTCGAGAACATGCCGGGCAGGCGGCGCAGCTGCGCTGTGCTCTGCCTCATGGCGGGCTGCACGCCGAAAGAGGCGGCTCGGGCGCTCGGCATCGCCGAGGGGACTGTCCGCAAGCAGCTCGAGCTGGCGCGCCGCCAGCTCCGCCAGGTCCTCGGCGACTCCCAGCTGTAGTCGATCCCGGAGACGGGCACCCCCCTTCGCCGGCTGCCCTCGGCCAGGCACTTTGGACGGTGGCGCTCGTGGGCCGGCCCGGAATAGGAGCGCTGACCTGCGCAGACCCCTCCGGACGGCTCCGCTTGCTATAGTCCCTTGGCCGTTCAGTAGGGGTGTTTGGAAGGACGTGGGCGGTTGCCCACGTCTTTTGTTTTTGTCCGGCCGAGTGGGAGAAAGCGAGGAGGCGAGATGAGTATCACCGAGGACGTCGAGCGGGCCGTCGCGCCCGTCGTCACGTCGCTCGGCCTCGAGCTCGTCGACCTCGAGACTCGTCCCGGACATGTCATCGTCATCCTCGATCGCGAGGGGGGAGTGGACCTCGAGGCGATCGGCAGCGCCACCAGGGCCATATCGAGGGCTCTCGATGCCAGCGATGTCGTCCCGAACGCGACGTTACGAGCTCGAAGTGTCGAGTCCCGGCGTCGAGCGCCGATTGCGCCGCCCGAAGGACTTCGAGCGGTTCGTGGGCGCCGAGGTCGCCGTGAGGCTGAAGCCTGGCTGCGACGGCGACCGCCGCTTCACGGGAGTCATCACGTCGGCTGAAGACGGCGCCATCGTGGTCTCCGGGCCGGAGCTGCCGGCCGGCGGCCGTCGTATCGAGCACGCCGACCTCGAGAGAGTCCACACGGTCTTCGACTGGCGAGCGGCCCTTGCCGGCAATTCGTCCCAGGCCCGCCGGAAGGACCCTGCCCGAGCCAGATCATCTCGGCCACGACCTGGCCCCCCCCCGAAACAAAGACGGAGAGCTGATGCCCACGAATTTCGATCTTCTCGAAGCGCTGCAGCAGATGGCGCGAGACAAGGGCATAACGGTCGACACCCTGTTCGACGCCCTCGCCAACGCCCTCGTCGCCGCTTACAAGCGCCTGCCGAACGCCGCCGAGGAGGCGGTCGTCACTATCGACCCTGATGCGGGCGAGTTTCGCGTCTACGGCCAGGAGCTCGACGAGGACGGCAACGTGATCAGGGAATGGGACGACACCCCGGAGGACTTCGGGCGCATCGCCGCCCAGGCGGCCAAGCAGGTCCTGATGCAGCGGGTGCGCGAGGCAGAGCGCGACCGCAAATACGAGGAGTACGCCGGGCGTGAAGGTGACATCGTCACCGGCATCATCCAGCAGACCGACAGCCGTTTCACCCTGCTCGACCTCGGCAAGGTCGAGGCCCTGCTGCCCCAGGCCGAGCAGGTGCCCTACGAGCGCTACGACCACGGAGCACGCCTCAAGGCCTACATCGTCGAGGTCCGCAAGACAAGCAAAGGTCCGCAGATCGTCGTATCGCGGAGCCACCCCGGCCTCATCAAGCGGCTGTTCGAACTGGAGGTGCCGGAGATTTCGAACGGCATCGTCGAGATCAAGGCGTGTGCCCGTGAGCCGGGACATCGCACCAAGATCGCCGTGTGGTCCAACGACGGCAACGTCGATCCGGTCGGGGCGTGCGTGGGGGCCCGCGGCGCCCGCGTGCGGATGGTGACCACCGAGCTTCGGGGCGAGAAGGTGGACATCGTGCCGTTCTCCGACGATCCGGCCGAGTTCGTCGCCCGGGCGCTCCAGCCGGCCAAGGTGAAGGACGTCATCCTCGACGAGGAGCGCGGGCACGCCACCGTGGTCGTGCACGACTACCAGCTCTCCCTCGCCATCGGCAAGGAGGGACAGAATGCCCGCCTCGCCGCCCGCCTGACGGGATGGCACATCGACATCCGCAGCGAGTCCGAGATCGCCGCCGAGGAGGCCAGCTACCAGCAAGGGGAGTGGGCCGAGGGGGAATGGGTCGAGAAC
>CAVWEW010000003.1:0-87071 GCA_963754255.1 uncultured Actinomycetota bacterium
AGTACTTTTCGGGGGGCGACGCCTTCTACCCGACGCTGACAACGGTAGTCACGGGTGGAGGAAGCAAGCCTTCTCCTTGCTACTCCCTCAAGTACACTCCCGCTAAGGGACGCACAGGACCGTTCTTCTATTATGGCGGGCCCGGAGGCAGAGCACCTGCTGAGTAGGCGCCTGCGGTCAGGACCTAGTATCCGGCAAAGACGCGGGAGATTCTGACCCTCCGGGCCCCCTCAATGCCGGACGTGACGTGCGGCTCCGGGAATGCGTTGCACAGCGCAATCTCAGCCCGGAGGAGGCGGGGACTTGCTGCCATAGGAAGACCGAGAATCCGGTGCCGACAGGGCTACCGCCCGGAGCGGACGGTGAGGAGATGACCTTCGTCTGGCTCGAGTTCAGCATGAATATCTCGTCACTCTTCTGGAAGTTCGGCGAGACGTTGTTGGCCAGGGCTCCGAGAAAGCTGATCTTGCTGTAGTGGGCCAGGGGCCCGATCGTCCCATTTACGTCTGTTGCCTCCTCGATCCACTCGACGGAGTCGGCCGGACCCGTGTACGTCTTGTTGATTGTGAAGGACTTGTTGGTGGTGACGTTCGTCGGCTCAAATGTCCATTCGGTACCGCTGTCCTTGACGATGGAAGCAGACATTGTGTTCCCGGGAGACACCGAGATGCCGGGGATGACTGTTTCGGCCGCCGGCAAAATCTCCCACCATGCGTCGTAATGGGCCTTGCCGCCGTAATAGTCCGATTCTGTCCCGGTCTGGATGAGGTGGCTGTTCGACCACCCGTCTATTCCGATCCAGCTCGACGAGTAGCTCGAGCCCGTGGACTTGGAAACACTCGGCACCTGCCAGGTCGGACTGGACCTGCGTGTACGTGCCGGTGCTCTCGACGTAGCCGGACCAGTTGGTGGAATATTTGGTGTTGCTGGCGGCCCACGCGGTGGGCCAGGGCCGAAGCAGGTGACGCAGCAGACGCGGCTGTTGAAGCCGTCGCTGCCGCGAGCGGGAGGACCATGGCCATAGCGCCGAGAAAGCGCGACCACGCCCTCGTCTGTAATGGTGCGACAAAAGAAACCCCCTGTGGTCGGGTCGGCTAGGCCCTATGCGCCCACCGATTTTGCGTAGTCAAGTAGTCAAGCACAGCTAGCGGACAATGACAACTCCCGCCGGCGAAACAATGACCAGCAAACCTTGTTCGAGCTAGCTGGCCACGGAGTGGCGCCGGAGCGGAGCTGACCGGGCCGGCGGTGGCACCGGTGCGGCCATCCCTTCTGCAGGCATCAGGTGCCGCCGCCCTGTGAGGAACGCCAGGCCGTAGAGCGCCGCCACCAGGACCAGAAGCCAGCGGTACCCGACGATGAGCGAGGTGTATTCCAGGATCCCGCCGAGCATCGCGCCGAGTAGGTTGGCGCCGAACGCCGTGCCCGAGTCGTCGACGTCGCGGAAGCGCTTCGCGAAGACCATGTTGGCGAGGAATATCGGCGTGAAGGCAATGGTCACCGCCAGGACGAAGCGGGGCACCGGAGCCAGGGACAGCAGCGCCGATGGCGGGACCGCCCAGGCGACAGCGAGCGCGGCGAGCAGAGCGACATACAGCATGGCCGCCCGGATGACCACGTGCCGCGACACCTCTACCGCTGCCAGCACGGCCACGAGGACCCCTGCCGTCACCAACACGTTGACGAACCAGGTGGTGCCGAACAGGAGGGCGAACTGCACGATGTTCTTCGTCTCGAGCAGCATGAATGCCGCGCCCATGAAGAAGAGGTCGACGTAGCCGGTCATCCTGCGGTACGGGCCGGCGGCGGGCCGTATCAGCAGGATCGACGCCAGCAGGATCAGGACCAGCGTGATCCGGTACAGCCACGGGACGGAGTTGCCGTCCAGGTAGACGAAGGGGTGCTCGTCAGTCGCCGGCGGCGACGACATCGCCGGGCGGTGCCACACGCTGCTGCAGTGCAGGAGGGACAGATTGACGCTGTTGGAAAGCATCGAGAGCGAGCGACCCTGGTCATCGGCACAGGGGGCGTGCCCGAAGGCGACGTCCAGAGTATTCGCCAAACGGTCGCGGAGCCACGGCGTCCGGTAGTAGTTGTACATCGCGAACTCGCCATCGGCTTTGAGGTGGGCCTTGGCCGCCTCCACTGCCTGAAGCGTGAACAGGTAGCTCTCGAGGCGCAGTGAGGCCTGCCCGGACACAAGGGTGAGCGAGTCGGGCAGCGCGAACAGGATCATGTCGTACTTCGTGTGCGTCTGCTCGAGGAAGGCCCGGCCGTCGTTGATGTGAACCGAGACCCGCGGGTTCTGGTAAGGGTGGTCCGGGTTCAGCCGCTTGCCGAGCTGGTACAGCTCGGGATCGATCTCTACCGCGTCGATGTGCTTGGCCCCCTTGAGTGGGGCGTTCGCGACGTCGTCGCCGGTGCCGGCACCGATTATCAGAACGTTGTTCAGCGGGTTGCCGGCATCGTCCGAATACGGTTCGGAGTAGACCCTCTTCAGCTTTCTCGCCGGGATGATGTTCTGGTGCGGTATCCCGTTCACGCCGACGGCGTAGCCGTAGCTCGCCTTATAGACCGAGATGCGGTAGTAGGGCGACCAAATGTCGCTGGAGGACAACGATTCTGTCCACAGCAGCAACACGATGGCCAGAACCGCGGCGACTTGGAGCAGCCCGACACGCCTGCCGTAGACCAACAGCATTACGACCGCCACTATGACTGCCCAGACAACCGGCTTGGCATCGAGGAACGAGAGCGCCGAGAACGCTGCGATGCCGGCGATGCTGCCGGTGATGTCGAGCCGGTAGGCGTCGAGCGGTCGGAATCGGATAAACGTCCGGGCGACTCCCTCCGCGATCGTCGCCATAACGGACGCGACGGCGAGGAAAACCAGGGGCAGCGTGACCCAAGTGGGTGGACCGCTCGCGTGGAACGCACCGGTGCCGAAGAAAAGCAGCTGGGATCCTGACCGGATGACCTCGACCGGGAATACGCGGACGAAAAGGATCAGCAGAGCCAGGGCCACCGGTGCCCAGGAAAAGAGGTTCACCCGCGCTCGTGCTCGGAGGAACCCGATACCGATACCGAGAAAACTGCCGAGTAGGACGAAGTTGGAGAAATACGACAGATAGATCACGAGCGCTCCCAGCCACCTGATGAGCACCAGTTCGACGAAGAGCATCAGGAAGCTCAGCAGGAAGAGCTGGAGCGGGAGCGGCAGTAACGTTCCCCCGGTCGGCCGCGGCTCGCCGGCGGTGGCGTCCGGAGCCCGCACGGCGTCCCGCCCGAGCACGGGGAGCCTCACGTCGCGTACCGGCCGGCGTCTCGCTGAGGCCTGCCGGGGGGCGTGGGAGGGACTGTAGCTGTTCATCGCCGGCCGCCAAGCTAGCGCACGCAGGCAGGCTGAAACAGGAACGGGGTTTTGTGCGCCGAGAGCCGTAAGGATGCAGTTCGGGTTGCCGTCCGGGCGATGGACGGGGTTAGGCAGGGCAAGGACCACGCGCTAGGAGGCTGCTAAGCAACGGTCCCTGGAAGCTCGTGTCATCGGCTTCATTGGTGGGCTGGCCCGAAATCGAGTTCTGAATCAGGGTACTGCTGTTTTGGTAGGCGTTGGTGGGGTCTTTGTCTGCAGTGTGACTGTGCCTAGAGCACGGGCGACTACTCGACAGCCATCATCGAGGAAGCACCGTCGTGGACGAGGCCATGGTTCACGAGTCGCATGAGGTTGACTGCTGCAGCTCGATGGGAGAGCCACAAGGCATTCCGCTCGGTGCCGCGGTTGGTGACCCTGCGGTTGCGGCCGGGACGAGCCAGGCGATCGTGCGCTCGATCATCGGACGGTGCTGGCGGTAGGTCTCCTTAAGGCGGCCGTGGCGGCAACACGCGGGGCCGCAGCAAGGAGGGCGTACTTCGAGTACAGCACTATCGTGCGCCCGGCGTTGGACTTGGTGCAGCGATGGCGCTCTGGATAGTGACGGCAGTTCTTCCCAAAGCGGGCACGGCGCTTCGCGGTGACCGTGACGGTGATCCCGGCCGGGCAGGTGATGGTGCTGGCCACCTCGTCGATGTCGAATTCGTCGAGGTCATAGCCTCCCCGATATCGCCGGAAGGAGCGGCGGTGGCTTTGCCTGGGTGAACACGATCTTCTGATTCGCCGCCAACGATCCCGCAGAGATTGGCCTTCCGCCGTAGGAAAGCTCCCATGAGGCGGGTCCGACTTCGTTCGCGGCCCGACCGTCTCTAATCAGCAGCCGCGCACATCAAAATCCGCCTCGAAGTCTTCGACAGCCGCTACCGACTGCCGGCCATCCACCGAACTTGATCCTACATTTGGAACGTCGAGAGAGTCCGTCTGACTCGCCTGCGAAACGAGGCCTGAAGCGGGCAAGTCCAGATGCACTCACTCACCGCGCGAGGACCGGTGCGGGTCGGTGGAGCCGAACCAGAGTAGTCGCAATCCGATTCATCCCCGATCGTGAAATCTCGATCCAGGGGCTGCCGACCCGGCGTTGAGGGCCGACACGCATACAGTCGCGCCTCCTTGATGGGTCCGGGCACAGTGCGAGAAGCTGAGCGCGTGCAGGCGCCCGATGCGATGCGCTTCGACCGGTTGGCTCTTACCTATGACCAGACCGTGCCATTCTTCGCCGCTGTCGGTGAGCGGCTCGTCGAGTGGGTGGGCGTCCGTTCAGGGCAACGCATCTTGGACCTTGGTGCCGGGCGTGGCGCCGTGACGTTTGCGATCTGCCGAAGACTCGGAGCCGCTGCCGAGGTCGTCGCAGGAGACGTCTCGACCGAGATGCTCGCCCATCTGCGCACAGCCCGGCTGAGCCACGTCACCGTCAAGTACCTGGATGCCACCGCCATCGATGAGCCAGACGATGCGTTCGACGTGATCTTCAGCGCATTCGTGTTCCACTTCCTCGCTGCACGGGCGGAGGCGCTCGGCGAGGTGGCAAGAGTGCTCCGCCCCGGTGGGACGTTCGCGATGTCCGTACCGGGCACGGAGCACGCCGACGGCTGGTGGGGGACATACGCGCAGATCGTCGACGAGTTCCGGCGGCGGACGCAGCTTCCCTTGCGGGAGACCGTGCCTGTGGAGCGTTGGGACGATCTGGCTTCGGCCGCAGGACTCCGGGTGATCGAGCGAACGACGGTGGAGATTGCCTTGCCGCTCGAGAGCCCGGAACAGCACTGGCAGTGGCTGCTGGCGCACTCGCACCGGGGTCTGTATGACGCCCTCGACGAACCGGGCCGTAGAGAATTGCACGAGCGCGTGCTCGAGAGCCTGTGCGACGAGCACCCCTCCCGGGGGTTGTCGCTAATCAGGGAGGCTGACTTCTACAAGATGGTCTCGGTCTGAGCTGAGGTTGCCCGGCATTCGAATCGGGTCCGAGTCAGCATCCCGCCTCGTTCATAGGAATCGCGTCGTCTACGACCCCGGACTGCTGGAAGCCTTCAACTGATCGACCCGGACGCCGCCATGACGTCCGAGGAACTCAACGATGCGACGATGACGATCCTCGCACTGTGACGGAGCACCGACCGTCGGAAAGAAGGAGAGATGGGATCCGCCCGGGTAGCGGACGAACTCGACGTCTCTTTTGTGCCATTTGAGCGCCGCATAGAACTCATCGGCCTGGCTCGGCGGACAGCGGAGGTCTCCCTCGTTGACGTACAAGAAGACCGGCGTTTCGACCTTGGGCGCATAGGTGAGCGGCGAGAGCGACCCGAGCTTGCCCGGGGAGGACCACGGGTCGGCGGCCAGGTCGTCGGCAAGGTACGCACATCCGTCCCAGGTGCCGAACATGCTCACTAGGTCGATGACGGGCGCCCCCACGCTGGCTGCTTTGAAACGGTCCGTGTGCCCGACGACCCAGGCAGACATGAACCCGCCGTAGGAATACCCGCCCACGAACTGGCGGTCCGGATCTGCCAGACGACGTTCGATGACGTCGTCGACACAGGCCATCAGGTCCTCGAAGTCCGCCTCGCCCCATTTGCCTCGCAACTGCTTCGTGAAGGACTCGCCATAGCCGATGCTGCCTCGCGGGTTCGGCAACACGACCAGGTAGCCGGCCGCCGCCAGCACCTCGTAAAACAAGACCTCTATGGAAATGGGATTGAAGAGGTGGGGCCCACCATGGATCGCGAGGAACAAGGGCGGCTTCGGGTGGGGGCGGCGACCCGGGCCAGGTCTCGGCCGGATGACGAAGTACTCGATCTCGAGGCCGTCAGGCGCCTGGACCTGCAGCCGCTCAGTCGGCAGCAGGTTCACGGATCGTCGCAATTTCTCGCCGGCATTGCTCACCTGTACAGGAGCCGATGTCGGCTTCCCGAGGTCGAGGCAGAAGACCTCTGCGGGCGAGTCCACCCAGGCGGAGGTGTAGGCGAGAAGGCGGCGGCCAATCGGCGCGAGTGCGATTCCTTCAACCTGGGCGTCGCCGCCCGACACCTTTCGTGCCTCACGCGCGCCGAGCCTGGCGCGCCTGATTCCGACGGTTCCGGCATCTGCCACGGTGAAGACCAGCTCGTCGGCCGAGACCCACGCGAACGCCTTGGTGGCGAGCGTGAACCCGACCGGTCGATCTAGGCCGGGGGCGACCTGCGAAGGCGTGCCGGTCCCATCGGACCCGATGACGAAGAGTCCTTGATCCCGGGCGGCTTGTTGCTCGGCCCCGAGGAGGCCGGTGAACGCCACGCGGCCCCCGTCGGGCGAGAATGTCGGGAAGCCCGCCTCCCCGATGTCGCCCACGAGCCGCCGAGGCCGGCCACCGGTGGCAGTGACGGTCCACAATTCGCCCCACCCCACCCGGTCGTCGCGTTGGCGCGAGCGGTCCGACACGAACACGATCGTCGTTCCGTCCGGTGACCAGCTCGGATAGGCGTGGTCGTAGTCTCCGGAGGTGAGCCGTTGGACAGCTCCGTCGTTCACGTTGTAGGCGAACAAGTGATTCCGGCCCTCGAGCCAGCCCTCCCCGTCCAAGCGGTTGAACATTCCCCGGATCACTCGGGGGGCGTTTCGAGTTCGTGGCTCGGGCTCTGACTCCCCACTCAGAGTCTTTCCAGCCCCTTGGCCGCCGACGTTGGCGACGAGGACGAGGCGGTCGCCGGCCGGCGCCCATTCGATCCAGCGCACGGGACCGGGCGTCTCGATCTTGCGGGGAGCACCACCGTCGAGCGGGGCCAGGTGCAACGCCGGCGGCCCAGCTGAGGCGGACAGGAAGGCGAGGTACCTCCCGTCGGGCGACCACCTCGGAAAGAAGTCGTGCGGCCCGTCGCTGAAACGCCGCGGCTCACCGGTGCCGTCCGCCGCCGCCACCATGATATTTGTCACCGGCTCGTCACGGTCCATGTCGATGGCGAGCTCGCACCAGGCGACGCGGGACGTGTCGGGCGAAGGCTGGGCGTCCTGAGCCCAACCGAAAAGGCGCACATCGCTCGGATCCATCAATCGTGGCGGCATGGGCGAAGTCTCACATGGGGGGCAGAAGCACACAATGTTCGCCGCCGATGCTGTGCCCCCGGGGTCCGGTGACGAATGGTTTCGCCCGAGATTGGGCGTACAGGGTGCTAGCTAGCGAGTGGGCCGGATCGACCGGGATTTCATCGGGGAGGGACGAAGCGACCGAGCCCTCGATCTACGGCTCTCGTCTAAATATCGGCGAGCTCGCTCACGAGAGCTTCGGCGTGGGGCGTGCCGAGACCTGTGGTCCAGTCCCATCCCTTCGTTGCCTGGCAGACGGATTTGGAACCGGCGGAGCCCGTTGTGATGTCGGTGAACATCGCCTTGTCGGGGATCGGTGGCTTGGCGTCATGTGACCCGGCGGCGAGGTATATCCCGTCCGGCAGTCCCTCTGCAGCAAGGACACCCTTGCCGAGCGCAGCCCGCGCCTGATCGGCATCGGCTATCAATCCGGCCCACTGCGGGATGCCGGCCGAGACGCCGTCCTCTATGTACCAGTTGCCGTCGAGCGTGATCGGATAGTCGACGGCGTTGTAAGAGACGTCGTTGTCCACCCGGTAGCCGTCGCTCGACCAGTCCAACTGGTAGGGAGGCCGTGACTCGGTGTTGTTGGCGTAGCCGCCGCTCTTGACCCACGTCGTCTGGCTCGACCCGCTTCTGGCGATGGTCAGCTTGGTGCCACCGACGGACAAGACGTCGGACGAGCCGGAGGGATACACCTGCCCTGAGTTATCGGGGCAGCCGAAGTCACCCGAGCCACTCACAAAGCCTGCGGAGGACGCATCGAAGTCAGAGTTATCGGTCTTTGAGATCCCGGTCTGATCCCAGGACATCGATACGACCGACGCCCCCATCGACACGGCCGTGTTCACGGCCACCAGAAGAGCCGGTCCCGTGTCGTTCGCTGCCTCGACGAAGAGGATGTCGGAGCCCTCCGCCGTGACATGGGCCCACTCGGCATCGAGCGAGGCCTCACCCATAGAGGTGTGGTTCATCGGCGGTGGCTCGGTTGCCGGGGCGACGACGGAACTCCGGTACCGGGGCGGTGATGCCGATCCCGGCCCTGCCCTGTTTGGCGGCCGGCCGGCGGATCGAGAGGGAGCGCCACGCGCTTTCGAGCAGAGAGAAGAAGGCTCCCCTATTCCCTCACGCCTAGCCCCGGCATGGTGCAGCCTTATCCTGTGATGGCTCGTCTACTGACGGGCATACTCCACACAAAGGGGGCAGCCATGGCGGAGGACACATCGCGGGTGCAGCTCGAGGGAAGCGCTCGTTCTGCTCCCGAGCACGACCGAATCGGGCCACCCGAGCCGGAGTCGACGGCCACCGTCACGCTGTACCTGCGTGGGCGAGCCGAGGCCCCTCCGCCCGGGCGCCTCAGCCGGGAGGAGTACGCCGCCGCCCATGGTGCGGCCGAGGCCGACGTGGAGGCGGTGCGGAGATTCGCGGATGCCCACGGCCTCAGGGTGGGGGCCGTCGACCTCGCCCGGCGAAGCGTGCAGCTGACGGGCAGGCTGGCCTCGCTGGCGGAGGCCTTCGGGACCGCCGTGGAGCTATACCGCGACCCGCAGGGCAACGTGTACCGCGGCCGCGAGGGCGCCCTCTTCGTCCCGGCTGACCTCGGCGGTGTCATCACCGGCGTCTTCGGCCTCGACGACCGGCCCCAGTCGCGGGCACAGTTTCGGCCCCGGGCAAGCGCCCTCGTGCAGTACAGCCCGCCGCAGGTGGCGACGGCCTACAACTTTCCTGCCGGCGTGACCGGTAGCGGTGAGTGCATCGCCCTCATCGAGCTCGGGGGCGGCTTTCGCGCCGCCGACCTGAGTGACTATTTCACCTCCCTCAACCTCGCCACCCCCACCGTCGAGGCGGTGCCGGTCGACAACGGGAAGAACGCTCCGGGGACCGCCAACGGTCCCGATGGCGAGGTCATGTTGGACATCGAGGTGGCGGGCAGCATCGCCCCCGGGGCGGTCATCGCCGTCTACTTCGCCCCCAACACCGACCAGGGCTTCATCGACGCCGTCACCACGGCCGTCCACGACGCCACCCGGCGACCCTCAGTCGTGTCGATCAGCTGGGGAGGACCCGAGAGCAGCTGGACCAGCCCAGGCCATGACCCAGATGGAAGACGCCTTCGCGGCTGCGGCGGCAATGGCTGTGACGGTCACCGTCGCCGCCGGCGACAACGGATCGACTGACGGGGTGACCGACGGGCTCCAGCATGTCGACTTCCCCGCCTCCGCCCCGCACGCCCTCGGCTGTGGTGGCACGAGCCTGAAGGTCGACGGCACCGCGATCGCCTCGGAGACGGTATGGAACGACGGGGCGGCCCTCGGTGCCGGGGGCGGCGGTGTGAGCGACGTCTTCCCGCTCCCCGACTATCAGGCCTCGGCCCACATCCCGCCATCGGCGAACCCTGGCGGACGGGTCGGGCGCGGGGTGCCCGACGTCTGCGGTGATGCCGACCCGGATACCGGCTACACCGTCCGAGTCGATGGCCAGACAATGCCGATCGGCGGCACGAGCGCCGTGGCGCCGCTCTGGGCGGGCCTGGTCGCTCTCCTCAACGAGGCACTCGGGCACCCGGTCGGCTATCTCCAGCCGTTCCTCTACTCGGCGCCCGCCACTGCGGGCCTGCGCGACATCGTGTCGGGGTCGAACGGTGCCTACACGGCGGGACGGGGATGGGACCCCTGCACGGGGCTGGGATCGCCAGACGGCTCGGCGCTCCTCGAGGCCCTGAAGACCGCTTAGACGCGCCTCGAGGATGCAAACGGCAGGTCGCTTATCCTTTGTGCACAACAGCGGTAGGCCATCTTCGTCAGCACCAACGAAAGTAGCGCTCGGCTAGGCCCGAGCATTGCTTTGCCGGGGCCACATTTAGCATTGCTCTCGTCAGGTCGCCGGCATAGCATGCCGCATGCCCTCAGCTCCTCGGCAAAGACGACTCGTCAGGCACGTTCTCTTCTGTCTGGGCACGGCTCTTTTGTTCCTGGTAGCAACGAGTGCGACCGCCCTCGGTCAAACATCGTCGTCGAAGATCGAGCATTGGGGCACGTTTTTCGGACAGAGCCCGGCCGGCGACGAGAGCCTGGTGCCGGTGTCCATGAAGCTGCCCGGCAAGGTGATCCAGGTTGCCAGCTCCAACTCGACCGAGTATGCCCTCTTGTCCGGTGGCGAGTCTCTATGCCTGGGGGCAGGGGACGAACGGACAGCTGGGCGACGGCGGCAACCAGAACTCCTTCACCTCCCCGGCGCAGGTCCGGTTCCCGCCCGGGGTGCAGATCGCCTACATCCCCGATGATGTCATGCCTTTCGACACGGGACTGGCCGTGGACACGAGCGGGAACGTCTGGGGCTGGGGCCTGAATGAAAAAGGAGAGCTTTGTCTCGGCGATACCGGAGCAAGAAGCTTGCCCGTGCGGCTTCCCCTTACCGGTGTGACCGCTCTTGCCGGAGCCAGTGGGCATGCCGTCTATGACTCCAACGGCGTCGTCTACTCCTGCGGGGAAGGCATCCTTGGCGCCGGCGGCGACACGCTCAGGAGCTTTACCCCTGTGCCGGTGAAGGGCCTGAACGGCCGAGAGGTCACGGAGCTGGTCTCCTCCTTCGCCAATGCCGGGGCGCTCCTCGACACCGGCCAGTACTACGACTGGGGCTGGAACGACTCCGGGGAGCTGGGCAACGGAACCGTCGGCCAGCGGTCCAACGTGCCGGTGAAAGTCACCTTCCCGGACCCCTCACCGGTGACCGAGGTGGCTCAGGGAGGGTCGTCTCCCACCTTTGACGGGCAGACGATCGTGATGCTGGCCGATGGCTCGCTGTTCGCCTGGGGTAACGACAGCGCCTCCCAGCTCGGCGACGGCGGAACCGGCATGCAGGCCTCTCCTGTCCAAATCCACGCTCCCGCCGGGGTGACGTATTCAGCCCTGGCAACCGGAGGCAGCACCTCCTATGCCGTGTCGACCGGGGGCGACGTCTACGCCTGGGGCGCCAGCAAGCAGGGCCAGCTGGGGGACGGGAGCACGCAGACCGCCAGGACTCCCGTCATGGTGGCGTCCGGGGCGTCGCTGATCTCCTCCACCGGGCAGAACGTCGTCGTCAACTGAGAAAAGCCCTCCTGCGGAACGACTCTCCCGACTAGCGCCTGGCGCCGAGGGCGGCGGCTCGTCCGGCTACTGCTGATAGCCCTCGACGACGTCCGGCGGGCGCAGCGTCTCGGTGTCCGGGTTCTCGTTGTACTGCTCGCGCGCCTTGCGCCGGCGGAGCAGGTCCCACAGCTGGTCGAGGCGCACCTCGAGGTCACCGAGGCGCTCGCGGTCGGCGTCGGTCAAAGGATGTTCGGCGGTGGCGTGGTCGCGCAGCCGATGTTCCTCGGCCACCAGCTCGTCGATGTGCTGCACAACTTCCCGGTCGTCCATATCGGTCCTCCTCGTGTCGAGCCCCGCCGCGGCCGGCGGCATCGGAATCTCCTATGTCAAGGCGCCCCCGAAGCGCAAGTAGCCGCTCCCACAAACCGGGCTCGTCGGGCGTCGGGCAGGCGATAGGCCCCTAGGGGAGCGGCGGTACGCCCCTCATCGCCCGTGACCCGCGGACCCGGCCGGGGCCGACCCGATCGCCGCGCCCTCCCGGTGCGGCGCTCCTTTCATGTCGAGCGCCCACGCGCACCACGCCGGCCGCCGAGACGCCGGCCCCTACAGGCACGGCGCCTGGTGCCGGGACATCCACGCGTACAGCAGGGGCGGCCGGCTGGAGGCACGCCGGCGGCCCCGGGGGGCAGGCCGGTCCCGACGCCCAGCCCGCGGAGGTGGCGGATGAGCGGCCGGGCGAGGAGGACGGCGACGGCACACTGCGCCACGCCGGCGACGACGAGCGGCAGGCGGAGCCCGCCGAACACGGCCACGACGCCGGCAGCGAGTGCGCCCACGGGGGCGGCTCCCCACACGATTCCCCTCCAGGCCGAGCCGACCCGCCCCATCAGCTCGGCCGGAGTCAGCAACTGGCGCAGCGAGATGGCCACGACGCTCCCGGCCGCCACGGCGAAGCCGACCATGGCGAAGGCGGCCCCGGCAAGGAGCCAGCTGTGGGCCACGGCCATGAGGAGATAGGCGGCGCCGGAGACCATGGCGGCACACAGGAGCAACGGGGCACTCCCCCACCGGGCGCGCAACCGGTCGGCGACGAGGGCGCCGGGGATGTTGCCCGCCGCCCCGACGGCGACGAACACGCCGTAGAGATCGGTGTGCACGCCCCAATCTCGTGTGGCCACGAGCACGAGCACGCCCGCCACGAGTCCCTGCAGACCCGACAACGCCGCCACGAGGGAGACGAGCACCCGGAGCCGGCGGTCGCTCCACAAGCGCCTCAGCCCGTCGAGGGTGGAGCCTTCGGCGTGGTGGGAAGGGCGGCGTTTCGTCCGCAGCCTGAACAGCGCCAGCCCGGAGGCGCCGACCACGGACGCATCGGCCACGAAGGGAAGTGCCCTCGCCACCCCGAAGGCGAGGGCGCCGAGTATCGGCCCGGCGAGGTGCTCGGTGGCGGACTCGGTACCTGTCCACTGCCCGTTGGCCCGGCCGAGGGCAGAGATCGGGACGAGCTCGGGCAGGGCCGCCTGGGCTGCCGAGTAGTAGATGGCTCGCGCTGAGCCGTTGGCGACGACGAAGAGGATCAGCAGGGCGAGGCCGATGGAGCGGAAGGCGACCAATGTGGCCATCGTCGCCAGGAGAACCCCTCGCGAGGCATTCACCATCGCCATGAGCCGGCCGCGTTCGAACCGGTCGGCAAACGACCCGGCCGGCAGGGCGAGCAACAGCCACGGCAAGCTGTCCGCCGCGATGACGGCCGAGACGGCCAGTGGCCGGGGGTCCACCACCACGGCGAGGAGCGGGACGGCGCCGTAGGCGAAGCCGTCCCCCGAGCTGGCGAGGGCGAAGGTTCCTAGCAAGTAGCGGTAGCGTCGCCCGAGGCGCTTGCGGGATGCGACGGCCGACATTGCTCGCTCGATGGCTCGCCGCTCCTGGCCTCGGGCGGCATCGCTCACATTCGTCGCGACCCGTTCGCACGGACGCGATCAACACACAAGAGGCCGCTCACCCGAAGCAGCCGCCTCGCGCCGGATCTGATCCCGGACTAACATTCATCGTACTCTCTTTATGGCCTTCCATTTCCAGGATTGGATATCCGGTCATCCCGTCAGCGGACATGAACGAATAACCACCCGGGAATGCGGAGAAGTCACAAAATCACAGTGCTCTCAAGCGGTTGGAGAAGCTCGGCAAAAGATGCTAAAGAGTCTCGAAGCGGTGCCGATAAAGAACGCAGAAGCACCGCCGGGCTGTCACCCGGCGGTGTCCTCTGCAGCTAATTAGTACACAGAACAGCTACTACTCAGCCCCAACGCACATCGTTGTTGAAGGTCAATTCGATACACCTCCCTTCCATGCACCTGGGGAAGGTGCGGGCAGTGGAGGGTGAAGAGGGTCGCGTCAACGGCCCCCTTTTCCAGCCCGTCTCCACTGTCCCACTCCCCGGGGGCAATAGCAAGATGAGCTTTTCAGCGCGCCCGCATATCGACGGGGCGAGGGGTGCGCCTTCGGGTGTGATCCGGCTCCGAGACCGGTCGGTCGTGCGACGCCTTGACGACAGCTCGGACTTCGGCTCACGGCCGGTCTCGAGCAGGGGCCTCTGCCGAACCAGGCGCCCGTCTCGAGCGGGAGCGGGGGCCCTCTGTCGACTAAGTGCCGATCAGCTGCTGACGCGTCCCAGCGCTCGTTCCTTGGCCTGCCAATCGGGCACGACCCGAAGCGCCGGGGTGACCTCCGCCGAAAGCTCGAGGCGCGGCTTTCCTTCCAGCCACAGGCGGAGGGCGGCGGCCGTCAGAGGCCGCGAGACGTAGTAGCCCTGCACCGAGTCGCACTTGGCCTCGGCGAGAAGCGCGCAGGTGATCGCCTCCTCGGCCCCCTCGGCGACCACTGAGAGGCCGAGCGAGTGGGCCATGGCGATCGAAGAGCGCACGATGATGGCGTTGTTCTCGTCCTCGGCCAGGTTCGTGATGAACGAACGGTCGATCTTCAGCTCGTTGAGGGGCAGCTTGTGAAGGTAGGCGAGAGAGGAGTAGCCGGTGCCGAAGTCGTCGACGGCGATCCGCACCCCGAGCTCGGCCAGCCGGGCGAGGACTTTGCTGGCCTCGCCGATGTCTGCCATCACCTCGGTCTCGGTCACCTCTAGAGTCACCGAGCTGGCCGGGAGGGCGTTTATCTCGAGCTGGCGGGCGACCCTGCTGACGAGGAACGGGTCGGTCAGGTCCCGCCCGGACAGGTTGACGGCGACGCCGATGGGCGTCCCGTCCCGTCTCCACCGCGCCGCCTCGGCGAAGCCCTCGTTTAGGACCCACTCGGTGATCTCCCCGATGAGGCCCATCTGTGAGGCGATGGGGATGAACTCGTCCACCGGTATCTGACCGAGCTCAGGATGGTTCCAACGTGCCAGAGCCTCACAGCGGGTCACCTCGCCTGTGGTGAGCGAGGTGATCGGCTGGAACATGAGGTAGAGCTCTCCGCCTTGCCTGAGCGCCTTGGCCAGCTGGCCGCCGAGAACGAGCTTTCGCTCCATGTTCTGTTCCTGGGAGGACGAGTACAGCTCTATGCCGGAGTGTCGCTCCTTTGCCATGTACATGGCGAGGTCTGCCCGCTGCAGCAGGAGCGAGACATTGTCGCCGTTCTCGGGGCCGAGCGCGATGCCGGCGCTCGCCCGGACCGCCAGCACGATCCCGTCGACGCTGATCGGCTTCGACAGCGCTGCCTGCAGGTCCTGCACGATGCCGATGGCCTCCGCCGGCCCGATGATGTTCGGCACGACCAGGGCGAACTCGTCACCGCCGATGCGCGCCACAGTGGCCCGGCCGTAGGCGGCCTGCACGAGGCATTCCGCCACTTCGCACAAGAGGCGGTCGCCCTTGGTGTGCCCGAGGGCATCGTTCACATCCTTGAACCGGTCCAGGTCGAGGAGGGCCACTGCCGCCCGGCCCGTCTCGGCCAGGGCGGCCGAGACGTGCTCGAGGAACAGCGTGCGGTTCGGTAGCCCCGTGAGCGAGTCATGGGTCGCCTGATACGACTTGCTCTCCGCCTCGAGGCTCAGCTCCTCGACCAGGCTCGCCCTCTCGATGGTGCTGCTGGCGTGCAGCGCCAGAGCCTCGAAGAGCCGGATGTCGTCGTCGTCGAAGCGATCCAACTCCTCCTGGCGGTCGACGGCCAAGAGCGCCCCGAGGACACGGTCGGCGCTCACGAGGGGGACGACGATCCCGTCCCGGTAGCCGCCCGCCACGGAGTCGAAGCCGAGCTCCTCCCCGGCCGGGGGCGGCAGGCGGTCACCGGAGCCGCCTTTGTTGATCACCCGGGTGACGAAGGACGAGTCGTCGAGGACGACCCGCTCGAGGGGCAGGCGGTTCACCCCGTCAAGGACGAGGCGCCGGGCAACCGACTCTGCATCTATGAGGATCATGGCTGCCCTCTTCGCCCGCATGACAACTCGAACCCGGTCGAGCACCGCCCAAGCCGTCTCGGTCGGCTCGAGCTGCGGTCCGCCGAGCGAGCGGCTGAAGTCATAGAGCTGCTCGAGAGCGCCGAACCGTTGGTTCAGGCGGAGGTAGCCGCGGTGGACGAAGACGATGAGACCCCCCACGAGGGCGAGCGGCAGCACGGCCCAGGCGTTGTACCAGGCGGCGTCGAGGACGACGAATGCGAGGCCGATGCTGGCCAAGAGGAGGAGGGCGTAGGCGACGAGGTCGAAGTGATTTGCCTGTCCGCCCTGGCCGTACAGGCGCACCACGATGCTCACCGAGACCTGCGCCGCCAGGGCCCCGAGCGCCAGAGCTTCGATGGCCGCCCCCCAGCCCACCGGGTCGACCGGCAGGTGGGCCCCGAGCAGCTGCTGGTAGGCCGTGGCGGCGAGGGCGGCGGAGAACATCGCCACTGAGACGTTGAAGGCCACCTTGATAGGGGCTTGGCGGCGCACGATGGTGAGCACGAGCAGCTCGCCCATGAGGCGGCTCAGCACGAGCTGCCAGGGCGCCACGAACACCAGGCCGAGAAGGAGCGGGATCTCCGTCAGGCTGAACAGGTACGTGTGGGTCCGGTGGTGGAAGGACACCGGCACGAGCAGGGCGCCGGCCGACAGGACGACGAGGACGGCGACGATTATCGGAGAGGGGGCCAGATGCCTGAGGGCGTGCAGCCGGGCGGCAGGGCCGCCCGCGAGCAATGCCCCGGAGGCCGCCGCCAGGAGGAACGAGAAGGACCAGACACGTGCCGCGTCGAAGACGAGACGATGCGGCGGCCGAGCGTCGTCCCTGGCACCCGGAAGCAGTGCCAACTCGCCGCCCGCCGCCGAGGAGTGGTCCCCCGGCACTGTTGTCCTTAATCGGCAACTCGGGCGGGCCGCTTTAGCAGAGTCGCGAAATACTGGAGAACCGCAGCTCAGAGCATATGACTCATCGACCCGGCGTGAGCTGCCGCAGGCCGGCGAGCCATGCTTCGGCCTCCTTGCGGCGGGCGGATGCCTCCTCCCGCATCTGCTCGCCCCGGTCGCCCCCCGCCGGGTACGAGCCGAGGAACTTCAGCCCGGCGAGCACCTGGTGGAGCTCCGTCAGGCAGTCGCCGACGACCTCGTCGGCGACGTGGCCCTCGAGGTCGATGACGAAGCAGTAGTCACCGAGGCCCTGCTTTGTCGGCCGCGACTCGAGCTTGGTCAGGTTCAGGCTCCGGGCGGAGAAGTGGCTGAGGATCTCGTGCAGGCTCCCGGGATGGTCGGCGTGCTGGAAGCAGACGATGCTCGTCCGGTCGTGCCCCGTCGGCGGGGGCACGCTGCGCGGCGCCGCCAGGAGGAAGCGGGTCTGGTTGTCGCCGAAGTCCTCGATCCGCTCTGCGATCGGCTCGAGGCCGTACAGCCTCCCGGCCAGCATGGGGGCGATGGCGGCGGTCTGCGGCGGGCGCCGCTCGCCGACGAGCTGGGCTGCCTCGGCGGTCGAGTTCGATGCCACCACTTCGGCGCTCCTGAAGGCTCTCGCGCAGGAACCTGCGGCACTGGGCGCTCGCGTGGGGGAACGACACCACTCGGCGGACTTCGTCAAGCGACGTGCCCGCCGGGGCGAGCAGGTGAAGATGGACGTCGAGAATCGCTTCGCGTTGGATGAGAAGCTCCGACTCGAAGACCAGATGGTCGAGGGTGACGGGCACCGTGCCCTCGATCGAGTTCTCGATCGGCACGAAGGCGGCCGCTGTCTCACCCCGATCCGCCGCCAGGAGCACCTCGGCGATCGTCGGGTAGCTGATGAGCTCCGCGGCGGCGAGCTCCGGGTCCTCGAGCAGCGCTTCCTCGGTGAAAGTGCCGGGGGGACCGAGGAAGCCGATCGTGGCGAAGCGTCTCGCCTTGGTGCCGGCGTCCCTCATGGGGGCAGGATAGTGAAACGCTATGGACGAGCCAGAACTGCGCACTCTCGTGAACGACATCCGCCAAGGCCTCTGCAGCCCGGACGAAGCCTTGTCCCGGCTCCGCAAGCTCCCCTTCGCCGAGCTCGGCTACGCCAAGGTCGACCATCACCGCTCACTGCGCCAGGGGCTCGCCGAGGCCGTCTACGGGCCGGGGAAGACGCCGCAGCAGTGCGCCGGGATCGTGGCCGAGCTGCTCGCCGGCGGGAGCGGCCCGGTGCTGCTCACGCGGGCCACCGAAGCCCAGGCCGCCGCGGCGCTGGAGACCTCCCCGGGTGCTCGCCGCGTCCCCGCCACGGCGGTGGAAGGCCGGCACGTCACCCTCAGCTGGCGCCAGAAGCCGACGGTGCCAGCGGAGGATCCTCGTCTGCTCGGCGGGCACAGCCGACGAACCGGTCGTGGAAGAGTGCATGGCCACCCTCGACGCCTACGGGTTCATGCCGTCACGGCTGACGGACTGCGGCGTCGCCGGCGTCCACCGCCTCCTCGCCTCCCTCGACGAGCTGGCGGAGGCCGACGCCGTGGTGGTGGCCGCCGGAATGGAGGGAGCCCTCGCCAGCCTCGTCGGCGGCCTGACGCCGGCCCCCGTCATCGCCGTGCCCACGAGCACCGGCTACGGAGCGGGGCTCGAGGGCATCACGGCCCTCCTCGCCATGCACGCCTCGTGCGCGGCGGGGATAACGGTCGTCGGCATCGACAACGGCTACGGGGCCGCCTGCGCGGTGGCCCGGATCCTCCGTTGACCGGGGACAGGGGCGCCGAGCGGGCGCCGCGGCGGGTGGCCTGGTTCAACTGCTTCTCCGGCATCGCCGGCGACATGGTGCTCGGCAGCCTCGTCGACGCCGGCGCCGAGGCGGGGCAGGTGACGCGGCTCCTCGAGCACCTGCCCATCGGCGGCTGGTCGCTCGAGTTCGAGCCGGTCCTCCGCAACGGGCTCGGTGCCACCCAGGCGGTCGTCGGCGCCCGGGGTGACGGGGTCGTGCGCACTTTCATGCACATCGTCGGCCTCCTCGAGGAGGCGCGGCTGCCGGACCGGGTCCGGGAGCGGGCCCTCGCCGCCTTCTCTGCTCTCGCGGAGGCGGAGGGAAGGCTGCACCGGCGTCCCGTCTCCCAGGTCCATTTCCACGAAGTGGGTGGCCACGACACCATCGTCGACATCGTCGGCAGCGCCGCCGCCCTCGAGGTGCTCGGCGTCGACGCCGTGGCTGCGAGCACCGTCACCACCGGCACCGGCGTCGTCCGCACCGCCCACGGTCTGCTGCCGAACCCGCCGCCGGCGGTGGTCGAACTGCTGAGCGGCATCCCGACGGTCGGGCGCGACGTGAACGTCGAGCTCACCACACCGACGGGAGCGGCCATGCTCCGGGCGTGGGGAAGCGGCTTCGGCCCGTTGCCCATGATGACCATCGAGTCGACGGGCTACGGCGCCGGCAGTCACGATCTCGAGGGCGTCCCGAACTGCACACAGGTGGTCATCGGGACGACCACGAGGACGGCCGGCTCCATCGTCGGCCAACCTCTCACCGTGCTCGAGACGAACCTCGACGACGCCACCGGGGAGACCCTCGCCCATGCCCTCTCGAGCCTGCTGAGCGCCGGGGCGCTCGATGCCTGGGTGAGCCCGGTGGTGATGAAAAAGGGCCGTCCCGGCCATGTCCTCGCCGCCCTGTGCGACCCTGCCCTCGTCGGCTCGCTCACCGCTGTCATCGCGGCGGAGACGGGCAGCCTCGGCGTGCGGGCCCACGGGGTGGAGCGTTGGGGGGCCGAGCGCAGCTCGGAGGAGGTCGACGTGGAGGGGATGGCCGTGAGGGTGAAGGTGAGCCCGGGGCGGGTGAAGGCCGAGCACGGCGACGCGTCCCGCGTGGCGGCCGCCACCGGCCTGCCGGTGATCGAGGTGGCCGCCCGGGCCGAGGCCGCCTGGCGGCAGGACCGGTCCCCGGACGGCGACGACGACCCGGTCAACCCGCAGCCACTTGGAGCATGAAGGACTCACGCTGCCCGCCGAGCTTTATCGTGAGCACATAGGTGCGGCCGCCCCGCACGGCCATGGGCGGCAGGGCCACATAGTCAGAGGAGCCGGCCGGCAAGGCGGCGATGTCGTGGCTCACGGTGCGCCCTGGCGAAGCAGTCGATGCGCCTCCCGAGGCCGCACGACCACCGCCGACGCCTGAACCGCTCGCGGCTCGCCGTTCCCTGACCCTGGCAGGACGGGGGCGCCCGGCGGGTAGCGGCGTGGCTCCTCTTTCTGTGCTTGGCTCTGCCGGCCTTAGGCGGGGATGCCATCTCGGCCAGCGTGGCCGACACCACGACGTGAGCGGCAGCCACATTGCCCGCATTGGCCACGACGACGTCCACCCTCAGGCGCCTCGTCGGCTGCAGGCACGACACGGAGCCGGCCGGCGGCACCTGCAGCGTGGTGGTCGTCGTCGAGGTGGTGGAAGTGGTGGACGGGAGGGACGTGGTCGTCACCCCGGGGAGGCTCGAGGAGGTCACTCCTCCGGGCAGGGTCGTCGTCGAGGTGGTGGTGCTCGACGTGGTGGTGCCGGTGGTGGAGCCGACCGGAGCGGGCAGCCCCACGATGCGCAGGGCCGGCGGCTCGAGCGAGACGGCCACGATCAGGAGCGACCGGTGAACGAGCAGCGAAGCGGACCTGGCGAGCAAGGCGGCGAAGCCGGCGAGGGCGGTGGCGGTCCATTCCGGCGGGCTGTCCCAAGCCGAGGAGGGCATCGACACCGAGCGGCGCACGTATGAGGGGAGGGAGGAGAGGAAACGCGAGTAGTCGCCGTCCGACCCGGCCATGGCCGCCCCGGCCCGCACCAGGGTGGCCGTCGCTCCGGGTACGTCGCGGGACGGGCCGATGGCGAGGGCGACACCTTCGGTGACAAGGCGGGCAGCCGTCGCCCGGCCGGTGAGGACGTCGGACAGCAACCGAGCGGTGCGGGGTCCCGGCGGTGGGATGCCCAGGCTCGCCAGCTGGAGCTCGAGGTTGTGCGTGCCGGCCACGAGGCGTCCGAGAGCCGTCTCCACGCCGAGACGGCCCAGCCGGACGGCGTTTCGACGGACGTCGGTCAGCCAGAGCCGCAGTGTCGTCGACTCCTCGATGATCGGCACCACCCCCGCCGCGTAGGACTTCGCCGCCACCTCGGCAGAGCGACCGCCGGAGTTGACGACGTCTGCGGTCACCTCACCGATGACGATGGCCACCACGAGCAGGAGGGCCCCCCAGAGGGCGAAGCGAGGCCTCCGGCGGCGACCGAGGTCGAGGCCGGCGTGACGGCGGCCGGGGATCACCGCCTGAAGCTAGTGGCCGAGCGGCGGCTCAGCCTGTCGTTCTCGCCGGTCATCGCCGTCTCGAGCGAATCGAGACATCGGTTGGCCGGCTGCCGGCGCGGGGCGGCTCAGCCGCCGACTGCACCTCCGGACACGCTCACCTCGGAATGGGTGTTGCGCCAGTTCACCGTGGGCCGGATCGCCTCGAAGTTGACGCGGGCCTTGTGCTTGAGAGACGTCTCGAGGAGGTGCTCCACGGTCTCGTCGCTCAGCAGGTGGGGCTTCAACCCGAGGGAGGGCAGGTGGGTGGTGACGGCGTTGTAGTAGTGGTCTTCGGACTCCACCCGGGGATTGGGCACCGAGTCCACTCGCACTTCGAACGGAGCGACTCGCGCCACCCGCTCGGCGAGGTCCTTCACCGAATGGGATTCCGTGAACTGGTTGAAGACCCGGTACTCCCCGGTCTCGGGCGGGTTCAGGCAGGCCAGTTCCACACAGGCGAGCGTGTCCCTGATGTCGAGCATCGCCCGGGTCTGGCCGCCCTTGCCGTAGACGGTGAGCCCGTAACCGACGGCCGCTTGGACGGCGAAACGGTTGAGGACCGTGCCGAAGACGCCGTCATAGTCGAAACGGGTCATCAGGTCGGGGTGCTGGCCCGTCTCGGGGGTCTGCTGGCCATAGACGATCCCCTGGTTGAGATCGGTGGAGCGGATGCCCCAGATGCGGCAGGCGAACTGGATGTTGTGGCTGTCGTGCACCTTGGAGAGGTGGTAGAAGGAGTTCGGCTGCTTCGGGAAGGGGAGCACGTCGGTCCGCCCCTTGTGGGTGATCTCGATGAAGCCTTCCTCGATGTCGATGTTCGGCGCTCCGTACTCGCCCATCGTGCCCAGCTTGACGAGATGTATCTGGGGGTCGACGTCCTTGATCCCGTAGAGCAGGTTCAACGTCCCGACGACGTTGTTGACCTGGGTGTAGACCGCATGGCTGCGGTCGATCATCGAGTACGGGGCCGAGCGCTGCTCGGCGAAGTGGACGACGGCGTCCGGGGCGAACTCACGCAGGAAGTGCTCGACGAAGTTGTGGTCGGTCAGGTCCCCGATGAACGGCTCGATGCTGTGGCCGGAGACTTCCTTCCAGGTGGAGATCCTGCGCTGCATCTGGGTGATCGGCACCAGGCTGTCCACGCCCATCTCGAAGTCGTACTGGCGACGGGCGAAGCTGTCGACGATGCCGACGTCGTGTCCGCGGGCTGACAGGTGAAGGGCGGTCGGCCAGCCGAGGTAGCCGTCGCCTCCGAGCACGAGAATTCTCATGGGGAAGCTGATCTCCTTGTGTGTGATCGACGTTGGGCGTCGTGGGAGCACTCAGGCTGTTCGGACAAGCCAGCCTGCAGGCGCGCGGAAGTTATCTCTACTGACGCGATGCGGCGAGCTTACCCAAACTCGCGCCGAATTACGGTCATCGGGACGGTTAACTGGACAGACGGCAGGAAGGGCGTCCCGGGGCGCGACACTTCATGCAGGCCGGTGTGGCGCAGTGGTAGCGCAGGCGACTTGTAATCGTCAGGTCGTGGGTTCGACTCCCACCACCGGCTCGCTCGATCGGTGTGGTTCGCGAGACGTCTGCGGGGAGACTCTCGACGGTCCTCGCGGGATGTGGGCCTACGGTTGGCGGCATGGCCGATCCGGTTCGGGTGATGATCGAGCAAGGCAAGAAGAAGCGTGTGGTGGCCTGCGCCTTCGACTGGCCGGGATGGGACCGGAGCGCCAGGATCGGCAACGATGTGCTCGCGGTGCTCTCGGCCTATCGACCCCGCTACGCCAAGGTCGCCGAGCTGGCCGGCGCCGGTGCCGAGTTCGAGGCGACGGGCGAGCTCGAGGTGGTCGAGCGGCTCGAAGGGATCGGGATGACCGACTACTACGGCCTCTCGGGGAGGCCTGCCGCCCCGGAGAAAGACCGGATGACCGAGGCAGAGTGCGAGCGGAAGATCGCTTTGCTCCGGGCGTCCTGGCGCACCTTCGATGGCGCTGCGGCACGCGTTTCCCCCGAGCTCCGGAAGGGTCCGCGGGGCGGCGGCTGGGACAAGGATCGGATCATCCGGCACGTGAACGGAGCGGAGATCGACGAGTTCGCCCCGAAGGTCGGCGTGAAGGTACCGCTCGAGACGAGGGACGACGTCGAGGCCCTTCATAAGTACCGGGACAGCTTCGTGGAAGGAATTCGCGAGCACAGTGCCCGAGGCGAACCGGCGCGGTCATGGGCGCTCCAGTTCCTGATCCGACGCTGTGCGTGGCACATGCTCGACCACGCTTGGGAGCTGGAGGACCGGGACCTGACTAGCGCCTGCGGCTAGGCGCGCCGGCAGCCCTCGAAGTGGTCCTGGTTGTCCCGCAGCCGGTGGCAACAGCGCCTAGGCCGCGAACGACAGCGACACTGTGACCGTCACTCCAGTCCCGGCAGGAATCGCTCGTTAGTGGCTCACCGGTAGTTGCGCGGGATTCGGAAGACGCCCCGCCTGCGCCCGTCGCCGTCGGCGCCATCACCCCCGGCGCCCCCGTTCCCGGCTGCGCCCCGGGCGGCGATGGAGGCGGCGGCAGCGGCGGCTGCCTCCGCGGCGGCCGTGGTGCCGGGGCTCACCTGTAGCGAGCCGTGCCCGTCACCGGCGGCGGCGGCCATGGCCGGCTCGAGGACCTGGGCGTGGTCGAGGGAGACGGGCGCCAGCTCCACCCGTTCGTCCCCCGGCCTGATCGCCGTCGGGACCGCCTCGAAGCCGCCCTCGGCGGAGCGCACGACGATGTTGTGCCGTTTCGGCTTCACGGCTCCCGGCGTGTGCTGTATCTCCTTGCAGATCTTGAGGGCGAGCGGGTACATGATGATGGGCACCGCGACGAGGAGGACGCGGAACGCCACGAGGACGATGTTGAGCGACACGTCGAGGTAGTTCGCCAGCACGTCCGTGGCGCTGGCGCCGAAGAGCACGAAGTAGAAGCTCAGCACCGACACCCCGAGCGCCGTGCGCTTGGGACGGTCCCGAGGCCGGTCGAGCAGCTGATGGTCGGCCCGGTCACCGGTGAGCCTGGCCTCGATGAACGGCCATATCATGAGGACGTTGAAGGTGATCCCGGGCAGCACGATCGCCGGCCAGAAGGCGTTCGGGATCATGTGGCCGCCGATGGCTCCCCCGAAGGTCGTCTCCCAGCTCGGCATGACCCGGAGGGCCCCGTCGAGCCAGCCCATGTACCAGTCCGGCTGGACGGCGTAGGTGACGTGGTAGGGGACGTACGGCCCGTACAGCCAGATCGGGTTTATCTGCACCGCCGCCCCGAGGAGGGCTGTCACCCCGGCCACGACGAACAAGAAGCCCTGCGTCTTGGCCATGAACGTCGGCCACATGGGCGCCCCGACGACGTTGTGCTCGGTGGTGCCGCCGCCCCGGAACTGGGTGTGTTTCTGGCGGACGAGCAGGAAGAGGTGGATACCTATGAGCAAGGCGATGATCGCCGGCAGGACCAACACGTGCAGGATGAAGAAACGGGGGATGAGCGAGGTGCCCGGGAACTTCCCCCCGAAGAGGAACACGGCCAGGTAGCTGCCGACGAGCGGGAGCGACTCGAGGATCGAGAGGGCGATCCGGATCCCGGTGCCCGAGACGAGGTCGTCGGGGAGGGAGTACCCGAGGAAGCCGTTGAAGATGGACAGGATCAACAGGTTGATGCCGATGATCCAGTTCATCTCGCGGGGCCGGCGGAAGCCCCCGGTGAAGAAGATGCGGCACATGTGCACGACGATGGCGCCGAGGAAGATGTTCGCCGCCCAGTGGTGCATCTGGCGCATGAGGAGGCCGGTGCGCACCGAGAAGCTGAGGTTGATGGTCGAGGCGTAGGCCTCCGAGACGATCTGGCCGTGCAGCGGGACGTAGGAGCCGCGGTAGACGACGTCGGCCGAGGAGGGGACGAAGTAGAGGGACAGGAAGACGCCCGTGGCGAGGAGGACCACGAAGGAGTAGAGGGCGATCTCGCCGATCATGAACGACCAGTGGTCCGGGAAGATCTTGTTGACCAGCTTCCGGCCGCCGGTCGAGATGTTCAGCCGGTTGTCGAACCAGTTCCAGAGGCCGTCAACCATTGCTGTTGCCCCGTTCCCAGAAACCCGGCCCGACCGGCTCGTCGTAGCCCTTCTGCGCCCGAAGATAGCCCTTCGAGTCGACGTACAGAGGCAGTTGCGGGAGCGGGCGGGGGGCGGGACCGAAGACCGGTACCGCGGCTCTGCCGGGACCCACGTCGAACAGCGACTGGTGGCAGGGGCAGAGCAGCTGCTTGGTCACCTTCTGGTACAGCCCGACGGGGCAGCCGGCGTGGGTGCACACCTTCGAGAAGGCCATGTACCCCTGCGGCGCCCACGTCTCGCGGCCGGGCGCCGTGGTGATGTCGGCCGTGCCCTGGCGGACGAGCATCGTCTGGCTGAACGGTCCGCCGATGTCCGTCGGCGGGAAGACGGTCGCCATCCCTCCCGGCTCCATGGAGGCCACCTTGATCCTCGTGCCGTACGGGGTCACGAGGTAGGCGCCCCGGTACCAGTAGGACGTGAAGAAGAACTTCTTCGGCAACGGGCCGAGGGAGCGGAGCAGCGGGAACATCGCCACGATGCCGAACACCGCTGTGCCGGCGCCGGCGATCTTCAGCAAGAAACCCCTCCGCTCGATGGCGACCTTCCCCCTACTGGCGAACTCCTCGACGAATTGCTCCTTGTCCTCGTCGGTCGGGACAAGCGAGTGCCGGGACTCCGAGAAGGGCCCCCGGGGCATCAGGTACTTGCCCCAGGCGATGAAGCCCACCCCGAGGCCGACGAAGGTCACCCCGAGCGTGGCACCCTGCCAGAAGTTGTCCGCATTGACCCAGTAGGCCGCCCCGAATCCTGCCGCCCCGGCCAGTGCGGCCAGGAAGGAGAGGGCCACCGCCTTCTCCATGCGCCGGGGGTGGGCGGCGGCAACCTGGAACTGGGGCGCGTCGTAGCCGACGGTCTCGATCGGCGGAGGGCCCTTCCCGCCGCCGTGACTCGAACCGGGCTGTGTCATCGTCCCCTCGTCTGCCTCTTTCGTCTCGCCCCTGTCACGACTGGATCTGCACCCTATGCGCCACCGGGGGCGATCGTCTCGGCCGCATCCCCGTCGCCGGGCCCTTCCTCCTCGTCGTGGCGCTTCACGGTGTCGTCCTCGTCCTCCACGGTCCTGTCACCGACCCAGTACGCCGCCAGCAGGCAGGCGCCGACACCGACGAACAGCCCCACGAAGCCCTCGGCCACCGGGCCGACCTGGCCGAGCCCGAGACCGCCGATGTCGGTCGGGTGCTCGACCTCCTTCGTCACGTAGGCGACGACGTCGAGCGCCTGTGACTTCGGCATGATCCCCGGGGCGAAGATCGGCATGTTCTGCGGGCCTGTGCGGATCGCCTCGAGCACCTGGGTCTTCGTCAGCCCGCGCAGCGGCGGGGCGTGATAGCCGTTGGCGAGGGCATCCCCGGCACCGGTGATCGTGTGGCAAGGGGCGCAGTTCAACGAGAACAGGTCGAAGCCCGTCGGCTGATTCGCCCCCTTCAAGTTCACGTTCTGGGGGATGGGATAGCCACCCGGCTTGAGGGACGACACCCATTCGGCGATGTCGCGGATCTGGGAGGGGGGGAAGGACGGTGGCTTGTTCTCCGGCTGCAGAGTGGGCGTCTTCAGAGGCATCCAACCCGTCGAGAGCCAGAGGTCGACGGCCCCGGCTCCCACGCCCTGCAGGTTCGGGCCGACCCCACCCTTGCCGTTGGCGAGGTCGCCGTGGCAGGAGGAGCAGCTCTCCTCGAACAGCGTGCGGCCGAGGGAAAGCTGCTGGGCGGGAGTGCTGCTGTCGCTCGCGGTGAGGCGCAGGCCGGGATTCTCCATGGCGGTCGAGCCCACGCTGACATGGTCCCGGCCGATCACGAACGTGCCCAGTGCAGCCGCTGCGACGAGAACGGCGAGGGGGAGCAGGACTATGCGGAGGAGTCGGATGGCCATCAATTCAACTCGATACACGTCCGCGGCGTCACGACAGCAAGAAGAGCGCACTGAAGAGCCCGATCCACATGATGTCGACAAAGTGCCAGTAGTAGCTGACGGCCTGGTAGACGGCCGTCTCGCCCGGGTCTCCCTTCCTCCCGGCGAGGCGCCCGAGGAGGGCGACCATGGCCACGAGGCCGAGCAGGACGTGGAGGCCGTGAAGGCCGCTCATGATGTAGAAGAGCGAGCCGTAGGCGTTCGTATGGGGGCGGAACGGGAGGGTCTTCCATTCGTAGGCCTGATTGCCGAGGAAGGCGGCCCCGAGGATGAAGCTCGTCACTATCCACGCCTGCGCCTTGCGGTACTGGCCCCGCTCTTGTGCCCACACGCCGAACTGCATCGTCGGGCTCGAGGCCAAAAGGACGAAGGTGAACACCAGAGCCTGATAGACGTCGAGCTTGGTGCCCGGTGGCGGCCATACGGGCGCGTTGGCCCGGATGGTGAAGAAGGCGGCGAACAGCCCGCTGAAGAACATGAACTCGGAGCCGAGCCAGATGACCACACCGACTGCGAGGAGCTGTGGGCGCTCGGCGATCGGATGACCGTGATGGGTCCGCTCCAGAGCCGCGGAGGCATCTGCCATGGGCCATTTCATACCCCATCGGCGACGGGCAAGGCCAGGCAGGGCGCGACTAAAAAATTAGGCCCGGATCTGGCCGGCGGAGTGAACCTCAAGCAGGGGCGAGCCGCCGAGTGGCCCGGCGGGGCTCAGCGAGGGACGAGCCCCGAGTGGCCGGCGGAGACCCCAAGCGAGGGGCGAGCCCCCCGAGTGGCCTGGCGGAGCCCGAGCCCGGCGGAGGGCCTCCCGAGTGGTCTGATGGACGGGCTCGAGTGCCGGCTACGCCGGACCCCTGCGGGGAGCCGCCCGGCGGGCCGGGATAGGGTCGTGACGTGGAGGTTTCCGGTGCGGCGTTTCTTCGTGCGTGCCGGAGGCAGGCGGTGCCCCACACCCCGGTCTGGTTCATGCGCCAGGCGGGCCGCTCCCTGCCGGAGTACCGGGCGTTGCGTGAAGAGGGCAGCGTTCTCGACGCCGTCAAGTTGCCCGATCTCGCCGCCGAGCTGACACTCCAGCCGGTCCGCCGGTACGGCGTCGACGCGGCCATCCTCTTCTCCGACATCGTCGTCCCGCTCGAGGCGATCGGGCTGGGCATCGAGATCGTCCCTGGGCGGGGGCCGGTCCTGGCCGAGCCGTTCCGCCACGATGGGGACCTCCGCCGGCTGCGCCCGCTCGATGCCGGTACCGACCTGGCCCACATGACCGAGACCATCCGGATACTCGTCGGCGAGCTCGCCGCAGTGGGAGTCCCGCTCATCGGATTCGCCGGCGCGCCGTTCACGCTGGCGAGCTACCTCGTCGAAGGAGGCCCGTCCCGGACCTTCGCACTGACCAAACGCCTCATGCACGGCGAGCCGGAGACCTGGGGGCGCCTCGTCGACAAGCTCGCCGACATCAGCCTCGCCACCCTCCGGGCCCAGGTCGAGGCCGGCGCGTCGGCCGTGCAGCTCTTCGACAGCTGGGCCGGGTGGCTCTCGCCCCGCGAGTACGCCGAGAAGGTGCTGCCGGCCTCGAAGCGGATCTTCGACGGGTTGGCCGACCTCGGGGTCCCCCGCATCCATTTCGGCGTGGGTACCGGCGAGCTGCTCTCCCTCATGGCCGCGGCCGGCGCAGACGTCATAGGCGTGGACTGGCGCGTCCCGCTCTCGGCGGCCGCCATGCGGGTGGGGCCCGACAGGGCGCTGCAGGGCAACCTCGACCCTGCGATCTGCCTCGCTCCCGTGGCTGTGGCCAAACGGGGAGCTCTCGACGTCCTCGACGAGGCCGCCGGCTTGGAGGGTCACATCTTCAACCTCGGACACGGCGTCCTCCCCGACACCGACCCGGGCGTGCTCGCCGCGCTCGTCGACCTCGTTCACGAGACGACCGCCGGCAGGGTGGGGCCAGGGGCGGCCGGCGCCGTGAACGGCTGTCCCGATGTCGGCCGGCTCGCCAGGCCGGCTCCCAGTCCGTCCGGAGCTCCTTGATGACCGGAGAGGGCGGCTCCCGGCCCCCGATCGGCGTCCTCGTCATGGCCTACGGCACTCCGGCGAGCTATGAGGAGGTGGAGAGCTTCTACACCGACGTGCGCCGGGGTCGTCCGCCCTCGGCGGAGCAGCTGGCCGACCTGCAGAGCCGGTATGCCGCCGTCGGCGGGGTCTCCCAGCTCTCCGTCCGCACGGCCGAGCAGGTGGCCGGCATCCAGGCCGCCCTGGAGCGACTGGAGCCGGGGCGCTACTCGTGCCGCTACGGCACAAAGCACGCCTCCCCCACGATCGAGGGGTCGATCGAGGAGATGGCCGGCGACGGGATCGAGGATCTCGTCGCCCTCGTGCTGGCCCCTCACTACTCGGCGGGCAGTGTGGGCGAATACCTGCGCCGGGTGAGGGAGAAGGCTGCCGCTCTCGGCCTGCGTGCCGCCCCGATCGAGGACTGGCACGACGATCCGACGCTCGTCCAGTTGCTCGCCGAGCGCGTGCGAAAGGCGTTCGCCGCCGTCGGGGCCGAGCCCGGGGACGACGAGACGGAGCTGCTCGTGACGGCCCACAGCCTCCCCCTGCGGATCGTCGAGTCCGGCGACGGCTACGACCGCCGGCTGGAGGAGACGGGCGCGCCTGGTGGCGGCGGCGGCCGGCGTCGAGCGGTGGCGGGTCTGCTGGCAGAGCGCCGGTCGCACACCGGAGCCCTGGATCGGACCCGACGTGCTCGAGGTGCTCCGGGGACTCCGGGCCGAGAACATGACCGGTGCCGTCGTCTGCCCGGCCGGCTTTGTCTCGGATCACCTGGAGGTCAACTACGACCTCGACATCGAAGCAAAGGGCATCGCCGGCGAGCTCGGCCTGCGCTTTGCCCGGACCGAGTCGCTCAACGCCGACGAGCGCCTGTGCGAAGCCCTCGCCGGCCTCGTGCACGGTGCCGCAGCGCGCTGCCGGCATGAAACCCGAGGATGCGCCGAGCCCGTGAGCACCCGCCTCCCCCGCCGTAAGGGATCCGCGAGAAGACTCGTCGTGATCGGCGGAGGGATCAGCGGCCTCGCCGCCGCCCGGGTCCTGGCCGGGGCTGCGCCGGTGAGTGGTGGCACAGGCGACCCTGGCGGCCCGTCCGGGTCGGCTCCCGTGAGTGGTGCCGCGGGCGGCCATGAAGATCGCCGCCGGGGCGACAGCACAGGGGTGCCATCCTGGCTCGCCTCGGCGGCTTCGGCCTCGGAGCAGGGCGAGGTCGTACTGCTGGAGAGCGCCCCACGCCTCGGAGGAAAGCTCCTGACCGGCACGGTTGGCGGCATGCCGGTTGAGCTCGGTCCGGACCAATTCCTCCGGCGGGATGCGAGTGCCGAGCGCCTCAGCCGGCTGCTCGGCCTCGGCGATGGGCTCGTGCCGCCGGCGGCCCGGGCAGCCGCTGTCTACTCGCGGGGAAGGCTGTGCGCCTTGCCCGGCGGTCTCGTGCTCGGTGTGCCCACCGACGGGGACTCCCTCGAGGCGAGCGGCATCCTCAGCCCCGGCGGTCTCGCCACGTTCCGCCGCCTGGCAGGACCTCGAGCGGCACCGCCGGCGGCGACGGCGGTGCAGCTCGGCCTGGAGGAGGCCGCGGACGGCCGGGTCGAGGAGCTGCCCGCCGGAGCCATCCTCCGCCCGCTCGTCGGTGACGAGGTCGTCGACCGGCTCGTCGACCCGCTGCTCGGCGGCATCAACGCCGGCTCGGTCGACCAGCTGTCGCTCGGCACCAGTCGCCCCGCAGATCGCCCGACTTCTGGCCGGGCAACCGGAGGGGCTCGCCGCCTTGGCCGGCGCAGCCGCAGCCGCAGCCTCGCCCGGAGCAGGCCGGCCGTCTCCCTTCTTCGGTCTGTCCGGCGGGCTCACCCGCCTCGTGGAGGCAACCCGCCGGCAGCTCGAGTCCGAGCTCGGTGCGACGATCATCACCGGATCGGCCGTCACGGGCGTGGAACAGAACGGGGAGGGCTACATCGTCCACCTGGAGGGCGGCACGTCCCTCGAGGCCGACGGGGTCGTGGTCGCTGCTCCCGGCCCGGCAGCCGGTCGCCTCCTCCGCCACCTCGTGCCGGAAGCCGCCGCCCGGCTGGCGGACGTCCCCTATGCGTCGGTGACGGTGGCGACGATGGCCTTCGAGGCCGGTGCGGTCGGGGCGGCCGGCATCCCGCCGGACTGGAGCGGCGTGCTCGTGCCCCGTGTCGAGGGCGCCGTGATGACGGCCGTCTCCTTCCTCAGCGCCAAGTGGCCGTGGATGAGCGAGGCCGGCGGTCCTGTCCGGGAGATCGTGCGCGTCTCGGCCGGCCGGTATCTCGACGAGCGCATCGCCTCAGAAGACGAAGGCGGGCTGGTGCGCCGCCTCCTGAAAGAGCTCGGCGAGGTGGCCGGCATCTCCGCCGAACCGTCGGACATCCACCTGCAGCGCTGGGAGCACTCCTTCCCGCAATACCTCCCCGGTCACGGGGCCGCCGTGGCCGCCGTCCGGCGCGCCTTGTCCATACATCCCGGGCTCGCCGTGGCCGGGGCGGCCCTCGGCGGCATCGGGATCCCGGCGTGCATCTCGAGCGGTGAGCGAGCGGCCGAAGAGGTGCTGGCTGGCCTCGGGAGATGACTCCCCGGGGCTCGGGTCGGGGGAGGCGGGCCGTCGCGCTCGCTCTCCCTCCCTCTCGCCGGCGGCGCTCTCGTCGGCCTCTCCCTTCCCCCCACCGGTGTGTGGCCGCTTGGCGTGGTCGGGGTCGCTCTCATCGTCTCGGGCCTCTACGGCCGGCGCCTACCCGGCCGGCTCGCCGTGGGCATGTTGGCGGGAATCGGCCAGTTCTTCATCTCGCTCGCCTGGGCCCTCCAGTTCAACACCGCCGGCTACATCGTGCTGGCGATCGTGGAGGCGGCCTTCTACGCCGTGGCCTGCGCCCTCATCCCGCCAGGACGGGGCAGGTTCCCGGCCGCCGTGGCGGCCCTCACCCTGGCGGAGTGGGCGAGGCAGACCTGGCCCTTCGGCGGTCTCCCGCTCGGCGGCATCGCCCTCGGTCAGGCGAACGGGCCGCTGGCGCCGACGGCCCGCCTCGGCGGGTCATTGCTCGTCGCCGGCGTGACCATCCTCGCCGGCACGTCGCTGGCGGCACTGTGCACGCCGGTTCGTCACGCGGTGGGCACACCGCAGAGAACCTGAGCCGGGCGGGGGAGCTGCCCGCCACCGGCGCCGGCCGGGCCGGAGCGGCCGCAGGCGGCGTCCTTGGCGTGGTGGTCGTCGTGGGATTGGTCGTCGTGGGGAGAGCCTTCCCGCCGTTTCCCACCGGCTCGGGCGCCGGCCACGGCCGAGCCATCCGCGTCGCCGTCGTCCAGGGGGGAGGAAGGAGAGGGCTCAGCCAGCTGCAGGTGCCGGCCTCGGACGTGTTCCGGGCCGCCATCAAAGAAACCGCCCACGTACCCCGAGCCACCTCCCTCATCGTCTGGCCGGAGGATGTCGTGGCGCTCAACCGGCCGCTCGCCGGTTCACCTGCGACGAGGGGGTCCTCGCGTCCCTCGCCCGGCGCCACCACGCGACACTTGTCGCAGGGGTGACAGAACCGGTCGGGACGACGCGGTTTCGGAACGAGATAGTCGCCTTCTCCCCGACCGGGCGGCTCGTGGCGGAGTTCGAGAAGGTCCACCGGGTGCCGTTCGGTGAGTATGTGCCCTGGCGGGGTTTCTTCTCCCATTTCGCCAACTTGAAGGACGTGCCCCGCGACGCTATTCCCGGCCGGGGCACGGGGATGATCGCCACGCCGGCGGGCCGCTTCGCCCTGCTCGTCTCCTTCGAGGTGTTCTTCGCCGACCGGGGGCGCTCCGGCGTGCGCGCCGGCGGTGAGGTGGTTCTCGTGCCCACGAACACCTCCTCCTACTCGAACGACCAGGCGCCCGCCCAGGAGATCGCCGCCTCGCGCCTGCAGGCGCTCGAGGAGGGCCGCTACGTGCTGCAGGCGGCGCCGACCGGCTACAGCGCCGTCATCGACCCCGCCGGAGACGTGCTGGCCGAGACGCCCCTCTCGAGACCGGCCGTGCTCGTGGCGAGCGTCCCGCTCCTCAGAGGCTCAGACTTGTTCCTGAGGGCGGGGAACCTGCCCGTCCTGCTCGCTGGTGCGGTGGCCCTGCTCGCCGGCTGGGGGGCGGCCTTCAGCCGTCGAGAGAGGCGACGCCGGCATCTCCGAAGGTCGCCATCTCGCTGAGGATCTGGCGGCCGCTCTCAGGAGCGGCAAAGCCAGGCAGCCGCCCGTGCCCTCGCCGAGGCGGAGGCCGAGATCGAGGAGCGGGTCGAGCCCGAGGTGCTCGAGAGCCGCCGAGGCGCCCGGCTCGGTGGAGCGGTGGCCGGCGACCAGGTAGCCGGCGGCCGCCGGCACGAGGGCCGTGGCCACGAGGGCACCGGCCAGGGTCACCACGCCGTCGACCACCACCGGGACCCGGGCCGCCGCCCCGCCGATGACGAGGCCGGCGATGGCGGCGATCTCGAGCCCGCCGATCTGGGCGACGAGCTCGACCGGATCGGCCGGCCGGCAAGGCCGGGTCGCGGTCCGGTAGCTCGAGGGCGGTGGCCGCACGCTCGAGGGCCCGCTCGACGACGGCCGACCTTCGTCTCCCACATCTCGTCGGCGATGCCGGTGCCGCGCCCGGTGACCTGCCGAGGCGGGCGGCCGGTGAAAGCGGCGATGAGCGCCGCGGCCGGCGTCGTGTTGCCGATGCCCATGTCCCCTGTGACAAGGCAGTCCGCCCCGCCACCGACGAGGTCGGCGGCTACGCGCGGCACCGGCCGCCATGCGCCTCGGCGGCCTCGGCCGGCGACATGGCCGGCTCGAGGGCGAGGTTGGCGGTGCCGGCGCGCACGTTCGCCTGGATGAGGGCGCTGCCGGCGCGCGATCGGCGCCGCTCGGTGATCGGAGGTATCGGTGTCGCGACGCCGACGTCGACGACGGTGACCGCCGCGCCGACCTCGCCGGCGATGGCGTTGATGGCGGCTCCCCCGGAGAGGAAGTTGGCCACCATCTGCGCAGTGACCTCAGCGGGCCACGGCGTCACCCCCTCGGCGAGCACGCCGTGGTCGCCGGCGAAGACGACCACCGCCGGCGCGACGGGCGGCGGGCGGAGGGCAGGTGCCGGCGATCGCGGCCAGCCGGGCGCCAAGTGACTCGAGGCGCCCGAGGGATCCGGCCGGCTTGGTGAGGAGGTCCTGGCGTCGCTGTCGCCTCGCGCGGCCGCCTCCGAGTCGACAGGGGCAACAAGCGCTGATGGCGACGTCGAGAGGCGTTCATGTGCGCTCAGGCGTCCGGCGGCAGAACGTCGCCTGCGGCGTGGCGAGCGGCCGCCGGCGTCAGCCGACGCGCTCGTCGCCGATGCGGCCGCGCTGCGGGCGGCGAGGACTGAGCCTGGTGCCCGCGGCGATGCAGTGTGACGATGCTGACCTCTTCGACCAGCACTGCCTCGTCGCTCGCCGGGCTGGGCGACCGTCGTGCTGGCCTGGGGGCCGAACATGAACTTGTTGAAGATCGAGTACCGAGCGAGCCAGATGAGCCCGTAGGTGACGAAGTTGGCGCCGTGGACGAAGAGGTCCTTTACCTCCTGCGAGCTCGACACGCGGTCGGCGTTGTGGGCGGCCACGCCGACGGCCAGCGTGGAGAGCACGAGGCCGATGAAGGCGATGATCCAGAACGGAGCGACCTCGCGCCACAGGTGGGACTTGCCCCGCTTGCCCCACGTCCAGGTGCGGTTGAGCCAATAGGCAGGAACCGTCGCGACCGCCGTGGCGATCACGTTGCACACCATGGCCGAGGCGATGTGGCCGACGTCGAAGGTCAGTAACAGCACCGACTGGGCGATCACCGTCGAGATCACCGAGACCGTGCCGAACTTCAAATTCGCTTGAAGTGAGGGCTGCGCCGGCACGTGGCGACTCGCCCGATCAGGGACGACATCGCCCCACTCTATCGTCTGGTCAGTGACTGACCCCCTCATTTCGCTCGTCGAACTGCTCGATCTCGAGCCGATCGAGGTCAACATCTTCCGGGGCGCGAACAGCGACGAGACCCGCCAGCGGGTCTTCGGCGGCCAGGTCGCCGCCCAAGCTCTCGTGGCAGCCGGGCCGGACCGTGGAGCGGGGGCGGGTCCATTCCCTGCACAGCTACTTCCTCCGACCCGGGGACCCGCTCACCCCGATTCTCTACGAGGTCGACCGGATAAGGGACGGCCGCTCCTTCATCACCCGGCGGGTGGTGGCGATCCAGCACGGGAAGGCGATCTTCAACCTCCAGTGCTCGTTCCACACCGACGAGGTCAGCCTCGAGCACCAGGTGTCGATGCCGAGCGTCCCGCCCCCAGACGACGTGCCGACGCTGCCGGAGCGGCTGAAGGACTCCGACGGCCTGTGGGCGGCCTACTTCGACCGGCCCCGGCCGATCGACCAGCGCTTCATCGGCGACCTGCCCTGGACGAGGTCGGAGAGCGCCTCCACGGAAGCCCATCGCCTCTTGTGGCTCCGGGCCGACGGGAGGCTGCCGGACGACCCGCTCCTGCATGCGGCCGTCGTCGCCTACGCCTCTGACATGACCCTCTACGACTCGATCCTGCGCCCCCACCGCATCGAATGGCAGGAATGCTCGTTCATGGGGGCCAGCCTCGATCACTGCATGTGGTTCCATCGGCCGTTCCGGGCCGACGAGTGGCTGCTGTTCGACCAGGAGTCGCCGGCGGCCGCCGGCGGCCGTGGCTTGGCCCGCGGCTTGCTCTTCACCGAGAGCGGCGATCTCGTCGTGAGCGTGGTGCAGGAAGGCCTGGTGCGCATCCGGAACGCCGAGCAGGATCCGCCGCCGCGCGGCGGAGGCGCCGCAGGCGGACGAGGCAAAGGCGCCGGCCGGATGATGGCTGGGCCGCGATGAGATGGTCATTGCTGGGCGGCCGCCCGCCGTGGCGGGCATGACCTGGCCGGCGAATTCATGACGGGTGGCGCCAGGCTGCGGGACACCCGGCCCACGCCTTGGTGACGGTCGCCGGCGACATGCTGGCCGTGCCGCTTTCCGCCGGCAGGCACAGCTCCTTTGTCTGGGTGTTCGCCGTGTTCTTGGTGCTTCTCGTCGTGCTGGCTGTCTTCGTGATCCGCTTCGCGCTGAAGCTCAACCGGCAAAGGCGGGAGGCCATCGCAGTTCGTCCGCGGAGGTCATCCCGTTCCGGCACGGCGCCGGCGCCCGCCCGGCGCCGGCTGCCCTCAGACCAGGCCGCCCCGGCGGCTCTCGCGGATGACGCCAAGAACCGCCGCCGCCGCCAGCACGAAGCCGATCGTCGCCGTCCAGAAGCCGAAGACGAGCGATAGGGCAACCGAGGTCGCCCCGACACCGAGTACGAAGGGCCAGACGCTCGATGACGGGAATGCGCCGACGACTCCGGCCCCGTCCTCTCTGCTGGCATGGGAGTCGTCCTCTGCCCTCGGCTTCATCCGCCGTGACCACCAGTAGTAGTAGCCGCCGGGCAAGAAGCCGAGGAAGGTAGTCCCGAGCAGCATCAAGGTGCCGCTCGGCTCGTAGCTCAGGTACCAGTACATAGCGCAGACGCAGCCGAAGAAAGCCCCGATGAACAACAGGACATAGGCCTCGACCTTCACGTCCCGTCTCCTCCCGAGCTGCCGTCAGGGGCGCCATAGCTGGTGGTGTCGCCCGACCGCGTTCGCTGGGCAACTCCTCCTGGCCCCGCATGTCCGGCCCGACGAGCGCCGGCTGGCGGTCTCGGTGGGTTCGTGCCTGCCCGGCATGCTCGACGGTCTTGTGCTCGGGGTGGTTGTGGTCCCACAGCGGCCGCTCGGAGCGAATCGGCGGGATCCAGTAGAAGTTGTGGTGCGGCGGCGGGGACGACGTCGCCCACTCGAGGGTCTGGGCATCCCAGGGGTTGTCGCCGGCGGCGATGGGCTTGATCCACGAGACGAGGAAGTTCCAGAGCGTGAGGGCCACCGAGACGAACAGCATGTAGGCGCCGATGGACGAGATGCGGTTCAGCCCCGTCCAGCCTGTGCTCGGCACGTACTCGGCGATCCGCCGAGGCATCCCGTGCAGACCGAGCAGGTACTGGGGCATGAAGGTCACCCAGAAGCCGACGAACATGAACCAGAAGCTCGCCTTGCCGAGCCCGTCCCGCAACATCCGGCCCGTGTACTTGGGGTACCAGTAGTACAGGCCGGAGAAGCCGCCGAAGACAGCCGAGCCGAACAGCACCTCGTGGAAGTGGGCGACGACGAAGTAGGTGTCGTGGACGGCGAAGTCGACCGGCGGGGAGGCGAGCAGGATCCCGGTCACGCCCCCGAAGAGGAAGACGATCAGGAAGCCCACCGCGTAGAGCATCGGAGTCTCGAACGACAGCGACCCCCGCCACATCGTCCCGATCCAGTTGAAGAACTTCACCCCGGTCGGGATGGCGATCAGGTAGGTCATGAGGCTGAAGAACGGCAGGAGAGCGGTGCCCGTCGTGAACATGTGGTGGGCCCAGACGCTCGTGGAGAGGGCGGCGATCGAGATCGTGGCGAAGACCATCCCGCGGTAGTTGAACACCGGCTTGCGGGAGAACGTGGCGAACACGTCGGTCACGATGCCGAAGTACGGCAGGGCGAGTATGTAGACCTCCGGATGGCCGAAGAACCAGAAGAGGTTCTGCCACAGCACGGGCACGCCTCCCCCGGCGACGGAATATATGTGGCTCCCGATGTTGCGGTCACACCACAGCATGACCAGGGCCGCTGTGAGAACGGGGAAGGCGATCAGGATGAGGATCGCGGTGACGACCATGTTCCACGTGAAGATGGGCAGCCGGAACATCGTGAGGCCGGGGGCGCGCAGGTAGAACACCGTCGTGATGATGTTCACCCCGGTGAAGATGGCCGAGAAACCCGTCAGCACCAACGCCGCTATCCACATGTCGGGGCCGGCGCCCGGTGTGTTGATCGAGTTGGACAGCGGCGCGTAGGCCACCCACCCGAAGTCGGCCGCCCCCCCGGTGGTGAGGAAGCCGGACACCATGATGATTCCGCCGCCGAGGTAGAGCCAGTACGAGAAGGCGTTCAGGCGGGGGAAGGCCATGTCCGGCGCACCGCACTGGAGCGGGACGATGTAGTTGGCCAGGCCGCCGAAGGCGAAGGGGCCGGCGAACAGGTAGAGCATCAGGCTGCCGTGCATCGTGAACAGCTCGTTGTAGAGGTGCTGGCTCACGAGGGTGTTGTCCGGCGACGTGAGCTGGGTCCGCATCAGCATGGCCATGACTCCGGCCATGCAGAAGAAGACGAGAGAGGTGATCGTGTAGCTCTTGCCGATCACCTTGTGGTCGGTAGAGGTGACCCACTTGAGGATGCCGCTCGGCCCGTGCTCCTCGTGGGGGATGGCAAGGGGGATGGCCCCCTCGGCGGTGATGGTCACGTGGTTCCCTGGGAGGACTTCACGTGGTGAGGCGTGATCGGGTTCTTCAATTGCTGCTCCTGCTGCTTCAGCCAGGTACTGAACTCGGCCGGGGGAACGATCTTGACGTTGAAGAGCATCTCAGAGTGGTACAGCCCACAGTATTGCGTGCACTGAGCCCGGAACCACCCGGTCTGGGTCGGCTTCATCTCGAACTCGTTCGTCACGCCTGGCTGGGCGTACCGGTCGAAGTTGAAGGCGTGGACGTAGAAACCGTGGATCACGTCGTTCGAGCGAAGGAAGAACCTCGTCGTCTCGCCGAGTGGGAGCTCGAGCGTCGGGTAGAGGGGCGAGAAGTAATTCTTCGGCAGCGTCGAGGGCGCCACGTTCGCGGCAGTCTGGACGTTCAGGCCATGGAGCGTCTGCCCGTCTGCTTTGGAATAGTTGAAGATCCAGCCCCACTGGTAGCCGGTGACGTTCACGATGACCGCCGGCTTCGTGGTCACCCTGTCGATCGAGTTCTCGACGACGAAGGTGAAGCCGAAGATGACGAGCACCATGACGAGCGGGATCAGGGTGTAGGTCAGCTCGAGCGGGATGTGCTCCTGGAACTGGCGGGGCAGGCGGTCGTCCTTCTTCCGGTAGCGGAAGACCGCCCAGAAGATCAGCGCCCAGACGATGATCGCCACGATGATGCCGGCGATGGCCATGCCGTACCAGAGGCTGTACTCCTCGTGAGATTGGGTGGTGACACCCTTCGTGGCCCCGAAGGTCGGCTCCTCGTTGCAACCGGTGAGCACGAGGGCAAGAGCGACGAGAAGGCCCGCCGGCACGACACGCCGCCACCGGCGGCGGAGCCTCTCGTTCGGCTGAGCTACATCCGGCGGGGGGGCATCCCCGGGCAGGTTCGCTCGCGTTGCTCGGACCACGGGCGCGACAATACCCACGGGTTTCGGGCGGTAGCCAAACAGCAGCGGGATTTCGTATCTCGGTGGCGCCGGATTCCTGGCCTCGGCCGAGGCTTCAGCTGTGCGCGCCGAGTGGCCGGGCGGCCCGAGGCGCCGGCGCCGGGTTAAGGAGCCGGCTGGCCCGAGGCGCCGCCGGGAGTCACCGTCTTGGCTCGAGAGGCACCGGCTGTGCGACGCCGTGCTCGCCGTACCCCAGGGGGTGCTGGGTGTGCTCGGGCGCCGGCTGTGCGACAGCACTCCCGCCGTGCGCCAGGAGGGTGCCGCTGTTCTCGAGCACGGCCTGTGGCCGCCACGTCACAGGGCGCGGCCACCAGGAGGGTACGAGAGTCAAAGGGACAGAGCTTGGGGCACCCGTCATCCACCAGCTAGCGCCGGGCAGTGGAGCCCTGGGCGCGGACCGACACGGTGGGGGAACCGCTGGGGACGCCTGGCCGACTGCGGCAGGTGCGCCGGCTGGCCGGGTGCCACCCCTTCGGCGGGTGCTTCAGTTAGCTGGATGGTCCTTCGGCACCGGCTGTGAGATCTGAACGACGGTCTCCGGGGTCCCGTCCGCCCTTGGTAGTGGCTGGGGGATCTGCACGGTGGTGTGACCGTCGCCCTTGTCACCCTCCTCGAGCCCTTTCTTGAACTCGTGCGAGGCGCTGCCAAGGCCGCGGGCCAGTTTCGGGATCTTGGTCCCACCAAACAGGAGGACCGCCACCACTACGACAATGACGATGATGCCGTCGGCTCCAAGTATTTCAGCGAGCATCAACTGCCCTCCTCTCTCAGGTACTCCTGGCCAGGTTAGACCGAACGGGCGCCGCGTGAGATCCGCCCGTCGAAGTCATCTGTGATCCGGAGCCACGTGCTCCCCTGGATGACCGTGCCGTCCGGTGCTCAGGTCGTTGTCCGGAGCTCAGGACGCTCCTTTGCGGGAGCCCGCTGTGAGCCCATTCCAGGTCAGGCCCATGGCTCGTCGTCTGCATCGGATCGGCCGCCGCTGCACGTGCGCCAGGTCGGGGACACCGGCCCACGGGTGACCTCCCCGTCACCGGTACGGAGTCATGTCCACCACGATGTCGTAACTGAAGGACAGTCCGTCCACCTGCCAGGCGTAGCAGCCCGGCGACTTCACCCAGGTGCTCACAGGAGCGACGCGAACTCCGCCCTGGGTGTTCTCGGTGGGTCCCGGGGGAACGACGAGCGGCGAGGGATTCGTGGCGGAGCCGTCCACGTTGATCGGCCCGGGCGCGCCCAGTCGTTCGCCTCGTACGACAAAGGGACCGTCGTAGCTCGGCATGGCGAACCACAGGGTCTCGAGCGCGAACCAACCGGGCACATCAGGGTTGCCAAGCTGCGCTTGGCCGCGGCGAAGGTCGCCTCCGTCGCCTATTGCCACCCGTACTGGCCCATCACCGAGGGCGACCCCGCCGAAGTAGGAGGTGTAGGTGTCAACCGGGGCCCCGGTAGTCGCTGGACAGGTCTCGCTCTTGCCAACGAGGGGGAAATGAAGGGGCCGCTTCAAGAGGTCAGGGACCTTCCCGTGCTCGCTGCCGAGACAGACGAGAGGCTCGTTCGCGCAAGCCTTGGCATAGGTATCGGGGATCTTGAGGCTGGAGAGGACTGTGCTGGGCGAGTGTCGACTCCCGGGGATAGCGGGGCTGGGACCGTTCCTGCCGACGACGAGAGTCGGAAGAGCAACCGCCACGATGGCGACAGAGACGCTCGTCAGGGCGATCGCCCTACGCATCACGAGCCGCCGGTGGCCCCGGCGGCGCGTCGTTCTCAGTCGCTCGTCGAGCAGTTCGCGATCAATGATTTCAGGGTCGGACATCTAGCAGCTCCTGTAGTAGGTCCTTGTCGAGGACAAGGCGAAGTGACTTGGCAGCACGATGAAGGTGGGACTTGACGGCCCCGTTGCTCACGCCGAGGGCGGCTGCCGTGTCGTCCTCGCTGAGGTCGGCGAGGTAGCGCAGCTCAATGGCCTCGCGTTGGCGTCGGGGCAGTTGTCGCAGCGCAGCAGCCAGCGCGAGACGTGTGGTGAGGACATCCTCGAGGCTGTCCGGGGTGTCCGAACGGGTCGAAGGCAGTCGAGTGGACCCGCGCCCCCTGCGACGCAGCTGGCCCAGGGCCTCGTTGATGGCGACGCGGAGAACCCAGGCGTCGCGGTACGGGAGCGCCCGCAGAGTCGGCCAGCGCACGAAGGCTCTCGTCAGAGCCTCGAGTGCCGCGTCTTCGGCGAAACCCTCGTCGCCCGTCACCCGCCGCGCTGCCCGGCAGGCGCGGGGGTAGAGCTCTCGGAAGTAGGCGTCGAAGTCCTCGCCCCTCCGTTTGCTCATCACATCTTCGATAATGCTTTGAGGACGCTGAGGGGTTTACCTCTTGGCCGACTTCTTTCGCCGTCTAGCTAATGGCTCTTGCCCGAGCCGCACAGGCTCGCTGCGATGTGGTCACTCGTTTCGGGCGACCTCGGGACCGGTCATCCGGTTCAGGAGCGGGAACGTCGAGGCGATGATGGCGAGCGAGCCGGCGAGTCCACCGAGGACGGTCGCCCAGTACGCGATTCCCGGGATGCTGAACGCGATGCCGACCTGGGAATGGAGGTAGAGGCCACCCGACAACAGGCCGACCACGATCGACACCGCGGCGACAAGGACGAGTGGTAGCGCGCTCTCCAGCGCCACGACACGATGCAGGAGCGCGGTGGGGACACCGGTGAGCCTCAGCAAGCTGAACGGGCGCTTCCGCTCGCCCAACCCGGCGGCGATGTTCACGGCGAGACTGCAGGCGGCGATGATGAGGCTGGCCACGATGATCACGTCGGTCATGTCCTGGATCATTGCGAGGAGCCGCGCTGTCGACGGGTCGAGTGCCTCGACTGCGACCGGTGTTCCGTGGAAGGGAAAGGCTCGTTCGAGGGTGGTCCGTACCCTTTCGAGTGATCTGGAGGACCCGTCTGTGGCGACGACGACTGCATCAACGGGAAGACGGGCGGCTTTCGCCGCCGACAGGTGCGCCGACGGCCAGGCCGTCGACGAGGCGTGCGATTGGCTCCCAAGGAGGTTCGAGAGGAAGTAGCCGACACTCGCCACTGTCGCTCCCGGAGCGCACTTGCCGATCGCGGGCGTCTTCGCCAACTGCGCGCACGCGACGACCCCGAACGAGTTCATCTGCTGAGCTCGAGATGGGCTCTCGTGGACCACCGTCACACCGTTCACTCCGGGCGTCGTGCGGAGCTCGGCAAGCACCTGGCCCGGGACGGAAGCAACTCGGGCGGAAGCGGGGCAATTCGACGTCGAGAAGCTGCAGAACGGGATGGCGAGGGTGTCTCTTCCGGTGCTTCCTCCCCCGGAAGTGCGGGAGGCGGCGATGGAGCTGAGCGCCCCGATCACTGCGCTCGTGACGAAGAGGGCGATCACGAGCCCACTTATGAACCGGAAGGCCGCCTTTGGATTGTCGAGGAGCCGGCGGCCGGCGATGAGCGTGGCGGGGCGACTTGACCGCTTCACCATGAGCCGAGAACCAGCTGTCGTGAACCATGGTCCAGCGAGCACCAGGCCCACGACAAGGAGCACGAAGCCCACGAGCAGCTCGAGAAGCTGGCTGCCGATGGCGCCCGGCTTGCCGGCCGCGTCGAAGTACGCCAGCACGGCAATGCCGGTGAGCAGCGGGATGATCCGCACGATCCGCGGAGGACGGGACGACGCTCGCCGGTTCACGCCGAGCGGCGATATCTGGACTCGGCGAAGCGCGAGGCGGGCGGACACGACCGCGGCGACCGGGACGCCGATGACGACGAGCACGATGTCGATCCATCGCAGCGAGAGATCCCCCTCAGCGAGCGGCACCCCGGTGAAGGGCACGTGGTAGATCAGCGGCCGGAAGACGATGAAGAGGGCGAAGCCGACTGCGATGCCGGCCCCCGCCGCCACCACCGCCTCCACCGCCGAGACCACAGAAATCTGTCGCGGCGTAGCGCCGACGAGCCGCATGGCGGCGAAGCGCTCCTCGCGCCGCGCGGCCGACAGCCGGCTGGCGGTGGCGATCAGTATCAGCACTGGCAGCAAGAGGGCGACGGCTCCGGCGGCCAGGATGAACTGCAGAACAGGTCCGCTCCCGATGGTGCTCTGGCACGCATAGCAGTTGGCCGGCGTGCGTTGGATGGCACCGACCTCGACCGCACCAGGTGCCTGCGAGAGCTGGCGCGTGTCGTGTCCGAGGACGATGATCAGCGAGTCAGGGGAGGGAAGGGCCGCTGCACCGATGGTCCCGATCTGGCGCCCCGGGAACCGGTCGCGAAGCTCCCCCGCCGGCACGGACCGGAGAAGGGTCGTGAGGGCGGGTGAGGCGAAATATTCACCTGGTCCGGGCAGGTGGGGAAGCCCCGGCGGGACCGGAGCCTTCGGCCCGGTAGCGGCAACATCGATCCGGTCGATCGCCTGGTTGGCGAACTGGTCGGTGCTCGAGAGCCACCACAGCCGGTTGGATGTCGTTGTCGGTCGTGACGCCTGGGCCGAGGTGTCGAGCCATGCACCGCGGTCGGTCTGGCCGTGCAGCCCATTGACCCCTGCCAGGGCGAACAGCAGCAGACCGACGCCGAGGGCGACCGCTGCCGCCGTGATCAGGACACGCAGCGCAGCTTCGCGACCGCTGCCCAACGTCAAGCGGAGGCCGAGTCGGATCATCCTGGGACCGCCGCGGTCGTGGTCACCCGGCCGTCGCGCACAATCACTTCGCGATCCGCATAGGCGGCGACGCGGGGTTCGTGGGTGACGAGGATCACCGTCGATCCCTGCTCGCGGGCGGCGCGTGTCAACAAGCCCATGACCAGCTCCCCGCTAAGCGAGTCGAGCGAGCCGGTCGGTTCGTCGGCGAAGAGCACGTCGGGACGGGCGACGAGCCCGCGGGCGAGCGCCACGCGCTGCGACTGGCCGCCGGACATCTCGCCGGTGCGGTGGCGCTCCATGCCTTCGATGTCGAGGCGTCCGAACCAGCTCCGCGCCGCACGGAGGGCCTCCTCCCGGGGCGTGCCGCCGAGCAAAAGCGGTAGGGCGACGTTCTCCTCGGCGGTCAGCTCCGGCACTAGCTGGCCGAACTGGAAGACAAAGCCGAAGCGATCGCGGCGCAGCCTGGAGCGCTCCCCCTCGCGCATGGCGTCGAGGCGCTGGCCGTCGAAGGTGACCTGGCCGGAGTCCGGGACGAGGATGCCCGCCAGGCAGTGAAGGAGGGTCGACTTCCCCGAGCCGCTCGGGCCCATCACGGCGAGGATCTCGCCTACTTTCACCGAGACGTTCGCCCGCTGAAGCGCCGGCGTCACGCCGAAGGAGAGCACGAGGTCCCGCGCCTCGAGGATGACGCCTCCGACCTGGACCGCGGAAGAGCCGTTCGACCCGTTCATGACCTCACCTCCTCTGCCAGTGCCGCCAGTCGCGCTTCGGTGAGGTCGATCCAGCGGAGGTCGGCCTCCAGGTGGAAGAGCCCGTGGTCGGCGAGCAGCGCGTCGACGAGGTGGCCTTGTTGCTTGAGCTCGGTGAGCTCGCGCATCCTCCGGAGGTGGGCGGCGCGCTGGGCGTCGAGGTACTCCTCCGCCGGCCGGCCGAGCATCAGGGAGAGCAAGACCTTCACGAATAGGGCGCTCTGGAGGTACGGCTCGGGCGGGATCGGCTCGGCGAGCCACGCCTCGACGTCGCTCCTCCCGGTCTCGGTGATCGTGTAACGCTTCCGGTCCGGACCGGCTCCGGGCTCTGCCTCGCCCGAGATCGCCTTTCCGTCCCGGGCCAGCCGGGCGAGGGTCGCGTACACCTGGCCGAACGGCAGCGGCCTGCCGCGGCCGAAGTAGGCGTCGTAGTCGCGCTTCAGGTCGTAGCCGTGGCTCGGCTCACGCTCGAGGAGCCCGAGGAGGGCCATAGGAACACTCATACCTCAGAGAATACTCTGAGTGTGTACTCATAGTCAATAGAGCCGGTGCGCTCTTCGGGTGAGTCAGGCGCCCTGCCAGTTGGGTGCTCGCTTCTCGGCGAAGGCCATCGCCCCCTCGCGGGCATCTGTGCTGGCAAAGATGGGCAGGACGTGGTCGGTGTTCATCGCCCAGGCCTCGTCCTCCCCGAGATCGAGCGCCAGGCGCATGATCTCCTTCGAGGTCCGTACGGCCAGCGGAGCGTTGGCGCAGATCTTCTCGGCGAGCGATACGGCCTCTTCCACGACCTGCTCTGCCGGCACCACCTTGTTGACGAGGCCCAGCTCGTAGGCCCGGCGGGCGTCCACAGCGTCCCCGGTGAGGGCCAGCTCGAGGGCGACCGCGTAGGGAATCCGCCGGTGCAGGCGGAGGAGGCCGCCGCCGGCGGCGACCAGCCCTCGTTTTACTTCGGGGATGCCGAAGGTGGCGTGTTCAGCCGCCACGACGAGGTCGCAGGCGAGCATGAGCTCACAGCCGCCGGCGAGGGCCGGGCCGTTGACGGCGGCGATGAGGGGTTTGGGGAAGTGCCGCCTGGTGAGGCCGCCGAAGCCGCCCTTCGCCGACAAGATGTCGGCTGCTTGCCCGGTGGCGAAGGCCTTCAGGTCCATCCCGGCACAGAAAGCTCTACTGCCCGTGCCCGTGAGCACGACCGCCCAGACTTCGTCGTCGGTGGTCAGTTCGTCGAAGGCCCGGTCGAGCGCCTTCGTCGTCGGCCCGTCGATGGCGTTCCGGGCATGCTCCCGGTTGATCCTCACGAGCTCGACCTTGCCGCGCCGCTCCCGGACGACTTGATCCTCGGGCGCCGGCTGGAGGTCATCAGTCATGGTTCTCTCCTGTTCTCAGGTTCGGTTCTTCGATGACTCTGTACTCGGGCGCCACCGGCCCCGGCCCGGGCGACTCGACGGCGATCCGTGCACCGACGATGAAGCGGCCGGCGGCCGCGGCGAGCTCGGCCGGGGCGGCGACGGCGGCCGCTCGCCTTCCGTCGTCAAGGGTGACGATGACCGGTGCGTTGACCGGCTCGCCGGCGCGGCTGTAGATGACGGTCGAGGCCTCGACGGTGCCCGTTGTCCGCAGCGGTGTGCCAGCCGGCGCCCATTTTCGGGCCTCCGCCTCGATCGCCCGTTGACCTTCGCTCGTGTCACCGGCGCGAAAGCCCCCGGGCGGGGGTTCGGAGCCGTAGAGGCCGACGGCATGTTTCGTCAGGTACCAGCCCACGGCGGTGACGAGCCCGAGGGTTGGCTCCGCCGCGGCTCGTAGGCGATCGTGCAGGGAGGCGATGGCATGGGTGGTGAAGTTGTTGCCCGGGCCGCCGAAGTAAGGAAGGCCGCCGGTGAGCGTGAGCCGGCCGGGCTCGTCGAGCGTCAGCCCGAGGGAGGCTGCTGCGATCTGGACGGCGGAGGGGAAACACGAGTACAGGTCGATCAGCTCGACGTCGTCGATGCCCACGCCGGCTACGTCAAGGGCGGCGCGGCCGGCGAGCTCGAGACCAGGTGCCCGGCCGAGATCCGGACGGGCTACGGGGTACCAGACGTCGCTGGCGGAGGCGGCAGACCAGACGAACATCGCCCCGTCGTCGAGGCCGTGCTCCCTCGCGATGGCGAGCGAGGTCACCACGATCGCCGCCCCCTGGGCCCCGCCGAGAAAGGACACCATCTGCTTCAGATACGGCTCCACGACGAGGCGGTTGTCCGCCGTGGCGGTACTGATCTCGCCCGGGGAACGTGCATCCCGGAACCAGGCGTGGGGATGGCGGGCGGCGACCTCTGTGAACGGGGAGAGGAGGCGGCCGAGGAAGGCCCGCTGCTCCTCGGGCGATCGCCCGGCGCGAGAAGCGAGCACGCTCTCGAACAGCGGGTAGACGTGCAACGGGATGAGGAGGCCGGCGATCCGCTCCTCGTCGGACAGGTCCTGGCGCTCCGAGCCCACAATCGGATCGGGCTCTGCAACAGCCGGCGTTGGCGGCGGCGCTGTTGGCGGCAGGGCACGCTCAGGCTGAGCCGGCGCCGGCCGGGGTGCGTGGATACGACCGGACCTGACCGCCTCGGCCCCGACGATCATGGTGGCCGAGAGCCGGCCCCGGGCGATGTCTTGCGCCGCTCGCTCCACCATTGCCTGGGGGGTATTGCCGCCGACGGAGGTGGTCTCGCACCTCACGCCCGGGATGCCGAGCGCCTTGGCCAGGTCACTCGCGGGTCGCGGGCCGGCGCCGTGCCCGAGGACGTTCACCATCGTGATGCGCTCCAAGGCGCCGGCGAGGCCGGGCGCGGCTGCGAGCGCTTCTCCGGCCGCTCGCTCGGCCAGCTCTATCGGCGCCAGCGCGAATGTCCGGCTCTCGCACTGACCGGAGGCCACGACGACAGGAATTCGCTCGTAGTCCAATGTCACCCAGTACGGGAAGTTGCCTCGCCGGCGCCCAGGCCGGTTCGCGGGAGCAAGCCGATCAGGAGAAGCTAGGCGACGAAGTCCGCCGCGGGCTCGGGCGGCCCCTTCACGGGACTCGCGCCCGGCAGTGTCGATGTGAGACCGGCGTGGGGTGGTTTGGGGGTGATGAGGTGGTGGAGGAGGGTTTCTTTGGGGTGGCAGTACCAACAGATCGAGCCGTAGCGTCCGCGATCGTCGTGGCTTGACAAGTCGGTGAACGTCATCTTGGCCGCTGCGCCGCGACGCCTTGTCGCTATGGCGGAGCGGGCCTGGCTCAGCTGCGCCGCGACTCCGACCAGGGCACGCCCCTGTCGACGTCGACCTCGCGTGGCAGCCCGAGTATCCGCTCGGCGATCTGGTTGCGGAGGACCTCGGACGTGCCCCCCTCGATCGTGTTCGCCCGGGACCGGAGGAAGGCGGTGGCACGGTGAGCGCCATCGGCGGCTGCCGTCGGGTCCCAGGCGATCGACGACATGCCGCCGGCGTCCATGGCCACCTCGGACCGGAACCGGTTGAGCTCGGCGTTGAACACCTTCGACACACCGCCTTCGGCGCCGGGCGTCTGGCCCGAGAGCCGGGCCGAGTTGGCCCGGAATGCGGTGATCTCCTTCACCTCCTGGGCGATGAAGATGCGTGCCAGCTGCTGGCGCACTTGCGGATCGGTCCGGTCCTTCACGCCGGACAACAGCTGCTGCCAGGGATCCCGCCGCACGCCTCCGGTAAGCGAGGCGGAGTCGATCGAGAGGCCGGACAGGGCCACCCGCTCGTTCATGAGCGTCGTGCGGGCACAACGCCAGCCGTCGCCGACATCCCCCACCCGGTTGCGGTCGGGCACCCTCACGTCGGTGAAGAAGACCTCGTTGAAGTCGGCCGCCCCGGTCATCTGGCGGAGCGGACGGATGTCGACGCCGGGTGAGCCCATGTCGACGATGAAGTACGTGAGGCCCTCGTGCTTCGGCACGTCGGTGTCGGTGCGGGCGAGCAGCATCCCGAACTTCGAGAGCTGCGCGATGCTCGTCCATATCTTCTGGCCGTTCACGACCCATTCGTCCCCGTCCCGGACGGCCCTCGTCGAAACGGAGGCGAGATCCGAGCCGGCGCCGGGCTCGGAGAAGAGCTGGCACCAGATCTCCTCCCCAGACAGGATCTTGGCCAGGTAGCGGGCCTTCTGTTCCTCGGTGCCGTGGGCGATGATCGTCGGGCCGGCGAGGCCGACGCCGAGCAGGTTCACCCCGAAGGTGGGGAGGCGGTGCCGGGCCAGTTCCTCCCGGACGATCTGCTGCATCCACGCCTCGCCTGAGAGGCCGCCGTACTCCTTCGGCCAGAGGGGGGCGGCGTAGCGGCTCCGACCGATCGTGCCCAGCCACTCGACGAAGTTCCAGTTCTGACGTGCCTTCACAAAGGCCTCGTCGTCCTCCTCGTCGAGTGCCTCCATCCAGCCGCTCGGCAACACGTCTGAAAGCCACTCCACGAACTCGGCCCGGAAGGCTGCGCGCTCCGGGGTGTCCTCGACTCTCCAACGCATCTTGAAGCTCCCGTCGGTCGTGCTACTGGCTGTTCGGGTGTCCGATTGACGTGTCAGTCAAGCTATGGGGCATTGCGGCTCAACGGGCGCCGGCGGCGACGTTGAGTCGGGCGAGTGCGTCCTCGGCCTCCCCGACGAAGCGCCGCACCAACTCGGCCGCGCCGACGAGCTCTCCGATGGCACCGGTCCCCTGCCCCGCCGGGTAGCACTCTCGTCGAGGATCGACGCCGGTTTCGTCCGGGCCGGCTCCGAGGTGGAATGCCCTGTCGCCCATGGACCGGCTCAGCTGGGCGGGGAACCGCTCCAGCTCGTCAGGGTGCTCCTCGAAGAACCTGGTGTAGTCGTTGCCGAGGACCCGCATCGTCTTGCCGGAGTAGGCGCGGCTCACGACGGTGGCGTCCTCCCGGGCGGCGACGAGCGCCTCTTTGTAGCCGGGCACGGCCCGGGCCTCCGGGGTGGCGATGAAGCGGGTCCCGACCCAGATCCCGTCGGCCCCGAGGGCGAGGGCGGCCGCCAATCCACGGCCGTCGAAGATTCCGCCGGCGGCCACGACAGGCACCTGCTCGCCGACGGCGTCGACGACCTGGGGCACGAGTGGCATGGTGGCTACGGTCCCGGTGTGGCCGCCGGCCTCCGTGCCCTGAGCCACGACCAGGTCGCAGCCGGCGTCGACGGCCCGGCGGGCGTGATCGACCTTGCCGCACATGCTGACGACGAGCAGGCCGGCGTCGTGGCACAGGTCGATGACGGATGCAGGCACGCCGAGGCCGGCGACGAAGACCGTCGCCCCCTCCTCGATGATCAGCTGGACCTGGTCCTCGAGGCCGCCCGGCATGGCAGTGAGAAGGTCGACGCCGAAAGGCCGGTTGGTGCGCTGCTTGACCTCCCGCATCTCGGCGACCATTCGCTCGGGGCTCATCGTGGAGGCGCCGAGGCAGCCGAAGCCGCCGGCGCTCGAGACCGCCGCCACCAGCGGCGCGTAGGACACGCCGCCCATGCCGGCGAGCATCACCGGGTGGTCGATGTCGAGGAGGTCGGTGAGCCTGGTCCGCACGGGTGCCTCCTCTTCGGGCTCGTCGTGTTGCCGCCGGCGTGACCGCCACGCTACGGGTGGGAGATGCTGCTGACTGGTGGGTCAGTTTAGGCGCCGGCGGCGGGTCGCTCCAGAGCCGCGCCGCGGTGGGTGCAGCTGGCGACACGCCGGCGGCGCGGCTTGGGGCCGGCTCGGCCGAGCGGCGGGCCGAGTGGGAGCTGGCGCCGGCTCGCCGGCGGGCGGCGGCCGAGTGGGGGCTGGCGCCGGCGCCAGCGCGGCGCGAGCGCGGCGCCGCGGCCGCGGTGGGTCCTCCCGCCGGCACCACCGCGGCTCGCCTATGACGGGCCGGCGAGCCCTGCCGGCGGCGCCAGCAGGCCGCGCCGCGGTGGGTCCTCCCGCCGGCGCCACCGCGGCTCGCCTGTGGCGGATGCCTGCGCCGCGCCGGCGCCCGCCAGCCGCCGGAACCATCGCCCGTCGGCTGTGATCGACCACCGAGCCACCCGGCGGACCGGCCGCCACCCCGCCCGCGCCGCGCAGGTGTCCCTGCCCGACGCCAGCGCGGCGCGCTTGCAGCGGGCCGGCCGACAGATGCCCACGCCGTGTCGCTCCGCCGGCGCCGGCCAGCGAACACCCTCGCGACATTCTTGAAGCCGTGCATGGGCACACGAGCCACAGGAAGCTGGTCCGGCAGGCTGGACCAGGCGGCGATGGGCCAGCACGGCCTGCTCAGGCGGGCTCAGATGCTCGAGATGGGGCTCTCGAGGGGCAAGGTCCGGAGAATGCTCGGGAACGGTCAGGTCATCCGAATCCACCGCGGCGTTTACCGAACCTCGGGCGCGCCCAGTACATGGGAGCAGTCCCTGCTCAGCGGCTGCATGGCCGGCGGCGGGGCCACCGCCTCGTTCGGCTCTGCCTGCCGGTTGCACGGGTCGAGGGTGGTCCCGGCGAACGATCACGAGGTGACGGTGACGCGGGGCACGAGGCCCTCACGGCTCGAAGCGGGCGCCCTCACCGTCCACCGCACGCGCCGTCTGCGGGACTCCGAGGTGACCCGCAAGCGAGGCATACCGGTGACCACGCCGCTGCGCACGCTGAGCGACATGGCCCCGAGGCTGGACGACGCTCAGCTCGAGGAGCTGATCTGCGACTTCCTCAGCCGTCAGGTGATCACCGCCGGCCAGTTGGCCAAGCACGTCGCCGGGGCCGGCGCCCGCCGGCCCGGAGCTCCTCGGCTGAGAAGGGTCGCCGTTCGCCTCCTCGATGACGGCGTGCCCGAAAGTGTGGCCGAGACCCAGCTCATCCAGCACCTGCTGCAGCTGGGGTTTCCCCCGCCCGAACGCCAGTACGAGGTAAGGACACCGGAGAACCGGTTCGTGGCCCGGGTCGATCTGGGCTATCCGGACCACCAGGTGGCCATCGAGATGGACGGCTACAGGTGGCACGCCGGGCCGAAGCAGTTCAACACCGACCGGAGAAGAGATCTCGGAGCTCGCGGCACTCGGTTGGCGCGTGTTCCGGATGACGCCGTCCAACCTCGCCGGCGGGGGAAGCGAGCTCTGGGCGACCCTTGCGAGGGTGCTGGGCGGCGAGGGTCCCGAACGAGCTCGAAGTCCCGGGGCGGCCTGAGCAACCCGGGCGGCTGAGCCGGCAGTGGGCGGCCAGAGCGGCATCGGGCGGCACAACGGGCGGCGACAAGCCCGAACGAGCTCGACGTCCCGGGGCGGCCTGAGCAACCTGGGCGCGCCAGCACGGCCCGAGCGGCAGTCGGCGGCACAGTCGCCATAGGGTCCGCATGGGCAAGGGAGCCTCTAATGTGGGCGGCGCAGCGCTGCCGTCGCAGATCGTCCGGTCCAGGGCCGGCGGCGCGGTGGCGGTGCCCGAAGCAAGGAGTCACACATCGGCATGGCGAGACTGACGAAGGGCGGCAGTCGCCGCGATGAGGAGCCGGCCGTAGGCGACGAGGCAGAGGCGCTCCCGGTCGTGGGCGACACGATGGTCAGCGGGGGCGCTCCACGGACATCGGCACCCCGCTCCCCCCGCCAGGCGCCCGGCGACGGGAGCGCCTCATCCGAGAGCACCCAAGTCGCCGGCGGGCGACCCCGCGCCACCGGCCCGGCATCGGCCGCCGCGGCCGAGCCACAATCCACCGACCGACAAGCCGGCCACGCCGCCCCGAAGAGCTACCGCGGCTTCGCTCGGGAGGAGCTGATCGCGGACTACCGCCTCGCCTGCACGTCGAGGGCGATCGACGACCGAGAGATCATGCTTCAGAAGCAGTCACGGGTCTTCTTCCAGATATCGGGCGCCGGCCACGAGGTGCTCCTCCTCGCCCTGGCCCGATCGCTCCGGGCCGGGTACGACTGGTTCTTCCCCTACTACCGGGACCAGGCCCTCTGCCTCGGCCTTGGCGTCACCCCGAAGGAGATCCTCCTCCAGGCCGTCGGGTCGGCGGACGACCCGAGCTCGGGCGGGAGGCAGATGCCGTCCCACTGGGGGGCCAAGCAGTACAACATCGTCTCGCAGACGAGCCCGACCGGAAGCCAGTGCCTGCCCGCGGTCGGTTGCGCGGAGGCCGGCCGTTACATCGCACCGAGGAAGCTCCCGGGATGCACGGCCTTCGGTGACGAGCTGACCTACGTCTCCCTCGGCGAGGGCGCCACGTCGGAGGGCGAGTTCTGGGAGAGCCTCAACACCGCCTGCCGCCTGCACCTCCCGGTGCTCTTCCTCGTCGCCGACAACGGCTACGCCATCTCGGTGCGAGCGGCCGACCAGGCGCCGGCGCCGATCTCGGAGCTCGTGAGCGGGTTCCGCGGCTTGGCCATCACGAAGTTCGACGGGACCGACTACTTCACCGCCCGGGAGAAGGGGGCGGCCGCCATCGCCCGGGTGCGGGCTGCAGAGGGACCCGGGCTGATCCACGCCACGGTGACCCGGCCCTACTCGCACTCCTCCCAGGACACCCAGGCCAAGTACCGCTCGGCAGAGGAGCTCCTCGAGGAGGCGGGCCACGACCCGCTCCTGCGCTTCGAGCACCAGCTCATCGCCGGTGGCATCCTCTCCGCCGCTCAAGCGGAGAGGATCCGGGAGGAGGTCCGGGCAGAAGTCGGCCAGGTGGCCCGCGAGGCGCTGGCCGCCCCCCGTCCCGACCCCGCCACCGTCACCGACAACGTGCTCGCCCTCCCCGTGATCCCGGATCCCGGCTCAGCCCTCGACGCCGGCGACTCAGGGACCGCGGCAGGTGCGGCCGCCAAAGCCGCCGAAGGGGACGGGCACGGCACTGCCGGGCATCCGTCCGATCCGATGAGCGAGCCCGCCAGCCGAGGCGTGCCGCTCGGCATGGGTGACTCCATTCGCCTGACGCTCGCCGAGCTCATGGCCGGCGACGAACGTCTCCGGATATTCGGGGAGGACGTGGCCGACGCGGCCGAGGACGTGATGGACGAGGTCGAGGGCAAGGGAGGCGTCTTCGGCACGACCCACGGGCTCCAGAAGACCTTCGGCATATCCCGCTGCTACAACACGCCCCTCGCCGAGGCGAACATCGTCGGCCGTGGCATAGGCCAGGCCCTACGCGGCCTCCGCCCGTGCGCCGAGGTCCAGTTCTTCGACTACATCTGGCCGGCGATGCACCAGATCCGGGCCGAGGCTGCGACGACGCGCTGGCGCTCCCAGGGCGAGTTCACGGTGCCCCTCGTCATCAGGGTGGCCATCGGTGGCTACGTCCGCGGCGGCTCTCTTTGGCATTCGCAGTGCGGAGAGTCGATCTTCGCCCACATCCCCGGGCTGATCGTCATGTTCCCCTCGAGGGCGCGAGACGCCGTCGGCCTCCTCCGGGCAGCTTTCAGGTGCGACGATCCTGTCCTCTTCCTCGAGCACAAGCACCTGCTGCGCCAGAAGTACGCCATGGATCCCTTCCCGGCCGCAGACTTCGTGCTCCCCCTCGGCAAGGCGGCAAAGCTCCGGGAGGGAAAGCACCTCTCCATCGTCACTTGGGGCGCCACGGTGCAGAAGTCGCTCGATGCCGCCGAGCGGCTCGAGATGGACGGCCTCTCGATTGAGGTGATCGACCTTCGCACCATCATCCCCTGGGACCGGGAGTCCGTCGCCGCCACGGTGGCACGGACATCCAAGCTGCTCGTCGTCCACGAGGACGTGCTCACGTGCGGCTTCGGCGCCGAGGTGGCCGCCTGGGCCGCCGAACACTGCTTCTCCGACCTCGACGCCCCCGTCGCCAGGGTAGGCGCCACCGACACCTTCGTCGCCTACGAGCCGACCCTCGAGCAGGCGATCCTGCCCCAGGTGGACGACATCGAGAAGGCAGCAAGAGAGCTCGCCGCTTTCTAGACCCGCCGCCCCTACCGCCGCCCGACCACAGCGACCGACAACAGCGCCCGGCCCCGGCGCCACGCCGTCCCTACCGCTTCTGGTCGGGAGCAAAGCGCTGCGTCAGGCGCACGATCAGCCGCCCGAGCAGGATCAGCATGAGGACCAGCACGACGAGCAGGAGGGCGGCGTCGTGGCTGAGGGCCTGCAGCTTCGAGGACGGTTCGTCCCAGAATTCGTAGGCGCCGTAGGTCAGGTACGGCTGTGGCTGGTGGCTGAAGTGAAACGACGTGAAGCCGATCGAGCCGCCGGCGGTGTAGAGCAGCGGTGCCGTCTCGCCGACGGAGATGGCCAGGGCGACGATGATGCCGGTCGAGATCCCCGGGATGGCCGAGCGGAGCACTATCCGGCGGAGGGCGTGCGACGACGACATCCCGAGCGCCTCGGCCCCTTCCCGGTAGGAGAGCGGGTACCTGGGAGAGCGCCAGCTCGGTCGCTTTGGCCACATAGGGCACGACGAGCACCGACAGGACGATCACGCCGGCGTAGAGCGAGTACCCCCACCCGAGGCCGACGACGAGGGCGATGTAGCCGACGTAGCCGAGGACGATGGACGGGATGCCGGCGAGCACCTCCGAGGCGCTGCGGAGAACAGGCCGGAGCCTCGGCGGCGCCATCTCCGAGATGTAGAGGCCGCACCCGATCCCGACGACGCCGGCGAGGATCATGACCCCGACGATGAACACGAGGGTGCCCAGGATCTCGTTCAGGAGGCCGCCCCCGGTGCCGGTGGTGGCCTGCGTGAAGATGCTCCACCGCCAGCCGGACACGGCTTTGGCGATGACGCCCCACAGGATCCAGACGACCGGGCCGATGAGGCCGAGGAGCGCCAGGCCGCAAGCCGCCCAGCGCGACCGGTTCCGGAGCCGCCGGCTCGTCGAGATCCGGTCCGATGCCCAGTGCCTGGGCGAGGGCGCACGCCGTCGCCGGCGAGGGCCGCACCGCCGTCCGCCCCGCTCAGCACCGCCATCAGAAACCCGCCCCCACCGGCAACGCCGCCCCCCGCGACACGCGGCGCACGAGCACCCGCGCACCGATGTTCACGATCAGCGTGATGAGGAACAGGACGAGGGCCGCCTCGGCGAGCGTCTTCACGGCCAAGCCGGTCGGATCGGCCAGGGCCGCATCGAGCTGGTTGACGATCGTCGCCGCGATGGTGGTCATGCCGCCGTAGATGTTGTGGTTGAGGGCGATGATGCTCCCGCTCACCATGGCGACGGCGATCGTCTCGCCGAGGGCTCGGCCGAGGCCGAGCACGGCCGCGCCGATGACGCCGGCCCGTACCCAGCGCACCTGCACGGTGCGGAAGACCTCGCTGTCGGTCATGCCGAGGGCCTCGGCCCCCTCCTTCGTGGCCGTGGGAACCTGCCGGAGCAGATCACGGGTGGTGGCGGCGATGATCGGGGTGATCATGACCGCGAGGACGAGGCCGGCCGTGAGAAGCCCGTTGCCCGAGCCGGTGTCGCCGCGGAAGAAGTTGAGCACGGGGACGTTCGGGAGCTTGGCGAGCGTGGGGTAGATGTGGCCGGCGAGGAACGGCCCGAGGACGAGGACCCCCCACAGCCCGTAGACGACGCTCGGGATGCCGGCGAGCACCTCGAGGCAGACCCCCATCGCAGCCGCCAGGCGGCGGGGCAGGCGCTCGGCGACGAGGATGGCGCCCCCGACGGCGATCGGGAAGCCGACGACGAGGGCGATCGCCGAGACCTCGAGGGTCCCGACGATGAGGTAGAGCCCGCCGTAGGAGGCCCCGGCAAGGTGCTTCACCCCGTTCGTGGTGAGGATGGATGCGTAGGTGTTGCCCGTCTGCCAGGTCCCCCCGGAGAGGAAGTTCCCGCCGTTGTAGCGGATCGCCGGCAGCGCCTCGACGACGAGGACGACGAGGATGGCGATGAGGGCAAGAAGGGGGATGACCGCCGTCGTCCCCGTCATGACGGCCAACGCCGAGCGGCGGAGCTGCCGCCCACGCGGGTTGCCGCCGGCTGCTCCCCCAGCCGGCAGGCCCGCCGCGGTCATGAGATCTTCTTCAGGAGCGTCACCGCCACCGAGAGGGCGCCGGCCGGCAGGGGCTGGAAGTTCACGGCCGAGAGGAAGGACGGCGCCGAGCCGTGCTTCGGGTCCATCGCCCACGACAGGACCGCCTTCACGGCCTGAGCCTTGGCCGTGCTCGGCTGAGTGGGCTTCACGATGGCGTACTCGAAGTTGACGATCGGGTACCCGTTCGCCGCCGGCCCGTAGATGAGCGACAGGGCCCCGTTTGCGGGCACATTGGTGAAGCTGCTCGCCTCGGCGTTGATCGTGGAGGACGTGGGCAGCTCGTAAGTGCCCGACTTGTTCTGCAGCATGGCCTCACCGAGGCCGGCCGCCTGCGTCTTCTGCAGGTAGCTGATCCCGATGTAGGCGATGCAGCCCTTGATCTGCTGGCAGCCGGAGAGCATCCCCGAGTTCTTCACCTCGCCCTGGGCGTTGGCGACGTTGGGGAAGGTCACCGACGTGCTCGGCCCCTGCTTGGCGACCCAGCCGGACGGGTCGGCGTCGTTCAGGAACGACGTGAAGAGGAACGTGTCGCCGCTCGAATCCGATCGGTGGAGCGGCGAGATGGCCAGAGAGGGCAGCTTCACGCCCGGGTTGAGGGCGGCGATGGCGGGGTCGTTCCACTTCTTGACGGTGCCGGCGTAGATGTCGTTCAGCACCTTGGCGTCGAACTTGAGGTGCGTCTTGTTCAGGCCGGGAAGGTTGTAGTTGACCTGCTGGGCGGAGATGGCGAGCGGGATGTTCTCCACCGTCGTCATCTCACTCGCCGGCAGGTAGGCGTCGGAGGCGCCGATGTCGATCGTCCCGCTGATGGCATCGGCGATTCCCGTGCCCGAGCCGGCGTCCCCGGTGTTGATCGTGATGCCGGCGTGCTGGGTGTGGAGGGCCGTGGCCCAGGCGGCAAAGAGCGGGGCGAGGAGAGACGAGCCGTTCTCCTGGATGGTCATGGAGGAGGACGGGGGGGTTTCTAGGGTGGCTAGCGCAGCCGTCGGAGTGGCGGGCGCCGACGTCGAGGGCGTGGACGCGCCCGCTGAGGTCGTAGTGGTGCCGGTGCTCGACGAGCTGCAGGCGGCCAGCCCGGTGGCGGCCGCCAGCACGCCGGCGGCCAGCCCGGCAAGTCGGACGGAGCCGGTACGGGTGCTCTTCGGTCGGAAGGATCGGATCATCGGTCTCATCGCTCCTCGGTGTGCGTTTCGGTTCGGGGAAACAGCGGGATCAGAGGGGACAGGGAGTAGAGGGACAGGATGTTCGGGGCGTGTGCCAGCCGTCGTGCTCGCCCCGGTTGTGCAGATTCACGACCCGACTGGATGGCGGGGCCGCCGCGCCGTTCACGGTCAGCCGATCTGGCCCCCGAGATAACGGGCGGTCTCGGGTTGCCCGGGCTCCTCGAAGAGCCGGCTGGTCCTGCCGGACTCGACGAGCCTGCCCTCGTAGAAGAAGAGCAACCGATCCGAGAGGCGGCGCGCCTGGGCGAGATTGTGGGTGACTATCACGATCGTCACCCGCTGGCTGAGGCGTTTCACCAGCTCCTCGACCGCCTCGGTGGAGTTCGGGTCGAGCGACGAGGTCGGCTCGTCGAGCAGGAGGACGTCCGGCTGGACGGCGAGCGCCCTTGCGAGGCAGAGCAATTGCTGCTGGCCGCCCGACAGCCGGAAAGGCGAGTCGCCGAGGCGGTCGGACAGGGCCGCCCACAAGCCGACTTCGGCCAGGTGGGTCTCGGCCAGGTCGCGCAGGCCGGACCTGTCCGCCATCTTGTGCGCCTTGGCGCCGGCGGCGACGTTGTCGAGGATCGACATCGGGAACGGGTTGGGCCGCTGGAAGACCATGCCCACCCGCCGGCGAACTATGAGCGGGTCGACCTGGCGTCCGTAGATGTCGGTGCCGTCGAGCGAGATGCTGCCCTTCATCCAGAAACCCCGCACCTTGTCATTCATCCGGTTCAGCGACCGCAAGAACGTCGTCTTGCCGGACCCGGTCGGACCGACGAGGGCGGTGATCTGGTGACGGCCCAGCGAAGCCTCTATGCCCGAGAGGATCGTCGCCTTTCCAAAGCCGAGACTGAGCCCGGAGACCGCCATCGCGCAGTCCTCCACACTGTCAGGGCGATCGGCGGTCACGCGGGTGCCGGTCGAGGCCGTGGTCCGGAAAGAGGCCGTGGTGGCGGGGTGAGAGGAGTTGGCTGCGACGGTCAGGCCGTCCGCCTCGCTCACGCCGGGCACTTTCGGTCGTCAGCGGTGCGTGCTCTGGGGAGATCCATCTTGCCGCCGGCCGCCCGGGCCACAGGGGGTCTCGATTGATCCATCAAGAGGCACAGTAGGAAGCCAAAGTGAACGGTTGATGGCCGGCGGCTGAACAGGCGCCGACACTGTCATGAAATCGTGCAAACGGGCACAGACCGCTCAGGTCCCGCTGCCGCCACTCGAAGGACGGGATTGGGCGCGCCTTCCCAGGTGCTGGCGGGCAGTCGGAGACCCGCCTCGAGAGCGTCCGGGGAGCGAGGAAGGCCCGGGCGGCGAAGCCTGCCCGCGGATCGACGGTGGCTACTTGGCCCGGGGCTGGCGGGGGCCAAGCCTGCCCGCGGATCGACGGTGGCTACTTGGCCCGGGGGTTGGCGGGGGCGAAGCCCTGGCGCATCGTGTTCTCCGTCACCACTCGCGGATCCACGAACTGGTAGAGGTAGTCGGGGCCGCCGGCCTTCTGGCCGAGACCCGACATGCCGAAGCCGCCGAAAGGCTGCCTGCCCACGACCGCACCGATCGTCCCGCGGTTGATGTAGATGTTGCCCGCCCGGAGGAAGTCCGAGGCCTGGCGGATGTGGGAGGGCCACCGGGAGATCAACCCGGCCGTGAGGGCGTACTCGACCGAATTCGCCATCTCGATCGCCTGGTCGAGATCAGCCGCCCGCATCACCGCCACCACCGGTCCGAATATCTCCTCCTGGGCGAGGCTCGAGGAAGCCGCCACGTTGTCCACGATCGTGGGCCCGACGAAGTAGCCCCGCTCCGGCAGGTCGTCTCGCTGGAGAACGACGTTGCCCCACTCCCCGCCGGCCGCACGCTCCTGCCATTGGAGGATGCGCTTCATGGCGTCCTCGTCGATGACCGGGCCCAACTCGGTGCCCATCTGCTGCGGCGACCCGATGGCGAGTGCCCTCGTCGCCTCGACGAACCGCTCCAGGAACGGGTCGTGCACGTCCCCGATGGTGATGATCCGGGAGGTGGCCGAGCACCGCTGGCCGGCGTAACCGAAGGCCGACCGGACGGCGGCGGGGACCGCCACGTCGAGATCGGCGTCGGAGTCGACGATGAGCGCATTCTTGCCGCCCATCTCTGCCAGCACACGCCGGACCTCCCGCTGGCCGGGAACGACCTGCGCCGCGGTCTGGTTCAGGTGCAGGCCCACCGGCTTCGACCCGGTGAAGGCCACGGTGGTGACGTCACGATGAGTGACGAGATGATCGCCGATGTCCTCGCCGATCCCGGGCAGGAATGCGAACACGCCCTCCGGAAGGCCCTGCTCGAGGAAGCTGTGGGCGAGGGCTTTGCCGAGGACCGCCGCAATGGCAGGCGTCTGCTCGGCCGGCTTGAGCACGACCGAGTTCCCGGCGACGAGGGCGCCCGCCACCATGCCTGTGGGGATGGCCAGGGGGAAGTTCCACGGGGCGATGACGACGGCCACGCCGCGGCCCCGGTATGTCAGGCGGTTCACCTCACCCGGCGGAGACTGGACCGTGCCGCCCCGCCCGAGCACGAGGGCCTGCCGGCCGTAGTACTCCAGGTAATCGATCGCCTCGCAGACGTCCCCGTCGGCGTCGTCCCAGCACTTGCCCGCCTCGAAGACCTCGAGAGCCGCAATGTCGAAGCGGTTCTCCCGCATCCAGGCCGCCGCCCCGAACAACACCGCCGCCCGTTCGGTGGCCGGCCGCCGCGACCACTCGTCGAAGCCGGCGGCACAGACCCGGACCGCCTCGTCGGCCTCGGAGATACCGGCGCAGGCGGAAGTGACCAGGGTCGAAGCAGGATCGGCCGGGTTGACGGAGGTGATGCTCCGCGAGGTCTGCACGTCACGGCCGTTGATGCGCGCCGGGACATAGAAGTCGAGCACATCTGCCTGGCGAGCGACGGCCTCGGCCATCTGCTGGCGGACCTCGGGCCGGAACCACTCCGCCAGTGGCTCCGGGCGGTACTCACTCGGGAAACGGGCCGACGTCACTCTGCGCCCCGCCTGGGCGGACTGGACGGACTGGAGCGACGCCGCCGCAGGCGCCGGCTTGCGCCGGCGCACACGTGAGACCGGTCCGCCCCGGGCGGACCGGGGCAGCTTCGGCTTTGCGAGCAGCTTGTCGAGATCCCTTCCCTCTGCAAAGCGATGACGCACGAAGCTGTCCTGGGAGGTGTTCTCGAGCAGTCGCCTCACGAGGTAGGCCATCCCCGGCACGAGCTCTCCCATCGGGGCATAGACCCTCAGGCGGAAGCCCAGCTTCCGGATGGCCTCGTGCACGGGCTCAGCCATCCCGTGCAGCAGCTGGATCTCGTAGCCGTTGTCCGGGATGCCCGCTTGGCGGCCGGAGGCGATGGCGTAAGCAAGCGAGCGGAGGTTGTGCGAGGCGAACCCGGCCCGGACGACGCCGTGGGCTCCGTGCAGCATGCGGATGCAGTGCTCGAAGTTGAGGTCGGTCTCCGCCTTGTGCTCGTAGACCGGTGATCTCCAACCGGCCGCCTCGGCCACGATCGTCTCGGTGTCCCAGTAGGCGCCCTTCACGAGCCGCACCGCGATCGGGATCCGCCGGCGGACGGCTGTCGCCCACTCGATCAGCTGAGCGAGGTCCTCTGCGCTGTCCTTCAGATACGCCTGTACGACGATGCCGGCGTGCAGGCCCTCCAGCTCCGGTTCGAAGAGGAGCTCTCGGAAGAGCCGGTGCGTCAGGTCCTTCGTGTCGTAGCGCTCCATGTCGAACCACACCTGCGCCCCACGTCGGGCGGCGGCCGTGAGGATGGGCAGCAGCCGCCGGCGCTCGGTCTCGATGCCCGCCTCCGCCGTGAGGGGAGCGAAGTCCGGCGCCAGCGCCGACGGCTTGATCGAGGCCGCCACCCGCGGCAGCCCGCCGAGGTCATCGGACTCGAGCCGCTCGCTCGCCTGCCAGTGCTCACTCGCCTCGAGCAGGGCGTCCAGGAGCCCGTTGAGCCGAGAAGCGTACCGGTCCGCCTCGGAATGAGAGAAGGTGTGCTCGCCGAGCAGGTCGATGGTGGCGGCGGTGCCCCCGCTCCACATCTTGCCTACCTCGGCGGCCACTTCGTTCGGATGTTGACCCACGATGAACTGCTCCGCCATGCGGGTGATCTCTCGCCTGGCGATGCGCGTGACCATCTTCCGGCCCGGCGGGATCACGGCGGCCGCCTTGAGCGGCAGCCCGACGAGGCGCGCCGCCACGCTCTGGTCGAAGTACTCGATCAGGTGCTCGACGGTGTCCCGGTCGTCCCGCATTGCCGGGAAGACGTCCACGAACCGGAACAGGTCGGTCTGGAACTCCGGGAAGCGCATCGCGAGCGTCATCATCACCCGGGTGAGGCGGGACATCTGGTAGGCGCCGGCCTTCAGGCCACCGCCCAGGCGCGCTATCTCGTGGGCGATCGCCAGGACCTGCTTCTCGGGCGGCTCCGGAACCGTTGGCGCCGGCGAACGAGCAGGTGAAACAGAGCCTCGCTGCACTGGAGGGGACGCTAATGGGGGGGAGGCACTGCTGAGGCGGGCGGCACCACTCATGCCTCTCGGATGCCCGTCGAGGGCATATTCATACCGAAATGACTGCAAAACTTATGTAACTTCCCGGTACCCGGGTACATTCGATGTTGTGCGGCGTGTCTTCGGGTCCAGTTCCAGGGGTCGAGCTGCCGTCCTTCCCGTGGCCGAGGACAGCTCAGAGATCATCGAGCAGATCGACCGGCGGGCGATCCAGCTGTTCGCCCTCGTCGAGGAGGCGGTGGCGGGGGCCACCCACGCCCTGCTCGCCGGCGACAGGGAGCAGGCGCGGTTGCTGGTGGCCAACGATGCGACTCTCGACCAGCTCTACCTGGAGCTCGATCGGCTCGTGCGCGATCGGGTGGTAGCCGGCGGCCTGCCGCCCACCGAGACGAGCTGGCTCCTGTCGGTTCTCGCCATGTTGCCCGAGCTGGAGCGCAGCGGCGATCTCGCCGAGCACGTCGCCCAGCGCGCCGCTCGCAGCGTGCCGGCCGAGATGCCGGCGCGGGTCCGCGGGCTGATCGAGCAGATGGGTGCGATCGCCTGCGAGATGTGGCACCTGGCTGCCGACGCCTACGCGGACAGGCTGGCGAGCGCCGAGCGGATCGACCGGCTCGACGACCAAATGGACGACCTGCACGTGCAGCTGATCGCCGAGCTGATCCGCCAGTCGGAGGACGTGAGCATGGCGATAGAGCTGGCGCTCGTGGGGCGCTTCTACGAGCGGCTGGGCGACCACGCCGTCAACATCGCCCGGCGCGTGCCGATCCGGGGCGTGCTCCGCACGGCCAAGGGGCAGACACAGGCGTCCTGAGCTGCAATAGGTCGGTTTCCCGGTCAGCTGCCGTCCAGGCGCAGGGCGCCAGCCCGGCTCAGAGCTCGAAATAGGGCCGCAGCGCCACCCGCGCCGGCGGCAGGCCTCCGTACACGACTGCTGCTTCGCCCGGCGGCAACCGCCGCAACATCGAGCTCGGGGCGATCCGGCGAAGCGAGGCAGACTCCGTCCGGCTACGCCGGCCGTCGTCGGAGATCGTCGTCGAGCTGTCCGTTCTCTCGTCCTCGCCGATGAGCGAGCTCACGTGGTCGAGCGTGAGCGGGTCGGCGATGCCCGGGCAGAGCACCTTGGCCCGGTGGTTGTTCACGATCGTCGGCCAGCCGCGGCCGTAGCGGGTCTCGATCTGGGCCAGGTCCTGCCAAACGGTCACGAGCTGGATGCCATGCCCGGCCGCTGTCGAAAGGATCGTGCCGAGATCGGACAGCGGTGCGATGTTGGCCGCCTCGTCGAGCACGATGAGAAGCGGTGGGGAGAGTGGCCGCCCGAGGCCGGCGGCGGTTTCGAAGGCGGCATCGATGACCTGGCGGACGAAGGCCACGAACAGCGGCCGGAGACGCTCCTGCTCCCGGCTCGGGGCACAGCAGTACAACGTCCGGGCGCTGCCGTCGACGAGCATCCCCGGATCGATGCAGGCGCCCGTGGGTCGAGGCGGCCACGTCTGGTTCGGCAAACCCGGCCACGACGGTCTCTGCCGTGGCGAAGACCGAGCTGCGCTGGCGCTCCTCCCGGGCAAAGCTCGTACGTGCCGCCCGGAGGGCATCCGGCACGCCGGCGAGCTCGAGAGCTAGCAGCGGCTCACCGAGCTCCTCCTCATCGATCCACCTCACCACGTCGGCCATGGAGGCGCCGGCGGACGAGGCCGCGTACAGAAGTGGCCCGAGCAGTTTCTCGGCCGAGGAGTACCAGAAGCCGGCGTCCTCCATCCCTCCCTCCTCCCGCGCCACCGAGCAGAGGGCCGCCGCAGTGCGACGGGCGGCCGGCCAGGAGGTCGAAGAGGCCAGCGGCGACCAGCCGGTCCTCTCGAGGACCCCGGCGAGGCCACTCGACACCGTCGGGTCGTAGAGGTGGACCGGGCCCAGCTGCTCCCGGGCAGAGTGCGTGGCTCGCACCGAGATCCGCCTTGACGCTCGTTGCCACGACCGGGCCCGCCCACTCGAGGATGGCCGGAATGGCTAGGCCGCTCGTCTTGCCCGACTGGGTCGGCCCGACCACGAGGACTGACTGGAGAGGCTCTGCGGCGACGAGCCGGCGCCGGTTGAGGGCTCCGAGCACGAGGCGGTCGCCGGTCGGCCGGGGCACGAGGAGGGCCCGGAGATCCCGGCGCGATGCCCAGCCGTGTAGCGGCGGACGGCGTCCTTGTCCTGCCGGCCATGGCGGCGCCATGTCGTCACGGCGCCGACCGAAGGCGGCGAGGACGGCTGCACCGATGAGCACCCCCTCCACGAGCGCCCCGTGCGAGTGTGCCCAGCCGAGCGCACGCCGGCCGGCCGCCACGGCGACTGCAGCGGCGACGATGACGAGCAGAATCGAGTCGCCCGGGGAGTAGGCGACAGGCGCCCGCCGGTGGCTTCTCAACCCCCCGCTCCTGCTCGAAGGCGACCCCCCGCGGCTCGTCGTCATCAGGACCCGCCGCCGGCATCCTGGGCGGCGAAGCTTCGCAAGCGCCCGTCGGTGTCGACGAGTCGCCGCTCATGGCGCCCGAGGAGATGCTCGACGAGGAAGCTGCGCCCGGCGACGCGCCAGAGCGCCACGCCCCGGCGCAGCCGAGGGAGCCACTCGAGCTCGGACTCAGAGCAGCCGAGGAGGGCGGCCAGAGCCGGGATCTCCGAGGCAGGTTGGGCGTAGCACACGACTGTCTCGGAGTCCGCGAGCAGTCCCTCCGCCAGCCTCGCCTCCTCGCTTCCGGCCGAGCCGCTGGCGCTCAAGTCGCTCGCCCTGTGGCACACCGCCACATTGGCGGTTCCGCGGGCACGGGAAAGCTTCCAGGACGACCTCAAGAAACGCCCCACCGCCACATCGCTCAGCACCGCCCACGCCTCGTCGATGACGAGCAACGTCTGGCGATCCTCCTGGCCGGTCATCGCCTGCAGCCACGCTGCCGCACACACCATGAGGGCGGGCAGCGCCTCGGAGTGGTACACGTCGGAGAGATCGACGACGAGAGTCGCCGGCCCGCCCGCGGCGGCCGACAGCGAGGGCGTCGTCTCCCCGTCGAACATGCCGGCTAGGTCACCCTTGACGAGGCGACGTAGCTCGAGGCCGAGGTCCTTGCCATCCTCCTCGAGCTCGCGGTCGGACAGGCCGGTAGCGGCGCCGGCGCCGGATTCGGGACGCAACAGCGCCTCCACCACGTGGATGAGCGTCGGCACGGCCGTGCGCGCGGTGACGGCGTCGAGGGCTACTTCCAGGGCGAGGTGCTCGCGGGGCGCCAGCCGGCGGTGCAACGTCGCCTCGGCGAGTGCTCCGAGCAGCACCAGCCGGCGGTGGCGCGCACCATCGGGGACAGCCTCGACTTCCGTGCCATCGGGAGCGCCGCCGGCCCGGCCGGTACCGCCCCTACCGAACCGGCTGCCGGAGGAAGAGTGCCGTCCCAGCTGTTCGAGCGGGTTGACCCTGACGCCTCCGACCGGCGAGAGGCGGACGGCCACAGTGCCGAGAGCCTCGGCGAGGGGACCGTATTCCCCCTTCGGGTCGAGGACGGCCACCTGGCGCCCGAACGCAGCCTGGCGGAAGAGGTAGCTCTTGACAAGGGCGCTCTTGCCCCGGCCGATCTGGCCGAGCACGGTCATGTTGGGGTTGGTGAGGACGCCGGCTTCGTAGAGCGCAAAAGGGTCATAGGCGAACACCCCTCCGGTCAGGTCCGAGCCGATGAGGACTCGCTTCACCCGGAGCGGGAGCGCGGCCGCGAATGGGTAGGCCGCGCCGAGCTGCGCCGTCGTCGCCTCGTGAGCCGGCATGCGCAGCGGGCTCACCGGCAGCCCCGGCCGATCGGCAAGCTGCAGCAGAAGGCCTCTTCCTGTGCCCCGTACAGCCGGCGCAGCTCCAGTTGGGCGAGGGCGGCGTCCTGCTCGATACGGGCACATGCCTGCTCGAGATCGTCGGCGTCGTGGCCGGTCACGGTCACGTAACCGGAGAAGCGATAGCCGGCGTGCCCTTCGGCGAGCTCTGACTCCCGCTGCAGGCGGGCCTCCTGCTCCCGGCGGGCACGGGCCGACAAGGTGAACCCATGACGCTGTCGCAATTCTGCGTCGGCACTCCCTGACGTGCGCTCGCGCTCCGCCCGCCGGACAGCGGCGAGGGAAGCAAGGGGAGCCATGGTGACCGAGACTGTCCGGCGGATGCGGGCGCTGAGGAGCAGCGGGAGCATGAACGTCGTCCCCACTTCGCTTCGCGGCCACTCGGCGATCCAGTAAACGGCCTGCCAGCGTGGCGTCGGTGCGCAGCCTCGTCCACGACTCGGTGACGCCGGCGGGCCAGGGACAGGACGCGACGTCGCTCACAGGGGACGTCTCGTAACTGCGGCGCAGGTTTGCGGCGAGCTGCGGCACCGACAACGGTGGCCCACAACGCAGGCCGGCACCTTCCAGGCGCCCTACCAGGGAGGCGAGCTGTCGCCGGAGCAGCGACGCAGGATCAGCGCCGCGTCGCCTGGCGCGCCCGTCGGGATCAGATGTCTCCTCCGGTCCGCCCGCCCGGAGCTTCTCATGGCGCCCTGCATCGGGAGCGGTCGGCTCCGGCCTGCCGGCGCTACTGGCGTACATCGCCGGCGGAACGACCTCGGTCGTCTCCGGCCTGCCGGCGCTACTGGCGTACATCGCCGGCGGAACGACCTCGCGCCGGCTCAGGAGGCTGGCGGAAGTGCTCACCCAGCGCCGACCGATCGACGGAATCGACGGAGTCGACGGACCCGAGACGCTCGCGCCACTCGCGCCGCACAGCCTCGCGCCGCTCAGCTTCCATGCGTTTTGCCTCAGCTTTCCGCTGGCGCTTGGTCCCTGGTCCCTGCCGGCGCTTAGTTCCCGAGGTTGGCGGCCGCTCTGCACCCGCTGCCGGGCGAGGCTCTTCTCCATACGCCGGCGGACGCGCCGGAGCGGGCACGAGGGCTCTCCGCCGCGGGGGTCGGCCGGCGCTGCCGGAGGCCGGCGGGCGCTTTGACGCAGGGGGCAGCGCGCGTCCGGCGGCATCGCAAGGCGCCGCTTTGGCGCGGGCGCCGGCGGGCTCTCGGGATCCGCCGTGGCCTTGGTCGGGGACCGGCGGCGGCCGGCAACACCCTTCGAGAACGACCTCGGACCAGCGCGCACCGTGACGGCGATGAACACCTCGTGCGACCACAGGGCCGGGGCGATTTCGTCAACGAAGTCCGAGTAGGACTCCCCGCTCTTGCCGGGGCCACTCAGGCATGCCGTGTCTCGACCCTCATGGTCTGCAGGGGACGCCTCGAGGTAAGCGGGGTAAGACCGCACCACCCACTGGATGCGATGCAGTCCGCTTCCCTCCCGCGCCATGGCGGCCAGCACACCGGACCAGGCAGCGATCCGGTTCGCCCGGTCCGCGTCGTCGAGCAGGGCGAAACCGGCCCCGCCGACAGGCACGACACTCGACCACGTCCCGGCCTCGGAGTCTCCGATCACGCCGATCCCGGTGTCGCCGAGCTGGAAGATGCTGAGACGGGTGAGCAGACCGCGGCTCGACGATCCGGCGGAGGGGGCCGATCCGGCGGAATGCCATGGTCGGTAGCGCCCGTCGACGACGGCTCTGGCGGCGAAGGTCATCACCGTGGGAACCCACTGCTCGATGCTGCGGCCACCGATCGGCCACGTCGCCACGGCCACCGCTCCGCTGACCAGGAGCAGACCGAGGAAAGCACCCTCCAATCCTCCAGTCGATCGCAGCACGCCGACGGCCAGCACCAGCCCCGCCGCCACACAGCCGATCTGGCCTGTGCGCCAGCCGGCGATGAGGCCGCGGGTGCTGCGTGGTCCCATCTGGTAACGGGCCGCACGCTCGTCAGGGGGCGCCATCGTGCTTCCTCTCGTACGCCTCGATCTCCGCCAGGAAACTGTCCTCCGCCGGCCACACGGTGGGCGTCCCGGGCGCGCCACCGCTTGGGCCGGCTGCACCGCTGGGCGCACCGAGCGCCGCCGGCTGAGCGACGAGCTGCCGCCCATGACGTCCGTGCCGGTGCCGCCGCGCCCACCGTCCGTCCCGCCGGCCTGAGCGGACGAGCTGGCCGCGCCGTTGCCCGGGCCCGCCGCACCGCCCGGCCGACCGCCGCACCGCCAGCCGCACCGCCGCCGCACCGCCGGCCGGCCGCCTTGCGGACCCCCAGAGCCGGCTCCGCTCCCGGGAGTCAGCGCTCTCCTGTGGAGGATGCGAGCGGACGACCGGTCTTCTGTTCCTAGCGGCGCCTCCGGAGAGGCGAATGCCCCTGCGCCCGCCAGCCAGGCCGCCGGTTCCTTCCTCAGGCCGGCGACAGCCCCGGTCGCTCGGTGGTGGGCGCCTTCGAAGTGAGCGACGGCGCCGGCCTCGATCATCGGGATGAGGCGGAGAAGCGCGAAGGGCGTGAAGGTGGCCAGGCCGAGCAAGGCGATCCCCTCGATGATCTGCGGGATACCGCCCGGGCTCCCGAGTGCCGAGGCGGCGAGGGCGAGCACGCCGGCGATCACGAGCTTCATGAGGACCAGACCGGCGATGGTCTCGCCGAGGCGGCGCGCCCAGTGCGTGGTCGCCGGCCACGCCAGCCCGGCCAGGGCGAGAGGAAGGAAGAGCGTCGCCGCCGCCACGGCGGCAGAGCGCACCGCCAGCTCGACCCACAGGACGAAGGCCACCATCGCCATCGTCCCGGCGACGAGCAAGGCGGCGCCGATTCCCTGCTGGGTCACCGTGGCGCCCACGATTGCAGTGGCGAGAGTATGGAACAGCTTCCGGGCGGGATTACCGGCAACCGACAGCAGGGCGCCGCTGGCTTCATCGGTCGCCGAGAGGCACATAGACACGAGCCCCACGGCGACGCCCGTGAAGACGAGCGCGAACGGTGTTCGTATCAGCGCGCTGCGCAAGAGCGCGCTGCCGTCTTGCCGGGCGATCGACTGGACGATCCCGATGAAGAGCATGGGCAGGATCACGGACACCGCCACGATCGCCATCACGTGGAACTCGTGCTTGAAGGCCGAGCCTGACAGGGCGGGCTCAGTCGAGGCAGAAAGGCTCTTCCAGGTCTCGGTCATCGCCCAGTGGGCGAGCGAGGCTACGACCTGCACTGCGGACTGGAACCACCCGTGCACGATCAGTCCCGCCAATCGGCCGACCAAGGACCCGGCGATGCCCCCGCCCGGGTCCGGCAGGGGTGGCACCACCAGAGAAACCGGCCCTCCCCACTCATACATCACACGACCTCAGAACTTCGTGCCCGCGGTGAACAGGAAGTCGATGACCGGTGGCGCTGCACCTATGACAAGGGCCGCCGCGCCTGACACGAGAACGGCCTTCCGCCCGGCGGTGGCGTACTGGTAGTTGTTGGAGTGGCTGCCGAGTGCCCAGGCGGCCGCACCGACGACGAGGCCGAGCAGGGAGGCGACAAGGGCCCACCAGCCGATGCCGTTCGTGATCGTGAGCAACTCCTTGTGCCCCGGCAGAGCTGTCGCCGACGGCTTCAGCGGGACGATGGAACCGAGAAGCACAGCGTGGACGAATAGGCGCACGAGACAAACCCTCCCTGCGCCGCGAGGGCGCTGTCGCGAGGACGAAACGAGGTGGGCCGGAGAGACAGCGGCCGAGACACCCACAGGGAGTTGAGGCAGACGTTAGTGAGACTCTTGAGCTGTTTCAAGTAGTTTCAGTCACTCTCGCGGGAGAAATTGGCTCGACAGCGACTCCCGCCTACGCAGATCCCGCGGTTGCCTGACAGAGTGGAGAAATGGCCACTGTTGTGCATGTGACCGTCCTGAGCGTCGGGATCGCCGCGGCGGCGGTGATCGTCGTCGTCGTCGTAGCCCTGTGGGTCGGCAGCCGCTTGGGCGGCCGGGCCCTCCGGCAGCGTCTGGGCTCTCTCGCCTCGCGCCTCGGCGCCGACGTCCTTCCCCGCGAGCCGCGGACCGTCGACGAGTCGATGAGCCATCTGGAGCGGGCAACGGACCGGGCGGCCGAGGCCGTCGCAGAGGCGAGCTCGGAGACCATCCGCCTGCGTCGGACCCTCGACAGTCTGAGCCAGGCCGTGCTCATCCGCGACGAGCACGGTGAGATGGTCTTCTCCAACGCAAAGGCTGTCGCTCTCATGGGCGGGAGGCATGGTGATGCCCTCGCCGCCCAGGCGGTCGAGGAGCTGCTCGCCACGACGCCGGTCGGAGCCACAGAGGAGCGGACGCTCGAGCTCTACGGGCCTCCGCGGCGCACGCTCGTCGTGCGCACCGAGAGCATCGACAACGGCTCCCGCGTCCTCGGCGTGATGGCCGTCATCGACGACGTCTCGGAACGGCGCCGCCTGGAGGAGGTCCGTCGGGACTTCGTCGCCAATGTCAGCCACGAGCTGAAGACGCCCATGGGTGCCCTCGGCCTCTTGGCAGAGACTCTGCTCGCCGAGACCGAGCCGCAGGTAGCGAGCAAGCTGGCGCAGAGGATCCACATCGAGTCCTTCCGGATCAGCCGGGTGATCGACGACCTGCTCGACCTGTCTCGGATCGAGAACGAGGTGTCTCCCCCGCGCGAACCGGTCCTCATCAACCTCGTGATGGCCGAGGCGGCCGAGCGGGTGAGGGCGGCCGCCGATCAGCAGGGGGTAGAGGTCGTGCTGGAGGAGCCGGACCCGCCCGTTGCGGTCCTCGGCGATCGCCGGCAACTGACTTCCGCCGTCTACAATCTGCTCGAGAACGCCGTGAAATTCTCCTACGACAATGCCCTCGTGACCTGCTCGGGGCACCTCGATGGTGACGGCGAGGTTGTCGTGGAGGTGGCGGACAAAGGCCTCGGCATCCCCGCCCGCGACCTGCCGCGCATCTTCGAGCGCTTCTACCGGGTGGACCACGGGAGGGGCCGCGCCTCGGGGGGACCGGCCTCGGACTGGCTATCGTCCGCCATGTGGCAGCCAACCACCGGGGCAGCGTCCACGTGGAGTCCCGTGAAGGCGAAGGTTCCACCTTCACCCTGCGGCTGCCACTCCAACCGGGCAACGAGCCATGAGCACCAGAGAGGGCGTACGGCCCCGGGTGCTTCTTGTCGAAGACGCCGAGTCGTTCGTGGACGCACTGGTGGTGGGTTTGGAGCGGGAGGGTTTCGAGATCACGGTGGCCCGCGACGGGGTGGAGGCGATCGAGCGGTTCGAGTCGACGCCGACGGATCTGGTCCTGCTCGACCTGATGCTGCCCAGGATGTCCGGGATCGACGTCTGCCGGGCGATCCGGGCCCGCTCTGACGTGCCCATAATCATGGTGACGGCCAAGTCCACCGAGCTCGACACCGTGGTCGGCCTCGAGGTCGGCGCCGACGACTACGTGGCCAAGCCGTACCGCTTGCGGGAGCTGGTCTCGCGCATGCGCGCCGTCCTCCGTCGTGTGCCCAGCAACGCCGGCGGGGTGTCGGCAACGGGTGCCGGCGGCACAGCGGGGCGCCGGGAGGGGGAGGGCTCGGCCGAATCAGACAACCGCGCACGGGCCCGCAGCCAGGTGGCGGCACCGCCGCCCGCTGCGCCGGAGGAGCCGGAGCTGCTCAGCGTCGGCGACATCGAGCTGGACGTCGCTCGTCACGAGTGCCGTGTCCGCGAGGACGAGGTGAAGCTCCCGCTGAAGGAGTTCGACCTGCTCGAGGTCCTGCTGGTGCACGCCGGCCGCGTCGTCACTCGGGACACGCTCATCGACAGGGTGTGGGGCATGGACTACGTCGGGGACACGAAGACCCTCGACGTGCACATCAAGCGACTCCGGTCGAGGATCGAAGCCGACCCGTCCCACCCGGTGCTGATCACCACTATCCGCGGGGTCGGCTACCGGTTCGAGGCTCCTCGCCGCTGACGGTGGGCGAGGCCGGCGCTCCCGCCGTCGAGGTCGAGTCGCTCCAGGTTCGGTATGGGGAACTTGTCGCCGTGGACGGCGTTTCTTTCACCGCCGGGCACGGGGAGGTCGTGGCCCTCCTCGGCCCCAACGGAGCCGGGAAGACGACGACCATCGAGGTCCTCGAGGGGTTCCGGCGCCCCGACGGCGGGAGGGTGCGGGTAGGCGGCCTCGATCCCTTTTCCGAGCGGGCCGCCGTCACTCGCCGCCTCGGCGTCGTGCTGCAACGCGGCGGCGTCTACCCGATGATGAGCCCCGAGCGCGCCCTGCGGCTCTTCGCCAGCTACTACGACAATCCTCGTCCCCCGGCCGAGCTCATCGACCTCCTCGGCCTCACTTCGGTGGCCCGGACGCCCTACAAGCGGTTGTCGGGCGGAGAGCAGCAACGACTCGCCCTCGCGCTGGCGCTGGTCGGCCGCCCCGACATCGCCTGCCTCGACGAGCCGACCGCCGGCGTCGACCCGGCCGGCCGGATCGCCGTGCGGGACGTCATCGCCGACCTGCGCGCCGGCGGGGTGTGCATCCTCCTCACGAGCCACGAGCTCGACGAGGTGGAGCGCCTGGCCGACCGCATCGTGATCATCGACCACGGGCGGGTGGTGGCGGCGGGGCGGCAGGGTGAGATCGGGGGCACGTCCGAGACGATCCGTTTCTCTTCGGCGCCCGGGCTCGATGTCGCCGGCCTCGCCCTGGCGATGGGTGTGCCGGTCACCGAAGGGCCACCCGGCCGCTACACCGTGGCTCTCGCACCATCGCCGGTTCGCATCGCCACCCTCACGAGTTGGCTGGCCGAGCGAGACGTGGCCCTCGACGCCCTCGATGCCGGGCGGGAGCCGCTGGAGGACGTGTTCCTGCGCCTCGTGGCCGGCGCCGGCAAGGTGGAGCGGTGACTTCGCTCGGTCCAGTTGCCGCTCGGCAATGTGGCGGTGTCGGCTTGAGCAGAGCAGCCGGCAGCAAGGTGGAGCGGTGACGGCGCTGCGGGCGCAGATCTCGGCCGAGGTCCGCATGACGCTCGAACGGGGAGAAACCCTCCTCGTCACCATCGGAATCCCCGTTCTCCTGCTCGTCTTCTTCGACTTGGTAAAGGTCCTCCCGATCGGCGACCGTCACCCGGTCGACTTCCTCGCGCCGGGAGTGCTGGCGCTGGCGGTCATGTCGACGGCGATGGTGAGCCTCGGGATCGCCACCGGCTTCGAGCGCAGCTACGGGGTGTTGAAGCGGCTCGGGGCGACGCCGCTCGGCCGGCCGAGGTTGCTCGTGGCCAAGATCGTGGCGGTCCTCGCCGTCGAGGTCATCCAGCTCGCCGTGCTGGTGGCCGTGGCAGCCATACTCGGCTGGCGGCCGCACGCCGGCGCCGGGCTGGCCGTGGCGGCGGAGCTGCTGGCGACCTCCGCCTTCGCCGGCATCGGCCTCACGCTGGCCGGGTCGCTTCGAGCCGAGGTCAACCTGGCGCTCGCCAACGCCCTCTACATCGTGCTCCTCCTCATCGGCGGCATCGTGTTCCCGCTGGGGAAGCTGGGGGGGTTCGCCGCGTTCGCCAAGCTCCTGCCGGCGGCTGCCCTCTCCGGCGTGCTCCACCCGGCTCTGGGAGCAGGAGCAGCCGGGCCGGCGGAGGCGTGGATCGTCCTTGCCGCCTGGGCGGTGGTCGCTCCAGTGGTGGCCGCCGTCACCTTCCGCTGGGAGTAGTCGAGCAGTCAGGTCAGTGGTAGCGGACGAGGGTGTCGACCGCCATGGCCACGAAGATCACCGTGACGTAGGTGATCGAGTACTTGAACAGGGCCATCGCCGCCTTCGTCGTGCCGCCCCTGCGAAGAAGGATGGCGTAGAGGACGTAGAGCGCTCCGGCGGGGAGGGCGACGCCCCAGAAGATCCAACCCATGTGAGCCACCAAGGCGAAGCCGATCGACACCCCGACGAGTGCCACCGAATAAACGATGATCTGCCGCGCCACCCGCTCGAAGGAGGCCACGGCCGGCAGCATCGGCACGCCGGCGGCGGCGTAGTCTTCCCGGTACTTGACGGCGAGCGCCCAGAAGTGCGACGGCGTCCACACCACGATGAGGACGAAGAGGATGACAGGCGCCCACGACAAGCGGTCGGTGACCGCCGCCCACCCCACGAGCACCGGCACCGCGCCGGCGGCCCCGCCGATGACGATGTTCTGGCTGGAGCGCCGCTTCAGGGCGATCGTGTACACGAAGACGTAGAAGACCGCCGCCGACAGGGCCAACACGGCCGAGAGCAGGTTCACGAATTGCCAGAGCACGACGAAGGCGACCGCCTCGAGGGCCAGCGCGAACAAGAGTGCCTCCGCCGGCGAGACGGCGCCTGTCACGAGGGGGCGTTTGCTCGTCCGCTTCATGACGGCGTCGATGTCACGGTCGATGAACATGTTGCTGGCGTTGGCGCCGCCGGCCGAGAGAGCTCCGCCGGCGAGGGTGGCCAGCATGAGCCAGCCGGAGGGCACCCCGCGTCGGGCCACGATCATCGTCGGCAGCGTGGTGATGAGCAGCAACTCGATGATGCGGGGCTTCGTCAGGGCGACGAAGCCCTTCAGCCGCTCCGAAGGCGTCCTCAGACTGCTCGAGATGAGTCCGCTTTCGGCCACGACGGCGGATTCTATGAGGCTGGAGGCCTCTTGGCACGCTCAGGGCTGCCCGGCACCGCTCGAGAGTGGGGACGCCCGCGACTGGCATACGATCAATAGAGGTGCGACTCCCCCGCGTCTCCCCGGCTGCAGTCCGCAACGTGGCGCTCGCGGCCGTCGTCTGTTACGCGCTCCTCATGGTGACCGGCGGGGCCGTCCGGCTCACCGGATCCGGCCTCGGCTGCCCCGACTGGCCGTCGTGCTACCACCATCGACTGACCGCACAGCTCTCGTTCAACCCGATGGTGGAGTTCCTCAACAGGCTCGTCACCGTCTTGGTCACAGTGGTGTCCGGCGTGGCCCTCCTGGCTGCCCTGCTGCGATCACCCCGGCGCCGTGACCTCCTCTGGCTGGCGGGAGGGCTGGTGGGTGGTGTGGCCGGTCAGATCGTGCTCGGCGGCATCGTCGTCCTCACGAAGCTGAACCCGTACCTCGTCGCCTGCCACTTCCTCCTCACGATCGCCGTCGTCGCCGACGCCATCGTCTTCTTCCACCGGGCCGGCCTCGGGGACGCCGCGGAAGAACAGCATGCCGTGCCGCTCGTCGGGCCGGAGCTCAAGTGGCTCGGCAGCATCCTCGTCGGCGTGCTCGGCCTCGTCACCACGATCGGCACCGTCGTCACCGGGTCAGGACCTCACGCCGGTGCCCCGGAGACCGCCGGTGACCCGATCAAGCGGATACCCATCGCCTTCCGGGACATCGCCGTGCTGCACTCGGATGCGGCCCTCTTCCTCATCGGCATCACGCTCGCCTCGCTCTTCGCCTTCCACGTGGCGAAGGCCCCGGCCAAGGTGGAGCGGCGCATCCGGTGGCTGTTCGAGCTCATGGTCCTGCAGGGGGCCCTCGGGTACACGCAGTACTTCCTCCACGACGCCGCCGGCGTGGTCGAGATCCACATTGCGGGGGCGACGATGTTGTGGGTGGCGGCGGTGGGTTTCTTGCTGTCTATGCACGGGCACCCTGAGCGAGCGGAGCTGCCGGATGCGGCTGCCGACTCCTCGTTCGCCCTCGTGGGCGGACCACCGGAGGAAGCCGTGACCGCCGTCGAGGACGGCGCCGGAGACCGAGGTGGCTCCGCGGTGGTGCCCGGGGCCGGCGAGGCCGGCGGGCCCCGTGAAACGGTGACGACGACATGAGCGTCGCCCCGAGCGAGGTGCAGCGGCCGGTCGAGGACGAGGTGCCGGAAGCGGATTTCCCGTGGCTCGTGGTGGTGTGGAACGACCCGATCAATCTCATGAGCTACGTCACGTTCGTGTTCCAGAAGCTCTTCGGGTACTCGAAGGCGAAGGCGCACCGCCTCATGCTGGACGTCCACTTGAAGGGCCGGGCCGTCGTGACGAGCGGCCCCCGCGAGCGTGCCGAGCTCGATGTGGCCCGCCTCCACCAGCACGGCTTGTGGGCGACGATGGAACAGAGCGGCTGAGATGGAGGACCGATGCTGAGGCGGCGAATCTCGCCCGCCCGGGGTGGCGGCTACACAGTCCGTCTGCCGGCGGGCGAGCGGGAGCTCCTCCAGAGCCTGCCCGAACAGCTCGAAGAGGTCCTGGCGGCAGTGGAGAACTTCACCGGCGGCCAGCCGGGCGACGACGAGTCTGCCGGCGCGGGCGGAGCCGAGGGCCGGGCCCCCGGCGCCACGGATCCCGACGTCCGGAACACCTCGTCTGCCGGTCCGCCGTCCGGACTGGACGATCCCGGTGCGCTCCGGTCGTTGCGGAGACTGTTTCCTCCGGCTTACTCCACCGACGAGGACGCGCAGCGGAACTACGAGTCGGTGACGCGAACGGAGCTGTCCGCCCACCATCGGCGGGCGCTGGCGACGCTCTCCCGCACGGCCCTGGCCACGTCGATCGATGACGAGGAGCTGAACGAGTGGCTGACGGCGGTGAACGACCTCCGGCTCGTCCTCGGCACGGTGCTCGGCGTCACCGAGGACCAGCCGGCAGTGCCTACAGGGGCTTCGAGTCAGATGGTGGTGTACGTCTACCTGAGCCAGCTCGAAGCCGAGCTCGTCGACGTTCTCGAGCTCTCCTTGCCTGATCCGGTGCCCGGGGCGGACGACCAGGCGCCGGAGGACCCCTGGGGAGAGCCACTCGGCGGCCTTCGGTGGGACGGCACGCCGCTTCCTCCGGACGACTTGTGACCGAGCCCGTGCCCCGATTGCTGACGATCATGGGCTCCGGCGAGACGGCGCCGACAATGGTCAAGGTCCACCGGGCGATGCTCGAGCGCCTCGGCCCTCCTCCTGTGCCGGCCGTCCTGCTCGACACTCCGTTCGGCTTCCAGGAGAACGCCGTCGAGCTCGCCCAGCGGGTCTCGACCTACTTCCGGGACAGCCTGCGGGCCACTATCGAGGTGGCCAGCGGACGCGAGGATGCCGGCGGTGTGGCCGGCGCGTGCGGGTGCGTCCGGAGCCGGCGGAGCGCTCGACAGCGACGATCCGTTTGCGCAGGAGCGCCTCGTCTCGTCGGTGCGAAACGCCCGCTACGTCTTTGCCGGTCCGGGCAGCCCCACCTACGCCTTGCGCAAGTGGTCAGGCACCGTGGTGCCCTCGCTCCTCAAGGAGAAGCTGCGCCACGGCGGTGGCATCACGTTCTCCTCGGCGGCGGCGTTGACGCTCGGGACGAGCACCATTCCGGTCTACGAGATTTACAAGGTCGGCGAGGATCCCCATTGGCTGACAGGTCTCGACGTGCTCGGCGAGGCGGGAATCCGGGCCGCCGTGATACCCCACTACAACAACGCCGAAGGCGGCACGCACGACACACGCTTCTGCTACCTCGGCGAACGCCGGCTGTCGATGATCGAGCCTGCGCTGCCGGAGGGGGCGTTCGTGCTCGGCATCGACGAGCACACCGCCATCACCTTCGATCTCGACAGCGGGTCGGCCACGATCTCCGGCCTCGGCCTCGTGACCGTGCGGGCGAAGGGCCGCTCGCAGACGTTCTCAGTCGGAAGCGAGCTGACTGTGGCTCAGATCAACGAGACGGCCGAGAGGCTCGTCCGGGGCGACATCGGGCGCCGGCAATCCGGCGGCGGCACTGGCGAGAGCGACGAGTCTCGGCAGGCTGGCGGTCCGGGCGGGTTGGCGGCAGATGGGTCGGCTGCTGCCGCGGGCACGAGCTTTGATAGTGCGGGCTCGATTGATTCGGTGCCGGGCGGCGTTGGTGTTGGGGGATCGGGCACCGGCTTGGATGGGGAACCGGCTGCTGCTATCGACGGCACCGGGAGCTACCACGACTCGCCGCTCATCGCCGTGGTCCACGAGCAGGAGGACGCCTTCTCCGTCGCACTGCGGGAGCGTGACGTGAAGGGTGCTGTCACTGCGCTGCTGGAGTTGGAGGGCCAAGTCACAGAGTGGGCGAACGACATCCCGGCAGGAGACGCCATGGACCGGGCCCGGGCGAGCCTGCGTTCGCTCGTCGTCGAGCTCGGCAGAGTCGCCGAGACGGGGGCCCGGGACCCGCGGGAGGTGATCGGGCCATTCGTAGAGTCGATGCTCGAGCTGCGGGCGAAGGCGAGGGCCGACCGGCGCTTCGAGGATTCGGACACCATCAGGGACAGGCTGGAGGCACTCGGCATCGAAGTCCGCGACACGCCTCAGGGCGCCGAGTGGCTGCTCGCCTCGCCGTGAGGTCTGGATGCTGGTGGCCGGACGCCCATGCTGACGGGCTTTGCTTTGCGAGTGGGCGGCCCGGGCGTCCTGCCCGGTCGCTGTAGCCTCGCACCGGCCGGCGGGTTCGTCGTTGGGCGCCGACCCAGTCGCCGGCTTTCGGCCTAGCCCCCATCGTCTAGCGGCCTAGGACGCCACCCTTTCAAGGTGGTAGCACGGGTTCGAATCCCGTTGGGGGTGCTGATATATCTCCTGGTAGAGGCCCGAATTGGCAGATCTCGAGCTCATCGTCAGCCCGGCCGAATAGACCAACTTCGACCAACATGACCTGCTAGCCTCCGCTGTGTCGGGTAGCCGGGAGGTGAAGTGTGAGGGGATCGATTCGACGCAGGGGCCGCCGGGAGCTGGCAGGTCCGCGTGTTCCTGGGACGCGACCCGGAGACCCACCGAGTCCGACTGAAGGAGCGAACGGTCCACGGGACGAAGAAGGAGGCCGAGCGCGTCCTCGCCGAGCTCGTCGCTGAGGTCGACAACGGGGTCGGGTCTGACCGCCCTCGGCGTGACCGTGGAGCAGCTCCTCGATCGGTGGCTCGCCCACAACGAGGCGGACTTCAGTCCGACGACCGTTCTCGTGGCGCGTGGCTACATCCAGCGGACCATCGTGCCGCTGATCGGTCACCGGCTCGTGTCGCAGATCACCGCCGCCGAGCTCGACGACTTCTACTACCGGCTCCGCACGAAGGGTGGCGGTGGAAAGCCCCTCTCACCAGCCACGATCCGCCGGGTGCACGGGATACTTCGCCGGGCCCTCTCGCAAGCCGTCCGCTGGAACCTCATCCGCCACAACCCTGCGATCGACGCCTCGCCTCCTCGCGTGCCCAAGCCACGAGATCAAGCCTCCGGCTCCGCATCAGGTCGCCGAGATCTTCAAAGCCATCGAAGATGTCCCGCCTCGACCTCGCCGCCTTCGTTCTGCTGGCAGCTTCGTCAGGCGCACGACGGAGCGAGCTCTTGGCCCTCCGGTGGAACGACCTTGACTTCGACACCGGCACGCTCGTCATCAGCCGGGGGCTCGTCAAGAGCGAGCACGGGCTCGTGGAAAAGGACACCAAGACCCACCAGGCACGGCGACTCAGCTTGGACACGACGACGATTGGTCGGCTCCGCGTCTCATCGCGAGCGAATGCAAGCTCTGGCCGAAGCGGTCGGCGTCCAGCTCGCTCCCGACTGTTACCTGTTCTCGGATTCGGTCGACAGCCGCACACCCTGGAAGCCTGAGTTCGTCTCCCTGGCGTTCAGGCGCTTTGCTGACTCCGTCGGCGCCGACGATGTCAGGCTCCACGATCTCCGCCATTACGTCGTTATCTACCGTCCTGCTGTCGACATGAGTTACCTGAGTTCGGCTTGAAGTAGTCCTTGTGCCTCACAAGTATCCGACAGTTGTTGAGGCACGTGAGGCACCTGTGGTCGCTGGTTGCCTCGGTTGTGACGCGGGTGTCGCTCAGTGGACGATCTCGGTGCTTTCGGTTTCGGTGACCAACTGCACTGAGACGGCTTCGAGCTGGCCGATCAGCTCGCGGAGCCGCCTCGAGTTGTCGAACCACGGTCGATAGCGCTCGGCCTCGGCGGCGTCCAGGTTCCGCGTCACCGTCTTGGCGCCGACCTTCCGCGTCCACGACAGGTAGGGGCCGTGGAGGCGCTCCGAATCGGTGTGGCAACGGCAGCCGGGGGTGCCGCAGCGGGTGGTTCGCGTGACGAGGCTGCCGGGGAGACAGACGCCGATCTTGGCGATCTCGGCCATGATCTCGCGCCGGCGTCGTTCGGCTTGTCTGATTGGCATGATCTTGCCTATCGCGTCGAGGGGATCCACCCTCTGATGACCTGAAGTACATATGGTTCAGGGTTATGAACTACGGCCGGTGGCGGACGGGTTCTCGGACAGGCCTGGGCGAGATGGCCCCTCGTCCCGACCTCGGCGGGCCGTGGGAGTTTCTCGATCCCCGCCGGGACTGTGCCATGGCTCCCTACACCGACGAGCACTCCGCTCGTCTTCTCGAGAAGGCCGTAACCTCGCTCGTTCTGCTTCGCTCCCCGATGTGGCTCGGTGACGCCGGCCCGGCGATCTCGGTGCTCGTCAGTCTCGCCGCCCAGGCAGACGACCTGCTGTTCGACGTCGTCGCCAGCTCCCGCGACCAGGACTACACCTGGGACGAGATTGCCGGCCGGCTCGGATGCTCCGCCATCACGGCCCGGCGCCGGTACGCGCCACACACGCGCCGGAAAGTGACCGTCTTCGACGATGGTGACTGACCTCGCCCGAGGGCAACACGATGGGTGGCCGGGTCATAGCTTCCGGGCAGAGCGGGCGATATCGCCCGTCGACGGAACCGAGTGGTGGGTAGTGATCGACGCTCGGTTCCTCGTTCACCCCGAGGCGTCCGACTTCCTCCGCTCTTTGCAGGGTGCATCGCTCTCGCCGAACACGGTCCGGGTGTACGCCGGGCGGGTGGCAGCCTTCCTCGGCTGGTGCGATTCCGCAGGTGTTACCTGGAGCACGATCAGCCTCGCGGATCTGGCTCGTTTCAAGCACTTCCTCGAAGTGACCCCGATCAGACACGACCGCTACCGCTCCGGCTCGACGGTGAACGCCGTCCTCACCGCTGTCTGCGAGCTCCTCAGGTTCTGCGCCAGGACAGGGCTGATCGAGACGATCGTCGCCGATCAGCTGTCTGAGCCGCGCTGGCTGAGGTTCACCCCGCCCGGCTTCGACGCGGGTGAGTCCGGCCAGTTCCGCATGGTGCGGGCTCGCGCGATCAAGTCGAGAGCCGAGATCCCCTTTCCCGAAGCCCTCACGCCCGAGCAGTCAAAGGCGGTGCTGGCCCGCTGTCGGCGCCCCCGCGAACGGTTCGTCGTCGTGCTCCTTCGCGACACGGGTCTGCGCATCGGCGAGGCGCTCGGGCTGCGCCGGGAGGACATGCACCTGCTGCCTGACTCCCGCAGCCTCGGATGTGGCGTCGTCGGCGCCCATGTGCATGTACGGCGCCGGTCCAACCCCAACGGATCACTCGCCAAGTCCCGCTTCCCCCGGGTGGTGCCGGCGAGTGACGACGTGCTCGGCACCTATGGCGACTACCAAGTCGAGCGGTCAGCCATCGTCGGGGTCGGCGGCAGCGACATGGTGCTCGTCAACCTCTATCACGAGCCGCTCGGCCGGCCGGCGAGCTACCGGGGGGTCAAGGACTTCTTCGACCGGCTGGCCCGCAGTTGCGGCTTCCCGGTCCGTCCTCACATGATGCGTCACACAGCTGCCACCAACTGGATACGTGCCGGCGTCGACCTCGACGTCGTGCGAGCACTCCTCGGCCAGGTGTCGCTCGCCTCGACGACGGTCTACCTGCATGCACGCGACGAGGACCTGCGCCGGGCAGTGGAGACCGTGGCTGCCGGGAGGACCTGGCGATGAGGGCGCCGGCACTCGGCCTTGTCGCCGGAGCACGCGGCCTTCTCGATGCTGAGGACGGCTGGCTTAAATGGCTCAGGTCTCACATCGATCGAAAGTGGCGGCCAGGCGAGTGGGACGAGGTGCTGTGGCTGTTCACAGGCGATCTCGACAACCCGAGGACCGCGGCGTGGCGGTGCCGCACGCCGGGCTGCCCCACGCCGACGCAGAGACAGACCTGCCGCTGTGACACCTGCCGCCGGGACCTGGCAGAGAGCCGCCTCAGTGAGGAGGCTTTCGACGCCCAGCCGAGGAACCGCAGGCGGCGTCCGACTACACCGGGCGCCTGCTCGGTCGCCGGCTGTAAAGGCGAGATGTTGTGCCGCGGCCTGTGCTTTGTCCACGAGCGTTCCTGGAGACGATCCGGCGTGGCCTTGAATGACTTCATCGCCAGTGCTCGGCCATTGGCGCGGCGCGGGACGTGTGTGGTGGCGGGCTGCGGCCGCGAGCACATCAGCCCACGCGGGCTGTGCCATTTCCACGACGAACGCCTCCGGCGTCGCCACGGGCTCGGCCTCTCGGTCGAGGAGCTGGCCGCATGGGTGGCGGCCGAGCGGCCCCGGCTCTCTGCCAACCAGTTCTCCATGGCGAGCCTTTCCGAGCTCGTGCGCTGTGAGCTGCTCTACGCCCTCCAGCGCCGCGACGAGATGCCGACGCCGCTCAACCCGCTGCAGGTCGGGATCCTCGTCCGCCGCCTGGATGGGTCCGATTCCATCCGCCGAGCCGATCCCGAAGCGGTCTGCGAAATGGGCGGCGTGCAGTACAACTCGATTATCCGAGGGCTGTTCCAGGACCTTCGGCGACACGTCGAGCGGGCATGGGTGGCCCATGTCGGTGCTGACCCCTACGCCGGCGACCTCTGGGAGGTGGGTCTGCTCGACCTGCAGCCGAATGGCTCGCGACGCTGGCCGGCCCGCCAAGGCGTCGTCGATTTCTCAGACATCGAGCTTTGTTGGCTGCGCGAGGTGATAAAAGACTGGGCCCGCACTACTCGCCCGTACCTCCAGAGCCTGCGAGAGGCGCTGCGAGCCTGCCGCGCTGTCTCAGAGGTGCTCGTGGCGGCCGGTCGCACCGATCCGACCTTGTTGGGAGCCGGTGACTTCGCCCTTGTCGTGCGGGCCATCTCCGGCCAGCGCCGTGCAGATGGAGCCTTGTACTCGGCCAATCACCGGAACCTGCTCCTGTACCGGATCCATCAGGTGATCGAGCACGGCCGGGTCAACGGCCTGATGGCCGAGGTGCCCGACCCGTTCGGCCGGGGACGGCCCCAGCACGTGATGGAGGACGCCACCGAAGAGGCGATCGGAAAGGCCATCCCCGAGTCGGTCATCGCCCAGCTCGACGCCCACATCGGCCTGCTCGGGCCCGACTTCCACGGCGGCTCGATCTCGGCGGCAGACCTGCGGGCGATGCACCAGACGATCTACCAGTTGCTCCGCGACACGGGGCGTCGGCCGGGCGAGATCGTGAGCTTGCGGATCGGCTGCATCGAGGTCATCGACGGCCAGCCCAACCTTGTCTACGACAACCACAAGGCAGGCCGCATGCGGAGGCGGCTTCCCATCACGGCCGAGACGGCAGACGTCGTGCTCGCCTGGGAGCGTCGCCGGGCCGAGATGACGGGTCCACCTGTCACGCACCAGTGGTTGTTCCGAACCCCGCTTTTGCGGGCCCAACAATCTGTCGGCCACCTCACCGCCAGCTGCGTCGCCCGGGCGTTCAAGATCTGGGCAGCCAAGATCGGCCACATCGACAGTGAGGTGCTCGGTCCTGGCGGCACCCCGCTCGCCTTCAACTCCTCCCTCATCTTTCCTTATGCGCTGCGGCACTCCTATGCCCAGCGCCATGCCGATGCCGGCGTCCCCGTCGACGTGCTACGGGAGCTGATGGACCACGCCTCCATCCAGACCACGATGGGGTACTACCGGATCAGCCTGAAGAGGAAGCAGCAGGCGATCCGAGCTGTGGGCTCGCTCGCCATCGATTCCGACGGCCGACCTGCGCCTTTTGCGAACCCACTTGCCTGGGAGCGAGCGTCGGTGTCGGTCCCGTTCGGAAATTGCACCGAGCCGTCGAATGTCAAAGCAGGCGGTAGCTCGTGCCCGATCCGGTTCCAGTGCGCCGGTTGCGGCTTCTACCGTCCCGATCCTTCGTATCTGCCAGCTATCGAGGAGCACATCTTGAGCCTGCGGGCCGATCTCGAGACCGCCCGGGCGATCGGCGCCGCCGGCTACGTCATCGCCAACCTCGGTGAACAGATCAACGCCTTCATCCAGGTCGCTGAGACCATGAGGGAGCGCCTCGTCCATCTCAGTACCGAGGATCGGGCGGAAGTCGAAGAGGCGAGCCGGTTGCTTCGACGCGCCCGTGCCGCCCGCCACATACCTATCGTGGCCAGCAACTGACGGTGGGAGCATCGTCAGGTCGCACAGCTGGTCTTACAGCCGCCCGGGCCGACGACAGCAGAGACAAACGGCGACGTGCCCTTGACGCCCTTGTCGTCCTCGAAGCAGCCGGTGAGGCGATCACGTTCCCAGCCGTGGCGAGGGCAGCGGGTGTGTCGACCTGGCTCACCTACGCCAAAGGCATTCGGGAGCACGTCGAGGCGGCCCGGCGTCGCCAAGCCGTCCCGGTCGCGACTCGGAAGGCCAACGCCACACCTGGCGGCTTGCAGGTCGACCTTGTTCTTGCGCGTGAGGAGATAAAGCGCCTGCGAGCCGAGCACGACAAGTTGCAGCAGCGGCTGCGACTCCAACTCGGTGCGGAGATCGACGGCCCGCAGCGCGCCGAACTCATCGCCCGAGTCGCCGATCTCGAAGCTGTCAACCGGCGTCTCGTCGCGGAGCGGGACGCCCGCAGCTCCGAGGAGCGCGTTGCTGATCGCCGTGTGCGAGAGCTCGAGGACGAACTCGTGGCGGCACGCGAAAGCCTGCGACGAATGATCCGCTCGGAGAACACCGGACACTGAACCCCGCCGGCCGAGAATCGTCTCGTGCCTCACGTGCCTCACACGGAAATCGCCCTGTGAGCAGGTAATCCACCGACTGACTACAGATAACCGTACGGGACCGAGTTGGCGGCCGCCGGCATCGACCTGCTCGTGCTGCGCGAGCTGATGGGTCACGCCAACCCCGAGACGACTGCGTCCTACGTACATCTGTCGAACGAGCACCTCGCCGCCGAGTACGCCGCCACCCTGGTGGTGATGGGCCGATGACCGCTGCCGTGGCCCGCTGGGCCACCGAGGATGATCACCAGCTCATCGAGGACTATGCCTTTTTCTGCCACGAGATGGGCGTCTCCGACCGCGTACTTCGTGAACGCCTGCGCATGGCTCGGGAGTTTCTCGCTGTCCACGAGGACCTCGGGGCATGGATGAGCCGACCGACCCGGACGTGCCTCCCCGACCTCCGCCGGATCAGGGCCTGGCCGCTCGTGTCGTGGGCGGCGCTGTGTGGACGGGTGACGATGCATCTCGATCTGCTCGCCGCCAAGGACGTCGGCAGCATGAGCGCGACCGTGCGCCGCCGATGGCCGACGGAGTTCAACAAGCTGTGGGCGACCGCCACTCGGCTGGGATGGAGCTACTACTGGTCCCGGAGCGTCATCGACCAGTTTGTACCCGGCGTTGTCGCCTGGTCGTCGGTGCCGATCCAGCACATCTCCGGTGACCTGCTCGAGCGGTTCGAGAAGGCACTTGAGGACGTGACCAGCGCGTCGATCACCACCCGAAAGAACTGGCACGGGCGCCTGTTCGGCCTTCGCCAGCTCCTGTTCGAAAATGGGCAGTTGTCAGTTCCTCCGAGCCGTGGCCCGTGGGGAGCTCCGCTCTAAGCCCGCGTGATGGTCGTGCCAGCTGTCCAGATCCGCGGGGCCATCCTCCGCTATGTTCAGGCGCGCTCCGGCGTGCTGTCGCACTCCACGGTCATCGGGCTCATGGACGATCTGATCCCCTTTGGCGAGTTCCTCGGTGAGACGTTTCCGGAGCTGAGCTCGCTGCGGCAACTGGAGCGTCGTCACATCGAGGCATTCCTCGTGTGGAACCGCACGCGGACCTAGCGTGGCCGCGTGGCGTGTGATCGACCAATCTCGGCATCGGTCGTGCACAGAGGTGTGCTCAGCCTGCGGAACTTCTTCGACGACATCACGCTGTGGGGTTGGGCGGAGCGACCTTCGTCTTCGGCCTCGTGTTCGCCACCGACGTCCCACGGTTGCCGCGTCCGCTTCCAAGGGCGCTCGCACCCGACGTCGACCGGGCTCTCATGGCTGCGGCCCTGTCCCTCGACGACCTATTCGCCCGCTCGGCCATCCTGCTGATGCGCCGTGCAGGCCTTCGTATCGGTGAGCGCCCTCGATCTCGAGCTGGACCGCGTGGCCGACTATGGCCGGACCGGCAGCTGGCTGCGGGTGCCGCTCGGCAAGCTCGGCACCGAGCGTGTCGTGCCCCTCGACGCCGAGACCGTGGACGCAGTCGACACGTGGGCGACCCAACGCGGCTTCCAGCGGCCGTATCCCCATCCCCGCACGGGTGAACCCACCGACTTCCTCTTCGCCGAACATGGGCGCCGCCTTCGCGCCTGGAGAATCCGCCGCCGGTCTTCGTGAGGCCGCGAAGGCCGCCGGTCTTCTTGGTGCTGACGGCGCAGCCATGAACGTCGTGCCGCACGTCCTGAGGCACACCTAT
>CAVWEW010000004.1:0-103370 GCA_963754255.1 uncultured Actinomycetota bacterium
CGATGGGACATAGACCCATGGTCGACCATCTGACGGGCATGCGCCACCCGCGAGTCCCTCTAGGAGCGCTCTCTGCCTGATAGAACGACCGACTTGCTTCTGCCCCAGCGACACTTCCGAACTCGCGCTCGGACCAAAGGAGTTCTGGCGCAGCCGCATCGTTGACGACGCGACCTACGGCCCGGACTCCCTCGTGAGGATCGACGCCGAAATCGAGGCAAAGTGGGGAGAGCCGAGAGGTGTGATCGAGTTGCGTCTTCGCCCCGTCGAACGTCATACCGGCGGTCTCCGCGCCAGTCGACCCCGCACTTTGGGAGTTTGCTAGCTCGGAGTCGCTATCTATGGCCGAGTGAGACGGACGGCAGAGCTCCCGGGCTGAAGAACAAGACACGAGCGGCGTGGCCCTAACCCATAATCCATCCCACAAGTTCAGATGCACCAGAGCGGGTCGGAGCTGACCAAAGAGACAGGGTTTCCCAGTTCAGGGTCGCTGGTCTACCGACGCCGACGCCAACGACCGGCCCACTCGGGACGAGCCTCCGCGCGGGATGCCATGTCCTTCATCACCGACGAGCCTCTCGTCTTTGGGCAGGATGCGGATGCCGCCGTAGGAGGCGGCAAGCCCGGGCACGTCTGGCACGGCGAAGGGAACCGCGGTGAGAAAGACGCGCCTCTCCGGCCGGGAGAAGGGATGTGGAGCGGGACATCGATGTGGTGCCGGCGACCCGGGCGTCTTTCTCGCCGCCTTTCTCCGTCGGGTCAACGCGGGGGTGGCCCAGCACTTCAGCTACCCATGGGACCTCGCGGTCAGGGCCGCTCCAGAGCACCGGGAGGATGCCGCCTGGCCTGATTACCCGCCAACCTCGGGTCATGCCGGGTCAGGGTCCGGCCAGTGCCACGCCGACGCGATCGCTACCGCGCTCGGCGGCCTCGGTCCTGAACGGCAGCACTTCTCCTCTAGCGACCACCCGTTTCGCATCGTTAAACGGCGGCCGAGGGCGATGAGCATCCTGAGGTCGTGGTCGATGGCGACCACCCGATTGCTCCGGGCGGCCATGTACCTCGTGAGGTTGCCCGTGCCGGCTCCGACGTCAATAGCCAGATCCCAATGCCGGCCGAGCGCCCAATCCGCCGCCTCTGGCGGAGGGGCAGGGCGGTAGCGGGCGTCCGTCCTCAGGCAGTGGAAGCGGCTGAAGTGCCGACGGCAGTCCGGAGAATCCCCACGCCGTTCGCTCTGCAGGGGGCGGCGACTCCCACCGAAGAATCCGTGGAGTCTCAGTGGTGAATCCGTGGTGGCCACGGATGTCCTGGAGCGAGGACAAGCGCAGAGTGCCTGTGAGCTCAAGCTCACGAAAACCTCCGAGAACGCCCCTACTGAAAGGAATCCCGATGAACATCACCAAGCGCACCTCCGTCCGCCGCATCCGTTCCGCCGTTGTCGCCTCAGGCGTCGGCCTCGCCGGCCTCCTCGCCACCGGCGGCGTCGCCCACGCGAGCACGCCCGCCGTCCACAAGGCGCCTTCCGGCTACGTCGTCACCGACAGCTGCACCGGATTCGCCGGCAGCGTCTCTTACTCGCCGGGGCTGCGGACGAGCACCCTCCGCTCCACGAACGCAGTTCTCACAGGCACCACCTCGGGCTGCAGTGACATCTTCAACGGTCCGGAGAGCGGCACGGGCACCATCACGGCCGTGCTGGCGGGCAAGGCCAGCGTGAACTCCGAGAACTTCAGCGGCACGTTCACCATCAACTGGCCTGCTGGCAGCGGGTTCAACCCCTCCCAGGGCACCTTGAGCGTGACCGAGTCCGGCGGCCTCGAGACCATCAGCGGCACGGTCACGAGCGGCTTCGACACCGGCACCGTCCTCGGCGGCCAGTACGTCGTCACTGGCCACAATGGTGCCGGGACGAAGAAGCACCCGGTCACCAAGCAGAGCTACACCAACACCCAGGCGCTCAGCCTCTCACGGAACGAGGGCTGATCCTCCCCGCCTCCCGGCGGCGCCCGTACCACTGCCCAGGCCCTCCCCCACTACGGGGAGGGCCTGGGCTTGTGCGCGTTGAGGGACGAGAGCGTGGCTTGGCGTCACATCCTCTCGTGCTTAGCATTGCGTGCATGGGCGATTCGGAGAGGCACGGGCTCACTCCCCGCCGGCGGCGTTGACCGTGCGTTGCGGGGGGTCCTCTAGGCCCGAGGCGGGCGGGCTCGCCGGGTGACTGCCACGACGGTCGTGTCCGACCGGGAAGCCGAAGTGCTGGAGGCCATCCGCGCCCATCTGACGAACGCGCAGATCGCCGGCCAGCTGCACATCTCCATCCGCACGGTCGAAAGCCACGTCTCGTCGCTGCTGCGCAAGTTCGCTGTGCCGGATCGCCGCTCACTGGCCCTTCTCGCTCCCGCCGTGGCGACACGCGGGGAGGCGGGGACCCCGTTGACGGCCGGCTTGCCGACCACGAGGACGAGTTTCATCGGCAGGTCGGACGAGCAAGCCGAGGTGATCGGCGCACTCGCCGAGAACCGCCTGGTGACCCTGCTCGGACCGGGCGGCGTCGGCAAGACCCGCCTTGCCGCAAGGGTCATGGAGGCGACCGCCGCCGAGTACCCGCTCGGGGCGGCTTTCGTCGACCTGGTCCCGGTCCGGGAGGGATATGTCGCCCAGGCGGCGGCTGCGGTCCTCGGGGTCAGCGAGCGCGCCGGGCAGTCGCTCGACGCGGTGCTGCACGAATATTTCGGGCGAGGACGGGCGCTGCTCGTGCTCGACAACTGTGAGCATCTGCTGGACGTGGCGGCCGTCTTTGCCGAGAAACTGCTCGTCAACTGCGACCACTTGACGGTACTTGCGACGAGCCGGGAGAGACTCGGGATCGCCGGGGAGCGCATCGTCCGGCTCCGGCCGCTATCAGTCGCCCCGAGCACCGCAGAGGATCTGCAATGCGAGGCGGAGACGCTCTTCATGGACCGGGCCCGGAGCGCCGATCCGGGTTTCTCGGCGGAGCCAGCCGTGGTTCGCGAGTTGTGTGCTCGCCTTGACGGGATGCCGCTCGCAATCGAGATTGCCGCCACCCGCAGCGTCTCTCTCGGGGCGGATGGCCTCCTCGCAGGGCTGGAGGATCATCTGCGGCTGCTGGCGGGGCACAGGGTCCCGGCCGAGAGGCACAGCTCGCTGCGCGCCGTCATCGACTGGAGCTACGACCGGCTCGACGACGACGAGCAGCGGATGTTCCGCCGGCTCGGGATATTCGCCGCCGGGTTCGACCTTGCCGCCGCCACCGCGGCCACCGCGATGGACAGCCTGGGCGAGGCGGCCGACCTCGTCGGCAAACTGACGGACAAGAGCTTGCTCGTCCACCGGCACGACGCCGTGGGCAGTCGCTGGCAGATGCTGGGCACGATCCGCAGTTACGCCCTCGATCGCCTGGCGGCCTGCGGCGAGGAGGCGATGGTCGGCGACGCCCACCTCAGGTGGGCCGCCGCCACGGCGGCCCACCTGGACGAGCGGCTAATCGAGGCCGGGGACTGGCAGGCCGAGTTCGACCTCGTCGCCGACGACCTCCGGGCCGCTGCTGCCGGCGCAGCTGGACCGGACGACCAGCAAGCGCGTCACCGTCTTGCCCATCACCTCGGCCATCTCACATATGCGCGGCGGTTCCTCGGTGAGTCCCGCGAGCACTACCGGACCGCAGGTGCGTTGGCGGCGCAGCCTGGGGAGGCTGCCGGGGAACTGCGAGACGCCGCCTACGTGGCCTTGACGGAAGGCAATGGCGCCCTCGCGTTCGACCTGATGCTGGCCTCGGCGGATCAAGCGGCCGCGGCGGGCGACGGCAGTGGGCGTGCGGTCGCGCTCGCCTCCGCAGCCACCATCGCGGACCGCTTCGCGGCGAACTTCCCCGACGAAAAGCCGCATGAGCTGCTTCGTCGGCTGGTGGCGGAGGCTGCTGAGGCGGCGCCGGCCGACGATCCGGTCGCCGCTGCGTACCAGGCGTCCGCCGCCGCCTGGACCGCCAACCCCGAGAAGACGGTGCCTGACCCGAGTCTGGTCGAGGCCGCCCTCACCGCCGCCCGCCGGACAGGCGACCCCGTCCTCATGAGTGCGGCGCTCGACGGCGTCGTGGTCTCGCTCGACACGAGCGGGCGCCTCCGGGACGCACATCAGGTTTGCCAGGAGCGCGCCGCTCTCCTCACCCGCATGCCCCGCCACGACCCGCGCGCAGGCGCCGAGATCGTCGACACCTTGTACATGGTGACCGAGATTGCCATGACCGCCGGTGACCTGCCGGCCGCCTTGGCGGCGGCACGGATGGCGCAGGATGACGACATCGCCAGCGGCCAGCCGCACATGTCGGCCAGCAAAGCCATCCTCCCGCTGGTCCTGCAGGGCCAGTTCGACCAGGCGCTCGGCGAGGCGGAGGCCATGTGGCAGGCATGGGTGCAAGCGCGCCGCCCCCCGGGCCCGTGGATGGGAAGAGGCGCCTACGCCGCGCTGCTGGCTCATGGCTTGCGCGGTGACGACGAGGGCTTCCAGACCTGGCAGGCGCGGATTCGCGATTTCGTCGGAGCAGATGTCCACCAGCCCACGACGTCGAACCTCGCCTCCCTCGCCGCCTTTACCGAGGCCCGCATCGCCTTGCACGAGGGCCGCCCCGGCGAGGCCGTCGCGGCCGTCGCCGACCTGCCCCTCGGGGTGGAGCCGTGGTACGGCACGGTGGGCTGGCAGTCGCTGCGCCCTTACGCGTGGGCGATCGCCGCCGAGGTGTCGGCTGCCGCCGGATCGCCCGACGCCGACAGCCGTCTCGCCGCCGCCGCTCCGGCAGGCGAAGAGAACTATTGGGCGGCGGCCTGCCTCGCCCGCGCCGCCGGGCGGCTCACGGGTGACCGCGCCGCACTGGAGCGGTCGCTCGAGGGGTGGGAACGGATCGAAGCCAGGTTCGAGCGTGCCTGCACGATGATGCTCCTCGAGGATCGGGCAGAAGAGGGGGAAGCCGAACTACGCGCCCTCGGCTGTCGATTGCCGGCACTTGGATGATCGGGCGATTGGGGTTCGACGGGACGGACGTTCCGGGGGTCGACTGCTCGTTCTGTCAGAGATTTTTGACGACGATGGTCTGTTGAACAGCTTGGCCTCATCGCTTCGGCAATCCCGGAACGGGCTGCTTCGGAGGTCGCTGTCGAGGCTCAAGGGGCCGTCGCAACACCGTCTTTGTGGCCTGGAGTAGCCTCCCACCCGGATCAGACTTGTCCGTCGGGGAGAGGCCTGTGGGACTAGGTAGAAGGCGGAACCGATCGCGCCCGGCCCGTTTGTTCGCGCTCGGGCTCAGCCTGTCTCTCCTCCTCGCCGGCTGCGGCGCCTTTGCGGAAGCCTATGACGGCACGAACAACATCCTCCGCATAGGAACCGACAGCGGGATCGACTCGCTCAATCCTTTCGTGGCCCAACTCACCGACTCCTACTCCTGCTTCGAGTACATGTACCCGTACCTCGTGCAGTACAACGCCAAGCTGCAGATCATCCCGGACTTCGCCACCAGGTGGTCCCTCTCCCCGAACGGGAAGATCTGGACCTTTCACACTGTGCCCGACGGCGAAGTGGTCGGACGGGAGGCCGCTCACGGCAGAGGACGCCGCCTGGACGCTCAGCTTGATGCTGAGGTTCCAGAACGGGGCGACCGCGGCAGACGCAACCGGTATCGCCCACATGACGAGCGCAGTCGCCCCCAACCCCGACACCCTCGTGATCAGCTACGACACGCCGGTGGCAAACGTTCTCTCCCAGCTTCAGCAGCTGCCGATCCTGCCTGAGCACATCTGGGCCAGGCACGTCGGCAAGGCAGGCGCCGGGCTCAAGACCTTCTCGAACCCGGTGCCGATCGTCTCCGGCGGCCCGTTCGAACTGGAGAAGTACGTCCCGAAGGAGATCGCCCTCTTCCAGCGGAACCCACGGTGGTGGGGCCCGAAGCCGCACATTGACGGCTTCGGCCTAGAGACCTTCGATGACGACGACTCGATGATCCGGGCGCTCGTCACTCATCAGATCGACGACGTCGAGACCGTCCCGCCGACTGCGGTGGCTGCGGTGCGCCGTGACGGCTTCCGCGTCTCGAGCTCACCGGGCCTCCAAGTCAACTACTTCTCCATCAACTCCAACTTGAAGATGAAAGGGCACCGCGAGCTGCTGAACCCCCTCGTCCGTGAGGCGTTCAACGTCGCAGTCGACCGGGCCAAGATCGACTCCGTGGCCTATCTAGGCGAGGCCATTCCCGCCGGCAACGTCATCACGCCCGCAGACAGCATCTGGTATGACCCGGCGCTGCGGGCGCCCGCCTACGATCCCGCTCTCGCCGGCAAGCTCCTCGATCAAGCGGGCTACAAGATGGGCGCGAACGGCGTCCGCATCGCCGACGGTCACCCGATGAGCTACCAGATGGTCCTCTACCCGGGCGTCGGGCCGGAGGACCGCATCTACCAGATCATCGCAGGCGACTTTCAGAAGATCGGGGTCTCTCTCACCGCCGTGCAGGAAGACACGGCTGCCGCCACGTTGTCGGTCTACGGTCCGAACAACAACTACCCCACATTCCAACTGCAGTTCTCCCAGTGGCAGCCGGAGGTCGACCCGGACTTCCAGCTCTCGGTCTTCACAAAGGCCCAGTGGGGCGGCTGGAACGACAGCGGCTTCGACAACGCCGAGTACGACAGGCTCTACGCAGAGCAAGGGACGGCGACGGACCAGACCGTCCGCAGGCGGATCGTGTGGAAGATGGAGGCCCTCCTGGCGAAGGATCACCCCTACATCGACCTCGACTATCCGGAGTGGGTGGAAGCCCACGTCTCGAGCTGGACCGGGTTCGTCATGACCGGTCAAGGGTCGTTCAACGAGCTGTCCGACCTCACGCTGTTGCACGTCCGCCGGACCTGACGTGAAGCAGGCCGACTACGTCATCAGGCGGTTCGGGTTCGCCGTCTTCACGATCTGGATGGCGATCACGATCAATTTCTTCCTCTTCCGCGTGCTGCCCGGTACCGCCGTCACCAACCTCGCCCACGCCGTCCGGGGCTCGTTGAAGCTGAAGCACGCTCTCACAATCGCCTTCGGCCTGAACAAGCCGAAGTGGGAGCAGTACTTCTTGTACATCCGTGAGCTGTTCAAAGGGAACATGGGAATCTCGTACACCTATCAGCAGCCGGTCACCCACCTGCTCCTGCTCGACCTCAAGAACACCGTCCCGATGGTGACACTGGGGACGCTGCTCGCCATCATCCTCGGTGTCCTCACCGGCATCCTGTCGGCGTGGCGCCGCGGTTCGAAGCTCGATCACACCTCGACGAACCTCGCCGTCGCCTTCTACGCCTTCCCCACCCAGTTCCTCGGGCTCATGCTCCTCATCCTGCTCGGCGGCCTCCTCCCGACGGCCGGGATGACGAACCCGTTCCTCCTCGGCAAGCCGGGCCTCTTCGATCAGGGCGTCGATGTGCTCATCCACATGCTGCTGCCGGCCCTCACCCTCTGCCTCACGCTCTACGGGGAGTTCACGCTCATCATGCGGTCGTCGATGCTCGAGACGATGGGGGAGGACTACGTCCTCACGGCACGGGGAAAAGGGCTGCCCGACCGGAGGATCATCTCGCGACACGTGCTCCGCAACGCCATATTGCCCATCGCCACGATGGTCGCCCTCTCGCTCGGGTGGATCGTCGCCGGCGCCATCCTGATCGAGTACATCTTCAGCTGGCCGGGCATCGGGCTCGCCATGTGGCAGGCGATCGATCAGCGTGATTACCCGATGCTCCAGGGTGGGTTTCTCGTGCTGGCGGCCTCGGTGATACTCCTCAACTTCCTCTCCGACATCCTCTACTTCAAGCTGGACCCGAGGATCAGCGGATGAGCGCCATCAGCCAGGATCCGGCACTCGTCGGGGCGGCCGGCGCCCCGACCGGGATCCCAACCGGGGGCCTGCTGCGCCAGGTGTTGCGGGAGCAGAAGGCGGCCTCGATCGGCGTGGCCCTCATCCTCGTCTTCGTCATCCTCGCCGTCGGGGCGCCGCTGTTCGCACCGTATTCGCCCGTCGCCCAGAGCTGCGCCGTCGTTCGCCGCCCCCTCCTTCCATCACTGGCTCGGCTGTGACGACGGCGGGGTCGATCTTTTCAGCGAGATCATGTACGGCGGCCGCGTCTCGCTTGTCATCGGCTTTGCCGCCACCCTCGTCGCCATCGTCATCGGCGGCGGGATCGGCATCGTGTCGGGCTACTTCGGCGGGTGGATCGACGCCGTCCTCATGCGCATCACCGACTACCTGCTCGTGATCCCCGACCTCGCCTTCGCCATGATCGTGGCAGACGTCTGGGGCCCGAGCCTTCTCCACATCATCATCGTGATCGCCATCCTCGAATGGGCCACCACCGCCCGCGTGATCCGGGCACAGGTGAAGAGCCTGAAGGAGCGCACGTTCGTGAAGCGGGCCCACTCGATCGGGGCGAGCAACACCCGCATCCTCGTGCGCCACATCCTCCCGCAGGTAGGGCCGCTGCTGATGGCCAACACCGTGCTGACGATCGCCGTGGCGATCTACCTCGAGACGGCCTTGGCGTTCTTGGGGCTGGAAAGCCCGACGGCGATCACGTGGGGAACGATCCTGCAGCACGCCTTCGACCGGGCAGCCATCAGTGCCGGCGCCTGGTGGGCGGTCATCCCCGACGGCATCGCCATCACTCTCGTGATCATGGGTTGCTTCCTGCTCGGCCAGGCGATCGAGGACGCCCTCAACCCGCGGCTTCGCGTCGCCCACCTGTCGATCCGCCGGTGGTCGCTGCGACCGCTGGCCGGGCGTGGCCCGGAAGCGGTCTGACGGTGAGCCTGCTCGAGGTCCATGACCTCCACGTCTGGTTCGACCTGCCGAGAACCTCGAAGGAGCTGCATGCCGTTCGGGGTGTGAGCTTCGGGCTCGACGCGGGGAAAGGTTCGGCCTCGTCGGCGAGTCCGGGTGCGGGAAGACGACGACGATCCTCGCCCTCATGGGCCTCCTCCCGTCGACGGCGAACGTCTCGGGCCGCCTCCTGCTCGCCGGTGAGGACATCCTCGCCGGCGGCGACCGGTCGATGCGCCCGCACCGCTGGCGGGACATCGCCATGGTCTTCCAGGGTGCGATGAACGCCCTCAACCCGGTGCGGCCGGTCATCGATCAGATCGTCGAGCCGATCGAGTTCCACCGCGTCGCGAGCGGCAGGAGAGCCAGAGCGATCGCGAGGGACCTCCTCGAGCGGGTGGGGATTCCCGCCGCCACCGGTGAGCGCTACCCGCACCAATTCTCGGGCGGCATGCGCCAGCGGGCGGCGATCGCGATGGCGCTTGCCTGCAGTCCGAAGGTGCTGCTGGCCGACGAGCCGACGACGGCGCTCGACGTCATGGTGCAGGCCCAGATCCTCGAGCTCCTCGTCGGGCTGTCCGACGACTTCGGCCTCGCTCTCGTGCTCGTCACCCACGACCTTCCCGTCGTGGCCCAGGTATGCGGCAGGGCGGCGGTCATGTACGCCGGTGAGATCGCCGAAGAGGGGAACGTCGACCAGCTGTACCACGACCCCCGGCACCCGTACACGAGGCTGCTCTTCTCGGCCACCCCGGACCTGTACGGCGAGGAAGCCGTCGAGTCGATTCCGGGCGTCCCGCCCCGCCTCGACGAGCCGATCACCGGCTGCCCGTTCCTGCCCCGCTGCGACTCGGCCTTCGGGCCGTGCCCGACGAGCAACCCGGAGCTGCTCGAGGTGGCGCCGGGACACCGGGCCGCCTGCCACCTGAACGGTCTCGAGCCTGCCGAGCGCACCGCCCTGACGGGTGCCCACAGCGACCCGGCCGGCCCGGCCGGTATCTCTTCCCGAGCCGCCGGCACCGCCGGGAGCCCCGTGGCGTGAGGGCGCTCGGCAATCCGCAAGACCGGGAGGCGGCGGCGCTGTGACCACTGCTGCACGGGGATCTGCCGGCGCTGACTCGACCGGCGGCAGCCTGACGGCGCCGGTGCTGCTCAGGGTGGAGAACCTTCACGCCCGCTTCGAGGCGCCACGTACCATCGTCGAGCGCCTCGCCTTCCGGCCGCGCCGCTACGTCCGCGCTGTGGACGGAGTCTCGTTCGAATTGCGCCGCGGCGAGATGGTCGCGCTCGTGGGAGAGTCCGGCTGCGGCAAGACGACGACCGTGCAGACGATCCAGCGCATGCTGAAGCCGACAGCCGGGTCGATCGTGCTCAACGGCCGGGACGTGACGAGGCTCGGCCGAGCGCGCCATGCGCCCCCTCCGTCGCCGCTTGCAGATGATCTACCAGGACCCCTACGAGTCGCTCAATCCCCGGTTCAAAGTCCGCCAGACCGTGGAGGAGCCATTGCGGGTGCACCGGATCGGTGGCTCCGGCGAGGCGCGTAGACAGCTCGTGTCCGAGGCGCTCGAGCGAGCCGGGCTGTCGCCCGCCGAGCTCTACTCCGACCGTTACCCCCACGAGCTGTCCGGCGGCCAGCGCCAGCGGGTGGCCATCGCCGCCAGCCTCGTCCTCAACCCTGAGCTGCTGCTCGCCGACGAACCCGTCTCGATGCTCGACGTCTCCGTCCGGGCCGGCTTGCTGTCTCTCCTCGACGGGCTCCGCCGCGACGGGAACATGGGGGTGCTCATGATCACCCACGACCTGTCGACGGCGGCACATTTCGCCGACCGGATCGCCGTCATGTACCTCGGCCGCATCGTCGAGCACGGCCCGGCCCGCGACGTCGTCAAGTCCCCTCAGCACCCCTACACCCGGGCGCTGCTTTCGGTCGTGCCGCGGTCGCGACCCGCGGGAGCGCTCGACTGCTCACGTCCTCAAGGGGGAGACGCCGAACCCGATCGACATCCCGGCCGGGTGCAGATTCGCCCCCCGCTGCCCGATGGCCGAGGACCGGTGCCGTGAGGTCGACCCGCAGCTGCGTCAAGCGGTCGCCGCCGCGGTGCCGGACCACGAAGTGGCCTGCATCCGCGCCTAGCCGGTCCCGGGGCCGCGCCCGAGGTGCCGGCGACCCGGAAGTACCCGGGCGGGCGTCAGCTCTGTGCCACCCAGGGCGTCGGCATCTCGACGTCGACATGCCGGCCGGCGAAGTGCCCGGTCACGACCGCCGGTGCCCTCCAGTTGTAGATGCCGGTGTTCCACCGGACCGTGAAGGCCCCGGCTTCACCGTCGGGTCCGGTCACTGTGACGGTTGCCTCCAGCTGTTCCTTCGCCCGGTTCCAGACCGCCCTGCCCGAGACGGCCAGGTCCGTCACGAACCGGCACCCGTGCAACCTCAGCACGAGCGGCCCACCGGAGTCGTAGTCGCCGCGGGCTCGGAAGACGCCGCCGTACAGCCCGTCACCGCCGCCGAAGGTCAGGTTGAACCATCGCGCCAGGGCGTCCGCAACTGTCTCGGCGCTCACCCAGGCGGCCTGACGCCCGAGAACCGACGGAGTTCCGTCACCGGCTGCCCGTGGGACCGGGGCTTGAGCCAGGCGGACGGGGAACGCCGGCACGACGCTCACGGGCGGCATGTCCCTCGCGCAGCTCGTGCTGCCGGCATGAAGTGTCCGGATGAAGCGCTGAAAGACGACCGAGGTGCAGTGGTCGAGGTCGTCCGCCACCGTGACGTGGTTTGCGTTGGCGACCTCGACAAAGGTGTGGTTCGGCCACGAGCGGACCACCTTCAGAGCGTCGAAGACGGGCGTGGCTTGGTCGAACTGGCCGTCGAAGATGAGCACCGGCGTGTGGGGATAGCGAATGCCGGAGGGGAAGGGAGGGTCGGGGACCTTCGGGCCGCGCCAGCCGAGGCAGCCGTAGACGAGCTCGTTCTCGTCATACGAAGCGAGGTAGACCGACTTGGTGAACGGATAGAACGTGTCAGCGGGCAGCTTGGCAATGGCGGCGGCAAGCTCGGCCTTGCGTTCGGGCAGGCTCGCCGACCTCCTCCACACCGTCGGGTAGTCGTGGCACGACACCACCTCGAGGTCGCCGATCGAGTCCGAGGCCGCAGATCCCGAGGCGTTGAACGTGACGTCGTCGGCCGCCAGCCTCATGAGAGGGGCCTCGTCGCCGGCACCGAAGGCTCTGAGGGCGGCGGGAAGGTCCCGGAAGGGTGTGTAGGTGTAGGTGGCGTCATAGACGAGCTGGGCGAAAGCGGGGGCCGTCAGATCGACGTCAACCCGCTGGCCGCTCGAGTCTCGGGCGACACCGGTGAGCGGGTGGGCCTGCAACTTGAGGGCGAAGGCGGCGATCTCCTTCAGCATCGACTCTCCCCGGCAGCTCGGAGAACGGTCGCACAGGAGCGTCCAGGCCCGGCGCATCGCCCCGGTGTCTTCCATCTCGAACGGGTTGTAGCCGTTGTTGTAGCTTCCGTCGAGCACGAGGGACCGGACGAGGTTCGGGTGGTGCAGGGTGAATACCTGGGCCGAGTAGTCGCCATAGGAGTCGCCGTAGACATCGACCCGGTGGATCCCGAGCCGGGAGAGGATGTAGGCGAGGTCGTCGCCGACTGCGTCTGTGCCATAGGCGTTGGCGGCTATTCCGAGCTGTCTCTGACAAGCCTCCACGGCTGCGACGAGATCCCCCGGCGCCACGAGCGCAAAGTAGTTCTGGAGCCTCGGGCAGTTGATCACGCTGGACGATCCGGTCCCGCGGTTGTCCATCACGATCAGGTCGTGGCGGGCGATGAGCGGTCCGATCATGTACAGGTAGGCGGGAGCGGATCCGATCGACGGAGCGCCGGGGCCGCCCTCCATCGCCACGATCGGCTCCAGTGCCGGCAATGAGGTGTCGGTGTGCTCGTAGACGTGGAAGCGGACGGTCAGCTTGGCGCCGCGAGGGTGACTCCAATAGAGCGGGACCCGCACGTGACCACAGAGGACTCCTTCAGCCCCACGACAAGGACGAACTCCCAGCGGCGCGGCCACCGAGCGGGAAGCTCCCGCCGGCGCCGCTTCGACGGGCAGCGCGACGCCTAATGCGAGCGTGATGGCGATTGGTAAAGCGACGAACGGATGGAAGAAGCGCTTCAACGAACCTCGCACCGTCACTTTTTCTCCCCTCGTCACCGGAGCAGTGGCTTACACCGGCTCACCTGGCGCTCGAATGCGACCCAAGCGATTCGGTCCTGCTCCTTTGTAGCGGGCCTCTGGGGAGCAGGGCGAGTTGGAGCTACCGGCGAGCGCAGTCAAGCCGTTGACAACGGCATGCCACCATGTGGCGTCGTGGTGTGCCCGCCGGCGGGTCACGCGGCTCATTGAGGACGGTGCGACCACATGAAGACGCCGGCATGGACGGTGCCACTACGCCTGGTCCGGCCCCGTTAGAGCCTGCCTAGGCGTTGACTGTGCGGAACCGGCGCAGAGCCAGTGGCACGCAGACGGCGATGATGAGCAGGCACCAGCCGACCATGGCGAAGACCGGGTGGTCGAGCTGGAACGAGCCGTGCGAACTGACCCCCTGGCTCACCTGGCGGACGGCTGCCACCAGAGCCGAGAGTGGATCCCATTCCGCGATGGCGCGAGGTACGAGCTTCATCCCCGAGATGGGGACGAACGTGCCGGCGAGAAACGACAAGGGAAGCATGACGGCGAACCCGATGCCCTGCATGGCGTCGGAGCTGCGGATGAGCATGCCCATGAGGACGCCGAACCAGGTGAAGGCGAACAGGCCGAGCAGCATCAGAGCGACCAGCTCGACGAGCCGGGCCGGGTCCGAGGTCCGGGCGCCAGCCGAGGGCGAGGCCGATGCCGGCGACGATCACTATGCCGAGGATCTGCTCGATGATCTGGCCGATCACCTGAGCGGAGATGACCGACAGCCGCGTGACCGGCAACGACCGGAACCGGTCGACGACGCCGCTCGCAGAAGTCGGTGGCAGTGGCCACGCCGGCCCCGATGACGCCGAAGGCGACGCTCTGGCCGAGCAGGCCCGGAAGCAGGTAGTTCTGATAGGAGATGCCCGGGACATGGATGGCCGAGCCGAAGACGTACAGGAAGAGCAACGTGAACATGACCGGCTGGATGGTGACGTCGCTCAGGCGTTCCGGTACCCGGGGGATGGCGCGAAGGCCGCGACTGACGAGCAGGCCCGTCTCGCGGAGATAGCGGGCGAAGCTGCCCGGGGCGGGGCGGGAGCTGCGTCGGCCTCGGAGCGAGACAGCGCCACAGTCGATGAGGATGCGATGCGTGGTCATGAGGAAGCCTCCACGAGGTCGTCTTCTGGCGGGAGCATCGGTCGTCGGCGGCTGGCCGGTGAGAGCCAGGAAGGCGTCATCGAGGGTCGGTCGCCGGAGGGCGATCTCGTCCACGGGCAATCCGCTCGAGCGCACGACCTCCGCCACAGCCTCCAGGTCTTCGATCTCGTTCGGGGGCGGGCACCCACACCGTGCGCCGCTCCCGGGACACGCTCAGCTCGAAGCGTCCCGAAAGCGCACCGGACGAGGTCATCGAGGCCCCGCCCGTCGACGGCCACGACGGCGACGCGCTGGTCGCCGATGCGCGCCTTCAACTCGCTCGGGGTCCCGCTCGCCACCGCCCTGCCGTGGTCGATGAGCACGATGTTGTCGGCGAGGGCGTCGGCCTCCTCCAGGTACTGGGTGGTGAGCAGGAGCGTGACGCCCTCGTCGACCAGGTCGCGCACCGTCGACCACACGACCTGGCGGCTGCGAGGGTCGAGACCCGATGTCGGTTCGTCGAGCACGAGGAGCCGAGGCTTGACGACGAGGCTCGCCGCCAGGTCGACCCGCCGGCGCTGGCCACCGGACACGGCCTTGATGAGCTTGTCGCGGAACTCGCCGATGTCGAAGCGGTCGATCAGGGAGTCGACCACCCGGGTGGCTGCCGCCTTGCCGAAGCCGCGCAGGCGGGCCATGAGCATCAGGTTCTCCCGCGCCGTCAGGTTGTCCTCGAGGGCGGCGAACTGCCCGGTCAAGGAGATGACGCTGCGCACGGCGTCGGCCTCCCGCACCACGTCGTGGCCGCACACCGTGGCGCTCCCACTCGTCGGGGCGGACAGCGTGGCGAGCATGCGGACCGTGGTGGTCTTCCCCGCTCCGTTGGGGCCGAGGAGGGACATCACGGTGCCCGGCTCGACCTGCAGATCGATCGCATCGACGGCAACGAGGTCCCCGAAGTGCTTCGTGAGCCGATCCGTGCTGACGGCGAGGTCAGGATAGGTGGTCACCTGAGGGTGTCCTTTCTGTTGCCGTAAACATACAGTGACTGAAACTATACTGCAACTAGAAATGCTCGGAGCTAAGATGTCTCCAATGAGCCTCGATCCGGACCGGCCGCCGGGTACCCGGCTGCATCGGTGGGCCTCGTGGCCGCATCCCCGCTGAAGCACTGGATGGGGCGCTCGCTCCCGCCGAGGGGCTTCGCGAGCGCAAGAAGCGTCTCATGCGCCAGCTGATCTCGGACACGGCAACTGCGATGTTCCTCGAGCGGGGTTTCGAATCGGTTCGGGTGGCGGAAGTAGCGGCCGCCTGCGAGGTGTCGGAAAAGACGGTCTACAACTACTTCCCGACGAAGGAATCCCTCATCTTCGATCGGGAAGAAGCCATGAGCGAAGACATCCGGCGGGTGCTCGGGCCCGGGGGCGCCCCGATCTCACCCATCGATGCTGCCGTCGAATTGATCGCCGCCGAGACCGGCAGCTTTTTCGACTCCTGGCCCGAGGGCGACGATCCACCCGTCGACCTCACCCTCGTCCGCCGCTTCAGTGAGCTGCTCGAGCGCACGCCGTCGCTCCGGGCGGCTCGGCGCGACATGGCGGACCGCCTCGTGGAAGTGGCCGCCCGTGCCATGGCGGCGCGGGCCGGGGTGGACCCCGACGACCCGGAGCCGCAGATCGCCGCTGACGCACTGCTCGGGCTGTGGAGAGTGCAGTTCCGGGCCATGACGAAGTACTCCGACGGCACCCGGCCGCGCGGCCGAGGTACGCGACCTGGTGCTCGCCGAGGTGCGCCGGGCGGCCCGGCTCATCGACACCGGTCTTTGGTCGTTCGGCTTGGCCGTGCAGGGGAGCAACGGCCGAGAGCAGCTAAAGGCGGCCGCCGAGGCCGCCCACGAAGCCAGCAAACAGGTGGTAACCGCCATCAAACAAGCCCGTGACGCCTGGCGCAGCGTCGTGGCCGAAGCGCACCGCAACGAGGAGAACGTGAGCCGCGCCGCTCGACCCTTGCGGGAGGCGAGGCGGCCGCCCGGCGGCCGCGGACGGCCTGCCCGGCGCTCCCGGCCGCATGCCCGGCGACGGCAACAGAACCTGAAGATGGCCTCGGAGAGTCTCCGGTGGACAGCGACGCTGGGTGACTGCGTACCTTCAGCGAGGACTACGACTGTGCCGGAGCGTCACGCGCTCTGACGCTTCGCACCATCACGGTGTCGCTGTCGCGCATCCTCGACGGCACTCCAGGCGTCGTCGACACCACCGAATCCGGCCGGGGAGGGTGAGCGGGAAGGCTCGAGCTCCTTGTACACGTCGAAGAAGTGACTGATCTCGTCCACGAGGTGCTCAGGGAGGTCGGTCACGTCGTCGACGTGCTCCCAGGCAGGGTCCCGCTCCGGGACGGCGAGGAATCTTCGGGTTCACGCTTCCCGTCGCCGAACTCGATCCAGATCACGCCGACCGGACGGGCACTGACCCAGCAGCCAGGAAAAGTAGGTTCGTCGGTGAGCACCAGGACGTCCAGGTCCTCGCCATCAGAGCTGGTCAGTGTCAGGAATCAGGCCGTAGTCCGCCGGGTAAACCGTCGCCGAGAAGAGGCGGCGGTCGAGCCTGATGGCACCGTGCTCATGGTCCCATTCATACTTCTTACGGCTCCCCTTCGGGGTCTCCACCAAGACTTCGATCACGTCCTTCTTCGTCATCACCAGTCCTTTCCCCGTAGTGGATATCGCTACTCGGGGGACACAGCCGACGCAGCAACCGCCTCAATGCGGCCGTGCGTACGTAGTTGGACGACTAGTGGTCGGCGAGTGCGGGTGCGTATGCCACCGAAGCGGTCGGGACGATTCGTCGGTGCTCAGCGCCGGCCGTCGCTCGGCGAAGGCGTGCCGAGCCGGCGTTACTTCTTGCCCGGAGTGTGGATGAGCTTCTTGTTGACGAACTCGTCGATGCCCGCCGGCCCGAGCTCCCGCCCGACGCCGGAGCGCTTGGTTCCGCCGAAGGGAAGATCGGGCCCTCCGCCCTCGGGCTCGTTGATCCATACCATGCCCGTGTCGATCTTGTCGGCGACCTCGAGGGCGAGCGCCTCGTCCCGGGAGAAGACCGCACCGCCGAGGCCGTACGGCGTGTCGTTCGCCAGCTCGACTGCCTCGTCGACGCTCCCGACCTTGTAGACGACCGCGGCCGGCCCGAACAGCTCCTCGCGGTAGGCGCGCATCTCGGGCGTGACCTCGCTGAGGACGGTCGCCTCGACGAAGGCTCCCGGCCGGTCGGGGCGCCCACCGCCGAGGTGCACCTTGGCCCCCTTGCTGACGGCGTCGTTGATCTGGTCCATCAGGTTCTGCGCCGCCTGCTCGGAGGAGAGCGGGCCGTAGGTCGTCTTCGGATCGGTCGGGTCCCCGGTCACCTGCTCGGCCATCGCCTTGGTGAACTCATCCACGAACTCGTCGTAGACGTCCTCCATGACGATCATCCGCTTGGAGGCGTTGCAGGCCTGCCCGGCGTTCTCCATCCGGGCCGCCACGGCCGAGCGGGCGACCGAGCCGATGTCGGCCGGGTCGAGCACGATAAACGGATCGGACCCTCCGAGCTCGAGGACGACCTTCTTCAGGTTCTGGCCGGCGAGGGCGGCCACCGCCGTGCCCGCCCGCTCGCTACCGGTCACCGACACTCCATGGATGCGAGGATCGGCGATGATCGTGGCCACTTGCTCGTTCGTGGCGAAGATGTTGATGTAGGCATCCGCCGGTAGGCCGGCGTCGTGGAAGATCTGCTCCATGGCCAATGCCGACTCGGGGCATTGCGGCGCGTGCTTGAGCAGGACCGTGTTCCCGATCATGAGGTTCGGCGCCGCGAAGCGGGCCACCTGGTAGTACGGGTAGTTCCACGGCATGATCCCGAGCAGGGGCCCGATCGGCGACGTCCGCACCCAGGCGTCGCCTGGGGACGTGGACGAGAGGGGCTTGTCCTCCAGGAGCTTCGGGCCTTCCTCGGCGTAGTACCTGTAGATGGCAGCCACGTACTCGATCTCGCCCAGCGCTTCCCCGGTGGTCTTGCCCATCTCTCTCGTGATGAGCTTCGCCAGCTCATCAGCCCGCTCTTCGTAGAGCCGCGCCACATCGAGAAGGATGCTCGTGCGCTCGGCGTAGGAAGTGACCTTCCAGGCCTGGTAAGCCTGATCGACGCGGTCGCAGGCCTCTGCGAGCTCCTCGTCGGTGGCTGTGGGGAACTCGCGCTCCAGCTCACCGGTGGCGGGATTGACGACCTTGTACATGCTCAACGAGGTTGCTCCTTCATGCCCGAGGGCTTCGCAGTGTTCATCGGGACGGTAACGCTGTTCGCGGCGACGGTCAAAGGCTTGGTCCGCCGGCCTCCCCGGCGGGTCCTGCCGGAAGGACTCTCAGGAGAGCGGCAGGGGGACGGTCGTTCCCGGTTCGATGTGCACCACGACATCCTGCAGACCGCGCTGGTCCACCTCCCGGCGGAAGGCCTCCGGGTCGAAGCGGAAGAGCCCGTAGTCGTCGAGATGGATGGGGACAGCCCGTTTCGGGCGTAGAAGCTCCACCAGGTCGCACCCCTGGCGGTGGTCCATGGTGACCATGAACCCGCCCGGGAGGGTGGTGGCGCCGAGATGGAGGAGGGCCAGCGGGATGTCGGGGTAACGCCGGGGTATCTCCCGCAGGGCGTCGTAGAAGAGGGTGTCGCCGCTCAGGTAGATCCGGAAAGCGACCTCGCCCGCCGGCGGGGAGAACTCGAGCATCGAGCCCATCACCGGCGGCAGCAGGGCACCGATCACCCCGTGGGCGTGCCGGCCCGGCAGGGCGGTGATCTTCAGAGTGGCGCCATCCTTGACGAGGGTGTGGCTCGCCCATGTGCGCAGGCCGAGCGCGCCATGGAAGCCGTGCCAGGCCTGCAGCCGGCGTGAGGCGTGTGGCGTGGTGACGATCGTTGTATCCCGGGCCAGGGTCCGCCGGGCCACCCGGTCCCAGTGGTCGCCGTGCAGGTGGGAAAGCACGACCGCATCGAGCGGCGGCAGCTGATCGGGCGACAGTGCCGGCTCGGTCAGTCGCCGGGCGGTGAGGCCGTGGCCCAGGTAGGCGTGCTGGCCCTTGTGCAAGAAGTTGGGATCGGTCAGCACCGCGAACGGCCCGTACCGCACGATGACGGTGGCGGTGCCGATCCATTGCAACGAGCCGGCCGGGGCGCCTGGTGGCTCGCTTGACGGTGACTGATCCACATGTCCTCCCCTCGCCGCCCGGTGCGCAGCTTAAAGGTGACCGGTCAGCGACAGCCCGGCGTGGGCGGGGTGCTGCGATTACAAGGCACCCCCGAACGACGACGAGGTCAGTCATGGACCGGCTGATCGGCTTTCTGGAGCACCTGCCCGCCGAGGACCAGTTGAGCGATCTGCCGCCCGATCGGGGAGAGGCGGGCCGAGGAGCACCCGGGTTATCGTCCTTCATTCCCCCGCTCCTCGAACCAACCCCCGCCAAGCCCGATGACGAGGACGAAGCCGGCGGTCCCGTCCGGCGGCCCGGTCCTCACCCGGCGGGCGTTGCTGGCGGGCGGGGCCGGCGCACTCCTCGGCGCGGCGATCGGCCTCCCGCCGGCGGCGGGCGGCGTGCTGGAAGCGCCCGATCCCCGACTCGTGCCTCTCGACGCGGACGTCTGGGGCGTGTCGATCGAGGTGGAAGGAGCACCGGCCAGCACCCGGCTGAGCGTCGACCGGCAGCCGGTTCCGACCATCCCCGGGCCGGGCGGGTTCCGGGCGGACGTTCCCCTCCGGCCCGCTCAGAACATGGTGGTGGCGACGGCCCGGGTTCAGAAGCCGGCGTCCACCAGGCGCCGCTACAACGCCCGGCTCGCCGACCGCCCCACGGCTCGAGTGTCGGTGAGCACTGCAGGCGACGTGGTGCGCCTCGATGCAGTTGCTTCCGAGCCCGATCCGTATGAGCAGGCGCCGATCGAGAGCGTCTCCTGGCGGAGAAGGGACGGCGCTTACCTAGGAACTGGTCCGGTCCTCACCCTCGGCGGCCCCTGGCCGGACGGCGAGCATTACGTCGTGGCGACCGTGCGGGACAAGCTGGGTCACCTCGACGAGACGACTGTCGTGTTCGTGGTCGAGGGGGGCCGGCCGAGGAAGGTCGACCTGCGGACGTGGCAGCCGCGGTGGGTGGACTCGGCTGTCGTCTACGGGGCGATACCGCCTCTGTTCGGCCGCCCGCCGTTGGAGGCGGTGACAGCCTCCATGGACCGCCTCGCTGCGCTCGGGATCAACGTCGTGTGGCTGTCTCCCGTATTCGCCACGATCCCGGGCGATTTCGGCTACTCGGTGACCGACTACTTCCGGGTCCGGCCCGACTTCGGCGATCTGGCCGCACTGCAGAGCCTCGTGGCGGCGGCCCACGCCAGAGGGATCAGGGTCATCCTGGACCTGCCGCTCAACGACACGTCCAATCGGCACCCGTACTTCCGCCAGGCCAAGGGCGCCGGCGAGGCCTCGCACTACTGGTCCTTCTACGAGCGCAACCGCCGGGGCCAGGCGGTGCACTATTTCGACTGGACCGACCTCCCGAACCTCGCCTACGACAATGTCGAAGTACGCCGGATGGCCACCGAGGTCGGCCTCTACTGGCTGCAGGTGGCGGATGTGGACGGGTTTCGCTGCGATGCCGCCTGGGGGGTTCGGCAGCGCCGGCCGGAGTTCTGGGCGCAGTGGCAGGCCGATCTTCGCCGCATCCGCCCCGACATTCTCCTCATCGCCGAGGCGACGGCGCGTGACAGCTGGTGGTCCACCCACGGCTTCTCTGCTGCCTACGACTGGACGGGCGAGCTCGGGCAGTGGGCGTGGGCCGGCGCATTCAGACAGCCGGACCTCGTAACGGCGCGTCTCAGCGCTGTTCTCGGCCGAAAGCCCGGCTCCCGGCCGTTCCGGTTCCTCGACAACGAGGACACAGGGGCACGCTTCATCACCCGGTACGGCCCCGGGATGACAAGAGCCGCCGCCGCCCTCGTCCTCGCCCTTCCCGGCTTGCCGTGCGTCTTCACCGGCGAGGAGATCGGCGCCCGGTACGAGCCCTACGAGCGGACCGCACCCCTCGACTGGGAGCGAGATCCCCACCATCTGCAGGGCTACTACCGGAGCCTGATCGCCCGGCGGCGTGAGCAGCCGGTGACGGCCGGCGGGAGTCTCATGTTGGCCTCCGCCTCACCTGCGGACAGGGTGCTGGCCTACACGGTCTCCGGGCCGCAGGCCTACGTGCTCGTGGCGGTCAACTTCTCGGCCGAGGAGGTGACCGCCACCGTCGATGCCGGCGCCGGCCGGGGAGGCCGGACGACACTTCGCATCCCTGCCTGGTCGGCTGTCACTGCGTCCGGCGACTGAGCGCCGAGCCGGCCGCGCCGCCGGGATCCAATGTTGCTGAGGTACGAGGCTCGACCGAGCAGCGTTGGCGCCCGCCAGACGGGCGGATATCTCCTTGTTCCTGCCCCGCCATTCAGAGAGAAACCCACTTCAGCCCCGATTCCCATCTGCCGACACTGCCCTTGTGAGTAGCAGCGATCGTGACACACCCGTCCGCCATACTCACAAGGTGGACCACCGGCCCGTGAGGGAACCAGATGATGACGCCGGCGACGGCGTGGCCCCGGTATTGCTGAGGGCCCAGGGCGCCTACTTCGCTCACCGCTGCCCGGAGGCGATCCAGCTCGACATCCTTCGCCCGTGCCAGCCGCTCGGCCGGTCTCCTTTCGCCGAGGGGCTCATTGAAGAAGGACGGGCCTTCGAGGAGCGCATCGCCGATCGTCTGGCGAGCGAGATCAACGGCGCCGTCCGGATCGATCCCACAGCCTCACCTGCTGAACGTGAGAGGGCCACGACCGAGGCGATGAGCGGCGGGGTCGTCCTCGTCATCGGCGGCCGGCTGCCGACGGACCGGGCCGGCCGGCGCGCCGGGGAGCCTGACCTGCTCGTCAAGCTCGGAGATGAGGTCGCCGGGTCCGCAGCCCGCTACGCCGCCGTCGACGTGAAGCACCACAACGTCGAGGCGGCGTCGTCCGGGACCGAGCCCGATCCGCTCCTGTGCTCGGAATTGTCCGAGCCGTGGCCGGAGAAGGCCCTCCCACAACCCGGGCGTGTCGCCCAGGGCCGCAGGAAGGACCTCCTCCAGCTCGCCCACTACCAGCGGATGCTCGAGGCGTGCGGGCACGGTGCCCCGGCCGGAGCACTGGGGGGCATCATCGGCCGGGAGGAGCGGGTCGTCTGGCACGACCTCGAAGGCGCCGCTTCCCTCTGCCCGTCGGGCTACCTCGACGGGCACTCGAGCGGCAAGCGCTCGGCGCTCGAGGTCTACGACGCCGAGTTCGCCTACCGCCTAGCCGTCTTCGACCGCACGCACGGGCATGTCTCGGACGACGGCGTCGCTCTCCTGGCCGAGCCGATATCCGTGCCCGACTGTGGGACGTGCGAGTGGTGGGAGTGGTGCTCCGAGCGCCTGGAGGAGGCGGGCGATCCCAGCCTGCTGGCCGGAGTCAGCCTTGGCAAGCGCCGGGCTCACCGCGCGCGCGGCAACGCCGACATCGGGTCCATCGCCTCTCTCGACCTGCCCACGGCCGGGCTCGTCTCCGGCGGCGTCGAGCTCGCCCATCTCGGGGAGAGAGCCGGCGGGCACGCCGGCGAGGCGCTCCTCGAGGCCGTCATCCCGGATTGCGCCCGCCAGCTCAAGGTGCTCACCGGTGAGGGCTTCGAGACGGTCGGCGACCTCTTCAGGATCTGCCCGCGTACCGCGGCATACGAGGGGACCGGGATGAACGACCTGCCCCGGCAGATCGAGCTGGCGCGGGCGAGAACGGGGTCATCTGCTGCCTACCGCCGCTACTCGATCGAGCAGATCGTGGTGCCGCGGGCAGATGTCGAGGTCGACATCGACATGGAGAACGTGGCAGCGGGCTGCTACCTCTGGGGAGCCCTCCTCACGGACCGCCGCGCCGGCAACGGGTCGACCTACACCTCGTTCGCCACGTGGGAGAGCGACGTCGGCACGGGCGAGATCGAGGCCTTCGAGGGTTTCTGGGGCTGGCTGACGGATTTGCGGGACACGGTGCGCGCCGACGGCGGCAGCTTTGCCGGCTTCTGCTACTACAAGTCGGCCGAGAACGGCCAGATGCGCAGGATCGCCGCCCGGTGCAACCTGGGAGAGGAGGTGGAGCAGTGGCTCATGTCGAGCGAGTGGAACGACATGTGGGAGATCGTGAAGAGCCAGCTCGTCACCGGCCGTTCTCTCGGGCTGAAGAACGTGGCGCCGCTGGCGGGCCACTCGTGGCGGGGAGACGACGTCGGGGGAACGACCGCCATGGTCCGCTACGCCGAGGCGGTTGCAGGCCCGGATCCGTCCGTGCGGGCCCGAGCACGGGACTGGCTCCTCGCCTACAACGAGGACGACGTCCGGGCCACGTGGGCGCTGCGGGAATGGCTCGACCGGGTCGGACCAGAGCTTCCCTCGGTCGAGACGGCCCGGAGCGCCTGAGCGCCTCGGGATCTCAAGAGCCGGTGGGCGCCTTGGTCGGATCCAGTCCGGCTACGAGGTTCACGAGTCGTCCCGGTCGGGCCTCGGCGTCGAGGGCTTGTTCCTGCCGGGCGATGGCCGCTTTCACCAGCGGGGCGCCGAGGGACCGGAACGGCTCGGGCGGGAGCCGTTCCGGCCACCGGCGGGTGACCGGGAGATTGGCGTAGTCGTCGTCTGTACCGAGGGCCAAAGAGGCGAGGACCCGCCCGCCGAGCACGGTCTGCACGACCCCCATGCCCGAGTAACCGATGGCCACGAGCACGTCGTCCCGGCCGTCTTCCAACGGCCCGAAGTAGGGCAGGCCCGTCGAGGAGTAGTCGATAGGCCCGTTCCAGCTGCGCTCGACGGGCACGTCGCGCAGATCGGGGTAGAGGCGCCGGAAGCGGGCTTCGACCGAGCCGGCGAGAGCAGAGGTTCCCGTGAACCGCCCGTCCACCCGGTTGTCGACCGACATCCATCCGCCCCCTTTGCCGAAGACGACCCGGCCGTCCGGCGTGGAGCGCCAGTAGAGGATCAGCCGGCGTGAGTCCGAGATGCCGACTCCACCTGCGAGCCCGCTCCCCGCCCAGCCGGCCACACCCGATGCGGTGGCGATGATGTCGCTCGAGGTGACGAAGATGTGCGGCTTGACCGGTTTCATCCGGGCGGCCCAGGCGTTCATGGCCAGGATCACCTTGCCCCCTTCGACCCTGCCCCGGTCGGTCAGCACCGCCGCCGACGACCCGCTCGTGTCGAGCTCCCGCATGCCGGTGCGCTCGAGGATCTGCGCCCCCATCTCGAGGGCGACCCGCCGGAGCCCGCGGACCAGCTTGGCGGGCTGCACGGTCGCCGCCTCCTCCTCGAAGACGCCACCGAGGGCGAGCGGTGAGCCGGTCAGCTCGCTGGCCTCCTTCCTGTCGAGGAGCCGGAGGCGTTTCTCGCCGGCCGCCTCCAGAGCGGCCTGCGCCTTCTCCCATGCCCCGAGCTGTGCCTGGTTGGCCGCCATCCAGACGTTGCCGGCGCGTCTCAGCTCGGCCTCGATGCCGTGCTCGACGCAGAAGCGCTCGAGCTCGCCCACGCCGTCATGGAAGGCGCTCCCGAGCCGGACGGCCTCTTGTCGGCCGTACAGGCGCTCCATCACCGGGAACTTCGCCCAGCTCGCCTCCGCGATGCCCCCGTTCCGCCCGCTCGCCCCCCACCCGCAGTAATGCGCCTCGAGCACACAGACGCCGAGCCCGGGCTCCCGCTCCAGCAGCCGGATGGCGGTCCACAGGCCGGTGAACCCTCCGCCGACGATCACGACGTCGGCCCGGGCGGGAGCGGCCCGGGCTGAGCCGCAGGCACCTCCCCGCCGAAGGCCTCCTCGACCCAGAGCGACACGTAGTCGTCGTGCTTCTCCCGCCACAGCTCGGGCACCCAGTCGAGCTTCATGATCCTCCGCCTCCAGTCACGCCTGCCGGCGCCGTCGCTTCCCGATCACCGCACGCCCGCCTCGAGGAGGGCGAGGCTGCCGGCATCGGCGTCGAGGCGGCACGGGACGCCGATCGGCACGGTGGCGAGGTGCTTGCCGTGGCCGAGGGGGAGCCCGAAGCAGCACGGGACTCCGAGCGGCTCGAGGAGATCGGAGAAGACCTGTTCGAGGCCGAGTGAGCTTCCCCCGCTCGCCTCCACGTCGACGTGCTCGCCGATGGCGATGCCGCGGCAGCCCTCGAAGCAGCCCGCCGCGAGCAGCTGCGAGAGGCTGCGGTCGATGGAGAGCGGCGTCTCGTCGATGTCCTCGAAGAAGGCGACGCGGCCGGCGAAGTCCACCTGCAGCGGGGTGCCGACGATGGCGGCGAGCAGCTTCAGGCAGCCGCCGGCGAGGCGGCCCTCGGTCGCCCCCGGGACCACCGTCGTCACCCAGGGGTCGTCCGGGTTGCGGCCGACCTCGTAGGGGGCGGCGTCGAACAGCGCCGCCCGGAGGGAGTCGAGCGTGTAGCTGCTCGCCCGCCCGAGCGAGGTGAGGAGCGGTCCGTAGAACGTCACCCAACCGAGGCGGTGGGCGAGAAGCGAGTGGAGGACCGTCACGTCCGAGAAGCCGATGAACACCTTGGGGGGCACACCCTCGAGGGCGTCGAGCCTTTCGTCGCCGAGCGCCGCCGCCACCGTCCGCTGGGCGCCGTAGCCGCCGCGGGCGCACCAGACGGCGTCCACCGACTCGTCGGCGAGGGCCGAGAGGAGATCGTCGGCGCGCTGGCGGTCCTCCCCGGCGAGATAGCCGCGCACCGACCGGACGCCCGGCGCCAGGGTCACCTGGAGGCCGAGATCCTCCAGCGCCCGGGCACCCCGCTGCAGTAGCGACGGCTCGAGGACCCCACTCGAGGGGGCGACCACGGTCACCCTCGATCCGGCCCGCAGGCGCTCGGGCCGACGGTCGCCGAGGTCCCGGATCCCGGCGCCGGCGCCGGCGGAGGGCTGGCATTCGCACGACGGGTGAACCTAATGCAGCCCGTCCCCGGAGTGAAACGTGCCGTCCTGCGAGCGGAGCCGTTACCGCCGGGACCACCAGCTGGCGGTCCGGCCGAGTCATTGCGTTCGGGACGGACCTTGACTCGCCAAAACGGCCAATTTAGGTTGACCGCAATGTTTATGGGGAACCTGTCCCGGCGTCCCGGCGCCGGCCGCGAGTCCCGCTCATGAGCTCCCGGCATCTCGGCGCCCGGCGTGAGCTCCCGCCCATGAGCCCCCTGCGCCGGCCCGCGGTAGGAGCGTGATCACGGGACGCAGACCCGGCGGCGCCCGATCCCGACTCCGAGCAGTACACGGTGGAGGCCTGCTCGACCCTCATCGGCTTCGACACCTCCAACTTCGGCGGGGGCGAGTCCCGGGGCGAGCGGGCGGCGGCGGAGTGGGTGGCGAGCGAGTTGACGAAGTGGGGGTACAGCCCGGAGGTCCTCGAGTCCGAGCCCGGCCGGGCCAGCACCGTCGTGCGCATCAGCGGGACGGACCCGAAGCGCGGCGGCGCTGCTCGTCCACGGTCATCTGGACGTCGTCCCGGCGGAGGCCGCCGACTGGAGCGTCGACCCCTTCGGCGGCGAGGTGCGCGACGGTGCGGTCTGGGGACGGGGCGCCCTCGACATGAAGGGCATGGACGCCATGATGCTCTCCGTGGCGCGCCGCCTGGCCGGGGAGGGGGCCCGGCCGCCCCGGGACGTCGTGATGGCCTTCGTCGCCGACGAGGAGGACACCGGCCGCTACGGCGCCGGCTACCTGGTGGACGCCCACCCGGGGCTCTTCGACGGGGTGACGACCGCCATCGGGGAGTCCGGCGGAACGCTCACGCACCTGCCGGACGGCAGCCACCTGTACCCCATCGCCACGGGCGAGCGGGGCACGGCCTGGATGACCCTCACAGCCCGGGGGACCGCCGGCCACGGCTCCCGGCAGAACCCGGACAACGCCGTCACCACATTGGCCCGCACCGTGGCCGCCCTGGCCTCCATCGAATGGCCGGTCCGGGTCGTCCCGACCGTGCAGGCTGCTGCTGGACGGATTGAGCGAGCGGCTCGGGGTGCCCATCGACCCGGCCGACCCGGCCGGCCTGGAGGGCCTGGGCGACGCCCGGCGGCTCCTCGAGGCGACGCTGCGCAACAGCCTCAACCCGACGGTCCTCTCGGCCGGCTACAAGGCGAACGTCATCCCCTCCGAGGCAACCGCGAAGCTCGACGGCCGCGTCCTGCCCGGGCTGGAAGAGGAGTTCTTCGCCACCCTCGACGCCCTCCTGCCGGAGTCGGTCACGCGCCGCCTCGACAGCAGCTCGGCACCGGTGAGCGCGCCGGAGTCCGGCGGCGAGGTCGAGGCGATGGCCGATGCCCTGCGGGCGCACGACCCGGAGGCGCTGGTGCTGCCCTTCCTGATGGGCGGGGGCACGGATGCGAAGTCCTTCAGCCGGCTCGGCATCGCCTGCTACGGGTTCACGCCCGGTGTCAGCGAGGCGGGCTGCCTCCTTGGACCGCTACGTCCATGGAGTGGACGAGCACATCCCGATCGAGAGCCTCTCCTTCGGCACCCGGGTGCTCTACACCTTCATCCGGCAGGCGCCTAGAGTCCACTGAGCCTTGCGCAAGGAGAGATGATGACAACTACCTCGATCCGAGTCCTCGGCCGGCGTGTCCTCGTCGCGTCGGCCGCCGCCCTGCTCGCCGGCTCGACGCTCGCCGGGATTCCTCCTCGCCTCACAGCCGGCGGCGAGCGGGACCACCCCCAAGTCGAACGGCAAGACCTTCGTCACGACGCTCTACACGTCGGTCTCGACCTTCAACCCCTTCCTCGCCTACTTCGCCGGCGAGACCGAGGTGCTGACCGACATCTACCCCACGCTCACGTGGTTCAACGCCGACAACGAGCCCGTGCCCTACCTGGCCAGGTCCTGGAGCGTCTCGGCCGACAAGCTGACGTGGACCTTCCATCTGAAGACCGGCCTCAAGTGGTCCGACGGGGTGCCCCTTACCGCGGGCGACGTCGCCTGGACCTACAACCTCATGATCCACAACAGCACGGCGGGCACGGCGAACGGCTCGCTCGTGGCCAACTTCAAGTCGGTCACGGCCCCGAACGCCTCGACCGTGGTCATCACGACGCTCAGCCCGCAGGCCAACATGCTCAACCTGATCGCCGTGCCGCCCATCGTGCCCGAGCACGTCTGGACCTCGAAGGTGAAGACGCTCGGCACCTTCACCAACACGACGACGCCGGTCGTCGGCTACGGGCCGTACGAGATGACCGGGTACCTCGCCGACCAGTACGTGACGCTCACGGCCAACAAGAAGTTCTTCCTCGGCGCCCCCCACTACAACACCGTCATCCTCGAGAGCCTGAAGAACTCCGAGGCGGCCGAGGCGGCGCTTCGCGACGGCGAGATCGACCAGACCGACGACCTCACGGCCACGGAGTGGCACTCGCTGCAGAAGGTGAGCGGCATCAAGACCTACGAGACCGAGGCGAACGCCTGGGACGCGGTGGAGATCAACCCGGGGGCCCGCACGAGGTCGGGCAAGCCCATGGGCAACGGGAACCCGATCCTGCACGACCCCGTGGTGCGCGAGGCCATCGCGGACGGCATCGACCGCCCCGAGCTCGTCCAGAAGGTGCTGGACGGGGCCGGCTCGCCCGGTTCGGCCTATCTCCCGCCGGCCTATCCGGAGTGGGCATGGACGCCCGCCGCCGGGCCAGGCCGAGAACTACGACCCGGCGAAGGCGAACGCCCTCCTCACCGCAGCCGGGTACCCGATGGGCAAGAACGGCTACCGCTACGACAAGAAGACCGGCAAGGAGCTCGACTTCCGCCTCGGCATCCACTCCGACTACAACACCGACGCCCAGGTGGCGTCCTACCTCGTGGGATGGATGAAGGCGATCGGGATCAAGCTCGACGGTGCAGGCGATGAGCACGACAGACCTGAACGACCAGCTGGCCCTCGGCAACTGGGACCTCCTCATGGACGCCTGGGCGACGACGGAGGACCCGACCTACCTGCTGAGCGTCCAGACCTGCGGCGTGCTGCCCACCAACACGAGCGGGTCGGGCGGCAACACCGACTCGTTCTACTGCAACAAGACCTACGACCACCTCTACGCCGCCGAGCAGACCCAGTTCAACGCGGCCGCCCGCGAGGCGGACGTCCGCCAGATGGAGGCGATGCTCTACAAGGAGAACAACGACGTCATCCTCCTGTACAACAACACCCTCGCCGCCGTGCGCAGCGCCTACGCGAAGGGCTTCGTCCACGGGCGGCCCGGGAGCGACGGCTTCTACCCCCTGCAGAACGAGGAGCTCGGCTGGGTCACGGCCGTCCCGCCGAAGACGACGTCGAGCTCGAGCAACACCGGGCTCATCATCGGGATCGTGGTCGCCGTCGTCGTGGTGGCCGGCCTGGCAGTCGTAGTGCTGCGGCGCCGCCAGCACGCCCTCGCCGACCGGGAATGAGCGGTGGGTAGCTCGCCCGGCATCCTGACGGCCGAGCTCGAGGACGGTGAGGGCCTCGGGTATTCGGTGCTGCCGGGCGGGTCGGCGGGTTCCGGCTTCGCCGGTTACCTCGCCACGAAGATGGCGGCGGCGATCGTGAGCCTGGCCGTGACGCTCGTCATCGCCTTCGTCCTCTTCAGCGTGATGCCGGCGAACCCCATCCGGACGATCACCCAGGGACATCCCGAGACGCGCCCGGCAACTGGCGCCTGCTCCGCCGGCAGTTCGGCGTGGGCCAGCCGATATGGGTGAAGTTCTGGCACTTCCTCGACAACGTCGCCCACTTCCGCCTCGGGTACTCGTACCAGTTCCAGCAGTCGGTCTCGTCCCTCATCGCCACGCGGATCGGGCCCACCCTGCTCCTCATGGGAAGCTCCACGGTCGTCTCGGTGGTGCTCGGCCTGTGGCTCGGCATCAGGAGCGGTTGGAAGCACGGCAGCACCTTCGACCGCCTCGCCTCCGGGACGTCGCTCGTGCTGTGGTCGGCGCCGACGTTCTGGCTCGGGATCATCCTGCTCGTCCTGTTCAGCGTGGGGATCGGGCCGATCCACGGCGTCTTCCCGGCCGGCGGCATGGAGAGCCCCGACTTCCAGGGAGGCGAGCTGGCCAAGGCGCTCAACATCGGCTGGCACCTCGTGCTGCCCGCCGCGACGTTGGTCCTCGTGATCTTCGCCCAGTACGTCACCATCATGCGATCGTCGATCATCGACGAGCTCGGCAGCCCCTACCTTCTCACGGCAAGGGCGAAAGGCCTGCGCGACGACGAGGTGCGCCGGCGCCACGCCGTCCCGAACGCCCTTTTGCCGTCGGTGACTCTCATCTTCCTCCAGCTCGGCGGCATGATCAGCGGCGCCATCACCGTCGAGGTCGTGTTCTCGTGGCCCGGGCTCGGCTACCTCACCTATCAAGCGCTGCAGATCCCGGACATCCAGCTGCTCGAGGGGACGTTCATCTTCTTCTCCCTGGCCGTGATCCTCATGAACGTGCTCGCCGACATCGCCTACCGCTTCCTCGACCCGAGGGTCCGGGCGCAGTGACAGCTCCGGGCGACGGGCGGACAAGGTGGTGATGAGCCCCGCTCCGCCGGCGATCCTGGCCGGGGCGGCCCCCCGCGGGAAGACGGCCCGCCTGCGACAGCTCCTCTCCATGCCGACCGCCGTCGCCGGCGTCGCCATCCTCGTGGTGTTCGCCGCCCTGGCGCTCGCCGCTCCCCTGTTCATCCACCCGTCCGACTTGAACGTGACCCAGGTGAACGGGCCCACCCTCGCCGCCCCGAGCGCCCGCTACCTGCTCGGGACCGACCAGGCGGGCCGCTCGGTGCTGTGGCTCGTCATCTGGGGCGCCAGGCCGTCGCTATTGATCGGGCTCATCGCCACCGCGCTGACCATGGCGCTCGGAAGCGTCGTCGGGCTGCTCGCCGGGCACTACCAGGGCCTCACGGGGCGGCTCCTCATGACCGTCACGGACTGGTTCATCGTGCTCCCGAGCCTGCCGCTCGCCATCTCGCTCTCCGCCGTCCTCGGGCAGGGCAACACCTCCATCACGATCGCCATCGCCGCCACCTCGTGGGCGGGCACGGCGCGCCTCCTGCGGGCGCAGACGCTCGCCGTCGAAGCGCGCCCGTTCGTGGAGCGGGCGAAGGCGCTCGGGGCCGGGAACAACCAGATAATGGTGCGGCAGGTGCTGCCGAACGTGGCGCCGCTCATCCTCGTCTCGGGCACTTTGACGGTGGCGAGCGCCATCCTCGCCCAGACGACGCTCACCTTCCTCGGCCTCGGTGACCCGACGGCCATCTCGTGGGGAAGCATCCTCAACCAGGCCTTCGTGCAGGGCGACGTGGTGAGCGGCGCCTGGTGGGTCCTCATCCCGCCCGGCATCGCCATCCTCGTCGTGGTGCTCGGCTTCACGCTCACCGGCCGTGCCGTGGAGGCGCGTGCTCAACCCCCGGGCGGCCGGGGGCCGGTGATGCTCCTCGAGGTGGAGGACCTCTCGGTGACCTACCGGGCCGAGCGGCCCGTGCGGGCGGTGAGGAACGTCGGCTTCAGCGTCGATGCCGGCGAGATCCTCGGCATCGCCGGCGAGTCTGGCTCGGGCAAGTCGACCGTCGCCCTGTCGCTGCTGCGCCTGCTCCCCCCGTCCGCCGAGGTGAGCGGCCGCGTGCTGTTCAAGGGCGAGGATCTCGACGGAGATCCGGTGGAACCGGCTCCGCGCTGTCCGCTGGGCGGAGGCCTCCATGGTCTTCCAGGGCGCCATGGGCGCCCTCAACCCGGTCCGCACGGTGGGGACCCAGATCCGCGAGGCCATCGTGCAGCACGACAGGAAGGCGGCCAAGCAGGCGGTCCGGACGAGGGTCGACGAGCTGCTCGAGAGCGTCGGCCTCCCCCCGCAGCGGTACTCCGCCTATCCCCACGAGCTGTCCGGTGGCCAGCGCCAGCGGGTGATGATCGCCATGGCACTCGCCTGCCGGCCCGACCTCATCATCGCCGACGAGCCGACGACCGCCCTCGACGTCGTCGTGCAGGCGCAGATCCTCGACCTTTTGACCGGCCTCGTCCGCGACGCCGGGATAGGGATGATCATGATCAGCCACGACCTCTCGGTGTTGGCCGACACCTGCGACGCCCTGGCGATCATGTACGCCGGGCGGATCGTCGAGACCGGACCGTCCCGTCAGCTGATAGGCGAGCCCTCGCATCCGTACACGAAGGCTCTCTCGTCCGCCTTCCCGCGCATCGGCGACCCGTCCTCCCGCATGGCGCCGGCGGGACTGCCGGGCGACCCGCCCGACCCCTCGGTCGAGCTGCCGGGCTGCCCGTTCGCCCCCCGCTGCCCGGAGGTCTTCTCCGCCTGCACGACCGAGCCGGTCGAGCTCTGGCCGGCCGGAGGAGGCCGTTGGTCGGCCTGCCTCAAAAAGCGTCCGGCCGGCGGGTCGCCAGCCCTCGCCGTGGCGGTCAGCCGGGGGCGGACCCCTTGAGCGGGCTCCTCGAGGTGGAGGATCTCGCCGTCGTCTTCCCGGGCCGGCGCCGCCGGCCGCCCGCCCGCGCCGTCGACGGCGTCGACCTCGCCGTGGCGAGCGGCGAGATCGTGGCACTCGTGGGGGAGTCGGGCTGCGGCAAGTCCACGCTCGCCCGGGTCCTCGTCGGCCTCGTGAAGCCCACCCGCGGCGTCGTGCGTTACGACGGCGGCGTCCTCGCCTATCGGTCGGCGGCCCTGAAGCGTCACCGGCGCTCGGTCCAGCTCGTGCTGCAGGACCCTTCCACGGCCCTCAACCCGCGCCAGAACGTCTACGACGCCGTGGCCGAGGGACCCCGGCTGCACCGGATGCGCGCCGGCCTCCACGCCCGGGTGATCGACGCCCTCTCCCGGGCAGGGCTCCGGCCACCGGAGCAATTCCTCAGGCGCTATCCCTACGAGCTGTCGGGCGGCCAGCAGCAGCGGGTCGTCATCGCCGGGGCGCTCGCGCTCGAGCCCTCCGTGCTCGTCGCCGACGAGCCCGTGGCGTCGCTCGATGCGTCGGTCCGGGGCGAGATCCTGGCGCTCATCCTGAAGCTGCGCCGCGAGCTCGGCCTGTCGGCACTTGTCATCAGCCACGATCTCGGGCTGGCCTGGAACATCGCCGACCGGGTGGCCGTCATGTACCTCGGCCGGATCGTCGAGCAGGGCACGGTGGAAGAAGTCCTCCTCCACCCGCGCCATCCGTACACGAAGGCGCTCTTGAGCGTGGCACCCAACGCCGAGCGCGAGCACCCGGCGCTCATCCCGGGGGAGCCGCCCGACCCCACCGCCATCCCCCGAGGATGCCGCTTCCACCCCCGATGCCCGCGGCGCAGGCAGCTCGCCGGCGAGGGAGTCGACGTCTCGATCTGCACGAGCCGCGACGTGGCACTCCGGTCCATCGGCGCGGCCGAGGTGGCCTGCTTCTTCGCCGGGGAGAAGAGCGCCGAGGAGGCGACCGGGCTCACGAGGCCGGGAGGGCTTTGACCCGGTCGCCGACCACGACGGACCAGCCCGGCGGCCGCCTTGGCTACCGCTTCTGCAGCCGCACCTCGAGGCTGTCCCGGAGCGAGTCGCCGATGAAGTTGAAGGCGATGACGGTCACCACGATGATGACGCCGGCCGGATAGACCTCCCACCAGTAGCCGTCGAACAGGTAGTTGATGCCGTTGGAGAGCATCCCGCCCCAGGTCGGCGTGGGCGGAGGGAGGCCGAAGCCGAGGAAGCTCAGCGTGGCGAGCAGCAGGATGGCGTCGGCGATCTGGAAGGTGGCGTTCACGACGATCGTGCCGATGGCGTTGGGGATGATGTGGCGGAGCACGATCCTGCGCGAGCCGCCCCCCATCACCCGCACCGCCTGGACGTACTCCCTCGTGCGCAGGGAAAGCGTCTCCCCGCGCACCAGCCGGGCGGGGCCCAGCCACGACAGCGCCGAAATGACGACGATGAGCATGACGAGGTTCGTCTGGAAGACGCTCGCCAGGAAGAGGAACAGGAAGATGGCCGGGACGGCGAGGACGATGTCGACGAAGCGCATCATGACCGCGTCCACGGCGCCGCCGAAGTAGCCGGCGATGGCGCCCCAGACGACCCCGAACGTCGTCGCCATGAACGCCACGGCGAGGCCGATCTCGATCGAGCTCTGCCCGCCCTCCATCAGCCGCCCGAGGATGTCGAAACCGAGATAGTCGGTCCCGAGCGGGTGCCGCCCACCGGGGCGCAGGTTCGTGTTGAGGGAGGAGTGCACCTGGTCGGTGTGGTAGAGCAACGGCCCGACGAAGCAGAACAGAATCACCGCCACGACCAGCCCCAGGCCGACGAGGGCCATCTTGTTCTCGAGGAAGGCCCGCCCGATCATCCGCAGGACGCCCCCGGAACCCGCCGATCGGTTCTGCGCCTCCTCTTCGCTGAGGGCATCGCCACCGAAGGCCGCCTGCGCGTCGGGTGCCGCCACGGTCCTCGTGCTCCGTAGCTCAGTCATAACGCACCCTCGGATCGAGGATGGCGTAGCCCACGTCGGCCAGCAGGTTGCCGGCGACCGTCGCCAGGCCGACGAGGACGGTGATCCCGAGCTCGACGGGGTAGTCGAAGGTGACCGAGGCGTTGAAGAACGTCAGCCCGAGCCCGGGGAAGTTGAACACGTTCTCGATGACGAGCCCGGCGGTGAGGATCCCGGGCACCGACAGGCCGATCATGGTGGTCACCGGGATGAGCGAGTTCCGCAGCAGGTGGCGGGAGAGCACCTTGCGGGGCGGGAGGCCCTTGGCCCGGGCGGTGCGGACGTAGTCCTGCACGAGGGTCTCGATGGCGGCCGAGCGCATGTACCGGCTGAACAGGGCCACGTTCACGAGCGTGAGCGTGGCGATCGGCAGGACGAGGCCGGAGGGATCGGACAGGACCTGGGTGATCGTGGCGCCCTGGGGGGCTTCGGCGGGAAGGACGTGGGCGCCCACGGCGAAGATGGCGATCAGGAGGATGCCGAGCCAGTAGGAGGGCATGGAGTACAGCAGGAACGAGATGCCGGTGGCCACGTAGTCCGTCGCCTTGTTGCGCCGGGCGGCCTGGGCTATCCCGATCGGCACGGCGATCACGATGGAGAGGATCAGCGCCACCCCCACGAGGAGCACGTCCTTCGGCAGCTCGTGGGAGATGATGGCGTCGACGCTCAGGTTCTCCTTGTAGGAGTAGCCGAGGTTCCCGTGCAGCAGCTGCCAGAGGAAGTGGACGTACTGGAGCGGGAGGGGCCGGTTCAGCCCGTACTCGCTCACGAAGGCGCGGATCTGGACCGGTGTGGCGCGGGGGCCGATGATGGCGTGGGCGAGGCTGGGCCCGGTGCTGACGAGGTTCTGCAGGATGAAGGCGATGACGGTCACGCCGAGCACGACGATGATCGCCTGCAGGAAGCGCCGGGCGAGGTAGCCGATCATCGTCGCCCGCGGCCCACGGTGGCCCGGTGTGGGGCGCCCCGGGCGACTCCCGGGCCGACGATCCGGTGCTCCGTACCGCCGGTGACCCTCGGCGCCACGGTCGACTCCCGCTCGATGAGGCTCGTATCGAGGAAGAGGACCTGGGCCGGCGAGTCCTCGCCGTCGAGGCGCGCCAGCAGCCGCCTGGCGGCCGTGGCCCCGATGTCGTAGGCAGGCTGGGCGACGACGCTCAGCGTCGGGCGGACAATGGTCGTCCACTCGAGGTCGTCGAAGCCGAGCAACGAGATCGCCCCCGGGAAGTCGACCCCGCTCGCCTGGATCATCTCGAATGCGCCGAGCGTGAGCACGTTGTCCACGGCGAGCACGGCCGTCGGCCGGCTGCGCAGCCTGAGCAGCTGCCGCATGGCCTCGTTGGCGCTCTCGCGGGTATAGGCGGCGTTGATGATCAGCTGGTCGCTCACCTCGAGCCTGGCCTCGCGCAGCGCCGCCAGGTAGCCGACCCCCCGGGCGGCCCCGGTGGGGGCGTGCGTCGGGTCGAGGGCCGTCTCGCGGAGGCGGTCGAGGGGAGGACCGTGCAGGTCGTTCGTGAGAAGCCCGATGCGCTCGTGGCCGAGCCTGATCAGGTACTCGACGGCCACCCGGCCGGCTCGGACGTTGTCGATGAGCACGGCGTCCGCCGCCACCCCGCGAACCGCCCGGTCGAGGAGCACGACGGGGATCGCCCGGTCGGCGAGGCGGCGCAGGTGGAACCCGTCGGCGAACTGGGTCGGCGTCACGATCATCCCGTCCACCTGCCGTTCGTGCAGCGTCCGGACCGCACGGCGCTCGAGCTCGGGCTGCTCCTGGCTGTTGGCGATGACGACCTCGTAGCCGGCGAGGCGGGCCACATCGGTGATGCCGGCCATGGTGCGGGCGAAGAACGGGTTCTCCATGTCGGCGCTGACGAAGCCGATCGTCTTCGTCCGGCCCGTGACCATGCTGCGGGCGATGCTGTTCGGGGCGTAGCCGAGGCGGGCCGCCGCGGCCAGCACGGAGGCACGCGTGGCCCCGAGGACATAGCCGTAGTCACCGAGGGCGCGGGCAGCCGTCGCCCGGGACACACCGGCTGCCTCCGCCACATCCGCCAGCGTGGGACGCCCCTGCCCCTTCGGCGGGCGAGCTGTCATACGGGAGAACCTTATGCGACTGTCTCACACGGCGCCACCCGTTTCTCAGCACGACGGGTCACACTTTTCTCAGCCCGATGCGTGACGCCCTCTGGTCTCCGGGCACCGCCAGCCCCTCGAGAAGAGGCAACTAGGCGTTGACTGGCCGGAGAGCTTCCTGATATCGTTCTCACACCACACCCGTCGTCGCACCGCTCCGGCATCTGGGAGGAAAATCATGAGTCGTCCCCGGCGTAGGTCCACGTGGCTGCTCGTCAGCCTCCTCGCGAGCGCACTGGTGCTCGCATCGTGCAGCTCGGCCGGGGCGAACAACGGCGGGGGGAGCTCCGGCGCCCGTGAGAAGGGGGGCACCGTGACCGTGGCCTACCTCCCGGGCACACAGCCCGTCTACATCTTCCCGCTGTTCCCCTCCACCGACGACACGGTGCAGGAGTTCTTCTGGTTCGTCGAGCAGTTCTGGCGGCCGCTGTACTGGTTCGGCACCGGCGCCTCGCTGTCGTTGAACGAGAAGCTCAGCATCGCCGAGCCGCCGGTGTTCTCCAACGGCGGCCGGACGGTCTCGATCACGCTGAAGGACTGGAAGTGGTCCGACGGGCGGCCCATCACGACAAGGGACGTCGAGTTCTGGATGAACCTGCTGAAGGCGAACAAGGCCAACTACGCCCAGTACGTGCCGAGCTACTTCCCCGACAACATCTCGAGCATCAGCTACCAGAACAGCCGGACGTTCTCGATCACCTTCAAGCGCGCCTACAACTCGTCGTGGCTGCTCTTGAACCAGCTGTGCCTGCTCTTCGCCCTGCCCCAGCACGTGTGGGACAAGACGAGCCCCTCTGCCAGCGTGGGCAACTACGACCGGACGACCTCCGGCGCGCTCAGCGTCTACAAGTTCCTCGACGGCCAGTCGAAGACCCTCTCCACCTACTCGACCAACCCGCTCTGGCAGGTGGTCGACGGTCCCTACCGGCTGCAGAGCTACCAGGCGAACAGCGAGGTCACGATGGTCCCGAACAAGGGCTACTCCGGACCCGACCGCTCGACCCTGTCCAAGATCCAGTTCCTCAACTTCACGAGCGACGCGGCGGAGTACAACCAGCTGCTCAGCGGGAACATCGACTACGGCTACGTGCCCTTCAACGACGTGCCGTCGGAAGGCCGCCTGAAGAGCCAGGGCTACTCCATCGTCCCCTGGGCCCAGGCGGGCATGAACTATGCCACCTACAACTACACCAATCCCAAGTCAGGCCCGCTGTTCCAGCAGCTCTACATACGTCAGGCGCTCCAGCACCTCGTGAACCAGAGCGGGATGATCAAGTCCGCCCTGTACGGCTCGGGGGTGCCCACCTACGGGCCGGTGCCGCCCTACAATCCGCAGCCCACCGCCAACGGGCAGGTGCTGAGCGACTCCGTCGAGCGGCAGAACCTCTATCCCTTCAGCGTGAGCGACGCCGTCTCGCTGCTGAAGAGCCACGGCTGGTCTGTCCACCCGAACGGCATCGACACCTGCGCCAGCCCGGGTACGGCCTCGAACGAGTGCGGCGCCGGGATCACCGCCGGCGAGCCGCTCAGCTTCAAGTTCCTCTACCCGACCGGCGTCATCCAGGACCAGATCGAGGTGCAGATGCTGTCGAGCGACGCCAGCAAGGCCGGCGTGAGCATCCAGCAGCGGCCTGTGCCGGCATCGGTCACCTTCGCCGCCGTTCCCTGCACCAAGGGCGCCGCCTGCACCTGGGACACCGACTACTACTACCTCGGCGGCTGGCAGTACGGCGTGCCGATCAACTACCCCCTCGGCACGGTGATCTTCGGCTGCGGGGGCGCCTATGTCGGCGGTTACTGCTCGAACACGCTCGACTCGCTCATGCAGGCGGCCGAGGTCGGCAACAGCGCCCAGCCCCTCTACAGCTACGAGAACTTCCTCACGAGGAACGTGCCCGTGCTGTGGCTCCCCCTCCAGCCGTACCAGTTCTCCGCCATCAGCAACCACCTGCACGGGGCGACGCCGCAGAACATGGGTTTCTGGATCACTCCGGAGAACTGGTACCTGACCCACTAGGCCCCAGAGGCGCCAGGCGCCCCCGGAGCCCGCAACGCCCGCACCCAATAAAGGAGGAAACACAGTGACAGAGACCGAGCACGCCCCGAAGCCGGTCGCGGAGGACTTCGAGGAGACGATCAAGCTCGCCGGCGCCCAGCGCCACCGGATCAAGGCCATCGCCGGCGAGGCAAAGGACGGCGGCATCGCCAACATCTGGTTCGTCGGCTGCGGCGGCTCCCACTACGCCATGTCGGCCGCCCAGTACACCCTCACACAGCGCGGGAAGCACCTCGTCTCGTTCCGGATGAACGCCAACGAGTTCAACCACGCCCGGCCCGCTCTCGTCGGGCCCGACTCCCTCGTCGTCGTCGGCTCCCACAGCGGCAAGACGCCCGAGACCCTCGAGGCCATCGAGACGGCCCGTTCCCTCGGTGCCCGCACCATCATCGGCATGACCCGATCGGCCGAGAGCGAGCTGGCAAAGGGTGTCGACACCGTCTTCACCTACGAGAGCAAGCACACCGTCTGGGAACCGAAGCAGGTCTACTTCGGCCTGCTCGCCCACGAGCTGTTGAGCGCCTACGGAGACGAGAGCACAGACGAGCTCGAGGCTGCCGCCGCCGGTTACCTGGCCCTGCCCGGGGCCCTCCGCCGGGCCATCGACCAGCAGGACCCCGAGAGCGCCCAGATCGCGGAGGAGTTCGCCCACGAGCCGATCACCTATGTGCTCGGAGCGGGCCCGAACGAAGACGTGGCTCGCTGCCTCTCGATGTGCTACCTGCAGGAGATGCAGTGGCTCCATGCGGCCGCCTTCAACGCCGGCGAGTTCTTCCACGGCGCCTTCGAGATGGTGACCGACGACCTGCCGATCATCCTCCTGCTCGGAGAGGACACGTCCCGGCCGGTGGCGGAGCGGGCTGCCCGCTTCATCGAGACCTACAGCAAGCGCACCTTCAAAGTGGACAGCTTGCAGCTCGAACTTCCCGGGGTCCCGGCAGAAGCTCGTGCCGAGGTGGCACCGATCGCCCTCGGGACGCTCATGTCCCGGCTCGCTCAGCACTACGAGGCGGTCACGGGCCACGACCTCGACACCCGGAGATACATGTTCAAGGTCGAGTATTGACAGCTGTAGTAGCCGTCGGCGACAACGTCGTCGACATGTACCCATCGCTCGGCATGCTCTTCCCCGGCGGCAACGCGGTCAATGTCGCCGTCGCTCTGAGGCGCAGCGGCGTGGAGGCGGCCTACGCCGGCGTGGTCGGGAACGACGACGCCGGTGCCGCCATCCGTTCGGCTCTCGAGGCCGAGAACGTCCTCACCGACAGGCTCCGCACGAAGGAGGGCCCCACCGCCTCGTGCGTGATCGAGCTCGCCGCAGGGGACAGGAACTTCGTCGACGGCGACCCCGGTGTCTCGCGCTTTCGCCTCGACGCGGCGGACCTCGAGTACCTCTCCCGGTTCGACTGCATCCACACCGGCGAGTGCAGCGGCACAGAGGACCAGCTGGGCGAGCTGGCCGGCGTCAGCCGCATCTCGTTCGACTTCTCCGACCGCCCGTTCGACTACTGCGAGCCTCTCCTCGACAAGGTCTGGCTGGCCTGCTTCTCCGGTAGCCATCTCGACTCCGGGGAAGCGGACGCCCTGGTGGCCCGCGCCCTCGAAGGCGGCCCGGAGATCGTGCTCGTGACGAGGGGGAGCGACGGCGCCCTTCTCGGCACCGCGGCGGGCCTGACGGTCCAGGTGAAGGCGGAGCCCATCGTGCCCGTCGACACGCTCGGCGCCGGGGACGCCGTCATCGGGGCGGTCGTCGCCGGCCTGCTGCGGGGGGAGGACCCGGAGCCGGTGATGCAGTCGGCGATGACGCTCGCCGCCGCGGTCTGCCAGCACCACGGTGCCTTCGGGTACGGGAGAGCCTTGCCCGGGTAGGCGCCTCCTGCCCGCTCGGGCGGGCGCCTCCCGTGTGTGCGGAGCGTCCCGATCCCGGCGCCGGCCTGACCCGATCTCCTTATCCTGGAACAGCCATGTCGCCTACCGCTCCCAGGATCAGTCAGAAGGTCGCCGTCGCCTCGGTCTACGTGGCGGCCATGTTCATGTCGATCATGGACACCACGATCGTGAACGTGGCCCTCCCCACCATCGGGCGGACATTCCACGTGGCCCCCACCGCCGTGAGCGCCGTCTCCATCTCCTTCCTCGTCAGCCTGGCCGTGTTCATCCCCGCCTCGGGCTGGCTGGGCGACCGGCTCGGGGGTAAGCGCGTCCTGCTCGGGGCGATCGTGATCTTCACGCTGGCCTCGGCGCTGTGCGGGCTGGCGGCCAACATGACCGAGCTCGTCCTCTTCCGGATCCTGCAGGGAGTGGGCGGGGGGATGCTGGCCCCGGTGGGGATGGCCATGCTCTACCGGGTCTTCCCCCCGGCCGAGCGGGTGCGGGCGGCCAGCATCCTCACCGTGCCGACCGCTCTCGCCCCTGCCCTCGGTCCCGTGCTCGGCGGCCTGCTCGTCTCCGACCTCTCCTGGCGCTGGGTCTTCTACGTCAACCTCCCCATCGGCGTGGCCGCCTTCATCTTCGGGGCGCTCTTCCTCGAGTCGGTGCCGCAGAAGTCCCCCGGAAGCTTCGACCTGCCCGGCTTCCTGCTCGCCGGCCTCGGGCTCGGCCTCGTCATGTACGGCGTGTCCTCCGGCCCGAGCCGCTCCTGGGTGGACACCGACGTCCTTGCCACCATCGCCGCCGGCACCGTGCTGCTCGCCTGCCTCGTGCCCTACGAGCTGCGCCGGTCCGACCCGCTCATCGACTTCCGCCTGCTCACGAACGCCCTCTTCCGGACCGGTACCGGCGTCATCCTGCTCACCACGGCGGCGCTGCTCGGCCTGCTCTACGTGATCACCCTCTTCTACCAGGACGGTCGGGGGCTGTCCGCCCTCCAGGCCGGCCTCAGCACCTTCCCGGAGGCCATCGGGGTGATGGTGGGGGCCCAGCTGGCGTCCCGGCTCATCTACCCCCGGCTCGGCCCCCGCCGCCACGCAGCCATGGGCAACCTCGGCATGGCGGTGTTCATCTCACTACTGGCTCTCGTCGGGGTGCACACCAGCCTGTGGGTGCCGCGACTCCTCCTCTTCGGGATGGGGATCTTCCTCGGCCAGACCTTCGTCCCCATCCAGGCCGCCTCCTTCGCCACCATCTCCCCTGCGGCGACCGGCCGGGCCTCGACGATGTTCAACGCCGTACGTCAGCTCGGCGGGGCCATCGGCGTGGCCGCCTTCACCACCGTGGTGGTGGCCGTCGGCGCCGTCCGCCTGGTGGCGCACCGGGCGGTTCCCGACCTCACCGCCTACCATGCCGCCTTCCTCACCGCCGCCGGGTTCGCCCTCCTCGGCTCGGTGACGAGCCTGCGGATCCGCGACGCCGACGCCATCTCCACCATGCCCGGCCGGCGCCCCAAGGAGACCACCGACCGCGAGGCCACCCCGCACGGGCTCGCCCTCGAGGCGTAGTGCGCCGCTGAGACATGCCGGCGGGCGGCCATCGGTGCTCGAGCCCGACCCGATGCCGGGTCAGCCGACGGCATACGGCAGGGCCCGGTGGGCCTTGGCGTAGCGCATGTGCAGCATGATCGCGCCGCAGCTGACGGCGGCGTAGAAGCACCACAGGGAGGCGAACCCGTCGGCACTCAACCGGGCCAGGACGGCGACGGCCACGAGGTTGCCCAGCCCGAATATCACGATGTGGCGGAACCCGGAGGCGAGCAACGATCCACAGGTCGCGAGCAGGTAGAGGCCGATGACGAGGACCCCGTGCTGCAGTCCGATCGAGTAGGCGAGATGGTACGTGCCCAGTCTGACGGTGGGATCGTTCCGTAGCAGCGTCACGAGCAACACCGTGGCCACTACGGCCCCGAGCCCGAGGAACGGTGCGATGCGCAATTTTCGCCGGGCTGTGGGCTCGAGCAGCAGGATGACGAGCGGCACGACGATCGGCAGGACGACGAAGGCCACGACGAGGTAAATCCACATGGCCACCCGGCCGAGGCCCCGGGGCACGACTCCCTGCAGGCTCCACCATACGAAGGCCTCGTCTATCTGGTGGACACCGAGGAGCAAGGGGAGAACGGCGAGAGCTATGTGGTCATGGCGGCCCCGCAGGTGCCGGCAGGCATCGATGCCGATGGCAGCGACGATGACCCCGCCGACGAGGTCGCCCTCGGGCGAAAAGCACATGGCTAGCGCTCGCGTCCTGCTGCCGACGCGTGCGTTGCAGCTCGTGGGCCAATGACAACGACTGCCACCGCTCTCCTTCGAAATGCTCAGAAGAGGGCGTCGAGCCTGTGAAGGGGCAACAACCGAGACGGTTCGTCTCGTCCAAACAGGACGTCACTCCCAAGAGGGACTTCTCAAGGGTACACGCCGACCCCTTGCGCTTGGCCCAGGTCGCGGCGCGAAGAAGGGGCGACCCAGTCGGATCGCCCCTTCTTCAACTCGGTGTTACGTCTCAATGCTTACGGCGTGTTGCCGTTGGCCTTCTCCCCGAGCTGCAGGGCGAAGTTGGCGAGCGGCAACCCGCTCATGTCCTCTGTGGGAAGCCAGAAGAAGCCCGGGCCACCCCAGTTGGAGATCGCTGTGGCCGAAGCGCCACCCACGGGCTGGGCTGAGCTGGTGGCCATCACGCTCGGCGTCCCGGTTGCACCGGGATCGCTCAACACGGACTCGGTCAGGTATGCGAAGCCGTCCACGTTGCTGAAGACGAAGACGAAACGGTACCAACCGTCGGCGGTGATCACCGGCGTGCCGGAGCACGATCCGGCGGAGTTGTGGCCGAAGTTGACCACGAAGCCCGAGCTGCCGCCGCCTGTTGACTCGGCACAGGCGGTGATGATGTTGTCGATGCCGTAGCCGCCCGAGCTGGTGTTGATCTCGACGTCGTCGTCCACGAGGGACCCGGCCACCGGTGCCGTGCTCGGCGACAGGTAGAGGTCGTCAGTGACGGTGAAGCCCTTTGCCGGGAAGACGTTCTCGGCGCCTGCTGCGGCACCCGTCCCGAAGAGGGCGTACGGGCCCGTGCAGGCCTCACCCGGGTTCGAGCTGGACGTCGTGCCGGCACATCCCACGCCGAGGTTGCCGTCGCCGGTCCCCGAGGTGATCGCCATCGAGCTTCCGACGAGCGCCTTTGTGGCGGGAGCGTAGTTGCCGTCACCACCGTTGGAGAAGCCCCCCGCCACGCGGTCGATGGTGCCGTAGTCGCCGGCTGCTCCGTCGCCGTCACACGGAGAGTTCCCCGACCCCGCCGGGCAGAAGTGCGTCGTGTTGTACTTGAACTGCTGTGAGAATGCCGTCACCGGATATTGCGCCGATGCCGTCGAGTCTCGGACGCCGCCACGGGTGGACACATCCGGTCGCGCCCGCTGCACGACACTCCTGTGGCTCGTCGCCAGGGCGGCCGACCCGGATCCGGCGGCGACCGTCACCATGGCGCCGGCGAGGGATATCACCCCGAGCGACCCCGCGAGCCAGCGTCCTATATGTTTGTCTTGAAGCATTCTGTCCCCCCGCATATCGGCCGCCGATAAGAAGAGGACATAGGCCGTATTAGAAATCCCCGCTCGTGATGATAGCCCGGTTTTAAAAGGACGACAAAACTACTTACACACTGTGACTGACCGGGTGCAGATAGCGATTGTAGCGTCAGCTTTGGTCTCGCTTACAGACTTGTTAGCGGGAAAGCGCGCGCTCTTGGTGACAACCGCAGCGCTAAGAGCACTTGCAACAAGAAAGGCCGATCAGGAGCTGAAGTGCAGGACGCTGCTGCCCTCGGTGACGACTGGCGGGTTAGCCAACACGCTGACGTTCTCCTTCACCCAGCCGGCCGCTCGCCGGGAGAACTCATCGGTGCCGGCCTTGTCCTCACAGACTGTCACCGTCAGGCCGCCATCGCCGCTCCGGACTGCCGCGTAGCTGACGAAGCCGGGCACGCCGCCGATCAGGTTCCTCACGTCCTCCGCCCTCTCCCCGAGGAGGTCGAAGACCTTAGACGCGCCCTCTCCCGAATAGCTTTTCACGACGACGTACATGGTGCCTCCTCTTCCATGGCTGCCTGCAGCTCGATTGAACCGAGGCAGCTCCGGCGCTTGTGCGTCCTTGTCTATCCCTATTGGACTGGAGCGAACCAAGCGACGAGACGTGGCGCTTCTCGCAGAAGAGCCCGAAGGTGACTCAGGGCTCCGCCGGCTTCGTGCTCAGCCGGCTCGCGGAACGTAGTTGAACATCCACCGCACGCCGAACCGGTCGAGGCACGTGCCCCAGGTGGCGCCCCAGAACATGTCGGCCAACGGTGCGAACTCGCTCGACCCTTCGGACAACGCGTCGTAGCCGCTCGGTATCCTCGCCGGTGTCTTCAGTCCGACAACTCCGTCCACCGCTTCGACCGGCTGCGGAGGCCGGATTCATCGGTGCCCGGGTGTGACCGCACGATCAGCCGGTCGGCACCCAGAACCTGAGCTTTGCCTCGACCTCGTTTTCGAGCACGCCGCCGTTCGCCTCGATCACCCGCCGGGAGGCCATGTTGTCGACGTCGCAGGTGACGAGAACCGGATCGATGTCCATGGCATGGGCCACGGGCAGTACGGCGGCGAGCATGGCGGTGGCATGGCCCCGGCGTCGCGCCGACGGCCGGACGTCGTAGCCGATATGGCCGCCGAGCCTACGCAGGCGCTCGGTGAGCCGGTGGCGGAGGGCGATCCGCCCCAGGTAGGCGGCGTCCTCGATCCACCACCAGGTCGTGCTGGGCACAAAGCCCTCCGGCCGGGGCGTCTCCTCTTCGGCTTCAGCCCGCAACGACGTGACGTAGGCGGCGAAACCCTCCGGCGTCCCCCACCGGCTGCTCCACTCCCTCATCTCCCGGCCGACCATGGTGTCGTCGTCCGGACCACCACGGCCCTCGGCCCGCAGCTCGTCCATGGCCACCAGGAACGACTCGTGCACGGTCAAGACCGGCAAGCTCAGCGTGGGCATGCCCCAGTATGTCTTCGGTCGAGGCGCGGATCACACGCCGTGTGAGCGCAGTCTTCATCGGTCCCGGCGCCCCCGTCGTCTCCAACCGAGGAATCAGCCGGCGCCGGCGGCACCGAGGGCGAAGGCGAGCAGCGAGGCGGCCACGTAGTCGTCGGCCGGCTCCACGCTCGGCCAGGCGACGACGTTGTCCTCGTACCTCACCGTGGAGGTGTCGAAGGGCCGGAAGTCGCCGGCGCTGCAGGCTCTCATGCCGTCCACCGTGCCGAGGCCGATGAAGTTCGAAGCGCTGCTCGGCCCGTCGGTCGTGGCGCCGAGCTGGATCCGGCCTTTCCCGTCGAGGGAACCGGAAAGGTTGGCGATCTCGCTCTGCATGCAGTGGGGGAAGGTGGTGCCGGCGCCGACCACAAAGGAGCTTCCCCAGGGGTTCGCACCGAGGGCGAAGTTCACCTGCTGCTGGGCGAAGCCGGTGTAGGCAGACGTGCCCCCGTACCGCTCGTAGAGGGCGTTCGTGATGTAGAGCCCGAAGGCGTGCGGCGTGGCGTCCGCCGGGCCGATATCGGTTCCGAGGCGGAACGGGTCACCGTCAGCCCACTCCTCCCCCACTCGCAGCTGGGCGGCCATGTCGGCCAGCACGGTGCTCTTCGCCATCACCGGTGGAACAGAGCTCGCCTGCATGGCCTGAAGCAGCTCGGCCTCGGCGATGGCCCCGTTGTCGTAGAGGTTGAAGGTGTCGCCCCCCTTCGGATGACCTTGGGCGATGTAGGCGCGCATCCAGCGCCCGGCGAGGGCGAGAGAGGCCGTGATCCTGGCGCGGCCGAGCCCGAGCGCTTCGTCGGCGGCTGCCATCTCGTCGGCTCCCCAGGCCATGTCGCTCTTCCACTCGGTTCCCGGGTAGTAGTCGTGCGGGAACGTGGTGATGATCTGTCTGACGCCGGTCGTCTTGGCCATCGCGTAGACCGAGCGGGCGAGGAAGAGGTAGTGAAGTGCGAGCGGCCGGTTGCTGTGCGCCTCGAGCTCTGCGCCGAGGGCGAAGTCGGCTGCGAAGCGGCCGGCGAGATCGGGGCTGATCTTCCGGCCCGGCGGGGCCGCCTCGAAGACCGGGCGGTACTCGACGTAGAAGTCCGGGTCCCCGGGCTTGGCACCCATGTGGTCCTCTGCCTGCGGGAGGAACCAGTAGTTGTAGTCACCGGCGATCTTGTTGTCGGCCGAGCCGCTGCCGATGCCGACTTGCATGTAGAGCACCTTCTTCTTCGGGTCCCAGAGCTTGGTCAGCCAGTGGAGCCCGAACATCGCCTCGCTGCGCAGCGTCGAGTACTCACCCGGGAAGTCGCGCGCCGCCACGAGCAGCAGCCCGTCGGTGTAGCTGGCCGTGTAGGCGAACTTCTCGTAGCCGCCCCCGGCGTCGAACCAGCCGCCGGAGGCATCGATCGGGCCGCCGATCCGCTTCAGACTGCCGAGCAGGTTGTCGTTGGCGTCGTAGCGCGGATCGGCATAGACGTAGGCGCGGCGATCCGTCAGGTTCGCCGGCCTGCGGTCGAGCACCGACCTCTCGACATGGCGGCCGTCCCGCTCCGAGGTGTAGTACCGCACGGCGTTGAGCACCAGCCGGTGGTAGAGGTTGGAGGCCGTGGCGATCCGGAACGTGGGCGAGAAGGCCGCAGGCTCCAGCACCTTCACCCGGTAGGTGCCGGCCGTGTGCAACCGGGAGAAGCCGAGCTCGTACACGGCGGCGTAGTTCTTGTTCCAGCGGCCGAGATCGTGAGCGGAACTGCCCCGGTAGACGATCTTTCCCCGGCGCTCCACGACGAAGCGGACCTTCGGCTGGGCACGTGCCAGCATCACGAAGGCGACCTTCGGGTCGAACAGCCGGTAACCGACCTCATTGAGGCGGATTCTCAGGCGGTGGCACCGCAGAGGGCGGCAGGTGGGCCGAGGACTGCCCGCTCGGGGTCGCGCCCGACGCGCCGCCGCCGCCCGTGGCGAGGGTGACGGCGAGCACGGTACCGACAAGTGCGGTGGCGACGGCAGGATGCTTCATCTCCGCATCACTTCCTCCCTCGGCCGGCAGGGGCCGCCCCGCCTGAGGTGACGGCCGCCGGAGCCCGAACAGGAAACTACGCTACCTATTGCCTGGCGCCCGCGCCAAGGCGCCGGGCCGGCGCCATCCCGGAGCCCGTCAGGGCTGTCGGGGGAGGGGAGGTGCCACGAGAGCAAGCACCTGCTGCTGGTTGAGGGCGGCGCCGGCAGCCTTCTCGGCCTCCCACGCCTCGCCCGGGATGGTGGCGCGCGCCGGCGTGAGCAACTTCTCGAGCAGGGCGGCATCGGTCAGCGGTATCGGCATCCCCGCCCGGCGGCGCATGACTTCTGCCGCGCCGGTGAGCCGGGCGGCGCTGGGGGCGTCGCCGCGGGCCGCTGCCACACCGGCATGCAACTCCACCGTGGTGACGAGGAACTCGATGTCGCGGGAGCCGACGAGGTAGTCGTGGAGGGAGACCAGCAGCTGGTGGGCTTCCTCGGGCCGGCCGGCCCGGAGGCTGGCGGCGGCGAGGGACTGCTTGTCGATCGCCACGCCGAGGAGGTCGCCGAGGGCGCGGTCGAGCTCGAGCGCCTGCTGGAGGACCTCCGCCGCGCGGTCCAGGTTGCCGGCGGCGCTCTCGGTCTGGCCGAGGTTCGACAGCGCCGTGGCGAGGCGGCGGTCATTCCCGAGCTCCCGGGCGATGGCGATGCTGTCGAGGAGCAGGGATCTCGCCTTGTCCAGGTCGCCGAGGTAACGGTGGGTGATCGCCAGGCTGTTGAGCTCCCGAGCCACCTGCTCTTGATCCCCGAGGGTGTCCCAGATGGCCAGGCTCCGCTCGAAGAGCTGGACGGCGGCTCCGTACTCGCCTTGTTGCTGGAGGAACACCGCCAGCCAGTGTGCGACCTGGGCGAGTGGGGCGCTTTCGACGGGGGCCACCTCGACCGCCAGCTCCATCCACCGCCGCCCTTCTGAGGCGTGACCGTGGTCGTACCAGAACGGCGCAATCGCCTGGACCAGTCGCAGGCCGAGGCCGGCCCGCTCGATGTCCAGGGGTCCGGCAGGCTCCTCGAGGCACCAGCTCAGCACGGCGCGCAGGTTCTCGTGCTCCGCCTCGAGACGGTCGAGCGACGCCATGTGCCGCACCCCGAGCAGTTGCTGTTGCATTCGCTCGGCAAAGGCGGCGAAGTGCTCCGCATGCCGGCGGCGGGAGGCGTCGAGGTCGCCGCTCTGCTCGAGGCGCTCGAGGGCGAACTCCCGGATCGTCTCGAGCATGCCCACCCGCGGCTCACCGTCCACGCCTTCTGTCACCGTGATCAGGCTCATGTCGAGCAGGTCCGCCACATAGGGCAGCGGGTCGGGGCCGGCGCCTTCGTCGGAGAGGGCGACGGCGGCGATGGCCTCGAGATCACAACCGCCCACGAACACGCTCACCCGCTCCAGCACTCGGGCCAGCTCGGGCGCCAGCAGCTCGTAGCTCCACGCCGCCGTGGCCCGCAGGGTCTGATGCCTTGTGGGGCGCCCGACCTCACTGCCGGCGAGCTCGAGGCTCCGTCCGAGACGAGCCAGCAGAGCCTTCGGGCCGAGCAGCCTGATCCGGGAGGCGGCCAGCTCGATGGCGAGCGGCAGCCCGTCGAGCCGGCGGCAGATGGCGGCTACGTCAGCCGCATTTGCCTCCGTGATGGCGAAACCCGGGCTCACCATGGCCGCATGCTGGACGAACAGCTGCACGGCAGTTGAAGCGGCCACCGTGTCAAGGGCAGTGTCGGCAGGCACTTCGAGCGGTGACACCGGCTGTTCCTGCTCTCCTTGCAGGTGCAGGGGCCTGCGCGACGTGGCGAGCACCGTCAGCTGGGGAGAGGCCGACAGAAGGGAGGCCACGACACCGCCGGCCTCGTGCAGCTGCTCCAGGCTGTCGAGCACGAGGAGGGCGTGCCGCCGGGAGAGGTACTCGGTCGCCGCCGGGACAGGCTCCTCCCCGCCCACACCGAGCCCGTCGGCGATGGCCCTCCACATGGCGTCGCCTTCTGTCACAGCGGCCAGCGGCAGGAAGAAGACGCCGTGGGGGAAAGCCTCCCCGAGCGTGGCCGCCGCCATGAGAGCCAGCCTGGTCTTGCCCACCCCGCCCGCGCCCGTGAGCGTGACGAGCCGCGCCCCCGGTCTCCGCAGGGCGGCACAGATCCTCTCGACGTCCTCCTCCCGGTCGACGAGGGGAGTCGGAGGCACCGGGACGCTCGACTCGGCACCGAGGCTCTTGAGCGGCGGGAAACGGTCCGCCAGGCCTGGCACCACGAGTTGGTGAATGCGCTCCGGCGCCTCGATGTCTTTCAGGCGGTGCCAGCCCGGATCGCGCACGGACACCTCTGCGGGCAACGCTTCCTCGACGAGCACCCGCGTGGCGTCCGACAGCACCACCTGGGCGCCGTGCGCGGTGGCGGCTATCCGCGCCGCCCGGTGCACGTCCAGCCCGACGTACCCCTCCTCGTGGCGGGTCGGCTCGCCGGTATGGATTCCCATCCGCACCCGCACCGTGGCACCTGCGGGCCACTGGTGGGCGGCCAGAGAGCGCTGCGCCGCCACGCAGCAGTTGACGGCATCGCGTGCCCGCGGAAACACGACGAAGAAGCTGTCGCCCTCTGTGTCCATCTCCCGGCCGCCGTGGGCGCCGAAGGCTTCACGCAGCAGCGCCCGATGGGCGGACAGGGCCTCGCCGTAACGGTCGCCGAGGCGCCTCAGCAGTAACGTCGACTCTTCGATGTCGCTGAAGAGCATCGTCACGGTCCCCGTGGGGAGCTCCTCCACCCGGGTGATTATGACCGCCCGCCAGATTGGGAGCCGCACGTGTGGAGGAATAGGATGAGCGCAGGCATCATGTTTCGAGGAATGGCTCAACGCTTCGTGAGTGGAGGCACCAAGTGACCGACGTCGTGCGGGCGGCAATGGGAGCCGGGGTCACCGATGAGGCGCCCCCGCGCCCGCCGCTGCAGGTGGTGCCGCTCAAGGGCTTGCCCATAGTGGCGGCCATCGTCATCTTCGTCATCGTCTCGATCGAGGGCAACTGGTACTGGGCGCTCGACTTCTGCCATGTCGCCGGCGGGGCTCTCTGGACCGCCATCGACCTGTTCGTCGGGCTGGCGCTCGGGCCGATCATCGGTCGCCTGTCGCTCCCGGCACGTGCCGAGTTCGCCTCGCGTTTCATGCCGAAGATGGTCCTCATCATGCCCACGCTCGTGCTCATGACCTTGGCAGCCGGATTCCAGCTGGCCCTGAAGCAGGGCAACCTGGCGGCCTCCAGCCCCAACCACGCCTGGCTGATCGTTTCGTTCGTGGTCGTCGGGGTGATGGCCGTTGTCGCCCTCGGGGTACTCGAGCCGGCCAACATCGCCGTGCTCTTCGAGATGAGAAAACCGCATCCGAATGGCGAAGTCATCGGTCGCCTCATGCGGCGCTTCGTCTACACGGCCGGGATCACCGGGCTGATGCAGGTGGCGACGCTCATCATCATGACCAGGGTGGCGACTCTGTGACCGCGGCTGTTGAAGGGACCTCTCGGGCCGGCTCCGCCCGCCGCCTCCCGCCTGTGGCAGAAGTGGCCATGTCGTCGTTGATGCTGGCCGTTGTGGGAGGGATCGTCATGGCCTCCTACGTCCCGCGGCGGCCGCAGCTCGCCCTCCCGGTGGCGCTCCTGGCGGCGAGCGCAGTTCTGCTCTTGGTCGCCGTGGTCATGCTGGTTCGGTTGCATGCTTTTCCGTGGCACACCTTCCTCCTCGTGGCCCGGTGGGCGCTCCTCGCCTACGTCATCTCGGCCGGGATCATCGAGCTGTCGTTCGTGCACAACCACGCCCGGGGAGGCCCTCTCGCCGTCGTGACCGGGATGCTCGTCGTCTTCGCGGTGGACGTCCCGCTGATCATCGCCTACACCGTCGTCCGCTTCACCACGCCATTCGGTGCCTGAGCCTGGCCGGGCGGACCATTCGTCTCTCCACCTCGTCTGCTCAAAGCAGCTGAGCAGCGACACCCCTCAGACAGAGGGGATGCTGCGCTCCGAGGCGATCTCGGGAGCGGCCTGTGGTTCGCAGGCTCTCTGGATGGGCGAGACCCGCCTGGCGCCCGGAGCCAGGTCGGCGAACCACCATCACGGGCGGTCCGAGACGGGCATCTACGTCGTCGCAGGCAGTCCGGCCTTCGTGATGCTCGGCGGAGACGCCGCCGGCGAGATCCGACTCGAGACCGCCCCGGGCGACTATGTCTTCGTGCCTCCCTACGTGGCCCACCGGGAGGAGAACCCGTCCCTCGAAGACGAAGCCGTCGTCGTGATCGCCCGCACCACACAGGAGGCGATAGTCGTCAACCTCGACGACTAGGGCCGGGCCCGAACCGAGAGATGCCGGGGTGTATCTGAAGCGGCCGCCGGGCACCGGTATCATCAGGCGGTGCTCGGCCTTCTCGACCCTACGTCGTTCGTCCACTCGTCCACCTATGCGGCCATCTTCATTCTGTGCGTGGCGCAGTCCTGCTGCATCCCGACGTCGTCCGAGCTCACGATGGGGGTCGCCGGGGCTCTCGCCGCCACCGGCAAGGTCAACCTGGCGGCCGTGATCGCCATCGGAACCGCCGGAGAGGTCGTCGGTGCCTACATCGCCTATTGGGTGGGCCGAACGGGCGGCCGGCGCTTCGTCGACCGGTGGGGGAAGTACTTACTGCTCTCCCACGCTGATCTGGACCGGGCAGAAGCGTGGTACGACCGCCACGATCGCTGGGGGGTCTTCGGGAGCAGGCTCGTGCCGCTCGTCCGCAACTTCGTCGCCGTACCGGCAGGCGTCGCCGAGGTGCCGCTCGTGCGATTCGGCGTTCTCACCGGGGCGGGCAGCCTCATCTGGCTCGGGGCGTGGGCGGGCATCGGCTATGGCGTCGGCTCGCAGTGGAAGAAGATCGCCCACGACTTCAGTGACGCCGGGTACGTGATCGGCGTCCTCGTCGTGCTCGCCCTCGCCTTCGTCATCTGGCACCGCTACCGGTCCTACCACCGGGCCACCGGCACAGGCGGCAACAGGGCTGTTCGCGTCGGTGCTCGCTCCAACGGAGAGATGCGGGAGGATCCCGGGTCTCTGCTGGACTCCCAGGCCGGCGGCCCGGCCTCGCCCACCGCGCCCGGAGGCCCCGCCGCTCCGCCGGACTGAGCCGACCGCCCGGCAGTTCGCCGTGCCGGGCTCGCCTATCAACTCAATGGCTCTTCACCGAGGCGCGCTGCTGGCATCTCCAACCGGAGTGGGCCCGGTGGTCCATCAGTCGTCGTCGGCCTCTTTCAGAGCCTGCCCGAGGCGCCCGTCGACGCTCCACCGGCTCTCGGGGAGATGGTGCTCACGTGCCCACCTGAAGGTGAGCATCTCGCTCCCGGCACCTTCCAGCAGGCGGCCGCCGATGCTGTCGTGCATGAGGTAGATGCCCATCCGAGCCCTCCAGCCCTGGATCGTCCACCGCGACAGCGCCGGCGGGCGGCGCGTCTCGCGCCCGGGCCTCGGGCCGCTCATCCCCGGCGCCCGGCGCCACCATGGCCACGGCACGGGGGTGACCCCAGGCCACCACCTTCTCCCGGCCGAAGACCACCGCCATCACCGTCGCCCCGACCCGGCCGAAGGTCCCGAGCTGTGCTTCGTTCTTGCCCACGTCATGCAGTAGCGCAGCCGCCACGAAGGCACGATCAGGCGTCTCGTTCGGCGTCTCGTCCGCACCGCCGAGCAGGCTGACCGCCCGGCGGGCCACCCCGATGGCGTGGCGCCGGTCGGGACCGCTCATGGCGGCGAACAGCGCCGCCTCGCCGGGCAGCAGATGGCCGATGGCCCAGTCCTGCGAGGCCTTCGGTGGGCCGACAGGGAGGACGGAGCCGAAGAACCGGGTGGCCAAGTGCCACAACGAGCCGAATCCCTGGGCTTTGCGCATCTGAGGATTGTTCCACGGCCCGGCGCCCGCCGACGTCGACTTCGGGGACGCGAGCTCGCCTGTGCGATGATCGGCGCTCCGTTGTCGCACGAGAGGAGCGGGCCGGTGCGTTGGAATCTTCCGTCTGAGCAGATCCCAGAGGCATGGTTCAACGTCATCCCGCACCTGAAGACGCCGCTCGACCCGCCGCTTCACCCGGGCACCCGCCAGCCCGTCGGTCCCGACGATCTGGCGCCGCTGTTCCCCATGGCCCTCATCGGCCAGGAGGTCTCGGCCGCGCCGTGGATCGACGTTCCGGGCGAGGTGCTCGACATCCTCCGGATCTGGCGGCCGACCCCACTCGTGAGGGCCGAGCGCCTCGAGGCGGCGCTGGGCACTCCGGCTCGCATCTACTACAAGGACGAGTCCGTCTCGCCGGCCGGCTCGCACAAGCCGAACACCGCCGTGCCACAGGCCTTCTACAACAAGGCCGAGGGCGTCGCCCGCCTCACGACCGAGACCGGCGCCGGCCAGTGGGGGAGCGCCCTCGGCTTCGCCACCGCCCTGTTCGGCCTGGAGTGCAAGGTGTACATGGTGCGGGCGTCCTACGAGCAGAAACCCTACCGGCGCGTGATGATGGAGACCTGGGGCGCCGAGGTCGTGCCGTCGCCCGTCGACGAGCCCGATCATCCCGGCTCCCTCGGGAAGGCCATCAGCGACGCCGTCCGCGATGCCGCCACCCGCGAGGACAGCCACTACTCCCTCGGCTCGGTGCTCAACCACGTCCTCCTCCACCAGACCGTCATCGGCCAGGAGGCCAAGCGCCAGCTGGACATGGCGGGCGAACGGCTCCCCGACGTAGTCATCGGCTGCTGCGGCGGCGGGTCCAACTTCGGGGGCATCTCGCTGCCCTTCGTGCCCGACGAGGGGGTCCGGTTGCTCGCCGTGGAGCCGACGGCCTGCGCCACGCTCACCACCGGCAGCTTCGAGTACGACTTCGGCGACACCGCCGGCCTGACGCCGCTCCTGTCCATGTACACGCTCGGCCATGACTTCATCCCGCCCTCGATCCACGCCGGCGGTCTCCGGTACCACGGCGACGCCCCCATCATCTCCAACCTGGTGCGGGCGGGCAGGGTCGAAGCGAACGCCTATCCGCAGTCCAAGGTCTTCGAGGCGGCCGTCTCGTTCGCCCGCTCGGAGGGGCCGATCCCGGCCCCCGAGACGGCGCACGCCATCCGGGCGGTGATCGACGAAGCCCTGGCGGCCAAGGAGACGGGCGAGGAGAAGGTCATCCTCTTCTCCTACTCCGGCCACGGCCTCCTCGACCTCGGCGCCTACGACGACTACCTCCACGGCCGGCTCGACTCCGACGGTGCGCCCCAGGCCGGCTGAATGCCGGCTGAGCGCCCACCGGGCGGCCGCTGATGATATCCGGGAGCAGCCGTTGAGATCCGGTGCCGTTACGACCAGCGGCACATCACCCAGTAAACTCAAGGGATGATCAAGCAACTGGCGGAGCTGGCGCGCGTCGATTTTTCCCCCCGTCATCGTCAACCGGCCCCCGGGAGAGTCCTGTTGGCCACCCTGGCGGCCATCGCCGGCTCGCTCATCGTCGATGCGGTCCTCGTCGCCATCGGGCAAGCCGTCTTCCCCTCCACGAAGGGCTACGCCCACTTTCAGTTCGCCGACTACTGCAAGCTGACCGTGATCGGCGTCATAATCGCCTGCGTGGCGTGGCCGGTCGTGACGCGGGTGACATCGGCGCCCCGGTGGCTGTTCCTCCGCCTGGCCGTTCTCGTCACGCTCGTCCTGTGGCTGCCCGACCTCTACCTCCTCGTGCGGGGGCAGTCGGGCAAGGCGGTCGCAGTGCTCATGGTGATGCACCTGGCGATCGCCCTCGTGACTTACAACCTGCTGGTGCGCGTCGCCCCCGTCGCACCGCTCGACCTGGTGAGCGCGTCGCCACCCGGTGAAGGGCGGCGGCTCCGGGCGGACAGCTGACCGGCCGAACAGCCTTGGCGAGACCGCCCGGGGACGGGCACGAGGGCAACGACCGCGGTCGCCGCCCGCCGGTGATGTCGCTGCTGGTCCTCCTCGTGAGCGCCTGCACCCTGGTCGCCTGCAGCGGCGCGTCCGCAAAGGGGTCGTCCACCACGACCGGCCCCTCCACCACTGGACAGGGCGTCTCCTCGTCGACGAACGGCGGCTCCTCGACGACGAGGGCCCCGGCGGCCACCACGACGACCGTCCCTCCGCCGGCATACGAGCCGCCTCCGGTCAAGCCGAGGATCTCGCCGCCGCTCGCCGGCGAGGGCAAATGGGTGCGGATGGACAGATGGGCACCCGGGCCTCCCTCCATCCTCACCACGACGTTCCGCCCCGAGCCGGCCCAGCCGGGCATCGTCGCCTACGTGGCCTGGATGAGGGCCTCGACGACGCAGTTCGCCCTCTATCCGGGCTACGAGGGACCGGGCCAGACTCCGCTCAACCGGGGTCCGGAGAGCGTCCCCCGGTCCGGGTGGCCGAGGTTGCTCACCACGTTCAACTCGGGTTTCTACGAGAAGGATTCCGCCGCCGGCTTCTACACCCACCACACGCTCTACTTCCCCATGATCAACGGCCTGGCGACGGTGGTCGCCTACAGGGACGGCACCGTCGACATCCTCGACTGGCACGGCGGGCCGAAGCCCGGCCCGGACATCCTCGTCGCCCGCCAGAATCTGCCTCTCCTGGTCAACGCGGGCGCCCCGACCCGGGCCGCCGCCGTGGGGAGCCGGTGGGGGATCACTCTCGGCGGCGTGCCGGCGGTCTGGCGGACCGGCCTCGGGATCGACGCCAAGGGCAATCTCATCTACGTGGCCGCCGCCGACCAGACCGCCGCCAGCCTGGCCAGGATCCTCGTCGACGTGGGGGCCGTGCGGGCGATGCAGCTCGACATCAACCCGGAGTGGCCGATCCTGATCACCTACGGTGGCCCGGACGCCGCCCAGCCCTCGATCTTCGTGCCCAACCCGGCTTCGATCCCCACCCGGTTCCTCTTCCCGGCCACGAAGGACTTCTTCGCCGTCTTCGTCCGGGAGCCGGGCGTGACAGAGCAGCCCTGGTAGCGGCCCGCCCCTGCCAGATCGGCCCGCTTCGCCTCCTCAGCAGCGGGGGCGGTGGGCCGGGCCGTCAAGTCGCCGATCCGCGGCCTCAGCATCCGCCGGCCGGTCCGGGCGTACCGGGCCCGACGGCCGGCTGGTCCACCGTGCCGATATCGACGGGCCTCGGGTTGGGCCCGAGGTGCACCACGTACCAGGTGCCGCGCCACGAGATGAGCGAGGCGACGGCGAAGGATCTCACCACTCCTTCCTCCCGGTAGGCGAAGCGGGCGCCGGGCAGGTGCCAGTAGCCGATGAGGTTCTCGCACGCACCGGGCGGGATCCAGGCGGCGTCTGCCGGCGCTGCCCGCACGCTGACGAGGGTGGCGCCCGCGGCGCCCGCCCCGAGGGCCCGGTGATAGGCCGCCAGGTCCAGGCGGTAGAAGCCGATCAGGCGATCGGCGTAGTCCGCCGCCGGGTCGGGCAGCAGGCCGGTCTTCATGCGCAGGTAGGCGGACTCGGGGAAGAACAGTGGCAGCGCCGTGCGGAAAGAGCCGCTCACCATGGCGTCCCACAGGCCCATCAGCCTGCTGCGCAGGGAGGAACCCACCGGAGGCTCCGCCCGGGTCTGGGGCAACCTCCCGGGGTCGGTCGTGGTGGTGGTCGCCGGGGCGCTGGTCGAGGTGGACGGCGCCGAGGTCGTCGGGGCCACGGTGGTCCCGGTAGCCAATGTGGTCGTCGCCGGCTTGGCTGTGGTGCTCGAAGACCGCTGGGCGGCTCTCCCCGGCGCGCCGCCCCCGCAGGCCGTGGCGAGGAGGGCGGCCGCGATCAGGCCGGCCCATCCGGCTCGCCCGTGGCGCCGCCTGGCCAGGCGTCCCACGCCGACGGCGCTACCCGCCGCTCTTTGCTGCCCGTCGGTGAAGGCGGAGACCACGAGGAAATATAACCCTGGTCACCGGTGCGCTTCGGCCTCTCCTGACGCCAGGGCGTCAAGGTGCGCCCGTGTAGGCCGGAACGGCGGAGGAGCCAGAGGCGGCGGCCTCGGGCGCCCCCTGTGCGAAGGGGAAGCCGTCCGTGGCCGTCTCGGAGCCATCGGAGCGGATCAGGTAGGCCTCGTAGCCGTCGAGGGAGTGAATCAGCTCCAGGCCTTCGTCGACGGCGACGGTGATGGCGGTGGCAAAGGCGTCGCAGAGCCAGAGGCTCCCGCCCGTCACCGTGGCCGAGGCGGCAAAGGACGGCGAGCGGCCGGTGGGGTCGACGAGGTGGCCGGCCGCGCTCGTATGTGCCCGACGTCGCCACGGCGGCGGTGGCCTGCACCACGCACGCGAGGGCGCCGGGGCGCCAGGGGTGGGCGATCCCGATCCGCCAGCTGTCGCCGCTCGACGGCCGTCCCAGCACAGCCACGTCTCCGCCGGCGTTCACCATGGCCGAATCGATGCCGGGCGCCGCGAGAACCCCGAGCGCCTGCTCGGCCGCCCATCCCTTCACGAGGCCGGTGGGATCGAAGCCACCCGGCATCGCCCACGGGTCGAACCAACCCCCGGTCAGCTCCCGGGCGCGGCGGCAGAGGTCGATGACGACGTGCACCTCCGACGGCGCCTCGGCCGGCTCGAGCTCCCCGCGGCGGAGGCGGCTCACCGGGCTCTCCGGCTTCCACGTGCTGAACATCTCGTCCAGCTCCCCGAGGAGCGCCCGCGGCCTGCTCGAAGCGGGCGCGGACCTCGGGCCTCGGGCAGCACGCCGGAAGCCTGCATCGAGACGACGGTGCCCATGACCTCCTCGGTGCTGCTGATCATGCTCCGGAGCTCCGGTCACGACACGTGCAGCTGATCGAGCGCCGATTGAACCGAGTCGGCGTAGCCGGCGCTCGTGTAGGTGGCGCCGGAGACGGCGTTGATGTGCGCGCTCTGAGCCGAGAGCACCTCTCCTCTTCAACATGGGGATCGCCTGGTCCGCGATCGACTGCGAAGTCGGCTCGGTCGGTCTGCAGGTTGCGCGACCGTCACGTTGACGATGTGCCGGCCGCGGACTGTGACCTTGACCGCCAGCACACCGAAGCCGTACTGCTCGCTGTTGCCGACGGCGCTCCGCACAGAGGCCGGTGATGCGGGCGACGGCACCGTGGTCGTGCTGCCGCCGCCTGATCTCGGGACGGAGGTGGACGGCGCCGCCGCACGTCCGCCGGCGCCGGCGCCTCCGAGGAGGGAGCTCGTCCGATTGGCGTGCAGGGAGACCACGGCTGTCGCCCCGACGGCGGCTGCCGCCACCGCCATGCGGGCGCGTCTCACGATCTCGCTCCCCGGCTGAGCTCGCTCCCGCTGCTGGCCCGGCCCCTCGACCGCCGGCCCCACACCACGGCGCTCGACCGGCACTTTCCTGCTCATAGCGCGTAGACCTCGTGGTGGATCGAGTCGGCCGGGACGCCGAGCGGCGCCCGCGAGCGCCACGACATCGATCACGAAGCCCTCCGAGCCCGACACATAGACGTCGCGCTCGGACAGATCCGGCACGAGGCGGCGAGCCAGTCGGTGCCGAGCGCCGCCCGGGGCCCGACCACCTCGTGCAGGCGGCCACGGCGCTGGACCCGGACGAGCTCGGCCACTTCGCCCGCCAGCACGAGGTCTCCGGGCGTCGAGGCCCGCAGCACCACGACCGGATCGGTGCCGCGCGGGAGATCCTCGAGCAGGGAACGGGCGGCGGTCACGCCGATGCCGCCGGCGATGCAGCGCCACCTTGGGGCGCCGGCGGGCGTGCGCCGTGAAGGCTCCGTAGGGCCCTTCCACGACCACCCGGGTGCCCGGGCCGCAGCCGGGCGACGGCCGACGTGAAGTCGCCCACCACCTTCACGGTGAGGCGCAGGTAGGGCGCCTGCGGGCGGGCCGAGACGGAGAAGGGATGGGCCTGCCACCACATCCCGGGGACGAGGAAGCGCCACTCGAAGAACTGCCCGCCGGAGATGGCGAGCGCCTCGATCCGCCGGCCCTTCAGGATCACCGACACCACGCCCGGCGCCTCCGGGCGGACCTCCACGACCGTCGAGGCGGTGGCGGGCCGAGCGCAAGACGGGCAGCCCGACGCGGTAGACGAGGACGAGGCCCGCCGTCGCCGCCCACGCCGCGCGTCCAGACGGCCCGAGCCAGCGGGTGGGCGACGAAGGAGGGCCCGAGGGCGATCTCGTGGAAGAAGGCGAGCGCGAGGGCGAGGTACATGAACAGGTGGAACGCCCACCACGTCTCGCGCCGGAACCGGCGCCGGATCGAGTGGATCGAGGCCACGCCGATCGCCAGCATCAGGGCCAGACCAGCCGTGGCCAGTCAGCATGTCCGGGTACCTGGAGAGGAAGACGCCCAGCTTCGTGCCAGGCGCCGGTCTTGGCCGCCTCGGCGTAGCCGACCGTGATGAGCACGGCGTGGGCCGTGATGAGAGAGATCGGCCACGGAGCGAGGCGGCGATGCCATCGGAGAAGACCGTCCTGGCCGAGCACCCGTTCCACGGCCGGGATGCGGCTGACGAGGAGGACCATCACGAGGGCGAGGTAGGTCCCGACGAGCCCGGTCAGGCTGCCGAGAAACGTGGCGACGCCGCCGGTTGCATGCAGCTGCCCGTGGGTTTCTGCGGTCAGGGCGACGCCGACGCAGACGCCCATTCCGAGGCCGACGACGACCGTGGCCGCATCGACCGTCCACGGCCTCGGCAGGGGCCCGGGGCGGGAACCCTGCGAGCGGCGGCGCGATCTCGAGCGGCCTGCGGGCGACCGTGGATCGAATGTTGACACCGCCACCGAATCTCCTCGCCCGTGCTGCTCGCCCTAGATGATCGCGGCACAGCCTGAGAGTCGCCTGAGCATCAGCGCCGCTCCTGCTGAGATTGCATCCCCGCAGCGCCGTCCGGCGCTTCTCCGCCGGGCGGCAGGTGCTCGCCCCGGGGACAAACCTCAGCTCGCTCTCAGGGCGCGCCCAGCGGCGCGGCGGCTGGGCGCGCGAACCTGGCCGCCATGGGGAGCACCGATCCCGGTCAGGATGCTGCTCGCATCCTCGTGGTGGACGACGAGCCGTCGATCGTCGATGCCGTGGCCACCGTGCTTCGCTACGAGGGGTTCGAGGTGAGCGAGGCGACCACGGGACGCAAAGCCCTCGCCCTCGTCCAGGAGGAGCCTTTCGGCCTCGTGGTGCTCGACGTGATGCTGCCCGATCTCGACGGCTTCGAGGTGACGCGGCGGATGCGGGAGGACGGTATCGAGGTGCCGGTGCTCTTCCTCACCGCCAGGAGCGACGTGCAGGATCTCGTGGCCGGGCTCGGCCTCGGCGGGGACGATTACGTCGTCAAGCCCTTCCTCTTGGCCGAGATCGTGGCGAGGGCAAAGGCCCTCCTGCGGCGGGCGGGCACGGCTCCCCAGAAGCGGCTCTCCTTCGCCGACCTCGAACTGGACGAGGGCACCCACGAGGTCTGGCGGGGCGGCGTCCCGGTCCAGCTGACCGCGACCGAGTTCAGCCTGCTGCGCCTGTTCCTGTTGAACCCGCGCCAGGTGCTCTCGAAGCAGCAGATCATCGACCACGTGTGGCACTACGACTTCGGAGGGAACCAGAACATCGTCGAGACCTATGTCCGCTACCTGCGGAGGAAGCTCGATGCTCTCGGGCCTCCGCTCATCCACACGATCCGCCTCGTCGGCTACGTGCTGCGGGAGCCCGACGCCTAGATGTCCCTCCAGATCCGCCTCGTGCTGGCGGCAGGGGTCGTGGCACTCGTGGCTCTCGTGCTGGCGGCGGGAGTGGTCTATGCCTCCCTCGGCTCCTATCTGGACAACGAGATCGACAGCACGCTCGCCGCCGAGCACCCCGGGATCGAGCAGTGCCTGAACGATGGGGCCCGGCCCAGCCTCGATCTCGTGGCCGACGACGCGCCGGGTGCGTTTCTCGAGGAGCGCACCCCGGGCGGCCGGGTGCTCGGAAGCGTCCCCGCCTTCTCGATCACCGGGCGCCAGTGTCGACATTGACCGAGCCGATGCTGCCGTTCTCGTCCCCGGCCTGGGGCACCCGCCGCGCCCCAGCGCCGGCGGGCGCTCCCGGTTGCCGGGCACCTCGCCGGGTCGGCCTGGCGGAGGCGGACTGCGGTGGTGCGAGCGCCCCGGGGCGGAGGGCCGCCTCGGCCCCAGAGCTGGGGCGAGCGCCCACCTGACGCGCGGCGAGTGCCGGGCAGCGCCGTCTATTTCACCGCCGGCCCGGCCCGGCCGGGCGGGCCCCGTTACCGCGTGCGGGCGTCCTGGCTCGCCAACGGCGACGTCATGTTCCTCGCCACCCCGCTCACCGAACGGGCCAGCGTCCTCGACCGCCTCCTCGTGACGGACCTGAGCGTCGGCGCCGGCTCGCTGGCATTGGCGCTGCTGCTCGGGTGGTGGCTGGTGCGCCTCGGCATGCGCCCGCTGGCCGAGATCGAGCGCACGGCGGAGACGATCGGCGAAGGCGACCTCGGGGCGAGGATCGCCGAGCCGCGGCGTCCCGGCACCGAGATCGGCCGCCTGGCCCGGGTCCTCAACTCCATGCTCGCCCGCCTGCAGGAGGCCTTTTCCGCCCGCGACCGCACGGAGGCCGAGCTGCGGGCGTCCGAGGAGCGCATGCGGCAGTTCCTCGCCGACGCCTCTCACGAGCTGCGGACCCCGCTCGCCGCCGTCTCGGCCTATACGGAGCTGTTCGACCGCAGCGCCACGCGACCACCCGGAGGACCTGCCCCGGATCCTGGGCGGCATCCGCAACGAGTCCTCCCGAATGGGCCGGCTGGTCTCCGACCTGCTCCTGCTCGCCAACCTCGACGAGGGCCGAGCTCCGGAACGGGCGCCGCTCGAGCTCGTCTCGATCGCCGGCGCAGTCGATCGAGGCCGCCGCCACCATCCGGCCCGGGCTGGCCGCATCGAGCTCGTCGCCGCCGAGCCCGTGGAGGTCATCGGCGATGCCGTCCAGCTGCGGCAGGTCATCGACAACCTCCTCGCCAATGTCCATGCCCACACGCCGGAAGGCACCCCGGCGCAGGTGGCCGTGCGGGCCGCCGGCGGCGCCGCCCTCATCGAGGTGAGCGATCACGGTCCGGGCCTCGGAGAAGAGGGCATGCGGCGGGCCTTCGAGCGATTCTTCCGGGCCGACTCCTCCCGGGCGAGAACGGGCGGCGGTGGCTCGGGGCTCGGGCTCGCCATCGTGCGGGCCATCGCCGTCGCCCACGGGGGCTCGGCCGCAGCCTCGAAAGCCCCGGAGGGAGGCGCCATGATCACCGTCACGCTCCCGCTCTCAGCGCCTGCCCCTGGTGACTCTGGCATCGCCGCTAGATGAGCGTCTCGCCCGCCGCAGGCGTTCAGCCCGGCGGCGGACGAGCCCGTCTCTTGCTCGCCGCCGTGCCCTGCTCGCCCGCGTCTCACCGCCCGGGGCGAGGAATTCACAGGCCGCTCTCAGTCGCCCGGCACCCGTTCGGGCACCTGCGGTCCGTACTATCGAGCCATGGCAATTCCGGCCGCCCCCGAGGCGCCCGAGGACACGACCACCACTCTCGGCCCCCCGGAGCCGCACGGGCCGACTCATCGGAAGCTCAACTTCCTCCAGCGCCGGCGGCTACGGGTGAAGAGCCGGCGGGCGGCGCGGCGCCGGCGCCGGGCGGCGCGGCGGTGGTGGGTAGGGAGGCACCCGGTGGCGACCGGGATCGCGGTGGTGGTGCTCGCCCTCACGCCGGTGTGGGTATCGCTCGGTTCCGCCCTCACGAACCCGTCCTTCGGGACGACACTGCCGGCCCGCTTCGCCGAATGGGCCCGCGAGCACGGGGGCGCCTCGGCGGTCTCGTGGGTGGAGAACTTCTACTACTCCCACAATCCTCCTCCGGTGGGGGGCCGGCCGCCGAAGGGCGCCATCCCGCCCCCGGCGGTCTCGGGGAGGTCTCACGGCGACACGGCGGCCGGGGCCGCCCTCCATCCGCTGCCCGAGCCGAGGCCGATCAAGCCCCTCGCCTCGCCCCCGATCGCCGGCGAGGGCCAGTGGCATGCCGCCGGCCGTCTCGTCGACGGCGTGCCGGCGGTCTATGAGGCCTTTCTCCGCCCCGACGCCGTCCACACGAGCCTCGTGGCCGGGGTCGCCTGGATGGACACGAAGCTCCTACGGGCCACCCTCTACTCGGGCAGCATGATCCCCGGCGGCGGACCGTACCCGCACTCGGCACCGATCGCGCCCTCGGCCGCCCGGAGCTTGGTGGCGGTGTTCAACGCCGGGTTTCTCATGGCCAACGCCGGCGGCGGCTACTACACCGACGGCCGGACGATCCTGCCCCTCGTCAAGGGGGCCGCCTCCTTTGTCATCTACCGGGACGGCTCGGTGAGGATCGGAGCCTGGGGCAGCGAGGTCAAGATGACCCCCCAGGTGGTCTCGGTGCGCCAGAACCTCGTGCCGCTCGTCGACCACGGCCGGCCGGTGCCCGGGCTCAACCCGAACGACTACTCGGCCTGGGGCGCCACTTTGGGTGGCCAGGTGTACGTCTGGAGGTCGGCCGTCGGCCAGACCGCCGACGGGGCGCTCGTCTACGTGGGCGGCCCGGGCCTGAACATCACCACTCTCGCCGACCTGCTGGTGCGTGCCGGGGCCGTGCGCGGCATGGAGCTCGACATCAACACCGACTGGGTCGACCTGGCCACGTACAGCCCGAGCACGGCGAACGGGCTGGCATCGCCGGCCAACGGGCACAACCTGCTCCCGGACATGGTCGGCTCCCCGGCGCGGTACTTCGAGTCCTGGTGGGCGCGCGACTTCTTCGCCATGTCCGCCCGCTGAGGCGGACCGGCACCTCAGCCGGGCAGCCGGCGGAAGATGGCCTGGGGGAGCAGGCGGAAGAGGGCGAAGACGGCCCGCAGGACGGGGGGCACCCAGACGACGGCGGCGTTCGTCTCGAGCCCGCGGACGACGGCATCCGCCACCTCGCCCGGACCGACGGCAAGAGGTGCCGCCGGCCGCCCGGCCGTCATGCGCGTCCTGACGAAACCCGGCCGCACCACCATGACGCTCACCCCGCTGCCCCGGAGCGCTTCCCCGAGCCCGACGGCGAGAGCGTCGAGGGCCGCCTTGGCGCTGCCGTAGACGAAGTTGGCCCGGCGCACCCGCATCCCGGCGACGGACGAGAGAACGACGAGGCGCCCGTAGCCCTGTTCGACCATCAGCTTTGCGACGGTGACCAGAGCCGCCGCCGGGCCGGCGGCGTTCACGGCCACGAGGTCTGACACGCGGGCGGCCGACAGCTCGCCGAGCTCGGCCGAGCCGAGGTCACCTACCGCCGAGAGGAAGAGATCGACGGTCCCGAGGAGCCTGCTCGCCTCGGCGGCGAACGCCTCGACCGAAGCCGGGTCGGTGACGTCGACTGCTGTCGTGTGGACCGTGGCCACACCGGCCCGCCCGCAAGCCGGCGGCGGCATCCGCCAGCCGCTCGAGGTTCCGCCCGCCGAGAACGACCGACTCGAGGCGGCGGCCCGCCAACCGGTCGAGGATCGCCAGGCCGATCTCGGACGTGCCCCCGAGCACAACGGCGCTCTGGGGCATACCGGTGGCGTCGATCATGCCGTCTCGCCTGCTCGGGTCGCCGCACCGGTGCTGACACGAGAAGGCCGGGGAGAGCCGCCTCGCCGGGCCGGCCACAGCCGTTGGGCCAGGTCGGAGTTCATGAGCCTGTCCGGATCCACCTGCGAGCACACCTCCTGCCACTCGGCCAGCCTCGGGTACATCACCGCCAACAGCTCCGGGCGAAGCCGGGAGTCCTTGGCCAGATAGACGCGGCCGCCGCAGCCGGCCACGCGCTCGTCGAACTCGTCGAGCAAAAGGGGGAGGCCGGCGGCGCCGAGAGGGACGTCGACGGCCAGCGTCCACCCGCTGATAGGGAACGACAGCGGCCCGTCGTCACCGGGACCGAACCTCTTCAGCACGGCGAGGAACGACGGGAGGCGGGCTCGGCTGAGCGACCCGATCACGTGCCGCACTACCTCCTCCTGCCCGAAGGGCACGACGAACTGGTACTGGGCAAAGCCGGGGCGCCCGTAGAGCAGGTTCCAGCTCCCGAGCCCGTCGAGGGGGTGGAAGAACCTGGACAGCCTCTGCAGCTCGCCGGCCCGCTGCTTGGGCGCCCTCCGGAACCAGGTCTCGTTGAAGGCGGCCACTGTCTGCCGCGTGAGCGGGCGGAACGGAGGGGGCACCGGCACGGCCAGCAACTGGCGGGGCGAGAAACGGAGGGGATCCGCCGCCGGGCCGCCTCCCGTGTGTGCTCGGCCTCCGTCGAGCGCGTCGAGGCCGGCGTGGTCGCCCCGGGTGAGCACGCTGCGGCCGAGATGCGCCCCTTTGGCCAGGCAGTCGACCCAGGCCACCGAGTACCGGTAGGCATGATCGCCCGTGTCCATCCTCGCCATGCAGTCGTCGAGATCACGGGCCCGCTCGGTGTCGACGAGCATCATCGACGACTCGATAGCGATGAGCTGCACCGTCAGCTCGAGGATGACGCCGGTGAGGCCCATGCCGCCGGCGGTCGCCCAGAAGAGCGGGCCGTCCTCGTCCGCCGAGACCGTGCGGCGGCCGGTGGGGGTGGCGACGACGGCACGGCGCACCCACTTCGCGAAGGACCCGTCCCGGTGATGGTTCTTGCCGTGGACGTCGGCGGCAAGGGCCCCCCCGAGCGTCACCTGCCGGGTGCCCGGTGTCACCGGGACGAACCAGCCCCTCGGCACCGACCAGCGAAGCAGCTCGTCGATGCTGAGACCGGCTTCGGCTCGCACGATCCCCCGGGCGGGATCGTGGTCGAGGATCTGCCGGCATGACGTCAGGTCGATGACCGTGCCGCCGGCGCACTGGGCGGCGTCGCCGTAGGAGCGGCCGAGACCGCGGGCGATGGCCGGCTCCCGATGCCTGATCACCCTGTCCAGCGCATCGGCGGCATCGTCTCCGTTCGCCGGCGACACGACGACCCGAGCCCTGCTCGGAGCCGTCCTCCCCCAGCCGGTGAGCAGCATTCCGCCGTCGGGCTCGGTGCAGCTGTTGCTCAGGGCCGCCTCACAGGGCCAGCGCCAGGAGGAGGAGCACCGCCCAGGCCAGAGCGATGCCCTGCAGCAGGCGGTCCCGGAGCGCCAGCTCCTCCGGTGCGCCCCCTCTGCCGCCGGCAAAGGCCCGCTCGAGAGCGATCACCGCCAGGGCGAACGGGACGGTGGACAGCAGGATGAACACGCCGTCGCTCGTCCGGTCGTCGATCGTGCCGGAGCGGGCGATGGCCCACAGGCAGTAGGCCGCGATGGTGACCCCGGCGGTCACCAAACGGGTGGCCTGCAGCCACGCCAGCCGGTACCAGCCGAGAGCCGCCCTGTGCTCGCCCCGGTGTGTGCCGAGCTGCCTGAATTCCGCCGTCCGCTTGCCGAGGGCCACGTACAGGGAGCCGGCGCAGGCGACGACGAGGAACCAGGGCGAGAGCGGCACGCGAGCGGCCACGCCGCCGGCGATCGCCCGCAGGACGAAACCCGAAGATACGCAAGCCAGCTCGAGCACGGGCACATGCTTCAGCCGGGTCGAGTACGCCACGCTGATCAGCCCGTAGGCGGCGAGGACCCCGGCGAGAGCGAGGCCGCCGAGCCATCCGGCCCCGGCGACGGCAACCGCGATGGCCACGATGCCGATGATGCGGGCGTCCCCGGCATCGAGCCTCCCGGCCGCCACCGGCCGGAGACGCTTCACCGGGTGGGCGCGGTCGGCCTCCACGTCGAAGGCATCGTTGACCAGGTACACGCCCGATGCGGCGACGCAGAACAGGGCTGCGGCGCCGGCTGTCCGGCCGATCGTGACGGGGCGGCCCACGACTGCTGCCGCGGCGGGGGCGGCGAAGACGAGGAGGTTCTTGATCCACTGCCGGGGGCGGGCGGCGGCCACGAGGGCGCGGGCAGAGAGCCGGGGGCGCCCTGCCGGCGCAACTCGCCCCGCGTCGCTATGTCGAAGCTTCTGGTCCATCCACTCCTCCGGGCCCCCTGAGTATGCCGTTCCTGCGAGCAGATCCGCGGCCACATCCCGTTGTGAGCGGGAAGAGCCGGGACCCCGGTGAAGGCTACGGGATGGGCGGCCGCGGCGAGTCACACCCCATCGCCGGCGAGACCGCTCCCCGGGTGCGTCGGGTCGGGCCGGTCGGCCCCCGCGCCCCGGCTGGCGCGGCCCGTCGCTTGACGGCGCCCGTCGGCGCCGTCCGGTCGGTTGACGGCGCCCGCCGGCGCCGGCCACTGTTCGGCCGAGGGCCTCCGATTAGGCTCGTCGACATGACGGGCAGGGCTGTCGGCTGTGCCGGGGCGCCCCGTGGGCGCCAAGTTCGATCGTGACGTCCCCGCGCTCCGCCGACCCTGTCACGACCGGGCCGGCGGAGGCCCCTTCTCCTCCCTCACCCGATGGGGGGCCAGCCGCCCGAGGCTCTGAGGCGTTGCTGGCGCGGCAGAGAGGCGTGTACACCAACCGGACGCTCAATCTCCGGGGGATTCGCGCCATCGGCTACGACATGGACTACACCCTGGTCCACTACAACATCGAGGAGTGGGAGCGGGCCGCCTTCGAGCGGGCGCGAGCCTCCCTCTCGGCCGAAGGTTGGCCGACCGAGTCGCTCGAGTTCGATTCGTCGAGCGTGATACAGGGCCTCGTGATCGACACCGAGCTCGGCAACATCGTCAAGGCGTCACGGTTCGGCTATGTGATCCGCGCCCAGCACGGCGGTCACCTGCTGTCATTCGCCGAGACTCGGGACGCCTATCACACGACCATCGTCGACCTCGCCCACCCGCGCTGGCAGTTCCTGAACACGCTCTTCTCGCTGTCGGAGGGCTGCCTCTACATGGGCTGCATCGACCTGTTCGACCGCGGCCTACTGCCCGCCACTCTGGCCTACCGGGACGTCTACCAGCAGGTCCGCCTGGCCATAGACGGCGTGCACGCCCGGGGGGACCTGCAGGAGGAGATCGCCGCCGACCCGCAGCGGTTCGTCGATGTCGACCGGGACCTGGCCCTCACCCTGCTCGATCAGAAGCATGCCGGCAAGACCTTGATGCTCATAACCAACTCCGGTTGGCACTACGCCAGTTCGATCCTGACCTATGTCCTGGACCCGATCCTGCCGCGGGGCCTCCAGTGGAGGACGCTGTTCGATTTCGTCATCGCGAGCGCTCGCAAGCCCGGCTTCTTCTCCGGGGAGCACGCCACCTACCTGATGGTGGACGAGGCGGAGGGACTTCTCCGTCCCCATCGAGATCTGCTCCTGAAGGGCGCCGTCCACCTGGGCGGCGATGCTGCTCTCGTGGAGCGGACCCTCGGGGTGAGCGGGGCGGAGATCCTCTACGTCGGGGACCATCTCTTCGGTGACGTGAACGCCTCCAAGCTCGCCCTCCGGTGGCGCACGGGCCTGGTACTTCGCGAGCTGGAACCGGAGATCTCCGCCCTCGAGTCCTTCAGCGGGCGGGCCGCCGAGCTCGATGCGCTGATGGAACGGAAGGTGGCCCTCGACACCGAGATCGCCCAGCTCCGCCTGGCCCTGCAGAGGAGGAAGGCCGGTTACGCCGAAAAGTCCGGTCCGCCACCTCAGCCCGGCCGGCTGCGGGCTCTCGCCCGGCGGGCCATAGAGCTCGAGCAGCTCATCGCCCCGCTCGCCAAGGAGGCGAGCGAGCTCGGCAACAGAAAATGGGGGCCCCTTCTCCGGGCCGGGAACGACAAGAGCCTCTTCGCCCGCCAGCTCGAGAACAACGCCGACATCTATTTCTCCCGGGTCTCGAACCTCCTCGGCGTCACCCCCTTCGGGTATCTGCGAGCGAGCCGGGGCAGCCTCCCCCACGACGAGGCCACAAGGGGGCGCCGGCGACGAGACCAGCTCGTGCCGGAGGTACTCGGGCACCACGGACACCGGCAGCGATCGCGGCAGGCGGAGAGACGAGAGCGACACGGGACGGGCGGGCCGGGCGGGCCGGGCACCTAATACGACGTCAGGGCCGGCGGCGAGACTTCGGAAGACCCGCCGAGAGCCGACGTCCGAAACTGGACGCCGACGCGGAGATTGGACTGCGCGGCTCCGCCGACGTAGAGGGCGATGATCCTCGGCATCCCATCCTCCTCTTGCCGCACCGACCCTACGGCGCCCCGAAACCTCTCGTAAGAACTCGTGCCCGCCCGGGTGGCGACCCGCCAAACAGCGGAGGCATGGTGACAAAGCTCCGTGTGGTGCGTCGAGTGAAGCAACTCCGGGAGAACAGCAAGGCCTTGACGTAGGAGTTGATCACCACGAATCCAGCCAGACGTGCTGGTCGAAGCCGCCACGCTCAAGGCGCTTCCTGGCACGAAGAGCCTTGACGTCCTCCCAGCTCGAGCCGGTCGCCGCGGCGAGACTTCTCAGCACCTCAAGGACATCTGCCAGCTCCTCCCGAACGCTCTCGGACGGAGCCGTCAACAACTCTTCTACCTCCTCGAGAAGCTTGGCCCGCAGCGCCACCTGATAGTCAACCTCGTCGAGCATCCTCGTCACCGGGTCGCCTCCGTGATTCGGATTATCTTCGGAATGCCGTCGCGGACGAGTTTGCCGCGATGAGTCTGATCGGTCATGCACGTGACGCTGCCACACGAGAGGGAGGGCGATAGTGGCAACAGTTGAGGAGTACATAAACGTGGCTCCCTCGGCGGAGAACTACCTCCGAGGTGTCGTGCTCTTCGGCCGAAACGTCGCCTCGTAGAAATTGCCCTCGCGAAGAGCATCATCGGACTGGCCGACGGCTCACGGGAGACCGTTTCACTCGGACGAGCTTGCCGAGCCCTTCTCCCGCCACATCGCCGAACACCTGGCATCCGCTCCGAGGCAGGCCAAGACTTCGTCGAGCAGCCGCTTCCTCGACGCCTGCCGGCGGTTCAACGAGGGTGAACTCGATGCCGAGGGTCTCCGAGTCGCCACGGTACGGCTTGGATTCAACAACGTCATCGATGCCTTCCACGTCGTCGGCGGTGCCGACATCCCTCGAGGTTCTTCGTCGACGAACGACGTACTGCAGCGAGGGGAATTCGACTCACGTCCGAGGCGGTGAGCCTTGCGAACAGTGACGGACAACAAGCTTTGGCCGAGATCGAAGCCCGCTGGAAGCTCGTCGAGACCGCATGGTCTCTTGAGCTTGCGCCCTCGCTGATTGCCTATGAGTCAGCATCCGGACTCTGGTGCCGTCGCTCCGGCGCCTGCCACTCACGAGTGCCCGTGACGCTCTCAACGGCTACCAGAAGGGAAGCTGCTTCTACTGCTACCGACCGATCAGTACGGTGCCAGGAGAAGCCGAGTTGGCCGATGTCGACCATCTCTTTCCGCGCATTCTGCAGCAGCTCGGCTTCGCCACCAACCTCGACCAGGTGTGGAACCTCGTGTTGGCCTGCCGAGCCTGCAACCGGGGGGCGTCAGGCAAGTTCGATCGCCCTCCCGCCATTCGATATGTCGAGCGCCTGGAGCGTCGCAACGAGTACCTCATCGTGAGTCATCACCCACTAAGGGAGACGCTCATCAACGAGACTGGCCTAACGAGCAACGACCGGCGTGACTTCCTGCGGGCGTACCACGGGATGGTGACCACCTTGCATGTTGCGACTCCCTGGCAGACAGCCGCGGTCGCCAATCCAGCGTTCTGATGCGGCCGCTTTGACGTCTCAGAGAGAGTGCCTGGGAATCTGGCTAGGGCTTCTCAACCATTACGCGGCGGCCTCCATGGGGACAGGCAGCCAGACGACTCGCTGTGCCACCAGTTGCAACCGACGTGCCATGTGACCGGGCAACCCCGCAACCGTCGTTGTAACACCGAACCGGTTCAGGGCGTCGATCGCGGGCAGAAGGTCTTGTCGCCCGATGCGACGACGACGTGGCTGAACCTCGCGGCGACGAAGGCGGCGTCGCTCAGCTCCTGGATGAGCGCGATGTCAGCTCCGTCGGGACCGAATCGCCGACGATCCTCGCCGACCGAGCAATCCTGTGAGCAACATGCCAGAGTCTGGGATTGGTGCCGATCACCACCAGGTCGTCGTTCAAGATGTCGACCGACTCGGTCAGTGACACAAAGGCGGCCCTGTAGCACGCCTCGTTCGCGTCGAGCGGTGAGCAGCCGGCCAGATTCTCGAGATCGCAGATCACGAACTTGCGTGCGATCGGGATCACTCCTCTCCCGGAGAATTAGTGCTGTCGAGTGCGGCATCAACGACCCCCGCTGTATCGAGCTACGGCCGGCTCGGCGGAAAGCCTCGTCCCGCACATCCCGAGCGCGTCCAGGACGGCCGCTGCGAAGATTGGGTTTGTACTCATGGTGCCGAAGTCAGGCGCCCCCACGTTGGGGTCCTCTCCGCCCAGAGCTGCCCAGACGGTCTGCGCATCCTTAAGTCTGCTGAGGACGGCGGACGCACAGTCGTGGAACCAGGTCGAAAATGGTGTGCGCGTGGTCGTCCCCGCTAGCCAGGAAGTATCGGATTCCCTCAAGGCCGGGATCATCGAGTGCTGCGAGGTCGTCGGGCTGGAGTCCGTGGGAAAGCTCCAGACCAACGCGATACCCCGCGTCCGGGGCCGTGTGCAGGGCCATAGCCGCGAGATCAGCAGCAGAGTTGAAGTTCTCGGCGTAGGACGCGAGATCAGTTGAACTCGGTGCGCGAGCCATCGGGCGTTCGGCTTCCTTCTCCGACAGCTCAAGGAGACGCAGGGCCCGCTGGACGACCTCCGATGGACCGACGGTTCCCCGAGCGCTGACGTTGAGCCAGAGTTCATCCGGCACTGACACGGAAAGTTTCATAGCGTCATCCTACTGATTGGTAGTACTACTGTCAAGTGGGACGTGTGAGTACTACCGATTGGGAGGAAACCGCAGGAGCTCAGCCCTTTTGCGGCTGGCTTCAGCCCACGGATGATTCTGTGTTCGGATCACTTAGCCCCTCACGACTAGTGCAGCCGCCCCGCGACTAGTGCGCTCAGCGGCCCGCCTTCCGGACGAATTCCCGCGAATTCCCTGCCGGCGCGACCTGGGCAGGCCGGTCGAGCCGCCAGACTGGGTAGATGCTGTTACTCGTCATCGGTCTGCTCGTGGGGGGCCTGATCATCGGAGCCCTCGGGCGACTCCTCGTGCCCGGTCCGAACCCCATGAGCATCTGGGCGACGATCCTCGTCGGCATCCTCGGCTCTCTCGCCGGCGGCCTGCTGGGCCGGCTCGCCTTCGGCCTGCGCTACCGCTATGCCGGCGGCCTCGCCTTCGTCCTCTCCGTCGTCTGTACGGCTCTCATCGTGGCCGCGGTCTCCCGTCGAGGGCGCCGAACCCGTCACCTTTGAGATCTGCAGGCTCACCGGCGGCTTCTACCATTTAGATCTCAGGTCTTCCCGCCGGCGCTCTTCTCCGGTCACTGCCACGGCAGAGGTCCCCCAACCGCTCGACAGCGTCCGTGGACAGCAGGTCGACCACGGCGAAGATGGGCTTGTCCTCCCCCGAGAGCCTTCGCAGCAGCTCCGCGGCCGGGCTACGGGCTGCCGGCAGGCCGGCTGTGAGGACCACGAGCGGACAGTCGCACATCTCCCGGAGCGCCGCCGCCCTGCCGATCGCCCGCCACAGGGCTTCGGAGCGGGTCAGTCCGGGCCGGTGGGTCGTGAGGCCGCCGGCGACGTCGAAGTACCACTGGGACCCGCCGGAATCCCGAGCGCTGAAGGTGACCTCGATGCCGCCCGGCTGGCGCCGGTCCTGCGCGATGTCGGTGAAGCCGGCCTGCACGAGCAGCAGCCGGCTGACCTCCTTGGCTGTCCCGCCCGCCCGCAGGGCGCGCTCCACCTCGCCGGCGCCGTCCGCGCCGGTCGTGGCCGCCGGCAACGACACCCGGAGCGGCGGCACGACTCCCTCGTCGTCAAGGCGGCTGGTCTCCGCGGCGACCCGGCGCTCGGCCAGCTCCAGGTAGCCCTGGTCGAGGTCGTAGCAGGCGTAGTGGCGGCCGGACCGCAGCGCCGCCACCGCCGTCGTCCCGGCCCCGGCGAAGGGGTCGAGGACGAGATCGCCCCGGTACGTGTACAGCTCGATGAGCCGGAGCGGGAGCTCGACAGGGAAGGGAGCCGGATGGCCGATCCTCCTGGCGCTCTCGGACGGGATCTCCCAGACGTCGAGGGTGTTCTCCATGAAGTCCTCCCGGCTCATGGACGCCTCGGAGGGCAGCTTGCGCGCCAGGCGCTCCCGCGGCGCCAGCGCCCGGTCGAAGCGGCCCTTGCTGGCGATGACCACCCGCTCGGTGAGGTCGCGGAGAACGGGATTGCCGGGGCGCTGGAAGCTTCCCCAGGCGCACGAGCCCGATGAGCCGCGCTGCTTCAGCCAGATGATCTCCCCCCTCAACAGCAACCGGAGGTCGTCCTGGAGGATCCGCGTCACGTCGGACGAGAGGGAGCGGTACGGCCGTCGCCCGAGGTTGGCGACGTTCACCGCCAGGCGGCCGCCCGGCTCGAGCGTGCGGACACATTCGGCGAAGACGTCCCGGAGCAGTTTCAGGTACTCGAGGTACGTCGCAGGGGCTCCACCCTGTCCGAGCGCCGCCTCGTAGTCCTTGCCCACGAAGTAGGGCGGCGAGGTGACGACGAGGGCCACGGAGGAGTCGGCCACCTCCGGCATCGAGCGGGCGTCCCCGTGGATCATCTTGTCGAGGCTCTTCTCGGGGTGGATCCGGGCATCGGAGGAGAGGACGGGGGGCGTGAAGCGGCTGTAGAAGCCGCTGGCGTCATGCCCCTCCCGCCTCGACACTCCGAACGAGGACGTCGCCGTGGGTCGCTTCGCCATCGGAGCCGATCGTAGGCGGCGTGCGCCCACGGTGGCGGGAAGCACACGCATCGGGCCGACCCGGGTTGCAGTGAGCGCGACAGAGGTGAAGAATCGGTGACGACCCGGCGCCTCCCGTTGACCGAAGCCGACCGGCGCGTCAAGTATGACCAACTTCGTGGCACCCGGACTGTCACGGTCATCAGCTCTTGACGAGCGCTGTCGACGCCAACGCGACCTGCGGGAGCTTTCGCGGGCGGACGTGATCGGCGCGCTGATGAACGCCCACAAGCGGAGGTCAAACCGTGCTTGCATATCGTTCTGCCCGCGTATCGATGCTGGCCGCGGCCGTCGTCCTGAGCGGGATCTCCCTGCTGACGGCGTCGGGAGCCGAGGCTGCTCAGTCCAGCGCCACTTCCCCAGCCTCGACCGCCACGGGCGAATTCACACTGGCAGTGGTGCAACGAGGAGGCGGTGTCGGCCACCCCGGCCGTCCTCTGGTCCCGTATCCAGAGCGCCACCGGCGCCCACAGCGACCTGCCCGGTTCCTTTTGGTCGACGGGACGTACCGGGACGACATCGCCAAGATCGTCTGCTACGAGAGCACGTTCAACTATCACGCCGAGAACGTCGGCCAGTACGGGTGGTTCCAGATGAACCAGCCGCTCATCGAGAGCGAAGGCGTCACATGGGATCAGTACTGGGGCGGCTCGTCCAGTGAACATCCGGGCTGGTACCAGTGCACCGCCGGGGAGCGCTACATCCACGACCGCTACCGCAATCCCGCCGTCGCGTGGCTGCACGAGCAGGTTTACGGCTGGTACTGACTCGGTCCTGAGGTGGATGGCGCCCAAGGAAACCCCTGCCGGGACCTGAGCCGTCCGGGGTTCCCACCCCGACGTCGCGGGTATTCCTCTCGTTCGGATCCTGAGCGAAAGGGAGCAAATGGCAGACGAACTTCGAGGCAAGCGCATCGCCTTCCTCATAGCCAACGAAGGTGTCGAGCAGGTGGAGCTGACCGAGCCTTGGCAGGCCGTGGAGCAGGCCGGGGGAACTCCCGAGCTTCTCGCTCCCGAGTCGGGTGAGGCCCAGGCCTTCAACCACCTCGACAAGGGTGACACCTTCCAGGTCCAGCGGACCGTGGGGGAGGCCGAGGCCGGCGACTACGACGGGCTCGTCCTGCCGGGCGGCGTCGCCAACCCGGACCAGTTGCGCACCATTCCCGAGGCCGTGCAGTTCGTGTCGGCGATGTTCGGGGCGGGCAAGCCGGTGGCTGTCATATGCCACGGCCCCTGGACAGTGGTGGAGGCTGACCTCGTGCGGGGGCGCACCCTTACCTCGTGGCCCAGCCTGCAGACCGACATCCGCAACGCTGGTGGTACGTGGGTCGACAAGGAGGTACAGGTCTGCACGAGCGGGCCGAACGTCCTGATCACGAGCCGAAAGCCTGACGACCTACCGGCGTTCTGCGCCGAGGCCGTACGAGCCTTCCAGGCGGGGGCGGCGAGCGCCGCCGCCTGATCGCCCGGCGAGCGTGTCCCTGCAGGCACCGCTCGCCTGGCACCGGTGCCTGAGGGCCGCGTTCTCGTGGCGTCCTCCAAATCTCGTGCTGCCGCGGAGGGCGGCCGATCCGCCTAGGCTCTGCCGGGCACTGGACCTGTGGTGCAGCTCGGAGTGCACGCCGGCCTGTCAAGCCGGAGGTCGCGGGTTCAAATCCCGTCAGGTCCGCCAAGCCCAGTTTCCCGCTGGTACCGAGTGATGCAGTCTGTGGCTTTGCCCGGTGGTCCAGCGTCGTCTGTGCGCGTAATGTGAGGGCGCGGAAGGCGAGGTCGGGTAGCTCAGTTGGTAGAGCGCGCGCCTGAAAAGCGTGAGGTCACCGGATCGATGCCGGTCCCGACCACTGCAACGAAGGCTACGTCAGGGCCTACGAGGTCAGGGTCCTACGAAGGTGAAGTTAAGGCCCCAGGCGTCCCTACGTAGTCCGAGGGCCGGCGCTCAGCACGTCGAGGAGCCGGCGTGTGAGGCGCTCCAGCTTGACGGGGTTGGTCACCACCCGGACTCCGACGATGCGGTTCTCCAGGATGTCGAGTACCAGAGCCGCCGTCACCGCCTGGTCGGCCATGAGGACCATGGCCGGCTGCCCGTTCAGAACGGTCTCGACCGGCACGCCCCGGACTCGCTTCGCCACGTTGAGCAAGAAGCGCGAGCTGCGCTGGGCGCCGACCACCGGACGAACAGCAGCGCGCACGACCCCTCCCCCGTCGGTCCACACCGTGACGTCGTCGGCCAAGAGGCGCAGGAGGCCGTCGAGGTCCCCCGTAGCGCACGCCGTGACGAACCGGCGGGTCATCTCCTGGCCATGGCGAAGGTCGGCGTCGAAACGTTGGCGCCGGTCACCGATGTGACGGCGGGCGCGGGAGGCGAGCTGGCGGCACCCGGCCGGCGTCCGTCCCAATGCCTGACCCACCTCGTCGAAGCGGTAACCGAAGACGTCGTGGAGCAGGTAGGCCGCACGCTCGGGTCCTGTTAGTTCCTCTAGGAGGACGAGGAACGCCAAGGACAGCGAGTCCGCCCTGACCGCCGCGTCGTCGTCCTCCATGACTATGGGCTCGGGTAGCCAGGGGCCCGTGTAGGCGACCCGCTGCACCCGCGCCGAGCCGAGATGGTCGATGCACAGTCGGGTCACGATGGTCGTCAGATAGGCACGTACCGACTCGACGCTCCCCTCCGGTCGCTGCAGCCAGCGAACCGCGGCCTCTTGCACGATGTCCTCGGCATCGGTTGCGCTTCCCAGCATCCGGTAGGCGATGCCGAAGAGGAGCGACCGCCACGTCTCGAAGACGACGGCATCCTCCGACCGGCCCATGCGGGACCCTCTACCTCAGACGTCGCACTTCTCGGAGAAGCCCTGGCTGCGCAGCCCCAGCCCGGCGTTGAAGCGGGAACGGAAGTTCTCGAGGGCCACCCAGGCGGCCAGCTCGACGATCTCAGCGTCGTTGAAGTAGTGATGCAGCCGCGCCGCCAGGTCCGGCGGGACAGCAGCCGGCGTGCGGGTAGCCAGCTCGGCGTACTCGAGCACCAGACGCTCGCGCTCGTCGAAGACGTCAGCCTCCCGCCAATGCGACGCCGCGCGCACCTTGGCAGGCTCGACGCCGCCGTGGATTCCCTCGTAGTAGCCATAGTCGATGCACCACGAGCAGCCGATATGTGCCGACACCGCCTGGATCGCCAACCAACGCAGCGTGGGATCGAGCTTGTTCCAACCTCTCGCCGCCGTCGTCTCGACAGCGCCCATGGCCACGAGCACTCCGGAGTGGTGGGAGGCGGCTGCCGCCGGCTCTACCATCTGACCGAACCGGAGTCTCGTGTAGGTTCGGGCCAGCCGGGGGATGACCCCCTTACGATCGTTGTCCAGCGCTACGTAAGCCATGGTCCCACCACCTTTCGTCTTTGTTTTTCGCTCGGGTCGCTTAGACATCCCTTTTAGACGACAGAGCCGACCGGAATGTGACAGGGCACGCCACCTGCACCGTGCTTGAGTCGACGGGGCATCGGCCGCAGGAAGGCCGGCAGTCGCGTAGACGAGGTAGAGCACTCCAGGACGACGGAGAGCTCGCCGGGCTGGAGCGCCGGCAGGCGCGAGTGCCGTTGGCAGCCTGGACAGCGAGCGGATGTGGCTCGCGAACTGGTCCTAGACGCCCGGTGGGCCGGCCAGAATCGTCGGAAGGTACTCCAGCAGCTGGATGCGACCATCGAAGGTGCGGCTGCTGATCATGTCGAGGCCAACGTCGGGATAGCCGTCGTAGATCCGCTCGCGGCCACTGCTTCCGGTGATAACGGGAAAGACAACCACCCGATAACGGTCCACGAGCCCTGCCTTCAGGAGAGAGCGGCACAGGGAGAGGCTGCCAATGGTGCGCATCGACTGGGAGCTGCTGTCCTTCATCTCCCGCACGGCCTCGACGGGGTCTCGAGCCACGAGTTGGGTGTTCGCCCACGAGAGAGGCTCTTTCAAGGTGCTCGAGAAGACGACCTTCGACATGCCTGCCAGGGCACCGGTGCCCGGCTCGCCCTCGGCGGCGAATCCAGACATGACGCGGTAGGTCGTCGCTCCCATCAAGACCATGTAGTCGGCTTCGGGCTGTTCTCCCAGCCAGGCGAGGTACTCGGGGCCTTCCAGCCCCCACCAGCCCGGCCAGCCCTCCGCGGCCGCATAGCCATCGAGTGAGCTGATGAAGTCGATGAGAAGTTCTGGCATCGTCGTGTCCTTTGTTCTTGGATCTCACACCGCTGTGCGTTGTTGATCTCCTCGCTGCGACGCATGCGCCGCCCGGGCATCGGAGCCGCCACCGTGGACCTTCAGAAATCAGTCGCCGGTCGTGCCATCGATCGCCTCGCGCAAGAAGTCGGCGTGGCCGTTGTGCCGGGCGTACTCCTCGATCATGTGGACGAAGATCCAGCGCACGTCACGGGTGCGCTCGGGATGGTGCCCACGGCTCGGCACCTCGAGATCGAGACTTTTGTCAGCCACGGCATCGCGCGATTTGTCGACCTCCTCCCAGTACGCCTCGATGTTGGCCGCGGCATCGGCGTCCTCCACCTCGGTGAAGTCGAGACCCACCCCATCGGGATCGTAGGGAAACTGCAGGTCCTCGCCGTTCGCGTTCATCCGAAACCACCACCGTTCGACCTCGGTCATGTGGCGGACCAGGCCGAGCAGGCTGAGGGTCGAGGGCGGCGATGCGCGCAGCTTGAGCTGTTCGGCAGTCAGCCCGGCGCACTTGATGAGCAGGGTGGCTCGGTGGTAGTCGACCCACTGCTCGAGCGCCGTGGCGCTCTGTGGCAACGCGGTCCGGCTCTTGCCGCTCTATGGCGGGGGCGATCCAGTTGGGCTCGGTCACGACGGCGACCGTACTGCGTAAGCGGCCCGGACTTCATCGCCGTAGAAGTTGCAGCGCGCTCGGTCCTGTCGATGGGACCGACGGCCGAGGCTCGCTACCGTCGATGTCATGAAGCTTCGCCCTGCCTTGATCGAGCTCGTCGTCTCCGACATGGCCGCCACCCTCGCGTTCTACCGCCGGTTGGGACTCGACATCCCTGCGACGGCCGACGAAGAGCCGCATGTGGACATCGAGCTCCCGGGCGGCATGCGCTTGGCCTGGGACACGGAGGAGACCATCCGTTCCTTCGACCCGGGCTGGTCTCCCCCGACTGGCGGCGGGCACCGAGCCGCCCTGGCGTTTGCCTGCGAGAGCGCGGCCGATGTCGACGCCTCGTGGCGGGAGCTGACCGCCGCCGGCTACGAGGGCCACCTCGAGCCGTGGGACGCCTTTTGGGGCATGCGGTACGCGGTCGTCTTCGATCCCGATGGTCGTCCGGTCGACCTCTTTGCTGTGCTGCCCTCGGCCTAGGGCGAACGAAGCAGACCCCGGCGGGTCGTCCCTCCCAGGAAGCGGACCCCGGGCGAGCTGCGCCTGGCCTGTGTAGCCGAGGAACGGTCACCTGGGCCAAGGAGGCGTTCCCCGGTAGGGTCGGTCGTCATGCGGATGACCGTGCTCGGCGGTGGCGGCGCGTGGCCCACGCCGGAGCGTGGCTGCAGCGGCTACCTCATCGATGAGGCGGGGTTTCTCCTGCTGGTCGATCCTGGTTATGCCACGGTGCCAGAGCTGTTGAAGGACGTTGCCGCTCGTGACGTCGATGCGGTGCTGATCAGCCACGGTCATGCCGACCACTGCGCGGACCTCAACCCGTTACTGCGAGCGAGGCATCTGAGCGAGGATCCCCCGCCGGCGCTGCCGGTGTTCGCCTTGAAGGGCGCGGCCGATGCGGTGCTGGCCCTCGACGGCCAGATGCTCACTGCCGACTACGCCCTTCAGGACTTCGAAGCTGGTGACAGCTTCTCTCTCGGCCCGTTTCAGGTGACAACACGTGCATTGCGGCACTTTGTACCTAATGTCGGCTTTCGGCTCGACGTCGGTGACCTCACCGTTGCCTACACCGGCGACGGCGGCGCCGATCCACAGGTCGTGGATTTGGCGGCGGGGGCGTCGTTGCTGCTGGCAGAGGCCACCTTCGCCGAGAGTGTCCCGGAACAGTGGGCCGGCGGGCTGGCCAGTGCCCGCCAGGCCGGTGAGTACGCCGCCGCCGCCCACGTGGGGCACCTCGTGCTGACACACCTATGGCCGGACATGAATCCCGACGCTGCCGCACTCGCTGCACGACGGAGCTACGACGGTCCAGTCTCTGTAGCTGTGCCGGGCCTGACGATCGACATCCGTTGAACCGGGGCGCGGCTCGGCTCGACCACTGCCAACGAGCGGCGAACTCGTGGCGGAGTACTACGGGCATCGTCTAGGCATCAGGAGTTCGAATAGGTCGCTGACACTCGAACAGCTGCTCATCGGCGTCTTCGATTGAGGTGGCGCTCCTGAGGACCACGACGCGGTGGAGCCCGTAGCACTCGTAACCCTGAGCCTCGGCCCAGTGGTGGATATCGACGACGACCTGCGGGAACACGTCGGCGACCCTTCCCTTGCGGACGGCCGCCGCCACCTCCACTGCGGGAAGGGTCATCACCACCGCCGGCTCGCGGAAGAGGGTCGGGGATGTCGGGAGCGGCAAGGGTCAGGTAGGCGTGGAACTCACCTTCGGGGTCCTCGGTGTAGTACGTCACGAACGGGTCGCTGCTGCCCCCGAGGAGTTTCCTGATGCGGAGGGTGTCGAACTGCTCCTCGGCCCGGTTCAGGACCGGAAGGAGATCCTCGTTCACGATCTGGCTCACCGGGCCCCCGATCGCGATGACCTGGACGCTCGGAATGTGCTTGCGGACGATGTCGTCGATGCTCATGGTCCCTTCCCTTTCGATCTGCCGGAGGCGTGCTTCCACCCGCGCCAGCTGCGCCTGCTGGACATCGATCGCGTCTTCGAGCTGCATCCGCCGCAGGGCCAACATCCCGTGGATCTGCTCGGCCGTCACACCGTCGAGGAGTTGGGCGACCTGGGCCAGCGACAGGCCGAGGTCCTTCAGGGCAACGATGCGGTTCAGTCGGGCCAGCTGGTCCGGCTGGTAGGCGCGGTAGCCGGTGACTGGATCGACCTGCACCGGAGTCAACAACCCCACGTCCTCGTAGTGACGCAAGGTGCGGGGCGACACCGAGCCAAGCCGTGCGAACTCACCGATCTTGAGAAGCACAGGACCGACTCTCCACCCTTCCGCGACGTCAAGGTCAAGGAGAAGTTTGGCGACCAGACGAGAAACGTCAACTGCACCCGGGAAGCACGCCCTCGGCAGCGACGATTGCGTCTGATGCGACGATGCCGAACCGGTATGAATGCTGTTGGGTGGCTGGCAGCAGGTGGCCGGCGGTCAGTGGCCTGTCCGGTGGTTCACATATCGAGGAGGTCGATCAGCCATCGGGGCCCGGCCACGGCTGCTCCGAGCGCCTCGACCCGCCGGCACAACGCGCGATCTGCTGACACCAGTGTCACCTGAGTAGTCGCATCGGCGGCGACCGCTACGAGCGTGTCGTCACCGCTACCTGACGCATGAAGAACAGTGACGCCGTCGGCCTCGCCTGGTTCGACGCCACTGCGAGCCTTTCCTTCGAGGACCACGACGACGGGTTGAGCGAGTCGTCCCGCCCCCGCCGAGGCACGAACCCGCTCCACGAAAGCGCGGGCTGCTCCTGGCCGATCCCGCCACCAGCCGTTCGGGCGTGACCCGATCACATTTGCCGCATCGATGAGAAGCACTGCTCCAGTCTGACCGGCCCGACAGCCTGCACTCTCGGCAAACGAGGGAGATCAGCGAGGCTTATGTGCCCTCACGACGGCTCCGTGCAGGCCTTCCACTGCCTCATAGGTGAGCTCGACGCTGACATGGTCGAAGCCGGCGGCTTCAAGCCCGGTGACATACTCACTTTTGCTGAGCGCGCCCGCCGTGCATCCGAGAGCTGATCCTGCCTCGAGGCGACGTTGCGGGCTGAGCCCGTCCGCGGCGACGATGTCGCTGATCCCTACTCTGCCCCCTCGCCGGAGCACGCGGGCAATCTCGGCGAGCACCGCGGCCTTGTCCGTCGAGAGGTTGATGACGCAGTTGGAGATCACCACGTCGACGCTGCCTGCGGGCAGCGGGATGGCCTCGATGTTGCCCTTCAGGAACCTGACGTTGCTCACTCCTGCCTCTGCGGCATTGGTCTCGGCGAGGGCGAGCATCTCGTCGGTCATGTCGAGCCCGTAGGCAGTTCCTCCGGGGGCCACCCGGCGTGCCGACAGGATCACGTCGATGCCTCCGCCGGAACCGAGATCAAGGACGGTCTCTCCTGGACGAAGATCGGCGACGGCGGTGGGATTGCCACAACCCAGGCTGGCGAGCACAGCGGTCTCCGGCAGCTCGCTGAGGTCGCCGGCCTCGTACATCACCGCCGCCCAGCCGCGGGATCCCTCCACATGAACGCAACCGTCGGTGCCGCAATCACAGGCGGCCCGGCCCCTGCGATGCCTCATGGGCGGCCTCGGCGTAACGATGGCGGGTCTGGGCGCGCACCTTCTCGTGATCGAGCTCGGTCACCGACTCACCTCGCTCTCACGTGCCGCCGAGCAGTCGCCGGAGGAGGGCGAGCCGCTCGGGGACGACTCTCCACCACATCCACTTGCCCCGCTTCTCTCCGACGAGCAGACCGGCCTCGGCGAGGACCCGTGTGTGATGCGACACCGTCGGCTGGCTCTTGCCGAGCGGGGCCTCGAGGTTGCAGCTGCACACCTCACCCTGGGCGGCGACGAGGGAGAGGAGCTGAAGGCGGACCGGATCCGCCAGGGCGCTGAGGACACCGGCAAGCTGTGCAGCATCGTCTCGAGACAGCGGGGTCTCGGTCAGCGGCGGACAGCAAAGGGCCCGGTTCTCCGCCGATGCGTCCTCGTCTGCCACTCGTAGCGACAACCAACCTCCCATTGACACGGGTCGATATGTCCGTTACAGTATCGACTGTCATCAATCTATCAGGAGGAACCGATGTCCCGCCTGCAACTCGCCCTCAACGTCTCTGACCTCGAGGAGGCAGTCGACTTCTACTCGAAGCTGTTCGCCACCGCGCCTGCAAAGGTGCTTCCGGACTACGCCAACTTCGCCATCTCCGAGCCACCTTTGAAGCTCGTGCTCATCAAGCATGAGGCTTCCCGGGGATCGGGCGTCGCCGGCGCTCTCAATCACCTCGGTGTCGAGGTCGCCTCGCCGGGTGAAGTCCGTTCCGCCACAGGACGGCTGTCCGCGGAGGGCCTCCCCACCGAGCTGCAGGAGCAGACCACATGCTGCTACGCCGTGCAGGACAAGGTGTGGGTGAACGATCCGGATGGCGCGCCCTGGGAGATCTACACCGTCCTTGGCGATGCGCCGGCCGAGTCCGGGCTTGCCGGGGACGGCAGCTGTTGCGCGCCGGCCGAGCCGAACGACGGCACGGACGTCGCCGTCGGGGCTCTGTCCACCCCCGGGCGATGCTGCTGAGGCGTCCGGGCTCACCCGCCTCGAGGTCGTAGATGGACCACCCCGCCCTCTGGCGGCGGCTGCTCGCCGAGGCGCTCGGGAGCGCCTTTCTTGCCGCCGTCGTCGTGGGCTCGGGCATAGCCGCCGAGCGGCTCTCCCCGGGCAACGTGGGTCTCGAGCTGTTGGAGAACGCCGCCGCCACGGCAGCGGGCCTGTTCAGCATCATCTTGATGTTCGGGCCTGTGTCGGGCGGCCACTTCAACCCGGTCGTCTCCTTTGTCGACGCCGCTTTCGGAGGCCTCTCGTGGCGGGAGGCGGTCGCCTACCTTCCCGCTCAGGTGCTCGGCTGCATCGGCGGCGCCGTCGTGGCCAACCTCATGTTCGCCCAGGCCGCCGTGTCCTTCTCCACCAAGCACCGGGCATCTGGGCCGCACTTCCTGGCCGAGATCGTCGCCACGATCGGCCTTTTGCTCGTGATCTTCTCCCTTGCCCGCACCGGCCGGGGAAGGGCTGCGCCCGCGGCCGTCGGCGCCTACATCGGGGCGGCCTACTTCTTCACAAGCTCGACGAGCTTCGCCAACCCGGCCATCGCCGTCGGACGGATGTTCTCTGACACCTTTGCCGGGATAGCCCCGAGGTCCGTGCCGCTGTACGTGCTCGGCGAGGCGGTGGGCGGTGTCGTCGGGTGGCTCGTCATAAAGACGCTCTATCCGGGCGTCACTCCCGCCGAAGCCGCCGACGTCGTTGTGCCTCACCTCGATCGGGCAACCGCCACCGAGGAGGCGGGCGGCGAAGGGAAAGCAGCGCCAGATGGCCGAGAGCGCCCAGGTCATTGAGCACCGATGCGATCGGCGCGCACGCTATGTCAGAGACGGACGACAGCGGGTGGAGGTCAGGCCCGCTGACGTGCCGTCCCCTCGGGAACCTGCGAAACGGGGTCTGCAACGATCCCTTCGAGAATGCGGACGGCGGCCTGGGTTGTCTCGTATCTCCACTGGGCCAGAAGGCTGGCGAAGCCGCTCGTCCTGTGCGCCTGCTCCTCGAGCGCAGCGAGGATAGGCCTGAGCTCGTCGAGTTGGGTCCTCGCGAGCGGAGAGAGATCCAGCCCTCGGCGGTCGAGGAGCAGGAGCTGGAGCAGCAGTTGAGTCCGAAGGTCCCGGACGTGTCGAACAGGGGTGCTGAGCCAGCGATCGACCGCCGCCTTTCCAGTCCGGGTTGTTCGCATGGGTGTCCGAACGGGACCACCATCGCCGGGCTCGAGGTCGAGAGGCTCGATGAGATTCTCTTCTTCGAGGTGCCTCAGGGCGCGATAGACGATCGGCCGCGGGACGGTCCAAATCCGACCGAGATCACCCTCCGGGCTGAGCTGCTTGGCGATGGCGAACCCGTGGGCCTCTTTCTCCGCCACAAGCGCAAGAACCGCCCATTCCGTGAGCGACAGCTCCGGCTGCTGCTGCGGCGGCGGCGGCGGCGGCATGGCGGGAACGGTATCGGACGGCAGCGCAACGAGGATTGGGCCGACGAAGAATGTTGGCCGAGCACCCGTCAACCGACCAGCCTTCGTGATGCCGTGAGAGCCGCCTGACGAGCTTCAGGCCGATCCCGGTCCGGTGCAGTGGATAAGGCAGATCGCGTCCCGGCGTTCGGTTCGAAAGCGCGTCACTCGTCGAGACAGAGGCAGAAGGGGTGTCCCGCAGGGTCGAGGAGCACCCGGACATTCTTGTTCGGCTGGGCTGCAGCGATTGAGGCTCCCAGCTCAACGGCCTCAGCGACGGCGGAGTCGAGATCTCCGACCTGGAAGTCGAGGTGCACCATCGGCCGCTGTTCCCCCTCGACCGGCGGCCAGACGGGGGCCCGGTAACCGTTCGCTTGTTGAAACACGAGGAAGCTCGCCCCTCCGGGAGCAGCCAGGACCACTGTTCCTTCCTCCTCGTGGCCGATGGGCCAACCGAGAAGGTCCGCGTAAAACCGCGCCAGGCCGGCCGGGTCCGGCGCTTCTATACCAGCTCCCCACCACATACCAGTTGCTCGAGATCGCATCGCGGCAGCGTGCCCCACCGCCGAATGTGTGTCCAGTCGGATACGCAGCGTAAGTGACGGCTGGCCGCTCGGCTATGGGTTGAGCCCGGCGACAGCCGGTAGGCCACGAGCAAGCCACCGCCGTGCAAGGCTGAGACGATGCCGAGTGAACTGGATCCCGGGCCCGCCGGCGCGATCGACCTGTGTCTGGCAGCCCACCGCCGGCTGCTCTTTCGGGTGGAGGGGATAACCGATGAGCAGGCTCGCTCTCCGAGCCGCTTGCCCGATTGGTCGGTCGCCCATGTGCTCACTCATCTTGCTCGCAATGCCGACGGCCACGTCGGGCGGCTGGAGGGGGCCCTGCGAGGCGAGGATGTGCCGCGTTACCCCGGCGGGCCGGCGCAGCGGGACGCCGACATCGCCGAGGGGGCACAGCGGCCGGCCGCGGAAATAGTCGCCGACCTTTCCGGCGCTCAGGACCGCCTGGAAAAGGCGTGGGATCGCAGTGCCGCGGCCGGTTGGCCGCATCCCGAGCTCCGGGGTGACGACAAGTGGCCCACCACCGCCAGCCCCCTTCGCAGACTGGGAGAGGTAGAGATTCACCATGTCGATCTCGGCCTGGGCTACGAGCCTTCCGACTGGCCCGAAGCCTACGTGGCCTGGCAGCTGCCCGTGCTGCTCGCCACGGTCCCGGGACGCGTGCGCTCGGCCGAGGACGCCCGTCGCCTCCTCACCTGGCTGGCGGGACGGGGATCAGGCCCGTCGGTCATCGAGCTCCTCCCGTGGTGACGCCCACGAGGGGCGGCTCGGGCCCTCGGGTGGTCAGCCGGACCCGCCCGGGTCGGGGCTTTGGTCGAGCACCCGGCGCAACGCCGCTCTCAGCTCCTCCGGGGTCAGCCCTCCCAAGGCAGCAGCGAGCTCCGGATCGTCGATCGTCGTGGTCAGCTGCCCGAGCGTGATGTCGACCGCCCGCGGGCGGGGCGGCCCATCACTTGTGCCGTTCAAGGGGATCTGAGCCAGCTCGGCCTCAAGCGGACCCGCTGTCACACCCAATGCCGCCAGGGCCTTGCTGGCCTGGCAAGCGTCGTCAGCGAGCATGGCGACGAGCAGATGTCCGGTCGTCATCGGGCCGCCGCCCGCGAATGGGCGCGCCCGCAACATGGCCGCCACGAGTGCCGGCGAGCGTTCGGAATCAGGTGCCGTGGCTTCCGACATCCGCGCGAGCACTCGCTCCCGCACTTCTTCTGCCGTCACCCCGAGGAGATGAATGATGGCGTCCGCTTCGGCAACTTGAAGCACACCGAGCACCAGGTGCTCGGTGCCGATGTAGTTGTGCCCGAGCCCGAGCGCCTCTCGCAGCGACATCTCGAGGGCCTTTTTTGCCTGCCGGCTGAAGGGCACCTTCGAGGCGCCCATGGCGGCCTTGGCCGGTCCGGCACCACCGGACACATTGGCGCGCACCTCCTCCGGGCTCACCCCGAGCTGACGGAGCGCTCTGGCGGCGAGGCCGTCACCTTGCACGAGGCCGATCAAGAGGTGCTCCGGCTCGATGAAGGTGTGGTTGAGGCTCCGAGCCTCGTTCTGGGCGACGACCAGCACCTGGCGGGCTCGGTTCGTGAATCGTTCGAACATGCCTCTAACGTACGCACCCTGTCAAGACACTGATATCTGATAGGGTCGCCCACTGTGACACCCGAAGACCCTGCCGCGGCGGGCCAGTTCTCGAGCGACGACGACTCCATGGCGGGAGAGGAGGGTGCTCGACCTGGTGAGGCTGAAGTCGACTGGGACCGGCTGCTCTCCCAGTTGGCAGATCACCCCCTCGAGGAGGGTTGGGTCTCGCTGGAGGAAGCCTCGGGTGCAGCCGGGGTGAGCCGCTCGACGCTGCGCTCGTGGTATCGCACCGGTCAGTTGCCGTCGCGGATGGTGCCCGGGGTGCATGGACCGCAGCGGCTGGTGCCGCTCGACGCCGTGCTCGATCGCGCCCTGCGCTCTTCACGGGTTCGCCGGCAGCTCGAGAGTGCCCGATCCCTGCAAGTCGAGATCGAGGAGCTACGACAGCGCCTCGATTCGATCGAACGGCACCTCGGCCTCGACTGAGGCAACAGGAGGCGCCGTCTTGGTGCGAAGTAGCTGCAGCTGGATTCCACCAAAGAGCACCGGTGCGGACCTCCCTAATCAACCACCGGTGCCAACGACCGGACTCGGGCGCCCATCGCCTTTCGCCCGGTTCAAGTCCCACCGTCGTTTGGCTCTTCTGTGAGAACCTCGCTAGGCTGCAAAAAACTACAGCTACATCTCAAAAGGAGATCCCCTCAGTGGTAAAACATGTTTCCCGACTTATTTTAGCAATCGCCTGCCTGAGCCTGATTGGCAGTCTTGGCCTCATCGTTACCCGTGCTCATTCCTCCGCCACGACCAAGACACCTGCCGTTCCGACATCACTCATGGTCGGGCATAAGAGAACCAATGCCGCTGCTGCGATCACAACCTCAAACATGCAGAGGGCCATGACTGCAATCGCTGGTTCGACCTTGGCGAAGGGCCGTACCACCACTTGGCTCATTGCTCCGAACGGCAGCGTCAAGCTGCTACAACGGGAGCCGAGACAAGCGTCTTTGGCATCGACTGGCTCCGTCGCTCGCCCAGCCGGCTCGTCCGGCCCGCTCCTGTGCAAACAGGATGCTCCCGCCAATGGTTCACTGCCATCGGCCTTTGTAGAGGAGGAGGCCTTTTCGGTCCCGACCGGCTCGAGCGCTCTCAGTTCGGACTTTGCCGGGAACTCCAATGTCGGCGACCAGTCGAGCCTGTTGGTAAAGGGGCTGCAGTACACGCCAGGATTCTTTTCCGTCACTATAAACAACCCGACAAGTGCGGCTGTTCCTTTTAGGGGCTACTACAACCTCTTGTACGTCGCCGGCCCCCACGGCTGCTAGCTCGTCTCGTGCTGCTATAGCGCCCGCGGGAGCGACGCTGCGCCCGGCATTGAACGCACGACGGCCACCTCCCGGTGGCCGTCGTGCTAGCGGGCGAGGGCGCCCATCGGATCCCACGCCGGCAGCACGATGGGCTCGGTGCCGAGGGCCGCTTGCAGTTCCTCGGGGAGCGCCTCGCGGCGGGCGGCGATCTCGAAGACGTACTCGTCGAACCACGAGTCGTTCATGGTGTAGAAGCCGTCCTTGCCCTTGTCGGCTCCCCAGCTGTTCTCCACCCGCCACTTCCTCGGCACCCCGTCGACGACGTCCACGCCCGTGAAGAGCATGGCATGGGTCATCTGGGTCTCGTGGTAGACGAGGCGGTCGGCCTTGTCGAGGGTGAAGGTGGTGTCGTAGAGGGCGGGCAGGTCGTAGAGCTCGGCGTCCCAGATGGCGTAGTCGTTGCTCATCATCTTGGCGACATCACATCCGAACCACACCGGCTCGCCTCCCTCCAGAGTCTCGGCCGCAATGTGCTTCATCACCGACATGTCGACGTTGAGGTAGACGACCGGCGGAGCGCCGAGGGTGTTGCCGAGGTACTCGACGGTAAAGGTCCGGCCGACGGGGCTCGACGGGCGAGGATCGTGCACCAGGCAGACGTAATCGTCGAGGGGCAGGTCGACGTAGCGGGAGGCGAACTCCTGCGGAGTGAGCAACCCGTCCCTGTGGAACACACGATCCTTGTCTGTCCACTGCCATTCGAAGCGTTCCGGCGGCGTCCCGAGGTGAACGCAGAGCACGCGGTGGACGACACGCAGGATCTCCGCCTTCTCGGCCCGAGCCTCGTCGACGCCCTGGGCGGTCGCCTGCCGGACTGACTTCGCTCCCTGCCGGAGGAGGTTGCACAGCACGGAATTCATCCGGCCGGTATTGGACGAGCTGTGGGTCTCCGGCATGAACGCCTGCGGCACGAGGCCGTGCTTCTTGACGATGGCCACGAACATGTTCCACTGGCCGCCGTCGCCGGCCACCGAGTCGAGGAGGTAGGCGACGGTGCGGTCGTCGACGTCCCGGTCGGCCGTCTCGATGACGGCTTCGAGGAAGTAGTTCGCCCGCTCCAGCTTGTCCCAGAACATGGCGTGGTTCTGGGAGAATTCGAACTGCTTCAGCCCCATCGTCCTCATGGCGCCGACCCGGAGCAGGTTGAGGCCGGCAAAGAGCCAGCAGCGGCCGCTGCGCTCCTGGTTGGTGACCTTCCAGTCGTCGAGGAGGACGGAAAGCGAATGGTCGGTGCTGTTGACGACCTCTCGGTTGATGGCCACATCGTCGAGGGCAACCCGCGTGACGGCGTTCTGGGCCAACCTGTAGGCGGGGTTGGCGGAGAAGTCCTTGCGGAGCAGCTCCAGGTCCTCGGTGCTCAACTGGCGCTCCGCTGCTCGAGATGCTGTCCATAGCTCTGTGTCTTCCTCTCCCTGGCCGCCGGCGCGATCTGTCGGCACCAACCTACAACGGCCGATGGAAGCAGATGCCCGAGCCCGGGAGCCATGATGTCTCCTGACCCCGAAGTACCTTGATCTTGTCGATCGCAGTCCGAATGGCGTCTTGAGGGGATTCCAGTGGACGAGGTGAGTTGAGGCACAGCGAGAACCACGAGCGAAGGCGTGTGCCGCCGCCGATGATCCGGAGGCGCATCGCATCCGGACGCGGCGCCACCGAGCAGCCGAACGCCGGCGGGGAGGAGGGCAGCACGCTGACCCCGCGGTTCTGGCTCATGGTCGTCCTCACCGGGGTAGCCACCGGGCTGTTCGCCGATTTGTTGATGCTCATCCTCTTCGGGTTGCAGCACCTGGCCTTCGGCTACCACTCCGGGACCCTGCAGGCGGCTGTGGAGAGAGCCTCCGACATGCGCCGGGTGGCCTCACTGCTCATCGCCGGCGTCTTCGGCGGCATCAGCTGGTATTTCCTCCGGCGGTCCACGCCGGCCGGGAGCTCCCGGATCGACGACGAGGTGTGGACCGGCGAGGGCCGCCTTTCGTTCCTGCGCAGCTTCGGGTCCTCTCTCATCTCCGAGGTGGTGATCGGCATGGGGGCGTCGATGGGGCGGGAGGCCGCCCCGAAGCTGATGGGCGGCGTCTCGGGGAGTCTGCTGGCCACCTGGACGCACCTCTCCCCGAATCAGCGTCGCCTGCTCGTTGCCTGCGGCGGGGGAGCCGGCCTCGCCGCCGTCTACAACGTGCCACTGGCCGGGGCGCTCTTCACCGCCGAGATCCTCCTCGGCTCGCTCACCCTGCCCATGGTGCTGCCGGCTCTCGCCTGCTCCTCGATCGCCACTGCGACAGCCTGGCTCTACCTGCCGAATCACGCCACATATCTCGACATCGGCTCCTACAGGTTCACCATGACGCTGCTCGTCTTCTCCGTCCTGGTGGGGCCGCTCGTCGGCCTGGTCGCCTCGGGCTACATCAGGCTGATCGCGTGGGTGTCGTACCACCGGCTGACCGGTGCCCGGTCGATAGGAGCGCCGGTTGTCGCCTTCGGGATCCTCGGGCTGATCGGAATCGAGTACCCGCAGCTGTTCGGCAACGGCAAGGGCATCGCCCATTCCGCCTTCGTCGGCCGAGGCGGCTTCGCCCTGCTCTTCGCGCTGTTCATCCTGAAACCGCTCGTCACGTCGCTCTGCCTCGGGAGTGGGGCGACGGGTGGGCTGTTCACCCCTACGTTGAGCACCGGTGCCGCCCTGGGTGGATCCCTCGGAATTGCCTGGTCCCTGCTCTGGCACGGCTCGCCCGCCGGCGCCTTCGCCTTGGTGGGGGCGGCTGCCATGATCGGGGCCTCGATGCAAGCGCCGCTCACAGCTCTCGCCCTCGTGCTCGAGATGACCCACGCCGGCTTCTCGATAATGGCCCCGATGATCGCGGCCACCGTCGGCGCCACGGCGGTCACCCGCCACATAGACGGCTACTCGATCTACTCGGCCCGCCTGGCCGCCAGGTAACCGCCCTCCGCCCGCCGGACTCCGAGACGAACGAGGCTCACTCCTGAGATAGTCAGCCGGCGGCGGCCGCTTTCGGGAGATAGACCGAACCGCCGGCGGGGCACGGCTGCATCAGGACGTCCAGCTCCGTGGCGAACATCGGGTGAGCGAAGTAATAGCCCTGGCAGTAGTCACAGCCGAGCGAGGCGAGGTGCTCACGCTGGGCTGCCGTCTCGACCCCCTCGGCCACCGCGGTCATGCCCAAGGTGTGGGCCACCGCCACGGCGGCGGCAATGATGGCCGAGCTCGACTCGTCCAGTGCCATCTCGGCGACGAGGCTCTGGTCGATCTTCACGATGTCGACCGGGAAGCGCTTCAGGTAGCTGAGCGAGGAGTAGCCGGTGCCGAAGTCGTCGAGCGCCAGCCGCACACCCAGGTGCTTCAGCTCGCGGAGCACGACAAGGGCCCGGTCGCTGTCCTGCACGAAGACGCCCTCGGTCACCTCGAGGGTGAGCTGGCCCGGGTCTGCCCCGGTCTCTGAGAGGACAGTGGCGACGGTCGCTCTGAAGTCAGCCGCCATCAGCTGCTGGGCAGAGATGTTCACCGAGACCGGGATCCCTTCCGGCTCGGCGGTCAAGCTCCAGCGGCGGCTGTCGGCGCAGGCCTCTTCGAGGATCCAGGTGCCCACCTCGTTGATGAGACCGACCCGCTCGGCGAGCGGTATGAGCAGGCTCGGCGCCACGAGCCCGCGCGACGGGTGGGACCAGCGCACGAAGGCCTCCACGCCGGTGATCTGCCCCGAACCCGTCCCGACGATCGGCTGGTAGGCGTTCTTCAGCTCGCCCCGGATCATGGCCCCCCGGAGGTCCCTTTCCAGAGTGGGGCGCTCGACCATCAGGTGCCGCTCCCGCAGGTCGATGACCTGGTGCCGTCCTCCGCCTTTTCGCTTCGCCTGGTACATCGCCATGTCCGCCTCTTGCAGCAGGCTGGAAGGAAGCTGGTCGCCGGGGCCCGAGAAGGCTATGCCCACGCTCGCCGTCACTTCGAGCCTGGTGCCGCCGAGGAAGAAAGGTGCCGCCACGGCTGAGCTGAGACGGGCGGCGATCGCCACGACGTGTGACGGTCCGTTGATGTCTTCACACAGGATCACGAACTCGTCACCGGACAGGCGGGCGAGGGTGTCACCCGATCGCAGCCCGTTGGTGAGTCGCTGACTGACGGCCACCAGCAGCTCGTCCCCCACCCTGTGACCGTGGGTGTCGTTGACCGCCTTGAAAGAGTCCAGATCGAGGAAGAGGACCGCGGCCAGCTTCCCCGACCGCCGGCCACGAAGAACGGCATGCTCGAGGCGCTCCAACAGAAGGACGCGGTTCGGCAACCCTGTGAGCGGGTCGTGCAGCGACTTCTCGCGGGAGCGCTCCGATGATTCGCGCAGATCACTCCGGGCCTGGGCGTTGATGAGGTAGGCGGAGGTGACGTCGGCCAACGTCTGCGAGGCGGCCATGGCAGCGGCATCGAGGGCTCCCGGGGTCGGCCGGTAGAGGTCGAGGGCCCCCAGACGCTGGTCGTCGCTGTGCAACGGAAAGGTGAACACCGCCCCGAGGCCTGCGTCGAGGGCCCGGGAGGTGAATCTGGGGAAACGCTCTTCTGTCCGCAGGTCTGCCACCGCCACGACCCGACCGGTCCGATAGGCCACCAGACAGGGCCCTTCGCCGAGCTCGGTCTGCAGCTTCTCATAGCGGAGGGCGGACTCGTCCGACGCCGCCACGTATCGCGGCTGCAGGTTCGGCGATATGAGCGTCACGCCGGCAGCCGTGACCGGCAGCACCTCGACAATGCGCTTCACGAGATGATCGAGGATGCCCTGAATCGGGAAGTCCGTCAGCATCGTCCGGGCGAACTCGCTCAACACGTCGGACAATTGCACGTCGCTCGGCACGATCCTCCGCTCGCCGACAACCTTTCAACCGACCGCAGGGTCTGGGCGAGTCGCAGTGCTTCCATACAAGTTTATCAGACACAGTGTGATCAACGAGATAGTCGATGGGCTCTCCCGCGGGCGGCGAGGTACGCTGTGGATTCCGCCACTCCACCATGCGCGCCGCAAAGGACCACAGTGCCAGCTCCGAGCGTCCTCTTACCGACTATCGCCGATGACGGCATAGGAGACGCTCCGATCACAGATGCTGAGCTGACCGACCTCGCCCTTGCTGCCGACCCCGACGCTCCGCTCGGTCCGGACGCCGTTCCCTTCGACCTTTACCTGGGGAGGATGCCCGAGCTGCTACCGCTGTGGTACATGCCTCGAGCCATGGGTCCGGGCGCCCGTTGGAGGACGATTGTGGTGGTCGTGCTCATCGCCGCCTTCCTCCTCATCGACGCGGCGGGGCTCTGCAGCACCTACGGTCACATCACCATCGCCTGACGCCCCGGCTGTCAGTGACGACGCCGGGCCTCCCCGACCTGCTGGCAGAGCGGGACCGGGCGCATCGCCTCGACGGCACGTGCCCGCCGATGACCTCTGTCGCCGACCTCGTCGCCTGGCTCTGTGAGGTGCGCTTGGCGCTCGTCAGCGGCAGGAGCGCCGTGCCGAACGCGGCCGAGGCCATCGTGGGCCGGCCGATCCGGGGCAGCTGGTGGGGCGATCGGGACAGCTCGCTCGTATACCGGCTGCTCGAGGAGCTGGAAGCAGTCGAAGCCGGCTACCTCGACGTCGTGCTCGTGGACTCGAAAAGGACGCTCGTCCACCCTGATCTGGTCCCGCTGATCGCGAGCGTGGCCGCCGAGCGGGGACGGCGGGCGAGGGCAGTCGATGCGTTGCCCACTCCTGCTCGTCAACTGCTCGCCCGACTCGAGAAGCGAGCCGAGGACAAGGCGGGGGGCGCTCGAGCCGAAGCTCCGGCCGACCGGGGCGCCCGGGGCGCTCTCGAAGCCGCCCTCCTGGCTCGGTCCGTCTCGATGCACACCGAGACCGGGCGCCACGTCTCGATCATGGAGATATTCGGCCACCTTCCGGCGCCGGCGACGGTGAGCTACCGCAGCGCCCTCGCCCGCCTCGTCGAGGCCACCCTCCGCTCTGCCCGCGTCGCTCCGGAGAGGGAGGTTCTCGGCTGGTTCCGGAAGGTCGAGCCCGACCCCGGTCGCCGGCGGGACGCCGTCGACTCTCTCACGTGCCGCAGGCTGATCGATGACCGGGTGGTGTGGCTGGCGGTCCAGTAGGCAAGCACCGGGTTTGCCGTCAGGATTGCCGCCGGAGCCCGACGGGAATCACCTGTCCGGACCACGCGTGACCGGCTGAACGTGGGTTCGGGACGATCACGCGCGGTTCACCACGGCCGTCGTCATCTCCGAGTCGGGGGCGACTGCGTCCTCGGCGGTGAACCTCACAGGCACCGGAGCGGGGTAGTGACCGGTCAGGCACGCCCTGCAGTAGCCCGAGCCTTCGGCATCGGCCGCCACGGCCGACATCAGGTGCTCGAGCGACAGGTAGTCGAGGGAGTCCGCACCGAGGCGCCCCGCCACCTCGTCTGCCGACAGGTATGCCGCCAGCAGGTCGTCGCGATCGGGGGTGTCGATGCCGTAGTAGCACGGCCAGCGGATCGGCGGGGAAGAGATTCGCAGGTGCACCTCGGCTGCCCCGGCTTCCCGCAGCATCCTGACGAGCTGGCGGGTCGTGGTGCCCCGCACGATCGAGTCGTCGACGACGACGAGCCGTTTGCCGGCGATGCTCGCCCGGAGCGGGTTGAGCTTCCGCCGCACCCCGCGCGCTCGCGCCTCGGGCGTCGGCGCGATGAAAGTCCGACCTATGTAGCGGTTCTTGATCAGGCCCTGCCCGTAGGTGATCCGGCTCGCTGCGGCATAACCCTCTGCCGCCGCCACACCCGAATCGGGCACGCCGATGACCATGTCGGCGCTCACCGTGGTCTGCTTCGCCAACAGCTCTCCCATCCGCCGGCGCGCCGTGTAGACCTCCTGTCCGTTGAGGACGGCATCCGGTCGGGCGAAGTAGACGAACTCGAAGACGCACAGGCGAGGGTCGATCTCTGCCCGGGCGAACGGTCGCCGCGACGTGACGCCCTGATCGGAGATGACCACCATCTCGCCCGGCTCGACCTCCCGGAGGAATTCCGCCCCGATGACCTCGAGCGCGGGTGACTCGGAGGCGACGGCGTAGCCCACCTTCTCCTCGCCTCCCACCTCGTAGGTGAGCCGTCCCAGGCAGAGAGGCCGGAAGCCGTGCGGGTCCCGCACAGCCACGATCCGCTCGGAGTCGAGCAGCCCGAGCGAGAAACCTCCCTCCAGAGTGGGGAGCACGTGCATCAAGGCATCGACGAGGTGGTCCCGCCCGTCGTCTGACCTGAGAGCGCCCGCCGAATCGAACACCTCGGGCGGGAAGCAACGGGCCAGGAGGTGGGCGACGAGGTCGCTGTCCGACTTGGTCCGCTCGTCGTCGACGATCCCGGGCAGCATGCCTGCGTCCCGGGCGAGCTCGCTCGTGTTCGTCAGATTGCCGTTGTGGCCGAGAGCGAAACCCGCCGCCCCGACCGATCGGTACACCGGCTGGGCATTGTGCCAGGTGCTCGGGCCGGTCGTGGCGTACCGGACATGCCCGAGGGCCAACCCACCCTGCAGCGAGCGGAGCGTCCGCTCGTCGAAGACGGCGGCCACGAGGCCCATGTCCTTCACGACGGTGATCGTCTCGCCGTCGCTCACTGCCATGCCGGCGGACTCCTGCCCCCGGTGCTGCAGGGCGAACAGCCCGTCGAAGGTGAGCTGAGCAACCGGGGCGCCGGGAGCACGGATCCCGAACACACCGCAGGCTTCTCTCACTTCTGCCATTGTGCCATCAAGGGCCGCTCTCAGCGCCGAGTACGCTCACTTCTGCCGGCCGAGAGGGCCCGGTGCCACCAATCCCGGCAACCGGGCCGGAGAAACCGAGCACCTCATGATCGATCTTCACTGCCACTCCACCTGCTCTGACGGCTCCGAGACGCCTGAGCGCGTAGTCGAGCTGGCCAGCCAGGCGGGATGCAGTGCCGTGGCGCTCACAGACCACGACGGCCTCGCGGGCATAGAAGCGGCTGCCGGCAGGGCGCGGGAGCTCGACCTCGAGTTCGTGGCGGGATGCGAGGTGTCCTGCAAGGTGGCCCATGGCACGCTGCACATGCTGTGCTACTTCGCCGAGCCCGGAAGCGGCCCGCTGCAGGACCAGCTGGAGATCCTGCGCTCGGACCGTGACACCCGAAACGAGCGCCTCATCGCCCGCCTGGACGAGCTGGGCTACCCGATCACCGAAGAGGAGCTGCGCGAGGAGGCCGGCGACGCCACCCTCGGGCGTCCGCACTTCGCCGCCATACTGGCCCGGAAGGGGCTCGTCCCTTCCTATCAGGATGCTTTTGACACCCTTCTCGCCAAAGGTGGACCGGCGTACTTTCCGAAGGCCTTCATAGACGCCCCGGCAACGATCGAGGCCGCCCGTGGATCGGGCGCCCTCCCGGTGCTCGCCCACCCGCTCTCCCTCGAGCTCGAGCCCGCCGAGCTGGAACGCCACATCGGCGAGCTCGCCGAGCAGGGACTGACCGGGATGGAGTGCTGGTACGGGCGTTACTCGGAGGATGAGCGGGAAGGTCTATTGAAGATCGCCGAACGCTTCGATCTCGTGGCGACCGGAGGCTCCGATTTCCACGGCAGCTACAAGCCCGACTTGAGCGTCGGGTCGGGGCGAGGGGATCTGTCCGTGCCGGACAGCGCTCTCGGAGCCCTCACCGCCAGGCGTCCGTGAGCGCCGGCACCGCCCCGTTGCCTGACGCAGGCACAGCCGCTCTCACCGCTGTCGAGTCTCTCCTCGGTGAGCTGCACCTCGAGGAGAAGGTCCTCCTCCTCGGCGGCCGGGACTTCTGGCACACCAATGCCATCGACCGGCTCGGGATCGGCGCGCTCCGGCTCTCCGACGGCCCGGGCGGCGTTCGGGGACCGCGCAGTGTGGGCACCACCTCGGTGGCGTTTCCCTGCGGCGCTGCCATCGGCGCCACCTTCGACACGCAGGCGGCCGCTGAGCTCGGGGCGGCTCTGGCCGATGAATGCGCCGACCGCGGCGTACAGGTCCTCCTCGGCCCGACAGTCAACCTTCACCGGCATCCGCTGGGAGGACGCAATTTCGAGTGCTTCTCCGAGGATCCGGTGCTGAGCGCGGTCCTGGCGACGGCCTACGTCCGGGCACTGCAGTCCCGGGGCGTTGCCGCCACTGTCAAACACTTCGTCGCCAACGACACCGAGTACCAACGGAGGACGGTCAGCTCCGACGTGGGCGAGAGAGTGCTCCGAGAACTTTACGAAGTGCCCTTCGAGGCCGCCGTGCGCGACGCCGGGGCGTGGGCGGTGATGTCCGCCTACAACAGGGTCAACGGGACATTTGCCACCGAACATGCCGGGCTGCTGACCGAGACGCTCCGGGCTGACTGGGGCTTTGACGGCGTCGTTGTCTCGGACTGGTTCGCCACCGGAAGCACGGTGCCATCGGCGCTGGCCGGCCTCGACCTCGAGATGCCGGGGCCTCCCGTCCATTTCGGCAGGAAGCTGCTCGAGGCGGTCAAGGCCGGAGAAGTGCCCGAGCAGGTGATCGACGAGCATGTGCGTCGCCTGCTCCTGCTCGCCTCCAGAACGGGAGAGCTCGACGTCCCGGCGAAGAGGTCCGAGGCGGCCGGCTCCCGGTCGAGCCTCGCCTCCCGGCTGGCTCTTGCCCGACGGCTGGCGTCATCTGCTTTCGTGCTGCTCGAGAACCACGACCTCCTGCCCCTCGACCTTGCTCCGGGGAGCACGCTTGCCGTCATCGGTCCGAACGCCCATCACACTGGGGCCCAAGGAGGTGGTAGCGCCCGGGTCAACCCTGCCAAGGTGGTCTCGATCCGCGATGCCCTCGAGCGAAGGCTCGCCCCGCTCGGGGTCGACGTGGTCTACGAGCTCGGTTGTGTCACCTGGCAGGACACGCCCGTGCTCGAGGGCAACTACCGGCTCGAGTACTTCGCCGGGTCGGGTTTCGACAGCGAGGACTTCGACGGAACCGTCCTTCACACCGACACCGCCCGCGACGGCGCATTCACCTGGCTGGGCGAGCCGGTACCCGGCATCCCGGCACTTCAGAGCGGCGGGTACTGCGTCCGCTGCAGCACCACGATCACGCCCGAGGACGACGGAGATTGGGGCTTCTCCCTCACCCAGGTCGGTCGGGCGCGGCTGACGGTGGGGGGCGAGCTCATCCTCGACGTGGGCGCGGACAGTCCAAGGAGTAGGGCTTTCTTCGGCTTCGGCTCCGAGGAGGTGGGCGCCACGATCGCCCTCGCAGCCGGCACGACCTACGACGTCGTGGTCGAGTACGCCGTGGCGACCGGGATCCCCCTCGGTGGCCTGCGCATCGGCGCCGTGCCCCCGACCATGACCGACGAGGAGCTCATGTGGCGGGCCGAGGCGCTGGCCACGAGCGCCGATGCCGTCGTGTGCGTGATCGGAAGCCCGCCCGACTGGGAGTGCGAAGGACATGACCGACCATCTATGGAGCTGCCCGGGCCACAGGATCAGCTCGTGAGACGCCTGGCGCTCGCCAACCCGAGGCTCTGCGTGCTCGTCAACGCCGGCGCCCCTGTCACGATGGACTGGGCAGCAGAAGTCGGTGCTCTGGCGCAGATCTGGTTCGGTGGCGAGCAGGGGGACGAAGCGGTCGTGGACGTCCTTCTCGGGGTCAGTGACCCTGGCGGGCGGCTGCCCACAACGATCCCGGTCCGGCTCGAGGACACGCCGGCGTTTCCGTACTACCCCGGGGAGGACGGCCATGCTCCCTACAGGGAAGGGCTTCTCGTCGGCTACCGGCATTACGAGGCCACAGGGACGGAGCCGCGTTATTGCTTCGGCTACGGCCTCTCGTACTCGACAACCGATCTGAGCGAGTGGGACGTCCGTGTCGTCTCCCTGCTCTCAACCGAGGTCCTCGCCGCCAGCCTGGAGACTCCGCCTGTTGTCACCGTGTCGGTCACGGTGACTAACACAGGCCCTCGTCGTGGCAGCGAGGTCCTCCAGTGCTATGTGCAGCCCGCTCACCGCCGGGAGGGCGAGCCCTTGCGGCAGCTGCGGGCGGTGGCGAAGGTGACGCTCGATCCCGGGATGTCAGAGCGCGTCGTGCTCGGCCTCCCCGCCCGCGCCTTCGCCCGCTACGACCAGGAGCAGGGCGGCTTTGTGGGTTCTCCGGACGAGTACGAGATCGGCGTCGGCCGCTCCCTGCGGGATCTCCCCTCCGCGCGGTGGTCTCCGTCGGCCGATAGCTCCGAAGGCCCGGGCGTCCGCCCGCCGCCTCAGCGCGGCCGCAGGTCGAGGTCGGCCGGAGGCGTCTCCGGCACCTTCCAGACGAGGAAGCCCTTTTCGAAGTCCTCGTGGTAGCGGTTCGTCGCTTCCACCACGTCTGCGAAGCTGTCTTCGAAGCGTTCCCACTCCTCCGCCTCGATGACCGCCCTCAGCGCGGCAAGCTCACCGCTGATGAAGTCCTGCATGGCGTCGGCGTACTTCGGTCGGACCACTACCGAGGTCTTCATGATCTTGGTCGCTTCGGAGAGCTGGTAGCGGGCGAGGGGGCGGTTCCTCGCCGCGCCGGCGTGGTAGCACTTCCACATCCGGTCGGACACCTCGACCATGAGGCGCGCCATGCCGGGCTGGATGCCGGCGAGGTCGTCGAGGCTGAGCTGCGCCTTGCCGTTGTTGGCAAGGTGAGTGTGGTCGGTCGTGGCGTCGCTCACCTGAGTCTCCTGGTCTTCAAGGGCCGATCTCGACGGCCACCGAGGATAGTGGCGGCCGGCTCAGCGGCAACCCAGGACCGGGGAGATGGCGACCAGCGTGCCGAGTGCGGCCGTGGCGGCCGGCAGGCTCACCCGGAGGCCCATGGCGAGAAACTGTCGTGCCCGCACCTGCACCCCGAGCTGCGACATCGACTCCACCCAGAGCAGGCTGGCGAGCGAGCCGGTGACAAGGAGGCTCGGTCCCGCATTGACACCGAGCAGGACGGGCCAGAGTGAGCAGGCGCCGGGCCTCGACACGAACGGCAGGGCGACTATGAGCGCCGGCAGGTTGTTCACGACGTTGGCTGCGGCTGCCGAGACGGCGGCTATCCGAAGCGTCGCGAGCGGCCCGGTCCCACCGCCGAGGAGGGGGCCGAGCGACAGCCCTGTTGCGGCCGACGTCGCCAGCATGCCCAGTGCGGCCGCCACGAGGGCAGTTCCCCAGGGAATCGCACGAACCGGCAGCCGGCGAGTGGCGACGACGAGCACCGCGTCAGCGCCTAGGGCGACCTCCCATGGTTTTGCGCCGATGAGCGGACCGGCCAAGAAGCCCACCAGCAGCGCCACGACCAGCCCGCTCCCGAGGGCCAGCACTCGCCGGTCAGGCGCACCTCTGCCCGATCGGCTCGGGTGGTCGCCTGGGCCGGGAACAAGCCGCTCCTCGACCGGAGGGCAGCGGCGGTAGCACCAGTAGCCGACGGCGCAGGCGACGAACCCGGGGAGGCCGAGATGGGCGAGGAACGCCGACGGGCCATCGCCGGTGGCTGCGGCCGCGATGAGGTTGGTGAGGTTGGAGACGGGCAGGAAGGACGACGCCAGCAGCGCCAGAATCACGGGCTGAAACCCGAGGTAGCGCTGGGATTTGCCCGTCGCCCGCCCGATGTTGACGTAGAGGGGTGTCAGCAGCACGACGGCTGCGTCAAGGTTGAGAACAGCCACGGTGACTGCGGCAAGGATCCACAGGCCCGGGACGAGTCCTCGGCCGCCGCCGAAAAGTGCCGCCATCTCGGCGAAGTAGCCGGCCCGGTCGAGGAGCACGGCGAGCGGGATCGCCGCCAGGAGGAAGCCGATCGGAGCAGCCAGCGGATGGAGGGCGTGGATGGCGCTCGAGGGTGTCATCGCACCGCTGGCGAGGGCGACCGCTGTCGCCAGCAGTGGTCCGACCCATGCCGGGATCCGGCGCGGCCGCGTCACGGCCCCGAGGACTGCGGCCAGGAGCAGTACGACGCGGAGAACGGCCATCGCCATTGCGTACCCGAACTGCGGGGCGATTAGGGACCGCCACCTGCCTGAGCGAGCCCAGGCTCCTTCGGCCGTCGATCCCACGCGGGCTGTCACCATTAGTGTCGGCACGGTCTCGAGTCCAAGGGAGCGGCAGGCATGAAGGCGTTGATGAAGCTGCGGGCCGAACCGGGACTATGCCTCGAGGACGTGCCCCAGCCGGAGTGCGGGCGGGACGAGGTGCTGATCCGGGTGCTGCGGACAGGCATCTGCGGGACCGACCTGCACATCTATTCATGGGACGGCTGGGCGAAGCAGAACATTCCCGTTCCGCTCGTCGTCGGCCACGAGTTCGTGGGTGAGATCGTCGAGCTCGGCGCCGATGTCGACGATCTCGGGCCGGGGGACCTCGTGAGCGGCGAGGGCCACCTTGTCTGCGGCCGCTGTCGCAACTGCATGGCCGGCCGGCGGGTGCAGTGCTCGAGAACCGACAGCGTCGGCGTCAACCATCCCGGAGCCTTCGCCGAGTACATCGCCCTCCCGGCCACGAACGTCTGGCGTCACCGGCCGGGCATCGATCTCGACGTGGCGGCCATCTTCGACCCCTTCGGCAACGCCGTCCACACCGCCCTCACCTTTCCTGTCCTCGGCGAGGACGTGCTCATCACCGGTGCGGGGCCGATCGGGATCATGGCCGCCGTCGTGGCGCGCCATGCCGGTGCCCGCTACGTCGTGATCTCCGATCCGTCGGAGTACCGCCTCGAGCTGGCACGCAAGATGGGGGCGACGCTGGCGATCGACGCCAGACGGACGTCGCCGGCCGAGGCGATGGCCGAGCTGGCAATGCGGGAGGGCTTCGACGTCGGTTTCGAGATGTCGGGACAGCCGTCGGCTCTCCGCTCGATGCTCTCCACCATGTGCCACGGCGGAAGAGTCGCCATGCTCGGCCTTCCCACCGAGGAGTTCGGGATCGACTGGGCCCACTTCGTGACGAACATGATCACCATCAAGGGCATCTACGGGCGCGAGATGTTCGAGACCTGGTACTGGATGTCCGTGTTCGTCGAGTCTGGCGTCGACATCTCCCCCGTCGTGACCCACCGGTTCCCCGCCGAGCAGTTCGAGGAGGCCTTCTCCGTCGTGAAGACGGCCGAATGCGGCAAGGTCGTGCTCTCGTGGGCCGAGCGGTGAGCAGGTCCGTGTAGTCTCCCTCGTTCCGACGGACGCCGGCTCGGAGGACCAAAGTCAGAAGGGGCTATAGCTCAGCCGGTTAGAGCGCAGCACT
>CAVWEW010000005.1:0-296752 GCA_963754255.1 uncultured Actinomycetota bacterium
GTACGAGTCCGGTTCATGCTGGACACCGTGGCTCCGGTAGCTGCACGACACTTCCCGGCGCGGTTCCGGTACCTGGGCGACACTGGCTCCGGTACCTGCACGACACTTTCGTCGGTCTGAGCATCCACCAGTTCACCGGTCCCACCTCCTTCGCTGTCGTCATCGACCGACGACAGACCCGGAGGAGGCCCTCGTGCTCGTGGAGCTCGGTGTCGTGGAACAGCGGACCAAGGCGGTCTTCGAAGTGCTCGACGGGTCGACGTCGTCGAGGTGGCCAACCGCTACGGGGTGAGCCGCCAGACGGTGCACACCTGGCTCAGGAGCTATGCCAACGACGGCTTCTCGGCACTTCTCGACAAGTCGTCCAAGCCTGATCACTGCCCGCACCAGATCCCGGCCGAGATGGAGGCCCGCATTCTCGAGATGCGCCGACACCATCCCGACTGGGGCCCACGGACGATCCTTTACTGGCTCGGTCGTGAGGGCGTCGACCCGCTGCCAGGACGATCGTCGGTCTATCGGGCACTCGTCCGCCACCGCCTCGTCGAACCGAAGAAGCGCCGGCGGAAGAAGGAGGACTACAGGAGCTGGGAGCGCTCGGCCTCGATGGAGCTCTGGCAGATGGACATCGTCGGCGGCTTCCACCTGGGAGATGGCACCGAGCTGAAGTGCCTGACGGGCATCGACGACCACAGCCGCTACTGCGTGTCGGCACGGCTCATGGTCAGAGCGACGGCCCGGCCGGTCTGTGAGGCGCTGAAGGCGTCGCTTCGCACCCACGGGCTCCCGAGCCAGATTCCTCACCGACAACGGCAAGGTCTTCACCGCCCGCTTCGGTCCTGGACCAGGGCCTGTGATGTTCGACCGGATCTGTACCGACAACGGGATCAGACACATCCTTACCGCCCCCCGCTCGCCGACGACGACGGGCAAGGTGGAGCGCTTCCACCGCACGCTGCGGCGGGAGTTCTTCTCCAAGAACGACCATCGCTTCGAGACGATCGAGGAGGCACAGGCCGCCCTTGAGGGGTGGCTCGTCACCTACAACACCATCCGCCCGCACCAGTCGATCGGGGACCGCACGCCTGCCGAGCGCTTCGCGCTGAGGCCAGAGCCCGCCCTCGAGCTCATCGAGACCGAGGACACGACGCCGACACTTGAGGACGAGACCATTCCCCGTGTCACCCGCCGGGTCGACAAGACCGGGCGGATCCACCTCGAGGGCTTCGGCTACCTCGCTGGGCGCCACCTTACGGGCGAGGTCGTCGAGATCGCCTTCTCGCCGGTCTTGTCGAGATCGCCCACCGGGGAAGCATCGTCGCCACCCACGCCCGGCGTTACAAGCCCGGCAAGGAGCCGCGGATCGCTCATGAGCCAAGGCACCGCCTGGCCGTCCGGTGACTTCAGGACCGACGGTCATCAGGGTCGTCGACACCTCGGGATCGGTCAGCTTCGCCGGCTGGAACTACCGGGTCGGCAATCCGTACCGGGGCGCCTCGGTCACCGTCGCCATCGTCAACCGCTCGGTCCAGAATCTCCTACCAAGGCGCCGTCGTGAAAGAGCATCCGATCCGCCATGACCGCACGAAGGAGTTCGGAGCCTTCTCGACTCCTAAGGGCCGGCCTCGCAACAGAAAGGTCAACCGCGAGCAGGTCGCGGGTTAGAAGTGTCGCCCAGGTCCCGGAGCCAAAGTGTCGTGCGGGTACCGGGACTTGACATACCCTGGGTTCGGTCTCAGCGAGCCGAAGTGGGGCGCTTGCGATGTCTGGTTCGATGATTCAGCGGGGAGATCAGTCGTGGCGCTTTTGTCGCCTTCGCCGGCTGGGATCCCTCGACGAAGAAGCGGCAGTACGTGCGCCGGACGGTGCACGGTACGAAGCGGGAGGCGGCGAAGGCTCTCGCCGCGCTGGTGACAGAGGTCAGCCGTGAGCAGCGGGCCGGCATCAACCGCCGTCTCGATCCTCTCTCGCTTTCCGACGTCCTCGACAAGTGGCTGACGGCCCGGAGCTCAGTGCTGTCACCGGCCACGGTAGCGACGAAGACCGCATGGCAGCATTGTTTTGAGGCAGCTCTATCTCCCCCCACGTTCACCGCGATCTTCGAGCATCTCAAGGGGAAGAAAGTGCCGGCGAGGCCCTTCCTGGAGAACACGATCGTCCGAGAGTTCGCGGTCCCCAAAGAGCACGCCGCTGCCGCTTCCGAGATCTTCGCGAAGAATGCTCCATACATCGGTCTCACTCGGACGACGTCCACCGGTCAATGGCTGGGAACTGAGCCCGCGGGACTTCTTGCTACGTCGACCGTTGACGAGCCGGGCGACGAAGTCGAATCTTCAGATGTCGATGATTCAGAAGGAGCATCGCCGAGATCCCCCGGTGAAGCGTCGACACGAGGCTTCTGAGCGAGATCGAGGTTGGCGCACTCGACAATTCAATGGGGCTCGCCACAATGCTCCGAAAGTGCGTCGCGCCGCGAGGCGGCACCGTCGCGGACGAGTAAGGGCTCTTCGGCCTTCCGACGACGATCTTCGTCGGCCCCGATGGTCGCATCGTTGGCAAGGAGATCGGCCAGCTGCACCCGGCCAGTCTCGCCCTCGGCCTAGCGCGTCCCGAGGCAGGGAGCCATCTCTGACCGAGGTGACGGACCGTTCCAGTCCCGAGTGCTCGATGGCAGGCCCGCTTATAAGGCCAGGTGCTTTGCCAGGAGGGCGATGCCATTGCCCCATGCCGCCAGGCCACCAGCGGGAAGGTACGCCTTTCCTGCGGAGGTGTGGTCGGCCATGGGCGAGGCGACGTACCGCTCGTGGCCGGAAGGGTCGATGAAATAGACGATCGAGGTGTGGATGATGTCGGCGTTCGGGTTCGGCGCCACCACCTCGATGTCGTAGGCCCGCCAGACAGCCTTGAGGCTGGCAACGGGACCCGTGAAGAAGTGCCAGCTCGGGATGGTCATGAGCCCGTGTTCCTTCGAGTAGGTGAGCATGTCACTCACGCCCGCATGGAACCGGTTGACGTTCACGGCCATGAAGACGACCTTGCTGGCATTTCGCCCGAGATCGTGGTAGGCGTCAACGAACTCTTGTGAGACGAGCGGGCAGATGTCGATGCAATGGGGATCCATGAACTCGAGCACGACCACCTTTCCCCGAAAGCTTGACAGGACCATGTTGCGGTTGTCCTGGTCGGTTAATGCGAAGCCCGGAGCCGTCCTGTTCGGCACGGGTGACAGACCCATCAAGTCGGCCGTCTGCGTAGAGACACTTGTAGGGATCCCTGAGGGTCGGAGCTCGTTGAGCGCGGCCTGCTGCTGGTGACGATGGACGACGACGACAGCGACGACAGCTGTGGCCAGCATGAGGACGGTCCAGGCGACGAATGCGGTAACGAGAAGTCGATGGCGTTGTGACCGGCCGGCCACCGCTGGAGGGCTTGAGGCCACTGCGCCCTCATCTTCTCCTGCTCGCACCTCTCGTGTGCTTCCCACCTGCCACTTCCCTCGACCATCGCACGGTATTGCCCCGCTCGCAGCGCCTCTGTCTACTGCGACGGATTGTAGGGGCACGTCGCCGAAGCTATGCCCGCCTCGAGCAAACGCCGCATACCCTGCCGGGGTAAGGTGAAGGGTATGGGAGGTGAGGGATGGTCGGGTACTCGGACAACAAGGATGATGTGCTGCGCCGTTTGCGCCGTATAGAGGGTCAGGTGAGAGGTCTTCAGCGGATGGTGGGCGAAGACGCCTACTGCATCGACGTGCTCACCCAGATCTCGGCGACGACTAGGGCGCTGCAGTCGGTCGCCCTCGAGCTGCTCGGCGAGCACCTGTCCCACTGCGTGCAGGAGGCACTTCAGTCGGGCGGCCCGGACGCTGACGACAAGGTCCGCGAGGCCCGCGACGCCATCGAGCGTTTGGTGCGCTCGTGATCGTTGCGATCATCGTGGCGCACGTTGTGACCGACATCGGCCACTCGCTCCGGGAAGCCTTCTACATGTTCTGGGAAACGCTGTGGGCGCTCGTCCTCGGCTTCGGCCTCTCGGGGGCGATGCAGGCGTTCGTGTCCCGAGACGAGATGAAGCGGCGTCTGGGCAACCACCGGCCGGCCACCGTCGCGCGAGCGTCGCTCTTCGGCGTCGTTTCGTCGTCATGCTCGTATGCCGCTGCGGCGGTGGCGAAGTCTATGTTCGCCCGAGGGGCGGACTTCCTCGCGGCGATGGTGTTCATGTTCGCCTCGACGAACCTCGTCGTCGAGCTCGGCATCGTGCTCCTCGTGCTCATCGGCTGGCAGTTCGTCGCGGCCGAGTTCGTCGGCGGGGCGATCATGATCGTCCTACTCGTGCTCACCGGCGGCCTGTGGTTTCGGGGCCGCGCGCTCGCCGAGGCCGGCCAAGTCGCCGAGGCGTCGAGCGGAGCTCACGAGCACACAGGCGACGAGGAGGAACTGCAGCGTCTCGGCTGGCGCGCTCGGATCAGGTCCCTCGCAGGTTGGTCGGACGCCGCCGGCTATACGATGAGCGACCTCACCATGCTGCGCCGCGAGATGGCCATCGGCTTCGTCGTCGCCGGCTTCCTCGCCGAGCTCGTGCCGAATCGCGTCTGGAACGACGTGTTCATCCACGGCCACGGCTTTGCGACGACGCTCGAGAACGTCGTCGTCGGGCCGTTCGTCGCCATCATCAGCTTCGTCTGCTCAATCGGCAACGTCCCGCTGGCGGCTGCGCTCTGGGAGGGAGGCATCACCTTCGGCGGTGTCGTCAGCTTCATCTTCGCCGACCTCATCGCCTTGCCGTTATTGCTCGTGTACCGCAAGCAGTACGGCCGGCGGATGACGTTACGCATGCTCGGCGCCTTCTGGCTCGTAATGTCGCTCGCCGGCCTCGTCACAGAGGAGCTCTTCAATGCCGTCGGCTGGGTGCCGAAGACCCGACCGAGCGTCATCGCCCCTGACGCTCTGCGATGGGATTACACGACGGTGCTCGACATCGTTGCGCTCGTCGCCTTCGCTGGCGTGTACTGGTTGTACCGAAACCGCGAGCGCTTCGGCGGAGGGAGCGGCTACGCGACGGACCCTGTCTGCGGCATGCAGGTCGAGACAGCCCACGCTCCGGTCTCGGTCGCGCACGCGGGAAGTCGCGTCTACTTCTGTTCCGAGCGCTGCCGCGACCGATTCCCGACTGAGCCCAAGCGCCACGCCAGCGCCTTGAGGCCCGAGACACCCGCTTAAAGGGGCGGCACCCAGCTCGTTGATCCTTTGCATTCTCCACTCGCAATCCTCGATGTTCCGGTGCGTTTCGTTGATGCGACTCTGGGCCTTGACTATCAGGGACTTATCGCACGGCCTTCGAACGTGTAGCCGAAAACTTTCGGCTCGCCCTTGAAGTAGTAAGAGTCCAGCTGCTCGACGACGAAGCCGGCCTGCTCGATCGTCTCGGGGATCCGGCGAGTGAGATGACACCCACCGGCAATCCGCTTGTTGAGCGGCTCGAGGCGGCCTTGCCAACGCGCGATATGTACATCGGGGGCGTGCCCGTGCTCGACGAAGTTGAGTGAGCCACCGGGTTTCAGCAGGCGACGCATCTCGGCGAGCGCCGTGGCGAGATCGGGGATGGTGCAAAGGGTCCAAGTTGAGAGAACCGCGTCGAATGCCGCAGACGGCAGGTCCACGCGCTCACCATTGAGCCCGGCCCGCTCGACCACGGCCGATGCCTTGGCGATGCGCGGCTCCGCGATCCGCATGCACACCGTCGAGGGCTCGATCGCCCAGATCTTCGTGACCTCCGGCGGATAGTGCGACGCATTGAGCCCGGTGCCGAACCCGATCTCGACGACCTCGCCACGAAGTCCGGTGCAGATGCGAGCGCGCACGGCGCGAGCCGCTTTGCGATTCATGACTTTGTCTTGCAACCGCGGTAGGAGCAGTTCACCGTACAAGCCCACGGAGCACCTCCTCGGAGCGAGAGTAGTGGCGCGCCCTCGCGCCGAGCCAGCGACCACAACCTCAGCACGCGAAGAGCAGTATCGACGCTTCCACAGCGGCTGCATTCGATTCTCCGCTCACCAGCCTCGGGGCCGAGACCGGCTGATCTCCCTCCCGGGGCCCGTTGTATCCACTCCCTAGCGGCTGCACCACATCTGCATCCACAAGCAACGGCCAGTCCGGGGCGCCAGCGGTCCGTTACGGTCACTCGGAAGTGGATCTCCTCCTGGGAAAACACAAGGTTGTGCTTCTCCACACCAAATGCGTGTCGCCGCCGGCTGAATACTGACCCCTTATCGCCGAGGGGGTCAGTTTTGGAGCGGCGTTGACAATGCCCTGGTCACAGCGTCGGGTTTTTCAATCGCGGGGCTCGCTCCCGAGCCTGCACAACATCTGCACCACAATCGGCGGCCGGGTGGCGGAACGGGTCTTCGAGCTTGGCGGCAACAGGCCGACCAACGCGTCGGGGAGTGACCCGTAGATGTCAGCGGTGGTGCGGATAGCGGAGTGGCCGAGGCGGCGCTGGATCTATTTCGAGCGGCACGCCGAGTTCCCGGAGCATGTGGCCAGCGTGGCGGAAGCGGTGGAAGGTGAGTCCTTCGAGGCCAGCTCGGCGCAACGCCGGGTCGTAGACACGCTGGGGGAAGTTGGGGGCTTGGGCGCCTGGAGGACTAGATCGCCTAGATCGGTCCTGGCCCTTGCGAGCGAGGCGGGCGCTCAGCTCGTCAAGAATCCGATTAGGAATCGAGATGGTCCGCGCGGAGGCGGCGGCCGTCGCACGGGTCTAGCCTATGGGTCCGGACGTCCCGACGGTGACGAGACCGAGCGCCTCATCGCGGCTTCGACAGGCACGAAGGGCAACGATCTTGCCGTCTCGGACGGTGAGGACGTGGAAGTTCATGTCACCGGTTTGTCGCGCTCGTCTCGCGTCGATACCAGGGGAGTGGGTGACGACGAGCACGCGCTCACCGTTGGCGACGACATCCTGAAGTTCGGCGCGGAACTTCCATCCGCTGTCTCGTCCCATCCAGTACGCAAGTTGCTCGCGGCCGTGACAGACCGCCGGCTCTGGATCAGGGACGCTCGGGTCGAGAAATGTCCACTCGAAATCGTCGGCGACGAGGTTCAAGACCGTCGTGAGGTCGCCGGCGGCGAATGCCGCGAATGCTTCACGGGCCACCTGCTCTGCGTTCTCAGCCATCGTTACCTCCCTGCGCTTCAGAGTCGACCGAACGAGCGCCTCGGTGTTCAAGCCACTCGATCACGTTGGAGCGCTGCGTGCCGCGGCCACGCGCCGCGTCGAGTGGGGTTCCGTGCGCGTATTCCGGCGTCCAATCGAGGTCGGCGCCAAGATCGAGTAGTCGCTCGGCCGTGCGCCGCTGACCAGCACCGCAGGCGTGCCAGAAGCCCTGTGAGATGTTCTCAGGCGTAGCGACCGCCTCGTCCGAGAGAAGTTCCTCGAGGCGATCGACAAGGCCGAGTGCCGCGGCTGTCCACAACGATTCGACGCGCGCGCCGCGAGCGACGAGCAGGTGCGCCACGTTCCAGCAGCCATAGCCGACCGCGTTCGCGAGCGGGGTGCCGATCGAGCCGTCCGGCATGTCCACGTCAGCTCCGGCGTCAATGAGGACCGCTGCGACCGCGGCATCGTCGCTGCTCGCCGCCCAATGCAACGGCGTCTCACCGCGCTCGTCGTCGTCACCGCGAGCGTCGACGACGGCACCTGCATCGATGAGCAGTCGGGCGATCTCCGGTGCCTTCGGAAAGTAGCCCGGCCAGTCCGTGACGACATGGAGCGGTGTCCTGCCTCCCGCGGCACCCCGAAGTCGGGAGGAGGCGAGGCCTGGGTGCTCGTCGACGAGTCGCCGCATCCCGCCAAGATCGCCGCCCCGGACCGCCGCGATCACTGCGATCGCGACCTCACCGGTGGTCATCGACGCTGGTCTCGGTCGAGCACTTCTCCGGTGGGAAGGTGGGCACAACAGCACGGCTGGGCATCGCAGACCTCGAGACGCACACCGCGCTCGACGATGCATCCGCAGTCGGCACATCGCATCTCCACGGGCGAAGCGTACGCAGGTCCAACAGACAACGACTAGTCGGCAAGCGGTGCTTTCTCGGCCGGACTCATACCCACGTGGTGCTCTCGCCCTGGCGTTACCCATCGGAAGAGCGATGCACTTGGCCGCTTGCACCAGCAGTCAGGCTCACAGGCGCACCGAAACCTCGAAACGCCCTTCGCCTCGGCCACAGGGGTCAAAAGGGCCGCGCCGACGTACAGGCAAACGATGCCGACAAGCACGTTGCGCGCAGTCGACGCCACGTTGACCCAGCTGGCACACGCCCGACCCATCGACCTGTGACGGACTCCTGGAAAGGGCGGAAAGTCACTCTCGGCAAGCGGTCCCCGGTGATGATGACTTACGGATGACGTCGCGAAAGACGCGCCACGACCGGGTAGGTGCGGTCGCTCTACATGGGACCTCCTGTGCCGTCGGACAAGCACGGCACACACCAGCACACGAGTTCGCTCATCCTCTACACCGCGCCACCTCTCAACGGCTTTTTCGGGACTCTCTCTTCCCGACGGCTCAACGACGAGAGGCGAGTCAGCGGCGACGGAGTACGACCCAACTAAACGGTTGAATCGTCCCAAGCGGAGTAAGGTGTTCCTCGCCCTCCGAGTGCTCAAGCGAGAAGGCCAAGCCAAAGATCCGCGCCAGTTCGTCCGGGTTGTAGCGGCGAGTCGGAAGCCCGGAGCACTCCGTCGGGCCATTTGCTGCAAAGGTCGCCAGGACGAGCACTCCACCGGGTTCCACAGAATCGGTTGCGATCGATACGTAGTGATCTCGATCCGCTTTCTCGGTGAGGAAGTGGAACACTGCTCGGTCGTGCCACGCCTCGTAGGTCCGGTCGGGCTGCCACGAGCGGATGTCGGCGACGACGAGCTTCACCGCATTGACTCGATATTCGAGTCGATCTCGCACCTTGGATACGGCCGCCTCGGAGAAGTCGAGCGCCGTCAAGTCCTGCCAGCCGAGGTCGAGAAGAGCATCGACCAATGTCGAAGTTCCGGCGCCGACGTCGATCATCGAGCAAGTCGGTAACGCCCACCGCCTCAGCAGCCGCAATGAAATCTCGGGATCGGCTTGGTACCAACTGACTTCGTGATTTGCCCTGGTCTTGAAGACGTCGTCCCAATGCCGGGCCGGGGCCGTCACACCTTCAAGCTAACTGCCAGCAAGCAGATCGAACCGCGATGGCGTCGGGTGAACGAACATACTTTTCTCCGGACTGACGGTGCGCTCCTCTTACGCATGAGCCCCAACAGCCCCCGCATAACTCCCGATGACGCTCATTGGGGCTCGGCTTCGACGCGCCGCTTGAGTGCCGCGAGGTTGGCGGGCATCTCCTCTCGAGCTTCCCGCTCGACCATCAGCGGGACGAGAAGGCGACCTATGCCGCGTCCCTCGAAGTCGACGGAGATCGTAAGACGAGCTCGGGTGCCCGAGAGCGCTTCGACGGCGACATCGACGGCGGCCCGGATGGGTCCGTCCACGCCTCGTACGCACCAGGTGCTCGGCGGGTCGACGCGCACGACCTCGGCAGTGGCCGCCCGCGTGACGAACCCGATGCGCCGGGTCGTCAGACAGCGGTCGCCGACCTTAGGGGCGTCCGGCGTGTCCATCGCTCCGTGAACCACTCCGTTCTGCCACTCGGAGAACCGCGAAGGGTCGGTGACGTAATCGAACACCACCTCGGCCGACCGATCGACCTCGATGCTCGTGGTGATCGGCGCCATTCAGCCGATCCTGTTCAAGAGGTCTGCGTAGCGAGCCAGGTACAACTGCCAGCCGCCGTCGCCCTCAACACCTTCGCGGAGGCCTTCCCAGCCGGGTCCGTGACGATCGATATTGCGGTGCTCGAGCTCGAGGCGCGTCCGCTCGGCGGATTCTGCGACAAATCGGACCTCGACCTCGCTGGCATGGCTGGGATCGCTCTCGAGCTGCCAGTACGGGCTGATGTCCCAGCTGAACACGACCCGATCGGGTGGGTCGTAGACCAAGACCCGGGCCCACCGGCATTCGCTCCCGTCCTCGGCGCGGTCGATGATGTGCCCGCCGACCTGCGGTTCGAAGGTGGTAGTCGTGATCGGTGCGCCGAGGAGGTTGTGCTCCTTCGGTTTGAAGTCACCGAACCGCTCCACGAATGTTGCAAACGCGTGGGCGATCGGCGTGTTGACGACGATCTCTCGACGCACGACCGCTTGATCGGCAGGGGTCATTGATCCTCCTCTGTTGGTTGGTCGACGAGGTCCTCGTAGCCGCCCAAGGCGTGGTCCCAGAAGGTGTCGAGCTGATCACGCAGCGCCGCGACACCGGCTGGGTTGAGCCGGTAAATGCGGCGAGTGCCTGCCGCCTGCTCGACGACGAGGCCGGCATCCTTCAACACCTTGAGATGCTGCGAGACAGCCGGGCGGCTGACGGGCAGACCGGCGGCCAGCTCGCCGACGGCTCGGGGACGCTCGGCCAGCCTTATCACGATCGCCCGTCGGGTGCGGTCCCCGAGCGCGCCCCAACCCTCGTCCCCTTGGTTAATCTCCACTAACCGTAAGTTAGTCCTAACGGATGGTCCGTTGTCAAGGCGACGCGGATCAAGACCCGAATCCCCGGTTCCTCAGGAAACCCATGGATCGACGCCGGACGAAAACCGCCGAGCGCAGCATTCGACAGTCGGCGTTACCTGAGGGACTTGACAACTCCCGCTTGTCGGACGTCGTACCCTCCAAGTTCGAGGATTGACGAACGAACAGTGGGGTCTCGAAGCGTGTCGATGAGCGGTCCGGCGCCGGCCAGCGACTCCCCACTGAGCACGACGTCGTACTGCTCCCACACGAGCGGGAGGAATTCGAGTGCTAGAGCAGCGGCGGCTGCCCGGACCCCAAGCCCGGCGTCCGCCACTCCGGATGCAACGGCGAGCGCCACCTCAAGGTGTGACTCGGCTTCTGGCCCCGCCACCAGGTGAGGAGCGATTCCTGCCTCATCCAGCATCCGGTCGAGCAGGACACGAGTGCCGGCACCGAACTCACGCTTTGCGACGCGAAGGTTGGCGAGGTCCTTCGCTGTCTTGATCCGGCGAGGGTTCCCAGGAGGCACGAGCAGCCCCTGTTCCCGGCGCCATAAATGGATCAGGGTCGGCTCGCGTCCGCGGAGGAGCGCTTGGGCAAAGGGGGCGTTGTACGTGCCCGAGTGGTGCAGCAGATGGATCGCCGCTCCGTCAGCACTTCCGCGCCAGAGAGCCGTCAGGCCCTGGAAGCTGCCACGAGTCCCGACAGCCACGACCGAGCGACCGGCGCGACGCAACACGAGGTCGAGCGCCGGGTCGTCGCTTCCTGCAAGTCGGAACACTTGCTCAGTGCCGAGCAGACGTCTGGCGGCGATGACGCCGTCCGGAGCCACCGACGCGCGGCGACGCTGGCCGAGGGTGATGACGCCGGCTTGAGCGAGGTGGCGGTACGCCCGACTGATCGTCGAGGGTGTGGTCCCGCGCTCGTCAGCGAGGGCCCGCACGCTTAAGAGCTCACTGCCGGCGGCCAGCTCACCGGACTGGACCCGGCGGGCGATTTCGAAGCTGACGTCGAGGTAGCGCGTCACTCGGGGGGACTTTACGCCCTTCGACGTGGTCGCCTCGGGGCCTGACCACCCGTTGCCCACATCGCTAGGATACGCGCCGATCTGGACTACTACAGAAGGAGGCGCAGAGGGTGCGCACAGCAGGACATCGTCTCGTATCGGGAGTTGTTGGCCTGCTCGCGGGGGTTGTCGCGATCGCCAGCTGCGGATCGACGGCCGCAACTCCAAGCAGTACTTCGAGCGGAACACAGCTGTCAGGCACGCTTATCGTGTTCGGAGCAGGGACCCTCTCACAGCCTTTTGCGCAAGAGATAGCCGCCTTCAAACAAGCGAACCCGGCCGTGACGGTGCGCTCGCAGTTCGGCGCCAGCGGCAACATGACAAAGGACATCACCCAGCTGAAGGAGCCCGACGACGTGCTCGGCGTCGCCGACTACTCCCTCATCCCTTCGGAGATGTTCGGTTCGGGATCAAAGCGTTTCGCGACCTGGTACATCGGCTTTGTCCGAAACGAGATCACCTTTGCCTACACGAGCCACAGCAAAGGCGCCGCCCAACTGACATCGAAGAACTGGTACAAGATCCTTGCTGAGCCGGGCGTGCATATCGGACGTTCGACCCCGGCAGCAGATCCCTCGGGGTACCAGATCCTGCAGATGCTGAAGCTCGCCGGGGGCTACTACCACGATCCTTCGCTTTCGGCTGACGTCCTGAAGAACTCTCCGAAGGGGACCGTCGCCGCCGAGGAGACCGCCTTGACCGCCGCCCTCCAGACAGGCCAGATCGACTATCTCGCCATCTACCGGTCAAGCGCCCTGGAGGACCACTTCGAGTACATCCACCTGCCCGACCAGATCAACCTGTCGGACCCGGCGTTCGCGAAGACGTACGCCGCCGTCACGGTGCAAGGCCCAACAGGACCGACGACGGGCAAACCGATCGTCTATGCCCTCACCATTCCGACCAATGCCCCGAACCCGGCACTGGCCCGCAGCTTCGTGGCCTTCGTGCTGAGTGCGAAGGGGCAGGCGATCATGTCCTCGAACGGGTTCGTGCCGATCTCCCCGGCGCTCGGGAGCAGCAAGAGCGCCCTTCCGTCTGCTCTGCGCTCCCTGACGGTGGCCTGGCCGAACCTCGCGGGATGATTGCCGCACGGGGAACCAGCCGTCGTCCCGCGTGGCCGTTCGGTGCCTTTCAGGCCCTCATGTGGGTGCTCGGAGGGCTGCTAATCGCATTCATCTTGGTGCCTGTCGTGCGGCTCGCGACGACGTCGTCTCTCGGAAGTCTCACTCATGCTGCCGAGAACGCCGAGATCCGCGACGCCATCCAGCTCAGCCTGCAGGATGCCGCCATCACCGCCGCCATCGCGACTGTCGTCGGTGTACCGCTTGCCTACGTGCTAGCCCGGAGGCGCTTTCGGGGCCGGAACCTCGTGCAGGCGATGGTCGATCTCCCCCTTGCCGTGCCGCACACCGTCGCCGGCATTGCCCTGCTCTTCGTCTTCGGGCGGACAGGTTGGGTCGGGGGACCGGCCGGTCACATCGGGATCTCCTTCTACGGCTCGCAGTGGGGGATCGTGGCGGCCATGCTGTTCGTGAGCGCCCCCTTCGCCGTCAACAGCGCGAGAGTGGCACTCGAAGCAATCGACCCCAACATCGAGCGAGCTGCCCGAAGCCTCGGGGCCAGTCCGTCCTTCAGCTTTCGCCACGTCACCTTGCCGCTTGCCGCCCGCGGCGTGATGACCGGAGCGGTCCTCGTCTATGCGCGCTCGATCAGCGAGTTCGGCGCCGTCGTGATCCTCGCCTTCTACCCGGTGACTGCTCCGGTCGAGGTCTACAACCTGTTCCTGCAGTCCGGGCTCGCCGAGTCGGCCCCAGCAGCGGTGCTTTTGTTGTTCGTATCTCTTGCCACGTTCCTCGTGCTCCGCACGCTCTCCTCGGGATGGTTGTTCGCCGGCGCCGACCGTGAGCGTGCCTGACAGCGGGCTGCTCATACGCGGCCTCACCACGCGCGCCGGTTCGTTCGAGCTGAAGGACATCGACCTCGAGGTCGCCGCCGACAGGGTGCTAGTCGTCCTCGGTCCCTCGGGTGCCGGCAAGACGATGCTGCTCCACACGATCGCCGGCTTTCGCCAAGCTGCTGGTGGAGAGGTCTATCTGAACGGCCGTCAGCTCAACAGGCTGGAACCCGAGCAGCGGAGGATCGGCTTCGTGTTTCAAGACGCCGCCTTGTTCCCCCACCTCTCGGCTCGTGAAAACGTCGCCTTCGGGCTTCATGCCAGGGGACATTCCCGACCGGGCCGGGTGGAGGAGCTGATGAAACGCTTCGGCGTCAGTGCCCTTGCTGAGCGGTCTTCCCGCTCGCTGAGCGGTGGAGAGCGTCAGCGTGTCGCTCTCGCACGTGCGCTTGCTTTCGAACCCGATCTGCTTCTTCTCGACGAGCCGCTCTCGGCCGTGGACCAGCCCACCCGAGAAGAGCTCCGGGCGGTCATTCAGGACTTCGTTTCTGGGCTCGGGATCCCGGTGATCCATGTCACCCACGACCGTGACGAGGCCTTCAGCTTGGCAGACGATCTCGCAGTTATCGTCGCCGGGACACTTCGCCAAAGCGGTGAGGCCGACCGAGTTGCCGCTGCGCCCTCCGACGCCGTGGTCGCCCGACTGCTCGGCTGGGCAGAATTGGGCAGCGTCCAGGCCATCGGCGGGAAGCTCGTCATCGGAGACTTCTCCCTCGACGCCGGTGACCACAGTGGCGCCGTGCATGTCTTCTACCGCCCGGAGGACGTGCGCCTCGCGCCATTCGACAGCAGCAGTGCATCCGCCACTTTCATCGCTCCGGTTCTGCGGATCACTCGGACCTTCCCACTTGCGGGCGTGCTGCTCGGGTCGGAACCGCCGATCACTGCGCTCCTGCTCCGTCGTGAGATCGACCGCCTCGACCTCGAGGTCGGCCGGGACGTCCAGGTGACGATTCCACCCGATGCTCTGTGCATCCTGCGAGCGGTCCAGGATTGACTACCGGCAGCTGGTTGTGTCTATCCGGGCTGTACTTGTCGCAAGCAGTACTTGGTACTCCCTCATTGCTAACGTGACTCGGTGCTGGCTGGTGCCTGGCTGTATATAGTCGCCCTTGCGGCGTCGTTCATGATCGCCACATTGGCCGCACCTGCCGGGGTGTCGGGGGCCGTGCTGTTGTTGCCGTTTCAGGTGAGCGTTCTCGGAACTCCGAGCCCGGCAGTAACACCAACGAACCTGCTTTACAACGTCGTTGCCACGCCAGGGGCCCTTTACCGGTACTGGCGCCAGGGCCAGACCGGCGGCGAGCTCACCCGGCTCCTTGTTCTCGGCACGCTTCCCGGCGTCGTTGCCGGCTCGATCATCCGCGTCGAGTTCCTACCTGGAACCCGGCCGTTCGAGGTGGTGATCGCAGTGGTCATGGTGCCACTCGGTGGCTCACTACTTACCCGTAGGCGTCTCCGAGGCAACGCCATCCCTACGAAAAGCTGGCTTTCGCCCACCGGCCTCGCGATGGCAGCCGCGGCGGTCGGTTGTATCGGGGGGATCTACGGGATAGGCGGCGGTTCACTGCTCGCTCCCCTTCTGATCCGCTCGGGGCGGCCGCCGTCAGAGGTGGCTCCCGCGACACTTGCCTCGACCCTGGTCACCTCGATCGCGGGCGTTGCCACGTTTCTCGTTCTCTCCACTCACCACCGTGGGTCAGTGGCCCCTGACTGGACTATCGGCATCGCTCTCGGAGCCGGCGGTCTGGCGGGCGGGTACCTCGGAGCTCGACTGCAACCGCGTCTTCCCGAGATGGCGATCCGACGCCTTCTTGGCGTCCTTGTCATTGCCGTTGGAGTTAGGTATGGCTGGCTGGCTGCGCCATAGTCCGAGGTTGCTTGCGGAAGGCCGGGCAGATAGTCGTCTCGATGACGGCGGTCTCGCCCTGGTCACCGCGGCACAGACACGGCGACGCTGGAGCTACGTCAACGCGTTGGGTATCAAAGTTGGGTATCAACAGCCGCCTACTCACGCTAATGGGAGGCGGCGGATAGACAGAAGCCCCAGTTCAGGCGGTTGTCGGCCGCCTGAAGCAACCAACCAGACAACCTGGAACGGCTTTGCAAGCCGGGGGTCGCCGGTTCGAGCCCGGTCAGCTCCACAGCTAAATCCGAGTTCAGGCACCTAAACGGTGCTGCCCGCCGTCTATTCGAGTTTGCGGTCGTTGCTCCGGTCATCGGCGCGGCGCTGGTGATCAACCTTGGGGTTGACAACCGGACAACGGCGACCTACTGTCCTATTCAACCAAAGAGTTGAGGAGGGTGGGTGGCGGTGCAGGCGATCGTGACCGTGTTCTCGGCATTGGCCGACGAGACCAGGCTTGACATCGTGACCCGCCTCGCCGCCGGCGACGCGACGTTGAGCGAGCTGGCCGAGCACTACGACATGTCAATCCAGGCGGTGTCCAAGCACCTCTCGGTGCTCGAAGACGCCGGGGTCGTGTCCCGCCGGCGCGAGGCACAGCGTCGACCGGTCCGTTTGGAAGCGGAGGTGTTCGACCTCATGACCAAGTGGATCGAGCGATATCGCCAGAACGCCGAGGTCCGCTACCAGCGTCTCGACCAGTTGCTCGCCCGACTCGACGACCAGACCCCCGACAACGACGAAGGAGCAATGACATGACGACCACGACCAACCGAGAGGCCAAGATCACCATCGATGACAAGACGCCGTCGATCACGATCGTCCGGGAGTTCGACGCCCCGGCGAAGGCGGTCTACCGGGCACACACCGAACCGGAGCTGTTCGTGCAATGGGTAGGCCCTGACAGCCTCGAGTCCAGCCGCGTCGACCGCTGGGACTGCCGCACTGGTGGCGAGTGGCGCTACGTCTCGACTCGAAACGACGAGGAGCACTGGTTCCGGGGTTGCTTTCACGAAGTCCGGCCTAACGAGCTCATCGTCCAGACGTTCACCTACGAGCCGGCGGCCGACAACGTGTCGCTCGGACGCTTCGTTTTCGAGGACCTGCCGGGCGGACGCTGCCGGCTCATAGCGACCTCGCTGGTCGACAGCTTCGAGGCCCGCGACGCGTTCGTCGCCAGCGGCATGGACGTGGGCGTCCAGGAGGGCTACCGCAAGCTCGACGCGCTCCTCGCTCGGATGATGGCGGCAGCTGCGGTCGACGAGTCGAGGAACACATCATGCGAGAACTGATCGTCGACTTCATCACGTCCCTAGACGGGTACGCGACAGCAAAGGGCTGGCCGGGGTGGTGGGGTCTCGAAGGCCCCGAGTACCTCGGCTGGCTCGACGAGCGACCCAATGCCACGCTGCTCATGGGTGCGAACACGTACCGGCTGATGTCGGGCTTTGCCGCCGGCGCCACCCCGGCGGGGACCGACAAGTTCCCCTCCGATGAGGAGGCCTCGATCAGCGGGATCACCGGAGCGTCGAAGGTGGTGTTCTCGTCCACCCTCGAAGAACCACTCTCTTGGGCGAACACGACCCTCGTACCCGGCGACGCTGTCGAAGCGGTACGGGCGATGAAGGCGGACGGGCCGGGCCTCCTGAGCACGATCGGCAGTCTCAGCCTGTGCCGGTCGCTGCTACGAGCCGGAATCGTCGACCGGTTCCGGGTCGTCATCTTCCCGGTCATCACCGGCGCCAGCGGCTCAGAACGCATCTACGACGGTTACCCCGACGTCGCGCTCGACATGATCACCAGCAGAACCTTCGACGGGCGGAGCCAACTCGTGGAGTACCGTCCACGCGTCCTCGAACACTCACCGCTCGACGCCACAGCGTGATGAGGTCGACGCCCGTCGTCCGGGGCCCGAACTTGCACGGAGTAGGCGCCCACCCGCTCAACATCGCTGCAACAGATATGCAGAGAACGCCGAACTACAGTCGTCGGTTCAAGTCGGCGCATGAGAGCGATGGCTCATCCTCGCTGCCAACAACCAACCCCCAGCTCAACGGGCGGTTGTAGCTACGAGACAGCTACGGCCCGATTTACGCGGTTAGCCCTCGTTTTGAAGCCGATCGATCTCGACCATCGCGTACGGGTAGCCCACGAACTCATGGCGCTTACGACGAACAGCGAGGCCACCAAGACCGGCGCATGTGGCGACCTTGCCCTCGGATGGTTACCTCCGCTCCTGAGCCCGCTATTCGCGTTGATCGACGCAACGATCTGCCCGTCATCCGACACCGCATCGAATTCATGGGCCCCGCCGAGAGCGAGTCCCAGCACCCGCGCTGGCAAACGGGCGCGGCGTATCATCGCTTGCTCCGAGACAGCACTTTGACCGCCTGACCTTCCGCGCGTTTATCGGCGGGTGAAAGTGAGATGGATGACGCCGCTCGGCGAGGTGACCGACTCCACATTGAAGCGTTGCTCGAGTCGCTCCAGCCCGTCCCAGAGGCGTTCGCCGCGTCCGAGGACAATGGGCACGACCGCTAGGTGGAGGTGGTCGATCAGATCGGCGGCGAGAAACTGGCGGACGGTCGATGGTCCTCCGCCGATGCGGACGTCCAGGCCGCCGGCGGATTCCCGGGCGACCTTCAGGGCCTCGCCTGGACTGGCGTCGATGAAGTGAAACGTCGTCCCACCCGTCATCTCGATCGAGGGCCTGGGGTGATGGGTGAGGACGAACACCGGGGTATGAAAGGGCGGGTCCTCGCCCCACCAGCCCTTCCACTCCTCGTCCTCCCACGGCCCGCGCTGGGGTCCGAACTTGTTCCGGCCCATGATCTCGGCACCGACCCCCAGGGCCCAGTTGCTGGCGAGGGCGTCGTCGATGCCGGTGCCTCCCCCTGGCTCATTCTGCATCTCGTGGAAGCTGCGGGTAGGGAAGAACCATTCATGGAGCCTGCTACCGGCGTGCCCGAAGGGTGCTTCGAGACTTTGGCCCTCGCCGCTGCCGAAACCGTCGAGCGAAACCGAGAAGTTGTGGACCCGAACGCGTGACATTGCAAGTCTCTATAGCAGATGTGCTTCTGACGGACCCAGGACTGCCCTCGATCGCCGGCTCGAGGCGACGTTATGTATCTCCTCCGAAGATCCGGCGACCCGATCTCCACGAGCGCATCCCTGCCGAGTATGTGCGCCCCTACCGGGAGCGGGTGCGCTGTGATTCTCTGTTTCGAGCCGGCGGTCGCGCAATAGGTGACACCCCGAACGGGAAGACCTACTCGGACCGATGATATGTCGGCCGTCGTCTCGTCGGAAGCTGTAGTAGTCATCCAGGTGCACAGCGCAGGAGGGACAGCCATGACCAGCGACGCAGCGGGACCTAGCCGCACCCTCGGCAGTCTGGGCTCGGAGGACGGCAAGGGGGTCGTGCGGGTCCACCATCGCTACGACACCGACATCGACGACTTGTGGGCTGCGATCACCGATCCGGCGCGCCTGGCCGGCTGGTACGCCCAGGTCGACGGCGACCTCCGCCCTGGCGGGGCAATCCACATCTACGTCCGGGCCGATGATTGGGAAGGCACCGGGCGCGTCGAAGCGTGCGAGTCACCGAGGCGGTTGCTGGTGACGACGAGGGAGTCAGACGAGTCCTGGCAGAAGGGTCAGGGCATGCCGCCGTACGACGCGACCATCGAGGCAACGCTCGCGGCCGACGGGGGCCACACGGAGTTGGTGATCGAGGTGAAGGGCATGCCCCTCGAGGCAGTCGCCTTCTACGGCGTCGGATGGCAGATCCACGCCGAGAACCTCGCTTGTTACCTCGCCGGGCGCGAGCGAGGCGACAGCGAGGCCCGCTGGAATGATCTTCTCCCCGGGTATCAAGCGTTAGCGGCCGCGATCGGTTAGCACACGGCCGCGCCGGCGCGCCGCGGAACGCCTACGCCGGGAACGAGGGCGGACCGAGTCGAGGACCAGAACGGTCAGCCGAATCCGATCGGCTCGGCCAGCAGTACCATCGCCGATCGAGGGTGATGCGCTCGCACTCGCGGTCAGCCCTGAGCGCCGAAGGGGCGTCCATAAGCACGCCGGCAAGTGTCCTTGAGCCAGCGCCGGCCCGCGTCCCCGATCGCCGGCGCCCAGACGTTGTCCCGACTCGGGTCCAGCTTAAGCGTCCGCGTAGCATCGGCGTCGTGGCCTACGACGAGGATCTTGCGAATCGCATCCGGCAGCTACTGGCTGACGAAGAAGACGTGACTGAGAGGAAGATGTTCGGTGGACTGGCATTTCTCGTGAACGGCAACATGGCTATCGCCGCCAGCGGTCAGGGCGGCATACTCGTCCGCTCGGATCCGACGAAGGCGCTTCCGGCGGGAGCGGAGACGGCGATCATGCGGGACCGGCCTATGGATGGATGGCTCCGAGTGGCCGAAGAAAGGCTCAAAACGAAGGCTCAGCTGAGCAAATGGGTGCGGATAGGTACCAGGTACGCTCGCTCCTTGCCCCGGAAGCCGTGACCCTGGCGGAAGCTTCCTCGGGAGCGGCATGCCCAGCCGAGTGTCCCACAGGGTCGCCGAGGACCGACCTGATGCACGCTGGCCACCTACGCCAATACTCCCGGGTCGGCGATCGGCAGATGGGGCGTTTTCAGGTTCTCGGGGGCAGGTCTTGCCGCCAAGGCCCGGGCTCCGGGCGGGGTGTTGGCTGGTTTCTCCCGACACAAGGAGGAAGCCATGTCCAGAATCGATTCAACGAAGCGGACGATCGCTGCTGTGCACGAGCCGTACCCGCTCGATGAGGCTCAACTAGCGGCAGTAGCGTTTCTGGCCCGCTACAGCGGCCGGACGCTTGACGCCTACCGTCACGATCTCCGGAACTTGTTCCAATGGGCAGAGGATCACGACCTGGCAGTCTTGGAAGCCACGCGAACTCACCTGGAGCTGTACCGCACCGCGATGGAGGAACGAGGACTCGCACCGTCGAGGATCGACCGGCGCTTATCGACCGCGTGCGGGTTCTACCGCTTCGCACAGATCGACGGGCGGATCTCCTCCAATCCGGCCCAGTACGTCCGCCGCCCCACCGTTCACCCGAGCGAGCGGCGTGGACTGGACCGGTGACCATCCCCCCTCTGGCCGGACGCCTCATGTAGGAGGTATCCATGCCAGCAGTGACCGAAGAGAGCCGGCCGACCGGCCGCCGTCGCGGGAGGTACCCGCGAGAGTTCCGGCGTGACGTCGCGGCGCTCGTGATCGACCAGAACCGGACGATCGCCGATGTCGCGAAGGAGCTCGACCTCGTCGAGCAGACCGTCGGCAACTGGGTGCGCCAAGAGCGCATCGACCGGGGCGAGCGCGAAGGCGACACGACCGAGATGCGCGAGGAGAACGCGTGGCTTCGTCGGGAGGTGAAGCGCCTCTCGATGGAACGCGACCTGCTCAAACGATCGGTGGCCTTCTGGGTAAAGGAGCTGGAGCGGTGAGCCGCTACCGCCACGTCTCCGCCATGAAGGCCGAAGGGTTCCCGATCCAAGCGGCCTGTCGGGCAGCTCAGGTCTCGACCTCGGCCTACTACGACTGGAAGAACAACGAGGCCAACGGGCCGAGCAAGGCCGAGCTCGAGGAGGCCTGCGTCGTGGCCGAGATGCGGGCCATCCACGAGGAACTCGACGCCACCTACGGCAGCCCACGGATGACCAAGGAGCTGCGTCGGCGCGGCTTCTGCGTCAACCACAAGCGCGTGGAGCGCCTGATGGCGCGGCACGGTCTCGTCGGGGTGACACCGCGTCGCTCCGTGCGCACCACGATCCGCTCCGAGCTCGCCCCGCCGCTCCCGGACTTGATCGGGGGCGATTTCTCACCCGGTGAGCCGAACCGGCGCTACTGCGGCGACATCACCTACGTCCCAACCGGCGAGGGCTGGCTCTACCTCGCGACGGTGCTCGACCTCGGCTCGAGGCGGCTCGCCGGTTGGAACATGGCCGACCACATGCGATCGGAGCTCGTCGAGGTCGCCCTCGAGCGGGCCTGCGAGCTTCGGGGCGACCTCGCCGGTGCGGCGTTCCATTCCGACAGGGGCTCGCAATATCTCTCGGGCTCCTACCAGAATCTCTGCGGTCGCCTCGGTGTCTACCAGTCCGCTGGCCGGGTGGCGACGTGCTTCGACAACAGTGCAGCCGAGTCGTTCTTCTCCTCGCTCAAGCGAGAGTTCGTCCATCGCTACCGCTTCGCCACACGCGCCGATGCCATCGCGGCAATCAACAGTTGGGTCAAGCGCTACAACACCATCCGGCTGCACTCCTCGATCGGCTACGTACCGCCTGTCGAGTGGGAGATCCAGTACCTTCACCGTCAACAGCAAGCCGCATAACCACGTGTCCGGCTGGAGGGGGAAAGGTCACGGGGCGAACTAGGCCGGTTCTTGTTCACCGCCGAACGATTCGACCACGCGCACTCCGCGCTCGCCGTGCTGCTCGGGCTGAACGGTCTCCGGGTGAGCGAGGCCTGCGGAGCCAACATCGAGGACATTGCCTTCGAACGAGGACATCGCGTGCTGCGCATCATCGGCAAGGGCAACAAGCCCGCTCTGATTCCTCTGGTGCCGCGCACCGCTCGCACGACCGACCTGGCCGTGGGCGAACGAATCGACGGACCTATCCTGCTGCGTCACGACGGCCAACGACTCGACCGTCGTACTGCCCATCGGTGGGCTCGATCGATCGGCAAACGGACTGGGATCGGAATGGTCCACCCCCATATGCTCCGAGCGGCCTTCATCATGGCCGCTCTCGGTGCTGGTGTCCCGCTGCGGGACGTACAGGTCGCCGCCAGACACGCGAATCCCCGGACGACCGCCGTGTATGACCGTCGACGCCAAGATTTCGACCGCCACGCCGCCTACGTCGTCGTGGCCTTCATCGCCGGTGGTTGACGAACTCGACCTCACCCCTCTGGGCCCCTGCTGACCCAAGCGCCCCTCGGCGGCACCTCGGGACGATGCCCCACTTGCTTCCGCCGACCATTTAGTCCGTGATATTGGGACGATTACGGATCGGCGTCACTCCCCGGCAAGGGTGCTCGGGAACACCGAATTCGCGCGCAGGTGTTTCTGCTGCGTTCGACGTCATTATGTTCATCTTCGAGCCGGCGTTACTGGTCGGCCGCCACTTCGCGGACATCGTGAGGAAGATCTGAGCGAGTCGACCCTCGTGGTCCCGTCGGAAACTGCCGGGACTCGTCATCCCGATTGGCGCACGCCGGTAATGGCAGATGATGTCACGCCGTTTAGTCGAGTTTGCGGTCGTCGCTCCGGTCATCGGCGTGGCGCGACGTCTCGCCGTCCCCGCTCTTGGCGTGCCGCCCGCTGAGTGCTACCGGCAGTTGGATGTTGAAGCGAAGGCCGACGATGCGGATGGCGAAGCAGACGGCGAAGCCGATGAGCGGGAATGCCTCGTTGGTGGTGCCGGCGCCGTGGGCGCCGACCACGACGGCTGCGCCGGCGAGGGCGGGGACGGCGTAGAGGTCGTGTTGTAGCACGGTTGGGATTTGGCGGATGAGGACGTCGCGGAGCATGCCTCCGCCGATTCCGGTGATGGCGCCGAGGATGATGGCCTGGGCGGGCCCGAGTCGGAACTCGAGGGCTTTGGCGGCTCCGGTGACGCAGAACAGGGCGAGACCGGCGGCGTCGAGGACCTGGATGACGTTCCAGATCCGCTCGAGCAGGGGGCGGGCGGCGAAGGTCACCAGCCCGGCGGCTCCGGCGGCGGCCAGGTAGCGCCAGTCGCGGAACGTGGCCGGTGGAGTGCCGATCAGCAGGTCTCGGATGATGCCGCCGGCGAGGGCGACGACCAGGGCGAGAACGAGCACGCCGAAGAGGTCGAGACGGGCTTTCATGGCGGCGAGTCCGCCGCTGAGGCCGAACACGAAGGTTCCGATTAGGTTGAGCCAGAGGATCAGCGTGGGGTCGAAGCCCTGGACCATACGTGGCATCCTTGCGCAAGGGAGGTGACCATGTCCGATACCGGCCGAGATTCGGTCTGTCCTTGGGGGCTTGGATGGCATCGTGGGTGATCTCGAGGCCTTCTACCGCGATCTGCACGCCCACCCCGAACTGTCACTGCAAGAGCACCGCACCGCCGAGAAGGCGGCCGACCACTTGCGCCAGGCCGGTTTCGAGGTGACCGCTGGGGTGGGCGGCACGGGAGTGGTGGGACTGCTACGCAACGGCGAGGGCCCGACGGTGATGCTGCGGGCGGACATGGACGCCCTGCCGGTGAAGGAGGCCACCGGACTGCCCTACGCCAGCGTGGAGGTCGGCAACCGACAGCGAGGGCAACCAGGTTCCGGTTATGCACGCCTGCGGCCACGACATGCACGTCACCTGGCTGGCCGGCACGGTCAGCCTCCTGGCCGCAGCGGTCGGGTCATGGAACGGCACGGTTTTGGCCGTGTTCCAGCCGGCGGAGGAGACCGCCCAGGGCGCCCAGGCGATGATCGATGACGGCCTGTTCGAGCGGTTCCCGAAACCGGAGGTCATCTTGGGCCAGCACGTCATGCCCGGCATCGCGGGCCATGTCGGCTACCGGCCGGGGACCACCCAGGCGGCCGCTGACAGCCTGCAGGTCCGCCTGTTCGGCCGGGGCGCGCACGGCTCGATGCCCGAGTCCAGCGTGGATCCGGTGGTCATGGCGGCGGCGACGGTCATGCGCCTGCAGACCATCGTGTCGCGTGAGACGGCGGCTTCGCAGGCGGTGGTGGTCACCATCGGCGCCCTCCAGGCCGGGACCAAGGACAACGTCATCCCCGACGAGGCGGTCCTCAAGATCAACGTCCGCAGCTTCGACGAGGCGGTCAGGCGCCGCACCCTTGACGCCATTGCACGCATCGTCAACGCCGAGGCCCAGGCCTCGGGGGCGCCGAAGCCGCCGGAGATCACGCACCACCGAGCACTACCCCCTGACCGTGAACGACGCTGGGCGGACCGGCCGGGTGGCGGCCGCGCTGCGAGCCCATTTCGGTGACGACCGTGTCGGCGAGCTACCTGCACCGTATTCGGCCAGCGAGGACTTCGGTTCGTTCGGCACCGAATGGGGCGTCCCGTCGGTGTTCTGGTACGTCGGCGGCACCGATCCCGACACCTACCGCGCCGCCCAAGCTGCGGGCCGGGTGGCGCAGGACATCCCGACGAACCACAACCCGAAGTTCGCCCCCGTGCTGCACCCCACCATGGAGACGGGCGTACAGACCATGGTCGTCGCCGCCCTCGACGCTCTGCGCCCCTAACCGCCCGGCGGGATCAGGAGGAAAGCCATGGCCGAAAGTCTGCGAGACCAACTGATCCGGGCTTGGAAGCTGGTGCCCTATCAGGAGATCCGGTGGACGGCACAGGGCCGCGCCTCGTTCACCGCAACGGGCACGCTGACCAGAAGCGAGTTCGGAGTCGTCGCCGAACTGGAAGAAGAGCAGGGAGCTTCCGCGTCGGCGACGACATCACCCTCACCTAGAAGCGAGGCAACCCTGTCCCGGTGATCGCCGCCACAGTCGTCCGATCTGTCACCCACAATCAGCAGCAAATTCTGCCGCTCCAACCTGAAAACGTGACCATATGAGCGATGACCAGGTATTAGCCAACCTCCAGGGCATGGACGACCTCGACTTCACCGGCTGGAACGACGGCGACTGGCACGGCGTGTTCGCCACTCACCACACCGACGACGTACTCGTGGACTGGAAAGGCCAACCGCTAACGCATGGCATTGAAGAGCACATCGCCGCCATGAAGGCCTACGTGGACTCGGCGGGAGGAACGCCACCCCAGATCACGTCGCACCCGATCAAGTTCGGATCGGGCGAGTGGACCTGCGTGGTCGGCGAGTTCCTGGGAGGCGGCCGAATGGTGACCGTCGCCCGCTGGAAGGACGGCGCCATCACCGAGGAGTACATCTGGTCCTGAAGCGCACAGGGGTGATCCACAGCCTCTCGCAGGCTCGGGGCACCACACTGACTACGCTGAGGTTCAAGCTCACAAGTACCAGGTCTCCAAACAGCACCCTCTACGTGTCTCAGAACAATGACCTTCCGACCAGCGACCCTCGCCGCACGGCGGCATCCAAGTGGCGTTCGAGGTGGAGACGCTCCGAACCGAACCCGCACTCATAACATCGGCAACGAGCTCGAGAATGTGCGCCCGATTCAGACGGTCACTTCCAGCTGATCCTGAGGCTCCCGTGGTCAGCGTCGGCGATGACGGCGTAGACATGTCACCGCCGGTGGGGGTGCACGTCGCATCGGGTCGGATTCCTTTGGCGGCGGTCGCGTTCACGGTCACCAGGCTCACGCCCTACAGCCGCGACGCAGCCCCAAGCCGAAGTGGTCGGCCTTGGGACCTGGGCAGTCGACTGCCGGGGAAGGGTTGGCTGGCTGGGCGCCCCCTTGGGACCTGTTGAACGGCGGTCAGTCGTGCTGAACAGCCGCTCGTGGTGGGGACTTCGCGGCGGCACGCGACGGCTGGCTCTGAGCCCTTACACATGGGGGGGTTTTGTGCTCCGAGCTGACCAGCTCGTCGCGTTCACCGACGTTGGGGTCGAGTGTGGTCGTTGACTTGCACCTGATCCGGGGAGGTCACCATCTAACTGTGCAGCCGGCGGCAACAGCCGAAGGTAACGCGTCACCGCCAGGGGGCCATGGGCGAACTGTTTCGCTTTTCCGTCGGCGAGGACACGTCCACATGAGCTGGAGATAACGGCGGATATCGCGCGCTGGCCTCGATCCGTTGATGGGGAGGCGCCCCATAACCGCGAGCATCGGCAGATGACGGCCTGCTCCCGATCGCCGGCTAGGCGCGTGTCGCGCCTCCTGACACTCGACTGCGCCTCACGGCTTCCCTGCGAAAGAATGCACACATGCGCTACGAAGGCCTCGCAGAAGTTCCCTACAACTACGCCGCCGCCGCGCCCGCTGGCGCCATGTTGTTCACTGCGGGGGCGTGCCCGCTTGATGCCGAAGGAAAAGTGGTAGCGAGCGGGGATCACAGCGCCCAAGCCGAGAAGGCCGTCGAGAACTTGCTCGCCGTCTTGGCGCGCCACCATGCCGGCCCGGAGCATTTGATGAAGACGACTGTCTACGTCGTTGGAGATCGCCGGGATCTCGTTGCTGTTTGGGACGTCGTAGCGGCCTGCCTGGAACCACATCGACCCCCCAGCACCCTGCTCGGGGTTGCCGTGCTGGGTTACCAGCACCAACTCGTTGAGATCGACGGCATCGCCGCTCTGCCAGGCTAAGCAGCCCCGATGAACGGCCAAGCCGTTCCGAGGGTCATTAACGTCCCATCTCATCAGTCGAGTGGATTGCGCAACGCGCCCCCGTACGCCGGGTCGGCCTGCACTATGGCGCTCGTAGGTTGGATGCCTACCTGGGGCAAAAGGTGCAGGTTGCCGATTCGGCGCCTGCGCGAGCCGGGTCAGCCACGCGTGGTCCAAGCGATCTGTCCGACTCGCTCACTCGGTGAGGACCAGATACAGCTTGCCGTCGATCAGTTCACGTGCGGCATCAAGGTGACCGGCGTGGGTGGCGGTCTCAGCCAAGACGTGGAGCACTATCTCACGGAGGCTGTCGAACCGCCAGGAGTCGAAGAAAGCGGGCCACCACGCCGGTGCTGCATCAAGGGAGCGACTGGCGATAATCCCATCGGCATGCTCGATGTTGGCCCTGTACCTATGAAGCACTTCCTCCACGGGCTCCCCCTCACTCACGCTCCAAGCGTTGTCAGACGAGGCCAGAACATCCTCGATTGCGTTTTGGTCCCCAACTACGACCGCCTGGAACCAGAAGCGTTCAACGTCGAGCGAGAGATGGTTCACCAAGCCGATGCAGTTCCAGGCCGAAGGAAGAACCGGCCGCCGAAGATCATCGGCGCCAAGACCGTTGACGGCCTCAAGGACGTGCTCGCGCTGCCGGTTCAGCGCGCCCAAGAGCACCTGCTGTTCGGCTGATGGGTCCGATGGCATGCCTGACGCTCCTTCCGATCTCGCACTCGCCCTGCTCCGCCATACTTCTGAACTTCTGGGCGATCTAGCTCTATGAACTTCGACGGTGCCCGACCTCCAATTTCATCGCGGATCGGGTGGGACCACGATGCGTGCCGTGCCTCACAGCATCGCCGACCTTCTCATCTGTGCCTCCGCCGATTTCGTCGACTGAAGCGCCGCAGGCAAAGTCAAGAAGGGAGCCAGCTGCCGTATTCAGACGTCCTCGTCCATCTTGTCAGCTCTTCCTGTTCCGCTGCATCAAGCAGGGCAGTGAAGAGAAGTGCGGCACGCTTCGGATCGAGGGCGGGCTTGCGCTCATCGACCACGGCATCCGCGGTTCGAGTCCCCAACCGGATTGTCCGTCATGCCACTGAATCTCAATGTGCCCCGTAAGAGCGACCTCGTCGTCCGCGCGTCCATCGGCTGATCGCCACGTGCGGGGCCGGGCGGGGAACATCACAGAACGGCTTCACTCCGCCACCAGCCCATGACTGTGGGACATAATCGACGGATGGCACCGGTCAGCTCCTATGTGACGCGGCCGCTGAGTCCTGAGACCTGGGACGACTTCGCCCGTCTGGTGGAGGCTAACAACGGGGTCTGGGGCGGCTGCTGGTGCATGGGTTTCCACCCCGAGGGCGTCGGCAAGGGCCACACCCCTTCTGGAAACCGTCTGGCAAAGCAAGCCCACGTTCGCAATGGAGCGGTGCACCAGATTCTCGTTTACGACGGCGATGATTGCGTCGGCTGGTGTCAGTACGGGACGCCGGTGGAGCTTCCGAACATCAAAAACCCGAAAGCCTATGCGAAGGACCTGGGCGAGATGCCCGACTGGCGGATCGGTTGCATCTTCACTGGAAGAGGGTACCGGCGAAGTGGGGTCGCGCGGGCGGCGCTCGGCGCCGCGATAGCCGCCATCCAGGATGCTGGAGGTGGGCTCGTCGAGGCCTACCCCGAGCAAGTCGAGCAGCGCCCCCCTCAGCGCGGTGCCTACTTCCATACGGGTCCCGCCGACCTGTTCGAGGAGTTCGGCTTCAAGCGAGACCGGAAGATAGCGAAGTGGCGGTGGGTGATGCGCCTGCAAGTCCGGTCTTGACTGATTCCTGCGATCCGACCGGAGCGCCGCGCAACAGGGCGATCAGCGCACCACCGGTGGAACCATCGGCGGTAGGTGCTCAGTATTGGACCGGCGTCGACACATCACACCCACCGACTCCGCGGAACCGGGGGAACTTCAGCCGATGTTAGGTGGTCAACCGCGATCTTTGATCGCCAGGATGACTTGCTCAAACATCGAAGGCGACCTTTGGGGAGCAACGGCGTGACGGAGAGGGTTACGCCCTCCGTCAGGCGATTGGAGGGGCCGCATCGAGGCGCTCGCCGTGTTCAGTGCTGAGGCCAACGACATCACAAATCGTCGCTACCGTGTCGGGAACCGGCCCGTAGCAGCGAGGCAACCAGGGGAGGTGCCGATGTCTCCGGATGAGAGCAGGCCTCTACCAGCGGTGGTGGACCGCCAGACGTTCGATGAGCAACTGGACGGGCTGCGGGCGAGGGAGAAGGCACACACCCGTGAAGGGGACGCCATCGCCGCCGCCCGCCGCCGGTTGCCGATGGTCGAGGTCGCCGCAAACAGCCCGCTGCTCGGGCCGCACGGCCCAGTGACTTTGCTCGACGCGTTCGAAGGCCGGCGTCAGCTCATTGCCTACTACTTCATGTGGTGGCCACGCCGACCTGCGGCCGAGCAATGCGAAGGCTGCACGTGGGTGATCAGTCACGTGGGCGAACTTGCCTACCTGCATTCCCGCGATATCACCTTCGCGGTGCTGTGCCAGGGGCGGAACACCGCCTACGGCTTTGGCGATGCGCAGACGTCATACGACGAGAGCCTCCGATACCGCGCCTTCATGGGCTGGGACATGCCGTGGTACTCCTCCCAGCCCTCGCTGAACACGCTCCTCGTCGGCCGAGAGCTCGGGCTGTTCCACTTGGTGTCCTACCTTCGGGATGTCGACAGGGTCTTCGAGACGTACTGGACCAAGCGCCGTGGAGGCGAGGTGCTGGACTACAGCTACGCGCTTATGGACCTCACCGTGTTCGGCAGGCAGGAGGAATGGGAGGACTCACCTGCGGGCTGGCCGCGGCGTGGGCACGCGACTCGGACCCGGGGCGGGGCTCCGGAGTGGCCGCCCCTGTGGGAGTGGCCAGGCGGTCGTCCTACCTCGCAGTGGCCGCGGCTCGAAGGCGGGTACTCAGACGATCTGGGAGCCGAGGACGCGGGCGCCGCACCCCCTCCGAATCACTGCCACTGACGGGCCTTTCGGAACGCCCTCGGCGCGTGTGGCGCTGCTATGGCAGCTCAAGCTCGGAGTCGACGCTGCGTGTCGAGGCCGGCCGCCTACTGAGGCCCGGAAGTCAAGGATGGCAACCAGCCGGCATCTTCGTCGTTGGGGAGCGTTCCTCGGACCAGGCGCCCACCTCCGGCTGTTCCCTGACGTTGTCGCAGGCTGGATTCGACCGTCGGTCGCGCCGAAAGTGTCCCCTGTCGCCGGGTCTGCATGACGATCTGAAAGCTCGGAAGCGTGTCTCCTAGCATGCCGGTGTGGCGTACTTGCGTGATGTCGTTGTGGACTGCCGTCATGCTGCGAGCCAGGCCCAGTTCTGGGCGTCGGTGCTCGACGGCTACTCGGTGGCGCCATACGACGACGCTGAAATGGAGCGCCTTCGCGAGCGCGGCATCGACAACGCCGACGACGACCCCACGGTGCTTGTCGAGGCAGAGAGTGGACCTCGCCTCTGGTTCCAAACAGTACCGGAGCGGAAGGTCGTGAAGAATCGCGTACACCTCGACCTCGTGTGCGACGATGCCGAATCTGAGCTCGAACGACTCCAGGCGCTTGGAGCGTCAGTGGCAGCGGAGCAGCCCAATGACTCGCTGATCAACCTCTACGATCCGGAGGGGAACGAGTTCTGCCTCTTGCGCTGAGGCAGGTGCGTGAATCGTTCTGCTGACGCCGTTGCCATCAAGGTCACCTCTCTCTTGTGAGGTAATCCCCGAATGTTCCGGTCGGCAGTCGCGGTACCTGTCCTGATCGCCGGTCAGGGACCTAGTCGGTGGCGTTCTGGCCGGACGTCCTCGCCCCCTCGCCTGCCTCTTCGGCGGCAACGGCAGAGGCCACCGCTGACTGCATCTCTGCTCATCTCCTCACTGGCGAGACGAGTGACACCATCGACTGAGTTCTGCATCTCGGGCAGTAGGGGAAGTAGCTCCACTCGAACGCCCTCCGCGATCTGGCCGCTGTAACAAGTGTGAAGATGCCGCAGAACTCCGGATTCGTTAGCACGAGCAGCCGGATGGATGCTGACACCAGCGTCGGGAACTACACCTCGTTCAGGCATGTGACGACCTTGCCCGTCGGATGGTTACCTCGCTCGTGAGCCCGCATTTGCCTTGATCGACGCAGCTCCGCATCAGAAGCGTTGCTCGAGTTGCTCCAGCCCGTCCCAAAGGCGTTCGCCGCGCCCGAGGATCGTCGGGCTTGAGGCCCGAAGAACGTATCGGGCTCGCCATCATCCTTGCTCCAAGCGTACGCCCCAGGTGGTCGTAAGCGACTGTCCCGGCGCCAGACGGATCAGCCCGTCTCCGCTCTGGAAGGCGTTCGGCGGACAGGTCATCGGCTCGCAACCGAGCCCGAGGCGCCGGCGCTGTGGGCTCAGCGTGTCACCGGTATAGATCTCGATGATGGGATAGTGCTCGTCGACCCACATCTCGGCGCTGCTGCCATCGGGCGCGGTCAGGCGAGCCCATGCTCGCCCCTGTTCGTCACGGTGGAGGTCCGTGAACGGCGTGTCGAGCTTCTGGTCACCGATTCGCCGGCGCGTCCGGTAGTCCATATCGCTTCCCTCGACAGCGGCCTTACCGGTCGGGAGCTGCCGCTCGTTGTCGGTGAGGATGCGGGCCGACGCCCCAAGCTCGAGGGTGCAGTCGTCGATCGAGCCCGTCCCCGGAGACAGGTACGGATGCTGGCCGGCGCCGTACGGGCACGCCTTCTCGCCGAGATTGGTGGCTGTGGTGGCAACGAGGAGGCCCTCCTCGCCGAGTTCGTATGCCACCTCGACATCGAGCGTGAACGGGTAGCCCATGAGGGGATGGAGCCGGGTTCTCATGACCACCCGATTTGTCTCATGGTCCACCGCCTGCCACGACCGCCAGCGCAGGAAGCCGTGGATGGCGTTGTGTTTGTCCGGCTCGGTGAGGGCCACGACGTAGTCCGTCCCCTCGAAGGTGTACGTGCCGTCACCCAGGCGGTTGGGCCATGGGATGAGAGGCGCGCCGTGGGCGCCGTCACACATGGCATCAAGTGGGTAGGGCTCGAGCACCGGGCGGTCCGCCGCGGCGTATTCGCGGAGTCCCCCGCCGACCTCGACGACGGTGGCTCGCTGCGAACCGTGCCGGATCTCGAATTGTTCACCCGAGGGTGGTGTGGCCATATCTGTCCTTCCCGTTTTAGGTACTGCTCGCTGGCGAGGCTCGCTCGTTGTCTAGCTCGAGCGCTCAGTCTGCCAAGGGCGCGGAAGGCAGGCGGGGCACTCGAGCATGAGAGCATTCCCGCCGGAGCTTTGTCCCAATTCGTGGATGACTTGCTGCTCCTCTTCTGAAAGTAACATTTGCCTGGTCGATGCCGGTGGAAACTGTCTTCTCTGGTTCTCCAGGCACCGCAAGACACAGGTGCTGCCGCCCCGCTATCCCCCGAGTCGGCATCGTATTCGGACGCACCTCGCTTACTCGACATCTGGGACGGTTCTGACTCGACGCCCTTTTTCATCCAGGCTTATCGCCGGTGCCGGCATCACCGTTGTTCTCCGCAGCCCGGTTGGCGACGAGTCGCTGCTGGGACTGGGCCGCGGACGCGACGTCGACAGGGTAGGACCGCCGCCCGAGGATGAGCATGAGACCGCTCATTGCGAGCGGCACGAGCATGATGAGGAAGGCATCGCGGAGACCGCGTACCTCGGCCGGTGACCCGGGCGCAGACTTCGCCCCGCTCGCTGCGCTGCCGAATCCGACGCTCGAGCCGCCGAACTGCTGTGCCACGAGGCCGAACGTGAGGGGCGCGAATGCCTCGAGGGTCGTGCGCACCACGGTCCGCACCGCCTCCGCCCGCCCCCACAGTTGAGAGGGCACGACGTCGAGGCGGGCGGCGTCGAGCGTCGCATTCGGTGCCGCCACTCCCGCCGCCGCTAGCACCATTAGAGGGAGCGCCAAAGCAAGGTTGGAGGTGAGGACTGCCGGTGCCAGCAAGGCCGCCGCCAACGCGTAACCGACGATCCCGATGTCCAAACGGGCGGTGATGCGTCCTTTGGCGATGAGCCGGTCGGAGCGGTGGCCGGCAAGGACGACTCCGGCAATGCCACCGGCCCCTACCACGACGACAAGCAGCGTCGCCACGCTTTGGCTGATGTGGAAGTTGCCACGAACGAAGAGGACCGCGAAGGTCTTGAGGCCGGCGAAGAAGAAGTAGCCGAGAGACGATGCCACGATCATGACGACGTTGGTCCTGACGCTCAGCACGTACCGGACCGCCCGGCGCAGCCTCCACCCGGAAGGGTCTTCATCGACGACGATCTCTTCCTCGGCCTCTATGCCTTGGCGGTCGATCTGCTCGAGGATCGGTCTAGAGGTGCCCTCTCCCGCCGGCGTCGAGTCATCCGGAGCGTCCTGTCCGGCCCGACGGTTCGCCTCTTCAGCCGACGGGATGGATTCTGTCCCGCGCCGGAGCCAACTCGCGCCGCCGCGCGCCGGCTCGGGCAGGTACCGCCACAAGACATAGGCCACTGCGACGCTCGGGATCGCGAGGATTGCCATCGCCGGACGCCATCCGAACCACCCGGCCACCAGGCCGGATATGAGGACGCCGAAACCAGCTCCCAGCAGCTCCCCGGTGATGATGAAGCCGTAGATGCGCCCTCGTTCACTTGCCGGGAAGAGGTCGCCGGTGAGGGAGGCGACCGCCGGCGCCGCCACGCTGACCACGGCGCCGAGCCCGACCCGGGTACAGACCAGCATCACGTAGGACGTCGCCACCCCACTCACCGCCTCGGCCACACCCCAGACCACTATCGCCGCTGCCAGGAGACGAACCCGGTTCGTCCGGTCCACGAGGCTGCCCATCGGGACGGTGGCCGCTGCCCCTACTAGCGCCGTGACGGTGACCAGGAGGCCGAGGCCAAGGTTCGAGATGTGCAGGGAGGCTTCAAGCTGCGGCGCGACGGCCCCGATGGCGCCCTGGTCGGCCGAGTCGAGCCCGAGCACCGCCGCCAGCAACACGACGACCTGCACCCGCGCGCGGCCGCCGACCTGTGCTTTCAGGTGGTCGAGCCCTTCATGGACGTTCGACTCCACGAAGTGCTCAGAGGCACGGGCCAAGCGACGGAAGCGCACCATCAGCCCCGACCGCGCAGGAACCTAGCCGGCCTGGTCCGCGAACAGCTCGTTCTCTGCTCTTCGCAGGTTCCCCGGCAGGTAGCTCATCTGAAGAATGTTGCGAGACAGCCAGTCGTAGCCGGCGTGTACGGACTGAAGACCCCCGATCCGCTCGTACCATCCTGGGCCGGTGGGAGTGAGGCGATTCACGGTGTGGCGGCGGATATGGGAGGCGCTATGCGACCGCAAGCGCAGCTGGCAGCGTGCACGAGAAGTCCGAATAGAGCTGCTGCCACATGTCCGACTCGAATACCTTCCATACCTAGTAGAGGGTCTCGTTGAACAGTTGCCCAAGATCGAGTTCGTTAACAGGAGTTAGTTCCGCGTGAGGGGTAGCCAAGCAAGAGGCAACTTCTCGCATAGACGGCCGGTCAGAGTCGACAATACAGGTCTCGAAGCCAAGCAAACAGCAGCCCGTTCCTCCCAATCAACGAGAGAGTCCATACAACATCCTTTCCACCGGCCACTTCCTTTCCACCGGCCGCCAGGCTCATCCTAATAGCAGGCGCCGAAGCGTCCGTTCGATTTCGTGCCTATGTCGAAGTTTCAAGCCTGATCCCGCGAGGGAATCACCGACGTGTGCCACACGAGGCTGAACCGACACCCGCGCTCCAAGCCCGCGTCATGTTGCGCCCCATAGGCGACCCGCTCCCCTTTGGGTTTCTCGGCCTCACCGTGGCAACAGTTGCTCTTGCCGGCCTCAATCTCGGATGGGTTCCGATGAGCGCAGCAGCACCAGGTGGCGATCATCCTCATTGCCTTCGTCTTTCCCATCCAGGGGAGTGCCACGATCCTCGGGTTCCTGGCCCGCGACACCGTCGTCGCCTCCGGCATCGGAGTGCAAGGCGCGTCATGGCTCACCATCGGATTGCTTCTGATCACCTCGAGTCCCGGCTCGAGGAGCGCCGGCTTGGCGCTGTTCCTGTTCGTTGCGGCCGCTGCCCTCCTTTCGGCCGTCATTGTCGCTGCCGGGTCCATGGTCGTTCCCGCTCTCGTGATGGCAGGAACCGCTGCCCGTTTCGTGATGACAGGGTTGTTCGAAAGGACCGGCAACATAACCTGGGAGCACGTGAGCGGCTGGGAAGGAGTGGCGCTCGCCGGGCTCGCCCTCTACGCGGCGGTGGCGCTTGACTTGGAGAGCACACACCACCGGACGGTGCTGCCGATTCTCCGCCTCGGAGGAGCAAGGCGCGCCATTCGCGGAAGCGGCGCTGCTCAGTTGGCAGGACTCGAACACGAGTCGGGCGTTCGAGAGCAGTTGTGACGCCCGGTGCGCCGGTTGTCGCCGAGGCCGGCCCCGAGGCTGGCGAGCCGATGGCGCCGTCCCACTTTCAGGATTGTCACGCCGGCTCGGTTCCCTCCAGCGACTTCGGTCCCGCGGAGCCTCATGACCCCTCTTTGGTGATCATCCGCGGTTTCAGCACCCGTTCGGCGTGACGCTCTTCTTCGAGGAGCTTCTGTCGCGCCTCTAGAAGGTCGAAGGTCGTGATGAGCCCTTCGAGTCGCGACTGGTCCGTACGGGCGACCACCGGGACGACCCCGAGGCCGAGGGTGGCCATCCTGTCGGCGACGCTGCGGAGGATCTCGTCGGGATAGGCGAGGGCCGTCGGAGCGATCATCACCTCGGACACCTCTCGGTCATCGTCGTTGTGGTGGGCCAGGACGACGGACCAGGGCAGGACGCCGAGCATGTGGCCGCCGGAGTCGAGGACGGGATAGAGGCGTTGGCGCCGCTCGGACGAGCCCTCGCCTAGTGAGCGGTAAAGCTCGCCGACTGTTCGTGTCGGCTCGACGGTGAAGACGTCCCCGGCCATCATCTCGCGAACATAGGTGGCCTCGAGAGGGTCGACGGAGTACTCCCTCATGACGTGGAAACCTCTCCGGGCGACCTTCTCGGTCAGGATCGACCGCTTGAGGACAAGCACGCTCACGAGGTGCGAGATGCTCGCCGCGATGAGGAGCGCCAAGAGGCTGTTCGCGTCGTGGGTGAGCTCGAAGGCGAAGATGACCGCCGTGAAGGGCGATCTCGTGACGCCGCCGAGTGCGCCCGCCATTCCTATGAGCGCCCACACCCCCGGAGAGGCCCCCGGCAGGACATGGCCGATCACCCCGCCGAGAGCGGCGCCCATCATGAGGATCGGCGCCAGGATGCCGCCGCTCGTGCCGCCGCCGAGGCCGCCGGACCAGATGACGAGCTTGACGAAAAAGAGCAGGACGAGGGCGCCCAGGCTCAGCTGACCGAGCAGCTCGGCGTGGATGGTGTTGTAGCCGACGCCGAGTGCCCGCCGATCGACGAGCCCACCGAGGCCGATGATGAGCCCGCCGATCATGGGCCACCACATCCAGTGCAGATGACGGCACAGCTTCTTGAAAGCGTCTTCGAAGCGGTACACCGCCTGGGTCATGAGCCAGGCGGCCAAGCCACAGAGCACTCCGATGGCCGCCGCCCCGAAGAGGTGCAGCCCATCGAGGGGAGCATGGCTCGGGACCGGGAAGAGCGGCTGGGGCGAGACGAGGTGGGCGTTCGCCATGGCGAGGCGGAGGGCGTCTGCGGTAGCTGCCGCCAGGGCGATGAGAACCATCGAACGCGGCTTGAACTCGAAGGCGAGCAGCTCGACGCCGAAGAGAGTGGCGGCCACAGGGGTCCCGAAGACGGCGCTCATGCCGGCGGCGGCGCCGGCGACAAGCAGGCTTCGCCGCTCGGCGGCGGTGAGCCGGAACAACTGGCCGACGATGGAGCCCACGGCGCCCCCGGTCAAGATGATGGGACCCTCGGCCCCGAACGGCCCGCCGGTCCCGATGCTGATGGCGCTCGATATCGGCTTCAAGATGGCGAGGCGCGGCTGCACCTTGCTGCCGTTGATGAGGATGCGCTCCATCGCCTCGGGAATGCCGTGGCCGCGGATCTGCTCGGAACCGAAACGCGCCATGAGACCGACGATGAGGCCGCCCCCCACGGGGATGACGAGGGCGATGGCGCCAAGTGTGTTGGCGTTCGGCGAGACGAGGTGGATGCTCAGGCGTTGGTAGTAGAAGAGGTTGGTGAAAAAGCCGATCATGGCGAGCAGGGCGAGCGAGATGCCCGCCCCGAGGGCTCCGATGGCAACCGCCAAAGGCACGAGGCGAAGGATGGCCGGCGTCGTCGTGAAGTCGCCGAGCTCGCGCTCCCTCGTCTCCTCAGCGCGCAGGTCCGGCCCTACATAGGACGCCTCGCTCTCGGCATCGAGCTCCGGCGGTACCTCGGCCAACCCGGTGGCACCGGCCTCGTCGTCCGGCATCGCAACGCCCTCCGGCCCCGAGACTCGCGAAGCCGCCCCGTTCGGGTTCGTCTCCCCCCTTTTCGATGACGATCCGTCATTTGTCCGCGTGCCGCTGAAGGGCAGGGGATATCGCCTCATCGCAACACGATGATATCGTGGTGCATGACCTTTCCTGACGAGGCGTATGCCAAGCTCCTCGCCCTGAGAACCGGGTTGCGGCGCTTCGAGCACTGGAGCCAGCAGCAGGCCGCCTCGGTCGGACTGACCGGCGCCCAGCACCAATTGCTGTTGGCTATAAGGGGCCACGACGGCCCAAGAGGACCGACGATCGGCGAAGTGGCCGACTACCTGTTGCTTCGCCACCACAGCGCGGTCGGCCTGGTGGATCGGGCGGAGCTCGCCGGGCTGGTCGAGCGTGACCGTGACACCGACGACCGCCGGATCGTCCGCCTGCGGCTCACCCCCGAGGGGACGCGTCAGCTCGAGCGCCTCGCGGCGCTCCACCTGGAGGAGCTCGAGCGCCTCGCCCCGGAGATCACCGGCATCTGGGACGGGCTGGCGCCGGCGAACACGGTTCACGGTTTCGGGCGGCTCGACGGCGGCGCGGCGGAGTGAAGTCGGCGATTGGCAGCCGGGCCCTAGCGCAGGCAGCCTCCGTAACGATGTGCCGAGCTGGACGCCGCTCGGCACATCTCGCTCGAACCGGAACCGGAGACGCGGGTTGCGGAAGCCTGCGCAGCTGAGTCGCCCACGGGGCGACTTGGCAGCTCGACGGCCGTAAGTGTCATGCTTCCGCTGTGGCGCCAGGCATCAAGATCGGCCGGTTCGTCCGCCTCCTGGAAGCGTCGCATCCCGCTGAGCTGCTCTGCGTGTCGGATCGGTTTCTCCGCGAGGAGATACACAGCGAGAACGTGGAGATCCTCCTCGCAAGCTACGACGGGACGGTGCTTCGACGCCTCGAGCCCGACGGTGCCGTATTCACTGAAGCTCTGCAGGTCGTCGAAGGCAAGGACGGAGCGGTAGGAGCCTTTCGATCCGGGCGGCCCGTCGTGCAGTCAGGCGCAGGACCGGAGCGGCTCGTTTTTACTCCTCTCACCCTTCACGGTGAACGGCTCGGTGTGTTGCAGGTGGGTCTCCCGACACCGCCCGGCTCCGACCTTCTAGATGACCTCTCGGCTGTGGCGGCGGTCATCGCCCACATGGTCATCTGGGCGAGCCGTCTCACCGATGTCTTCGAGCGCGTCCGCCGGCTGCGGCCTTTCTCCTTGCCTGCCGAGATGCAGTGGGTCCTACTCCCGGCCCGGGGCTACTCCTGCGAGCAGTTCTCGATAGCCGGTCAGCTGGTCCCAGCCCATCGGGTAGGTGGCGACCACTTCGACTTTCATCTGGAACCTGCAAGCTTGCTGCTCACTCTCAGCGACGCCATGGGCCACGGTCTCGACGCCGCCATGGTCACGGCGCTCGGAGTGGGCGCCTTGCGGCATGCCCGCCGTCACCAGCTGGACATCGAGGAGCAACTTCAAGAGGCGAACCAGGCCCTGTGCGAGCGCTTCTCCGGGGAACAGTTCGCCACCGGGCTCATTTTCCAGGTCGACCTCGACACCGGACTGGCCTCGGTTGTGAATGCTGGTTACCCAGCCCTTCTGCGGGTGCGGGGCGGTGAGGTGGTGGTGCTTTCGTACGAGCCGCATCTACCGCTCGGAATGTTCGAGGACACCGTCTACGCGTCGCAGCGTTCTCAACTCCTAGCGGGGGATCGGCTCCTGTTCGTGAGCGACGGCGCCGTCGAGGCAGTCGACTCCTCAGGGGAGTCGTTCGGAGATCATCTCTTGACCAACGTGCTCAGACAGACGGCTGCGGTCACCGCCCACGAGGTCGTCGCCACGCTGCAGGCCCGATTGCTGGACCACCAGGACGGCCATCCCCGTGATGACGCCACGATTGTGTGCTTGGACTGGAGAGGCGGAACCAGGATCTAGGACGATCTAGCGCGATTGCCCGGACGTCCTGCGATGACCGTGAACGACCGGGAGTTGGTGGAGAACAGCTAGTGGATGGAAGAAGGTCTCGTGGAGCGCATGTACTGGATGGAGCAGAACGCCATGGCGACAGTAGGGGCACGATCCCATCGGCTCTGCTCCGGAGGCCACAGCGAGATGGCCGCACCTGTTGCAACGGGCGAGGCGTAGCACGCCGAGAGCCCCCATGAGTCCGATCACCGCTGCCGCGAAGACGATGGCTGCGAAGCAGCAGACGAGAATGCCAACAAGTACTTCCACGATCACCACGAAAACCTCCTACAAAGATACGATTCTACTCGTCTCCCGATCCTATCGCGGTTCGATCTTATTGTCGGGCGCCTCGAGGTGAGGTGATTCCTCAACTTCGTGGCCGCCCGCCGGGGAGCTGATGCGAACAAGGTTCGGATAGGCGCCCGCGTCAAAGGCCGCCACGAACTCCCGGACCGGGCGGGGCAGCCGAACGCGGACTCGGCGCACACCGTGGTACTTGCCGATGACGACGGTGCGCCCTGTCACCCGTACCTCGCGGACCACCCTCTCTGATCCGACGATTACAGACAGATACTCGGCGATGGCGCAATTGAGCTTGCTGTGCGGCTCGCCTCGCACGCCGACTGCCTCGAGAGAGAGGGCCACCTCCGCGGCATCGGAACCGAGCTCGACGAGGAGACGCCTCGCCGCCACCCCAAGCGAGGCGTACAGCTGCAGATTTTCCTCCATCTGACGTCCCTCCTCAGCCTGGGTGCTCGGCGCTCGCCCTGTCCCGGAGCCGGCCGGCGATCCCCGAGACGACCTCGCCGACTTTGCTCGGGATGACATGTCCCGGGCTCGCCTCGAAGCTCGACTCGTCGAGCAGGTCCTTCACCATCTGAAGCGCAATCCTGTTGCGGTTCGGCGTGCCCTCGCGCAGCGCCTTGGTCAGGCTGGAGACTTGCTCGCGCGTGACCTTGGCCGGCATGGGAGGTTCGTGCGGGTCGACGAGGCACTCGACTATCACCGGGCCGTCCCACGAGAGAGCCTCTTTCATCTGCGAGGCGCACGTCGTCGGATCCTCGATGTGCATGCCGCGCCCCCCGGCTGCCTCGGCGAACTTCACGAAGTCGAGCGGGGCCATGTTGACGCCGTACTCGGGATTCCCTAGGAAGACCATCTGCTCCCACTTGATGAGCCCGAGCGTGTTGTTCTTGACGACCACCACTTTGATCGGGAGGTCGTGTTGCACAGCCGTGAGGAAGTCGCCGAGCTGCATCGTGAGGGATCCGTCGCCGGTGAACACGACAACCTGGCGCCCGGGATAGGCGGCGGCCGCGCCGATGGCGTAAGGAAGGCCGGCCGCCATCGAGCAGTTGGTGCCGGAGAAGTTGAACAGCTGGCCCCGCCGCACCTTGACCTGGCGGGCGACCCAGGTGGTCACGGTGCCCGAGTCCCCGCAGATGATGGCGTCACCGTCCATGGCGTCGTTGAGCGCCCACGCCGGCACCTGCGGCTTCATCGGAAGGTCACTGCGGGTCGCCCGCTCTTCCATGAGATCCCACCACTGCCGCATGCCGGCCTGAGCCTGCTCGAGGAAGGAGCGGTTCTCGTTCCTTGTGAGGAGTGGCTGCAGCTCGCGAAGGGTCGCCTTCGCGTCCCCCACAAGCGGGACGTCGACGGGGTGACGGAGGCCCATCCGGTCAGGCTTGTCGTCTATCTGAACGCATACTGCCTGTCCGGGGGATGGGTAGAACTCGATGTAGGGCATCGTGGAGCCCACGACGAGCAGGGCGTCGCAGCTCTCCATGGCCTCCTCGGAAGGCCGTGTCCCGACAAGTGCGATCGAGCCGGTGGTGTACGGCGAGTCGTCCGGCACACAGTCCTTCCCGAGCATGGCCTTGATGATCGGCGCTCCGAGGGTCTCGGCGACCGCCTCCAGTTCGTCGCCGCACCCACGCGCCCCGGCCCCGGCGAGAATGGCCACCTTCGTCCTGCCTCGAAGCGCTTGGGCCGCGGCCTCGAGATCCTGGCGCTGCGGTACCCGGATCGCTGCCCGGTAGGTCGTCGATGTGTGGCCGGCCACGTTGCGCCTGAATCGTGTTCCGCTGTCGGCCGGCATCGCCTGGTAGTCGATGGGGAAGGCCAGGTGGGCCGGCCCGCGCTGGGTTAGGGCAGTGCGCACGGCGTAGTCGACGACGTTCGTCACATGCTGAGGACCCATGATCCGCTGGTTGTACAAGACGATGTCGTTGAAGGCATAGTCGGTGTTGACGTCCTGCAAATAGCTCGTCCCGATCAAGTCGTGATAGGTCATGCCGGTGACGGCGAGCACGGGCGCCTGTTCGACCCGGGCATCGAGGAGGCCGTTCATCATGTGGATGGCGCCTGGAGCGGCTGTCGCGAAGCAGACCCCCAGGCGGCCGGTGAACTTGGCGTAGCCGACAGCAGCCATCGCGGCTACTTCCTCGTGGCGGCAGTGGATGTAGCGCAACTCTTCCTGATGCTTGCGCAATGCGTCCATCAAGCCGTTGATGCCGTCACCGGGCAAGCCGAAGATCGTGTCGACACCCCACTCGAGGAGCCGCTCGATGAGAGCATCAGATGCTGTGCGTTCGTCGGCCACGGTGTGGTCCTTTCTCTTGAGAGCCTTAGTGGGCAGGAGACAGCGCTCAGTTCCGAGCGAACAGGGGAAGCACTGTGCGCTCGTAGGAGCTGTTGATGACAAGAGCGGAGGCCCCGTAGAAGGCGAGCCCCGCGGACAGGATGAGGAAGTACCCACCGACGTCGCCGATCGAGGAAGGCCCGCCGACGTTGGCGACAGCTACGAGCCCAAAGCCCGGGATCAAGGCGGCCAGTATCCCGACGAATTCGAGGTTCACCTTGGCGGCAGCCACCGCCAGCACCAGTGATATGTAGGCGAAGCAGAACAATTCGACCCCGAGCAGCAGCTTGGTATCGGTAGTCGCCGGGAACACGCCGGCTGCTTGAAAGAGGAAATAAGTGGCAATGAGGGTGTTGTTCGCCCCGTAGGCGCAGAATGCCGTCCCGGCAAAGGTGTTCCCCTTCCGGAGGGCGATCAGCCCTCCGATGAACTGTGCCAGCCCGGCAAACACGAGCACCGGGGCAAGAGCGGCAAGCACCCCAGTCTTGAGTGGCACTAGTCCCGAGAGGGGAAAGGCGATCAACAACGTGCCGACGGCAAATCCGAACAGGCTGAAGGCTCCGGGCTCGCCGACGGATGCCTCCGCCCGCTCTTGTACCTCGCTCAGACGCTCTTCGGGCATGCTCGTGACGACCGGGCCTGCTTTTGTCCACCGCTGGCGAGCCTCCGCACTGGACTGGCTGGCGGTAGTGCGGGGCTGTGCCTGACTGTTCATTGTTCCTCCTTTGTCGGATAGCCCCCAGGCTGAAGTCATCGGGGGGCGACATCGCGCCGGCGGCGCGAGATGGCGTAGGCGGCACTGGTAACGAGCACCCCGGTGACTGCCGCCATTCGGGCGCCTACGCGGCACGAATGGTCAGCTGCGAGGTCGGTCGCGAGGCTGAGCTCGGGCGGGTTCTTGAGCGGGCCCCTCTCGCCTTGGCGCACCGCCAGCTTGATGACCTGGGCGAGATGAAGAGCGCTCCGTTCTGTTTCCTGGCGGATCTGGTTCCTGCAGCTGAACCCGTCGGCGACGATGAGCGTGTCGAGAGATGCCGCCCGTACCTTCGGAAGAAGCACCCGCTCCCCGGCAGCGACCGAGACGCGGTAGCGCTCACCGGCCTCGTAGCCGAAGCTCCCGGCCATGCCACAGCAACCGGCATCGGGAATCTCGACCTCGAGACCCATCTCTGCAAGCAGCTTCTTCTCATCACCGAAGCCGGCGACGGCGTGGTGATGGCAGTGGGGCTGGACGAGGGCCTTGCGATCGAGTCTCGGCACTTGAAAATCCGGCGCCCGCTTCACGAGGAACTCCGACAGCATGAAGCTCTGTCGAGCCAGCCTTTGGGCGTCAAGGTCATCGGGGAACAGGTTCGTCAGCTCGTCCCTGAAGACGGCGATGCAGCTCGGCTCGAGGCCGACGAGTGGAGTGCCTGCCTGGATCTCTTCGCGCAGCGAGTCGAGGACCTGGGAGAGGTAACGTCGAGCCAGGGTGAGCATCCCGTAGTCGTACAGCGGCCGCCCGCAGCAGAGACTCGGGGGCGGCACGACCACGTCGAAGCCGGCGGACTCGAGGATCTCGACCGCGGCGACTCCGATCTCAGGCTCGAAGAAGTTGGTGAACGTGTCTGCCCAGAGAAGCACCCGAGGGACGCCGCCGTGAGCCGGCTCATGGCTGGCGAACCAGTCGCTGAACGTCCGCTCCGCGAACGGGGGAGCTTCGCGGGCCTGAGCGACTCCGCCGGCGACCTTCACGAGACGGCTGAGAACTGGCGCATGGACGAGCGCGTTCGTGAGCCGTGGGGCGCCGGCGGCGAGCCGTGCCCAGACAGGGATCAGGCCTAAGGCGTAGGCCTGGCGGGGACGCAGGCGGCGCCGGTAGTAGTGGTGGAGGAACTCGGCCTTGTAGGTGGCCATGTCGACTTTCACCGGGCAGTCGCCCTTGCAGCCCTTGCAGGCAAGGCAGAGATCGAGCGCCTCTTTCACGTCCTCGTTGCGCCAGCGGTCCTTCACGGACCCGGACGCCTCCGCCATCTCCTGCAGCAGCCTCGCCCGGCCCCGCGTCGAGTGCTTCTCCTCCCGGGTGACCATGAAGCTCGGGCACATCACGCCGCCGTCGAGATGCCGGCACTTGCCGACCCCGAAACAGCGCCCGGCCGCCTCGTGGAAGCTGCCTCCGTCGAGGGGGAACTTGAAGACGGTGTCAAGGTGGACGGGCTGGTAGTCGGCCCCCTCCCGCAGGTGGCTGTCGAGAGGGTAAGGCTCGATGAGCTTGTGCGGGTTCATCTGTGACGTCGGGTCCCAGACCTTCTTGAACTCTGTGAAGGCCTGCATGAGGCGAGAGCCGAACATCTTCGGCCACAGCTCGGCGCGCCCGTGCCCATCCCCGTGCTCGCCCGAGAGCGAGCCCCCGTAGGAGACGACGAGGTCGGCTGCCTCTTCCATGAACCGGCGATAAGTGACGATTCCCTCCGTGCTGCGCAGGTCGTAGTCGATGCGGCAGTGGATGCAGCCCTGCCCCCAGTGGCCGAAGAAGACACCGTCATAGCCGTAGCTCTCGAGCAGCTTCATGTAGTCGCGGAGGTAGTCCCCGAGGCGCTCCGGCGAGACGGCGGCGTCCTCCCAGTTGGGCCAGCCGCCATGGCCGTCGAGGCCGACCGGCATCCGGGACGTTCCCGCCGAGTGCCTCCGCACCTCCCACACGGCGGCCTCATCGGCCGGATCCTCGTACAGCTTGTGTGTCGGGGCATTCGGACGCTTCTCGAGCTCCCTGAAGAGCTCTTCGGCCTTGGCGTCGGCCTCCTCCTGGGTCTCCCCGCCGAATTCGACGAGCAGCCATGCCTCTCCGTCGGGCAGTCGTTGCTCGCCGCCGAAGTCGAAGCCCTTGGCGTGCAGGTTGTCGACGACGTGGCGGCTCGTGAACTCGAGGGCGATGAGCTCGAAGCCCATGAGCCAGGCGACGTCGTCGCCGGAGGAGGGGATGTCCGGGTAGCCGAGCACGACAAGGCTTCGCTTCGGCGGCGAGGGGACGAGGCGGCACGTCGCCTCGAGAACGATGGCACAGGTGCCCTCAGTACCGACGAGCGCGCGGGCCACGTTGAAGCCGTGCTCTGGCAGGAGCTGGTCGAGGTTGTAGCCAGAGACGCGGCGAGGAATGTCAGGCATGCCTGTGCGGATGTCATCGGCGTAGGTGTCCCGGATCTGCTTCAGCCCGGCGTATATGGCGCCCTTTCGGCCGCCGCCAGCGATGATCTGCTCGAGCTCCTCATCGCTCGTCGGCCCGACACGCAGGCGAAGGCCGTCGTAGGTGAGCACCTCGAGCTCCTCGACGTTGTCGACCGTCTTTCCCGCCATGACGGAGTGCGTCCCGCACGAATTGTTCCCGATCATTCCGCCGAACGTGGCGTGGTCGTGGGTGGCGGGGTCGGGCCCGAAGGTGAGGCCGTACTCCTCGGCGGCGTCGCGAAGCTCGTCACAGATGACGCCGGGTTGGACCCGAGCTGTGCGCGCCTTCGGATCGAGGGCCACGATGCTGTTCAGGTACTTGGAGAAGTCGAAGACGACGGCGGTGTTGACGCTCTGCCCCGCGAGGCCGGTTCCGCAGCCTCGAGGAAGGATCGGCACGTCCTCGTGGCGGCAGATCTCGACAGCGGCCACCACGTCGGCGGCGTCGCGAGGGATCACCACCCCGATCGGCACCTGCCGGAAGATGGAGGCGTCGTAGGCGTACGTGGCCCTCGTGCCGGCATCGAAACGGACTTCGCCCGCAACCGCCGCTCTCAGCCTTGCTTCTAGCTCACCGGTCGCCGGGAAGACCGGGTTGCGAGCGTATTTGTCGCCGGTGCCTCTTGAGTCTGCTTCGGCCGATCTCCGCAAGTCTGCCACCTCACGCTCCTACATCGTATTACGATATGTCGAGACCCATACCCATCACATCCAGGCCTAAACGTCACCTTCGATGGGCATGAGACTCCCCACCCCCTCCCGGGTCGGAAAGGAAGGCAGGCGTGTGATCCGCGCAGCAGGTGGCCGTTCAGAGCGGCGAGCAGTCCTCGCGGTGGTGCTAGCCGCGGTTGCCGGTTTCGTTGATGCAGCTGGCTACCTGAGCTTGAACCTGTTCAGCGCCCACATGAGCGGCAACAGTGCCCGCCTCGGCGTCTATATCGGGGGCGGCGAGTTCCTGAAGGCCGTGCCGAGTTTCTTCGCCGTCGCCGTGTTCGTCCTCAGCATCGGCGCCGGAACTCTCGCAATGGAGCGGGCAACCCGTGCGGGCCGGCGCTCACCGGCGGCGGCGGTGCTCTTCACGGAAGCCTTCTTACTCGTCCTGCTGTGTGCCATCGGGCATCTTGCCGCCACAGGCGGCCGCATACCACAGAGTCCTGCTGGCGCCTATTACCCCCTCGCCGGCCTGGCCGTGGCTGCGATGGGTCTACAAACCTCCACGTTGCAGCGAATCTCCGGACGGACCGTCCGGACCACCTATGTGTCGGGCATGCTGACCAACCTTGCCGAAGAGGTCGTGAACTACCGGCTCGGGCCTGTACCGCGTCCGGCTGAAGCGACCAGCTACGTCCGCGGTGAGCTCGGCCTCGAGGCCGGCCCGGCAGCGCTTCGCCGCATATATCTCATCATCGAGATCTGGTGCAGCTACCTCGTGGGCGCCATCCTCGGCAGCTACCTTCACGGCCGCTGGCAGCTCGTGTGTTTTCTCGTTCCGGTTGTCATCCTCGCCGCGGCGACGGCGATCGAGATCAGGTGGCCCATCGAGGCTCGCACAGCGGAGGCGACAGGCTCATCTTCGTGTGGGGCCGAGACGTGACCATGATTCTCACGCGTGCTGGCAAAACGCTTCCGAGGCACGGACCCATAGGCTCTCTCGGAGCCGGCCGGTGCACTCACCCTTCGCGGACTCATTTGGGCCCAAGGTGTCGACATGGTGGAGAAGATGCAGCCCCCGCCGGCGAGACCGGCGGTCGGAGAGTGGCCGGCACTGGTGGGTCCCCCTCGTGAACTCAGCAGTTGCCGTGCCCCTCGCGCTGGCCGGCGCGGCGAGCCTTGCTGTCTCCTCGGTGCTGCAGCAACGGGCCGCCCGATCCGCGCCGGAGAAAGAGTCCCTGTCGTGGCGGCTCATAGCCGACTTGGTGAGGCGACCCGGCTGGCTCGTGGGAATGGGCTGCGTGATCCTCGGCTTTGGGCTGCAAGCGACAGCGTTGTCGTTCGCTCCCGTCGCCCTCGTCGAGCCGCTCATCGCAACGGAGCTCGTCTTCGCACTCCCCCTCGCCAGCCGCCTCCGACATCGGCGGCTCGGGCCGAGAGAATGGCTCGGAGGATTAGCTGTCACAGCCGGTATCGGTGCCTTCGTCGCCGCCTCCTCCCCCCGGGGCGGCAATCCCGAACCGGGTCTTGTTACCTGGGCTCTCGTGGGCCTGCCCGTATTAGCCGCCGCCGGTTGCGCGATCCTTCTTGCCGGCAAGAAGGAAACCCCGAGGCGTGCTGCAGCGCTCGCGCTCGCGGCGGGCCTGTGCTTCAGCCTGCTGGCACTCGTGCTGCAGAGCCTCGTCGTGCTCTTCGCAGCAGGCATAGGGGCTGCGTTGACCAGCTGGCAGCCCTACGTTCTTGCTGTCCTAGGGCCGGTAGCCTTCACGATCGCCCAGAGCGCCTACCAGTCTGCGCCGCTCGCCATCTCGCTACCGATCATCGACTCCATCGAGCCCGTAGGCGCCGTCATCCTCGCCGCCTTTGCCTTCAGGCAAAGCCTCTCGCTCGATCCGACGTCACTCGCACTCGAGGTTGCCGGTGCTCTTGCTGCTCTGTCTGGCCTCTTCCTTCTCGGTCGCTCCCCGTTGGTGATCAGCATCTATGAGCAGCAACAGGCACAGAAGGACGCCCCCGCCGGACCTTGAGCATTGCCTTGACGGCCCTTCCGCGCCTGTCCGGGACGGTGGACAAACGCGCCGCCTCCCGCTAGCAAGCCCGGCGCCGCCCGGGCGTGGGCTTCATCGTGCAGATTCGGGAGCTAGGCGAGCCAGGCGGCGTACCTCCTCCAGGGGCAGTTCCACGGTATCGTCGCCGTCGCATTCCTCACAACCCTCGACGTGGCGCCAGGAGCAGATTCGGCGTCTGCCGAGGGGGTCGAGCAGGACGACGAACGCCTTCGAGTCCTCCGCCAACTCCAGCCGCTCATAGGAGCGCCAACAAGTCATTGCAAGGAGAGGGTCCAAGCCGAGGCCTTTCAGGAGCCGCTTGAATCTCTTGGTCGTCGTGTTGAACAGCCACGTGCTGTGACAGGACTCCAATACGACAAGGTCGCTGGACACGCACGAGCTTCCCTTAGCCGGCATGGCTGAAGTGCGCGTCCTGCACGGAAAGTCGCCGATGTCCGACGCGCTTTGCCCGCCATTCCGAGCGCCGTCCGTCATGCAGGCATCACCCCCGCTCTTGTTGAAGTTCTACCGAGGCCCTGTTGCCGCCGAGGCTCACCCACCGGCTCCGCCGCATGTTGCCGGTGACACCGGCTCCTCTTCCACCCGCCTTGTACATAGCCCTGAGAAGAGTCCGCTGCCGCTCGGTCCACGAGGCCGACGGCGCTGCTATGGCGAAGCAACAGGTAGGCGCCCACCTGACGGATCGCCGGACCCCTCGGGCCGTGGCTAGTAGCTTGAACACCCGCCTTACTTGTCCCTTTGCTCCCACCAGGTGTACCAGTCGGTTAGAAGGGGTGCCTGGCTGGCATACCCGATCAATTTCCGTGGCAGAGCAAGAGTCAATGAATGACACCTCAGTCAGATCATCCAGGACTGGCGGCCTAGGCAACTGCGACCGGTGTCTTGTCATATACAGACTCAAGAGACACATCCATCCTCCCACATACGACGTCGGGCATGTCTCTGTCGGCTACCGACTTCGGATACTTGGATCGGTCTTCGCGGACCAAATCTATGGCAGGTTATTTGTACCCCGAGAGCGCTGGTGAAGTCAGACCTCTTTCGGCACAACTCAGGACCCTACCGGACTCGTCGACCGAGGAGTACGTGCCGTGGTAGAACGTGCGGCGGCGTAATCGGGAGTCCGGAGAGGGTGGCGATGATCGAGCTGCGGCACCTACGTTATTTTGTCGTCGTCGCCGAGGAGCTACATTTTGGCCGAGCGGCGGAGCAATTGCACATGGCTCAATCACCCCTCAGTCGCCAGATTCGGCAGCTCGAACGGGAGGTGGGCGCGGAGCTGCTCACACGTTCCCACCATGTCGTCGGACTGACTGACGCAGGTCAGGCGTTGCTGAACTCCGCCAAGCCCCTTCTTGACGACCTCGACGAGGCGCTCCATCGGGCTCGACGAGCAGCGCGAGGCGAGGTGGGAACTCTATCGATCGGTTATGTGAACGAAGTCACCGCCGACCTGCTCCCGCTTAGCCTCAGAAGCTTTAAGGACAGCAATTCGGACGTCGAACTCGAGCTCCGGGAAGGAACAACCGGCCAGCTCCTAGAAGCCCTCCGGCAGCACCGAGTCGATGTGGCCTTCGTGCGCTCGCCGGGCATTGTTGGAGACCTCGAGTACGAGCAGCTGATCGAAGAGACGCTACTGGCGGCGCTGCCGTCCGGCCACGTGGCGTCGGAGCAGGTCCGTTCCCTCCCCGATTTCGCCGACGAGAGGTTCGTCCTTCCGGCGTACCTTGCGGCTCAGGGACTTCGCAAGGACATCGAGAACGCCTGCTACGCCGCCGGCTTCAGTCCGGAAGTTGCACGTGAGGCGTCCCCGCTAACCGCCGTGCTGCTGCTAGTGGCAGCCGGCGCCGGGGTGGCCCTCGTCCCGGCGAGCATCGCCCACAGCTACCCGGTACCCGGCGTCAACTACGCCCGCCTGAGCAGTCCTCCTCCACTTACTACGGCCGGAATGGCCTGGCGTTCTGACGACCCGTCCCTGATACTCCTCCGCTTCTTGGACAGTACCCGTGCGCTCGCCGCCAAGTATGAAGGACAGCGGGACGTGTGGCCCGAACGCCATATTCTCGACCGCTCCTCCCGATCCTGAGCCGGAACTGAAGAGGCACAAGCGGCTAGTCAAGATGGAGCTGCCGGATCGAGTGGCATGATCTGGGCTGCTGGGCTCGTCAGAACCCAGCCTTCGTGATGGTGTCGCCCGCCTCACATGAGGCCCCCTCGTCAAAGGGACGGGGGCCGCTGCCGCCGCCGGCTGAAACTGACGGACCACTCATCGCCCCAAGGGGTCATTTCGGGCGGCGTTGGCAGCGGCGCTGTCTACGGCGTAGGGGCATCCCCATCCGGTCGATCCGGGACACGGCGGCAGTGAGGGACAGGCTTGCCAGTCCGGCCGCCGAAGGGGTTAGATTTGTGGAGGAGCGTGATGGGTTCGAGACGATCTGGCTTGGGATCAGCAGAAGGAGCGCCAAGCAGGTGGTGCGCTCCGCTCACGGGGTCAACTGCACCCGGTCCTCTTCCTGGCGGGTCGTCGTCAAAGACGGGATCATCACCTGGGAGACCCAGGGGGTGGATTACCCGTCGGTGGGGCCGGAATCGCCCGAAGTACGAACCGCGGGGTGCCCGACGGGAGCTTTGTTCGCGTGATACTCGTACTCCCCGGCCCGCGTCCGCTACCCCTACCTGCGCGTGTTCGGGACCAGACCGACCTTCAAGGTGGCGGTAGCCCATGTCTGGCTCTGGGTCGGAGTCGCCTCCTGGATCGTCGTACTCGGCTGATGGCGATCGCGCTCCTCGAGAGCACTCGTCGCCGGCGCGACGCTACCGAGAGCTCTCGTTCCGGGGCCATCGAGTGAAGGAGGTCAGAGATGATCCGCTCGATCGTCGGCTTTCACCCCGACGCCGACGGAGACTGGGTGGCGGAACTCTCCTGCTGGCACAACCAGCATGTTCGCCACCGGCCTCCCTTCCAGGAGCGGCCCTGGGTGCTCGAGGTTGCGGGACGAGACGCCCACCTGCAGTCCTCCATTGAATGTCCCCTCTGTGACCGAGCGGAGCTACCAGAGGGGCTGACCGTCCTCGAACGCGCCGGCCCATGGGACGAACATTCCTTACCCGAGGCGCTTCGCCGCAGCCATCGAACACCGAAGGAGCGATGGGGCCGACTCCAGGTTCACGCCGGAGCCGTGGACTTTCAGTTCCGCCCGGACGAGGCACCAGGAGGTCCGCGAGTGCACGTCCAGGAAGGATCGCACCAGGCCATTCCTCCGGATTCTGTCTCACCGGGTCATCCTGATCGGCCCGACCCGTGTGGAGCTCGAGTTGTTGGGTCCGCGCAACGAACAAGGACCAAGGCTGCCCCGATAAGTATCGTGCTGCCGTCGCGTCCGTGGCCGTGAAAGAGAGCGCGTGGACATACAAGACGCCTACCGGGAGGTGGGCCCCTACCGTGGAGCGGCCGAGATTTGCGGCACATGGATAGCTCTTGTAGCCACAAATATGTGATACATTGCCCTAAGTGACAGGTCCGGCCGCACATGCAGTGGGTCTGCGGGATCTACGGCACCACACAAGCGAAGTGTTGGCGCGGGTGCGGCACGGCGAGACGATCGACGTCACGGAACATGGTCGGCTGATAGCCCGCATCGTCCCGGTAGGTGAGCGTCAGCCCACGCCGACGTTGGCGCGCCTGGTGGCATCGGGCCGCGCGACCCTCGCGCTCCGACCTGGCTACCGCCCCCGCCTGCGACCTGGCGATGGCACTGACAGACTCTCTGAGACCCTTGCGACGATGCGAGACGAAGAAAGCTTGTGAGCCTCTACTACGCCGACACGTCTGCCGTGATCAAGCTTTTGGTCGAGGGGACGCACTCGACGGCGCTGGCGGCGTTCTATGACGCCCATGCGGACGGCGAATGGGTCAGTTCAGCGCTGCTGCGGATCGAGGTCATCAGAGCGGTTGCGCGTGCCATGCCGGCACTGATTCCTGATGCACGAGACCTCCTGTTCGCCTTTTCCAGCATCGCGATTGATGACGACATCGTGGAGGGAGCGATGAACGAGCCGGATCGTTCGCTTCGCTCACTCGATGCCATACATCTGGCTACGGCGCGCGTCCTCACTCCGGAACTAGATGCTCTTGTCACTTACGACGACCGGCTTGTCAGAGCTGCGACCGATGCTGGCCTTGTTACCGTCTCGCCCGGGACAGAGGCGACCTGAGGTCCGCGTTCGTAGAGTAAGCGGCCTCGAACACGTCGTGCGGCGGGCGTCCGATGAGCATGCCGACGTTCGTCGCCGGCGGTCTCGTCAGCTGTGTCGCGAATGACCTTCCTCTCTTCTTAATGTGCCACCGGCGCGCTCGGTGCAGCCATCTGGGCATCCCGTAGCTCTGTGTGCATCTCCCAAGGTGCTCGTGGCAGAACGTGGCCGGTTTCGGCTAGCGACCTCAGGTTGGCGAGCACCGCGGGCCGGCCGCTCGCCAGACCGCACGGAGCGCGTCATCGTCCTCCAGATCGTGGCCGAGGTACGCCAGGTGCTGTCCACTGGCTGACCAAGGGCGATGATCCGGCGTCATCACGAGGGGCACTTCCACCAGCTCAATCCGCCGTGTGTGCTTACTCGACGTCGGTGGGCGAACCCGTGGCGGCCCGGGATCGCGATCTGAGATTCTGCCGAGTCACGGCGACATCGCGTCGAGTGTCCGATAACTCGGTTGGGATCTTCAGTCGTCCCGGGTGAGGACGACCTTGAGCGCGGCGGTCTCGGCAGCCCGGGAGAACACGTCGTACGCCTCCATCATCTGGGGAAGGGCGAAGCGATGGGTTACGAAGCGCTCCACGTCGATCTGGCGCCCTGCGACGAGACGGAGCAGGGTTGGTGTGGAATATGTGTCGACTAGCCCGGTCGTGATCGTCACGTCGCGGGTCCAGAGCGTCTCGAGGTGCAGGGTTACCGGCTTGCCATGGACGCCAATGTTGGCGACTCGCCCGCCGGGGCGAACGAGCGTGGTGGCGAGTTCGAATGTTGCCGGTACGCCGACTGCTTCGATTGCCACGTCCGCACCGAGGCCGCCCGTGAGCTCCCGGATGGTCCCGAGGGCGTCCTCCACGGTGTTGTTGACCACGATGTCCGCACCGAAGACCTTGGCGGCCTCGAGCCGCGCCGGCGCCATGTCGATCGCGACGATGTGGCTCGGGCTGTAAAGGAGCGAGCCCATGATCGCAGAGAGCCCGATCGGCCCAGCCCCGACAATTGCGACGACGTCTCCCGGACTCACCTTTCCGTTCAGGACACCGATCTCGTAGCCTGTCGGGAGGATGTCGGCGAGCATGAGCAACTCCTCGTCACTCACGCCGGCCGGTGCCCGATAAGTCGAGTTGTCGGCAAAGGGGACGCGCACGAATTCGGCCTGAGTGCCATCGATTTCGTTGCCGAGAATCCACCCGCCGCCACCGAGGCACTGGCCAAAGCGTGCTTCCCTGCAAAAACGACACGCACCACAAGCCGAGACGCACGAGACGAGGACATGGTCCCCGACGTGCACATTCTTCACACCGGTGCCGACCTCCTCGACGGTGCCAACCGCCTCGTGGCCGATGATGCGGCCATCGGTCATGGCTGGGAGGTCTCCTTTCAAGATGTGCAGATCCGTCCCGCAGATCGTCGTGGTGTCGACGCGAACTATCGCGTCGGTGTCGGCAAGCAGCTCGGGTCGTGGTACGTCCTCCCAGGCCTTGGCTTGAGGACCGTGGTACACGAGTGCTTTCATGGCAAAGCTCCTTGTCGTTGGCTTTCGTCCACTGTGGGCGCTTTGCCGCTCATCCGCCAGAGGCGAACGGCACTTCGTCGACCTCGCCTTCGCGCAGGCGTACTTGGGGTCGCCAGCCCTCCTTCGAGGCATCGAACGCCCAGCTACGGTTGCCTCCGATCGGAGCAGGTTCGGCTAGGTGCGTCCTCACTATCTGATGGACTGAGTGCACCGCTACTGCACAACTGAGAGGACGCATGAGAATACTTGTCGTGGGTGCCGGTGTGGTCGGCAGCGTTTACGCCGGCAAACTGCTGCAAGCTGGACACGAGGTGGTCCTGTTTGCCAGAGGTCGCCGGCTCTTGGCCTTGCAGGCTCACGGCTTGGTATTGGAGGACGCGGAGTCGGAGCAGCGCACGGAGCTCCCAGCTTCCCCGATTGGAGAACTGACTGAGGGTGATCAATATGACCTGGTACTGGTCACTGTCCGCTCTGAGCAGCTGGCGAGCACGCTTGCGGTCCTTCTCGCAATGCGTGACGACTCGAATGTCCTGTTCTTCGGCAACACCACCGGCCAGCAAGCTGACCTTGTCGCGGGACTCGGCCAGCGTGCCCTGTTCGGCTTCCCTGCCGTCGGCGGTGTGCGGGACGGTTCGGTCATCCGCTATGTACTGATCCGTCGGCAAAAGACGATGTTGGGTGAGCCGAACGGGAAGACGACACCGCGCTTGTTAGATCTGCAGGCAGTGCTCAGGGGTGCCTGCTTCCCGACGAGGATCAGCGCCGACATCAGCGGTTGGATGTTTGGGCACACCGCCTTCGTGGTGCCGATCGGGTTCGCCCTCTACCGGGCGGCCACCGACGCCGCCAAACTGGCCGCCGACCCGAGCACCGTGGCTCTGATGGTACGGGCCACCCAGGAAGCCTTCAGGGCCCTTCGCGCTAGCGGCAACGCTGAGATCCCGACCAACCTTCGGATCCTCTACCTCTGGTTGCCGAGGGCGTTCGTCGTCGGCTACTGGCGACGGGTACTGGCCGGTCCTCGCGGCGAACTGTGGTTCGGCGCGCACAGCCGTGCCGCCCCGGAAGAGATGCACGCTCTGGCCGAGCAGCTCCAGATGGCTCTCCGGCAAACGGGTCGGCCGACCCCCAACATCGACCTCCTGCTTCCCCCTCCGGCGATCTCATAGGGTTGCTGAGGAGACCCAAGCAGCCCTGGCAAAGGAGGTTCAGCTGCATCGTCACCGTCGGGTGCATCGATTCGAGGTCGCGGGAACACGACCGTTGCGTTGGAAGGAATACGTGGATCTGCAATGGGGCCGAGACGAGATGGTTCGCCGTCAATCCGTGTCATCACTGTGACTCATCGTGCTGATCTCAAAGTTACGCATGTCAATGCCGAGGTGCTCGGTGAGCGCGGTCACGTGCCGATGGACTTCGGCGATCTGCTCGGTATTGGCGCGGGTCGCAGCCGTGATCACGGTGTTCTGTTCGATCAGCTCGGTCTGTCGGTCGGCAACCTCCTCGCGGTGATGGGCGTCCGCCTCGCCGCCCGCCTTGTCCCGATCAGCCTGGCGCGTCTGGGCGAGCAGAATGAGCGGGGCGGCGTACGCAGCCTGTGTTGAGAACAGCAGGTTGAGCAGGATGAAGGGATAGGGATCGAATGCTCTGGTGTGAAGCTCATGAACGATGATGAAGCCATTGGCAGTGATCCACAGCGCCACGAGGATGGTCTGGCCGACGATGAACTTTGGCGTACCGAAGAATCTGGCGAAGCGCTCGGCCCATTGACCGAAGCGGTCCCTGCCGAAGGCTGTCTCGTCAGTGACGTGCTGTCGCCGATGGCGTAACGGATCTGCGCTCTCATCCTTCATCTGTCGTCCTCGCCTTCAACAACGTGTCGGGCTCGGATAACGCGATGTACGAGATCGGCGCCCGACGCCACGGAACGGCGGTCGACCCGCACAGGCGAGCACAGATGGAGCGTAGACGCGGGATTCCCTGTGCCAGCAGCTCTTGTGGTCGCGCTCAGACTCGGCGCCCCCGCTTGTCGTGACCGGAACTCACCGGCTTGAGGGGATTCCTAAGGGTTTGACGTGTCGTGGCTTCGTTCCCAGCGGGTCACAGACGCGCCAGATACACCCCTAAACGGTTACAGAAGATGCATCGTGGCTTCCCGCAGGTACCTCGCATGCCATGACAACGCCTCATCAAGCAGGTGCGGCGTGTGCTTGCCGGACCGACTGGCCGAGGCGCGGTCGAGGTAGTCCTGCAAAGCGGGGCGGTAGTCGGGGTGGGCGCAGTGATCGATGATCTGTTGGGCGCGGCGCCGCGGAGCGAGGCCGCGTAGGTCGGCTACGCCCTGCTCGGTGATGATGACATGGACATCGTGCTCGGTGTGGTCCACGTGGCTGACCATGGGCACGATGCACGAGATTGCTCCACCCTTGGCCACCGACGGCGTCAGGAACATTGCGATGTAGGCGTTGCGGGCGAAGTCTCCGGAGCCCCCGATACCGTTCTGAATACTCGATCCCATTACATGGGTCGAATTGACGTTTCCGTAAATGTCGGCCTCGATCATGCCGTTCATCGCCAGGCACCCGAGTCGTCGAATCACTTCCGGGTGGTTGCTGATCTCCTGCGGGCGAAGGATGATGCGATCGCGGTAGTCAGCCAGGTTGGCGCGCATGTCGGCGATCCCGTCGTCACTGAGGGAGAAGGCCGTCGCCGAGGCCATACGTACGGTGCCCGACCGCAATAGTGACAGCATGCCGTCCTGGATCACCTCGGTATAGGCGGTGAGTGGACGGAGCGGCCCGGCGTCGAGCCCCGCAAGTACGGCGTTGGCGATGTTGCCGACTCCCGATTGCAGGGGCAGCAGCGTGGCCGGCAGGCGCCCGCGCCGCACTTCGCCGGTGAGAAAGTCCATGACGTGACCGGCGATCTGTTCCGACACCGTGTCGGTCGGCTTGAACGGAGTGTTGCGATCAGGGGCGTTCGTCGCCACGACAGCAACGATCTTTTCTGGGGGGCATCGAAGATACGGGACACCGATCCTGTCGGATGGTTCGAGAATCTCGATCGGCCCGCGGTGAGGAGGAAGGGCGGTCCCGTAGTAGATGTCGTGCATGCCCTCGAGCTCTGTCGGTTGCCACGAGTTCACTTCAAGTATCACCTTGTCAGCCATGTCGATCCATGTCTTGTTGTTCCCGACCGACGAAGACGGGATGAGGTCGCCGTCGTCTGTGAGGCCGACGACCTCGATGATGGCGACGTCGAGGTGCCCGAAGAAGCCCTCCCAGACCATCTGCGCCACGTGGGAGAGATGCAGGTCCAAGTACTCCAACAAGCCGGCGTTGATCTTGGCCCGAGTGACCGGATCGGACTGGTAGGGCATCCGTAGTTCGATTCCGTCGACCGACGCCAAGGCTCCGTCGAGCTCGGGTGCAGTTGAGGCACCGGTCCAGACACCGATCCTGAAACGGTCACCGCGAGCTGACGCCTCTGCGACACGAGACACCAGGGCGGCTGGGACCGCCTTCGGGTACCCAGCACCGGTGAACCCGCTCATGCCGACGTTGTCGCCCGCCTTGATGAACTCTGCGGCCTCCTCCGCTGACATGAGCTTGTCAACCACGGCGCCGAATACCTGCGGCCAGCTCAGCGCCACGCACCGTCGGCCAAATGCCGACTGATCCAGCGGGCACCGGTGCGTCCGACATAGCCGAGCGCATCGGTTCGGCGCTCATCGAAGGATCATCGGCGACCGATGAGGCCTCGGTGGCTCCCTCGCCGTGACGTTCCTTCGGGAAGGACGGCAGCAGTGCCTCCCCCCAAATCACCACCATCACGACGATGAGCACGATGGCAAGAGAGCCGTAAAAGATCCACCGGTGCAGGAATGTGCCCGGCCAGTTGAGGTTCACCACCGCGGCATGGGAAGGTGTCGGTTGGCGGCCTGACCGGATCGGCGGTTCGGGTGTACGACAATGTGACGTGGTGAGCAGCGTAGGCGGCGACGATCCTGTTTGCCCGGTATCCGCCTGGACAACGTGTCTCGAGCAGGTCGAAAAAGGGCAGGTCGACGGCAAATCGTGCTTGATCTTCGCTACGCCATGCGGGAGGAGAAGGAGTCAGCCCGACAAATGCATCCGTCCGTTGCCAGCCCGACGCGCCGATGCGGCCGGCTCGAAAGCAGACCGCATCGACACAACGTGACCGAGGAGCGGACCGGCTAAGCAGCCCGGGCGTGGCCTGCGGTCCCGATCACGATCGGCGCCTCATGGGAGGACCGGCGGTCGTGGCGGCGTTGGCGGTAGCCGGCGATCAATCCGTCCAGGCCGAGCCAGCTCGAGGTCCTCCACGTGGCGAGGATCACGATGGCGAACAGCCCATAGAACGCACAGACGCTCGCGGTGCCCGACATGACGTAGGTGAACAGCAACCCCAGGCTCATGAGTGCCGCCACGCGGGTGAGAAGGCCGAGAACGAGGCAGATGCCGATGGTGAACTCTGCCAGGGCGACGACGACGCCGATCAAGCCGGCGTTCGGGACGACTGCGCTGTGCAGGAAGCTCCCCCACCAGCTGTAGGCGGCGACGCCATGAGCGGCAAAGCCGGCCACGCCGGCGCCGTTGTTGTGCAGGAATGCGGGGTTCTCTGCCCCCCAGAGCTTCGCAACGCCTGCTTGGAGCCACATGATGCCTAGCCAGACCCGGGCAGCGGTCCAGACGACGGCCATCAGCTTTGACTGGCGGAGCCACGTCAGGATCCCTGACGTGGTGCGCTCGGACGGGTTGCTCAGCAGTGCAACGGGGTTCTTCATCATCGGGTTTCCCTTGTTCTCGTCCGGCTCCCCCGGACTTCACCGACATCATGAGCGCGAGGGGGGACCGTTACGAGAGGCGAAGGTCCCCCCGACCCAGGGCCAAAAGGTCTTAGTTGGAGCCTGCGAGAAAGTCCCTATTCAGATGGGCACCCGCCACTCGAGGAGCGTGCCTGACGGAGAGCGCTGAGAGACCTCGCAGGTGCCACCGAGATCAGAAGCCCGTTTTGTCATGTTACGCATCCCCTGCCCAGCGCTCGGACCACTGCCGGGTCCGACGCCGTCGTCCGCAATTTGTAGCGCCAGCCGGCCTCCACCGACTGTCACCACTACTTCAGCCGCTGAGGCATGCGCGTGGCGGACGATGTTCGACAGACCTTCCCCAAGCACCTGGAGTAGATGAGCGCTGATGTCATCGGGCACCGAGGCGTCGACCGGTCCGTCATAGGCGACGCGAGGACTGAAGCCGAGCTCGCTCGTGTGCTTTTCCACGAGACGCAGTATTTCGTCGCGAAGCCCACTTGCTCCGGACCTCCTCCCGGGGAGGCGGAAGATCGTGTTGCGGATCTCCCGGATGACACTGTCCAGATTGTCTACCGACTCGTCAATCCGCTCCCCAGCCCTTCCCGTCAAGCTCGCCCGCGTCGCTTGCAGCGTCATGCCGATGGCGAAGAGCTGCTGGATGACGGTGTCGTGAAGGTCCTGGGCGATTCGCTCCTCGTCCTTTTGGATCTCGAGGCGTTCGAGTTCGGTGCGCACCTCGCCATGCTGGATGGCCGCAGCGGTCGAGCTGGCGAACACCTCGGCGAAGGCGATGTCGAGTTGCTCGAACTGAGGTGCTCCCCGCACACGGGCGAGCACGAGCGTGCCGAGGTGGCGCTCGTTAGCGATGAGCGGGACGTAAAGGCCAGGTCCGAGGTCGAGCTCGATGACCTGCTCAGGGACGTTCGTCGCTGACGATAGGTCCTCGATCACTTCCGAGCTGCCGGTTCGCATCACCTCAGCCGATCGGCTCGTCTCGTCTGAAAGGACGGCGCCCAGGAGTATCCCGGTACCGGGGCCGTCGACCGAGGCGATCTCGAGCTCGCCGGTCGGGGCCGGCGTGACGATCCAGACGGCGTCAGCACGCGATAGCCGCCGCGCCCGCTCGGCGATCAGCGTCAAGGTCTCGCTCACCCCCGAGCCAGCGAGCAGGAACTGCGTGATCTCATTGACCGCGTGCAATCTTTCGATACCTCGCTGTCGCTCACGGCCGTCCCGAACGAAGGCTGCCGCGTAGGACTCGCCACGGACCTGCACCGGAGTGAGGCTGACCTCGACAGCGAAGACATCTCCGTCGCGGTGCCGCCCGGAGAGCTCGAGACCGACGCCCATCTGCCGAGCCCGTGGCGCCGCAAAGAAGTGGCGGATGTGATCTAGGTGGGCGGCGCGGAGCTGATCTGGAAGCAGAACCTCTACCGGCTCGCCGACGAGCTCTTCGGGGTAGTAGCCGAACAACGTGGTGACGGCCGGGCTCGAGAGCAGGATCTTGCCCGTGTCGTCGATGACGACGATCGCATCGGGGCTGGCTGCAAAGATGGCTCCGACAAGCTGTCCCGGGTTAGCAGTGTCCGTCATCGTCCTTCCGGAGTCGGCGACTGCGCCACTGAGGATGCTAAAGAACGTCCGACCACGACAGACGCTATCGCGGTGTTCCGGGCTGCTCGTCGGTCGCGCACGCGGCACACGCGCACGCCACACGGCCCGCTTCCCCGGCATGGGCCGGGGAAGCGGGGTTAGGTTGGTTGCTGAGCGCCTTCTCAGGCCACGACCAGGTTCCGTCCTGTTTGGTGGCTGACTAGCTCGGCGTCGGCCTCGAGCCGCCGCGAGTGCCAGAAGCCGAACCCAACCAACATCAACATCAGCCCTGCCAGGATGAAGGCGGAGAGTCCGGCCCAGAAGACGATGGCGCCGAAGGTGGCAGAGCCATAAGCCTCGAGCAGCAGTCCACGCAAGGTTGTTCCTTGGACTGCAGTCTGCTCAACACCAGCCAACTTGATAGCTACAGCCGACCCGGGCCTGGCACTCCCTGCCGCCGTGCTCACCTTTGAGTAGGCGCCGCCGAAGGGCATCTCGGAGAGATGGACCGCAATGAAGTGGTTGGCATGGGCTTCGCCCTGCGAGCCTGTCAGCACTTCCTGGTCTGCGTACTTGAGGCGACCGTTGGACTGTCTTTGGCTTCGGCTTCCTCGCCATGGGACCGTCGCTATCGCCGCTACGGGCCGACTTGGGCTGGGCTCGGGGTGCTCAACAAGTGCGGCATTCGTTGGGAAAGGGTCCTGCCGGTGGATGGTGACAAACCGTGACCGTCAATGAGTAGGCGCTGTTCGACCGGAGCTGGCCGGGTATTTGCGGTGCGACCTTCTACGTGGGCTCGCGCTCGTGGCGCACCACCACGACCGGGCAGTGTGCGTGCGATACACAGTGCTCACTGACCGATCCGAGCATCATCCCGACGAAGGCACCGTGGCCCCGGCTTCCCACGACAAGGAGCTCGGCTCCCTGTGAGGCCTCGATGAGGGTGGGCGCAGGGTGTCCCTCGATCACCCGAGCGTGAATCGTCAAGTCAGGATGCTCGCGGCGGACGGTTTCGACGATGCCTCCGACCATCTCGCGGGCGTTGGCCTCGGGGTCGAAATTCTCGGCGTACATCGCCCCCGCGGCGTACTGAACAGGGAGGGTCCAAGCCACGACTACGTCGATCTCCGCGCCGGTGACCTCGGCCTGGTGCGCCGCCCATCTGAAGGCGTCCAGTGAGGGCTCCGACCCATCCGCACCGACGACGATCCTTCCGTGCTCTCCTTTATCTGCGTTCACTCTCTTCCTCCGTTCATCGCCGACTGACCATGATGCTGAAGTCGTTACGTCCGCGGCAACTCGGTCTGAGGTGGGAGTCGATGGGCCTTCGATCGAGCCTCTGTCAAGCGGCGGCCCGTGATGGATTCCGGGCTGATCCGCACGAGCGCATCTTTCGGCCCTGTCCATGGGACGTCGGCCTTAGCTCTGAGACCCGGCCCGTCGAAGTGGCTGACGTCTTCAGCCCGGCCATGGACGACAACGCTCCACCCCGATCGTGATCGGATGTCGATGCGGTCGACTTCGAAGGTGACCACGCCGAGAAGCGCCCCCGAGAGCTTTCGCCCGCTATTGCTCCTGAAGAGGATGCCGTCACCGTCGATGCCGTAGTTCACAGGGAAGATCTCCGGTCGACCGGCGACTACGACTGCGAGTCGCCCGACCTGTTCACCGCGAAGCAGCTCACGACATTCTTCGTAGGAGATTATCTCGGTGCCTCCGGACAAGTCCACGAGGTCCATTACGGCAGTTCCTTCCCCTTTGCAGCACCCCGGAGGACTTCGGAGAGAGGTCCAACTCAGTCGCTGGGCCAATTTTCCCGGTGGTGTGCAAACGACAACTTAGATCGGACTGTACAGAGACATCGGGCCGACGGCCAGGGCCGAAGGTCATGTTCTCGAAACAGAGTTTCTCCCAGCAGCCTGAGCGCGCTCAAGACCGGGCCTCTTGGCTCTAGTGCGACGGAGTCGGCCACGTCATCATGACCTGAGGAACAGTTCCCCGAGCGGGAATCTACAGTCAGGGCCGTCATGATGCTGCTCACGCGCCGGCTGGTCCTGGTTGCGTTCATTAACGGTCCCTTCAAAAACGGACCCAGTGTCTGCCGGCTCATCCGACGCAACCACTACCGTTCGGTTGAGCGAGGTTGAGGAGCCACGATGACGATCAAGGTCTTTCTCGTCGACGATCACGAGGTCGTCCGCACTGGACTGCGCGGGCTGCTCGAGGCTGAGGGCTCCATCGATGTGGTGGGAGAAGCTGGGACGGTCGACGAGGCACTGAGGCGAGTGCCCACCGTCAGCCCAGACGTCGCCGTGCTCGACGTTCGCCTGCCCGACGGTGACGGCATCGAGCTGTGCCGGGAGCTTCGCAGCCGGATGCCGGAGCTTCGCTGCCTCATGTTGACCTCGTTCGACGACGACGAAGCGCTCTTTGCCGCCATCATGGCGGGCGCGTCAGGATATGTACTGAAGCAGATCAGAGGGAACGACCTCGTGTCGTCAATCCGCCGGGTCGGGGCGGGCGAGTCGCTTATAGACCCAGCCTTGACCGCACGCGTTCTCGAACGCATTCGGGAGGGTCCGAAGCGGGACGAACGGCTCGAGCGGCTGTCCGAGCAGGAGAAGCGGGTGCTCGATCTCGTGGCCGAGGGACTCACGAACCGCCAGATCGCCGAGCGCCTCTACCTCGCCGAGAAGACCGTGAAGAACTACGTCTCCAACATGCTGGCAAAGCTTGGCATGGCACATCGCAGTGAAGCCGCTGCCTTTGCCGCCCGGCTGTCAGAACGCGAAGCGGCGAGCCGCCGCGGTTCCCGCTCTGACTGAGGGCAACGTAGGGTCGCAGTGGTTGTGGCCACCTTCATCGTGCGAGTACAAGGGCCTCGTGCAGCTCGTGGAGGAAACTGCGCATTGTGGCCTCGGCTAACCGGTGCATCGCGACATTGTCGAGGCCCAGCCCAAAGTGGCCCAACGGGACGCGGTAACTCCCATTGATTGCAAGGCGGCTTGTGGAATTGTCGAGCTCCGACAGCTCGAGGTCGGCGTCGAGGGTTGGTAAGAGACGCCTGAAGCCGACCGGCTCCCAGGTGATCGGCACGATGACTGCGCGCTGGTGGAGCCGAGCCTTGCCAGCTGTGACGATTACGTTCTGGCGGGCGGGTCCGTCAGGACCGATCCGCATCGTCACAGCAGCGACTCCGGACGGGTGGAGTTCCTCGCCACCGTCGATGGCTGTGGAGGATGGCACCTTCAAGCGGCCCAGCCACGAGGCATCCTTGTCGAGAAGAACCAGGGCGAGCTGGGCGAAGGGCACCGAGACGTGGAGGAAATCGCTTATGAAGACAGCATGCGTGCGCCGGCTGGGGGTCCCGCCTTCCCGGTCGCGCCCTTCCTGGTGGGGCTCTGGTGCGTAGAGCGCGCTCATATTGAACTCTCTTCGAGGGAAGAGAACTCATGCTGGAGGAGGCTGGCGGCGTGCGTGATGGCGTATCTCGTCTTGGCAATCTCAATCCGGGTCACAGTCTCACCTCCTTCGACAATGATGCTCTATCGATCTGCGCCCGCACAGGGCCGAAGGACCCGATTCGGCCGGCTGTCGGACGGTGCGTGGGTGCCTGCCGTGTGCATCCCTCGTCCCCCGGTGCGAGCACAAGGCTGCCGTTAGCTTGATAGAAGGTGCCAATCGTCCCTGGTGACCCCACACCGAGGGCGCTTCAATAGGCTGACCTGATCGGGAAGATCGATCAATGAGTCTCGAGGCAGGCTGTCGGCCCCGCAGCGCAAGGGCGCCACGTCGGGTGAACCGGTCTGCCCAGTCGATCGGCACGCTCGGTCTGCTGATCTTGATTGACACTGAGATGCGTCAGGCGGGCGCCGATCCTTCAAACCTGGTGTTCGAGATCACCGAGACTGCCCTTATGCGCGACATCAACAAGCCCGTGAAGCCTTCGCTCGCGGCCTTGACGCACATCTGCCGGCCCTGCATGCGGGAAGACTGTCTACCGCGTGATGCTCTTTGCTCGTTTCGCTTCATACATGCAGGCATCGGCCCTCTTCAGTAGAACGTCCGCGTCTGACCCGTCTTGGGGAAAGACCGCGAACCCGGCGCTGATGTCGACCTTGATCTCATTGCCGCCGAGGATGAACGGGTCCTCGAGAGACTGCGAGATGCGCCGGGTTATTCTTATCCCGTCCTCCTCCGAGGCATTGGGAAGCAGGATCGCGAACTCGTCTCCCCCGAGCCTCCCGATTGAATCGCCCTCTCTTGTGACCGAGGCGAGTCGCTGTGCCACTTCTCGTAGCACCACATCTCCTGACGAGTGTCCGAAGTTGTCGTTTATCTCCTTGAACCGGTCGACATCGAGCATGAGAACGGCGAGATTCTCGCGCCGGCGCCTTGTCCTCCTAAGCGCATGTTCGAGGCGGTCGAGGAAAAAGACGCGGTTGGGCAGTTCGGTGAGCCCATCGTGCAAGGCTTGATATCGAAGGCGCCGCTCGGCATCATCACGCGCTTCTTCGGTTTCCTTCTGAGCCGTTATGTCACGTACAAGCAGGCAGGCGGTACGGGAAGCCAATCCGGCGATCGGGGCGAACCTGGCCTGGAAGAAACGAACACCGGCCTGAACATCCAAGCGGAACTCCAGGAACTCTGGCTGGCCGGTCGCGAGCACACGACGGACGGCTTTTATCACACGTCGCCCGAGGTCGTCACCGAGCGCCTGGCGGGCCGTCCTGCCCAGCAACTCGTTCGGAGGGGCCACGAGGAGGGCCTCGCTTGTTGTCCAGATCGCCAGGTAGACACCGTTCTCATCAAGCTCAAAGACCAGATCGTCGAGTGAAGAAAGAATCGCCCGCAGCCGAGCCTCACTTTCTCGGAGGGCATCAGCCGTGTCGAGCGCCACGTCGGGTCTGATGGAGATGATCTCGCCAGAAGTGAGACCGCTTATGTCCTCGAGTTGTTTTCCGCCCTCGCGCGCAGGTGTGCCCTCTGCCACCGAGGGCGTTGTTGTCAGCTCGGAGACTCTTCGCGTCATCGTGCTCCCTATCGGCAATTTCCTTTGGGAAGTTGAGCGGTGTTGCCTTCTCGGACCAGCAGCCATGGAGACGATCCCACGGGATCGGGTCGGAGACGGTCAAAGCGTTGCGTGAGCTCACCCACCTCCTACTCGTCAAGGCCCAGGGTTCCGGAGAGGGGGCTCACGCTGATCATCGTCACGCATGACTCGAGCGTCGCCCGGCGCGCCACCCGCACGGCGATGATCCGAGCCCGGCGGCTCACGATCAAGCAGGTGGAGGCGGCCCGGGGCGCCTGAGACCAGCCCAGGGAAAAGCGCTAAGCGTTTACGAGGCGGCCCGGGGCGGCCGCCCGCGAGCTTGAAGGCCAGAAGGAGAGCGCCAGCAGGACGACGAGAGGAGCGGAGTTGACATCTGTCGCCGTGCCCGTTGCCACGCCTCCGAAGTTCTGCAGCATCCAGAGAGCCAAGGCAACCACGACCGCGCCGACAATGATCTCCCGGCGGAACCGGCTTATGAGAGGGATGCCGAGCCCGAGGAAGCCGAAGAGCCCGCAGGCCACCAGCAGCACGAGACCGCCATGGTGACTGAACGCTGAGGCTCCCCAGCTGTCGAGGCGTCCCAGCCAAGCCGGCTCACCGCTCGCCATCTCTCTCAGCATGGCGCCGGTACGGACAGCGGTGGCACCTCGCGGGATTGTCTCGTACACGAACAGGGCGAACACGCCCATCCACGCCGCCCGGGAGCCCCAGCGACCGAGGGGGCTCTGTTCTGCCACCGACGTGCCCGCCTCGCCCCGGGCCGTTCGAGAGGGCCAAACCAACACTGCAAGCAGGGCGTACAACAGAGCCGCTCCCGGTGCGCCGGTGAACGGAGTCGTGTGAGCAGTGAACACCTGCCCGAGACCTTCTCCGAGCACCCAGACCGACAGCCCCCAGAGCACTGAAGCCGCCAGGGCCCATCGCACCGTCGACCGGCAGAGAATCCCGACTCCGATAGCTAGTTGGACCAGTGCGAACATCGCGTTCCACGCCGCCGGGTGAGCTGCGACGAGGTGCGCGATGCCGCTCACGGCGGCCGCAGCGACGCTCGGATCGCCGTGGGCGGCCGGAGCCAGGGTCATGGAGGCGAACGACCGGGTGAACATGTAGGGCTGGCACTGCAGGAGGGCGTCGACCAACCAGGCGGCGCCCAATCCCACTTGCAGCTTTCGACACCAGGTCAGCTGTCGGATCTGCTGGACCGCCCGCGCGATCGACGGTCGCCGACCAACTGTGAGGACCGTTGCGCCTGCTACCGACGCATCGCGGGGCCCGCGATGTCCCTCCGGAAGAAAGACGGTGAGGAACATCATGAGCCCGCCCGCGGCAATCAGGTAAAGGCCGGGACCCTGCCCAGGCACCACCATGGCATCGACGCCCGAGAGCGCCGTGTGCAATTGCACAAGAAGATAGGTCGAGAACACCAGCACCACTCCCCCGACGCCGGTGACGAGCCACCGGCTGACGTGGCCTCCGCGGAACCAGACGACGGCGGCGAGGACAAGCCCGAAGCCGCCGGCCACAAGGAACCGGACGCCGTTGCTGGTGCCCGCACCGGAAAGCTCGTACAGCCCGGCGTAGTAAGCCATCCAGGGCACGTACACGCCTGCGATGACGAGAACGGCGCCGACCGCGGTTGCACCAGCGGCGAGCAGTCGGGCAGTCGGTGGTAGTGACCTCACGAAAGTTCGTGCAGATGTCGTAACGGGACGAATGGCCATCAGGTGCGCCTCCGGAGATCTCGAGAAGACGGGGCGCCCCAAGACCAGGCTTGGGGCGCCCCCGCTTCGTATTAGGACCTAGCTGACCTTGAAGTAGAGGAACAGGTTGGTCGGGAGGTTGCTCGTCACGGACTTGCTGGCGTGGTCGCGCAGCGAGGTGATCTCGTTGTAGCTCTTCGCGGCGACGATCTTGTTCCATGTGGCCAACTTGGTGACCCCGATGACCACCACGTCCCACCACTCCCCTTGGCCGCTGTTGGCGGTAGTGAGGATGTGGCTGTGCGCCGGCAGTTTCACGTCGTCGTACTTGGCGCTGGCGAACACGGCCGACAGGTCGATCGAGCTCGGGTGGTCGACGCAATGACCGGCGACCGGGCAGTTGAGCGTCTGCTTAGCGGGTGTGAACCCGATGGGCACGATGACGTACAAGGGGTCGAACGTGGCCGCCGGGACGGAATCGTAGTCGGAGCCGACTTCGCACTTGCTATTGGCGTGACTCGCCGGCGGTGCCATGCACACGAAGTTCTTCGTGTACGTGAACGTGACCGTCTTGCCGTCGTACCAACCGGGCGTTGTACCGACGTGCCCGCTGCTCGTCGACAGGGTCTTGGTCATGCTGGTCATCTGCATGACCGGCGTCCCGCCGCTCGCGAGAGCCGGCCCGGCGATGGCCGCGAGCGTAATGACGAGGCCTCCGCTCAGAACCGCTCCGATCCGGCGGCGACTGACGCCGCGTAGGCGCTTTGTGATTGACATGTGACTCCTTTAGGGGGTTTCTGACACGGCCCGATCCGTCCGAGGCGGGATGTGACGTCGGCGTAGCTGATGCAAACGCAGGCGTGAATCCTCGCAAGGCAGACGGGCAGGTCAAATCAGCTGATTATTGGAACTGCGGTGGTCGGCCGCTTCGCGTCCAAGAAGGATTGCCCCTTGACACCGCCTCGCTTCGCACCACTGGGGATACGGAACCGGCGCAGTGACCGGATGGCAAAAACCTGAGAATGCTCATCCTGGTGCCGGACCGAAAAGCCACGGATCGCAGGCATCTCGGAAGGACGTCGAGCGCCCACCTCTGACGAGACTGTTCCGGCTACCTGTGTCGAGGACGTGCAGAAGGTGAAGCCACTCGCCCCCTTGCGATTCGATGGGGATCCAATAAAGCGAGGATCCGGCTAGCCACCGGGACATTCTGACAGCCGGGTATCCTGCAGGGCAGTGCGCAGAAGCGAGGCCCGCGCCGTGCTGGGCTTGCCCCCGACCTATAGCAGTGCCGACCTGGAACTGGCATTTCGACGAGCGGCGATGGATGCGCACCCTGACCACGGCGGCGACCTCGAGCGCTTCCGGACCCTTGTCGAAAGCCGTCAGGTGCTTCGGGACCACTATGTCGACCCGGCGAATGTGGTCGTGATAGATGATCGGCCTCGTCTACAGCGGGTGTTGCGACACCTCAGGCGCTCTCGGGCCTGCGACGGCGGGCGCGCTGCAGTAGGCCGTCGTCGCAGCCGGGAATGTGACCTGAACGCGCCGCCTGCGGGTCGGAGCCCTGTTTGGCTCCGGCCCGCAGGATTTACGACAACTTATGCCCCGGTGGGCTCTTCCGCCTCGATGCGCTCTTTGCGAACTTCTTCGCTGACGGTCTCTTCACCTGTGACGGTCTCTGTTGCGAGCCGGACCCGCTCTATCGGTACGACCTCTTTCTCGACCACGGGACGCTCCTCGTACAGCGTGACCTCGTGCTCCTGTTCGGAGATGTCCGGACCGCTCGTCGCCGCATCGACATTGGCGTCTGTGATCGGCTCCCGCTCGAGACGAATCTCCTCGTGGGAGACCGGGACCGTCTGGGTGACCTGCTCGGTGACGATGTACTTGCGCAACCGGGCCCGGCCCGCCTCCCGACGCTCGGTTCCCACTCGAACTTCTTCCTCAGAGCGGGTCATGGCATCGTCGCTCGGAGACCCCGGCTCTGCTGACCTCGTTCCTGGTCGACAACTCCGGCTCGAGTGTTCGGCAGAGGTATCTGCCCTGCCGTAGTAACGGTAGAGCTCCTCCTCCTCCGCAGGACTCAGCGCCCCGTCCTCATCGATCTGCGGAGCGTCTTTGACTACCCGCTTCTCGAAGGGCACGACGACTGTGTCACCGTCGAGGGTCACTCCCTGGATTGGCACAAATGACGCCCGTGACTTGAACATTCCGGTTGTGACGGTCAGCCACTCCGGCTGACCGGTCTCGTCGGCGACGTAGATCTGGGACACCTTGCCGACCTTCTCGCCGGCTGTGTCGACGACATGCTGACCGATCCAGCGGTCATAGGTCTGGTCGTTGGGCATTGTGATTGTCTTGCTCCTTTTGTAGTTGTGATGATGGGCTCTGAAAACTGGCTTACAGGCCGAGCACGAAGGTCCTGGGGCGACCGGTACATAGGGGACCAGTCGTCCTCGACCAAAGGTCAGATGAGTTGGCGTTCTCGCTCGGCAGCCTTGAAGCGCAGCGTCATCTGGACCGGGTCCGGCCTGACGCCGGCGGTGGCCTCCATCCGGCTCAAGGACTTCGCCCACCTGCTCCGGAAGGCGCTGCAGCTCGACACCGTCGCCGACGTCGAGGACCGCCCTCAGCTCGATGGTCGGGTAGTCACCGAAAAGGCCGACCGTGGCGGCCTGCACGTCGGCGATTCGAACGAGGTCGCTCTCGAGCGCATGGCTGAGGGCCGGAGAGCGCAGAGTCGTCTCGCCGCGAGCTCCCTCCTTGGGACGAAACCTCACGTTGGGGGTCCGGCGCTCGCCGTCGTTCCGTCGTAGCTGCAACAGCATCACGCGAAGACCAACGACAAGAGGCGACTGACACCGATGGCAACTACAACGGCAAACGACTTCCAGCCTCCCTCGTGCCACCACTGAACAACTGTGTGATCGAAAATGTCATGGTCGGCTCCGGTCGGCGCCGAATACCCGTGAACCGAGACACGCTGAGAGGCCGCCGCCCGCCATCAACAGCAGGCCAAGCAACCCAAGAACAACACGATTGCGGCGATCGATCATGGCTTGTTGGTGGTGGTCTTCGTGGCGCCGGTTGTCCGGACTCGGATTCGGGGCGATCCGGGAGCATGCAGCGATGCCAGTTCGGAGCGAGCGGCACTCTCGAGCATGGGGCGGGTGGTCGAGGCGGCACGTGCCCGCACGATGAGGGACCAGCGCGACGACCGAGCCTTGATGCGAGCCTTGATCGGCGAGGTCGGTACCTGTGCGGACAGTCGCCGTTGCAGATGGGCTTCAGTCGACCGCCGCAGGAGCAGCCACTCAGCCTCGGAGTCGGTCCGGTAGGGGACGACCCGCTTGGCTGGGGCCGGACCTGGATGATAAAGAGAAGAAAGCCGGCAACCGCAACACCGATGCTGACGCCGACGACTATCGGCGCCGACCATTGCGTCGTCTTGAACGCCGACAGCCACTGCTTGCCGGGGATCCACAGGAACCCGGAATTCGTCCAAGTTGACGACTCCCTCGATAATGACGAGGAGGCCGGCGGCGGCGAGGGCGGCACCGATGACGAAGGCGAGAACCGGTTGACCAGGCGGATCATCGTGTGCCCCTCGGCAGCTTGGCCACGTCGAGATCATCGACGGCGACCCGCACAGGCCGCTCGTCGCCGGCAGCTCGGGAGGCCGCGAACGGCAGCCTGGCGCACGATCTCTACCAGCGGGTCGAGCGGGAGGGATTCGGCCACGATGTGGACGCAGATCTCGCTCTCACTCAAGTGGATGCCGGCAACTGTGCCCCCGGCGTATTGGGTGGACCCGGAGATCGGGCTCGTCGCGACGACGGGCTCCTTCGACCGTGTCCACAGCAGCCGCAACCGCCAGTGCCAACTGGCCCCGCTTTCCGATCAACGGCTGCGGAGCAGTCGGGCCGGTGGCACTCACTGCACTCACTCGACGCGGGCGTCTTGTCCGTCGCCGTCGGACTCGAGGTACAAGTCGTCGACGTTGACGTTCACCTCGACGACTTCCAGGCCAGTCATGCCTTCGATCCGGTCGACCACGTTCTCGCGGATCGCGGTGGCGGTCTCGATGATGCTCTGCCCGTAGTAGGCGACGATGTCGATGTCGACTGCAGCCTGCCGTTCGCCCACCTCGACCGAGATGCCTTGCGTCTCGGCAGACCCGCCGCCGGGAATCTTGGAGCGGATGGTCCCGAACGTGCGCGTGAGCGACTTGCCCATCGCCTGCACGCCGGGGATCTCCTGGGTGGCGAGCGCGGCGATCTTGGCCACGACCGAGGAGGCAATCGTGGTCACTCCGTGGTCGGTCTGGAGAGATGCGCCGCCGCTCGGGCCGCTGCGCTGCAGGCCTTGACTGCTGCGCTCCAATGGAGGAGGATGGCGGCTTCCTCTCACCGGCTGGCGCTCCGTCCGGCAGAAGCCTTTTGTGCATCGGCGGGAGGAGCGGATTCAGATTGTTTGGTATCAGGCATGGCAGGGGTCAACTTTCTCTTATACGGCTGGGTAGCTACGGGTAGACGAGATGAAGATGAAGGTCGAGACGGTGAGTGGAGATGAAGCTCAAGAAGCAGTAGACAGGTGAGGCGAGGAGGTAGGAGATTCAGGCGCAGACTCAGCGTCTGCTGGACGAAGTCGAGGAGGATTTGATCCGCTCGCCGAGCTCACTCAGATCGAGCTCGCCTTCGAGCACTCGGACGATGCCGAGGCCGATAAGGCCGGCCGCAACCGCCGCGAGGACGACCCAGCCGGCCTGCCAGGCCAACCACACCAGCAATACTCCGACGATGAACGCGAACTGTTGACGAGACACAGACTTTGGCTCCTTCGAAGCGTGAGGGCATCCGCCGCGGCCACGCAGCATGTTTCTTTACCCCGGGTTAGAGCCACTCGAACCGCAGAAGTTCCGCGATTAGTGAGAAATCTTGATTGAGCGCTTCCGAGCCTGCCGGATCCGACGGGGATCGAACAGCCGGCGCCCGGCCCGAGCGTCGGAGCCTGGAGGTGCGTCGGGCAGAGGCCGCGGCATAGCCTCTCGGATGTGAGGGCCTGCGCGTGAGCGAGCTGCGCGAGCCGCAGCTGGTCGCGAGGGCGGCCGAGGGCGACCTGGGCGCCTTCGAGGAGCTCGTACGCCGTCACCAGCTGCCGATCTTCCGTCTCTGTCTCGGGATGCTCGGGAACCGCCATGACGCCGAGGACGCTGCACAGGATTCTTTCCTCACGGCCTGGCGTGCCATCGGGCGCTTCCGTGGCGAGTCCAAGTTCTCCACCTGGTTGTACCGCCTGGCGGTCAATCGCTGCCTTCGCCAGCTTGCCCGGCGGCCGGCTCGGACCGAGCAGCTCACCGACCACGTCGGGTCCCTCGGTAACCCTGAAGGCGAGTTCGAAGCAGTGGAGCGAGTCGAGGACATCGCGGCTGCTGTGGCGAGACTCACACCTGAGCAACGCGTCCCGTTCATCTTGCGCGAGGTGGAGGGCCTAACCTACAACGAGATCGCCGAGGTCCTCGGGGTGACCATGACCGCAGTGAAGAGCAGGCTCAACCGGGCACGGGTCGAACTGGCCCGCCTCCTCGATGAGAAGCGATGACTGAGACGCGCTGGAGCAGCTCTTCCTTGCGGCCGCGACCCGGAGCAGCTGCTGGCGACGGCGGCAGACGACGCGCCCGTCGCTTCCTCCGACCACGAAGCGACGTGCCCCTACTGCCAGCAAGCACTCGAAGAGTTCGCTGAGCTGTGGCGTCCCGTGCGGGAGTGGGCCCACCAGGACGTCGAGACTCCCCGCGGGCTCATGGCCACCGTCATCAGCCGCGTGCGAAGGATCGCACAGTCCCCTCGGCACGTCGCCGCCATCACGGGCCAGCGGAGCAACGACGGTCACCTCTTGGGTCCTCGGCCTCATCGCGGCCGCCGTCACTGAGGCCACCCCCGGCGTCGGGCGAATCACACCTGCTCCGCCCTCCAGGTTGTGGAGCGTCGGGAATCCCCGCTTCTCAGTTCGCTATGGCGCAGACGGTGTCGACATCACCGAAGTCGACGAATCTGCCATATCGGTCGCCATCGCGATGACGGCGGACGCCGGCTCCGACCTCACCGACGTCGCTGACCGTGTTCGTCACAACGTCATCAGCGCTATCGGGACCGCCGACGAACATAGAGGTCGTGAGCGTGGATATCACCGTTGGAGACATCTACGGTCCTGACGACGACAGCGTCGACTGATCGACGTTCGGGTCGGACCTTGTCTCGATAGACAGCAAGGGCGCCGGCCCACCTTCTTCAGGATTGAGAGGCCGGTCGGTCCCTCGTCTGACGAGGCCACCCGGTCTGGCCCGCCGGGACGCGGGGGCCTGTCGTCAGCCCTCCTGTTGCGTCGGGCGTATGAGGATCTCGTTGATGGCCGCATGGCGGGGCTGAGTGATCATGTAGGTGATCGCCCGGGCCACATCCGGCGGCTGCAGCCGTTCCATGCCGGCGAACCTTTGCTCGATCGTGTCTCGGACTTCCGGCCGATTGTGGCTCGAGAGCTCGGTGGCAACCGCTCCCGGTTCGACAAGCCCGACCCGCACATGCCGCCCGGTCACCTCCTGGCGGAGGGCCTCGCTGAAGGCGTTGACGCCCCACTTGGTGGCGTTGTAGACGGCGCTGCCCGAACGGGCGACGCGGCCGGCCACCGAGGAGATGTTGACCATGTCCGCGACGTGCCGCGGCTCTTGCTCGGCGGCGGCGAGCAGGTGTGGCATCGCGGCGTGGCTTACGTAGAGCAGTCCGGTGAGGTTGAGTTGCACCATGCGCTCCCACTCCTCCAATGGGGCGTCGAGCGCCGGACCCAGCAGCATGACACCGGCGTTGTTGACGACCACATCGAGACGGCCGAGCGAACGCACCGTCTCGGCGACCGCCGCCTCCGCCGCCACGCGGTCGGTGACATCTGCCTCGATCACCTCTGTGGTGCCGCCTGAGCCGCCGATTCGCTCCGCCAGGGCATCAAGGCGATCCCGACGGCGTGCGACGAGGGCAACGGCGGCTCCCTCGGCCGCGAGAGCGGCCGCCGTAGCTTCGCCTATACCTGAGCTGGCCCCGGTCACAAGGGCCACCGTCCCGCGCAAGAGATCCGTCATGTTTCTCTTCTACCCGGCGCCTGTTGGCATTCAGCCGCCGAGGCGTTGGCGTGACGGCGTCGGCCGACGCTCAGGTGACCCGAGGGGGCTGCTGCGAGCAGTGCATCTCTCTCAGCTGAGAGAGATGCCGAAGCCAGGCGAGTCAGGAACCGAGAGATAGCCGTCGCGCGGCCGCGGGGTCGGTGAGATCCTTACACCAGATTCGGCCCGGGTCCTCTGCTCGTCGTCGACATACCACTCGGCCAGGTGGCAGTTGTCGCTCGCGGCGATGACGTGAAGTGCCCATACCTCACCGCCGAAGTGGGGACACACGGGAACGCCGGCGCGCCTCGACAGATCAACGATGCGGCGCAGTTCAGTGATCCCTCCGCACCAGGTCACGTCAGGCTGAACGAGCTGGACCCCGCCTGTCTCGAGAAGGTGTTGTATGTCAAGGACGGAACTGTGATGTTCTCCGGCCGCGATCCGGATCCGGTGACGAGCTGCTTCTGGGCCGAGTGCTGAGTAGCTGCGCAGATCAGCCGGCGGGAACGGCTCCTCCAACCAGTCAATCCCGAGAACGGCCAGCCGGGGGAGCATCTCGAGCGTGAAGTCGAGATCCCAGCCCATCCAGGCGTCGACCATCAACGGGTAGCCGTCACCGACCGCAGCTCGCTCCTGGGCCAACTGACCCAACCACTCCTCGACCAGCTGAGGTGGATCGAAGGGCCCGACCGAGGCGGACACCTTCGCTCCGAGAAAGCCGCGCTCACGGGCGGAACTTACGTCGGCGGTTGTGGCATAGGCAGGGATTTCCTTCTTCAATGCCCCGCCCAGCAGTTCGTGAACCGGAATCTGCCTGTGCCTGGCAAGTAGGTCCCAGAGGGCTATATCGACACTCGAGAGGGCCATCCGTGCCAGCCCGGTTGCCCCGAACGGGAGCATGGAGTCGTGCACAAGCCCCCAAAGCGCTTCCAGATCACGTAGTTCCTGGCCGATCAGCAGTGGCCGGATGTGCGCGGCAACGAGCTCACAAGTGAGATCGCCGCCGTTCGTCATGCCTAGCCCCGTGTGCCCGCCTCCATGGACGGCAACAACGACGCGGTCCATGAAGCGGTACCAAGTGGGGCGTCGGTGCCGGTGGTGCGGGTACCGGTCCATGGGAGAGGCGATATCGGCATAGTCCTCGGCGCGCGAGTCGGAGTACCGGAAGGCCTCGACACCTTCTATCTTCGGAAAAGCAATCGGCACGCTCAGCTCCGGCTGAGATCGAGGCCGATCAGAATCCCGCCCACGGCTGATCCTGGGAGCTCTAAACCCGTGGAGGTGGCGGTGGGAACTCGCCGGCAAGCTTCCACTTCTCTTCTGAGACCTCGTCAATGGGTCCCCGAGTCTCTGCTGCCCTCTCACGCCTCGCGGTCAGCTTCGCCCGGCGACGCTGCCGCCATCCCCGCAATCCCCCTACGACTGCTGTTTTGTCCTCTAGAGCACTGGCAGGGTTGGTCGGGAATACATTGCCGCTCGGATCGTTTGCCACCCTGCAGAAGATACTCCTGGTTACTTGCCGGACGCCGGCGGCGGGCCGTATGGCCGCGAGGCCCCCGTCCGCAACAGTTCGCCGAGCGCGGCCAAAGCGGACTCGAAAGTGGGACTCGCGTCATTTTCCGATCGCAACAGGTGGACGAGGTCCGCCAGATCCGAGAGAGTCCACGCCAGCCGGAACAGACAGATCGCGCTGTAGTCGACGGCCGCTCCGGTCATGTCGGTATATGACGCAAGGCTCCGCGGTCTCCCGTCGTCCAGCATCCACAGGTCGCGTTCAGGCGGCGCCAGGGCGACGGTGTCCCAATCGACGAGCAGCCCACCGTTTCTGAGCATCAGGTTGCCCGGATGTAGCTCGCCGTGGGTTATGACGGGCTGGGCCGCCGCCGTGGCCACTTGGGCGGCGAGGTCGTCGAACCTTGTCAGAGACTCCCTTAACTCGCCGGCGTGAGCGGAAAGCTCTCTCCGGGCGGCTTCTGAGAGCTTCCTCTCCGTCCACGGGCCGTCAAGCTCGCCCAAGGCGGCCTCGAGTCGGTCTCGACCTTGTATGGCTGTTTGATACCGGGGCGCCCGATCGGCGACTGCCGGCGTGGCCAGATGCAACTCGGCGAGCCGGCACAGCAGTCGGTCACGCGCCGGGCGGCTGATCGGGACACCCCACCGCCCTGACCGGCCGCTGACGTACGGGAACACGGTAAGGCTGTACCGATCGACGAGCCGGCGGGTGACGTTGCCATGGACGTCGGGGATCGGCGGCACGACGAAGCCGAGATGGGCTCGGTCGCTCAGCATCCACGCCGTGGCATAAGCCGCGCTGAGCCCGGCGAAGACCACGTCGGGCTCCGAGCCGAGCCAAGGCTTGGCGTGGAGGTCGTCGACCGTGACGAAGTAACGCTGCCCGGGGGAAGTGGCAGCGGCCCAGTGATAACTCCCGGCGCCCTTAGGTATGTAGCGCAGCACCGGGCACTGCAGACCCCATGAGCGAACCAGGGACGACCTGAGGGCGCGCTCTTCGACTTCGACAGGAGGCGGAGTGTCCATGACGTCCCTCACTGTCCCATGCGGAGAGGCGGAGGTCCGCATGCAAAGACTTGATTGCAAAGACTTCTTTGTATAACTTGCAGACACGACCACCAAGAGCGAGAGCGGCCCGCCCGGCTTCGACCCGACGGTCGATGTGGTACTCGACCCGAGGTCCTTGCGCGGCCTCGCCCACCCCCTCCGGCTGCGCCTCCGGGCCGAGCTCGTCGAGCGCGGGCCGGCCACGGCCACCCAACTGGCGGCGCGTACCGGCGAGTCCAGTGGAGCCACCAGCTATCACCTCCGCCAATTGGCTTCGTACGGCTTCGTCGTCGACGAGCCCGCTCGGGGGAACGGCCGCGAGCGGTACTGGCGCGCCGTGCACCGGGCGTCCTGGTTCGACCTGTCCCTGTCGGAGCTGCCCGAGCGCGAGGTAGGGGCCGAGTACCTGCGCGCGGTGGCGAGCCTGTACGCCGACCGCATGGTCCGATTCGCCGACAGCATCGGAGCGACCCCGGGAGAGCTCGGCGCCGGCTGGGGCGGCTCGTGGGACATGAGCGACTGGATCCTTCATCTCGACCCCGGGGAGGCCGCAGAGCTGGGGCGACGGTTCCATGAGCTGTGCGCGCCCTACCGTCAGGAGGCCGATCGCCCGCGGGCAGGAACACGGCGGGTGGTGGTGCAGTTCCAGATCATGCCGACAGCGGAGGAACCGTCGTGATCGCCGCCCGCGACCGGCGACCGGTGACCGGTCTTCTCGGCGCCGTCGGTGCCTCCTTGCTCGGCACCCGCATGTCCTTCCTGGCCCTGCCGTGGTTCGTCTTGACCACGACGGGCAGCGCCACCCGGACCGGCCTGGTCGCCTTCGCCGAGATGGGGCCGTACGTCGGCGTGCAGGCCCTCGGCGGCCCGCTCGTGGACCGCCTCGGCGCTCGTCGTGTCTCGATCACCACCGACGTGGTGGCCGCCGTGTTCATCGGCGCCGTGCCGGCCCTAGAGGCCGCCCACGTCCTGTCGATTCCGCTCCTGGCCGCTCTCGTGGCCGTAGCGGGGGCGGCGCGGCGCGCGGTGACTCGGCCCGCGATGTGCTCGTCCCGGGGGTGGGCGAGCTGGCAGAGATGCCCCTGGAACGCTCGAGCGGGCTCTATGACGGTGTCAACCGGCTCGCCACGCTGGTGGGGGCACCCCTCGCCGGGGCGCTCGTGCTGGCCACCTCGGCGCTCAGCGTCCTTGCCATCGATGCGGGGACGTTCGCGGTCTCGGCCCTGCTCGTCGCCCGGCTCGTGCCGAGGGCGGCCCAGCCACCGCCCGAGCACCGAGACGGGGCGGCAACCGAGGCCTCCTATCTGGCCTCCCTCGGCGAGGGGTTCAGGTACCTGTTGAAGGACAGGCTGCTGGTGGCTATCGCAGCCATGGTCCTCGTGACGAACTTCGTCGATCAGGCCGGCGGCACCGTGCTGTCTCCTGTCTGGGCCCACAGTGTCGCCCACAGCTCGTTGGCCCTCGGGCTGATCGGAGGTGCATTTGCTCTCGGTGCAGTCGCCGGCAATGCCATGACGACGTGGCTCGGGCCGAGGCTCCCGCGGCGGATGACGTACGCTGTCGGCTTCCTCCTCGGCGGGGCGCCCCGCTACGTCGCCCTGGCGCTCTCTGCCAGCGTGTCTCCCGTGTTGGCCGTCATGTTCCTCGGAGGCCTCGGGGCGGGCGGCATCAACCCCATCCTCGGAGCGGTGGAGTACGAACGGGTGCCGCGTCACCTGCAGGCTCGCGTGCTCGGGGCAGTCGGGGCGTCGGCATGGGCGGGCATACCGTTCGGGAGCTTGGCCGGGGGCTTGGTGGTGGCGGCCTTCGGGCTGCGGCCGGCTCTGTTGGCGGCCGCGGTTCTTTACGGCCTGACCACCCTGGTGCCCTTCGTGTTTCCCGTCTGGGGACAGATGGAGCGGGCCGATACAGGCGGGCCACCGGCCGGCGTGGGACCGGTTGCCACAGCCGGGGACAGCTCGGAGCCTGCACGCCGCGTCTCTGAAGGCTGAGGTCCGGAGAGGGCGCAAGTTCTCGAGGCGACGCGGCTCACCTCGGTATGCGCGGCGAGGTCCTGGTCGCCCTCAGCCCGGCCGGCGATGTGAGGCTGAAGCCATCTCACTCGCCTGTCAGCTGAGGTGCCCGCGGGCCGATATCGGCCACCGGTCCACAACCCGGCCCTGGGCCACCACCTCGTAGTGGTCGAAGAGGTTCACCACCGTGCAGACGTGGTTCGGCACCACCCGGACGATCGAGCCGACGGGCGGGGGCGCTTGCCCATTGAGCTGGACGAGGCCGTGGCACTCGGACAGAGCGACGAGCGGGGCGTCGCCCAGCTCCGGCACCACGCCGTGACCGGGCAACCAGCCGGGCCTGTCGCTCGCCAGGGCCTTGCTGCCGGCGTCCACGACCGCCTGGCCGGGAACGGCCGTGCTCACGACAGTGGCGGCCACGGCGACGGCGACATCGCTCCGCGAGGCCGAGCCGAGAGCGAGCTGCTGGCGGTCATTGAACACATACGTGCCGGGCCGCTCCTCGGTCACCGGTCCCGTGGCCGACGCGATGGCGGTGGGGGTGGAGCCGGCGCTCACGGTCTGAGCGGCAACCCCGTGTTCGGCGAGGGACGCCACCGCCTGTGCGAGCCCCTCGGTCTCGTCGAGGGCGGCACCTGCGGGCGCCGAGGGCGCCAGGTAGCCATGGCCGCCATGGGTGAACACTCCTTCGATCCGCAAGCCGAGCTCCGCGCAACGCTGGGCGAGATCGCCCGCGGCCTCAGGGGGGACGCCGCTGCGATGCTGGCCGCAATCGACCTCGATCAGCACTGTCAACAGCCCGGCCGCACCGGCCGCCACCAAGGACCGGGCAGCCTCGAGTGAGTCGAGGCCGAGAGAGACCCGGGCCCTCCCCGCCAGTGCCCGCAGCCGCGGCGCCTTCCGGGCGGAGGCGTAGAAGGGGTAGGCGACGAAAAGGTCCTCGCAACCGGCATCGGCGAACACCTCCGCCTCGCCGAGTGAGGCGACCGTGAGACCGCACGCACCCTGGTCGAGCTGCATGCGGGCGATGTGCGGCGACTTGTGCGTCTTGGCGTGGGGCCGCAGCGCCACGCCTGTTCCCAGCATCCGCTCCGCCATCGAGGCGACGTTCGCCGAGAGCGTGTCGTGGTCGACGAGCAATGCCGGCGTATCGATGTCCTCGGGGAGGGCCCACATCACGAGGGCCTCAGGCTATGACGGCGATCTAAGAGAGCGCAACGCGGGCAACAGCTCCTTTTCTGCCCAGGAGGTGAACGGCAACTGCTGGTCACCTCCGATCTGGACGAGGGCCAAGCGCGTGAAGCCGGCGTCGAGGAACGGCTTGGCGGCCTCGACGAACTCGTCGACGTCCGACCCGCACGGAATGGACTTGGCCACGTCCTCCGGCCGGACGTATTGGGAGGCGGCGTCGAACGCGGCAGTGCCGGGAAGCTCGGCGTTGATCTTCCAGCCGCCGCCGAACCATCTGAACAACCGGTGCGCCCGCCTCACCGCCTCGTCACGGTCGGCGTCATAACAGACCGGGAGCTGGCCCACCCGGGGCTTGCCGGCTCCCCCGGCCTCGTCGAAGAGACGGCCCAGCTCGGCTTCCGGCTCCACGGCGATCATGAGGTCGGCATAGCGACCGGCAAGCTCGCAGGACTGCGGACCTGAGACCGCGATTCCGAGGGGCGGCGGCGACGACGGCAGATCCCAGATCTTGGCGGAATCGACCTGGAAATGCTCGCCCTGGTAACTCACGTACTGGCCCCCCCAGAGCTCGGTGATGATCTCGACGGCCTCGCTCAGCATGGCATGGCGGACGTTGGCGGCGGGCCACCCGCCGCCGGTGACGTGCTCGTTCAAGTTCTCCCCTGCTCCGAGGCCGAGCGTGAAGCGTCCGTCTGACAGCAGGGCCACGGTGGCCGCCTTCTGAGCGACCACGGCCGGGTGGTAGCGCTTGATGGGGCAGGTGACGTACGTCATGAGCCCGATCCTGTCCGTGGCCTGGGCCGCCGCGCCGAGGACGGACCAGGCGTAGGGGGAATGCCCCATGGAGTCGAGCCAGGGAAAGTAATGGTCCGAGATGACGGAGAAGTCGAAGCCGGCCTCTTCCGCCGCCTGCACGTGAGCCACCAGCTCCTTCGGGCCGGCCTGCTCGCACATCATCGTGTAACCGAACGTCGTCATACGGGGTACTTTCCTCCCCCGACGAGATCGAAACGTTCCCCCGCGTCCCGCCCGGCAACGTCTTCCCGGACCGCTCAGCGCCGAGTCGGCTGACCTACGTCGGAGCCAGCCGGTCCTCTACTCGAGGGCCGACAGCGACGCCTTCACCTCCTGGACCAACCAGGTATTGCCGTCGGGGTCGTCGAACGAGAGAAAGGAGTTGTAGTCGCTCCTGTTCTCGTCCGGTCCCGGCTGCTGGCCTCCGGAGTCGTAGTGGAAGATCTCGCTCGGGCCGGCGCCTCGCTCGTCGAGCTCGTCCTTGGCGGCGTCGATGTCGGGGACGATGAGATGCAGCCCGTGCACCGACCCGGCCGCTTGCTCGTTCTTCATGAGGGCGATCGAGCACGCTGAGCCCGGCGGGGTCAGCTGGACGACCCGAAAGTCCCCTTCCTCGTGGTCGACGTGGACGCCGAAGCCGGCCTTGTCCGTGTAGAAGGTCTTCGCCCGATCCAGGTCTGCCACAGGCACCACGATCAACTCGAGCTTCCAGTCCATGAGCGTGCTCTCCTTCGCTTCGGCTTAAGCCGCTGGTTCGTTCAGGTCATCCGACGCTTTCTCCGGCCAAAACTCATCTACGGCACACTCGCCGGCTGGCCCCTCACCGCCGGCGAGAGGCGATCCTGCCCGAGACACGAATCGGCGCCCGGCCTCCCCGCCAGCACCGGCATAGGGTACTCACGTGTCGCCCGCCGGCCCCGCCACGCCGAGCTGAGCCGTGGCCCTCACTATCTACGGTGCGCTGGCGGTCAGCTTCATGATGGTCATGTACGCCCTCGAATCACGGAGCCGCCATTTCGTCGCCGCTTTCGCCCTCGGCTGTGCCCTCTCGAGCAGCTACGGCTTCCTCGCCGGGACCTGGCCGTTCGGGGCGGTGGAGGCGGTGTGGACGCTCGTGGCCCTGCGCCGCTACTACTCCACCCGGGCCGGCCCGGCTGGGAATGCCGGCGCCCCGTCCCGTTCCCGAGCCTCTGAGCTGATTCGCGGCAAAGACCACGCTTGATCTCGTCCGGTGGCGGCCATTATCGGCCCACGTCCCCCACTTGGAGGACGACCTTGCCGTAACGATCCGGTGCGGACAGCCGAGCGGCCGCGCCGGCCAGGTCGGCGAGAGGGAACACGCTGTCGATCACCGGACGCCATGCAGCCGCCTCCACGTGATGGAGGAGGGCCCGGAAGTCCGCCGGGCTCCCCATAGAGGTCCCCACGATCGATCGCCAATTCCAGTAGACGTCGGCCACCTCGACCGTGGCGGCGGGGCCGCCGGTGTCGCCGAAAGTCACCAGGGTGCCCCCCCACCTGAGCAGCGGCAATGCCCCCGCCCAGGACGGGCCGCCGTAGCTGTCGACGACGAGGTCGAGCGGGCCCCCGGCGGCCTCCACCACCGCCTCCGGCCAGCCCGGGTCGTTGTGATTCGGCGCTGCCGTGGCGCCGAGTGCGATCGCGTGCTCCGCCTTCTCCTCGCTGCTTGTAGTCACGACGACGGTTGCTCCGGCGGCCACGGCCATCTGCACGAGGAACGACGACACTCCGCCGCTTGCTCCGGTGATGAGGACACGGTCAGAGCTCGACACCCGACCGCACGTGAACAACGCCCGCCACGCCGTCAACCCGCCGAGCGGCAGTGCACCTGCCTCTTCCCAGTTCAGCCGGGTCGGCCGGGGGGCGACATTGTGACAGGACACGACCACCTGCTCGGCGAAGGTGCCGTCGGTGGGCGCGCCGAGGATGTCGAAGTCGGGGCCGGGCACGTCGGCCCCTTCAGGCCAGTGCAGCGTGGGGTTGACGACCACCTCGTCGCCGGCGCTGACACCGAGGACGCCTTCGCCCACGGAAGTCACGACGCCGGCTCCGTCGGATCCGAGGGTGACCGGCAGTGGGCAGTAACCAGGCGTCGTCCAGACCCACGGATCCCGCCTGTTCAGCGCTGCCGCCCGCACCTGCACCACCACCTGCCCGGGGCCTGGGACCGGATCTGGCAGCTCGCTCATCTCGAAACGGGGAGGGTCTCCGAACTCTGAGAGGCGCATGGCTTTCACGAGAGTGGGTTTCTAGCGGGATGAAGGGCCACCGCCGGCAGAGGCGCGTCATCCGCCTCCGCCGATCTCCGTGGTAGAGATGGCGCCCTGTGACCGACGACCTGCCTGGCGCCGGCTCGGACGCCTCCGTCGGTGGAGGGCAGCGCAGCCGGAGGCTGCACTGGGGCGACCTCGTGGTTCCGGTGCTGGTGGAACTGGCCGTCTCGGTCCCGACGCTCCTGATCGAGGAGACGTGGCACGGGCGCCCGATGATCGATGAGCGCTCCGGCCTGTGGCTGGTGCCCGCCTGCATCGTGGGAGCGGCCTTCCTCGCCGGTGGAGCGATTGCCGGTTACCGCCGGCGATCGACGGCCGCCGCCGTGCGCGCCACACTGGCGGCGGCCCTCGCCGTGGCGGTCTTGCTGCTGGCAGACCTGATCCGTCGATTCTGGTTGGTGCACGAGTCGCTCCCGGGGGGCGTGGAGCGGCTCTGGTACCTCGGGGTGGCAGCTGCTCTCGTGCTGAGCGCAGCCGGATCCCAGATCGGCAGCCGCGTCGGCCTGAGGGATCGCCGCTGACGGCGCCCACGGGCTTTTCCTCGACTACGGGCTGGAGATGCTCGCGGCTAAGCCGCCAAGAAACCCCCCGACTGATGCCGCCACAACCTCCCGTACACGCCGGCCTCACCGAGGCGAAGCAGGTCGGCGTGGAGATCCGTCCTCGACGATCCGGCCGTGCTCCACTACGACTATGCGGTCGAGACGAGCGATGGTCGCCAGGCGGTGGGCGACGACAAGCGCCGTCGCCCCGTCCATCAACCGCCACAGCGCTTCTTGGACGAGCGCCTCGGACTCGGAGTCAAGCGCCGAGGTGGCTTCGTCGAGGATGAGCAGGGGCGCCCCCTTTGCCATCGCCTGGGCGATAGCCACCCGCTGGCGCTGGCCACCGGAGAGCTTCAACCCGCGCTCGCCGACCACGGTCTGATAGCCCTCTGGCAGTCGATTGACGAATTCCTCCACATGGGCTGCCCGCCCGACCGCCCGGACGAGATCCATGTCCGGTCCGTCCATGCCCTCCATCCCGTAGCAGATGTTCTCGGCGACGCTGCGGTGGAGCATCTGAGGGTCCTGGGGCACGTAGGAGATGTGGCGGCGGAGGGATTGCTGGGTGACAGAGGATATGTCCTGCCCGTCGACGAGGATCTGGCCGCCTTGAATGTCCATGAACCGCAGCAGCAGCTTCGTGAGCGTCGTCTTGCCGGAGCCGGACGAGCCGACCAGGCCGACGTGCTCGCCGGGCTCGATGGTGAGGTTCAGCCGCTCGAAGAGCGGCGCCGAGCGGGCGTAGCCGAACTCGACCCGTGAGAAGTGGATCGCCCCCGCCGTGACGACGAGGTCGGCGGCGTCGGGAGCGTCCCTGATCTCGGGGACCGTCGCCGCCACGCCGGCGAACTTGGCGCACCGGCCGAGGTCGCGCGAGACCGACCGGATGTGCTCGAAGCTCTCCTCGAGCAGCCCGACCACCTGGGTGGCGTAGAAGAGGATGAGGTAGACCGCGCCCGCCTGCACGGTGTGGTGAAGAGCAAGGATCGACCCCACTATGACCGCCACCCAGCTGAAGGCGGCGAGCGACGACTCCATCTGGAGGCGCGTGGCGGAAAAGACCTTGCGGGCGCGTAGGTCAGCCGCCACAGACTCCCCGACGAGGCCGCGCACCCGCGCCCGTTCGAGGTCCTCGGCGGACTGGGTCCTTATGGTCGTGAGGTTGGCGATCGTGTCGGACACCACCCCTGTGGCCTTCGTGTGCGCCTCGGAGAATTCCTTTGCCGCCACGACGACGCGCTCCATGCGGTGATAGAGGACCGCGGCGAACACGAGGACGAGGCCGACGAGGACGAGGGCGACCGGCCACGCCACGATGGCGAGCACGACGACAGCCCCGAGGAGCGTGACCCCGATGCGCAAGAAGCCCCACGTCGCCGTGTCGAGCAGTTCCACAAAGGCCCACGAGAAGGTCTCGAGGGTGGAGATCACCTCACCCGAGGGCCGGTCGGTGTGCCAACGGTGGCTGAGCGAGACCAGGTGGTCGTACCCGTTGGTGATGGCGTTGGCGAAGGCGCGAAGGGACGCCCCCCATTCCACCCAGCCGGCAAGGCGCCAGAGGACGGTCGAGGCGGCGAGCAGAACCCCGTAGGCGATCAGCAACGGCCCGAAGGTGCCCTCGAGGCTGGCGTGGCGCGGAAGGTCGGCCACCCTTGTCAGCAAGGAGGCGAAGATGAGCGGCCCGGCGACGGCCTGGGTGAGGGTGCTCATGGCGACGAGCGCCCACCCGAGGATCAGCTGGCCGCGATGAGGTCCGACCTGCCTCCAGCAGAATTTGAGGGTGTCCGATGTCGATGAAGAAGGAAACAGCGTGTCGTTGCCCATGAGTTGCTCCGGCTCCTGGTGGGTCGGATGAGTTCGGTGATTGATGAGGATCCCGTCATGACCGGGGGACGGCGGACGGGCGGCCGACTCGCAGTGTTGAGGGGAGTCGGGTGCTACGGAGACCGCATGACGGCGGGGCCACCGGGCGGCGCAGAGCCGAGGGGGATCCGCCGGCGGCGTCCGGGGCCGGAGCGAGCTCCGGTGCTCAGACGAGGCGAAGGCTCAGATCGAGAAAGTGATCTGGCTCGGCGGGAAGCCGTACCCGCCTCTGCAGACGCTCGCCCCGCTCGGGGCGGTTGCGGCTGCGCAGCAAGACGCGAGGCCGAGCGGACCGGTCAGCCGGCTCATGTCGATCACGGTTGTCATACGGTCACCTCCCGCCTCTCGTCGCTGTCGGCCACCACGGTAGCGCATGGGAACAGGGGCGGCGCCAACCTGGACGGCGCTGTGGGCGCCGGCCCGAGTGCACCGGTAACAACGGGCGGCGGCATGCACCGGGCCGCCGGAGGCAACGTCCGCGCTCCATCCTCGCCCTGCTGGCCGATCAGGCCGTCAAGGGCGGGCCGGCCATCCACGGCTATCAGATGATCCAGGAGCTTTCGGCTCGTACCGGCGGAGCGTGGCGGCCGAGCCCGCGATCGATCTACCCCACACTGCAGCTCCTCGAGGACGAGGGCCTTGTCTCGAGCAGCGCGCCGAACGGCAAGCGCCTCTTCGAGCTCACCGACAGCGGACAGGCCGAGTTCGAGCAGAGCCGGCAGTCGAGGCGCCGTGGGAGCAGGTGTCAGACGGCTTCGGCGAATCGAGGCTCCAGTTGAAGATCGCCCTGCGCGGGACGATCAGACAGCTGATGTGGGTCGCCAAGCACGCCACCGAGGATCAGCAAGCGGCGCTTCAGAGCCTCCTCAGCGAGCTGAGCGAGAAGCTGACAGCCCTCTTCCCCGACAGCACCGGTGACGACGACCCCCGTGAGTTCCGTGGCAGGGGTCACAGCCGGGGGGGCGGACGCCCAGGCGGCGAAGGCGGCCGGCACCGGCCGGCAGAGTGGGACGAGAGCTTCGACGTGTGAAAGTGGGCACCGCCCGCCGGCTCACTCCCACTCGATGGAGCCGGGCGGCTTGCTCGTGACGTCGAGCACCACCCGATTGACCTCCGGCACCTCGTTCGTGATCCGGGTGGAGATCCGCTCCAGGAGGTCGTAAGGCATCCTGCTCCAGTCCGCCGTCATGGCATCCTGGCTGCTCACGGGACGCAGCACGATCGGATGACCGTAGGTGCGCTCGTCCCCCTGGACTCCGACCGATCGCACATCTGCCAGCAAGACGACAGGGAACTGCCATATGTCGCGGTCGAGGCCGGCCGCTGCCACTTCCTCTCTGACGATGGCGTCGGCCCGGCGCAGGATGCGGAGACGCTCGGCGGTCACCTCGCCGATGATCCGGATCGACAGGCCCGGCCCGGGGAAGGGATGGCGCCAGACGATGGACTCGGGCAGGCCGAGCTCCACCCCGAGCCGCCGCACCTCGTCCTTGAACAGCGCCCGGAGGGGCTCGATCAAGGAGAAGGAGATGTCGGCCGGCAGGCCGCCCACGTTGTGGTGGCTCTTGATGCTGTCGGTACCGCTTCCACCTCCGGACTCGACGACGTCAGGGTAGAGAGTCCCCTGCACGAGGAACTCGACGGGATCGTCGTCTCCCCCGCTCTCGATGACCTTCGCGGCGGCTTCCTCGAAGACCCTGATGAACTCCCGTCCGACGATCTTGCGCTTCGCCTCCGGGTCGCTCACGCCGGCGAGCGCCGAGAGGAACCGGTCCTCCGCCGGCTCGACCCATAAGCGCACGCCTGTCGCCGCCACGAAGTCCTTTTCGACTTGCTCCCGCTCACCCTCCCTCAGCAGGCCGTGGTCGACGAAGACACAGGTCAGCTGGTCGCCGACGGCCTCCTGCACCAAAGCGGCGGCCACGGCGGAGTCAACGCCCCCCGACAGGGCACACAGCACGTGCCCCGAGCCCACGGTGCTCCTCACCTTCGCCACCGCCTCGGAGATGATGTTCGAGGTCGTCCACGTGGGGGCGATACCGGCTCCCTCGGCGAGGAAGCGGCCGATGGTCTCCTGCCCGTGGGCGGTGTGGACGACCTCAGGGTGCCACTGGACGCCGTAGAGGCGGGAGTCAGGTCGCTCGAATCCGGCCACGTGCGCCGCCTCGGATGAGGCGATCACATTGAAACCCGCCGGAGCCTCCACGACGGCATCACGGTGCGACATCCATACGAGCTGCTGATTGGGCTGTCCGGCCAGCAGCTCTGACTGCTCGCAGAGTGTGACTGCCGTCCGGCCGAACTCGGCCCCGCCAGTGCGAGCGACGGCACCCCCGAGGGCGAGAGCCATCATCTGGAAGCCGTAGCAGATGCCGAGGACGGGCACGCCGGCCGAGAAGAGCTCGGGCGAGATCGAGGGTGCCCCGGCGCTGTAGACACTGGCCGGGCCGCCGGAGAGGATGATCGCCGCCGGGTTGCGGGCGAGCATCTGCTCCACCGGCATCGTGTGCGGGACGATCTCGCTGTAGACCCGCGCTTCGCGGACACGGCGCGCGATGAGCTGGGCGTACTGCGCACCGAAGTCCACGACGAGCACGGTCGGCGCCTCCACCGGGTGCTCCATCGGGGAAGTATGGCACCACGAGCCGGCGCGACCCGCGACCCGGCGGAGCGCCCGCACCGGGCGCCGCGACTCCTACGCTGCCGACCGGCCGCCACCGGTCTGCATCATCCGTGAGCACCATGGCCCCGAGATAAGCTCGGCTTCTCCGGGCGGGATTGCCGTCCCTAGACTTCGGAGTGATCGGGGAGCTCACGCGTGACCTGCGAGATGGCCGGCTCGAAGGCCTCGCGACACACCGACGGTTCCGGGGAGCAGACGGCTCTGGTCCTCTCGGGCGAGATCGACATGGCCGCGGCGCCTCTAGTCGCTGACCGTTTGGCTGAGTTGAGCGGCGTCGAGGGAGATCTCCTCATCGATGCCGCCCATCTGTCGTTCATAGACGTCGCCGGGTGCCGGGTGCTCATGCAGGCCGCCGATCGACTCACCGCCGGCAGGATCGTGGTGAGGCGGGCGCCGGCGTCGCTCGTGAGGGTCATGCGGGCGTGTGGTTGGACCGCTCACCCCCGACTGGTCTTACACCTCGATCCATCCGGGTAAGACCCTCTCGATGGTTACCGCCATAGTGCTCCTCACGGCGGAGCCGAATCGAGTCGCGTCACTGGGACAGGCTCTCGCCGACGTACCCGGTGTCGAGGTCGCCTACTCGGTCGCCGGCGACGAGGATCTCGGTCGCCATCGTGCGCGCTGCGGGCCACGATGCACTGGCGGAGCTCGTCACCGGGCGGATCGCCCCCCTCGAGGGCGTCATCAGGACGAGGACGCTCATCGCCTTCCGCGCCTACTCGAGCGCCGATCTGCGCAACATCTGATCGATCCGGCGGAGCGACCAACCTACTCATGAGTGACCACGGCAAGACCGACCCGCCGGGCGTGCGCAGCGCCGACCGGGACGACGAGGCCGAGCCGTCTGGCTCGCCGGTCGCCAGCAGCGCCGGCCGTGGGGCGGGGGCCGAGCCGTCGGGCTCGCCGGCGGTGAGCATCGCCGCCCGCGGCGACGGGGCCGGGTCCGCCGGCGGGCTGGACCTCCCGCCGAGACCGCCCCCCGGTGCGGTGCCCCGCCGCCGTCTCCGTCCCCGGATCGACTACGAACTGCTCAGCTGCGGCCTCCACGGCCACGTGCTCGTGGGGACGGACGCGGCGAAAGTGAGGGCCGAGGACGCCAGGTTCGTGCGCGAGCTCGACGGCAAACGCTGGCACCTCTGCCTGCGGTGCGACGCCTGGGTCGTGCTGGATCCGCCCGCCGATCCGCAACGGGAGTACCCCCCCTCGCCTGCCGAGGTGCAGATGCCGCTCAAGGGGCGCCGGCTGCGGGACCGCTACGTCCTACGGCTCATCGTCATCGATCGGGTCGTGCACGTGGTCGCCCTCGGGCTGCTCACGGCGGCCATCTTCCTGTTCGCCCAGCACCGTACGTTTCTCCACCACGAGTACACGAAGGTCCTCGCCGCCCTGCAGGGCGGCGTGGGCGGTCCGGTCGGGACGGCACACTCGGGGATCCTGAAGGATCTGGACAGGTTGTTCGCCCTCAGCACGGCAAAGCTCTACCTCGTCGGGGTCGTCGCCGCCGCCTACACGGCGATGCTCGTAGCCGAGGCGGTCGGCCTGTGGAGAGCCAGGCGCTGGGCTGAGTACCTGACGTTCGTCGAGACCGGCCTGCTCGTCCCTTTCGAGATCTACGAGCTCACCTCCAGCATCACGGCCCTCAAGGTCCTCACGCTCGTGATCAACCTCGCCATCGTCCTCTACCTGCTTGTCGCCCACCGCCTGTTCGGCATCCGCGGCGGCAGGGCGGCCGCGCTGTCTGACTACGGGTCCGAAGGCTGACCGCTTTCGGACGGCGCCGCCGGCACAGGCGATCGCCTCTCCGGACGGCCTCTAGGTCACAGCCCCGGTCCGGGCGAAACGGTCGTCTACGTACTGCTTGGTCTCGATGACGGCCTCGAGTTGCTCGACTGCCTCGAAGACGTCCACGTGTCGGAGGTACAGCGGGGAGAAGCCGAACCGGCACAGGTTGGGCGCCCGGAAGTCGCCGATCACGCCCCTCGATATGAGCGCCTGTATGACGGCATAGCCGTCGGCATGCCGGAGCGAGACCTGCGAGCCCCGCCGCCCCTCGTCCCGGGGGGAGGCGAGCTCCAGCCCCGGCAGCTCCCTCTCTTCGAGCGAGGCGATGAACAGCTCGGTGAGGCTCACCGACTTCTGGCGGATCGCCTCCATCGACACGCCGTCGAATGCATCGAGCGCGGCGTCGAGGGCCGAGAGCCCCAGGATCGCCGGTGTGGAGGTGACAAAGCCACGGATGCCGGCGGCGGCCCGGTACGTGGCATCGAAGTCAAAGGGGGTGGCGTGGCCGAGCCAACCAGGGAGCGGGTTCTCCACGAGCGCCTGCAGGTCTCGCCGGACATAGGCGAAGGCCGGCGCGCCGGGGCCGCCGTTCAGGTACTTGTAGCTGCACCCGACAGCCAAATCCAAGCCGGTCCGCTCGCAGTCGACGGTGACAGCGCCGGCGGAGTGACAGAGATCCCAGACGGCCAGTGCTCCGACGGAATGGGCCGCCCCCGTCAGACGGGCGATGTCGAAGAGCTCACCGGTGCGGAAGTCGACGTGGGTGAGCAGCAGAGCCGCCACCGCCGGATCGAGCGCCTTCTCGACGTCGCCCGGCGACACCGTCTGTACCTCGACGTCCCCGAGGAGCCGGGCGACCCCAGCCGCCGCGTAGAGGTCGCTCGGGAAGTTCGTGGCGCTCGTCAGGACCACTTGGCGACCGGGGCGGGCCCGGACCGCCGCCGCGAGCACCTTCACGAGGGCGATCGTCGTCGAGTCGATGACGACCACCTCCCCCTCGCGAGCACCTATGAGGTGGGCGATCTTGTCTCCGACCTGTTCTGGGAGCGACATCCACTGCTCCCAGCTGCCGACGAGGCCGCTGCCCCACTGCTCCGTCGCCACCTCGGCCAGGCGAGCCGGCACGGAGCGCGGTAGGGCACCCAATGAGTTGCCGTCGAGGTAGACGATCCCGTCAGGAAGGACGAAACGTTCCCTGACATGAGCAAGCGGGTCGTCCCGGTCAAGCGCCTCACAGCGGGCCTGATCCCACACGCGTCCCGGTCTCACAGCACTGACCTCACTTCCCAGAGCAGGGGGAAGAAACGCTCCCCGAGCGTCGTGTCAAGGTAAGCGACCCCGAGGCTCCCGCCGGTACCCGTGCGACGCCCGATCTGGCGGGCTGCCATCAGGGAGTGGTGGTGCCGCCAACGGGCGACGGCCTCGTCGTGGTCGACCATCAGCTCGAAGACCTGATGGAACGCCGCTCTGACCGGGTCCGCGTGCGCCCGGTAGATGGCCGCGATGGCCGCTCCGAGAGGCGAGTCCACGCCCGTGTGGGCGGCGCCGGTCTCCACGAAGCCGTGCCGGGCGAGGGCGCGACAGAGGGCGTCCCACAGGGTGGGCTCGTTCGCCCGCCGTCGGAGAGCCGCCCGCTGCTCATCACTGCGGAGGCTTGATTCGGCGTGCACAGGGGCCGTGCCTGAGCTCACTGCTTCGATCTCCCGGAACTGCGTGGACTGGAAGCCCGAGGCGGGCGCCAGCGGATCGCGGAATTCGAGAAACCCCTCCGGGCTCATCGTCTCGAGGACGCCCAGCTGGTGCAGCAGCAGCTCGTCGACCGCAACGGCCCGCCGCAGCCGTGGGGCGGCGTTCCACGGCTCTCCGGCCAGGAGAAGAGAACGGGCCAGCTCCAGCTCGTGCAGGATGACCTTGAACCACAGCTCGTAGGCCTGATGGACGACGATGAAGAGCAACTCGTCGCCGGCGCCCTCCGAGAGAGGCTGCTGCAACCGGAGGAGATCGTCGATTCGCAGGTAGCTCGAGTAGTCGGTTCCTGTCACCACCGCCGGAATCTACATGGAGATGCCCGCGCCGGGCCTGACGTCAGGCCCCGCTCGCCCGAGCCCCTCCGCCGTGCTCCTGGGACGGGGCGACAACCGGGAGCGCCAGCACCCCGGGATCCGCGGCCGAGACCGTCACGCTCAACGCGTCCGGTATCCGCGAACCCATGTAGGCCTGGTCGGTTGCGGCTATCACGAGCTCGATTCGGTCCCCGGCCCCATAGCGGTGGGCGACGCCCGGGAGGGTGAGCTTGAACGTCCCCGACGAGGCGCCGAGCCGCGCCGGTGAGACGATCCGGTTGACGAGCGTGAGGCTCCCGCCGGGCGAGACGTCATAGATCTTCGTGTACACCGTCGCCTCTGTAAGAGGGGACAGGGAGGACGCATCCGCCGCCGACAGTTTCACCGTCAGCTGTGGGATCCCGACCGAATCGATCGGCTCGGCGAGCGGCGCTGTCTCGAACGAGGCGAAGGTCCCGGGGGGATCGCTCGGGGGGATGGACGTGAACGGCGATGTGTCCTGAACGGCCGAGGTCTCCGAGTAGCTCGCCGGTTGACCGGCGGGCGGGTTCACGAACTGCTCGGCTTCCGGTCACGGCGTCCTGCCGGTTGCGCACGAGGGCCCCGTCGGCGGACAGGTACAGGTCGAGCACGGAGCCGACAGGCCAGCTGGCAGCCGTGCCGTAGGCAGGCTCGGCTGAGCCGTCAGGGTTGTACTCGACCCAGGGGCGGAAGTACTCCACCGCCGGACCGGTCGAGACGTCCTCGCCCTTCAGGTACTTGTCGAACCAGTCGAGGATGAGGAGCGTCTCGTAGCCCTGCGCCGTGGAGGTGTAGCTGACCTCGCCAGGCGCAGGCGTCAGGTCGCTGTGCCCCCAGCTCTGCAGGACGAGCTTCACGCGGTCGCCGACCGAGCGCAGCAGGTGCAGGTTCGCCACTGCCTCGTCGATGTTGAACAACGTGTCGTCCTCGCCCTGCATCAGCATGACCGGCACATGGACGTGCCGGTAGTAGGCGACGACGGAGTCGGAGCGAAGCATCGAATCCACGTCCGGCGTCGGATAGCCGGCGGCAACCGACTTGAGGAAGGCCGAGCAGATCGCCGGATCGAAGCCTGGGCACGTGGACGGCGGGAAAGGCGTCGTCGTGGGGTTTTCGAATGGCTCGCTCAGCCCGTCACCGAAGAAGAGCGAGGCCCACTCCCACTTGAGCACTCCGGGAGGACCCGCGCTCCAGTCGAAGGAAGTGGTGTCGTTGTTCGGGGCGAGGGAGTAGGCGAGGTCGTTCCAGGTGATGATGGGGACGATGGTGTCGATGCGCGGATCGATCGAGGCCGCCGCGAATTGCACCTCACCCCCGTACGAGCCGCCGATCATGCCCACCCGGGGGTCGTCCGGTCCGTCCAGCTGCACCTCCGGCTGGTCGCCGAGGTAGGAGACGAGTTGCGAGGCCGCCTCACCGTCCCATGCCGGGTTGTCCAGCTCGATGTTGCATCCGCTCCCGCCAAAGCCGAGCCCCGAGTACGTCAGCACCACATATCCCTCACGGGCGGCGAACTCGGCGAGCGGCACCTGGTCCGTGTAGGAGCCCCCGAAACCGTTCGTCGTCAGGATCGCCGGATTCCGGCGTGGCGCCGGAGGCAGAGTCGGGAACGAACAATTCCCCGACGATCGAACAGGTCGTGGCGTCCTTCGGGCCGACCTGCACCGACCAATGGTCGATCACCGCAGACACACCCGCCTCGGCCGCGCCCGGCGATGTCGAGGTCACCTGCGCCGGTGGCGGCGCTCTGAACCCGCTCAGCGCCGCCGCACGAGCTGAGGCAACCGGTACCCCGCCGGGCAAGCCGGGGCCATGGGTCGCTGCGATGGGCCTCATGGACCTGCCGGAGGTCGCCGCGGCCGCCGCGCCCCCGCCGGAAGCCACGGTGGCGGTTGCGGCCGAAGCGGTGAGAAGGGCCACTGAGGCGCCCGCCACCAGGACGCGTCGCCAGGAAAGCTCAGGCATGTCGGTGATGGTACCCCAGGGTTACCAGGTAGTAACCAGATTCCGTGACCGCCGCCCTGACCCACTCGTGAAGCGTCCCAGGTGGGCCCACAGGAGCCTTCGCCTGATTAACTCAGCACCGGCGATCTCTATGCGAAAGGGGCGTTCAATGCGCGTCGGACTGCTCACTGGAGGGGGCGACTGCCCTGGCCTCAACCCGGCCATACGGGCGGTGGTGCGCAAATGCGAGGTGGGTTTTGGCGACGAGATCGTCGGCTTCCTCGACGGTTGGCGTGGCGTGCTCGAGGACGCCACGATGCAGCTGACGGTCGAGCGCTGCCGCGGGATCCTCCCCCGGGGGGGCACCATCCTCGGCACGTCCCGGACGAACCCGTTCCGGGTCGAGGGCGGTCCCGAACGCGCCATGGCCACCCTCGAGCGGCACGGGATCGATGCGCTCGTGGCTATCGGCGGTGAGGACACCCTCGGCGTGGCCAACCGCCTGGGTCAGGCGGGAGTGCCCGTGGTCGGCATTCCGAAGACGATCGACAACGATCTCTCCGCCACCGACGTCACGATCGGCTTCGACACGGCGGTGCAGATTGCCGCCGAGGCGATCGACCGCCTCCACACCACCGCCGAGTCGCACGACCGCGTCATAGTCTGCGAGGTGATGGGCCGGCACGTCGGCTGGATCGCCACCTACGCCGGCATCGCCGGAGGCGCCACCGTGATCCTCGTGCCGGAGGAGCCGTTCTCGATCGAGGCGGTCTGCGACTACCTGCGCCACCGGCACTCGTCGGGTCGCTACGCCTCCATCGTGGTGACCGCCGAGGGGGCGACGCCGGCGCTCGGCACGCTCTCGGTCGTAGCCCGGGAGCTGGACCAGTTCGGCCACGAGCGCCTCGGGGGGATCGGCAATCTCGTGGCCGAGGAGGTGGAGGCCCGTACCGGCTACGAGTCGAGGGTCACCATCCTCGGTCACGTACAGCGAGGAGGGACGCCGAGTGCTTTCGACCGCGTGCTCGCCACCCGTTTCGGCACCGCCGCGGTGGACGCCGTGCACGATGGCGCCTGGCAGCAGATGGTGGCCATCCACGGGCCGCGGATCGAGCGAGTTCCCATCGCCGACGCCGTCGCCCAGCTGAAGGTGCTCGATCCTGAGCTGTTCGCCTCCGTGGCCGAGGTGTTCTTCGGCTGAGGCAGCGGAGCATCCGGCCAGGCTCTGGCCGCCTACTTGAATGGACTTATGTCTTCCCGGACGAGGTGGCCATCATCTAACTCTTCATGACCTTGCCGGTGAGGTTGTAGACCTCACTTGCAGGCGGGGCCGTGACATGAAGCGGCGTGCCGAAGTCATAGAAGTCGATTGTCGTTGTCACAGTGCCGTCCGTGGTGGACGAGGTCGAGCTGCCGCTCGGGGACGGCAGGGGGACCTGTACGCGGAGCTGGCGAGCACGGCCCTGTGCGTCCATCCACACCTGCACCGGCAGCGTCGAGCGGTGAATCTCGAGCTCCAGCTTCTTGACCGCGGCCTGCACCTGGGCGCTCCTGTGTGCCACCGTCTTTGTCAGGTCGATGGTGACCTTGTACTCCGTGGTGGCCGTTCCCCGGATCACGGCCTGCCCGACCCTGCGCACTCCGTGGGTGGACACCGCCTGCAGATACGCGAGCGTCTGTGTGGGCATGCCAGAGGAGCCGGCCAGCTGCGAGAGGCTCACGCCCAACTTGTTGCGCAGCACGGTGTTGGTGTTCAGGCTCAACCATTCTTTGCCCCCCGGCAACTTTGACCGAAGGGCGGCAGGCACCTCGATGTACACCTCCGGTGAGATGACCCGGACGGTGAACGTACCGGCCTGCGGCACGGAGAGCGTCAGGTAGGCCATCTTTTTGTCGAAAGCCATCGCGCCGGAACCGGAGATGTTGATTTTCTCACCCGGGCTGCTCAGGCTCTCGACCATCGTCACCTTGGCCGTCTTGGCCGCAGTCGTCTTCGTGTAGGCCGTCAGAACCCCGAGGTTGGAGTCAGTTGGTCTTCCACCCGTGGCGGAAGGCTTTGAGCCCGCCGCGCTCCCGCAACCCGCCAATCCCACACACAATCCTGCTGCTGTCAGTGCCATTCTCCGCCTCGCACTCACTGCAATCTCCCTTCGGGTAGTAAGCCCAGCTGTGATACCCGAAGACAGCCATCGCTAAAGACCGACGGCGCCACTCTCGCCGGTTGCGGCCGGGCCGGCAGGTGCACTGTCAACTGCGATACTGCCGGCGTGACGCGCAAGTCGCGTAAGACCGAGCGAGTGGACTTCACCCGCCACGACCTCACAAAGATCGTCGCGTCCATGGAGCAGCTGGCCGACGCCGGCGACGGATGGATCAACTTGATCGCCAGGTTCAGCGACGATGACGAAGCCCCCACCTCGCTCCGGTTCCTCACGTTGTTCGGCGGCGGTGGCACCGGGGTGACGATGTGCACCTGGATCCCCGGGAGCCACGATCGCCGAGGCCTGCAGCCGAGCCTCGGAATCACGCACGTCACCGGCCGGCGCGCCGTCGCTCAGCTTGATTCGCGAGCCGTTCCGATTCCTCAGAGCTGGATCGTCGAACAGGATCACCCCCGTCGAGGGCTCGTCTTGCGCCTTCCTGCCGGCCAAGCCCATGAGGAGGTCCTCGCCTGGGCGCTGCACTCCGCCGGTGAGCTGAGCGGCCCTCGTCCCATCAGACGATGGCAGGCCGACATCTACCACCCACTTCCGCGGGTATAGCTAAAGGCTCACTCGACTACGAAGTAGGCGCTTCATCCGGCAAGGAAAGCCCTGTGGGGCACGAGTCCGATGGGTTACTCAGTTGCACGCCGGTGTCACCGAGGCCGCAATAGCCCGACGGGTTCTTCGCCAGGTACTGCTGGTGGTAGTCCTCGGCGTAGTAGAAGGGGCCGCCGTCGGTGATCTCGGTGGTGATCTCGCCGTAGCCGGCGCTGTTCAACGCCGACTGAAAGCGATCGAGGATGGTCTTGGCCGCCGACAGCTGCTCATCGGAGTGGGTGAAGATCGCCGAGCGGTACTGCGTGCCGAGGTCATTCCCCTGCCGCATCCCCTGAGTAGGGTCATGGCCTTCGAAGAACACCTGCAGTAGTCGTTCGTAGCTCACCTTCGACGGGTCGAAGACGACGAGAACTGCCTCGGCATGCCCGGTCCGGCCGGAGCAGACTTCACCGTAGGTCGGATTCTCCGTAAAGCCGCCGGTGTAGCCGACGGCTGTCGTGTACACGCCTGGAATCTGCCAGAACGCCCGCTCGGCTCCCCAGAAGCACCCGAGGGCGAACGTGGCCACTTGGTATCCCTCCGGAAACGGTGGCGTGAGCGGGGTTCCGAGCACTTCGTGGCGCTCCGGCACAGGGAGCGGGGTCGTCCGGCCGGAGAGGGCCTCTTCCGGGCTGACCATCTGCTGCTTACGGGATTTGAACAACGACATCATCTTCCCCACTTCCGGATCGTTTGCCTGTCAGTCTCGGCGCGAGGGGAGTTCGTTACAGGTGCGGGCCACGGTCAGCCTGACGGGCCGCCGGACGTCCTCGCCTACCTCACGGTACTGGAGGAACAAGGCTCACGGTACTGGAGGCGAAAGCGTGCCAGCGCCCGCCAGGGCATAAGTCGTGACGCAAGACACCTCGACGCCGAGGAGCCGCCGCTGCTGCTCCATGGGCGCTGTTCGGGTGCCGGGCGTCAGGTGCTGTGGTCCCAGGTGACGCTGAAGCTGGTGCCGGCGGAGTTGAGGGCGCTCGGTGTGGCCTTTGTGTCGTGCGCCCCAACCATGGTGATCTCGTCATCGGGGAAGCTGGAGATGCTGCCCGACTTGCTCGTGGTTGCCACGGCGTCTCCGGAGGCTGTCCACTTGCTGAAGTGAGCCAGCGGCAGCACCCCGCTGCTGTCGGATGGCGCTTCGGCGATCCACTCGGCCGATGTGTCCGGCACAGTTCGCCGGCGAGCACGTGAATGTCTTGCTGAAGCTGTTGGCGGTGTGGGTGGCGTCGGTGACCTGCACGGTATAGCTGGTCCCGCTCCGGATGACCGAGGCGGTGATCTTGTCCCCGGGCTTCACGGAGGACCCGACCGGCTGGACAGAGTTGACCGGGTAGTGCTCCCACCAGGAGAAGTATTGCGCCGTGCCTCCACTGCACTGCGCCAGTGTGCCGCCCTGCTCCACGCTGTTGGACGAGTAGCCGTCGATGCCGACCCAGAATGCGGCAAGGGTCGTGGAGCTGCCGCACGTGACGGACGGCTCGGTCCAGCTGGAGCTGACCTTGCTGTAGACCGGTGCCGGTGTCGGCGTAGCCCGACCAGTTTCCGGACCTGACCTTCTTCAGCCCACGGATCTGCCCCGAGGCGGGACCGTGCTGGTGAACGGTGCCGGGAACTTTGAGGCCGCGCAGCGCGGAACGAGCTGCTGCCGCCTGACTGACCTTGCTGTGGTGGGTACCGGCGCTGGCGGCGCTGGCACCGCCGAGCGTCAGGGCCGCTGCAGCCGCCACGACCGAGCCGCCGGCAAGAAGACCTCGCCGCAGATGCATATGAACCTCGCCTTTGTCGAGAGACCTACGGATCTCGTCCAACCTGCTGTCTTCGAGACCTTATGTGAGCCCCTGTTGACACCGCAAGGATCAGCCTCCCGTGGCATCTCGGTCCGCATCCGGTCGTTCCCTCGGTACCGCCGCGGTCCGCCTGTGCCCTCGTCAGCTGTCCTCAGCGGACTCTTCCCTGTACCGGAGGAAGAGCGCCACAATCTCATCTCGTGCCTCGAACGAGAGGTCCTCCGGCTCGACCCGCCCGAGGAGGCGAATGGTCTCCCGCATCTGGCGGAGGTATTCGTCGCAGCCGTCGCACTGCGCCAGGTGTCGCTCGAGTCGAGCCCTGTCCGGGCGCGAGAGCACGCCCTCGAGATAATCGGTCATGAGGGAGACGGCGTCGCGGCAGACGAGATCGTGCCGCCATGCTGTGAACAGCCGCATCATCCCTCCTCCCTCATTGCCTTCTCGAGCGCCGCCCGGACCCGGGTGCGGGCACGGTGCAACAGGACGCGCTGGTTGCCTTCGGAGAGGTCGAGCATCTCGCGGACGTCCGCACTGGGCAGTCCTTCCACGTCACGCAGCGTTACCACCTGCCGTTGCAGGTCAGGCAGCTGAGCGATGGCGTCACGGACGAGAGCGGCAATCGCCGGTGCCACGATGCGATCCTCGACGTCGTCGCTCCATGGTACGGGCGGCTCGGCCCAGGTGCCGTCGGCCGAGAACCGGTCACCGCCCAGATCGTCCCCGTCTCCGAGCTCGACTGTCCGGGGCTCTTTCGTCCCTGCCGTCTTGGCACGGTTGACGAGGATCCGGAAGATCCAGGTCTTGAGCGACGACCTTCCCTCGAAACGACAGACTCCTCTGATGACCCCGATCCAGGCGTCCTGCACGGCCTCCTCGGCGACGGACCGGCTCGGAGTGAATGCCGAGGCCACACGGACCATCGAGGCGTGATAGCGCTCGACGAGCTCCGCAAAGGCGACCTCGTCGCCGGCGCACAGCCGCGTCACGAGCTCGCTCTCGTCTGGGCTCTGCACGGCCGCCAGCGTACGTTGATCGTGTAACGCCGGGGAGGCAGCCAGGACTGCGAGTTGGCGTCACGACACGGTGACGCCCGGCCGGCAGGCCGGCTCGATCATTCAAGGAGGATCATCCCCGATGAGACCAACGATCCGCGCCTCGGCTGTGGCGCTCGGTGGCTCGGCGATCGTCGCCGGCCTTTCGCTGCTTGCCTTCCCGGGGCTTGCAGGAGCCCAGGTACGACTCCCGGCCGGCTCTACACGGGGCATCGCACGGGCCGTGTTCGTGCAGACGAACGCCACGACAGGCAATCAGATACTTGCCTACTCACGGTCAGCGACCGGCACGCTCGCGTTCGTCCACGCCTACAGCACCGGGGGACGAGGAGCTCGCGCGGCTGGCGCCGTCGTCGACCCGCTCGCTTCCCAAGGCTCGCTCTACTACGACCCCACGGGTGCATTGCTTATCGCAGTCAATGCCGGGAGCAATACGATCTCGACGTTCCGGGTCCACGGTGACGTGCTCCGGAACCGGCAGGTCGTGAGTGCAGGCCACTTCCCCGTGAGCGTCACGTCCCACGGCCGGATCGTCTACGTGCTCGACGGCGGTGGCCGGGGCGCGGTCAGGGGCTACTCGGAAGGCCGAAAGGGCCTCAAGCCGATGGCGGGCTCCGAGCGCACTCTGGGCCTCGATCCCGACGCCACGCCGCGGTATCTCAACACGCCTGGGCAGGTCGGCTTCACCCCTGACGGTGCTGGGCTCGTCGTCACCACGAAGGCAAACGGGAGTGACATCGACGTGTTCGGTGTTCGCCCGAGCGGCCGGCTGTCGAGGACCGCTGTGAAGACGGTCTCGGCCGAACCTGTCCCGTTCGGTTTCGTCTTCGACCCGCGTGGCCGCTTGGTAGTGACCGAGGCGGCCGTCGGTGATGTCTCCACCTACGCGATCCACCGCCAAAGGTCCGCCACCCACATCTCGACGGCACCGGACGGCCAGGCGGCACCTTGCTGGATCGCGTCGGTGGGACGCTGGTACTACGTCGACAACGCCGGAAGCGGTGACGTCGAGCGCGTACCAGGTGAGTCGCAACGGGAAGGCCTCCCTCATCGCCTCCGACGGCGGGGTCGCAGCCACCACCGGTGCCGGCCCGACCGACCTGGCCGGCTCGTCGAATGGCAAGTTCGTCTATGTCGAGGCCGGTGGCGCCGGCGCCGTGGACGAGTTCGCCGTGAACCCCGGCGGCACTCTCAGCTCGCTCGGCTCGATCACCGGCCTGAGCGGGACGGGGATCGAAGGCATCGTCGCCTCATAAACGGGCGTACTACCTCCGGACGACGATCGTCCCGGCCGCCTTGTCGTGGAGCGTCTGGTTCATCGGAATCCCACAGGGGCCACAAGAGGTCGAGCAGGGGGCCGATGATGAGGATGATCCCGATCAGCACAGCCACGGCCGTCCGGGCGGCTGCTCTGCCGTAGCCGATGGGATAGGTGCAGGTGGCCGCATCGGCGACGCCAATGTTCATCACGCGCATCCCGACGGTCTGGGCGGACGTGCCGCCTATCAGCAGCGTGGCGTAAGCAAAGGCCCCGACGGCGTCCAAGCTGTAATCGCCGTAGCGCCCCAGTCCGGCAGCGACAGTGACAATCGCCACCGGGACGACGACTATCAACCAGTCGAGGATGTACGCCACGACTCGGGAGCCGTACCTGGCAAGGGACCCGGGGCCTTCGTTCCGGTATTGAGCCCCTCCGTAGCCCGCGGGGCCCGTCCATGAGTACGGAGGGGGTTGAGAAGGAGGCGCCCCATAGCCCTGGCCGTACGGCGGCACCCCGTACGGGGACTGGTCGTATCCGCCGGGCGCGGGATGCCGGGTGGGCGGGATAGCCGCCGGGCCGGGCGGGATAGCCGCCCGGTGGCGGGTGGGGTAGCCGCCTGGCGGGGGTGCCGGGTAGCCGCCCGGCGGGGGTGCCGGGTAGCCGCCCGGTGGGGGTGCCGGGTAGCCGCCCGGTGGGGGTGCCGGGTAGCCGCCCGGTGGGGGTGCCGGGTAGCCGCCCGGTGGGGGTGCCGGGTAGCCGCCCGGTGGGGGCCACGGATATCCGCTGACCGGAGGTGCTGACGAGTGGTCGGCGGCGGGAGGGTCAGTCTCGGGCGCCTTGGCTGGCAGTGGAGTCCCGACGGCCGGCCGGTCCGCTTCCTCGGGTCCTGGGCCGTCCGGATCTTCTGGCTGGTCTCCCCAACTCGAGGGCGGGATTCTGCGACATTGGGAGCCTCCTTGGCCGGCCTTACAGAAGCGGCCCGAGCCACCGTGGGCGGAAGTCTAAGAGGAAGGTCCTGCGTGGCGCGTCTCTGCGTAGGGCGTCGCTCCTGAGGAGCCTTCTCCGGAGCCGGCGCGACCATGGCATCATCGGCTCACGAAAGACCGAACGCCGCCTGAGAAGGGCGATGTGAGCCTCGAGTGGGGCGTGGCCGGAGCACTCGCGGCGCCGGAGGACGCAACGACGTTCGTAGTGGTGGACATCTTGTCCTTCAGCACCGCCGTGACGCTCGCGGTCGCCCGGGGCACCGAAGTGGTGCCGTGCGGTGACGGTCGCACGGCACGCCGGCTTGCCGGCGAAGTCTTCGGCACGGCCCTCGCAGTGAACAGGTTGTCTGTCGATCTGGCACATCCGTGGTCGCTTTCACCTGCCCACCTGAGCAGAGCTCCTTTCACGCCGCGCCTGGTGCTGGCGTCCCCGAACGGTGCCACCGTGGCGGCAGCCCTGGCCGCGGCTGGCAAGCTCGTAGTGGCCTGCTCTCTCCGGAACGTGACGGCGGTGGGAAGGTGGCTCCTCGGCCAGGGTCCCCGCCTCGACTCACCATTGGCGGAGCTGGAGCTTGAGGAGCCCTCCCCCGTCGCCGAAGGTACGCCTCCGCGTGCGCACCGGCGCCTCGTCGTCGTTGCGGCCGGAGAGCGGTGGCCGGACGGCAGCCTGAGGCCGGCTCTGGAGGATTGTCTGGGTGCTGCTCGGCTCCTCCAGGTCCTGAGGGACGGTTCACCGCCCGTGCGTCTGTCTCCTGCAGCCGCCCTGGCGGCTCGTTCCGTCAGCGGGATGTCGCCCCTCGAGATCGCCGGCCTCGTCCGCGGGAGCGTTTCCGCGGCGGAGCTGCAAAGCGCCGGTTACGAGGAGGACGTCGAGATGGCCGTCCGGACTGATGCGGACGCGGTTGTACCCGTGCTCCGCCCTGCCCGGCGAGGGGCGCCGGCGGCCGGGTTCCGCCCGGCCTCTCCGCCGGTGCCGGGCACAACCTCCGGCCTCTAGAAGCCGGGGAACACCTTCCTCAGCTCGTCGAGCTCCACAGGACCGGTCAACGAGGTGCTGTTCGGCGTGTGCTCGGCGTCAAGACGCCCGTAGACGAGCCGGATGAAGGCCTCCGCCGGGATCAGCAGCTCAGCGCCGAGGTCACCTCTGCCCCCGGGCGCGCTCTCGCCCGGCGCCGCTTCGAGCTCGTCGCCTTCGCCCCCATCAGAGCCGGTGCTCGTCTCCACGCTGCCGGGCGTGGTGAGCTCGACATTCTCGCCGAGCTCGAGCGACAGCTGCCCGTAGGGGTCGGTGAGCTGAACGCTCATGCGCACCGGGCGGCCGTTCCACCGGTCGGGCTTGCCGGCGATGCGGACGACCCACGGCAACCAGCTCAGCAGCAGCTCGGAGGCCTCCTGAGGAAGAATGGCGTGCGGCTCGAGGACGACCTGGACGTCCCAGGAATGCAACACGTGCTCGCCGAGGCGCAGCCCGACCGCCTCTGCAGCCGACAGCTTCCACGGCCCGAGCTCGGCCTCGAAGCGCTCGACCGCCTCTGCCCCGAGCGACTCCAACCGGTTCAGGAGACGCTCGTCGGCGACCTGATAGTCGGCAGCCTGCTGCTGGGGTTCCTTGCCGTTCCACTGCGCCCATATCTCCTCGCGCGCCTCGTTCGGTGTGGGAGGACCGCCGAGGGCGGCGTCGATCATCAGCATCATGATCTCGCCACCGCTGCCGAGGTGGGAAAGCACCTGGGCGATGCTCCACTGGTCGCAGTAGGACCGCCGGACGAGGCTCTCGGCGTCGAGCCGCCGGACGACGGGGTCGAGGCGCTCATGCGAGGCCCGGAGGGCTTTCACCCAATGCTCGTAGTCGCGATCGGCGAGGCTCATGATCGACGGTCTATCGCTGGGCGCCCGGGCTGCCGCTCCCGGCTCCTAGGGCCGGATCATCTGAGCCCGTCGAGGCGGAGAAGCAGCCATTCGAGGAGGAGGGTCTCGTTGGGATTCCTCGTCAGGCGTTCCGCAGCCTCGTTGACGAGCTCGACTGCCCGCAGCGGAACCGAGATCGCCGAAGGAGCTGGGCCTTTCGGTCCGGAGGCGCCGGTGTCGTCGAGGCGGAGCCGGTAGGCGGCCGCCAGCGTGGCCAGGCCCGCCCTCAGATCGTCGGTCCGTACGCGGCGCTCCTCCCTTCGGTGGCGCGCCGTGATGGCTGCCTGTCCCGGAATTTCGCGCTCGCCGGCTTGCTTGGCCAGATCGGCCAGGTGAGCCAGCTCGCCGGCGTGAACCCTCTTCACGACCTCCGCCGGCTCCGCGGCCGCTTCGACCAGCTCGTCGGCGAGGCGGGCGGCCGTGGCCCCTGTCCCGTCGAGGCGGGCCGGAACCTGCCTCCACCGCTCCATTCGCACCGAGAAACCCTCATCTCTCGCCAACAGCCTCGCCCTGTCGAGCCGCCCCCGCGCCACCTGGGCGACGGCCTCGGCGGCCGGTAGATCCACCTCCTCGCGCGACAGCACAGTCACGATGTCGCTCTCGCGGAGGGGATCGAACTCGACGGTGAGGCACCGGCTCGCGATGGTGACGAGCTCCGCCGGCACGTAGTCGGCGAGCACGATTATGACTGTCGTGTCCGGAGGCTCCTCGATCGTCTTCAGCAGCGCCGGACCGGCCTTCTCCACGAGGTGGAGGTCAACCAGCACGAGGACCTGGTACCTCGCCGCCCGCGGCGAGCGGAGGGAGAGCCGAGTCACGTCCCGTGCCTGGTCGACGGAGATCCACTGGCCCGACCGCTCGACGACCACGACGTCTGGATGGCGTTCTGCGAGCGCCTCTCGGCAGGCGACGCACTGCCCGCACCCACCGTTCGGGCAGCAGAGCGCCGCCGCAAAGGCGATCGCCGCTTCCCGCTTTCCGCTCCCCGGCGGGCCGACGAACAGATAGGCGTGCACCGGGGCGGCCACGGATGCCCGCAGGATGCGCGTCGCCCTGGGCTGTCCGACGATGCGGTCGAGCACCGGTGCGTTCGGAAGCGGGTCGGCGCTCATGACCACCGGTCGCTGAGACGCTCGCGGACCGTCGTCAGGACTCTCGTCGCCACCTCTTCAGGCTCTCCGGTCCCCTCTATCACGACCCAGGTGGCCGGGTCGGCCGCGGCCAGCTCCAGGTATCCCTGCCTGACCTTGATATGGAACCGGTCATCCTCGGACTCGATGCGATCTTGCGGGGCGCCCGCCCGCCGGGCGCCGCTCTCCTCGAGTGGGACGTCGAGCAGGATGGTGAGGTCGGGCCAGAGACCAGCGGTGGCGAGGTCGCAGGCGACCCGGAGCGGCTCCAATGGAAGCCCGCGGCCGTACCCCTGGTAGGCCAGGGTCGACCCCGAGTACCGGTCGACGACCACGTCGAGGCCGTTGTCGATCCAGGGGCGCAGCCTCTCGGCCACGTGCTGTGCCCTGGCGGCAAGCATCATCATCAGCTCGGCACGGGCGTCCATCGAGCCGATGGCCGGATCGAGGAGCAATCCGCGCACCCGCTCCCCGAAGGAGCTCCCTCCCGGCTCCCGGCTCACCTCGGCCCCGAGCGAGGACGCCAGGAGCGCTGCTTGCGTGGACTTGCCGACAGCCTCTCCGCCTTCTATGGCGATGAGCAGACCTCTCCCCGCTCGGACCCGGTGACTGCGTGGCGGAGTCTCCTTCATCGACCGCCGACGCTAGCCAACCGGTGGTGGGCCGCTCACCGCCGCACTACTCGGACAAAGTGGTCTTCCTGGCATTGGCCGTCTTGGTGGCCCCGCTGGCCTTGGTCGTCCCGGCCGCCTTCTTCGAGGCACCCGCCTTCTTCGACCCCGCGGCCGCCTTCGTGCCGTCCTTCTTGGCGTTCGCCTTCTTGGCCCCCGCCTTCTTCCCAGCTGCCTTCGTCGTGCCGGCTCTCTTCGTGCCTGTCTTCTTCGTACCGCCGGCCTTCGCGGCTCGCGGCCGTTTCCCCGGGCCGGCTTCACGCCGCGCCGCCAGCAGCTCCGAAGCCCGCTCGGGTGTGATCGTGTCGGGATCATCGCCCCGCCGAAGAGAGGCGTTCACTGTGCCGTCGGTGACGTACGGGCCGAAACGGCCCGACCGTAGCTGGATGGTCCCCCCGCTCATCACGTCGGTGCCGAGCTCCCGCAGCGGTGTTGCCGAGACGCCGAAGCGGCGTTGCTTCGGCTGGGCGAAACGTGCCACGGCCTCCTCGAGGGTCACCTCGAACAACTGGTCCTCTGTGTCGAGGCTCCTCGTCTCCTCGGCACGTTTCAGGTAGGGCCCGTAGCGGCCGTTCATGGCGACGATCTCGACGCCGACGTCGGGATCGTCGCCGAGGGTGCGCGGCAGTTGCAGCAGCCGTAAGGCGTCCTCGAGCGAGATCGAGTCGAGCGCCATCGAAGAGAACAGTGATGCCGTGCGGGGCTTGCCCCCATCGCCGGCATCGCCGAGCTGCACGTAGGGTCCGTAGCGACCGGCTCGGGCGAGCACCGTCTGCCCGGTGGCGGGATCGGTCCCGAGCTCCCGGTCGCCGGACGGTTTCGACAGCAGCTCGACAGCTCGTTCCGGCGTCAGCTCGTCGGGGGCGACGTCGTCTGGCACCGAGGCACGGTCGTCCCCCCGCTGCAGGTAAGGCCCGTACCTGCCCACCCGGACGACTATCTCCTCCCCGTCGGGATCCGCGCCGAGGGGGATCGAGTTGACCTCCCGGGGATCGATCTCGGCGAGGTGGGCGAGCACGGCGTCCTTCAGCCCCCGGCTGCCCTCGACGGCGAGGGCGTGGCGGGGTGTCGGCGCGCTGGCCTCCGACGGACGTCTCAGGTGACGGGACTCGCCGAAGTAGAAGTGCTCCAGCCAGGGGATCTGCTCCTCGGTACCGGACGCGATCTCGTCGAGGTCGTCCTCCATGCTGGCAGTGAAGCCGTAGTCGACGAGGTTGGCGAAGTACCGCTCCATGAGCCCGACGACGACGAAAGCAGTGAAGGAGGGTACGAGGGCTGTTCCCTTCCGCCAGACATAGCCCCGGTCCTGGATGGTCTGGATGATGCTGGCGTATGTGGAGGGGCGGCCCACGCCGAGCTCCTCCAGCCGGCGTACGAGCGAGGCCTCCGTGTAGCGGGCGGGCGGGCGCGTCTCGTGAGGCTCGCTCTCGAGGCCGTTGCACGTGACGCCCTGGCCCCGGGTGAGCTGCGGGAGCCGCACGTCCTCGTCGCGACGCCCGCCTCCGCCCCGAGCTGTCGCGCTCGAGGAGGTGGAGCCGTCCTGTTGGCTCCCCTCCTCGGTCTCGTCCTCGTCCTCCCTGTAGACGCGCAAGAAACCAAGCTCGGTGATCACCGTCCCCGTCGCCACGAAGCCGGCCACCTGCGGAGCGACCCCGGCCACCGTGTCGGCGGTCGTCATGGCCTCGAGCCGCACGCGGGCGCTCGTCCCGGTGGCGTCGATCATCTGAGAAGCCACCGTGCGCTGCCAGACGAGCTCGTAGAGGCGAAGCTCGTCCCCGGACAGCTCACGGGCGAGGGCGGCCGGCCGGCGGAACTGCTCCCCGGCAGGACGGATCGCCTCGTGCGCCTCTTGGGCGTTTTTCACCCGACTCCTGTACACCCGGGGCGAGGAGGGGACCGAGCTCGGGCCGTAGAGCGCCGTCGCCTGCTCCCGGGACGCCCGGATCGCCGTCTCCGAAAGAGTCGTCGAATCGGTCCGCATGTAGGTGATGTAGCCCCGCTCGTAGAGCGCCTGCGCCACCCGCATCGTCCGCTGGGCGCTGAAGCGCAGCTTCCGGGCCGCTTCCTGCTGGATCGTCGAGGTGATGAACGGTGCCGCCGGGGCGCGCCGGTAGGGGCGCTCCTCGACCGAGGCGACGGAGAAAGAGGCGTCCTCGAGGGCGGCCACAAGCCCTGTGGCTGCCTGCTCGTCGAGCCGCACGACCTCGTCGGGGGCAGCGAGAGCTCCCGTCGGAAGGAAATCGTCCCCTGTGGCGACCCGGCGGCCGGCGAGGTCTGCCAGGCGGGCGCCGAAAGGTGTCCCACCGGCCTCGAAGGATCCCTCGATGCCCCACCACGACGCCGGGCGGAAGGCCATCCGCTCCCGCTCGCGCTCCACCACGATCCGCGTGGCGACGCTCTGCACTCGGCCCGCCGACAGCCGGGGAGCCACCTTTCGCCAGAGCACAGGTGAGACCTCGTACCCGTAGAGCCGGTCGAGGATCCGCCGAGCCTCCTGTGCGTCGACCAGGCGGCGGTCGAGCTCCCTCGGATGGGCGATGGCATGGGCGATGGCGGGCGCCGTGATCTCGTGGAAGACCATCCGCCGCACGGGCACGCGAGGGGAGAGGACCTCGCTCAGGTGCCAGGCGATGGATTCGCCCTCGCGGTCCTCGTCAGTGGCGAGGTAGAGCTCGCTCGCGTCGCCGAGGAGGCGCTTCAGCTTGGCTACCTGCTCCCGTTTCCCCCGGCTGACGACGTAGTACGCCTTGAAGTCGTTCTCGACGTCCACGCCGAGCCGGGCCCACGGCTCGCCCTTGATCGAGGTCGGTACCTCGGCGGCGTCGCTCGGCAGGTCACGGATGTGGCCGATCGAGGACTCCACGAGGTACTCGCTCCCGAGGAAGCCCGCGATCGTCTTCGCCTTCGCAGGGGACTCCACGATCACGAGCGGCCTGGCCATCGCCCGTGCAACTTAGGCCATCGGCCTATGGCCACGTACGCATCGCCGCCGGTGCCTGAAGCTCAGGCCCGGATCGGGGAGCCCTCCGGAACGACTGGCGCCGGCGCGCCCGGGCCGCTCGTCGGCTCGACCGGCCCGCTCGATGGCTCCTGCTCGGCGCCTGCGATCGAGCCCGTCGCCCGCTTCGAGAAGGCGATGGCGCCGGCAAGGATCACGAGGGCCACGCCGGCGATCGTGAACCTGGCCGTGGCGTTGTGCCGCAGAGTGATCACCGTGGGGAGAATCAGCAGCGACACGAGGTTCATGACCTTGATGAGCGGGTTCAGCGCCGGGCCGGCGGTGTCCTTGAACGGGTCCCCCACGGTGTCGCCGATGACAGCCGCCTTATGGGCGTCGGAGCCCTTTCCTCCGTGGAAGCCGTCCTCGATGTACTTCTTGGCGTTGTCCCACGCCCCGCCGGAGTTGGAGAGGAAGTTCGCCATCAGCTGGCCGGTCAGGATGGCGCCGGCGAGGAACGCCCCGAGGGCGAAATAGTTGATGCCGAAGCCGATGATGACCGGCGTCAGTATGGCCAGCAACGCCGGCGTGGCGAGCTCCCGCTGGGCTGCGGCCGTGCAGATCGAGATGACGCGGCCGTACTCCGGCAGCTCGGTTCCGTCCATGATCCCCGGGTGCTCGCGGAACTGCCGCCTGACCTCGTGTACGACGGTCCCCGCCGAACGGCCGACGGCACGGATGGCAAGGGACGAGAAGAGGAACGCCACGGAGCCGCCGATGAGCAACCCGATGAACGTCGTCGGGTGGGCCACGTTGATCTGGGTCTGGGCGAGCGAGAAGAGCTTGTTGCCCACCGCCTTCAGGCCGAGCTGGGAGCCGATCGTCTCGATGAACGACGAGAAGAGGGCGACGGCGGCGATAACGGCGGACCCGATGGCGACACCCTTTGTGATCGCCTTCGTCGTGTTCCCGACGGCGTCGAGCTGCACCATGACCCGCTCCGCCTCGCCCTCGAACTCACCGGACATCTCGGCGATGCCTGCGGCGTTGTCGGCCACCGGCCCGAAGGAGTCCTCCGAGACGATCATCCCCGTCGTCGACAGCATGCCGATCCCGACGAGGGCGACGAGGTAGAGGGAGACCGAGATGTTCCCGTTGCCGAGGGCGACGGCCGCGGCGATCGCCACCGAGATGGCGATGATCGCCCACACGCTCGACTCGAGCCCGATCGAGATGCCCGACAGGACCGTGGTGGCCGGCCCGGTGCGCGCCGAGTCGGCGATGTCCTTCACCGGGGTCTTCTCGGTGGAGGTGAAGTACTCCGTGATGACACTTGCCACAAGGGCGAGGGCCACGCCGACGACGACCGCCCAGAACACCTTCAGGTTGTGGACGTAGAACTGCGCCACGAAGAAGGCGCCGATGAGAGTCAGGAGGGCCGACAGGCGGAGCCCTCTGTTGATCGGTGCCATGGCCGTCTTGTCGCGGGGCATCGCCCGCACCACGAGGATGCCCACGGCGGAGGTGAGGATGCCGATGGCGGCCACCACGAGCGGGTAGATGAGCCCCCTGGTCCAGGCGCCCGGGTTGGTCGGGTAGAGCGACTTGAAGGCGGAGTAGCCGAGGATGAGCGAGGCGATGATGGTGATCTCGTACGACTCGAACAGGTCGGCCGCCATCCCGGCGCAGTCACCGACGTTGTCGCCGACGTTGTCGGCGATCGTGGCGGCGTTTCTCGGGTCGTCCTCCGGGATGCCCGCCTCCACCTTGCCGACGAGGTCCGCGCCGACGTCGGCGGCCTTGGTGAAGATGCCGCCTCCGACTCGCATGAAAAGCGCCAGCAGCGAGGCCCCGAAGCCGAAGCCGATCAGCACGGCCGTCGCGGTGTTCTGGAAGATGAAGACGATGGCCGTCGCCCCGATGAGCCCGAGGCCGACGCAGAACATGCCGGTGATGCCGCCGGTGCGGAAGGCGACGCGAAGCGCCCCGGCCAGCTCCCCGCTCCGGGCGGCGGCGGCCGTCCGGACGTTGCCCCGCACTGCCAGGCTCATGCCGATGAAGCCGGTGACCCCGGAGAACAGCGCTCCGCACAGGAAGGCGACCGCCCTCGCCAGGCCGGCCGACGCGAAGGTGAGGGCGAGCTTGCCCGTGACCGGGTCGACGACCTTGGTGGCGGTGAAGAAGACCAGCACGAAGAGCGGGACGACGATTATCGCGATCGTGCGGAATTGCTGGCGAAGGAAGGCGACGGCGCCCTCCTGGATGGCGAGAGCGATCCGGCGCATCGACGGAGTGCCCTGGTCAGCGGCGAGGACGCCGCGCATCAGGTAGAGGGCCACGATTATCGCAACGAGGCCCGCTGCGAGGGCGAACAGCAGCCAACCGCGCTCGGCGCCTCCGAGCGTGAAGGACTGGTAGCCGCCTTCGCTCGCGAGGAGGTGAGGGATCACCGATTGCTCCTTTGCTCAGGTCGGGGGCAGGATAGCCGTTGAGTCGGGGCGAACAGTCCCCTTCAGTGCCTCACCGGCGCGATGGCCCCGGCGCCGGCGGCCCGGCCTCCGGGCCGTCGGCCGTCCGTGTGATGGTGAAGAGCGGGTTCATCATCGCCGGCTTTCTGCCCCTCTCGCCCACCATCCCCTCCACGATCAGCCTCGTGCCAGGCTCGATTCCGGGCACCCGGCGGCGCCCCTGGAAGACGAGCAGGATCGACGCCGAGCCATCGGAGAGGACGCACTCCACGCTGGGGACGCCCCCTCCGGCCTGGACACGAACCGAGCGGACGCGCCCTTCGACCCGCGCCCGCTGGCGTGGCCGCAGGTTGGAGATCCTCGTCGTGCCCGGCGCCGAGGGGCGTCTGGCCTCGCGCTCGACCGACGGCCGGCGCGGCTCGGGCGGCTCTGCTCGGCTGGGGCGCTCGGCGCTGGCCTCCCGTGCCCACGGATGCCGTAAACGCCGCGATCTCGCCTGCTCGCCGTCGGCCCCGGCCTCACTGCCGGCGCGAGCCTCGTCGCCGGCCCCTGGCGCGTCGCTGTCCTCGCCAGGCGAGCGGGCCGCAACCGCACCGGAGCCACTCCGCCCATTCTCCGAGCCTCCCCTCTCCCCACCCGCGGAGACACGCTCCTTGCCATCGTGCAGCGGCGCGCTGCCGGTCTCGCTCAGCTCGTCGAAGGCGTCGGACCCCGGCGGGTACGACTCCGTGGCGTCGGTCCTCCAGGGGACCAGTTTCTTGCGCGCCTTGCCGAGCGGATAGGGGACAATCGTGGCGTTGGCGTTGGGCAGCTGGCTGACGTAGGCCGCTATCTCGTCGGCGGTCCGGTCGTGCAGCGCGATGCGCCACGCACCTTCGAAGACCTTCCGCGGCAGCAATACCGACACCTCGGTCTGTCCGTCCTCGGCGGTCTCCGCCACTAGCTGCATCGCCGCCCTCGTAAGGCGCCTGTCGGGGCACTCGATGACGTCGAGAGGGAGCCGGTCCAGGCCGAGGCGTGTCCACTGGTCCTCGAGCTGGTCGGCCACGGCCCAGTCGAGCACGAAGTGCACTGCCCGCAGCTCGTCTGGGTGGAGCGTCCGGGCGTACTGGAGGGCTCTCGCCGTCGCCAGGTCGAGCCGCTCCACGAACACGAGCGCCACGAGCCGCCGGAGCACGGGCTCCATCAGCGCCCGCGGCGCGTTCGCCTCCAGCTCCTGTCTCTCGAGGGTGTACTGGTGGTGGAGGCGGATCAACACGAAGACGAGGGTCGGGAAGGCGACGACGACGACCCAGGCCCCTTCGGTGAACTTGGTGACGGCGAAGATCAGGACTACTAGGAACGAGAGCGCGCCGGCGAACCCGTTGATCCAGATCTTGTAGTGCCAGCCGGACTCGCGGTGGGTGAGATGATGCTTCACCATGCCGGCGCCGGCCATTGTGAAGCCGGTGAAGACGCCGATGGCGTAAAGGGCCACGAGCGAGGTCAGGTTGGCCCCCGTGGCGATGATGAGACAGAGCGAGACGACGGCGAGGAGGATGATGCCGTTCGAGAAGACGAGACGGTGGCCGCGCCGGGTGAGCCGGCGGGGGAGGTAGGCGTCCTGCGCCACGAAGCTGGCGAGGTTCGGGAATCCGTTGAAGCTCGTGTTGGCCCCGGTGTAGAGGATCAGCATCGTCGTCGCCTGCACCAGGAAGAAACCCACCTTCCCCACGAACGAGTACCCGAACACGTAGTGGGCCTCCTGGGAGAGCACTGTCGGCGTGCCACTCACGTATGGGACGGCATGTGTGATGCGGGCCAGCAGGGACACTCCGAGCACGAGGGAGCCGAGAGTGGCGGACATGATGACGAGCACCCGGCGGGCGTTGCGCCCGCTCGGCTCCCTGAAGTTGGCGACGCCGTTCGAGATGGCTTCGAGCCCTGTGAGCGACGAGCCGCCATTGGCGAAGGCCCGAAGGACGTAGAGCACGCCGGCCCCCAAGAGGAGCCCACTTCCGGGCGTGCCGATGTGCCCGACGCCGGCATGGTGGATCGAGTGGGCGTGCAGCTGCCCGAGGCCCCACCTGACCAGCCCGACGATGATCAGGCTGCCGATGGAAGCGACGAACAGGTAGGTGGGCAGGGCGAACGTGCGGCCCGCCTCCCGGATGCCCCGCAGGTTGCCGTAGGCGAGTATCACTACGACAGCCACGGTGATCGGGACGGTGAAGCGTACGAGGGCGGGGAAGGCCGAGCTGAGGGCGTCCGTGCCGGCCGAGGTCTGGACGGCGACGGTGACGATGTAGTCGATGATCAGCGCCACGGCGGCGATCTGGGCCACGCGTGGACCGAAGTTCTCCCTCGTCACGACATATGAGCCGCCAGCTTTGGTGTAGACCATCACAACCTCGCGGTAGGAGAGGGTCACGAAGAAGAGCACGAGGAGCACGGCTCCTGTGATGGGCAGCAGGAGGCTGAAGGCGGCCACGCCGACGAAGCGAACAAGCTGGTTCAGCATCTCTTCTGTCCCATAAGCCGTCGACGAGATGCAGTCGGGCGCCAGGACTCCGAGCGCCGTGACATTGTCGAGCCGCTCCTCTGAGAGCCGCTCGGTGATGAGAGGGTCGCCGAGGAAGAGCTTCTTCAAGCGGTAGCTCGGAGGCTCCGGCAGAACGTAGGTTGCGGGCAGCGGCGACTGCGCGGCCATTCTCGACTCGTCGCCGGTCTTCGTCACATGGCTATCTTGTCGTGCTCCGGACCCACATAACCACCGCTAGCCGTGCCGAGCGGGCCGCCGCGGGTTGCCGTCGTGCCGCCGGGCGGTCAGCCGGCTTGTGCCGGTGGCCCCGAGCAGGGAGGATTGTTGGCGATGCACGTTGTCGTTGTCGGCTGTGGGCGGGTGGGCGCCGGGCTCGCGACCGAGCTGGACAGGGAGGGTCACAGCGTTGCGGTCATCGACAAGCTGCCACGCGCCTTCCGCCGTCTTCCCCCCGAGTGGGGCGGCCAGAAGGTGTTCGGCTTCGGCTTCGACAGGATGCACCTCGACGAGGCCGGGGCGGGACACGCCGACGCCTTGGCGGCCGTGACGAGCGGCGACAATTCGAACATCCTCACTGCCCGCATCGCCAGGGAGACCTACGACATCCCCAACGTGGTCGCCCGCATCTACGATCCTCGCCGGGCCGAGATATTCCAGCGCCTCGGCATCCCGACGGTTCCCAGCGTCACCTGGACGATCGATCAGGTCTTTCGCCGCATCCTTCCCGGGGAGGGAAGCTTTGAGTGGACCGACGGCTCCGGCCAGCTTCATCTGGTGGAGCGTCCCCTCCCGGGCGCCTGGGCAGGCAAGAAAATCAGCGCCCTCCTGCCCGACGGTGTGCGGCTCGTCTCGGTCATGCGGGCGACTACGCCGAGCCTGCGGGTGAACGACCTCGTCGGCCAGGACGGCGACGTCCTCTACCTCGCCGTGACCGATGAGTCGTCCGCCCAGCTGTCCGAGCTGTTCGGGAAGGACGCCGGCGTCGGCGGCGAGAGCCGGCGGGTGCGGTGAAAGTCGCCGTCGCCGGGGCAGGCAAGGTCGGTCGCTTCCTGGCGGAGGACCTGGCCGAGAGCGGGCACGAGGTCCTGCTCCTCGAGAAGAACGCCGACCTCGTGGCGGTGCTGTCGCCGTCGCTTCCCGCCGGTGTGAAGTGCCTGGCTGCTGATGCCTGCGAGGTCTCCTCGCTGCACCTGGCCCGACTCGACGAGGCCGAAGTAGTCGTCGCGGTGACCGGTGATGACGAGGACAATCTCGTCATCTCCCTCCTCTCGAAGCAGGAATTCGCCGTCCCACGGGTGATCGCCCGCGTCAACCACCCGAGGAACCACTGGTTGTTCAATGAGGCTTGGGGCGTGGATGTCGCCGTCTCGACCCCTCAGCTGCTCGCCGGCCTCGTGGAGGAGGCCGTCTCGGTGGGGGTGCTGGTGCGCCTGCTGCAGTTCGAAGGCGGGAACACTCGCCTCGTAGAGATGACGCTCGCCGAGGGATCTCCTATCCGAGGTTCCTCAGTGGGCGATCTCGGCCTGCCCAGGGGGGCCGCCGTCGTGGCGCTCGTCCGGGAGAGCCACGTGGTGGTTCCCCGCTCCGACACCATTCTCGACGTCGGCGACGAGCTGATGTTGCTCGTGAGCAACCAGACAGAGGACGAAGAGATCCGGCAGCTTCTTGCACCGCGCACGTGACTGAAGACACCGGGCAGCCGAACAACGGCACCCGAGTCACGTCCGGCGCCGCCTCAGAGCCCCCCGAGGGAGCGCCGGCGGTCGTTCCTCAGCCCGCCGAGACGTCCGGCGCCGCCTCAGAGCCCCCCGAGGGAGCGCCGGCGGTCGTTCCTCAGCCCGCCGAGACGTCCGGGCCCGCCGCCGAGCCTGCCGGAGCGGCCAGGCAGGCTGCCTTCTTCGACCTCGACAAGACCGTCATCGCCCGAGCCTCGATGGTCGCCTTCGGCCGGTCGCTCTATCGCGGTGGGCTCATCAACCGGCGCACGGTGCTCCGGGCCCTCTACGGGCAGCTCGTCTATCTCCACCTCGGAGCAAGCGAGGAGAAGCTGGACCGGATCAGAGAGTCGGTCCTCAAGCTGACGCGAGGTTGGGAGCAGTCCCGCGTGGCCGAGATCGTCGCCGAGGCGCTCGAGCAGATAGTCGACCCGATCATCTACGCCGAGGCGGCCGACCTGATCGACCAGCACCGGGCGGCCGGCCGATACGTAGTGCTCATCTCGGCGTCGCCGGCAGAGATCGTCGCCCCGCTCGGCCGCTACCTCGGCGCCGACGCCACAGTCGGGAGCCGAGCCCAACTGGACGAGGCGGGTCGCTACACGGGAGCGATGGAGTTCTACGCCTACGGCCAATTCAAGGCGGAGGCAATCCGGGAGCTGGCGGAGCGGGAGCGGATCGACCTCTCCGAGTCATATGCCTATACGGACTCCTACACCGACCTGCCGATGCTGGAGACCGTCGGCCATCCGGTCGCCGTCAACCCGGACCGCGTGCTCACCAAGTATGCCCGCGAGCACAACTTCGAGATCACCCGGTTCGTGCAGCCGGTCCGGCTGCGGGATCGCGTCCGGGACGTGCGGCACCGCATCACGGCGGTGCCTCCCCGACCGGCGATAGCCGTCTCGGTCGGCGCCGTCGCCTTCGGGACGGGGGCCTTCGCCCTCGGATGGTGGTACGGCACACACCGGGAGATGGCGGCTGCGGGATAACAGCGGCGCCGCCCAGCCGAGGGGCTTGGGGTCAGGTGTCCCGCAACCGCTTGGCGGCGACAGCCCCGAGGGCGACCAGCACGGCCACGATGATCAGTTTCTTCAACATTCGCCCGAGCGTACCTGTCCCCTCGCCGGCCATGCCTGAACGCCGCCGGCGGCGCTGCCCGGCCGGCAACAGAGGCATTACCGCGCCGCGGTAGTCTCACAGCCAGAGGCGATGGAGCTCGCCCGAACCGGTCGGCGCCAGCGTTGCGCGTCGAACCTGATGGCTCCTGCGAATGAATCGGTCTGGGATTCGGGAGCAGGAGACATAGATGGACGAGAAGTCAGCGAACGCCTCGATGCGAGTTCCGAAGTGGGTGCAGCGAGCTTGGACCGCAGTCGGGGCGGGCGATCGGCTTCCAATTGACCCTGACCTGTCCGAGGCCGATCGAGCCGGGCCAGCGGAAAGCCATGAGCCGCATCACCACGCCGGCTGGCCGTTCCTCATGGCGGTGGCGGCCGGCGGGTGGCTCGGCGCCATCGCCCGATACGCCCTCGAGCGGGCGGTGCCCGGTACCGAGACGGGCTTCCCGATCACGACGTGGCTCATCAACACATCGGGAGCCTTCGTTCTCGGTCTCATCCTCACCTTGCTGATCGAGCATCGGAGGCCGACGCGGGGCGCCCCCCTCGTCAGGGCTTTTGCCTGCACCGGTGTGCTCGGGGCCTGGACTACGGTGTCGACCTTCGCCGGAGAGGCGGACGTCCTCGTGCGGTCAGGCCGGCCTCTCCTCGCCGCCGGCTACCTGGCGGCAACTTTCGCCGGTGGCGTGCTCGGGACGGCGGCGGGCATTGCCGTCGCCCGGCGAAGGACCGCTTGATGCTCCTCACCGCTGCGATCGGCCTCGCCGGAGCAGCCGGGGCGGTCTCCCGTTACCAGGTCGAGCGCCTCGCCGGCCGGTGGTTCGACGACCCCTTTCCTTTCGGAACTCTGATCGTCAACCTCGGCGGCTCGCTCGTTCTCGGCCTGCTCATCGGCCTGTCGTGGTACCACGGGCTCGGCGGCTCGCTCGCCACCGTAGTTGGTGTCGGTGGCTGCGGCGGTCTCACGACCTGGTCCACGGCCAGCTGGGAGACGGTAAGGCTCTTCGCGGACGGCATGCCCGGTCGGGCCATGTTGATCGGTCTCGGCAGCCTGCTGGCTGCGTGTCTGGCCGCCGCATGTGGGATCGCGGCCGCCGGCGCTCTGTAACCGGCTGTGGCGTAACGATGCCTCGCAACTCACCTCGCGAGCCGCCCGTGTGGGCCGCAAGTCCTACAGGCGCTGTCCCCCACCCTTCGGTGGGACCGGCCCCTCGGCTCTCTCAGACGGTGAGCAGGTCCCTGGCGCCGGTGTCGCTCGACGGGTGCCGTAGCTTCGACATCGCCCTGGCCTCGATCTGGCGGATGCGTTCCCGGGTCAGGTTGAAATGCTCGCCCACCTCTTCGAGCGTGCGTGGCTCCCCCCGGTCCAGCCCGAACCTCAGCCGCAGGATCTCGCGCTCCCGCTCGTCGAGTGGGGCCAGCAGCCGGTTGATCTCGACCGGGAGCAGGGCGGTGGCGGCCATCTCGAACGGCGATTCCGCCGACCGGTCCTCCACGACATCGCCCAGCTCGGCATCGCCGTCCTCCCGGAGCGGCTCAGACAGAGAGAGCGGCTCGGCGCGGAAACGCAGAGCTTCGATCAGCTTGTCCTCGGGTAGCTCCACCTCTGCCCCGAGCTCGGCCAGGGAGGCGGGGCGCCCGAGCTTCAGCTCCAGGCGCACCTGTGCCTTCTGGACCCGGGCGAGCGTGTCGCCCGCGTGCACCGGGAGGCGGATCGTCCGGCCGGTGTTGGCGATGCCCCTCGTGATCGCCTGGCGGATCCACCACGTCGCATAGGTCGAGAACTTGAATCCCTTGCGCCAGTCGAACTTCTCGACCGCGTGCATGAGGCCGAGGTTGCCCTCCTGGATGAGGTCGAGCAGGGGCAGCCCGGAAGCCTGGTACTTCTTGGCGATTGACACCACGAGGCGCAAGTTGGACTGGACAAAAGTTCGTTGGGCTGTCTCGCCGTCGCGGCAGCACCGGGCCAGCTCGCGTCGGCGGGTGGGCGTGACGCCCTTCTTCGCCTGGAGCTCTTCCTCCGCCTCCCACCTGGCCTCTATCGCCTGGGCGAGCCGAACCTCGTCGTCTTTCGTCAGCAGCGGATACTGGCCGATATCGGTGAGGTACAGGCGGACGAGGTCTTCCTCGTCCCTTTCGACTCGCTCCTTCGCCAACGTCCCGAAGCCTCCGTGTGTCGCAAAAAATTGGGGGGATCGCACCGGGTGCGGCGCGCTGTCGAGTTACAGGCCTCGAGTCCCCGAATGATCCTGGGGGGTCCGCTACAGGACCCTCGAGACTGCGCTTGCCATAACTTTCGTCATGTCTCGTTTTAGTGTACCGGGGGCGTCAAGGACGCCTACAGGCTGTTTTTTCGGCAACCTCGGACGCCGAGTTGAGCTCTGCGCGCAGATCGGCGGCCACGCGGGCCATCACGCGCAGGACCGGAGGGTCCGCCGCCGGGGAGTGAGCCGCCTGACGGGCCTCGTAGGCGCCGAGCAGGGCCGGGTAGAAGTAGGCGGCCACGTGAGCGACCAGTCCTGGGCCGTCGATCACGCCGCCGGGCGGTGGAGAAGGTTCCTCCAGGGGGCGCGATGGCGTGTGGGCAGGATGTTCGTCGGCCACGGGCCCGAGCCGGTCGAGGGCCTCGTCCACCGCCGCGCCGGCGGATCGAGTCAGCTGAGCCGCGCCAGGCAGACCGACGGAGACCGGCAGCAGTTCGGCGATGAGAGATGCTCGCCATGCCGCCGCCCGGCTCGCCGAATCCGCCCAGATCGCCACCGGGGCCGGTTCCAACGAGGCGGCCCGCCGGCCTACACGCTCGAAGAAACCCACCTCCACATACCGCAACCGCCCCAACCCGGCCGCGGATTCCTCCAGGGTGAGGAAGGAAGGTGCGGGACCCGCCGGGGCCGCGCTCAACAGCCCGAGCAACTCGGCCGCGGTCACCCCGGGACGCCGTCGGTGTCCCGGGTCGTGGCGGGCGGCCCGACCTCGTGGCGGTAGCGGTTCGTGATCGGCATGCGACGGTCCTTGCCGAAGGCTCGGCTGGTCACCCGCGGTCCCGGCGCCGCCTGCCGGCGCTTGTACTCGGCGCGGTCGACGAGCTCGATCACCTTTCTCACCGTGGCGGCGTCGTGCCCGTCGGCAACGAGCTCCTCCACGCTCTTGTCGAGCTCGACGTATCCCTGCAGGATCGGGTCGAGCTCGTCGTAGGAGGGGAGGCTCTCGTCGTCGCGTTGGCCCGGTCTGAGCTCGGCGGAGGGCGGTTTCTCGAGGACGGCCGCCGGGATGACGCCGGTGGCCCCCACTTCATTCCGGTAGCGGCACAGGTCGTAGACGAGGGTCTTCGGCACGTCCTTGATCACGGCGAAGCCTCCCGCCATGTCCCCGTACAAGGTGGCGTAACCGACGGCCATCTCGCTCTTGTTGCCCGTCGTGAGCACGAGCCAGCCGAAGTGATTCGAGAGCGCCATGACGACGACACCCCTGAGGCGGGCCTGGAGGTTCTCCTCGGCCAGGCCGGCGGGCCGGCCGGAGAAGGCAGGTTCGAGCATCTCCATGAATGCCGCGTGGGCCGGCTCGATCCCGACGGTGCGGGTGTCGATCCCCAGGTTGGCGGCCAAGGCGGTGGCGTCGGACACCGAGCCGGGCGAGGAGTAGCGCGAGGGCAGCATGACGCCGTGGGTGCGGGCAGGGCCGATGGCATCGACGGCGATGGCGGCGACGAGCGATGAGTCCACTCCGCCGGAGAGCGCCACGAGCACGTCCGAGAAGCGGTTCTTCTCGACGTAGTCCCTCGTCGCCACCACGAGGGCCTTGTAGACCTCCTCCGCCGGTTGGAGGAGGGGAGCCACCACCGGCCGGCTGACCGAGACCGACCGGGGCGAGTCGGTGGCACCCTCCTCGGTGACCTCGACAGCCGGGAACGGATTGCCGTCGCCATAGCCGCGTGGGTCGAGGATCCGCTTGCGGTAGGACGGATGCAGCTCGACGTCGACGACGCTCATCGTCTCCTCGAACTGGGCGGACGCGGCGAGCAGCTCGCCGTCGCTGCCGAAGACCATCGAGCCGCCGTCGAAGACGAGCTCGTCCTGACCGCCCACGAGGTTTACGTAGGCGAGCACGACGGAGGCGTCGGCAGCCCTCGTGGCAAGCATCCGGCGGCGCTCGGCGAGGACGCCGTGCCGGTACGGCGAGCCGTTGATCACGACGACGAGCTCGGCGCCCCCCGCCCCGAGCCGGGCGACGGGTCCAGTCGCGCTCCAGGCGTCCTCGCAGACGACGACCGCCGTCCTCACGCCGTTCACCAGGTAGAGCAGAGTCCTGACCCGAGCCCGGCCGGAACCAGCGGCGTTCGTCGAACACCCCGTAGTTCGGCAACAGCTCCTTGTGCCAGACACCGTGCACCTTGCCCCCGGCGAGGACGGCGGCGGCGTTGTAGAGGGCACCTTCCTCGTCGACGAAGCCCACGACGGCGGCGCAGCGCCTGCTGGCGGCGGCCACGCGGCTCAGCGCCCGCAGGTTGCCCTCCACGAACGACGGTTTGACGAGGAGATCCTCAGGCGGGTAGCCGGTGAGCACCAGCTCGGGGAAGAGAGCCAGATCAGCGCCCTCGTCCTCGGCGGCGGCGAGCGCGCCGATCACCTTCTCGACGTTGCCGTCGAGGTCGCCGACGGTCGGATCGAGCTGGCACAGGGCGACGCGCAGGTAGCCCACCGTGCCAGCCTACGCCGCCGCCTGGTAGCTCCGTCCCGGCGCGCTGGTACGGGCCTGCATTGCCGCCTTGTCAGCCGTTACGGTCTGCCGACGCGGACTGCGCAATGTAGCCTCCTCCACCGCTAGAGCGGCTTTCCATGAGCCGCTCGTGGGGAGAGGGGAAGCTTTAATGAGACGCAATATTTTCGTGGGAACCGCACGGGTTCCCGGCCGGCCGTACGCCCGCCGGTGGAGCCTGCGCGTAGCTGCGCTGTCAGCCGGTGGGGCAGTCGCCCTCGGCGCGGGAGTGCTGACGGCGGGCCCGGCAATGGCGTCGCCACAGCCGAGCTGTGGAGACGTCCTCACAGCGAGCGTGACTCTGACGGCGAACCTCGACTGCTCGTCCTATACCGCCGGCCCGGCGCTCACGATCAACTCCAACAACATCACGCTCAATCTCGGCGGTTACACCATCACCGGGCCGGGAGGGAGCAGCGACACAGATGGCGTGCAGATCGGCGCCAACGGGCACGCTCCCGGCTCCGACACGGTGACGAACGGCATCATCGAGAACTTCGAAATCGACGTCGATGTCACTGCGGCTCGTAACCTTGCTCTCAGCAAGCTGCAGCTGCTGTTCGACACCGCCGACACCTATTACGGCATCTACGCCTACTACGTCGCCGTCGGCACGTTCTCGAATGTCACCGCACAGGACGCCTCCTACGGTATCTATCTGCTACGGACTCGTCGCAGGTGACGATCTCCTACGCCAACCTCGACGGAAGCACCTACGGCATCTATAGCGAGTACGACGTCAACAGCACCTTCAGCCACTCGCACGACAGCGCCGGCGGGTCCTCAGCGTACGGGTTCTACGACGATTACTCGAACAACGACTCCTATGTGAGCGACACGGCCGACACTGAGTATTACGGGTTCTACCTCTACGGTGACGGCGAGGGAATCACGCAGGTGACGGATTCTTCGACGAGTACTCCCTCAGCGCCACCTACAGCCACAACCATGCCAATGGCAACGCTGGCTACGGCATGAACTTTTACTACCCGGGCAACGAAACGGTCACGCACAACACGACGAACCACAACACCGGCAGCGGCATCTACCTGGAGGATAATTACGGCGGCGAATACAACGTGAAGACCGCCTCGGACAACACCGCCGACTACAACTCCGACTACGGTCTGTACGCTGACTACGGGGCCCCCGGCTCGGCCAACACTGCCCTGCACAACACTCCGTACGACTGCTACAACTTCGTCTGCGGGTCAGCCTCTACCATCCCGAGGCACGGGCAGCCCGACCGGCCATAGCTGGAAGAGGAGCCTCAGGCTCCCTGCTAAAGGCCTGCACTTTCCGTTTGGAGCTACTCGGGTGGGCGATGTCTTCCCACCCGGGTAGCTCTGTCCTCACCGGGCTCAAGAGCAGCTCGACCTACAGCTCTTGGCGGCTTCGAGCTCATTGCGTGGCAACCTGCAGCAGGTGCCCGGGCGGGAGCTCATTCGTCCCGGCGGATGTATACGGTTACGTGCGTATCCGACCGCGTACAACCTGAGGCGCTAGTCGCCACCGCTGCCGCTTCTGCCGCCCCGGCAGCGGTGAGGCTTCTCTTCGAGCGTTTAGCCGGCAACGCTGGGACCGCCGAGCGGCTGGGCGACCACCACCTCGCCGCCACTATCGCGGCAGTGGCTGGAGCGAGCCGTTCGCTGGGGCGAGTGATCCTCACGGACCCGGCCGCCCTCGACGTGCTCGCCGGCGTGACAGCTGCCATCTTCCCGCCGAGGGAGGAGCCGGCGGCCACGTCATCGGCTTGGCCACCGAGTTATCTTCCCGACCCGCTGGCGGCGGTGGATCCCGACGATCTCGGTCGGCGAAAGAGGCTGGCGCTGCTCTCCATCGCCGCCCGCGACCTGGCCGGCCTCGACGATCTGGAGACTGTCGGCAGCTCTCTCTCGGCTCTCGCCGACGCCGTGCTGAAGGCCTCCTGCCGCCTCGCCGGCGCGGGTGAGGAGCACGGAGCCGGCCTCGCCGTGATCGCCATGGGCAAGCACGGCGCCGGTGAGCTCAATTACGCCAGCGACGTCGACGTGGTGTTCGTGAGCCCGGCGGGGGAGCACGGGACTACGCAGGCCGTTGCCCTCGCCCGGCGAGTGCTCGCCATCGCCGGTCGGGCATTCCGGATCGATACCGATCTTCGCCCTGAGGGCCGCAATGGCGTTCTCACGCGCTCGCTCGACTCGTACTTGAACTATTGGCAACGATGGGCTCGTCCCTGGGAGTTCCAGGCGCTGCTGAAGGCCCGCTTCGCCGCCGGGGACCCAGACATCGGCCGCGCCTTCGAGCAGTGCTCGGCCGCCGCGCTGTGGGAGCGCCGCCTTCGTGCCGAGGATCTGGCCGAGCTGCGCTCGATGAAAGGGCGTGCAGAGCAGATGGTCTCCCGGCGAGGGCTCGCCGACCGGGAGATCAAGCGCGGCCGTGGCGGCATCCGCGACATCGAGTTCGCCGTCCAGCTGCTGCAGCTCGTCCACGGCGGCGCCGACCCGTTGATCCGTCGTCCGGCCACGCTGCCGGCCCTGGCCGAGCTGGCGGCCGCCGGCTACATCGATGCCGGCGACGCCTCCGCCCTTGCCCTTGCCTACCGGTTCCTCCGCACAGTCGAGCATCGCCTGCAGCTCGTGGAGGAGGCGCAGGTGCACACGATCCCGGACGATCCGGAAGCCCGGAAGGCGCTCGCCCGTGTGCTCGGGCTCAGCCGCGGGCTGGATGCTGTCCTCGCCCGGTACCAGGGATCGGCGCGGGCCATCCACGAGCGCCTCTTCTTCCGCCCGCTGCTCGAGGTCTTTGCCATGGGGACTGCCGGCCAGGTGAGCGAGGCGGGGGCGCCTGGCGAGCCCGACGGGCGTCTCAGCCAGGAGGCGGCCGAGGCCCGCCTGCAGGCATTCGGCTTCCGCCAGGCCGACCGCACCCGCCAGGCGCTGGCGGAGCTGACCCGTGGGCTCACCCGGTCCTCCCGGCTCATGCAACAGCTGCTGCCGGTGCTGCTGGGTTGGCTCTCGGAGACTCCGGATCCCGATCAAGGGCTCTTCGGGCTGCGGACCCTCGTCGCCTCGCGTCACCGTCGCGATGTGGTGGTGGCCGCCTTCCGGGAGTCGCCCGAGCTAGCGAGACGTCTCTGCTTCCTCCTCGGGACGGGGCGACAGCTGGGGGAGCTGGTGGGGCGCCAGCCCGGGCTGGCGACTCGCCTCGGCGATGATCGCGAGCTCATGGCCCCCCCGCCGGCCGAGCTGCGGGAGCGCGCCTCTCGGGCTGCCGGCCTCCCCGGCGGCAGGGGTCAGGCAGCGCTTCGCCACCTGGTCCAGGCCGAGACGCTCCGCATCGCCGCAGCCGACATCCTCCTCGATGCACCGCTTGCGGCGACGACCACGCAGCTGGCCGTCCTCGGCGACGCCGTGCTGGCGGCGGCGCTGGAAGCGGTCGCGCCGGCGCTGCCGATGGCAATCGTGGCTATGGGCCGCCTCGGCGGGGAGGAGCTGGCCTACGGCAGTGACCTCGACGTGCTCATCGTCTACGAGGGCCACGGGGCCGGCGACGCCGCCCTCGCCGAGGAAGCCACGGCAGCCCTCTTCCGCCGGCTGAACGGCGCCACGCCTGCCGATCGCATCCTGACTGTCGACGCCTCGCTCCGGCCGGAGGGGCGCCAGGGGCCGCTCGCCCGCAGCCTGGACGCCTACGCCGAGTATCACCGCCGCTGGATCGAGACATGGGAGAGGCAGGCCCTCCTGCGGGCGCGCCCGGTGGCGGGCGACGCCGCCCTCCTCGCCCGGTTCATGGAGCTGGTGGAGTCGGCTGTCTTCGGCGCCCCCTTCGGCGAGGCGGAGATCCGGTCCATCCGGCGGCTCAAGGCCCGGGTCGAGAGGGAGCGGATCCCAGCCGGTGAGGACCCCAACTTCCACCTGAAGCTCGGCCGGGGCTCGCTGAGCGACATCGAGTGGCTCGTACAGCTGCTCCAGCTGACCCACGGCGTGCGGGGAACGGGCACGTTGGCGAGTCTGGGTCGTCTGGGGGCCGCCGGCATCCTCGACTCGGGGGAGGCCACGGTTCTCTCGGAGGCGTACCGGTTCCTCTCCGAGACCCGCAACCGTTGGCACCTCGTCGGCAATTTCATCGCCGGCTCCGGCGGCCTCGTCAGCTCGATGGGCTCGGACTCGCTACCGCAGGACCGCGATCAACTGGCGAAACTGGCGAGGGCACTCGGCATGTCGCCGACCGACCTGCGGGAGGCCTACCGCCGGGTGACCCGAAGGGCGCGACAGGTGATGGAGCGCCGCTTCTACGGCCTGTGAGAGATTGAGCCAGGCACAGGCTGGGAATGTCCCGTGGCGATGCCACGCCTTCGCCGTTCAGATCTGAGTGGGCCTGGGATCAGGCGGCGGAGAAGGGGAAGAGGCTTCTCCTATGTGTCGCCGGACGGTACGCCGCTCAAGGATCCGGAGGTGCTCGAGCGCATCGAAGCACTCGTCATCCCGCCGGCATGGACCGATGTCTGGATCGACCCCCATCCAAATGGACACATCCAGGCCGTGGGCACCGACGCGGCCGGCAGGCGGCAGTACCGCTACCACGACGAGTGGCGCCGGCGGCGGGATCTGGCGAAGTTCCACAAGATGGTCGACTTCGGGCGGGTGCTGCCGGAGGTGCGAGCAGTTGTGCAGTCCGACCTCGGCCGGCGGGGCTACCCGAGGGAACGGGTGCTCGCAGCCGCCGTCAGGCTGCTCGACATCGGCTACTTCCGCATCGGCGGCGAGGAGTACGCCGAAGAGCACGAGACGTTCGGCCTCGCCACCTTGGAGCGGGACCACGTGAGCGTGCGGGGCGCCGCCATGCGTTTCGACTACCCGGCCAAGGGCGGCCAGCGGCGGGTCATCACGGTGCGCGACGCCGACGTGGCCCCGCTCATCCGCCGGCTGCAGCGTCGTGATGACGACGGGCGCGACCTGCTCGCCTGGCGGAAGAACCGGTCCTGGGTGGACGTGCGGGCCGATGACGTCAACGAGTACGTGAAGGCATTGGCCGGCGAGGAATTCTCGGCAAAGGACTTCCGGACCTGGTCTGCGACCGTGCTGGCATGCGCCCATCTGGCGACTTCGTCGCCGGCGGCCTCCAACGCCGCCCGCCGGCGACTCGTCACCGCCGTCTGCCGGCAGGTCTCCGAGCAACTCGGGAACACCCCCGCCGTGTGCCGTTCCTCCTACATAGATCCGCGGGTATTCGAGCGACAAGACACCCGCGAGTACATCGCCCGGGCGATGCGATCCGTCTCCGACCTGGCCGCGATGGACCCAGGCGCCCGCCAGATGATCGAGGCGGCCGTGGTGTCGGTGCTCGAGGAGGAGAGGCCGGCGGCTCAGCGGGTGGCTTAGGTCAGCGGCAAGCCGCCGGCGTCGTCGCCGGGCAAGCCGCCGGCGTCGTCGACCGCCGTCTCCTGCCTGAGGCGACGGGCCACGGCCATCGCTTCGGCAGCGGTGACGCCGGCGCGGGCGGCCACCCAGCAGGACACCGGAGCGGCCGTCCGCTCGGACGCGTGGGCGGCGATGCTGGCGAGGCCGAGGAGGGCGTTGAACTCCGTCTTGTCGGGCGCTGCGGTACCGAGCTCCTCGGCAAAACGGGCTACCCACTCGTATGCGCTCTCTGCCATCCGCCCACCGTATTCGGCCATCCGGCGTCAGCCGGCAGTGGGGACCTCGAGCGCCTCGGGATGCTCGATCTCGACGGGCTCGACGTCGTCGCCCAGTGGCAGGCCGAGCACGCGGCTGTAGAAGTACAGCTCTGCCTCCGCCGACCGTTTGATGTTGGCCGCCTGGCGGAACCCGTGCTGCTCGCCTTCATAGGCGACATAGGCGAAGGGAACCCCCTTGGCCCGGAGCGCCTCGACCATCGTCTCGGCCTGCCGGGGCGGCACCACGGCATCCTCCAAGCCCTGGAACAGGATGATCGGCGTCTCGAGGAGGTCGGTGTGGAACGCCGGCGAGCGCTCTTCGTAGACCGCCCGGCCAGACGGCCAGGGGCCGACGAGTCCCACCGTGTAGCGGGACTCGAACTTGTGGGTGTGCTCGGCCAGGGCGCCGAGGTCGCCGACACCGAAGTAGCTGGCGCCGGCGGCAAAGACGTCCCGGAACGTCAGCGCGCACAACGTCGTGAACCCGCCGGCGCTGCCGCCGCGAATCAGCAGGCGGTTCCGGTCGACTCGACCGGAGGCCGCCAGGAACAAGGCCGCGTTCACGCAGTCGTCGAGGTCGACGACCCCCCAGAGCCCCTTCAGTCGCTCCCGGTACTCCCGTCCGTATCCGGTGCTGCCGCCGTAGTTCACCTCGACGAAGGCGAATCCGCGGCTCGTCCAGTACTGGACCTCGTACTTGAGACCCGGCAGGAAGGCGCCGGTGGGCCCGCCGTGGGAAGAGACGATGAGCGGTGGCAGCTCGCCGGGCGAAGGCTCGAAGTCCGGGTTGACGGGCGCGTAGAAGAGCGCGTGGGCGCTGAGGCCGTCTCCGGTGGGGAACTCGACCGCCTCGGCTTGTGCCAGGTAGCGAGCCTCGACCGTCGGCTCCCAGCTTGACTTCACCACCGAGACCTCACCCGAAGGGACCCCGATCTCGGCGACCGCCTCCGGCAGGAGCGAGGAGCCGGCCACGGCGACCACGGAAGCCTGGCCACGGCCGGCGGCCAGATGCGTCAAGCTGTCGAACGGCGTCTCGATGGGCTCGAACACGGCCGGCTCGGCCCGTCGCCTCAGGACGAGGTGGGAGAAGCCGTCCGACAGGTACGTCGCGACCAGGCCGCCGTCAGCAAGGAAGACGTAGGTCGAAGCGCCGAAGACCCAGTCCGGGACGGCGAATTCGGCCTCGGCGGGTGCAAGGGGGACACCACCTTCGCCGTCATCTGAATAGAGGTTCCACCAACCGGTGCGGTCCGAGACGAAGTGGAGCCGGCCGGCAGGGTCGTACCTCGGTTGTGTGACGGACTCCTCCTCACCGCCGGCCACGAGGCGGGAGCTGAACGGGAGGCCATCTGCCCCTAGCTCGGCCTCCCACAGCTCAGTCCCGTCCCACGGCATGCGGGGGTGGTCCCAGCAGGTCCATGCCAGCCGGCGGCCGTCGCCCCTCAAGGTGGGGAACGAGTAGAAGTCGTGACCGTCGGCGACCGTACGCGGCTCGGCCTCACCGTCTCCGGCGAGCACGACCAGGTCGTTCACGACCTCCTCGGCGACCCCCGGCGCCCCGTGGCGCTCACGTATGCAGTAGAGGAACCGGCCGTTGCGGCTCATCACCGGTGCCGCGTACCGCACCGACCTCGGCGACGGGGGCTCTGGCGTGATCGGCTCGGGCAGGCCGCCCGGGAGGACGCGGTAGAGCCGCTGGTCCTCGAAGTTGGAGAAGTAGACCGTCTCGCCGTGCACGGTGTAGCACCGGCCGCCGTACTCGTGGACGAGCGTTCTCGCAGAGAGACCCGCCCCGAACACCTCCTCCTCGTCCCCGGCCGGTCTGCGCCGCATTATGACGAGCCGGCCTTTCTCCGCCGGGCGCGACTCCACCCAGTAAAGGGTGTCGCGTCTGTCGCCTGCCACCATCGGGTAGCTGAGCCGGACGGCATTCTCCGCAAGGAGATCAGCGCTTATCGGTGATTTCCACGATCCGTACCGTGACACGGTGACCATGGCTTGACGCTACGCCGATGGCCCGGCCCGGTCGAAAGTCCCAGCCCGGCGGTGCCGGAGGGATAGTGTCAGTTGACTTCGGCCGGCGGAAGGAAAGGGGATCCCTAGATGACAGTCGATCCGAGTTCCCAGCATGTGATAGTCGGCGTCGACGGCTCGCCGGAGGGAGGGAGGGCCCTTGCCCATGCCATCGAGGAGGCGCGCTTTCGCCACTCCAAGCTGAGCATCATCTACGCCTTTCCTGCCCTCGTGTCGCTCTTCGGGACGACGGCTCATGAGTACTACCCCCAGCTGCAGCAGGAGGCCGAGAGGGAGCTCGCCCAGATTCTGGCCGAGGCTCCGCCGATGGACGACCTCGAGGTGACCTCTTCCGCTGTCGGCGGGAATCCGGCTGAGACCCTCGTCGAGGCGAGTCGGGCTGCCTCGATGCTCGTCGTGGGATCCCGCGGTCGCGGCGGCTTCGCCGGCCTCGTCCTCGGCTCGGTGGCGAACCAGTGCGTGGAGCACGCGCACTGCCCCGTGCTCGTGGCCCGCGAAGACAATTGAAGCTGAACCGCTGAACCGCTGAGCCGGCGAACTGGCGAGGCGCTGAGCCGCCGCTGAGCGGCCGAGGCTCCCGCGGCTGAGCCGTGTTGGCTGTCAGGCCCCGCTGGCGGCTGGGGCCATCAAGGCTCTCGCTCGGCCCACAGCGAGCAGCGTGGCCGCAAAGCACGCCGCCACCACGAGGTAGGGCACGACGTCGGATGTGAGCTCTGCAACGGCCCCGCTCGAGGCGGCCGCCACACCTTGGCCGCCTGCCCAGGCGAGATTGGATACGCCGAAGGCGAGGCCCTGATGGAGATGGCGCCGGTCGGCGCCATCGCTCACCATCGCCGCAGCAGGCACGAAGACCGTCCCGAAGGCCGCCAACCCCAGCACGAGCAGCACCACGAGCACCCAGAGCGGCTGTGCCAGCGGTGCCGCCACGCTCACGACGACAGCGGCCACCACAGCTACGCGGACGGGGGCAAGGCGCCCTTTGCGATCGGCGACCCGGCCGGCCACCTGGGAGAGCCCGGCTTCGACCGCCGCCGCGCAGAAGAACGTGCCACCGATGAGCGCCGAGCCGGCCCCGAGGACGTTGAGCCGCAGCGGGGCGAGCACGTCGACGACGCCAAAGGCCATGCCGACGAGGAAGGTCAGCCACAGGCCACCGGCGAGGCGCGGCTCGCGCAGGGCGGCGAGGGCGCTCCGCAGCGACTGTGGCGCGCCGCCGAGCGGCTTGCCGAGCGTGAGGCAAGCCGCCATCAGGCAGATGCCGAACACGGCAGCGGCGGCGAAGGTCGGCCCGGTGCCGACCGCGCTCGCCAGGGTGCCCACAAGTGGGCCGAGCATCGCCCCGACAATCGCCGCCCCGATGGCGACGCCAAGAGCCGAGCCGCGCCGCTCGGGCGAGGCGGCCGAAGCCAGCCACGCCAGCCCACCTGACCACGAGCACGCTCCGCCGAGGCCCTGGACGAAGCGGAACGCCTCGAGGACGTGGGGGAGCTCGACACCCCGAACGCCAGCGTCGAGACGCTCATGAGCGCCAGCCCGAACAGCACCGCCGGGCGAACCCCGAGACGAGTGGCCAGAAGGCCGCCGGGAAGAGCGCCGAGAAACGTCCCGATGGGATAAGCCGCCACGAGCAGCCCGGCAGACGCTTTGGAGAGCCCGAGGTGGCGCACGTAATGAGGGAGCAGCGGTGTGAGGGCGGTGTAGAAGACCGTGTCCACGAGGACCACAGCGCTCACGACGACCAGGGGGCCAAGCAACTCCCGTCGCGGGGCGCTTCGGCGGCGGTTCTTCTGGCGCACGGAGCCAGTATGGCGGGCAACACAGGACGTTGACGCAGGCGTGCCCGGCGTGGCGCTGCCGCACAGGCGGTGATCCCGCCCCCTCGTCATGGACAGTTTGGGGCGGGCCCCGGGACCGCGATACGAGCATCGACGCCAGCCCGGCTAGCTAAGTCACAGTTTGTCGGGACCCGGATCAGGGCAGTCTTAAGTGGGGGCCGAGAGGAGCCGGAGGCCATGGAAGAGTCTGAAGCTCGCGATCCGCAGGGCACCTTCCGCGAAGCTCAGGGCGGCGGTCGCTCCGACCGCGGCCCCAACCCCGACCCTGGCGGTGAGGTAGTACCCGGCGGTCTCGTCCCGCCGTACGCGGACCGCTCCAGCGGTCAAGGCAGCTCCGAATCGTCGGAGGCGCTGACCGAGTCGGTCAAGTCTCAGCTGTCCGAGACGGTCGCGGGTAACCATGGTGCAACTGCCAGTCCGGCCGTGGAGAGCCCGGTCGATCCGAGCGAGGTCAGCCACGAAGTGCCCGAGTCTCCTCTCGGGGTCGGGGAGAGCACCACCCGCCGGGGAGAGGACGTGGCCGAGCAGGACGGCAAGGAGGCGGGTCGCAGCGACCACGGGACGGAGCACGAAGCGGGCCGTCCCGCCGGCGGCTCCGACTCCCGGGATGCCTCCGGCGCAGCTCCCAACTCGGGTGCAACCGACAGCCCGCCTCAGGGTGGCTAAGGCCAATAGCCATTGAACAGGAGCGCGTTCGGCACGAAAGACCGAGCTGAACACGCTCACACTTCATCGGCGGCGACACCGGAGAACCTCGAGCAGTAATGGCCTTCGACGTGGCATCTGTCCGGGCGAGGTTTCCGGCGCTCAGTGGCGGCTGGGCCTACCTTGACGGTGCCGCCGGCACGCAGGTGCCGGCGGTTGTCATCGATGCGATCGCCGATGCCTACCGGGGTGGTCTCGGCAACACGGGGGGCGCCTTCCCGGCGAGCGCCAGGTCGGACGCGATCGTTCTCGAGTGCCGTCAAGCAGTGGCCGACCTCGTCGGCGGAGAGCCGGGCGGAGTCGTGCTCGGCCCGAACATGACCACGCTCACCTACAGGTTCTCCTCGACATTGGCCAGGCGGTGGGCGGCCGGCGACGAGATCGTCGTCACACGCCTCGATCACGACGCCAATGTCCGGCCGTGGATCCAAGCCGCCGAGCGGGCCGGTGCCGTGGTTCGATGGGCGGAGGTCGACACCGAGACCGGAGAGCTGCCTCTCGACCAGTTCGATGACCTGATCGGGGAGCGTACGCGCCTCGTCGCGCTCACGGCGGCGAGCAACCTGATCGGGACGCGGCCGGACGTCGCCGGCATCACCGCCAGGGCCCATGCCGCCGGGGCGTGGGCCTACGTCGACGGCGTTCACGCCACGCCCCACGGGCCGGTCGACGTCACCAGTCTCGGCGCCGACTTCTACGCCACGAGCTGCTACAAGTGGGCGGGTCCGCACATCGGTGCCGTCATCGCCGTCCCCCCAGCTGCTGGAGATGCTGTGGCCCGACAAGCTGGCGCCGTCCAGCGACGAGGTGCCGGACCGATTCGAGTGGGGTACGAGCCCGTTCGCCGACCTCGCCGGCGTGGTGGCCGCCGTCGACCACTTAGCTTCCCTGGATCCCGACGCCCAAGGCTCACGTCGCGAGCGGGTGCTCGCCTCGATGTCAGCCTCCGAGCGACACGAGCAGCAACTGTTCCGGTCACTGCTCGACGGCCTCAGCCGGAGGGGGGATGTGACCATTTACGGCGCCGCAAGCGATCGCACCGCCACGGCCTACTTCAACCTGGCCGGCCACACGCCCCGGGCGGTGGCAGAGCACCTCGCGGAGAGGCGCGTGAACGTGTGGGACGGCGACAACTACGCATACGAGCTGACCCGGGCATTCGGTATCGCCGAGACGGGAAGCGCTGTCCGGGCGGGCTTCGTCCATTACAACGATCAATCCGACGTGGACCGGCTGCTCGCCGGCCTCGAGGAGCTGGGATCCTGACCGAGGTCGGGTGAGGCGGGGAGCCACCGCGCCGTCACAGCCGACCCGAACACCGGATTCACCGCGATGCCATGGCGGCCCGCTCGCCGGGACAACCCGTTTGCTTGGCGGGCGCCGGTGACCCTCGGCTTTGTGCAGCCCGCCTGCCGGGACTTATGATGCGGGCAGACCCGGGCTGTGGCCGGGTATCACTCTGTCGAGGGGGAGGGCCAATGTCGTATCTGGGCTCGCACGCGTGGTTGTCAAGGTTGGCGGCATGCCTCGGGCTCATGGCAGTGATGCTCTCGGTCCAGGCCGGATCGGCAGCTGCGACGCCGGCGGGCGGGGCACCGGCGCGAGCGGCGGGTGCGGCGAACTCGTCCAACCTCGACTGGTCCCAGTATCTGCACGGTCCACAGCACAGCTCCGTCGGCCAGGCGACGGCGTTCACGCCCTCCAACTCCTCTTCGCCGACCGAGGTCTGGCATTGGCAGCCGCCCGTGATCTCGGGCAAACCGGCCGCCTATCTCGAGGCCAGCCCGACCGTTGTGGCCGGGACCGTGTACATCGGGTCCGGGAGCGGAGGCTTCTATGCCCTGAGCGAGGGCACGGGCGCCCTTGTGTGGGGCCGGCAGCTCGACACGGGCCCGAACACGGCATGCCTCGGGCGGGGCATCGTCTCCACCGCTGCCGTCGTGCCGGATCCGGTAACCGGCACGAGCACCGTCTATGTGTCCGGCGCCCGCTTCCTCTACGCCCTCAATGCCTCGACCGGCGCTCAGGTTTGGAAGACCGAGATCGGGCCGGCGAACGGCACCAACTACTACAACTGGTCATCGCCGACGGTGGTGGGCGGCCACATCTACGTCGGGCTCTCATCGAGATGTGACAGGCCCCTCATCCGCGGTGGGGTCGTCGAGCTCGACCAGCACACCGGCCAGGTGCTGCACACCTGGTACACGGTGCCGCGCGGGTCGATCGGGGGCAGCATCTGGTCGAGCATCGCCACTTCGACAAGCGGCAGCGACCTCTGGGTGTCCACCGGCAACGAGTGCGACCCCACGATCAACACCTGCCCGAAAGGCAACCAGATCGGCAACTCCCTCTCCATCGTGCACCTGTCCTCGTCGCTCAAGTTGCTGCAGGCCTGGCAGGCTCCGGGAACCGCCGGCGGCGGCCACGACTTCGACTTCGGCTCCTCCCCCACCCTGTTCGGCGGGAGCGGCACACCCCCCGACGTCGGTGCCTGCAACAAGAACGGGAAGTACTACGGGCTCACCGACAACCCGGTCGGCACCTCACCGCTGTGGACGGACCAGATCGGCACACCGGCGGCTGGTGGCCTCAGCGCCTGCCTGGCCAGCTCGGTTTGGGACGGGACGACCGGAGCCCTGTACGTGAGCGGCAACGCCACCACCATCAACAGCACGAATTACGGGGGATCGATCCGGCAGGTCGATCCGAGCACCGGCTCCTACATCTGGCAGACAGGGCTCCCCTGCGCCGTGATGGGCACGCCCAGCCTCGACAGTTCCGGCGTGCTCGCCGCCGGCACCTACAGTTGCCCGAACTCCGCCACTGCGGGGGCGTACCTGCTGAACGCCTCCACCGGGGCCATCATCGCCACTCTGCCGGTTGCCTCGAATCGGGTCTTCTCCCAGCCGGTCTTTGCCCAGGGCAGCCTGTTCGTCGCCACGGAGAGCGGCGGACTGTACGACTTCGCCCCATAGGTGTGAACGGCCGGCAGGCCGTTTCACGCAACACTGAAGGTCATGGCACCCCAGTTCATCTTCACCATGAGGGACCTTCGGCGCTTCCACCCGCCTGATCGGGAGGTGCTGCGCGGCATCAACCTCTCCTTCTACCCGGGGGCCAAGATCGGCGTGATCGGTGCCAACGGCTCCGGCAAGTCGTCGCTGTTGCGAATCATGGCCGGCGAGGACGACGGCTTCAGCGGAGAAGCCCGTCTCACGCCCGGGTTCACGGTCGGGTTTCTCCCCCAGGAGCCGGTGCTCGATCCGGAAAAGGACGTGCTCGGCAACGTCGCTGACGGCGTGGCGGAGACTCAGGCTCTGCTCAGTCGTTTCAACGACGTCTGCGCGGCCATGGGTGAGCCGGATGCCGACTTCGACAAGCTGCTCGCCGAGCAGGCTGAGCTGCAGGATCACATCGAAGCCGTCGGCGGCTGGGACCTCGAGCGGACCTTCGAGATCGCCATGGACGCCCTGCGGCTACCGCCGGGGGACTCGAGCGTCACCACCCTCTCGGGTGGGGAACGCCGGCGGGTGGCTCTCTGCCGCCTCCTGCTCTCCCATCCGGACCTCCTCCTGCTCGACGAGCCCACGAACCACCTCGACGCCGAGTCTGTGGCCTGGCTGGAGCGAACCCTGCAGGACTACCCAGGCACGGTCGTGGCCGTCACCCACGACAGGTACTTCCTCGACAACGTGGCCGAGTGGATCCTCGAGCTCGACCGGGGTGCCGGCATCCCCTGGCACGGCAATTACTCCTCGTGGCTGGAGCAGAAACAGGCCCGGTTGGCCGCGGAGGAGAAGACAGACCGCTCGCGCCAGGAGGCCCTGCAGCGTGAGCTCGAATGGATCAGGATGTCGCCCCGGGCCCGCCAGGCCAAGGGAAAGGCCCGCGTCAACGCCTACAACGACCTCGTGGCCGCGGCAGAAGCCACGGAGCGTCGGCTCGATGGCCCCGAGATCACCATCCCGCCCGGCCCGCGGCTCGGAGATCGTGTCGTCGAGGCTGCAGGCCTCGTGAAGGGCTTCGGAGACCGGCTGTTGATCGACGGCCTGTCGTTTCTCCTCCCGCCCGGAGGCATCGTCGGTGTCATCGGGCCGAACGGAGCAGGCAAGACGACGCTGTTCCGGATGATCGTGGGCGCTGACAAGCCGGACGAGGGTCAGCTGGACCTCGGGAGCACTGTCGTGCTCGCCTACGTCGACCAATCGCGAGACGATCTTGAACCCGAGGCCACCGTCTACGAGGAGATCACGGGAGGCGTCGACCACCTCGTCGTCGGCGGCCGCGAGCTGCACGGGCGGGCGTTCGTGTCGAGCCTCGGGTTCCGCGGCAGCGACCAGCAGAAGAAGGTGGGCCAGCTCTCCGGCGGAGAGCGCAACCGCGTCCAGCTGGCCAAGATCCTGAAGAGCGGGGCCAACGTCCTTCTCCTCGATGAGCCGACGAACGACCTCGACGTCGACACGCTCCGGGCACTCGAGGACGCCCTCCTCGGCTTTCCCGGATGCGCGGTGGTGATCAGTCACGATCGGTGGTTCCTCGACCGGATCGCCACCCACGTGCTGGCCTTCGAGGGGGACTCGGAGGTCCGCTGGTGGGAGGGTAACTTCAGCGACTACGAGGCCGACAGGAAGAGGCGGCTCGGCGCCGACGCCGATCAGCCGCATCGTCTCCGGTACAAGCCTCTCTTGAAAGGAGGAGCAGCACGGTGAGCCTTCGAATGCAGTGCATCTGCATCGACGCCCAGAACCCGGCGTCTCTGGCGAGCTTCTGGGAGGCGGTACTCGGGTGGCGGCGGACCGAGGAGGACCCCGACGAGATCGTGCTCGAGCCGCCGGCGGGCAGTGCGGAGGACGGAATAGTGCCCGACCTCTTGTTTCTCAGGGTCCCCGAGGAAAAGAGCGGGAAGAACCGCCTCCACATCGACCTGCGCCCGGACGACCAGCGCGCCGAGGTGGAGCGCCTGGAGGAGCTCGGAGCCGTGCGGGTGGACGTGGGCCAGACGGCAGAGGCGACCTGGATCGTGCTCGCCGACCCGGAGGGCAACGAGTTCTGTGTTCTCAGCGCGCTGACCTCCTGAGCGGGCGGGGGCGCCGTCTCGGCACTCGTCGGGTGGTAGAGGCCCCTCCTCGCTCACGGCGTCTAAAAGGTGGCGCGGGCGACGAGCCAGGTGAAGGGCTGCAGCACGCCCGCCGGAGTCGTGTGCTCCTCCCGGACGGACGCCTTCATGGCAAAGCCGCTGCCGAGAGCGGCGAGGAGGTCCGCGGGCGAGTACCTCGCCACGGGGAGACCGGAGCAGCGCCTTGGGCCGTCCGGGGCGAAGGTGGCCAATATCAGGTGCCCGCCGGGCGCGACGGCCTTGCGAACCGCCCGCAGGTAGTCCTGGCGCTCGGTCGGAGCGATGAGGAAGTGGAAGACGGCCCGGTCGTGCCAGAGGTCGTACCGGCGTGCCGGCCGCCAGGAGAGGACGTCCCCCGGCTCCCAGGTGACCGCCGGGTTGCCCTCGAGTCGCCGGCGCGCCACGTCGAGGCCGGCAGCCGAGACGTCGAGGACGGTGACGTCGGAAAAGCCTTTGGCGAGGAGACGGTCGACGAACAACGACGACCCTCCGCCCACATCGATCACCGCAGCGTCCCGGGGGACGCCCACACGCTCCACGAGCTCGAGCGACATGCGCGGGTCGGACTGGTACCAGCTCACCGCCTCGGGACCGAGCCTCGTGTAGGTGTCATCCCAGTGCTTGGTACGCCGAGCGGCCTCGCCCATCCGGCTGTCAGCCTCGTGAGCACCCTCCGGGCCGGTCGGCCTGGTCAAGCGGCCACTGTACCGGTCCGAGGGCGAAGAGCTCATGAGTAGTCGTCCACCGCAAGAGCCGCTCTGTCACCCCTGCTGCCCCGGAAGGGCAAACGCCGCCGGGGCAGGTGACACCGGCCGTACCCGGGCTGGTCTCGATAAACGGCGGCTCGCCTGAAGCCACGCCCGGCTAAAGAGCGAAGAGGTCAATCCCATTAAGCTCGGCGGGACATGACTCAGCCGTAGCCCAAAGAGCCGGGACGGCCACCGGAGCCGCCGCGTTGCGCGCCACCCCAGGGTGTGCAGCTACGGGTTGAGCGGGTTGCCGTGATAGGGAGAGGACCGACTGATGGACCTTCGCAACCGCAGCATCGTGAAGGAGGTCGACTTGAGCCGGGCCGAGTTCCTGTACCTCGTGGAGCTCGCCGACCAGTTGCGGACCGAGAAGCGCAACGGGTCGGAGACGGAGCGGCTCGCCAGGCGCAACATCGCCCTCATCTTCGAGAAGGCCTCGACGCGGACGCGCTCCGCCTTCGAGGTGGCGGCATACGACCAGGGTGCCCACGTGACCTACTTCGGCCCCGGCGAGTCCCAGATCGGCTACAAGGAGTCGATGAAGGACACGGCACGCGTCCTCGGCCGGATGTTCGACGGGATCGAGTACCGCGGTTTCGCGCAGGAAAGCGCCGAGACTCTCGCTCGCTTTGCCGGGGTGCCGGTCTGGAACGGGCTCACAGACGAGTGGCACCCGACCCAGATGCTGGCGGACGTCCTCACGATGGTCGACCATGCGAAGCGGCCGGCCGAGGAGATCTCCTACTGCTACCTCGGCGACGCCCGCAACAACACGGCGAACTCCCTTCTCGTCACCGGCGCACTTCTCGGCGCCGACGTGCGCCTGGCGGCGCCCCCGACGCTGTGGCCTTCCGCCGACGTGAGACAGCTGGCCGAGGGTCTGGCGGGAGTCTCCGGGGCCAAGCTCCTCGTCACGGATCAGGTGGAGGAGGCCGTCGCCGACGTCGACTTTGTCTACACCGACGTCTGGCTCTCGATGGGAGAGCCGAAGGAGCACTGGGACGAGCGGATCAAATCGCTGATGCCGTTCCAGGTGAACGCGAAGGTGCTCGCCGCCACCGGCAACCCGGGGGTGAAGCTCTTGCACTGCCTTCCTGCGCTTCACGGCCTCGGCACGGCACTCGGCAGGGAGATCTTCGAGAAGTGGGGCCTCGAGGCTCTCGAGGTCACCGACGACGTCTTCGAGTCTGATGCCTCGATCGTGTTCGACCAGGCGGAGAACCGCTTGCACACGGCCAAGGCCCTCATGGTGGCCACGATTCCCACTTGATCGACACCCCGTGCCGCCAGACCTAGAGCTACAACCGCCTAGAGCGACTTAGCGCCGGCGGGCTCTTGCGCCTGACGACCGGACGGCAAAGGGATTCATTGCCTTTGCCATAGTTTTGGGCGAATACGCGCCTAGGCGACCACTGTCAGCAGCGTTCCAGCACTGTCGGTGACCGTAGCAACTAGTACGATGGCTTGATTGCGGGGGCGTAGTTCCGAGGCATGCGTGTTCTGATACTGGGCGGTCGGCTCCCCTGCTAGGCAGATACAACGAGGGGAGTCCCGTGCACCGTCGGACCCATATCACTGCACTCATCACCGCGAGCTGCTGCGTCATGCTCGCATCTTTCGCCTTGACATCATTAGCGGGCGCGTCCACGCCGCTCGCGAGCGTCGTGTCTCAAACACCGGTCAGCTGGACACCGAACGTCTCCGCCGGACCTCCGCCGTCCGGCCAGAATGCGGGCTGCAACTCCTTCTTCTTCGGCCCGGCCGCTTTGTCGTGCATCTCCGAGGTCTACAGCACCGCCTACGTGAACGGCGACATCGTCGCCTCCGGCGCCTTCACCCAGGTCTGCCAGGCAGGCTCGGGTGCCGGGCACTGCGTTGCCGGCACCACGGTGACGAGGGACGACATATTCGCCTACACGCCCAGCACCGGGGTCATCGACCCGAACTTCGCCCCCAAGCTCAACGCCGGCCCGGCCTGGAAAGTGCTCGCCGGGCCGTCCGGTAGCAACACCGTCTACGTCGGCGGGGCCTTCTCGACGGTGGACGGTGCCGCTCACCACGGGCTCGTCCAGCTGAACGTCAACCCCGGCGTGAAGACCGGGGCGACCGCCGACGGTTCGGTCGTGACGGCCTTCACCGGGCACGTCAGCAACCAGGTGTACGGCCTTGCCCTCAGCCCGGACCAGAGTGCCCTCTACGTGGGCGGCCAGTTCACGAGCGTGGACGATGCCACGAAGTTCACAGACGGCGCCGTCGTCGGGGGCCTCGCCCGGGTGAACGCCACGAACGGCCAACTGGACGGTTCGTTCGCCTTCACCCTCAGTGACCAGATCAGCGGCCTGGCGAACAAGGTCGAGACGATGGCTCTCTCGCCCAACGGCGACTACCTGGCCATCGCCGGGACCGCGCTCAAGATCAACGGCACCTCCCGGCCGAGACTGGCCGTCATAGACACCGGTGGACCCTCGGGGCCCCCTCCAGCCTGGCGGCCTTCATGGCTCCCATCCTCACCAACAACTGCAGCGCCCACCACGACTACATCCAGGGGGTCGACTTCTCCCCCGACAACAGCTTCATCGCCATCGCCGACACCGGCGCCAACAGTGACGGCTCGACTCCCTACGCCATCTGTGACGCCGCGGCCCGCTTCGACATCAACTCGACCGACACCGCCCCCTCGGGCACGGTGGACGTCACTCCTGCATGGATCAACTACACCGGCGAGGACTCGTTCTATTCGGTAGCGATTGCCGGCAGCGTCGTCTACCTCGGGGGCCACAACCGCTGGGTCAACAACCAGTGCGGCAACAACCAGGTCTGCGACGCCAATGCCGTCCTCGTGGCCGGCCTGGCGGCGGTGGACGCCAACACGGGCCTGGCGCTGCCCTGGTTCCACCCGCTCACGCTGCGGGGCCACGGGACGACCTACCTCTCCACCTTCCCCGCCGGCACCTATGACGGCTCCAATGCCGGGCTGGTGCAGGGGACCGACGTCAACAGCATCGCCGGCTCGTACCACAGCGAGGAGGCGATCTTCCCCATCGCCTCTACCACCTCCTCCACCCCTGGAGGACCGATTCCGTCGGGCTTGTTCAACGAAGAAGGCGGTGCCAGCACCAAGGCCCCCACCTGTGTCGACGACACGGGCGACAGCTCCATGCCCGGTACTCACGTCGAGTCGACCACCTGCTCCAACGATGCCCAGCAGAACTGGAACATCGCCACAGACGGCACGATCCAGATCAACGGCTTGTGCCTCGGCACCGCCGGCGACGGCACCACCAGCGGGACCGATGTCGTCGTGAACACCTGCGGCAGCAGCGGCACCGAGCAGTGGACCCAGGGTGCGGGCGACAGGCTCGTCAACGGGGGAGGGACGAACGAGTGCTTGACGGTGCCCGGCGGCAAGGTCACCAGCGGCACCGTCCTGCAGATCCAGACCTGCTCCGGCGCAACGAGCCAGGTGTGGCCGTTGCCGGCCGCCCAGGGGCCGCCTTCGCCGCCTCCGGTCGGGGAGATCTACCCGAGGGAGATACAGACCAACGAGCAGGTCCCCTGCCTCGACGACACCTCCGACTCCACAACGGCGGGCACCAAGATCGAGCTTCAGACCTGCGTCGGCGGCGCCGAGCAGAGATGGACGGTCGAGGGGAATGGCACCATCCAGGTCAACGGCCACTGCCTCGACAGTGCAACCACCACCAAGAAGGGCACCGTTCCGGTCGTCCTCAACCCGTGCAACGGCAACGCCAGCCAGCAGTGGACGGTCGCCTCGTCCTACGAGCTGCGCAACACGGGGGCGACGACCCTGAACGGCACCCCCTACTGCCTGGTGGACCCGGGCGGGAATCCCACCAACGGCACGCAGCTGCAGATCTCGGCTTGCACCACCACCAAGTCGGGCCAGAACGAGGAGTCATTCAGGCTGCCTGCCGTATAGCCCAGGCGGAGGGTCGTTCGCTCCCCGGTCTTTCTCAGCGGGAAAACTGAGGAACGGCCCACGACGGGCACAGGGCGTGGGTTTACACCTGTTCCCAGCCCGTTCAGGTTGTTCGGGCCAAAGGAGAAGAAACCCAATGAAGCCCAAACGCATGGGTCTCATCGCCGCCGGGCTCGCCTTCGCAGGCGGGACCGCCGGCATGGGGGCTGCTGTCGCGAGTGCCCAGACCAGCCACGCGACCCACCATGCTGTGAAAGCAGCGAAGGCGACCACCTCAGCCACTCCCCTGGTGGTGACCGCCGCGCCGGCGTACTCAGGCTCCGCGCCGGCAGCGTCAGGCACGGCCGCGGCGAAGACGAAGCCGAAGCACACCTGCCCGAACATGGGCTCGTCTTCGGGCAAAGGCTCATCGAGCACTTCGAGCACCGCGGCGAGCGTCAGCACCTATTGATGCCCGGCAGAGGGCGGGCCACTCACCGTGAGAGCGAGCGGGTGGCCGGCCTTTTGCCGCGCTCGTGTTCCCTCACCGGTTCGGTCAAGGGTGCCGCCTGCCTCGCGGTGAGCCGGAGCCCTGCACACCGCTTCCCGGCGATGGTGACCCGGATCGTTGAAGAAGGACGTCTCCCGAGCCTTAAGCCTGGCCTGACCCGCTCTGGTCGTGGCAGCATCTCGGACATGGCAACAGTTGGTGATCGGGTGCAAGTTCCTACGCGGAGAGTCGGAGAGACTCCGCGCGAGGGAGTCGTCACAGAGGTGGTCGGCCTGATGCTCCGTGTGCGGTGGTCGACGGGAGAGGAATCGTCCTTCGTGCCATCCATGGGATCGATCACGATCGTGGGAAGAGTGCGGGCACGACCGAAAGCGCCGAGCCCGGGGAAGCAGACCGCCGGGAGAGAAGTGGTGAAGAAGTCCGCCGCGTCGCGGGCTCCCGGACCATCACCGTCGAAGAAGGCCGAGAAGGTGTCCAAGACCGGTGGCAAGGCCGCCGGCGCCAGTAGCCGTAAGGCGAGCGGGGCCGCCGGCAAGACGGCCGGTGCCACAAGTCGCAAGTCGGCCGGCAAGACGGCCGGCGCCACGGGTCGCAAGTCGGCCGGCAAGACGGCCGCCGCCACAGGTAGCAAGACGGCCGGCGCCACGGGTCGCAAGGCCGCCGCCTCCACGGGCCGCAAGACCGCCGGCAAGGCCGTCGGCGCGAAGCAAGCCGGGAAGACGGCGAAAGTCGCCCGCGGCCGCTGACGGGGCGGCCGGGGCGACGACGGTGTCAGGCAGCCGACCGGACGGGAAGCTGCACGCCGGGCTCGTGCTCGAGCTGCTTAACGGTGGGCCAGCCTCCGAGCACGACGTTGGCCCGCTGTGGCTGCCTGCCCTGTCGCATCGCAAACAGCACTGGAAGCGTGGCGATGGCGACGGCGAGCAGCATGAAGGGAATGGTGGCGATGAACCAGATCATGGTGTTTCTCCTTGTCTTGAACGAGTTCTTTTGATGTCCCCATACTGCGCCTGTGCCCTCCGGCCGACCTTGGCGGATCCTCAGAAGACCCGCCGAGATCAGGAGACGGTCGAGCGGCGGGGCGAGGCGGGGGTGGCGGAGGATGCCGGCGACGTGTGAATCAGTTCCGCCGGAGGGGCGGCCGTCAGCAGCCCCCCGAATCCGTCGTGGAAAGAACGCGGCCGGTGGTGTGGGCCACCAGGGCTTCAGCGCCCGTACCGCCGAGGATGTCGAAGGCATTCGGGCCGCCGTTGAGGAGGATCGCCTTGGCGCGCACCTCCGCCCGCCAGCCCTGATCAGCGACGACCGATACGAATGAAACTGTCACTGTCCGCCCTGGAGAACCCGTGGACTCCGGGGACAGCACATGGGCTGGGAACGGGCGGCCGGGCTCAGCTTTCAGCGACCGGCTCAGCTGGGATCGGCAGCCGCAGGCTGAAGATTGCACCGCCTCCGGAGGCGTTGGCGGCCTCGGCACGGCCCCCGTGCTCGGCGGCGATGGCAGCCACGATTGCGAGGCCGAGGCCGGCGCCGGACCCTGCTCTCGCCTGATCTGCCTGCCAGAAGCGCTCGAAGGCCTTGGCGAGCGCATCGGTGTCGAGACCCGGGCCGTGGTCCCTGACGCTCAACACCGCCTCGGCGCCGTCACGCCGGCAGGCGACTTCGATGGCCGATCCGGCCGGCGTATGACGGATGGCATTGCCCACGAGGTTCGCCATGGCCTGGTGGAGATGGTTCCGGTCCCCGAGGACGACGACGGGAGCGGGGGCGTCGAGGCTGACAGGCCGGTCGGGTGCCGTCGCCACGGCATCGCTGCACGCGTCGGCCGCGATGACGGCGAGATCAACTGGCTGGCTGGCCATGGTGGGTGTCTCGTCGAGGCGGGCGAGTGTGAGTAGGTCCTCGACGAGACGCTTCATCCGGCCGGCCTCGTCCTCGATCCGCCGGATGATGGTGGCGTCGTCGACATGCTCGGAGTCCACGCCTATCCGGAAGAGCTCGGCAAAGCCCTGGATCGAGGTGAGCGGCGTCCTCAACTCATGGGAGGCGTCGGCGAGGAACTGCCGCAGGCGGGCCTCGGTGGCCTCCCGTTCGGCGAAAGCTTTCTCGATTGCGGCCAGCATCACGTTGAGCGCCGATCCGAGCTCGACGATCTCCGTCGCCCCCCTCTCCGGGCCGACCCGGCGGGAGAGGTCACCGGCCGCGATCGCCCGCGAGGAGGTGGCGATCTCCTCGAGGGGACGGAGGCCGCGTCGCAGCATGACCCAGGAGGCGGCAACCAGGACGGCGAGGAGCGCCGCAGCGCTCACCCCCTCCACGAGGAGGAGTGTCTGGAGACCACGGGTCACAGCAGTCGTGGGTACCGCGACGGCGATCCCGTATCTGGGCAGACCGGGGGCGTCGGCCCAGAGCACCTGCCACTTGGTGGAGCCGCTGATCGAGCCCACGGTGAGGAACTGGCCCTTTTCCGGATCTCCGTTCAGTTGGGAGGGAAGCTTCGGGCGGGCAGTGCTCGTCCCGTAGATGATGGGTGCGAGCCACTTCCCAGACGGCGTCCGGAGCACGGCAAAGGAGCCAGGCGGCAGTTCCACCGGGCCGTCCGGCTGATCATGTTGCCGGCTGTCCCCTGGCCTGCCTCCCCCGCCGCCCTGCGGTGGTTCACCGGCCTTGGCGAGCGCAGCATGGTTGTACGTCTGTAGCTGGGAGCAGGCAATGGCGACAGAAGCTCGCAGCTGGTCGTCGAGGCGAGAGTAGAGGGTTGGTGCATAGAGCGAGTAAGTCGCCACGCCGAAGGCCCCGAGCCCCACGACGAGCAGGGCGACGAAACCGAGTGTGAGACGTAACCGGAGGCTCAATTGGACGCCATCTGCTACTGGGTGCTCGGGAGCCGCAGGGTGTAGCCGACGCCGCGGACGGTGTGGATGAGGGGCGGGTCGTAGACGTCCACCTTTTGCCTCAGATAGCTGATGTAGGTCTCGAGCACGCTCGCGTTGCTGGTGAAGGTGTAGTCCCATACCCGTGCGAGGATCTGCTCGCGCGTGAGCACGCGTCTTGCGTTGGCGAGGAGGTAGGACAGCAGCTTGTACTCGGTCGGCGTCAGCTCGATCGGGCGCCCGGACCGCCAGACCTCGCGGGTGTCCTCGTCAATGACGAGATCGGCATAGCTGAGCCGGCGCTCGCCCGGGCCGGTGCCGGCAGCGCGCCGGAGGACGGCCTTCACGCGCTCGACGAGCTCCTCGATGGAGAAGGGTTTCGTCACGTAGTCGTCCACACCGAGCCGGAGGCCCTCCACCTTGTCCGAGGTGGCGTCACGGGCGGTGAGGAATATGATCGGCATCGAGGTGCCGGCTCCTTCCGCCTGGCGCATGCGGCGGGCGACTTCGAACCCGTCGAGGTCGGGGATCATGACGTCGAGGATCATGAGATCTGGCCGCGCCGCCTCGACTTTCTGCAGGGCTTCCCGGGCGGAGTGGATCCGGGTCGGGGCGAAGCCGTTGATGCCGAGGCCCATGGCCACGAGCTCGGTGATGTGCTCCTCGTCATCGACTATGTAGACGATCGGCTTGCCGCTGGGATCGGGCATCTGCCTGCCACCCTCCTCCGAATGGTGGGAACTGCTCCGGACGGTCGAGGTGGGCTGCTAATCGCCGGCTGCCGGAGAGGGGCACGGTACCCGGCCATTCTGGTGGCCGCTCACCAATGTCAGCACGGAATCCTCAGAACTTGCTCCGAATTCCTTCTGCTTCTGCTCCGAATCTTCGTCACAGTGGGTAAGTCGTGACCTTCGCGGTCCACGCAGCAGTATGGATCATACGAGTCGATTGCAGGTAGATAGCAGCCCGCCAGGCCAGTGCAGACGTGGGCCTAGCCTGCCGGCCATGCGTTCATGACTAACACGAGCGGCCCCGGTAGACCGGTTAGAAAGATAAGAGCCGCCGGAGCAAGAGGGGACCCGTACGGGGTACAAATCCCCTCCCTGAGCGGGGTTCGCCGCCCTGCGGTAAGGGTACATGCTATTTAGTTGTTTTCTTCTTAAAAAGACATAGTTTCCTAACTTGAGTGCAGTAATCGCTTCAAAATATCCTATCCGCGTCATCTTAAAGTGACCGGGTGGCTACAGTGTCTATCTAAGTGGCCGGCTAACCACTGAATGTGACTACTGATAACCGCAACCGGTCTGCTCGCTGTTTGGATCAGGCGGCCGCAGGAATCCCTCCCCGTTACCCGGAAGGTCCGAAGCGTTCGATTCGGATGCGGTCGGCGGGAACGCCGACGTCAAGCAGCAGCGCTGTCGCCGCTTCGGCGAACGGGGTCGAGCCGCACACGTAACAGGTCGGGTCCCGGCCGCTGATCAGGGATCGGACCTCACCTGGAGCGAGCCGTCCCATTGGCCGCCCATCTCCGCCCGCTTCGCGGGTGAGAACTATCAGGGCTCCGTGAGCGGAAAGCTCGGCGGCGTAGGGAAGATCGGCCATGGTGCGAGCTGAGACCGCAATCCGCAGGAGAGAATCCATGCCCAGATGGCCGGCGTGGCGCATCATGGCGATGAACGGCACCACCCCCGTTCCACCGGCTAACCCGGCGAGCGGGGTGTCGCCGCGCCATACGAACCAGCCGCCTATAGGGCCGCGCACTTCGAGCTGATCCCCGGGGATTGTCACATCAGCCAGATACGTGGACACCTCCCCGTCATCGAGACGATCGATGAAAAGCTCGATCCCGGGTTCGAAGGGTGCAGAGGCGACCGAATAGGAGCGCTGCGCAACGTAGCCGTCGGGTGCCGTAAGGCGGACCACGTAGTGCTGGCCGGGTAGATGATCGACCCGGTCCGGCACGTCAAGGAGAAGCCGAACGGCGCCAGGCACCGGGTGTGCGACCTCCCGGACGGTGGCGCGCCGCCACCCGCCAGACGGTGCTGGGAGGCCGGCCGCCGGGTCAATCACCCTGGTAGCGCTGCTCGAGCCACGGGTCACCGAGGTCGTGGTAGCCGTTCTGTTCCCAGAAGCCCGGCTGGTCGCGGTCGAGAAGCGTGAGCCTCGTGATCCACTTGGCGCTCTTCCAGAAATACAGGTGCGGGACCAGTAGCCGGACGGGGCCGCCGTGCTCAGGTGGGAGGGGGTTGCCGTCGTGTGTCCAGACGATCCAGGCTTGGCCGTTGACGATGTGCTCCAAGGGCAAGTTGGTCGTGTAGCCAGTCGTCGAGGTGGCCAGAACGTGCGTAGCCTCGGGCCGCGGACACGCCAGTTCGAGCAGTTGATCGACGCCTAAACCGCCGAAGCGCGTGTCGAGCTTCGACCAGGTCGTGACGCAATGGATGTCCCCCCGATACTCCGATTGGGCCATCTGGTGCAGCTCCGACCACGTCCATGTGTGGGACGTGCCCACGAGGCCGTCCACGGTCATCGTCCACGTCGCGGTGTCAAGCCGAGGAGTGGGCTCGGCGGTGAGTACCGGAAATTCCTGGCCGGCGTCGTACTGGCCGGGAGGCAGGCGAGCGTCCCGCGCACGGTGGAACCTGCCGGAGAATCCACGAGTCGGTTGGCTCATCTCGGTCTCCTCGAAGTCTGGGGAACTGCCCCGGGCCAGCGACGACTTCCAATCCTCGCACGGAGGGAGAAGGACCGAGAAGCGCCCCCGGCGCCGTGCCACGGCTGTTCAGACGGGAACCGGAAAAGCAATCCCAGACGTGGCGCTCGCGTCAAGGCTCTGGCGGATTTGCGCGTGCCACTCGACGGGGACAGTGGACACAGGCGCACCGGCTCGCAACAGTGTTCATGTGAAGAGCGCGGTGCCGCCAGATCAGGCGACGGCTGTGGCGCCTTCAGCTCCGAGGGGCACGCACCCAACCGGCGCAGCCGGCGCAGGCCCTCTCGGACCCGAATCTCCCCCATCTGTCCGGCTAACGGCGCCGCCGAGGGCTAACTGCGGGACTCGAGCAGCCGGAGCCAGACCTCGCTCACCGTCGGATAGGACGGCACCACGTGCCACAGGGTGTCGAGAGTGACCTTTCCGACGATGGCGGTGGTCGCGGAGTGCAGCAACTCGGCCACGTCGGCCCCGACGAAGGTGGCCCCGACCGGCGTGTCGCCGGCACGGTCGACGACCAGCTTGGCGTGACCCCGATAGCCGTCACGCAGCAGGGATGCTCCGGCGACGGAGCCCAGGTCGTACTCGAGGATCTCCACGTCGATGCCTTTGTGGCGAGCAGCTGCTTCGGTGAGCCCCACCGAGGCGACCTGGGGGGCGGTGAAGACGACCGCCGGCACCTGGTCGTGGTCGGCTATGTCCCGGTAGCGGGAACCCTCGAGCGGCCGACCCTCGGCCCTGGCGGCGATGACGGCGCCGGCGATCCGCCCCTGGTACTTGCCCATGTGGGTGAGCAGCGCCCGGCCGCAGAGATCACCGATGGCGTACAGCCAGCCACCGTCGACCCCCACCACGTTGAGCTGGTCGTCCACCAGGACGAAACCGCGGTTGGAGCTGACATCCACTCCCGCGGTGTCGAGCCCGATGTCCTTCGAGGCGGGGGTCCGGCCGGCGGCCACGACGATCTCGTCGACCTCGATCCGTCGCCCGGCGGCCGTCACCGTCGCCGGTCCGCCGTGCAATCGGCCCGTCCCGGTGTCCTCCACGCCGGGACGCGACACCTGCTCGACCTGCGCGCCCGTCATCACCGTCACTCCGAGCTCGCCGAAGCGCTCTGCCAGCAGCTCACCGGCGAACGGCTCGTGCTGGGCGAGCAGTCCAGGTGCGGGCTCGATCAACGTCACCTCGGCCGCCCCAAGGCCCCGCAGCCACGTGGTCGCCTCGCACCCCACCACCCCACCACCTATGACGGCGACCCGGCGGGGGACCTCCCGGAGGTTGGTCACGTCCCTCGACGTCCAAGGAAGAGCGTCCCGCAGCCCGGGCACAGGCGGGATGGCGGCCGTGGTCCCCGTGGCCAGGATCACCGCCTGGCTGGCACGCAGGGTCCGGACGGTGCCGTCGGCCGCCGTCACCGTCACCGTCTTGCATCCCGTCAGCCGGCCGTGCCCCCGGACGACGTCGATGCCGGCACTGGCTGCCCATTCCACCTGCGAGCTGTCGTCGTGGTCATGGGTGAACGAGTCGCGGCGGGCAAGTGCCGCCCCTACGTCGAGCTCACCAGTCACGGCTGCGGCCGCGCCAGCCACGTTGCGAGCCGCGTCGAGGGCCTCGACGGGCCGCAGCAGTGCCTTGCTCGGCATGCAGGCCCAGTAGGAGCACTCGCCGCCTACCAGTTCGGCCTCCACGATCACGGCTGTCCGGTCGCTGCCGGCCACTGCGTACTGGCCGGCGTTCTCAGCCGGAGGCCCACCACCGATGATGACGACGTCCCACGTGTCCTTCATCTCGCCGGCCACGCTCAGGTCCTCACGTGGTGCTCAGACAAATGCGTGCTCGAGTAGCGCTGGCTGAGGCTCACCGGCATGGGATTATCTCCCTCAGGTGCGAAGATCGGCGCGGCAGCGCGCTCTTTTGCTTGGTAGGTGTTCATGGGCGGCCCGCCCAGGCTAGGCGCTGCGGCTGTTGGTGTCTCTCGACTGGGTGCTCCCAGGAAAGCCGTGCGGGCGGGCGGTGGCACCGTCTCGCATCAACACTTCCGAGCGGCTAATTCGAACGCTCCTTCCCCTCGTGCCACGGGCCGGAGCCGAGGGCGTCGCCCTCGGCCTCGAGGTCTGCCCGAGGCCAGTCCTGGAGTTCGGCCGCCGCCTCATAGGTGCTCTGGAAGAAGGCCAGCAACATGTCGTCCCCGGCCGTAGCGGAGCGCACCTCGGCGTACGGCAGGATGAACTCGCCGAGCGTGACGTCGTAATAGGCCGCCTCCGGCTCAACCGGCCAGCGCGAGAACCCGTCCGGCTCCGGATAGGCATAGGCGTAGAAGGATCCTTCGCTGCTGCCGCCCGGCCAGTAGCCGCAGCTGCTCAACTCATGGCTGTATGCCAGCTGCTGCACCCAGTCCGGAGAGTTCGGCACTCCCCCCGGATGCAAGGGGGCCCGCCGGCCCGAGAACCGGGTCACGGCCAGATCGGCTCCGCCCCAGAAGAAGTGGACGGGGCTCGCTTTGCCGACATAACGGGCGCGAAACACGGACATGATCCGGTGCGCCTGGAGGAGCGCCAGCCAGAATCGACGCGCTGCCGCCGCATCGTAGGAGCGGTGCTGCTCGTCCTCGGCGAAGGGGATGGCCAGGCGGACCTCCACCGGTCTCGGGAGCACGTGCACGGCAACGCCGAGATCCTCCAGAGCGGCCATCGTCTCGACATAGAAGCTGGCCACCGTTCGAGGTTCGAGCTGGACCTGGCGGATCTCCCCATTCGAGGTGCGTAGCTCGAGGCGGTGATTCACGAAGTCGAACTCAAGCTCGAGGCTGCCGCCGGCTGCGTGCATGACAGAGGTTGTGAGTCCACGCGCCGAAACGTAGAGGGGCACCTGCCACCAATGGTTGACCATCGGTTCGAGGGCCAGACGGATCTTTCCCACGACCTGAGTCCACAACTGCAGCGTGACGCACGTGTCCTCCCACCGCGACAAAGTGAGGTCGGGCCAGGGCGAAGCATCAGGGTTGGCGGAACTCACCATGCACCTCCATTCGAAGTAGGGCCTTCAGGAAGCTCCGGCTCGGGAAACGGTGGGCGACGGCCGCCAGCGAGCAGCCGAAGGGCTCCCTAAGCGAGCTCGCTCGCCTCTTCCACCGTGAGCTCCGCGGCCGGATCGGCCTCGAGTCGATCGTCGGGAATCACAACGCCGCTCCGGATCGACCGTCCGAAGGTTTTGTTGGCGAGTCTCTCCTCCGCCCGGTCAAGAGCCGCCAGCCGTTCTCTCAACTCCTCCGCAACAGCGTCGTCCGCACCCTCGGCGGTGAGCGGCTCAGCAGAGTCGGCCATGTCTCCGGGCTCATTGGCCGCCGCCCGATCCTCTCGACTCGAGGTGATCACCTCGTCGAGCAGCCGTTGGACTCGCGCCCTCTCTTGGCTGAGTAACTCACGAGCTCGCCTGTCGTCCACGTCTCTCCTTGGCTCCGTCCTTGCCGGACATGATGACATGGTGACGGTATCCCGGCGGAGTCGGCGAACGAGAGCGTCATCAGGCCATACAGGTCCTCCATGGGCTCTGAGGGCTGTGTCCTTGGGGCGGAGAATCGGATCAGGCCCGGCCCAGAGGGAATCGGCCTCTTCGCTATAGGAGGCTGGGCATTCCCGAGAGGGCTCAGCTATTTCCGGTAACCCCTCGTTAACCCAGCGTGGCTCAGGCCCGGCAGGACAACGGGCGGCCACCGTTGTAGGCGACCATGTCTGCCAGCGCAGCCGGCACGACCACATCGTGGGAGGACGGGTCGAGGTCGGCATAGGCGCGGTGCAGGTTGCCGACGATCCGCTCCTTGTCGAGCCATCCGGCGTACTCGCCGAGCTCGAGGTCACGTGCGAGCGCCAGCGGCGGGAGTCCCGCCCTCAGCCCGTCCCGGGCGCTCTCGAGAACGAACCTGAGGTAGCCCAGCACCGTGTCGATGAGCTCGGAGCCGCACGGCCGGCCGTGTCCGGGGACGATGACCCTGGCAGGGATCGGGGCGAGCACGCTTGTGAGCACGTCGACGGCGCCGGTGACCGAGCCCATCAGCAGGAACGGGGTGCCCCCGTTGAAGAGCAGGTCTCCGCAGAACAGCACCTGCTGCTCGGGCAGCCAGACCAGGCTGTCGTTGGTTGTGTGCGCCGGGCGTCCGACGAAGGTGACGTCAATGGGGCGGTCGTCCGACCACAACCGCACGGCGTCGCGGAAGGTCAACGTCGGCGGCGCCAGCGTCAGCGCGCCCCACTCGACCGCATCCCAGATTCCTGTGTTGCCCAGCAGCCCGAACCGTATGAGCTCGCTCCGGCAGTTCTCCTGGGCGACGATGGTGGCATCACCGAAGAAGCAGTTCCCATAGGTGTGGTCGCCGTGGTGATGGGTGTTGATCAGCATCGTCACCGGTGCAGCCGACACGGAAGCGATCCGGTCCCGGTAGGCCCGGGTGCGGCGCTCGGTGGCGCAGGCATCGACGCTCACGACAGCCCGACGACCGACGACGAAGCCCGCGTTGTTGATGAACCACGACCCGTCCGGCTGGACATAGGCGAACACCCCGTCGGCCACTTCGAACAGTTCGGGCGGTCCCAACTCTTGGTGCTCGTGCGGTGAGGCGCTCATGGACGACACCTTCCCACTCCGTCACAGGAACCGTGACGCCCCTCTCCTGCTAATTTCGTATTTGCGCGCCTGCGTGGCCCTGCGCGAGCAAAGGCTGCGCGGCATGCACCCTGGGGGAAGGTTCGCCCTTCTCCCAGGGTGCTGCTCGCAATCGGCACGACCTTCGCGGCCGTAACCGACTCACGGTCCAGGTCGATGTTCCCGCTCGACTCTGGGCTCGCGCCCCCAGCTCACAATCGACGTCCAGCGGGCGGAACTTGAGGACTCCCAGAACTTCAGCAGTGAGACCCCCGCGGGCGGCGAGTGCATCGCCGACCGCTGTCTCGACCATCACTCGCCATAACGACGGGCGCAACCGGTCGATTGCCGCGTCGAGGACCGACCGCCGAAAGTTGCACTTGCCCGCGGGCCGAGGGTACGGTGACGACCTGCGGAACGGTGTTTTATCAGGGAGGCTTCAGTGTCAAAGCGTTTTCTGCTGGGAACGGTGGTCCTTGCAGTCGTGCTGCTTAGCAGCGGGCCTGCGCTTGCCGCCCAACCGAGGGCGGTCATGCAGAAGGTGGCCTGGCAAAGAGAGATAGCGCAGTTCCGGACACCTGGCCCGGGCTGCTACAGCGCCATGTACCCCGCATTGCAATGGCATGCCACCCGGTGCGCCGTCGCTCCGAAGCTGCCCCTGGCACCGGCGGTGGGATACAAATCCGCCGCCGCGAGCCACCCCGTCGACCGTCGGTAACGGTAAGGACTACTCGGCCTACGTACCGGGCGGCACGATCTCCAAAGCTACGGGATCGTTCTTCAACGTCAGCCCGAAGATCACCGAGAAGGGTTACGAGGATGGGAGTAAGAAAAACGGCTTGACGGCTAACCAGTTCTCGCTCCAGCTCAACACCGAGTTCTTCCACGGCAGCCCGGCCTGCTCGGGCAGCAGCGACCCGGCGAACTGCCAGGCCTGGCAGCAATTCGTTTACACCACAGGCCCGTCGAACTACGTCTTCATGCAGTACTGGCTACTCGATTACAACACCACCTGCCCGACAGGCTGGAACACCGTATACCGTTTCGGGTTCCATCTTCTGCTACAGGAACAGCCCGGCCTTGACCTTCACGCACCTCACCGCCGCGAATCTGTCCACGTTGAAGCTCTCAGGGAGCGCCGTCTCGAAGGGGAACGACGAGGTGTCCCTGGTGAGCGGCACCCACGCCACCGATGTCACCAACTCCGACAGCAAACTCGACCTGGCACCCCACTGGAACACCACCGAGTGGGACGTCTTCGGTGACGGCGGGGGCACCGAAGCTTATTTCGGGGCCAAGACGACGCTCGAGGCCGAGACGACTTTGGTCACGAGCACCGGCGCGGCCCCGGTATGCAAGTCAGAAGGGTTCACGGCCGAGACGAACAACCTGAAGCTGACCAGCACGCCGGCCATTTCCGCCTCGTCGCCGACGATGGCCTCGAAGCAGACGAACGGGGCAACCACGACTGCGAGTTGTGCGACCGCTTCGTGACCGATAAGCGCATCGGCGGGTCAGGATGCTGGGCCGCATATTCGTGAGCCGGCGCTGAGCCGCCCGGGCGCAGTGGTTGCCGGAGCGGCGGTCGTCAGCTCCATATCGCTCCGATACGGCTCGCCGCGGGCGGTAGCGACTCTCCTTCCCCTCTGGCGATCCGAGCGGCGGACCAGGCCGCGATGGCGGCATCCAGGACATCCGTAACGCCGGCCGCGCCCGCCACATCGAGGTCATCGGGTATCAGAATGCCCTGCTCCCGCAGGATGCTGCGCCGAAGGCCTGCCCCGTTCCACGATGTTTTCGGCCACGGCAGTGCTCTCTGTGCGTTTGCCCGGACGAATGACACCTCCGGATGCACCTCGTAGACGCGAGCGTCGAGCTCAGCCAGTGGCTGTACTTGCAGAATCATCCGCCGTAACCCGTATGCCTGCGCCGAAATACCGTCCCAACCGTTGGCTACCGCAGTCTGGTTGGCCTTTGTGTGTGTATCCGCTTCGACGATTGCGAGGGATGGGGTCAAGAATACGGACTGCCATCGGGGCCCCACATACTTCCGCGCCAACTCGTCGGCTGCACGGCGAGTGCCCGATGCTGGCAGCCCGATGGGCATGTCGACGCCGAGGACGGCAACGTCACGTAGCTGATCGAGTACGACGTCGAGGGTGGGCGCTACGAAGGCACGGTGATACCGGCCGTCGTCAAGGACGACAACGACCCACCGGCCCTTCCAGACATCGGCGCCGGCAGCCTTCACGTGGCTGGACCCTAGAGGAGCCACTCGGATCGGTGCCGGATGGCAGACTGACGACAAATGTCGGATCTTGGTCCGAAGCCTGCGGATGCCGCGAAGCGTGTGTCACATGAGGCGCCATCTTGACCGGCTCTTCGGATTTCAGCGGGGGGTGCGCCGTTCGCGAAAGCTAGCACTCGATGCCAAACGGATCGGAATGTGGCTCATGGTCCCGGCGTTAGGCGACGCTTTGTTCGCTTGCGTGCCCGCGGATAGGGGATGCCCAGCGGCAACCCTCCGGTGTGCTGGTGGCGATCGACTCTGTGCCCGCCGCGAGTGCGGGCAGGCTCAGTGCGGCCTACTGTGCGAGTGATCTGACCAGAGGAGTGGGGATGGAGCCGATGCCGGAGGACTGGGAGCGGGCCGTGGCGGTCGTCGCTCATCCCGATGACCTGGAATACGGCATGGCCAGTGCCGTGGCCCGCTTCACCGCCCAGGGCAAAAAGCTGTCGTATGTCCTGGCGACCAGTGGGGAGGCAGGCATCGATTCGATGACCCCCGAGCGCTGCGGGCCTCTGCGGGAGGAGGAGCAGCGCCGCAGCGCGGCGGTGGTGGGCGTGGATCACGTCGAGTTCCTCGGCCATCCGGACGGTTCAGTCGAATACGGCTTGGCGCTACGCCGGGACCTGGCCGGAGCCATCCGCCGGCTGCGGCCGCAAATTGTCTTCGGAATGAACTTCGAGTTGACCTGGGGAGAAAGCGGGGGCGTGAACCACGCCGATCATCGCGCCGTCGGCTTGGCCACCCTCGACGCCTGCCGGGATGCTGCCAATCGCTGGATGTTCCCAGGGGCAGGGAGATCCTTGGCAGGGCATCACTGGCGTATTCGTCGGCGGGAGCAGCACTCCCACTCACTTCGTGGACGTGACCGAGACAATCTCCGCCGGGGTGGCGTCCCTGGCCCAGCATCGTGCCTACATCGAGGGCTTGGGCACCGACTTCGATCCCGATCGCTTCCTCCGGGACATGGCCGGCTACGGCGGCATGGCGGCCGGCTGCGAGTACGCCGTCCTCCTCCAGCGGTTCCAAGTCTGACGGTCAAGAGGACCCTCGGCACTTCCGTGACATCTCGGTCTGCTGATCTCGGGTGGCGCGCCCCGCGCTCGGCGGTATGGGATGACCTGTAAGCAGTCGGATACACCACCGGTCTTAGCCCCGGGGTGTGAAGAACTCAAGTGCGATGTTGTCGGGATCTCGAAACGACAATGCCGAGTAGTAAGGCGTGTCCTCGATGCCACCGTGGGGGATGCCGAGTTCGTTCAGACGACTTTCCCATGCCTTTAACTCATCACGGTTGACACAGCCGAAGGCCAGATGATCGAGCCCCGGCCGCCGCTCGTTGAACGGCTCAGTGCTGTCCAAGTCAGGGAACTCAGTTACGCCAACGATTGTGCCGCCGGTAAGCCAAGCGACGCGCTGGAACGAACCTGTGTCCTCGTCAAGGATTGGGTCCGAGCCGAACAGATCCTTGTACCAAGGCACACTCCGTTCAAGGCTCGTAACCGTTAGTGCCACGTGAGTAATCGCAGGGAACTCAGGCATCTCTTTTCTCCCCTTCGCACCTCGTGGACGCAGCGAATGCTACCTCTTTGGCTGGCAACTCTCGGGGAGTAGAAGCTATCTGGCAGCACCAGTCGCCGCTCTAACTGAGTAGGCCATTGCACCACCTCATGCGACGCAGTGTCGAAGCCAGCGCAGACGAGTCGGGGCAGCTGATCATCGGCCGCCTCGACCAGGGTTGCCGGGATCTGTCTCCAGGCGGCTTCGCTGATCGTCTGGCCGCCGGTCGCTGGATTGATGGGCCGCAGTCGGCTGATGGCGAGCTCGGCGCGGTCCTCCGGGCAGTCGTGGAACAAGGTTGCGCGCGCCGCTTCGGCCATCAACTGGATGCGTCCGTCGTCAAGGACAGCGACCTCCTCTCCGCCGTCGTCGTCAACGACTCCAAGCGAGGCGGCGAGCGCCTGCATGCTCTCGCCAGTATCAGGCACGGCGGCGGCCAGGTACGCCAGGTGGTGGACCCGCAAACTCGGTGCGGCGGCAGCCTCCGTCACAACGAGGCCCCCATACGAGTGACCGCACACAACTGCGGGGACCGGCGTCAGCGAGCGCTCGCCGCACCGCTGCGACATCGTCGTGTAGGTCGGCGTAGGTGCTACCCATGCTGGGCAAGTCAGGTGCCGAGGAAGCGATGCCGCTTCGGTCGAGGAGACGCTGCACGTCTTCCCAGATCCAAGGTCCGAGGAAGCCCCCATGTACCAGAACGATGCTGGGGAGTGCCGCCACACAGCGTATTTTTGCAGGGTCGGGCACGGAGCGAGGCACACGCTACGAACCGGCGGTAGGTGGCGTTCTCGCTCGCCTTGCGGGGCGCGCGTTCTGGGACATGGTTCGGTGAGTGCCCTTCGCGCCCAGATCGCCGATTACGTACGCAGCCAATGTCGGCTGCTCGGGCTCTGGCCGCGCGTTCTATCGCATCCTGTCCCGGCAGCATTCGGACGCCGCCATCGTCGCGTGCCGTAGGCAAGGAGCTTGGATCAAGATGGGGCGGTCAGTCGCGCCAGCGCCGCCTCGTACCGGTCGATTCGCGCCGCGTTGCCGGGCGCCTCCGGCAGTCGCTGGTTGTTCGCCAGGTTCTCCCTCAGATCTGCGATCTTCACGCGCCGAGCGACCTCGTTCTCTGCGACGCGCTCGATGTAGTCCTCGTACGGCTCGCTGACCCGACGTGTCAGGCTGTCGACGGCGGTTACGACGTTGGTCTCGTAGCCGGCCTCGACCAAGTCGCGAAGATCAAGGTCGGTGTCCTCGACGGCGTCGTGCAGAACAGCGGCCATCTGGTCGACAGGCTCTCGGCACGTGAGCATGACTCGCAGCGGGTGAAAGATGTACGGCTCGGATTCGGGCGAGGGGTAGCGTTGACCCCGGTGCGCCACGGCGGCCAGAGCGATTGCGTCCTCGACGGAGGGGGAAGCCGGATCCACGCTGCGAGGTTATGGCGAAGAGACGCGCCTTGGCTGCACGAATGGAGCGAAGGCGGCGGCTGTCATGGGTGTCGCACTGTCGCCGACGTCTGGCCGGCCGCCATCATGCTCGGCCACTATCGCACGGTGGGATAACGGTGTCCGCTCCTGAACGCCACACCACGCGGACCTCGGCAAACCCTGCTTCGCTCAACGCCGCCATGTGCCACTCGGCCGAAGGCGAGAACTCCTCGATCGGCTCGCCGTGTGGATCGAGCTCGATGAGGACAGCGTCACCGCCGGCTCGAACCTGCATGGAGTGGCCCGCCTCAGCAATGACGGGTTGGGCAGGGTCGCGTTCGTGACCGGCGCCATGCTCGAAGGGATACGCCCTGAGCACAGCAGGTACGTTGCCGGTGACTTCGCGGGCTGGGTCGCTCCCGCTGGCATCGTGGTTGATCTCGCGCCGGGCGGGACTCGGTAGCTCCACGTCCTCGTAGGCACCAGGCCCTGCGGTCCCGACGGCGTTGTTCGTCCCGCACGCTACGAGACCGTCATCCGATCCCGATCACCTTCCATGACGAGGACGGGCACCCGTCTGCACATCACCTCCTCGTGCGGCCAGGGCCCGGGGTCACAGTCCGCGCTCAGCGCCGACATGGGAGGACCGGGCGTCCTACCCGCACATAGCGGCTCATCTGGATGGCCGAGCGGTCGCCCGTGCCTATCCCCAGAGGGCGACAGAGACGGTTCAGGGCGCGCTCTGCCGGACGACCGGGTCCCCGAACGCGCGGACATATCGACATGGAGGTATCGCCCCGAGGTGCCGTTTCGGGCGAGGTAACTATCGCGAGCACGGACCTGGTCAATCCAGTAGACCCCGCTGAAATCCGAAGACCTCTTTACCTCGCTTCGCAAGGCGCTCTCCGACCTTCCCGCGGTCTGGGTGAGCGTTCAGGGTGATGCAAACAAGTTCGGGGTGAGCGGTTGGGGTCTGTCCTCCCTGCAACTTTTCCGGGCGAACTGAGGACGCCCGAGGTATCTCACCTGGACTGTCGCCCGCCACCTTGATGGGACCACCCTTTCGCCAATGGCAAGGGACCGGGTCCGAGTGCTTCAGCGTCGGTCGGCCGATGATGGCGTGGCTTTAGCCGGCGGTCAAGCGCGACGACGTTTCCGCGGCGGGATCGGTTCGGCCGACTCTCCAGGAGTTGGTTTCTGCCGGCGTCGGTAGCTCTCGCCGTCCAAGATGAGCTCGTAGGCCGATGACTGCAATCGGTCGATCGCCGATTGGGCGAGGAGGGCATCTGCCATCTGGCCGAGCCACTCGATCGGTTCCCGATTCGAGGTCGTGATCGTGGCCGCCTGGCGGTGCCGCTCGACTATCAGCTCGTAGACATCGGCTGTGTCGGTGGCGTCGAGGGCCTGCAGGCAGAAGTCGTCGAGGATCAACAGGTCGACCCGAAGAAGCTTTCGCAGCTCGGCATCGTGGCTGTTGTCGAGGCGGGAGGCCTTGAGACGCTTGAAGAGCTGGTCGGCCCGCTCGAAGTGCACGCTGTAGCGGCGACGGACCGCCGCATGTCCAAGAGCCGTGGCGATGAAGGTCTTTCCGACACCGACCGGCCCGAGGACCAAGACGTTGTGGGCGGCCTCGACGAAGCGGAGCGATATGAGCTCGTCAAGGATCGCCCGGTCGAAGCTGACGGCAGCTGTCGCGTCCCAGTTCTCGAGTCGCATGGACGGCTCGAGCCCGGCGGTGCGCGCCCGGAGGTCGGCCGAGTGGGTGTCTCTTCTTGTGACCTCGTCGGACAAGACGAGCTCCAGGAACTCGGCGTGGCCGAGCCGAGCGCGCCTTCGCGAGGGCGAGGCGCTCGGGCAGGGTGTCGAGGCTGCGGCCGAGCTTCACACGGCGCAGCAGTGATCTCAGCTCCGGGGTGATGACCGGGGCGGGAGCGCTCATGCCACACCGCCTGTCCTCGTGCCGGAAGTCTTTTCCGCCTTGGACTGTCTTGTCTTGAAGTGCTCGGGCTCACGTGCGAAGCGAGCCGGCTTGGCCGGGGCCTTCGGAGGTACCTCGGCCGTGGTGTTCTCCGTCGCCCGCTCGATCATCCGCCCGATGAGAGGGACGCTTATCGCCTCGGCTTCGAGCGCCCGGGCACAGGCCACCTCGACCTTCTCCGGCCCCCACCTCTTCACGAGGCCGAGGAGGGCGTAGACCTGGCGCATCTTGGTCCACGGGAGCGGGTGCTCCAGCACTTGAGCTGCGTAGGCGCCGATGGAAGGACCATGCGAGTAGGCCATGTGCTTCAGATGCTCGATGTCCCTGAGGGCATAGGTCGTCTTCTCCACCGGCAGGTCGGCCGGGTCGGTCATCCGCCCGCCGGCACGGGTGCGGGGGTGCACCTTTACGAGCTGGCCGCGGTGGAACACCCGCACCAACTGGCTGTCTGCCCGCACGTCGACGTACTTGCCGATCAAGTTGCCCGGGATCGAGTAGAGCGCCTTTCCGACCTCGATGTGGTGGTCGTGGTGCACCTTGGCCGTGGCGTAGATGGGAAGGTCATAAGGAGCAGTGGGTGTCGGGAGCAGATGAGGCTGCTCCTCGAGGGCGAACAGCTCGGCCGGCCGGCACTGGGTCGTGCCGTGGACGCGCATCCCTGCCCGTGTGCGGCACCAGATGACGGCCCGGCGCTGCCCGTCGTCGATGTCCATGAAGTGCTCGCCCGCGAAGAACGAGTTGCGGGTGAAGGGGACGACGCGCTCCACCCGTGGCTTGTCGGTCGGCGTCCGCACCCGGGCCGGGTCGATCAGGAACCCCCGGGCCTGGGCGTACTCGACGAAAGCCCGGTTGAAGCACGGCTCGAGCCGGTCAGCCTTGTCGACGACGGTCGTCATGTTGTCGGGGATGACCACCTTGAAGACACCACCGAAGAACTCCCAGGCGGCCTCGAAGCCACAGATGACTGCCTCGGTTGTCTGGCGGAAGCTCAGCCACACAAAGCAGTGCCTCGAGTAGCAGGCGGTGAAGATGAGCGCCCAGCACACCCGGCGATGGCCAGATGCAGGATCGTCGATGAGGCCCATCTTTCCGAAGTCGACTTGCAGCTCGACTCCGGGCTCGCCGTCGGCGACCCGCACCGTTCTCCGCCGTGCCGACCGCCCGGCGCCGAGCACCTCGAGGGCATAACGGTGAAGCGTGCGCTCGGGAACGACGATCCCCTGACGTCCCAACAGCTCATGGCACTTCACGACTGTCAGCCCGTCATCTTTGAGCCAGGCTTTCAGCTCGTCGTGATGAGACCTGATGACCTCCCAGGCCGCACCGTGGCCGTCGGGCCGGTGGGGGCGCACCTGCTCGCAGACCGCGCCGATGAGCTCGTCGGTGAGCTGTCCTTCTCCTCCCTCGAGAACCAAGCCCCTCTCGACGGCCGCCTCCACATAGCGGCGAACTGTCTTTCGTTCCACCGAGGACAACCGCGCGATCGAGCGGATGCTCTCGTCCCGCAGCCAAAGCCGCAGCACCTCACGGATTTCATGCACCTGAACCTCCCGGAATGACATCGCCACCTACCTGGGCCGCTTGTCGGTGGTGGCGAGTCCAATCTCAGCGGCGCCGCCGCTGGTGGATGCTCCCGGGTGGTCCCCCTACTGGCGGAGGGGTGGTCCCATGCTGCTGGCGAAACTCATCTCAAGGTGGTCCCATGTCGCTGGCGGGCGACACCTGGACTGTCTGGGGAGAGCGGGCGACGAGAATCGAACTCGCGTTCTCAACTTGGGAAGCTGCGGGAGCCGTACGGTCACGCACCCAAGCGAACCGTTGTGGCTGCCCAGAGGGCGTGGCAATACCACTGCGAACGGTGGCGATAGGGGCCGTACGCGCGATGGCCGCGCGATGGACCTGGACTCCCCTACAGCTCCACGGTTGGTCGGGCCCTCCGCCTGAACGCCGGGGCAGCTGCGGGCACGGATGACCGGCTAGCGGTGGATGGTCTCGGACACCTCAAAGCCCACCATCTCGCGAGACTCGGTCCACCACGTCGACGTGGGTCGCGCATCCATGAGTCCACCCGCTGGTGCTTGCCGGAGAAGTGGCGCCGTCACTGAAGCGGCCGAGAAGAGGGCCGAGATCCTGAGCACCGAACAGGGGTGTCGGGCAGATAGCGGCCGTCGAGCCTCTGGGCGGCGCGGGCACTGTCGTTGCAACGATCTCGCAAGTCGCCAGGTGAGCAGCTTCGGACGCGGATCTCCGGAACCAGCGTAGGACAGTGGGGCCAGCCGTTCGCCCGGCCCTCGGCGGACGGCGGCGTTAGCGGTCAGTCTTCGGATCTCGCCGGCGGTCTTCGGCAGGGAGGGCTGTCCTGCCGCGCGGCAGACGGCAATGATGACATGGGCGAAGATCTCTACTGCACGTGAGCAGACGTGCAGCGGGATGCCTCGACGCTCAGGCGCAACCCGGGATCGCTGCCGAGGTCGAATAGCGGGATTCATGAATTCGTGTGAGTATCTGGAACCAGCGGCACGGAGCGGACATGTAATGGTTGTGAACGCCTCCACGGATCTCACCGACCGAGACTTTTGGTCGCGCTGTCTCAGCGGAGACGAGGCTGCCTTCAACATCGTCTACGACCGCTACGCTAGGCGCCTCCTCAACTACGCCTACTTTCGGACGGCTTCTGCTGCGAGAGCTGAGGACGTCGTGTCGCTCGTCATGCTCGAGACGTGGCGTCACCGGCACGCTGTCCGATTCGGCGCAGACGGTTCGATGGCCGGATGGTTGTTTCGGACGACCCATTACGTGATCGCCAACGAGAACCGTACTGCCCGCCGTCACCGCGGACGTCTCGAACGCGTAGCTCAGCTCGCCGGCCACGTTCAGTCCGAGGACATGGAAGCTCGGCTCATCGACAAAGAGCGTGTTCGCCTTGTCCTCTCCCAGCTCGACCAGCTCTCCCCCCGAGACCGCGACGTACTCGTGCTCGCGGCATGCTCAGGGCTACGTGAGTCTGAGATGGCAGCGGCACTCGGAATCCCTGTCGGTACTCTCAAATCTCGCCTCTCGCGTGCACGCCGCCGTCTGGCAGACCGCTCTGCCCTCGCTGATCGACCCCATTCGGCGCCTTGTCGAATATCGAGCCCAACGGAGGTGCTCCCATGATCATGTCGGACGATCTTCGCGGTCGACTGGAACCGCGCGCAGATCGGGTGGCCGCAGACAAGGCCGTGCTGTCTTGGGTCATGGCCGAACCTCGGCGAAAGCGCGCCGCCTTGCGAATCCACGAACGCCGACCCAGACTCAGCGGGCGTGTGATCGTGGTTGGCGCCCTCGCCGCAAGTGTGCTGGCAGGCGGAACCGCTGCTGCTGCCGTGTTGCTGGCCCCGCAGCGGCCGACCGTCTTTGATCAGGCTCGCTGTTACAGCGAGCCCAGTAACGACTTCTCCGCTGCGTTCCCGGGCACGTCGATCACATTGGCTACGGCCCTCGGTCAATCCGGCACAATGGACGTACCGGACCAGGCTCTTGGCGTCTGCTCGGCGGCATGGCAACAGGGGCTGCTTGTATACGGCTCCTCTGGGGCTCTCCCCAGGCCCGAAACCCGAGACAATCCTGTACCGCCGCTAGCGGTGTGCGTGCTGCCGTCAGGCGAGGCCGCAGTGTTCCCGGGCGGCTCAGACACATGCTCCTCCCTCGGGTTGCCGCCGATGGCGCCCAACGGCTCAGCCGGCCGTCGGTAAACGCATTGCCAGGCGTTGGACTTCACGTTGTGAACCAGTTCATGTTCAGTGCCACCCAGCAGAGCAACGGCACCTGGACGCCGTGGGCCAACATCGCCGGCTCCGGTGACCTAACGAGTGATCCAGCTGCCTTGTCTACAAGAACGGCTCTTCACTGCTTTTGCCACTGGCGCCAAACGGACATGTGCTGAGCGCATCACAAGAGTCGAGCGGCGCCTGGACGTCGTGGGCGGACCCGGGCGGAGCGCCGGCCTCGCAGGTGACCGCAGCAGTGAACCCTGCGGCGCTATGCCAACGACGGCTTCTCGGCTCTTGTCGACAAGCCGTCCAAGCCTGATCACTTCCCAGCTGTGCACGCTCTGGCGGGTCACGCCGTAGCGGTGGGCGACGTCGGTGACGCTCGCCCCGTCGCCACCTCGAAGACCGCCTTCGTCCGCTGTTCCACGACTCCGAGCTCCACGAGCACGAGGGCCTCCTCCGGGTCTGTCGTCGGTCGATGACGACAGCGAAGGAGGTGGGTCCGGTGAACTGGCGGATTCTCAGACCGACGAAAGTGTCGTGCAGGTACCGGAGCCAGTGTCGCCCAGGTACCGGAACCGCGCCGGGAAGTGTCGTGCAGCTACCGGAGCCACGGTGTCCAGCATGAACCGGACTCGTACACGCCTGCTTGAGACCACCGCGCGATGAACGCGCGCGATGGGCAAGCCTCAGAGCAGTCAGGCACACAGGTAAAACCGGAGTTGATCTGGAGGAATAACGAGAGCGGGCGACGAGAATCGAACTCGCGTTCTCAGCTTGGGAAGCTGATGTTCTGCCTCTGAACTACGCCCGCGGCGACGCCCACCCTAGTCGCCGCACGCGGCGGACCCCATCTCCTGAGGGGCTCCGGCAGCGGGCACGACCTGGCCCTCGAGGTGAACCACGCCGCCCCCAGGGGTGCCCGGAGAACCTGGAGCTTGGCGAGGAGCCGACTCCCGTGGCGGCCCGCGAGGCTCACCGGCTACAGGCCGGTGGAGCATCGGAAGACCATCTGTCCTTGTCCGCCCGGTCCGTGGCATGCTATCCGCCGGCCGCGATCGGCCTTTGGCCTTGGCGGTGCACGAGATCTGCCTATAAGGGGAGGGCGACATGTCGGACATTGCGGTCGGCACAACGGGCATGACCCGAGAACATGACGGGCAGCTGAAGCGAGAGGTCGGGCTCACCGGGCTGACGATGATCTCGCTGGGCTCCATCATCGGCTCCGGGTGGCTGCTCGGCGCCTTGAACGCCTCCAAGATCGCCGGCGCGGCCTCGCTGCTGTCCTGGGTCATTGCCGGCCTGATCCTGGCGATCCTGGCCCTCGTCCATGCCGAGCTCGGCTCGGCTTATCCCGTGTCCGGCGGCACTGCCCGCTTCCCGTACATCGCCTTCGGCGCGCTCGGCGGATTCGGCGGGGGCTGGTTCGCCTGGCTGCAGGCCGTCACCATCGCCCCGATCGAGGTCGAGGCGACGCTCACGTTCCTCAGCGCGAAGTTCCACAGCGTCCACGCCCTCAACGCCAACGCCACCTTGACCGGGAAGGGCATCTTGATAGCAGGTGCCTTCCTGCTCGTCTTCTCGGCGATCAACATCCTCGGGGTGAGGTGGCTGGCGGAGACGAACTCGATCGCCATGATCTGGAAGATCGCCGTCCCGACGCTTACGTTCATCGTTCTGCTCGTTGTCTCTTTCCACGCGAAGAACTTCTCGGCCGGCGGCGGCTTCTTCAAATACGGCTTCCACGGGATCTTCGAAGCGATGCCGCTCGGTGGAGTCGTGTTCGCCATCGAAGGCTTCGAGCAGGCGATACAGGTCGGGGGTGAGGCTCGCAACCCACAGCGGGACATCCCGCGAGCTGTGATCGGCGCCATGATCATCGGCACTCTCATCTACCTCCTCCTCGAGTTGGCATTCATAGGGGCGCTCAACCCACACGACATCGCCCACGGGTGGACGAACCCGATCTCTGGTGTCGGCTCCTTCGGCCCGTACGCCACGCTCGCGACGAGGGCCGGGGTCGGTTGGCTCGCCACCCTGCTTTACATCGATGCCTTCATCTCCCCGGCCGCTACCGGGCTCGTCTACATGGGGACTGCCTCCCGGCTCTCGTACGGTCTCGGCAGGAACAACTACTTCCCGCACGCCGTCGACAAGATCAGCAAGCGGGGGTCTCCCGTCAACTCGATCATCATCGCCTTCGTAATCGGGATGCTCTGCTTCCTGCCCTTCCCGAGTTGGTCCGGGCTCGTCGGCCTCGTCACCTCGGCCACGGTCATGATGTACGCCTTTGCACCCCCCACCCTCGGGGCGCTCCGCAAGAAGGACCCGGACCGTCCGAAGCCCTTCCGCCTGCCGGCGGCGGGTTTCCTCTGTCCGCTTTCATTCGTGTTGGCGAACCTGATCGTCTACTTCGCCGGCTGGAGCACCGTCTTCTGGCTCTACATGGGCCTGTGCCTGGGCGTGGTCGCCTTCGGCATCTACCAGGTCTCGATACCGCGGGAGCGCCGCACGATCATCGACTGGCGAGCAGGCAGCTGGATCATTCCGTGGCTGATCGGCTTGGGGGTCATCTCTGCTCTCGGCCAGTTCAACGGCGTGCCTCCGAAGGTGTTCGGACTGACGCTGTTGGCCCGGAAGGACCTCCCGGAGTGGTGGGACTACGTCGCCGTCGCCGGCTGGAGCCTCATCATCTACTACTGGTCCATCCACGTCGCCATGTCGGCGGACAAGGTCGCCGTGGCGGTGGCCGACGTCGAGGCCGAGGCCGAGTGGCAGGCGGAACTGAGCGTGGCCGGGTAGCACCTCGGATAGCGCGGAGCAGGGCCTCGGACATCCGGTCCCGGGCCCTGCTCCGCCGTCGACAGACGGCATCGTCAGGAACACCTTCAGTCGATCGTGACGACGCCCGGGGCGTGGAGTGCCCCGGGCGTCGCCGCGTCAGCTGGCGACCGGCAGGTCCTGCGGCTCGAACTGCGTCGTGTACAGCTCGGCGTAGAGGCCGCCGGCCCCGAGGAGCTGCTCGTGGGTGCCTTGCTCGACGATATGTCCCCCGTCCACGACGAGGATGAGGTCGGCGTCACGCACAGTCGAGAGCCGGTGAGCGATGACGAGAGACGTCCGCCCGGTGAGAGCGGCCTTCAAGGCGCGCTGGACCGCCACCTCGGACTCCGAGTCGAGGTGGGCGGTCGCCTCGTCGAGCACAACGACGTCGGGCGCCTTCAGCAGCAGCCGGGCGATGGCGACCCGCTGCTTCTCGCCGCCCGAGAAGCGGTAACCCCGGTCGCCCACCACCGTGTCGAGCCCGTCGGGCAGGGTCTCGATGAGGGGGAGGATCTGCGCCGCCTCGAGCGCCTCCCGGAGCTCGGCCTCGGTGGCCTCCGGCTTGGCATAGAGGAGGTTCGAACGGATCGTCTCATGGAACAGGTGGGCGTCCTGGGTGACGACGCCGACGGCGTCGCGGAGCGACTCCAGGGTGGCGTCACGGACGTCGATCCCGTTCAGCACGACCGCTCCGGACCTGACGTCGTAGAGACGCGGCACGAGATGGCTGATCGTCGTCTTGCCGGCACCGGAGGGCCCCACCAGAGCCACCATCTGGCCTGGCTCGGCCCTGAACGAGACGTCGAAGAGGATCTGCTGGGACGGTGCCTGGTCGAGGACGGCGACGCTCTCGAGGGACGCCAGTGAGACCTCGTCAGCGGTCGGGTACTTGAAGTCGACGTGGCGGAAGTCGACGGTCGCCGGGCCGCGAGGGATGGTGACGGCGTCCGGCCGCTCGGCGATCATCGGCGGCAGGTCGAGCACCTCGAAGACCCGGTCGAAGGAGACGAGGGCGGTCATGACGTCCACCTGCACGTTGCTGAGCGCCGTGAGCGGGCCGTACAGGCGGGCGAGGTAGGCGGTCAGGGCGACGAGCGTGCCGACCGCAAGTAGGCGATCAGCGGCTTGGACGCCGCCCCACCCGTAGACGAGGGCGGTGGCGAGCGAGGCCATCAGCAGCAGCGCGGTCATGAAGATGCCGCCGTACATGGCCTGGGTCACGCCGATGTCGCGCACCCGCCCGGCCCGTTGGCTGAAGACACCGGACTCTGCGGACGGATGGCCGAACAACTTGACCAGCAGGGCACCCGAGACGTTGAACCGCTCGCTCATCGTGGTGTTCATCTCGGCGTTGAGCGCGTAACCCTCTCGGGCGAGCGCCGCCAGGCGGTGACCCACCCATCGGGCGGGGAAGATGAAGACCGGCAGCAGGGCGAGCGACAGCAATGTGATCGGCCAGGAGAGGTAGAACATGGCCGCCAGAGTGACGACGACGGTCATGAGGTTGCCGACGACGGACGAGAAAGTGTCTGTGAAGGCCTGCTGAGCGCCGAGGACGTCGTTGTTGAGGCGCGAGATGAGGGCGCCTGTCTGGGTCCGCGTGAAGAAGGCGATCGGCATCCGGCCGACATGGTCGAAGACGCGGGTCCTCATGTCGATAGATGAGACCCTCACCGATCCGGGAGGAGATCCATCGCTGCAGGAGGGAAAGGGCGGCACTGACGATGGCGAGGCCGCCGACCACGAGGGCAAGGCCGACGACCAGTGAGGGCCGGTGGTCGCGAATGCCGACGTCGATGATGGCCCGGAGGACGAGCGGGCCGGCGGCGCCGACGAGCGAGCTGACGATGATGAGGCCGAGGAAGACGCCCAGCTTGGCTCTGTACGGCTTGGCGAAGCCGACGATTCGGCGCACGATGCCCTTCGGCAGCTGCTTTTTCGTCACCGTCTGATCGCGCCGGAACGAGTGCATCAGGCGCCAGTTGGCCGCCCCTCCCGCGTGTTCCCCCATCCGCATGCTCACAGTTCCTGCCTCCTCTACCTGCTCTTTCAACACCGCCCCGGCCGTCCAGCTTCCCGCCGACCCTGGGAATAGTACGGCAACCAGATTGTTGATCCAGACAAGTAACAGCGGCAGAGCTGCCCGGGTGTGCTCTGGCGCCGGTCCGGCCTCCCCCTCGGCCGGGCCGGCGGCCAGTCCCCGGCCGGGACGGCGGCGGCCGCCAAAGAGCTCAGGAGCAGCTAATGGCTGAATTGAACGAACATCAAACCCTTCCCCTTCTTCCGCTGACCTCCGGCGTGGTGCTGCCAGGCATGGTCTTCACGATGGCCCTCGAGACCGACGAGGCAAAGGCCGCAGTCGAAGCTGCCGGCTCCGCCGGCGGCCGGCTGGTGCTCGTGCCCCACATCGAGGGCCGCTACTCCACCATCGGCGTGATCTCGGAGATCCTCGAGGTGGGCGAGCTGCCGGGGGGTCCCCTGGCGGCGGTGGTCCGGGGCGAGGAGAGAGCATCGATCGGCACAGGCGTACCCGGCACGGGTCAGGCGCTCTGGGTCCAGGTCGAGACGCTCTCCGACGCGCTCCCGAGCCCCACGGCGATCGAGCTTGCCCGCGAATACCGCGCCGTTCTCGAGAACATCCTTTTGAGCAGGGGCGCCCGCCGGATGGCGGAGCGACTCCGGGAGGTGACGGAGCCCTCTCTCATCGCCGACCTCGCCGGTTACTCGCCGGACCTGTCCCTCGAGAACAAGGTGAAGGTGCTCGAGACCGTCGACGTCACCGAGCGGCTGCGCCTCGTCCTTGCCTGGGCGAAGGACACCCTGGCCGACCTCGCTCTCCGCGACCAGATCAAGTCGAGCGTCGAAGAGGGCATGGAGAAGACCCAGCGGGAGTTCCTGCTCCGCCGCCAGCTGGAGGCGATCCGCAAGGAGCTCGGCGAGCTTTCCGGGACGAGCGAGACGCTCGAGCCGGGGGACTTCAGGACCCGTGCAGAAGAGGCGGGTCTGCCCGAGTCGGTGAAGACCGCCGTGCTGAAGGAGGTCGACAAGCTCGAGCGGACGAGCGAGCAGAGCCCGGAGCACGGTTGGATCCGGACGTGGCTCGAGACGGTGTTCGAGCTGCCCTGGGGCAAGGAGTCAGAGGACCGGCTCGACGTGAAGGAGGCCGGCGTGATCCTCGACGAGGACCACGACGGGCTTCGCGACGTGAAGGACCGGATTCTCGAGCACCTGGCTGTCCGCAAGCTGCAGGCTGAGCGAGGGCTGATGCCCGTGAAGGGTGCCCGCGGCGCCGGGGCGATCCTGGCTCTCGTCGGCCCTCCGGGCGTGGGCAAGACCTCCCTCGGCGAGTCGGTCGCCCGCTCCCTCGGTCGCTCGTTCGTGCGAGTGGCGCTCGGTGGCGTGCGGGACGAAGCCGAGATCCGCGGCCACCGCCGGACCTATGTCGGCTCGCAGCCGGGACGGCTCGTGCGGGCACTGCGCGAGGCCGGCACGATGAACCCTGTCATCCTCCTCGACGAGGTGGACAAGCTGGGCTCGGACTACCGCGGGGACCCGTCCTCGGCGTTGCTCGAGGTGCTCGACCCGGCGCAGAACCACACGTTCCGGGACCACTACCTCGAGGTCGAGCTCGACCTGTCGAAGGTGCTGTTCATCGCCACGGCGAACGTGGTCGACACGATCCCCGGGCCGCTTCTCGACAGGATGGAGGTCATCCGCCTCGACGGCTACACCGAGGACGAGAAGGTGGCCATCGCTCGCCACCACCTCCTGCCGCGGCAGGTGGAGCGGGCGGCGCTCCGCCCGGACGAGGTCACGGTGAGCGACGCCGCCGTGCGGACGGTCATCGCCGACTACACGCGGGAGGCCGGTGTGCGCTCGCTGGAGCGGGAGCTCGGCCGGCTGCTGCGCAAGGTCGCCACGAGGCTGGCCGCCGGAGATCTCACCGCCCCGATCGAGGTCGAGGCGGGGGATGTGGTCGGTTGGCTGGGAAGGGCCCGTTTCTTCTTCGAGTCCGCCGATCGGACGGCGGTGCCCGGGGTGGCCACCGGCCTGGCGGTGACCGGAACCGGCGGCGATGTCCTCTACGTGGAGGCGACGTCGGTCGGGGGCACCTCCGAGGGCCTCTCGCTCACCGGCCAGCTCGGCGAGGTCATGAAGGAGTCGGCCGAGATCGCCCTCTCCTATGTGCGCTCCCACTCCGAAGAGCTGGGGCTCGACCCTTCGCTCCTCGAAGGGAGGCGGTTCCATGTGCACGTGCCTGCCGGGGCGGTCCCGAAGGACGGCCCGTCCGCCGGCGTCACCATGACGACGGCGCTCGTGTCTCTGCTGAGCGACCGGGCCGTCCGCTCGCCCGTCGGCATGACAGGTGAGGTCACCTTGCAGGGCTTGGTCCTCCCCATCGGGGGCGTGAAGCAGAAGGTGCTCGCTGCCCACCGGGCGGGCCTGCGTGAGGTCGTCCTGCCGGCCCGCAACGGTCCGGATCTGGAGGACGTGCCCGAAGCGGTGCGCGACGAGATGACGTTCCACCTCGCCACGAACGTGAGCGAGGTGCTGGCGGCGGCGCTCGAGCCGGCCGCTCAGGCGGTGGCCTCGGTCGCCGCCTGACCACGCTCTGGAGGTGGCCTCGGTCGCCGCCTTGGCAAGCTCTGGACCGCTTGAGACGGCGGGGCCAGCCGGGAACAGTGACAGGCGCCGGCTTACACGCCGGCGCCTGTCGCGTCCAACGGCCTGCTCAGTACCGGTAGCTGTCGCTCTTGTACGGCCCGTCCACGGGAACCCCGATGTAGGAGGCCTGCTCGGGTGTGAGGCTCGTCAGCCTGACCCCGAGGGCATCGAGATGGAGCCGGGCCACCTTCTCGTCGAGGTGCTTCGGCAGGACGTACACCTTGCACTCGTACTCGGCCGTCTTCGTGAAGAGCTCGATCTGGGCGATCGTCTGGTTCGTGAACGAGTTCGACATCACAAAGCTCGGGTGACCGGTCGCCACCCCGAGGTTCAGCAGGCGGCCTTCGGCCAGGACGATTACGGCATGGCCGTCCGGGAAGACCCACTTGTCGACCTGCGGCTTGATGTTGACCCGCTCGATCCCGGGCACATGGGCGAGGCCGGCCATGTCGATCTCGTTGTCGAAGTGACCGATGTTGCCCACGATCGCCTGGTGCTTCATCCGGCTCATGTGGTCCACCGTGATGACGGACCGGTTGCCGGTCGCCGTCACGAAGATGTCGGCGTGCTCGACCACGTCGTCGAGCGTCGTCACCTGATAGCCGTCCATCGCCGCCTGCAAGGCGCAGATCGGGTCGATCTCGGTCACGACGACTCGGGCGCCCTGGCCGCGGAGCGACTCGCAGCAACCCTTCCCCACATCGCCGTAGCCGCAGATGACGGCGACCTTGCCGCCGATGAGGACGTCTGTCCCCCGGTTGATGCCGTCGATGAGCGAGTGACGGCAGCCGTACTTGTTGTCGAACTTCGACTTGGTGACCGAGTCGTTGACGTTGATCGCCGGGAAGAGCAGCTCGCCCCGCTGCTGCATCTCGTAGAGCCGGTGCACCCCCGTCGTCGTCTCCTCGGTGACGCCGCGGATCCCGTTCGCGATCGTCGTCCAGCGGGAGCCGTCCTCGGACAGCGACCGCTGCAGAAGGGACAGAACGACCGCCACCTCTTCGCTCTCGGCCGTGTCGGGGCTGGGCACGGCACCGGCCTTCTCGAACTCGACGCCCTTGTGCACTAAGCAGGGTGGCATCGCCGCCGTCGTCGAGGATCATGTTCGGGCCATCGCCGTCCGGCCAACGGAGCGCCTGCTCGGCGCACCACCAGTACTCCTGCAGGCTCTCACCCTTCCAGGCGAACACCGGCACTCCGGCGGGGGCGTCCGGGGTGCCTTCCCGGCCGACGACCACCGCCGCCGCGGCGTGGTCCTGGGTGGAGAAGATGTTGCAGGACGCCCACCTGACCTCGGCGCCGAGATCGACGAGCGTCTCGATGAGAACGGCGGTCTGCACCGTCATGTGGAGCGAGCCGGTCACCCGCGCCCCCCGCAGTGGCTGCGCATCGGCGAATTCCGCCCGGGTGGCCATGAGGCCGGGCATCTCGTGCTCGGCGAGCTCTATCTCCCGCCGCCCGAAATCGGCCAGGGTGATGTCGGCGACCTTGTACTCGAAGCTCATCGTTTCTCCTTGGTGGTAGCTGGGGTGACAACAAGAGGCGCCGGTGCGGGCGCCTCCTCGGACAGGGGAGCAAAAGACGGGCGGCCGGCGGCCCCGAGCAGGCGGAGGTGCTTCTCCTGCTCATAGGCGAGCCACTCGGACGACGACACCTCGGCCGGCTGCACGGCTTCGGCACTCAGCCATCCGTCCACGGCCGTCCGGAGCGCCGGGTCGTCCCGGAGGCGCAGGGCGAAGCCGACCTCCGACAGATCTATCTTGAAACCCTCCAGCAGCTCACGCAACGTCCTCAGCCGCTGCAGCTCGGCCGGCCCGAACAACCTGTAGCCCGAGGCCGACCGCTCCGGGACGACGAGGCCCGAGTCCTCCACGTAGCGGAGCATGCGCGCCGACCACCCGGTGGTGGCGGCCGCCTGATGGATCGTGAGCGCCCCGGCGGGAGCCGGGCCGTCCGCCAGGCTCGACGTGCCCTTGCCAACGACGCCCACAGCCAACTCTGACATAAACGTGAGAAGGTTGCAACCTCCGGACCAGGCTGGTCCGGCCGGGTGCCAAGTAACGTGCAGGCGCATGATCCTGTCGGACCGAACGATCCGTGAAGAGCTCGCCACCGGGCGGATCGGCATCGACCCGCTCGGCGACGGCTGCATCCAGCCCTCCTCGGTCGACCTGCACGTCGACAAGTACTTCCGGGTGTTCCGCAACCACAGCCAGCGCGTCATCGACGTGCGGGAGAACCAGGAGTCGCTCACCGAGCTGATCGAGATCTCGGGAGAGGCCCTCATCCTCCACCCCGGTGAGTTCGTCCTCGGCTCGACGGTCGAGCAGGTTCGCCTCCCCGACGACCTCGTGGGCCGCCTCGAGGGGAAGTCGAGCCTCGGGAGGCTGGGGTTGCTGATCCACTCGACGGCAGGCTTCGTCGATGCGGGATGGGACGGCTACCTCACCTTGGAGCTGTCCAACGTGGCCAACCTTCCCATCACCGTGTACCCCGGCATGAAGATCGGCCAGATCAGCTTCCTCAAGATGACGACGGCCGCCGAGGTGCCCTACGGCTCGGCCGACCTGGGCTCGAAGTACCAGCACCAGCGGGGCCCGACGCCCAGCCGCTACTACGAGAACTTTGGCCCGGCGGCAGCCCGGGAATAGATCCCGCAGGCATCCGGGCATAGATTTCGCCCTTTCTCCGAGGAGGCACTTTGCAGCTCTACCGGTATCCGATCGCCCTTGCAGCCGCGGCGATCGCGGCCGTGGTGGCCGGCCGGCGCCTGCTCTACCTGGAACGCCTCGTCACCTCGGGACGGCCGGCGCCCGGCCGGCTGGCGCGCTGGGGGCGCCGGGCCGAGGTCGAGCTGGTCGAGGTGGGGGGCCAGAAGAGGCTCCTCAAGTGGACCGTGCCCGGCTTGGCGCATGCCTTCACGTTCTGGGGCTTCACGATCCTGATCCTTACGATCATCGAGGCCTTCGGGGACCTCTTCCAGCCGACGTTCCACATCCCGCTCATCGGGACGAACGCCTTTGTCGGGTTCATCGAGGACTTCTTCGCCTGCGCCGTCCTCGTCTCCCTCGTCGTGTTCAGCCTCATCCGGCTGCGCAACGCCCCGGCGAGGTTGGACCGCCGGAGCCGCTTCTACGGCTCGCACACCGGGGCGGCCTGGACGACTCTCGGCCTCATCGCCCTCGTGATGATCACCCTGCTCCTCTACCGGGCGGCGCAGACCAACACCGGGGACTTCCCCTACGCCTCGTCGTGGGCATTTGCCTCCCACGGCATCGGCCACCTGCTCCACCCCCTCGGCAGGCAGGCGAACAAGGTGATCGAGACCGTCTTCCTCGACCTGAATGTCGTCGTCATCCTGGGTTTCCTCGTCTTCCTCCTTCACTCCAAGCACCTGCACATCGTCACCGCCCCGGTAAACGTGGCCTTCTCCCGCCAGCCACGGGCGCTCGGACCGCTCGACTCGACGCCGGACATGGACGTCGAGAACATGGACGAGGACACGGTCTTCGGTGCCGGCCACATCGAGCAATTCAGCTGGAAGCAGATGCTCGACTTCGTCACCTGCACCGAGTGCGGCCGGTGCCAGAGCCAGTGCCCGGCCTGGAACACCGGCAAGCCGCTCTCGCCGAAGCTGGTGATCATGGACCTGCGCGACGAGCTCTTCCGCAACTCCGAGCGTGTCTTCGCCGCCGCCGGCCGGCGCCCGGGGGGCGGCCGGACCGGAGGTGGGGGCGAAGCAAGCGGTCCGGACGGCGCCGCGAGCGAGGGTGGCGGCGGTTCTGGGCGGGCGGCGGCTGACGGGAAGGGGTCGGCCGATGCCGGCGAGGCGGGGCTCACGCGGACGCTCGTCCCGGGGGTCATCGACCCCGACGTGCTCTGGTCCTGCACCACATGTGGAGCTTGCGTCGAGGAGTGCCCCGTCGACATCGAGCACGTCGACACGATCATCGACATGCGCCGCTACGAGGTGCTCATCGAATCCCGCTTCCCCTCCGAGGCGGGCCTCATGCTGCGCAACATCGAGAACCGGGGTGACCCGTGGGGCCTCGGGGCCCAGAAGCGGCTCGAGTGGGCCGAATCGCTCGACTTCGAGGTGCCCGTGGTCGAGGGCTCGATACCCGACGACGTCGAGTACCTCTTCTGGGTAGGGTGCGCGGGCGCCCTCGACGAGCGCGCCCGAAAGACCACCCAGTCGATCGCCCGGCTGCTGCACCGAGCCGGCGTGGGGTTCGCCGTCCTCGGGCCCGCAGAGTCCTGCACGGGCGACCCGGCGCGGCGCCTCGGCAACGAGTACCTCTTCCAGATGCAGGCGATGCAGAACATCGAGACTCTCAACTCGGCCGGGGTGAGGAAGGTCATCGCCTCCTGCCCGCACTGCTTCAACTCGCTCGGGCGCGAGTACCCCAAGCTCGGGGGCAACTTCGAGGTGCTCCACCACTCCCAGGTCCTCAGCCGGCTGGTCGCCGACGGACGGCTCCAGCCGGGCCATTTCGAGGCCAAGGTCACCTACCACGACCCCTGTTACCTCGGACGCCACAACCGCGTCTACGACCCGCCGCGCTCGGTCATCGACTCGGTTCCGGGCGTCGAGTCAGTGGAGATGCACCGGTGTCGGGAGCGCGGTTTCTGTTGCGGGGCCGGCGGCGCCAGGATGTGGCTCGAGGAGCGGATCGGCAAGCGCGTCAACCTGGAGCGGACCGACGAGGCGCTCGCGACCGGGGCCGACGTCGTCTCGACGGCGTGCCCCTACTGCCTCATCATGCTCGACGACGCCGTGAAGGAGCGTCAGCGGGACGAAGAGGTGAAGGTGCTCGACATCTCCCAGGTGCTCGAGCGGTCGATGGCGGCGCGCCCAACGGCAAGGGGGCGCCGAACGGCAAGGCTGCGCCGAACGGCGAGGCAGAGCCCGCCGGCGCGAAGGACGACGGCAGGCTGGAGGAGGGCCGGCCGTCAGAGTCCTGAAGAGCCGACGGATAGCCGAGAGCCCCGGCTTTCGCCGCTTATGCCTCCGGTACACAACCGGCTTCTGACATCACATAGTCGTCAGGCGGAGCCGCCCTGCAGGCGAGCATCTCTATGGGTTCCAGGACCTGGGCCGGCGCCGGCGAAAGAACGCCGGCGTGTCTCAGCTGACGGCTTGGCCGAGCAGCTTGGCGTCGGCGTTTCGCAACCGCGAGGCCGTGGCGATGAGGAGCTTCTTCGTGAGGCTGGGCGAGTCGTTGATCAGCCTGTTGAAGTGCCGCTGGTCAATCTCGAGCAGATCCAGGTCCGTCGCCGCCTTCACAGTGGCCGAGCGGGGGAGCTTGTCGAGGAGGGCGAGCTCCCCGAAGTAACCGTCCGGGCCGAGCTCGGCTGCCTTGCGCCCGTTCCTCACGACGTGTGCAGTGCCGCTCACGATGAAATAGAAGGCCTGTCCGATCTCCCCCTCCTCGAAGATCGTCGTCCCGGCCTTCACTGACACCGGCACGGCGGACTTCTGGATGGCCTTCAGCTCCGCCCTCGAGCACTCACGGAACAACCAGACACCGCTCAAGTTGAACGAACCGGATGGAGCCATCGCGTGATCGTACCGGCGGTGCCGAGGCTGCCCCGGCGGGACCGGCGGTGCCGGACCGGAGCCGGTCGGGGCTCAGCCGGCCTGGCTCGCCACTGCGTCCGCCGCGGCCGTGGCGGCGTCCGGGTCCCCGAGGTAGCGGGCGCTCACGACCTCGAGACGCGGCCCGATGTCGTAGACGCGGGGATACCCCGTCGGGATGTTGAGGCCGGCGATGCCGGCATCGGAGATCCCCTCGAGTTGCTTCACGAGGGCGCGCAGGCTGTTGCCGTGCGCCACGACGAACACCGTCTTTCCCTCGAGCAGCTCGGGGCCGATGGCGTCGTAGTAGTAGGGCACCAGCCGCCGGACGACGTCGGCGAGGCATTCGGTCGCCGGCAACGCCTCGGCGGGCACCAACCTGTAGCGGGGATCATTGCCCGGATGGCGAGGATCCCCGAGCCCGACAGGCTCAGGGGCGACGTCATAGCTGCGGCGCCACGCCTTCACTTGCTCGGCACCGTACTTGTCAGCCGTCTCCTTCTTGTTCAGGCCTTGGAGCGCACCGTAGTGCCGCTCGTTGAGCCGCCAGTGCCGCCGGACGGGCAGGTAGCTCCGCGACATCTCGTCGAGGGCGAGGTTGGCCGTGCGCACCGCCCGGACGAGGACCGAGGTGTGCACGACGTCGATGTCGAGGCCGGCCTCGGCGCTGAGCAACCGGCCCGCCTCCCGTGCCTCGGCTTCGCCCTGCTCGGTGAGGTCGACGTCTGTCCAGCCGGTGAACCTGTTCTCGGCGTTCCACGTGCTCTCGCCGTGGCGGAGGATCACCAGCTTCGGCACGACACGGGAGGCTACTCATTGCAGCTCGCGCTGACGTCTAGGGCGCCGAGGCCGAGCCGTCGCCCTCTTCTCCGGCCCGGGCGGGCACCTGAGAAGGACAGCGGAGGCACAACCGCCGGGCAGAGCAGAATATTTCGGCGAACCTGACAACGCCTCGCTCAACTTCGTTATACTCGCCGCTGTAGCAACGTCCTCCGTGGTGCCGAATCGGCGTCGGAGAGGGCGATCAAGACGACAAAACGTCAAGTTGACGAAGAACATGGAGGACAAGCAATGCCGAAGGCCGTAGGAATCGACCTCGGGACGACGAACTCGGTGGTCGCGTTCCTCGAGGCAGGCGAGCCGACCGTCATCCCGAACGCGGAGGGCGGCCGTACGACGCCGTCGGTCGTTGGCTTCGCCAAGTCCGGCGAGGTGCTCGTCGGCGAGGTGGCCAAGCGCCAGGCGATCACGAACACCGACCGCACGATCCGGTCCGTGAAGCGTCACATGGGCGAGAACTGGACGATCGACATCGACGGGAAGGCGTACAACCCCCAGGAGATCTCCGCCCGCATCCTGCAGAAGCTGAAGCGGGACGCCGAGGCGTACCTCGGGGACGCCGTGAACCAGGCCGTCATCACCGTGCCCGCCTATTTCGACGACGCCCAGCGGACCGCCACCAAGGAGGCGGGGCAGATCGCCGGCCTCGAAGTGCTCCGGATCATCAACGAGCCCACAGCTGCCGCCCTGGCCTATGGCCTCGACAAGGAAGGCGCTGACCAGACGGTCCTCGTGTTCGACCTCGGCGGAGGCACCTTCGACGTGTCGATCCTCGACATCGGCGACGGCGTCTTCGAGGTCAAGGCCACGTCGGGCAACACCCATCTCGGTGGTGACGACTGGGACCAGAGGGTCATGGACTGGCTGGTGAAGACGTTCAAGGACACCGAGGGCGTCGACCTGTCGAGCGACCGCATGGCGATGCAGCGCCTGAAGGAGGCGGCCGAGAAGGCGAAGATCGAGCTCTCGACGGTGCAGGAGACGACCGTCAACCTCCCGTTCATCACGGCCACGAACGAGGGACCGAAGCACTTGGACATCAAGCTCACAAGAGCCAAGTTCCAGGAGCTGACCGACGACCTGGTCGAGGCTTGCCGCGGCCCGTTCGAGGCTGCCATCAGCGATGCCGGGCTCTCGAAGTCCGAGATCGACCACGTCATCCTCGTCGGCGGGGCGACCCGCATGCCGGCCATCCAAGACCTCGTCTCCCAGCTCACCGGCAAGGAGCCCCACAAGGGCGTCAACCCGGACGAGGTCGTCGCCGTGGGCGCAGCCATTCAGGCCGGCGTGCTGAAGGGAGAGGTGAAAGATGTGCTCCTCCTCGACGTCACGCCGCTCAGCCTCGGGATCGAGACGAAAGGTGGCATCACTCACCGCCTGATCGAGCGCAACACCACCATCCCGTCCCGCCGCTCGGAAATCTTCACCACGGCCGAGGACAACCAGCCTTCAGTCGAGATCCACGTCCTCCAGGGCGAGCGAGACATGGCGATGTACAACAAGACGCTGGGCAAGTTCCAGCTCGTCGACCTGCCGCCGGCGCCTCGGGGTGTCCCCCAGATCGAGGTGGCCTTCGACATCGACGCCAATGGCATCGTGCACGTGTCGGCGAAGGATCTCGCCACGGGCAAGGAGCAGTCGATGACCATCACCGGTCAGTCGTCGCTCCCGAAGGACGACATCGAGCGGATGGTCCGCGACGCCGAGCAGCACGCGGCTGACGACCGGCGCCGGCGTGAAGAGGCCGAGGCCCGCAACAGTGCCGACACGATCGTCTACCAGACCGAGAAGCTGCTCCGCGATCAGTCGGACAAGATCCCGGCGGAGGACAAGGAGAAGGTGGAGGCAGCCCTGAAAGAGGTCAAAGAGGCGCTCGAGGGCTCCGACGTGGACCGGATCAACCGCACTCTCGAGTCTCTGAAGACAGCTTCGCAGGCGATGGGCCAGCGCATGTACGAGCAGGCGAGTCAGCAGCACGGCGCCGCCGGCGGTCCCGGCGCCGGCCCCGGCGATTCCGGATCTTCCGGCGCCTCGGAGGACGAGGTGGTCGATGCCGAGATCGTTGACGAGCCCGAGTCGAGCACCGGTACCGAGGGAGCATGACGAGGGAGAACGAGGCATTCGAACCACCCGGGCCCGTCGCCGACACCGGTGACGAGGCTCGGGGCGCCGGCGAGGCGGCCGGGGACGCTGACCAGCGAGCAGGCGACGCGGCCGGGGAGGCCGACAAGGTCGCCGGCGACGCGGCCGGCGCTGATCGGCCGGCCGCCGACGCGGCCGGGGACGGCGAGGACGCCGGCATCGTCGAGGACGCCGGGAGCACCGAGGGCGAGAGCGGTCAGGAGCCCCTCGACCTCTTCGAGATCGGGTCGTTCCTGGCCGGCTCGGACGACCTGAAGAGCATCATCGTCCAGCGTGACGAGTACCTCGACTCCCTCCGGCGGCTCCAGGCCGACTTCGACAACTACCGCAAGAGGGCGATACGCCAGCAGACCGAGCTCGTCGAAAGGGCGACCGAGGGTCTGCTCGTCCGGCTCCTCCCGGTCCTCGATGCCCTCGACCTGGCCATGGCGCACCTGCCGGCGGCTCAGGAAGGAAACGACTCCGAGGCGATGAGGTCGCTCGTCCAGATCGGGACGCTGTTGCGGGACGTGCTCGAGCGGGAGGGTCTCGAGCGGATCGACCAGGTCGGGGTGCCGTTCGACCCGACCGTTCACGACGCCGTCGCCCAGGCCGGCCCGGACGAACCCGGAGACGACGAGTCTGCCGGTCAAGGTCAGGAAGACAACGGCGGGCACGAGCCGGCCGCAGGCGCGAAGGGCGCCGCGAGGTCGGCGGACAAGAATTCGGTTGCCTCCGTCATGCGGTCCGGTTACCGGCTGAAAGGCCGCGTGCTCCGGCCGGCCATGGTCTCGGTCCGGAGCTGACCTTGAGAGGGCTCGGGCGGCGAGGGCTCGGGCGGCGAGGCCGAGCACGACGAGGCCGAGCATCACGACTATCCACCGATAAAGCAGGAACCTGAAAGGCACACGTGGCACCACAGCGCGAGTGGTTCGACACCGATTACTACAAGGTTCTCGGCGTCTCCCCGGAGGCGACCGAGAAGGAGCTGACGCGCGCCTATCGCAAACTGGCCAAGCAGTACCACCCGGACGCCAATCCGGGCTCCGAGGACAGGTTCAAGCAGATCTCCGGCGCCTACGAGGTCCTCGGCGACCCGGAGAAACGCAAGGAGTACGACGAAGTACGCCGCCTCGGCCCGCTTGCCGGTGGCCTGGGGCGCCGGGGGCCGGCGGCAGGCAACGGAGGTTTCGACTTCCACATCGACGACCTCGGCGACCTTTTCGGCAGCATCTTCAACCGCGGGCGCGACCAGCGCACCACGAGCTGGGGCGGCCCTCGGCGCGGCCAGGATGTCGAGACTGAGCTGCACCTCTCCTTCAACGACTCCATCGAGGGCGTCGTGGCGGCGGTCAACGTCGTCACGGGTGCCGTCTGCCAGACGTGCAAGGGCTCCGGCTCGCGCCCCGGCAGCACGCCTGTGACCTGCCCCCGCTGCAGCGGGACGGGGGTCCTCAACGACAACCAGGGGCTCTTCTCACTTGCCTCTCCCTGCCCGGAGTGCCACGGCCGTGGGGTCAAGGTCACCGACCCCTGCCCGACGTGCAACGGGTCGGGTGTCGAACGACGCCAGCGCCAGGTGAAGGTGAGGATCCCGGCCGGCGTGGAGGACGGCCAGCGCATCCGGGTGAAGGGGCGGGGAGAGCCGGGTGAGAACGGCGGCCCGTCAGGCGACCTCTATGTCGTCGTGCACGTGAAGGCGCACGCGCTGTTCGGCCGCAAGGGGCGCAACCTGACGCTCCGGGTCCCGATCACCTTCCCCGAAGCGGCGCTCGGGGCGGACATCACCGTGCCGTCGCTGACGGAACCCGTGACCCTCCGCATCCCGCCGGGCACGACATCGGGGAAGACTTTCCGGGTGAAGGGTCGCGGGGTGCACAGCGGGTCGAGCTCGGGTGACCTCCTCGTCACCACCGAACTGGTGGTCCCGCCGGCGCTGAACGACGACGAGCGCAAGGCTCTCGAAGCACTGGCGAGAGCCGGTGGGGAGTCACCCCGTGAGCACCTCGGAGTGACGTCGTGAGCGCCCGCCTCGGCGTCGGCCCCGCCGGCGACAAGTCCACCCAGGCTGTCTACGTCATCTCCGTGGCGGCGGAGCTCGGCGGCGTCCATCCCCAGACGTTGCGGATCTACGAGCGCAAAGGGCTGCTCGACCCGGCCCGCACCGGGGGCGGCAGCCGCCGCTACAGCGAGGCCGACATCGCCAGATTGCGGCGGATCCAGGAGCTGACGGCGGTCGGCATCAACCTGGAAGGCGTCCGCCGGGTTCTGGAGCTCGAAGACGAGATACACCGCCTCGGCCGCCTCATCGACCGGATCACCATCGAGGCGCGGGAAGCCCTCGAGCGGACACATCGCCACTACCGGCGCGATCTCGTGCCGGTGACTAAGGCCCGCCTCCCCGCCCGCTGGCGCGGTTGAGGCCCGACAAAACAAGAACTTCTTCAAGGAAAACAAGGAACACAGCTATGGCACTCGATCCGAACCGCTGGACACAGAAGACACAAGAGGCCACCCGCGATGCCGTCGCGATGGCGCGGTCCTTCCATCACGCCGAGGTTGTCCCCGAGCATCTCCTCCTGGCCGCTCTCGGCCAGGAGGGCGGGGTGATGATCCCTCTGCTCGACCGCCTCGGGGTGCCTGCCTTGAGTGTCCGGAACCGCCTCGACGAGACTCTCGGCCGGCTGCCGAAGGCCTACGGAGGCGGCGAGCCCCAGTTCTCGCGGGAGCTCCTAGAGGCCTTCGACGCCGCCGGCGCGGCCGCGAAGGAGATGGGCGACGAGTACCTGTCCGTCGAGCACATCCTGCTGGCGCTCGCCGATCGCCTCGAGGTGTCACGCGACAAGCTCCTCGTCGCCCTGCGAGAGGTCCGTGGCAGCCATCGCGTCACGTCGCAGAACCCGGAGGAGCAGTACCAGGCGCTCGAACGTTACGGGCGCGACCTGACCGATCTCGCCAGGCAGCGAAAGCTCGACCCGGTCATCGGGCGCGACGAGGAGATTCGCCGCGTCATCCAGGTCCTCTCCCGGCGCACCAAGAACAACCCGGTCCTCATCGGCGAGCCGGGCGTCGGCAAGACAGCCATCGTCGAGGGCCTCGCCAACCGGATCGTCGAGGGTGACGTGCCCGAAGGCTTGAAGAACAAGCGAGTCATCGCGCTCGACCTCGGCTCCATGGTGGCCGGGGCGAAGTACCGAGGCGAGTTCGAGGAGCGCCTGAAGGCGGTCCTGAAGGAGATATCGGACTCCGAGGGCGAGGTCGTCACCTTCATCGACGAGCTCCACACCATCGTCGGTGCGGGAGCGGCCGAGGGCGCCATGGACGCCGGGAACATGATCAAGCCGATGCTCGCCCGCGGCGAGCTGCGCATGATCGGGGCGACGACGCTCGACGAGTACCGCAAGCACATCGAGAAGGACGCCGCACTCGAGCGCCGGTTTCAGCCTGTGCTCGTCGAGCCGCCTTCTGTCGCCGACACGATCGCCATCCTCCGCGGGCTGAAGGAGCGTTACGAGGTGCACCACGGCGTCCGCATCCAGGATGCCGCTCTCGTGGCGGCCGCCGTGCTCTCGGACCGCTACGTCACCGGCCGGTTCCTGCCGGACAAGGCGATCGACCTGATCGACGAGGCGGCCAGCCGCCTCCGCATCGAGATCGACTCGATGCCGACCGAGCTCGACGTTGTCTCGCGGCGGGTCCGGCAGCTCGAGATCGAAAGGGTCGCTCTCGAGAAGGAACAGGATGCTGCTTCGAAAGAGCGGCTGCAGAGGCTCGAGGCCGAGCTCGCCGATCTGCGCGAGCAGCAGACGGCGATGTCAGCCCACTGGCAGGCCGAGAAGGACGCCATCGCCGCCATCCGCCAGCTGAAGACGGAAGTCGACGCGGCCCGGGGCGAGATGGAGGGTTACGAGCGATCGGGCGACCTCGAGCACTCGGCCGAGATCCGATACGGCCGCATCCCCGAGCTCGATCGGCGGATCGAGGAGGCGACGGCGCGGCTGGCCGAGCTCCAGTCCGAGCAGAAGATGCTGAAGGAAGAGGTCGACGCGGAGGACGTCGCCGAGGTCGTGAGCCGCTGGACGGGAGTGCCTGTCTCCCGGCTCGTCGAGGGCGAGATGGAGAAGCTCGTCCATCTCGAGGACCTCCTCCATCAGCGCGTCGTCGGTCAGGACGAAGCCGTCCAGGCGGTCGCCAACGCCATCCGGCGCAGCCGGGCCGGGCTGAGCGACCCGCAGCGCCCGATCGGCAGCTTCCTGTTCCTCGGGCCGACGGGCGTGGGCAAGACCGAGCTCGCGCGGACGCTCGCCGCCGTGCTGTTCGACGACGAGCGGGCGATGATCCGCATCGATATGGGCGAGTACCAGGAGCGTCACAACGTCTCGCGCCTCGTGGGGGCGCCCCCCGGCTATGTCGGCTACGACGAAGGGGGTCAGCTGACCGAGGCGGTACGGCGACGGCCGTACTCGGTCGTGCTGCTCGACGAGATCGAAAAGGCGCATCCCGATGTCTTCAACGTCCTCCTGCAGGTGCTCGACGACGGCCGCCTGACCGACGGTCAGGGCCGCACCGTCGACTTCTCGAACACCATCTTGATCATGACCTCGAACCTGCGGGGGGAGCCCCTCGACGTCTTCAAGCCGGAGTTCGTCAACCGCATCGACGAGATCGTCCGCTTCCGTCCCCTCAGCCGGGAGGACCTGACACAGATCGTCGACATCCAGCTCTCGTCCCTCGAGAGGCGCCTCGCCGAGCGGCGTCTCTCCCTCGTTGTCTCCGATGCGGCAAAGCAGTGGCTCGGCGACCATGGCTACGACCCGGCCTTCGGCGCTCGCCCACTCCGGCGGGTGATCCAGCGCCAGCTGGGCGACCCGCTCGCCGTGGCTCTGCTCGAGGGCCGCTACCTCGAGGGCGACACCGTCACCGTGGACGTGAAGGACGACACTCTGGCCCTCAGCTGACGCCGGCGGAGCGGCCGACGGGCAACCTCGCCTCCCGGCGTTCGTCGTGCAGCTGCCACTAGATTCAGCGGGGTGCCTGCGCCATTCGGCCCACGGAGGAAGGTGGCGGTGCCGTGACGGTGGAGCACCCGAATCCGAACCCGCTCAGGGATGCGAGGGACCGCCGGCTGCCCAGGGTGCCCGGTCCCTGCGCCCTCGTCGTGTTCGGCGTGACGGGCGACCTGGCCCGGAAGAAGCTCATCCCGGCCATCTACGACCTCGGCAATCGGGGGCTGCTGCCGCCGGGCTTCGTGCTCCTCGGCTTCGCCCGGCGTGACTGGGGCGACGGCGACTTCGAGCAGCTCGCCCGCCGGTCCGCCCAGGAGCACTCTCGCACGGAGTTCCGGGAGGACGTCTGGCAGCGGCTGGCGGACAGTGTCCGCTTCGTCCCTGGCTCGTTCGACGACGACAATGCCTTCGACGAGCTCAACCAGACGCTCGTAGAGCTCGAGGACACGAACGGCATCGCCGGCAACGCCGCCTTCTACCTCTCGATCCCGCCCGCCGCCTTCCCGGTGGTCCTCAAGCAGCTGCAGCGCACCCGCATGGCGGACAACTCGATCCGGGGCGGTTGGCGGCGGGTCGTGGTGGAGAAACCCTTCGGGCACGACCTCGCCTCCTCCAAAGAGCTGAACTCGCTGGTCGACTCGGTCTTCACGCCCGAGGACGTCTTCCGCATCGACCACTACCTCGGCAAAGAGACGGTGCAGAACCTGCTGGCGCTGCGCTTCGCCAACACGCTGTTCGAGCCGGTCTGGAACTCGAACTACGTCGACTCGGTCCAGATCACGATGGCCGAGGACGTCGGGATCGAGGGCCGCGCCGTCTTCTACGACCAGACGGGGGCGGCCCGCGACGTGCTGCAGAACCACCTCCTGCAGCTCCTCGCCCTCACCGCAATGGAGGAGCCGGTCTCCTTCGACGCCGAGGCCCTCCGCATCGAGAAGCGCAAGGTCCTCGGCGCCATCACCCTGTCCGAAGACCTGGCCGCCTTCACTGTCCGGGGCCAGTACGACCGCGGCTGGCTCGCCGGCCAGCGGGTCGTGGGCTACCACGACGAGAAGGACATCCCGCCGGACTCGACCACCGAGACCTACGCCGCTGTGCGTCTCGGCGTCGAGACCCGCCGCTGGGCGGGCGTCCCCTTCTACCTTCGCACCGGAAAGCGCCTGCCGCGGCGGGTGACCGAGATCGCCATCCTCTTCAAGCGCGCCCCCCACCTCCCCTTCGCCAAGACGGACACCACCGAGCTCGGCAACAACCAGCTCGTGGTGAGGGTGCAGCCAGACGAGGGGATCACCTTGCGTTTCGGATCGAAGGTGCCCGGCTCGATGATGGAGGTCCGAGAGGTGTCGATGGACTTCCTCTACGGCGCGGCGTTCACCGAGTCGAGCCCGGAGGCTTACGAGCGGCTGCTGCTCGACGTGCTCATCGGCGACAGGACGCTCTTCCCCGACCACCACGAGGTGGAGGCTTCCTGGCAGGTGATCGACCCGCTCGAGGAGTTCTGGGCCGGCACGCAACCGCACAAGTACCGGGCCGGGGAGTGGGGGCCGCGGGCCTCCGACGAGATGCTCGCCGGCGAGGGCCGGAGCTGGAGGCGGCCGTGACCACGACCCTGTGGGACACGACCGGGGGCGACGTCGTAAAGGCTCTCGTGGCGGAACGGCGGGCCGGCGGCGCGGTCTCGTCGGGCCTCGCCGTCACCCTCGTGGTGGTCGTCGACGAGAAGAACGTGGCGCACGCCGAGCAGGCGGCCATGGTGGCCTCGCAACAGCACCCCTGCCGCCTGATCATCGTCATCCGCAGGCAGGTGGACAGCGCCGACCGCCTCGACGCCGAGGTACAGGTAGGTGGCCGTCTCGGGCCGATCGAAGCCGTGGTCATGAGGATGTACGGCCGCCTCAGCCTCCACGCCGAGTCCGTCGTCCTCCCGCTGCTCGCCCCGGATGCCCCCGTGGTGACGTGGTGGCATGGTCCACCTCCCGACGAGCTCGCCGCCGACCCGCTCGCCGTGCTCGCCGACCGGCGGGTGACCGATACCTCACTCGCGAGCGACCCGATCGCAGCGCTGCAACAGCGAGTGGCCGACTTCGCCCCGGGCGACACCGACCTGGCCTGGACGCGGATCACACCGTGGCGATCCCTCTTGGCATCGGCCTTCGACGGCCTCCCGGCGACCGCCACGCGGGCCCGGGTGGCCGCGGCCGCGGGCAACCCGAGCGCCGTCCTTCTCAGCGCCTGGGTCTCGCAGCGACTCGGGATCGACTCGGCCGTGGAACCGTCCCCGGGCCCGGGAGTGACCGAGGTCGAGGTCGGGCTGAAGGAGGAGGACGTGCCGTCGGCCGACGGGACACCCGTCACACGGGACGGCGAGCTCCGCATCAGCCGCCCCGACGGGCGGTTGGCGACGCTCTCGCGAACCGGTCAGCCGGAGCGCCAGCTCCCGCTGCTCCGACGCGAGCTGGGTGACCTTCTGGCGGAGGAAGTGCGGCGCCTCGACGTGGACGAGGTCTACGGCGAGGTACTCACGGAGGCCACCGGCGTCACCGGCCTGGCGGAGCGGTCCGCACGCCGGACGCTCGTCTGGCGCGATCCGGCGGCTGCCGGAGCGGCTGCCGGCGCCTGAGCCGGCGCCCATGCGGCGGCCAGCCGGCGGCTGCCGCCGCCTGACGGCGCCAGGGCGCCATCCGCCCGGATATGGTTCGATAGCCGAACTAACTGGGTAAACTAGCCGGGTGCAACTGCCCAATCCGTCGCCCGGTCAGTCGGCTGCCCGCGACACCGAGGCCGTCCGTGCCCTGGCGCGGGCCTCCCGGGTTCTCGAGCGGGCCTCGGGCGAGCTGAGCCTCGCCCACTACCGGGTGCTGTCCGCCGTGGCATCCGGTGACGAACGAGCGTCGAGGCTCGCAGCCCGCCTGGCAGTGGGCAAGCCGGCGATAAGCGCTGCCGTCGAGGCGCTCAGCCACCGCCAGCTGCTCTCCAGGTCCGGCGTCGCCGGGGACCAGCGAGCGTGCTGCCTCCGCCTCACTGCCGCCGGCGCCGCCCTGCTGGAACGAGTCGAGCAGGAGATGAGCGAGAAGCTGAGGGCGCTCGCCGCAAGGACGAGCGATCCAGAGGCCATGCTCGACGCGCTTGTCGAGATGGGGGCGGCCATCGATGCCGCCGCCAGCGACAGGCACGGCGGCGGCCGATGACGCGGGCGAGCCGCCGCCCCCACTCCCCCCGCCGAGGTGCCTCGCCGGCGCCTCGCACAACCGCACCGCCGGCGCCGGCTCCTCGCGCAACCACCGCACCGCCGGCGCCGGGCACCTCGGCTCCGGGCGCCACCACACCCCCGGCCACCACGGCAGCCACTGAGGCGGTGCCGGTCCGGAAGGGATGGGTACGGCGCCTCGGCGGCTACCTGCTCAGGCACAAGAGGAACCTCGTGATAGCAGTCGGTGCCGCCGTTGTCGGCAGCGGCGCCCAGGCTGTCGTGCCGCTCGTCGAGCGCCAGATCGTCGACAACGTGATAGTGCACCATCGCTCCCCGCTCTGGCCGTGGCTGGTCGCCCTCATCGCCCTCGGAGTCGTCGGCTTCGCGGCTGCCTACCTACGGCGCTACCGGGGGGGCCGGGTCGCTCTCGACGTGCAGTACGACCTGAGAAACGAGATGCACGACCATCTCCAGAGCCTCGACTTCACGAACCTCGACCGCATGCCGACCGGCCAGCTCGTGGCGCGGGCGAACTCGGACTCGACCCTCGTCCAGGGCCTGCTGAGCTTCCTGCCGATCATGACCGGCAACGTCCTTCTCATGCTGGTCTCGCTGGCGATCATGTTCTACCTGAGCCCGCTGCTGGCCGTGGTGAGCCTTCTCGTCGCCCCGTCCCTCCTCGTCGTCTCCTACCGGATGCGTTGGAAGGTCTTCCCGGCCACCTGGGACGGCCAGCAACGCGAGGGCGATGTCGCGCAGATCGTCGACGAGGGCGTCAACGGCGTGAGAGTGGTGAAGGCCTTCGCCCAGGAGCGCCGCGAGCTCGAGCGTGTAGTGGGCGCCGCCGGTCGCCTCTACAGCTCCCAGATGAGGGCGGTCCGCCTGCAATCTCGCTACCAGCCCCTCCTCGAAGCCATCCCGGCACTCGGCCAGGTGGGCATCCTGGTCCTCGGGGGCTATCTCGCTCTCCGTCACGAGATCTCGCTCGGCACCTTCCTCGCCTTCTCCACCTACATCACCCAGCTCGTCGCCCCGTCGCGCATGCTCGCCGGCGTGCTCACGGTCGGTCAGCAGGCGAGGGCGGGCGCAGAGCGCATCTTCCAGCTGATCGACATCCGCCCGGCGATCGGCGATCCCCCCGGCGCGATCGAGCTCGCCGAGGTCAGCGGGAGGATCGCATTCGAGCACGTGAGCTTCCGCTACGACGAGGAGGGCAGCAACGACGCCTCCCCCCAGGTGCTGCGGGACTTCGACCTCTCCATAGAGCCGGGAGAGACAGTCGCGCTCGTAGGGCCATCGGGCAGCGGGAAGTCGACGGCGGCGATGCTCGTCCCGCGCTTTTACGACGCCGGCTCGGGCGTAGTGCGGATAGACGGCCACGACGTGGCGGATCTCGCCCTCGGGACCTACAGGCGCCAGGTGGGCATCGTCTTCGAAGAGAGCTTCCTCTTCTCCGACTCCGTGCGGGCAAACATCGCCTACGGGCGCCCCACCGCCACGCAATCCGAGGTCGAGGCCGCCGCTCGCGCCGCGCAGGCCCACGAGTTCATCGAGGACCTGCCGAAGGGATACGAGACGGTCGTGGGCGAACGCGGCCTGACCCTCTCCGGCGGTCAGCGCCAGCGTGTCGCTCTCGCCCGGGCCCTCTTGTCCGACCCGCGCATCCTCATCCTCGACGACGCCACGAGCGCCATCGACGCCGCCGTAGAAGAGCGGATCCACGCCGCGCTCCACCGGATCATGCGTGGGAGGACCACCCTCGTCGTCGCCCACCGGCGCTCCACGCTCCACCTGGCCGACCGGATCGCCGTCCTCGACGAGGGCCACGTCGTCGACGTCGGCACCCACGACGAGCTCGTCGGGCGGAGCCGGCTGTACAGGGAACTGCTGTCGGGTTTTGCCGAGGAGGAGCAGGAAGCAATCGGCGACCGCGTGGAGGAGCTGGCCCGCATCCGGCCCTCGAACGGGGTGACGGCCGCTGCGTGGCTGACCGGCGACTCGAACGGTGACGGCGCGGGCCTGGCCGGCGCCTCCTCCTCGCCGGCGACGGCACCGAGCATCGGGAGACCGTCCATCGGCCCGGGGCTCGGCGGGGGGGGCGGGGGTTGGCGTGTCAACCTGGCGCCCTCGCCTGAGCTGCTGAAGCGTGTGGCGGCACTGAGGCCCGTGCGGGACTTCGCCACCATCGACCTGGCCGAAGAGACGCGACCGGATCCCCGTTTCACCCTCCGCCGCCTCCTCGGCCGGCACCGGCGGCCGCTCGGTCTCGGGCTGGTCCTCGTCGTCCTCGACGCCCTCGCTTCCCTCGCCGGCCCGGTGCTCATCAAGGAGGGGATCGACAGCGGGGTGGCCACCGGCTCGAGAGCGATCCTCTTCGCCGCCTCGGCGGTCTTCCTCCTCGTCACCCTGGCCGACTTCCTCGACGAGATCGGCGAGACATTCGTCACCGGACGGACCGCCCAGCGCATCATGCTCTCGCTGCGGGTACGGATATGGGCCCAGCTGCAACGGCTCTCGCTCAACTACTACGAGCGGGAGATGGCGGGCCGCATCATGACCCGCATGACGACAGACGTCGACCAGTTCGAGTCCCTCATCGAGAACGGGCTCCTCTCGGCGCTCGTGGCGATGTTCAGCTTCGTCGGCGTGGGCGTCGCCCTCCTCGTCCTCGACTACCGCCTGGCCCTCGCCGTGTTCACCGTGATCGTCCCGTTGGCCATCGGCACGGTCATCTTCCGCCGCCGAGCCGTCAGGATCTATGACCTGGCCCGGGACCGCATCGCCGTCGTCAACGCCGACTTCCAGGAGAGCCTCGCCGGGGTGCGCGAGTCCCAGGCGTTCGTCCACGAGTCATTGACCAAGTCCCGCTTCCACGAGCTCGGCCGAAAGTACCTGGATGCCCGCCTGGCCGCTCAGCGGCTCGTGGCGACGTACTTCCCCTTCGTGCAGTTCCTCTCGGGTGTGGCCGACGCCATCGTTCTCGGTGTCGGCGCCGGCCTCATCGCCTCGGGGCATCTCACCGTCGGCGCCCTCATCGCCTTCGTGCTCTACATCGACCTCTTCTTCTCGCCGATCCAACAGCTCTCTCAGGTCTTCGACTCGTGGCAGCAGACGAGGGTCTCGGTCGGGCGCATCGCCGACCTCATGGCGATGGAGACGATGACACCGGAGCCTCCCGGTGCGATCGAGCCGAGCCGCCTGACAGGAGCGGTGCGCTTCGACGAGGTGCGCTTCTCGTATCCCGGCTCCGACCCGGCTCTTCCCCCGCCCGACGTGCTCAGGCAGGTCGACCTCGAGATCCGCCCCGGCGAGACGGTGGCTCTCGTCGGCGAGACGGGGGCGGGGAAGTCGACGGTGATGAAGCTGCTCGCCCGCTTCTACGACTCCACCGGTGGGCGCGTCCTCGCCGACGGGCAGGACGTGAGGAACCTCGACCTGCACGCCTACCGGTCGCATCTCGGCTACGTGCCACAGGAGGCCTTCCTGTTCACCGGGACCATCCGCGACAACATCGCCTACGGCCGGCCGGACGCCTCCGACGCCGAGGTGGAGGCGGCGGCGCGCGCCGTCGGAGCCCACAGCTTCGTCGCCGGGCTCACCGGGGGCTATCTCCACGTGCTGTCCGAGCGCGGCCGCTCGCTCTCGGCCGGCCAGCGACAGCTCATCGCCCTGGCCCGGGCCGAGCTGGTCGACCCGGCCATCCTGCTCCTCGACGAAGCCACCTCGAACCTCGATCTCGCCACCGAGGCCCGGGTGACGGCCGCCATGCAGGCCGTGTCCCTCAACAGGACGACCGTCGTCATCGCCCACCGCCTCCAGACCGCCCGGGCAGCCGACCGGATCGTCGTGCTGGACCACGGCCGAGCCGTCGAGTCGGGCACCCACGATGAGCTGCTGGCTCTCGGGGGACGGTACGCCGCCATGTGGGAGGCCTTCGATGTCGTCAGCGCGTCCGGGCGGCCGGCGCCGGCAGTCAGTCGGTGACCGGGAGGTCGAGCGAGAGGAGCAGCTTGCGGAGCAGCCGCGCCAGCTGCTCGCGCTCCCCGTCCCGAGACCGGAGACGAGAAGCTGCTCTGTCCGGGCGTGCGCCGTCATGGCACGATCCGCACAGGCGATGCCGTCCGGGGTCAGGCCCACGAGAACCGACCGGCGGTCGGCGGCGGCCGGACGCCTCGTGACGAGGGAGCGCCGCTCCAGCCGGTCGACAAGGTGGGTGACGCCTCCGGAGGAGATCAACAACTCCTTGTTGAGCTGCTTCGGGCTGAGCTCGTAGGGTGTGCCGGCCCGCCGCAGCGCCGCCAGGACGGCAAAGCACCCGTCGTCGATGCCCTCGCCGGCGAAGTCGTCCCCGAAGTGGTGCTGCAGGAGGCCGGCCAGACGTACGACGCGACCTGTCACGGCCTTCGCCGACGGGTCGAGGTCCGGCCGCTCCTCCCGCCAGCGGTCGATGATCCTGTCCACCAGATCCCGCTCGGGGCCCGGCGCCCGATGGCGGTCCAGCTCCCGGTCCTGGCCGCCGACCTCTTCGTCCCTGCTCACGAAGTGCTCCCTGTCCCTCCGGCGCCGGAGTCGCACAGGCCGCCGGGGCGTGGCCGCCGCCGTGGCCGGGCGCATTTTCTTTTCCGATACAATATCTTCCAATGCAGATAGTTCAGATAGTCGGAACTGAGGTGAAAATCATGCTCCATCCATCACGGGAGCACGTCAACGACCAGATCAGGCGGATCCGCCGCGAGGCGCGGCAGGCCCGCAGACTGACGTCGGGGCGATAAAGCTCTCAGCGGAGCCTGCCGCGGGCAGAACGTGCCGTTCGGCACCCCGTCCTGCCGGCGCAGGCACCCGCCACAACGTCCCGGGCCGGTCGCAGGCTACATTGCACCGTGCCCGCGACCGTGGTGGTCGGAACTCAGTGGGGCGACGAGGGTAAAGGCAAGCTGACCGACCTCCTCGCCAAGGAGATGCGTCTCGTGGTCCGCTACCAGGGCGGACACAATGCGGGCCACACCATCGTCGTGGACGGTGAGAGCTTCGCCCTGCAGCTCGTGCCGAGCGGGGTCCTCTACTCCCACACCGTGCCGATCATCGGCAACGGAGTCGTGGTCGACCCGGCGGTGCTCATTGCGGAGTGCGAGATGTTGACCCGCCGTGGCATCGACGTCAGCCGGCTTGTCGTCTCGGGCAATGCCCACTTGATAATGCCGTACCACTACGAGCTCGACAGGATGACCGAGCGCTATCTCGGCCAGAACAAGCTCGGCACCACAAAGCGCGGGATCGGGCCCGCCTACGCCGACAAGGCCGCCCGCATCGGCCTACGGGTGCAGGATCTGCTCGACAGGAGGATCTTCCGGGAGAAGCTCGACGTCGTCCTTCGCGAGAAGAACGCCATCTTGTCGCGGGTCTACAACCGTCTGCCGCTCGATGCCGGCGAGATCGCCGCCACTTATCTCGACGAGCTGGCCCCGGTGATAGCCCCGATGATCGGCGACACCGTCGGCCTCGTCCATGAGGCGCTCGCCGCCGGCGAGCAGGTGATGCTCGAGGGGGCACAGGCGACCTTCCTCGACGTGGACCACGGCACGTATCCCTTCGTCACTTCGTCCAACCCGACTGCAGGCGGAGCCTGCATTGGCAGCGGGGTCGGGCCCCGTGACATCAGCCGGGTGGTGGGCATCGTGAAGGCGTACGTGACCCGGGTGGGCTCGGGTCCGTTCCCCACCGAAGTCGGCGGGGAGACAGCAGACGTGCTCGTCGAGCGGGGCCACGAATTCGGTACCAACACAGGGCGCCGCCGCCGTCCCGGCTGGCTCGACCTCGTGATGCTCCGCCATGCCGTCCGGCTGAACTCGATCTCCGAGCTGGCGGTGACAAAGCTCGACGTCCTGTCGGCGTTCGACACTGTCAAGGTCTGCGTCGCCTACGAGGCCGGCGGCACCCGGTACGAGCAGATGCCCTACCACCAGTCCGTCCTCCACAGCGTCGAGCCGGTGTTCGAGGAGCTCGAAGGGTGGCGGGCCGATCTCGCCGCCGTCACGAGCGCCGGCGACCTGCCTCGAAGCGCCCGCCGGTTCCTGGAGCTGATCAGCGAGCAGACCGGCGTGCCCGTCACCTTCGCCGGCGTCGGGCCGGGACGCGAGCAGTACGTCGCTTTCGCCGCGTGAGCCGAGTCTGCGTCGTCGGCGGCGGGGGGAGGGAGCACGCCCTCGCCATGGTCCTCGGCCGGACGGCCGACGTCGTCGCCACGCCGGGCAACCCGGCCATCTCCGGGAGCACGACCCACGGGCACCGGCTCTCCTCCACGCCGGCACCGCCGGAGGAGGTCGAGGCGGACCTGTACGTGATCGGGCCTGAAGCACCCCTCGTGGACGGTCTGGCCGACCGGCTCCGAGCAGGCGGACGGCTCGTGCTCGGGCCGGGCGCGGACGGGGCCAGGCTCGAGGGGTCGAAGGAATTCATGAAGCAGCTCTGTGAGCAAGCGGGCGTGCCCACGGCCCGCTTCGAGGCGTGCGGCACGATGGAGGAGGCTCGCAGGGCCCTGAGATCGCTCCCGGGGCCATACGTCGTGAAGACGGACGGGCTGGCGGCCGGAAAAGGCGTGCTCGTCACAGCGGATCTCGCCGAGGCCGAGGCCGACGCCGAGGCGAAGCTCTCCGGGGCGTCGTTCGGCCGCGCCGGCCGGCGCGTCGTGATCGAGGAGGCGCTGAGCGGACCGGAGGTCTCCGTGCTGGCGGTCTGCGACGGCCGGCGTGCCGTGGCACTCCCGCCGGCGCAGGACCACAAGGCTCTCCGCGACGGCGGGCGGGGGCCGAACACCGGCGGCATGGGCGCCTACGCCCCCGTCCCCACCGCCGGCCGCGCCGTCGTCGAGGAGGTGATGGAGCGCATCGTCGGCCCGACCCTGGGCGAGCTCAGGCGGCGCGGCATCGACTACCGCGGAGTTCTCTTCGCCGGCATCATCCTCACCGGCGACGGCCCCAAGCTGATCGAGTTCAACTGCCCGCTTCGGTGACCCGGAGGCAGAAGTCGTCCTGCCGTTGCACCGGGGCGACCTCACCGAGATGCTCGCCCGGGCCGCCGGGGGTGCCCTCGACGACAACCGGCACCCGGCCATCGCCGAGACGCCCGCCGAGGCCGCCGTCTGCGTCGTGGCGGCGGCGCCCGGCTACCCGCACGCTCCCGTGAGCGACATTCCAATCAACGGCCTGACCGAGGCGGATAGGGTCGCGGGCGTGACCGTCTTCCACGCCGGCACACGTCTCGGGCCCGACGGCGTGCTCCGCTCATCGGGCGGCCGTGTCCTTTGCGTGAGCGCCCGCGGCGACAGCCTCGGCGCCGCCCGGCGGCAGGCCTATGAAGGCATCAGCCACATCCATTTCGACGGCATGCAGTTCCGCACGGACATCGCCGAGTCAGCCAGCGCGATCCCGTGATCCCCCGGTACTCGATGCCCGAGATGGCCGGGCTTTTCACAGACGTGGCCCGCTACCGGCTCTGGCTCGAGATCGAGCTGCTGGCCGTGGAGGCCTGGGCCACCCTCGGCGTCGTGCCCGTCGAGGACGCCGTGGCCTGCCGAGAACGGGCGCCCGTCGTAGACGCCGCCTTCGCCGAAGAGGTGGCCGAACGCGAGGCCGTGACCGACCACGACGTCGCCGCTTTCGTGGACGTCGTGCAGGAGGCGATCGGGCCGCCGGCCGGCTCCTTCATCCACCACGGCCTGACCTCGTCCGACGTTGTGGACACGGCGCTGTCGGTGACCCTGGCGCGGGCCGCCACACTCCTCGGCGAGGCGCTCGACGAGCTCGTCGCAGCCTTGAAGCGGCGTGCGTTCGAGCACGCCGGCACGGTGACGGTCGGCCGCACCCACGGGATGCACGCCGAGCCGACGACCTTCGGCACGAAATTGGCCCTTGCCTGCCTGCAGGTGGACCGCGACCGGGGGCGGCTGCACGCCGCCCGGGAAGCCATCTCGGTGGGGAAGATGTCCGGAGCGGTCGGCAACTATTCGAACGTCGATCCGGCCGTCGAGCAGTACGTCTGCGACGCCCTCGGGATCCGTCCCGTACCGGCGACCCAGGTCATCTCCCGGGATCGCCACGCGCAGTACCTCTATGCCTGCGCGGCGATCGGCACGACGATCGAGTCTCTCGCGACCGAGATACGCCACCTGCAGCGAACCGAGGTGGGCGAAGTAGAAGAGGCGTTCTCCGCCGGACAGAAAGGCTCATCGGCCATGCCGCACAAGCGCAACCCGATCACCGCCGAGCGGCTGTCCGGCCTGGCCCGCGTGTTGCGGGGCTATCTCGTCGCCGGGCTCGAGGACGTGACCCTCTGGCACGAGCGGGACATCTCCCACAGCTCTGTGGAGCGGATCATCCTCCCCGACGCCAGTCTCGTCACCTACTACGCCGTCCGCCGGATGACCCGGCTCGTCGACGGCCTCGTCGTGCACGCCGACCGGATGCGGGCGAATCTGCTCGAGGGCTCTCACGGGCTCGTCTTCTCCCAGCCGGTGCTGCTCGCACTCGTCTCTGCCGGCCTGAAGCGGGACGACGCCTATCGCATCGTGCAGCGCGACGCCGGCCGGGCGGTGGAGGAGCAGGTGCCGTTCCGGACAGTGCTCGAGGACGATCCCGATGTGGCCACCGTCCTCGGCGGCTCGCTCGCCGGCATTCTCGACGAGTCGTTCGACCTCTCGCGTGCCCTCCGGCACGCCGACAGGACCTTGGCTGCCTTGCAGGCGGTGGGGCCGTGAGCTTCCGGCACATCTACTCGGGGAAGGTGCGCGATCTCTACGAGGCCGGCGACGGCCTGCTTCTCATGGTGGCCTCGGACCGGATCTCGGCCTTCGACGTGGTCTTCGGGGAACCTGTGCCGGACAAGGGCCGCGTGCTGACGGCGATGACGGCGTTCTGGGCCGAGGAGCTGGCCGACGTCGCCCCGACCCATCTCGTGTCGACCGATCCGGCCGAGTTTCCCCCCGAGGCGCACGAAATCCCCGACATCGCCGGCAGGGCGATGCTCATCCGCAAGGCGGAGATGCTGCCGATCGAGTGCATAGTCCGCGGCTACCTGAGCGGCTCGGCCTGGAAGGAGTACCGCTCTGCCGGCACCATGCACGGCAGCCCGCTGCCAGAAGGCATGGCTGAGTCGAGCCGGCTCCCGCAGCCGGTCTTCACGCCCTCCACCAAGGCAGCGGCCGGACACGACGAGAACATCTCCTTCGAGGACGCCGCCGATCTCGTCGGAGCCGAGGTGGCGGCGGCCGCCCGCCAGATCAGCCTGACGGCCTACGAACGCGGGGCGGCCCGGGCCCTCGAGCACGGGATAGTCATAGCGGACACCAAGTTCGAGCTGGGTCACCTCGACGGCGAGCTGGCGATCTGCGACGAGGTCATGACGCCCGACTCGAGCCGTTTCTGGCCGGCTGACAGGTGGAGGCCCGGGGAGGCTCCGCCCTCGTTCGACAAGCAGCCCGTCCGTGACTGGGCCGAGGCCACGGGCTGGGACAAGGCATCTGAGCCGCCGCCTTTGCCAGCAGCCGTCGTCGCCGACACGCGAAGGCGTTACATCTCCGCCTATGAGCGGCTGACAGGCCGGCGTTTTGCCGACTGGTGGGGCGTGTCGAGTTGAGGTTCTCCGTCATGGCGGAGGTCGCCGCCCTCGACGGCATCGCCGACCCGGAGGGTCAGACAATCGAGCGCGCCCTACCTCTGCTCGGCTTCGGCGACGTCGAGCACATGCGTGTCGGGAAGGTCTTCCGCTTCACCCTCGATGCGCCCGACCTGGGCTCCGCCCGCGCCCGCGCCGAGCAGCTCTGCGACCGCCTGCTCGCCAACCCGGTCATCGAGCGGTCGGCAGTCCTGGTCGAGCCGGACGGGGAGCTCGCCGCCCCGGACGACCTCCCCGTGTCGGCCGGCATCGCCGGCGCCGGCGGCCGGCGGCCGACACCGGCGCAGCTTCGTGATCAAGCCGCGGGTCGCCGTCACGGTCTTCCCCGGGTCCAATTGTGAACATGACGTCTCGCGAGCGCTCGAGGGCCTCGGCGGCAAGCCCGTGCTCGTCTGGCACACCGAGCGCTCGCTTCGGGGGATGGACGCCGTCGTCGTCCCGGGCGGCTTCGCCCACGGGGACTACCTACGGCCGGGAGCCATCGCCCGCTTCTCCCCGATCATGGCCGGCGTCTACGAGCTCGCCGCCGCCGGCCGGCCCGTCCTCGGCATCTGCAACGGCTTCCAGATCCTGACCGAGGCACAACTGCTGCCCGGGGCGCTCCAAGCCAATGCGGGCCTCAGGTTCCTCTGCGACGCCGTCGAGTGCGAAGTCTCCTCGGCGGCTTCTTGCGTAACGGCTGCGGTGGCTCCCGGAGAGCGGCTACGCCTCCCGATCAACCATTTCGAGGGCAACTACACCTGTGACGACGCCACGCTGAGACGGCTTTCTCAGTCCGGCCAGATCGTGCTTCGCTACGTGGACAACCCAAACGGCTCAGTCGGATCAATCGCCGGGGTGGCGAATGAGGCCGGCAATGTGGTCGGGCTGATGCCCCATCCAGAGCGGGCAAGCGACGGGATGCTCGGCTCTATCGACGGGCAGGTCCTGCTCCGGTCGTTCCTGGCCGCCGCGGCCGGCTCGGATCCCAAAGCCGGCGGTTCTCGGCTCCCGGCAATGCCGGCTCCGAGCGGCGGAGAGCACGGCAGCGGCAGCTGCCGGCGTCCGACAGGACCGCGGCTACTACCGCTCATCGCCGTTAGGCGCGACGGCTCCAGTGGATGCCCGCACGCTGCAACACGTCGGCCGGCACGCCGACCTCACGCCACGTCTTGTAGTCGATGCCCTTACGTTCGCCGTACTCTGCGGCCACGACGATAAAAGCTTCTTCCAGGGCGGGCATGTCGTACTCGGTGTGGGAGTCGGCGGACTCGATACGCTTCTCGAGATTGCGGCGCTCCTGGATCAGGTGCACGCGCTGCAAGGGATCGGCTTGGGCGATGCGGGCCTCGACGGCTTCCAACCGTTGGCTGAGCGACTCGGACGTAACCTGTCGCCCCCGCCGCGGCCTGTGCTGCTCGAGGGCCACGAGGTAGCGACGGACCGCATTCCCCTGACGACGACCGGCAGCGAGCGCACCTTTGTGCTCGTTGCTAAGCGTGGGTTTGCTCTGTCTTTTGCGGGGAGGCATGACACCATCATTGCCGGGATCGCGACCGCTATGCAAAGCACCTCCCCTGAAAGCCGACGCGATTGAGCAGTGGTCTTCATCGGGCGCGGCCACTCGACTGGTCTTTTCCGAAGGACTCGGCGGGTGAAAAGCGTTCACCAAGAGCTCGGATTGACTGACGATGAGTATGGGGAAATCGTCTCCGCTCTTGGCCGGGAGCCATTACCGGTCGAGCTTGCGATGTATTCGGTCATGTGGAGCGAGCACTGCTCCTACAAGTCCTCCCGCATCCATCTTCGGCGCTTGCCCTCAGAAGGCGAGGATGTCCTAGTCGGGCCGGGCGAGAACGCCGGCGTGGTGAACGTCGGCGACGGCCTGGCGGTCGCAGTCCGCATCGAGAGTCACAACCACCCTTCGGCGGTCGAGCCTTATCAGGGAGCGGCCACGGGTGTGGGCGGCATCCTGCGCGATGTCTTCACGATGGGAGCGCGCCCGATCGCTCTCATGGATCCCCTTTTTCTCGGCCCTCTCTCGGACGGAAGGAGCCGTTTTATCTTCGACGGCGTGGTGCGGGGCATTTCCGGATACGGGAACGCCGTCGGCGTTCCCACCGTCGGGGGCCAGCTCACGTTCTCGTCGTCATACTTAGGCAACCCGCTCGTCAACGTCTTCTGTCTCGGCCTCCTCCCCATAGGGCGACTCGTGCTGGGCAAGGCCTCCGGGGAAGGGAATCTCGTCGTGCTGCTCGGCGCCCTCACCGGACGTGACGGCATCGGCGGCGTCAGCGTGCTGGCCTCGGCCGGCTTTGCCGCCCAGGTGCAGCCGGCCTCCGAGACGAAGACGGGCGAGAAGCCGGTCGACGGCAGGCGGACGGGGGCGGGGCTGGCAGTGGAGAGTAAGCGTCCGAGCGTCCAGGTCGGGGATCCCTTCGAGGAGAAGCGGCTCATCGAAGCTTGCCTCGACCTCCTCGACCGGCGCCTCGTGGTCGGCATCCAGGATCTGGGCGGGGCCGGGCTCACATGTGCCGCCGCCGAGGTGGCCGCTCGAGGAGGTGTCGGCATCGACCTCGACGTGGCGGCGGTTCCTCTCCGTGAGGAGGGAATGACGCCGGCCGAGATCATGACGAGCGAGAGCCAGGAAAGGATGCTCGCGATCGTCGAGCCGGCCGCACTCGATCTGGTCCTGGAGCGTTGCCGTCGCCACGAGGTGCGGGCGGCGGTCGTCGGCACCGTCACGTCGCCCACCGAGGACGGAGTGGGGATGCTCGTGGTGCGGAACGGCTCAGCCGGTGGGGCCGGGCTCGTGGCCGACGTGCCGGCCAGGTCGCTCGCCGACGAAGCTCCCCTCTACCGCCGCCCGCTCGCCGCCCCCGTCCGCCCGGCTCCCTCGCCGCCCATGGAGGCGGGGAGCTCCGACCCCTCCGCCGACCTGCTGGCGCTCCTCTACGACCCCGCTTTCGTCTATCGCCAGTACGACCATCAGCTCTTCCTCAATACCGTGAGGGGCCCGGGGGAGGCCGATGCCGCCGTCTTGAAGCTGGCCGCTCCGGGCATTCTCTGGAACGGCAAAGGGCTGGCCCTCACCTGCGACGCCAATCCGGCTTGGTGCGCCATAGATCCGCGCGCCGGCACGGCGCTCACGGTGGCCGAGGCGATGCTCAACATCGCTTGTGCCGGCGCGGCACCGATCGCCGTCGTCGACTGCCTCAATTTCGGCAATCCGGAGCACGCCGAAGTGATGTGGCAGCTGTCAGAGGCCGTCGACGGTCTGGCCGAGGCCTGCCGGGCGTTCAACGTGCCCGTCGTCGGGGGCAACGTCTCTCTCTACAACGAGAGCGCCGGTCGCGACATCGACCCGACGCCGGTGGTCGGGCTCGTGGGCCTGATCGAGGTGATGAAGGCAGCTCCACCCGCCATTTGGCTCAATGAGGGTGACGCCGTCGTGCTTGTCGGAGCCGAGCCCGGTGACGGATCGTCATCGTCGGCTCCCCTTGGTGGCTCCCGCTGGGCGGTCAACCTGCGCGACCGCTCCGGCGGGCCTTTGCCGTCCCTTGATTTCGAACGGCACCGGCGGGTGTGCGACGTGACGCGCCGCCTCGTTGCCGCCATAGCAGCCGGTATGGCGTCTGCGACGATCTCCGGAGTGCACGACGTGAGCGACGGAGGGCTGGCGCTGTGCCTGGCCGAACTGTGCTGCGCGTCAGGAAGAGGAGCGAGCATTTCCTCCGGCGCCGTCGACTCGGTCGCCGGTCTCTTCAGCGAAGCCCCGTCCCGTCTCGTCGTGTGCACGCCCGAGCCGGAGTCGGTCGTGGGGGCGTTCACGGCGGCGGGCGTCCCGGCCGCTGCCATCGGCCGGGCCGGAGGGGATCGCCTCGTCGTGGGCGGCCTATTGGATCTCGCCGTCGAAGAGATGACGGCCGCCCGCTCGCGAAAGCTCACTGAAGCGGCCGCGACGGCACAGCGCTGACTCCCTCGCCGCGGTGCCCGACCACAACGAGGCGCGAGCGAGGTCGGCGCCCATGTGGCGGGGTGGCCCCCTCGCGCCTAGGTCTCTGCCCGGTGTAGGAGGAAGGTGCCCGTCGCCCTGCTGACGAGGAGACCCTCGGCATTCTCGATGCGGGCCTCGGCGAAGGCGATCTGGCGCGTCTCTCGGACGACGGCGCCGCGCACGGCGAGCTTGTCGCCGGCACTGGCCGGCCGCATCATCTCGGTCTTGAGCTCGATCGTGGCTTTCGTGCGGTCCCGCCGGGAGAGGCCGGCGTTGACGGCGAAGTTCATCGCCGCGTCGAGCACCACTCCGTGCACACCGGCCTGCACGGTCCCGTGCGGGTTGCAGGCGATCGCCGACGGCTCCCAGACAGCAGTGACCCAGCCGGCGTGGCCGACGTCCTCCACCCCGTAGTCGTCGAAGTTGAGCCCGATCGCCCCGAGAATGGGCATGCCTCCGTCCCCGAGCCACCGGCTCATGTTCTTCGCCACTCGGGCAAACTATCCCGATGGTGGGCGAAAGGCCCACCCGCTAGGGTCCTTCTGCACCCTCAGCTGGTGCAGGCGCCGGACTCTGCCGACGCGAATCCGAGGTAAGGAGAGCCACGATGCCCGACGCAGTCATCGTCGACGCAGTCCGCACACCGGGTGGGAAACGGAACGGCAAGCTGTCCGGCTGGCATCCGGCAGACCTGGCGGCGGAGACCTTGAAGGCGCTACAGGAGCGGAACGGCCTCGACCCGGCTGTCGTCGACGACGTGGTGATGGGCTGCGTGATGCAGGTCGGTGACCAAGCTCTGAACGTCGCCCGCAACGCCGTGCTGGCTGCGGGGTGGCCGGAGTCCGTCCCGGCGACGACGGTGGACCGGCAGTGCGGTTCGTCCCAGCAGGCACTGCATTTCGTCGCCCAGGGAGTGATGGCCGGTGCCTACGACGTCGCCGTGGCGGCCGGCGTCGAGTGCATGACCCGGGTGCCGATGGGAGCCTCCATCGGATCCGGGGTGGGTTTCCCCTTCGGTCCGGCCGTGCGGGCCCGCTACGAGCCTGCCGGCGGCCTTGTGCCGCAAGGGATCTCGGCCGAGATGATCGCCGACCGGTGGGGCCTCGGCAGAGAGGAGCTGGACGCCTTTGGCGCCCGCAGCCAGCAGCGGGCCGTGCAGGCGACCGAGGAGGGGCGCTTCGAGAGGGAGATCGTCCCCATCGCGGTGAGAGACGCCGACGGCAGTCCGACAGGCGAGACGCTCTCGGCGGACGAAGGGCTCCGGCCCGACACGACGGCCGAGACTCTCGCCGGCCTCAAGCCGGCCTTCAAGCAGGACGGCAAGGTGACTGCGGGCAACTCGTCCCAGATCACCGACGGCGCCTCCGCCGTGCTCGTGATGTCGCAGGAGCGGGCCAACGAGCTGGGGCTGCGGCCGCGGGCGAGGTTCGTCGGCTTCTCGGTCGTGGGCGTCGACCCGGTCACCATGCTCACCGGTCCCATCCCGGCCACGACCAAGGTCCTCGAGCGCACGAAGATGGCGCTCCACGAGATCGACCTCGTGGAGATCAACGAGGCCTTCGCCTCGGTCGTGCTCGCCTGGCGCAACGAGCTCCAGCCCGACATGGACCGCGTCAACGTGAACGGCGGCGCCATCGCCCTCGGCCATCCTCTCGGCGCCTCCGGCACGAAGCTGACGGCGACTCTTCTCAACGAGCTCGAGCGCACGGGCGGGCGCTACGGGCTCCAGACGATGTGCGAGGGAGGCGGCCTGGCCAATGCCTTCGTCATCGAGGTGCTCTCCTGAGGAGGAGGGCCACCTTGGCCGGAGAGCCATGCCCGGCGGCTGCCTCAGCTCAAGATGGATAGCTCGAAAGCGTTCTTCCCCCCGCTGAGCGCGGGCGAGGTGCGGGACGGTTCAGTGGTAGAACGTGGCCATCGTGAGGCCGACGATGATGGCCCCGATGCCGCCGATCAGGTACCAGTTGCTCGTGCCGCCGGGCAGCACGTGGACATAGTTCAACACGATCGTCAGCAGCCCCACGATGAGCAGGAACAGCAGGACCACCGGGTACCAGGTCGGGCTGCGACGCCGGTCCTTCGGGATGGGAGGCGTGTAGCGGCCGGGCTTCTGCGTGACACGCCCGGATGTGGCGCTGCCGGATGTGGCGCGGCCGGGCCTGCCGGCGCCCTTGGCGTCGGGCTTGGCTTTCTCGCCCCCTCCGGACCTCGTACGTGGCACGGCCCGCCAGGATAGTGACCGGAGAGGGGCCGGGCGCGCCGGGCGCCGTCGGCCGGCCTCAGACGAACAGGAGAGACCGCGTGGCCACGAGGATCGTCGTCATCGACAACTACGACAGTTTCGTCTACAACCTCGTCCAGTACCTGGGTGAGCTCGGGGCCGAACCGGTCGTCGTCCGCAACGACGACGTCGACCTCGACGCTCTCGCGGCGCTCGCTCCGGCTGCCCTCCTCGTCTCGCCGGGGCCGGGCCGCCCGCGAGATGCCGGGATCAGCAACGAGGCGATCGCCGCTCTCGGGAACGGCGGCCTCCCCGTGCTCGGCGTCTGCCTCGGCCATCAGTGCATCGGCGAGGTGTTCGGAGCCCGAATCGTGCGGGCTCCCGAGATCGTGCACGGGAAGTCGTCGCCGATCACCCACGACGGGCGGGGGGTCTTCGAGGGCCTGCCGGAGCCGCTCGTGGCGACGAGGTACCACTCGCTGGTCGTCGACGAGGCCTCTGTGCCCGACTGCCTCGAGGTGAGCGCCCGGACGCCCGACGGCCTGGTGATGGGCCTGCGCCACCGGCAGTTGCCCATCGAGGGCGTCCAGTTCCACCCGGAGTCGGTCCTCACCGGCGCAGCGGGCAAGCAGCTGTTGGCGAACTTCCTCGCGGGCGGCCGGGCGGCTTGAGGCTCCCGCTCAGGGACGCGTCTTGTTCTTCGGAGTCGTGGTCGTAGTTGTCTTCGGGATCGTGGTCGTAGTGGTCTTCGGGATCGTTGTCGTAGTTGTCGTGGTCGGCGGCCCCTGGTTGACGATGATCGTCACCGGCGTGTGCGGGAGCACCCGCCCCCCGCCGGGAGCGGGTTCTGGCCGATCACGTGGTTCTCGGTGGCGAGAGGTCCCGGCTGGAAGAGCTCCTGGGGCATCAGGCCCGCCGCCGTCAGCTTGCTCTCGGCGGCGCCGGCGGTGAGGCCCACGACGTTCGGGACGGCGACGCCCGATCCACCCGAGACGAATATGTTCACCGGGGTGCCGGCGGTCGTGAGCGAGCGCGGGCCGGGTTGGGTGCCCGTGACGTCCCCGTTCGGGACCGTCGCCGAGACCACCGGCGTGACCGTCCCCACCTTCAGCCCGGCGCTGCGGATGGCGTTCTTGACCGCCTGAAGGGGCTGGCCGACGAGGTTGCCCGGCACGGCGACGTTCGCCTTCCCCTCGTCGACGTAGAGGCTGACCGTGAAACCGGGCCTCACCAGTGCGTTCGGGCCGGGCGCGGTCTGCTGGACGAGGCCGAGAGGCTCCCCGAAGGTCGGTGTCACGCGGAACACCTTGAAGTTGAGTCCCCGCGCCGTGAGCGCCTTCTCGGCGATCTTCAGCTTCACGTGCTCCACATTGGGCACCCTGATCGGGGCAAGGCCGGCGGAGTAGTAGAGGATCACCTTTGTGATCTTCGCCTCGATCTCCGTCCCGGCCACCGGGTTGGTGCTGATGACGATGTCCTTCGGGAGCTTGCTGTAGCGGGCAACGGGGTTGAAGTTGAACTGGGACCGGGCGAGCTTGATCTCCGCCTGCTGCAGATTCTCGCCTACGACCGACGGGACGGTCGTGTAAGCAGGAGCGCCGAAATAGCCGAGCTTGCGCCCTCCGTAGTCGAGCAGGAGGACGAGGGCGGCCGCGAGGAGGAGCCCGGCGAGCGTCCACCCGATCCAACGGTGCTTCGGCATTTCCGGAGGGCCTCCGAGAACGGGCCCGACGACCTCGGAGCGCTGCTCGACCACCGGGGCATTGTCCGCCTCGGCGGCGAGCGTGGACACTTCGCCCGGCGGCGGAGCGCCCCCCGGTCCGCCCGCTCCCGTGGCCGGCGAATCGATCGCCGCCACGGGGACCTCCATCGCCTGGGTGGCACCCATCGCAGCGCCGGCGGCCACTCCGGCGAGCCCGGCCATCGCCAGCACGGGCGCACCCTGGCCAAAACGCTCCAGGTCGGCGTGGAAATCTTCGGCGGTTGCATAGCGCTCGGCCGGCTGCTTGGCCATTGCGTGGAGAGTGACGGCTTCGAGCGCCTCGGGAATCCGCGGCTCGAGCTCGCGGGGGAGAACCGGCGATTCGCTCACGTGCTTGTAGGCGATCGCCACCGGGGTGTCGGCGGTGAACGGGGGGGCGCCGGTGAGCATCTCGTAGAGGACGACGCCGAGTGAGTACACGTCGCTCCGGCCGTCGACGCCGAAGCCCTGCGCCTGCTCGGGCGAGAAGTAGGTCGCCGTCCCCATGACAAGGCCGGTCTGGGTGACGTTGTCGTCCGCCCCTATGGCCCGGGCGATGCCGAAGTCGGTCACCTTCACCTGGCCGTCGCGGGTCAATAGGACGTTGCCGGGCTTGACATCGCGGTGGACGACGCCGTGGCGATGGGCATAGCTGAGGGCCTTGGCGATGTCGGCTGCGATGGCGGCGGCCCGCATCGGAGGGAGCGGGGCCTGGCCCCGGATGATCGTCGAGAGGGCCTGCCCGTCGACGTACTCCATGACGATGAAGTACGTCCTCTCCGACTCGCCCCAGTCGAAGACCGGCACGATGTTCGGGTGGGAGAGGTTGGCGGCGGCCTGGGCTTCCCGCCGGAAGCGGTCCACGAACGAGCTTTCCGTGGACAGCTCCGGGAAGAGCACCTTGAGGGCCACCGGCCGATCGAGGAGCAGGTCACGGGCGAGGTAGACCTGGGCGGTTCCCCCGCGGGCGACCTGGTTCCGCAGCTCGTAGCGACCGTTGTAGATGGGCGGCGGAGTGTCTGGGGTCGACGCCGGCTGTCGGCTCATGTAGAGGCGAGCTTACGTGGCCGGGCGGAGCCGGGGTGGTACGCCCGCCGGGTCACTTGATGCTCTTCTGCAGGCGCAGCGCCGCCTGCAGCACCGGGGCGAGCACCGGGCCGGCGATCGTGGCCCCGGTGGGGTTGAAGCCTCCGGCAGCACACGCCCTCTGGGGCACCGGCACCACCGCCGCGATGGCCACCGTCGGAGTCTGCCCGGAGCCCGAGGGGCCGGTGGCGATCAGCCAGTTGAAGGTGCCGCAGGTGTTCGAGGTGGGCTCGGCGGTGCCGGTCTTGGCGGCGATCGGGGGCATCGTGCCCTGGGCGTAGTAGGGCTCGAAGACGCCGTATGCCGTGCCGGCCGGGTTCTGGGTCACGCCGAGCATCAGGTTCCGCACCTGGACGGCCGTCTTCGCCGGCGTCGCCCGCCTCCAGATCGTCGGATGGTGCTGGTACTCGATGGTCCCGTAGGTGCTCTCCGCCTTGGCGACGAGATACGGCTGCATGATCACGCCGTTGTTGCCGATGCCGGCTGCCACGAGAGCCATCTGCAGCGCCGTGGCGTCGTCGTCGAACTGCCCGATGGCCGAGTAGCCCTCGTAGGGCGTGGCGTTGATCGCCTGCGGCGGCGGAAAGACCGATGGGGAGACCTCCGAGGTGGGAAGGTCGAGGGGGGGAACGCTGTCGAAGCCGAAGGCATGCGCCTGCAGCGCCAGGTTCTCGGCTCCGAGCTTCACGCCGAGCTCGCTGAACGAGGTGTCGCACGACATGAGCAGCACCTGGGCGAGGGTGGCTGTAGACGGCGGGCAAATCCCGCCGCCGTAGTTGTGGATCGCCTTCGGCGGGGTGCCCGAGTTCGGGAAGACGTATTTCGCCGAAGGCTTGAACCTGAAGTTCGCCAGGTTGGGATCGTGGTCGTAGACGGCAGACGTCGTGATGACCTTGAACGTCGAGCCGGGAGGGTGCCTGACGAAGGTGGGGATGTTGTAGAGGGGGGAGTCGCCATTGTGCACGTTGGTCAGCTTTGCTTTGTCTGCGACCACCGCCGCCGTGGTCGTGAACAGCCAGCTTGTTCGGATCGAACGACGGGTACTGGGCCATCGCCAGGATCGCCCCCGAGCGTGGATCGATCGCCACGAGAGCACTCCCGGGCTCCTTCGTGGCGGCCAGCTCCTTCATGGCGAAGGCCTGCAGCTTCGTGGACACCGTGAGCACGACGTCGTCGGTCTCGAGGTGCTGGCTGAAGAGCTGGCCGATGGTGCGCACGGAGGACTCGTGCTGCTCCAGATACTGGTTGTAGCTGGCCTCGATCCCGTACTCGTTGGCCTGTTCGGCCGTCTCGTAGGCGCCGGTGATGCCGGCGAAGGCCCGCGCCGTCGACCTCGGGTAGACGCGCTGCCAGTGGTAGACGTCATGGGAGGGGACCGACTCCGCCAGCACGTGTCCGTCGGAGCTCAGTATCTCCCCTCGGGGCTGGAAGTAGAGGTTCGTGACCTGCGGGCTCGTGGCGTTGATGGGATTGCGGTCGAGCGTGGTCGCCTGCCGGACCTGGATGTTGTTCAACTGGACGAACAACAGCACGAAGCAGAGCAGGATTATCACCCCCACCCAGCGGATACGGCCCTCCATTTTCAGTGACGCCCTTTCTCAGGTCCGGTGCGGGAGCCCGCCTTGCCGGGCTTCGTCGTCGTGGTGGTGCTCGGCCGCGTCGTACTTGTCGGGGGTCTCGTCGTGGGTGGCGGCCCAGTTGTCGACGTGGTGCTCGATGTCGAGGTCTTCGTGTGGCGCGGCACCGTAGTCGACGTCGTGGGGGGAAATGTCGTCGGCGGGGCAAACCTGGGTGGCGGTCCGGTCGTCGGTGGCACGAGGTTTATGCCCGTCGTCAGCTTTCCTCTCTCGTTCGCCAGGTTCGCCACCACCTGCTCGGCGGCCTTCTCGGTCGACTCCATGATCCCGGCCTTGAGGGCGACTACGGCCGACGGCAACACCTGGGCCGTGCTGAGATTGCTGTCCACGAGCAGCCGAGGCTTGAACCAGAGCACGCCGCTCGGGCGGCCCTGATATATGGCGACAGCACTCCCGTCGAGCCCCACGTAGTACGACGACTGCTCGAACCAGATCACCACGGCGGCGGTCCCGGCAGCCACGGCGGCGATGAGGATGACGAACAACGCCACCCGGAACGTCACGATGCGGTCCCTCCCGCGTTCCTTCACGCGCCGCACGAGGACGACCGGCCGGCCGGGCGTCCCGAATCCGGCAGTCGCCGGGGCCGCCGCCGAATGCCCATGGGCGCTCGGGCCTCCGTCGTGTGCCGGCGGCATGCTCGCCGAGCGGACCGTCATGCTGCGCCCTCGGCGGCTGTGCTCACCTTCAGTGACGGGGGGCACCGCCTCGGTGGCTCGCGGGTCGTCCCGGCCATTGGCAACCGGAGCGACACCCGGCACAACGGGGGCGAGACCGGTCGAAGCGCCGGAAGTCCCACCGCCGGCCGCCATGGTCGCCGCGGCTGCAGCTGCAGCCGCTCCGTTGACCGCACCCTTGTCTCCTGCCGCCCCCGCCGGGTCGGAAGTGGGCTCGGCCGGTGCCTCGCCGGGATCGCCGGGAGGCGGGGCGGCTGCGGTCGGGATCGCTGCGGCCGTCGGGATCGCTGCGGCCGGCACCTCGTCGGGCTCGCCGGGAGCCGGGGCGGCTGCGGTCTCGGCCTCTGCTACCGGGTCGCCATGGGATTCAGCTGGCACGGAAGGCGGCGTGATCGGGATCGCCTCGGTGATGTCCGGCGCCTCCCCGGGAGGGGTCTCCGGTCTCGGGGCACGTGCCGGGACGAGGGCGACTCGCATGTCCCCGGCGCCGCCTGGCTCGTCGAGGACGTCGAGCACCACGACGGTGACGTTGTCCGTCCCGCCGTGGCCGAGCGCCCGGCCGACGAGCTCGCGGGCGGCCTCCTCCGGCTCCGCCGCAGCAGTGAGGATCTCCCCGATCTCGTACTCGGAGAGCTCGTTGGTGAGGCCGTCGCTGCACAGGAGGAAGCGGCTGCCGGCAGCCGGCTCGAGATCCCACACGTCGAGCTCCACCTCGGCATCGATCCCCAGTGCCCGGGTGAGCACATGACGGTGCGGATGGACGGCCGCCTCGTCAGCGGTGAGCTCTCCCTGGCGCACCATCTCCTCGACCACCGAGTGGTCATCTGTCAGTCGCTCCAGCTCGTGGGTGGTCTGATCGAGAGCGTACGCACGTGAGTCCCCGATGTTGGCGAGGGCGAGATGCATTGGACCGGAGCCCCCGCTGCCCGCCACGAGCGCCGCCGCCGTCAGCGTCGTGCCCATCCCGTGGAGGGTGCGTTCGACCCGGCTCCTCTTCCAGACCGTCATGTTGGCTCGCTGGACCGCCTTGGCCAGCCCGCTGCCGGTCCTGTCGCGCTGGAAGGCCTCGAGCAGCTCCTCGATGGCCATGCGGGCGGCCACCTCGCCGCCGAGGTGACCACCCATCCCGTCGGCCACCGCCACGAGGTCTCGGCTCACGAGGGCGAGATCCTGGTTCGTCGCCCGCACGTACCCGGTGTGTGTGGCCGCAGCCGCCCGCAGCACCGTCACGCGGCCGCCGGCTTCCTTCGGCACCTCGCTGCTTTGAAGCTCACCTGGCCACCTCGAGGATGGTGCTCCCCACCTTCACCCGATCACCTCGCTGCAAGCGCGACGGGGTGCTGACGCGCTCGTCGTTGAGCCAGGTGCCGTTCGTCGAGCCCAGGTCCTCCAGCCAGAGCTCACCGTTGCGCCGATAGACGCGGGCGTGCACCGAAGAGGTGAACGTGTCGTCCTCGAGTGCCACCGCGCAGCCGGGCGAGCGCCCCATCGTCACCTCCTCTCCGAGGTCGAAGATGCGTCCTCGTCTCTGAGGAGGGTCCACAACTCTCAGTCGCAGCGGCACGGCGCGGTCTGTGGAGTGCTGCAACTGGGGGGTCGCCGGCACACGCTCGGCCCGGGAACGTCGCACTTCCACGTACACCATCCGGGCCGCATAGAGGAAGAAGAGCCACAGCAGGCCGAGAAGGAAGTACCGGAGAAGATGGAGAAGGGTATGAGGCATTGTCGGACTCCGCCGGTCAGGCGGGCTCGAACCTCAAGGCGGTCGTCCCGACCGTGATGACGTCTCCTGCGGCCAGCTGCTGCGATCTCACGTGGACTCCGTTCACCTTCGTCCCGTTCGTCGAGCCGAGATCGACCAGCACGACACTGTCCCCTTCCCGCCGGAGCTGGGCATGCCGACGGGACACGTTCGGGTCGTCCAACGCCACGGCGCATTCCGGCAGTCTGCCGATCGTCACGATCTCGTCGGCGATCCCTACCCGGCGGCCGTCGGGGAGAACCAACCAGTCGCTCGGGCCATCGTCTCCCTGGCGGAGGTCGCTCTCGATGGCGAAGGTGCTCCGGGCCAGATCGGGATCCTCGTGGATGACGATCTCGATCGGCCCGAGGAACAGGTACCGCTCGGTGCCGGCGTGCTGGCGTACCGCCTCGACCAGCTCCCGGTTCAGCAACTCCCCGAAACCCTCAAAGCGCTCGTAGTCGTCGGTGGACAGGTACACCTCGAAGTGGTTCGGCGCCATCAGGCCGCGGACCCCGATGGCCCGGTGCAGATCCATCTCCCGCGTCAACCTGCGGCCGAGCTCGACCGGCTGCAACTGGCCGCGAAACGCCTTGGCGAACGCACCTTCGACGAGGCGCTCCAAGCGGCGCTCAAACTGCTGGAGTCCCATGTCCCCATGAGAATACCGGGCAACCATCCTGGTCCGAGGGCGCGCCGCTACTGGCGGTGTCCCACGATAACGCGACTATCGTCGAACGCGCTGGGCGAGTGGCGGAATTGGCAGACGCGCAGGATTCAGGTTCCTGTGTCCGAAAGGACGTGGGGGTTCAAGTCCCCCCTCGCCCACGGTTGAGGTGGGGTGTTGTATCGAGTGGGATGCTTCTAGGGGGTGCTTATGTAGGAGTGAGAGAGGCGGGAGAGAGATGGGGGAGGGTGGAGGATGTGGTAGTTGGGGAGGGTTGGTAGTAGGGGGTATCCGAGGGCGGCGATGCACTCCGCCCAGGAGGCTTCGAGGTCGGGACGGCCTGCTGGCAGATGCGAGCAGTTACCGCATGGGACTGTGCAGCCGCCGCCTCGTCTTGTCTCGGCCGCCGACACGGATCTGCGTTGCCAGCAAGCTCCCTTCGGGTTAGGCGACGTCAGGTCGCTGGTCACAGGCAGGTCACAACTGTGACGTGGTTGTGACCTTCTATTTCGTACAACTACTCGCGGCGCAGTTCTTCGACGCGGGAGGCACAGAAGCAAGTGAAGGTACCAAGAGCGCTCATGGCGTGCCTGAGTCGGGGCGTCGACGGACAGAGACACGTGACAACGACGCACAGGCGATCGGTGGGGCTCGCGGCGATCCTCTCGGGGGCGGCGATGGCGCTGGCCGCATGCGGTGGTTCGAGCTCCCCGTCGTCGGCCAACTCCCGGACCGTGGCCAGCCTGCCGACGAGCGCGATCGCTCGGGACGAGTAGCGGTCATAGTGGCGGGCGCACCACGGCCACAGTGCAGACGGGTAACAACCGACCGCCTTGGTGGACAAGTGGGCTGCCTGCATGCGCAGCAGGGGCGATCCCAACCAGAGCGACCCGATCATCGACTCCCACGGGGTGATCAACATCACCACTCCTTCTTTGGGAAAGGGCAGGTCTCTGGGAAAGAGCAAGCCGCCCGGGAATCCCCACGGTGACACCGGCACGTGCAGCCAGTACCTGGTCAAGGCCCAAGTCGAGCTGCGGCTCGCATACCCGGTCCCCGACACGCAAGGGCCGAAGCGAGGGCACGTACCTGCGCTACGTCTACTGCATGAGGGCCAACGGCGTCCCGAACTTCCCCTTCCCCTATGGCCCCGATGACAGCCAAACGAACTTCAACGGCACTGGCGTCAACCCCAACAGCCCACAGGTCGAGAAGGTGAATGACGTGTGCGGCAGGAAGCTCGGCCTGCCGGTGTGGTGGATCAACGGTTGGGGCCCCCCCGGAGACATCAGCGTGTCGCCCGACACCAAGGGCGGTCCCTCGCTCGGACCGCCTGTACCGGCTGGCAAAGGCGGGACGGCCTCCACTGGCTGAGTTCTGCTCGAGACGACTCGGGAGCCGGGAGAAGCAGGTGAAGCCACCAACGAACGCCTCCAACACTGGTAGCGCCTCGGCGACGAGGCGTCGAAGAAGGAGTCACATGACAGCGACGTACCGGCGATCAGGTGGGCTGGCAGCCCTGCTCGCGGGGGCAGCGATCGCGCTGACCGCCTGCAGTAGTTCCAGCTCCCCGCCCGGCAGCCAAGAGACGAGCTCCCCGACCGTTGCCAGCCTCCCGCCGAGCACCACAGCCACAACGATCAGCGGTCAGAGCAGAGGGAGCACTACGACCACCCTGACCAAGACCAACAACGCGACCGCGCTCGTGGACGAGTGGGCTACGTGCATACGCAGGCACGGCGACCCCAACCAGACCGACCCGACCATCGATTCCCACGGCGGGATCAACATCATCGTCCCGCAAGGATTCGCAAGCCATCAGTTCGGCGAGGATCTCCACAACGCCACCGGTACATGCAGCCAGTACCTGGCCGCGGCCCAAAAAGTGCTGCGCATCGAGTTCCCGGCCGCCACTTTTGTCCCCGACGAGGCTCTGCTCGTACAGTACGCAGACTGCATGCGGGCCAACGGGGTCCCCAACTACCCCGACCCCACCGGCGACCAGACCAATTTGATTGGCATCAACATGAACAGCCCGGTCTTCGAAAACGCCAACAAAGTGTGCGGCAAGCAGATCAATGCGCCAGCTTGGTGGATCAACGGTTGGGGCCCACCGGGTGACATCAGTTCTTCAAGCGGACCGGTCGGCGGCGTGCCACACAGCGTTCCGGTGCCGGCCACGGGCTGAGAATCTCCACTGGACGACGGGCTGCCAGCCTGCCGGCGGTTCTTTCACCGTTGCTGCTGGTCCTGTGCGTTCCCCAGCCGGCAAACGTTGCGGGGCCGGCGCCGGTGGGGGAGCTGGCACTCAAGCGCCTGTAGGCGCGAGCGCTCAGACCGTTCGCAATGCCTCCGTAGGCGAAAGGCGGGCGGCCCGAATCGACGGGTAGAGGCCGCTATCGCCCCGATGACGAGGGCGGCTCCCACCCCTCCGTAGAGAGCCTCGGCGGGGATTTGCACAGACCAGTGCTGGCTCGCTGCGTAGACGGCGGTCGCCGCTCCGCCCAGCACGGTGCCGGCAACGCCGCCGAGGACCGAGAGGATCACCGCCTCGGCGAGGAACTGCTCGGCGACGTGACGCCGGCTGGCGCCAAGGGCACGGCGCAGCCCGATCTCCGAGCGCCGTTCGAGCACCGAGATGACCATCACGTTGGCGATGCCGACACCACCGACTAGTAGAGCCACCGCCCCGAGACCGAGCAGCAGGCCGTTGTAAGCGCCCTTGGTGACGAGCTCGGCCTTCAAGATATCGGAGGGGAAGCTGACCGCCACGACCGAGGGATCTGAGGGGCTGACAGTGGCCGGCAGCACGTTGGCCACCGCGTTGACCTGGCTCGGAACGCTGCGCAGGTAGAGCCCCGTGGGATGGCCGTCGAAGGCGAAGTACTGCTCGGCGACGGGAAAGCCGATGAATGCCATCGAGTCCATCTGGGATACGAGCTGCACCGGGTTCAAGATGCCGACCACCGTGAACCCGTGCCCGCCGATCCACACCTGGGTCGGGTTGGTCAGGTTGTTGATGCCGAGCAGGCTGGCCGCCTCGGCGCCGAGAACAACCGCCGGGAAATGGGCGGTGGCCGTGTTCAAGAAAGTGCCGTGGGCGACCGTGGCGCCGAGTGTGGCCGGCAGGGCGGCGTCGGTCGCAGTGAGCGAAATGCCGTTGGTGTTGATTGCTGGGACGAACGAGCTGCGGTAGACGTAGACGTTCTGGATGCTTCCGATCTCTGTCACGTTGGTGACCGGTCCGACACGTGACACCATGCCTTCGGCGGTGACCGGCAGCTCGGTCGGCTGACCCGAGGCGGTATTGCCGGGCTGCACTGTGATCAGGTTGCCGAGATGCCCGAGCTCGTTCAAGAGGCCGGACTTCGACGACTGGGAGATGCCGAGCACGCCGACGATGGCGGCGATGCCGATGCTGATCCCGAGTGCGGACAGCGACGCCCGCACCCGGCGGCTGCGCAGCCCGAGGCTCCCGACCCGGAGCAGATCGCGGCGGGAGAGCCGGGAGCCGCCTGCGTCACGAACCCGTCGGCGTATCACCGATGATCCTCCCGTCTTTGATCTCGATGCGCCGCTCCATGGCGGCGGCCACTTCGTGGTCGTGGGTGATGACGACGATCGTCGTTCCCTCTTCGTGCAGCTCGCGGAGCAGTTCGAGGATCGCCGCCCCGGTCGCCGAGTCGAGGTTGCCGGTCGGCTCGTCGGCCATAACGAGCGCCGGCCGGCCGGCAAGGCGCGGGCGATGGCGGTGCGCTGCTGCTCGCCGCCCGAGAGCGGTTCGGGCGGTGGGCGGGCGGTGGCCGGGCCCGACCCGCTCGATGGCCGTCACGGCCAGTCGCCGCCGCTCGGACAGCGGCCGCCCCGGTACATAAGGCCGTCGGCGACGTTGTCGAGCACACTGAGGCCGTCGAGGAGGAAGAACTGCTGGAAGACAAAGCCGAGCCGCTTGGCCCGCAAGCCGGAGAGCTGCTTGTCGGACATGGTCGAGGTGTCCTCTCCGGCGATGCGCACCACGCCACGCGTCGGTCGCTCGAGGGTCCCCATCACATGCAGGAGGGTGCTCTTGCCCGACCCGGAGGGGCCGACGATGGCGACCAGCTCGCCCTCGTCGACCCGCAGATCGACGCCGGCCGAGGGCGACGACGGGCGGGTCGGCGGGGTACTCCTTTATCACCTCGACGAGCTCGAGGACCGGCGCCTCGGGGGCGGCCTCTCGGATCGGGAGCAGGGCCGTCACCGTCACGACGCTGGAACCTGGACGAGCGTGCCAGCTTTGATGCCGGGCCCGCTGATCTGGACGAGTGTGCTGTCGTAGAGGCCGGTGGTGACACCGACCAGATGACTGGTGTTGCCGCTCACTACGTCGACACCGAACCCGCCGCCGGCAAGGGCAAGGAGGGCGTTCACGGGCGCGGCGAGAACGTCGGCTGCTCGCTCTGTCGTGATGTTGACGTTCACCGGCGCCTGGTCCAGGGTGGCAAGCCGGGGTGTGCTGTCCATCGTGATGGTGACCGTGACCGTCGGGGTGGAGTTGCTGCCGCTCCCGGAGGACGAGCACGGCGACGAGCCGCCGCCGCTCGGCCCACCGCTAGCGGTGCCGATGCCACCGCCACCGCCGCAGGTGGCCACCGTGCCGACCGTCTCGATGCGCCCGCCGACTGTGGAGGTGCCGTCGGGCAGCACGATGGACACGGCGTCGCCCGGCTTGACGAGGTACTCCTCCGAGACGTCCAAGTCGACGGTGACGATCGGGGTGGTGCTGGTGGCCGACAGCACCGTGCCACCGCCACCGCCGCCACCGCCGCCACCGCCGCCACCCGCTGCCGACGGACTGGCCGACAGAAGGCGTGACCGAGGTGACCCGGATCGGACCGGGCTCGAAGACCACCCCGCCGAGGAGGATCTCGCCCGTCTGAGGCAGGCCGAGCGTCCGTTGCCAGTGCTCAACCGCAGCGGCCGTCGCCGACGAGTAGTGGTTGCTCTCGGAGAGGCCGGCGCCGAAGCCGAGAGAGATCAGGTCGTGGGTGAGCTCGCCGACGTCGGCACCGTCGGACATCCCGACATAGAACGCCCGGTAGGCGGCGATCGTGCCGTAGAGAAGCGGCACCTTCTCGTTGCTGAGCGAGAAGACTGGCTGGTCCTCTTTGATGATCTGGCCGACTTGCGGGAGGGAGGTGTAGGTCGTGCCGGGGTTGGCGGCGGTGGCCTGCAAGTGAGGCCAGGGAGGCCTCGTCGCCCTGCAGCCTCGTTTCGTCGGAGACGACCTTGGCCTGGTTCTGGTTGTAGTCACGGACCGCGCTCGACTGAGCAGCGGCCAGCTGCTGCTGGGCCTGGGTGAGCTGGGTCCGGTCCTGGCTCACCTTCTGGGCGTCCTGGCTGCAGGCCACCGTGGACGCCCCGTTGCCGGCGCAGTCTCTTGGCCTTCTGCGCCTGGTCTGCTCCTGAGGGTCGACTGGGCGGTGTTCACGTTGGCCTTGGCGGCCCCGATCGACTGGTTGTCGCTGCCCGACGCTTCGGACTCCGCCTGCTCATCGGCGGACAAGGCCTGCTGGTCCATTGTCACCGCCTGCTGTGCCTGGGCGATCTGCTGTGCGCTTGTCCCCGTCGGGATGGCGACGGTGAACGAGCCTTGGTAGCCGATCGAGCCGCCGACCTGGACGGTATTGATGAGGGTGGTCCGCACAACGGCAGCGGTGGCAACCGCGCTGCTCGCGCCTGTTGACCCGGCTGGACTGTCGCTGTTGCCGCTTGTGGCCACGACCGCCACCCCGCCGGCCACCGCCCCCCCGACCAGGGCGCCGGCGATGGCGGCGATGGCCACGACACGTTTCGTCGAGAACTCAGCCATTGGAACGTGACCTTCCATCGGTTCCGGGCACGACGACCCCTCCGGGCGGCGGCGGGCCGCCGCCCGTCTCCGCCGGCGTCGCCGTGACTTCGCCAGGCGGCGAGACGTCAGCACTTGTCCGGCGAGCCGTTCGCTGCATCTAGGAGGCGGGCTGGCGCGCCCACTCGCCAGGAGGGCGAGGTCATGTCCCTCCGCCTTCGATGCCCTCTGCAAGAGGCGTCCGGAGAGCTCCCCGAGGCATTCGTCCTTGGCTTCATCTGGATTCTCTCGACGGTCGCAAGTCGGCATTGAGAGCAGTTGTAAGAAACCGAAGGTCACAGCCCGGTCACAGTTGTGACCTCGCTGTGACCGACGAACTGGCATCTTGTGTACGCAGTGCAACCGGCGCGGTCCCCGATGAGTCGAGCCGGCTGCGAGGCTGGCATCTGGGAGAGACGCGTGAGAGTGCTGGTAGTTGAGGATCACGAGCGGTTGGCCAGGGCAGTCGCGGCAGGCCTGCGCCGCTACGGGATGGTCGTCGACGTAGTGTTGGACGGCGACGACGCCCTCGAACGTCTACGCACCAACCGCTACGACGTGGTGGTGCTGGACAGGGACGTCCCTGGAACCCACGGCGACGAGATCTGTCGCACTCTCGCAGCCGAGAGATCCGAGAGTCGGGTGCTGATGCTCACCGCGGCCAGTTCGGTGCGGGACCGAGTCACCGGCCTCGGCCTCGGCGCCGACGACTACCTCCCCAAGCCGTTCGACTTCGCCGAGATGGTCGCCCGCGTCCAGGCGCTCGGCCGACGACCGGGCGGCTCCGAAGGCGGAACATCTGGGATACCGCGACCTGGTCCTCGGATCCCGAAATAGGTCTCGCAACGCGCGCCGGACGCCCTCTGGCGCTCAGCCGGAAGGAGTTCGCAGTCTTGGAATGCCTACTTGTTGCCGAAGGAAGGCCGGTAACAGCGGAGGAATTGCTCGAACGGGTCTGGGATCAGGCGACCGACCCGTTCACGACCACCGTGAAAGCCACCATCAACCGGCTGCGGCGAAGCTCGGTGATCCCGTGCTGATCGAGACCGTGCGCGAGCGCGGCTATCGCATTGGAGCGAAGTGACGGTCATCGCACATCCCCGCCTGGCACGACCCTCCTGGCTGCGACTGCCGCACCGCACCGCGCGCCTCCGGCTCACGGCTTTCTGCGGTGGCACTCTTCCTCGGCTCCGGTGTCGCGTTGCTCGCGGCCACCTATGCCCTCTTTCAGCAGGCGACCCAGTACAGAAAGCCGTCGTTACCGAAGATTCCTCCCACCCCGGCCATCCAGCACCTCCAGCATCTCCAGCTTCTGCCGCAGCTCGGGCTCGCCCTGTTGTTCAAGCCTCCGGCGCCACTGGGAGCCGCTGCGCAGGGCTTGACAGACCTTCAAGTCGAGCTGAGAGGGTATCCGACTCCAAACCACGGGCTACCGACGCCTCTGCTGACACAAATCCAGCAGCAAGTGACTCAAGACCAACACAAGCTGGCACAGGCCGGGAATCAGCTGGAACAGGACCAGCACAGGCTGGCAGAGGCCGGGAATCAGCTGGCCGTCGCTGTGCACCAGCTCTCCCAGGTAGCACCCGTCGAAGCCGCACAGCGCGCCGTCGACTCGCACCAGCTTCTGGTCAACTCGGGTCTCGCCCTCGCCATTGTGGCCGTGCTCGCGCTGCTTGCTGGCTGGCTCGTTGCCGGCAGGATGCTGCGACCGATCCGGACCATCACCCGGACGGCGCGCAGGATCTCGTCTACGAACCTGCACGAGCGCCTTGCCCTAGCCGGCCCGCAGGACGAGCTCAAGGAGCTCGGGGACACCCTCGACGACCTGTTCGGGCGGCTCGACGGGGCGTTCGAGGCGCAACGTCACTTCGTCGCCAACGCCTCCCACGAACTGCGTACCCCCCTCACTGCCGAGCGGACGCTCTTGCAAGTCGCGCTCGACGACCCCGACACCACCATCGCCGCATGGCGTCTGACCGCCGAAGAGGTGCTCGCCTCGAACGACGAGCAGGAGCACCTGATCGAGGCGCTCCTTACTCTCGCCAGCAGTGAAAGCGGGCTGAACGAGCACGAACCGGTCGACCTCGTCGCCACCGTGAGAGCGACGCTTGCCGGGCTCGAGTCCGAGATGGGGCAACTAGGAATCCACCTCGACGAGGTGACGGCACCGGCGTCGCTCGGAGGGAGATCCCCTGCTCGTCGAACGGCTCGTCGTCAACCTCCTCACCAACGCCGTTCGTCACAACGTCGTCGGCGGCCGCGTCGAGGTCGTGACCGAGGTGAGGGATGGCCACGCCAGGCTGTCGGTGACCAACACCGGACCACTCATCCCGCCGTCCGAGGTCGACCGCCTCTTCCAGCCGTTCCAACGCCTCGATCCGCGCCGGTCTCATTACAGGGACGGGCACGGGCTCGGCCTCTCCATAGTCCGAGCCATCGCCAACGCCCACCGGGCCGGTGTCGACGCCCGTCCCATGCCCGACGGCGGGCTCTCCGTTACCGTCATCTTTTCCCAAGACGGACGCACTCGCGACTGCGCAGCGTCCCTCAGTACCTAAGAAGTCCTCGAACGGGCGTCGGACGAGCGTCGCCGATCGATTCACCCGAACACCGAGGCAATCCCCGCGGCGCCTGCAGCCGTATTACCTCCGTTCATCGACTTAGGGGAGACAAAGACATGCCTGTGCCACGGTTGACATTGTTGGGAATGGTGCGGCGTCCCCTCGGCTCGCACCGCCGGTTGCTGGGCCTATCCGGCCTGGTGGTGATGGGCACGCTCGCAGCGGCTTGTGGATCGTCGGCTTCCCCGAAGCCCACGAGCGCGAGCGGCGGCGGAAGCGCGAGCACGGCGCCGCCGGCTGCGGTGGCCATGGTCAAGACGACCTCGAGCTCCAAGCTCGGGACGATCCTCGTCGACAGCAAGGGCTTCACCCTCTACCGCCTCAACAAGGATTCGATGAACAAGTCGGTCTGCACCGGTGCCTGCGCCAAGGTCTGGCCGCCCCTCATGACCGGAAGCGGTTCACCGGTGGCCGGATCAGGCGTGACCGGGCTCGGCTCCATCGCCGTGGCGGGCGGACGCCAGGTGACCTACCACGGCATGCCGCTCTACACCTTCGTCGGCGACAAGAGTGCCGGCCAGGTCAACGGCCAAGACCTGAAGGACACATTCGGAACGTGGTTCGCCGTCGTGACGAAGGCCGCCACGACGCCGACGACGGCGCCTTCCGGAGGCGCCACGTCCACGACCGGTGGAGGCAGCGGTGGCATCGGCTTCTAGGCTCCGCCTCGAGGAACGGCTGTTAGATGACCGGCTCGGGATCAAGGCCGTCGGCCGTTCTTCGAAGTCTGCCGTGGGCTTCGGGGACACGGCGATCGGTGAGTCCACGCGGAGACTGACATCTCGCCTCTATGTGCCGGCGCTCTCCGTCGTGGCGATCGCCGCCGTCCTCGTCGCGATCGGGTGGTCGAGTCACTGGGGCGGTACCGGTTTCGCCCCGGCAATGTCGAACCTGCGAGTGGTCGTCGTAGGTCCGGTGACTCTTGTGTTCCTCGCCGTCTTCCTCGTCGTGGAGCGCCTCCGCCCCGCACAACGGCGCCCCGTCTTCGCCCGGGGTTACCGACAGGACCTCCTGTACACGGTCTTGAACGCGACGCTCGTCGCCCCGCTCGTGGTGGCGCTCTCGCTCTCGTTCGCCGAAGTCGCCCGCAAGTCCCTCCCGTGGATCGTCGCGCCGCACATCAGGTTCGTACCCCGCTGGGCGGTCATCGCGTTGATCTTCATCGCCATGGACGGGTGCAACTGGCTCGCACATCGTGCCAATCACCGCATCCGGGTGTTCTGGCGCTTTCACGAGCTCCACCACTCACAGGAGGACATGAGCGTTCTGACGGTGTTTCGCACTCATCCGCTCATCCACGTCTCCTACTTGATCACGCTGGTGCCGGGGATCGTTCTCATTGCGAATGGCGCAGTGCCGGTGACGCTGCTGGTCGCCTATGCGGCGATGGTCGCCTTTGAGCACTCGAACACGAACCTGGGCTTCGGCCCGCTGGGACGGGTGTTCGTGAGCCCGAACTACCACCGCATCCACCACAGGTTGGACGGCCGCCAGGATGTGAACCTTGGCTTCGCGCTGACCATCTGGGATCAGATGACCCATCGGGCGGTATTCCCCACCGCGGAGACGATCCGAACCGACACCGGACTGCCGGGCCGGCCGCTCCTGGTCGAACAGGCGACTGACCGGCCACGTCACTTCAAGGTGCTCCTGGCCCAGCTCGTCGGCCCCTTCCGCCCGCTTGACACCAGCGCTGAACTCTCGAGAAGCCAGAATCCGAAATGAAGCCTCGTCGCCTTAACGTACCGAGCGCATTGTCGGCACTGTTCCCCACCGGACCGGCCGTTCCAGCCCTCGATGCAGCCCTGATCCCGGCTCGTATCGTCTTGGCCTGGATCTTCATCTACTACGGAGCGGGGAAGCTCTTCGGCGCGTTCAACGGCCCGGGCATCCACCTGACGGCGCTGTACTTCTCCAACACGGCCCATCTCCGGCCCGGCGGGCTGTTCGCCGTCTTGGGCGGGGTGATCGAATTCGGTGGAGCGATCGCCGTCGCGCTCGGGCTCGGCTCACGATTGGCCGGACTCGCCCTGTTCGGCGACCAGGTCGTGGCGATGATCACCGTCACGTGGGCGAACGGGTTCGGCTCGCTCACCGGCCAGACCGGCTACGAGTTCAACTTGACCGTCGCCGTCCTAGCGCTCGCCGTGGCGGTCCTTGGTGCGGGCCGGCTGAGCCTCGACAATCTCATCGGGCGCCGACTCCGACTTGCCGATCCGCCAAAGTGCGGCGTCTGACCCGCATAGCGGCCAACCTGGTCGGGGCTGGTGGAGCCGCGCTCTTTGCCTGGGCCGGCCTGCAACATTATGAGAGCACGCGCTCGCTCGTCGGTGGGGCCTTCTTCGCCGCGCAACTGTGGATCGTCGCCGCCTACCTCGTGCGGCGCCCGGCAACGGTCGTCAGCCTCCGAACCAGGGACTGGCTGCTCGCCTTCGGAGGCACGTTCGGCGGCGTGTTGTTGCGGCCCTCCGGCGCTCACCCGCACTGGGGGGTCACCGCCGGACTCGACCTCCAAGTGCTGGGCCTGGCCATCTGCGTCGTGTCCCTCTTCTCCCTTGGCCGCTCGTTCGGCTTCGCGGCCGCCGACCGGGGCCTCAAGCGCCGCGGGTCCTACGGCGTGGTGCGCCATCCCATTTACGCTTCCTATGCCCTCCTCGCCCTCGGCTACGTGCTGCAGAGCATCTCGGTGAGGAACGTGATCGTCATGGTCTTCGTCTGCAGCTGCGACGTCGGTCGGGCGCTCGCCGAGGAGCGACTGCTCGCCACGAGCACGAGCTACGACAAGTACCGTGCGGACGTCCGCTGGAGGCTTATCCCCGGCATCTGGTGATCTTCGGTTGCGGGCGAGGGTCGTCGAGAAACAGCCCCTCCGACCTCGCCCTCATGCTCGCCGGCGCCCGCGGCGAGGCCTGCCGGTCAGCCGACCGGCCCTGGCTCAGGGGCCCCGCCAGCCCGCTGCCGCTGGCAGTCGGCGCAGACCCCCAGCACGTCCAGGCGGTGGCTGTGCGGCTGGAAGCCCTGAGTCTTTGCCAGGTGATCGACGGTGCGCGTCACGCTCTGCTCGAAGGTGGCAGTCGGGGTGACATCGATGACCTTGCCGCAGCTGACGCAGAGGAGGTGGTGATGGTGCTCGGTCAGATCCTCGGCCAGCTCGAAACGGGCGAAGTCGTCACTGGCCGCCACACGGCGGACCAGCCCGGCGACCTGGAGGTCGACGAGATGACGGTAGGCGGAGCTGCGAGGCAGCTGTGGGAGCCGACCGGCTATGTCGCCGATGCTGACCGGGTGGCCGGCGCTGGCGAGCACCTCGATGACGGCCCGGCGCCCGCGCGTGTAGCGCTGCTCGACGCGGCGAAGGCGAGCTTCGGCCAGGTCGTGCAGGGAGGCGGCGGTTCCGTGAGCTGACATCGTTCCCTGTCGTCCCTCTGCCTGATCGGGTTCCTCGCCCCGCCGCTGGCGCTCGACCTCGACGGCACGGGCTGCACCGAGCATATGCAGACTCACTTGTGCAATTCATCCTCTCGGGAAGGTGGGTGCGTCTACTTGTAATGGGACTCAGTCTCATGCTAGCTTCGCAGCGTGCCCGAGGTTCACGCGATGTCCGGGAGGCGGCACCCACCGGCGGCCCGGAGGGCCACGAGGGCCGGCGCCGTGCTGGCCGGCGCCGTGCTGGCCGGCGTGATCGTGGTGGCGGCAGGCTGCAGAGCCACCGTGGCCTCGCCCTCCCCGCGCCCCGGGGTCATCGACGCCGTCGGGGCCGAGAACGAGTACGCAAACGTGCTCTCCCAGGTGGGGGGCCGGTACGTCCACGTCTTTTCGATACTGAACGATCCGAACGCCGATCCCCACACCTTCGAGGCCAGCCCGAGCGTGGCCGCCGAGGTGAGCGAGGCGGGCGTGATCGTGCAGAACGGCCTCGGCTACGACACCTTCATGAACAAGATCGAGGCGGCGGCGCCGAACTCGAAGCGCAGGGTGATAGTCGTCCAGCAGCTGCTCGGTCTGCCCGACAGCACCCCCAACCCGCACCTGTGGTACGACCCGAGGACGATGCCGGCGGCGGCAAAGGCGATGGCTGCAACCCTCTCGGCGCTACAGCCGGCTCATGCCGCCTACTTCCAGGTCCGCCGGGCGAGGTTCGACCGTTCGTTGCAGCCCTTTCTCTCGGCCGTCGGATCCTTCCGGGCCCGCTACGCCGGCACGCCCGTGGCCACGACCGAGCCCGTGGCCGACTACATGCTCCAGGCGATGGGGATGGACGACCTGACGCCGTTCGGGTTCCAGGCCGACATCATGAACGGTGTGGACCCCTCTCCGGAGGACCTCGCCCTGGAGGAAGGCTTCTTCACAAAGCACCAGGTGAAGGTGTTCTGTTACAACGAGCAGGTGGTCGATGCCCTGACGGCCTCGATCCGGCAGCTGGCCGTGAGGGCGGGAGTGCCGGTGGTCGCCGTCTACGAGACGATGCCCGGGCCCGGCTACGACTACCAGTCCTGGATGATGGCCGAGCTGCAGGCGATCGTGAAGGCCGTGACGAAGAAAGCCTCGACGGAGCACCTGTGAACGGCACCGAGCGGGCGCCCCCAGACCGAGCGCGAGGTCCTCCGGGTCGAGGAGATAAGCGTGAGCTTCTCCGGGCGTGGCGTCCTCGACGGCGTCTCGTTCGACATCGGCGCCGGCGAGCTGACCGGTCTCATCGGCGCCAACGGGGCGGGCAAGACCACATTGCTGCGCGTCATCCTCGGCCTGCAACGCCCGAGTGGGGGCAGGGTCCTCCTCGAGGGTGCGCCCCTCACTCGCCTCAGACGATCGATCGGCTACGTCCCGCAGAAGGTGTCGCTCGATCCGGACATGCCGGTGCGGGCAAGAGATCTCGTCGCTCTCGGCATCGACGGCCATCGCTTCGGCGTCCCGTTGCCGTCAAAGACGCGCCGGGCGACTGTGGACGAGATGCTGGCGGCCGTCGACGCCCAACGCTTCGCCGACGCCCGTGTCGGCACCCTCTCCGGCGGCGAGCAGCAGCGGGTCCTCATCGCCCAGGCGCTCATCAGCCGCCCGCGGCTGCTGCTCCTCGACGAGCCTCTGGCCAACCTCGACCCGGGCAGCACGCAGGAGATCATCGGTCTCCTCCACCGGATCTCGACCGGCCAGGGTGTGGCCGTGCTGCTCTCGGCCCACGACATGAACCCGCTGCTCCCGGTGATGGACCGGGTCGTGTACATAGCCGGCGGTCGTGCCGTGAGCGGGCGGACCGACGAGGTGATACGCACGGAGGTGCTGAGCGCTCTCTACGGGCACCACGTCGAGGTGCTGCACGTGCGCGGGCGCGTGCTGGTCGTGGCGGGAGTGGGAACCAACGAGGACCACTGCCTTCCTGCCGAGGCTCCGCGCCAGGTGGGCTGATCGAGGTGCGCTTTGTGTTCGAGCCCGGTTTCTTCTCCAGCGATCCCGTTCGCGTGGCGCTCGTCGTCGGCGGCATAACCGCCGTCGTGTCCGCCGTGGTGGGTGTGTTCACCGTGCTCCGCGGACAGTCCTTCGCCGGCCACTCCCTCGCCGACGTCTCCACGGCCGGCGGATCCGGGGCCATCCTGGTGGGGATGAGCCCACTCACCGGTTTCATCAGCGGTGGGTTGATGGGCGCCGTCGCCATGGACCTCATCGGAATCCGGCGGGTGCGGGGCCGCGATCTCGCCACCGGCATCGTCCTCGGGGCCTCGATCGGCCTCGCCGCCCTCTTCCTCTACCTGGACACCACCTCGAGTGCCGTCACGGGCGCCACACAGCAGATCCTCTTCGGGTCGATCTTCACAGTCGACGCCTCGACGGTCCCGATAGTCGTGATCTTCAGCTCGGTATGCCTGGCGGTGATGGCCGTCATCTACCGGCCGTTGCTGTTGAGCTCGATGAGCAGCGACGTGGCCGCGGCGCGCGGCGTGCCGCTGCGCCTCGTCGGCCTCCTGTTCGTCTCGGCGCTGGCGCTTGCCGTCGCTCTGTCCGCTCTCTCCATCGGCGCCATCCTCTCCACGGCTCTTTTGATCGGCCCGGCGGCGGCGGCCCTGCGGGTGACGAGGCGCGTGGGGGCTGCCCTCGCTGTCGCCTGCGCGACCGGTGTGGCCTCCACGTGGCTCGGAGTGCTGCTCGCCTACGACAGCTATTACTGGTCCTCGAGCCACCGGGCGCTGCCGGTCAGCTTCTTCATCGTGACCGTGACGTTCCTCGCCTACCTCGCCTCCGGCTTGCCGGTGTTCCGCCATCGCCTCGGCCGGCGTCCCGGGGCGGCCGGCCCGGACGCCAAAGGCCGGTGACCTGTCAGCTGGCGAGTCGGCGGCGCCACGGACGGGCGTGATGTTCTCGTCCTTCATGTCGAACGCATGGCTCACGGCCACGATCGTCGCCGTCATTGCCGGGGTGGTCGGCTTCTTCGTCGTCCTGCGCGGCTCGGCGTTTCCGGCCCACGCCATCCCGAACGGGGCCTTCGCCGGCGCGGCGGCGGCCAATGTGATCGGGGTCAACAGCCTTGTCGGCCTCGGAGTCTGTGCCGTGCTCGCCGCCCTCGGCATCTCCCTCCTCGGGAGGAGAGGCAGGAGAGACGTGGCGACGGCCTTGGCCCTCGTCCTGCTGCTCGCCGTGGGCGCCGTCTTCCTCAGCCTGAGCGGCCAGTACGAGCCGGAGATCTACTCGCTTCTCTTCGGTGAGGTACTCGGTGTCAGCACCTCGGAGATCCTCCCGGTCGCCGTCCTCGGCCTGGCCTGCCTGGTGGCGGTGATGTTCCTCTACCGGCCGCTCATGCTCGCCTCGATCGTGCCCGAGATCGCCGAGGGCAAAGGGGTGGGCAGCTACCGCATGGAGGTGGCCTTCCTCGTGGTGCTCGGGGTGGCGACCGCGATGACGCTGCCGGTGGTGGGGGCGCTGCTGATCTTCAGCCTGATGATCGGCCCGCCTGCCGCCGCCAGGTCCTTCACCAGCCGGCCCTCGCTCGCGGTGGCCCTCTCGGTCGGCATCGCCCTCGTCACGGTGTGGCTGGCGATCGCCATCTCGTACGAGTCCAACTGGCCCATCGGGTTCTTCGTCGGCACCTTCAGCGCCCTGTCCTACGGGGTGGGTCGAGCCTCCGTCGCCTGGCGGCGTTCCCGGCCCACCAGTGTCGCCACCGCCGTGGAGCAAGCGGGCTGACGCCGGCTCTCGGCCCCCACCGATGATCTGGGCGGCCTCGCGTCGTCTGTTCAGGCATCACCGAGAACGGGCGCCGGAGTACTCTCCGCCAGAGGCTGAGGTCCCGCAGCACCCAGAGGGAGGAGCACAGATGAGCCGGGTACGAGTGCTGGTGGGCACGAAGAAGGGTGCCTTCATCCTGACGTCCGACGGCCGGCGGGATTCGTTCGAGGTGGCCGGCCCCTACTTCGCGGGTTGGGAGATCTACCACCTGAAGGGATCTCCGGCCGAGCCGAACCGGATATACGCCTCGCAGTCGAACGGCTGGTTCGGCCAGCTCATCCAGCGCTCCGACGACGGGGGCGCCACCTGGGAGCCGGTCGGCAACGAGTTCCGGTACGAGGGCGTGCCCGGCACCCACCAGTGGTACGACGGCACACCCCATCCGTGGGAGTTCGCCCGGGTGTGGCATCTCGAGCCCTCGCTGACCGATCCGGACACCGTCCTCGCCGGCGTCGAGGACGCGGCGCTCTTCCGCTCGAGCGACGGTGGTCAGAGCTGGGCTGAGCTGGCGGGGCTGCGCGGCCATGGGTCGGGGGCTTCCTGGCAGCCGGGAGCCGGCGGGATGTGCCTGCACACGATCATCGCCGACCCGGTCGATCCCGACCGCATCTTCGTCGCCATATCGGCTGCCGGCGTCTTCCGCAGCGATGACGGCGGCAGGACGTGGAACCCGGCGAACAAGGGACTCCGCTCCGAGGGCATCCCGGACGAGGACGCTGAGGTGGGCCATTGCGTGCACCGCCTCGCCATGCACCCCTCCCGCCCTCAGGTGCTGTACATGCAAAAGCACTGGGACGTGATGCGCACCGACGACGCCGGCGAGTCATGGCACGAGGTGAGCGGAGACCTGCCGACCGACTTCGGGTTCGCCATCGATGTCCACGCCCACGAGCCCGAGACCGTCTACGTCGTGCCCATCAAGAGCGACTCGGAGCACTTCCCGCCCGACGGGAGGCTGCGCGTCTACCGCAGCCGCACCGGGGGCAACGAATGGGAGGCGCTCACCAATGGCCTGCCGCAGAGCAACTGCTACGTCAACGTGCTCCGCGACGCCATGGCTGTCGACTCCCTCGACTCCTGCGGCGTCTACTTCGGGACGACCGGCGGCCAGGTCTACGGGTCGGCGGACGCCGGCGACACCTGGTCCCCCCTCGTCCGGGATCTGCCGGCCGTGCTCTCGGTCGAAGTGCAGACGCTGGCATGATCCGGGTCGTGCTCCCGGCACACCTGCGGACGCTGGCGTGTGTCAACCGAGAGGTGGAGCTCGAGGTCACCGGTCAGCCCACGCAGCGCTCGGTCATCGACGCGCTGGAGGCCCGCTACCCGCCCCTCAAGGGGACGCTGCGGGACCCCGTCACCGAGAAGCGGCGGCCCTTCGTCCGCTTCTTCGCCAGCGAGGAGGACCTGTCCCACGAACCTCCGGACGCCCCCCTCCCCGAGCCGGTGGTGTCCGGGGCCGAGCCGTTCATAGTCATCGGGGCGATGGCCGGCGGCTGAAATGCCTTTTCGTCAGGCGCCGGCGGCCGTCCCGAACAACCTCTTCAGGTCGTGCTCGAGCGAAGCCTCGCTGAGGGCACCGAAGTTCTCCCCGACGAGCTTGCCGCCGGGCGAGATGAAGAACGTGACGGGCAGGCCGTTCAGGCCGTAATCGCGCGCCACGAGCGCCGTCGGGTCGGACAGCTCGAGGTACCCGACGTGATAGCGCCGCACGAAAGGTGCTCCGGCGGAGGCCGGCTCGTTCGAGTCGATGCCGACAAAAGTGACGCGGCCCTTTGTCCGGGCGGCGACGCTCGAGATCGCCGGCGTCTCCTGCTGGCAGATGGTGCAGAAGGTCCCCCACAAGTTGACGACGAGCGGCTTGCCCTCGAGAGAAGCGAGACTGGCGGTGCCGGCGCCTGCGAGGTGCCGGAGGTGGAACGGCACCGGACTTGTCCGGTGCGGCACAAAGAAACCCACCTCGGCTTCCTGGCCCAGGCTGTACCCGCCCTGCGACACCCCGAGGGCCTTTATGAGGCTGACGACGGCCACGGCGGTGATGAGCACGCCGAGGGCGACCATGAGCCAGAGGCGGCGGACGGTCGCGTGGCGCTCGTTCCTCATCGGTTCGTGGACGCTACCTGCTTTGTACAGCGGCCGGTGAACAGGCAGGATGATGGCCATCATGCAGACCACCGGTGCCGACGTCGGCTACCTGGCGGCGTTCGGAGGGGGCCTCCTCTCGTTCGCCTCGCCCTGCGTCCTTCCCATGGTGCCCGTCGTCCTGTCGGTCGTCACCGGGACCGACATCACCACCGTCACAGCGACGCGGGGCCGCCTCGGGCGGGTGGCGCGGGACACGGCGCTGTTCGTGGCGGGTTTCTCTCTGGTCTTCGTGCTGCTCGGGCTGTCGGCCACCGCCCTCGGACAGGCACTGACTCACGACAAGCTGCTCCTCACCCGGATCTCCGGCTACGTGCTCGTCGCCATGGCGCTCGTCTTCGCCGCCAGCCTCGCCGTCCCCATCCCCGGTGTGCAGAGGGAGACCCGCTTCCACCCCGACCTGTCCCGCCTCGGCCCGTTCGCGGCGCCGATTGCCGGGGCGGCCTTCGGCTTCGGATGGACTCCGTGCGTGACGCCGGTCTTTGCCTCCGTGGCCACAGTGGCCGCCTCCGGGAACGACCTCGCCAAGGCCGCCGTCCTGCTGGCCATCTACTCCATCGGGCTGGGCCTCCCTTGCCTGGCCGTCGCCCTCGCCTTCGGGCGCCTCGCCGGCGCCATCACCTTCGTGCGCCGGCACACCCGGTCCATGATGGCTGCGGCCGTGATCCTGATGGCCGCATTCGGCCTGCTGTTGATCTTCGACCGCCTGGGATGGGTCACCACGCACCTGTAGGGGAGCGGCAACATCTACTGATTACCACTCTGCGTAATCAATCAAACGTTATTAGCGTCAATCATAGAAACGACCACTAACAGCATCTATAGACGCACTGCGTGTAACGCAAGTTCTAGCTACCATGAGCTTTGCGAGGAACGGTTTGCATAGGGCTCCCCCAATCAGCCCCGGCCTTAGGACCTCGCTTCGTTTACCAGGACCTAGAGGGGGAGCTCGCCTTGCACCGCAGACCCGGCATCACAGCAGCGATCACGGTGGCGCTGGCCTCGTTCTCCTTGAGCGGCGTTGCGGTGGCATCCGCCGCTCCGAGCGTGTTCCACGGGTCGAGCCACCACGCCGGCACCTCGAACGACACGGAGACCTCCACCAACTGGTCAGGCTTCGCCGATCAGACGACCGCCGGCCGCAAGTTCACCTACGTGGTGGGCACTTGGGTAGAGCCGGAGGCGACGTGCACCTCTGGTGTCGGCCACCCCTACGCCTCGTTCTGGGTCGGCATAGATGGCTACTCCTCGTCCTCGGTCGAGCAGCTCGGCACCGACTCTGACTGCGCAGGCAAGACGCCCGTCTATTACGCCTGGTGGGAGATGTACCCCGCGGGCTCGGTCAATCTCTCGATGTCGCAGTACCCGGTAAAGCCGGGCGACAGCGTGACCGCCTCCGTCGCCGTGGCGAACGGCCGCTTCACGCTCAGCCTGAGCAGCAGCCGAGGCTGGAGATTCACGACCGTCAAGACCGGATCCAATCTGAAGCAGTCCTCGGCCGAATGGATCGCGGAGGCCCCGGCGATCGGCAACTCGACCGCCGCCCTCGCCCGCTTCGCCCCGTTCCGTTTCTCCAGGTGCGAAGCCGCCACCAACGACGGCTCTGCCACGGCGATCGCATCTGGCAACAGGACCCCCCACCAGCTCGAGATGGTGTCGAACCACGGCACGAGAATGGCCACCTCCTCGGCCCTCAGCCCGACGAGCAACGACTTCACCGTCACCTGGGACCACAGCTGACCCACCGCCGGGGCTGAGACCGCCAGCGGCTGACGTTCCCGCCGGCGCTGAGACCGCCGGCGACTGCGTTCCCGCCGGTCGCGGCAGCACGAACCCACCGGCCCGATGCCCGGGCGGGCTTTGCATCCTCCAGCACCTTTGCGGGGTAGAAGTGACCCATGCTGCTTTCGCCCTTGACCCCGCGCGCCCGCCGGACGGGGGCCACAGGTTGACCTCGGTACACACCTTCCGTGTCTGGGCACCTGCGGCAGGGCGGGTGGAGGTCGTCCTTCCCGGCCGACGACTCTCGACGATTGCCGATGACACCGGTCGCTCCCCCCGAGGGCGGGGCTTTCGCCGATGCCCGTCCCGGCCGCGGTGGGGGCTGGTGGGAGGCGACCGTGGAGGACGCCGGGCCGGGAACCGACTACTTCTTCAGCCTCGACGGCGGCCCCCTTCGGCCCGACCCTCGTTCGGCCCACCAGCCGGAGGGGATCGACGGCCCTTCCCGCCTGCTCGACCACGAGGGCTTCGTCTGGTCCGACGGCGCCTGGGGGGGCACCTACCTGCCCTCGGCGGTCCTCTACGAGCTCCATGTCGGCACGTTCACGCCGGCGGGCACCTTCGAGGCCGCCATCGACCGGCTCGGTCATCTCGTCGACCTCGGCGTGAGCGCCATAGAGCTGATGCCCGTGGCCGAGTTCTCCGGGGAGCGCGGCTGGGGCTACGACGGCGTCGACCTGTACGCCCCCCATCATGCCTACGGCGGCCCGGAAGGCCTGAAGCGGCTCGTCGACGCCTGCCACTGCGCCGGCCTCGGGGTGGTGGTCGACGTCGTGTACAACCACCTCGGCCCGGCGGGCAACTACCTGAGCGAGTTCGGCCCGTACTTCACCGACAGCCACCGCACGAACTGGGGCGATGCCGTCAACTTCGACGGCCCGGGCAGCGACGAGGTGCGGGAATTCGTCATCGACAATGCCCTCATGTGGCTGCGGGACTATCACTGCGACGGCCTGCGGCTCGACGCCGTGCACGCCATCAGGGACGACTCGGCCCTCACGGTTCTCGAGCAGCTCGCCGCGAGAGTGGGCCGGCTCGCCGCTCATCTCGGACGACCGCTCTTCCTCGTCGCCGAGAGCGACCGCAACGACCCGACCTATGTCCGCTCGCCCGAAGCCGGCGGTTACGGGCTGGACACGGCCTGGGCCGACGAGTTCCACCACTCGCTGCACGCCGCCCTCACCTGTGAGAGCGCCGGCTACTACTCGGACTTCGGACCTCTCGAGCTCGTCGCCCGGGCGGCCCGGCAGGCTTGGGTGTACGCCGGCGAGTACTCGCCGCACCGCCGGCGGACCCACGGGAGACCGCCCGACGGGCTCGACGGGAGCCGATTCGTGGTCTTCCTGCAGAACCACGACCAAGTCGGCAACCGCGCCGGCGGGGACCGGATCAGCCAGCAGACGTCCATCGGGCGGACCAAGATCGGGGCCGCCCTCGTCCTGTTGGCTCCCTTCGTGCCGATGCTCTTCATGGGGGAGGAATGGGCCGCCTCCAGCCCTTTCCAGTACTTCACCGACCATCAGGACCCCGCTCTCGCCGCCTCTGTGAGCGGGGGGCGCCGGCACGAGTTCGCCGCGTTCGGATGGGAGCCGGACGACGTACCCGACCCGCAGGCCGGCGAGACCTTCCTCCGCTCCCGTCTCGACTGGGACGAGGTCGGGACGGGACAGCACGCCGAGGTGCTGGAGTGGTACCGGGAGCTCGTCCACCTGCGCAGGGCGCTGCCGGGGCTCTCCGACGGGGACCGGAGCCACGTCCGCACGAGATTCGACGAGGTGGCCCGGTGGCTCGTGGTCGAGCGCATGCCCATCCTGACCGCCGTCAACCTCGGCGAGGGCGACTGTGACGTCCCGGTTCCGGCCGGGGGCCGGCTCGCCCTCTCCTCCCACGGCGAAGTGGCGCTTCCTCAGCCGGGCGCCGGCCGCCTCGACCCGGTGTGTGTCCGGCTCCCGGCAGACTCGGTCGCCGTCATCGAGTACCCCCCGTTCGGAAAGGACCGGTCCAACCATGCCTGACGTCGAAGAGCCGGAGGCATGGCCGGGTCGCTCATACCCGCTCGGGGCCCGCTACGACGGTGCCGGCACGAACTTCTCCCTCTTCTCGGAGGCCGCCGAAGCTGTAGAGCTGTGCCTGTTCGAGGACGGGAAGGAGAGCCGCGTCACCCTCGAGGAGGTGGACGCCTTCTGCTGGCACGCCTACCTCTCGGGAATCCTTCCCGGGCAGCGGTACGGCTACCGCGTCCACGGGCCGTGGGCGCCGCAGGAGGGCTACCGCTGCAACCCGAACAAGCTGCTCATCGACCCCTACGCCAAGGCCATCGAGGGCGCCGTGGACTGGGCGGAGGCATGCTTCACCTACCGGTTCTCGGATCCCGACGCCCGGAACGACGACGACAGCGCCCCCCACATCCCGAAGGGAGTCGTCCACAACCCCTATTTCGACTGGGGCAACGACCGCCCGCCGGACGTGCCTTTGCACGAGACCATCATCTACGAGACGCACCTGAAGGGGTTCACACAGACGCTCCCCGAGGTGCCCGAGGCCCTCCGGGGCACATACGCCGGCATGGCTCATCCGGCCGCCATCGACTATCTCCAGTCGCTCGGGATCACCACCCTCGAGCTCCTCCCGGTCCACCAGTTCGTGCAGGACTCCGGACTGCGCGACCGCAACCTGCGCAACTACTGGGGGTACAACTCGATCGGTTTCTTTGCCCCGCACAACGAGTACTCGAGCAGCGGGGACGTCGGCCAGCAGGTGCAGGAGTTCAAGAACCTCGTGCGCTCGCTTCATGAAGCGAATATCGAGGTGATCCTCGACGTCGTCTACAACCACACCGCCGAGGGCAACCATCTCGGGCCGACGCTGTCGTTCAAGGGAATCGACAACCGGGCCTACTACCGCCTCGTCCCGGACAGCCCGGAGTTCTACTTCGACACGACGGGCACCGGGAACAGCCTCAACGTCCGCCATCCCCACACCCTGCAGCTCATAATGGACTCGCTGCGGTACTGGGTGCACGACATGCACGTCGACGGGTTCCGCTTCGACCTCGCGGCGACGCTCGCCCGACAATTCCACGAGGTCGACCGGCTGGCGGCCTTCTTCGAGCTGATCCAGCAGGATCCGACCATCAGCCAGGTCAAGCTGATCGCCGAGCCGTGGGACGTCGGCGAGGGCGGCTACCAGGTGGGCAACTTCCCCCCGCTGTGGTCGGAATGGAACGGCCGCTACCGGGACACGGTCCGCGATTTCTGGCGGGGCGAGCCGGCCACGACCGGCGAGATGGCCATGCGGCTCACGGGGAGCTCGGACCTCTACCGGGCGAACACCCGCCGGCCGGTGGCGAGCATCAACTTCATCACGGCCCACGACGGCTTCACGCTCCACGACCTCGTCTCCTACAACGAGAAGCACAACGAGGCCAACGGGGAGAACAACAACGACGGCGAGAGCCACAACCGGTCGTGGAATGCGGCGCGGAGGGCCCGACCACAGACGCCGAGGTCCTCCGATGCCGGCGGCGCCAGCAGCGGAACCTGCTGGCGACACTGATGCTCTCCCAGGGAGTGCCCATGTTGCTCGGCGGCGACGAGATCGGTCGCACCCAGGGGGGCAACAACAACGCCTACTGCCAGGACAACGAGATCTCCTGGTTCGACTGGTCGTCCGTCGACGCTGACCTGCTCGAGTTCACCCGGCAGCTGATCGCCTTCCGCCGCCGGCATCCCGTTTTTCACCGCCGGCGGTGGTTCCACGGCCGGCCCATCCGCGGCAGCGTCGACATCGCCTGGTTCCGGCCTGACGGGCACGAGATGAGTGACCAGGATTGGGATGCCGGCTTTGCGAAGGCGATCGGCCTCTACCTGAACGGTGAGGCCATCGCCGAAAAGGACCAGCGCGGCCAGGCCGTCGTCGACGACTCCTTCGTCGTGCTTCTCAACACCGGCGACACCCTCGAGTGGACCCTGCCCGCCGAGTGGGGATCGTCCTGGGAGGAGGCGCTGCGGACGGCGCCCGAAGGCGAGGGCGGCCTGAAGAGCCCGGGCGGCCCGGTGCTGCTTCCGGAGCGGTCGATCCTCGTGCTGCGCAAGGAGGAGTAGGGCTTTCGCGGCGCCCTGCCCGGTTCGTGGTTCTGCTGCCGCCTGTGCCGTGCCAGTAGCTTCTTCGGCCATGGCTCGCCTCCCGACGGGGCCCCGGCGAAGGGCCGGGGCGAGGATCCCCCTCGTCCGCTCCGCCCTCGGGCCCCGGGAGGACCAGTACGCCGTGCTGGCGGCCTGGGTGAAAGAGGTCGCCTCACCGACCGACGCCTTGCTCGACATCGGAGCAGGTGACGGCGACGACGCCTACTCGTCTCTGATCCGGCCGCTCGTGGCCCGTTTCGCCGGCGTCGATCCCGACAGCCGCTCCCGGCAGAACCCGGCCCTCGACGAATGGCATCCCGTGACGATCGAGGCCTTCGCCGCCCGCCTCACGGCTGCCGGCGGCGGTGCCGGCGATCCCGGGCCGCCGGCGCCGTTCGACGTCGCCCTCGCCATCTACGTCGCCGAGCACATAGACGACCCGGTGGCGTTCCTCAGCGCATCCCGCTCGTGCCTGAGGCCGGGCGGGTCGCTCTTCGTCATCACCCCGAACCTGGCGCACTACTTCGGTGCCGCCGCCAAGACCGCCATGGCCCTCAGGATCGACGACCGCCTCCTCGATGCGCTCCGCAAGCACCAGGACGAGCGCCAGCACTCCGCTCGACATCACCATCCCCACCACCGCCACGACGGGGCGGCGCATGGCGGACGAGCGGCTCACTTCCCCCTGTCCTACAAGATGAACACGGTCCGAGCGCTCCGGCTGGCCGCCGGGAGAGCCGGCTTCAGCGCCTTGGAGGTGCGCCATCTCGAGAACTCCGCCGTATTCGAGACGTATTTCCCGGGGCGGCTCGGCGCCATCCCCCGCGGGTATGCGCGCCTCGTTCACGGCCTCGGGGCCTCCGCCTTCTTCGGCACGCTCATCTGCCGGCTGGTGAACTGACGAGCAGGGGGCTAGCCGCTAGTGCCGGCCGCGGCGCTGGTGCCGGCGGCTGGTGAACTGACAAGGGGGCCCGGGGCCGGCGCCGCGGCTGGTGCCGGCTGCGCCGCCGCGCCCGTGCCGGCGCAGCTGCTATTGCCGGATCCGCACAGCCTCCCCGGTGGCGTCCCGCCACCCACGGGCCATGGCCGGCGAGGTGAAGCTGGCCGAGTAGGCGCCCGCCGGTGTCACGGCGATCCCACCGCCGCGGCCCCCGAAGAACGCCACCTCCTGCAGGGCGCCGCCCACCGCCGCCTCGAGGAGGGCCTCCTCGAGCGCCTCCTCGTCCAAGGCGGCCTCGTCGAGGACGCCCCCCCGGTAGACGCCGTGCCGGAGCGTCAGGTCGATCATCCGCCCGAAACCCGCCAGGATGAACGCCTCTCCCGCTCCCGTGGCCGAGATCGCAACGGTGTCAGCGGCGGCCCACACGCCGGCCCCCGGGATCGCCGAGTCGCCCACGCGTCCGCGCACCTGCCCCGATCGCCCTCCGGTGCTGGTGGCAGCGGCGAGGTGACCGCCGGCGTCGACCGCCACCGCGCCCACAGTGCCACTCGGCGAGCCGCCGGCCGGCGAGTGCGGGCGCAGGGCGGTGAGCCAGGCGGGTTCCATCCGGGCAAAGCCGTGCGCCTCGGCGAAGCGGTCCGCTCCCGTGGCTGCGAGCAGCATTGGGCCGTCGGGCGCACCGCCGCGCTCAGCGATCTCCCTCGCCACCCGGATCGGGTTGGCCGGCCACGTCGCCGCGCAGAGGGCGCCGGCCTGCCGGCTCGAGCCGTCCATGACGCCGGCATCGAATTCGACGATCCCGTCCACGGTCGGCACAGCGCCACGCCCGGCGTTGAAGCGGCCGCCGTCCTCGAAGGCCGCCACCGCCTCGACGACGGCATCGAGCACCGGCCCTCCCGCCTGGAGCACCCTCCACCCGGCCTCGAGGGCCGTCCCTATGCCCTCCTCGTAATGTGACGAGCGGTCCGGGTCGTCGAGGCCGACGAAGTCGCCGGCGCCCCCGTGGACGACGAGGCCGGGGAGCGACAAGCGCCCCGTCTCGCCGAACACCTGGACCGTGTCGATCCGACCACCTGCCCCTGCTGAGGATGCGCCTGGCACGACAGCCGACCCTAGCGACGACCTTCCAGCCGGAGCCGCGGACGCTCTTTTGGCAGGATGGGACCGTGTGCGCAGCCCAGATCGGTGAAGGCAGAGTCTCGGATCGGGCGGAGCCCGACAAAGAGAGCGCCTCTTCGTGACCCGACGTGGCTGGATCCTCTTCGTCGCCCTCGGGATCATCTGGGGAATCCCCTATCTGCTGATCAAAGTAGCCGTCCGGGATGTCAGCCCCCCCTTCCTCGTCCTCATGCGCACCGGGGGAGGGGCGCTCCTGTTGCTCCCGATCGCCGGCGCCCGTGGTGAGCTCCGCCCGCTCGCCCGACACTGGAAGGCGCTCGCCGCCTTCTCCCTCTCGGAGATGGGACTGCCATGGCTGCTCCTGTTCAACGCCGAGCGACACCTGCCGAGCTCACTCACCGGCCTGCTCATCTCAGCGGTGCCCCTCGTGGGCGCCCTGTTGGCCTGGCTGAGCGGATCTGACCGAATAGACATCCGCCGCCTGGCCGGGCTGCTCCTCGGCATCTCGGGCGTGGGGCTCCTGGTCGGCTTCGCCATCGGTGGCTCCCAGCTCCTGGCGGCGCTCTCGCTGCTCGTGGTCGTGGTCGGCTACGCCCTCGGGCCGTGGATTCTCTCGAGGCACCTGGCCTCGCTCCCGCCGCTCGGTGTGATCGCCGGGGCGCTTTTCCTCTGTGCGGTTGTCTATGCCCCCATCGCGGCGTTCCAGCTCCCGTCCGGGCCGGTCTCGGCTGCGGCCATCGAGTCCATGGCGGCCTTGACTGTCGTGTGCACCGCCGTGGCGTTTCTCGTCTTCTTCGCCCTCGTCGGCGAGGTGGGCGCCATGCGCATGACGCTGATCACCTACGTCAACCCGGCGGTGGCCATCCTGCTCGGCGTCACCGTGCTCGGCGAGCACTTCGCAGTGACCACAGGAGTGGGCTTCGTGCTGATACTCGCCGGCTGCTTCCTCGCCACCCGGCCGGCCGCCTCCCCGCGACCCCAACCGGTGGCCGCCCCTCCGGTGCCGGAGCCGTGACACGGGGCCAGTCCGGCCGGTGAGGCTTCTCTGATGTGGGGAGGGGGCCCCTTCGGTGAGGCTGTTCGGTGGCAGGCGCTCTGGGCGGTGCCCTGACACCGGACCGGAGCCCCTCCGGGGCGACGGATCAGCGAGCTGCCCTGTCGCCCTGGCGAATGAGGATGTCGCCGCTCACCGTGTGGCAGGTCAGCCGGAGCCCGGCGTCCGCCTCACCCTGTGACTCGGAGGGCAGCATGCAGGATGTGTCCCCGGAGACCGTGGCCAGGTCGAGCCAGGCACCCACGCCGGCGTCGACGCCTACCGTGACATCCCCCGAGACCGTGTTCACCGAGACATCACCTGACGCAGCCGATGCGATCCGTACGTCGCCGGAGGCGGTCCGGATCCGGGCGCTCCGGGCGATCCTGCCGAGACGGACGTCTCCGCTCGCACTCTGGACTGACGTCTCACCCCCGACGGACTCGGCGTTGACGTCACCGCTGGCCGTGCGCACATCGGCGTCGGCGGCCACGGACGAGCACAGCACGTCGCCGCTCGCGGTCTGCGCCTTCAGACGCTCGCACGAGCCCTCGACGGTGAGGTCGCCGCTGGCGGTCCGCACCTCGAGCGCCCCGGCCGGCCCCCGCAGGCGCACATCGGCAGAGGCGGTTGCGGCCCGAACCGACGAGCCGGCCGGGATCGAGACGCTGAGGCGGAGGTCGGCCTCCCGTCGCTTGCGCTTCGGCACGTGGACCGTCAGTGCCGATCCTGAGAGAGCTACCTCCGCCGCCTCGATCTGCTCCCTCGCCCGGTCGTTGTTGCCGTGGAAGGGCTCGAGGCGCACGAGGATCTCGTCGCCGGCGTCGAGGGATACCTCGATGACCCCTCCTGCCAGCTCGAGGTCCGCCGCCACTGGCCCATCGCTGCGAAATGTCCACTCCATCATCGGTTTCCTTTCTCGTTTGCGTTCTCGTTCTCGCTCTGCTGCGCCATCTCTTCGTCGTGGCGTCGCCGCAGTCGCCCTGCGGGGGCGGCGGCAGCTCCGCGCTCATCGCTCGCCGGCGAGGCCGCCGGGGTTGCCGGCGGTGCCGGGGCTGCACCCGTGATCACCCACATCTCGTCATCTCCGATCTTCCGGGCCTTCGGGCCATGTCTGCGGTCATCCCCGCGACGAATCCCGTCACGCGCCTCGGTCCGCGCCGTCCGGCCGTGGGCAGCCGGAGGGCGGCGGCGGCCGCATCGACGAGCCAGCTGTTGACCGAGATGCCCTGCCGCTGGGCAGTCCGCTCGATCTGAGCCTTCAGCCGTTCGGGGATCCGCAGCGTGATCCGGGCCATCTCGGCCTCGGCGCCGTAGCCGAAGTCGTCTCCGTCCTCGGCTGTCAACACCGGCATCGGATCCGCCGTGGTGCCCGGCTGGCCCGGGTGCCGTCACGGTGAGCACGGGATCGCGACCCCGCAGGTGCACCTCGACTTCGAGGCCGGGGAGGGAGCCGGCCAGTTCCTCTGCGGCCTGCTGTAGCGCGTCCAGGAAGCGGAGCCTCACCGATGACCCGAGCGCTTCGGCCAATACCTCCGCCGCCCGCCGGGTCTCCTCTCCGCCGACAGCGGCCGCCCTCCTCAGGTCATCTTCGAGACCCTCAACGATCGGTGCCAGCAACATGACGTCATAATGACATCACTGATGACGTCTGTCAAGCGTCTATTCGATGTCGGAGTGCCGACCACCTGAGCAGGCTGCACGACGGGCCGGAGGAGGGCGCCGGACAAGGGGGCGGCAAGGGCGCCGGATCGGACCGGCACTGAGCCCACCGGGCTGTCCCGGCCGGGATGACCGGGTCACCGCTTACACCACGGCGGGTCCGGTACGATCCGACCTCGTGACGGTGCACAGCCAAAAGGCGGCACCACCGTCCGGGCCGCCGACGGAGGTGCCGCAGCGCGACACCGCGCATGCTGGAGGCGAACCAGCGACTGAACACGGTGATGGGGAGCCTGCCCATCCCAGCCCTCGTGGAGGACGAGCACCGGCGAATCATCCTCACCAATGCCGCCTTCATAGAGCTTTTCGAGATCGAGGGAGCTCCTGACGATCTCGTCGGGCGCTCCCTCGAGGAGATCGGGCCCGAGTTGTCGAGGCGCTTCGGCGATCCCACCCGCGACCCGGGCCCGGACCGGCTCGCCGAGCTGCTCCGCCACCGGCGACGCGTCATCGGTGACCGCATCGCTCTCTCGGACGGGCGCGTCCTCGAGCGGGACTTCGTCCCCATCCACGTCGACCAGAAGTACCGCGGCCATCTCTGGCTCTTCCGCGACGTCTCGTCCCAGGCGGAGTCGGAGGCCGAATGGGAACAGCTGCTCGCCGCCCAGCGGGACGAGAACCGGCGGCTCGTCGAGCTCGCCAACACCAAGTCCGACTTTCTGGCTCGAGATCTCCCACGAGCTGCGGACACCGCTCACGTCCATCATGAGCTTCACCGAGCTGCTCCGCGACGGTGTCGGCACAGATGATCCCGGCGAGCAGGCGGAGTTCCTCGAGGTCATCTCACGCAATGCCGACCGGCTGCTACGTCTCGTCGACGACCTGCTCCTGCTCGACAGGGCCGAGACGGGGGCACTGGCGGTGGAGTGGGGAAGCTGCCAGATCCCTGGCCTCGTGGCGGCGGCAGTGGCCACCTTCACCCCGATGGCACATGCCAAGCAGATCGAGGTCGAATCCGACGTGGGTGAAGGGCCGCCCATCGCCGGGGACGCCCAGCGGCTGGCGCAGCTGTTCGACGTCCTCCTCTCCAATGCGGTCAAGTTCACGCCGGAGAAGGGACGCGTCCTCGTCACGGCCACGGCTGTCGACGAGCACTGGCTTGTCGCCGTGGCCGACTCCGGCATAGGAATACCCTCCTCGGAACGCGCCTCGCTCTTCGAGCGCTTCTACCGGGCCTCGAACGCCCGTGCCGCCCGGATCCCGGGCTCGGGGCTCGGCCTCTCCGTCGCCCGCGCCATCGCCAGGCTGCACGGCGGCGACATCGCCGTCACCGGCGGCGCCGCCGGGGGAACGGTGGCCATCGCCTCGCTCCCTCTCCTGTTCCGCCTCCCGGATCCCGGCGACGTGCCGGACGGGACGGGACGGATCCGGCACCGGAGACGATCATGACCCAGACCGAGACGGTCTCCGGCACCTCGGTTCTCGTGATCGAGGACGATGCCGACATCGCCAAGGCACTGGAGACGTTGCTCGTGCGCGCCGGCTACGCCGCCACCGTGGAGACTGACGGCCGGTCCGGGCTCCGGCGCTTCCATACCACCGGCCCTGATCTCGTCATCCTCGACGTCGGGCTGCCGTCGCTCGACGGCTGGACGCTCCTCGACCGCATCCGCGAGCTGAGCCCGGCACCGGTGTTGATGCTGACGGCTCGGGACCGGGAGACCGACAAGGTCCGCGGCCTGCGCGGAGGTGCCGACGACTACCTGACGAAGCCCTTCGGCAACCAGGAACTGCTCGCTCGGGTCGAGGCCGTCCTGCGGCGCGTCCGGGACGTCTCGCCCGCCGGCGGCGGTGACGGCGGATCCGGGCGCTCGGCGACCGCAATCTCCCCGGAGACCGGGGAAGCGAGCAGTGAGCGGCCTGCTGCCCATGCCCTCTACCACGAGCAGGGCGTGCTCATCGATCTGTCCTGCCACCGCGTCGAGGTGAGCGGAGCGCCGGTGTCGCTCACACCAAGCGAGTTCCGCCTCGTGGAGGCTCTCCTGCAGCACCGCGGGAGCGTGCTCTCGACTGGGCAGCTGCTGCAGCTGGCCTGGCGCGACCCGACGGCGACCGGCCCGGACCGGGTCAAGTTCACCGTGCTCCGGCTGCGGCGCAAGCTCGGCTGGTCGGACGGCGGCGAGGGGCCGCTCGAGACGGTGCGAGGCTTCGGGTACCGGCTCCGGCGGTGACGGACGAGCCGGCGCGCTAACTAGCGGCGTGCCGGACTGGCGGCGTGCCGGACTGGCGGCGTGCCGGAGTCGCGGCGTGCCGGACGGACTTTCCGGCCGCCGTACTCCCGGCACTGCTACTGGTTTGCAACCTGCGGGAGCGATTGCAACCACCGAGGGCCTGTTTGCTCACCGAGCCGAGCGAGTATTGACGCCAATGACGTCAGCCCAGGCAGAGGACACCGGACGAGTCCTCGTCGTGGAGGACGACGAGTCCACTGCCCTGTTCGTCACGAGAGTGTTGGGGCGCCAGGGCGTCGACGCCGCCTGGGCCCTCGACGCCGAGCAGGCGAGCGCCCTGCTGGCCGACGAGTCGTACGACGTCCTGCTGGCCGACTTCCGGCTGCCCGGCCGGAGCGGGATAGAGCTGGCGGCCGACGTTCATCGCCTCATCCCCGAGATGCGCATCGCCGTCATGACGTCGTTCTCGGGGAGCGACATGGAACATGCCGCCCGCTCGAGCGGTGCAGACGATTTCTTCGAGAAGCCGCTCCACTGCGCCAACTTCGTCGCCCGCATGACCGAGTTGGTGCACCAGTCACGATCGGCCGCACGCCGGCCGAAAGGAGCTCCACCGGCTAGCGCACACGCGCCGGCGGGGCCGGTGGTCACAGTGCCGGGGGATTCGCCTGTCGGCGGAGACCCCGAGCTGCCACAAGTCGCTGAGAGCGGGCCTGGCGAGCAAGCGCCTATACGGGGTGGCGCATTTGCTTGGCGGGACACCGACCGGACCAGTGGTTCGGGGGGGCCTTTGGGCGAGGGGACCGGTGGTATCAGCCGGGCCCGCTGCTCAGCGATGCTCAGGTTCTCGGGTCAAGGAGCCTCCGGGTACCGTGCCGAGACCGATGCTGTCCTCCGCCGGCCGCCGGAGCGGACCGAGCGGACCGAGCGCGACCTGCGGGCGCGGGCGTGGCACCCGGCGGCGTGGCGGCGCCACATGAGCCGCCCGCCCTTCATCATGTGGGCATCGGCCGTCCCGAGGGTGTCGGCCGGCTCGACGGTCTGTGCCATGACGAGCCCGCAGCTGCATACCGGCCCGTCCTGACCGACGCGTCACACCTCAGCCCGCTCTGCCTCCTCCGGGCTGCGCAGCAGTGATCGGGGCCGTCTCGCCGGCATCCTCGGCGACGACGCCGTCGGTGATCGTGATCGTCCGGTTGCGGACGGCCGGTACCCGGCCCCCCGGCAGTATGACGCCCGTGAGATTGAGCGGGTCGGCAGCCGAGAGACGGACGGTGTGCCCCTCCGGTGCCGACTTCGCCACCGCCCGCAGCTGCTCGTAGGCCTCCGGCAATGCGAACTGCTCGCCGGTGAAGCCGGCGACGAACCGCCCGCCGCGCACGAGGCCGCGGGCCTCGAGCCGGCGCAGAGCCCACAGGATTTCCCGCCAGCCGATGCCGATGAGCTCTCGGGCGACGAGGTCGCGGAACACGACCCCCCATCGCGCCAGAAGCTGGCCGGCCAGGGCTTCGGCGAGCTCGTCAGGCTCGTAGTCGGCTCTCCCGAGCGAGCCTGTCACCCCGGCGTCCCCGATCGGCTCGACGGGCAGTCCCCGATCGAGCAGCGACCACCGGCCTCCGGTCAGGGCGGGACGAACCCTGGCCCGGGAGCGCCCGGGCCTCGGCAGACCACGCCGGCCGACGGCTGACCCGGCGGGCTGCTCACGGACGAGGTTGCCCAGCCGCGCCCGCCCGCCGAGCAGCGACCGCACCGCCTGGAAGCCGTCCGCCGTCACGAGCCCCCGGGCGATGCCGTCCCACAAGGCGTCGGCCACTTCGATCGGCATCCGGCCCGTCACCGAGCACAGGTCCGTCAGGAACAGTGCGCCCCGTTCTCCGAGCGCTTCGATCACGTCGGCGGCAGCACCCACGGTGGGCAGCTCCGGAGTGGCCCCGGCCCGGATCGCGGCCAGCAGCCAGCCCAGATCCTCCCGGCGGAACATCCCGATCGGGGTCGCCGGGGAAGGCGTCGCCCCCGGACGCCGCCCGCCGGCCATCGGCCTCGGGAGGGGACCTGTCCCCGCTCCCCCCGTCTCGCCGGCGCGCAGCGCCAGACGGCCGAAGCCCACCTCTCCCCGGCTGCAGAGCTCGTCGAGGAGCGGGCGCTGGTAGGCGGCCACTCGGGCCGGCAAGATGGCCGACTCCCAGGCTTCGACGGCCGCCTCCACGCCTTGGAGCTGCTCGATGACCTCGCCGAGACCGCCGGGGCCGACCAGGCGATGACCGGGACCGACATGTTGCCAGGAAACGAGGAATCGCATGAGCTGCTCGGCCGAGAACGTCTCGACGGAGCGGCGCGAGCGGTCGCGCATGGCGGCGTGGATCCGCATGAGCAGGTGGCGGGCGCAGTAGCGGTCGGCCGGGTCGTCGCCGACGTGGCACTGGAGCACCGAGCCCTCACCCTCCAGCCGGGCGAGGGCGGAACGGATCTCACCGAGGCGAAGCGAACCCACCCCCGTCCGGACGGCCAGCTCGTCGGCCGTGAGGGGCTCGCTCACCTCGAGGTGGCCCCGCACTGCGGCGACGAGCACCTCCTCGCCGGCGGTCCCGCCGTCCCGGGTGACCGGCCGGGCGTCGTCGGTGCGGGCGCCGGGGTGCCGCCGCGGCCATGGCGCCGGGGAGCGGGCGGAAGGTCGTCCCTGGCACGAGGGCCTCGACGTCGGCGCACCGTTCGGTCGACGCCCATCGGGTCCGGGACGCTCCGGAGCCCGCCACGGCGGATGTGTCGGCGTCTGGCGGGGCCGGCAGCGCCTCGCAGGCCCGGCCGTCGGTGACGAGGACCTGGAAGAAGGGCTCCCACCGCGCCTCGGGCTCGACGAGCAGGAGTGACACCAACAGGTCGTGCAGCTCCTCTGGATCCCTCAGCTCCGGGCGCGCCTCGGAAGCGACCCGCTGGACGACGTCGCTCTCGAGACGGCCGAGATCGGTGGACCCGATCGGCACGCCTCGTCGTAGCTGGACCGATCTCGTCCGGCGCTCCTCGAGCGGCGCATCGTCGAGGAAGGTGTACGGCCGGCCGTTCAGGATCTCCTCCGACAGGATGGAGGGAGCCACGGAGTCGACGAACCGGGTCTCGATCTCACCGGCCCGGAGCTGCTCGAGAAACGACGTCAGCCCGGCGACATCCATCGCCTCTGTGAAGCAGTCGTGCAGCGTCTGGCGCACGACTGGGTGGTCGGGGATCTCGATCGGCCCGGTGACGTTCTCCTGGCAGGCTGCCAGAGCAGGGAAGATGGCAGCCATCAGGTCGTCCGCCTCCATCCGCTGTATCGCCGGCGGGAGGTGCCGGCTTCCCCGGAACCGGGGCGACACCAGTGACCGGGACAGGTTCCAACGCCACCTCGCCCCGAAGATCGGCGTCGGCAGGACGGCCTGACCGATCGTCTCGCTGATCGTCGCCGGGGAGAGGTAGCCGACAACGTCGGCGAGCGGGAACGAGTGTTGCGGCCCGAGCGAGAGGACGACGGCATCGTCATTGGCGGCTGCCTGCAGCTCGAAGTCGAACGACCGGCAGAAGCGCTTGCGCAACGCCAGGCCCAAGCCCCGGTTGAGCCGGCCGCCGCGGGGCGAGTGAAGGACGAGCTGCATGCCCCCGGTGTCGTCGAAGAATCGTTCCACCACGAGCCGCTCCGTCGTCGGGAGCGCCCCGAGCTCCGTCTTCGCCGTGGCCAGGTATGCCACCACCTGCTCGGCCGCCCGGGCATCGATCCCGGCCTCCTCCCTCAAGGCCTCGATTGCAGCCGCGGGGGAGATTTCCAGCTCGAGCTCGACCCGCTGGCGCAGCTTCGACACCGCCCGGGAGAGCTCGTCGGTCCGCGCCGGTGCCTCGCCGAGCCAGAACGGGACCGACGGCGAGGCGCCGGCGGCGTCGACGACCCGGACGGTGCCCGCCTCCACGCGGCGGATGCGCCAGGTGTGACTGCCCAGGAGGAAGACGTCGCCGGCCATGGACTCGATGGCCCAGTCCTCGTTCACGGTGCCCACGAGGGTCTCTTCCGGCTCGAGGATGACCCGGTAGTCGGCCAGCTCGGGGATGGCGCCGCCGGATGTCGTGGCGGTGAGCCGGGCCCCCCGCCGGGGCCGGAGAATGTGGTTGACGCGGTCGCGGTGGACGTGGGCGCCCCGCCGGCCCCGGCCGGTCTGCACTCCGGAGCTCACGAGCTCCACGATCTCGTCGAAGGTCTCCGGCTCGAGCTCGAAGTAGGGGGCGGCCCGGCGCACGAGCTCGAACAACTCGCTCTCGGCTATCCCCTCGGGCCCGGCCGCCGCCACCTCGGCCACCACTTGCTGAGCAAGGATGTCAAGCGGCGCCCTCGGCGGGATCGTGGCATCGAGCTCGCCCCGCCGGGTAGCGGCGAGAAGGGCCGTGCACTCGACGAGCTCGTCCCGGGTGAGCGGGTAGAGCCGGCCCGTCGGGGTGCCGCCCACATGGTGCTGGGCCCGGCCGACCCGCTGCAACCAGGTCGAGATCGCCCGAGGGCTGCCGATCTGGCAGACGAGCTCCACCGGCCCCACGTCGATGCCGAGCTCGAGCGAGGCCGTCGCCACGACGGCTCGGAGATCGCCGGCCCGCAGCCGGCGCTCCACCCGCAGCCGGCGGTCCATGGAGAGGCTGCCGTGATGGGCCTGCACCAGCTCGTCGCCGACAAGCTCACCCAGTCGGTGGGCGATGCGCTCGGCCATCCGCCGGGTGTTGACGAACACGAGCGTCGTGCGGTGCGCCCGCACATGCTCGGCGATCAGCTCCAGCACGGCCGCCAGCTGCTCGTGGGTCGAGACCGCTCCCAGCTCGTCGTCGGGGAGCTCTATGGCGATGTCGAGCGGGCGCCGGTGCCCGACGTCGACCAGGCGGCACAGCGCCGAGCCGTCTGCGGCGGAGGTTCCCGGGCCCGCCCCGACGAGCAGGCGGGCGATGGTCGAGATGGGCCTTTGCGTGGCCGAGAGGCCGATCCGGACGGGCCGGCGCCCGGCCCCGTTCCGGCGGACGTTGGCGTCGAGCCGCTCGAGGCTGAGCGCCAGGTGAGAACCCCGCTTGTCCCTGGCGAGCGCATGGATCTCGTCGACGATCACAGTCCGGACCCCGCCGAGGAGCTCGCGGCCCCGAACGGAGGTGAGCAACAGGTAGAGGGACTCGGGAGTGGTGACGACGATCTCGGGACGATTGCGGATCATCGAAGCCCGCTCCGACGGAGGGGTGTCGCCGTTGCGGACCGCCACGCGCACCTCAGGCGGGTCGTAGCCCATCTCCGCCGCCACCTCGGCCATCTCCGCCAGGGGGCGCACGAGGTTCTGGGCGACGTCGACGGTCAGCGCCCGCAGGGGCGAGACGTATACCACGTCGGTCCCGCGGCGCGGCTCTCCCGAGGTCGTCGCCCGGTAACAGCGGTCGATGGCGACGAGGAAGGCGGCCAGCGTCTTGCCTGATCCCGTCGGAGCGGCGATGAGAGTGTCCTCGCCGGCGGCCACGGCCGCCCACCCCGACGTCTGTGCCTCGGTCGGGCCGGCCGGATAAGTGCGGCGGAACCATTCCGCCACGACGGGATGGAAGCCGTCGAGAGGAGATGAGACGGAGTCGGGCCGCGCCCCGGCAGACACGCGCATCATCCTAGTCGAACAGGTGTACGCCCGCACCGGGCGAACCCGGCACAGCCGGCATCGGTGCGGGCGATATCGATGTTGGCGCGCAGTGGCTTTCAGGCACGGGCGCTCGGACGACCCCGGACCGGAGGAGCGGCGGAATCGCCTCTTGGCCGGACGCCCACGAGATCAGCGTCTCGATACGGCGGGGCCGGGCGGACGGTTGCTTGGCGGCCGGCGGAGAGGTCACGTGTGGCCGCTTGTCTTTATGACACAGAAGCGGTTGCCTTCTGTGTCGGCGAGGACGACAAAGTCGGCATCGTCCGGATAGTGGTCCCAGGCGACCCGTTCGGCGCCTATCGACACGAGCCGCTCGATCTCGGCCGCCTGATCTCTCGCGTCGCCCGCGTACAGGTCCAGATGGATCCTCGGCATCGGCTGGACCGGCGAAGTGCTGCGACCGAGCGCCAGGTGAGCGCCGGCGCCGCTAGCCGGGACCAGCACGTTGAAGTCATCCTCCACCTCACCGTCACGAGGGACATATCCCAGGGCCTTCGTCCAGAACTCCATCGCCCTTTGCATGTCGTCCACGCCCACGACCACCGTCCCGATTCTCAACACTGGCCGATGGTCGCGCTCTGGTGGAGCGAGGCGCAACGGCGTAATGCTCCGCCCTCGCAGGCCCGTTGCCGAGCCGGTGACTCCGGCGGCGTCGCAGCCCGGGCTCGCACCGGTCACCTACCGACCAGTAACCTTGCCTGCTCATGACCGTGAAGACCGTCGGGGTGATCGGGTCGGGGATCATGGGCGGCGGCATCACGGAGGTCGCTGCCGCCGCCGGCCACGAGGTGGTCCTGCGCTCCCGCAGCCTCGCCGGCGCCGAGGCGACCCTGGCGGCGATCGAACAGTCCTTCGACAAGCAGGTCGCGAAGGGGCGGCTCGACCCGGCTGACCGGGCTGCCACCCTGAGCCGCATCTCGGTCACCTCCAGCCTGCACGATCTCGCCGGGTGCGACATCGTGATCGAGTCGGTGGTGGAGGATCTCCCCACCAAGAAGCAGCTCTTCGCCGAGTTGGACCAGATTCTGCGAGGCGCACACCATCCTCGCCACGAACACTTCCACTTTGCCCGTTGTCGAGATGGCCATGGAGACGAGCCGCCCGGAGAAGGTGTGCGGGGTCCACTTCTTCAACCCGGCGCCCGTCATGGTGCTCGTCGAGATCGTGCGGCCGATCACCGCCGGTGAGGAGACGATCGTCGAGGCCAGATCTTTCGCCGAGGCCTGCGGCAAGACCGCGATCGTGGTGAAGGACCAGGCGGGATTCGTGGTGAACGCCCTCCTCTTCCCGTACCTCAACAACGCCGTCCGGCTTCTCGAGGGGAACGTCGCCTCGATGGAGGACATCGACGAGGCGATGACGGGCGGCTGCGGGTTCCCGATGGGGCCGTTCGCCCTCCTCGACCTCGTCGGCCTGGACACAACCGTCTCCATCCTCGACGCCCTCTACGCCGAGCACCGTGAGAGCGGCCACGTGGCCGTCCCCCGCCTGCGGAGGATGGTGGCGGCGGGGAGGTTGGGGCGGAAGACGGGGGAGGGTTTCTATCGGTACTCCGGCAGCTAGGCCCCCCGGGCGCACAAGGAGGCCGGCGCCATGACCGACAAGCCCTGGGTGATGCGGACGTACTCCGGGCATTCTTCTGCCAAGGCCTCCAACGAGCTCTACCGGCGCAACCTGCGCAAGGGCCAGACCGGCCTCTCGATCGCCTTCGACCTGCCGACCCAGATCGGCTACGACCCGGATGCCCGCGAGGCGGCCGGCGAGGTCGGCAAGGTCGGGGTGCCGATCGCCCACCTCGGCCACATGACCGAACTGATGGCAGACATCCCCGCCGGTGAGATGAACACGTCGATGACGATCAACGCCACCGCCCCGTGGCTGCTCGGCTGCTACGTGGCCAACGCCGATCTGCAGGGCGTCCGGCGCTCCGAACTGCAGGGCACGACCCAGAACGACCTCGTGAAGGAATACCTCTCCCGCGGCACCTACATCTTCCCCCCGGCTGAGAGCCTGCGCCTGACCGTCGACCTCGTCACCTACACGGTCCGGGAGGTGCCGAAGTGGAACCCGATCAACGTCTGCAGCTACCACCTGCAAGAGGCCGGGGCGACTCCGGTGCAGGAGGTCGCCTACGCCCTCGCGACCGCGGTCGCCGTGCTCGACGCAGTCCGGTCCTCGGGCCAGGTGCCGCCCGATGAGATGCCGCAGGTGGTGGGTCGGATCAGCTTCTTTGTCAACGCCGGGCTTCGTTTCGTGGAGGAGACCTGCAAGCTGCGGGCGTTCTCGCGCATGTGGGAGCGCCTCTGTGCCGAGCGCTACGGCGTAAGCGACCCCAAGCTCCGGCGCTTCCGGTACGGGGTGCAGGTCAATTCGCTCGGCCTCACCGAGGCTCAGCCGGAGAACAACCTCCCACGGATCGTCCTCGAGACACTCGGGGTGACCCTGTCGAAGGACGCCCGGGCGCGTGCCATCCAGCTCCCGGCCTGGAACGAGGCGCTCGGGCTGCCCCGGCCCTGGGACCAGCAGTGGTCGCTCCGAATCCAGCAGATCCTCGCCTTTGAGAGCGACCTGCTCGAGTACGACGACCTCTTCACCGGCTCGAAGGTGGTGGAAGCCAAAGTGTCCGAGATCGAGGAGGCGGCCTCGGCTGAGCTGTCCGAGATCCTCGAGATGGGGGGCGCCTTTTCCGCCATCGAGGAGCTGAAGTCCCGCCTCGTAGCCTCGCAGGCGGAACGCCTGCATCGGATCGAGACCGGCGAGAGCAAGGTCGTCGGCGTCAATTGCTTCACCGAGACCGAGGCCTCCCCCTTGCATCGCTCCGCTGATCCGGCCTCCTCGATCCTCACGGTCGATCCGGCCGTCGAAGCCGAGCTGCGCGACGACGTCGCCCGGTGGCGCCACGGGCGCGATCCGCAGTCCGTCTCCCGGGCCCTGGACGCCCTCCGGCGGGCGGCGGAGTCAGGGGAGAACCTCATGCCGGCCACAGTCGCCCTGGCCCACGAGGGCGGGACGACAGGCGAGTGGGCGGGGGCCCTCCGGGAGATATTCGGCGAGTTCCGGGCGCCGACCGGCGTGTCCGGCGGCATCGGCCGGCGGGGAGCCGAGCTCGCCGAGGCCGCCGAGCGGGTCTCGGCCATCACGGCGGGCTCGGGCGCACCGCCCCGGCTCCTCGTCGGCAAGCCCGGCCTCGACGGTCACTCGAACGGGGCCGAGCAGATCGCCGTGGCGGCGCGCGACGCCGGTTTCGAGGTGGTGTACGCCGGCATCCGCTCGACGACCGCCGAGATCGCCGCGGCGGCGCGCGACGAGGACGTCGACGTGATCGGTCTGTCGATCCTCTCCGGGAGCCACCTCGAGCTCGTCGCCGAAGTGCTGAGCCAGCTCCGGGAGAAAGGTGTCGATGCCCCCGTCGTCCTCGGCGGCATCATCCCCGAATCCGACCAGCCGAAGCTCCTGCAGGCCGGTGTGGCGGCCATCTACACCCCGAAGGACTATTCCATGGGCGTCATCCTCTCCGAGATCGCCGGTCTCGTCACCAAGCACCGCGACAGCTGATCACCACTGCGCTTGACCGCAGCCGGCGGATCATGTTGGACTCGGCCCGCAACGGCCGCGCAGTCGTCCTGAGGGAGTGGATCCATGAAGATCTCCGCACCACGTCTCAACTACAGGGCTCTCGGGCTGTGCCTCGGAGCGGCTGCTCTCATGTCGGCCACGATCATCCCGGCGCTGCCCGCCTCGGGGGCGCCGGCGAGACACCAGAGCTCGTGGGCCGGCGCCAACTACCTCGCCCTCGGCGACTCGGTGGCCTTCGGTTACGTCCCGCCCCAGGCCAAGCCACCGCCGAACTACGACAACCCGAAGAGCTTCGTCGGCTACCCGGAGGACCTGGGCCGGGCCCTCCGCCTGCACGTCGTGAACGCCTCCTGCCCGGGGGAGACGACGATCAGCATGCTCGCCGCCGGGGGGCAGAGCAACGGGTGCGAGAATTCCGTCGGCTCCCCGGTCGGCTACCGGACGGTCTATCCGCTCCACGTGAGCTACTCCGGGACCCAGACGGCCTTTGCCGTCAACTATCTCGAGCACCACGCCACGAAGCTCGTGACGATCGACATCGGCGCCAATGACGGCTTCGTCTGCCAGGAGACCACGGCCGACCACTGCACCTCCGGCCCCGAGCTGACCGCCCTCATCGCCCAGATCGAGGAGAACCTCACCACGATCTACCAGCAGCTGCGGGACGTCGCCCACTACCACGGCCGGATCGTCGCGTTGAGCTACTACTCGACCGACTACGCCAACTCCCTCGACACCCTGGAGGTGGAGCTGCTGAACTCGGCCGTCACGCCCGTCACGAAGCGATTCGGCGGGACCATCGCCAACGGCTTCGAGGCGTTCAAGGTGGCCTCGAAGCGCTTCGGAGGCAACCCTTGCACCGCCGGCCTTCTCATCAAGCTGCCGGGGGGGACGTGCAACATCCACCCCTCACCGACCGGTCACCTCGTGCTGGCGGCGGCTATCGCCCAGGCCATCGGCGCCAACTGATCTGCTTCGGCCTCCGCACTGGTGGGCGGCGAGGGGCTGGAAGAGGCGCCGAGCGCTGACCCGCGGTCAAGCCGCCCGGGGAGAGGGGATGCCGCCCGGAGGCGGGTTCCGCAACAGCCACAGCGGATTGGACACCCCCACGACGGATCCGGAGGACGTGACCACCTGCATGCGCACGAAGCTGTCCTCGGTGGTGTCGATCGACCGGGTCACCGAGCCGCCGCCGAGCTCGGCGGCACTGTAGGCAGCGATGATCTCGGTGTTGGCCGCCGGGGCGGCGGTGCCGGCATAGTCGACCGCTCCCTGCAGGACCTGCAGGGAGCCGCCGGTCGGGATGCCGGCCGCGGTGGCGACTAGCTGCCGGGAGGCCACGCGCGACACACTGACCGAGCCCATGGGGCACGACCCGTCGACGAGCATGTCCAGGCTGCCCCGGTACTCCGACAGCGAGCCGCACCAGGCGCGCCCGGCGGCGAGGGCGGCGAGCAAATCCGCCTGCGTGGTGCTCGCGGCCCACGTTGAGCTGAACCAATTGTTGCCGATCCCTCGCCAGTTCTGCCCGAAGTGGTCGTCGTTGGTGCCGTTGCCGGTGAGGAAGACGGCGTTGCGGGACATCACGTCCCACAGGGCCACGTGGTGGGCGAGGTCGACGCCTTGACGCAAGTGGTAGCCCACCTCGATCAAGTCGGCCTGTAGCGCCGCGGTGGGAAGGAGTGCTGTGGCGACCTGCGTGAGCAGAGCGTCCTGCTGGCTGGCCGGCAGCGCCGGCGGGTTGCCCGAGCCGTAGGGATGGTTGTAACTGACCAGGCCACCGGATGAATGGATCGCCGGGATGACGTAGTTCTGCAGGTAGCTCGTGTAGCTGGCCCGCGTGACGCCGCCGTAGTCGGGCGGGGCCACGTTGCCCCCGAACCAGTTCATGTGGGGCTCCTGCCAAGACACCTCGAGGCCCTGGTGCTGAGCCACCGACGAGTAGCTCGGGGCGAGAGCAGATGCCATCTCGGCCTGCTGCTGGAAGAAAGCCTCCCCGCCTGTGTCTCGGGTAAAGCGCAGGTAGTCGAAGTACCCGTCGACCAGATCGCCGGTGCTGACGGCGCTCAGCGTCAACTCGTAAAGCGAGAAGTCACGGTAGTCGAGGGCCGGCCACAACGCCTGGATGTCGTCGGACGGTGTGACGGTGACCGTGGTCCACGGGTTGGCGCCGCCGCCCGGCGTCACCGGCACCGTGATGATTCCCTGGACGCCGTTTGCGACCCGGCTCGCCGTTCCTCCCGCCGGCACGAACCGGTACGAGAGGGAGTAGTCGCCGCCGGGCTGCCCGCCGGCGGGCGCATGGAAGGAGCTGGCGATCAGCAGCTCGAGGTACCCCTCTGTCCAACTGCTCGTCAACAGCACGTCGACGGCGAGGGACTGACCGGTGAGGTTGTCGCGGTAGTTGTAGTCGGCCGGCTGGCTGTCGGCGTAGTAGCCGTACTTTGCAGCCACCGTCGTGCTGCTCTTGGCGGTGAGGTGCATGCTCCCGCCGTCTACCGGGTCATTGGGCGAGGAAGGAGAGTTGACGATTCCACCACCCGACTGGGCGGTGTGCGGACCGGACTTGGCAGTAGTCCAGTGCCAGGTCCCTCCCTCGCCCGCAGCCGGCTTCTCCGCAGTGAGGCTGGTGAAGTGAACCGTCCGGCGGTAGTCGAGGCCGTCCATCCTCCAGTCGTGGTCCGTCCACCACAGCACGTCGACGGCGTTCGAGGCGGCCTGGAACAACTGCGCCTCCATGGAGCCGTCGTATTCGCTGAAGGACGAGTGCACGTGCATGGCGAGCGAGTAGGCCGAGGTGCCGTCGGCGGTGACCGCCCGGTCGGCCGAGCGCAGGGGCAGGCGGGGGAACCGGCGGAACAGGGTGGTGGCGGCGGCGGCACCGGCCGTAGCCTGCAGGAAGCGCCGACGGGACATTCCGGCCTCAACCGCCATGGCGGCGGTCTCGTGGTCCTGGCACATTTCAGGCCTCCTGGGGAGCGGTCCGTGACCGCCCCAGTACCCTGAGCCGGAAGCCTCCCTCTCCTCCATGCTACGCCGAACCGGTAAGGGGCGGAAGCTCGAGCCCGAAAGCGACCTGCAGATCGTGGCGACCCCGACGGCAGATCAGGAGCCGCGGGTGCCCACCTGCCCGTGCTCCCCATGGTCCGTCCAGGGGCGGTCACGGCGGAGCGGGACGGGCTTTGACCACCAGCGCCCCGAGAAGCGCCACACGTACTCCGGTGCCGCACGTTCCGGAAGACGAGCCGAGGCGGCCGGCGCCGGCCGGGGCCAGCACGCCTCGACGGCCGCCGCGATGGCGGCGACGACGTCGGGGGGAGCGGCGAGGGCGCCGGCGGCGATGGGCTGGAGCCTGTCGGTGCCGGTCACAACGGGATGTTCCCGTGCTTTCTCCTCGGGAGCTCCTCTCGTTTCGACGAGAGCAGATCGAGGCTGCGCACGATGACGCGGCGTGTGTCGGCGGGGTCGATGACGTCGTCGACGTAGCCGCGCTCGGCGGCGACATACGGATTTGCGTAACGGTCGATGTAGTCCTCGACCAGCTCGGCCCGCCGGGCATCGGGGTCGGCGGAGTCGGCCAACTCACGGCGGTAGACGATCTCGACGGCTCCTTGGGGCCCCATCACCGCCAGCTCGGCCGACGGCCAAGCAAAGGCGAAGTCGGCCCCGATCGACTTCGAGTCCATGACGACGTAGGCGCCCCCGTAGGCCTTGCGGGTGATCACCTGGATGCGGGGGACAGTGGACTCGCAATAGGCGTAGAGAAGCTTGGCGCCATGGCGGATGATGCCGCCGTACTCCTGATCGGTCCCGGGCATGAAGCCCGGCACGTCCACGAACGTGACGAGGGGCATGTTGAAGGCGTCGCAGGTGCGCACGAAACGGGCGGCCTTCTCAGAGGAGTCGATGTCGAGGACGCCGGCGAGCACGGCAGGCTGATTGCCCACGATGCCGACCGAGCGACCGCCGATGCGGGCAAAGCCGCAAGTGAGGCTCATTGCCCAGTGCGGGAAGTACTCCATGTACTCACCGCCGTCGACGATCGCCTGGATGATCTTGCGCATGTCGTAGGGCTGATTGGCGTTCGGCGGCACGATGTCGCGGAGCTCCGGCACTTCGGCCTCCGCATCCTCGGGCCGGTCGCTCTGGGGCGGGAGCTCGAGATTGTTGGACGGCAGAAACGAGAGCAGGTAGCGCACATCGTCGAGGCACGACTTCTCGTCGGCGGCGACGAAGGTGGCGACGCCAGAACGGGTGGCATGGCTCATGGCGCCCCCGAGCTGCTCGAGGGTCACCTCTTCACCGGTCACGGTCTTCACCACGTCCGGGCCGGTGATGAACATATGGCTCGTCTCGTGGACCATGAAGATGAAGTCCGTCATCGCCGGCGAGTAGACAGCTCCGCCGGCGCACGGCCCGAGTACCACGCTGATCTGGGGCACTACACCAGACGCCCGCACGTTGCGGTAGAAGATCCCCCCGTAGCCGTGCAGGGCCACCACACCCTCCTGGATGCGCGCGCCGCCGCCGTCGTTCAGCCCGACAAGGGGAACGCCCACGTCGAGCGCCAAGTCCATGAGCTTGTGGATCTTCTCGGCATGGGCCTCACCGAGGGCACCGCCGAAGATCGTGAAGTCCTGGCTGTAGATGCAGACCCGGCGCCCGTCTATGGCTCCGAAGCCCGTGATGACACCGTCGGTGTAGGGCCGGGTGCGCTCGAGGCCCATCCCGTTGGAGCGGTGACGGACCAGCAGGTCGACTTCCTGGAAGGAGCCGTCGTCGAGGAGGTACTCGAGGCGCTCGCGGGCGAGCATCTTGCCCTTGGCCCGGTGGTTCTGGATCGACCTCTCCGTGCCGGGCTGGCGAGCCTGGACCTTCTGCTCCTCGAGTGAAGCGAGCCGGGCGGTCATCGAGTGGTCGTGCATGGCCGCCGCGATGTCGTCCTCGGGATCGTGCTCCCCCGTCTCGCCGTCGAGCGTCTCCGGCGAAGCCTCGGCCGCCGGCTCTGTCCTCGTCTCGTCGGGCATATGCCTTGCAGGCTACCGGTGTCGCTGCACCGGCTCACAGCACTGCCGGACCCGTCCCGGCTACTCCTCGACCAGCTCGACGAGAGCGCCGAAGGCGCTGCGCGGATGGACGAAGGCCACGGTGGTGCCTCGGGAGCCGGGACGGGGAGCGGCGTCTATCACGGTTGCACCCGCCGCCTTCATCGATTCGAGGGCGGCAGCGCAGTCGGTCACCCTGTAGCCGACGTGGTGGATGCCCTCGCCGCGGCGCTCGAGGTACTTGGCCACCGGTGAGTCAGCCCTTGTCGGCGTGAGGAGCTGCACGTACGAATCGGCCACCCGCAAGAGGGCCTCCTCGACGCCGTCGGACTCGATCCGCTCCCGGTGGGCGACAGTGGCACCCAAGGTCTCCTCGTACCACCGGGCAGCTGCATCGAGGTCCCGCACGGCGATCGCCACGTGGTCGATCTCGGTCAGCTCGAACGAAGCGCCGGTGGCGCTCCCGCCCGCGCCGGTGGCACTCCCGCCGGCGCCGGTCGTCATGCCCCGAGCCTGCGGAACATCGTGATCCTGTCCTCCCCGACCTTCTCCCGGAAGCTCACGTCCGTGATGCCGAGCCCTTCCTCCGGTGCCAGGCAGAGGACGCCGATCTTGCCCTCGTGGAGGTTGTGATGGACCTGGGAGGCGGCCTCCCCCACCTCCGTCAGCGGGTAGACGGCCGAAAGCACGGGCTGGATCCGGCCCAGGCGTATGAGACGGTTGGCTTCCGCCGCCTCCCGGTAGTTGGCGAAATGAGACGCCTTTATCGTCTTCAGCTTCATCCACAGATGGCGGTTGTCGTACTCGACCATGTAGCCCGAGGTCGCCGCGCACGTCATGATCATGCCGCCCCGCTTGGCCACGAAGACAGACGCACCCATCGTGGAGCGCCCGGGGTGCTCGAAGACGATGTCCGGGTCCTCGCCCACGAGCGCCCGGATGTCCTTTCCGAAGCGCCGCCACTCCCCTTCGTCCTGGGTGTGCTCGTTCGCCCAGAACTGATAGTTCTTCTCCCCCCGGTCGAGCACCGCCTCACAACCGAGTCCCTCGAGCAGCTTCGCCTTGGCGGGGGAGCTCACCACGCCGACAGGGATTCCGCCCCCGTTCAGCACGTACTGGACGGCGTAGCCGCCGAGACCGCCGGTGGCACCCCAGATGAGCACCACGTCGCCCTGCTTCATGGCCGCCCCGTTGTGCGAGACGAGCATCCGGTAGGCCGTGGAGTTGCAAAGGGCGTTCACGGCCGACTCTTCCCAGGAGAGGTGAGCAGGCTTGGGCAGGAGCTGGTTCGCCCTCACCACCGTGAAGTCGGCGAGGCCGCCGAAGTTCGACTCGAAACCCCAAATCCTCTGGTTCAGCGCCTTCATGGCGTCGTCGTGGGCGGCCGGGTCCTGGGCGTCGACGTAGTTGCAGTGGACGACCACGTGGTCGCCCGGCTTCCATTCCCATACCGCCGACCCGACGCGGAGGACGACGCCGCACGCATCCGAGCCGACCACGTGGTACGGCAGGTCGTGGCGGCGGCCCCAGGCACTCTCCCGCCCCAGCCGCTCGAGGAACCCGAATGTCGGCAGCGGCTCGAAGATCGAAGTCCAGACCGTGTTGAAGTTGATCGCGCTCGCCATGACCGCCACGTAGCACTCGTCCGGGGCCATCTCGGGCACCGGTACCTCCTCGACGTGCAACGACTTGCGCGGGTCCTTCTCCTGTGATGCCAGGCCGGCGAACATCGTCGTCTCGTCCCTGCGGACGAAAGCCGCCCGGTAGGACTCCGGCACGGGCAGAGCGGCCAGCTCATCGCCTGATGCCCCCGAGAGAATGGCGTCCCGGAACCGTTCCATGGCCGGGGAGCCTACTCGGCGGTCACTTGTCCCTCGACGGGCCCCTTCCGGGCGGATCCTGGCGTGGTCAACGCGACGGCCTCCGCAGAGTGACGTTCCAGGCGGTGAAGGAATGTGGCTCGGTAGAGCTCTCTGTTGAGCGGCTCTCGCCTGCGCCCACGAGAGCGGACCCGGGATAGTCTGACAAGATCGCTGGCCAGAGGGCTGGGCGAGATCGGGCAGCCTGCCCGGCGACCGGCCTCATGCGATGCTTCTTCTACTCGATCGTGGAGGTACAGAAATGCCCGGTTCTGTCATCGTCTCCGGCGCCCGCACTCCGATCGGCAGGCTCGCCGGCGCCCTCGCCGGGCTCTCCGCCATGGACCTGGGCGGGGTGGCCATCAGGGCCGCCCTCGAGCGGGCAGGGGTATCGCCTGAGGACGTCGACTATGTCTTCATGGGCCAGGTGCTGCAGGCCGGCCAGGGTCAGATCACAGCCCGCCAAGCCGCGGTAAAGGCCGGCATCCCGATGACGGTGCCGTCCACCACGGTCAACAAGGTCTGCCTGTCCGGCCTCAACTCGATCCACCTCGCCGACCTCGCGATCGGGGCGGGCGAGGCTGAAATCGTCGTCGCCGGCGGGATGGAGTCCATGACGAAGGCGCCCTACCTGCTCCCCGGCGCCCGCGCCGGCTACAGGCTCGGCGACCAGAAGGTCGTCGACTCGATGATGCACGACGGCCTCTACTGCGCCTTCGACCTAATGGCGATGGGTGCGTCGACCGAGCGTTACACGACCACTGCCGGGCTCAGCCGGGACCGGCAGGACGCCTTCGCAGCCAGCTCACACGAGCGGGCGGCCGCGGCGATCAAGGAACACCGCTTCGCCGACGAGATCACACCCGTGCTGGTGCCTCAACGCAAGGGCGATCCACTCGTCGTCGACACAGACGAGGGAGTCAGGCCCGAGACGACAGTCGGCTCGCTCGCGGCTCTCAGGCCGGCTTTCTCACCTGAGGGCACGATCACGGCAGGTAACGCCAGCCAGAATCTCCGACGGAGCCGCCGCGCTTGTCGTCATGTCGGCCGCCAAGGCGGAGTCGCTCGGGCTCACGCCTTTCGCGGAGGTCGTGGGGTACGGCCAGGTCGCCGGGCCGGACGCCTCCTTGCTGACGCAACCGTCGGGGGCCATCAAAGATGCCCTCGCCCGCAGCGGCCACAAGCTCGGGGACATCGACCTGTTCGAGATCAACGAGGCCTTCGCCGCAGTCGGTCTCGCCTCGATGGACGACCTCGGGATCACGTCCGACGTCGTCAACGTAAACGGAGGAGCCATCGCCCTCGGCCACCCGATCGGGATGTCGGGGGCGCGCCTCGCCCTAACCATCCTGCACGAGCTCCGGCGCCGCGGGGGCGGCCTCGGTGCGGTGGCCCTCTGCGGCGGGGGCGGTCAGGGCGACGCCGCCCTTCTTCGTTCACTCTCCTAGCTGACGCCACCACCGGCGCACCGTCAAAGGTGGGGCGGTGGCCGTGGCGCCGATCAAAGGCCGGCCCGTCGAGCTGCACCTTGAAAGCAGCCCGAGGAGCCTCGGCCATACCGACGCCGGCGGTGAGGCCCTACGAGCGAACCTCGACCCGCCCGTCGCGCTCGCGCACCTGGAAGCGACGCTGAGGCGAGGCCGCCGGTCCCTTCACGACGGAGCCGTCGCTCAGATCGAAGATGCTCCCGTGCATCGGGCACGTGACACAACCTCCCTCGAACTTTCCCGGCGCGAGGGCCCAACCGGCATGAGAGCAGCGGTTGTCGAAGGCGCGCAGCTGTCCCTCCTGGCGGACGAGGAGCACTTCGGTGCCCGATGCCTTGGCCACGATATGCGCCCCGTCGGCTACATCGGAACTGGCGGCCACTTCTGTCCAGTCCTCGATACGCGGATCGAAGGCGGTGTGGTCGACGCCCACTCCGAGGACGAAGGACAGATGGCCCCCGAGATAGCCGGACAGCGAGAGGACCCCCATGCCCACGAGAGCGCTCAGCCGCCCCTTGCCCTTCCCCCGGCGGCTCCAGGAGCGGGCATAGAAGTACAGGCCGATCGAGTTGCCCAAGGCGTGGACGAGGCCGATCCTCCTGCCGTCGTCGTAGACGTCGATCCAGTCCGACCACCCAGCAGCTGCCGTCGGCAGGGCCGAGACGAGCCCGATGGCGATGAGCCGACGGGCGATCTTCGAGTGCCGCGGAGCCACGAGATCGACGAGGGTGGCGCTCGTGAACGAGCCGATGGCTACGTCGGTGAGAAGCGGATGGAGCCGGTGCCCGAGCCACACTCCGCTGAGGGCGTTGCGCACGGGCGCCGGCTCCAGTCTGGGCCGGAGGATCCGGTCGATCTGCTCGGCGACACCGTCGAGTTCTTTCAGCTGACCGATGCGGTCGATCTGGGCGCGGAGCTTCGAGGCGGGGTCCACGTCGTGTCCGTACCCGGCCCCGGCCCGGTGAAACGGCCGCCTGGACGCGTCGGCGACGCCCGTCCCGGCCGCTCGGCGAGTCCGGGCGGCGAAGGTCGTCGGGCCGAGGCAGCGAAGGCCGGCCGGCCGGGGCCGCGAAAGCCCGGCCGACGGGGGCCGCGAAAGCCGATCGGCAGGTGCCTCTCAGCCGCCCATCTCGCGCCGGCCGACGAGGGCGCGCCCGAGCGTGAGCTCGTCGGCGTACTCGAGATCACTGCCCACCGGCAGGCCGCTCGCGATCCGTGTCACCCTCACCCCCACCGGGCCGAGAAGGCGAGCGAGATACATAGCCGTCGCCTCTCCCTCGATGTTCGGATTCGTGCACAAGATGACCTCTGTCGTCTTCTCCTCGGAAAGGCGCTCGAGGAGGTCGCGGACCCGCAGCTGGTCAGGCCCGATGCCATCGATCGGGTTGAGCGCTCCTCCAAGGACGTGATACGTGCCGTGGAACTCCCGGGTCCGCTCGACGGCGACGATGTCGCGTGGATCCTCGACGACGCAGATCACCGACGGGTCGCGCCGGTTGTCGGCGCAGATCCTGCACAAGACGGTCTCCGCGACGTTGAAGCACCGCTCGCAGAGCCGGATCCGTTCCTTCACCTCCGAGATCGAGACGGCAAGTCTCATGGCCTCGTCCTTCGGCACTTCGAGCAGATGGAACGCGATGCGCTGTGCTGACTTCGGCCCGATGCCCGGCAGACGGCCGAGCTCGTCAACCAAATCCTGGATTGGGCCGGCGAACACCCAGGTCAGCCGAGACCGGACGGGCCGGCGTCACCGTCGTCCGTTCCTTGTCGGGAGGACTCGGAGCCATCCGATCCGGTGCCTCCACCGGCGGCAGGATTTCCGGCCCCCCCGGACGCGGGCCGCGATCCTGAGGGGGCCGTGCCCGCTCGGTCATCGTCTTCGTCTTCGTCGTCGTGCCAGGGACGCTCGCCCATTTCACCGCCTAAGCCGCCGAGTCCTTCCAGCTCGGGGAGTTGCGCCATCATTCCGGCGTCGAAGGCGCCGAGGTTCCCGAGATTGCCGAGCTCAGCCAGCCCGGGGAGGTTGCCGAGGCTGCCGAGCAGCGAGCCGACGTCGAGGCCGCCCGTGCCGCCGGCGAATGCTCCTGCGACCTGTTCCTGCAGCTCGGCGATCTGGGCGAGCCCGTCCCGGATCGCTGCCAGCAGGAGGTCCTCCAGCAGCCCGATGTCTGTCGCATCGACGACGGACGGGTCGATGTGGACCGAGACCGCGTCGAGATCGCCACGCAGCTGCACCACCACCCGCCCGTCGGCGGCCGAACCTTCCACGATCGTCCCCGACGCCTCGGCAGCGGCTGTCTCGATGCGTTCCTGCGCCTGCTCGAACTGGGCGAAGAGGTCGCCGAGACCTCCCGCACCCGCCTCGTCGTCTTCAGCTGCCATCGGGCACCTCCTCAGCACCGGGGAACTCCTTCAGCAGGCGGGACTGCGCCCACTCGAGAGGATCATGACTGCCCGCGGCATCGCCCACTTCCGAGTCAAAGTCCGCTCCGCCGCCCTCCGCCTGCCAGTTGGCCTCTTTCGGGGCTACGGCTCTGCCGGCAGCACGACGGCCGGCCTGGGCACCAGCGCCTGCCTCCCGCCCCACGGACGCGACCGGCGAGGCGGCCACTACTGCGGCTGCCTCGCCGGCAGAGTCGGGATCGGTGACAAGACCGAGGCTGAGCCGGCCGCCGAAATGGCTGCCGAGAGCGGTGGCCACCTCTTCGCGAAGTGGTTCGGCGTGCTCGACATGGGCTGAGTTCGGCAAGGCGAACACGACCGTACCGTCCTTCGACGACACGAAGCGCCCCACGGCATAGACGGCCCGGACCCGCGGCCGGAGCCGCGGAAGCACGTGGTCGGCCCACGCCGTCACCAGGTCGTCCCGGCTGGGAGTTACGACGGGGGCGGTGGGGGAAGCCTGATCATGGGGTGCGGCATCGGCCGGTACCTCGCCCGTGGCACGGGCTGATCCCGCCGGCGGCGGACGCTCGTCGACGGCTGAGGGTGCCGACGGCGAGCCCGCGGATGGAACCTCGAGCTGCGGCCCCGAGGTCCCGCTGCCGGAACCCGCCTTGGGACGAAAAGCGCCTAGTGCGGGCCGCCCGCGTCCAGCGGGCACCGGGGACGCCGCCTCGGGAGGGGGCGCGGCTTCGGGGGGAGGCGCCGCCTCATCGGGGGAGGTCGGAGCTGGCGCCGACGGCGGGGCGCCGACGGCGGGGCGGCCGACGGCGGGGCGGCCGAGGCCAGCTCCTGCACCCGCCGTTCGAGCCGCTCCAGGCGGTCCAGCACCGCCGCCGGACCGTCATCTGCCTCCGGGTGGGTGAGCCGAACGAGAGCGACCTCGAAGGTCGTGCGGGCGTCCAGTGACTCCCGCATGTCGACGATGGCAGCGCCCACGAGCTCGAGCGCCCTCACACAGCGAGCCGGGCCGATCTGCGGAAGCGCCCCCACATTCACGACGTCATCGGGAAGTGACAGCCCAGGCGCTACAGCACCAAGGAAGACGACCCGGAGCGCATCCACGAGCTCCCCCGCCAGCCGCCCCGCGTCAACTCCCGCCACCAGCGCGTCACCGACGGTCTGCAAAGCGGCTGTGGAGTCGCGCTCGGCGATCGCCGTCACCAGCCGCCTGACGAAACGGACGTCGTCCTCGACAAGGCCGGCCGCGACGACCTGGTCCAGCGCCGACAACGCGTCACGAGCCGACCCGTGCCCACGCCGAACGGCCGCCTCCACCCCTTCAGCAGGTAGCTCGAGCTGGGCCTGGCGAGCGATATCCGAGAGGAGACCGACGAGGACACCGGAGTCGAGGAGGTGGAACTCATAATGCTGGGTGCGGCTCTTGATCGTCGGGAGCACCTTTTGCGGGTCAGTCGTGGCGAGGACGAACACGACATGCCCGGGCGGTTCCTCGAGTGTCTTCAAGAGGGCGTTCGAGGCTGCCGTCGACAGCATGTGGACCTCGTCGACGATGTACACCTTCCACTTCCCTGGGGTCGCCAGCGAGGCTCTGGCGACGAGATCTCGCATCGCGTCGACGCCATTGTTGGAGGCGGCGTCGAGTTCGTGGACATCGAGGGAGGCGCCCCGGGCTATGTCGCGACAGGAATCGCACTCGCCGCACGGCTCGCCGTCCACCGGAGCCGCACAGTTGAGGGCTTTGGCGAGGATGCGCGCAGTTGATGTCTTCCCGGTCCCTCTCGGGCCGGAGAACAGGTAGGCGTGGGCCACACGGTCATCACGCGCGGCGTTGCGCAGCGCCAGCACCACGTGGTCCTGCCCACGGATCTCCGAGAAGCGCTGAGGCCGATACCGCCGGTAGAGGGACTGGTACTGGGAAGGCTCAGACACGGAGCCGAGATTAAAGGACGCGGCCGGCTCCGGTGTGGTGATCCCGGCTGTGACGGCGGGGCAACCGAACAACCCGTCGCCTGTCCCTCTCCTGGGTATATACATGGCGAGACGGTTCCCATGTCCCACTCTCACTGATCGGAGGTCACACAGGAGTCTCACAGGGAACCTGTAGCGAGGGTGCAGTCGATTCCATGCTTGTTCCCAACCGGGAGGAAGAAACTAGCCCCGATGGCGACTAACCCGATCTCCGTCTACCCCTCCCGCCGAGACGCTCGTGCCGGCGCCACAGGTCACGTCTGTCCCGCCCAGCGCGAGCGGAGCGGGGCGATCAGCCTGCTCTTGGAGGAGGTCACCCGAACGAAGGGGGATCAGGCTGCCTTCGTGAATGCCGAAGGAGGCACTGAGGTCACCTGGTCAGAGGTGGCCGCGGCGGCTGTGCTCTGGGAGGAGCGCTTCGGGCGCCGGGAACCCGGCCCTCACCGGGCCTCGGCCCCAGGAGCCGGCGCCGGCGCTGGGCGCCCGGTTGTGGGGCTCAGGATCGCTGCCCCGGATGTGTTCTGCCGCGAGTATCTGGCGGCTATGTCCGCCGGCGTGTGCATCGTCCCGATCGATCCGCATTGCACCCAGAGCGAGCTCGACCGGTACGCCGCATCCTTCCGCCTCACGCACCTGCTCTCCGACGGAGCAGAGGTGCTCGACCTCGACGCCGCTCGCCAGCCGCGTCCCCGGAGGTCGGCGGCTGTGATGGATCGGGCTGGTGCCCACCCCAGTGGGCCGGAACGTGAGGCCATCGTGGCGTTCGGCGGACTGCCGGACTCGTTGGATCTGCTTCCCGAGCCTGCTGCGGTGCTCTCGAGGACTTCCGGGTCGACCGGCAAGCCGAAGCTTGTGCCGCTCACCGAGCGTCAACTCGTCGCCGTCGCCGCCCGCGTCGTGGACGACGAGCGGCTGTCCGGAACCGATCGCGGATATGTGGGGCTTCCCTTGTTCGACGTGGACTCGCAAATCGCCATCCTCGCCACACTGATCTCCGGCAGCTCGCTGGCGGCGCAGGAAGAATTCTCACCGGTTGGCTTCTGGCAGCACGTCGAGGTGTCGGGCGCGACCTGGCTGAGCCTCTCCCCGGGCATGATCGCCCGTTTGACGGAGGTGCCCGGGCCAAGCGAGCAGGTCAGTCGGCAGGTGCGCTTCGCCCGCTCGAGCTTGGAGGGTCTGGCGCACGCCACTCACTCGCGCTTCTGGATGCTGACCGGCATCTCGGTGCTCGAGACCTACACCATGACCGAGGCCGCAGGCCAGGTCACCGCCAACCCCGTGCGCGTGGCCGAACGCCGGCCCGGCTCGGTGGGGCTGCCAGCCGGTACGAGAGTGCGGATCGTCGACGACGCCGGCCGGGAGTGTGCGCCGGGGCAGAACGGGCGCATAGAGATTCAGGGCGTGGGGGTGATCACCTCCTACCTGCCCGAGGGGCGACTGGGGTCCTTGATCGAAGCCTGCGATGCCGACGGTTGGTTGGGCACCGGTGACATCGGCCGGATGGACGATGCCGGTTACCTCTTCCTTGCCGGTCAGGCAGACGACGTCATCGAGCAGGCAGGTGCCAAGCTGTACCCGCGAGAGATCGAGGACGTGCTCGTGTCGGTCCTCGGCGTGATCGAGGCGGCCGTTGTCGGACGACCCGGCCCCGCCGGATGCGAGCTGCCGGTGGCCTTCGTCGGCACGGGCAAGGCGTTGGAGCCTCAGTCCGACCAGTCGCTCCGCCAGCGGATCGCCGACGCCTGCGAGGTCAAACTGGAGCGGGTGAAGCGGCCTTTCGAGATCGTCGTCGTCGAGTCGCTGCCGTTCGGTCCGACCGGCAAGGTGGCGCGCCGAGAGCTGCGCAAGGTTCTCCACGCTCCGCTGTCGGGCGCAGCCTGAGGCGAGGACGGATCCTGGGGGTTCTCGCGCAGGGGAACGACGGGGCGCCCGGGCGGCGGCTGTCGCCGCTCGATGGCGGACGAGAAGCGGGCGGGCGGAACGCGGCGCTGCCGAGCGCAGCAGCCAGGTCCCCTGCGGCACACCGGCAGTTCCGCTGAGAGCTGCTGCCTTCCGACCCTGACTCGGTTCACGGTCGCCAGTTGCGCAGAACCCGGCTACTGCGCACGGCAGCGCCACCGTGAGGTTACCAAGCAGTGCGTCCCCTCCCGGACAGGAAGCCCTGAGGGGGCTCCCGAAACGCACGCCAGCCCTCTCGCCGTTCTGATGGGCCATACCGAGCCCTCTCGCTGGCCCGATGGACCACCGGTAGGCTCCGCTCGAGCCCGTCCATGACCAAGCCAGCTGCGTCACCTCCGACTCGGGACAAGCCGTCGCCGACGGCGCCACCCCCACCTCCGCCGTGGCGTCACTGGCTCTGGCCCCTGGCGATCCTCTTCTTCTTCGTGCTCTACTTCGTCCTTCCGACGATGCACGAGGCGCAGGCAGTCAGCCTCAACTACACCCAGTTCCTGAACGACGTCACCAGCCACCAGGTGAAGACGATCACGATCGGGCAGAACGGCAGTGCCTCCGGCACGCTGCGCAACGGCCACACCTATACGACAGCGATCCCGAGCCTCGCCGGACAGGCCCTGTTGACCGATCTGCAGGACAACAAGGTGCAGATCACCGCCGCGACCTCCGGTGCCTCCTTCGGCGCCGAGGTTCTCTCGTGGCTCATCCTGCTGTTGCCCTTCATTGTCATCTTCTACTTCTGGCGCCGCCTCTCCCGGGGGGCGACCGGCCAGCTGCAGGGGGTGCTCGGTATCGGGCGGTCGAAGGCGAAGGTGTTCGACGAGGATCGACCGAAGACACGTTTTGCGGACGTGGCCGGATACGAGGGGGCCAAGCAGGAGATCGCCGAGGTGGTCGACTTCCTCCGCAAGCCGGAGCGGTACAGGCGGGCCGGAGCGATGGCTCCCCGCGGTGTCCTCATGGTGGGTCCGCCCGGCACCGGCAAGACGCTCCTCGCCCGTGCAGTCGCCGGTGAGGCGGACGTCCCCTTCTTCTCGGTGAGCGGGTCGAGCTTTGTCGAGATGTTCGTCGGTGTCGGGGCCGCCCGGGTCCGGGACCTCTTCGCCGAAGCGCGCAAGCGGGCCCCGGCGATCATCTTCATCGACGAGGTAGACGCCATCGGACAGCGCCGCTCGGGCTCGGGGGCCGTGGTCTCCAACGACGAGCGTGAGCAGACGCTCAATCAACTGTTGGCGGAGATGGACGGCTTCGACATGGCCGAGGGAATCGTGGTCCTCGCGGCGACGAACCGTCCCGAAGTCCTCGACCCCGCACTTCTCCGGCCAGGCCGCTTCGACCGGCAGATCACGATCCCGCTGCCCAATCTGGCCGAGCGTGCCGCCATCCTCCGCGTCCACTGCCGAGGAAAGAATCTCGATCCGAACGTCGATCTCGATGTGGTGGCGAGGGGAACACCAGGTTTCTCCGGTGCAGACCTCGCCAACCTCGTCAACGAGGCGGCGATCAACTCGGTGCGAGCCAACCGCGACAGGATCACGGCCACCGACTTCGACGATGCCCGCGACCGCATCATCCTCGGCCGGCGGGAGGGTTCGAACGTGCTCCTTCCGGAGGAGAAGCATGCCGTCGCCGTGCACGAGGCCGGACATGCCCTCGTGGCAGTACTGAGCCCGAAGGCGGACCCGGTGGCCAAGGTGACGATCCTGCCCGCCGGCCAAGCGCTCGGCGTGACCGAGCAGTTGCCGCTCATAGAGCGCCACCTGTACGGGGAGGACTACCTCCGCGACTCCCTCACGGTCCGCCTCGGTGGCCGGGCGGGAGAGCTGGTCGAGCTCGGTCAGGGATCGACCGGGGCGGCCAACGACCTCGCCTCGGCGACCGAGCTGGCCATCCGGATGGTGCGAGAGTTCGGCCTATCCCGCACTCTCGGCCCGATCGGCTACCCGGAAGGCGGCTCGATGTTCCTCGGCGGTGGCGGGTCCGGGTTCTCGAGCCGGCCGTTCGCCGAGCAGACTCAAGCTGCGATCGACTCAGAGGTGTCGGACCTTCTCCGCCAGGCCGAGCAGCGGGCCGTCTCCCTGCTCACCGACCATCGCTCCGAGTTGCTGCAGGTCGTCGACCTGCTGTTGGCAAAGGAGACCATCGACGGCGCCGACGTCTACCGTATCGCCGGCGTCCCAGAGCCGACTGCAGTCGGCCTCGGCATCGGCACGACGATGGCGCCGGACCGGCCGGGTGCTCCTGTGCTGCATCACGGACGCTCCGGCGCCGATGGTGGGACGCAGGCCGGCGCGGCCGACGGTCCGAGCCACGCCCGCGCCGAATCGCGCCCGGAAGGACCTACTTCTTCCGGCGGCCCCCTATCCTGAGGCGGCAGCCCCGGAGGAGTGCGAGAGCGGCCGAATCGGCACGATTGGAAATCGTGTGACCTGCAAGGGTCCGAGGGTTCGAATCCCTCCTCCTCCGCTGTTGTGATGTCGCGAGACATCGTGCGCACCTGTCTCGAGACATAGTTCACACCCTCAGCCCTGTCGCTGGTAGTCCCGGCTGGGATCGAGCGTGAGCTCCCGTATGAGTTCGCCTTCGTCGGTGATCACCCGGATCGACCGCTCGTGGACGAGAACGAGCACCCGGGTGCCGGCGAGCTTTCGCCCGAGGCCCACGTGGTACAGGCGGCTGTTGTAACGAAGGCTCACCGTGCCGCCTTCGTCGATCACGTCGCGACGCACGCGGTAGTGGCCGAGGGAGGTCGGCTCTCCTCTCGGTCCATCCTTCGGCCGGGCACTGAAAGCCTCCGCCGGGGTCCTTCGCCCGATGCCACGATGAGGACGGACGTCGTTGTAGTACTCCCGGAACGTGTCGAGCTGTGCCTGCAACTCGGCGATCGACCTGGGCGGCTCTTGATTGGCGAGCCACTTCTTCAAGGTCTGGTGGAACCTCTCGACCTTCCCGCAGGTCTGGGGGTGATAGGGCTTCGAGTGGCGAAGGCCGATCCCCATCGAGATGCACAGGCGCTCGAGGGCCACCCAGCCCCGGCCCCGGTAGGCGCCCGTGAACACGGCCGCGTTATCAGTGAGGTACTTGGCGGGGAACCCGTATGTCTCACCGGCCTTCTCGAAGCTCTCGACGACGCTCAAGGCGTTGAAGGCGACGGCGGCGTCTGAGCCGACGAGGTAACGGGAATGGTCGTCGAGCTGGTTCAGCACCTCGACCAGGGCGCCGCTTTTCAAGGGCACATGGGTGACGTCGGCCTGCCAGCGCTCGTTCGGCAGGTCGGCGGCGAACCTGACATACGAGCTCTTCGGGGCCTTGTGCGGCTCCGGTCGGACAAAGCCTCGCCGGGAGAGCACCCGCCAGATCGTCGCCGGAGAAGGTGAGGTGCCCCGAGCCTTAGCCAGGTGGTAGGCGATCGTCGCCGCCCCAGCGTCGAGACCCTGGTCGGCCAGCGACTTGCGGAGGGTGACGATCTCGCCCTCCAGCTGCTCGTCGAGCTGTCGCGGGCTGAAACGCGGGCGCCGTGACCTCGGCTCGAAAGCCGCCTCGCCTTCTTCCTCGTAGCGGGCGACCAGCTTCTGCACCCAGCGCCGGGAGACCTCGTAGTCACGGGCCACCTCGCTCTTCGGGCGCTTCTCGATCGTCACCGCCGTGATCACAAGGCGTGCCAGGGACATGTCGCACCTCCAGCTCCGAGGTGTGAACTATGTCTCGCGACACCTGTGAACTATGTCCTGAACTCAGACACCTACTCCCTCCGCCCAGTGTGATGTCTCAAGACATCGGAGACAGGTGTCGCGGGACATAGTAGACACCCGTCGACCTCATGGCATGGGCTGGTAGTCCTTCGTCGGGTCGAGCTTGAGGCGCCGCAGCGGTGAGCCGTCGAGCCCGATGACGCTCACGTGCCGGCCGGCGACGAGCATGATCACCCGCTTGCCGGCATAGGGACGCCCGACGCCGATGTGGTGCAGCCTCGAGTTGAAGCGCAGCGTCACCGTGCCGCTCCGGTCCACCTTGTCGCGACGGACCCGGTAGCCCGAGACGTCGATCTTCGGGCCGGTCGGGTAGGCCCTCGTGCGGGCCGTAAAGGCCTGAAGCGGAGTCTTCCGGTTGATCCCCCGGTGGGGGGCGGCGTTGTAGTAGGCGACGAATCTGTCGAGCTGGGCCTGTAGCTGCTTTTTCGTCTCGGCCGGGTCCTGGGCGGCGAGGTACTTCTTCATCGTCTGGTGGAAGCGCTCCACTTTCTGACAGGTCTGGGGATGGTACGGCCTCGAGTGCTTGACGCCGATGCCGAGGGACAAGAGCTCGGCCTCCATCGCCCCTACGCCCTTCAGGTGCTTCGCGGTGAATATGGCGCCGTTGTCCGAGAGGAATGTCTCGGGGAACCCCCAGGTGGCAGCGGCATTGTGGAGGCTCCGGACGACATCTGGCGAGCGGACGGTGACAAAGGCCCGGGAGCAGACGCACAGCCTCGAGTGGTCGTCGATCATGTTGAGGATCTCGACGACGCTGCCGTCTTTGAGGCTCCAGTGGGTCATGTCGGCCTGCCAGGTCTCGTTCGGCAGCTCGGCGACAAAGCGGGTGTAAGAGCTCTTCGGGCGCTTGTGGGGCTGAGGGGTGACAAAGCCCCGGGCCCGCAGTATCCGCCAGATGCTCGAGACCGATGGGACGCCGCCCTCGAGATGGGCCCGCACCAGGTGCTCTTTGATGGTCGCCGCCCCGCCGTCAAAGCCGTGCTCGACGAGGTCCTTTCTCATGGCGACGATCTCGTCCTCGAAAGAGGCGGCGACACGTGCCGGTGAGCGGTGCGGCCGCCTCGATCCGGGGGAAAGGGCCGCCTCGCCGCCCAGTTTGTAGCGCCGGATCAGCTTGTAGAGCCAGCTCCTGTGCACGCCGTGCTGGCGGGCGAGCTCGGCGACCGGCCGGCCCTCTTTGAGATGTGCCTCGACCAAGAAGCGACCGACCTCCATCGAAGACCCCCCTTGTTGGTGTCTCCGATGTCTTGACACATCCCAGTGCCGAGGTGTCGCCTATGTCCTGAACTCAGACACCTCCTCCTCCGCCGTGTGATGTCGCGAGACATCGTGCGCACCTGTCTCGAGACATAGTTCACACCCTCAACCCTGTCGCTGGTAGTCGCGGCTGGGATCGAGCGTGAGCTCCCGTATGAGTTCGCCTTCGTCGGTGATGACCCGGATCGACCGCTCGTGGACGAGAACGAGCACCCGGGTGCCGGCGAGCTTTCGCCCGAGGCCCACGTGGTACAGGCGGCTGTTGTAACGAAGGCTCACCGTGCCGCCTTCGTCGATCACGTCGCGACGCACACGGTAGTGGCCGAGGGCGGTCGGCTCTCCTCTCGGTCCATCCTTCGGCCGGGCGCTGAAAGCCTCCGCCGGGTCCTTCGCCCGATGCCACGATGAGGACGGACGTCGTTGTAGTACTCCCGGAACGTGTCGAGCTGTGCCTGCAACTCGGCGATCGATCTCGGCGGCTCTTGATTGGCGAGCCACTTCTTCAGGCTCTGGTGGAACCTCTCGACCTTCCCGCAGGTCTGGGGGTGATAGGGCTTCGAGTGGCGAAGGCCGATCCCCATCGAGATGCACAGGCGCTCGAGGGCCACCCAGCCCCCCGGTAGGCGCCCGTGAACACGGCCGCGTTGTCAGTGAGGTACTTGGCGGGGAACCCGTATGTCTCACCGGCCTTCTCGAAGCTCTCGACGACGCTCAAGGCGTTGAAGGCGACGGTGGCGTCTGAGCCGACGAGGTAACGGGAATGGTCGTCGAGCTGGTTCAGCACCTCGACCAGGGCGCCGCTTTTCAAAGGCACCTGGGTGACGTCGGCCTGCCAGCGCTCGTTCGGCAGGTCGGCGGCGAACCTGACATACGAGCTCTTCGGACGCTTGTGCGGCTCCGGTCGGACAAAGCCTCGCCGGGAGAGCACCCGCCAGATCGTCGCCGGAGAAGGTGAGGTGCCCCGAGCCTTAGCCAGGTGGTAGGCGATCGTCGCCGCCCCAGCGTCGAGACCCTGGTCGGCCAGCGTCTTGCGGAGGGTGACGATCTCGCCCTCCAGCTGCTCGTCGAGCTGTCGCGGGCTGAAACGCGGGCGCCGTGACCTCGGCTCGAAAGCCGCCTCGCCTTCTTCCTCGTAGCGGGCGACCAGCTTCTGCACCCAGCGCCGGGAGACCTCGTAGTCACGGGCCACCTCGCTCTTCGGGCGCTTCTCGATCGTCACCGCCGTGATCACAAGGCGTGCCAGGGACATGTCGCACCTCCAGCTCGGAGGTGTGAACTATGTCTCGCGACACCTGTGAACTATGTCCTGAAATCAGAACTCCTCCTCCTCCGCTTTGAGGCCTTGACCCCATTCAGTGGACCACTTCTTACGACAATGTGGCCTGCTGGGTGGTGGTGAGTCTAAGGCCTCGAATTCGTTCGGGGTGAGATAGCCGAGCGAGCTGTGCCGGCGGTCGGATTGTAGAAGTGCTCGATGTAGTCGGCCATGGCCAGGCCGAGTTCCATCTTGGTCCGCCACGACTGACGGTTCAGCAGCTCGATCTGCATCGAGCCCCAGAACGACTCCATGGGTGCGTTGTCGTAACAGTCGCCGACGGTCCCCATCGAACTGAGGAGCCCCAGGCGTCGGACGTTCTCGGTGAAGGCCCACGACGTGAACTGGGTGCCGTGGTCCGAGTGGATCACCGTCGATGGTGAGGTCTTCCTCGATTCGCCGGCTTTGTTGATCGCATCGAGGACCAACACTGACTCACAGCGGCGGTCGATGGCCCAACCGACCGCCTTCCGCGAATAGAGGTCGAGCACCACGCAGCAGTAGAGCTTCCCCTCCCTGGTCGGGTGCTCGGTGATGTCGGTCAACCACAGCTCGTTGGGTCGGGTGGCGGTGAACTGGCGCTGGACCAGGTCCTCGCAGGTCCGGGCATTCTTGAGGTTCTTGTAGCCCTTTTTCGGCCCCGGAAGACCCCGAAGGCCCAGCTCACCCATGATCCTCCGCACCAGCTTGGTGTTGACGATGAGCCCCTGTTCGATCTCTAAGGCGGCTTTGACCCGCAAGATCCCATAGGTCCCCCGTGAGCGGGCGTGGATGTCGGCGATGGCGTCGGCCAGCAGGAGGCGACGGATTTCGCGGTCGTTGGGCTTTTTGAACTTGATGTCGTAGTAGGTCGAGCGGTCGAGGCCGACGAGCTGGCAGGCGTAGCGCTCGGAGTAGCCCAGGTTGTTCAGCCCTCGGACAACCTGGAACTTCCTTTTGGGTCGACGGCGCCCTCCTCGAAGAGATCACTGGCCGCTTGACCGCCTTCAGCTCGGCCTCGAGCTCTTTGACGTGCCGGCGGGCGGCCAGGAGCGGGTCAGCCTCGTAGCTTTTGGGCCCGGTCTCTGTCCGGCATCGATCAGCGCCTGGCGCCGCCATTTGTAAAGAGTGACTCGTGGATCCCGAGCTCGCTGAAAGGTCTTTGACCGCCTCGCCGGCGAGCATCCGCTCGCAGGTTCGACGCCGAAAATCGCCGGGATAGTGCCTTGGCATAGTGGCTCCTGTTTGATCAGGGCCAAATTGTCATATATGGGTGGTCCACTTTTTGGGGTCTAGGTCAAACCAACGTAGGTCCTTCTAGTAAAGGGCGGACGCGAACCCGGGCAGGCGCACTCAGCTTCGTCGCCATCGGCTGCGTTCTCGACGTCGGCCTGACTGACCTCGATGGGCAGGAGGTATTGGGCGACAGCCGCCGCGTCTTCGTCGACGAAGCGCTGGTGACAACCGGAGAGGTCGATCGGTGCCTTGAAGTGGGCACTTGTCGGGTCATACGACGGGCATCTGGATGACGTCGTCCGCGAAACCGAGGCTGATAACCAATTCGCCGTTTCACTGAGGTGACGAGTAGTTGTCCCTCACGGGTCGAAGTCTACGAGGCGGATCCTGGCGAGAGGTCTTGACGGGTCTTCGGCGTATCGCTGGCAGTATCCGGATTCTCCGGAGGGTCTCAAGATCATGTTCAACCGACTGCTCCAAGAGCATCTCGTACGCCTCCGCCATCGCTCGTACTCGGCCCTTTGTCGCTTGCCAGTCCCATGGGACCACCCCCGTTGCCAGAAGCATGGGACCACCTCGCGTCCACAACGACCGGCTGGCGTGATGATCTCGGTGGCCGGCGGGATTGTCAAGCGCGCCGTCTGCGGCGGGTCTTCAAAGGCTCGGGTGTCGCCTCGCCGATTGTCGGCTTCTCGTGCTGGCGATAGGACTCGCCCTCGATGACGAGCTCCCAGGCAGCGCTCTTCAGCCGGTCGACGGCGGACTGGGCGAGGAGCGGATCTGCCATGAATGACAGCCACTCACTCGGGTCTCGGTTCGAGGTCAGCACGGTGGCGGCGGAGTGGTGCCGCTCGACGCAGATCTCGTACACGTCGGCCGTTTCGAGCGCGTCAAGGTGCTGGAGGGCGAAGTCATCGATGAGGAGGAGCTCGACTCCGATCAGCTTTCGCATTTCGGCGTCGTAGCTGGCGTCGAGTCGTGCCGCCTTCAGGCGCTTGTGGAGCCGGTCGGCCCGCTCGAAGTGCACGCCGATGCGACGCCTGCAGGCGATGTGGCCGAGCGTGGTGGCAAGGAATGTCTTCCCAACCCCAACCGGCCCGAGAATGAAGGCGTTTCGTGCCTGCTCGACAAAGCGGAGCGACACGAGCTCTGCCCACACGGCTCGGTCGTAGGTGATCTTGGCCGTGTTGTCCCAGGCCTCGAGGGTCATCGTCGGGTCCAACTTGGCGGCCCGCGCACGGCGGCCGGCCGAGTCGCCATCGCGGCGCTGCACCTCGTCGGAGAACAGCTGCTCCAAGAACTCCATGTGGCTGAGCTCGTGGCTGCGGGCGAGGCCCAGGCGCTCGGGCAGGGTGTCGAGGAGGCGGCCGAGCTTGAGGGTGCGCATGAGGGATCTGAGCTCGGGTGAGACGCTCGGTGCGGGGGCGGTCATCGTCCAACCTGCTTTGCCGTCGCGAACTCCGAAGCATCCCGGGCGAAGCGGCCCTCGATGACGACCGGTTGTCGTGGGCCGGCGCCCTCTTCGATGTCCTCGCGGGCGCGTTGCAGCATGCGGCTCACAAGGTTGACGTCGACCGCCTCGGCCTCAAGTGCGCGGTGGCAGGCCTGCTCGACGCGCCCCGGCCCCCACTTCTTCACGAGGCCCAACAGCCGGTAGACCTGGCGCATCTTGGTCCACGGGAGCGGCGTGTCCAACAAGGCGGTGGCATAGCGGCCGATCGCCTCGCCATGGCTTGACGCAGCGGACTTGAGCTTGTCGACGTCGCGCATGGCGTAGACCTCCTTTCCGCTCGGGTAGTCGGCCGGGTCGGTCGAGCGCTTGCCTGGCGCCATGCGGGGATGGACTTTTATGAGCTCGCCCCGGAGGTACAGCTTCACGGTGTGCGAGTCCCGCCTCGCCTTCAAGTGCTGACCGACGAAGCGGTGGGGGGCCGAGTAGAGCGCACGGTCCACCTCCACATGGAAGTCGCGGTGCAGCTTCGGCTCGCTCCAGCGCGGGATGTCGAACGGGCTGCCCGGAAGCGGCAGCAGCTTCTCGAGCTCCTCGGCCCTGAAGGCTTCGATGGGCCGGCACTGGGTCGTGCCGTGGATACGCATGCCGGCGGTCTCTCTGCTCCAGGTCTCCGCCCGCCCTCTACAGTCGTCGAGGTCGACGAAGGTCTCGCCGGCGAAGAAGTTGTTCCTGGCGTACGGCACGGCCCGCTCGACTCGGGGCTTGTCGGTCGGAGTGCGCACCCTGGCAGCGTCGACGAGGAAACCTCTCGACTGGGCGTACTCGAGGAAGACGTCGTTGAATCTCGGGGCGGTGTTCTCGGCCTTAACGACGATCGGCTTCATGTTGTCCGGGATCACGACAGGGAAGACCCCGCCGAAGAACCACCAGGCGGCCTCGAAGCCCTTGATCACCTCCTCGGTGCTCTGGCGGAACGTCGGCCAGACGAACTGGTGCCGGCTGTAGCACGCCGTGAAGATGAGCCCCTGGCAGACGCGGCGACGCTCACCGTCTGGGACGAGCCCGAGGCGGCCGAAGTCAACCTGGCACTCGGTCCCAGGTGGTGGATCGTCGACGCGCACCGTCGTCCTTCGCCGGCCGGCACCGCAGCGCTCGACGGCGAAACGCGCCAGTGTCCGGTGCGGCACCTCGACGCCGCGGCGACGAAGCAGCGCGCCGATCTTGACGACAGTGAGGTCCTCTTTCACCCACTTCTTGATGCGCTCTTCTTCGCCGAGCAGCACCTGCCAGGACTCCCCATGGCCGTTCGGCCGGTGCGGGCGGACCCGGTCCACCAACTGAGCGATCAGCTCGTCGGTGAGCTGGTTCTCCCCGCCGTCGCGGTCGAGCCCGAGCTCGACCGCCGCAGAGACGTAGCGCCTCACGGTCTTTCGGTCGACGCCGATCCCGTGTGCGATCGTGCGCTCACCCTCACCCCTCAGCCAGCGCCGGAGCGCCTCTTTGATCTGGACCACCGATACCTCCCTGAATGCCATCGGGCCCCCTCCCCGGAAACCGCTTCGGAGGCCCAGCCGAATGTCGTCTCGGCCGGAGGTGGTGGATGGTCAGGGTGGTCCCATGACTGGCAACGCGGGTGGTCCCATGCCGCTGGCAAAACTCGCAGCTAGGTGGCCCCATGTCGCTGGCAAACGACACCCATCCCTTCGCTCCCCAGTTCCTCGCTTTTTCGATTGTTGAGAACTTCATCATCACTCCTCCTCACGGCAACACCTCGCAGCAGCTCGATGGGTGCCTGGTAGCACTATTTGGGGTATGCCGAGCTGAGACCCTAACTCCTAGGGGTTAGGGCATAGAATCACAAGTACCCCGTAGGAGGGAGCCCTCGATGCCAAAGGTGAACGGGTACCTGCCGGATGATCTCCACGATGCAGTGAAGGTTTTTCAGGTGAGTCTGTCACCGGTGTGCCAGCGTGCCTTGCAACGCGAGGTGCTCATGCGCCGGGCGATCGCCCAGGGTGGCTGGCCGGACGTTGCGGAGCGCCTTCTGGCAGACCAAGCTGGGCGCGGATGACGAAGAGTTCGCTGGTGGCTACGCCACTGGGGCACGGTGGGCACGCGAGACAGCAACCTACGCGGAGCTCAGGCGAATCTCACGGATCGGACGCGACCCAGAGCTTGCCTTCGAGATCGAAGAGACTCACTCACTCGTGGCCTCGCAGATGACCAGGGCGATCGAAGCCGACGTGGACGTCGCTCCCACGGACTTCACGACTTACAACGCCGCGAGGTCGTATGACCGGGGCGTGGTCACCGGCGCCATTCAGCTATGGGATCACGTTTCGGGCTCCTCAAGCATCGTCGCGTCGGCACAGCACCCCGACCTCGGGCCACCACGAGCCCCCATCTCTGGTCAGCGAAGATAACGGCAGCGTGTGGGTAGGAGCTGAGGCTGGAGCGAAGCCTGGTCAAGAAATTTCTCTTTCAGGGTTGATGGAACTCGAGCGTGAAATTCAACGGGAGAAACCCTGCAACACGCCACGCACCCGCGTCGGCGGATGGGCGGACACGGCTGTGGACCGCCCCCATCCATTGCCCATCGTCCGCGACTTCACCGAGCAGAGCGAGCATGGACGACTGGGGTGTGCTCACCTGTTTTGGCCCCACTTAGGACCGTAGTGCTCACCTAATTGGCCCCACCACCGGAGCCGCCGAGGGTCCACCACTGACCGGCCCTTTGACCTTTCCCCCTCCAGCCGGACACGTGGTTATGCGGCTTGCTGTTGACGGTGAAGGTACTGGATCTCCCACTCGACAGGCGGTACGTAGCCGATCGAGGAGTGCAGCCGGATGGTGTTGTAGCGCTTGACCCAACTGTTGATTGCCGCGATGGCATCGGCGCGTGTGGCGAAGCGGTAGCGATGGACGAACTCTCGCTTGAGCGAGGAGAAGAACGACTCGGCTGCGCTGTTGTCGAAGCACGTCGCCACCCGGCCAGCGGACTGGTAGACACCGAGGCGACCGCAGAGATTCTGGTAGGAGCCCGAGAGATATTGCGAGCCCCTGTCGGAATGGAACGCCGCACCGGCGAGGTCGCCCCGAAGCTCGCAGGCCCGCTCGAGGGCGACCTCGACGAGCTCCGATCGCATGTGGTCGGCCATGTTCCAACCGGCGAGCCGCCTCGAGCCGAGGTCGAGCACCGTCGCGAGGTAGAGCCAGCCCTCGCCGGTTGGGACGTAGGTGATGTCGCCGCAGTAGCGCCGGTTCGGCTCACCGGGTGAGAAATCGCCCCCGATCAAGTCCGGGAGCGGCGGGGCGAGCTCGGAGCGGATCGTGGTGCGCACGGAGCGACGCGGTGTCACCCCGACGAGACCGTGCCGCGCCATCAGGCGCTCCACGCGCTTGTGGTTGACGCAGAAGCCGCGCCGACGCAGCTCCTTGGTCATCCGTGGGCTGCCGTAGGTGGCGTCGAGTTCCTCGTGGATGGCCCGCATCTCGGCCACGACGCAGGCCTCCTCGAGCTCGGCCTTGCTCGGCCCGTTGGCCTCGTTGTTCTTCCAGTCGTAGTAGGCCGAGGTCGAGACCTGAGCTGCCCGACAGGCCGCTTGGATCGGGAACCCTTCGGCCTTCATGGCGGAGACGTGGCGGTAGCGGCTCACCGCTCCAGCTCCTTTACCCAGAAGGCCACCGATCGTTTGAGCAGGTCGCGTTCCATCGAGAGGCGCTTCACCTCCCGACGAAGCCGCGCGTTCTCCTCGCGCATCTCGGTCGTGTCGCCTTCGCGCTCGCCCCGGTCGATGCGCTCTTGGCGCACCCAGTTGCCGACGGTCTGCTCGACGAGGTCGAGCTCCTTCGCGACATCGGCGATCGTCCGGTTCTGGTCGATCACGAGCGCCGCGACGTCACGCCGGAACTCTCGCGGGTACCTCCCGCGACGGCGGCCGGTCGGCCGGCTCTCTTCGGTCACTGCTGGCATGGATACCTCCTACATGAGGCGTCCGGCCAGAGGGGGGATGGTCACCCCTCACTGATCGTGGGGCATGACGAGGTCCAAGGTGGAGCTGTTCGAGATGATCCGTAAGGCTCATGAACGCGAGGGGCTGTCGGTCCGGGCGCTGGCAGAGCGCTTCGGCACCCACCGACGAACAGTCCGCCATGCCTCGTCTCGGCGATCCCGCCGCCGCGAAAGCCGGCACCGCCGAGGGTGTCGCCGTCGCTGGAGCCGTGGAAGCCGATCATCGACGGGTGGCTGGAGGCGGACAAGGACGTGCCCGAGAAAGCAGCGCCACACGGCCCGGCGGGTGTGGCAGCGCCTGGTCGAGGAGCACGACGCCGAGGTCGGCGAGTCGACGGTGCGCCGTTATGTGCGCGATGCGCGAACAGCCGCGTGGAGTGCCGCTTCCGGAGGTGATGGTGCCCCAGCCCCATCCGCTCGGCGACGAGGCGGAGGTGGACTTCGGCCAGGTGAGCTTCTACCTGGACGGCGTCCTGGTCGACCGGCTGGATGTTCGTCATGCGGCTGTCGGCCTCGGGAAGGGCGTTCCACCGCATCTACTGTCAACCAGGCCCAGGAGGCGTTCCTCGACGGCCACGTCCGGGCGTTCGAGCATTTCGGCGGTGTGCCCGGGCGGATCCGCTACGACAACTTGAAGCCGGCCGTCGTACAGGTGCTGAAGGGCCGCGACCGGATCGAGTCCGAGCGGTTCGTCGTGCTGCGGTCCCACTACGGCTTCGACAGCTTCTTCTGCAGACCCGGGATCGAGGGCGCTCACGAGAAGGGTGGCGTCGAAGGCGAGGTCGGGCGGTTCCGCCGCCGCCACCTCGTGCCGGTGCCCCAGGTCGTGTTCGATGGCCGAGCTGAACGAGCTCTGTGGCCAGCGGCGACGAGCGCAGACGACCGTGCGTCACATCTTCGGCCGGGCGGATGACCGTCGGCGAGCACTTCGCGCTCGAAGCAGCGACGCTGCGGCCGCTCCCGGCCGAGCCCTTCGACGTCCGGCCGCGCTCTCAAGTGCCGGGTCGACGCGCAAGTCCCGGGTCTGTGTGCGCCAGTGCTTCTACTCGGTCCCGGTCCGCTACGCCGGCCGACAGGCTCGATGTGCGGCTCGGGGCCGAGACCGTCGAGGTGCTCGACGGCGGCAGGCTGCGTCGCCTCCCACGCGCGGGCGCTCGGCAAAGGAGACGAGAGTCCTCGAGCTCGACCACTACCTCGAGGTCCTCGCGCTCAAGCCGGGCGCTCTGCCCGGCGCGACGCGCCTTCGACCAGGCCCGGGCCTCGGGCGCGTTCAGCGACCACCCACGAGCGGTTCTGGGACGAGGCCCGCCGCCGCCTCGGCGACGCGGCCGGGACCAAGGCGCTGATCGAGGTGCTGCTCGCTGCACCGCAGCCTGTCGGCCGAGGCGCTCGTCGCCGGCATGGACCGGGCCCTCGACGTCGGCTCGGTCGACCCGGCCGTGGTCGCCATCGAGGCCGCCGCTCGATCGGCCGAGCCGGCCGACGCCGGTCGTGCCGATCGAGACGAGCGCTGCCGCGCTTCGACCGCCCGGCACCGAGCCTCGCTCGCTACGACGAGCTGCTTGGAGGCGCCGATGACCAAGATGACCGACACCGCGGCCGCTGGCCGCCATCGGGGCGGCCACCCGAGAGCTGCGCCTGCCCGTCGTGCGCACCGAGGCCGACCGGCTGGCCGAGATCGCGCCAGCGCGCCCAGCTGTCCTACCTGGCCTACCTGGCCGAGGTGCTCTCCGCCGAGGTCGACGAACGGGCCGAGCGCCGCCGCCACGCCGCGTCGCCGAGGCCCGCTTCCCGCGCATCAAGCGCCTGGCCGACTTCGACCTCGTCGCCGCCGCCGTCGATCAACCCGGCCACCATCGCCACGCTGGCCATCGGGCGCCTACCTCGACGCCGGCGAGCCGGTCGTGCTGCTCGGTGACTCGCGGCACCGGCAAAAGTCCACCTGCTCATCGGCCTCGGCGTGGCCGCCTGCGAGCAGGGCCGGCGGGTCCGCTACGTCACCGCCGCCCAGCTGGTCAACGAGCTCGCCGAAGCCGCCGACGAACGACGGCTGTCCCGCATCGTCGCCCGCTACGGCCGCCTCGACCTGCTCTGCCTCGACGAGCTCGGCTACGTCCAGCTCGACGCCCGCGGCGCCGAGCTGTTGTTCCAGATCCTCACCGAACGCGAGGAGAAGGCCTCCGTCGCCGTCGGCCTCGCAACCTCCCCTTCTCCGAATGGGGCCAGGTCATCACCGATCCCCGCCTCGTCGCCGCCATCGTCGACCGGCTCACCTTCAACGCCCACATCATCGAGACCGGCACCGAGAGCTACCGGCTACGCACCACGAAGGCGACGGCGCTCGGCAGAAGACGAGCTGAACTGGTCCGCTCCGGCCGGCAGGTGGGGCCAAAATCGTGAGCACGGTGGGGCCAATCCAGGTTGACAAACTCAGGTCGGCAAAACATAGGCGCGCACGGTCACCGTCGCTCGAACCAAGAGGCCTCTCGACCTGCGGAATCGAGATCCGAGCCTAGTCACGCGTCCTTCGCGTTATCGCCTCCCAAGCTGAAGACGCGAGTTCGAGTCTTGTCGCCCGAGGAGAGCAAGCCCCAGTCTCAGAGGGTCGGCGGAGCAGCTCGATGCGCTGAGAGCCCAGGTGGGTGCACCACGCTTGCGCCATCGATGCAGCCGGGACCGTGGCGGGCAGAACAGGCGTCGTTCAGCCATTCCCCTCTGCAGTGCCACACCGTCCTGAGATAATGGACCCGATCAAGCTATCTCTCGACCGTCACGATCGGCCAGCAATGAGTGTCTCCGAACCAGAGCGGCGTCGGGCCTGGGCATTGCCGGCTGGTCGCTGTGTCATCTGCAACAAGTACATGCTCGAGGGCGGCGTCACTCGGAGACGGATCCAAAGGTCGTCCTGCCAACAAGGGGCGAGCTTCCTTCGGCCCGCGTGGATTACCTCTCGGCCTCGGCGTCCAGCTCCTCTTGTCCGTACCTGTCACCGACGACGGTGACAAGGATCTCGAGATATGTAGGGAGTCAATGCACCATACGAAACGCTCGAGCGCAGGTCACCGCAATGCTGCACCTCGTGGAGTGAACATGACGTTGGTCGGTAGTAGCGTCGTCGAGAGCGCCGTGTTGGTGCGACCTACCGAACCCAGGGCGGTTCGTTATCCATTCCCGGTCGTACTCGGCAACTCGAACCGCCCATCAACCCGGCGCGCCACCCACGAGTCAGGGTCGGGGACGTCTCGTAGTTCCGCCGGAAGGAGCGCCTCGGGCACATTCTGATACGCGATCGGCCGCAGCCAACGCCGAATGGAAGTCATACCCACCGAAGTATGGAGCGGATTCGTGGTGGCTGGGTACAGACCGCCGTGGTGCATGGCCCATGTCACGGCCACCCCCGTGGGGTAACCGTTCCAGACGAGTCTGCCTGCCTTGGCCGCAAGGACGCCGAGCAGTTCTGAGGCGAAGGCATTGTCCTTCGGATCGGCGTGGACCGTGGCCGTGAGGGCAGGACCGAGTTTGTGGACGACGGACAGCAGCTCGCTGCGATCGCGGTAGGTCGCAGCGATAAGTAGTGGTCCGAAGCATTCTTCAAGCAGCAGGCCTGAGATGGCTTCAATGTCGTCGACTTCGATCAGCAGTGGGGTACCGGAAGCTCGGGACTCTCCCTCAGTCTGTTCGCCTCGGGCCCGTACATGTACCCCGGGAGCGGTCGCAATCTCATTCGACCGCTCCCGGAAGCGTTCCGCTATGCCGTCCCCGAGCATGACGGCGGCCGGAACACCGCGTGTGCCGACGGCTACGGCATCGAGAAGTGCTGAACCTCCCGGTCCAGCAGGTACTAGCACGATCCCAGGCTTCGTGCAGAACTGTCCTACGCCGAGGGTGAACGACGCTACCAGTCCGGCCGCGATTTCTTCGGGGGCGCTCCTTCGCCGCTGTACCTAACACGAGCACTGCGTTGAGGGCACCGAGTTCGCCATAGAAGGGTATGGGGGAGCGCCGCGTTGCCGCTACGTCCGGAGCAGTCGACCAACCTCGAGCGAGCCCGTAAAGCCGACCGCCTGAACTGTCGGATGCATGACGAGAGCTCTGCCGGCCGCCTGACCGAAAACGAGGCCAACCGGCGCAACCGCAAGACCCGGCACGCTCGCCCCGGCTCGGATGGCCTCTGCAGCGATCGCGCAAGTCTCTGGGTGCAAGGGGTGCGCCTCGCGATAACCGGACAGCCTGCAGCCAGCGCAGACGCCGTGTCACCACCAGGCACAGAAAACCAAAGGGGAAGTTGCTCGCTCCAAAAATCGCAACTGGGCCGATGGGCTTGAGAATGCGACGCACGTCTGGCTGCGGACCCATCGGTGTCTGGGCTGCGTGGTCGATGATCGGCTCGAGGTACGATCCCTCCTCGAGGACCTGAGCGAACAGCTCCAATTGATATTGAGTCCGCGTGAGCTCACTCGAGAGGCGCTGCGTACTCAGAGCTGTCTCCTGGCTAGCGACTCTCACGACGCCTTCACGGCGCTCCCCGAGAGCATCGGCGATGAACCGGAGCATTGCAGCGCGTCCGTGACGGCCGAGCGCCGCAAGTCCCTCCATAACCAGCAGCGCAGCCGCACAGAGCTCATCAAGCTCGGCGGGTGTCGTCTCGTCGGCGTACGAACCGTTCACGACACGCGTGATCAATCCGTCATGGATCACCTCCAGCCCGATGAGACGGGCAAGCTAGCGGAGCGACAGCTCCCGTAAGATAATGACCATACGCTCCTGGAGCAGGACGACCCACTATTGACAGATCAACGGGTGATCGAGCCCCAACGTAACCAATAGCTCCCAGAGGTCCCGCTCATCGGCCACGCTCGGGTCCGCCAGCGGTGGCCGAGCGGGACCGACGAGAACGCCCCGCAGCCTCGCACCTGCTTTCACCAGCGACACGGCGTAACCAGGCACCCGATTGCGGATTTCCGCGAACGGCAGGATCGCATTCACCAACAGCTCGTTCATTGAGGTCGAATCATGACTTGCAAATGCTTGGTGGAACCTTGTAGCGACCTCCGGCAAGAACGTCAGTATTGCGGATGAGTATGTTGAAACGCCACACGTTTTCAAGGTCTGGGCGTGAATCTCCGCAGTCGGCATACCGTTCATGAAAACAAGCCGGTCACCGATCGCGCCCGATCCGCAGCAACCTCTCAGTTTGCCCTACACCGTCCTTGAAGCCGATGATATTTTCGCTCTTGCACAGGATATTCACGGTAGCCGGCTCGAATAACGAAGTATCCCGCTGGTACAGAATAACGCCAAGCCGCGTCGAGTCGGCCACTCGCGGTAATGCGCCGCAATGCCCTGCTGCTGCGCCGAGCGGCAGGTAGCGGGGGTAGTACGAGCACGCCGTCGGCACGCGGCCGGCTTCCGCCGCTTGACGAAGGACCGCGAAGGCCGGTGCCTATCACCACGCGGCCACCACCGGACGCGTCCGGCGACCTGCTCGACACAGGCCGAGACGACGGTCGAGTATTCGGCCAACGTCAAGGAGAAGAATTCACCCGTACCACCGGCTGGAAAAATGGCGGCGCATCCGCTCTCGAGTAGCATCTCAACCTCCGCGGCGAGTGCCTTCGTCTCGATATCGCCGTCTGAGTTGAATGGAGTCAAGCAAAATGCCAGTAGGCCCGACAGTGAAGATTTGAGTTCGTCTGGACTCATTTGCACCTCAACCTTCTCCTTTCCCATTTCACTGCGCTGTACGTGCGATCTGTCACGTACCCCCTTTTGCCCAAGCCTGACTACTGCCCAGCACACCGACCAATGTTCCGGCCGTAAGCGATCTCTCTCTCATAGCCCACACGTTGGCATTGCATCCTTCAAACGGTCCATGAATACTTCGACTTCCGACGCCGTGTTATAGAGGAAGGTGACACTCTAACCCGTCCGTCCTTGCCCCACACGTGAACTTCCTGTTCGGTGAGCCTCGCCACAATCTCAGGCCACGTGGACGGATTCAAACGATACGATACCGGCACGTCTCGTGCGGGTCCGCGTCGTCAGTGGCTCGATACCCAGCTCATCGAGCCCGTCGAATACTCTCTGAACTAGCTCAGCGGTGTAGGCAGTAATTCGATCGATGCCGAGCGACCTCAGGTAGGTCACACCGTTCTCAAGAACGAACAGGCCTGGGTAGTTTGCCATCCCCTCTTCGAACCGCCGGGCATCCACGATGAGCTCGTACCGGTCAAAACGATCTGCGGGAAACATGTTTGTAACCCCCCGATAGCCCACGTACGGCACCTGGAGGCCCTCGATGATCTCCGGATTGACGTAGAAGACGGCTATGCCATGAGCACCGAGAAGCCACTTGTAGGTTCCTGCACACAGGAAGTCTGCTCCCCGCACGTCGACGGCAACCACCCCGAGGGCTTGGATTGCATCCGCGAACACAGCGCGCCGGCTACATGAGCTATCGAAGCCAGAGCTGCGAGATCGATCCGGAAGCCGGTCTTGTAGCTCACGACGCTCGCCACCACCAACCGAGTCCTCTTGTCGATCTGCGCATCGAAGTCTTCGAGAGGAAGCTCGCCTCCTCTGCTCTGAACGATGCGATGTTCGACCCCTGATCGAGCTAACCGTGCAGCCGCGAACGCTGCCGTGGGGAATTCCGAATCAGCGAGGACGATGTTGTCCCCGTTTCGCCAGTCGATCGACTTGATGGCGACGTCGAGCCCGCGTGCGGTGCTTGCGACAAACGCCACGTCCTCGGCCCGAGCGCCAATCATCTCGCTGACAAGGACACGACAACGTAGCTCAACGGTGGCCAATCCCTCTCGCCCGACCGAGCCCATCGCCTTGTAGTCTGCGTAGCGCCTCAACGCGTCACGATTGGACTGCATCAGAAGACTTTCCGCCGCTGTTCAGGTAAAGCGACCTCGTCGCGCCTGGAAACGCTCTTCGAACGCTCTCGATCGGAAACGTGCCTACTTCCGAGCCGACGGTCATCGTGTCGGCCTTCGCTGGGCCGTCCGCCTAGTGTGACGCCCGCGACCCTGCGGTGCTCTCCCCTCTTGCTCGAGCGAGAGCCGCGGTCTCAGATCAGCGAGGCCCGACTCAAGGTGTGCGACAATCGCCTGCTCTGCCAAGTCGGCATCCTGAGCTTCAAGCGCCGCGAGGATCGCTCGGTGTCTCCGATCGCTCGTGGGCTCTCTCCCGCATTCATGCGATTGCGGACGCCCATCTCTCGCTCCTCCCGGAGCGCTCCCAGAGGGCTGCCATCACGGCAGAGAGAAAGCGATTGTGCGCAGCGTCCATAACAGCCATGTGAAACCCGAGATCGCCAGCGACGTAGGCGTCGAAATCGGACCTAGCGCTCTCCATAAGCTCCAACGCCTGCTGAGCTCTGGCAAGCTCACTGGGTGTCGCCCGCTTCGCCGCTATGACGGTAGCACGGACCTCGATGATCTCTCTGAGCTCATACAACTCAAGAATCGAAGCCCGATCCAAGCGGTGCATGTATCTGAAATACGCCTCCATTGCGAGAGGCGTCGCTTCTGTCACAACCGCTCGCTTTCCCTGGGAGGTGTGCACGATCCCTTGCGCAGAAAGGGATCGAAGAGCTTCCCGAATGACCCGCTTGCTGACGACGAATGACTGGCTGAGAGACTCCTCGGAGGGCAACATATCGCCCGGCGCCATATGGTTTTCCGTGATGTAGTCACCGAGGCGCTCAGCAACCAACTCGGTGAGACTCGCTCCAACCGACGCCTGTATCGACATTTGACCCTTGAGAGGCGTGCCCGACCGCCTCATTGACCAGCACCTCCAGCCTGCGTCCTATGCACGAGAAGCCTGTCCGTCACTTATGTTCCGCTTCGTCCGCCGGCAGCCGACACAGCCGCCCGTCCGGCCAAGCGGCAAGAACTGCCGAGATGAGCGAGACTCGCGCCACGCTCACGCTGAACCAGACATGGATGCACTCCCTCTCCACTTCCTGATCTATGGCCTACGTGAAGCCCGGCAACTTCAGTTGATCTATGCTGAATGAGTAAGGAACCCGGACCGCCCAGCATCGCGCGGCCTCGCCCGGCGCGGTACGCTCGAGGCCTGTTCACGACTGGCCAGCGCTCGCCGTTGTAGCCTCGGTCTCCAATTCGTTGGCATAGGCGAAGATGGCGGGCAGGCCTCCAGTGTGCACGAAGACCACCGACTGATCCGGAGCCACTGTGCCAAGCCTCAGATAATCTATCATCCCTGGCTGCGCCCTTACCGGTGTATATAGGATCAGGCAAGATTCCCTCGCGTGTAGCCAATAGATCGATGGCGCGTAGGGACCCGCGGGACGGCACTCCGTAGGCCTCACCGACGTAATCTGTGCTGTTGACAACGTCCACGGTCGCAACTGCCACACTCACGCTCATCATCGCGGCGGCCTGCTCCACCAATCCCTTGATACCCTCTGGAGGAACGTATCCTTCCTGCCTCGAGTCCATCGGGTTTATCCCCACGACCCGCGTCTCCAGGCCGAGCAGCCGAGCTCTGAGGAGCAGGCCCGCCTGAGTCGAGCCCTGGGAGGTTACAATACCCAATCGGGAATGTCCATATCGGTGTCTAGACATTGCCGCACCACCTCGAAGAACGCGCCCACGTAGGCGACCGCAGCCAGGGTCGCACTCTGCTCCGACCCCATGCCGACGATCCAGGGCCTTTTGCCCTCGGCGCGCAGCTTGGTCGCGATTCGCTCTTTTTCTGCGCTCATGTTCGAATCCGGCGGTACCGGACGGATAGTCGCACCCAACAGCTGACATACTAAGTAGTTCCCCTGAGGTGGAGGAGATGTGTGAGTCCTGCCTCGGTACCAAGAACACCGGAAGCCCCAATCGAGCCCCTGCCGCAGAGAGCTGGCGAGCATGATTCGACTGCGAAGAGGCACCTTGCACCAAGCAGTCGGCTCCTTCAGCGAGGGCCTTACCAAGCACGAACTCGAGTTGCCGGGACTTGTTCCCTCCGAACGCTAGCCCCGTGCAATCGTCGCGCTTAACGACCACAACGCCCCAGCCTAATTCTGCGGTAAGGCGCGGACATGGATCTAGGGGCGTGGGTAAGTGGGCCAACCTCGCTCGCGGAAGCCGTGCAAGCTGCGCTTCTAAGCCGGCCAACCGTGTTTGCAGCGTTTGTCGGTCGATTGTCGTCATGACCTCTCCCTCATCCCGATCCTCTCCAGTAAAGACGTTGCGCATTTCGTGACATGATGGCCAGCAGGTCCTCCGGAGAAATGAAGTCGAAGTATTGCTCTGCCAACCTCACCTGTCTTCCATAGCCGCCCCGAAGCAAACAATGTGGAAAATCGCTCCCCCAGAGGAGTCGTTGTGCGCCAAATGTGTCATATGCGGCACGTACCAGATCCCAGCAGTCGTGATAGGGATACGGCTCGTGTGAGAAGTGGTAATACCCGCTGAGCTTGACAAAGACGTTGGGCAGGCCGCTGAGCCGAAGTAGTGCCTTGAAGGTCGGGCCGAGGGTCCCTTCGCCGACATCGGGGTAACCCAAATGATCAAGAAGCAGCGGCACAGCGGGTGCGCGCTCTGCGATGCTATAGATGTCCTTCAGGTTCTCCACGCCGCAAAGTATGTTGACGACTAGTCCCGACGCAACGACTTGCGCCCACATCTCGGTCTCGCAAATTTCCTCCAGGACCGCGGCTTCTACTCTGGGCCTCAGCCTTACTCCGCGGCATCCCCGTTCCGTCCACCGCAGGAGTTGGCGCCCAGCTCCCTCTTTGTGAGGGTCGACAACGCAGACGGCCACGAAACGCGAGGGATGGGCGTGGGCCTGCTCAGACACCAGAGCGTTGTCCTCTGCCGAACATTGGGGTTGGACCAGTACCGCTCGACTGACGCCTTCGTCGTCCATGTAGTCTGTGAGCAGGTCCGGCGAGACCTCATCGAGAGGGCTGACAATAGTTGCCCCCGGATCAGGATAACTGGGCGCCGAGTGCCACACGTGAGTGTGGGAGTCAATGATCGGTGCAATTGTCATAGGGAGCTCAGTACCATTCCCTCTTGTCGACGACGTTCATGAGTGTCTGTCCGAACGTGAATCGTTGAATGTTCTCTGACAGCACGGCCTGGAACTCCGCCGCAACCGACGGTGCGTACCCGGCGGTATGGGGTGTCAGGATGACGTTCCGGAGTCCCCACAAAGGATTGTCGGCTGGCAACGGTTCCTCCTCGAAGACGTCCAGCGCTGCACCAGCTAGTGCACCCGCCTCCAATGCCGAAGTAAGGGCGCCTTGGTCCACCAGGACGCCACGTCCGACATTGATCAGGAAGCTAGACCGCTTCATTCGAGCCAGCCTTTCACGGTCGAACAAGTGCAATGTCTGCGGCGTGTGGGGAGCACAGATGACTACAAAGTCAGACGTCCCGAGCATCTTGTCGAGTTCCGACACGGCGAACACTCGCTCGACCAGCGCTTGCTGCGCGCCCGGAGGTCTCGGGTCTACGGCAACCACGTGCATGGAAAAGGCGCTCGCCCTTTTTGCCACCTCTTGACCAATCGACCCGAAGCCCACGATGCCAAGGACGGCCCCACCGAGATCGATGCTCCCGCGATCTAGCGCCGTCACCGTACCGGGGCCGGAAATGTAGCCAGGCCTCGCCGCCTCCCCTCCGAGCGGCTCCCAGCGAGCCTCGCACTGCTGCCATAGGTAGGTGTGCAGGTTCCGTGCAAAGCAGAGAACATAGCCCATCACCTGATCCGCGATCGGCTTGGCATGGATCCCGCGCATGTTCGTGAGCACGGTCGGATGCGTCACCAACTCCGGAAAGATGTAGTGCTCGAGACCCGCGGTCGGAGCCTGTACCCCATCTCAGCCGCGTTGCGGCTGCGAGTAGGGAAGGAGTTAGCTTCCCGAAGAAGGCGTCCGCGCCCCGTATCGCCTGCACAGCTTCCTCTTCCGACTGAGCGTTGACGACAGTCATGCGCGGGGAGACGACTCGAAGAGCTGCCAGGCGCTCCTCGTCGATGCCGGGATGGACCACAAGTTTCAGCCCAGCGCCCTGGAGGTCGGGAGGCGAAAGCATCTAAACCCGTGGACCTGCCCACGCTACTCGTGTCGACCGTAGCTGAAGCGGAAGGCCCCCGCTCAAGAACAAGTGCCTCACGTGACGTCGGCCGGGGCGACCGGGGCCGTCGGACGTTGGCCGGTGGAGACCTGCGACGCAAGCCCACCCATGCTTGCCTGCGCCGCCCGACAGGCGACAATGAAGTCCTCCGTCGTAGACGTAGAACCAACGAGGGCCTCGTAGTACCTGACTGCCCACTTTGTCATGAACTGATCCTCTATCGTGTCCACAAATTCCGACCCCAGCACGGCATCCCGGAGCACAGTCACGCGGTAGTTCCGATACATCGCGCCGATGACGGTCGTGAGAAGGCAATCTCCGCAGAAAAACCAACACACACGAGGTGCTTCGCATTGAGATTCCCCAGCACCGTGTCAAGCGTCGTGCCGAAGAACCCATCGTACATTGTCTTCTCGACGCGAAAGTCCGACAGTCCCGGGGCAACAACCTCCGAGTAGGCGTTGTAGTCCGTACCGATGTACGCCTCTTCAAATGCCCCCACGTCGCCGCACTCGGTTCTCTCGTTGAGACGACCAAATTCCGATTGGCTCCACACGCCTGGCTCCCAGTGATTTTCAACGTATACGATCGGCATTCCCATAGACCGCGCGGCGTCCAGCGCAGGCCTAATGTGATCGCGCATGACACCTACCTGTTTCATGTGCTGGGCGCGGCAGGAACAGGGGCGGGAAGTCCGAAACGGGTCACCCTCATCGAACCCTCGACCGTAAACGTCTATCAGCATGAAGACCGTCCGGGACAGTTCGAGCTCCTCCTCGGTTTGCACCAACCCAGCGGGACTGTCGAAGGGATAGCACAGTAATAACGAATAGGCAGTTTCATCGACGACATGCTGACCTCCGAAAACAGTTGTGTGTGACTAGCGGTAAACAACTTGAGACTGCCAGCAACAACGGGCCGCCAGACTCAGCACTTGGGTGCGCATGCGTAGTCAACTTTATTAGCTGCCTGCACAGCCTGCATCAGCTGCGTCGCGGTTCCCTTGCCCGAAAGCAGCGCCTCGAGCCCATTATCCAGGGCAGTGTCCGTGTTCGGGCTGTAGGTGTTCTCGTCAATCGATACTTGCGCCGACTTGAAAAGGTCGATCTGCGACTTCAGAACGGGAGACCACGGGTTCGTCGTCGGCTGACTCGAGACAGAACTCAGGACCGGCATGATTCCCTGCTGCCAAAGAACCGTCTCTGACTCCGGACTGTTGAGCTGCTTCAGAAAGGCCAGCAAGACCTTCTGGTGCGCCGTCTGCTTCTGTTGCGCATCGACAACTGGAATCGCGAACGTGAGGTCATTGGTGGTCGTCGAAGTTACCGGTAGATTCGCCGTTAGCGTCGGGAAGTCGGCGACCCCGAGGTCCTTGACCACGCTGTTGGGATAGGTGCCGTCGATCCACGGCCCGAAGGGGAATCCAGACGAAGCGCGCCGTGCGCCGAAGTCAACCTCAGAGTCTGGGTCGTAATTCTTCTCCAGAGCACCCTTATAGAACACGCCACCGTCGTAAAGAGCTTTGAACAGGCTAGCTGCCTCGACGAAGGGAGGCGCCGTCCACGGGTACTTGCCTACTATAGCAAGCCGACCCTTGGCGCCCCCTCGATCGAAGTTCGCCTCAAGCGTCCAGAACATGAAGTCGTAATTCCCGGCGGCCAGCGCCTGGGCGTTGAGGCCGAAGCCCATGGTCGGCAAGCCGGCCTTGGTAAGCGCCTTTGAGAGCGCCAACAGTCCCTGGCGTCCCTCGATCGACCGCGGGAAGGTCGACCAGCCCACCTTGGCTAGCATATCCTTCCAGTAAAATACGACCATTGCGCCCATACTTACGTTTGTGGCGAAGATGTCGTTGCCGGACTTGTACTGCCCCGACGGAATCTTGTTCCACGCACCTATCCAGGACTGCCACTGTTTGTCGACATCAATATAGGGAGCTAGATTCAGCAACCGGTTAGCGGCGAAGAGCTCGTGCTCCGTTCCTCCTGGGAGCATCGTGGCCAGATCAGGGGCGCTTCCGCTCGCCACTCCTGTCTTCAGGACCTGGTCAATATAGGTCGGAGTTGTGTATTGAACTGTGAACTTAACTCCCTTGTGGTCTTTCTCGTAGAGCGAAATTTGGCTACGGAGCCAAGTGTTGTACGGGCCGGACGGAAAGTACGACAAGATACGATACGTCCCGTTGCCGTTCCCGCTGCCGCCCGAACCGGAGGCCGAACCGCAAGCCGCCAAAGTGATTGTTAATACCGCTAGCAGACTCAGGGTCCCGTTTCGAACACGAGGTGAACGCTTCATCGACAATCCCTTTCGCTGGGGGCGGTTCCCCTTCCGCCCGACTTTATCTAATTCCATGCCTGGCACGAGCTCGAACAGTAACTAAGAACTGCGGCCAATGGTTCGGCCGTCCCCGTCGTCAAATAGGTATATTCGGCCACTTTGGAGACCCAACTCAATGACGTCTCCGATAACGATTGGGCATCGGCCCTCCACGTACACGATGTATCGCGCCCCATCCCCCACTTCGACTCCCACGAATGTCTCGCGTCCGAGTGATTCGACGAACTGTGCTCGACCCTTAAGCGGCCCGATCAGGCCGGCATCCTCACGCCACAAGCGCGTGTCCTCCGGTCGGACGCCCAGGACTACCTCTGACGGGAGTGGCTCGGAATAAGGGATCACCAGTTCGAGCGTCCCGTTCTTTAGGACTCCACGTCCGGCGCTACTGGGCGACACCGAGAATCGCCCGAATGCCATTGGCGGGCTCCCGATGAACCCCGCGACGAACTGATTAGCGGGACGGTCATAAACAGAGTGAGGATCACCGATCTGTTCGACACGACCTGAGTTCATGACGACAATCCGATCTCCCATCGTCATAGCCTCGACCTGGTCGTGTGTTACGTAAACGGTGGTTGTACCGACACGCTTCTGAAGCCTCTTGATCTCGCCACGTGTCTGGATCCTGAGCTGCGCGTCGAGATTCGAGAGGGGCTCGTCCATGAGGAAGACCTGAGGTTCACGAACTAATGCTCTGCCGAGAGCCACTCGCTGTCGCTGTCCACCCGACAGCTGGGCCGGCTTGCGCTTCAAGAGCTCGGTGAGTGCGAGCATCTCCGCTGCAACCTCCACACGCCGGGCGATGTCGGCTTTGCCGTACTTTCTCATCTTGAGACTGTAGGCGAGGTTCTTGTACACGGTCATGTGTGGGTAGAGGGCATAGCTTTGGAAGACCATGGCAATGTCGCGGTCACCCGGTGGGACGTCGTTGACGAGTCGGTCGTCGATTTTAATAGTGCCTGACGAAATCTTCTCTAGCCCGCCCAGGAGCCTGAGGGCCGTCGTCTTTCCGGATCCAGACGGCCCGACCAAGACGAGGAACTCGCCGTCTGCGACCTCGAGAGAAAAATCAACCAACGCTTCCACAGCGCCGAATCGCTTAGATACTTGGTCGTAGATCACCTGCGCCACGAGCCACTCCCCGTCAGTGGGTACGGCATTCTCGAGTTCACCTAACTGCTAGCCTTTAACTGACCCGCGAACCAGTCCTTCGATGAACTGTCGCTGGAAGGCGGTGAAGAGCACTATGACCGGAATGCTTGTGATCAGCATCGCCGCCGCGATTAGCTGCCAGGGCGACCCGCCCTTACCTTCCACTGAAGCGAGTCCGAGCGGAACGGTAGTGAGGGCCGGGTTCTGAATAATCACCAATGCTAGGGCGAACTCATTCCAAAACAGGAGTGCCAGGAATATCACGCAGGTCGAGAGGGCTGGGCGTGCCAGGGGTAATACGTGGTCAATCAATACCCGAAGGCGTGAGGCACCGTCGATGCGGGCTGCTTCGAAGAGCTCGTGAGGCAGCTGCTTAAAAAACGCCGTCAGGATCAAGATTGGAAGGGGCAGACCAAATGCGATGTACGGGAGGATCAGCGACAGACGTGAGCCGATGAGCCCATACTTTTGCACAGTAATGAATTCGGGAATGAGCATTACGGGAATCGGAACGACCAATCCCAACAGAACAGTATAGAAGATGATCCGCCGCCCACGGAACTCCATCGTTGCAAACGCATAAGAGGCAAGGATAGCAACAACCATGGTGCCAACGATCGCTGACCCGGTCACGATGGCACTATTAGTCATGAGAGTTGGAATCGACACGACGAATGTGCTGAATAGCTGAAAAGCCTGGTGATAGTTGCTCCAGTCGAAGTGGTGCGGGACCAGGCCGATGGATGGGTTCGTGAGTTCCGAGTTTCGCCGCAACGACAGTGACACGAGATAAAGGATCGGATAGAGCAGGATCAATGCCCACAAGTAGGCGAAGAGCCGGCAGAAAATCGAAAACGGGCCGGAATTGTGTTGATCGACTGGTGCACGTACGGATTTAGACAAGGCGACTCATCCTCACCCGTCCGTAAGAGAAGGCGGCGAGAATAATGACCATGACGACAGCAATGGTTGCCGTGTACCCGAGTTCGCCGGGTCCGAGTGCTGAAAAGGCTTCCCAGTATGAGTAAGTTCCCAAAACCTCCGAAGCATGGTTAGGACCTCCGCCGGTCATGACGTAGATCGTGTCGAATACCTGAAAGCCACCGATGACGTTCAAGAGCAACGCCAGACCTGTCGCGTAGCTCACCATTGGAACTACGATCGTCCGTAGAATCTGGAAGGCGCTGGAGCCGTCGATTTTAGCTGCTTCAATCACTTCGTTAGGTATTCCCAGCATTCCCGCCAGATAGAGAACCATTGTCCAGCCTGACCACTGCCAGCTGGAGACCCATATCACTACCCACAGGACCAACGAGGGACTCGAAAGCCAAAATATGTTATGAATCCCGAAGCCGTTCACAAGGCTATTGACCGGCCCTCCAACCGTCAGCATTTGGCGCCAGACTAGACCTATCATGACGCTGGAGAGGATGGTCGGGAAGAAGTAGAGGGCGCGAAGGGTGTGCGAAAAGCGTAGTTTATAGAACCAGATGGTGAAGGCCAGTAGGAACGCCACTACCATTTGGATCACCGTTGAAGCTACCGTAAAGACCGCAGTGTTGCGCAGGGCCTCACGGAAGATCGGGTCGCTGAGTAGGTTCCGAAAGTTACTAATTCCCACGTACGGAGCCTGGCCAATGGGCGTAAATCCATTCCAACGGTGCAGCGCCAGCCAGAACGCAAAAGCCACTGGGAAGGCGAGGAAGAGAAGAAAAACCGCCACGCCTGGCACCAAGTAGAGGTAAGGCACCAGGGCTTGGCGTCGCCGAGGAGTAGATCGACTTCGCTCGGCTGCACTCACAGCCATCGGGCTATTGCTCGTCTTGACGCCGCCAAGGACTACCGCGGACTTGAAGAGCTTGATTTCTACACCCCCCCTGCGTTCCTAGCGGCGCCTTTAAAATGAAGCGCCGAGCACAAGCCTGCGTCTCTGTGGGCTGCGGCGATCACGCGTCGGCCGGACCAGGCCACGTTGGCTCGGCCGTGGCCTGCGAACGGCCCGCACGCGTCTGCTCACTGATGCTGCTTTGTTCCCACTTGTAACCTATGACTCAAGTTACTCTAACGACCCGAAGTGAGTCATGTCAAGAGCTCTGGCGCGTCGGCGGGCAGTCGCAGGAGCGCGGTACGACGTCGACCGTGGTGCCCCCCCGCCGCCGCCGACGGATACGGAGGGCACTTTGGCTCTCATGTCCTTCAAGAAGCACGCGCGGCCCGGCAGCGCGGCAGCAGCGGAGCTCCCGGCCGGGCAGGGATCGTCACGAGCAGCGCATGCCCGGACGCTCCCGGGCGACGGCGCTCGTCGGGCCAACGGACTGGCTCCCGGCGTTGCCGACGACAGCTTCGAGACGCGTCCCCTGACGACGCGAGCCGACTGACCATTCGGGCCCGTTCGTGGCGCAGGCTTGGTCGCGCTTCGCGGACTGCGACGGTGAGGAACCCTCCTCTAGCGCGGTACGATGATCACGACCAACGTCTCCGTCAATAGAGCGTCTCCAGCGCCTATTCGTGCTGGTCCTCGAGCACGACAGTCGACGCGTCGAACGTCCTGTCGCTGCCGGCGACCCTAGGTCCGGCTTCCGGCATGCGTCAGCCCACAGTGTGCCAGATGCAAGCAACATGGTGGCAGTGGGCTCACTTCGCACCGCCAGGTGGCTCGAGGACACACTGGTATGACTACGGTCACAGATGAGTCGAAGCGCCGACGCAGCGACCGCCGGCGCCGATGGTTCCGCCGTTCGCCTGGACCGCTTTGCGACGGCTTCGGGTCGAGCTGGACGGTGAACCGCATCGCCGACGACTGGCCGAGATGCTGCAGGTGTTCGAGCACCAGGGTTGCGATGCTACCTGCCATCTTCGCGGGGGCCGTGGCGGGTGGAGGAGTTCTGATTTCAGGACATAGTTCACAGGTGTCGCGGACATAGTTCACACCTCGGAGCTGGAGGTGCGACATGTCCCTGACACGCCTTGTGATCACGGCGGTGACGATCGAGAAGCGCCCGAAGAGCGAGGTGGCCCGTGACTACGAGGTCTCCCGGCGCTGGGTGCAGAAGCTGGTCGCCCGCTACGAGGAAGAAGGCGAGGCGGCTTTCGAGCCGAGGTCACGGCGCCCGCGTTTCAGCCCGCGACAGCTCGACGAGCAGCTGGAGGGCGAGATCGTCACCCTCCGCAAGTCGCTGGCCGACCAGGGTCTCGACGCTGGGGCGGCGACGATCGCCTACCACCTGGCTAAGGTCGGGGCACCTCACCTTGTCCGGCGACGATCTGGCGGGTGCGCTCCCGGCGAGGCTTTGTCCGACCCGAGCCGCACAAGGCCCGAAGAGCTCGTATGTCAGGTTCGCCGCCGACCTGCCGAACGAGCGCTGGCAGGCCGACGTCACCCACGTGCCCTTGAAAAGCGGCGCCCAACTTCCGCTGCGGCCGCACCCTCCCCGAGCGGCCGTTATCAGAAGGTCGGCATTGGAGGACCCGTGAAGTGTCGGCCGATCGGCGGACACGCCCCGCTATGACGGTGAAGCCGATCCGGGCCCTCACCGCCTCCACGCTGGTGAACACGTGCGGCGACGGCTTGTACATCGCGGCCAGCGCGCTGTTCTTCACAAGAGGACTGGGCCCACCGGTGAGCGAAGTCGGCATTGGGCTCACGTGTGCCGGCGTGCTCGGCCTGAGTGCGGGAGTACTTCTCGGGCGGATAGTAGACCGGCGAGGCCCGAAACAGGTCCTCATCGACATTCAGTTGGTGCAAGCCGCTGCTCTCGGATCCTACGTGCTAGTTGGACGGTCCTTTCCGGCATTCGTCGTTGTCGCCACTGTCGTGATCGCATCCATGCAGGGCGCGGACGCCTCGCAGGGAGCTTTGGTGGCTGAGTTGGGCGGTGTCGACCCTGTTCGGCTCCGGGCCTACCTGCACTCGGTCAGCAACGTCGGGATCTCGGCTGGCCTGAAGAGCCAACTGGGCTTGACCGTAAGTTTCCAGGTCCGGAAGGTCCGTGTACGCACCTTGCAGGACGAAGTTCTCGATGGTTCCCCATTGGTCGATCTGCGTGGGGGCGGTGACTTCCGCCGTGATCCGAGTGGGGATTCCCCCGGTCTTGTTTGTCTTCGGAGGAATCTTCGTGTAGTCGGGGACGATGGTGCCGTTGTCGTAGTACACGGCAGGTGACGAGGGAAGTCCTCCGACGAGTAGTCCGAACTTCTCAGTTGCTTCTGTCCCGACCCT
>CAVWEW010000006.1:0-62796 GCA_963754255.1 uncultured Actinomycetota bacterium
GTCACCATCGATCTCCGGCGCCGTGACGGCAGCTCGGACCAGGTGACGACCGCCAGCGAGGAATCCCTACCTCGGCATGGTCGACCATTTCTGTGACGTCGTCCGGGGCCGTTCCTCGCCGGAGCATCCGCCCGAGGACTCGATCGCCCTTGCAGAGCTGATCGACCGGCTGGCGGAGGTCGCCCGGCAGCAACGCCGCTGATCCGGGGCCGTGGCGGGCGGCCGGCGGGACCGGGTTCTCAACCCCGGCCGGCGGACCGGCGGGACCGGGTTCTCGACCCCGCGGGCGGCCGCCGGACCCGGTTCTCGACCCCGGCGGGCGGACCGGCCGGGCTCATCATCAATCTGTGGGCGCGTTTGTCTCCGCACGTCCGGAGACAAACGCGGTCATCGTTTTACTGAACGGCCGCACCGCCGGTCGCCACCCTGCCCACCTGCCCACCTGCCCACCTGCCCACCTGCCCACCTGCCCACCCGCGCCCCACCCTGCCCCTCCATGCGCCGCCCGCTAGGCTCCACCACGGCCTGGAGACCTGGCTAAAAAGCCCCAGGGCAGCCGGCACAAGCACTACTCAGGAGCGCGCCACCGCAGAAGATGAGGATCACCGCCACCGGCCATGCCGGTTCCTACCTCGAGACCGCCGCCGGCAGCATCCTCTGTGACCCGTGGCGGTCGCCTGCCTACTTCGCCTCGTGGTTCCCCTTCCCGGACAACTCCGAGGTCGAGTTCGAGGGCTTCGAGCCCGACTTCCTCTACGTCTCGCACCTCCACCGAGACCACTTCGACCGCGATGTCCTCCGCCGGCTCGTCAAGAAGTCGGCGACCGTGCTGCTCCCCGAGTTCCCGATCGAGGATCTGCGGACGGAGCTGACCGAGCTCGGGTTCCGGTCCTTCGTCCAGACGCGCTCGGGCGAGCCGGTCGACCTCGACGGCCTGCGGGTGATGATCACCACCTCGGTCTCGCCCGCCGACGGGCCGCTCGGCGACTCGACGTTGTCGGTCGACGACGGCAGCGGTCCGCGTCCTCAACCAGAACGATGCCCGGCCCCGTGATATCGACCCGATCCTCGACTTCGGCCCTTATGACGGCCACCTGCTGCAGTTCTCGGGGGCGATCTGGTGGCCGGTCGTCTACGAGCTGGCGGAGGCGACCAAGTCGGCCGTCGGCGCCCGAAAGCGCCTCAACGGGATGGCGAGAGCCCGGCGGTTCATCGAGACGGTCGGCGCCCGCTTCGTCTTCCCGAACAGCGGGCCGGCCTGCTTCCTCGACAGGGACCTGTTCGGCTTCAACGACTTCTCGAACGGCCTCGCCGCCAGGCCGACGAGGAGGCGGACAACCCGTTTCCGGACCAGACGGTGTTCCTCGCTTACCTCGCCTCCAAGGGGATCCGCAACGGGAGGCTGCTCATCCCCTCGAGCGTGGCCGAGCTGACGCCGGCCGGCTGCACCGTCACCCACCCCATGCCCGACGACGAGGTGGAGCAGATCTTCACCGACAAGCGGTGCGTACCTGGAGACGCTATGCCGCCCGCCAGGCCGGCGACCATCGAGGCGGAGCGGGCCGGCGTGGCCGCCATATGACGGCGATCTCGTCGAGGCCCTGAGGAAGTGGTGGGAGCCGCTGTTCGCGCTGGCCGACAAGATCGGCCCCGGCGTCGGCGACCTCGTGCTGCTCGAGCTGACAGCGAGGACGCAGGAGAGCGTCGAGAGGATCGTCGTCGACTTCGTCCGCCGGCAGGTCCGTGCGCACGCCGGCGAGGAGTGCCGCTACCGCTTCGTCATCGCCCGGGAGCTCGTGGAGGCTCAGGTGGCCCGCCACGAGGTCGACTGGGTGAACAGCCTGTTCCTGTCGCTCCGCTTCCGGGCGGCCAGCCGGGGCGCCTACAACGAGTTCATCTACACCTTCTTCAAGTGCCTGTCGCCGGAGCGGCTCGAGTACGCCGAGGGCTGGTACGCCGAGCAGGACGAGCCGGACGATCTCGTGCGGATCGGGGACTTCATGGTGCAGCGCCGCTGCCCCCACCTGAAGGCGGACCTGGCGAGGTTCGGTGAGCTCAAAGACGGCGTCCTCGAGTGCGGGATGCACCATTGGCGCTTCGATCTCGCCACGGGCCGCTGCCTCACCTCCGACGCCCACAAGATCGTCGCCTACCCGGTGGGGAGCGAGCCTGCCGAGGTTCGGGAACAGGCCAGCACCTCGGAAGACAGGAGAGCTGACCGCCGGCGGCGGTCGGACGGACGCTCGACGGGCCAGGCAGGCCATGACAGACGCCGTCAGGGTGGTCGGGAAAACGAGGCATGGCGCCACAGAGGGGCTCTGGGCCACGGTGCCGGGCAACGGGTGGTGGCGTCGCCACCCTCTAGCCTTCGAGACGGGCTCCTCGCCACTCGAAGGCCGGACCGCTCTCGTCACGGGGGCGTCCCGCGGGATCGGGGCAGCGGTGGCCCGAGCGCTCGACAGCGCCGGCGCCCGCGTGGCGCTCCTGGCGCGAGACGAGGCGGCGCTGTCCGATCGTCGCCGGCGACCTCGATCACGAGCCGCTGCATCCTGACGGCCGACCTGCGGCGAGCCGGAAGCCCCCGCTGCCGTCGCCGAGCAGGCGCTCGCCGTCCTCGGCCGTGTCGACGTCCTCGTGAACAATGCCGCCGCCGCAAAGCGCCTCTCCATCGCCGATACAGGCGAGCGAGGTCATCGACGAGATGCTGGCGGTCAACGTGCGGGCGCCGCTGCTCCTCATCTCCGCCCTCGTGCCCGGCATGGTGGCGCAGGGCGGCGGCTCGATCGTCAACCTCTCGTCGGTGTCGGCACTCCTCGGGACGCCACGGCGGGCCGCCTACGCCGCCTCCAAGGGAGCTCTCGACGCGGCCACCCGTTCGCTCGCCATCGAGCTCGGGCCGTCCGGGATCAGGGTCAACTCGGTGGCTCCAGGCGTCGTGGACACGGCTTGTGGGCCAAGAACAAGGCGATCCCGGGCGTGGTCGAGACGATCGAGTCCCAGACGCCGCTCCGCCGCTGGGCGCGCCCGGAGGACATCGCTGACGTGATCGTCTTCCTCGCCTCGGACTCGGCCCGTTTCGTCACCGGCGAGACCATCTCGGTGGACGGGGGCATGGCGCGGACCCTCGATCTGTACGGAGGCTCCGTGTGAGCTGCGCCGGCTGAGTCTGCGTCAGCGCTCCGGCGAGCGATGGTCTCCCGTTCGGACGTGAGGCGGTCGAGCGTCTCCCGGTCGACCTCCACGCCGAGGCCAGGACCTTCAGGGACCGCTGATCCGGCCGTCGTTCAGGACGAACGGTGGCGTGATGTCCTCGTGGAAGTACCGGTCCGTCGCCGAGATGTCCCCCGGCAGCAAGAAACCCGGCATCGTCGCCAAAGCCAAGATTCGCCGCCCTGCCCAGCCCGGTCTCGAGCATGCCGCCGCACCAGACGGGCACGCCCCGCTCCCGGCAGGCGTCGTGGATCTGCCGCGCCTCGAGGTAGCCGCCGACACGGCCGGCCTTTATGTTCACGATCGAGCACGCGCCGAGCTCGATCGGCGTCGATGGCCGAGCGCGCCGAGACGATCGACTCGTCGAGGCAGATCGGCGTCGTCGAGCTGCCTCGGCGAGCTCGACGTGGCCGAGGATGTCCTCCTCGTCGAGGGGCTGCTCGATGAGGAGAAGCCCGAATTCGTCCAGGCGGCGCAGGTGTTCGGCGTCCTCGCGTCCATATGCAGTGTTGGCGTCCACCTGCAGCATGAAGCCCGGGCCGAGCAGGTCGCGAACGGCGCGGACCGGCTCCAGGTCCCATCCCGGCTCGATCTTCAGCTTCACCCGCTGGTAGCCCTCCGCCACGTGCCCGGCTGACGACGTCGAGCAGCTCGTCGATCGTCCCGGTGATGCCGACGGACACGCCCGGCGGCGATCGCTGCCCGGGCTCCCTCCGAAATAGCTCCGAAACGACGTGCCCTCCGCTCTCAGCTCGGCGTCCAGGATGGCCATCTCGACGCCGCTTTCGCCATGCGGTGACCCTTCAGGTCGGCCGTGAGCGCCTGCACGCTGCCGGCAGTCAGTCTCCGGCGGCGAGAACAGCCGTGGGACGATGAAGCGCTTGAGCGTCATCCAGGCTGCGTCGAGGTACTCGGACGAGTAGAGCGGCTCAGAGCCGGCGACGCACTCCCCCCAGCCCTCGAGCCCGGGGCCCTCGACCCGCACGAGGAGCGCCTCGCGGACCGTCTCGGTGCCGAGCGACGTGCGGAAGGGCCGCACGAGCGGAAGCTCGGTCCGGAGCAGCTCGACTGCGGTGAGCTTCACGTTGCCGCCTCCTCACGACGAAGTCGCCCCTCGCCGTCGACGCCGACGAGGCGCCCTCCTTCCTCGAGGGTCACGCCGAGCACATCCCGCACAGCAGCCCGCCACTCGTGGGCGAGGGCGGGATCCGACCCGGCGCAGTGCCTCGATGTCCGGTGGGACGCCCACCGTGAACCTGCTCGGGCCGGATCCCGGTGGCTGCAGTCCGGTCTCAGGTCGCCGTCCGGTCGAAGGCGGCAGGGGATGGAGTCACTGCTCACGAGCCGCCTGCTGCCGGCGGCAGCCGCCGCCACGCCGGGTCCGACAGCTGCCAGCGGGCCCAGAGGCGGTCGCTCTCGCCGCCCGCAGTTCAGCACGTCGGTGCAGGGATCCCGTAGACGTCGCGGAGGTAGGCGGTGGCGCGAGGCGCCGAGCTTGGCGAGGTTGAAGACCGAGTTGCGGCGTACGAGCGGATCGAAGGTCCAGGTGACGATCCCGATCCCGCGCTCGAGCGCCCAGGCATCGCTGGTGAAGCTTGAGGGCAAAGCCGATGCCTGAGCTCAGCCGGTCCGGGACGGCCCCGGTCAGGTGCGAATGGAGCTCGGGCGGCTCAGAGACGCGCTCGGACGGATGCGAATGCGACCGACGCCCCGACGAGCTGTCCGGGCGAGCCGTCCTCGAAGGCACCCGCTACGTAGCTGCCGGCCAGCTGCGAGGGCGCTCAGGAGATCGTCGGAGATCTCGGGGCAGCCGCCCGGCGTCCTCCACACCTCGCTGAACAACTGGCCGGCTTCGTGCATCTCGTCGATCGTCGTCAGCTCCCGGATGTCTACCCGGGCGCGCCGAGCGGCTGCGTCCGCACTCGTCCTTGCCTCTGCCGCCGCGCTCATGCGGGCGTCTGCCGCCGCGTCCATCTCGGCTCCGCCCATGGCTGTGTCGGTCACGGGGCCACGGTAGGCGTTCTGGATAGCACGCACTGGCGGGAGATTTGACTGCCCCGCCGGGACACGTCACCCTGTCATCAGCCAACCGGCTGAGAAGGGAAGCGCAGCGCGAGGGGTCTGGTCAGGTGCCGAGACGCGACCCCGACGCGATCGTCAGTCGAGTGCTGTCCACAAGTTGCAACTGTCAAAGGAGACAATGAAGATATGAAGAGATTCCTGGTGCTCGCTACGGCGGCCGCCACGACCTTCCTGTCGTTGGGGTTGGTTGGCTGCTACCAGTGCGGTCGCGACAAGCGGCAGCCTGCCGAACGTCGGCGGTCCGGCGATGACTGAAGTCGGCGCCGCATGCGGGGCTCCCGACCATCGCCGCGAACTGGTCAGGCTACGCGGTCACCTCAAACAAGAAGTTCAACTACGTCCACGCCAACTTCATCCAGCCGGCCGTCAAGTGCTCGGGTAAGCCGAACCGCTGGACATCGAACTGGGTCGGCCTTGACGGTTTCAACGACGGGACCGTCGAGCAGGACGGCACATTCGCCACCTGCGCCGGCAAGGGAAACATGACACCGGAGTACTACGCCTGGTACGAGATGTACCCGGCCGGCTCCGTTTCTGTGTTCCGTGTGAAGCCGGGCGATGTCATCAACTCGACCGTTAGCTACGCCAAGGGAAAGTTCACCCTCACGGTCGGTGACTGCCACTTCCGCAAGTCCGCCACCAAGACCGCCGCTTGCAGCTCGTGCCTGCGCGTCTCTGCCGAAGGATCGTCGAGCGGCCGGCCTTGTGCTCACCTTCGGGGTGCAGCGCGGGCTTCATCGTGCCCCTGGCGAACTTCGGCACGACCACGATGGGGAACGTGAAGGCTTCCACCACCGGCGGCACTGCCCGGGGTCTGGGTTCGTTCACGAACAACTATCGATATATCATGGTCCAGCCGCAAAAGAACGGTGGCTTCTTCGCCCTCGTCGCGGTCGGTCCCCTCGACACAGCGAACCAGTCGTTCGCCGTCAAGACGTGCATCGGGCTGGGACGTGCCAATCTGAGCAAGATCCACGGTGCTGAGCTCTGAGCACCGGCATTCATAGACGCAAGGCAGTAGCGGCAGTGGCCGGGCCTCAGCCCGGCCACTGCCGCGACACCGCCACAGTCGGGTGTGAGCCCGGCCGCTTCCGCCTCAACCGCCGGGCCGGCGGTGAGGCGCTCCTCCACCGAGGTAGCCGGTCTCCGAGCCCGGGCAGCGTCAGGATCGTGGAGGCATCCGAGAAGCGCATTATCCTGCGACCCGTTCCGGCAGACGGGCCAAGGGCCGATCTGCGGATGGGAGTGAGAGGGAGGTATCGGGTTGACAGTCGGATTGGGGAGAGCTTCGATCCGAAGCGACGACGGCGGCCGGCTCTGGCCTATGCCCCCTACTCACAGCTCTCGGTCGGTGCCGCCGGCCTTGACGACCGACGGACGCCTCGTCGTCGGCTGCAACGTCGAGAACGCCTCCTACGGGCTGACGCTCTGCGCCGAGTGCGGCCTCGTCTCGGCGCTCCACGCGACCGGCGGGGGACGGCTGGCCTCGGTGAGCATCGTCGCGGAGGACGGGCAGCCCGCTCGCGCCGTGCGGGCGCTGCCGCCAGCTGCTCTTCGAAGCCGGCGGCGACCAGCTGCTCGTCGATGCCGACCCGGAGCCGGTCCGCACTCGGCGAGCTTGCTCCCGTCGGCCTTCTCTCCGAGACGACGTGGCGGGACGCCGTGCGCGGTCCTGACGTCGTCGACCTCATCCGGGCGAAGCGGGACGGCTCGGCCCTCGACAGCGAGCGCGATCAGCTGGCTCGTCGGCGCCTACGCCCGCGACGAGGTGCCCGACGAGCAGATGGCCGCCCTGCTCATGGCGATCTACTTCCGGGGCCTCGAGCCGTCCGAGCTGCAGGCGCTCACGAAGGCGATCATCGACTCCGGCGAGCGCCTCGACCTCGGCGCCGCCGGCAGGCCCGACAGTCGACAAGCACTCGACCGGAGGCGTCGGCGACAAGGTCTCCCTCGTCCTCGCTCCCCTCGTCGCCTGCTGCGGGGCGGCCGTCCCGCAGCTGTCCGGTCGGGGCCTCGGGCACACCGGCGGCACGCTCGACAAGCTCGAGTCGATCCCCGGCTTCCGCTCGGAGCTGTCGCCGCCGGAGATGATCGCCGTCCTGTCCGAGCGTCGGCTGTGTCATCTCGGCGGCCGGGCCCGGCCTGGCGCCGGCGGACCGGAGGCTCTACGCGCTGCGCGACGTCACCGGGACGGTCGAGTCGATCCCGCTCATCGCCAGCTCGATCATGTCGAAGAAGATCGCCGAGGGGACCTCCGCCCTCGTGCTCGACGTCAAGGTGGGCAGCGGCGCCTTCATGGTCGAGCGAGGCCGACGCCCGGCGCCTCGCCGAGACGATGGTCGGCCTCGGCACCGACTACGGGGTGCGGACGACGGCCTTGCTGACCCGCGATGGACGAGCCGCTCGGCAACAATGTCGGCAACGCTCTCGAGGTGGCGGAGTGCCTCGAGACGATGAGAGGAGACGGTCCGGCCGACCTCGTCGAGGTGACGCTGGCCCTCGCCGAGCGAGATGCTTGCCCTCGTCGGGCATCGAGGCGGACCCGGCGGCCGTGCTCGAGTCGGGCCAGGCGCTCGGCCGCTTCAAGGAGATGGTCGAGGCACAGGGCGGGGATCCCGGACGCCACCGCTGCCGAGGGCCGAGCACGTCGAGCCGGTGCGAAGCGACAGCTCCGGCTACCTGCGGAGGCTCGACGCCCGGGCGGTCGGCGTCGCCGCCTGGCGTCTCGGCGCCGGCCGTGCCCGCAAGCAGGACCCCGTGAGCGCCACCGCCGGCGTCGTCTGCCTGCCAAGACCGGGCGATCCCGTCGAGGCCGGCCAGGTGCTGCTGGAGCTCCATGCCGATGAGCCCGACAGGCTCCCCGCGCGCAGAGGAGTCGCTCGCCGGCGCGATCGAGATCGGCCCGGAGCCGCCGGCCGGCCGGCCGATGGTCCTCGAGGTCATCCGGCCATGAGCGGCGGCGGACCACGCGGCCGGCGCACCCGAGCGATCGAGGCGGCCCGGGCAGCCGAGAACTGATCGACGGCCGGAGGCACCCCCCATGAGCTCACCTGCGTCCGACCCGGCCGTCGCTCGAGACTCGTCCGTCCGTGCCAAAGGTGCTGCTCCACGACCACCTCGACGGCGGCCTGCGCCCGGCGACGGTGCTCGAGCTGGCCCGTGAGGTCGGCTACTGCGCCCTGCCCACGAGCGACGCCGACGAGCTCGAGACGCTGGTTCAGGGCGGGCTCCAACCAGGGAAACCTCGAGCTGTACCTGGCGGGCTTCGACCACACCGTGGCGGTGATGCAGACGCGGGAAGCCCTCGTCCGGGTGGCGGCGGAGTGCGCCGAGGACCTCGCCGCTCGACGGGGTGGTCTATGCCGAGGTGCGTTTCGCTCCCGAGCTGCACGTGGCGAAGGGGCTCTCGCTCGACGCCGTCGTCGAGGCGGTGCTGGAGGGCTTCCGGCAGGGGAGCGACGGCCGCGACATCCGCGTCTACGGCCTGCTGACGGCGATGCGGACGGCCGCCCGCTCTCTCGAGATCGCCGAGCTGGCCGTGCGCCACCGCGACGAGGGCATCGTCGGCTTCGACATCGCCGGCGCCGAGGCGGGCAGCCCGCCGACGGTCCACCTCGACGCCTTCCACTACGTGCAGCAGGCGAACTTCCACATAACGATCCACGCCGGCGAGGCGTTCGGGCTGCCGTCGATCTGGGAGGCGCTCCAGATCTGCGGGGCGGACCGCCTCGGCCACGGCGTGCGCATCGTCGACGACATCAAGGTCGACGCCGACGGCACCGTCGTCCTCGGCCGGCTGGCGAGCTACGTGCGGGACCGGCGGATCCCCCTCGAGATGTGCCCGACCTCGAACGTCCAGACCGGGGCGGCGCCCTCCCTCGCCGAGCACCCGATCGGGCTGCTCCGCCGGCTGCAGTTCCGCGTGACGGTCAACACCGACAACCGGCTCATGAGCGGCGTCAGCCTGTCGTCGGAGCTGCACACCGTCGCCGAGACGTTCGGCTACAGCCTCGGTGACCTCGAGTGGCTCACGCTCAATGCCATGAAGAGCGCCTTCGCCCACTTCGACGAGCGGCTGCTGCATCATCAACGAGGTGATCAAGCCGGGCTTCGCGTCGGGCCGGGGCGCGACTCGCCGGCGGCTGAGCCGCTCGCCGCGAGCCGCCGCGCCGCGGCCAGTCCGGCAGCGAGGCGCCGGGGCCACTACATTTGCACTCACGTGGAGATGCAGCCGAGGGCGACAGCGACATTGCTCGAGCGCGCCCTCCCGGGGAGATCGCCTCGTCCGACGCCGCCTTGCGCCAGCTGCTCCACGGCCTGCCCGGCGTCGACCAGGTCGGGGCAGAGGCGCGGGCGGCCTCGCTCGCCACCCGGTCGATCAAGACGAGCGCCAAGGCCTGGGCGATCGACATGGCGATCCGGATGATCGACCTCACCACGCTCGAAGGTGCGGACACGCCGGGCAAGGTGCGGGCGATGTGCGCGAAGGCGCGCCGGCCCGATCCGACGCGACGCCTCGGTGCCGCCCGTCGCGGCCGTCTGCGTCTACCCCGACCTCGTCGAGGTCGCCCGCTGAGGCCCTCGAGGGCTCCGGCGTCGCCGTGGCGTCGGTGGCGACGGCCTTCCCCTCCGGCCGCGCCTCGCTCGCCGTGAAGCTCGCCGACACCCGTGACGCCGTCGCGGCGGGAGCCGACGAGATCGACATGGTCATCGACCGGGGGGCTTTCCTGTCCGGCCGCTACGGGCAGGTCTACGAGGAGGTCCGCCTGGTGCGGGAGGCCTGCGGCGAGGCTCACCTGAAGGTCATCCTCGAGACGGGCGAGCTCGCCACGCTCGACAACGTCTCGCGGGCGGCCTGGCTGGCCATGCTCGGCGGGGCCGACTTCGTCAAGACCTCGACCGGCAAGGTCACACCGGCCTCGACGTTGCCGGCCGCACTCGTCATGCTGGCGGCCGTGCGCGACTTCGCCGATGCCACCGGCCGGCGGGTGGGCGTGAAGGTCGCCGGCGGCATCCGCAGCTCGAAGGACGCCATCAGGTACCTCGTGCTCGTCGCCGAGACTGCCGGCGAGCGACTGGCTCACGCCCGGCGGCCTTCCGGATCGGCGCCTCGAGCCTGCTGAACGACCTCCTCATGCAGCGCTCCAAGCTGCTCGACCGGCGTCTACGCCGGGCCCGACTACTTCACGGTGGACTAGGGGTGGCCTTCGAGTACGCGCCGGCGCCGGAGTCGCGGGAGATCGTCCGCCTCGCAGCCGTCCTACGGCCTGTTCCTCAACGGCGAGTTCGTCCCGAGCTCGAGCGGGCGCACGCTTCACCACCTACAACCCGGCCACCGAGGAGCCGCTGGCGGAGGTGGCCGCCGCCGGCGAGGCCGACGTGGAGGCGGCCGTCGGTGCCGCCCGCGCCGCCGAGGAGAGCGTCTGGGCGCAGGATGAAGGGGGCGGAGCGGGCGAAGTACCTCTTCCGGATCGCCCGCATCCTGCAGGAGCGGGCCCGGGAGTTCGCCGTCCTCGAGTCGCTCGACAACGGCAAGCCGATCCGCGAGTCGCGCGACGTCGACGTCCCGCTCGCGGCCGCCCACTTCTTCTACCACGCCGGCTGGGCGGACAAGCTCGAGCACGCCGGGCTCGGGCCGTCGCCCCGGCCGCTCGGCGTCGCCGGGCAGGTCATCCCGTGGAACTTCCCCCTCCTGATGGCGGCCTGGAAGCTCGCCCCGGCGCTCGCCGCCGGCAACACCTGCGTCCTGAAGCCGGCCGAGACGACACCGCTCACGCGCCCTGCTCCTGGCCGAGGTCTGCCAGCAGGCCGACCTGCCGCCGGGCGTCGTCAACATCGTGACCGGCGACGGGGAGACCGGGGCCGCCCTCGTCGGGCACCCGGGCCTCGACAAGGTGGCCTTCACCGGCTCGACCGAGGTGGGCAAGCAGATCCTCCGCACCCTCGCCGGGACGGGCCGCCGGCTCACCCTCGAGCTCGGCGGCAAGGCGGCCAACATCGTCTTCGACGACGCTCCCGCTCGACCAGGCGGTCGAGGGGATCGTGAACGGCATCTTCTTCAACCAGGGCCAGGTCTGCTGCGCCGGCTCGCGGCTGCTCGTGCAGGAGTCGGTCGCCGACGCGGTGGTCGAGCGCCTGAAGCGGCGCCTCGCCACCCTGCGGCTCGGCGACCCGCTCGACAAGAACACCGACATCGGCGCCATCAACTCGGCCCAGCAGCTCGACGAAGATCCGGCAGCTGTCGGCCGCCGGCGAGGCCGAGGGCGCCGAGAGGTGGTCGCCGCCCTGCGAGCTGCCCGACCGGGGCTACTGGTTCGCCCCGACGATCTTCACCGGCGTGAGCCAGTCGCACCGCATCGCCCGGGAGGAGATCTTCGGGCCGGTGCTGTCCGTCCTCACGTTCAGGACGCCGGCCGAGGCCGTCACGAAGGCGAACAACACCCCCTACGGCCTCTCGGCGGGAGTGTGGACCGAGAAGGGCAGCCGGATCCTCTGGATGGCGGCGAAGATGCAGGCCGGCGTCGTCTGGGCGAACACCTTCAACCGGTTCGACCCGGCGAGCCCTTTCGGCGGCTACCAGGAGTCCGGCTTCGGCCGTGAGGGCGGCCGCCACGGCCTCGAGGCCTACCTCGATGCCTGAAGGCACGCCTGCGGCGAGCGCCGGCGAGCGGCGGTCGACGTCCGGAAGACCTACAAGCTCTTCGTCAACGGCGCCTTCCCCCGCTCGGAGTCGGGGCGCTCCTACGAGGTGGCCGGCGCCGACGGCTCGTTTCTCGCCAACGCCGCCCTCGCCTCGCGAAAGGACGCCCGCGACGCCGTCGTCGCCGCCCGGGCCGCCGTGGCTCCGTGGTCGTCGGCGACCGCCTACAACCGGGGCCAGGTGATCTACCGGGTGGCCGAGGTCCTCGAGGGCCGGAGCGCCCAGTTCGCCTCCGAGGTGGCTGCCGCCGAGGGGCTCGCTCCTCGGCCGCGCCCGCCGCGTCGTGGCGGCGGCCGTCGACCGGCTCGTCTGGTACGCCGGCTGGGCCGACAAGTTCACCCAGGTCGCCGGAGGCGCCAACGCCGTCGCCGGGCCGTTCTTCAACTTCACGATTCCCGAGCCGACCGGTGTCGTGGCGGTGCTCGCCCCGCCGGCCTCGAGCCTGCTCGGGCTCGTGAGCGTGCTGGCGCCGGTCATCGTCACCGGCAACACGGCCGTCGTCGTGGCGAGCGAGCGCCGTCCGCTGCCCGCGGTCAACCTCGTCCGAGGTGCTGGCCACCTCCGACGTCCCGCCCGGGGTGGTGAACATCCTCACCGGGCGGCTCGCCGAGCTGGCGCCGGTGCTCGCCGGCCACATGGACGTCAACGCCATCGACCTCGTCCGGGGCGGCGCCGGAGGAGCGCGCCGGCCTCGAGGTGCTGGCGGCCGGCAACCTGAAGCGCGCTGCTCGTGCTCGGAGGAGGACTGGGCGGCTCCGCCCGTCGATCGGGCGGATGAAGGCCTTCGTCGAGATGAAGACGGTCTGGCACCCCTCGGGGTGTGAGGTCCGTCGCCGCCGCGTCGAGTCGCGCCGTGTACGTGCGGTACCGGCCACGAGCGACTACGTTCTCACGCGGGCAATCGTCGGGAGCCGGGTCGTCCACCGAAGGGGGTCTGTCAAGAGCCATGACGCGAACAAGGAATCTGCGGCAGGGTGATCGGCGGAGTGGCCATGTCGGCGGTGGCAGCCTTGGCTCTCACCGCCTGCGGCAAGAGCAGCACGACACCACGACCGACCACGGCTCAGCAGCACGGCCGCGCCGGGAGCGGGAAGTTCCTCGCCTGCGAGGTGACCGACACCGGCGGCATCAACGACCGCTCCTTCAACGCCTCCGCCTACGCCGGCCTGAAGGCGGCCGCCGCCGTCGACCCGAGCATCACGTACCGAGTACCTGTCCTCGACCTCGACGAGCGACTACACGCCGAACATCAACACCTTCATCGCCGACAAGTGCGGCATCATCATCACCGTCGGCTTCGACATGGGCGCCGCCACCCAGACCGCCGCCAAGGCGCACCCGTCGCAGAAGTTCTCCATCGTCGACTTCACCTACACCGCCGGTCGATCGAGCAACATCCTCGCCCTCGTCTACCAGACGAACCAGGACGCCTTCCTCGGCGGATACCTGGCCGCGGCCATGAGCAAGTCCGGGAGCGGTCGGCACCTTCGGCGGCCAGAACATCCCGACCGTGACGCTCTACATGGACGGCTGGGTGGCCGGCGTCCGCTACTACGACAAGCTCAACCACGCGCCACGTCAAGGCGCTCGGCTGGACGCCGAAGAACCCCCGCGCCGGCGGGCAGCTTCGCCGGCACGGGCCTGTTCACGAACGACTTCACCAACGAGGGCCTCGGCAAGACCGACGCCCGCACCCTCATGGCCGAGGGCGCCGACGTGATCTTCCCGGTCGCCGGCGCCGTCGGCCTCGGCGCCGCCGCCGCCGTCAAGCAGGCCGGCCCGGGCCACTACATGGAGTGGGTCGACACCGACGGCTGCGTCTCGGCGCCGCAGTACTGCTCGCTCTTCATCACGAGCGTCACGAAGGGCATCGCCGCATCGGTGGCCGCCGCCGTCCTCGCCGCCGCCAAGGGGACGTTCAAGGGCGGCAACTACAACGGGACCCTCGCCAACGGCGGCGTGGCGCTGTCGCCGTACCACGACTTCGCCAGCAAGATCCCCGCCAAGGTGCAGTCCGAGATCACCACGCTGAAGGCCGGGATCATCTCCGGCAAGATCTCCGTCGACCCGGACTCCTACCCGGCGAGCTAGACCGGCGCGGATCCGACAGCGGCCGCACGGGCTCGCCGGAGAGCCGGCGGGCGATGACTGACGTCGCCAAGGTCGGCCGATGTCGGGGACGTGCCGGCCGGGCCTGGCGTCCCGGCCTCGAGTGCAGCACGAGGCCCGCCGATGAAGCTCGAGCTGGTCGGACATCACCAAGAGCTTCGGCACCCTCGTCGCCAACGACGGCGTCAGCCTCTCGGTCGAGGAGGGCGAGATCCACTGCCTCCTCGGGGAGAACGGCGCCGGCAAGAGCACGCTCATGAACGTCCTGTTCGGGCTGCTGCGGCCGGACCGGGGCGAGATCCGCCTCGACGGCGAGCCGGTCCGCTTCGCCAACCCCGGCGACGCCGTCGCCCGCGGCATCGGGATGGTCCACCAGCACTTCATGCTCGTGCCCGTCTTCACCGTGGCCGAGAACGTCGTCCTCGGGTTCGAGCCGACGCAGCCGGTTCGGGTTCTTCGACCGCCGCAAGGCGGCCGCCGACATCCGCCGGCTGTCGGCTGAGTACGGCCTCGAGGTCGACCCGCGAGGCCATCGTCGAGGACCTTCCCGTCGGCGTCCAGCAGCGGGTCGAGATCCTGAAGGCGCTCTATCGCGACGCGCAGCGTGCTGATCCTCGACGAGCCGACGTCGGTCCTCACGCCCCAGGAGACCGAGGCGCTCTTCCGCATCATGCGGTCGCTCGTGGCCGGCGGGCCGCTCGATCCTGTTCATCACCCACAAGCTGAAGGAGGTGCTCGCCGTCGCCGACCGCATCACCGTGATGCGCCTCGGCAAGGTGGTCGGCACGACGACGCCGGCCGAGACGAGCGAGAAGGAGCTGGCCGCGATGATGGTCGGGCCGTCGGTCGAGCTCGTGGTGAGCAAGGAGGCGGCCACGCCGGGAGAGACCGTCCTCGAGATCAAGGATCTCACCGTCGTCGACGAGCGCGGGCTGACCGTGGTCGACCATGTCGACCTCGAGGTCCGCGCCGGCGAGATCGTCGCCCTCGCCGGCGTGCAGGGAAACGGCCAGACCGAGCTCGCCGAGGCCATCGCCGGCCTGCGCCACCACGATCGAGTCGACGTCGGGATCGATCCGCCTCGGCGGGCACGAGCTGACGACCGCCACGCCGCGCCAGTCGATCCGCGCCGGGGTCGCCCACGTGCCGGAGGACCGCCAGGTCGACGGGCTCGTCCTGCCGATGGAGATCCGCGACAACCTCGTCCTCGACATCTACGACGTCGCCCCCTTCGCGAAGAGCGTCTCGCGTGATCTCGGCGGCCGTGAGGGAGAACGCCACGATCAAGGTGCGGGAGTTCGACATCCGGGCGACGGTCGATCGACGACCCGGTGGCGGCTCTGTCGGGCGGCAACCAGCAAAAGGTCGTGCTCGCCCGGGAGCTGTCCCGGCCCATCAAGCTGCTCCTCGCCTCCCAGCCGACCCGGGGGCTCGACGTCGGTTCGATCGAGTACGTCCACCAGCGGATCGTCGCCGAGCGGGACAAGGTGTCGGCCGTGCTCATCATCTCGTCCGAGCTCGACGAGGTGCTGGCGCTCGGAGACCGGATCGCCGTCATGTTCCGAGGGCGCATCACCGGGATCGTCGACCCGTCGATCGGGCGGGAGCAGATCGGGCTCATGATGGCCGGCGCCCCCGCCGGCGGGGACGGGGAGCACGCAGCTTCGGGGGCCCCGGCCGGAGGTGGCGCCCCGTGAGCGACGTGGACGGCAAAGGCGCCGTCGGCCGGCCAGGGTCGGACCCGACTTGCCAGCACGGAAGCCCCTCCCGGCCTCGGCGGACCGCCGGCGAGCGCCGGCACCCCGCCCGGCCCGCCCGAGCCGGCGCCCGAGCCCGCCACGAGAAAGGGCGTCGACTGGGTGGGCATGCTTCGCCGGCTGACGGAGGCGAATGCGGCCGTCGTCACCTTCCTTGCCTTCGTGAGCGCTCTCGTCGTCGGGGCGATCCTCATCCTTGTCACGACGCCTGCCGTCCTGCAGGCCTGGGGCGCCTTCGGGTCTGCGCCGGGGGCGGCGCTCAGCGTGACCGGGCACACCATCGGCAACGCCTACTCGGCGCTGTTCACGGGATCGATCTTCGACCCGTCGACGCTCGGGAACGCCATCTCGACGCGGTCACGGCTGGACGGCGGTCTTCACGCCGCTCTCCGAGACCCTCGTCTCGGCGACGCCGCTCATCCTCGCCGGCACCGGCGTAGCCCTCGGGTTCAGCACCGGGGTGTTCAACATCGGCGCCCAGGGACAGCTCATCGCCGGCGCCCTCGGCGCCCTCTACGTCGGCTTCGCCGTCCACCTCCCGATCGGCATCCACCTGCCGCTCGTGATCCTCGGCGGGGCCGCCGGCGGAGCGATCGCCGGCTTCATCCCCGGCTACCTGAAGGCGATGACGGGGGCCCACGAGGTCATCACGACCATCATGCTGAACTACATCTTCCTCGACCTGCTGGCCTACCTGCTCACGGTCGCCCCTTTCCAGCAGCCGGGGCAGTCGAACTCCATCTCGAAGACGATGCCGACGACGGCTCGGATGCCGCACCTGTTCGGCAGCGGGCTCAGGGTGAACCTCGGCCTCGTCGTCGCCCTCGCCGTCGTCGTCGCTGGCGGCGTGGTTCACGCGGAGGAGCAAGCTGGGCTTCTCCTTCAAGGTGATCGGCCTGAACCCGGACGCCGGCCGGACGGCCGGGATGGACGTCCGCAAGGTGACGATCCTCGTCCTCACGATCTCGGGAGCCCTCGCCGGCCTGGCCGGGATGGCGACGCTGTCGGGGACCGACTTCTTCCTCTCGACGGCTTACGGCGGCAACACCGGCTTCTACGCCATCACCGTGGCCCTGCTCGGGCGGAACCGGCCCGTCGGCGTCCTCCTCGGCTCGCTGCTGTTCGCCGCCCTCATCACCGGCGGCCGCAACATGCAGGCCGCCACCGGCATCCCGATCGACCTCACGACGGTCATCCAGGCGATCATCGTCTTCTTCGTCGCCACGCCGGCCCTCGTCCGGGAGATCTTCCGCCTGCGGGACGCCGGGATCGGCCTGCACGCGCATCACCACGAAGGGGTGGAGCTGATGGCCCGCCGCCTTCCCGGGGCTCCGGGCGCCCGCCGCCGAGTAGGGCCGGCGACGTGACGACAGTCGGCCTCGTGCCCGCGGATCTGGCCGCACCGGAGGCGCGGATCATCCAGCTCGGGCGCCAGCGGGGGATGGGGCTGTTCCTCATCGTGATCGCCCTCGTGGCCTTCTTCGCCTTCGGCCTCGGCGCGCCGGCTCATGAGCAGGCGACGTTCATCCTCACGGCTCCCCCGGCGGTCCACGTCTCCCCCTTGAAGATGCCCGTGCGTTCGACGTCGATCGTGCTCGCCATCGTCTGCGCGCTGATCGGCGCCGTCCTCGTCGTGCGCCGGCGGCAGCCGGGGGACGTACCTCATCTTCACCCTCGGCGTGATCGTCTTCGTGTGGGCCTTCCTCACCTGGGCGGCCCGCGGGGGGACGCTCAACTTCGTCGAGATGCTCGCCGCCACGCTGATCTCGACGACGCCGCTCGTGTACGGCTCGCTGTCGGGGATCATGTGCGAGCGCTCCGGGGTGATCAACATCGCCATCGAGGGCCAGTTCCTCGCCGGCGCCTTCCTCGGGGCGATGATCGGCAGCTGGTCGGGCAATTTGTGGCTCGGGATGCTCGCCGGCGCCTTCGCCGGAGGCGTCTTCGGTGCGCTGCTCGCCTTCTTGTCCCTGCGCTACGGGGCCGACCAGATCATCGTCGGCGTCGTGATCGTCGCCTTCTGCACCGGGTTGACCAACTTCCTCACCGAGCAGGTGCTGAGCCCGTACGCGAGCACGCTCAACAGCCCGACGACGTTCTCGCCCGTCGCCATCCCGCTGCTCTCGAAGATCCCCATCGCCGGGCCGGTCCTGTTCGACCAGAACGTCTTCGTCTACCTGGCCGCCGTCCTCGTCGTCGTCGTCCACGTCGGCGCTGTTCCACACCCGCTGGGGGCTGCGGGTCCGCTCCGTCGGCGAGCACCCGCGGGCTGCCGAGACGGTCGGCATCCGGGTGATCAGGACGCGGTACTCGAACGTGATCCTCGGCGGCGTGATCGCCGGCATCGGCGGGGCGACGTTCACGATCGGCTCGGTCGGCCAGTTCTCGGCCGGCATGACCGCCGGGCTCGGCTACGTCGCCCTGGCGGCGATGATCTTCGGCCGGTGGCGGCCGTTCGGGGCTCTCGGGGCGGCGGTGCTGTTCGGCTTCGCCGTCTCGCTCGAGGCCTCCCTCGCCCTCCTGCCCGGGAGCGCCGTCATCCCGTCCCCGTTCCTCGCGATGGCTCCCTACGTCATCACCATCGCCGTCGTCTCCGGGCTCGTCGGCCGCGTCCGGCCGCCGGCGGCCGACGGCAAGCCGTACTCGAGGGAGTAGAACAGATGACCCTCGACAGCTTCGCGGCGGCTGAGGCGGCCGCCCTCGTGCTCCGGGCGCGCACCGGCTGACGACAGCCATGACGTCGCCGTCGTGCTCGGCTCCGGCTTCGCTGCCGGCCGCCGACGCCCTCGGGCCGGCCTCCGCCGAGATCCCGGTCAGCGAGCTCGGCGGCTTTCCCGCCCCGACCGTGGCCGGCCACGCCGGGACGGTCCGCTCGGTCGAGATCGGTCGCCAGCGGGTCCTCGTCTTCCTCGGGCGGGTCCACCTGTACGAGGGCCACCCGCCGGCCACAGTCGTCCACGGGGTGCGGACTGCCGATCGCCGCCGGCTGCCGCACGATCGTGCTCACGAACGCCGCCGGCGGCGATCAACGACCGACTACGTGCGTCGGCCAGCCGGTGCTCATCCGCGACCACCTGAACCTGACCGCCACCTCTCCGCTCGACGGGGCGCGCCGCCTCCCGGATGACCATCCGCGCTTCGTCGATCTGTCCGACCTCTACAGCGCCCGCCTGCGCCGCCTCGCCCGGGCCGAGGACCCCTCCCTCGCCGAGGGCGTCTATGCGGCCCTCCTCGGGCCCCACTACGAGACGCCGGCCGAGATGGCCATGCTGGGGATGCTCGGTGCCGACCTCGTCGGGCATGTCGACGGCGCTCGAGGCCATCGCCGCCCGTCAGCTCGGCGCCGAGGTGCTCGGGCTGTCCCTCGTGACGAATGCCGCCGCCGGGCCGGACGGGGCTGCGGTCAGCCACGAGGAGGTGATCGCGGCGGGCGCCCGAGCAGCGGGCGCTCGGTCGGCTCTCTCATCGCCGCCGTCATCGGCCGCCTGACGTGAGCACATCACGCCTCCTGACGTGAGCGACGCCGCCGCCGCCGCTCGGGCCTGGCTGGCCGAGGACCCCGACGGCGCCACGCGAGCTGAGCTGCAGCGCCTGCTCGACGACGCCGGGCCGGCCGCCGCCGCCGAGCTGGCCGACCGGTTCGCCGGCCAGGCTCTCCTTCGGCACCGCCGGCCTGCGGGGGGCCGTCGGCGCCGGGCCCAACCGGATGAACCGTGCCGTCGTGCGGGCTGCCACCGCCGCCGTTGCCGGCTGGCTGCGGGAGAAGCGGCCGGGATCAGACGAGGCCGGCGTCGTCCTCGGACGTGACGCCCGCCACGGCTCGGCGGAGTTCGCCGACGAGGCGGCCGCCTGCCTCTCCGGCGCCGGCTTCCGCGTCCACCTGCTCGACCGCCCGCAGCCGACGCCGTTGCTGGCCTTCTCGGTGCGCCACCTCGTGCCGCCGCCGGCGTCATGATCACCGCCAGCCACAACCCGGCGGCCGACAACGGCTACAAGCTCTATCTCGAGGACGGGGCGCAGATCGTCCCGCCGGTCGACGCCGAGATCGAGGCCCGTATCGCCGCCCTCGGGCCCCTGTCGGCCATCCCGATCGGGGACCTCGACGGCCCGCTCGTCATTCGCCACGGCGACGACGTCCTCGCACGCCTACCTGGATGCCGTGGCGGCGCTCTCGCCGGCGCCTCCCGGGGCGGAATCGCTCCGCGTCGTCTACACGCCCCTGCACGGCGTGGCCGCCGGCGTGTTCTGCGCCGCGCTCGAGCGGGCCGGCTTTCCCCGCCCGGCACGTCGTCGCCGAGCAGGCCGAGCCCGACCCCGACTTCCCCACCGTCGCCGTTCCCGAACCCGGAGGAGCCGGGCGCCCTCGACCTGGCCCTCGCCGAGGCCAGCCGGTCCGGTGCCGACGTCGTGGTCGCCAACGATCCCGACGGGGACCGCCTCGCCGTCGCCGTTCCCTGACCGTCGCCCGACGGCGGCTGGCGGCTGCTCACCGGTGACGAGGTCGGCGCCCTCCTCGGCGCCTACGTGCTCGAGGAGACCGCCGGCGTAAACGAGCCCGACCGGCGCCTCGTGGCGACGACGATCGTCTCGTCGTCGCTGCTGTCCAAGATCGCCGCTGCGGCCGGTGCTCTCTACGCCGAGACCCTCACCGGCTTCAAGTGGATCGTGCGGGCCCCCGGAGACTATCCCGGCAGCCGCTTCGTCTTCGGCTACGAGGAGGCGCTCGGCTACGCGGTCGGGCGAAGTCGTGCGGGACAAGGACGGGATCAGCGCCGCTCTGTCGTTCCTGGCGTTGCTGACAAGGGCGCGCCAGGGCGGCTCGTCTGTGCTCGCCGCCCTCGACGACGCTGCACGCCCGCCACGGCGTCCACCTGACCTCCCAGCTCTCGCTCCGGACCGCAGTCCGCCGGCGAGGCGATGGAACGGCTGCGGGACGAGCCGCCCGTAGACCTCGGAGGCCGGGCCGTGGCCGCTGTCGCTCGACCTGTCCGAGGGCCTGCCAGCCTTCCGGCGGGCACCCGGTCGGCCTTCCCCCGTCCGACGTCCTCGTCTACCGGCTGGCCGGAGGGGCCCGCGTCGTCGTCCGCCCGAGCGGGACCGAGCCGAAGCTCAAGGTCTACCTGGAGGTGGTGACACCTGTCGACCGGCCTCTCGGAGGACGCCCGCCGGCTGGCGAACGGCGAGCTGTCGCAGCTCCGGCCCGGTGTCGAAGCGCTCCTCGGCTCATGAGCGGCGCCAGCCGTGCGGGTCGCAGCCGGCGGTGGAGGAGGCGCTCGAGGCCGGGCGCCCCGTCGTCGCCCTCGAATCGACCATCATCAGCCACGGCTTGCCGCGGCCCCGCAACCTCGAGGTGGCCCGCGAGCTCGAGGCGATGCTCGCTCAAGGCCGGGCGTGACGGCGGCGACTGTCGGTGTGGTCGGCGGCCAGCCGGTCGTCGGCCTCGACTCCGCTGAGGTCGAGATCCTCGCGAGCTCACCGGACGTGGCCAAGGTCGGCGTGCGCGAGCTCCCGCTCGTGATGGCGGCGGGCGGTCACGGGGCGACGACAGTCGCCTCGACGGCCGTCCTCGCCCGCCGCGCCGGCATCCGGGTCTTCGCCACCGGCGGGATCGGCGGCGTCCACCGGGGCGCCGGGCAGACCTTCGACGAGTCGGCCGACCTGGCCGCCCTCGGCCGGACGCCGATCACGGTCGTCTGCGCCGGCGTGAAGTCCGTCCTGGACGTGCCGGCCACCCTGGAGCGTCTCGAGACGCTCGGCGTCACCGTGGTGGGGTACGGGACGAAGGCGATGCCGGGCTTCTTCGTGGCCGACTCCGGCTTCGGCCTCGACTGGAGCGTGGACTCGCCGGCCGAGGTGGCCGCGATCATGGCCGGCAGCCGATTCGCTCGGCCTCGAGAGCGCCGTCGTCGTGGCGAACCCGGTCCCCCGGGAGCACCAGCTCGAGCCGGCGATCCACGAGGCGCTCCTCGCTCGAGGCGGTCGCGGCCGCCGAGAGCGGACGGATCGAGGGAAAGGCTGTGACGCCGTTTCTCCTCGACCACATCTACCGCGCCTCGGGCGGTGCCAGCCTGGAGGCGAACGTCTCTGCCGTGCGCAACAACGTCGCCGTCGCCGGCGCTGATCGCCCAGGCCTTCGCCGGGCACGGGGAGTGAGCCGGCCCCTCGCCGTCGTCGTCGGGGACGTCATCAACGACATCGTCGTCCGGCCGCTCGGGCCGATGGCAGTCGGGCACGGACACCCCTTCGCTCGTCGAGGCGCTGCCGGGCGGATCCGGCGCCAACCAGGCGGCTTGGCTGGGGGCCCTCGGCGGCGCGCGTCCGTTTCGTGGGGCGGGCCGGCCGGGCGGACGCCGCCCTGCACCGGGCCGCCCTCGAGCGCCACGGCGTCGAGGCGATGATCACCGTCGACGAAGCCACGCCCACCGGCACGATCGTCGTCCTCGTCGGTCCGGACGGCGAGCGCTCGATGTTCACCGACCGGGGCGCCAGCCTCGCCCTCTCCGACAGACGACGTGCCCGACGCGGCTGCTCGCCGGCGCCTCGATCCTCCACGTCTCGGGCTACACCCTCTTCGCCGAGGCGCCGCGGGCGGCCGTGCGGCGGCTGTGGGCGAGCGGCGCGGCGAGGCCGGAGTGACCACTTCGGTGGACCCGTCCTCGCTGGCCGGGCTGGCGAGCGTCGGGCCGGGCGCGTTCCTCGAGTGGACGAGCCGGCGCCGCCCTCGTCTTCCCGAACCACGACGAGGGCCGCTTGCTCACGGGGCTGGACGCAGCCGGGCGCCATCGTCGAAGCGCTCCTCGAGCACTACCCGACGGTGGCCCTGAAGCTCGGGCCGGCAGGCAGCGCTCGTCGGCACGGCAGGACGGCCGCCGCATCCGGCTCCCGGCGCCCCCTGGGACCGGTCGTGGACACGACCGGAGCGGGGGACGCCTTCTCGGCCGGCTTCCTTGCCAACCTGGCTGGCGGGCGGCGACCTCGATGCCTCCGCGGCGGCAGCCGTGGCGGCGGCGGCTCAGGCCGTCGCCCGGGTCGGAGCGCGACCGCCGCCACCGGCGTGAACGGCAGCGCCGGACTAGCAGCCGAGCGCCGACCGGGCTCCGGCAGCCGATCGGTCGAGCCCGGACGGCAAGCTCCGCCCACGGGACGAGCGCCGCGGCAAGGGGCGACCCGACCGGGAGCGACTCGGCGCGAGAATCGGGGCATGACCGGCACAGGCCCGACCTCGATACCTCTCGTCCGACACTGGATAGACGGAAAGCCGCTACGACGGGATCGCCGAGCCGCACCGGCGACGTCTACGACCCCGCTACAGGTGAGTTGACCAAGCACGTCGCCTTTGCCACCCGGCCGAAGTCGTCGACGAGGCGGTGAGGGCCGCCACGGCAGCCTTCGAGAGCTGGCGGCGCTCCTCCCTCGCCAAGCGCTCGAAGATCCTCTTCGCCTTCCGCCAGCTCGTCGCCGAAAGGGCGGCCGAGCTGGCCAGCATCGTCACCTCCGAGCACGGCAAGGTCCTCTCCGACGCCCTCGGCGAGGTCAACCGGGGGCTCGAGGTGATGGAGTTCGCCTGCGGCATCCCGCAGCTCCTGAAGGGCGGCTACTCGGCCGAGGTCTCGACCGGCGTCGACGTCTACTCGATCCGCCAGCCGCTCGGCCCGGTCGCCATCATCAGCCCTTTCAACTTCCCGGCCATGGTCCCGAGCTGGTTCTTCCCCGTCGCCATCGCCTGCGGCAACACCGTCGTGCTGAAGCCGAGCGAGAAGGATCCGTCGGCCTCGATCTGGCTGGCGGAGCGGTGGGCGGAGGCCGGCCTCCCCGAGGGCGTCTTCAACGTCGTCCACGGCGACAAGGTGGCCGTGGACGCCCTCCTCGAGCACGAAGGCGTGAAGGCGATCTCCTTCGTCGGATCGACGCCGATCGCCCAGCTACGTCTACGAGACCGGCACCCGGGCCCACAAGCGGGTGCAGGCTCTCGGCGGGGCCAAGAACCACATGGTCGTGCTGCCCGACGCCGACCTCGACCTGGCGGCCGACGCGGCGGTGAACGCCGGCTTCGGATCGGCCGGTGAGCGGTGCATGGCGATCTCGGTGGTCGTCGCCGTCGAGCCGGTGGCCGACGAGCTCGTCGCGAAGATCCGGGAGCGGATGGCGGGCGTGAGGGTCGGCGACGGCCGGCGGGAGGTCGACATGGGGCCGCTCGTGACGAAGGCCCACCGGGACAAGGTGGCCTCCTACCTCGACGCCGGCGTCGAGGAGGGAGCCGAGCTCGTCGTCGACGGCCGCGGGGTCGAGGTGGACGGGGAAGAGGGGGGCTTCTTCCTCGGCCCGACGCTCTTCGACAAGGTGACGCCCGAAGATGTCGATCTACAGGGACGAGATCTTCGGTCCCGTGCTCTCGGTCGTGCGGGCGCCGACCTACGACGCCGCCCTCGAGCTCGTGAACGACAACCCGTACGGGAACGGCACGGCGATCTTCACCAACGACGGGGGCGCCGCCCGGCGCTTCCAGAACGAGGTCGAGGTGGGCATGGTCGGCGTCAACGTCCCGATCCCGGTCCCGGTGTCGTACTACTCCTTCGGCGGCTGGAAGAGCTCGCTCTTCGGCGACAGCCATGCCCACGGCACCGAAGGCGTCCACTTCTTCACGCGGGGCAAGGTCGTGACGAGCCGCTGGCTCGACCCGAGCCACGGCGGCATCAACCTCGGCTTCCCGCAGAACTCCTGAACAAGGCCCCGCCCGCACGGGCTGCCGGCACCCTCGACGACCGGGCCGGCCCGGCAGGACCCTACCGATGCACAAGGACGGCTCATCGACAGAAGTCCTCCGAGAGCACCGAGGAAGGCGCCCGCGTCTACGCGGCCGACCGCGCCCACGTCTTTCACTCCTGGTCGGCCCAGGAGCTCATCAAGCCGATGCCCATCGCCGGCGCCGAGCGGCTCCTACGTCTGGGACTACGACGGGCAACCGGTACCTCGACTTCTGCTGCCAGCTCGTCTTCACGAACATCGGCCACCAGCACCCGAAGGTGGTGGCGGCGATCCAGGAGCAGGCCGACCGCCTCTGCACGGTGGCGCCGCAGTTCGCCAACGACGTCCGCAGCGAGGCGGCCCGGCTCATCTGCGAGCGGGCGCCCGGACGGGCTCAACAAGGTCTTCTTCACCAACGCCGGCGCCGAGGCGGTCGAGCACGCCACCCGGATGGCGCGGCTGCACACCGGCCGGATCAAGCTGCTCTCGACCTACCGGTCCTATCACGGCGGCACGACGACGGCGATCAACCTCACCGGCGACCCGCGGCGGTTCGCCAACGACTACGGGAGCGCCGGGGTCGTGCACTTCTTCGGCCCGTTTCTCTACCGGTCGCCGTTCCACTCCACGCTCCGAGGAGGAGGAGTGCGAGCGCGCCCTCGAGCACCTCGAGCAGGTCGTGCAGTTCGAGGGGCCGTCGACGATCGCGGCCATCGTCCTCGAGACGATCCCCGGCACCGCCGGGCATCATGCCGCCGCCTCCCGGCTACCTCGCCGGCGTGCGGGAGATCTGCGACCGCCACGGCATCGTCTACATCGCCGACGAGGTGATGGCCGGCTTCGGCCGGACGGGCAAGTGGTTCGCCTTCGACCACTACGGCGTCGTCCCCGACCTCGTCACGTTCGCCAAGGGCGTCACGTCCGGCTACGTCCCGCTCGGCGGGGTGATCATCTCCGACGAGATCGCGGCCACCTTCGCCAAGCGCGTCTACCCGGGCGGCCTCACCTACTCCGGCCATCCGCTCGCCTGCGCGGCGGCCGTGGCGACGATGAACGCCATGACCGACGAGAAGATCGTCGAGAACGCCGCCCGCATCGGCGAGACGGTGCTCCGGCCGGGCCTCGAGCGAGCTGGCCGCGCGGCACCGCTCGATCGGTGAGGTGCGCGGGCTCGGGGTCTTCTTCGCCCTCGAGCTCGTGAAGGACCGGGCGACGAGGGAGCCGCTCGCCCCCTACGGCGGCTCGAGCGCCGGCCATGGACGAGCTCGTGGCGCGAGTGCAAGAAGGGCGGCCTGCTCCCGTTCACCAACTACAACCGCCTCCACGTCGTGCCCCCCTGCACCGTGAGCGAGGAGGAGGCCCGCGAGGGCCTCGCCATCCTCGACGAGGCCCTCACGGCGGCGGACAAGCACGCCGGCACCGGCTGAGGACGGCGCCCGGCCGCCCACGACCGCCGCCGGCTACGGTGGCTCGGGCTGCGAAAGCACCGCTCGATGACCGCCCTCGCCGTCGCTGGCATCGGCGGCCGCCGGTGCTGGCGGCGGGGTGCAGCCCGTCGGCTGCGGCACCGCCCCCTCGACTCAGGGAAGGCCTCAGCCCGAGCGCCGCAGTACTACGTCTCGCTCGGTGACTCCTATGCGGCCGGCTACCAGCCGACCGGCCCGCCGCGGCGGCCACACCGACAGGAACGGCTTCGCCTACCAGGTGCCCGCCCTGGCCGCCGAAGAAGGGCTACCACCTGAAGCTCGTCAACTTCGGCTGCTCGGGGCCACCACGGAGTCGATCCTCACCGTCGCACGGCTGCGCCGTGCCCGGGCCCGGGCCCCGCGCCTATCCGGACCAGACCCAGGCGGCCGCTGCGGAGGCCTTCCTCGAGAGCCACCGGGGGAGGATCGGGCTCATCACGGTCTCCATCGGCGGCAACGACGTCACGCGCTGCGCCTTCGCCGTCGCAGGCCGCTCTCGTGCCTGACCGGAGCCGTCGCCGCCATCGGGAGGAACCTCGCCGCGCTGCTGGCCGGCCTCCGGGCGGCGGCCGGGCGTTCGGTGCCGATCGTCGGGACCACCTACCCCGACGTGCTCCTCGGCCTCGACCTGTCGCCGCTCGGCCCCGGTGCGCAGCCTGGCCGCCCTCTCGGTGCACGGCGTTCAAGCTGCTCTTCAACCCGGAGCTGAAGCGGAGCTACGCGGCCGTCGGCGGGACGCTTCGCCGACGTGACGGCGGCGACCGGCGCGTACGGCCCGCTGAGCGACAGGACCGTGCTCGGCGCCCTACGGCAGGATCCCGGTGCCCGTCGCCAAGGTGTGCCAGCTGACCTTCTTCTGTCAGTACCACGACATCCACCCGCGGACGGCCGGCTACCGGGTCATCGCCGAGCTCGTGGTGGATGCTCTGCCGAAGCGGCACTGACGACGGGTCCGCGGGAAGCGCCGGCGCCCGGCGCAGGAAACCGCCATGCGCCTGGACAAGCTCCTGGGAGGAGACGGGATCTCAAGCCGTAGCGCCCTCCAACGGGTCTCCGGTCATCTGACAGCTGGCCGCCCCGCGGGGAGCCGCGTAGTGGCGCACGGCCGGGTCGGCAGAGGCGCCGGCGGCAAACGGTCCCAGGGACGTCAGTCTCAGGGCGTCAAGCTGTTGCCGCCCATCGACACGAAGGCGATGGCCGACATGGCCAGGGCGGAGAGGCCGAGGGCAGCCAGGAACCATCCGCCGCGCAGGCGGGCGCCCGCCACCGCAACGAGCGGAAAGGCGCACAGGAGGACTCGCCACGATACCCCGGTGATGGGGGACAGAATAGCCAGAAACAGCACGGCGAACACATAAGCCACTGCGGCCGGGTCTCGCGGGCGCCTCAAGAAAAAGGCCATGAAGACTATAGCTGTGAATAGCGAGGACAGTTTTACAACATAATCCGGATGACTGAGGCCGGTATGAATGAGGCCGGTTACCTCGTGATAGATGGCGCTGCCCATGCCTCCGGCCTGCCAGCCCCTCCGCTGAGTGACATACCAGGCCAGCGGGTTGCCGGTCCGCACCCACAAGAAGCAGAAGAAGGCGGCCACGCCCAGCGGGGACAGCAGGGGAGCAAGGAGCGAGCGCCATTGCCCCCGGAGGCGGATCGCGTAGACGGCGGCCACGACACAGGGCAGGATGGCAGCGATACCGAGCGGCTCGGTCGCAGTAGCCAGAGCAGCCAGGACGCCCGCTGTCAGCCAGTGCCGGCCGCGAAGCGCGAGCAGCACACCAGCCACGAGTGCGATCAGGAGCCCTTCGGTGTAGACCTCGCTCAGCACGAAGGCGCCGGGTGAAAAGAACACGAGAGCCGTCCCCCCGCTGGCGCCGGAGCGACCCCAGGTCGGGTACACCAGCCACCAGATCAGCACGGCCGCCACCAGGCCGGCGATGAATGTCGCCACGAGACCGACGCGGACATAGGACAGTCCGGTTACGTCGACTCCGACGCGTATGACGAGTGGCAGCAACGGAAAGAATCCGAGAGTGCTCTGGGCAGGTTTTCCCACTCCGGACCGAATCAGATGTGGATAGCCCGTACGAGCTGCGGCCAGGTACCAGGCGCTGTCCCATCGGGTCAGATATAGCTGAATGGCTTTATGCTGGACATGAGCGAGGGCTCCGGCCACGAGGAGCATTCCCACGCGCGAAGCGGTGAAGATCACGGCCGGCTCTGCTGACAGGCGGACGAACCTCCACGGGCGGGGCCGGCGATGCCGTCCCCGGCTGCTTCGCAGTTCGACGGGCTCGAGGTCGGGCGACGCGCCGTCGGCGGGCATGGCGCGTGGAGCGCTCTCGTCGGTGAGGGCCGCGCTCGACCCGTCACCGCCTTCCTGCAGCGGTGCCGGGCGAGCGAGATTGTCCGGCGGCTCCGGGTCTGCCGTCACCCTGATTCCCGCCTAACGGGCCGGTCCGACGATGGCTCGGACACGCCGCACGCCGGCGCTCGACGACTCCTCCTTGACGATTCGGAAGCTGCCGAGCGCGGCGGTGCTCTCGACGTGCGGGCCCGCCGCAGATCTCTTTCGAGTACCACTCCCCGAAGGGGTCGCCGGCCGTGTACACCTTGACCGTGTCGCCGTACTTGTCGCCGAAGGCTCCGAGCGCCCCTTCGGCAAAGGCCTCTTCGGTGGGGATCTCGCGGTAGCTCATCGGCCAGTCGCGCTCGATGGCTTCGTTGACTATCCGCTCCACCTCGGCCACCTCCTCCGGCGTCATCTTCGCCGGATGGGAGAAGTCAAAGCGGAGCCGCTCGGCCGTGACGTTGCTTCCCCGCTGCACGACGTGGTCGCCGAGCACGAGACGCAGGGCCTTGTAGAGGAGGTGAGTCGCCGTGTGCAGTTTGGTGGTCGCCTCCGACTGGTCGGCCAGACCCCCCTTGAACAGGCCGACGGCCGCCGTCTTCGACCTTTCTCGCTGCTCGGTCATCAGCTGGTCGTACCGGGCCCGCCAATCCGGGCTCGACCGGCGTGCCGGAGGCCTCCGCCTCCTCCAGGCTGAGCTCGGGAGGGAACCCGTAAGTGTCGAAGAGCGTGAAGACGGCGTCTCCGCTCAGCATGCCGGCCGGCCACCTTGGCGAACTCCCGCACGCCCCGCGACAGCGTGCGCCGGAAGAGCGTCTCCTCACGGGTGAGGACATCGGTGATCGTCCTTCTCCCGGACTCTGAAGCTCGGGGTAGGCGGCCGCCGTAGGCGGCGACCACCGGTTCCACGAGCGGGCCGAGAAGATCGTCGGTGATGCCGAGCGCAAGGCCTTGGCGCATGGCCCGACGGGCGAAGCGGCGCATCACGTAGCCCTTGGGCGGTGTTCGACGGCGCGACGCCGTCGGCGGCGAGGAACACGAGCGCCCGTGCGTGATCGGCGATGATGCGCAGCGGGGCCTGGCTGATCCTCGTAGCGAACACCGGCGAGCTGCTCCACGTGGTCGATGAGCGGCTGCAGCAGGTCGATCCGGAACACGTCCGGCGAGTCGACGACCGCCATCGCCAGCCGTTCGAGCCCGCCGCCGAAGTCGACGTTGCGCTGCGGCAGCTCCTCGAAGCCGTCCTCGGTGCGCCGGTACTCCATGAAGACCGAGTTGCCGATCTCGATGAAGCGCCCGCAGTCACAGTGCGGATGGCACTCGGCCCCGAAGGTCGCGGTCGTGCTGGACCTGCTCGAAGAGGTAGAAGACCTCCGAGTCCGGTCCGCCCGGCTCGCCGACCGGCATCGTCTCCGGCGGGCCCGACCGGCTCCACCAGCAGTAGGCCTCGTCGTAGAGGCTGATGCGTGCATCCCCGAGGCCGACCAGAGAGGCGTGCTCGGAGGTGCCGAGGTCGCGGTACGAGGCGTCGAGGCCCGCCGAGGTGAACAGCTCCGTCCAGATGCGAGCGGACTCGTCGTCCCGAGGGATCCCGTAGCGGGGCGACCCGGAGAAGCACCGTCGGGTAGAGGCCGGCTCGGGTCGAGGCCGAGCACCTCGGTCAGGAAGCTGAAGAACGCACGGCAGCTGCTCGGCCTTGAAGTACGAGCCGAGGCTCCAGTTGCCGAGCATCTCGAAGAAGGTCGTGTGCCGGCTGTCACCGACCTCGTCGATGTCCTCGGCGCGAAAGCAGGGCTGCGAGTCGACGAGCCGGTCTCCGGCCGGGTGCGGTTGACCGAGCAGGTAGGGGATCAGCGGCTGCATGCCCGAGCCGGTGAACAGCGTCGTCGGGTCCTCGTGCGGGACGAGGCTGGCCCGCGGTATCAGAACGTGCCCGCGGGCGGTGAAGTGGTCGAAGTAGGCCTGGCGGATCTGGGAGCTGTTCAACATGGCGATGCCTTGAAGCTACCGCTCGGCATGCCCCCCAACGCTACGGCGGCTGTTGCGCCGGGTGAGGACAGGGGCGGGCCGGCGACGCCGGACCGCCCGGCGAGGTGAGGAGAGCTGCAGCGTCACACCGGGTGAAGTCGGTGGTCGAGAAAAGAGACGATGGCGTCCGCGCAGCGTTCTGGGTGATCCATGAGAAGGAGATGGCCGGCGTCGGGCAACGATCTCGAGACGGGCGCCTCGGATCCGGGAGGCAAGGATGCGCGAGTTCGCCGGTGGGACGATGGTGTCAGCTTCACCGGCCAACACGAGCGTCGGACACTGAATGCGTGCCAGCCTCGGAAGGCTCGTCCAGCCGACAGCGGCGGCCAGTTGGCCCAGGTAGCCCCAGAGCGTCGGCGGCTGGTCGCCGGTGGGCGCCGCCTGCCGTGTGCCACCACCTTCTTCTCGGCAGCGGGGCCGCGGCCGTAGATGGCGTCGGCGGCCAGCCGCAGGTAGGTCGGTGAGTAGGAACGCAACGGGGCGGCGAGGTCCGACAGGGCGAGCAGGTTGCCGGGCACCCCGCCGAGCCCGCACGTGGTGGACGTGAGGACGAGACGCCGGACGCGGTCGTGGGTGGGAGATTGCTAGCTCCTGCGCGACGGCTCCGCCGAAGGAGATGCCGAGCACGTCTGCTCGGCGGTGACCGAGCGCGTCGAGGAGGCGCGCCGCCTGCCGGGCGAGGGCGGTCATCGGCTGGGGGATCAGGCGGGCGGGCGACTGACCGGTTCCCGACGCGTCGTAGGCGATCGTCTCTACGCCGCGGGCGTTGAGCGCCTCCTCCAGGGGATCCCACATCTCCAAGTTGCCTCCGAGGCCCATGATCAGCAGCAAAGGCGGCCCGTCGCCTCGTACCGAGACGCGGATGCGGGCGCCGTCCACTTGCATGAAGGAGAGCCGGCGCTTCGATGCCCTCGGCTTGGAGGATTGGCGGGCGGTAGCGCCCGATCTAGGCGCGTGCGGGTCCCCAGTGTGCTTGATGAGGCAGATTACCCAGGAAAGAGGTGCGTCCTCGTGGACGTCGCCCGGCTACGCCGTGGTTGTGCCTGAGCGTGACGGCGCCCGGAGCCCGGAGACCTCATACGGGATCGACGGCCTGGACGCCGTTGTCTGAGACGTGCTCTGTCCAGGCACCCCCGTTCCAGTACCGGAGTTGGTGCCCTCCAGTCGGATCGGCGTACCAGTCGGCCGGTATGCCGCCGGGGGCCGCCGCTCCGCGATCCCACGCCGGCGCGCCGGCTGGCCGGAGCCCACCATTGCTTGAGCCGCCCAGGGCGTATGCGGTCACGGCCTGTAGGCGTCTGGTCCACCCCAGGCTGCCTCTGCCGGGAGCAGCCGACGGCTCCGACCCGTAGCCCATCGACGGGCCGCCGGAGTAACCCGGTGGCGGCGGCAGGACCGACGTACCGGGCGCTGCCGAAGCCGAGCACGGGAACGAAGATCGGATTGAGGCAGCACGAGGCCGACCGTGAATCCCGTGCCTCGGCCGAAGCTCTTCGACAGGTCGTTCGCCACGATGATCTCGAAGATCAAGTTGATCAGCGGGATGAAGAACAGCAAGAGCCACCACACCGGGCGCCCGACGATCTTCGAGTAGCACGTAAGCGTTGTAGATGGGGATGATGGCAGCCCAGCCCGGTGCCCCGGCCTTCTCGAATATCTTCCACAGGGCGGCGATCTCGATCACGATCACGGCCAGGTAGACGACAACGACGATCGCCCCCGAAGCCGAAGCTGACAGCAGTGCGCCGTGATCCATGACCATCTCCCCGAGCCCTCTTGCGGATTGCTCCTTCAACACTGTACGTGCTGGGCGATGCAACGTTTCCAAAGCGACCAGAGCGCACGACCGCAGCGCCCTGAGCTGGCCCGCTTCAGTCCCCCTGTCCCTGGCGCCTCTCGATAAGTGACGATACGACGCCGGCGAGATCGGACGGCTCGACCCGATCTGCGAGGGCTTCGAGCTCATCACATGAGAACCAACCGAAGCCCAGTAAAGCTCCGGTCTCGGACTCGGTCAGGGAAGCAGCACGGAGCCGCCAACGGCCTCGCCGACCCTGAGGCCGTAGAAGCGCTCTGGACCGACGAAGCGCTCTCCGTTCCAGCAGAAGTCCCGCTCGACCTCCACGGCCCACGAATCGTCCAAGGAACCTGTGAGGCCCGGTCTCCTCGTAGCAGCTCCCGCCGGGCCGCCTCGCAGGTCGGACTCGCCGCTCTCGACGCCTCCTCCGGGCGGCTCCCACAGGACCTGCCCATTGCCTGGGTCCTGCCAGCGGAGAAGGAGGACCCGGTCTCGCCGGTCAAGGCAGATGACCCGCGCGGCACGCCGGCGGCGGACGCCATCCATGCGGCCAAGGTAGGAGGTAAACCTTGGTCACCGGGCCACAGCCGCGAATCAGCGGCGACCGAGGTGGCGCCTCTTCCTCGACGGGCGGCTGACCGATGTCCTGACGGCCGCGTCGGTAGCGTGGCAGGTGATGCCGTTGAACTACGTTGCGGTCCCGAGCGAGTTCGTCGCCGAGGCGCGTCACCAGAACGCCGAGATCGAAGCTGTGCTGCATGGCGTCCCGGCCGTCAACACCCTTCCTCCCGCGGAGACACGACGTATCCGGCGCGAGGGCGGCGGCGTCTTCGGACCCGTCGTCCGTTCCGACAAGGCGCATGACGTCGACGATCCCCGGGCCCGGCCGGCAGCGTGCCGGTGCGGATCGTCTCCCCGACGAGCCGGCGGGCGTCTACCTCCACATCCACGGCGGCGGCTGGACGCTCGGCGGGGCCGATCAGCAGGACCAGCTGCTGACGACGTTGGCAGAGGAGGCTCGGGGTCGCCGTCGTGAGCGTCGAGTACCGGCTCGGGCCCGGAGGAGCCGTTTCCCGGCGGGCGCTGACGACTGTGAGGCCGCCGCCTGCTGGCTGGTGGAGAACTCGGTCGAGCGATTCGGCACGGCCCGGCTCGTGATCGGAGGAGAGTCGGCCGGCGCCCACCTCTCCGCTCTCACCCTCCTCCGGCTGCGGGACCGCCATGGCGCCGCGGGGAGCTTTCAGCGGCGCGAACCTCGTCTTTGGCGCCTTCGATCTTGTCCCTCACCCCGAGCGCCCGCAACTGGGGGGAGCGCAACTTGATCCTGTCGACGCCGATCATCGAGTGGTTCGCCGACCAGTTTCTGCCGGGCCTGTCGCACCGAGCAACGACGGGACCCGTCCGTCTCGCCCCTCTACGCCGATCTGCACGACCTGCCTCCGGCGTTGTTCACCGTCGGCGCGCTCGACCCGCTCATCGACGACAGCCTCTTCATGTGCGCTCGCTGGCAGGCCGCCGGCAACGAGGCCGGACCTCCGGGTCTATCCCGAGTCGGTCCACGGCTTCCAGGCCTTTCCCTCCCGTATCGCCGATCATGCCGTCGCCGCCCAGATCGACTTCATCAAGCGGGCCATCTGAAGCCTGCGGGCGGTCTTTCCCCTAAGCGCGACCAGCGACGGCTGGGTGATGATCCAGGCGACGGACGCTACGAGCTCACCTTCCGAGGACGACCACCGTCGCTTGAACGGTGACCGCGAGTGTCCACCTTCAACCACTTTGACCATCTCATTGAGCCACCGTTGGACCTCATTGAGCCACCGTTGGACCGGAGCAGGCGCACCGCGCGGTAAACGGACTCTCGGGACGACCCTCTCCAAGGGAGCCGGCACGGAGACTTACAACCGAATAAGGCTTGTCTACCCGAGGACCGACGATCCGCTCAACGCTGGGCCATTCCCCCAGTCCCACCGTGGCGGACTCAGCCGGTAGCAGGCATGGCCAAGGGGAACAGACAGGTGATCGAGGCATTGCAAGGATGGCCACTGCCACGATGTGTGCCAGTGCAGCCTCGGTTGATGTCGGAGGCGGCTTCGCACCCATTGTTCCTGTCGTCAACCCCGTCTCGCCGGTGATGGACGAGATAGCTCCGCACCAAGCCTGATCGCATCACTTCGGCGTAGTAGGCAGCCTGGAACACCGGTCTCGGCGAGAGGATTCTATGTTCCTGAGAGCCGGCTGGGTACCGGCCGAAGTAGTTCGGGCGGCGTACCTATGTGAGACCAAATATCAGGTTCCTTACGGGAAGATACGGGGAGCCGCGAGTGAACGGTCGGCATCGTAAATGCCGGAACGTGTGGCGATATTCGACCCGATAGAACGAGAGCCGCGCTATTCTCGCTGTCATGGCACAGACGATCGTTGTAAAGCTGGTGGATGATATGGATGGTGGGGACGCTGACGAGACCGTTGCGTTCGGGCTGGACGGCAAGACCTATGAGATCGAGCTAAGCAAGAGGAACGCCTCGGCTCTGCGCAAGGTGCTGGCACCGTACGTGGACAAGGCGCGTCTCGCTGGCCGGACTCCCGGGCCCGGCCGAGGGCGCGATCACAGCCGCCGCGCGGGCTCGGGAAGCAAGACGCTGTTCTCGGAGCTCAGCATTGAAGAGAAGGAGCGCTTCCGGGCCTGGGCCAATATGCCGACGGCTCGGAGGATCGGAGACTCGCGCGTGCAGGAATGGATCGACGCCGGGCGGCCCGCAAGTCGCTAATCGAGCGGCCTAAGAAGTATGAGCGCGCCAGCCGCTGGCGGCCGACTCCCGCGGAACCTCAACTGCGCGGCGCACACCATGCTTCAATGTCGCAGGCTGTTGACGCCAGCATTCGCCCAAGGGCGGCCACGCTTCCCGTTCTGAGACTGTCTCAGCAGTAGTTGCCAAGTCCCACCTATCGACCTTCATCCAGCCGTCGATCGCCTCGCCGGCATCCTGCACCGGTCCGCCATATGAGCCAGCAGGTTCGGCGATGCTTACAGAGGTGGTGACGTGGCGAAGGTTCTAGTTCCGATACCTCAGCAGGATTTCGACCCGACGGAGGTCGCGGTCAGCTGGAAGGTGCTGTCCGAGCTAGGTCACACGGTCCGCTTTGCCACGCTTACGTGCCGACCGGCCAGTGGTGACCAATTGATGGCCAGCGGAGAGGGCCTGGATCCGTGGGGATTGGTCCCCGGGCTTCGCCGTCTGGTCGTGGTCGGGCTGACGCTGCGGGCCGACCGAACCGGTCGGGCGGCATTCGCCGAGATCCCAGCCTGACGCCCGGAGAAAGATGAGCGGCCTCTTCCGGGACCGCCTGCACGACCAGCGAATGCCGGCGGCGCACCACTAGCCGGCGGTGACCCTCCGGCCTCCGTTCCGGGGGCGGCGACACCTGATCTGCATGCCACCCAGTCTTTTGAAGACGCTTCCCGGCTCCGGTAGGATGTGCTAGCGTACTAGTACACATGGACACCGAGCCGTCGCCACTAATCCGCTTCCGGTTGGATCCCCGCACGGGCGTGGCTCCTTATCGACAACTCGTAGATCAAGTGCGCCAAGCGATCGGCCTGGGGCTACTCCTGCCGGGGGACCAACTGCCGTCGGTCCGGGACGTGGTGACCCAGATCTCGATCAATCCCAACACCGTGCACCGCGCCTATCGGGATCTCGAGCAGGCGCGCCTCGTAGAGGGCCGCCCGGGGATCGGCACGTTCGTGCTCGCTTCGACGTCGCCCTCCGCCGCTCCGGAACGGCTCGAAGAACTCTCGCTCGAGCTGCACGGGTGGATTGAGAGAGCACGCGGTGCCGGCCTTGACGACGAGAGCATTTCAGGCCTCGTCGCCGCAGTCATGAGGGCCGAACCGGACCTCTTCCGGTCGACGCAGTGAGCGGGGCCGCCACCGCACTCGAGACCGTGGGTCTCGGCAAGCGCTATGGCCGGACCTGGGGTGTACGGGACTGCTCGTTCGCTCTTCCACCCGGTCGAGTCGCCGCCCTCGTCGGGCCGAACGGCTCCGGGAAGTCGACCCTGCTCAGAATGGCGGCGGGCATTACCCGCCCGACCACGGGCGAGGTGCGGGTCTTCGGCCACGCCCACGGGAACCAGACGGTGGAGGTGCTTCGTAGGATCGGCTACCTCGACCAGGAACGACCCCTCTACCGCTCCTTCAAGGTGAGCGAGATGTTGCTGTTCGGACAACGGCTGAACCCAGGCTGGGATGGCCCTGCCGCTTCGCGGTACCTCACCGAGCTCGGCATCCCGAGCGAGTCGCGAGTGGGCCGTCTCTCGGTGGGGCAGCAGGCCCAGGTCGCTCTCACGATGTGCATCGCCAAACGGCCGGAGCTGCTGCTCCTGGACGAGCCGGTCGCTGCGCTCGATCCGGTCGCTCGCGAGGGGCTGATGCGGTTACTGCTCCGAACGGTGGTCGAGGACGGGACGACGGTGCTTCTCTCCTCGCACGCCATCGCTGATCTGGCGACGGTGTGCGACTTCGTCATCATCCTGTCGGCCTCTCGCGTGCATGTGGCCGACGACCTCGAATACGTTCTCGCAAGCCATCGACTCCTCGTCGGCCCGCACGACTGCGTCGGCGCCCCGCCGGGAGCCATCATCGTCTCGGCGACACACGCTGAACGTCAGACGAATCTCCTTGTCCGCGTGGAGGAGCCGATCAAGGACCCTATGTGGCGCGTAGTCGAGCCGACCCTCGAAGAGATCGTGATCGCCTATCTCCGAGGCGGTAGTGCGGCAGGTCACCCGCCACCAGTCAGCTCACAGGGCGCCGTTCTGGTGGGAGAGAGGCACATCGCCGGCGGGGCGGGACCACCCCGATGATCTGGGCCACCTGGCGAATGGAGCGTGCCCTTTACGCCGTGGCGCTCGGCGCGATCGGGGCAGTTGCAATTCTGCTCGCGGTCACTGGCGCCCACCAAGAAGCTGCCTGGACTGCCTTCTCCAGCCTCCACTGCGGCCAGCCAGGCTCCTCTGCGACTTGCATGGCCGCCGCCGGTCGCTACTACAGCTCAAGTCATTTCAGCACCGCTGGAGTCGCCATCGGCGTGGCCATTCCAGGCCTGCTCGGGCTCGTGCTCGGCGCGCCTCTCGTCGGTGGCGAGATCGCCGAACGGACGAATCGCCTCGCGTGGACCCAGACGATAACGAGAACGAGGTGGCTGACTCAGAAGCTCGCCGTGGGCGCCTTTGCCACGATGGCCGTCATAGGTGTCCTCATGCCGCTCCTGCAATGGTGGACCGGCGCAGTTCAGCGCGGGGACCGAATGATCTCCTTCAACTTCGACATCTCGGGCTTTGCTCCCGTCTTTTACGGCTTGTTCGCTTTCATGCTCGGGGCGCTGCTCGGTTCGCTCATCCACCGCACCGGCTGGGCCTTCGCCACCGGCGTCGTTCTGTTCGCCGGCCTTCGCTACGTCGAGCGCATCTTCGTCCGGCCAGTTCTCATCCCGCCCGTCACCACTACGCTCGCGCCGATAGCGCCCTCGAACGCGTGGGTCCTCAATCAGGGCTTCGTCCCACTCGGCCACTCTGCGCCGGTCTCGGGACAGTCCTGGCAGAGCGCAAATGCCGTCATTGCCGATTGCACTAGCCGGGGAGCGCGGTTGCGCGAATCGGGGGGCGGCGGCACAAGGACGGCGCACACCACACAGCAGTGCGCCGCGCTCCACAAGCTTCACTACGTGTTCCAGCTCCAGCCGGGAAACCACTACTGGGTGCTCCAGTCAGCCGAGAGCGCGGTATTTCTGGCTGCGTCATGTGTGCTGCTCGCCTTCACCGTACTGGCCGTACGGCGCTGGAGGACATGACTCGGACGCCCCGAGACCCGCTGGTGTCACAACTGCACGTGGCCAGGTTCAGGTGCCCTGGCGCATGTCGGCCGGCTGCCGCCGGCCCGGGGCTCAGGCCTTGCGCGCCGCGAGTGCCCCGCTGAACTCGCTCTCCGGGCGCTCGAGCGGCACCCCGTCGACGACAATGTCGACAACCTCGTTGTAGACGGCGAGATGGTCCTTGATCGGCGCCGCGGCGGCGACCGGCGACGGATAGGACCAGACGATGTTCTGGCGGACATTCTCGCCGCTCTTGACCGACCAGTAGCGCGCGTTGCCCTTGTACGGGCACGTAGTGACAAGGTCGGTCTCCTCGAGGTGAGTGAAGTCCACGTCCTCGGGGGGGATGTAATACCGGATCGGCAGCCGCGTCTCGAACAACAGCACGGGCCGGTGCGTGTCGGCGACCTTGATGCCGTCTACATAGACTTCCACGTGGCGCGAGCTGCGAATGGGATCGATCCGCTTGTACGGGTCACGCGGGTGCCGGAAGATCTCCTCCTCCTCCTCGTACCAGTGCTCGACCCCAGGCTCCTCACGACGGAACCAGTCCACGGCGAGGTATTCCTCGAGGCCTGCAATCTCGTACTCGAACACGAGGGCCGGGTAGACGACTCCGTTCACCTCGACGTCGTACCACTGCCTCACCCTGGGGTGGCGCCCGTGCGATGGTGCCTTCGCGGCTGGGGCCAGCAGGTCAAGGCTGATGTCGGCGCGCGGGAAGACATATCCGGGTACCGCCTGACCAGGCTCCCACACCAGCACCGGTGCGTAGCTGTTCACGAGGTCGATGCCGCCGATAACTCCGCGAACGTGCCGCTGGCTCGGCTCGAATGTGAAGTCCCCTGGCGGCACGGGATGACGGCGGGTGAGCTCGTCCCCGGAGGCGACGGCGGAGGCGGTGGACGATGGCATGAATCCCTCCTGGACTATCGACTGGGGCCGCCGAGGGCCCCAGAGCAAGAAGGGTAACAGCGCTTTCGCCGACATCTAACCTCGGCGGTCCCCCGGAGGAACCACACGAGGGGCGATGCAACGACGTGAAGACGAGGCAGATGAGCGACCCACCCGCATCCCGATTCGGAACGGCGTCGTAGCCCGCCGCGCGCCCCTGCGAAGAGACCTGATCAGCCCGGAACCGGGTCCGAAAGATGCATGTCGGCGAACGCGACCGCCACCGGCCAGCCCGGGTACTGTTCGCTGCCGTCGTGCCGCCAGCACTCAAAGCTGAAGCCGGCGGTGCTGAACATCACTCGGAGGAGGCCAAATCCGTCCACCTTCTGGTCGGTGGTGGAGGCGTACCCGCGATCCCCCAGATTTCCACCGAAGACGTTCTTGTCACCCGTTGCGGCATCGTACGCGGCGTGCGAGACAACGGGGTTGGCCACCGCGAGGACCGTGAACATATTGCCGAAAGAGTCCGTCACCTCCGTGCCCGCCGGACGGCCCTCGAACCAGCGTTGGAACGCTGAGCCGGCCGCCGGCGTCGTGAATTGGACGATGCCGTCCGAAAAGGTAGACAGGCCGTGACGCAGCACGTAGGCAAGGTGCTGGTCCCCCGAGATGAGCACAGCCGGCACTGCCGCCAACTCCCTGATCGCCGACTGGCGGCACGAGGTGCTGTAGGGACTCGTCGATGGAAACCCGTCCGTGTCGTAGTCGGTGTTGAGATTTCCCGCGCCATCGGTGTGGCAACACGCCCAAGTGGTCTGGCTGAATGCGACATGGGGGTGCGTGCTCGGGCACCAGGCAGGATCGAACGACGCCCAGCTGGTGAGGAACGAGTCCTGCGCGGTGCCGAGCAGCCCGAGGCTGCTGTTGTCGGACGGCAGCCCCTGCAGCTCTCCGTATCTGTCGCCATCTTTGAACTTGCGGTCCTCGAGCACGGCGAAGTGCGTCTTACCGTAGACGAAACTCCCGTAATAGACGCTGATCTCATTCAGAGCGCGAGTTGACTGGAACGGTTGCGGATTGCCCCCCGTCTGGCACCTCTGCATCATGTTGATCAGGTCCCTCGACCACCGGTACCCGCCCTCGTTGTAGTTGCCATTGTCACCAGGGCCGCCGGGAGAGTATGCACCAGCATGACCCCAAATGTTCCCCTGCAGCGTGTCGTGGTCGTCGACAAGCACGATTGTCGGGACGTTGGCAGTGATACCACGAAACGCCCATAGCCAGACACACCAGCGGTAGAGGAGATCAAGGCCCTTCGCCGCCGTGTCGAGCTCCGGACTGTGCGGGCAGTTCTCGTAGTACTGATCGCCTAAGGCCACCAGGAGGTCAAGGTTCGACTGCTCGAGCAGACCGGCGACGTCAGGCTTGGTGGGATAGTCGTAGGGAAAGTAGATGTTGTCATGGGTGTACAGGCCAAGGAGGTTTCCGGTGATGGGCGAATGAGCAACACTCGGCTGATCTAGCGGCCGGAAGCTGTGGATCGTGCAGGTGATGTGCCCGATGGCGAGATCGGCCGAGGCCACCCCCGGATCCTGTGGCACGACGCCTGCGTACTTGTCAGCACCGCCGTCCCACAGGACCTCGTACTCCCATGCGCGACTGGCGTTCCAGTCGGAAAGCTTGAAGTTCGCCGTGTAACTCGGGAAGCTCTGGTACGTCGTGCCGGTCGTGTCGACGTCAGCCGAAGTCGATGTCCATGCAGATGCAGAACCTTGCGGCCGATAACGCAGAGTGAGGGCCTGCGGGTCGGACGCTCCGATCGGCAGGCACTGCACGTTCATGTTGAGGGTCCAGGATGCTGCGCCTGTTTGGGCTAGGGAGAAGACGGTCGCCATTATCGGCCCGATGGCGCGCGCCTTGTTGGTGACCACCTTCCTCCCCGAGGCGGCGAGGTTCTGGAAGGCGAAGCGCGCCGAGGAACCGCTGAGCGCGCCGGATACGAGACCGATGCCTCCCTTTACAGAGGCGTCCGAGACGTCTGTGAGCGTGGCCGTGGCCAACTTCTTGCCCTTTGCGTCGGTCGCACTCAACTTGAGGGAGAGGCCCTTCCCGCTCACCGGACTTATGGATAGCGTCAGGTGGACGAGGTCTCCGACCGAGCGCGCACCACCGGATTGCTGACCGTTGAGCAGGACCGGGTAGTTGACCTGATTGCTCTCGTCAGCATGGTTGTAGAAGGCGCAGCCACCCTCGGCCGTGTAGACGGCAAAGATGCCCCCGTTTGTCCCCCCGGCACCTTGCACGAGAGCTGCCGCCCGGGGCTCCAGGGCCAATCCTCCGCCTCCGACGAGGAATCCGCTGTACCCGGATCCGGACGCGAGCATCTGGGTGTCGACTTCCAACGTGGCCGGCAACTGGCCGGCCTTCAGGTATTGGGTCAGGAGATTACAGGTCGAGCCGCCTGGCGAGGATAGGGCCAAACATTCGATCCAGCCGTCGTGGAGCTGCCAGTGCTGGAAGGAGTTCGCCCAGTAATCCGGGCCGATCCACGGCCGTGTGCCGCTGTAGGCAGCGAGCTCGCCCCTGCGTCTCGGCAGCGATCCGAGGCGGATCCGCCCGAGCCCCCACGCGGCAGCGAGGGAGGAGCCGACGACTTTAAGGAAGCTTCTCCGATCTAGTTCCACGTGCAAAATGTTAGACACTAAGCAAACTGATCACCAACTACGATCCCGTCGTGGCAGCTCAGCCAGCCTCCCGTCCTGCGCACCTATCGCCGCAGGACAGGACCTATCAGCTCGGGACCCTGATCTCGAATGTGCTAGCAACCCATAGCTGCTGGGAGGAGGGGTGGGGCGCCTTCGACGGGCACGATTCGCTTCGTGTCGATCAGGGTCGGGTGGAGACGGCGCTGGCAGACCTAGGCGAGCGGATGAAGGACATGTATCCCTTCTTCCACCCCCGCTTTGCCGGCCAGATGCTGAAGCCGCCGCACCCCGTCGCCGTCGCCGGATACCTGGCCGCGATGCTTGTCAACCCCAACAACCACGCCCTCGACGGCGGCCCAGCGACCGCAGCGATGGAGAAAGAGGTCGTGGCACAGCTGGCGCAGATGTTCGGCTTCGGCAGCCATTTGGGTCACCTCACCACGAGCGGCACGATCGCCAATCTGGAGGCGCTCTTCGTGGCGCGCGAGTCCCATCCGGGCAAGGGGATCGCGTACTCATCCGAGGCCCACTACACCCATGGCCGCATGGCGCACCTGCTCGGGATCGAGGCTCATGAAGTGCCCGTCGACGGGCGTGGCCGGATAGATCTCGACGCAGTCGGGCGGCTCGCTGCCTCGGGCGCGATCGGCACCCTCGTCCTGACGGCCGGAACGACAGCTCTTGGCTCGGTAGACAGGATCGACGAGGCGCTCGTGCTCAAAGCTCGGTACGGGTTGAGGCTCCATGTCGACGCGGCATACGGCGGTTTCTTCACACTGCTGGCCGGGCACGATCTCGACCCTGCCCCTTGGCGGGCGATCGCGAGTTGCGACTCAGTCGTCGTCGATCCGCACAAGCATGGCCTGCAGCCCTACGGATGTGGGGCGGTGCTCTTCTCCGATCCTCGAGTGGGGCGCTTCTATCGCCACGATTCGCCTTACACCTACTTCACTTCGAGCGAACTCCATCTCGGCGAGATAAGCCTCGAGTGCTCACGGGCAGGGGCGAGCGCGGCGGCTCTCTGGCTCACTCTGCGCCTTTTCCCGCTCGACCGTGACGGACTCGGCGCCGTGCTGGCGCCCGGCCTACGAGCGGCGCATACCTGGGCGGCGATGATCGAGAGCTCCGACGAGCTCACCCTGTACCAGCCGCCCGAACTGGACATCGTCTCGTACTTCCCGTCCGCCGGGTCAACGAGAGAGGTCGAGCAGCGCTCCGCCGCAATCCTTGCCGCCGGCATGCAGTCGGGCGAGTTCTTCCTGTCGACCTTGTCGGTGAGTGGTGCAGCGTTTCTGCAGCGCCATCCGCACATCAAGCAGGACTGCGAAAGAGTGCGCCTGCTGCGGAGCGTCCTCATGAAACCGGAGTCCGAGTCGTACGTCCCGGCACTGCATGCGGCGGTCTCGGCGGCGGCCGCTGCTGTGCGGACGACCGAGACCGGCTGAAAGCCCACCGGTGTGGTGCTGCTCTCCGCCCCTCTGTGGTGATCGCGCGCGCTCCCCAACCCAGCGCGTCCTGCACCGCGTGCTATTGGCATGAATGTCTCTGTGCGCCGCTCATGGCGGACCTCGGCAACGAAACCTTCTGCGGCATCATCGTGATTTGAGTCTTGCAGTGGCTCGGCTACGATCGCTCCCTTACCGACCCGGTCGGTGCCCGCACGGATTTGTTCGTCCCGACGACCGAGCCGCCGACGCGTCGCCGTCTGCTCGCGTCGCATTGGTCCGACATGGAGATTGACGGACGGAGGCTTGAGCGTTTGGCCTGGCGTCTCCCTCGGTGGCCGTGGCCGGACGTGCTCGCCGGCCGAAATGCGCTGCAGGGGTGGCTCCTGCCCGGGCGACACACTGAAGGAGATGGCGCCGGCGACGTGATGCTCGTGCTTCGCCGCCGCCTCGAGCCCTCAGCGCGCCGGTTAGTGGCGTCGCTCCTGACTGGAACTTCATTTTATGCCGTGTTACATTCCTGCGTACGGTCGATTTGCTGCGTGCGAGTCCCCCCGGAGGTCTCGTTGGGTACCGACGCGACGGCCGCGAACAGATTGGGGAAGGTATGCCAGTTCCAATCGATCGTCGTTCGTTCCTGCGCCGAGGGGTGCGCACCCTTGCCGGCATCGCCGCCGCCGGCGTTGCCGGTCCTGCACTGCTGGAGGGGTGTGGAAGTTCAGCCAGCCCCACCAGTACCACGGGCGGATCCTCGCCCAAGGCAGCGGGCTCTCTCGGTGCCCTCACTGTCGTGGGCCCATGGGTGCCGGATGTCGAGACCGGAGGCGAGTACATCGCCGACGCTAAGGGTTACTGGACCAAGCAGGGCTTCAGTTCGGTGACGATTATTCCTGCCGGTCCGAACGCGCCGCCTCAGGAGACGACGGTCGAGACCGGCAAGGCCTTCTATGGGATCTCGTCGCTCGACGCGACGTCCGCTGCCATAGAGAAGGGGTTCACCCTCGTGGTGATCGGTGCCGAGTACCAGAACAGCCCGTTCGCGATAATGTCGCCGGCCAGCAAACCCATCAAGACGCCGCAGGACATGATCGGTAAGAAGATCGGCGTCGGATCGGACAACGACGCCGTGTGGGGCGAGTTGCTACAGGTCAACCACATTTCCAAGTCACAGGTGACGACCGTGCCTGTGGGCTTCGATCCCACTCCGCTCACCCAAGGGACGGTCGACGGATGGCTGGCCTTCATCACGAACGAGCCGGTCGAGTTGAAGCTGAAGGGCTTCGATACCTACACGTTCTTGTTCCAGGACTTCGGCCTGCCCGAGGTTGCCACCATCTACATCACGACAAAGGCGGCGATGCAAGGCTCGCGCGACAAGCTCAAGGCGGCGATGATCGGCGAGATCGAGGGATGGAAGGTTGCGCTCACCGATCCAGCACTGGCCGCCCGGCTGGCGGTGACGAAGGGCCAAGGGCTCACCTACCAGGCTGAACTGCTCCAGGCCTACGCCCAGAACAAGTTGATCGCCACAGGAGATGCCCTCTCCGGTGGTCTGTTCTACGTGTCGCCGAGCGCGCAGGAGAAGAGCTTGAAGACCGTCGCCCTCGGCGGCACCCATGCCAAAGCCTCCGATGTCTTTGACATGAGCCTGCTCGACGAGATCTACAAGGCCAACCCGAGCCTGAAGACTGTGCCGACCCCGGTCACCGGCTGACCCCAGGACCAGGCGGTGCCGTAGCGCCGAATACCTCGAGCCGAGCCGGCATGACCGACGCTTTATTCTGGCGTTCCGGTTTAGGCAGGCGCTGGAGCGATCACGCTCTGCAGCGCGATGTCCTGCGGGTGAACCGGGCAGCGCGCCAGTACGAGGCCGGTGGCCGCCCGAATCGCGGCCACCACGGCGGCGTGCGAGCTGACGGTGGGAGCCTCGCCGACTCCCTTCGCGCCGAACGGAGCTCCGGGCTCCGGTTCCTCCACCAGTGAGATCGCCACCTCAGGCATATCGAGAGCCGTCGGTATGAGGTAGTCGGTGAAGTTGGGGTTCTTGATCTGACCATTCTCGAGCACGATCTCCTCCATCACCGCCAGCCCAACCCCCTGGGCAATCCCGCCTTCGATCTGGCCCTGGACGGCGAGCGGGTTGAGTGCCTTGCCGACATCCTGGCCTGTCGCGATCTGCACCACGCGGACGAGGCCAAGTTCACGGTCGACGTCCACGACCGCCCGATGGCAGGCGACGGCGAACGACGCATGGGCACGTCCTTGGCCGTCCTTGCCGAGGGGTTGGGTGGGGCGCGGCCGGAACTCCTCGGTCGACTCGAAGACAACCCCGTTGCCCGCTTCGCCGAGATCAAGGTCGATTCTGCCGTCGGGACTCTGGATCCGGCCGTCCACGAGGTCGAGATCGTCGCGACCCGTCCGCTTCGCCACGTAGCCCAGAAGCTGGTGGCGGACCGACGTGCACGCCGCCTCGACAGCGCCGCCTGAAATCCAGCTCTGGCGGCTCGCGCTCGAGCTACCGGCCGAAGCCATCGTTGCCGTGTCCGGCTGGGCGAGTGCGACTTCGTCGGCGCCGAGCACCGAACGGGCGATCTGGATGGCGAGGGTCACGAAGCCCTGTCCCACCTCGGCAGCTGCACACGTCACGAGGACGAACCCGTCTTTCAGTCGGCACGTTGCCGTGGAGAAGTCGTCGGAACCCTCCGCGTACATCAGGTTCTTGATGCCGACAGCCCAGCCCACTCCTCGGCGCACGTCCAGAGCACTGCTCGTCCGCCCCGCCCCACCTGGCCGAGCCAGCCAGTCGTTTCCCGGCGGTGGCGGGAGTGGGAGCCGTGCCGTCGCCTCGATGCACTCGCGGGTGGGGAGCACGCCCTCTATCACCTGCCCCGTGACGAGGGTGTCACCGTGGCCGAGGGCATTTCGCATGCGGACCTCTTCGGGCGTGAGAGCACAGGCGGCCGCGATCTTGTCCATCTGGGCTTCGTAGGCGAAGCAGGCCTGCACCGCGCCAAAGCCCCTCATGGCCCCGCAGGGGGGGTTGTTCGTCCGAACGACGTAACCGTCGATGACGGCGTTCGGCACATCGTACGGCCCGGTCGCGAAACAGCTGGCGGTGGTTATCACGAACGCGCTCGTCGACTGATAGGCACCGCCGTCGAGCACGAGGCGAGCCTCGACCTTCACCAGCTGGCCTTCGGGCGTCGCATGGTGGCGCATCGACATGCGGGCCGGGTGGCGGTGCACGTGGCCATGGAACGACTCCCTGCGGTCGTAGACCATTCGGACCGGCCGCCCTGTCCGCAGCGCCAGCATGCACAGATGGACATGCAGGCTCAGGTCCTCCCGGGCGCCGAAGGCACCACCCACCCCGCCGAGGACGAGTCGTACCTTCTCTGGCGGCATGTCGAGACAGGCGGCCACCTGGTCACGATCGGCATGTAGCCACTGTGTCGCCACGTAAAGCTCAACTCCTCCGTCCTCGGTGGCGATGGCGAGCCCGGACTCCGGGCCCATGAAGGCTTGGTCCTGCATGCCGACCTCGTACGATCCCTCGACGACGACGGGCCCGGTCGCCTCCGCACTTCCCTTTCGGATCGCGACATGGCGGTAAAGGTTGCCGTTCGGGTGGATCGAAGGACCGCCGATGGACTCCTCTGGGTCGAACACGCCGGCGGCCGCCTCGTAGTCGACGACGATGGCGCCGACGGCGAGGCGGGCGGTCTCGGGATGATCGGCGGCGACGGCGGCAACCGGCTCGCCGACGCAGCGCACCACGTCGTGCGCGAACACGGGCTGGTCCGGCGTCTCGAGGCCGAAGGTCGGACGCCCGGGCACGTCGCTCGCAACTAGCACCGATCGGACGCCCGGGATCTCGAGTGCCGGCTCGATGTCTATGAACCTGATCCGGGCGCTCGCGTGCGGCGAGCGCAGCGTGAGCCCGAAGAGGCATCCTTCCGCCGACAGGTCGGAAGCGAACGCGAACTGTCCGGTAGTTTTGATGGCACCATCGGGCCTCGGTGGGCTCTCTCCCACGCCGTTCCGGTGCTTCACGTGAGACTCGAGGACGATGGTCAGAGTGCAGCCCCCACAGGGGCCGGAACCCCCAACCGAGCGGCTCCGGCTCGCCCGCGTCGGGCGCGACCGTGGGCGGCGGAGGCTTCCACGCGAGCATGATGTCATTGCTGGATCAGCCTGTCTAGCTTCATCAAGCGGTTTGTTTGGCCCGAACCCGTAAGCGATACTGGCAGTGATGGCCTACGTCCCTCTCCCGAGCCGATACGAGACGATGGAGTATCGCCGCTGTGGCACGAGTGGGCTGAGGCTGCCGGGCGTCTCGCTCGGTATGTGGCAGAACTTCGGCGGCAACCGGGCCTTCGAGACGAGCCGCGAGATCGTGTGCCGGGCATTCGACCTTGGCATCACGCACTTCGATCTCGCCAACAACTATGGGCCGCCTTACGGATCGGCCGAGGAGACGTTCGGCGCCATCATGGCGGCAGACCTCCGTCCGCACCGAGACGAGCTCGTCGTCTCCACGAAGGCCGGCTACGACATGTGGCCGGGCCCCTACGGCGAATGGGGATCGCGCAAGCACCTTCTCTCGAGCCTCGACCAGAGCCTGGCCCGCATGAGACTCGACTACGTCGACATATTTTATTCGCACCGATTCGATCGCGACACGCCGCTTCGAGAGACGATGGGCGCCCTCGACACGGCCGTCAAGCAAGGCAAGGCCCTCTATGCCGGCATTTCCTCGTATTCGGCGAGCCGGACGAACGAGGCAGCTGCCATCCTCGCAGAGCTCGGGACGCCGCTCCTCATCCACCAGCCGGCGTACTCGATGCTGAACAGGTGGATCGAGGGCAGCGGTCTTCTCGACACCCTCGAGACCGCCGGTGCCGGGTGCATCGCGTTCTCGCCGCTGGCGCAGGGCCTCTTGACCGACCGCTATCTGAGCGGAGTTCCCGCCGGCTCACGGGCAGACAGACCCGGATCGTTGCGCCGGTCGATGCTGAGGGACGAGAACCTAGCCAAGGTAGGGTCGCTCGCCGCGATCGCTCGAGAACGAGGTCAGAGCCTCGCCCAGATGGCTGTGGCCTGGGTGCTCCGCGATCCCCGTGTCACATCGGCGCTGGTCGGGGCGAGCAGCATCGAGCAGCTGGAGCAGAACGTTGGAGCGCTCGCCCGCCTCGAGTTCTCGGACGAGGAGCTGACCGAGATCGACCGATTCGCCACGGAGTCCGACGTCAACCTCTGGCAGCAGTCGAGCTCCGGCTGAGCGACGGCTGCAGGATCGCCCGTTGAGTGTTGTGGCGCTGCCCGTGGTCGTCGACACCGACGGGGGAGTCGACGACGCCGCCGCCCTCTGGTACCTCCTCACGCAACCTGAGATAGAAGTGGTCGCGATCACGGCGGTTTGGGGGAACGTCGACGTCGACACGGCCGCCGCGAACGTCTGTCGCGTGCTCGAAGCCGCCGGCCGCCCGAACGTACCTGTCGCCGTCGGCGCGTCAGGCGCGATCGCGCCTGCCCCCGTTCTCCTCCCTGCCACGGCGATCCACGGAAAGGACGGGCTGGGCGACACGAACCGGCCGGCGGCTTCCTTCGGACCTGGCCCCGAGACCGCCGAGCAGCTCCTCTTGGGTCTGTGCGGCTCCCGGCCAGGGGAGGTGACGGTGCTTACGCTCGGGCCGCTCACGAACCTCGCCCGAGTGATCTCGCTGCATCCCGAATGGAGCGCGACGGTGGGAGACCTTGTCGTGATGGGGGGATCGATACGCGCCGGAGGCAACGCTTTGCCGGCTGCCGAGGCGAACATCGCCCACGACCCGGCGGCAGCCGCAATGGTCGTGCAAGCCGGATGGTCCTCGCCACCCCGGCTTGTCACGCTCGACGCAACGCACGCCGCGACCCTCCTCGACGGGGACCTCGACATCGCACGAGAGGGGCGAACCCCGGCGGCCTCCTACCTGGCGGCTCCGCTCGCGCACTACCGTCGGCGCGCCTCGGCCTTCTGCGAGCTCGGCACGTTCCCGTGTCATGATCTCTGCGCCGCCATGGCGGTCAAGGAGCCGGGGATCCTCGAAGAAGAGGTGCTGCCTCTCGCCGTCGATACCGGCAAGAGCGCCGCCTGGGGCGTGACAGTGGTGGACGAGCGGCCGTCGAGGATGCGGCGCCCTGGTGCCCTGATCGGCGGCAGCCCCGTCGATGTGGCGACCACCGTCCCGATGAGTCCGTGGCGGGTCGCACTCGGAGCAGATACTTCGCTGTTCCGTCGGAAGGTGAGGGAGATGTTCGGAGACGGCGCCGGAGCCCAAGCGGAAGGAGGAAGGGACTGATGGCGTCGCTGCTGATCAAGGGTGGGCTCGTCGTGACAATGAACCCGTCGCGCGACGAGGTGGTAGCCGACGTCCTTGTCGAGAGCGGCGTCATCTCCGCCATCGGGAGCGGGCTCAGCGCCGCGACCGAGACCCTTGATGCCAGCGGGTGCATCGTGATGCCGGGCTTCGTGCAGACCCACGTACACCTCTGCCAGACCCTGTTCCGGGGACTCGCCGACGACATGGACGTCGTCGATTGGCTGCGGCTGCGGATCTGGCCCCTCGAGCAAGCCCACGACGAGCGATCGGCCTACGACTCGGCGAGGCTCGCCATTGCCGAGATGATCCGCGGCGGCACCACCTGCGCACTGACGATGGAAACCGTCCACCACACTGAACGAATCTTCGACGCCATCGTCGAGACGGGCTTTCGCGCCTGCAGCGGCAACGCCATGATGGACCGGCTGGAACCGGGGACCGAGATGGTCGGTGGCACAACCGAGGAGTCGCTCTCGGCGAGCCGCGCCCTCGTGGACGTCTACGACGGAGCGGCGGATGGCCGGCTCAGGTACGCCTTTTGCCCCCGCGGTTCGCGGAACTGCAGCGATGAGCTGTGGAAGGAGACTGTCGAGCTGGCTAGAGAGCGGAATAGCCTCATCCATACTCATGCGGCGGAAAACGAGAGGCAGACCGCCCGGCTCGCCGCAGAGGGACTCTCCGACGTCGAGTACTTGCACAACCTCGGAGCCACCGGGCCGCGGCTGGTTCTCGCCCATTGCGTGTGGGTCTCACCGCATGAGATCGAGCTCCTGGCCGAGACGGGGACGAAGGTGACCCACTGCCCATCGTGCAACCTGAAGCTTGCCTCCGGGATCGCCCCCGTCCCAGAGCTGCTGTCGAGCGGTGTGAACGTCAGCCTCGGGGCAGACGGTGCGCCGGCGAACAACAACCTCGACATGTTCCGCGAGATGCGCCTCGCCGCCCTGCTGCACAAGCCGCGGGCAGGCCCGGAGGCGCTCCCCGCCGCCGAGATACTCGAGATGGCGACTATCGGCGGCGCCCGGGCCCTCGGGATGGATGCCGAGATCGGCTCGGTCGAGGTGGGCAAGAGAGCCGACATCGTGGTGCTTCGCCGTGACGCTCTCCACGTGCAGCCAATCGAGGGCTCGGACGTCGCGAGTGAAATCGTCTACGCCCACAGCTCGAACGACGTTGCGGCCGCCGTCATCGACGGCCGGATCGTGCTTCGCGACGGAGGCTTCACCGAGCTTGACGCGACCGAGATAGGGCGGGCGGCGAACGAGTCGGCGGCACGAGTGGCACGGCGCATGGCAGAAGAAAAAGGACCAATTACCCTTTGAAATGGCCGGCCGCAGTTGACGAAGCGCCCGCGAGGAGGCGAGCTGATGCAAGATGAGTTCCCCGTCATCGACTGCGAGAGCACCGAGGCCCCCGCAGAAGTCACTTCGAGGCTGCACGAGATCGGCTTTGCGGCTCTTGCCAACCATCCGATCGACGACGAGCTCGTTGAGGCTGTCCACTTCGAATGGGAGGGGTTCCTCTCCAGCACGGCGAAAGCGAAGTATCCCTTTACCCCCCGACAGGACGGCTACTACGGGCCTGAGATCTCGGAGACGGCCAAGGGCGGCCACGCACGGGACTTGAAGGAATTCTTCCAGTACTACCCGTGGGGCCAGTACCCGACCGAGGTGTCGAATGGGGCGAGGCGCCTGTTCGACCAGGCACAGGCTCTCGCAGTGCAACTGCTCTCATGGGTCCAGTCGAACACGCCGGACGAGGTCGCGAAGCGCTTTTCTATGCCCTTGCCGCAGATGGTCGAAGGTGGGCACCGCACGATGCTGCGCATCCTCCGTTACCCGCCGCTCGAAGCCGGACATGGCGACTCCGTTCGGGCGGCCCCTCACGAGGACATCAACCTCCTCACGGTGCTCGTCTCATCCACGGAGCCCGGACTCGAGGTTTTCGACCCCCGGGTCGAACGCTGGCTCGTCGTGCCCGCCGTGCCCGGGATCGCGGTGGTCAATTCGGGCGACATGTTGAAGCTGGCGAGCGGCGGGTGGTTCGCCTCGGCCACGCACCGCGTCACGAACCCGACGGGAGAGCGTTCATCACGCGTGAGGATGTCAACCCCGCTGTTCGTCCAGCCGGCGGACGAAGTCCTGCTGGCGCCGGATCGGACGGCACGCGGCTTTCTCGCCGAGCGCATTCGGGAGATCCGCGGCGTAGACATCACCTGAATGGCCACCTTCCGCCGGTTCCGGCGATCGGTCAGCCGCCGAAGACGCCGGCCTTCTCGAGCAGGTCGCGCGCTTCGCGGTGCACGAGCTCCTCGACCATGTCAGGCTCGATCGTCTCCACGACATAGTCATCCATCAGCACCTCGCCGTCGACGATGGTGGTGCGGACATCGCCGGCCGAGGCGGAATAGACGAGATGAGCCGCCAGCGTCGAGGCGAACGCCGGCCAGAGGTGGCAGTGGGCTAAGTCGATCACGACGAGGTCGGCCCGCCAGCCGGGTTTGATGGAGCCGATGTCGTCGCCACAGCCGAGAGCCGTGGCGGAACCGGTGGTGGCCATCGCGAGTACGTCGGCGCAAGCCATGGCCTCGGAGTCGGCGAGCACGACCTTCTGGAGCAGGGCCGCTTGGCGCATCTCCTCCCACATATCGAGGTTGTTGTTGGTCATGTTCGAGTCGGTGCCCAGCCCGACGACCACTCCGGCCGCCAGCATGGCAGGGACTCGGGCGGCGCCGTTGCCGAATTTCATGTTGGACGTCGGGCAGTGTGCCACCGCCCAGCGTCGGTCGGCAGCGAGCTCGATGTCGGAGTCCGACATCCAAACGGCGTGAGCTACCACCACCTTCGGGACGTCGCCGATGAGGCGGTCGAGGTAGGCGGCGGGAGTGAGGCCGGTGCGACGCAAGATCGTTTCGAGCTCCCACCTGCTCTCGGCGAGATGGGTGTGGATGCCGACGTCGTATTGGCGAGCCAGCTCGGCCATGGTGGCGAACGTGGAGGGCTCGCAGCTGTACAGGCTGTGGGGCCCGAACCAGGCCTGGACGCGGTCGTTGCTGCGGGCGCGGCGGTCCTCCACGAAGGCGACGGCGGTGGCGAGCGTCTCACCCGTGCCCGCAGGCATGTCGATGACCTGTGGGCTCAGGATGGCCCGTAGCCCGGATTGCTCGGCGACCTCGGCTGCCTCGGCGGGATGGCGGAATATGTCGATGAACATGGTCGTCCCGCCGCGGATCATCTCGAGCTGGTTCAGCAGGGCGGCGGCGCGCTGGTGCCGGGGTTCGTACACTCGGTCCTTCGGCAGCGCGCACTCGTTCAGCCACCGCTCGAAAGGGAGGTCCTCGAAGACGCCGCGGTCCAGGCACTCGTGCATGTGTGCGTTGACGAGCCCAGGAGCGACGAGGCCACCGCGTGCATCGACGACCCGTGCCCCTTGCGCCTCGAGGCCGCGACCGATCGTCGAGATCCGACCTCCCGAGACCGCTACGTCGGCTTCGATCACGCCATCGGGAGTGAGGACCCGCCCGCCGCTGACGAGGAGATCAGGCCCGGGCACGGGGACGGGCGTCCGAAGGGTCGAGCCCGCTCTCTGCGGCTAGGCGGGCGAGGATGCGCCGGTACTCGATGGTCATCCGGTCGGACCGGGTGTGCAGCTCGGCCGTCGTGTCAATCGGGAAGTCGGGGTTGATCCGTTCGAGAAGCGCCCGGTCCTCGGCCTGCACCGCCCGGTCGACCGTGGCGATGTCGTCCCACCGGTCGGGGGGAGGGTTGTCGTTGCGGCCGATGAACTGGCACAGCAATGTGTGGCGGTCGTCTAACGGCGAGCAAGTCTTGTACAGCACGTGGCGGAGACCCGTCTCGTACTCGAGCACCCCGCGGAACACGAAGGGCTGGACGAGCTCGGCGTGCGTCGTGCGATTGACGACACCGCTCAACCCCGTGTTGGCCTGCTGGGCACCGCGCACGCGTGACTGGAGGGTGACGGAAAAGCGCATCCGCTCTCCGTCGCGCTCGACGCGGAAGTCAGACAAGCGGGGATGGTCGGGGTCGCCGACGGTGCCACGATGGACGAAGGCCACGTGGCCAACGTCGAGGGCGTTGTCAATCATTCGGGGCGCCGATGCCGCCCACACTTCCTTCACCTCGTGGATGAGCGTGTAGCCGTTCTCGAGTTCCTCGAACACCGGGATGTCGGCGCGAGGCATCCCCACGCACACCCAGACGAGCCCGTAGCGCTCCCCGGCCAGCACCGACTGGACATGAGCCCGAGGTGGGATCGGCAGCTCTGGGTCCTGGGCGGGGATGGCGACGCAGGCGCCGGAACCGTCGAAACGCCAGCCATGGTAAGGGCAGACGAGGCAGCCGTCGGCCAACCAGCCCTGGGAGAGGCGCGCCCCCGGTGCGGACACTCGTTCACGGCTGCGTGAACCGGTCCCCCCTCGGTCGGCCGCCACAGGACGAGGTCCTCACCGAACAGGCGAGCCTCGAACGGTTCGCCGCCGATCTCCCCCGAGTACCCAACCGGGTACCAGTAATCTCGAAACGCCGCCACCTCACTGACGAACATGTGACGCTCCCTTCGATCAGCCCGTCGGACACTACACGAGTAGAGGAGGCTACACGAGTAGCGTCATTCCGGAAAGCAGACGTCAGCCCGGGTAAGCTTCGCCCGTGCGCCGGCCAATTACGCGTCGACGACGTGGCGCGACTCGCCGGGGTCTCGACGGCGGTGGTGAGCTACGTGCTCAACGACGGGCCGCGGCCGGTCGCGGCGGGAACGCGCGCCCGCGTGTTGGGGGCCATCGAGGACCTCCGGTACCGGCCGAACGCCATCGCTCGAGCGCTCCGGTCGCGCCGCTCGGGGGCTCTCGGCCTCATCGTCTCCGACATCGGCAACCCGTTCATCGGCGAGCTGGCGAGTTCTATCGAGTCCGCCGCTTTCGAGAGCGGTTACACGGTGCTCCTCGGCAACACCATGGTCGAAGCCGAGCGTCAACGGCGCTATCTGCGCCACTTCGTCGACCGCCAGGTGGACGGGCTTTTGATCGTGCCGGTGGCGAACATTGACGCCGTCACGGTTGACGAGCTCAACTCCGGCACGGCCCCCGTCGTCGTCCTCGACCGCCCAATGCGGAGGAGCCGGGGGGCGCCTACTCTTCGTGCCACCACCCTTCTTGCTGACAACGTCGCCGGCGGCCGGCTGGTGACCGAGCACCTCATCGAGCACGGGCACCGGAAGATCGGATGTTTGGCGGGCCCGCGGATGATGCCGCCGTCGACGGGCAGGCTGAAAGGGTGGTCGCAAGCGATCGCAGGGTCGAGCTTGGCCTCGTCGGGATGCCACGTCGTCCGGGCGTCGGTGAACAGGCGCTCAGGCTACGAAGCGGCCATGGAGCTGATAGGTGGGAGCGGCCGGCCGACAGCCGTCTTCGCCAGCTCCGACGAGCAGGCCATCGGCGTTCTCCGGGCCGCCGCCGAACTCGGGCTCCGGGTGCCCCAGATCTCGCCGTGGCCGGCTTTGACGGTATCGCGCAAGGCGCCTTCTGCACTCCGGGGCTCACGACCGCCCGCCAACCTATAGAGGAGATGGCCGGGCGTGCCGTCGCCACTCTGCTCGCTCAGATTGCTGGTGAACCGATCGAATCGGCCACCACCACCCTGCCCGTGAAGCTGGTCCGTCGGGGGTCGTGCGGCTGCCCGGACGTGCCGGCGTCCACCGTGGTGTCGTAGTGGGCATACCGGGTGCTATACGGCCTGCGAGCGCGCTGCCCACGGGGCTGTTGGAGGGTGGTTCCCGGCTCGCGGGCGCTCTGCGATGCGACGTGGCGGCGGGCTCCCTGACCGTTGGAGACGCTCGAGCCAGCGTTGGCGGCGACTGTGACCAGGTCCTTCATCTTGCCGGGAAGCTCGAGGTGCGCTCGGGCAGGTCCGTGGTATGAGCGCTTTGCCCCTCGACCCCGCCGAGATCGAGAAGCTCCTCGGGCTGAAGCCTTTGCAGGCCGAAGGAGGGCTGTTCAAGCAGTCGTATCGGTCGCGATTCGAGATATCGGACGGGAGGCCCGCCGGAACGGCAATATACGTCCTCTACACCGAGGCCGAGCCTGTTTCGGTCTTACACCGTCTCGACGGCGACGAGGTCTGGCACTTCTACCTGGGCGACCCGATGGAGATGCTGCTGCTCGGACCGGCCGGCGCCTACGAGACGGCGGTCCTCGGGCACGACCTGAGATCGGGCCAGCAAGTCCAGCTGTGCGTGCCATCGGGGACGTGGATGGGTGCCACGCTCGTTCCCGGGGGACGCCTCGCTTTGATCGGGTGCAACATGACCCCCGGCTTTGTCAGCTCCGGGTATGAAGCGGGGGATCGCCACCAGCTCTGCTGCCGGTACCCGGAGGTCGCCGGTCTCATCGAAGGCCTCACGCCTCCCCGACCTGTTCCCGGGAAGCCTTCTGAGGCCTGACGCACGGCCGGCAGCGCGTCTTCAACGAGGTGTTTTGCTCTTAACCGGACGGGGTGTTAGCTTTCCCGCTGGCCAGCCCCCGGATCCCATGGGATTGTCGGTACATCACGGCCAACGGCAAAGCTTTAGGGCTGTCCGCCCAGCGAGTTATCCGTGGAGCCATAGCGATGAGCCAGAGCGAGCAACGACCGTGTCCCCGACCTGATCCTCGGCGTTGGGTGTCCCCGACGCTCACCGATCCCTGCCCGGCGCGCGCCTGTGGCCGTCCCCGTCGCCCGAGAACTTCGGTGGCGGTGAGCCGAGCTTCCGAGCCATGAGGTCACGCTCGACCGCGCCGGTGCCATCGACGGTCAAAGGTGAGACCATGAAGACCGTGCTCAGACCTTCTCGCCTGACATCGCCTGACGCCGAGTACGACCCGGCGGGAGAGGGCATACGCGTAGAGAAGATCTCCAAGGTCTTCCGCCTGGCGGGGACGTCGGTTGTTGCAGTGAGGGATGTCAATCTCGAAGCGCCGTCCGGCTGCTTCGTGGCGCTTCTCGGGCCGTCGGGGTGCGGCAAGTCGACTGTGCTGCGGATCCTGGCAGATTTGGAAGAGCCGACGTCCGGCAAGGCGTGGTTGCACGGCGAGGCACCCTCGATTGCCCGCGAACGCCACCGCATAGGGATCGCCTTCCAGGACCCTGCGCTCCTCCCTTGGCGCTCGGTAGTGACCAACATCCGCTTGCCGCTCGAGGTGAGCGGCCTCAAGGTCTCCGAGAGTGCCATCTCCGACCTGGTCGCTCTGGTCGGGCTCGAAGGGTTCGAGAAGGCGCGCCCGGCGCAGCTCTCTGGCGGTATGCGCCAGCGAGTGGCGATAGCGAGAGCGCTCGTCACTGAACCGCGGATCCTCCTGCTCGACGAGCCCTTCGGTGCACTGGACGAGATGACCAGGCAGAGACTCAACATCGAGCTCCTCAGGATCTGGTCGGCGCGGGTGACTACGACCCTGCTCGTCACCCACTCGCTGAGCGAAGCGGTGTTCCTCGCCGACACGGTCGCCGTCATGAGCCCGCGGCCGGGCCGGATCGTCTCGGTCGTCGACATCGATCTGCCCCGGCCCCGCCTGCCCGAGATGATCCGGACACCTCATTTCCACGAGCTCGAAGACCAGCTTTCGAGCGTCCTGTTCAGCGAGTACGGCATGGCTCCGAGTGGTGACGACCTGTGAAAGCGCTCGTCCAACCGCCTATGGCAGAAGTGGCGGAGGCGGCGGCGATGCCGCCCCGTCCCCGGCAGCGCCTGTGGTCACGCCTGGATGGCGCGCCCTCGTGGCTCGGGGGGGTGATCGGTTGTATAACCCTGGTCGTCGTCTGGGAGATCCTCGCCGTCACGGTGTTCCACAAGGTCGGCTCAGGCGTGCCGACACCGACTTCGGTCGTGACCCAGCTCTGGGCGGACATCGGATCGGGCCTCTACGGAGCGAACCTCCTGCAGACGATGAAGGAAGCGGCGACCGGCTTCGTTGTCGCCAATGTGGCTGCAATCGTGCTGGGGGTCATATTCGTCCAGGTCCCGCTGGTGGAAAAGGCGCTGTTGAATATCGCGGTCGCCAGCTACTGTCTTCCGATCATCGCCATCGGACCCATCCTCGTGTTCGTGCTCCACGGGGACGCGCCCGAAGCAAGCCTCGCCGGTCTGCTCGTCTTCTTCCCAACTCTCGTCGGCGTGGTCCTCGGTCTGCGCTCGGCTGACCGAGCCTCGCTCGACGTGATCCGGGCTTACGGGGGCGGCCCGTGGGTGCAGCTCGTGAAGGTCCGGCTACGAACGTCGCTGCCGAGCACGTTCGCAGCCCTGCAGATCGCCGCGCCCTCCGCCATCCTCGGCGCGATCGTCGGCGAGTACCTGGGCGGCCAGGGCACGGGGCTCGGGATCATGATGATCGACGCCGAGGGCGCGCTCGACATTTCGAGGACATGGGGCATCGCCCTCGTGTGCACAGCCATTGCCGGCATCCTTTACGGGCTCATTGGGCTCATCGGCCGTCTGGTGGCGCCGTGGGCGCCACGAAGAGAACTGAGATGAGCGCCCAGCCCACCTTCGACCTCACGACCGGTGTCGTCGAGGAACCGATCGGCACGAGCACGAGGTCCGCCGTCCTCCGACGGCTGTCGAGGAGCCTTGGTTCGCTGCTCATCTCGGTCGTCGTCGTGCTGGTGCTCTGGGAGGGATTCATCCTCATCTACCATCTCCAGCCCATAGTGGCGAAGAACCCGCTCGACGTCTGGCGTTACTTGTTCACGCAACGCGCCGATCCGGCCATGGGGCTACGGAGCGCAGCGGAGAACCGCGGCGTGCTGTTCCACAACCTGAAGACGACCCTGAGGGATGCTGGCCTCGGGTACCTCGCCGGCCTCGTGTTTGCGCTCGGCGTCTCGTGCGTGTTCGTGCTGCAGCGCCCCGTGCAACAGACGTTCATGCCGATCGCGATAGTCCTCCGGTCGATGCCTCTCGTGGCGATGGCCCCGCTCATAACGTTGATCTTCGGCCGAGGGCTCGTGGCGGTGACCGTTATCGGGGGGATCGTCTGCTTCTTCCCCGCGTTGATCAACATCATGTACGGACTGCGAGCGACGCCGCAGTCGATGCTCGACGTGATGTCTGCCTACGGGGCGTCCAAGCTCACGACGCTCCGGAAGGTCCTCGTCCCATCGGCGCTGCCGTCGATCTTCGCGTCGCTGCGGATCAACGTCCCTGCCTCGATCATTGGTGCCCTGCTGGCCGAGTGGCTGGCGACGGGGCAAGGTTCCGGCCAGGAGATGCTCACTGTGGAGAACACCTTCGACTACGGGGAGCTGTGGTCGGCCGTCGTGCTGGTCACTCTCGTCTCCATCATCGGCTACTCCATCATGAGCGCCATCGAGGCCGGTGTCCTCTCGCGCTACGCGCCTGATGCCTTGAGGACGAGACATTGAGCTCCGGCCTGGATCTCCTCACTCTCCCGAAAGCGCATCTCCACCTCCATCTCGAAGGTGGAATGCGCCCGAGCACCCTCATCGAGCGGGCCGAGCACTACGGAATCCCGCTCCCGGACGTCTCAGGTTACCGGAGCTTCACCGAGTTCTCGAAGCTGTACGAGGCGGCCTGTGACGTGCTCCGCACGCACGACGACCTCCGCCGGCTCGTCCGCGAGGTGGTCGAGGACGCCGCCGCGTCGGGCGCCGTGTGGCTCGAAATGGGAGTGCGGCCCACTCTTCACCTGGGGAAGTTCAAGACCGAGGAGGAGATCATCGAGACCTTCATTGCCGAGGGCGGCGCCGCCGGCGCCGAGCTTGGCGTCGGCGTGGGCCTCCTGATGACCATCGATAGGACCCAACCCCTTCACGTGGCGATGCGCGAAGCCGAGCTGGCCGTCGCCTATGCAGGATCCGGGGTCGTCAGCATCGGCCTTGCTAACGACGAGGTCGGTCATCCGCCTGAACGCTTCGTCGAGCCCTTCGCGCTCGCCCGCAGCGCTGGGCTCTTGTCTTGCCCGCACGCCGGAGAGCTCGAGGGAGCAGAGAGCGTGAGGAACGCCCTCGACGTTCTTCACGCCGACCGCATCCAGCACGGGATCCGTGCGCTCGAGGACGAGGAGCTCGTCTCTCGACTAGCGGAGGCCGGAACGTGCCTCGACGTCTGCCCGACCTCGAACGTCAGTCTCGGCGTCGTTGACTCCATCGAATCGCACCCGCTCGGCCGCCTTCTCGCGGCCGGAATCAGGTGCAGCCTGAACGGCGACGATCCCCTGTTCTTCAAGGCGAGCCTCATCGACGAGTACGTGCTCGCCCGGAACGAGCTCGGACTCTCCGACGAGGAGCTGGCGGGCGTGGCACGAGCCTCGATCGAGTGCAGCGGCGCCGGCGACGACCTGAAGCGGACGGCGTGCGGCCAAATCGACGCCTGGCTGTCGGCGTCCTCTCCTCGTTGACAAGACACCGTCCGGCGGCCTAGCGCACGAGGGACCCTCGTCAACGCCTGCCCGCAGTCCCAGGGTGACGGAGCGCTAATGGGGATCCACCACCTCGACGGGTGAACTCGTGAGGCTGGTGCCGAGCCGCCGCCAGGTCAGCACCCACAGAACGCAGGGTCGCGAAGCTCTACGCCTAGATCGTGCGCCTGGCCGGTGGTGAGGTTGACCTGGACGACTGGTGGGATGACGTGCCTCGAGCACTGAACCATTAGCGAGTGTGCTGGTCGACCCGGCTCATCACGACGAGAGCGGAGGTGTCGATGGGGAAGGTGTTCGTGGGTCACGATTGGGCAGAGGAGCATCACGACGTCCTCGTCGAAGATGGAGCTGGAGAGCGACTGGCAAAGGCACGCCTTCTAGAAGGTGTGGAGGGGATCGCCCGCTTCCACGAGCTCGTCGCGGATCACGTTGACGACCCTGCAGAGGTCGTTGTAGCGACCGAGACCGACCGGGGACTTTTCGTCGGCGCTCTCGTGGCAGCCGGCTACACCGTCATCGCCGTCAACCCGCTCTCGGTCTCGCGCTACCGGGAACGCCACTCCACCTCGGGTGCCAAGTCCGACCCTGGGGATGCCTACCTGCTCGCCGAGCTGGCGCGGACCGACGCCCACAACCACCGCCAAGTCGCTGGAGACAGCGAGCTCGCCGAAGCCGTGAAGGTAATGGCGCGAGCGCACCAGAGCCTCATCTGGACCCGCCAGCGCCAGGCCAACCAGCTTCGCTCGAGCCTGCGGGAGTTCTATCCCGGGGCGCTTCTGGGCCTCGGAGAGCTTTCCTCTTCCGACGCCCTCGAAGTCCTCGCCATCGCTCCGACGCCGGCCCTTGGCCGTCAGCTCTCGCGCTCGAAGATCGCCGCTGGGCTACGGCGGGGCGGGCGTCAGCGCCGGGTAGACGAGCGTGCAGCCGAGATCCAGGCCGCCCTTCGAGCTGCCCAGCCGGCGGCCCCCCCGCTCGTCGCCGAGGCGATGGGTGCTGCGGTCTCAGCCCTTGTTCGGGTGATCACTGTGTGCAACCGTCAGATCGGAGAACTCGAGGCACAGCTGGCTGACCGTTTTGAGCAGCACCCGGACGCCAAGGTCATCCGCTCCCTGCCAGGACTCGGGATGGTCCTCGGCGCCCGGGTGCTCGGCGAGTTCGGGGACGACCCGAACCGCTATGCCGACGCCAAGACGCTCCTATAGATCGTCAAGTCGACGACGGCACACCTTCGAGCAGGCGAAAGAGTTCGCGCGCGACGTAACGCTTCAAGCATCGCTTGATCTCACGTTGGGTCTTGCCCTCCGCCGTGCGCCGTTTCACGTAGGCCTTGGTTTCCTCGTCCCAGCGGATCCGGGACAGCACGACCGTGTGGAAGGCCAAGTTGAGCTGGCGGTCGCCGAATCGGTTGAGACGGTAGTGCGTCGTCACCTGGCCCGAGTTCGCAGGGATCGGAGCCACACCGCCAAGCTTGGCGAAGGCCGCTTCGGAGTGGATCCGTCCTGGGTGGGACCAGGCACAGAGCACCGTCGCGGCCACGATGGGCCCGACGCCCCTGCGTTCGAGCAGCTCTGGGCGCCATGCTCGGACGATGGCAAGGATCTCCTTCTCGTGGCGATCGGCCTCAGTTCGAAGCTCAATGGCACGACGGGCGAGGTCACGCAACACCGCTGCGGTGATTCGGGTTTCGAGATCCCACTCAGCCTGGACACGGAAACGCGCAGCGGTGCGTGCCATGGCCATTGTGCGCTTTCCTCGAAGCTTCATCCGCAACTGCTCGGGTGCAGCGATGACGAGAGCGAAGAGCTGTTGCTGGGCCTCCACTGCTGCCGCGACCGCCGAGCGCCTCGCGGCCAACAGCACCGATAGCGCCTGGCGCTCGCCAGTCGTCCGTGGCGAGCCGAGCTTGGCTCGGCTGAGTGCCTCTCGAGCGGCGCGGATCGCGTCGAGGGGATCCGACTTCGCCCCGTTGCGACGCTTTTGCCGCTCCGGCCGGTCGAGCTCGACAACGAGCTCCTCGATCTTTACAAGGTGGCGGGTCAGCCCTGCGCCATGGCTTCCGGTGCCCTCGATTGCCCAGGCACGAAGGCCCGGGTGCTCGTTCGCGAACTCGACAAGCTCTTCATAACCATGAGACGTCGCCTCCACGGTGATCTCGTCGAGCACGCCGCCGGTGTGCGCATTGACTGCGGCTGCGCTGTGGGTTGCGACGTGGGTGTCGACGCCGATCACGACGTCGACGATCTCGGACAGACTGTCCATGCGTTGCTCCTTTGCCTGGAGGGACGTGGTCGGTTCCGGTCCGGAGGAGAAAGGCAGGACTGTGATGGGACACGTCGCCGGCGGACACCGGAGACGGTCAAGCTCCTGATCAGGCCAGAGCTCCAACCGGGTCGGGGCCGGCAATCACGAGCGGACAAGTCATCGCAAAGGCACGAGGCCAGTCTCGCGATGGGTCACGCTCGAGATCACCGCCCCACAGCCCAGCATCATCACTGAGCCGCAAGGTGGATCCTCACAGTCTCGCAAGAACTACGCCGGCACGTCGCCCATCACGAAGGCCTCCGGCAAGCACAAGGTCGTCCTTGCCCGCTTCGCACGCAACCGCAGGCTCGCCGATGCCTGCTACCTGTGGGCTTTTGCTGCTCTTACCGCCAGCCCCGGAGCGCGAGCCTTTTACGACGAGCGACGAGCGTCAGGCGACACCCACCACCGGGCACTGCGTGCTCTCGGCAACCGTCTCGTGGGCATCCTCCATGGCTGCCTCGCCCACGGCACCCTCTACGACGAGTACATGGCGTGGGGCCACCGCCAGCGGGTTGCCGCTTGACATTTACGGCCGTGGGATG
>CAVWEW010000007.1:0-224765 GCA_963754255.1 uncultured Actinomycetota bacterium
GCTGCGGCACAAGACCGTCGCCCGAAGTTGGGAGTCCGCTCGTGATCCGCCTGGCGTTGCGTGAGTTCAGAACCGAGGGGATCGTCGGCCTCGCGCTCCTCATCGTCCTTGGGGTCCTACTTCTCGTCACCGGGATTCACGTCGTCAACGTGAATGACGCATTCCAAATCGCCTGCCGCAAAGCACACTCTTGTTCTTCGACACCGAACCCAATACTCACCGTCGACAACCCGTTGCAGCACGCTCTGCCACTCATTGCGATGGTTGCGCCCACGCTCATCGGGCTTTTCTTCGGCGCACCGCTCATCGCCAGCGAAGTCGAGTCCGGCATCTTCCGCCTCTCGTGGACGCAAAGCGTCACCCTCCGGCGCTGGCTCGCGGTGAAGCTCGGGATCGTCGGCCTCGCCGCGATGGTGATCGGCGGGCTGGTGACGTGGATGGTCGACTGGTGGATGAGCCCGATCGACGCGGTGAACATGAACCGCTTCGGCCTGTCGAGCTTCGGCTACCACGGTGTCGCCCCGATCGGGTATGCGGCATTCGCCTTCGCTCTCGGCGCGACCCAGGCGCGCTGTTGCGCCGGACGGTCCCGGCGATGGGCGCGACGCTCGTGGGGTTCGTTGGTCCGCGTCGCGGTCACCTACTGGATTCGACCGAACTTCGCCTCGCCCGTGCACGAGTCCGTTCCGCTTCCGATCAACGAGGGCGGCGTCTCGTTCGCCCCCGGTGCTACCGCCGCCTTCAGTCCCCCAGGGGTGAGCGTCCCGAACGGGTGGGTCTACTCGACGGAGGCAGTCAACAAGGCCGGACACGCACCGACGGCCCACTATCTGCTCAACGCGTGTCCGGCGTTCTTCAATCAGGCCCCGCAGCCGCCGCCGTCGGGCGCGAAAAAATCGGCGCCCGCGTCGGCAGTGACACTGTTCAATGATTGCGTCGACAAGCTCTCCAAGACGGTGCACACGCTTGTCGCTTATCAGCCGGGCAGTCGCTTCTGGCCGTTCCAGTGGGCCGAGATGGGGGTCTTCCTCGCAGCTGCGCTCGCTCTCTGCGGGCTTACGTACTGGTGGCTACAACGTCAGTACGCATCGAGTTCAGGCGAGACTGAGCCCTGAAATTGAATGCAACAAATTTGGAGACCCGTCACAAGAGGCCCAAAGAAGAAGCGACAACCGTCGTCGGTTCAAATCGTTGGGGATCTTGACTCCGCCAGGGCTCACCCCGCGACAATCAACGTCGTTCCAGCTCAGGGACCTGTTGGAGCTATTGAGATATCCATGGCCTGATTTACACGTTAGCTCCAACCAACGAGGGCACCGTGCTGGTCGAAGCAGTTCTGTGGCTCGACGATGGAACTGCCCCCTGACCTGCCCCGTTGCCTGCCAGGATCGAGCCGACGGGCGCCTCGTCACAGCCGGTGCCGAGCACCGGCAGAGCGTTGAATTGTCGAACTGCTCGTCGAAGGTTCAAATCGACTTGTGAGCGGCGTTACTCGAACCAGGCGTCGAAGGGGATGACGCACGGATTGTCGTCGTCATCCTTGAGGAACGTGCGCAGCTTATCTCTGACAAGGACGCGCTCGACGGCGACTCCAAGCGAAGCGGCGAGCATGTGGGCGTACTCGTTATGGTCGAACTCGTTCCAGAGCGGTTTGCCCGAGAGTCCTCCGAGCGGCATAACCATGACGTGGCCCCGGCCATCTCTCTGGTCCACGAGATACTTAGGAACTCGGTTGAACTTGTAGGCCCAGAAGCGGCCGATTGCCATCACCTCACGGAATTGCAGCGGCGCTAAATCCAGTTCCCTGGCTCCTTCGAGCTGTGCCCATGCGTGAGCCTCCAGGGCGCCCCAGTCCTGAAGGACGGCGATGATCCCGATCGGCCCGAGCCGCATGGAGATGAACGGGCCGAACGGTCCGTCACTGAAGTCAAAATTGTGCTCGGGCGTCTCGCTGACCTGGGTGCGGTAGAGCAGGATCGATGCCGGATTGCCCTCCCATTCAACGCGTTCAATGGCACCCTGCAGCAGGTAGTGGTGCATGCGGAACTGGGCGAGAAAGTCTGGTTCCACGATTGGACCAGCGTCCCAATTGCTGCGGTCCAGCGGGAGGGACATCTCGCGCACAAGCAACCCGTACAGGACCTTGGCAAGCCAGAGGAAGAGGACATTCGCGATCGAGTGCACAGAAGGCCTCATAGCCACCGGCATACGCTGTGCGCACTCTGTTCTCGATGCGAGACAGGAACTCGTTGTTGCAGGTACTGCAGCACGGTATCTTCAGCTGGGCGTACTTGATGCTCGTGCCGTTCAGGAGGTCGAGGCGAGCGTTCCAGACGTTGAACTCGCCGAGCAGCCACTTGGGAAGGACGTCTTCGTCAGTGCCGCGTGTTGTCGGTCAACTCGACACCGCAGAGGAAGCACGCTGTCTCGGAGAACACTTGCGTCTCCCCGGGCCAAGAGCCCTCCCAGTCCTCCCGTTCAGCTGCCATGGCGGAGGAGATACTTACAGCTCACCGTGACAGGCGTTCAGTCGCCCGAAGATGGGCCGAAACTACGCGGCGCCGGAAGACTGATCCCGATCGCCGTCGGCCAACGGAGTGTGTCTGGCTACCTGCTTATGACGAGTCGTGGAGCTGCGGCAAAGATCACTCCAGGCATTTCGGAGAACATGACGTCCGAGTTCTCACTGATCGCCGGAAGTGGAACGGCTCCGTAACAGCCGGGGCGAACTCCAACGTGGGACCCTCCGTCCAGACTGTGTCTCGTGAGGGGACAGACGGAAGGGAGCCGAGGTCTACCGCTCCTTGCCCAAGCGGCCACAGTCGCTTCGCTCGACCTTCGGCTTCCGGTCTTAGGGGCGGCGCTCTCGCCTCTCGGGACTGGTGATGTGGCCGCATCAGGCGAGCGCGAAATATTTGACCGGGGCTGTGATGTGGACCAAAATGGTTGATAACCGCGCTTGCTCCTGGCGAACACGATAAGTGCACCTGTCTCGTCGCGGGTAATCCTGCCGCCGACCTCGATCCCGTCCGAGAATGCCCGGTCCGCTACAGGCTTATCCCCGGCTGACGTCGTTCGGCCACTGGATCGATCCGCGGGGTCCGATGCGGTTGTTGCCGTTGGCCTGGCGGGCGCGTTCTGGCGCGGTTCCGCTCGGCTCGACGCACCTCGTCGAGGACGGCTGCAGCTTGTTGGGTTAGTTCTGCCCATTCTCTCGGCCCAGGCCGATCGCTGCTGGCTTCGAGCACGCGGTCGGCGACTGCGATCTGGCGGCGGGCCCGGTCGGTTTGTGGGCTCCACCCGCTCCAGGCCGGGGTGCGGCCGCCGTTTCGGTCGAGGTTGGCTTCGATGTCGAGCGCGTGGTGGCACCACACGGCCCTTCCTGCGGGCGTGTCCGGGACCGGGCCGATCCGTGTGAGCAGGTATTCGGGCGGGTCGTCTGCGAGCGGGGCGACCCGGTCGGGACGGGTGTGGGCCAGCGCAGCGTCGATCTGGGCGAGGGTGGTGTCGATCTCTCTCCGTCGGGGGGCCAGCTCGGCAACGACCTCTTGACGCCGTTGCTCATGCTTGGCAAGGGCGGTCAGACGCTCCCGAAGGTCGCGCTCAACACCGATGGCTTGCTCTAGCCGAGATTCGGCGGCGGCGACTCGCGCATGGGCATCGGCGACAGCTTGATGGTCTTGACGGCCCCACCGTCGCCGGCCGGCGTCTCGGAGTTGGGTCTGGCTGTCCGCCAGCACTGTTTCGGCCCGTTGGCGCTCCCTGATGGTCTCGGGCAGCTGGCGGCGAGCTTCCTGCCACTCCCTGGCCTTGTCCCTCGGTATCTCGGCGCCAATGGCATGCCGGTCGCCGTCCACCGTGGTGCGGGCATAGCGGAGTTTGTCGATCCCGTAGGCGAGGGGGTCGTCCGCTCTCACACAGGCGGCAACGACGGCGGCCCAGTGGTGTTCGAGCTGAGCGTGTAGGCGAGCGATGCCGTCTTGACGCCAGCCCTCGGCGCGTCTCGAAGCTCAGGTGGGCAGCCTGTTCTTGTTGGAGGCGTGCCACCTGGTCGGCGATCTCGTCGTGGCGCTCTCGGGCGGCTGCAGCCCGCCTCCCGTCGTCCTGCAGCCTGTCCTGGATGAGACGACGGCGTTCCCGGCCGTGGCGGCTCAATCCCGGCCAACGGGCCCAGATCCTGGAGCTCGGCTTCGGCGCGAGCCGCGGCGACGTCCGCAAGCGCCAGTGTGCCCCTTGCTGAGTGCAGCTCGTCGCAGGCGGCGGCCAGCGCGCCTTGGCGGTCGGGGGGTCGGCCGGCCAGAACCCGCTCGTGTTCGGCGATCTGCTCACGCAGCTGCCGGTCGAGGGTCCACGGGTCGCTTCGGGCGGCCAGGGTGGGATCGGGTTGGCGGGCCAGCGCGTCGGCGACCTGCTCGGCCGCGTCGCGCTGGTCGGCGAGGATCCCGCCGTGATCGACCACGGCCAGCCGGGTGGTGTTCCAGGTGTGGGTGGGCCGGCGGGAGCGGGACTGGCCGGTGTAGCCCCGGTAGGCGTCGAGGGCGGAGCTGCCGAGCAGGTGGCAGGCCTGCCAGGTGCCGCCCTGGGCGCCGTCGACGGTGCGGGCCCAGGCGTGGGACAGGTTGGGTGATCCGTCTTTGCGGGTACCGGCCACGAAAGCAGCCGGAAGCAGCCTCTCCTCACCGGCGCTGCCATCGAGCCGAACTGACAGCCCGGCCTCTTCCACCCGGGTGACGGTGGCGGTGGTGCCGTTGACCAGCGGGCTGCCCGGCGGGCCGCAGCGGGCGTGCAGCAGGACCCGGTCGCCGGCCTGGTAGGTCCCGCTCGCTACTCCAGCCGGGTCCGGTCAGAGCAGGTCCGGTGATGGCGCCGCTGTCGGCCAAGCGGGCCCGGATGCGGTCGGCGAGGTCCTCGGCGTCGGTGTGGGACACCACCAGCGCCGCGACCTGGTCGGCGCCGTAGCGCGCGATGTCGTCGCAGACGGCGTAGGCCATGGCCTGGCGGGTCTGGGCCGGGCTGGCGTGCTCGTGCTCCCAGCCGTGCTCGCCCCGCAGCTCCTGGGATGCGGTCGGGTTCGCCGCGGCGGAGCAGGTCGAGGGCGTGGCGGTCGGCGGGGTCGACCTGGCGGCGGTTGACCGTCAGCCGGGCCGAGGGGATGGCACCGGCGGCGGCGAGCTGTTCGATGTGGTCGGCGGCGCCGCCGGCGCCGACCGGCTGGGACTGGCGGGGGTCGCCCAGCACCCATATCGACCCGCCCGGGCAGGCGTCCACCGCGGCCAGGACCGCCTCGACCTCGCGGGTGGGGGTCTGGGAGATCTCGTCGAGCACGACGACCGTCCCGGCCGCCAGCGGCCCGTCGGACAGGTCGATGCGCAGCCGGGCGATCGTTCTGGCGTCCAGGCCGGCGCCGGCCAGCTCGGCCACCGCCTTGGCCGTGGTGGCCACCGCCACCACCGGCCGGCCGTCGGCGGCGGCCGCCCGGGCTGCGGTGTGCAGCATCGTCGTCTTGCCGTAACCGGCCGGCGACAGCACGGCCCGCAGGCTGCCGCCGTCACCGGCAAGCACCCGCACCGCCGCCACCTGATCCTCACCCAGTCCCGGCTGCAACGCTAAGGCGCCCTCCACCGCCGCGGTGCTGATGACCGGGGCGGGGCGGGCGGCCAGGGTGTCCATCAGGGCCAGCGTGCGGTCCTCGAGAGCCCGGTGGGCGGCGGTCGACCACTCAGCCGGCCGGCGCCGGCCCGCCTCGGCATCGGGGGTCAGGCGCACCGCCAGCTCGGAGTCGACGAACCGGTCGGCCATGGCGGTGATCTCCTCGGCCGACGAGCCGGCCGCCGGAGATGGCGCAGATGTGCTCGACCACATCGGCCTTGGTGAACCGGGCCGACCGGGAGCACAACCCGATCTCCGGATCGACCAGGGCCGCGGTGATCTCGTCCCAGCCCGGCGGCTCCAGCCGTGGACGGTCCCGGCAGACCGCCCGGTCCAAGTCGGTCCCTGACGGCCAGGCCGACCTGTTCTGCTTCGCGCTGCCACCGCCCGGCCAGCAGGCTCGGGGTCAGCGAGTGGTCCTTCGCCGTCCTGGTGGCCAAGCGATGCCTCGTCGTCGGCCTGCATCCGCAGCGCCGGCGACTCATACACCGCCCCCTTTGGCCTCCAGCTCGGCCTCGATCTGGGCGCTGCGCTTGGAGAACGCCCGCAGCTGGGCGCGGGTGAAGCCTTCCATCTCCCGGGTGTTGTGCCGATCCGGCCCCAGCCCACCCCCAGCCGCTCGGACAGGGTCCGCTGCAGATGGTTCTGGTAGATCGACCCGGCCGCCCGGGCCCACTCGAACAACGGGCCCGCGTCGAAGGCCACATGGCGGCCGTCGCCGGCCCGCTGCACCAGGTTCGGCACCAGACAATGCGTGTGCAACTGAGGATCGCCCTCCCGGCTCGTTCGATGTACGAACCCGGCCACCACCCAACCCCTCGTCGCCACCCGCCGGCGCACCCCCTGCAGACTGCACCCGGGCCACCGCGGCGCGCTCCTCCAGGAACCCCAGCGCCACCTCTACCGCCTCGCGGTGGGCGGCCGCCACCGTCTCGGCCACCGGCTCCGAGCCGAGCGCCCACAACAGCGACACGCTCTTCGGGGCCGAGAACGTCAGGTCGAACGCCAGCACCGAACGAGGCCGGGACCCGGCCAGCAAGATCGACGACCGCGTCGTCGGGTGCTTGCCGTCGACCAGGGCGCGCAGCTGGTCGGCCTCCACCACCCCCGACAGCCCGAGGCGCCTCCGCCCACCGGCCCGCCCACACCCCCGGCGACTCGCCCACGCCGGCGTAGTACTCGTCGATGCTCAACGCCACCGACGAGATCAGATACTCCGCGTTCGACAACCCCGTCACCGTCAACACCTGCCACCACCCCCAACCCCATCACCATCCACCACCACGACCGCCAACCTCATCCGCCGATCAGCCCACCGACCATCCACCCGTCTCCCCCAACAGCCCAACCCGGCACAGACACCTGCCACCCCTCCGGGGAGGCAACCGGCGGCGCCGTCACGACGACACCGACCCGAGGTCGAACGACTCCTGCCCGGGCACTGCGAGGGCTGCGCCGGCTGAGCGGACGGGGCCGTGGAACCGCCCGGACGACAAGCCGAACCGTCGTCGTTCGTGACACCGGAGCTGTCGTAACCGGCGACCCCGTGGGACCGAACCCCGTCCCGTCTGGCCGTGCCTGACGACAAGCTGTCTGGCCGATCAGCGTCGGGCGCCTCAGACCTGTCTGACTGAACCCGTGGCGCACCCATGCACGGCGACGCCATCACCGGTGTTGCCATGGCCGGTTGCACCACCGATGGCGGCACCACGAATGGCTCGGCCATACGTGGTTGGACTACCGAAAGCCCGGCGATTGGCCTTAGCTCGTAGACCGACAGACCGAACCGGCCCGCCGGCCCCTTCTCTCGCTCCAACCCCACCAGGCCCCGCTCGCGCAGGGCCCGCAGCGCTGTCGCCGCGGTGCCCGGGTCGATCCCAAGGCGTTCGGCGACCTGGCGGGCCGAAGTGCGCGCCACTCAGCCGACCGTCCTCGGCGACCGCGTTCAGGGCGATCTCCTCCAAGATCACCCACACCAGCGGTCGCAGCGCCCGCCTGAGCGCGCGGCATTCGGCCGACAGCACGACCGCGACCGGATCGGAACCGGCGTCGTCGCCGATCCAGAGGCTCATGCCGCGGCCGTTGTCGCTCACGCGCCACGCCGGCGAAATCCAGATGAAGCCGGTAGGAGCGAGTCTCGAAGCGATCAACTGCAGGTTCGCTGCGCTCGACTACGAACTCCGACCTGGCGCAGCACCGCCATCCGCCGTCCGACCGTGTCCTTGGAGATTCCCAGACGGCGGGCGATGTCACGGTAACTGGCGGCTACGACCGTCCCCTCCGGCGAGTCGGTCGCGTGAGCGGCCAGGTCTAGAAGAACCAGCAGCGCGTCGGAGCCGAGGCGATACCCGAGCCCGAGAGCCCGGGCATCGAGCCGCAACTGACAGCCGTCGCGGCTCAGCCGGCACGATCGGCCCCGAGGGGTTCGGCCAGCCCGGCCAGGCGCATCAACGCCGCTTTGGGCACCCGCAGCCGCCGGCCGAACTCCACCACCGGCACACCCCGCTCGCCGTCTGTCGCCCGCCACACCCGGGCCAGCTCGTAGACCTGGTTGCGGCCGATCCGTAGGATCTCGGCCGTCTCCTCCATCGTCAGGAAGTCGGGAGCATCCGCCAACACCATCACGTCCTCCCTCCACTAACCGTCCATTGACGCAAAATCAGCTTGCGTGTAGTATCGCCACGTCGAGGGAGAACCACAACCGTGTTACTCCCGTCGGCTGTCATCGAGTTGCGACAGGGAGCCCGATGCCGAGACGCAAACCCGACAACGCCGCAGCCCGACCTGGACCCCCAACCAGGTCGTCGCCGGCAACCTCGTCCGGCTACGCCAGCGCCGCGGCCTTACCCAAGCCGAGGTCGCCCGGCTCCTCTCGTCTGTCGCCGGCAAGGAATGGAGCGAAGCCATGGTCGCCCACGCCGAACGCTCCGTCACCGGCAACCGGGTCCGCGAGTTCACCGCCGACGACCTCGTCACCCTCGCCCGAGCCTTCGACGTGCCCGTCCTCTACTTCCTCACCCCACCCCCCACCGGAATCTTCGTCCACGTCCCGGGCTCCCAGATCGACACCCTGACCATGCTCGAAGCCGTCCTCGGTCGCCCCGACAACCTCTCCGAATGGGAGACCCTCCTCGACGAATGGAGCTTCGCCGCCGACGAGGAGCTCCCGTTCCCCCTCTCCCAGCAAAAGCGCGAGAAGATCCGTGCCGTCGCCGGAGAAGTCGCCCTCATCCGCGCCCACCACCTCATCCGCAAGCACTTCAAAGGCGACCTCATGGCAACTGCGAGAGACCCTCCGATCTCTCGCCGACCTGGTCCTCGACGTCGAACAACACGAGGCCCTCGCCGAGCTCGACGAGGACGAACACATCCGCCGCATCGAAGCCATGCGAGCCGACGTCGCCAAAGGCAACAGAATCGCCGACGCCAACGAACAGTTCTTCCAGGAGAGCGTCGCCGAGTTCGAGAGGCGTCAGAAGCGGCCGGACGAATAAGCCAAGACACAATTAAGGGCGGATTCCAGCAGGACGCGGCTGAAGTCCCTTGTACGGCAACAGACCAACAACCGGTGAGGAAGCAGTGAGAGGTCACATCGCTAAGAAGGGCAACCGGTACTACGTGGTGATCTACGAAGGCCCTGACCCCGGCACCGGCAAGTCCCGGCACCGTTGGCATTCGGCTGGTGCCACCCGGAAGGACGCCCAGCGTCTCCTCGCCGAGCTGGTGAAGAAGAGCCACGACGGCGACTACCGCGCTCCAGACCGTGTCACCCTCGGCCAGTACCTCGAACAAAGATGGCTGCCGACCAAGAAAGCTCAGCTGCGAGCGAGCACCTTCGACTCTTACCGCCGAAACATCGACAACCATGTGCTGCCCACCATAGGAACGGTGCCGCTCCAGCGGCTGACGCCAGAGCATCTCGACGCCTTCTACGCCGAACTTCTCACCTCCGGCCGGCGCAACGGCAACGGCGGTGGCCTCAGTGTCAAGACGGTGAGGAACATCCATACCATGCTGCACAAGGCGTTAGCCGACGCCGCGCGGAAGGGAACCGTCCCCCGGAATGTGGCGACTCTGGCGGATCCGCCGCGCCTAAGTTCCGCGCGCCGTCCGGAGATGAAGGTTTGGGACGCCGACCAACTGCGGCTGTTCCTCGACGAGATTGCCGGCCACCGCCTGTACCCAGCGTTCTATTTACTGGCCGACCACCGGCATGCGCAGGGGGGAAGTTCTCGGTCTGCGCTGGAGTGACGTCGACCTGGACCGGCCTTCGATATCGGTGTCTCGTGCGCTGGTGGTCGTGGCGTACAAGCCGCAGCTGTCGGACGTCAAGACGGGACAGGGTCGCCGGACGATCGACCTCGAGCCCAAGACCGTGGCAGTGCTGCGGGAATGGAAGAAACGCCAGATGGAGGAGCGCATGCTCACAAACGTGCGTCCCGATACGGATGAGATGTTCGCTCACCCAGACGGCTCATGCATCAACCCGGACTACTTCAGCCAAGTCTTCGATCGTCATCTCGCCAAGTCAGCGCTGCCGACTATTCGCCTACATGATCTGCGCCACACGCACGCTTCGATCCTTTTGAAGCAAGGCATCCCGCTAAAGGTCGTCAGTGAGCGTTTGGGCCACTCGAATCCGGCCTTCACCCTGTCGGTGTACCAGCACCTGATGCCCGGGATGCAAGCCGACGCGGCCAAGGCCTTCTCAGCGGCGGTGTTCGGATGATGGCGCGGAAAGCGATGTCAGAGGCATCCGTCACCGGGTTGAGCCATCATCGTGAGGACGAAAGCCTTCTCGATCGGGAGCTCTACAGGCAAGCCGAAGCGGCCCGGCTGCTTCGGCTTGCTCGGCGGGGCGGTCACAAACGCGGCCGACTCGTTACGTCCCGTTGTGGTCTCTCGCAAGGGTGTCACGGGATCAGTTCGAAAGAGTCACAGTGGCCCGGGCGCACGACGGTGAAGTCGCGATGGTTGAGCGTGGCCAGGGTGACGATCCTGAGGCGCTCGGCGACGGTGACCACGCTGGCGTCGACCAGACCGAGGTTGAGATCGGCATAGCGTTCGACGAGTTCCACCACTCGGTCCCAGTCGGTGGCGTCAAGATCGACGCGGCGAAGCTCGCCGGAGTTCACCGACTGCAGAAATCCAACCTCGGCGGCAGCTCCCAGTCGGTCGGCGACCAACCACGAGGTCTCGACGATCACCGGGGTAGGGATCACGAGCTCGCCCGCATGTTCAGTCAGGACAGCGGCGCAGCCGGCGTGATCTGGGTCGTCTCGGTCGGCCGCCCCGAACACGACGCCCGTGTCGACGACGATCACACGTCGCGAGCCGTCTTATCGGCGAAGTGTTGGCGAATGATCTCGCGATGATGGCGGCCGATCGGCTCAGTCGTGCCCGAAGCGCCGATCCCAATGAAGCTGGGGACCCGCCGCCGCATGCCGTCGGCCCCGAGACGCTCCTCGATGGCCTCCACGGCCACCTGCTCTGCGCTCACGCCGCGCTCAGCGGCGACCGCCTCGACACGGCGGGCCAGTTCGTCCGGCAGGTGAACGACCAAGCTCATACCACGAGTGTATGCATCGCCTCGGACCTCAATGGCTCGCGCGCACTGGGGTAACGCCTCCCGTCGAGGGCAACCGGTACGGAACTGTCAAGACCGGCAACACAACGTTCCGATGGGACCGGATCGATGAGAAGCCCCGCTCCGTCCCGATCGGTGCCGGCTCGTGGCGGTGCGTCCCGGCGGAGACGTCCCCGTGACAACTCGTTAGAAGATCCGTTAGAAGTCCGGCCCGGAAAACAAAGAAGCCCTGGCCGAGCAACGCTCTGACCAGGGCTTATTTTGGTGGCGGGGGTAGGATTTGAACCTACGACCTTCGGGTTATGAGCCCGACGAGCTACCTGACTGCTCCACCCCGCGGTGACCTACCCACAATAGCGTGGGCGCTCGTCGTCCGTTCCGCGTCTGCCGGCGCCCCGGGCTCCCGCGCCGGCGATGGCGACGGATGGCACACCGGCCGGACCTCGGCGAGTCGTCGATCAAGAGCTGACTGTAAGGCGGCTCTATCGGGCGTTGATGTACTCCATCAATGCCTCCCGGTCCTGTTCCAACTCATCCAATCTGTTCTTCACTACGTCGCCGATGCTGACCATGCCCGCCAAGACGCCATCCCTCACGACAGGGATGTGACGGATTCGCTGGTTCGTCATGACGGCCATCAAAGACTCGACGGCGTCGTCTGGGGAGCATGTGTGCACCTGCGACGACATGACTGAGGCCACCGGCTCGTCGTCCACCCGTGCACCGTGCTGATGGAGAGCACGCACGACATCGCGCTCGGAGAGGATTCCCTCCACCGCTTTGTCGTCGGATGACACCACTAGTGCCCCGATCCTGTGCTCCACGAGCTGGGCAATGGCGGCGGCCATGGGGGCGTCGGGCTTGATGGTGACCACAGCATCGCCCTTCTTGGAGAGCAACTCTGCTACCCGCACTGCGTCTCCTTTTTTCGAGGGACGTAATAATTCTTAGCGCATCGAGACTTCCGAGTCGACTCAGGGCCCAGATGCCGACCCTGGGTGGCCAGCTGTGAGTGCGATGGAACCGGCGTCAGCCTCCAGCACCTACCGCAGCGGCGCCGGATGTCTTGCTCGCGCCGGAGGATGCCCGATGATGACGGGAGCTGGCCCCCTTGGTCACGGTGGCTCCATGCGAGGCGGGATCGCCCGCGCCGGCCTTCAACCGCGCCGCTTTCGCCGCTGACTGCTGCGCCGCCTTCAGCTGCGCCTCTGCCGCGGCCAGCCCCGAGCGAAGCGATGCCAGGTCCTTGCCGAACGCCGCCCAGTCCGTCCCGCCCTGCGGCTCAGAGTGCTCTGCGGCCAACAAGGCGAGGTAGGCCTTATAGGCGGCGCCGACTTCGAAGTAAACCCGCGCCGGCACGGTAGTCGGCCCGGACACTCCGATCGTGGTCACCTCAGGACCGAACACACCGGCGAGCGCCCCTCCGGCCCCGAGTAGGTGCGTGCTCATCGCCACGTTGGAGCCGTAGACGACGATCACGTATTGGAGCTCGGGCAGGTTGTTGCTCGTAGCGCTGACATAGAGCACCCGGATGTAGAGCAGGGAATTGTCAATGGGGATGAACAGGGTCGGGCCGCGCAGCACCGTCGAGCCGGAGCGATCGAGCAAGGTGATCTTCGAGGACACGGCCTGGTTGTCCTCGATCGTCGAGTTCACTATGGCCGGCCCGTCGAGGATGCTGCCCGAGGGGGGTACCTGATATGAGGTCAGCTGGCCATACCGGCTCCCGGCGCAGCTGGCCACCATGAACGCGGCCAGGTTCTGTGATCCACCGGACTTCGCCGCCGGGACGAGAGGTACGAACACGTTGAACGTCGGCAACGTCTGCCCCGGGAGCCGCACCAGCTGGTAGATCGGCCGGAAGTAGGGTGAAGAGCCCTTTCCGGACTGGGCGATCGTCCATGCGGCCGAGCTGTTGTACCACTCCGAGGGCCGGTTGGCTGGGATGTGGTAGCGACCGAACATGGATGCCTGCACCGTGAGGAGATCCTGCGGGTACCGCAAGTGGTTGACGAGGCCTGCGGGCAGGTCGCGGCGGGGCTTGAACATGTGCGGGAAGGCAGCCTCCCAGGCTTGCAGCACCGGGTCGTTCGAATCCATGGCATAGAAGCTGGCCGTCCCGTTGTACGCGTTGACCACGACCTTCACTGCGTCGCGCACGTAGTCGTAATTGCCCTGCAGTGCGCTCGAGGGAGAAAGTGCCCCGGTCATCGCCTGCTCGCCGTAGGGGTAGTAGCTCGAGGTGGTGTAGGCATCGACGACCCAGTCGACGCCCCCGTTGACGATGACCGGGTACGGGTTCGAGTCGACGCGCAGGAACGGGGCGCTCTTGGCAACGAGGGCACGGATGTCCTGGTTGAACATGATGCGCGAGTGCGGGGTGATCTGCTTCGACACGAGCAGGTTGAGGTCGTGGAACCTCAACGCGAAGGCGGCTCGTTCCCAGAGGCCGGAGATCCTGATGCCGCCGGTTCCCGTGTAGTGCCCCGTCTGGGACCGGCCGGAACGGGTCTGGTAGTCCAACTCGGGCTGGGCGGAGTCCACCACCACATAGTTCGTCTGGCCGAGGCCGTAATAGATATTCGGCTGGGTGATGGTGGGAGCCCCGGCTGAGGACTGTGGCGGCACGCTCTGGATGTCGAAGGTGGGCTGCCCACTCGGTGCCGAGGTGTTGGCCGGTGACAGCACGACGCCGTAACCGTGGGTGTAGACGAGGTGACTGTTGACCCACGTCGGCCGGTTCAGGTTCGCCTCTGAGATCTCCCGCACGCCTATCACTGCCGGCGTGAGCGCCCGCTTGGCTCCTGCACCGAGCTCATATCTGTCCAGGGCGAGGCCGTTGATGGAGTAGTAGCCGGCGTACTTCTGCAGGGTGGCGTATGCCTGGCTGGCAACCGTCGGATCCCAGAAGTCGACCGATTGGAGCGTCTTGGCATCAGAGGCGACGACGCCGCCGTAGAGCGAGTTGCTGGCGCCGCTGAAGGTCTGCGGATTGACGTCGCGCAGGCCGATGGCCGCCTTCGTGGCGGCGATGTTTCGCGAGAGATACGGCAGCTCGACACTTGCCTGGGCAGGCGTCACCTGGAGCGCCTGCACGGCGGCGGGGAAGATCACGCCTATGACGATGGCGAGGAAGGCCCACAGGCCGAGCGCCACTGCTGGCAGCACCCAGCTCCGGTAGTAGAGGTTGTAGACGAGAAGGGCGAAGGCGCACACGGCCACGATGGCGAGGAGGTTGAGAGCCGGCAGCCGTACGTGCACCGCCGTGTAGCCCGCCCCATCGAACAACCCATTCGGTGACAGGTCGAGCACGTAGCGGTCGACATAGAAGTAGGCGACCGCTCTCAGGAGGGCAAAGGCGGCCAGGATGACCGACAGATGCGCCGTGGTGCGCGGATCGACCCGCGGCGACGGGCCGGAGAAACGCAGCCCTCCATTCAGATAGTGGGCGATGACGCAAACGATGAGCAGGACGATGAGCGCCAGCTGCGTCCAGTCCACGAGAAACGACAAGAACGGCAGCCTGAACACGAAGAAACCCACGTTCTTGTGGAACTCGGCGTCGGTGCTCGCGAACGCCTTGCCGTGAACGAACAGCAGCCAGTTCTGCCACTGGTTCGTGGCACCCGACCCGACCGCAAGCGCCACGACAGCTGATACGACCGTCCGCACCGCCACCCTGTGGCGCCCGATCGTCGCCTGGTAACGGCGCACGAGCTCGAGCTCGGGCGACATGAACAGCGCCCGCGGGGCGATCCGGTCGACGACGAACAGGCTTGCCCAGCAGCCGACGAAGAAGATGGCGACAAAGACCACCCCGAGCTCTACCTTCGTGGTCATCATCGAGCGCCAGACGGCGTCGCTGCCGGCCGAGCGGTACCAGAGGTAGTTGGTGAAGACGTCGGCAAGCTCCTGCAGCAGTATCAGACCGAAGATGACGGCGATGATGATCACCAGGATCCACACCTGATAGCGCCGAACCAGCCGGGTGGGCGCCGCCGGCGGCGGCGTATCGGAGGGAACCCTCATCTGGTTCTCATGAACCGACCGCAGGGACCAGCAGGCAGCGACAACCGGAATGGACTGGTGGATGCGGCTGACCAGTGGGGTACGGCTCCCCGGCCGCCTGCGGGCCGGCGAGCGAGTTGTCGTCGCAGTCCGGGCACGGCTGGCCGTCGTCGTCGACGACCCACCGCAAGAGCGTTCCCTCGCCGGCGGCCACCTCTCCCCTGGAGAACGCCGCGATCGGTGAAGTCGCCCGCGACCGCCTCGATGCGTGGTCCCTTCCATTCCCTATAAGACGCCCCGGTTATGTCATGGGCCGCCCCGCCGATGCCCCCGGCGTTGGCAAGTGAGTCACTTAGCCGGTGCCGCAACAGCCCGGTCAGCTCCGCGGCGAGCTGCGCCCCGAGCTCCCGGCCGGCCTCCTCCGCCATGAGGGCCAACTTCTCTGCCCTCCCCGAAGCCGCATCTCCCTCTTCTTCGGAGGTCACGAAAAGGCGCCCGACGGTCCAAGCGTCGCTCAGGGCAAGCGTGGCCGCCTGCTCGTACCGGAGCCGATGTGCTTCAGCAGGAAGCAGCGAATCGAGCCCGGCCGGGGCCGAGGCATGGCGGATCGAGTCGAGCAGCTCGTTCTGGTCATCCTGCAAAGCCCGCTTCAGTGCCCGTGCCAGGCGCGTCGTCACAGGTGACAACAGCTCGGTGCGCCGGCTCAGCGCGGCCGCCGCCAGTTCGGCCTCGCCCGGAGGCCTCTCCTCATCCCCGCCGGAAGTGCCCGGCTCGTCGGACCGGGCGAGGTCCTCTTCCACCTCCTCGACTGCGGCCTCGTGCGCACTCGAGTCGCCGAGAACGCCGTTCGCCTCCGCAGAAGCCGGGCGAGCGTGGACGTCCGGATCGAGCTCACTCATCGGGTCGCCGGCGTCGTCCGGGATGGCAATCGCCGGATCGAGCTCCGTCCTCGGGTCGTCGGCGGCGTCGATAATCGGGTTTCGCTCACTCACAGAACCAGTCGGGTCGCCGGCGTCGTCGAGCGGTCTCGATTGCAGGCTCGTTCGGCGAGGTGCGTTCCGAAGGTGGAACCGGGACGCGCGGTTCGCGTTCTCCTGATCCCCGACCTCCCCGGAGCCGGGCGAAGAGCTCGCCGACGCTGCGATGTGGCCCGGGGGGCGTCGTGTCCACGGTGGTGTGACCGGCGCCTTCCGCAGGCGGACTGAGATCCGATTCGGCTTCCGGAGGCGCCGTCACGGCAGAGGCGGCTACCGAAGGTGTCATCGGAACCGACGCCTCTCCGGGAGGTGACATCCCTGTCTCGCCGGCTGCCTCTAAAGCGAGGGCCTCGTCGACGGCGAGCGCCATCACGAGCTCACTCTCGTCGGGTTGCCGAGCCACGGCAGCGTCCTCGTCGGGCTGCCGGGCGACGGCAGCGTCCTCGTCGGGCTGCCGGGCGACGGCAGCGTCCTCGTCGGGCTGCCGGGTGACCGCACCAGTACCGGCCGGCTCGGTTTCGCCGCGCACCGCCCGCTGTGGCGTTTCCTCGTCGCCCGGATGGCGCCGGAGCTGCCGCTCCTCCAGCAGATCCTCGTCGTGGTCAGACTGCTCCACCCGCTCGCCCGCTTGAGCCGCCGCCAGCCGTGCCTCGTGCTCGGCGGCCGCCAGGCGATCGCGCACCTTGTCGACAACGTCCCCGACGGCATCGACCACCTCGATGAGGGAGTCTCGACCCGTGCGCAACTGGGCGAGCTGGACGCGCAACGCTCTCCTCCGGTCGGCGAGGTCGTTGAGCACACGGTGGCGGAGCTCGCGAGCCTCCCGCACCATCTGGCGGCACTCCTGCTTGGTCGCTGCCAAGACGGCGGCTGCTTCGTTTCCGGCGGCCACGATCAGCTCGTCGGCCTCAAGCTGAGCGCTGCCGCGGAGGGCCGTCGCCTCCTCCATCGTGGCCGCCCCCAGCAGGGCCGCCTCTTGTTCGGCTCCGGCCAGGATCCGGGCGGCTTCTTCGTCGGCCTCTGCAGACCGAACGGCCGCGAGGCCCTCGGCTTCCTCCAGCAATTGGGCCGCCCGCACCTCCGCCGAGGCGATGACATCGCGGGCTGCCTGATGGGCGGTCTGGAGTATCCGGGCGGTCTCCGATCCCACGGCTCGTGTGAGCGTGGCCTCGTCGATCTCCGGCTCCGCCGCCCGCCTCTCCGCGTCGGCCAGGCGGCGGCGTACCTGTGCCTCCCGCTCGAGCAACTCACCCAGCTCGCCTGAGAGCGACTCGAGGTATCGCCCGACTGCTTCCGCATCGAGCCCCCGCCGCGCCTTCGGAAACGTCTTGCGCGCAATCTCATCCGGGTGGAGCAAGCTGTTCGAGGAGATCGAGACCACGAGCGGGTCCTCCGGCACCATGACCGACAGACTAAAGGTCCCAGCCTTGGACATGAGTGCGCCCCGGCAGCAGTGGCCCTAGGCCACCTTCTTCAGCTTGCCCCCGTAGTGCTCCAGCGCAGAGATCGCCTGACTGATCGAGCTCACGGCCACTACGTGCAGGCGCGAGCCGGCGTAGGCCTTCGCCCGGCTGTAGTTCGCCGGTGGCACGAGGAACAAGCTCGCCCCCGACGACCTCACGGCGATGGTCTTCTGCTCGATGCCGCCGATAGCGCCCACGGCACCGTTGATGGACATCGTCCCCGTGGCGGCCACCTTCTGGCCGCCCGTGAGGTTCTCGGGGTCGAGCTTCTCCATCAGCCCGAGTGTGAAGGCGAGACCTGCCGACGGCCCCACGATGCCCTCCGATCTCAGATCGATCCGGACAGGGAGCTTGCCGATGCGGTAGGCGTTCTCCACCCCGAGGACGCCGAGGCAGCCCACAGGTCGAACTGGCTTGCCCTTCACGGGGAAGCCCAGTGCCCCATTCGGGTAGCGCATTGCGATCGGATCGCGCCGCCCCTGCCCGGACGGCAGGCAGGCGAGGCTGGCGCTCTTCTTCGGTCCGACGATCCTCCAGGTCCCGAGCGTGAGGCTGACCCTTTTGACCGCCGCTGGTGACAGCGTTGACACCGTCAGATCGACTGTCGCGCCGGGGCTGCGCCGGCGCCAGTGCCGCGGTGAGTTCCTGGGCGCTCGTGACGGCTCGGGAGCCGACAGCGGTGATCTTGTCACCCACGGCCAGGTCGGCTTCGGCCGGGGAACCCGGCAACAGGGCGTACAAGAGTGCTCCGACCGGAACCACCCTCACGTGGTAACCGAGCTCGTTCAGCGCCACCACGGTGGCCGCCTGTTGGGCATCGGACATGTCGATGACACCCTCGGTGTTGTACTGGGCAGGGGTCTCGGGGCCGAGGATGTCGCTCGCCTTGATGATGGTGGCGTTGTTGTCGAGCTTGAAATAGAGCCAGTCGATGGCCCGCAGCTCGGTCTCCTCGACGTCGACGAGCAGCACCGAGCCGGTATGGGAGTGAATAACCGATGGCGGTGAGACGGAGATCAGCGGGGCGACCGACTGAGCCTGCCCTGGGGTGAGGGCGTAGTACGGCACGGTGATGAGCGACAAGACGAGGGCGGCGACCGCAAGGAAAGCGGCGATGCCGCCGAGGACGTACCAGCGCTTGCGCCGCCTCCTCGGGCCGCTGCCCGGTGGTGGGGCCGCCGGCATGGCGTCTTCGGCGGTGGCGCTGCCCGGCGGTAGGCCCGCCGGCATGCCGTCGTCGGCGGCGGGGCTGCCCGGTTGAGATCCGCCCGGCCCGGGTTGGCGCGGTCTCTCGTCGGCGCCCGCGGCCGGCGATTCCACCGGCAGGTTGCCCGGCGTCCCTAGGCTCTCTTCGTCGTGGGAGCTCACGGAGATGAAGCCTTGCATGCCTCGTCGCCCGCCGAGGCGCGCCGCCGGGGCCAGGCAGCTCTGGCGGGGCACATGGAGGACGAGGAGGGAGCACGGTCGCTGTTAGGTGACGAGAGCCCGCGCGTGCGGGCAGCAGCCGTCGGCGCCCTCGTGCGAATGGGCCGCTTCACCACCGAGCTCGCCGAGCAGGCAGCCGCCGATCCGTCTCCTGTCGTGCGCCGGGCGCTCTGCGAGCTCTCGCCGTCGATCGGACCGCCGATCTCGCCCCGGTACGTCGGGCTCCTAAAGGACGACGATCCGAGCGTGGTGGAGGCGGCCTGTTTCGCCGTCGGTGAGATAGGCGACGCCTCAGCGGTCGGCGACCTTGTCGAGATCGCCGGTACGCATCCTGACCCGCTCTGCCGTGAGTCGGCTGTGGCCGCCCTGGGCTCGATCGGGGACCCGGCCGGCCTGCCCGCCATCCTTGCTGCGGCGACAGACCGGCCGGCGGTCCGCCGCCGGGCTGTGATCGCCCTGGCACCGTTCGACGGACCCGATGTGGAGGACGCCCTCGACCGGGCCGCAGGTGATCGTGACTGGCAGGTGCGCCAGGCGGCCGAGGACCAGCGCCGCTGAGGAGTGGACTTGTCCCGGGCAGGTGCCGCTGACCCGGTGACTCACCAGCCGGGCGAGCCGTATGCCTGCAGATACCGGGCGGCGCCCGCGGCTGTGGAGCCGATGGGGTCATGCACGAGGTGGACGGGGATGCGGGCGGCCGTAGCCAACCGCCGGGCGAATCCGTCGAGAAGCCCTCCGCCGCCCGCGAGGTGGAGGCCGCGGTTCAAGAGATCGTTCGCGAGGTCTGGAGGCGAGTCAGCGATGCAGCGGACCGTGGCGTTGATGATCGTCTCGACGGGGCGGTCCAGGGCGGCCGCCACCTCGGAGCTGGACAGGACGATGGATCGAGGGCGCCCGGAGGACAGATCCCGTCCGGTCACCTCGGCCTGCTTCTCCTCGCTCGGCCAAGCCGACCCGATCGATCGCTTCACTTCCTCGGCTGTCCGGATGTCGATCAACAGCTCGAACGACCGGATGCAGAGCTGGCGGATCTCCTCGTCTAGGTCGCTACCGCCGACCGGGACCGCGCCAGTGGACACGATGCCCCCGATCGCCATGACGGCGATGTCGGTCGAGGCTGCACCGGCATCGACCACCATCGAGGCCACCGGCTCCTCCAGGCCGATACGGGCGCCGATCGCGGCAGGCGACGGCGGCATCGAGGAAGCCCACGCGCCGCGCCCCGGCTCCCTTGAACGACCGTTCGAGGGCTCGACGGTGCAGGTCGCCGGCCAAACGGGACACACAGCAGAGAACTTCCGGGCGGCCCACCCCGGCGGACCTTGCCAGCCTCAGGAGGTGAGATGCGATCTGGTCGGTCAGCCCGAGATCCTGCAGCTGAGCGTGACGCACCGGCCGCACCACACTGACCGCCCCCGCCGCCCGGCCGATCATCTGGCGGGCGGGCTCGCCGTAGGCGACAAGCCGTCCGGTGGGCATCTCGACGGCGGCGATTGTGGGCGCGTCGATGACCACGCCCCTGCTCGGATCGACCACACGCGTCCAGGCGGCGCCCAAATCGACGGCAAGGGCGGCGCTCAACTCCGGGCGCCTCTGGACCCCGGCAGTCCTTCCGGCTCGGGATGCTCGGGCACCAGCTGCACCGGCTGCGAGGCGGCGCTCCACTCAGTGCCCTGGTCGTGATGCTCGTTCTTCCAGATCGGCAGAGTCACTTTCAAGGTGTCGATGAGGAAGCGGCAGGCTTCGAAGGCCTCGCCCCGATGGGGAGCTGAGACGACCACCACGACAGAGGCCTCGCCGACGGCCAGGTTCCCGGTCCGGTGCCATAGGACTATCCGCCCTATGTGCGGTTCTCGAGCCCTGGCGGAAGCTGCCAGCTTGGCGAGCCGGAGAATCACCTCGGAGTCGTAGGCCTCGTAGTCGACGCTCACCACGCCGGTCCGTCCTTCCGCATGGTCGCGCACGATCCCTAGGAAGGCCGTCACTGCTCCGCAGTCGGGCCGCGCCACCCACTCGAGCGCCGTCTCGTACTGCAGGCGAGCAGCAGTCAGCGCCAGCCAGTCCTCACCTTCAGGGCACTGAGGAGGTCCGTCGGCCTCAGGTGGTCCGTCGGACTCAGGTGGTGCTTCAGGGGACTCAGGTGACCCGGACAAGCTCACGCCTCGCATGGTAGGCAGGTGCAGGCACCTGCGTGATCCGCCGCGCCCCGTGCGGCCAGCTTCGTTTGTATCCTCGGGGTCCGTGGTGGAGCCTGGTCCGGAGTTCGACGAGTCCGGCGACGACCTTGCTCCGGGTCCCCTCCTGCCACCCGACGATCGCATCTGGCGGCATCCCTCCGAGGTCGGTCTCAATGGTCCGACGACGTCCGCCGACGAGGCCAGGGCGGCTCGGGAACGGTGGCTGACCAGCCCTCCGTCGAGATCCGGCGCCTGGTCGGCCGGTCTCGTAGGTGCCGTTCTCGCCACGGGCGTCGTGCTCATGGGAAGCCACATCACAACTTGGCTCGCTTCTCCGAAGCATGCGACCACCGTCGCCTCCAAGAGACTCGGCGACATCGCCACCGTGAGCGGATCGAACAGTGGCGATCTTGGATTCGCGGCGATCAAGACGCTCGTGGCCGCCAGCATGGTCATCATCCGCACCACGAGATCGGACGATGGCCAGTCGCTCGGCGACGGCGTGGTCGTCAGCTCGCAAGGCATGATTCTCGTCCCGGCGTCGCTCGTGGCCGGCGCAGAGGCCATCGAGGTGGAGACACCCGACGGGGAGGTCTTCCCCGGACACCTCGTCGGGACAGACCCGGAGAGTGGCGTCGCCGTGGTCTCGATCGCCCCGGACGGTCTCGCGCTGCCGCCGCTCCGCTCTTCGCCTTCCTACTCGCTCGCCTCGGGCGCCTGGACGGCGATCGAATGGGCCCAGCCGTCCCGTGCGACGCTTTTCGTCGGGGCGGTGCGATCGGTGACACCGGCCTCGGTCGGGCCGGGCATGCCGAGACTCGAGGACTCCGTCGAGACCGGCGTCACACCACCGCACGGCCGGCTCGACGGAGCCGCCATCGTCGACGGGGCTGGTGCTCTTGTCGGTTTCGTGAGCAGCCTCCAAGGTCCACGGCTGATCGAGCTGCCGGCACAGCTGGCCGAACAGGTCGCCTGGGAGATCATCCACCACGGCCGCGTGCTGCACGCAAGCCTCGGGATCGTCGGCGTATCGCAGGGCGCGGCGCCGGTCCCGGCCGATCCGCCGCTGGCAGGCCCCGCCGAGACCACGCTCACATCGGTGCCGGTGATCACCACCGGCACCGGCGGTGTGAAGCTTGTGGCGGTGCGGCCCGAGAGTGCCGGCTGGAGCGCCGGCTTGCGCCGGGGGGACGTGATCGAGGCGGTCAACGGACAAGTTGTCAGGTCGATGAGCGACCTGCAACAGGATCTGTACGGCATCGAGCCGGATACTCCTGTACATCTGACCGTTGCACGCGGCACGAAGATGTTCACCTGCGACACCAAGCTCCGCGCCGCCTGAACCAGATGCTGCTCGAGCCTGGCGACAGTCGCCGGCCGCCGCCGTAGCATCGGCTCGATGAGCGGCGCAGGAGCCTTTGGCGACGGGGACTTTCTCCGGAGCATGCTGGGCGACCTGCTCCGGCTGATCCCGAGCGGCGCCGGCGTCCAGTGGCAGCTCGCCTATCAGCTGGCCGCCCAGATCGCCTCCGGGCAGAGCCCGCCCTCCGGCCTTGTCACCAACACCGGCTCCCCGGCGCCCTCGGCCGCGCTGAGCGACCCGAACCCCGATCCTCTCGAGCGCATCCGCTTCGAGGAACTGAGCACGATCGCTGAGTTGCACGTCACCGACACGACCGGGATGACCATGAGGTCGGCCGCCCGCCCGATCAAACTCGTGCCCACCAGCCGTTCGGAGTGGGCCCGGCGCACCCTCGACACCTGGCGCCCCGTGCTCGACCGGATGGCGGAGGTGCTGGCGCCTCCGACGGCAACTGCGACGGGCCGGGCGAGCAGCAGCGCGGCCGGCTCCGGCGAGAGCGGCCACCTCCCGCCGGAGAGCCCGACCGTGCCCGATGACTTGAGCGGCCTCGAGGACCTCGAGAGCCTGCGGAGCCTGGAGGACCTCGAAGATCTGCCGGACCTGACTGCCGGCGAGCATGCCCATCCGAGCCTTGGGGATCTCCGAGTACAGCGCAGGCGACGGTGATGCCGACCCCCGCGAGGCTGGGCTCGAGGATTTGTTCATGAAATGGGCGGCGGCGATGTTCCCCACCATGATCGCCATGCAGGTGGGCTCGGTGGCCGGTCACCTGGCCGAGCGGGCGCTCGGGCCGTACGAGATCCCGCTCGCCCCGGTGAGCACGGACGAGCTGGCTGTGGTGTCTGCGAACCTGGCGGCCGTGGCCGCCGACTGGAGCCTCCCGCTCGACGATCTCCGCCTCTGGCTCTGTGCGCACGAGCTCGCCTATCACGCCGTCCTCGCCCGGCCCGCTGTGGCGGGCCGCATCGCCGAGCTCGTGGTCAAGCACGCTGAGCTCGTGAGACCGGATGCCTCCGCCATGGAGGAGATGCTCGGCCAGGCCGATGTCGCCGATCTCGATGCCCTCGCGCAGCTCTTCGGCGACCCGTCGGCGCTGATCGGGGAGACAGCAAGCGCCGACGCCGAGAGGATCCGAGCCGAGCTCGACGCCCTCATGGCCGCTGTCTCCGGCTACGGCGAGCACGTCACGAGCGTCGTCGCCGGCCGCCTGATCGGCAATCACGCCCCGATCGGCGAGGCGATGCGCCGCCGGCGGGTCAGTCGAGGAGAGGGCGAGAAAGTCGCCGAGGCGCTGTTCGGGCTGGCGCTCGATCAGCGCCAGATCGACCGGGGGGACCGATTCGTCGCCGGCGTGCTGGAGAGGTCCGGTGAAGCACAGCTCACGCGGATGTGGAACGCCGTTGAGTCCCTGCCCACGCCGGCCGAGGTCGACGCACCGGGTTTGTGGCTCGCCCGGCTCGGGCTTGAGCCCAGCTGACGCAGTCGACACTGACGCACCGCCTCGGCCCTTGAGGCTGTATCCGCGGTAGCCGACACTGACGCACCGCCTGGGCGTTGAGCCTGTATACGGGGCTCGGGCCCGGCCTACCTAGGCGAGAGGAACAGCCCCACCACCTAGTGCCCTCTCCACCTCGTCCTCAGGGATGCCGAGATCCCACTCGAGGATGAGGTTCTCCCGTTCGGCATCCCTCACGATGCGCTCCCGGTTGCGCCGGAACTGCGGGTCGTGCGGCGGCAAGAGGACGAGCCTGGCCAGTGCTCTCTGGCGGAACTCCTCGATCACGTTGCGCTCGCCGAACTCTGACTCGACCTCCCAGTGCGGAGCGACCGGACCGAGGTACACCATGCGCACATGACCGCGTGGCGGCTCGGGCGGCTGCTGGTCGATCGTGGGCGGGATGAGGGTCATCGGGGCCAAAGTGTAACCCTGGGCACGCCCGCAGTCGGGCCCCGTGCGACCGCCGGCCTTGCGGGTCCGAGCTAACGGGCAATTACTCTCAGCAACTTTTAAGCAAAGAAAGACCCGATAACGACGCGCGATCCGTTGCGATCAGGTAACAATTGCTCCCGATGGACACGTCCTGGATGTCACGAGGCAAATGCAAGGACGAGCCTCCCGACACTTTCTTTCCGAGCGACGGCGTCGGCGTCGAGGTCGCCCGCCGCATTTGCGCCGATTGCCCCGTCAAGGCTCCCTGCCTCGAGTACGCCATGGCCAACCACATCGACCACGGGGTGTGGGGCGGGACCTCTGAGCGCGAGCGGCGGCGGATCGCCCGCCGGCGGCGCTTGGCGGCAATGGCGCCGGCTCAGCAAGGGGACTGACCGCCCCGGGCGACATCGCCGGGTGTAAAGGCTCGAGCCGCCGCAGGCGTGCTCCCCGCCTTTCTACACACGGTTTGGCGACCCTCCGGCACGGGAGCTGAGAACCGCCCGTGGCTCACGAAAGCGTCGCCGCATGCTCCGGACGAGCTTCGGCCAGGCGCCGCCGGTCACACAGAGAAACCGGCGGGCTCCCGTGTGCTCCGCACCATTTGTTAGGGCCCGGCTCAACTCCCACCCGGGCCCCGACAACGTCTTGCCGCTAAGAGGCGGCGTTCTGCTGCTGTGCGGCCAGCACACGAGCGCGGCGCACGCGCCGGCGCTCCCGCTCGCTCATGCCGCCCCAGATGCCGAACTTCTCTCCATTGGAGATGGCGTAGTCGAGGCAATCTTCTCGGACGACACAACCCCGGCACACCTCTTTCGCCTCCCTCGTCGAAGCTCCTCGCTCCGGAAAGAACAGGTCGGGATCAACGCCCATACAGTTGGCGCGGCCCTGCCACGCACGGTCCGGTCCTTCGAAAATCAGCGACTGGAACGCCACCGGCATCGCCTCCCCTGGTGACTCGCAGTCGTGTAGTTACACGGCTGTAGTCATCATGGACCTCCGGGGGCGGAGATGCAAGCGAATCTTTTACGCCGAGCGCAACCGGCTCCTCCTGCCCGTCCCACGGCGCTGCTCGATGAAGTCCACCAGCACGTAGTCACCGAGCGTGTCCGGATTGGTGAAGAACGCCCGGCCACCGTTCAGCTGGCTGATCCTCTCCACGAAGTCCCGCAAGTGGCCCGTGGCGTCGAGGGCGAACGTCGTGAGACGGATTCCCTCCCGCGTGCAGCGGAGCACCTCCTGCAAGGTGGCGTCCACCGTCGCCCGCACCGGTGGGTAGTTGAAGAACACCTCGCCGTCCTCGAGCAGGTGGGCCGTCGGCTCGCCGTCTGTGATCATGACGATCTGGCGTGTGCCCGCGTGCCGGGCCAGCAGCCGCCTGCCCAGCAAGAGGGCGTGCTGCATGTTCGTGCCGTAGACGAAGTCCCAGGACACCTCGGGCAGCTCCGACGCCCTGATCTCCCGGGCGATCTCCGAGAAACCCACGATGCCCAAATAATCACGCGGGAACTGATTCGAGATCAGCGAGTGCATCGCCATGGCGACCTTCTTCGCCGCGAGGAAGTTGTCCCTCATCGGCATGGAGAGCGAGAGGTCGAGCAACAGGACCGTGGCGCAACTCGTCAGCTGCTCGGTCTGCTCGATCTCGAAGTCGTCGGGCTGGAGACGGACGGGCAGCCGAACGCCCGCCCTCACGTGGCCGGACGGGCCCCGGACCGCCTCACCGGCTGCAGCGGCCCGCCCGCCGGAGCTGCCGGGCTCCCCCGGGTCGGGCTCGAGGCGCTGGGCCTGGCGGGAGATGGCGTTGCGCAGTGTCCGCTCGATGTGCAGGTCGAAGCGGTCGCCGAAGGTGTACGGCCGCGTCTGCTCGGCTCGCTCGTGACCCTCCCCCGCGATAGCCATCTCGTGGGTGCCGAGCCTGTCCTTGGCGAGGCGAGAGAAGAGCTCTCGCAGAGCACGCTGGCCGATCTGGCGCAGGCCACGCGGTGTCAGCTCGAGCCGTCCCTCTCGCTGCTCGACGAGGCCGGACTCCTCGAGGCGCCGCGCCAGGCGCTGCAGCTCGGCCAGGGACGCGGCCGAGTCGTGACCGAGCAGTTCGCGAACCCGATCGGTGTCAATCTCGGCCAAGGCGCCCGGCTGGGGTGAGCCCGACAGCAGCTGCTCGAGCTGGTCTAGATCCGCCAGCCGGGAGAAGACGTCGGACGCCTCGGCCAGCCCGGGCACGTCGGTGCCGGAGAACGACACCCGCCGATCCCACGCCGCCTCGGGGAACATCGTCCGCAGGTTGCCCGCCAGCCGGCCGATCTGCCAGGAGAGGTCCATATCGCCGAGGAGGCCGTCCATCAGCGCCCGCAGCTGCTGGCGTTGGGCGGCGGTCATCGAGGCGAGCATGGCCGAGGTGGCCGCCATCCTCTGAGCGAGCTGCTCGAGCAACTCGTCCAGGTCCTGCGGGTTGCCGGGGAAGAAGTCACCGAAGTCACGCATGAATTGCTCGAACCCGGGGTCGAGCTCCTCCCCCGCCGCCCGTTGCTCGAGCATCCGGTTGAGCCCGTCGAGCGCCTGCCGCAGCCGGTCACGGCCGGCCTCCCCCATCGAAGACACGGCGCCGGCAGCCTCGTCGAGGTAGGACTGCACGACCTCCTGGCGGAGCCTCTCCATGAGGTCCTCGAAGCGCTCCCGCGCCTCGCTCGAGGTGAACTCGTAGCGGGAGAGGCTGCGCACCTTGCCGGCGAGGTCGTCGGGAAGCAGGCCGAGCTCGGACCGCCTGTCCGCCACCGCTTCGCTCGTCACATCCTGACGCCGTTGGTCACCTGAGCCTTCCGCCGCGGCCTCGAGCTCATCGAGGGCTTGCCGCTCGATGTTCACTGCCTGGTTCAGCTGCTCGGCAATCTCGGAGTAGACGCCGCCGAGGTCGAACTGCTCGCGCTCCTGCTGCCGGCGCTCCCGCAGGCGCTCGAGGAGCTCCTGCATCCCGGCCACACGCTTGCCGTCGCGGTCCGAGAAGCCCTGTTGCAGGAGTCGACGGAGAGCGGCATTCACGTCCCCGTGGTAGAGGAGGTCGTCGTTGATCTCGGCCAGGATCGCCTCGGCATCGAGATCGAAGCCCTGCTGGGTGCCGTCCCAGCGCGAGTACCGGATGCTCACCGGCCGGCAGTCACGAACGCGACCGGTAGGTGGCCCGGGGGCCGGCGGCATCCTTGTTGAGGCGCTTGGACAAGTGGAGTCCCTCGAGCACGAGCTCGATGGCGCTCGCCACGGCGCCCGGGCTCTCCGAGCCGGCCGCAGCGAGGACCGGGCCTTTGATCGCCGGGATCTGCTCGAGGGCGGCGAGGTAGTCGGCAGAGGAAAGATCGGGTCCTGTATGCACGACGGCGCCATCCTCGAAGCCGCCGACCACGTGTCCGAGCTGGTCGGCCGGGCACCTCCCCCGGAAGGTCTGCAGGACGGCGGCCTTGATGAGCTTGTCGACGACTTCTTCGTCCTCACCTTCCTCGAGCGTCTCGATCTCGAGCTTGCCGAGCGTGGAAGCCGTGAGGGCTTCGAGATCGCTCACCCGGGGCACCGCCTCCTGCTCCTTGTGGCGGATGGCCCGGCGGACGGCGGCAGCGGACAGGATCTCGTAGTTGGCGACGCTGAGGCGGACCGAGACCCCCGAGTGCTGGCTCACCCGCGGGCTTCGCCGCGCCAGCTGGCTGACGCGGGCGACGATCTCGGCCATGAAGGGCGGGACCTCGACCCGGACACCGCAACCCTCGATCGGTCGAGCCTCCTGGGCGACGATGGCGAGCTCCGTCTCGATGTCGAAGGGATAGTGGGTGCGGATGCGGGTCCCGAACCTGTCCTTCAGCGGAGTGATGATCCTCCCCCGGTTCGTGTAGTCCTCCGGGTTGGCGGAGGCGACGAGCATGACGTCGAGGGGCAGACGGACCTTGTGGCCGCGAATCTGGATGTCCCGCTCCTCGAGGACGTCGAGCAGGCCGACCTGGATCCTCTCGGCCAGGTCCGGCAGCTCGTTCACGGCGAAGATGCCCCTGTTGCACCGGGGCACGAGGCCGAAGTGGATGGTCAGCTCGTCGGAGAGGTATCGGCCCTCGGCGATCTTGATCGGGTCGACCTCACCGATGATGTCGGCGATCGAGGTGTCCGGCGTGGCCAGCTTCTCTCCGTAACGCTCACTTCGATGGATCCACGTGATCGGCGCCGAGTCACCGAGCTCGGCGACGAGATCACGTCCCTGGCGTGAGACCGGGAAGTACGGGTCGTCATGGATCTCCGAGCCGGCGATGGCCGGCGTCCACTCGTCGAGCAGCTCGGCGAGCTGGCGGATGATGCGGCTTTTGGCCTGACCCCGCTCGCCGAGGAGGATCACGTCGTGGCCGGCGATGACGGCGTTCTCGAGCGCCGGCAGGACGGTGTCGTCGTAGCCGAGGACGCCTTCCACGGCGGGTCGGCCCTCCGAGATTCGGTCGATCAGGTTGCGGCGAAGCTCCTGCTTCACCGGCTCCGGCATCCAGCCTTGGTCCCGGAGCTCCTTCACCGTCGTGGCCCTCGGCGGATCAGTCGGCTGATGCAAGTCTGCCCATGTGCCCATTGCCCTCAGACTAAGCCGCCCGCCCGGCGAACGCTTCGCCGGGCCGAGGGTCCCGTCCGAGTCGCCCCCGCGCCGGGATGGTGAAATGATTCGCTAGCTTCCCCAGCACTCGGTGAGACGACAGACTGCGGAGAGAAGCGATCACAGACGAGCTCGCGAACGGAGGACTGCTCGTTGACTGACATCTCGGTGCCACCGCCGGCGATCCCGGTTCGGATCGGGGCTCCTCGGGGTGGCCCGCCCCGGTCACAGGTGCTCCGAAGAGATCGCTGGTGGGTGCAGCCCCTGGTGACGATGCTGGGGCTGCTCGGCTTCGTGGCCTACGCGACCTGGACGGCGTTTCGGGGCCACGCCTACTTCGTCGGCTATCCCAGGCGACTATCTCTCGCCCTTCTACTCGCCCTGCATCGTCTCGAGCTGCCCCACACAGGTCGTCTGGGGCCCGGCGGGCAACATCGGGGCCGTCTCCCCGGCGCTGCTGGTGCTCATCTTCCCTCTCGGCTTCCGGCTCACCTGCTACTACTACCGGAAGACCTACTACCGCTCGTTCTGGGCCTCGCCGCCTGCCTGCACGGTGCCGGACGCCGGCTCGACGAAGCCGGGCGGCCTGCGGAGCGGCTACACCGGCGAGACCCGCTTCCCTCTCATCCTCCAGAACGTCCACCGGTACTTCTGGTACTTCGCCGTCGTCTTTGCCGGCCTGCTCACCTGGGACGCCGTCGAGTCGTTCCGCTTCCCGGGCGGGGTGGGCATGGGGCTCGGGACGCTCATCTTCGTAGTGAACGCCGTGCTGATCTGGTGCTACACGCTCGGTTGTCACTCGTGCCGGCACCTGTGCGGCGGCGGTGTCAGGATGCTCTCCAAAGCGCCACTGCGCACACGGCTGTGGCGCGACATCCTCACGCCCCTTAATCAACGCCATCAGCTCTTCGCCTGGCTCTCCTTGTTCTGGATCGGCTGGACGGATCTCTACGTCTATCTCGTGGCAAGCCACGTCTTCCAGGATCCGAGGTTCTTCTGATGGCCGAGGTCGAGACTCACCACTACGACGTGGTGATCGTCGGCGCGGGCGGCGCAGGCCTGCGGGCGGCGGTCGAGTCACTCGAGACGGGCGCCCGCACCGCGCTCGTGTGCAAGTCCCTTCTCGGCAAGGCCCACACCGTCATGGCCGAGGGCGGCGTGGCCGCCGCCCTCGGGAACGTATGGCCGCAGGACAACTGGCAGGTCCATTTCCGCGACACCATGCGGGGCGGCAAGATGCTCAACAACTGGCGCATGGCGCAGCTGCACGCCGAGCAGGCGCCCGACCGGGTGCTCGAGCTCGAGGAGTGGGGAGCGCTCTTCGACCGGACCCCGGACGGACGGATCCTGCAGCGGGACTTCGGCGGTCACCGTTACGCCCGCCTGGCGCACGTGGGCGACAGGACCGGCCTCGAGATGATCCGCACGCTCCAGCACCGCGCCGTCGACCTCGGGATCGACGTCTACATGGAGTGCAAGATCGTCCGCCTGCTGCACGACGCCCACGGCGCGGTGAACGGGGCGCTCGGCTTCTGGCGTGACAGCGGGCGGTTCGTCAGCTTCGGCGCCAAGTCGGTCGTGCTCGCCACGGGCGGCGTCGGCAAGACGTGGAAGTTCACCTCCAACTCGTGGGAGTCGACCGGGGACGGCCATGCCCTGGCGTTGTGGGCCGGCGCGGATCTCATCGACATGGAGTGCATCCAGTTCCATCCCACCGGAATGGTGTGGCCGCCGTCGGCCCGCGGCCTGCTCGTGACCGAGGGGGTCCGCGGTGACGGAGGAGTGCTGCGCAACCGCGAGGGCGAGCGTTTCATGTTCAACTACATCACGCCCTACTTCGCCGCCGAGACGGCCGACACGCCCGAAGAGGCCGACAAGTGGTATGACGACAAGGAGGGCTCCCGCCGCCCTCCCGAGCTGTTGCCCCGCGACGAGGTGGCCCGGGCGATCAACTCGGAGGTGAAAGCGGAACGGGGCAGCCCCCACGGCGGGGTGTTCCTCGACATCGCCACGAGGCGCACCGCCGAGGAGATCAAGCGACGCCTGCCCTCGATGTACCACCAGTTCAAGCAATTGGCAGACGTCGACATCACTGCAGAGCCGATGGAGGTCGGCCCGACGTGCCATTACATCATGGGTGGCGTACGCGTAGAGGCCGACACGGAGGTCACGACGGTCCCCGGGCTGTACGCGGCGGGCGAGGTGGCCGGGGGGATGCACGGGGCCAACCGGCTCGGCGGCAACTCGCTCTCTGATCTCCTCGTCTTCGGGCGCCTCGCCGGTCGGGCCGCCGCCGAGAACGCCCTTGGCAAGAGAGCGAGCCAACTGGACGAGGCCCTGGTCGACGACGTCACCGGCCACGCCCTCGAGTTCTTCGGGAACGACGGAGGCGAGAATCCCTATGCCCTCCACCAGGAGCTGCAGGACACCGTGCAGAACCTGGTCGGAATCATCCGGACCGAACCTGAGCTGCAAGAGGCAAAGGAGCGGCTGGGCGAGCTGTCCGAGCGGGCAAAGAAGGTCTTCGTGGAGGGCAACCGCTCGTTCAATCCCGGTTGGCACCTTGCCCTCGACCTCGAGTCGATGCTGGCCTGCGCATGGTGCACCACGCTCGGAGCCATCGAGCGAAAGGAGAGCCGGGGCGGCCACACGCGGGAGGACTATCCGAAACCGGATCCGGAGCTCGAGAAGGTCAACATGGTCTGCCGGCTGCGTGAGGACGTCGTCACCGTCACCCCGGAGCAGAAGCCGGTGATGCCCTCAGAGCTCCGCAAGCTGTTCGAGGAGGACGCCTCGTGACCGTCGGCACCGGCGTGGCCGGAGCTGCTGCGTCCACGGGCGCCGACACCACCGGGGCTGCCTCCCATGAGCTGAGGATGCGGATCTGGCGGGGGGACGGAGACGGCGGTGACTTCGTCGAATATCGCCTGCCCGCCCTGGAGGGGGAGGTCGTGCTCGACGTCGTCCACCGCATACAGGCGACGCAGGCCGGGGATTTGGCCGTCCGGTGGAACTGCAAGGCGGGCAAGTGCGGCTCGTGCTCGGCCGAGATCAACGGCCGGCCAAGGCTCATGTGCATGACCCGGATGAGCACCCTGCCACCTGACGATCCGATCACCATCTCACCGATGCGCGCCTTTCCGGTCATGCGCGACCTCGTGACGGATGTCTCGTACAACTTCGAAGTGGCAAAGCGCATCCCGGCCTTCGTCCCGGGGCCGAAGCCGGCCGGGGGATACCGCATGGCACAGGTCGACATCGAGCGTGGGCAGGAGTTCCACAAGTGCATCGAGTGCTTCCTCTGCCAGAACACCTGTCACGTCATCCGCGACCACGAGCAGAACAAGGAGAAGTTCGCCGGGCCTCGCTTCTTCGTCAGGCTGGCTGAGCTCGAGATGCACCCGCTCGACACCCTCGACCGCCGGCTCTACACCTCCGAGAGGATGGGGATCGGCTACTGCAACATCACCAAGTGCTGCACCGAGGTGTGCCCGGAGGACATCCACATCACCGACAACGCCATCATCCCGCTGAAAGAGCGAGTCGTCGACGCCCGCTTCGATCCTGTCGCATGGCTGGGAAGGCAGATTCGCCGCCGCCCGCCACCGACGAGCGCCGCACAGGCGGCGGTGTTCACCGGAGCGGCCCGCCGCGCCGTGCAGGAACTAGGGGACTCGGCACCGGCGTGACCGGCGGCGGCGGGGGGCGGCCGGCGGTTGGTTTCCTCTCCGACGAATGGTTCGCCGCTCTGGAGAAGAACCTCAGATCGGCCGCCAGCCGGCATGATCGTGACGGCGGCGGGCCCGCGCCCCTCCGGCTCGGGATACGCCTCACCGGAGTGCCCTGGGCAGCCGACGGCCAGTTCGTCTACACGGTCGTAATAGCCGAGGACGCCGCGGTCATAGTGGGCGGTGACGAGGAGGCCGACGTCGTCCTCGTCGGGGACTATGAGGCCGCCCGGGACCTCGCCCAGGGGAGGCAGACGGCCGGTGATCTTCTCGAGGGTGGCTCGATCAAAGTGGGCGGCGATGTGGCGAGGCTTCTCTCTGCCGGCGAGATCCTGAGCGCCCTCTCACTCGCTCATGACCGCGGAGGCTCCTGGGACGGCGAGTCCGCGGCGCCGGAGGTGACCGTGCCTGATCCGGAGCACTGAGCAGGAGGCATTTCCTCAGAGCGGGCCAGATCCGGCACCTGCGGGGCGGCCCGGCGAGGCAGTACCCAGTTCTGTTATAGAGTTTGTTGGTGCTGGGGCGTGAGTGGGGACAGATTGGGGCCTGAGTGACGAGCACCATGCGTCATGCTCGGTCACAAGTCGGAAAGGCGACCACAGTGCCGAGATTGGCGTGGCGCCGGGCGTCCGCGGACTCGAGATTCCTGCCCCATTTCGTGATTGTCGGCGCCCAGCGGGCCGGGACGTCGTCGCTCTACAGCTGGCTCTGCGCCCAGCCTCCGGTGAAGCCTGCCCTGAAAAAGGAGATTCACTACTTCGACGTCCATTACGACAAGGGCGAGCGTTGGTACAGGTCCCATTACTTCCTTCAGCGGGAGGGCGTGATCACCGGGGAGGCCAGCCCCTACATGCTGTTCCACCCGCTGGCACCACAGCGCGCCGCCGCAGATCTGCCTGTCACGACCAAGTTCATCGTCCTCTTACGCGAGCCCGTGAGCCGCGTGGTGTCCGGGTATTGGCACGAGAAGAGCACAGGCTTTGAGACCGAGACATTCGAACGCGCCATCGCCCTCGAGGATGAGCGCCTCCGGGGCGCCGAGGAGATCGTGGCTGCCGGGGGGCGGAGCTTCGCCCACCAGCACTTCTCCTACGTCGCCCGGAGCCAGTACGCCGCCCAGCTCCAGCGGTGGTACGACGCGGTCTCGAAGGAGCGCCTGCTCGTGGTGGAGTGCGAGAAGCTGTTCGCCGATTCGCCGCGTCGCCGCCGGCGTGCTGGAATGGCTCGGCTTTTCCGCCTCCGAAAGGCCCTTCCCGGTGAAGAACCGGGCCCCCCGTACGAGCAAGGCGGACGATGAGGTGATCAAGGGTCTCGACCGCCATTTCCAGCCGTACAACCAACAGCTGTTCGAATTGCTCGGCCGGGAGCTCTGGCTCGGTTGACAGGTGGCAGTAGCTCGACCCGCCATGGTGATCTCGCCGGCCGCTCGGGGTAGCTCGATGATGGCAAGCACCGGGCCCGACCACGACTTCGTCTTCGTGGGCGGCCTTCACCGGAGCGGCACGTCACTCATAGCGGACATGATCAGCCGCTCTCCCGGTGCCTCCCGCCTCGAGGGCACGGGCGTCCCCGAGGACGAGGGCCAGCACCTGCAGGAGGTCTTCCCGAGAGCGATCTCGCATGGGGGTGCCGGCCGGTTCGCCTTCAGCGCCATGATGCGCCTCGACGAGTCGTCCCCCTTGTGCACACCCGAGAGTGCGCAGTCCCTGCTCGACTCGTGGAGCCCATACTGGAACCTGGAACGTCGCGTCCTCGTCGAGAAGTCCCCTCCCAACCTGTTGAAGGGGCCGTTCCTGCAAGAGCTCTTCCCGCGCTCGGCCTTCGTGATGGTGATGCGCCACCCGATCGCCGTGGCCGAGGCCACGAGGAAATGGGCCCGGACGGTCAGCAAGACCGAGCTGATCCGGCACTGGGTGACTGCCTACGAGATCATGGCCGAGGACCTGCCGAAGCTGCACCGGGCCGTTGTCGTGCGATACGAGGATCTCGTGGAGCGGCCGGAGCGCGAGCTCGAGCGCATCCTGCGGCTTGTCGGGCTGCCGCCCGCGCCGGCGGCTGAAGCCGTGCAGGGGCAGATCAACCAGAAGTACTACCGGGCCTGGTTGTCCGGGGGCATCCTTTCCCGCCGCGATCGCGACCGGGCAGCGCGCCAGCTCGGCAAGCGCGTCGAGCGCTTCGGCTACGGACTGTCCGAGCCCTATGTCCGCGGGGAGCTTCCCGAGGAGTTCGCCGGCCTGAGCTCGGGCCGGCCGCCCCGATGATCCCGTTCCAGCGGCTGGTGTGACCTGAAGTACACGCGGGCGCCGGCCGCCCCTGCGATCGACCTGCGGTGAGCAACGCCGACACCCCGAGCGCCGTGGAGAGCGACAACCCGGTCGCCGGCGGGGAGCTTCGTCAGCTAGCCCGGGGAGGCTCGCTCAGCCTCGCCGGGGTGATGTCCAACGCGCTCCTCGGGTTTCTCTTCGTGGGGCTGCTGAGCCACATTCTCGTCGTCGGGACCGCCGGGGCGCTGTTCGAGGCGATCGCCATCTTCACGATCTGCAGCAACGCCACCGAGCTCGGCGCCGACACCGGGCTCCTGCGGATGATGACGATCTACCGCCGCCGCCAGCCGACGGACCTGCGGCGCGTGACTCTCATAGCTTTCCTGCCGGCGTTCTTGTGCTCGAGCCTGGTCGGGCTTCTCGTGTTCCTCTACGCCCCGCAGCTCGCCCATGTGTTCGTCCACAAAGCGCCCCACGCCGACACGGCGACGGATCTGCGGATACTGGCTGCATTCCTGGCGGCGCAGACGACGACGACGGTGCTCTCCACCGGGATCCGGTCCTGGAGCGTCAAGCCGTTCATCACGATCATCTACTTCTTCGTCCCCTTCACCCGCATATTGCTTCTCGGGATCGTCTACGCCACCGGCATAACACCCCGGCTGGCCGCCCTGGCCTGGGGAGCCCCGATCGGGGTGGCCTTCGTCATGGCCGTGGTCATGACCGAGGTCTACCTGCGCCGGGAGGCCCGCCGGGGGCCGCAGGCAGCGGACGATCACGTCCACGAGGCCCCGTCGAGCTACCGGGCGATCGCCCGCAGCTTCTGGGCGTTCAGCTTGCCGAGGAGCCTCGGCGGCCTGTTCCAGATCTCTGATCGTCTGGCTCGACGTCCTGCTCGTGGGGGCGTTCACGACGGCGCGTGACGCCGCCGCCTACACGGTGGCCAGCCGGTACCTGATAATGGGCACCTTCCCCCTCCTGGCGGTTGGTTTCGCCATCGCTCCCCAGATCGTCCGCCTGATGGACGGCCGCGATCGCGCCGAGGCGCGCGACCTCTACAGCGTGTCGACGTGGTGGGTGATGGCTGCTTCCTGGCCGATACTGCTCACGCTGGCGATCTTCGCGCCCTTCTTCACGTCATTGTTCGGCCACAATTACGAGATCGCCGACACGGCTCTCGTCATCCTGTCGCTCTCGACCCTGGCGAACACCGGCACCGGGTGCAACGGGATGGTCCTGCTCATGGCCGGCCGAAGCGGGGTGAACCTCATCATGGCAGGCATCGGGCTGACCATCAACGTCGGGCTCGACGTCCTCCTCATCCCCCACCTGGGCTTGACCGGCGCAGCCATCGGATGGACGGTGACGATCTTGTTCTCTGCCGCCTTCGCATCGACGCTGTTGTGGAGGCTCTACCGGATCAGCCCGTTCGGCCGCGGGTATCCGCGGGTGGCCGCCGCCGCCCTCCTGTCCTACGCACTGCCCGGCCTCGTCGCCCGGATCGCCTTCGGTGCGCGGCCGGTGACGTTCGGCGTCTTCGTCGTCATCTCGTCCGTGCTCTACGCCTCCTGCCTCTACTTCTGGCGGCAGCCTCTCCGCCTCGACGCCTTCGGCTCGATGATGGTCCGCAACCGCCGGGGACCTCAGGGCGAGGCATTGGCGGCTGCCGGAGAATCCGACCCCGTTGTGTGAGGCGGGTTCCCGTCAGCGAGCCTCGTCGCGGAGCATGGCCGGCAGCGTCTTCAGGATGATCTTGATGTCCGACGAGAGCGACCAGGTCTCGGCGTAGAGAACATCGAGGCGCAGCATGTCGGTCGGGCTGAGCTTGGAGCGGCCACTTACCTGCCACAGCCCTGTGATGCCCGGCAGGACGTCGAGGCGGCGCATCTGCCAGTCCTCGTAGAGCTCGACCTCGTAGGCGAGCGCCGGGCGGGGTCCGACGATGCTCATCTCACCCATGAGCACGTTGAAGAGCTGCGGCAGCTCGTCGATCGAGAGACGGCGGAAGATCTTGCCGATCGGGGTCATCCGCGGATCGTCAGCCGCCTTGTAGAAACCATGAGCCGGCTGCGACGTGCTGTCCCCCGAGAGCATCCGCTGCATGAACTCGCGGTGGTAGGCGTCGGGAGCGCCGTGGAACATCGTGCGGAACTTGAGGACGTGGAATCTCCGCCCGTCCATCCCGACACGCTCCTGGCGGAACAGGATCGGCCCCGGAGACGTGAACCGGATGGCCACGGCGGCGCCGGCCACGATCGGTGACGTCAGCAGGAGGAGGAACACGCTGCCTGCAATGTCGATCGAGCGCTTCAGCACCCAGCGGGCGCCCGAGACGGGGTTGTAGAAGAGCGACAGGAGGGGGAAGTCGACCACCGACTCCATCTGCACCTTGCCCGGGGCGAGACCGTACAGCTCCGGGATCGCCCGGAATTGCACGTCGCGCAGGCCGGCCTCGGCCGCGAGGCCGCTCACTTGGGGCGGCAGGAGCTCCTGGGAGGCGATGATCACCTCGTCGAAGGGAGCCACCTCCATGATCTCGCGCAGGGCGTCGCCGAGGGCGACGTCACCGCGCATCTCTCCCAGGTGGGCGACGATGCGGTACCCGGTCGCAGGTTCGGCCTCGATCCTGCGGATGAAGGCCCGGGCGGCCGATGAGCTGCCCACGACCACGACGGATGCGAGGTTGTGGCCCTTCCGCCGCAACGACATCAAAGTGGCCCGGATCCCGGTCCGGTAAATGCCGAGCAGGACAGTCCCGATCACCCAGCTGAAGATGATCGTTCCCCGCGAGAACGAGAAGTGTGGTGCCGCCGGCCTCCAGAAGAAACCCATGAACACAAGCACGACGATGGCGCCGGACACCTCACGCAGCGCTTCTATCCACTCCTCGAGATAGCCGAGGTTGCGACGGCTCTGGTCGGGCCGGCTGCGGAGGAACAGTGCTGCGATCACCGCTCCGGCAGACAGGGCGAGCAGAAGGTAGGGCGGTGCTCCGGCGCAGGCGGCTGCGCCTTGGGTGCAGGCGAACACCTCTTTGTGGTCGACGACCGGGCGAGCGATGGCAAGCGTGAGGAAACCCGTCCCGCCGGCGCCGAGACCGGTGGCGAGGAGGAATAACCATCGCCGCAGAGTCCCGCTCGGACTCGGTACGGGGACGGCGTCCGTCTTGATCGAGTCGAGATAGCTCGGTGCGGCCGCCACCTGCGGCGCAGTCGCCTGGGGTGCCGCCGTTGCCGCCATTGTCGTATCGACGTCCACCGGCTTAGTTGCCTCCCGATGAGTGCCGACCGAATGAACCGCCTGTCGCGCCTCCAATGTCTCCTCCGAGGCTGAGCCCGTCACTCAGACGCGGTGGGGACGGAATCGCCCCGTTGCCGCCACCGAAGTATAGGTGCACGGAGCGACGGGCGGAAAAATTCGCCGATCCTCACCGTCGAGACCTCAGCCGAGCAGTTCTGTCACCTCGTCCCGCTCCTCCAACAGTTCCTCGGTGGTGCGCTTGATCCGCTCCCTGGCGAAGCTGCTGTGCTCGAGGCCCTCTACCACCCGCCACCCTGAGCCGTCCGTGGCGACCGGGAAGCCGAACTGCAGGCCCTCGGGCACGTCGTATTCGCCATGGGAGACGACGGCCAGCGATGTGAAGGCCCCTCGGGCCGCTCCGGCGGAGATGCTCACGACGGAGTCGATGGCGGCGTTGGCCGCCGAGGCTGCCGACGACGAGCCGCGAGCCGAGATGATGGCAGCGCCCCGCTGCTGCACCGTGGCGAGGAAGGCCGTCTCCAGCCATTCACGGCCGCCGAGCACCTCGGGCGCCGGCCTGCCGCCGATCCTGGCGTTCTCGAAGTCCGGGAATTGGGTCGAGGAGTGGTTCCCGAACACAGCGACATCGGTCACCTCGGTCACCGGGACGCCGGCTCGCTTGGCGAGCTGGGTGGTGGCCCGGTTCTCGTCGAGACGCATCATGGCGAAGAAGCGCTCGGCGGGCACGTCCGGCGCGTTGCTGCGGGCGATCAAGCAGTTGGTGTTGCAGGGGTTCCCGACGACGAGGACACGTACGTCCGAGGCGGCATTGGCCGCTATCGCCCGCCCCTGCGGGCCGAAGATGCTCCCGTTGATGCCGAGCAGATCCTTGCGCTCCATCCCGGCCTTGCGCGGCACCGCACCGACGAGAAGCGCCCATGACGTGCCGTCGAAGGCCGTGTCTTGATCCGCAGTCGTCACGATGTCTGCCAAAAGCGGGAAGGCGCAGTCCTCCAACTCCATGACCACCCCTTCGAGCGCCTTCATGGCCGGCTCGATCTCGAGCAGGCGGAGGACGACGGGCTGGTCAGGCCCGAGCAACTGGCCGGCGGCGATCCGGAAGAGAAGCGAGTACCCGATCTGTCCGGCGGCCCCAGTCACGGTCACGTGCACCGGCGGGCTATCTGCGGTACGAGCAGCAGTCACTCTCGGGAGGTTAGCCGGGCTCAAAGCCGGTCTACGATCGCCCGGGCGAAGGCGCTGCAGGTGACCTCGGTGGCGCCTTCCATGAGGCGGGCGAAGTCGTAGGTGACGATCTTGTCGGCAATGGTCGCCTCGAGTGCCCGCACGATGTCGTCGGCGGCGTCCTGCCACCCGAGGTGCTCGTACATGAGGGCACCGGAGAGCAGCAGCGAGCCCGGGTTGACCTTGTCCTGCCCGGCGTATTTCGGGGCCGTGCCGTGCGTCGCCTCGAAGACGCCGTGGCCCGTCACATAGTTGATGTTCCCCCCCGGGGCTATGCCGATCCCGCCCACCTGGGCGGCGAGGGCGTCTGAGAGGTAGTCCCCGTTGAGATTGGTCGTGGCGATGACGTCGAATGTGTCCGGCCGGGTGAGGACCTGTTGAAAGGTGATGTCGGCGATGGCGTCCTTGACGAGGATCCGTCCGCCGGGATCGCCGCCGCAGTCGTCCCACGAGACGGCCACGTCGGCGAACTCGTCCCGAACGACCTCGTAGCCCCACGTGCGAAAGGCACCCTCGGTGAACTTCTGAATGTTTCCCTTGTGGACGAGCGTCACGCTCTTCCGCTTGCGCCGGACGGCGTACTCGACAGCCGCCCGCACGAGGCGCTTCGAGCCGGTCTCCGAGATGGGCTTGATCCCGATCCCGGAATCGGGACGGACGTCCCAGCCGAGCTCGGCCTTCAGGTAATCGATGAGCCGGCGTGCCTCCGCCCCGCCTTCTTGAAGCTCGAGCCCGGCGTAGACGTCCTCGGTGTTCTCCCGGAAGATGACCATGTCCACCTTCTCGGGATGCCGGACGGGCGAGGGAACTCCGGTGAACCAACGGACCGGCCGCAGGCAGACGTAGAGATCGAGCAGCTGGCGGAGGGCGACGTTGAGCGATCGAAACCCGCCCCCGACCGGTGTGGTGAGCGGCCCTTTGATGCCGATCAAGTGCTCCCGGAACGCCTCCACCGTTGCCTCGGGAAGCCACTGGCCGGTCGAGTTGAAGGCTCTCTCCCCCGCCAGTACCTCCATCCACTCGACTCGCCGGCCGTTCTTCTCCGCAGCAGCGTCGAGCACCAGGCGGGCGGCGGGCCAGATGTCAACTCCGATCCCGTCGCCTTCTATATATGGGATGACCGGCTCGCTCGGCACCTGCAGCTCGCCGTCGGCGGACATGATTATCTTCTCGGGCATGGTCGGAGGCTAGTGAGGCCGTCTCAGGCACCGTCAGTGCCCCGGGCCGCCTCAGTACCGGCGACGGCGTCCGCGCTCGGCCCGCCCGGGCGAGATGCCCAGGTTGACGCGAATCTCGATCGTGGCCCGCGACTGGTTCATCGTGTAGAAGTGAAGGCCGGGGACGCCGGCGGCCAGCAACTGCTCGCACAGCGCCGTCGCCGTCTCGATGCCGATCTTGCGGACCTCCTCGGGCCGGTCCGCCACGGCGTGGACGCGATCGGCGAGATCTGCCGGGACCGAGCAGCCCGACATCTCGGCCATCCGCTCGATCGTCCGGGCGTTGGTGATCGGCATTATCCCCGGGATCACCGGCCGGTCGCTCCCCCGGCGCGAGAGCCGGTCCACGAGGTTGAAGTAGTCAGCAGCGCCGAAGAAGAACTGCGTGATGGCGACGTCGGCCACCTCCAGCTTGGCGGCGAGATGCTGCAGGTCGCTCTTTTCATCGGTCGAGTCCGGGTGTCCCTCGGGGTGGGCGGCCACGGCGACGCAGAAGTCGCCCACGGCCTTGGCCAGCTCGACGAGCTCGACGGCGTGGCGCAGCTCGCCTGGAGCGACAGGCGCGTCGGCGTCGAGGGGCGGATCACCGCGAAGGGCGAGCACGTTCCGGATCCCCGCGGCGTGGTACGCCGACAGGATCTCGACCAGCTCCGCCTTCGTATGGGCGGCACAGACGAGATGTGCCATCGGGACCGTGCGCCCGCGCCGGGCGATTTGCACCACGAGGTCATGGGTGCGCTCGCGCGTGGATCCACCGGCTCCGTAGGTGATGGAGGCGAACGCCGGGCTGAGCTGTTCGAGCTCGACGAGCGCAGCCTCGAGCTTCGCCTCCGCAACAGGGGTGCGCGGGGGCCACAGCTCGACCGAGACCGTGCGCTCTCGGGCGAGCAGCTCGGTGATCCGCGGCGTCTCCGGCGGCGAGGCGGATCGGTGAGCCTGTTGGCAGCCTGGTGTCAGATGTGCTGCCCGAGTGGGTGAGTCAGGCGAGGTCGAGCTCGACCCCGATGCGCTTCAGGTAGGCGAGCCGGCAGGCGGCCGCCTTTGTCCACTCGGAGAGATCGGCTTCGAAGTGATCACGGTCTCCGTCCTCATAGGCGTGCTCCAGCTCGTCGAAGGCTGAGTCCTCCCGATCGAGCAGCTCGCGGTATCGACGGAGTATGTGATCGTCGATCACTCCGGTGAGGGTCACTGGCGTCTCCCTTCGGTGAGTGGATGGCGTCAGCTTACAACCTGGCCGGTGACACTTCACCTGCTCGAAATGGGGCGATCGCGTTGCAACTGCTCTGATCTCGCCCGCCGTTCTGCTGCCAGGACGGCGTTGCGGAGCAGCATCGCCCGAGTCATGGGGCCCACCCCCCCGAGCCGTGGCGTCAGCCAGCCGGCCACCTCGGCGACGTGCTCGTCGACGTCGGAGAGGAGCCGGCGTCCCGACCAGCTCGTTCCGGCCCCGACGACCGCCGCACCCGGCTTCACCATGTCCGGGGTCACGAGGCCGGCTCGCCCGGCGGCGGCCACGACGATGTCTGCGGTCCTCACGTACGAGGAGAGATCGTGCACGCCGGTGTGGACGACGGTGACGGCGGCGTTGCAGCCGGGCCGCTTCAGGGCGAGCAGGAGAGCGAGGGGGCGGCCGATCGTGAGCCCCCGGCCGATGATGACCACGTGGCGTCCTTCGACGGGCACGTCGTGGGCGGCCAGCAGCTCGACGATCCCGGCCGGCGTGCAGGGGAGCGGCCCGTCGGAGCCCATCACCAGCCGGCCGAGATTGACCGGGTGCAGCCCGTCCACATCCTTGTCGGGGTTCATGGCCATAAGGGCGGCCTCCTCGTCGAGGTCGCCCGGGAGGGGGAGCTGCACGAGGTAGGCATCGACGGCGGCATCCTCGTTGAAGCGCCGGATGACGTCCTCCAGCTCGGATTGGCTGACGCTCGACGGCAGGTGCTCGTGAACCGACGAGATGCCGATCTCGGCGCAGTCCTGGTGCTTCATGTCGACATAGCGGGCGCTCGGCCCGTCGTCGCCGACGAGCACAGTCCCCAGCCCGGGGGTGACCCCGGCGCGGCCGAGCTCCCTCACCCGCTCGGCCAGCTGGCCGCGGATCCTTGCTGCCACCGCCTCGCCGTCAAGGACGTTTGCCGTCATGAGACCTCCTGTCTCCGATGTGAACTACCGCCGCGGCCTTCTTAGTGCCGGAAATGCCGCTCGCCCGTCAACACCATGGCGATGCCATGCTCGTCTGCTGCCGCCACGATCTCGTCGTCATGAAGTGAGCCACCCGGTTGGGCTACCGCCCCCACGCCGGCGCCCGCCACAAGGTCGAGCCCGTCGCGGAAGGGAAAGAAGGCGTCGCTCGCCGCTGCTCCCCCGGCCGCCCGGCCGGCCGCCTTGCGAATGGCTAGATCGGCCGCCTCCACGCGGCTCTGCTGACCACAACCGATGCCATTGACCTGGCCTCCCGCCGCCAGCACGATGGCGTTCGACGTCGTCCGGGCACAGACGAGCCAGGCCAGCTCGAGGTCCTGCCATTGCTCGTCGGTCGGCGCGGCTCTCGTGACCACGCGCCAGTCCGCCCTCGTCGAGCCGAGGTGATCGGGTTGCTGGACGAGCCACTCCCCGTCGATCTGGCGCATCGACAATGGAGGCTCTTCGGGAGGAGCCATCTCGAGGACCCGCATGTTCTTGCGCCGGCCGGCGAAACGCTCGAGGGCGCCCCCCGAGAACGCCGGCGCCACCAGCACGTCGGCGAGCGGGTTGGTCACGATCATCTCGGCGAGGAGCTCGTCCACCGGTCCGTTCACCGCCACGACCCCGCCGAAGGAGCTGAGAGGATCCGCCTCGAAGGCCCGCTGGTAAGCCGATGCGAGGTCGGCCGCCACCGCCACGCCGCACGGATTGGCGTGCTTGACGATCACCGCCGCCGCATTGGCGAGCGCCCCGACCTCGTGCACGAGGCGCCAGGCAGCACCGGCGTCGAAGAGGTTGAGGTAGGAGAGCTCGCGCCCGCCGTGCTGGACGGCCTTGTCGAAGCTGCTCGCAGGCGCACCGGCCACCCGGTAACGGGCGCCGCGCTGGTGCGGGTTCTCCCCGTAGCGCAGCTCCTCGGCCTTTTCGAGGGCGAGGTGGATCGTCGGGGGGAGCTCGTCCTCATCGGCACCGGGCGAGTTGTCCATCCAATCGACGACAGCGGTGTCGTAGGCCGCCACATGGGCGAAGGCGGCCCGGGCGAGCCGCCGACGCGTCGACGGGCCGATCTCACCCTCCCGCCGGAGCTCGTCGAGGACAGGCCCGTAGTCGGCCGTCTCCACGACCGCGGCCACATGGGCATGGTTCTTCGCCGCCGCCCGCAGCAGGGCCACGCCGCCGATGTCGATCATCTCGACCGACGGCTCGGCCCGGAAGGGGTAGAGGTTGCACACGACGAGTCCGATCGGTTCGATGCGGTGCCGGCGGAGGTCGGCGACGTGCGAGGGCTGGTCAGGGTCGGCCAGGATGGCGCCGTGGATACGGGGATGGAGGGTCTTCACGCGCCCTGACAGCATCTCGGGCGAGCCGGTCAGGTCTTCCACGGAGGAATGCTCGATGCCGGCGTCCCCGAGCGCGGCCGACGTCTTGCCGCTGGCGATCAGCTCCACCCCGAGATCGCGCAGGCCGCGGGCGAAGGCAACGAGCCCCGTCTTGTCGTACACCGACAGGAGCGCTCTCATCTTCGGGCCCCGGCCGCCACCCGCCCCGCGGCCAGCTCGGCCATCACGAGACGGATCGTCGCCGGGTAGAGGCGCCGCTCCACGCCCTTGATCCGCTCGTGCAGGACGGCCGGCGTGTCAGCGGGCAGGATCCTGACCCGCTCCTGTGCGAGGACCGGCCCCTCGTCGACGTGAAGCGTTGCCACGTGCACCGTGCAGCCGGTGTAGTCAGCTCTCGCCTCGAGGGCCTCCTCGACGGCCCGCCAGCCTTTGAACGCCGGCAGCAGCGACGGGTGCGTGTTGAGGATGCGGCCCGGATAGGCGTCGTGGATCGCTCCGCCGAGCACCGTCCCGTAGCCCGCCATGACGATCAGGTCCACGGGGTAGCGGGAGAGCGCCCCCACCACCGCCGCCGTGTAGCCCTCCCGGTCGAAGCCCTGCCCGAACTCGCTTCGCGCCACGAGCTCGACGGGAAGACCAGCCCGGTGCGCCACGGTCTCGGCCCGACAGGACCGGTCCGTCACGACGACGCCGACGGGGATGCCGTCGGCCAGCAGGGCCTCGAGGATCGAGCCGGTCCCCGACGCGAGGACGGCGATGAGCACGGGCCGACACCGTATCAGTGGGCGGGCCGTCCCTGCTCTTACTCGATGAAGCCGTAGAGCGGGAAGGCCTCGGTCAGCGCCCGCACCCGCTCGGCGCAGCGCGTGGCCGCCGACCGGCCACCGGCGGTGTCGCGAAGTGAGAGCGCCTCGGCCAGAATGGCGCCGACCTCCTCGAACTCGGGCCGGCCGAGACCGCGGCTGGCAAGCGCCGTCGTCCCGAAGCGGAGCCCGCTCGCTCCCGGCTCCGGCAGGGCGTCAAAGGCGAGCCGAATGGCGTTGGCCGAGATGCCGATCTCGTTCAGCCGGCGCAGCTCCGCCCAGGCCTCCCGGCCCTGGCCGGCGGCCGACGCTGTCTCGGACCACGAGCTCGAGGGCATTGCCTGTTCGCCTCCCGCCGACCCAGCGCCGCCGTGGTGGCTCGCCTCGCCGGCGGACGGCCCCTCCCCGCCCCCGAGGTCGACGAGCAGCTGGTGGACGTCCGTGCCGCCGGTGACGACTGTGGCGCCGGTGCGGGGCTCTGCTGCCACGAGAGCAGCCGCGATCGTCTGGGCCCCCTCGACGGTGCGCTCCATCCGTTCCCGGTAGGCGTCGGTGCGGGCGACGAGGAAGGTGACAGCTTTGGCGGCGATCACGTGCATGAGCGGGCACCCCTGCTCGCCGGGGTAGACGGCGGCGTCGATCCGCTCGGCCAGCGCCTCGGTCGACAGGATGGCCCCGCCCCGGGCTCCGCCGAGCGTCTTGTGCACCGTCATCGTGCAGGCGTCGGCGTAACCGACCGGGTCGGGGTGAAGCCCCGTGGCCACCAGCCCCGCAAAGTGCGCCATGTCGACCACGAGGTAGGCGCCCACGTCGTCGCAGATCTGGCGGAAGGCCCGAAAGTCCATGAAGCGCGGGTAACAGGACCAGCCGGCGAAGATCACCTTCGGGCGGTGCCGGCGGGCGAGCGCGGCCACCTCGTCCATGTCGACGAGCCGGTCGTTGCGCCGGACGTGGTAGCCGATGGCCCGGAAGTAGCGGCCGGCGAAGGTGGAGTCGTGGTAGTGGGTGGGATGGCCGCCGTGGGAGAAGTCGAAGCCGAGCACGGCGTCGCCCGGCTCGCAGAGCGCATGCAACACGCAGAAGTTGGCGTTCGAGCCGGAGTACGGCTGGACGTTGGCGTGGGCGGCCCCGAAGAGATCCTTCGCCCGCTCGATGGCGAGCAACTCGATCTCGTCGACGACCTCGCACGTGTCGTAGTCACGCCCGCCGGGATAGCCGTCGGCATACTTGGCGGTCAGCACCGAGCCCTGCGCCTCGAGGACGGCCCGGGGGGGCACGCTCTCGGAGGCCACGAGATCGAGCATCGCTCTCTGGCGGCCGAGCTCGTCGCCGATCAGCGCGGCAATCTCCGGGTCGACCTCCCTCAGGGGAGCGCCGAAGACCGCCGGGGAATCCGTCGAAGGGCCGGCTCCGTCAACTGAATGCGACTCCGTCATCGCCGAGAGCGTAGGCATGGTCCACCGTCCGCACGTCAAATCCGGCCTTTCTCGCCCCGGCGATGACTGCCTTGGCGTGGTCCGGGTTGCGCGTCTCGAGCACGAGGTGCACCGCCGTCTCCCGTACGTGCAGGTCGAAGCCCTCCCGGAGGTGCAGCACGTCGACCAGGTTGGCGCCGCTCGAGCCGATACAGCCGAGCAGGCTGGCCAGGCTGCCGGGCCGGTCAGAGATGCGGGCGAAGAGCACGAGCCGCCGCCCGGCCCTTGTCTCGTGGCGCCGGATGGCCGGCGCCAACAGGCCGGTGTCGACGTTGCCCCCCGACAGCACGACGGCGGCGGTCCCGCCGGCGGGCATCGCCACGTCGCCGGCGAGCATGGCGGCTACCCCGACGGCGCCGGCGCCCTCGACGACGAGCTTGGCCCGTTCGAGGAGAAGGACCATCGCATCGGCGATCTCGTCCTCGCCCACGGTGACAACGTCGTCCACGTACTTCTCGATGAGCGGCAGAGTGAGCTCGCCTGGCCGCTTGACCGAGATGCCGTCGGCCAGCGTCGGCAGTGCCAGCACCTCGACCGGGTGGCCGGCGGCGAGGGAGGCCGGGTAGGCGGCGACGCTGGCCGCCTGCACGGCGACGACGCGCACGCCGGGCCGGAGGGACTTGACGGCACACGCCACGCCGCCGGCGAGGCCACCGCCTCCGAGCGGGATCACGACGAGGGAGAGGTCCGGCACGTCCTCGAGCAGCTCGAGCCCGAGGGAGCCCTGGCCGGCGATGATCATGGCGTCGTCGAAGGGGTGCACGAGGACGGTGCCGGCCTCCTCTGCGCGTTCGCGCGCCATGACGAGGCAGTCGTCGATGCCTGTCCCGCCGAGGTGGACCGTCGCCCCGTAGGCGATCGTGGCGGCCGCTTTGGAGATCGAGGCCTCGAGGGGCATGAACACCTCGCACGGCACGCCCGCCCGGGCGGCGGCAAATGCCGCCGCCTGAGCATGGTTGCCCGCGCTGGCCACGACGATGCCGAGCTTGGCGCGCTCCCCGAGGGAGGCCAGCTTGTTGGAGACGCCGCGGATCTTGAAGGAACCGGTTCGCTGCAGGTTCTCGGCCTTGTAGACCACCGCCACACCGGTCAGCTCGGAGAGAAGGCGGGAGTTGAACATCGGGGTGCGGTTGGCCACGGCGTCGACGAAGGGGCGCGCCCGCTCGATGTCGGCGACCGTGGTGGGCCAGTTGCCCTCTCGGGCAGTCAAGGAAGGCTCTCGGAGTCCGCCTGGTGAAGGCGCCATGAGGGCTGTCCCGTGCCGGCGGCCCGGGATGCCCGGGCCATCATCGGCCGGCGGAGGCGGGCGTTTCGAGGTCGCCGAGATCCCTCACCACCTCGACCATCAACTCCCCGGCCTCGGTCGGGTTGCGGGCCACTGTGACCCCGGCCGCCTGGAGCGCCTCGATCTTCGCCTTCGCCGTCCCCTTCGAGCCCGAGACGATGGCGCCGGCATGGCCCATCTTGCGCCCCTCCGGCGCCGTCACGCCGGCGATGTAGGCCACGACGGGCTTGGTCATCTCCGCCCGTATGTAGTCCGCGGCCCGCTCCTCGCCGTCGCCGCCGATCTCGCCGATCATCATCACCGCCCGCGTCTCGGGGTCGGCCTCGTAAGCCTGCAGGACATCGACGAAGGTGGTGCCGGGGACCGGATCGCCGCCGATGCCGACACAGGTGGTCTGGCCGATCCCTTGCTGGGAGAGCTCGTGGAGAGCCTGGTAGGTGAGCGTGCCCGACCGGCTGACGATGCCGACCGGGCCGCCCGGAAGGGCGATGTCGCCCGAGGTGATCCCGATGTTGCACTTGCCCGGCGAGATGACGCCCGGGCAGTTCGGCCCAATGAGGCGGGTTGCGCTGAAGTCCCGGCCCAACAGGGCGGCGACATATGCCTCGTCCTTGGCCGGTATGTGCTCTGTGATGCAGACGATGAGCCGGATGCCGGCCGCCGCCGCCTGCAGTATCGCCTCCGGCGCTGCCCGCGGCGGGACCACGATGAAGCTGGCGTCGGCCCCCTCGGCCGCCACGGCCGCCTCGACCGTGTCGTAGACCGGGATGCCCTCGACGTCCTGGCCCCCCTTGCCCGGCGTCACGCCGGCGACGACCTTTGTCCCGTACGCCCGGTTGCGCAGGCCGTGGAACCTCCCCTGCGAGCCGGTGAGGCCTTGTACGACCACCCGCGTGCCCTCGTCGACGAAGATGCTCATGCGGCGCTCGCAGCGATCTTGACGGCCGCCTTGGCGGCGCTGATCATGGTGGGCTCGGTCACGACTGCCTCGGGGTGAGCCTCCTCGATGATCCGGTGCGCCTCGGGGGCGTTCGTCCCGTCGAGGCGGAGCACGATGGGCGAGGCGAGGCGCACACGGCCGAGGGCGGTCAGGATCCCCCGGGCGACGTCGTCGCAGCGGACGATGCCGCCGAAGATGTTGACCAGGATCGCCCGCACCTTCGGGTCGGTATTGATCACCTCGAGGGCGTTCGCCATCACGTCGGCGTTCGCCCCGCCACCGATGTCGAGGAAGTTGGCCGCCGATCCGCCGACCTGGTTCACGACGTCGAGGGTCGACATGGCCAGGCCGGCGCCGTTGGCGATGATGCCGACCGACCCGTCGAGCCCGATGTAGTTGAGTCCCCGCTCGGAAGCAAGGCGCTCTCGGACGTCGATCTCACCGAAGTCGACGAAGTCGGACCACTCCGGATGGCGGAAGCCGGCGTCGTCGTCAAGAGTCACCTTGGCGTCGAGGGCAAGGACGTGGCCCCCGGTGGTGAGCACGAGCGGGTTGACCTCGACGAGGTCGGCGTCACCCTCGACAAAGCACCGGTACAGCCCGACGAGGGCCTCGGCCGCTTCCTCCCGGGCCTCTTCGTCGAGGCGGGCCGCGGCCACCTGGGCGAGGGCGGCGGCCCGGTCGAGGCCGACCAAGGGATCGATGTGCAGGCGTGCGATGGACTCTGGCTCGGTGGCGGCCACCTCCTCGATGTCGATACCGCCGCGGGCCGACACCAGGCACAGGTAGTCCTTGGCGGCCCGGTCGAGGGTGAAGCTGACGTAGTACTCCCGGGCGATGTCGGTCGCCCTCTCGATCCAGAGCCTCTTCGTCACATGTCCTTTGATGTCGAGGCCGAGGATGTTGGCGGCATGGAGCTCGGCTTCCTCCCGGTCGGCCGCCAATTTGACCCCGCCGGCCTTGCCGCGGCCGCCCACCTGCACCTGCGCCTTCACCACGACCGGATACCCGATGCGGTCCGCAGCCGCCACGGCCTCGGCGACGGTGTCGGCCACCTGGCCGCTCGACGTCGGGACGCCGAAACGGGCGAAGTACTGCTTGCCCTGGTACTCGTAGAGATCCACCGGGGACGCTCCTCCTTTTTGTGGGGCCTGGCGCTCCCCGGTCAGTCAGTTGCGGTGCCGGCACGCTCGCGGGCGTCGAGAGCTCCCTCGAGGAACCGGGCGATCTCTCCGAGGGGCGCCCCCGGCGTGAAAACGGCTGCCACCCCGCCTTCTTTCAGCACGGGGATGTCCTTGTCAGGGATGATCCCGCCGCAGATGACGAGCACGTCGTCGAGACCTTCCGCCCGCAGCCGCTCGATCACCTTCGGCACGAGGGTGAGGTGGGCGCCGGAGAGAAGCGACAAGCCGACGGCGTCGGCATCCTCCTCCAGGACCGCTTGGACGACCTGCTCGGGCGTCTGGTGCAAGCCCGTGTAGACCACTTCGAAGCCGGCGTCCCGCAGCGCCCTCGCGATCACCTTGGCCCCCCGGTCGTGACCATCGAGACCGGGCTTGGCGACCACCACACGATATCGGCGTTCCATTCTCGGCTGATGCTACCTGTGGGCGTCGGGGGAGGCTCAATCAGGCGGCGCTGCCGGTTCGGGCGCCGCCGGTTCGGGCCGCCGGTGACGGCGCGGCCGGTCCTCCGGAGGGCGCCGGCTCAGGCGCGCCGGAGCGGCGCCGCCGCGAGGATGAAGCGCCTGCACGCGCCCCTCTACGAAACGGACCTCTGCCCTCGCGTCGCCGCCTTCTCCCTCGACATGGGTCACGACGCCGGCACCGAAGCGGCTGTGCACGACGGCTTCCCCGGCATGGAGCCCGAGTGCCTCGGCGCCGGTCGACTCCGCGGGGGCGGGCCGGTCGACGAGGCCGCTCCCGCCCCCGCCCGCCCGGGCAGCGGCGCCGCTCCCACCGGACCCGGCCCCGGCGAGCCGTCCCCGGGCGGCGTAGCGCTCGGAGTAGTCCGAGTAGCGGCCGGAAAAGCGGCCCCGCCCGAGGATCACGCCGCCGCCGACATCCTCCATCAGATCCTCGGGTATCTCTTTCAGGAAGCGGCTCGGGATGCTGTCCTGGTAAGACCCGAAGAGCAGGCGCCTCCAGGTGTGGGTGACGTACAGCTGCCTGCGAGCCCGCGTGATGCCGACATAGCAGAGGCGGCGCTCCTCCTCGAGTTCGTCCGGCTCGCCCAGGGTCTGGTTGTGCGGGAATATGCCCTCCTCGAGGCCGGTGAGGAAGACGACCTGGAACTCGAGCCCCTTGGCCGCATGGAGCGTCATGAGCGAGATGGTCGGCCCGTCGTCGATCTCGTCTTGGGCAGCGGCGAGCGACGTCGTCTCCAACATCTCCTCGGCAGTGGCGAATTCGGACGCGACGGAGATCAGCTCGGCGAGGTTCTCGAGCCGGCCCTCCGCCTCGATCGCCTTTGCCCCCCCGTGCATGGCCTCGGCCTCGAGCATCTGCAGGTAGCCGGTCCGCTCGAGGAGATCCTCGATGACCTCCGCCGGCGGCCTCGACGACATCGCCTCGGCCGAGAGCTGGTCGAGCATGTCCAGAAAGAAACGGATGCCGTTCGCCGCCTTACCGGTCGCCCCCGCCTCCTCGGCGTGCCGGAGAGTCTCGAGGAAGCCGATGCGCCGTTCCCTCGCGTAGGCCACCAAGCGCGAGACGGTCGTGTCACCGACGCCTCGCCTCGGGACGTTGAGCACCCGCCGCAGTGAGACCTCGTCCTCCGGGTTGACCACGAGCCGCAGGTAGGCCAGCGTGTCGCGGATCTCGCGGCGGTCATAGAAGCGGGTGCCCCCGATGACCTTGTAGGGCAGGCCACGCTCGAGGAGCGCCGACTCGAGCGCCCTCGACTGGGCGTTCGTCCGGTAGAAGATGGCGATCTCGTTGTAAGGGACGGTCGATGTCACCCTGAAGCGTCCTTATCTCCTCGGCTACGAAGCTCGCTTCGTCCCGCTCGTCCTCGGCCCGGTAGCGCCGGACCTTCTCGCCCTGGCCGAGCGAGCTCCAGAGATCCTTCGGCTGCCGGAGCAGGTTGTGGGCGATGACGGCGTTGGCGGCGTCGAGGATCGTCTGGGTGGATCGGTAGTTCTGCTCGAGGAGGATGATCGTCGCATCCGGGTACATGCGCTCGAAGTCGAGGAGGTTGCGCATCTCCGCCCCCCGGAAGCGGTAGATGCTCTGGTCCGTGTCGCCGACGACGCAGACGTTGCGGCGCCTCTGACCGAGGAGCATGACGATCTCGTTCTGGGCGGCGTTGGTGTCCTGGTACTCGTCCACGAGGACATGCACGAAACGGTCCTGATAGGCGGCGAGAACGTCCGGGTTCTCCCTGAACAGCTTGACCGTGCGCACGAGGAGGTCGTCGAAGTCCATCGCATTGGCCTCGACGAGGCGCCGCTCATACTCGGCATAGCTCTCGGCGATCCGGCGCTCATAGAGGGTCGAGGCGCGCCGTTCGTAGGCCTCGTGGTCGACGAGCTCAGACTTGGCCTGGCTGATGGCGCCGGCCACCGCCCTCGCCGGGTACCGCTTCTGGTCCACCCCCCGGTCGTCGAGAACGTGCTCGACGAGCCGGCGAGAATCCCCGTCGTCGTAGATCGTGAAGTTCGGGCGGTAGCCGATCGCCTCGGCATTGCGCCGGAGGATGCGGACGCAGGAGGAGTGGAAGGTCGAGACCCACATGCGTCCCGTGTCCTCACCCACGAGATCGAGGACCCGGGAGCGCATCTCGTCGGCCGCCTTGTTGGTGAAGGTGATGGCCAGGATCCGCCAGGGGGCGACACCGTTGGCGACCAGGTAGGCGATCCGGCGCGTGAGCACTCTCGTCTTGCCGGACCCGGCGCCGGCTATGACGACGAGTGGTCCCTCGCCATGGAGCACTGCCTCACGCTGGCCGGGGTTGAGGCCGGCGAGCAGCGCTCCCGGCTCGAGGCGGGCGGCCGGCCCGGTGCCGTTGGCGCCGGCCGTGTTGCCGTTGGCGCCGGCAGTGGTGCTGTTGGCGCCGGCAGGGGTGCTGAGCGCCGGCAGGCTCTGGAAGTCGCCGAAGAGGTCCCAGTCGTCGTCTCCGGGGCCTCCCATCACCCGAGAGCCTACCGGCGGTGCTTCTCCCGCCTTGGGTGGGCCCGCCACCCGGCCACCGGGAGGTGTCAGCCTCCCACCGTCACCTCGGCCTTGTGGAACTCGCGTGTGGTGGCGTACCCGCACATCGCCATGGCGGCCCGCAGGGCCCCGAAGAGGTTGACCCGCCCGTTCTCGCTGGCCGGGGGAGCCGGACCGAGCAGCACCTCGGCGAGCGTGCCCTGCACCGGCACCGGCACCCTCCCCCCTCGGGGGAGGCTCTCGTGGCCGGCGGACATGTCCCAGTACCAGCCGTGCCCGGGAGCCTCGGCGGCGGCGGCAAGCGGCGCCCCGATCATGACCGCGTCGGCGCCGCACACGATCGCCTTCGCGATGTCGCCCCCGGTCGTCATGCCCCCGTCCGCAATCACCTGGGCATAGACGCCCGTCTCTTCGAGATGCCGGCGCCGCGCTCCTGCGGCATCTGCGATCGCCGTGGCCTGCGGTGGGCCGAGTCCGAGGACGGCCCGGGTCGCGCTGGCATAGCCGGTGCCCACGCCGACCAGTATCCCGGCTGCGCCGGCACGCATCAGGTGGAGCGCGACCTGGTGGGAGGCGCACCCTCCGACTACGACCGGGATGTCGTACTCGCGGATGAATCTCTTCAGGTTGAGCGGCTCGCTCCCGCTCGAGACGTGCTCGGCTGACACCACGGTTCCCTGCACGACGAGAAGGTCAAGCTCAGCCTCGATCACCGCCTTGGCGAACTGTGCCGTCCGCTGCGGCGAGAGCGAGGCGCATGTCACCACACCGGCCTCTGCCACCTGGCGGATTCGGGCGCTCACGAGCTCGGGCCGGATGGCTTCGGAGTAGAGCTGGCGAAGGCGCCCGGCGACGGCGCTGTCGGGGAGCGAGGCGATCTCCTCGAACAGTGGTTCGGGATCCTCGTAGCGGGTCCAGAGCCCTTCGAGGTTGAGCACGGCGAGGCCGCCCAGGCGGCCGATCGCCGCTGCCGTGGACGGGCTGACGACTGCGTCGGCCGCCGACACCATGAGGGGAAGCGCCATGGTGTAGGCGTCGATGGACCAGGAAAGGTCGACCTCGTTCGGGTCCCGTGTCCGTCGCGACGGGACGAGAGCCAGATCGTCGAGGCTGTACGCCTGCCGGGCCGACTTGCCGCTGCCGATCTCGATCTCAGCCAAGGGTTGGCATCCCACCACCACATAACCACGCCGCCGGATCGGCCGGCGAGTCCGATCTCACGCGCCGGCCGGCCCGGAGGCGAGAAGGACGGCGGACAGCAGCTGGCGGAGGACGCCGGCGGTCATCCCCCAGATGACGTCGTCTCCGAGGAATCCGGGGTGGGCGAAGAACGAGAGCACGCGGCTGGCCTCGCCGGGCACGTCCCACCGCTCCTCCCAGTAGACGCCCTCCTCGGCCAGATCGGCCAAGGTCACGACGAGTAGCTCGTCCACCTCGTAAGGCTGTGCGCGCAGATTCGCGGGAGGCGCGGCCAGGATGCCGAGGTAGGGCGCGATGCGGCCGCCGCGGCGGCCCCGGAACACCATCTCCATCCTCCCGAGCACCTCGACCGAGGCGGCCGGGAGAGCAACCTCCTCCTCGGCCTCCCTAAGGGCCGCCCGCACCGGCGCCTCGCCTCGCTCGAGGCCGCCCCCCGGGAAGGCTATGTCGCCGGGGTTACGGGCGAGAAAGCTCGATCGGCGGATCAAGAGGACGCTCGTCTCACCGTCGAGCTCGAAGAGCGGGACGAGGACGGCGGCGACCGGGCGTTCCTCCGGCTCCTCTTCCGCCGGCGAGAGGAGAGGCCTGAGAGCCGCCGCCACCTGCTCGAGGCGGATCGGACGACGCCTGTCGGCGGCCAAGCCGGACCAGGGCGCGATGCCTCCGGGCACCGTCCCGTGTGGGCGGGGGATGTGCTGGCGGAACTGCCGGCCCGTCATCGGGGCAGCCTAATCGGCAGGCGCGCCGTGAGCCGGGCCACAGGACCCGGCTCACGGTTGTCGGCTACGAAAGCGGTGGACGGCGCCGCTGCGGCGGCGCCCGTCCGGCTACATCATGCCCATGCCGCCCATGCCGCCCATGCCGCCCATGCCGCCGCCGCCACCTGCTGGCATCTCCGGCTTCTTCTCCGGCCGGTCGGCGATGAGCGCCTCGGTCGTCAACAGCAGCCCGGCGATCGAGGCTGCGTTCTGCAGCGCCGACCGGGTGACCTTGGCGGGATCGATGACGCCGGCCTTCACGAGGTCCTCGAGCTTGCCCGAGGTCACGTTCAGCCCGATCGAGCCCTTCGCCGCCTCGACGGCTTGGACCTGCACAGCACCCTCGAGACCGGCGTTGATGGCGATCCACTTGGTCGGCTCCTCGAGCGCCCGGTAGACGATCCTCGCCCCGGTTGCCTCGTCACCGTCAAGCTTCTCGGCCACTGTCAGCACTGCCGACCTGCTCCGGATGAGGGCCGTGCCGCCTCCGGCGACGATGCCCTCCTCTATGGCCGCCCGCGTGGCAGAAAGGGCGTCCTCGATGCGGTGCTTCTTCTCCTTGAGCTCTACCTCGGTGGCTGCACCGACCTTGACGACGGCCACGCCGCCGGAGAGCTTGGCGAGTCGCTCCTGCAGCTTCTCGCGGTCCCAGTCGGAGTCGGTGTCCTCGATCTCGCGCTTGATCTGGGCGATCCTGCCCTTCACGTCCTCTTCTGCGCCGGCTCCGTCGACGACTGTGGTCTCGTCCTTGGTGACGACGACCCGCCTGGCCCGCCCGAGCTGGTCGAGGGTGGTGTTCTCGAGCTTGAGCCCGACCTCTTCGGAGACGACGGTCGCACCGGTCAAGGTGGCGATGTCGCCCAGCATGGCCTTGCGGCGCTCTCCGAACCCGGGAGCCTTCACCGCCACCGAGGAGAAGAGGCCCCGGATGCGGTTCACGACGAGCGTGGCGAGGGCTTCACCGTCGACGTCCTCGGCGATCAGGAGCAGGGGCTTGCCGGACTGCATGACACGCTCCAGCACGGGCACGAGGTCGTGGACCGAGCTCACCTTCGAGTTGACGATGAGCAGGTACGGGTCCTCGAGGATCGCTTCCTGGCGCTCGGGGTCGGTGACGAAGTACGGGGAGAGGTAACCCTTGTCGAACTGCATGCCCTCGGTGAACTCGAGCTCGAGCCCGAAGGTGTTCGACTCCTCCACCGTGACCGTGCCGTCCTTGCCCACTCTGTCGATGGCATCGGCGAGAACCTCGCCGATGGACGGGTCGGCTGCCGAGATCGCCGCCACCTGGGCGATCTCCTGGCGGCCCTCTACCTCACGGGACTGGGACTGGATGGAGTCGACGGCAGCAGCGACGCCGCGGTCGATCCCCTTCTTGAGCGACATCGGGCTGGCGCCCGCGGCCACGTTGCGCAGGCCCTCGCGAACGAGCGCCTGCGCCAGCACCGTGGCGGTCGTTGTCCCGTCACCGGCGATGTCGTTCGTCTTCGTGGCGACTTCCTTCACCAGCTGAGCACCCATGTTCTCGAACGGGTCCTCGAGCTCGATGTCGCGGGCGATCGTCACGCCGTCGTTGGTGATCGTCGGGGCGCCGAACTTCTTGTCGAGAACGACGTTGCGGCCGTTCGGTCCGAGGGTGACCTTCACCGTGTCAGCCAGCTTGTTGACGCCGGCCTCGAGCCGGCGGCGGGCCGACTCGTCGAACACGAGCATCTTCGACATCAGGAACCCACCTTGGCGAGCACGTCACGGCTCGAGAGGATCAGAAGGTCCTCGCCCTCGATGGTGATCTCGGTGCCGCCGTACTTCGAATAGACGACCTTGTCGCCGACAGAGACGTCGAGCGGGATGATCTCGCCGGTGTTGTCGAGCGCGGCGTCCAGGGCCGACGGCCAGGACCTCACCCTGCTGGGGCTTTTCTTTGGCGGTGTCGGGGATGACGAGGCCCGAGGCGGTGGTCTCCTCGGACTCGCTCGGCCGAACGACGATGCGGTCGTCCAGGGGCTGCAGATTCATGGTTTCAGGGCCTCCTGTATTGGCTCCGTTAGCACTCTCACTGTCTGAGTGCCAACGATACCGGCTTCGAGCGCACCTGGCAACCGCCCCCCGGGAGTGCCAGCAGAACGGAACTGGGGAGCAGCCTCGCTTACGGCGCTCCGAGACCCAGACCGGGGGTGGCACCCGTCGCCCAGCTGCTCGGACCGTCGCGGCCGAGCCGGTGATAGGCGGCCGCGGCGATCATGGCGGCGTTGTCGGTGCACATCGCCCGGCTGGGGAGAAAGACCGGCAGGCCGGCGGCGGCGGCGGCCTCGCGGAGCCGCTCTCGCAGAAGGGAGTTCGCTCCCACGCCTCCGGCCAGGCAGATGCCGCGGGCCCGCCCCCGGGCGGCGGCGCCCAGCGTCTTGTTCACGAGCACGTCGACGACTGCCTCTTGGAAAGAGGCCGCCACGTCGGCTGTGGCCAGCGCCGGCTCGGCCGTGACCTGGTTGACGACCGCGGTCTTGAGCCCCGAGAAGGAGAAGTCGGCGCTGCCGTCCAGCCATGCCCGCGGGAAGCTGACGGCGCCCGCATCCCCGCTGCCGGCGATCCGGTCGATCGCCGGGCCACCCGGGTAGCCGAGCCCGAGGTAACGGGCCACCTTGTCGAACGCCTCGCCGGCGGCATCGTCCCTCGTCCGGCCGAGCACCTCGTAGTCGCCCGGGGCCTCCATTCGGATCAGCAGGGTGTGGCCGCCGGATACGAGGAGGACGACCACAGGCAGCTCCAGGCCCGGATCCTCCAGGAGGGAGGCGTAGAGGTGGCCCTCCAGGTGGTTGACGGCCACGAACGGGACGTCCCAGGCCATGGCCAGAGCCTTGGCGAAGCTGATCCCGACAAGCAGGGCACCCACGAGGCCGGGGCCTACCGTGGCGGCGACGGCGTCGATCCGCCTCGTCTCACCATCACCCGCCGTCGAGTCCTGGAGGGCCGCATCTACCGGTGAGCCGGCGCCGGCCGCGGGCGGACCGTCGGCGGCCGCGTTGCCGGTGAGGGGGCATCCGGCGCGGTCCAGCCCGGCGGCCTCGAGGGCCAGGGTGACCACGGGCACGATCTGCTCGATGTGGGCCCTGCTGGCGAGCTCGGGCACGACGCCGCCGTAGCGGGCGTGGAGGTCGATCTGGCTGGAAACGACCGAAGAGACCACCGAGAGCCCGTCGTCGACGACCGCGGCGGCGGTCTCGTCACAGGACGTCTCGATGGCGAGGATTCGAGCCGGCGAGGGCCGGGCTGCTTCGGCTGTCATTCGTCGCTGCCCTCGGCACACTGGCCGCCCATGGCGCCGTCGCCGGAGGGCCGCAGACCCGCCCGGGCGGCGATGTCGTCCAGCCGAGCGGCGTAGGCGTCGTGCTGGATGTCGTGCGCCCACATGACGATGGCGTCCTCGTGCACCTCGGCGTAGTAGTTCTTGCGGATGCCCGCCGGAACGAAGCCGAACTGGTGGTACATCGCCTGGGCCCCGTAGTTGGTCGCCCGCACCTCGAGAGTCAGGTGCTCGGCGCCCCGCTCCCTGGCGGTCCGGGCGAGGGCGAGCAGAAGCCGCCGTCCCACACCCCGACGTTGCCAGGCCGGGGAGACGCCGATCGTCGTGACGTGACCTTCGCCGACGGCGATCATCAGCCCGGCGTAGCCCACGATCTCCCCGTCGAAACGGGCCACGTAGTACGCCCGGCTCGAGCCGAGAGCCGATCTCGGAGAGGTAGAGGCTGAGCGACCACGGGCTCGGGAAGACCTGCTGCTCGATGGCGACGACCGCCTTCAGGTGGCGCCGCCGCATCGGGACGATGTCGAAGCCGTCCCCACCCTGCTCTCCGCCTTTCGGGTGGATCGTCGGGAAGCGAAAACCCATCTACTCCGCCCCCGCCCCCGCGCCCGCCCGGTCCAGGGAGGGGGCGTCGTGACGAGTGGTCCAGTTGATCCTGGCATCGGCGTCGCGGAGGTAGACCGGCAGCACCGCGAGCGGGTCGATCCCCTGGCCGCGGCGGGCCTCGGCGACGGCGCGCACGGCCAGGGACGCTACCGGGGGCGACCCCATCTCGTCGCCGGCCACCACCCGTACCTGGCCGGTGCCCTCACTCCACAGCCTCGGGCCCGCCGGGGCGCCGGGGACCCCCTCGACCGCCGCCCTCGGCTCCCGGGTCACAAGGCGGTCGCCTTCGGTGTCCAGGGCGCCGGCGCCGAGGACCGTGGCGTACCTGAGGGCGCCGTCGCCGGCGAGCAGCACGGGGTGCTCGATCGAGTCGAGCAGCAAAGCCAACTGCGCAGCTGACCCGTGCTCCATCGATCCGCCGGGGAGGCACCAGGCGACTTCCCCCCTTCTCAGGTCGACGACGGGCACGACCGAGCCGCACGACGTCCCCCGGCAGGCGGCGAGCAGGATCTCGAGGCTCGTCAATGGGACGACGGGAACCCCGAGCGCCACGGCGAAACCCTTCGCCGCCGCCACTCCGACCCGGATCCCGGTGAACAGGCCGGGGCCGACGTCCACCGCGATCGCCTCGAGCCCGGCCTGTGCCACCCCGGCCACTGCGCACACCTGCTCCACGAGGGGGTGGAGAAGCTCGGCGTGGCGCCGTCCTGAGCGCACGGTCATGCAGGCGATCGGCCCGTCCTCATCGGCGAGGGCGACCGCCACGTCCCGGCCGGACGACTCGATGGCAAGGAGCCTCATGCCGGGTGCCGCTCCGCCTCGAGCAGGTCGCGGAGCGGACCGGCCCGGTCCATCCATGACGGCCCCCGCGCCTCGAGACCGACGAGACGGTCGGACTCGCGTCCCCCGGGCTCGAAGGCGAGCACGAGCGCCTCTGCGCCGAAGAGATCGTCTGCCGCCTCCCCCCATTCGACGACGAGGACGCTTCCCTCCTCCAGCTCCTCCTCGAGGGCCAGGTCGGCCACCTCAGCTGCCCGTTCGAGGCGCCACAGGTCGGCGTGCACGAGCCGCAGGCGCCCGGCATAGGTGTGACAGAGCGTGAATGTCGGGCTGGTCACCTGGCCGGCGTAGCCGAGGCCGCCGGCGAGCCCCCGCACGAATGTCGTCTTGCCCGCCCCGAGACCGCCGACGAGAAGCAGGACGTCGCCCTCCTCGAGCAGGGGGGCGATCGAGCGGCCGAGAGCCTCGGTCCCGGCGGCGCTCGTCGTGAGCGACGACAGCCTGCAGGTCACGCCGGGGCGACGGCGAGCGCCCGCTTGGCCCTGATGAGATCGGCGCGCATCTCGGCCACGACGACGCCCCCTCCTCGCAGGGCGGCCGAGGGGTGGAAGGTCGGGACGACGACCGCCTCGCCGTAGCGGTACTGGCGACCCCGAAGCCGCGTCACGCCTTCTGTCGTGGCGAGCAGGGTCCTCGTGGCGAAGTTCCCGAGGGTCACGATGACCCGCGGCGCCACGAGGCCGATCTGGGCGTCCAGATAGTGGCGGCAGGCTGCCACCTCTTCCGGACGCGGGTCGCGGTTGCCGGGCGGGCGGCACTTCACGACGTTGCAGATGTAGAACCGGCCCGGTCGATCCCCAGCTCCTCGACGATCAGGCGGTCGAGGAGCCGGCCGGAGCGGCCCACGAAAGGCTCTCCTTGCAGATCCTCGTCGCGGCCGGGGCCCTCGCCGACGAACATGATCGGTGCGCTGGAGCTGCCGCCCGAGAAGACGACCTTGGTCCGACCGGCCGCGAGCGGGCAGGCGACGCATCTGCGAGGCTTCATCTGCGATCTCAGCCAATGTCCCCACGTGCGCCGATGCTACCCGGGGCCGGCCCGGGCACCTCTTGCGCCGCCCTCTGCGGCCGGGCCGGATGTGGCCATCGTGGCGATGAGCCAGTCGAGTGCCTCGCGCCGTTCGAACATCAACATGTGCCCGCCGCCCGGCCAGACGACGAGGCGGGCGCCGGGGAGCGCCGCCGCCAGCTGGCGCGCCAGATCGGGCGGGGTGAGGCGATCCCTGTCGCCGACGAGCACGGTGACAGGGAGCTTCAGGTCGGTGAAGGCGCTCCGCTCGTCGAATCGCATCAGCTCGGGGAGCAGGCCGACCAGGCGGTGCTGGTCGGTTGCCTGCAGCATCCGCAAGGTGGCGGCGACCTGGGCCGTTGAGGGCGTGACGCCGAAGCCGACCCGGGACATGCCGTGGCCGAGGTTGCTGTCCGGGATGCCGATGCGGCTCGAGCGCTTCGCCAGGCTGTCGAAGGTGACGGCCGCCTGCACGGCGAGCGGCCCGAACCGGTTCCACGCCCCGGCAGCCGGAAGCAGTCCGCCGGCAGTCGACATGAGGAGGATGGACGACACCTGCTCCGAGAGCATCTCGGGATGCCGCCTGGCAAAGCGAAGCACGGCCATCCCGCCCATCGAGTGGCCGACGAGGACGCTCACGTGCAGATCGAGCTGGTCGATGACCTCGGCGAGATCGTCGGCCATGGCGGCGATCGTGACATCCTCGCTGCCGGCATCCGACTCCCCGTGCGCCCGCAGGTCGAGCGCCACGAGCCGGAACCGGTCGGCGAGGTCGTGGAACTGGTACGCCCAGACCCCCGAGGAGAGACCGGCGCCGTGGACGAGGACGATCGTCGGCCCCTCTCCGGCCTCGGTCACCTGCAGCTGGGTGCCGTCGCGCATCTCGAGCGAGATGGCGGTCGACGCCGGCGGGCAGCTCAAGGTCCGGGTCCGGCGCCGCCTCGAGACGCCGGCGGGCGAAGCGGCTGCCGGCGTAGACGGCGCCGGCGACGGCCGCCGCCGCCGCCCCTGCGGCGATCGAGCGTCGCCTTCTGCGCCTGGGGTCGAGACGAGCGCGGCCGGCGGCAGGCCGCGTGAGGCCGAGCCGGTCGGTCACCGGCGCGCCTGTCCTGCCGCCGGCCGTCGCCGTCGGCCCGGTAGACACGCTTCACCCGGGGCCCGATGCGGGTGACGACCTCGTAGCTGATGGTCCCGAGAGCTGCCGCCCAGTCCTCGGCGGTGATGCGATCGCTGCCCTGGGCGCCGATGAGCACCACCTCGTCGCCGGGCCGGACCGAGCGATCCTCGCCGCAGTCCACGACGATCTGGTCCATCGTGACCGTGCCGGCCAGCCGGCACCGCCGCCCGTTGACGAGCACCTCGCCCCCGGCGTCGAAGTAGGCCCGGGGGACGCCGTCGCAGTAGCCGAGCGGGACCGTGGCGACGAGACAGTCCGACGGGAGCGGGGCCCGCAGCCCGTAGCTGAGCCGCTCGCCTGCCCCGAGCTCCCGCACGAAGCTCACCTGCGCCTTCCAGCGAGCGCCGGCTCGAGGCTGGCCGGGAGCGGATCTCGGCGCGGAGGAGCCGCCGCTGGGCCCGCGTCACAGATGCGGCGACCCGCTCCGCCTCGGCCGCCAGGACGGCCGCAGTGCCGGGGCTCGGCGCGTACCCGTAGATCGAGATGCCACAGCGCACGAGGTCGAGGCGGCTTCCGGCCAGGCGATGGCGCCGGCCGAGTTGGCCGCGTGGGCGCGGGCGCCCGCAGCCAGGCCCGGCCTGGGCGAGCATCGCCCGGCCGTCGGCGAAGCGCCCCAGCTGTTCGGCCGTGAAGGCGTTGTCCGGCTCGTCGGCGACCGCCAGGTGGGTCCACAGGCCGGCGAGAGACAGCTCCGGCCGAGCCGCCGAGCGTCCCGCACGAGAGGGACGAGCGAATCGGCGTCGACCCCGACCCGGTGCATGCCGGTGTCGAGCTTCACCTCCACCGGAAAGGGGGTCCGGCTCCCGGCCGCCCGCACCGCCGCCGCCAGTCGCGCCGTGCCCTCCAGCGAGTAGAGCGTGGGCGTCAGGCGCCGGCGGACCGCCTCGTCCATCGCCTCGGTGCTCGGCTCGCTGAGGAGGAGGATCGGTGCCTCGATGCCGGCCTCGCGCAGCTCGATGCCCTCGTCCACGATCGCCACGCCGATCTCGGCCGCGCCGCCTTCGAGGGCCGCTCGCGCCACCTCCACGGCTCCGTGGCCGTAGGCGTCCGCCTTCACGACGGCACAGACGGGCGCCGGGGCGGCGATCGCCCGCAGGAGCCGGACGTTCCGGCGGACGGCCCCGAGGTCGACCTCGGCCCAGGCGGGCCGGTGCGCGCCCTCAGCCATCGGCAACGAGGCGGGCGGTCCCGGCCACTGGCTGCCCCGCCGGCCGCCCTGGCCTCGGACAGCACTGCGGAGACGAGCTCGGGGAGGTCGCCGGCGACGAGGCCCTCGAGCGGCCCGAGGGCCGCCGCCCGCCCGTGCACGTGGGCGCCGACGGCGGCCGCCTCGAGCGCCGGCATCCCCCGGGCGAGGAAGGCGCCGATGACGCCCGAGAGGACGTCGCCGGTGCCCGCCGTGGCGAGCGCCGGCGAGCCGGCGGCGGCGAGCAGCACTTCGCCGCCAGGCTCGGCGACGACCGTCGTCGGCCCCTTCAGCAGCACGATGGCGCCGGTTGCCGCCGCAAGCGACCGCACGTCGGCGATCCGGTCCTGCCCGGGCGGATGGCCGGCCAGGCGGGCGAACTCGCCCTCGTGCGGGGTGAGGACGACGGGAGCCGCGCCGCGGGCGGCGCGGAGATCACCTCGCGCCGCTTCGCCGGCCGGGCCGAGCGCCGTCAGGCCGTCGGCGTCGACGAGGGTCGGCAGCGCCGCGCCGGCGACGAGGCGCCGCACCGCCTCGCACGGTGGCGCTCGAGGTGCCGAGGCCGGGACCGATGACGAGCGCCGTGAAACGGTCGATCTCGGCGAGCACATCGCCCTCGAAGCCCTCCGAGCGGCAACGCCCTCGCCACCGCCTCGGAGGCCGGCAGCGCTCGAGGGATCGGCCCCGGGCACGCCGAGGCGCACCATGCCCGCTCCCGCTCCGGGCCGCCGCCTGCGTGACGAAGCCGGGCGCGCCGTACATCCCGGGCGAGCCGGCGACGACCATCACCGCCGCCGACCACTTGTGGTCCGTCCCGGCGGCGGGGGGGGACGAGCGCCGCCACGTCGTCGTCCTCGACGAGGTGGATGCCGGCAGGCGGCCTCGCTCGATCGGCAGGCCGATGGGCCGGACGATGAACCTCACCGGCACGTCCGGGCCGCTGCCGAGCAGCAGCCCGGGCTTGAGGGCGCCGAAGGTCACCGTCCGGGCGGCGCTCGACGGTGCCCTCGCCGGCCGCGCCGAGGTCGGCATCGAGGCCGGTCGGCACGTCCACGGCGAGCCACGGCGTGCCCGGGCGTGGCGTCTCGGCGGGTGGTGGTAGTCGCCCCGAAAGCCCGTGCCGAAGGCGGCATCGATGACGAGATCGGCCTCCGGGAGCACGTCGGGCGGCGCCTTGGCGTCAACGACCTGCACGCGGGCGCCACGCCGGGCGAGGCAGGCGCGCCGCCACCCTCCCGTCGGCGCCGTTGTTGCCCGGGCCGGCGACGACGACCACCCGCCGGCCGTAGGCGCCCCCGAGCAGCGCCGATCGCCTCGTTGGCCACCGCCGTGCCGGCGCGCTCCACGAGGCTCGACAGTGGGACCTGCCGCTGCGCCGCCTCGTCGACGGCGCGCATCTCGGCCACTGTGAGGACGGGGCGCATGCGGGAGCCGGCCGTCCTCAGCTGGCCACGACGACGGCCGTCGCCAGCGTGGCGGTGTGGGTGAGCGAGACGTGCCATGCCGTCACCCCGGCGGCGGCGGCCCGGGCCGCCGCCCGGCCGGACACCGAGAGCCGCGGGGCGCCGTCCGGGTCCGACAGCACCTCGATCTCGTTGAAGCGCACGCCGCCGATGCCGGTCCGCAGGGCTCTTCATGGTGGCTTCCTTTGCCGCGAAGCGGGCGGCGAGCGACGGCACCGGGTCGCTCCGGCCGGCGACGAGAGAGCGCTCGGCGCTCGAGAAGAGCCGCTCGGCGATCCGGGGGCGGCGTGCCAGGATTCGGCGGAACCGGCCGATCTCGACGGCGTCGATGCCGACACCGATCACTCGACCGTGACGACCTTGGCGAGGTTGCGGGGGCGGTCGACGTCGTTGCCCCGGTCGCGGGCTGCCCCGTAGGCGAGCACCTGCAAGGGGACGACGGCCACGACCGCCGAGATCGCCTCCGGCACGTGCCGGGACCGGGAGGACGAGGTCGACGAGCGAGGCCGTCTCCTCGTCGCCCTCGTCGCAGACCGCCACGACGGCCGCGCCCCGCGCCTTTACCTCCTCGACGTTCGCCATCAGCTTCGGCCAGAGGGCTCCCCTCGTCGCCACGACGACGGCGACGGTCCCGGGCACGATGAGAGAGATCGGCCCGTGCTTCATCTCGCCGGCCGGGTAGGCCTCCGCCCGCACGTAGGCCAGCTCCTTCAGCTTGAGCGCACCTTCGAGCGCGACCGGGTAGCCGTGGTTCCGGCCGAGGAAGTAGACGTCGTTCATGCCCTCGAGGCGCCGCGCCACCTCGCGGTACTCCTCGAAGCGCCCCACTGCCGACGGCCACGGCGGCCGGCAGGTCGCCGAGGGCCGCGCTGAGGGCGGCGATCTCGTCGGCGCGTGAGCGTGCCGCGCAGGCCGGCGAGGTGGAGGGCGAAGGCCTGCACCAGGACGAGCTGGGAGAGGTGGCACTTCGTCGACGCGACACCGATCTCCGGGCCGGCCCGCGTGTAGAGCACCCCGTCGGCCTCGCGGGCCATGAGCGAGTCGACGACGTTCGTCACGACAACGGTGGGGCCCCCCGGCGCTTGGCCTCCTTCAGGGCGTGGTAGGTGTCGACGGTCTCGCCCGACTGGCTGATCGCCACCACGAGCGTCCGGTCGTCGATGACCGGCTTGGCGGTAGCGGAACTCGCTCGCGATCTCGACTGTCGCCGGCAGCCGGGCCAGCTCCTCGAAGGCGGCTCGCCCGGCGAGGCCGGCGTGGTAGCTCGAGCCGCAGGCGACCACGACCACCCGGTCGATCTCCCGCAGCTCGTCCGGCGCCGACCAGCAGCTCCTCGAACTCGGTCCCGCCGCCCGGAAGGAGGCGGCCGAGCAGGGTGTCGGCGATGGCCCGGGGCTGCTCGTGGATCTCCTTCGACATGAAGTCGTCGTAGCCGTCGCAGCGGGCGGCCGCGATGTCCCAGGTGACCGAGATCGCCGCCGGCTCGACGTCGGTGCCGTCGGCGTCGATCACGCGGATGGCACCGGGGCGGATCTGGGCGATCTGGTCGTCGGCGACGGCGAAGAGCTCCCGCGTCGTCGGGAGGAGGGCGGCAAGATCGGACGCCACGACTCCCACCTCCGTCGGTCCGCCCGACGATGAGCGGCGACGTCCGCCGGGTCGCCACTATGACGTCCGGCTCGGCGACCGAGACGACGGCGATGGCGAAGTCGCCGGTGAGAAGGCCGATCGTCCGCCGCACGGCCTCGGTCAGGTCGGCACCGGAGCCGATCTCGGCCTCGATCAGGTGGGCGATGACCTCGGTGTCGGTGGCGGAGCTTCGTCGTGGCCGGCCGCGTCGAGGGCGGCCCACAGCTCCCGGTGGTTCTCGATGATGCCGTTGTGGACGACGGCGATGGTTCCCGTGCAGTCGAAGTGGGGGTGGGCGTTCGCCTCCGTCGGCGCGCCGTGGGTGGCCCATCTCGTGTGGCCGATGCCGGCCCGCGGAGCTGCCGGGATCCCGTCGCCCGGGCCGGCGAGCACGGCGATCGACTCCCCGCGGACCGCCGACCGCCGGCGCCACATCGGCTCGCCCGGGTCGCCGACGAGGGCCACCCCGGCCGAGTCGTAGCCGCGGTACTCGAGCATGGCCAGCCCGTCGAGCAGGACGTGCAGCGGATCCTGGGCACCCGGTGACGCCGATAATGCCGCACACGGCAGGTCAGGCTAGGGCTGAATCGTCGGCCAGCTCCCGCGCCACCGCGGCCGACAGCCGGCAGGCGAGCTGCTCCGCCTCCTCGTGCGTCCCGGCCTCGACCATCACCCGGACGCACGACTCCGTCCCGCTCGGCCGGAGGAGGACCCTGCCCGACTCGCCGAGCTCGAGCCTCGACCGCCGCCACCTCGTCCCAGACCGCCTCGGCGAAGACGAGCCGGCTCGGATCGGCGACCGGCACGTTGCGGAGCAGCTGGGGCAGGCGGCGCATGGCGAGATCGGCCGAGTCGGCCAGTGTGCGCCCGGTCCGGCCGAGCAGCTCGAGGAGGAGGAGGGCGGTGAGGAGGCCGTCGCCGGTCGGGGCGTGGTGTCTGAAGATCAGGTGGCCGGACTGCTCGCCGCCGAGCACGAGGCCTTCGGCCTCGAGGGCGTCAGAGACGTGGCGGTCACCGACCGGCGTCTCGATCACGCCGATGCCCGCCGCCGCCAGGCCGTGGCGGAGGCCGAGGTTGCTGAGCACGGTGACGACGACCGTGCCACCGGCGAGGAGGCCGCTGGGCGTGGAGATCCCTCGCGAACATGGCGATCAGCTGATCGCCGTCGACAGGCTCGCCCCGGTGGTCGACGGCGAGCATCCGGTCGGCGTCGCCGTCGAAGGCGATGCCGAGGGCTGCCCCGGTCCGGACGACCTCCTTCGCGAGGGCGCCCGAGGTGGGTCGACCCGCAGCCGGCGTTGATGTTCGTCCCGTCGGGGGAGGCGAAGAGCGATCTGGTTCCGCACGCCCAGCCGGTCGAGCACGCCGGGGGCGACGGCGCTGGCGGCCCCGTTTGCGCAGTCGACGACGACGAGGCCCGTCGGGCATCGGCCGCGCCCTGCATGCGGTCGACGAGGTGATCGACGTAGCCGGCGACGGCGTCGGGCTCGGCATCGAGACGCCCGAGATCGGCCGGCGGAACCGCCGGCGCACCTGCGCCCGGCTGTGCGGCCGGCTCGGAACCGGCCCCGAGGCCGTGCAGGTCGAGCTCGATCGCCCGCTCGGTCTCGAGGGCCAGCTTGGCGCCCCCGAGGCCGAGCAGCTTGATGCCGTTGTCCTCGAAGGGGTTGTGGGAGGCCGAGATCATCGCCGCCGGCAGCCGCCGCGAGGCGGCCAGCCAGGCGAGGCCCGGGCGTGGGGATGACGCCGACGTCGACGACGTCGCGCCCCGAGGCCGACAGGCCGGCCGACAAGGCGGCTTGCAGCATCGGGCCGGACTGACGGGTGTCCCGTCCGACGAGGAACGGCGCGCCGTCGAGATGGCGGGCGGCGGCCCGCCCGAGCGCCAGGGCCAGCTCGGGGGTCAGCTCGGCGTTGGCCGCGCCGCGGATCCCGTCGGTGCCGAAGCGGGGCACCATCGAAGCGCTCAGCGCTTCGAGTACTGGGGGGCCTTGCGTGCCTTCTTCAGGCCGTACTTCTTGCTCTCCTTCTCGCGGGCGTCGCGGGTGAGCATGCCGGCCTTCTTCAGCCGGGCCCGCAGCTCCGGGTCGAGCTCCACGAGCCCCCGGGCGATCCCGAGGCGGAGGGCGCCGGCCTGGCCGGAGAGGCCGCCGCCGTCGATCGTGGCGTCGACGTCGAACTCCTCGCCCTTCTCGACGAGGCGGAGCGGCTCTGTGGCGAGCGTCCGGAACGTCGCCGAGGGGAAGTAGTCCTCGAAGCTGCGGCGGTTGATGGTGATGACACCCTCGCCGGGCCGGAAGCGGACGCGGGCTACCGCCTGCTTGCGGCGACCGGTCGCCTGGACGAGCGGCTTGGCATCAGTGGTTGACCTCTTTTTCGAGCTCGGGACGTGGGGCAGTGCCTGCCACTTGTGGACGTGGCCCGGCGCCGGCGGGCTGTGGACGCGCCGGGCAGCTCGAGGCGATCACGACGCCCTCCGGGCCGACGCCGGCAGCTCGAGCGGCTGCGGCTGCTGGGCGGCGTGGGGGTGCTCGGGGCCGGCGTAGACCTTCAGCTTGGTGAGCATCTTCCGGCCGAGGGGGCCCTTCGGCAGCATCCCCCGGACGGCGCTGCGGACGAGCTCCTCCGGCTTGTTGCGGAGCAGCTCGGCGTAGCTCGTGACGCGGAGGCTGCCCGGGATAGCCGCTGTGGCGGTAGGCGAACGATCTGTCGGCCTTGTTGGAGGAGAGGACCACCTTGGCGGCGTTGACGACGATGACGTGATCGCCGGTGTCGAGGTGGGGGGCGAAGATGGGCCGGTGCTTGCCACGCAGGATCCGGGCCACCTCGGTGGAGAGGCGCCCGAGGACGACGTCCTCCGCATCGACGACATGCCAGCGTCCGCTCGATCTCGCTGGCTCTGGTGGAATACGTGCGCAAGCCGTTGTCCTTCTTCTCAGCCGGAGGTGGACGCGCGTCTTCCGCGTGCCGACCATCAAGAATAGGGTGCGGCCGCGCACTAGGAGCGCGTGTGAGCACGCCGGCGCACGAATTTAGCCGAGCCCGAGCTCGATCGCAAGACGACCATCGCACCCCGGCCCTCCTCGAGATTGGGACGTGGCGGAGGCGGCGCCTCCCCGCTGGGAGCCGTCAGCCCGGTGCCTGCCACACGCCTCCGGGTACGAGTGCCTCCGGATAGCTGACGGCGACGAGGGTGAGCCCGGCGGCGGCGCCAGCCGGCTCCCTCGCGCCCGGTCGCCGCTGCGGAGGATGGACATCATGTCGGCTGCCGTGAGCCGGCCCTCGCCCACCGAGACGAGCGTCCCGACGATCGACCGCACCATGCGATGGCAGAAGGCGTTTGCCTCGATCTCGAAGGACCACAGCCGCCCGCTCGGCTGCACTGAGAAGCCGGCTCGGGTCACCCTCCGGGTCAGCGGACCGCCATAGCCGGGCGGCCGGCGGCAGAAGGCGGAGAAGTCGTGCTCGCCGACCAAGACGTCGGCGGCGATCCGCATCGCCCCGAGCTCGAGCGGAGACGGCCGGTGCCAGGAGATGTGTCGCAGGAGCGGATCCGGCGTGGGGCTCACGAGGATCTGGTACCTGTACCGGCGCCCGGTGGCCGAGTGGCGGGCATCGAAACCCTGAGGCGCCACCCGAGCGTCGAGGATGGCGAGCGCCGGCCCGAGCTGGCGGTTGAGGGACCGGGTGAGAGGCTCCAGGTCCGGCAGCGACCCGAGGAACTCGCCGCTCAGATCGGCGTGGACGACCTGGCCGGAGGCATGGACACCGCTGTCGGTCCGTGCCGGCGCATGTGACGGCGACCTCATGGCCGGACATCCGCGTGAGAGCGGCGGCGAGGCTGCCGCCGACGGTCTCGATGCCCGGGGCGGACTGTGCGGCGAATCCGTGGAACTCGCTCCCGTCGTAGGCGACGAGGAGCATGACGCGACGAAGCGGCCCGCACGGGGCCGCTTCCTTGTTCCCCGACCGATAGGTCGAGGCGGCTCAAACGAACTCGACCTGCGCCATGGGGGCGTTGTCCCCCGGGCGCGGGCCGAGCTTCAAGATGCGCAGGTAGCCGCCGGGGCGATCGGCGTAGAGCGGGGCGATCTCGCTGAAGAGGCGATGGGCCATCTCCTTGTCCCGGATGTAGGCCACCACCTGGCGCTGGTTGTGCACGCCTCCCTTGATTCCTTTGGTGATGATCTTCTCCGCCACCGGCCGGAGTGCCTTGGCCTTGGCCTCGGTGGTGACGATCCGCCGGGGGTAGGCGGCGATGAGAGAGGCGACCATGTTGCCCATCATCGCCTTCTGGTGAGCGGCATCGCCCCCGAAGCGTGCCCCCTTGCGGGGCGTCCCGGGCACTCAGAGCGTCCCTTCTCGGAGCGCCAGGCCACGCTCGTCGAGGCGGACGAGCACCTCGTCGAGCGACTTCTGGCCGAAGTTGGTGATCGAGAGCAGCTCGTCAGGCGTGCGTTGGATCAGCTCGCCGACGGTGTTGACCTGTGCCCGCTTCAGGCAGTTGCGCGGGCGCTCGGAAAGATCGAGGTCCTCGATGGGGAGGTCGAGATCGGGCGAGCCGGCAGCGGCGGAGCCGACGTCGCCGAGCTCGAGGCCCTGGCCCTCGTCGGCGAGATCGGCCACGAGCGAGAGGAGACTGCGCAACGTCTGGCCGGCGGAGGCGAGGGCGTCGCGCGGGCTGATCGACCCGTCGGTCTCGATGTCGAGGATGAGGCGGTCGTAGTCGGTCGAGACCTCGACACGCGTCGGCTCCACCTCGAAGGCGACCCGCCGCACCGGCGAGTAGATGGCGTCGACCGGGATGACGCCGATCGTGGAGGAGGCCTGCTTGCGCTCTGCCGGCGCGTAGCCCTTGCCGCGCTCCACGGTGACGTCCATCGCCAGGCGTCCTTTGGCATTCACCGTGGCGAGGTGGGCGTCGGGGTTGAGGATCTCGACGTCGGAGGTGGTCCGGATGTCGGCCCCGGTGACCTCGGCCGGCCCGCGCACGTCGACGCGCATGGTGACCGGCTCGTCGGACTCGCTGCGCAGCACGAGATCCTTCAGGTTCAAGATGATGTCGCTCACGTCCTCTTTCACGCCCGACAGGTACGAGAACTCGTGCAGAGCCTCGTCGAAGCGGACCTGGGTGACAGCCGCCCCCGGGATGGACGAGAGCAACGTGCGACGGAGCGAGGCTCCGAGGGTGTTGCCGAATCCCGGGTCGAGCGGGCCGATGGCGATGCGCTGCCGGAACTGGTCCGGCTCGCCGAAAGGCTCGACAATCGGTCGCTGGATGATGAGCATGGGGGACTGGACTCCTCTTCTGGCGGTGTCTACTTGGAGTACAGCTCGACGATGAGCTGCTCTCGCACCTGGGTATCGATCTGTTCGCGGACAGGGACAGCGAGGACCCGCACGCCGTTGCCCCCTTCGGTGACCTCGAGCCACGCCGGCGGCCGGCGGTCGAGGACGTCATGGTTGTGGCGGATGACGATGAAGTCCCGCGCCTTCGGGCTGAGCTCGACGACGTCGCCCTGGCGGACGCGCCGCGACGGGATGGTGACCCGCTTGCCGTTCACGCGGACGTGCCCGTGGCGCACGAACTGGCGCGCCTGGTTGCGACTCGAGCCCCACCCGGCCCGGAAGGCGATGTTGTCGAGCCGCAGCTCGAGAAGGCGAAGGAGGTTCTCGCCGGTGATGCCCCCCTCGCGGTTGGCCACCTCGTAGTCGTTCACGAACTGTCGCTCGAGCACCCCGTAGATGCGGCGGGCCTTCTGCTTCTCGCGGAGCTGGGTGTTGTACTCCGAGCCCTGCCGCAGGCGGTCGCGGCCGTGCTCACCGGGCGGGTTGGGTCGGCTCTCCACCGGGCAGCGCACCGTGTCACACTTGGCGCCCTTCAGGTACAGCTTCATCTTCTCCCGCCTGCAGAGGCGGCACACCGGACCGGTGTAGCGAGCCATGGTCTCGATCTCTCCTGTCGGCCCTAGACCCGGCGCCGCTTCTTCGGGCGGCAGCCGTTGTGGGGGATGGGGGTCACGTCCTTGATGCCGGTCACTTCGATGCCGGCGCTGGCGAGCGACCGGATCGCCGTCTCACGTCCGGAGCCGGGGCCACGGACGAGGACGTCGACCCGGCGCACGCCGTGTTCCATCGCCCGCTTGGCGCACTGCTCGGCGGCCATCTGAGCGGCGAAGGGCGTGGACTTCCTCGATCCCTTGAAACCGACGTTGCCGGCCGAGGCCCAGGAAAGGACGTTCCCCTCCTGGTCGGTGATCGAGACGATGGTGTTGTTGAACGAGCTCTTGATGTGCGCGACGCCGTAGGCGACGTTCTTGCGCTCCCTGCGCCGCGGCCGGCGGCCGCCTGGCTTGGTGGTCTTTGCCATCAGTGCTTGCGTACCTTCTTCTTGCCGGCGACGGTCTTCTTCGGTCCCTTGCGGGTGCGGGCGTTGGTGTGGGTGCGCTGCCCGTGCACCGGCAGCCCGCGGCGGTGCCGGATCCCCTGGTAGCAGCCGATCTCCATCTTGCGCTTGATGTCCTGGGCGACGTCGCGGCGAAGGTCACCCTCTACCTTCAAGGAGGCGTCGATGTAGCTGCGCAGGCGCGCCACCTCCTCGTCGGTGAGGTCACGGACCCGGGTGCCCGAGTCGATCGTGGTGGCGTCGCAGACCTGCCGGGCGCTGACTGCGCCCGATCCCGTAGATGTAGGTGAGCGACACCTCGAGGCGCTTCTCGCGGGGGATGTCGACACCGGAGATGCGGGCCATCGTCAGCCCTGCCGCTGCTTGTGGCGCGGGTTGGAGCAGATGACCCGGACGCGGCCGTGCCGCCTGATCACCTTGCACTTCTCGCACATCGTCTTCACACTCGGTCGGACCTTCACCAGTCTCGTTCCTTCTCCCGCTCGTCGTTGCGATCACCCTCGGGTGACCTTTCGCCATCGTCGTCTGTCGTGTCGTCCTCGGTGCTTCGTACTCGTCCGCCCGCCGCCGGTCGTAGACGACCGGGCCGGCGGTGCTGACGGACAGCGGTCGCTCGTGCCGTTACTTGTACCGGTAGGTGATCCGGCCCCTCGACAGGTCGTAGGGCGTGATCTCCACCTGCACTCGGTCGCCGGGGAGGATGCGGATCCGGTGCATCCGCATCTTGCCTGAGCTGTGGGCGAGCACCTTGTGCCCGTTCTCGAGCTCGACGCGGAACATCGCGTTCGGGAGCGGTTCGACGACCGTGCCCTCGAGCACGATGGCATCCTCTTTCGGCTTCGGCAGGTGGTCCTCCTCGGGGAAACTTGTCTATCTGCCACGGCGCGGTGAGCCCGCCGGCGCTGCTCAGGTGGGGCCACACGGCCGGGAGCGGCCGCGCAAGCACGGCCACTCATGGCGGTAGACAGCATAGCTGCTGGCCCGGCGAGCTGCGCACCCGGTGCGCTTTCCCCCGGCACGACGCCGGCCAGCAGGCGGCCGACTAGCCGACCTCAGGTGCTCACGGGACCGTGAAGACCTCCGGGCCGTCCTCGGTGACGGCGATCGTGTGCTCGAAGTGGGCCGAGAGGCTCCCGTCGGCCGTGACGACGCTCCAGCCGTCGGCGAGCTCGACGGTCTCGGGGCCGCCGACGTTGACCATCGGCTCGATGGCAAAGACGTTGCCCGACCTTGATCCGCGGCCCCGGCGATCCCGGCCAGTAGTTCGGGCACCTGCGGCTCCTCGTGCATGGCCGTCCCGATGGCGTGGCCGACGTAGTTGCGCACGACCGAGTAACCCGCCGCCTCGGCCACGTCCTGCACCGCCCGTCCGACCTCGTGGAGGCGGTTGCCGTCCCGAGCTGCTCGATGCCCTTCCACAGGGCGCCCTCGGTCACCTCCATCAACGCCTCGGCGCGGCGCGACACCTCCCCCACTGGGGCCGTATAGGCGGCATCGCCGTGGTAGCCCTCGACGATCGCCCCGCAGTCGATGGAGATGATGTCGCCCTCTTCGAGCACATAATCGCCGGGGATGCCATGAACGATCATGTCGTTCGGCGAGGTGCAGACCGTGGCCGGGAAGCCGTGGTAGTTGAGGAAGTTGGACCGCGCCCCCCGGCGCTCGAGCACCTCCCGGGAGACCTGGTCGATCTCCCGGGTGGTCACGCCCGGGCGGATGGCCTGCGCGCGTCTTCTCGTGGATCTCCGCCACCACCCTGCCGGCCTTGCGCATCTTGGCCAGCTCGGTGGCATTGCGCCTCATTCGGCCACCGCCTGACCTCCGGGAACTCGTCGTGAGGGAACGCCAGGCCGTTCCCCTCCGCGCCGGCCGTCGACGAGGCCGCGGGAGACCGCCCTGACCGCCCGGCGGCGTCTGGGCTGCCCGCGGACGTAACTACCGGCGTCCCGTGCGGCCTGGAAATCCCGGCCCTCGTCGGCCTCATCACTCAGCGGCCGGCGAGGTCATCCCGGTCGCCCTCGCCGGCGCCGGCCTCCCCGGCCGGCAGCGGCGGCCCGAATCCGCCGGCCCGGCGGTGGTCGTCGATCGCCGCCACGAGGCGGTCCGAGACGGCGTCGGGGCTGCCGACACCCGAGACCGACACGAGGGTGCCGGCCCGGCGGTACCAGGAGATGAGGGGAGCGGTCTCCTGCTCGTACAGGTCGAGCCGGCGGTGGATGGCCGCCTCGGTGTCGTCCTCCCGGTGGACGACCTCGCCGCCGCAGACATCGCAGATCCAGCCGACCCTCGGGGGCGCCACGGTCGAGTAGATGGTGCCGCAGTCCTCGCAGATGCGCCGGCTGGCGAGCCGCCGCAGCACGAGCTGGGTGGGCACGACGATGTTGATCGAGAGATCGAGGACGGCGGGCCTGAGGAGGTCGTCGAGGCCCTCGGCCTGGGCGACGGTACGGGGGAAGCCGTCGAGCACGAATCCCCTCGTCCTCGTGTCGTCCTGGTCGAGGCGCTTGGCGACCATCGAGAGGACGACCTCGTCCGGGATGAGGTCGCCCTCGTCCATGTGCCGCTTGGCCTCGAGGCCGAGCGCGGTCCCGGCCTTGATCTCTCCTCGCAGCATGTCGCCGGTCGAGATGTGCGGGATGACGTAGTGGTGCGACAGGCGCACACACTGCGTCCCTTTCCCGGCCCCCTGCTTCCCGAGGACGACGAGCCTGCCGCCCGGTATCACCTACTGCAGGAAGCCCTCGTAGTTGCGCATCATGAGCTGGCTGTCGATCTGCTTCATCGTCTCGAGCGAGACGCCGACCGCGATGAGCAGCGTCGTGCCGAAGAAGGGGATGTTCGGAGATCTTCCACTGCGCGAGCAGCACCGACGGAAGCAGCGCCACGAGGGCAAGGAAGAGGCTGCCCGGCAGGGTCAGCCGGTTGAGGATCTTCGCCAGGTAGCGCCGGTGGGGTCGCCTGGCCGGAAGCCGGGGATGTAGCCGCCCTGTTTTCGGATCTGGTCGGCCTGCTGGTAGGGGTCGAAGGTGACGTGGACGTAGAAGAAGGTGAACAACATGATGAGCATGCCGTAACAGATGAGATAGACGCCGTCGGTCGGGTTGAGCAGGTTGTTGCGGACCCAGTTGCGGTAGGTGACCCAGGGGACGACGTTCGACAGCAGCACCGGGATGTAGAGGAGGGAGCTGGCGAAGATGATCGGGATGACGCCGGCCTGATTGACCTTGAGCGGGATGTAGGTGCTCTGGCCGCCGTACATCCGCCTGCCCTGGACACGTTTGGCGAACGTCACCGGGATGCGCCGCTGGCCCTGCTCCATGAAGACGATGGCCACGAGGAGCAGCAGGACCACGGCGATGATTATCGCCAGGCCGCCCCATCCCCGGTCGGCCTTGATGAACTCGCCGTAGATCGGAATGGCGCTGATCACGTTCGAGAAGATGAGGATCGACATCCCGTTGCCGATGCCGCGCTGGGTTATCAGCTCGCCGAGCCACATGACGAAGGCGGTCCCCGCTGTGAGCAGGAGGATCATGAACACCACGCGGCCCGGCGTGAAGTCCGGGATGAGGTCGACGTGGGTGCTCGAGAACAGCTGGCCGGAGTGGAAGAGGAAGACGAGGCCGGACGACTGCATGAGGGCGAGGGCGACGGTCAGGTACCGGGTGGCCTGGGTGAGCTTGCGCTGGCCGACGGCGCCCTGCTCGCGCCATTGCTCGAACTTCGGGATCACGCCCGTCAGGAGCTGGATGATGATCGAGGAGGTGATGTAGGGCATGATCCCGAGACCGAGGACGGCGGCACGGGAAAGCCCGGTTCCGGCGAACAGGCTCAGGTAGCCGAGGACCCCGGTGGCCCGCGCCGAGTTCGAGATGCTCTGGATCTTCGCGAAGTCGACCCCCGGGACCGGGATGCTGATGCCGAGCTGGTAGATGCCGATCACGACCAGGGTGAAGAGGACCTTGTTGCGAAGGTCCGCCACCCTGAACATGTTGCGCAAGCTTGAGAGCATCAAATCTCCTGAACGTTGCTGCCCGACCGCACCAGGGATATCAGTCGCGAGCTGGCCAGGGTGGACACCCTAGCGGTTGGCGAGGGCGTTCCCCTGAGCAGGGGGCCGGCGATCGCCGTAGGGCTTGGCCACCACCGTGACGCCTCCGCCGGCCTGCTCGATGGCCGCCTTGGCCGCCGGGAGAAGGCGTGGGCGGAGACCCGCACCGCACGGTGCAGCTCTCCCCCGCCGAGCACCTTCACCAGGCCCTTGTGGTGGACGAGGCCGGCAGCCTTGAGGCTCTCCGGAGTGACCTCGTCGTCGTCCAAGGCATCGAGGACGTCCAGGTTGACCACGTTGTACTCGATCCGGAAGGGGTTGGCGAAGCCGCGCAGCTTCGGGATTCGCTGGGCGAGCTGCAGTTGGCCGCCCTCGAAGCCGGGCTTCACGGTGTCGCGGGCCTTCGTCCCCTTCGTCCCTCGCCCGGCGGTCTTGCCGCCCTTGCCGGCGATGCCCCGGCCCACCCGGCGCCGCCGGCGGTGGGAGCCCTGGCGCCGGGGCCAGCTCGTGGACCTTCATCAGCTGCCTTCCTCTTCGTTGCCGGCTTCCCCGCCTGCTTCCGTCACCTTTATCAGGTGGGGGACCCGGGCGATCATGCCCCGGATCTCGGGACGGTCCTCGAGCGTGTTCGACTTGCCGATCCGGCCGAGGCCGAGGGCACGGAGGGTCCCGCGGTGCTTCGGCTTCGAGCCGATGGCCGACTTCACCTGGGTGACGATGAGCTGCGCCATCTCAACCTGCCTCGACCGCGGCGGCCGCCCGGCCGAGCCGGCGGCGCTCGTCGTAGGCGCGCAGCACCCCGGCCGGCGTGACCTCTTCAGGCGTCTTGCCCCGCAGGCGGGCCACCTCGTCGGGACGGCGGAGGGCCTTCAGGCCGGCGAGCGTGGCGTGAGCCACGTTGATGGCGTTCGAGGTCCCGAGCGACTTCGCCACGACGTCGTGCACCCCGGCCAGCTCGAGGATGGCGCGGGCGGCACCACCGGCGATGACTCCGGTGCCCGGGGCGGCCGGCTTGAGCAGGATGCGGCCCGCGCCGGCGTGGCCGATGATCGGGTGCGTGATCGTCGAGCCGGCGAGGGGGACGTCGATCATGTTCTTCTTCGCCTCGTCGATCCCCTTTTGCACGGCGAGTCCCGCCTCCTTGGCCTTGCCGTAGCCGAGGCCGACCCGGCCGTTGCCGTCACCGATCACCATGAGCGCCGTGAAGGAGAAACGCCGTCCACCCTTCACGACCTTTGCCACCCGGTTGACCTTGATCGTCCGCTCTTCGTACTGGGACTCAGGCATCTACAGCTCCAATCCCGCTTCGCGGGCCGCATCGGCGAGGGCGGCGACACGCCCGTGGTAGAGGGATCCGCCCCGGTCGAAGACGACCTTCGAGACCCCCTTTGACTTGGCCCTCTCTGCGACCAGGCGACCCACCTCGGCCGCCGCTCCTGCCTTCCCCGTGCTCTTGGACCGGAGGGCTTCCTCGATCGTCGAGGCCGCCGCCAGGGTGTGGCCGGCGGAGTCGTCGATGACCTGGGCGACGATGTGGCGGTTCGAGCGGAAGACGGCCAGGCGAGGTCGCTCGGACGTACCGACCACCTTCTTGCGCACACGACGATGGCGCCGCTCCCGCAGCTCGTGAGTTCGATTAGTCGGCATGGCTACTTGGCTGCCTTCCCGGCCTTGCGCTGGACGACTTCGCCCGCGTAGCGGACCCCCTTGCCCTTGTAGGGCTCGGGCTTGCGGATCTTGCGGATGTCGGCCGCCACCTGGCCGACCCGCTGCTTGTCGGTCCCCCGCACCGTTATGCGGGTGGGGGCAGGCACTTCGAAGCTGATGCCCTCCGGGGCGTTCACGAACACGGGGTGGCTGAAGCCGAGCGCCAGCTCGATCTGGTCCGCGGCCCTCGCTGTGGCGCGGTACCCCACGCCGACGATCTCGAGGTCCTTCTGGTACCCCGCCGTGACGCCGGTGACCATGTTCGCCACGAGCGAGCGCGTGAGCCCGTGCAGGGCGCGGTTGTGCCGCTCGTCGTCGGGGCGCTCCACGAGAAGGGTCGAGTCCTCCTGGCGGACGGTGATCTCCCCGGGGAGATCGCGCTCGAGGCGCCCGATCGGGCCCGTCACGGTGACGTGGCCGTCGAGGACGGTGACCTCGACGCCGGCCGGCACGGGAATCGGGTTCTTTCCGACGCGCGACATCAGCCTTCCTCCTTCGGCGATCGCCCGCAGGCGGCGGATTCTGTCACCAGACATAACAGAGGATCTCCCCACCCATGCGCCGCTGCCGCGCTTCCCGGTCGGTCATGAGGCCCTGGCTCGTCGAGAGCACGGCCACCCCGAGGCCCCCGAGCACGCGGGGCAGCCGGTCCGCCCGGCAATAGATGCGGAGGCCCGGCTTGGACACACGCTTCAGCCCTCCGATGACCCGGTCGCGGTCCTCGGTGTACTTGAGCCGGATCTCGAGGACACGGCCCGGCCTCGCCGGGTCGTCCGCCGCAGAGTAACCCGAGATGTAACCCTCCCGCTCGAGCACCTCGGCGAGGGACTCCTTCAGCTTCGAGCTCGGCATCCGCACCGTGTCGTGCATGGCCACGTTGGCGTTCCGCATGCGGGTCAGCATGTCGGCGATGGGATTCGTCATTGTCATCGGCTGTGTCCTCCCCTCACCAGCTGGCCTTAGTCACGCCTGGCACCTCGCCGGCGTGCACGAGCTCGCGCAGGCAGATACGGCAGAGCGTGAACTTCTGGAAGACCGCCCTCGGCCGGCCGCAGCGGCGGCAGCGTGTGTAGCCGCGCACCTTGAACTTGGGCGTGCGCTGCTGTTTTTGGACTAATGCCTTCTTTGCCATGGGGCCCTTACTGTCCTTCGCGTCGGAACGGGAAGCCGAAGGCGGCGAGCAGTGCTCTGCCCTCGTCGTCGGTGCGGCCCGACGTCACGATGGTGATGTCCATGCCGCGGGTGGAATCGACCTTGTCGTAGTCGATCTCTGGGAAGATGAGCTGCTCGGTCACTCCAAAGGTGTAGTTGCCGTGCCCGTCGAAGCTGCGGGGCGAAAGACCTCGGAAGTCCCGGATCCTCGGGATGGCCAGGCTGATGAGGCGGTCGAGGAACTCCCACATGCGGTCGCCGCGCAGCGTCACCATGCAGCCGATGGACATCCCCTGGCGCAGCTTGAAGCCGGCGATCGACCGGCGCGCCTTGGTGACGACGGGATGCTGGCCGGCGATCGTCTCGAGATCGCGCACGGCGCCGTCGAGCAGGGACTGCTGCTGGGTCGCCCGGCCGACGCCCATGTTGATGACGATCTTCTCGATCCGGGGCACCTGCATGACGTTGCCCAGGCCGAGCCGCTCGCGCAGCTCGTCGCGGAGCTCAGTCTCGTAACGCTGCCTGAGGCGGGGCTTCTCGGTGACGGCGGTCGCCGAGGCGGCGGTCACAGCTCAGCTCCACACTTCTTGCACACCCTCACCTTGCGGCCCTGCTCGTCCTGGCGGTAGCCGACCCGGGTCGGCCCGCAGCCCGGGCAGATGAGGGCCACCGACGAGACGTGCAACGGCATGTCCTTGTCGATGATCCCGCCCTGCATCGTTCCCCGGCGCGGCCGCTGGTGGCGCTTGTGGATGTTCACGCCTTCCACGATCACCTTGTTCTGCTGCGGGATCGCGCGCATGACCTCGCCCGACTTGCCGCGGTCCTTGCCTTGCAGGACCTGGACCCGGTCGCCCTTCTTGATGCGCATTTTCAGATCACCTCCGGTGCGAGTGACACGATCCGCATGAACCGCTTCTCTCGCAGCTCCCGGCCGACAGGGCCGAAGATCCGGGTCCCTCTCGGCTGCAGCTGGTCGTTTATGAGGACGGCGGCGTTCTCGTCGAAACGGATGTAGCTCCCGTCCGGCCGCCGGTTCTCCTTCCGGGTGCGCACGACGACGCACCGAACCACGTCACCCTTCTTGACGGCGGCCCCGGGGACGGCGTCTTTCACCGTGGCGATGAACACGTCGCCGATGCGGGCATACCGCCGGCGGGAGCCGCCGAGCACCTTGATGCACAGGACCACCTTGGCACCGGAGTTGTCTGCCACCCGAAGGCGCGACTCCTGCTGGATCATCGCGCCCGCTCCAGTATCTCCACGAGCCGCCAGCGCTTGGACTTGGAATAGGGCCGCGTCTCGGCCACACGGACCCGGTCCCCATTGCTCGCCTGGTTCTCCTCGTCGTGCACGTGCAGCTTGCGGGTCCGCTGCACCGTCTTCGCGTAGCGGGGATGGCGAACCCGTTCGGTGACCGAGACGACGGCCGTCTTCTCCATGGCGGTCGAGACCACCAGGCCCTCGCGCACCTTGCGCCTGTTGGCCCGGGGCTCGCCGGGCGAGCTCTGCATGTCGGCCATCATTCCTCCTCCGACCCGCCGGCGGAGCGGGCCGCCCGCTCGAGCTCCTCGGCGTGGGCTATCTCACGGTCGCGCTGCACCGTCAGCAGGCGGGCAATCTCGCGGCGCACCTGTCCGGTGCGGGCGTAGTTGTCGAGCCTGCCCGTGGCGGCCTGGAACCGCAGGTTGAACAGTTCCTTTCGCGCATTCGAGAGTCGATTCTCGAGCTCGTCGTTGTCGAGGGCGCGAATCTCGGTCGTAATTGCCATCAGACCTGCACCTCCGGGGTCGAGCCGACGCCCGGACGGGAGATGAACCGGGCCTTCATCGGCAGCTTCTGGATGGCGCGCTCCATCGCCCCCCGGGCCAGGGCCTCCTCCACACCGGAGAGCTCGAACAGGATGCGACCCGGCTTCACGACGGCGACCCAGTGCTCCGGGTTGCCTTTGCCGGAGCCCATGCGGGTCTCGGCGGGTTTCTGAGTGACCGGCTTGTCGGGGAAGACGCGGATCCACACCTTCCCGCCACGGCGGACGTGGCGCGTCATGGCGATACGGGCCGCCTCGATCTGGCGTGCAGTCACCCATGCGGGCTCGAGGGCCTGGATGCCGTAGTCGCCGAAGGCGATCGACTCGCCGCCTTTGGCCACTCCGGACAACCGTCCCCGGTGCTGCTTGCGGTGCTTTACCTTGCGGGGCATCAACATCAGTCGTTCTCCCGGCGGAAATGAGGCACGTCGTGATGCTGGTCGCGAGTCCGGCGCTCGATCTCCTCTTCCTCGGCGAGGAGGCGCTCGAGGGCCTCGTCCCCCTGGCCCCCGGGAAGCGGGCCCGCCGGCGCTGCCTCACCCTCGGCGGCGGGCGGCTGAGTTGCACCGTCGGCTGCGGGTGGCTCAGCCACCTCGGTGACCTCGCCGGCCGCCGGCTCGGCGGGACGGGAGCCGGGCTCGCCGAGCTCCGGACGGCGACGGCCTCCGCCGGCACTGACGATCCGCCGTGGGCGCGCCTGGCCGGACGTCTCGCCGACGGCCATGGCCGCCTCGCGGGAGATCTTGTCCTCGCCGGAGGTCTTGTAGGGCAGGATGTCGCCCTTGTAGATCCAGACCTTCACCCCGACGCGGCCGGTCGTGGTGCGCGCCTCCCTGAACCCGTAGTCGATGTCGGCGCGAAGCGTGTGCAAGGGCACCCGGCCCTCGCGGTACGACTCTCGCCGGGCCATCTCCGAACCGCCGAGGCGGCCGGAGCACTGCACCCGGACGCCCTGGGCGCCGGCCTTCTGGACGGTCTGGATCGCTCGCTTCATGGCCCGGCGGAAGCTGATCCGGCGAGCCAGCTGATCGGCGATGCCCTGGGCGATGAGGGCGGCCTCGAGCTCGGGCTGCTTGATCTCCTGGATGTTCAGCTGGATGTTGGCGTTGTGGGTGATGCGGGCGAGCTGGCGGCGGAGGCGATCGGCCTCGGCTCCCCGCCGGCCGATCACGATGCCGGGCCGGGCCGTGTGGACGTCGACGCGCAGGCGGTCACGGGTGCGCTCGATCTCGATGCGGCTCACGGCCGCCGCCTCGAGCTGGGACATCAGATAGTCGCGGACCTGCCAGTCCTCGATGACGGCGTGATCGTAGGTCCGGTCGTCGAACCAGCGTGACTTCCAGTCCGTGGTGACGCCGAGGCGAAACCCGTACGGGTTGACCTTCTGTCCCATCAGTTCTCCTCGTCGTCCTTTTCTTCGCTGTTGCCGCTCGAGCCGGTGGATGCCTCGGCGGAGTAACCCCGCCCTCGTCATCGCCGGGCGCGTCGGCGGTGCTGTCGTCCGGACCGGCGGCGGTCTCGCCGTCCGGGGCGGATGCAGCACCGGGGTCTGCGTCTTCGCCAGTGGTGTCCGCCTCGCCGAGGTCGAGCGCCGACTCCGCCTCCGCCTCGAGCCCGGCGTGCTGGGTGGTCTCCTCGATTGCCCGTGCCTCCTCGAGGGCTGCGAGTGCCTCAGCCCCGGCACGCGGCGCCTGAGCCGGCGCAGCCCGTCCCTCCTCCGGTGCGCCGGCGCCCGCCCGGGCGCGGCGGCGGCCACCGGCCACCCGCCTGGCGCGCCGCTCGGCTTGGTCTGCGGCGATGCGGGCCCGCCGGCGGACTATCTCGTTGTCCGGCAGCCGCGAGACGATAACCGTGATGTGGCACGTGCGCTTGCGCACTCGGGTTGCCCGCCCGCGGGCGCGGGGACGCCACCGCTTGAGCGTCGTGCCCTCGTCGGCGTAGCAGGCCGACACGAAGAGCTCCTCCGCCGCCAGCCCGTCGTTGTGGACGGCGTTCGCCGCCGCCGACTGGAGCAGCTTGCGGATCACCGTGGAGGCGCCGCGCTCGGAGTACTCGAGGATCTCGTTGGCGCGCTCGAAGTCCTTGCCCCTGATGAGGTCGAGGACCTCTCGCGCCTTGTAGGCCGACATCCGGCTGTGGCGAAGCACCGCCCGGGTGCCTGGCCGCTCGTTCGTCTTCGTCCCGGTCACGTCAGCGCCTTCCCGCCCGCTCCTGGCCGGCGTGGTACCGGAACGTCCGCGTGGGGGCGAACTCGCCCAGCTTGTGGCCGACCATCGACTCGGTGATGTAGACGGGGACGTGCTTGCGCCCGTCGTGGACGGCGATCGTATGGCCGACCATGTCGGGGATGATCGTCGACCGCCTCGACCACGTCCTCACCACCCGCTTCTCGTTTCGGTTGTTCAAGTCGTCGACCTTCTTCAGCAGGTGGCCGTCGACGAACGGGCCCTTCTTCAGGCTGCGAGGCATGAGCTCCTCCCCCGGCGCACTAGCGACGAGCGCCGCGGGTGCGGCGACGACGGATGATGAGCTGGTCGGAAGGCCGGTGGCGCCGGCGGGTGCGCCCCTCGGGCTGGCCCCACGGGGAAACAGGATGCCGACCGCCAGAGGTCTTTCCTTCGCCACCACCGAGCGGGTGGTCGACCGGGTTCATCGCCACACCGCGCGTCTGGGGGCGGACACCCTTCCACCGGTTGCGACCGGCTTTGCCTATCGAGATCAGCTCGGCTTCTGAGTTGCCGACCTCACCGAGGGTCGCCCGGCAGTCGATCGACACCCGCCGCATCTCGGTCGAGGGCAGGCGCAACGTGGCAAAGGCGCCTTCCTTCGCCACGAGCTGCACGCTCATGCCGGCCCCCCGCGCCAGCTTGCCGCCGCCACCCGGGCGCAACTCGACGTTGTGCACGACCGAGCCGACGGGAATGTAGCGGAGCGGCAACGCGTTGCCCGGGCGGATATCTGCGCCCTGGCCCGACTGGAGCAGGTCGCCGACAGCGACTCGCGACGGGGCGAGGATGTAGCGCTTCTCCCCGTCCAGGTAGTGAAGGAGAGCGATGCGGGCGTTGCGGTTCGGGTCGTACTCGATCGCTGCCACCTTGGCCGGGACCCCGTCCTTGTCGCGGCGGAAGTCGATGAGCCGGTAGCGCTGCTTGTGGCCGCCGCCGCGGTGGCGGGCGGTCTTGCGGCCGTGGCTGTTGCGGCCGCCCGTGCCGGACTTGGCCACGACGAGCGTGCGCTCCGGCCGGTCCTTGGTGATCTCGTTGAAGTCAGACGAGCTCTGGAACCGGCGTCCAGGGCTCGTCGGCTTGCGCTTGCGGAGTGCCATCGTGTCGTCCTCAGCCTTCGAAGAGCTCGATGCGGTCGTCGCCCATGAGGCGGACGATCGCGCGCTTGGTGTCCGGACGCTGCCCGAGAGTCTGCGAGCGTCCTTGACGCTTGCGCTTCCCCTTCCGGTTCATCGTGTTGACGCTCGCGACCCGCACCCCGAAGGAGCTTTGCACGGCATCCCGGATCTCGATCTTGTTCGCCCGCTTGTCGACGACGAACACGTAAGTGCCGACGTCCATGAGCGCGTACGACTTCTCCGACACAACCGGACGGAGCAGGACTGCCCGCTCGCTCATTCGTCGTCCTCCTCGTCGGTCGTCATCTGACGCGACTCGGTTCGAGGCGTCGGCCTCGGCGTCCGCACTCACCTCGGCGCCTCCGCTGGAGGTCTCGCTTGGCGCCGCAGGGTCACCCTCGCCATGGGCAGGTCCTTCAGCCTCACTGGAAGCGATCACGGCCTTGTCATGCGCCTCGGCTTCGGTGTCGGCATCAGCGGCGTCGGATGGCTGAGCGGCGCTCGTGTCCGCACCGGCGGCGGTTTCTGCCGCCGGGGCGGAGGCAGCGCCGCTGTCCGCAGTTTCGCTCGGGGCAGGGGGTTCGTCCGGCAGGGCGGCTGCAGCGCTAGGCACAGTCGAGGACGATTCAGAGGAGACCCTTGCGCCGCCCGGGACCGTCTCGGTCGTGAACAGCACCCAGTCGTTGGCGAGCACTTCGTATGCCGTGAGCTGGGTGCCCTCGACGAGGTGGACGTGCTGGAGATTGGCGAACGAGCGCTCGGCGAGGGAGTCGTCCTCCCCGAGCACGACGAGGACACGGCCGCTCAGGCCGAGAGCAGCGAGTGCCCCGATTGCCTCCTTCGTCTTCGGCACCTCGAACGCCCAGCGATCGATCAGGCACACCCTGCCCTCTGCGGCCCGGTCCGACAGGGCCGAGTACAGGGCGAGCCGGACCATCTTGCGGGGGGTGCGCTGGGCGTAGCTGCGGGGCTTCGGACCGAGGGCGACGCCGCCTCCGGCGAATTGCGGCGCCCGGAGCGTCCCTTGGCGCGCCCGGCCCGTACCCTTCTGCCGGTACGGCTTGGCGCCCCCACCGGCGACTTCCGAGCGAGTCCTCGTCGACTGGGTGCCCGAGCGGCGAGCGGCCAGCTGGGCCGTCACGACCTGGTGCATCAATGCCACATTGGGCCTGATGCCGAAGATCGTGGGCTCGAGATCAACGAGGTCGACGAGCTCGCCGGCCTGGCTGCGGCGCTCGATCGTCACCTTCGTGCCCACCGCGGGCTCCGGCGTGGCTTCGATCGTCGTCATCGGTTGGCCTTGACGGCGCTGCGGATGAGGACGACGCCGCCGCGGGGGCCCGGCACGGCACCTTTCACGAGCACGATCTCGCGCTCGGGATCGGCCGTCACCACCTCGAGATTGAGGGTGGTGACGCGGCTGGCGCCCATGCGGCCGGCCATCTTCGTGCCCTTGAACACTCGGGCGGGCGTCGCACAGGCTCCGATGGAACCGGGCGCCCGATGCTTCTTGTGGTTGCCATGGGCTGCGCCCTGGCCGGAGAAGTTGTGCCGCTTCATTCCCCCCGTGAAGCCCTTCCCCTTCGAGATCGCCGTCACATCGACCTTGTCGCCGGCGCTGAGGAGGCCGGCGTCGATCTGCTGACCTACCTCGTAGCCGCTCGTGTCATCGAGCCGGAGCTCGACGAGGCGCCGGCCCGGGTCGACGCCGGCCTTGGAGTAGTGGCCGGCTTCGGGCTTGTTGAGCAGGTTGGCACGCCGGAATCCGTAAGTGACCTGGAGCGCCGAGTAACCAGCCCCTGCTGGCGTCTTCACCGCCACGACGCGCAGGGGCGCGACCTTCACCATGGTCACGGGCACGACGCGCTGCGCCTCGTCCCAGACCTGGGTCATGCCGACTTTCTCGCCGACGATCGCCTTAGTCGCCATCGTGCTCCGGTCCCTTTTCGTCCTTCTTTGATCGAACGACCCAACCCGGACGAGACACGCCGCGACCCCGGCGCCGTGACCGGATTGCTGCGTATACGCCGAAACGGATCGGTCCCGTATCGTGCGGACGCTCCGCTTCGGCGAACCGGAGCGGAGCGCTTGCTCGGTTGCGCCGGAAGGTCCCCCGTTGCAGTAGCTGGGGCGCTTCCGGACATCTCGTGGGAAAGCCTCGATGGGCACGCGCCCATCGAGCGAACAACTATATCAGTGGCTCCCGCCTGCCCATTCGGCACCGCCGGGCCGGGCGGCCCGACTCCCGGTACCACGGGATCCGGGCGGGGCGCCTAGGCCGTGATCTTTATCTCGATGTCGACGCCGGCGGGCAGGTCGAGGCGCTGGAGCGAGTCGACAGTCTTCGGCGTGTGCTCGACGATGTCGACGAGCCGCTTGTGGATGCGCATCTCGAAGTGCTCCCGCGAGTCCTTGTGCTTGTGCGGCGAGCGGATCACGGTGTAGCGGTGCTTCTCGGTCGGCAGTGGCACGGGGCCGCGCACCTTGGCCTGGGTCCGGAGAACCGTCTCGACGATCTTCTTCGTCGACTGGTCGATGATCTCGTGGTCGTAAGCCTTCAGGCGGATGCGGATCCGCTGGCGGGGGCCGTCTGCCATCTCTTGGTGCTACTTGAGAATCTTCGTGACGCGCCCGGCGCCGACGGTCCGGCCGCCTTCGCGGATGGCGAAACGAAGACCCTCGTCCATGGCGATCGGCTTGCCGAGCTCGACGGTCATCACGGTGTTGTCACCAGGCATGACCATCTCCGTGCCCTCGGCGAGCTCGATCGTCCCGGTGACGTCGGTGGTCCGGAAGTAGAACTGCGGCCGGTAGTTCGAGAAGAACGGCTTGTGACGGCCACCCTCTTCCTTCGTGAGCACGTAGACGTTGGCCTCGAAGTTCGTGTGGGGCGTGATCGAGCCTGGCTTGCAGAGCACCTGACCCCGCTCGACGTCCTCCTTCTTCGTGCCCCGGAGGAGGGCGCCGATGTTGTCGCCGGCCTGCCCCTGGTCGAGAAGCTTGTGGAACATCTCCACGCCGGTGCACACCGTCTTCTGCGTGGGCCGAAGACCGACGATCTCGACCTCGTCGCCTACCTTCACGACACCCTGCTCGATCCGGCCGGTCACGACCGTGCCCCGACCGGTGATCGTCATGACGTCCTCGACCGACATGAGGAAGGGCTTGTCGATCTCGCGCACCGGCTCGGGGATGTAGTCGTCAACGGCGCTCATGAGCGCCAGGATGCCCTCGGCCGCCTCCGGATCGCCCTCGAGAGCCTTGAGGGCGCTGACGCGGATGACCGGGGTGTCGTCGCCCGGGAACTCGTACTCGCTCAGCAGCTCACGCACCTCGAGCTCGACGAGCTCGATGAGCTCCTCGTCATCGACCATGTCGACCTTGTTGAGGGCCACCACGATCGACGGCACGCCCACCTGACGAGCCAAAAGGACGTGCTCTCTCGTCTGAGGCATCGGGCCGTCCGCCGCCGAGACGACGAGGATGGCTCCGTCCACCTGAGCGGCGCCGGTGATCATGTTCTTGATGTAGTCGGCGTGGCCAGGCATGTCGACGTGGGCGTAGTGCCGCTTGGCGGTCTCGTACTCCACGTGGGCGATGGCAATGGTGATGCCGCGCGCCTTCTCCTCAGGAGCCTTGTCGATCTCGTCGAAGGCGGTGAAGGCAACCGACGGGTTCTGCTCGTGGAGCACCTTCGTGATCGCCGCCGTGAGCGTCGTCTTCCCATGGTCGATGTGACCCATGGTCCCGACGTTGACATGTGGCTTGTTCCGCTCGTACTTCTTCTTGGCCATTGGTGCCGACCGCTCCGTTGGTTCTGGCGGCGCCCCTCGGCGCCGCGGTGTCGTGTGCTCTCTGGTCGATTGTGGTGCAGGCTCGGCGGCTCACGCCCCGGTGACACGGGCAATGATCTCCCGCGACACCGATTCGGGAACCTCCTGATAGGAGTCGAACTGCATCGTGTACGTCGCCCGACCCTGGGTGCGTGAACGCAGGTCGGTAGCGTAGCCGAACATATCGGACAACGGGACCTGCGCCTTCACGACGTGGTTGGAGCCGCGCTGTTCCATCCCCTCGACCCGGCCCCGGCGGGAGGAGAGATCGCCGATCACGTCGCCGAGGTAGTCCTCCGGGGTGACGACTTCGACCGCCATGATCGGCTCGAGGAGCACCGGGCGGGCGGCCCGGTAGGCCTTCTTGAAGGCCATCGAGCCGGCGATCTTGAAGGCCATCTCGGAAGAGTCGACGTCATGGTACGAGCCGTAGGTGAGCGTCACCCTGAGGTCGACGACGGGGAACCCGGCGAGCACGCCTGAGTTCATCGCCTCCTGGATGCCGGCATCGACGGCGGGGATGTACTCCTTTGGGATCACTCCCCCGGTGACCTTGTCGACGAACTCGTATCCACTGCCCGGCCCCGTTGGCTCGAGGTTGATGACGACGTGGCCGTACTGGCCGCGCCCGCCTGTCTGGCGCACGTACCGCTCCTCGATCTTGGTGACCGAGTCGCGGATCGTCTCCCTGTAGGCCACCTGAGGCTTGCCGACGTGGGCGTCAACCTTGAACTCACGCAGCATCCGGTCGACCAGGACCTCGAGGTGGAGCTCGCCCATACCCGAGATGACCGTCTGACCGGTCTCCTCGTCGGTTCTCACCCGGAACGTCGGATCCTCGTCGGAGAGGGCGTTCAAAGCCTTCCCCAGCTTGTCCTGGTCCGCCTTTGTCTTCGGCTCGACGGCGACGTGTATCACGGGCTCGGGGAACACAAGCGTCTCGAGCAGGATCGGGTGGGCCGGGTCGCTCAGCGTGTCCCCCGTCGTGGTCGACTTGAGCCCCACGACGGCGACGATGTCGCCCGTGTAGATGGCCTCCTTGTCCTCCCGGTGGTTGGCGTGCATCTGCAGGATGCGGCCGATCCGCTCCTTGCGGTCCTTCGTGGTGTTGAGGACGCTCGAGCCCTTCTCGAGCTTGCCCGAGTAGACCCGCAGGTAGGTCAGCTTGCCGACGAAGGGATCGGTCATGATCTTGAAGGCCAGGGCCGAGAACGGCTCGTCGTCGCGTGCCCCGCGGGTGAGGGGCTCGCCTGTCTTCACGTTGGAGCCGACGAGCGCCGCCACGTCGAGCGGGCTCGGCAGGTAGTCGACCACTGCGTCGAGCATGGGCTGGACGCCCTTGTTCTTGAACGCCGAGCCGCACAGCACGGGCACGGCGTCGTTGGCGATCGTCGCCCTCCGCAGCGCCGAGCGCAGGTCGTCGGAGGTGATCTCCTCATCGCCGACGTACTTCTCCATGATGACGTCGTCGAAGTTGGAGAGGACGTCGACAAGGTCGTGGCGGGCAGCCCGGGCGGGCTCGAGGACCGGCTCGGGGATCTCCTCCTCGGACCACTTCTCCCCCATGCCGTCCTCCCACAGGAGCGCCTTCATCCCGAGCAGGTCGATGACGCCCTTGAAGCCGCTTTCGATCCCGACCGGGATCTGCACGACTGCGGGAAGCGCGTCCAGCCGGTCACGGATCATCCGGACCGTCCGGTCGAAGTCGGCGCCGACGCGGTCCATCTTGTTCACGAAGCAGATCCGGGGCACGGCGTACTTGTCGGCCTGTCGCCAGACCGTCTCGGTCTGCGGCTCGACACCGGCGACGGCGTCGAAGACGGCGACGGCCCCGTCGAGCACCCGCAGCGACCGCTCGACCTCGACGGTGAAGTCGACGTGGCCCGGAGTGTCGATGAGGTTGATCCAGGTGTTCCGCCAGTTGCACGTGGTGGCGGCGGAGGTGATCGTGATCCCCCGCTCCTGCTCCTGGACCATCCAGTCCATCGTGGCCGCGCCCTCGTGCACTTCGCCCATCTTGTAGTTGCGGCCGGTGTAGTAGAGGATCCGCTCGGTAGTCGTGGTCTTGCCCGCGTCGATGTGGGCCATGATCCCGATGTTGCGGGTCCTGGCGAGAGGGAACTCACGGATTGTGGGCATCGAAGGCATCGTTGTTCTTCTTCTTGGTCTGGAAAGCTTGTTGAGCCGGTGAAACAGCCCGGCGCCGCTGGCGCTCGGATGTTGGAGCAGGCTGTCTCACCGGGGCCGGTGGCTCGCTCTCGGGCAGGCGCAGGGCCGGCCCGGGCGGCTCACCACCGATAGTGAGCGAAGGCCTTGTTCGACTCCGCCATCTTGTGCATGTCCTCTTTGCGCTTGACGGCGGCCCCGATGCCGTTCGAGGCGTCGAGGATCTCGTTGGCGAGCTTGAGCGCCATGGTCCGCTCCCGGCGCTGCTGGGCGAAGGAGACGAGCCAGCGAATCGAGAGTGTCGTCGCCCGCCTCGGACGGACATCGACAGGCACCTGATAGGTGGCTCCTCCCACGCGCCTGCTCTTCACCTCGAGCTCGGGACGGGCATTGTCGAGCGCGCGCTTCAAAGTGGCGATCGGCTCTCCGCCGGTCTTGTCGCGCACCACATCGAGCGCCTCGTATACAACACGCTCGGCCAGGGAACGCTTCCCGCGGGAGAGAATTTTGTTCACGAGCTGGGTGACGAGAACCGATCTGTACACGGGGTCAGGGACCAGTTCCCGGCGGGGGGGAGGACCATTACGGGGCACCTCAGGACTCCTTCTTCGTTCCGTAGCGGCTCCGGGCCTGGGCCCGGTCACGTACCCCGCTCGTGTCGAGCGTCCCGCGGACGATCTTGTAGCGGACACCCGGGAGATCCTTCACCCGGCCTCCACGCACGAGGACGATCGAGTGCTCCTGGAGGTTGTGGCCGACGCCCGGGATGAACGCCGTGATCTCGACACCGCTTGTGAGGCGGACGCGCGCCACCTTGCGCAGGGCCGAGTTGGGCTTCTTCGGGGTGGTGGTGTAGACGCGCGTGCAGACGCCGCGGCGCTGCGGCGCGCCCTTTAGGGCGGGTGTCTTGGTCTTGGTTCTCGGAGTCTCTCGTCCCTTACGGACGAGCTGGGCGATCGTGGGCACGCGGGACCTCTCGGGACTTGCTCGCAGGGTATGCCGAGGCGCGAAATACCTGCCCGGCCTGGGCTTGAGAAACTATAACAGCTGGCTGCCGCCCGGGCACCGCCGAGACGTCCGCGTCGAGGCCCTCAGGAGACGGCGTTCACACTGCCGACGAAGGCAGTCCCGTCGGCGTCGGCGGCGCCGCCAGACCAGCACGGACGTCGGCTCAGGGGCGATTACGCGGGTCGTGCCGGTCGAGGTTCCAGTGGCGGGTCACGAGAGCGGACCATGAGCCGTCGTCCCGACGGGTGAGCCCGAACCGGCTCACAACCCGCTGACCCCCCTCCTCGTCACCGTAGAGGACGTCGACTGTCGACGGCAGGCCCCGTTCGACAGCATCCCGGGCGGCCTCGAACTCCTTCGTCCCCGGATCACGGAACGCTCCCTGCCAGAAGCCGACGTCGCTGGCCGGCACGTAGATGTCCCGTGAAAGCCTCCGGAACGAGTCGGGTGCGGGCGGGCCGCTGTCGCCGATCAGGCGCTCCGGGTAAAAGCGCCAGCCATGCAGCACCGCAATGCCCGTGCCGACGTTTCGCAGCGACAACGCCAGGTAGACCGCCTCGTCCGAGGTTTCAGCCGCCGCTCCGGATCCCTTCACAACGACGACCTTGTCGACGAAGGAGACCTTCTGCGGAGGGTCCTCGAGCCGCGAGGGAAAGAGCAGCGGCCGCAGGCCGGCGAGGAGCGACAGCTCGGCCGCACGAGCGGCACGGTTGGCCGAGCGGACGGAGGCAAAGGTGGCGAAAGCCAGCACGAGCGTGCAGCCGGCGGTGACGAGCGACGCCACCGTCGCCCAACCGGTCACGGTCATCGGCCACATGGCCTCGCCGGGACGAACCCGAGCCGCGTCAGCCTGAGCACCGCCCCGGCCGAGGCTCTCACGGCCTCATCAGCCCGGAACCGGGAGGCCCGATGGGGAACCGGATGAGGCCTCCATCGGGCGACACCCCGGGCCGCTCCATGGCTGGTGCGGGCCCGGGGGCCGCTCGAAGCACAGAATCTCGCCCGCCCCCGAAGGGCTAGGCCGAGCCCTGCTCCGCCTCGCCGTACGCCCCTTCGGGACCGGTGGCATAAGGATCTCCCAGATCACCGGTGAGGCTGGCGACAGCGCCGTCCGCCTCGGCTGGGGCCTCATAGGGGCTTCCGTCGTAGACCCCGGCGTCATACGCGCCCACGGCACCTTCGGCTCCTGCCTCGCCCTCACCGAGGGAAGACCGACCGACGTCGCGCAGCCAAGCAGCCAGATCGGCCGGAGTGCCGTCGATGGCCTCGGTGCCCCCCTCGAGGTCCGAGGACCAGAACGACATCCGCTGAGCCTCCGGGGTGTCGACGTCGACGTTCCGGTAGCGCAGCATCCCGGTCCCTGCAGGGATGAGCTTGCCGATGATGATGTTCTCCTTCAGCCCGAAGAGCTGATCCGACTTGCTCTCGATGGCGGCCTCGGTGAGGACACGGGTCGTCTCCTGGAAGGAGGCGGCACTGAGCCAGGAGTCGGTGGCGAGTGAAGCCTTGGTGATGCCCATCAGTTCGGGACGGCCCTCGGCGGGCCGTTGGCCGGCCTGCACGAGCTCCCGGTTGACGGCGGCGTAGCGCTGGGAGTCCACCCGCTCTCCGGGAAGCAAGGGCGCGTCACCGGGCTCGGCGACGAGGACCCGCCGGAGCATCTGGCGGACTATGAGCTCGATGTGCTTGTCGTGGATGGAGACGCCCTGGTCCCTATAGACCTTCTGCACCTCTTCGACGAGGTACTGCTGGGTCTCACGGATCCCCTTGATCTCGAGGAGCTCCTTCGGGTCCTTCGGGCCTTCCACGAGCGCATCACCGGGATGGACCTCCTGCCCGTCGCTCACCTCGAGGTGGGCCCGGACGGAGAGCGTGACGGTCTGCTCGGTCCCGTCCTCTGCCACGACAGTCACTCGACGTCCGGCTTCGTCGTCCTCGATGCGAACCACGCCGGGCTCACGGACGAGGACAGCGGCGCCCTTCGGCGTGCGGGCCTCGAAAAGCTCGACCACACGCGGAAGTCCGTGAGTGATGTCCTCACCGACGACACCACCGGTGTGGAACGTACGCATCGTGAGCTGCGTCCCGGGCTCACCGATCGACTGCGCCGCGATGACGCCGACGGCTTCGCCGAGCTCTATCTCCCGGGAGGTGGCGAGGGACTGGCCGTAGCAGAGCGCGCACACGCCGTGCACCGACTCGCACGTGAGCACGGAACGCACGCGGACCCGGTCGATCGCCGGCTCGGCGGACAACAGCTCCACCTCGACGTCGGTAAGGGTCGTGCCGGCCTCGAGCGTGCGCCCGTCGGACAGCTGGATCGGCTCGGCGAGCACCCGACCGAACAGGCGGGTCTCGAGGTAGCTGCGCCGGCCGGCCTGATCCGGCCCGACGTCCTCGATCCAGATTCCCCTCGTCGTGCCGCAGTCGACGATCCGGATGATGAGCTCCTGGGCGACGTCGACGAGACGGCGCGTCAGGTAACCGGAGTCGGCCGTGCGCAGCGCCGTGTCGGCGAGGCCCTTACGGGCCCCGTGAGTCGAGATGAAGTACTCGAGCACCGAGAGGCCCTCTCGGAACGACGACTTGATCGGCCGGGGGATCATCTCACCGCGGGGGTTGGAGACGAGGCCCTTCATGCCGGCGATCTGGCGCACCTGCTGCGGGTTACCACGGGCACCCGAGTCAACCATCATGTCGAGAGGGTTGAAGGCGATGGTGGCCAGTGTCCGCTCCATCGCCCGGCCCACCTCGGAGTTGGCCGACGTCCAGATTCTCGATCTCCTTCTGGCGCCGTTCGTCGTCGGTGATGATGCCCCGCTTGAACTGAGTCTCGGCCTTCTCGGCCTCCTTCTCGTAACGGTCGAGGATCTCGGCCTTGTCCGGCGGGGTCTTCACGTCGTCAATGGAGATCGTGAGGCCCGACCGGGTGGCGAAACGGAACCCGAGGTCCTTCACACGGTCGAGGCTCTCGGCCACGAGCGACTTCGGGTAGTTGGCGGCGATCTGCTCGACGATGCTGGCGATGCTCGTCGCCCGCCTGCCGACTACCTCGTTCACGTAGCCGAAGTTCTCGGGCAGCGCTTGGTTGAAGAACATGCGGCCCGGAGTGGTCTCTATCTCAGTGGGCGCGTCGGGGCCCTGGTCGATCTCGTCGAGGTCGATGTCGGCATTCGTGTCATTGTCCACCGTGGTCGGCTCGGTGTGACGCCGCCCTCGCAGCGGGAAGCAGAAACCCTCCGGGCCCCCGCGCACCTTGATCTTGGCGTGCAAGTCGACATCGCCGGCCTCGTAAGCCTGCTCCACCTCGAAGAGGTTGCGGAACACCCGGCCCTCGCCCTTCAGGCCGTCCTCCATCAGCGTCAGGTAGTAGGCGCCGAAGACCATGTCCTGGGAGGGCACGGTCACCGGGCGGCCGGTCGCCGGCGACAGGATGTTGTTGGCAGAGAGCATGAGGACACGTGACTCGGCCTGCGCCTCGGCCGACAGCGGCAGGTGGACAGCCATCTGGTCCCCGTCGAAGTCCGCGTTGAACGCCGTGCACACGAGAGGGTGGATCTGGATGGCCTTGCCCTCGACGAGGACGGGCTCGAAAGCCTGGATCCCGAGGCGGTGCAGGGTCGGCGCCCGGTTGAGGAGGACAGGATGCTCCTTGATCACCTCGTCGAGCACGTCCCACACCTGGGTGCGGCGCCGTTCGACCATCCGCTTGGCGGACTTGATGTTCTGGGCGATCTCGGTGTCCACGAGCCGCTTCATCACGAAGGGCTTGAAGAGCTCGAGCGCCATCAGCTTGGGCAGCCCGCACTGGTGCAGCTTCAGCGTCGGGCCGACAACTATGACCGAGCGGCCCGAGTAGTCGACGCGCTTGCCGAGCAGGTTCTGGCGGAAGCGGCCCTGCTTGCCCTTCAGCATGTCGGAGAGGCTCTTCAAGGGCCGGTTGCCCGGGCCTGTAACGGGGCGGCCACGCCGGCCGTTGTCGAACAGGGCGTCGACGGCCTCCTGCAGCATCCGCTTCTCGTTGTTGATGATGATCTCCGGCGCGCCGAGGTCGAGCAGCCGCTTCAGGCGGTTGTTGCGGTTGATCACGCGGCGGTAGAGGTCGTTGAGGTCGCTCGTGGCGAAACGGCCGCCGTCGAGCTGCACCATCGGGCGCAGGTCCGGCGGGATGACCGGGACGGCACCGAGGATCATCGCCCGGGGGTCGTTGACGCGCCGTCCGTTCTCGTCACGACGGTTGAAGGCCGAGACGATCTTCAGGCGCTTGATGGCCTTCTGCTTGCGCTGGGCCGACAGCGGGCGCCGCCCGTCGGTCGGGTCGATGGCCTCGCGAAGCTTGACCTCCTCCTCGTCGAGGTCGAGGCGGTCGATCAGCTGGGAGATGGCCTCGGCGCCCATGCCGCCCTCGAAGTAACCCGAGTAACGGGACTTGAGCTCCCTCCAGACGAGCTCGTCCTCGATGATCTTGCGGGCGTGCAGGTTGCCCAGCTCGTCGAAAGCCTTCCTCGCCATGGCGATGTCCTGGTCGGCCCGGTCACGCACCGACGTCACCTCGCGCTCCACCGCCCGCTGGCGGGCGCGGATCTCTGACTCCTTGGCCCCCCCGCTCTCGAGCTCGGCGAGCTCACGCTCGAGGTCCGACAGCCGGCGTTCGGCCTCCAGATCCCGGGCCCGCTCGATCTCGGCGATCTCGCTCAGCAGCTCTGCCTCGAGGCTCGGGAGGTCGTTGTGCCGCTTCTCCTCGTCGACCTTGGTGACGAGGTAGGCGGCGAAATAGATGACCTTCTCCAGCTGCTTGGCCTTCAGCTCCTCGCGCGCCTCGGTGCCCATGAGCAGGTAGGCGAGCCAGGAGCGGGTGCCGCGCAGGTACCAGATGTGGACCACCGGAGCAGCCAGCTCGATGTGGCCCATCCGCTCCCGGCGCACCTTCGAGCGCGTGACCTCGACGCCACAGCGCTCGCAGATGATGCCCCGGAAGCGAACCCGCTTGTACTTGCCGCAGTAGCACTCCCAGTCCTTCGTGGGACCGAAGATCTTCTCGCAGAAGAGCCCGTCCTTTTCCGGACGCAGCGTGCGGTAGTTGATCGTCTCGGGCTTGCGGACCTCGCCGTGCGACCACGTGCGGATGTCGTCCGCCGTCGCCAGGCCGATCCTCAGCTGGTCGAAGTCATTGACGTCGAGCATCTCAGAAGCTCCTCTCCGCCGCTCTCCGCGCGTCCTCCTCATCGGAGCCCCGCTCGGGGCGGCTGATGTCGATGCCGAGCTCCTCGGCCGTGCGGTACACGTCCTCGTCGAGCTCTCGCATCTCGATCTCCTCACCTGTCGTCGAGAGCACCTCGACGTCCAGGCACAACGACTGCATCTCCTTGATGAGCACCTTGAAGCTCTCCGGGATGCCTGGCTCGGGGATGTTCTCCCCCTTCACGATGGCCTCGTAGACCTTGACCCGGCCGAGGACGTCGTCGGACTTGATGGTCAAGAGCTCCTGCAGGGCATAGGCGGCCCCGTACGCCTCGAGCGCCCACACCTCCATCTCACCGAAGCGCTGCCCCCCGAACTGCGCCTTGCCACCAAGCGGCTGCTGGGTGATCATCGAGTACGGGCCCGTCGAGCGAGCGTGAATCTTGTCGTCGACGAGGTGGGCCAGCTTCAGCATGTAGACGTAGCCGACCATGATCGGGTTGTCGTACTTCTCACCGGTCCGCCCGTTGTAGAGCGTCGCCTTGCCGTCCGGCCCGATCAGGCGGGCGCTCCCGTCGACGGCGTCGGACTCGAGCGTCTCGAAGAGGTGCTTGATGGTCGGCTTGCGGCCGGACTCGGCCTGCTCGTCCCAGTGGGCGCCGTCGAAAACCGGCGTCGAGATCCACACCGCGGGGTCGGTGCTCGGCCGCGTCTTCAGCTCGGTCCCGCGCACGGTCTTTTCCCGCGAGTGGTCGAGCCCCTCCCAGCCCCAGCGGGCGGCATAGCCGAGGTGTCCCTCGAGCACCTGGCCGACGTTCATCCGGCTCGGCACACCGAGCGGGTTCAAGATGATGTCGACCGGCGTCCCGTCCGGCAGGTGGGGCATGTCCTCTATGGCGAGGATCTTCGAGATGACGCCCTTGTTGCCGTGGCGACCGGCGAGCTTGTCGCCCTCGGAGATCTTGCGCTTCTGGGCGACGTAGACCCGGACGAGCTGGTTGACGCCGGGCGGCAGCTCGTGGCTGTCGTCCCGGGAGAACACCCGGACGTCGATGACTTTCCCGTACTCGCCGTGGGGCACCTTGAGGCTCGTGTCGCGGACGTCGCGGGCCTTCTCGCCGAAGATCGCCCGGAGCAGACGCTCCTCCGGGGTGAGCTCGGTCTCACCTTTCGGTGTCACCTTGCCGACGAGGATGTCGCCCGGACCGACCTCGGCGCCGATGCGGATGATGCCGCGCTCGTCGAGGTCAGCGAGGATGTCGTCGGACAGGTTCGGGATGTCCCGAGTGATCTCCTCGGCACCGAGCTTGGTGTCGCGGGCGTCTACCTCGTGCTCCTCGATGTGGATCGAGGTGAGGACATCGTCCCGGACCACCCGCTCGGAGACGATGATGGCGTCCTCGTAGTTGAAGCCCTCCCAGGGCATGAAGGCCACGAGAAGGTTCTTGCCGAGGGCGAGCTCGCCGTTGTGGGTCGAAGGGCCGTCGGCGAGCAGGTCGCCGGCCTTGACGTCCTGTCCCTCGGCGACGAGAGAGCGCTGGTTGATGCAGGTGTTCTGGTTCGAGCGGTGGAACTTGGCCAGCTGGTAGAAGTGCCGGCCGAGCTCGCGCCCGAAGGTGTCCTTCTCGCCCGCCCGATACTCGACGGTGATGTGGTCCCCCCCGACCTCGGTCACCTTGCCGGTGCCCTCGGCGATGATCAGCTCGCCGGCATCCCGCGCGGCCCGGGCCTCGATGCCCGTGCCGATATAGGGCGCCTCTGGGACGAGGAGCGGGACGGCCTGCTTCTGCATGTTCGCCCCCATGAGGGCGCGGTTGGCGTCGTCATGCTCGACGAAGGGGATCAGGGCGGTCGAGACGGAAAGAATCTGCTTCGGGGAGACGTCCATCAGGCCTACCTCGGCCGGCGGCACGTAGTCGACCTCGCTCGTCGTCCCGTAGGACGTCGACGTCGCACCCACCCGGACGCCGGCGCCTTGCGGTCCGCGGCGGACGAGGACTCGGTCCTCGGTGAAGTGCCCGTCGGCGTCGAGGATGGCGGAGGCCTGAGCGATGACGTACTCCTCCTCCTCGTCGGCGGCGAGGTACTCGATCTCGTCAGTCACGCGGCCGTCCACCACCTTGCGGTAGGGCGTCTCGATGAAACCGTGGTCGTTCACCCGGGCATAGGTGGCCAAGTGACCGATGAGGCCGATGTTCGGGCCCTCGGGCGTCTCGATCGGGCACATCCGCCCGTAGTGGGACGTGTGCACGTCCCTCACCTCGAAGCCCGCCCGCTCCCGGGACAGGCCCCCCGGCCCGAGGGCCGAGAGCCGCCGCTTGTGGGCGAGGCCCGAGAGGGGGTTGTGCTGGTCCATGAACTGGCTCAGCTGGCTCGTGCCGAAGAACTCCTTGATGGCCGCCACGACAGGGCGGATGTTGATGAGCGTCTGAGGGGTGATCGCCTCCACGTCCTGGGTCGTCATCCGCTCCCGCACGACGCGCTCCATCCGGGAGAGGCCGATGCGGACCTGGTTCTGGATGAGCTCCCCGACCGACCGGATCCGCCGGTTGGCGAAGTGGTCCTGGTCGTCGAGGCGGTAGCCGGGCTCCCCGTTGGCGAGGTGCAGCATGTAGGTCGACGCCGCCAGGACCTCGCTCGGGCTGAGGACGCCCTGGTTGTCCTGGGGCCTCTCGAGATCGATCTGGAGAATCTCGGAGATCCGCTCGATCTCGGGTCCGAGCTTGCGGTTCAGCTTGTACCGGCCGACGCGCGTGAGGTCGTAGCGACGGGGGTTGAAGAAGGCGTTCTCGAAGTAGACGCGGGCAGCTTCGAGCGAGAGCGGCTCTCCGGGGCGGGCCCGCTTGTAGATCTCGAGGAGAGCCTCGTCCCTGGTGGGCACGAGCTCGCGCTCGCGCTCCCACTGGGCCTCGAGGAAGTCGAAGTGGCGGGCGAAGCGCGCCAGCAGCTCCGGATCCTCGTAGCCGAGGGCCCGCAGCACCACGAAGAGCGACAGGCGCCTCTTGCGCGCGACGCGGGCCCCGGCAGTGACGTCCCGGTTCGGCTTCGCCTCGACATCGAACTCGATCCACTCGCCCCGGTAGGGATGGATCGTCCCGGTGACGATCGTCTTCTGGTCACGGCCCGGCTGGAAGATCACTCCCGGTGAGCGCACCAGCTGGCTCACGACGACGCGCTCGGTGCCGTTGATGATGAAGGTGCCCCGGTCGGTCATCATGGGGAAATCGCCCATGAAGACGGTCTGCTCTTTGATCTCGCCCGTCTGGCGGTTCATGAACCGGGCGCGCACGAAGATCGGGCCGGCGAAGGTGATGTCCTTCGCCTTGCACTCCTCGATGCTGAACTTCGGCGGCGGCCGGAGATCGGGGTCGGTTGGATCGAATTCGAGCTCGAGCCGGAGCTGGTCGGTGAAGTCCGAGATGGGGCTGATGTCGCCAAAGGTCTCGGCGAGACCATGGTCGAGGAACCACTGGAAGGAATCGCGCTGAACGGCGATCAGATCTGGTAGCGGCAGTACTTCGTCAAGCTTGGCGAACGAGTAACGCTCGGGCGTGCGGGTCTGGGAGGGCAAGGGCCTACTCCTTGCAAGAACGAGAAGAGGGGGAGGACGGGGCGTTCCGAGCCTGGGCGCGCGTCAAGGCAGAACAGAGATTGCGATAGGGCGCAGTCGGGGCACGGCAGACAACAGCATAGTCGCGCAGGGAGGCGCGAGCAACCCCCTCGGACCCGGGAGGTCTCGAGGAAGGGTACGGGAACTACGGGCCGACGTCAAGGGTCTTGAGCAGGGCTTACGGGTGACTGCCTTTCTTCTCTCTCTGTGATGGCGACCGGCTGGCGCTCTGCGCTGGTCGGCTGCCTACTTGTCGGCCAGGGCCTGCTTCCTCGCTCCGCCGGCCTTGGTGCCAGTGCTGTGGCTCGAGGGGAAGGTCGTGCGGTTGTCGCCGGGTGGTGGCGGCGGCAAAGCGGGAAGCCTTGTCCTGCCACCGGCGGTCGGGCGTGCCCGAGCCCGGCCGGAAGCGCCGGGACGAGCGGACCTACCTGAGCTCGACCGAAGCTCCGGCTGCCTCGAGCTGTGCCTTCGCCTTGTCGGCGTCCTCCTTGGTGGCCTTTTCGAGGACTGGCTTCGGCGCGCTGTCGACGAGGTCCTTCGCCTCCTTGAGGCCCAGGCTCGTGAGAGAGCGCACCTCCTTGATGACCTGGATCTTCTTGTCGCCAGCAGCGGTGAGAACGACGTCGAACTCGTCCTTTTCCTCCTCGACCGGGGCGGCGTCGGCCGCTCCACCGGCCGTCGGGGCCGCGACTGCGACAGGAGCTGCCGCGGTGACGCCGAACCGCTCCTCGAATTCCTTCAAGAGCTCGCTCAGCTCGAGGACCGTCATGCTCGCGATGCCGTCGAGGATCTCTTCTTTGGTTGTCATCATTCGCTCCTGTATCTCCGTGTGTCGTGGGCGGTGTGAATGCCGGTTACTCGGCTTCGGTGCTCTCGGGGGAATCTGCGGCGCCGGCCTGGTCGGCCGCCACGACAGGCGCATCGTCGGTCGTCACAGCGGCCGCATCGTCGCTTGTCACAGCAGCCGCCTGATCGCCAGCGCCCGGCGAGCCGGACTCTGCAGAGCCAGCGCCGTCGTCGGACGCGGGGCGGGGCGCCGCCTCCGCTTCGGCGGGGGCCTGGCGCGTCGGCCGCGACTGCCGACGCCTCCTCGCCCGACGGTGGCCCTTCGGCGGCGAGGGCTGGCGCGTCGGCGGCGACTGCCGACGCCTCCTCGCCCGACGGGGGCCCTTCGGCGGCGGGCGCTGGCGCGTCGGCCGCGACTGCCGACGCCTCCTCAGCCGTCTCGGTTGCCGACGGCGTCTCGTTTGTATCGTTTGTCGCGTCAGCGGCGGCCGGCGGCTCCGGAAGTACCTCACCGCCGGCAACTCTCTTCTCTACGAGCGCCGAGAGGCCGTAGGCAAAGTTCCTCGGCAGGGCTTGCACCAGGCCGGCGAACTTCTGCAGCGGAGCTGCCAATGCGCCGGCGATCTGCGCGAGGAGTAGCTCTCGAGAAGGTAGATCGGCGAGGGCTGTGGTCGAACGAGCGTCCAGCAGGTCCGTCCCTATGAGGCTCCCCTTGACGATCAGAGCCGGATGGGTCCGGGCGAAATCCCGCAGCACCTTGGCGGCGGCAGCCACGTCCTCGTCGACGAAGGCGATCGCAGTGGGTCCGACGAGCAACTCGAAGATCGCACCGTGACCGGACTCAGCCGTGGCACGACGCACCAGCGTGTTCTTGTAGATCTTGTACTGAGCCCCGGTGACTCGCAGCGCCCGCCTCAAAGCAGCGAGATCACCGACCTTGAGTCCGCGGTAGTCGGTGAGAATGGCGCCGCTCGAACGCTCGAGATGGTCACGGACCTCCTCAACCGCGGCGACCTTTTCTGGTCTTGGGCCGGCCACCTGCTCTCCCTTCGTCCGCTCGTCGGTCCGGATGCTGTCAACTCCGAGCGCAGCGCGACGAAAGTGAAGCCTTTTGAGCTTCGCCTCGTCAGGCGGGCCTGAGCCCTTTCAGCACCGCGGTGCGCCGGAGGTCTTCGGCGATCAATCAGATTGCGCCGATATGGTAACCGACTCGAGCAACCGCTCCCGCAGAAGCGCGACGTTCGTGGAGCTGGGGCTCAGGCCGTGGCGGCCAGATCCTCGTCGGTCAGTCGTGCCCGGGTCGGATCAACGGCCACGCCCGGCCCCATCGTGGAGGACAAAGTCACAGAGCGTATGTAGCGTCCTTTGGCTGCCGAGGGCTTGACCCGCACCAACTCGTCGGTCACGGCCCGGAAGTTGTCGAGCAGCTGGGCGCGGTCAAAGGACGCCTTGCCGATCGGCATGTGCACATTGCCCACGCGATCCGTCCGGTACTCGACCCGGCCCCCCCGGAACTCGGTGACTGCCCGGCCGACCTCGGTGGTCACCGTTCCGGTCTTCGGGTTCGGCATCAGCCCGCGTGGACCGAGGATGCGGCCGAGCCGGCCGACCTGGGCCATCAGATCAGGCGTGGCAATCGCCACGTCGAAATCGAGGAAGCCTTCCTTCTCCACCCTCGCCACGAGATCGTCGGCACCGACGACGTCGGCGCCGGCCGCTCGCGCCTCAGCGGCCGGCTCCCCCGATGCGAAGACTGCCACCCGCAAGGTGCGGCCGGTGCCGGCGGGCAAGCTGAGCGATCCGCGAACGATCTGGTCTGCCCGGCGGGGATCGACCCCGAGCCGGACGGCAAGCTCGATCGTCTCGTCGAAACGCGCCGTCGCCAGGCTCTTCACCAGGTCCACGCCCTCAGCTGGGGCGTAGAGGCGCTGCGGGTCGAATCGCTTCAAGGCGTCGAGGTACCGCTTTCCCTTGCTCATGTGTCGGTTCCCTTTCGATCCTCAGGCCCTCACGTCGGTCAGTTGACCGTGACGCCCATCGAGCGTGCAGTGCCGGCGACCTGGCGCCGAGCCGCTTCGAGGTCGTTGGCGTTCAGGTCGGGCATCTTCTTCTGGGCGATCTCGGTGAGCTGGGCATCGGTGATCGACCCCACAGTCTCCCGTCCGGAAAGCGTGGCTCCCTTTTCGAGGCCGGCCGCTTCACGGAGCAACACCGTCGTGGGTGGCGTTTTCAGGACGAAGGTGAAGGACCGGTCCTCGTAGATCGTGATCTCGACCGGGATGATCGTGCCGCGCTGGTTCTCGGTGGCGGCGTTGTACTGCCTGCAGAACTCCATCGTTTGCACGCCGTGCGGCCCAAGCGCCGTACCGACCGGTGGCGCGGGCGTCGCAGCGCCGGCGGGCAGCTGGATTCTTGACTATGGCGGTGACGCGGCGGCGTGCCATGACGGGGGTCGCCTTCTCCTTTTTCCTGTCGCTGCCTAGAGCTTGGCGACTTGGCTGAATTCGAGCTCGACCGGTGTCTCCCGGCCGAAGATGTTGACAAGAACCTTCAGCTTGAGCTGGTCCTCGTTTATCTCCGCGATCTGTCCGGAGAAGTCCGCGAACGGCCCCTCCTTCACGCGGACGGTCTCTCCTACCTCGTGCTCGAGGCGTGTCTTCGGCCGCTTCGGGCCTTCGGTGCCCTCAGGCCTCACCTGCAGCACTGCCTCCACTTCAGAGCGCGGAAGCGGGGTCGGCTTGGTGCCCGGTCCGACGAAGCTGGTCACGCCGGGAGTCTGGCGGATCACCGACCACGAGTCGTCGTCGAGCTCGCAGCGACAGAGCAGGTAACCCGGGAAGACCTTTCGCTGCACAGCCACTCGCTTGCCGTTCTTCACCTCGATGACTTCTTCCATCGGGATGACCACCTCGTATATCCGGTCCTCCATGTTCATCGAGGTGATCCGGCTCTCGAGGTTCGACTTCACCTTGTTCTCGTAACCGGCGTAGGTGTGGACCACGTACCAGCGCCCCGGCTTGTCGTAGGGGCTCGGCGCCGCTCGGACCTCTTCCTCTTCTTCCTCCTCCAGCTCATCAGCCTCGAGCTGGTCCTCGCGGTCGAGATCCTGTCCCGTTGAGGTCGATCGTCTCCAGCTCCGCCTCTCCGACCGGGGCACCGGCCCCGTCGGCACCTGTCCCATGGGCGGCGATGTCATCGGCGCCGGCGCCGTCAGTGGCGCCAGTCTCAGCGCCGAGGGCCTCCTCGACTGCAGTCTCCTCGAAAACGGCGTCGAGGACGGCGGCCTCTTCGGCAACGGCGGCCTCCTCGGCAACGGCGTCGAGGACGTCGGCCTCTTCGGCCGCGATCTCGTAGGTCACCGCCTCGGCGATGGCCTCAGCGACAGCAACCTCCTCTGCGGCGGTCTCGTCTGCAAACTCGCCTGCACCGGAATCCTCGGGCGAAGCGGGCGCCTTGTCGGAAGGAGCCGCGTCGTCGGGGACCTGTGCGGTCGAGGTGTCGGTCTCGTGGGTGTAGTTGCTCACGTGGATTGTCTGCTCACTTAGTGCTTGGTACCGAAAAGAAGGATGACTGCCTTGGCGAACACGAAGTCCAGCCCGAAGACGATTGCGGTCACTAGAACCAACGTCACGAAGACCACGATGGTGTAGTTGACCACCTCCGCCCGGCCCGGCCAGGCGACCTTGACGAGCTCGTTGCGCACCTCGCGCACGTACTCGCTCGCTCGTTCGACGAGCGACTGCCTCTCGGGGCCGCCGCGGGTGCCGGTAGCAGCAGGGCGCGGCGTCGGGGCCGGGCGCGCCGCAGCGACCGGTGCACCGTCGGGGCCGAGCTGGCCCTGACGCTGGAGCATTCGCTTGGTTTCACGGTTCACGAAGTGACCTCGGCTCCGTCGACGAGCTGTTTCGAGCAGGGCAGGAGGGACTCGAACCCCCAACCGCCGGTTTTGGAGACCGGTGCTCTGCCAGTTGAGCTACTGCCCTCAGCACAGGCGATCAAGCCCATGAGGGGCAGAGCACCGAGCATCCCGGGCGAGATCAGGATAGCACCGGCGATCCCCGGTTCGACCTCCAACGCGGACGATCCGCCGCTCGACCTGCAGCTCAGGCGCCGGCTGTGCCTTCCAGCTCCGCCACGCGGGAATGTGAGCGCGCCAGGACGACCAAGCCGGCCGTGGTGCCCCCTGCTGCGAGGAGCGCACCGGCGTATGCCGCGCGGCGGCCGGTGAGGAGCGATCGCACGACCCTCCGGTTGGCAGCCTGCTCGAGCACGGCGAGGACCCCTGCTATGAGCCCGGCCGGCGGCTCGATCTCGGACGTCTTGAGCTGGTGCAACAGCCTCACGAGACGGCGGTACCGGGCCAGCTCCGCCTGGCAGCCGAGGCAGCTCTCCACGTGGGCCACGAGGGGTCCGCTCGCCGCCACCTCCCCCTCGAGCACGAGCGGCAGCTCAGCTCGCGCCTGCTGACAGCTCACGTCAGCAGGCCGCCGCCACGGCTTCGGCATTCTCATTGCCATGCGCGCTCGGCCAGAGCCACTACGGCCGGGCCGTCCGCCGGCGCCGCCGGCCCCTCGTCCTCCGGACTCGTCCAGGCCATCTCGTCCACGGACGCCGACACCTGCTCGGGCGGGGCCGCCGACGACCACGGCGGGAACAGCCGCTGGCGGAGCCGCAGCCGGGCCCGGTGGAGGCGCACCTTCGCCGCACCTTGACTGATCCCGAGCTCCTTGGCGATCTCGCGGTGCGCGAGGTCGTACACGTCGCGCAGCACGACAACGAGCCGCAGCTCGTCGGGCAGCTCCCGGAGTGCTTCGACGAGACGCTGCCTGTCGTCACTGATGCCGGCGGCGGCCTCCGGATCGCGCTCCGCGCGCAGCTCCACGAGGCCCCGCCCGACGCCGGAGTCGTCGAGCAGGTCGTGAGAGGCCCTCCGCCGCTGCTCGAGCAGATCGGTGGCGCAGTTGACGGTGATGCGGTGCAGCCAGGTCGAAAAGGCCGAGTCTCCCCGAAAGCGCCGCAACGACCGGTAGGCCCGCAGGTAGGCCTCCTGGAGCACGTCGCCGGCATCGTGCTCGTTGCCAACTAGTCGCAAGGCCAGCGAGTAGCAGGCCGGCGACGTCATCCTGACCAGCTGCTCGAAGGCTCGGTGGTCGCCGTCGCGGGCGAGTGGGACGAGCCTCTCCCAAGCCTCACCCCGCTGCTCGTCCGCCTCCCCCACGGCGGTCACCGCGCCCACGGACCGGAGGGCACCCGCCTCCGCAGCCCGCAGGGCGCTCAACGCCTGCCCACTGCGCCGGCGCCGGCAGGGCGAGCGGGCCGGGCCGGACGGCTCAGCGCGTCTCCTTGTGGAGAGTGTGATGACGGTCCCAGCGGCAGTACTTCTTCATCTCGATCCGCTCGCGGTCGTTCTGCTTGTTCTTGGTGGTGATGTAGTTACGTCGCTTGCAGACCTCACAAGCCAGCGTCACCTGCACCCTCTTCTCGTTCTTTGCCATCTCCAGTTCCTTCTCTTTGTCCGGGGGTTGGTAGCGGCGGCGGGACTCGAACCCGCGACCCCACGATTATGAGCCGTGTGCTCTGACCGACTGAGCTACGCCGCCCTGAGCCCCCTGTCGGAATCGAACCGACGACACCAGCCTTACCATGGCTGTGCTCTGCCGACTGAGCTAAGGGGGCGATCTCCGGCGGGAGCCGTGGCCGCCGCGCGTCCTACCGATCATAACTTGGCTGGGTCACCTGCTCCGGCCTCCTACGATCCCCCGCCATGCTGTTGCGTCGGGCCGCTGAGCAAGACTCCGAGGCGATCCGCCGGATATACAACGCCGAGGTGCTCACCTCGACGGCCACCCTTGATCTCGTCCCCCGCTCCGAACTCGACCAGGCGGGCTGGATGGCAGCCCACGCCGGCGTCTATCCGGTGCTGGTGGCCGAGGAGGAAGGTGAGGTGGTCGGCTTCTCGTCCCTGTCGCCGTACCGCCCACGGCCGGGTTATGCCACAGCCGTGGAGGACTCCGTCTACGTGGATCCCCGGTTCCGGGGCCACGGGGTGGGACGTCTCCTGCTCACCGGTGCCGTCGACGCTGCCCGCAGCCACGGGTTCCACTCGGTCATCGGTCGCATCGTCACCGAGCAGCGCACCTCGATCAGGCTGCACGAAGCCTGCGGCTTCGAGATCGTCGGCATCGAGAAGGAGACGGGCAGGAAGTTCAGCCGGTGGCTCGACGTCGCCGTCGCCCAGCGGATGCTCTGAGGAGCCACAGCCGGCAAATCCTCCCGTGAGGACGGTCGTCGGCTGCCCTCACCGCCCGGAAGCGACGTCTTGCAGGTCCTGGCGGACGAGCAGGCGACGGATCCGCGGGACGAGGGGGACCACGATGACCGCCACGATCACCGCCGAAGCCACGGCGATCACGAGCCCGTTGGCCCGGCCGATCTCCCCCACGAGTGTGCGGGCACCGGGCAGGCCGAGGAAGGAGCACACGACGGAGAGGGCAACGAGGAGCATCCTCATCCTGGCCTCGGCGATCGGTGCCAGCAGCACGAGCCCCCACACGAGGTACCACGGCTGCACGACCGGCCCCAGCAGGACGACGCCGAGCATGGTCAGGCCGATGGCCAGCAGGCTGCCGGCACCTCCATCGGCCCGCACGAGGAGGAGCCGAACCCCGATCACCGCCGCCAGGAGGAAGCCGCCCCCTCGAGCGACCGACAGAAGGACGTGCCAGTGGTCGCCGAGACCGACCGCATTGACCAACTTGGCCGCCCCTAGCCCGAGCGCCGTCGCCGGGTCGAGCCACGATCGGACGCTGTCGGGGTTGCTGAGCGCCGAGACCCATCCCCAGCCGAGCCCGACGGCTTCAGTGACGATGCCCATCACCGCCCCGGAGATGGCGACGGCTATCGCCGTAGTGCGCAGCCGCTGACGCCGCGCCACCCCCTCCCCGGCCCAGTCCCACCCGATGTAGATGACTCCGACGAGAGCCGGGACCTTCACGAGGGTTGCAAGCGTGCACAACACGATCCCGGCGATCGGGTGCCGCTCCCGGGCGAGCGCCAGCCCGGCGACGAGGAGACCCATCATCAGCGCGTCGTTGTGCTCTCCGGCGACGAGGTGCAACAGCACGATCGGGTTCAAGGCGACGAGGGCAAAGGCGCTGGCGCCGTCCCGGCCGTAGCTGCGGGCGAGCCGCGGGATGAAGACGGCGAGCAGCACCACGCCGAACAGGGCCAGGATCCGGAAGCCGACCAGCGCCGCCAGCTCGTTGTGATTGACGACGCTCACGATGCCACCCGCCAGCCACAGGAACACCGGGCCGTAGGGCGACGTCGTGTTCTCCCACAGGCGATCGACGAAGGAAGCGTACGGATTGCCTCCCACTCCGAGCACCTGCGGCCCGTAGACATAGGGGTTGATGTGCCGGGTCATCTGTTCGCCCTGGCCGACGTAGCTGTAGGCGTCGTGGCTGAACAGTGGTGCCACCACGAGGAGCGGGAGGACCCAAGCCACGAACACGGGCGCGAGGCGAGCTACCGGCAGGCCGGGGTGCTGACGCGTCAGGCGCATCACCCCGAAGAAGCCCCAGGTCATGAGGATCATGCCTGCATAGACGGCGACGACCCCGTAGAAGACGTTCTGGTGACCGACGATGGGGCCGGTGCCGAAATACCAGGGTGACACTCCCGTCGGCGGCTGGCCGGCGAGCCACGCCCAGTTGCTCCGGGTCAGGGTGAACGGCGACGTGGGCTGAGAGGCGCCCCAGAGGACGAGCGCCGCCCCGATGAAGCCGATGATCCCTGACACCACGAGGGGTCTGGCGAGTGCGGTCTCACCCCTTACGTAGGGCACCGGATCAGGCTGCGGCCCGCGGACGCGTTCGGCCACGCCGAGCGCCGAGAGACTGACCGCGTCCAACTTCTTCCATCCGCGCGGGCCGAGCCCCGTGACCCGTCGAGCCAGACCGGTGAGCACCCGCCGCGGCCGGTGATGCGGCCGCCCCGGCAGGGGCCGCTGCCCTCTCGGCCGGTCAAGCTCGTCCTCTACGCCTATAGCCGTCGCCATCGAGTTCCTAGTCGAGCTCACCCGTGGATGGTGTACCCCTGCGGCAGCCCTCGTAAGTCAACCGGTCGTCCGCGGGCGGACTTTCGGTGAAGGACAGACTCGACCGCGACTGGTTCCCCACCAAAGCCCATGAGAACCGGCCGGCCGCGCCGCCCGTCTGCCGTGCCCGATGGTACCAGCCGCCTCAGGCGGGATTGTGACTGACCGGCACGGGAACTGCGGCTCGGCCTCCCATGTATGGCGACTCGGGTCGAGCGTGCTCAAGCGGCCACCCGCCGTTACGGTGCGGGCGATGCCACTACCGGTGGACGCCGATCGAGAGGCGAGCGACGGGTCCGCCGGCGAGGGAATCCGGCGGCCGGGGTGGGGGCGGCGCGATTGGATCTTCGCCTCCTACTTGGTCGGCGTGCCGGGGATCCTCCTCGGCGTGGCAGCTCTCATCGGCTACCCGCTCATCACCGGCGACGACCTCATCCAGAACTTCCCGCTGGAGGCGCTCGCCGGCCGGATCGTGGCGGCGGGACATGTGCCGCTCTACAACGCCTACCTGTGGTCGGGCACTCCGCTGCTGGCAGGAGGCAACGCCCACGCTCTCCTCCCCATCACCTTGCTCTTCAGTGTCATGTCGCCGCTGGCGGCCTGGGTGCTCGGTGAGGTGATAGTGCTCGCGGGAGCCGCCGTCGGCGTCCAGCTCTTCCTGCGGCGCACCGGATGCGGCTCGGTCGCCGCCGCCCTCGGCGGGGCGAGCTTCGGGCTCGGGGGGTTCGTGAGCTCCCAGATCGTCCACATCGACTTCGTGGCAGCAGCAGCGGCCATTCCGTGGGCCCTCGTCGCTCTCCACGGACTGGCCTGCCGTCCGGCGACCGGGCGCTTCCGGCACGCGCTGCTGCTGTGTGGCGCCACGGCATGGGTGGCCCTCACCGGCAGCCCGGACATCGTCATCGATGCGGTCCTGATTTGTGCTGCCTATGCAGCCCACTTGTTCCTCCTCCCGGCGGCGGCCTCATCACGGCCAGGCACAAGCGGCGCCTTGCCGGAGCTGCCGGGCCGGACCTCGTCACGAGGCGCTCTCGTCTGGTGGAGTGCTGTCGGAGCCGGGGCCGGCCTGGCCATCGGCGCTCTGCAGTGGTGGCCGACGGCTTTGTTCATCGGATTCACGCAGCGGTCGGAGCCCTCGTTCCGCTTCATCTCCGGGGGCTCCCTGTCCTTCGGCAATGTGCTCGAGCTGCTCGTCCCTCACGTCCTCGGCGGGGGGCCGATCGGGCTGCGGGAATACGCCGGCTCCTACCCCCTCGCAGAGGTGGGTGCCTACCCGGGCACGCTGGCTCTGATAGCCGTGGCGGTCATGCTCGTGCGAGTCCGTCGGCCCGAGGCTCGGCGCTGGCGAGTGTGGCTTTTCGTGGGCGCGATCGGACTTGTACTCGCCCTGGGCTCACACACGCCGCTCGAGCACCTCGTGGCCGACCTGCCGGTGGCAGGCGACCAGCGCCTGCCGAGCCGCGCCCTCATCACCGTGGCATTGGCCTTCTCCCTCCTGCTCGGCTACTTCCTCGACGAGTGGGGGAGGCCGAGAGCGGCCTCCAGGACAACGGCAGGGCCGGACTGGAAAGAAGTGGCCGCCGCTGCAATTCCGGTGACCGCCGTCTTGGCCGTGGTGGTCGCCACCGTGGCGACCGGCAAGCCGGCCGGCGGCTATCTCACCGCTCAGCCGGGATCCGGGTGGTCCGTCCCTGCCGTGGCCCCGGCACTGGCCTTGAGTGCCGCGTTGGCAGTGGGCGCCCTGGCCTGCTTTGTCCTTCGACGGCAGCCGCACCCTCATCGCGCCACAGGCGCCCCCGGCCGGTCACGGGCCGAGCGCCTGCCCCGCGCCGTCGTGGTCTTCGTCCTTGCCGACCTGGCTTTGTTCGCCGTCAACCAGTCGTCACTGGCGCCGGCGCCCGCCTCGGAGCTGGCTCCCCGTGGGCCGCTCGAGTCGAGACTGGCCGCCCTCGCCGGGCACGGCCGTGTCCTCATCCTCGACCCTCAGCTCAGCAACGGCAGAAGCCTTGCCCAAGTTGGCGGTCCGGATCTCGGTGTGCTCGCCGGGCTTGCTGAGGCCGGTGGGTACAGCTCGATCATGTGGGGCCCCTACTCGACCAGCACCGGCACGCACACAGAGGACGGAGCCTCCCTCGCTGCCCTCGCCAACGGAACCTTTGCCAGCCTTGGCGTCCGCGCAGTGCTGGTGTCGCCGAGCCCGGGGCGCGGCAGGGGCGCCGGCGCTGAGAACCGCCACGACCCGGGGCCGTCCGCTCTCCGGGCGGCGCTCAGGGGTTGGCATGACGCCGGCCGGGTCGGCCCCTTTGTGGCCTTCGTCGATCCACGCCCGGCGCCGATGTACGAGCTCTCGTCGGCAACAGGCGGCCGTGCCAGGACACCCGGTGCGTTTCGAGTGATCTCGAGCTCGCCCCTCACCGGTGCCGCCACCCTCGAAGTGGTCTCGCCCTCGCCGGTCGAGCTCGTGCGGGACGTCGCCGACATCCCTGGCTGGCGCGTCACCGTCCGCCAGGGCGGCAGCCTCGCCTCCCCGCCCCTGCGCAGGTACGGGCTGGTGCAGTCGGTGCGTGTCCCCGCCGGCACTTCCCTCGTCTCTTTCTCGTACGCGCCGCCGGGTTGGGGAAGAGCGGTGCAGGCTGCCGCAGCGGGCGCGCTCGCCGCCGCCGGTCTTTTGCTGGCGGATCTCACCAGCCGCCGGCGGCGGAGCGACCTAGCCGATGGCCGTCCCGCAAAAGCGCATCGCCGCGAGGGCCAGCCCCTTCGCGCATTGCACCAGCTCGTCCAGAGGAACGAACTCGTCGACCGTATGAGCAACCTGCACGCTGCCCGGACCGAAGGCCACCGAAGGCGTTCCTGCTCGGGTGAAAGTGGCTCCGTCGTGCCAGTAGTCGGTGCCGATTAGCCGGACCGGCCGGCCGAGGTCAGACAGCATCCCGGTCATTGCCGTCACCACGGGGTCGTCATCGGCTACCTCGCTCGGGGGCACGTCGACGCCCCAGGTGACCTCCGGCGGATGCTCGGCAAGCCACGGATCGGCTCCCGCTGAGCGGCGGATCCAGTCGGTGAACTCTCTCTCGACGAGGGTGCCGTATCCCTCGGCATCGGCTTGGGCGGGCAGATACGTGACGTGGCAGCGCAGCTCACATCTGGCGGCATGGGTGACCTCCCATTCGCCGCCGCAGATCATCGTGGCCACAGCGTCTCCGGCCGGGAGGTGGGGGTGACGGTGGTCGGATCGGTCCCGCCACTCCTCGCGAAGCTTCCGCACGGCGTCGATGACGACGGTCATCCGTTCGACAGCGTTCACCGCGCCGCCGCTTCGCCAGTGGGGCTGGACGGCGCCGGCGTGACCGGGACGGCCAGTCACGGTGACCGTGGGCAGGAGACTCCCCCGGCATGCCAAGCCAACGGCGAGGCTCGTAGCCTCCGTGACGATGGCGGCGTCGGCGCGCACGCCATGGGCGACGGTGGCGACGCCACCTGCACTCGTGCACTCCTCGTCCGTCGTCGTGCTGACAAGGAGGTCCCCGCCGAGGGTGATCCCGCACCTGGCCAGCACCTCTGCGGCGAACACCATCGCCGCCACCCCGCCTTTCATGTCACACGAACCCCGGCCGTAGAGACGGCCGTCCCGGACGTCGGGGACAAAGGGCGGCGTCGTCCAGTGATCCGCCGGCTCTGCTGACACCACATCGATGTGGCCGTTGAAGATCAGGCTCGGGCCACGGCCCGTTCCCTCGAAGCGGGCGACGAGCTGCGGGAAACCGACGAAGCCGAGGCCAGGCGGCACCTGGCGGCTCCCGGCAACCGAGCGCTCGCTCGGCTCCCATATCTCTGTCTTTGCGCCGGCCGTCGCCAGACGCTCACCGAGGTATGCCTGGAGGTCCGCCTCTTCGCGAGGGCTCGAGTCGATGCCGTCCCGCGTTGTGGTGTCGAATCGGATGAGATTCGCAGCCAGCTCGAACAGATCCGCTCGGCGTTCTTCGACGGTGTCGAGGACTTCACGCTCTTCGGTCGTGATTCCCATCGTCTCTTCCTTTCGGATTGGCAACGCCTACACCGTAGGCTGGCGTCCAACTTCGCCAGGACCAGTCAGTTCGCCGGCGTCCTCCGTAGATCGTTTCCCTCGATCGGCTGTGGCCGCGTCTCTTCTCGCCGCAGCGGAGATTCAGGGCCGGCAGCTTCTGTTCGTCGTGTTGCTTTCGGCGAGGCGTGCTGGCGCCCAGCCGCGCCGGCAGGGGTGATCAGCGGTTTCGTTGAGGCTCGACGCCGAGGATCCAGGTGACCCCGAAGCGGTCGGTGAATGCCGTGGAGGGGGGAAAGCAGCGGGCGCGAGGGGATGAGGATGGCGGCCGTCCCGTCACCGGGAGCGTGCGAAACGGTCGTTCCGGCGCGGTCAAACTTGGCGCGCCGCCGTCGCTCGTTGGACTGGGCTTCGGCGCTCTATGCCCTGGGCGCCAGGACGATCTGGAGCTCGGTCACCCAGGTGCCCGAAGGACCCTCACAGTCGATGTACAGTTCACGCTCGAGCCGACCCGCCTGCTCACCGGTCCGTTGGATCCACTCATGAAGCGCCCGGAACGCTTCCGCGAACCGCTCCGGGGCGCCACGCACCACCGTCGTCGCGGCCCGCTCGACGGGTGGCAACTCGATAGTGGTGAGGCCGACCCCTTCAATGGTGACCCCATCTGGTACCGGCAGAGCGGTCGTAAGGCGGAGGGGGCGGGCCTCGTCTCCAGTGTCCTCGTACAGGGCCAGCGACAACCCGTCGAAGGGCACCTGGTGGCGTGCCGAGCGCGGCGTGCAGCTCTGGGTACATCCGCCCGCACGCCTCGCCGATCCCCTCGTAGCCGGCGAGCTCCTCGCTGAGCGCAGCGACTCGCATCGGCTCGAGCCGTTTCACTATCACGTCATAGTCGGCCATCGACTCCTCCTCGAGTTGGGCGAGCCGGATCTCGACCCGCTTCAGCTGTTCCATCTGAGCCCCGAGCTGGGCTCGAACTTCGGCTTGTCTGAGCAGCAGGATGCCCCGCAGCTGCTCGGTGGTGACCTGGTCGTCGATGAGCTGAGCGATCTCGGACAACGGCACCCCAAGGTCGCGAAGAACGAGAACCCGGTGCAGCTGGGAGACCTGCTCGGGCGCGTAGTAGCGGTACCCCGTGACTGGATCGACACGCGCCGGCTTCAGCAGACCAAGCTCGTCGTAGTGCCGCAGCGTGCGCACCGAGACCTGCCCCAGTCGCGCAACTCGTCCTATCCCGTACACGGGGGTGAGTCAACCAGATGACGCTACGGCAGAGTCAAGGAAGGATCGTGTTCGCGGCCGAGATCCTCAGGGCGCCCCACAGGATTGCTCCGACAGAACCACTCGCTCTATGGGTTGACACGCGCAGAATCGGCAGGGCCGGGCCCCGCAGACGGGATGGGCCAAGCGGCCGGGCCGCTGACCCAACGGGTGTGGGATCTCCGCCGAGGGGGCGTCCGGCTCGTCTTCCGGCAAGCCATTGCAAAGGGGCAGTCAGAACTGCTCCTCCCTCACGCTGCTTATCGTTCCGCCGACTCCGAGTATCGCGGCCGGTGTGTACACCGCCACGCTCGGGTTGCCATTGGAGGGCTGGCCATTGCTCTCTTGTCCGAGGGTCACGGTGAGGGTGTTGCTGCCGTTCCAGATGATCTCGCTGCAGCCGGGCGCGGTCGGCGGTTTAAAGAAGTTGCAATGGTCAGGCCCGTTATTGATGGTGCCACCGAAGGTGACATGCCCGCCGTTGAAATAGCCCCGCTGCCCGAGGTCGATGCTCCCGAAGTGGAACCCGCCTGGACAGTCCGAGTCGGACACAGTGAGCATGTCATCGGACGGGCCGGCCAGCTGGGTTCCGGTGACGACGGCGTCAGGTCCATCCAGAACGCTTCGAGCCGGGTTGGGGCTCCAGGAGCTGCAGAAGGCGGTGGAACGCGGCGGTGTGGAGAAGGTGATGGTGATCACGTCTCCCTCATCGGGGCGTCCGGCGTTACCCGGACCATTCCTGATCGTGAGCGCGCCTCCGCTGCCCGTAGGGGTGACCGGGCTTGACTGGGCCGAGGCCGGCCCGGTGCCGATGACGTTCGTCGCTTTCACCGAGAAGGTGTAGCTCGTGCCGTTCACGAGGCCGCTCATCGTCTCGGTCGTGGCGGCAGACGGGAAGGTGACGGGGGTCTGGGCGACGCCGGCGGCATATGCCGTGATCGTGTAGGAGGTGATCGGGCTTCCTTCGTTGAAGGGAGCGGTCCAAGTGACAACGGCCATGGCGTTGCCAGGCGATGCAGAGACAGCGGTCGGCGCTGCCGGGGGGCCCTGCGGGGTCACCGCCGCCGACTGTGCCGAAGCCGGGCCCGTGCCGATGGCGTTCGTCGCTTTCACCGAGAAGGTGTAGCTCGTGCCGTTCACGAGGCCGCTCATCGTCTCGGTCGTGGCCGCAGATGAGAAAGCCACGGGGGTCTGGGCGACACCGGCGGCATAGGCCGTGATCGTGTAGGAGGTGATCGGGCTGCCCCCGTTGGAGGGGGCGGTCCAAGTGACAACGGCCATGGCGTTGCCCGGCGATGCCGAGACTGCGCTCGGGGCGGCGGGGACGGAAGCCGGCGTGACTGCCGGCGACTGGGCCGAAGCCGGCCCGGTGCCGACGGCGTTCGTCGCTACGACCGAGAAGGTGTAGCTCGTGCCGTTCACGAGGCCGCTCATCGTCTCGGTCGTGGCCGCAGATGAGAAGGTGACGGGGGTCTGGGCGACGCCGGCTGCATATGCCGTGATCGTGTAGGAGGTGATCGGGCTGCCCCGTTCGAGCCGGGGGCGGTCCAGCTGACGACGGCAGCCGTGTCCTGGGGAGTGGCCGAGACGGCGCTCGGCGCTGTGGGAGGGCCCTGCGGCGTGACCGGGCTCGACTGCGCGGAGGCCGGCCCGGTTCCGATGACGTTCGTCGCTTTCACCGAGAAGGTGTAGCTCGTGCCGTTCACGAGGCCGCTCATCGTCTCTGAAGTGGCCGCAGATGAGAAAGCCACGGGGGTCTGTGCCACGCCGGCGGCATAGGCCGTGATCGTGTAGGAGGTGATCGGGCTTCCCTCGTTGAAAGGAGCGTTCCAGCTGACGACGGCCATGGCATTGCCCGGCGTTGCCGAGACGCCGCTCGGGGCAGCCGGGGGACCCCGAGGGGTGACCGGGCTCGACTGGGCCGAGGCCGGCCCGGTGCCGATGGCGTTCGTCGCTACGACCGAGAAGGTGTAGCTCGTGCCGTTCACGAGGCCGCTCATCGTCTCGGTCGTGGCGGCAGATGGGAAGGTGACGGGGGTCTGGGCCACGCCGGCGGCATATGCCGTGATCGTGTAGGAGGTGATGCGGGCTGCCCCCGTTCGAGCCGGGGGCGGTCCAGCTGACGACGGCGGAGGCGTCTCCGGGCGTCGCAGAGACGCCGCTCGGGGCTGTCGGGGCACCCTCTGGGGTGACCGGGCTTGACTGGGCCGAGGCCGGCCCGGTGCCGATGACGTTCGTCGCTTTCACCGAGAAGGTGTAGCTCGTGCCGTTCACGAGGCCGCTCATCGTCTCGGTCGTGGCGGCAGACGGGAAGGTGACGGGGGTCTGGGCGACGCCGGCGGCATATGCCGTGATCGTGTAGGAGGTGATCGGGCTTCCTTCGTTGAAGGGAGCGGTCCAAGTGACAACGGCCATGGCGTTGCCAGGCGATGCAGAGACAGCGGTCGGCGCTGCCGGGGGGCCCTGCGGGGTCACCGCCGCCGACTGTGCCGAAGCCGGGCCCGTGCCGATGGCGTTCGTCGCTTTCACCGAGAAGGTGTAGCTCGTGCCGTTCACGAGGCCGCTCATCGTCTCGGTCGTGGCCGCAGATGAGAAAGCCACGGGGGTCTGGGCGACGCCGGCGGCATAGGCCGTGATCGTGTAGGAGGTGATCGGGCTGCCGCCGTTGGAGGGGGCGGTCCAAGTGACAACGGCCATGGCGTTGCCCGGCGATGCCGAGACTGCGCTCGGGGCGGCGGGGACGGAAGCCGGCGTGACTGCCGGCGACTGGGCCGAAGCCGGCCCGGTGCCGACGGCATTCGTCGCTACGACCGAGAAGGTGTAGCTCGTGCCGTTCACGAGGCCGCTCATCGTCTCGGTCGTGGCCGCAGACGGGAAGGTGACGGGGGTCTGGGCGACGCCGGCTGCATATGCCGTGATCGTGTAGGAGGTGATCGGGCTGCCCCCGTTCGAGCCGGGGGCGGTCCAGCTGACGACGGCAGCCGTGTCCTGGGGAGTGGCCGAGACGGCGCTCGGCGCTGTGGGAGGGCCCTGCGGCGTGACCGGGCTCGACTGCGCGGAGGCCGGCCCGGTTCCGATGACGTTCGTCGCTTTCACCGAGAAGGTGTAGCTCGTGCCGTTCACGAGGCCGCTCATCGTCTCTGAAGTGGCCGCAGATGAGAAAGCCACGGGGGTCTGTGCCACGCCGGCGGCATAGGCCGTGATCGTGTAGGAGGTGATCGGGCTTCCCTCGTTGAAAGGAGCGTTCCAGCTGACGACGGCCATGGCATTGCCCGGCGTTGCCGAGACGCCGCTCGGGGCAGCCGGGGGACCCCGAGGGGTGACCGGGCTCGACTGGGCCGAGGCCGGCCCGGTGCCGATGGCGTTCGTCGCTACGACCGAGAAGGTGTAGCTCGTGCCGTTCACGAGGCCGCTCATCGTCTCGGTCGTGGCGGCAGATGGGAAGGTGACGGGGGTCTGGGCCACGCCGGCGGCATATGCCGTGATCGTGTAGGAGGTGATGCGGCTGCCCCCGTTCGAGCCGGGGGCGGTCCAGCTGACGACGGCGGAGGCGTCTCCGGGCGTCGCAGAGACGCCGCTCGGGGCTGTCGGGGCACCCTCTGGGGTGACCGGGCTTGACTGGGCCGAGGCCGGCCCGGTGCCGATGACGTTCGTCGCTTTCACCGAGAAGGTGTAGCTCGTGCCGTTCACGAGGCCGCTCATCGTCTCGGTCGTGGCGGCAGACGGGAAGGTGACGGGGGTCTGGGCGACGCCGGCGGCATATGCCGTGATCGTGTAGGAGGTGATCGGGCTTCCTTCGTTGAAGGGAGCGGTCCAAGTGACAACGGCCATGGCGTTGCCAGGCGATGCAGAGACAGCGGTCGGCGCTGCCGGGGGGCCCTGCGGGGTCACCGCCGCCGACTGTGCCGAAGCCGGGCCCGTGCCGATGGCGTTCGTCGCTTTCACCGAGAAGGTGTAGCTCGTGCCGTTCACGAGGCCGCTCATCGTCTCGGTCGTGGCCGCAGATGAGAAAGCCACGGGGGTCTGGGCCACGCCGGCGGCATAGGCCGTGATCGTGTAGGAGGTGATCGGGCTGCCCCCGTTGGAGGGGGCGGTCCAAGTGACAACGGCCATGGCGTTGCCCGGCTTTGCCGAGATCCCGGCCGCGGCGTTCGCCGGCCCGCGTGGTGTAACCGAGTTCGACTGAGCGGAGGCCGGCCCGGTGCCCATGGCGTTGATTGCCCTCACCGAGAAGGTGTAGCTCTTGCCGTTCGTGAGGCCACTCATGGTCTCCGTCGTGGCCGCCGAAGCGAATGTCACCGGCTTCTCGCCGATGCCGCCCCCCGTTGCGACGACGGCGTAGGACGTGTTGGCTCCACCGGTGTTCGGAAGCGTGGTCCATGTCACCACGGCGAGCCGGTCACCAGGAGAGGCCGTCACGCGCCTCAGGGCCATCGGTCTCCGCATGGGAGTCGCAGCCACGTGGTGACCGGCAACCGGCGGTGTCGTCTGATGGTGTTGCAGTGCTGTCGCCGCCAAGCCCCCCAACGTCACGGCCCCCAGTCCGAGAGCTGCCGGCAGTGCAACTGCCAACGCGTGACCGAGCGTGGCAAATCGAGACAGCAAAGGCACTTCGGCCAGCCAAGACAAAGGACCCATCGCCCAGCGGAGCCGCCCTATGGAGATGTTGAGGAAGGCCCGGACGATGGCGGGATCGAACTGGGTGCCGGCGCCCTTTGTGAGCTCGACGCGGGCAACGGCGGCACTCAGCGGATTCTTGTACGAGCGTGCGCTCGTCATCACGTCGAAGGCATCTGCCACCGCCACGATGCGCCCGCCGAGACTGATCTGGTCAGCGGCAAGGCCATAGGGGTAGCCGAGCCCGTCGAATCGTTCGTGGTGCTGCTCAACGGTGAGGCTCCACTCCCCGAGCCAGTCGGCGAGTGGCCGAATCAGCCGTGCTCCTTCGAGGGGGTGACGGCGAAGCTCCTCCCACTCCTGCTCGGTCGGCGCGCCAGGCTTGTTGAGAATGTCGGCGTGGACGGTGAGCTTGCCGATGTCGTGCAGGAGCGCCGACCACCGCAAGCGGTCCCGGTCGGCAGGCGGAAGCCGTAGCTCTTCGGCGACCATGTCCGTATAGGCCCGCACACGTTCGGCGTGCCCGCGGGTTCGGCGATCATGGCCGTTCAAGGCAGAGGCGAGGGCCAGGATGTCGGTAGCGACAGAGATGGGCTTGCCGAAGCCCAGAATCCTCCTTCTCGTCCACCCGCCGCTCGAGCTCTCTCGTCGACGCAGCCCTCCTCGCCACCGACAGACGGGAGGGTGCATGATCCGGGAAAACCATTGTCATCTTGAGGAGGGCGGCGAGCGGAAGCAACTTCCGCCCGGCTCGCTCGGCGAGCACGAACGTGCCACCTGACACCACGAGCACGACGAGCCACCAGAGCACATGGCCGATCAGGGTGGTGGCGCGCGGCAGGGCCGCGCCGACCACTGTTGCTGCAATGAACGAGGCGATGAGAGGGAGCACAAGGGCGGCCGCAGAGGTGACGATGCTCCCGATCGGATGTCCTGACCAACGCTCTTGATCTTTGAGAGTCGTCGCGGCCGGTTCCATTTAGGCGACTGACATTGCAGTCACCGACGCCCAGGTTCCCCTATTCATGGCCGCATCGTCACCAGGGCGATTCCCTCCGAGCTGGCCATCTCCACGTGCTCGATTCGGTGAATCCGCCCCCCCAGAACGAGGAGCCATCTCTTTTCGCCGGCGGCACCGTCATCACCAAGAGCTGCGGGAACGTGCGCCGCTGCCGAGCGACCGGAGGACTTTTCCATCACCGCTATCCATCGACACTGCTGGCCCAAAACCTAAGCCTCAGTCGAGCTGATCGGCCCCGACTCGGTTGCACCGAGGCAGGTCGCGGCCCACCGGCCAGCGACCAGCGACCTCATGGCGGGATCGGCGCTCGCTCAGGCCAAGAGGATGACGCCGAGGTGGCCGTGATCGCCTGTCGGAACTGAATGGCCTCGTTCACCATCGCTTCGCTGCTGCTCGCGCAGGGAGTGCACACGCGATACCTGACGGAGGTGCTCGGACACTCGACCTATCGCCTGACCATGGACACCTGCAGCCACGTCATGCCGGCAGGCGCGGCCACCACGATGGACGACGCTTTTTCTCGGGTCTGGGCCTTGGTGGTCAACTCGGCGCTCAGACGGCTCCAGCATGAACGCCGTCGCCAAGGGCCGAACGGCGGATACAAGTTCTGACCTGCGTATCTAGCGCGGTGGGCCGGGAAGGATTCGAACCTTCGAAGGCTGCGCCGACAGATTTACAGTCTGCTCCCTTTGGCCACTTGGGTACCGACCCGCGGCCCGTCACCCTATCGGACCCGCGTTAGCTTTCTCGCATGCCGAGCTTTGACGTCACGTCCGAGGTCGACCTGCAGGAAGTCCGCAATGCCGTCGACCAAGCCTCCCGCGAGGTGGCGACGAGGTTCGACTTCAAGAACACCGGGGCGTCGATCGAGTTGAAGGGCCATGAGATCCTGTTGGGCGCCCCCACCGAGGACCGGCTCCGGGCGCTGGTCCAGGTTCTCGAAGAGAAGCTCGTCCGCCGGCAGGTCTCCCTGAAGGCCGTCGCCTATCAAAAGGTGGAGGAGGCATCGCACAACGCCGTGCGCCAGACGGCGCTCCTCAACGCCGGCATCTCCTCGGATAACGCCAAGCGCATCAACAAGCTCGTGAAGGATCTCGGGCTGAAGGGGGTCAACTCACAGGCGCAGGGCGACCAGGTCCGGGTGTCGGGCAAGAAGAGGGACGATCTCCAGGCGGTCATCGCCGCCCTCAAGGAGGCCGATCTCGACATCCCGCTTCAGTTCGGCAACTTCCGGGAGTAGCCCCGTACCGGAGCGACGGTGCCTGGCTCGCGCAGCCCCGTCCGAGGCTGCAAAGATGGGCGTCGTCATGTTGCCCGGCCGGATCGCGTCGTGCACCAGCATCTATGTCCCGGTGGGTGGGCGCGTACTCATCGCGAGCGACCTCTTCCTTACAGAGAAGCCCACGGTGGCCTCGTCCTCCGCCACTTCGGAGCTGGCGACGGCGATCGGGTCGATCGAAGGGCCGGGTGCGGTCGTGATCGCCGGCAACTGCTTCGAGCTGAGTGAGGGGACGACCGAGGAAAAGGCGAGCCCGACAGCGGCTCTCGATGCTCACGGCCGGCTGGCAAAGGCGATGGCGGCGCTGTTGAAGGAGCCGGACCGCCACGTGATACTCCTGCCGGGCACGAGGGACAGGGCGATCTGCTACGACGAGGAAGTCATAAGTTCCCTCGAGTCTCTCGGGATCGAGATCGCCCTCACCGTGGATCTCGCCGTCCAGACCGGGGACGGCACGAAGCTCGTCCGGGTCGAGCCGGGGTGGCGCTACGACTCCCGCAACGCCTTCTCCGACCCGACCGACCCCCGCGACACCCCGCTCGGCCACCACATCGTCACCGAGCTGTTCCCGGCACTGGCCGACACGAAGTCGGGCTGGCTGGACGGGGCCGACCGACTGCAGGACCCGGCGGGCCTGCCCCGCTTCATCGCCTCGAGGCTCACGTATCGAAGGCTCGGGCGCCTGGCTTGGTGGCTGCTCATCCCCGCCGCCCTCGTCCTCGTCGCCCGCCTGCCCGAGCTGTGGCTCTTCGGGATGCCGAACAGGCTGCACGGGGTGGCGAAACCCGTCGCCGACGTGACTCTCACCCTCCTCGGGGAGCTCATCGCGGTGGCGGTGCTCCTTGCCGTCGTCAACCACCGCGTGTGGACCGGGCCGGGGAGCGCACTGCTCGGGCCACCCGGCGAGCGGGCCAACGACGCTGCCCGGGAGGCGGCCCGGGCGCTCGTCGTCGAAGGCTATGCCGGGCTGGTGACCGGCCATACCTTGAGGGCGGAGTTGGGGGGGGTGGGACGGGGTTTCTTTGCCAATACGGGAGCGTGCGGTGAGGTGGTGGAAGAGCGCCGGGCCGCCTTCGGCATGCCGCCGGTGTTCGTCGCCGACGAGCAGGTCTCCTTCGTCGAGGTGGAGGGCGGCGCAGACGTCCACGCCCGCCTCTGCCTCTCCCGCCAGCCCCAGCCGGCCGGGAGCGCCCTCGAGCGGCTCGTGGGAGGACGGCGCCGGAAAGCCCTCGAGCTGTCGGTGGTGGCATCGTTCCCGGGCGTCTCCAACTGGCCCCCCATCGCCGACCCCACCCGGCAACGGCGGCGGGTGCGCCGGGCGGTGGGCACCCTCGTGGGACTGATCGGGCTGCTCGACATCGTCTCGGCGCTCGTCCCGGTCGAGGTGCGCGGCAAGCTGCACCCCTACCTCGGCTACATCCCGCTCGGCGCCAGCGAGGCGGCAAGCGCCCTCGACGCCTTCGCCGGCCTGACGCTCCTTCTCCTCGCCCTCGGGCTCCGCCGGGGCCAACGCCTGGCCTGGCTGGTCTCGGTGGCGATCCTGGCAACGACCTCCCTGCTCCACCTCGTCCGAGGTGGCACGACCGAGGTCCTGCAAACCCTTGCTGCTCTCGCCGTCCTCGCCGGGCTGGTTCGGGCCCGGGACTCCTTCCGCGGGCGGTACGACCCGATATCGATCCGCCAGGGCATCTGGGCGCTCGTCGGGGGAGCCGTCGGGATCATCGCCTTCTCGACGCTGGCGCTCGAGCTCGGCGTCACCATCTACGGCCGCCACCACCACCTCAGCTCCCTGCCGCTCCAGCAGGCGCTGCTGGCGTCGGCGGAGAGGCTCGTGGGCATCGACAGCGTCCGGCTGCCCGACGTGGTGTCAGACTTCCTCGATCCGGCCCTGCTCGCCGTGGGGCTCGGGCTTCTCGCCGTGGCACTCCTCGTCGCCTTGCGCCCGTTCGTCGACCGACGCCTCGGCCGCCACGGCGCCGGGACGACCGTTCCCACCCGGTCCTTCCGGCCGAAGCCGGCCGTGAGCCGGCAGGCAGCCTCGACCAACGGCGCCTCAGCCGGCCCTCCGGCGAGGCAGGAGCGGCTCGACTTCGACCGTGCCCGGGACATTGTCCGGCGCTCGGGCAAAGGGACGCTCGACTACTTCGCACTCCGCTTCGACAAGGAGCACTTCTTCCACCGGGACGGCGTCGTGGCCTACGCCGTCCACTCGGGCGTCTGCCTCGTGTCGCCTGACCCGATCGGGCCGGCCGACGAGAGGGCGGCACTGTGGGCGGCCTTCCGCCGGTTCGCCGACGATCACGGCTGGTCCGTGGCCATCCTCGGCGCCGGGCAGGACTGGCTGCCCGTCTACCACCGGTCGGGCATGCGTGACCTCTACATCGGTGACGAGGGCGTGGCGGACGTGCGCACGCTGTCGCTCGCCGGTGGCACGAAGAAAGGTCTCCGCCAAGCGGTCAACCGCATCGCCAAGTACGGCTACACGATCACATTCCACGATCCGTCCCGGGTCGATCCGGACCTCGCCGACGCCCTCCGGGGGGTCATGGTGAAAAGCCGCCGGGGAGGCGTGGAACGCGGCTTCTCGATGACCCTCGGTCGCATCTTCGATCCCCTCGACGAGGGCCTGCTCCTCGCGGTGGCCCAAGACGGCGAAGGAAACCCGGTGGCCTTCTGCCAGTTCGTGCCGGCACCGGGCATCGAGGGCTACTCCCTCGACCTCATGCGGCGGGACACGGGCGAGCACCCGAACGGCCTGTTCGACTTCATCCTCGTCCGGACGATGGAGCGCCTCAAGGCCGAGGGCTACTGCCGCCTCGGCCTCAACTTCGCCATGATGCGAGCTGTGCTGGCGGGAGAGGCGGGCGACGGCATCTCGGCCAAGCTCGAGCGCTGGCTGTTGAAGCGGATGTCGGACTCCATGCAGATCGAGTCGCTGTGGCGCTTCAACGCCAAGTTCGATCCCGATTGGCTGCCCCGCTACGTCGTCTGGGACTCCGCCGAGCAGTCATTGGCAGCGGCTCTTGCAATCGCCCGAGCCGAGAGCTTCTGGGAGCTTCCCCTCATCGGCCGCTTCCTCGTCCCGACCGGGTCGGAGAGCGGGCCCGTCACGCGTGCCGGTGCTCACCCGCTGCAGTGACCAGCCGGGCGGGCCGAGTCCTAGAAGAGCAGGCGTGCCGCGTGCACGAAGCTGAAGAGAGGCTCGGGCCAGACGCCGAGAACGACGGTGAAGCCCACGGTGAGGGCGAGACCGATGGCCGCCCCCGGCGGGACGTCGACTCCGAGGAGCCGAGCGCCCGCGGCAGCTCTCGGCACAGGCTGGCCGCTGTTGCCGGCCGTTGAGCCCTCCTCGTCAGTTGCTCCCTCACCCGGCGGGGTCCCGCCAGGCGCGAGCAGTGTCGTCGGGCTGAGCGCGCCGGCAGCGGCGGCGAGAGGCAGGGACTCCCCGTCCGGTCCGGTCGCCATGGAGAGCTCGGGGCCGGTGAAGGCACCCTCGCGCACCCACTGCACCCCGGGCGCCCACGACGCCGGGGAGGCCGGCCCCACCCCCATCCCCGGGTGGCCTCCCCTCCCCGCCGGCCCCGCTCCCGGATGCCGGCTGCGGGGCGGCCGATGTGCCGGTTCCGTACATGAGGAACACCACCCGCAGGTAGTAGGCCGCCGCGATGGCCCCTGAGAGCATGGCGATCACAGCAAGCGCATAGGAATGGGCATCCACGGCGGACTCGACCACGTAGAGCTTGGCGAGGAAACCGGTGGTGAACGGTGCGCCCGCCTGCGCCAGCAGCAACACGGCGAAGGCCAGCGCCAGCACGGGGCTGCGCCGGCCGAGGCCCCTGTAGGCCGACAGGTCGTGGTCCCGATCACCCCGGCCGCCGACTAGGGCGATGACCGTGAAGCTCCCGAGCACGAGGAAGGCGTAGACGAACACGTAGTAGATGCCGGCAGAGATCCCCTGGGACGTGGCGGCCTGCAGGCCCAGCAGCACGAAGCCGGCGTGGTTGATGGAGGAGTACGCCAGCATCCTCTTGATGTCCCGTTGCACGAGGCCGAGGACCGCGCCGAGAAGGAGGGTGACGATGGCGACGACCCACAGGATCGGCTGCCACCAGGCGGTCAGGGTGTGGAACGAGGAGAAGAAGACCCTCAGCAAAGCGGCAAAACCGCCGACTTTGGCGATGGCGGCCATGAAACCGGTGGCCGTGGTGGGAGCCCCCTGGTACACGTCCGGCGTCCACATGTGGAACGGCACCGCCGCCACCTTGAAGCCGAAGCCCACGAACAACAGCACGGCCCCGGTGAGCAGAAGCCCCTCGGAAGTGGGCACGTTGTGGGCCAGATAGGAAGTGATCTCGGCCAGATTCGTCGAGCCGGTGGCGCCGTAGGTGAGAGCGATCCCGTAGACGAAGACCGCCGACGAGAACGCTCCGAGCACGAAGTACTTCATGGCTGCCTCACCGGACTCGGCCCGGCGCTGGTCGAGGCCGGCGAGGATGTACAGCGGGATCGACATGATCTCGAGACCGAGGAAGATGATGATGAGGTCGTTGGCGGAGGCCATCAACATCGCCCCTGAGACCGAGAGGAGCGCCAGGGCGTGGTATTCCGGCCCGATGATCCCCTCCCTCTGCAGGTAGCTGTCGGCGACGACGGCGGCCACTATCACCACGGCGGCCGAGAGGATCATGAAGGCCACCGAGAACCCGTCGATGGCGAGGGCGTTCGCCACCGCCGTCAGCGGATGATGAGGCGGCTGAATCCGGTACCAGAGCTCGATCGAGGCGACGAGGGCCGCCCCTCCGATGACGACGGTGGCGCCGGTGTAGAACGCTGTCGGCAAGGTCCGCACGCTGAGCGCCCCGGCGAGCAGGAGGACGAGAGCACCACCGATGCAGATCAGGATCGGCAGGAGAACCGTGTAGTCGATGTGGGGGACCGTGATCACCCCCAGCCGGACAGGGTCGACGAGCGGCCCGAGGATGCTCATCGACCGTCTCCTGCCTGAGGGATGCGCCGCGCAGTCAGCCGGATCGGCTGGCCGGGCACGGGGACCTTGTTGTGCGCCACCTGCTCCACGTGGGCCACGAGATCGTTTACAGAGGGCGTGATCCGGTCGAGGACGGGCCCCGGGAAGACACCGAGGAGCACTATCACTGCCAGCAGCGGCGCCAGGTAGGCGCCCTCCCGCCACGTCACGTCCCTGAAGGTCGACTCGGCGATCGTGGGCGTGCCGTGGAAGACCTGCTGGTAGGCCCACAGGAGATAGATCGCCGCCACGATCACGCCCCCGGTCGCCACCACCGCCCACCAGCGATGCGTGAGGAACGTGCCCGTCAGGATCAGGAACTCTCCGACGAAGCCGTTCAGCCCCGGCACGCCGATGGAAGCCAGCATGACGAGGGTGAACATCCCGGCCAGGATGGGTGCCTTGGCCTGTAGCCCGGTCAGATCCGACGTCGCGAAGCTCCCGCTCCTGCGGTAGATCATCGCCACGAGCAAGAAGAGCGCCGCAGTGTAGATGCCGTGGTTCACCATCTGCAGCACGGCGCCGGTGACGCCCTCACTGCTGAGAGCGAATGCCCCGACGACGATGAAGCCGAGATGGGCGAGAGACGAATAGGCGAGCAGCCGTTTCAGGTCGCGCTGGACAGCGGCGACGATGCCGCCGTAGATGATCCCGATGACCCCGAGTGTCAACAGCAGGGGCGCCAGGGTAACGACCGCCCGCGGGAAGAGCTCGAGATCGAAGCGGACGATTCCGTACGTGCCGAGCTTGGCCATCACACCGGCCAGCACCACGACACCGGGCGCGGGCGACTCGCGGTATGCGTCCGGGGACCAGGTGTGGAACGGGAAGATCGGCGCCTTCACCGCAAAGGCCGCCGTGAAGGCTAGGAAGAGAAGGATCCCGGTTGTGCCCGAGAGCCGGGTCGCGGCGAGCTGGCGGACGTCGAAGGTGGTCACGTGGCTCTGGGCGGCATGGATGCCGACGATGGCGAGGATCCCGACGAGGAGGAACGCCGAGGCCCCGAGCGTGTAGATGAAGAACTTGGTGGCCGCATACCCCCTCCGCTCATGACCCCAGCCGGCGATGATGAAGTAGGTGGGCACGAGCGTGAGCTCGAAGAAGAGGAAGAACACGAGCACGTCGAGGGAGAGGAAGCTCCCGAGGCAGCCGGCCTCGAGCAGGAGCATCCATGCGACGAATGACTTGTCGCCGGCACGGCCTCCGGAAGCCGCCAAGGCGATCGGAAAGAGCACTGCGGTCATAAGGACGAGAAAGAGCGAGATCCCGTCGATCCCGAGCGTCCAGGAGATCCCGAGAGAGGAGATCCACTTGTGCTCGCTCACCATCTGGAAGGCTCCGTCGCCGGTGTGGAACTGCACTGTGGCGCCAGCCGCGACACCGAGGGTGGCGAGCGTGCCGGCGGCTCCGACGAGGCGCACCAGGCGACCTCCGACCGCCGGGACGAGGAGGGCAGCCACGGCAGCGCCGGCGGGCAGGAGGACGAGGACGGTGAGGAACGGGAAGCCCGGGCCCATCACACCGTCCTCGACACGATGTAGGCCAGCACGAGCATGAGGCCGGCCATGAGACCGAGGGCGTAATTGCGCACGTAGCCGGTCTGGGCCTTGCGCAGCACCTGGGCACTCGACCTGAACAACGAGCCGAGGCCGTTGACGGCGCCGTCGATCGTCCTCGTCTCGACATCGAGGGCCGTCACCTCTGCGAGCTCCGTCGAGCCGCGGGCAAAGAGGCGGTCGTAAGCCCAGTCGATGTACCACGCCCGTCGCAGGAACGTCGGCTCGACGGCCGGCCGATCGGCCGTCTTGCGCCACAGGCTGACCGCCACGGCCACGCCGAGGGAGGCGAACAACAGGTCGGCCAGGGCGAAGTACCACTGCTGGGCCGTCGTGAAGTGCGGGTGGAACATGTGGGCGCCGACCACCGGCGCGAGCCAGCGGGCCAGGAAGTCCCAGTGGCCGAAGGAAAGGTTGATGAGCCCGGCCACGACCGAGCAGCCGGCGAGCACGACGAGCGGCAAGGACATGACCCAGGAGGGGTCGTGCGGGTGAAGGTCCGGGCCGCCCCGGCCGCCTGCCTCCACCGGAGCGTTCGGGATCGACGTGTCGGCGTTCTGGTTCTCCCTGCCGGTCCCCACCCCACCTCCGCCGTGGGCGCCGGCTCCAAGGCTCGGAGCTCCGGCGCCCTCGGCCGCCAGGCTCCCGACGTCGCCGCTCTGACGCGCCTCGACCCAGCGCTGCTGGCCCGTGAAGGTGAGCATGTAGGCACGCCCGAGGTAGTACGCCGTGAGCACGGCGGTGACGGCTCCCACCACGTAGAGGGCCGAGTTGTCCTTCCAGGCGTTCATGAGCACGTCGCCCTTCGACCAGAACCCGGAGAGAGGCGGGACGCCGCCGATCGCCAACCATCCGATCAAGAACGTCACGGCCGTGATGGGCATGGCGCGGCGGAGGGCGCCGAAGCGCTTCGTGTCCTGCTCGTCGTTCATCGCATGGATGACCGAGCCGGCGCCGAGGAAGAGGAGCGCCTTGTAGAAGGCATGGGTGAGCATGAGGAAGATCGCCGCCGTGTACGCCCCGATGCCGGCAGCGAGGAACATGTAACCGAGCTGCGAGATGGTCGAGTAGGCGAGAATCTTCTTGATGTCGTTCTGTGCACAGGCGATGGTCGCCCCGAGTAGCGCCGTCGCCGCCCCCACTATCGCGATCACATGGGCGGCGTCGGGTGCCCGGAACAGGATGGGGTTGATCCTGCACATCAGGTAGACGCCGGCCGTCACCATCGTGGCGGCGTGGATCAGCGCCGAGACCGGCGTGGGGCCCTCCATGGCGTCGGCCAGCCACGGGTAGAGCGGCAGCTGGGCCGACTTCCCGACTGCGCCGAGGAACAGGAGCAGGGCGATGGCAGTCAACGAAGGGGTGCCGACATGGCTGAGCCGGGCGAAGACGGTCTGGTACTCGAGGCTCCGTGTGCGCTCGAAGATGAGGAACATCGCCACGAGGAATCCGGCATCGCCGATGCGGTTGTAGATCATCGCCTTCTTGCCGGCACTGGCGGCCGACGGCCTGTTGAACCAGAAGGAGATGAGGAAGTAGGAGCAGACGCCGACGCCTTCCCACCCGAGGAAGGTGAGCAGGAAGTTCCCCGAGAGCACGAGGATGAGCATCGAGGAGACGAACAGGTTGAGGTACAGGAAGAACTTCGGGAACTGCTCGTCGTGCTCCATGTAGCCGATCGAGTAGAGGTGGATGAGGGCGCTCACCCCGGTGACGAAAGCCGCCATCGTCATGGAGAGCGGGTCGATCAACAAGCCGGCGTTCACATGGAAACGGTCGACGGAGATCCAGCTGTACCAGGTCTGGACGTAGAGGCGATGTCCCGGTGCCAGTCGGAAGAGGCCGGCGAAGACGACGATCGTCGTGACGAACGAGCACGCCACCATGACGGTCGCCAACCACCCGGCGAGCGGATTCCCGAGCTTGCGCCCGAACGGCACGAGCACGAGGAAGCCGAGGAACGGGAAGAGCGGGATGAGGAAGGCGGCCCGGAGCATGGCGGCGCGTCAGCCCTTCAGCCTGTGGATGTCGTCCGCCGTGGCCCCGACGCGACGCCGGAAGATCGCCACGATGATCCCCAGGCCAACCACGACCTCGGCCGCTGCCACGACGAGGACGAAGAAGACCGCCGACTGGCCGCCGATGTCGTTGAGAGTCCGGGCGAACGTGACAAAGGTGAGGTTGGCGGCGTTCAGCATGAGCTCGACGCACATGAACATGACAAGGACGTTCCGCCTGACGAGGAGGCCGATGGCGCCGATCGTGAACAGGACGGCGGCGAGCGTCAGGTACCAGCTGGCGTTGACGCTCATCGCGGTGCCTCCTGATTTGGCGCGCCCAGGACGACGGATGATGCCATCGGCGGAGACACCTCCGCCGGCGGCACACCGACGCCCTCTCGGGCAGTCGGCATCGCTGGCATAACGTCTCTTTCCTGGCGGAGGGAGGCGGCGGCGCCGGGTTCCTCGGAGGGCGGCCGTGCGCCTGCGGCGGAGGTGTCTGCGCCGGAGGCGGCAGCGGCCGGCCGAGCCCGGACCCGATCGAGACGCCCTCAGCTGCGCCTTCCTCGGCGGTGACGAGCCTTCCTTCGGACAGGACGAGGTCGGGCTCGGGCAGTGCGGCTTCGGGGGCGTCTTCGACGGCGGGCTCGGCATCGTCGTCGGGCCCCGGGGCGTCGACGAAGGGAGGCGTGAGGTCGCCGCCGCGCAGCCGGCCCGATGCGGCTGCGGGTGCGGCGGGCGAGCACCACGGCGCCGATGATGGCGATGACGAGCAGGGCCGAGGTGACCTCGAAAGCCAGCAGGTAGGTGGTGAAGACCGACTTGCCGAGAACATAGACGTTGGTCCGGCTGTTCTGGTCGAGGCTGCCCGAGACGGAGTGCGCGCCAGTCGCCCAGTTGCCCTTGGCGAGCAGGAGGACCTCGGCAAGGGTCAGGGCGCCGAGCACGATGGCCCAGAGCCGCTGGTGGCCGAGCGGGTCGGCGTTCACCGCTTCCCGCCGGTCGACTCCGAGCAGCATGATGACGAAGAGGAACAGCACGACGATCGCCCCCGCGTAGACGATCACCTGGACGGCGGCGAGGAACTGGGCGTTCTCCTCGACGAAGAGCACCGCCACGCCGAACAGCGTCATGATGAGCATGAGGGCGGAGTGGACGGGGTTCTTCGACAAGACGACGCCGAGAGCTCCTGCCACGCAGATGGCGGCCGCCACGACGAAGGTGACGGCGTCCGGGATCGTGGCGGCCAGCAGGTAGCCGTGCACGTCTTCAGCGCACCTTGCCGCCGAGGCGGCGGGGGATCTTGTTCCGCTCGACCGCGCGCACCGCAATGTTGCCGGTGGCGGCGTCATCGCGCCGGCCGCTCTGGCCGCCTTCGGGCGCCCTCACGCCGTAGCCGAGCTCGCCGGACCACTGGACCTCTCCTTCGTAGTCGGCCGAGCCGGACGGGGACGTCGCCCGCATCCATGCCGACGTGTTCCTGTCGTCGCCCGGGCGCCAGTCCTCCCAGGGCAACTGCCGCGGCTTGCCGTCATCGTCCACCACGAGCTCGTTCTTCGTGTAGATCGCGTCCGCCCGGTTGGAGAAGGAGAACTCGAACATCTTCGTCTCGGTGATGGCCTCGGTCGGGCAGGCCTCGACGCACAGATCGCAGTGGATGCAGCGCAGGTAGTTGATCTCGTACACGAAGCCGTACCGCTCCCCCGGCGACACAGGCTCGTCAGGGGGGTTGTCCTTGCCCCGCACGTAGATGCAGTCGGCCGGGCAGACGGCGGCGCACAGCTCGCAGCCGATGCACTTCTCCATACCGTCCTCGTAACGGTTGAGGACGTGCCGGCCATGGAGGCGGGGCGGCTTCGGCTGCTTCTCCTTCGGGTACTGGCTCGTCACCCGCGGCTCCAGCACCTGCTTGAGGGTGACCTTGAAACCGCCGAGGAACGGGAACATGCTCATTGGCCGCCTCCGCCGTCGCCGCCGCGGACAGGCCGAAGACCGGCGGGACGGAAGATGCGGGCCGGCCGGTCGGTCCGCTCGTCGACGGCCTGGAGCTCCCGGCGCCGCCGGCTCACCTGGAGCGCCTTCCAGAGCGCCGCCCCGGCCACGAGGCACCCGCCGAAGACGGCGAACCCCCAGGCGTCGCCGGCGTGCAGCCTCACCGCGGCGATCACGAGCAGCCAAGCCAGCGAGAGCGGGATCAGCCGCTTCCAGCCGAGGTCCATCAGCTGGTCGTAGCGCAGCCGCGGGAGGGCGGCCCGGATCCAGACGTAGACGTAGAGGAAGACGACCGTCTTTCCGAGGAACCACAGGATCGGCCAGAGCCACCTGACGAAATGGAAGCCGGGGCCGTCGGGGCCGCCGAAGAAGAGCGTCACCATGATCGCCGACATCGTGATCAGGTTCATGAATCTCGGCGAGGAAGAACAGGGCGAACCGGATCGACGAGTACTCCGTGTGGAAGCCGCCGACGAGCTCCTGCTCACCTTCGCTCAGGTCGAAGGGAGGCCGGTTGAGCTCGGCGGTGATGGCCACGAAGAAGACGACGAAGGGCACGATCCCGGTCCGGAAGACGTTCCAGTACCAAAAGTGTGCTGCCTGGGCCTGCACGATCGCCCGGGTGGAGAGGGAGTGGGTCTCGAGCACCACCGCCACCACGGACAGCCCCATCGCCGCCTCGTAGGAGATGAGCTGGGCGCTCGCCCGCACGGAGCCGAGCAGCGGGTACTTCGACCCCGAGGACCACCCGGCGAGCAGGGTCCCGTAGATCGCCACGGTGGAGAGAGCAAGGAAGAGGAGTATCCCCATCGGCGGATCGGCCACCTGCAGCTCGACTACGTGGTGGGCGATGGTCACCACCCCGCCGACGGGCACGATCGTGAAGATGAGCAGGGCCGGAAGCAGCGCCAGGTAAGGCGCCAGCTTGAACACGACGCTGTCGGCCCGTTCGGGTAGCAGGTCCTCCTTGAAGAACAGCTTGATGCCGTCGGCCAGCGTCTGGAGGATGCCGTACGGCCCGGCTCGGTTGGGGCCGATGCGGTTCTGCATGTCCGAGATCACCTTGCGCTCGAACCAGATCATCAGCATGACCGAGACCATGCAGGAAGACGAACACGACGATGACCTTCACCACGGTGATGACGAAGGCGCCGACGTCGACGCCGTGCAGGAAGAGCGGGATCGCCCATCAGCGGACCGTCTCCAGGCGCGCCTCGGCGACGAGGGCGCTCGAGTCGAGCAGCACGGTGGCGCTCGGCTCGTCGACGGCGACCGCGTTGAGGGGCAGGACGGCGAAGCCGACCGGCACGCTCGCGTCGGCGACGACAGGCAGCACGAGCTCGCCTCGACTCGGAGCGGATCCGAATCTCGTCCCCGTCGACGACGCCGAGCTGCTCGAGGGCTTTCGGTGCGAGGGACAGGCGCTGGCCGGGCACGAGCCCGGCAATGGCAGGGCTCGCCTGCACGAGGGTGCCGTGGTCGTAGAGCGACCGTCGCATACGAGCCGGACCGCATAGCCGTCCGGGCGAGGAGCCGGCGGCGCCTCGAACTGTCCCGGCTCGATCCTCATGAGAGGCGGCCTGCCCTCCGCCGCGGCGGAGTCGGAGCTGTCTCTCCCGCGGCCGACCCGGGCCCTCCGCCACCCCCGGCGAAGCCACTGCGTCCGCCACCCCCGGAGCTGCCCCCGTGGCCGGGCCTCTCGGCGACAGGGTGGATCTGTCCCTCGTGGCTGACGGCATCACCCGCACGCTCCGGGGACGGGACCGATCCTCCCTGGCACCCTCCTTGAGCTCGGCGCGGGCATCGACGGGCGAAGGGGCCCTCCTGGGCTGTGCCTCCGGCCGCTGCTCGGCGCGGTTCTGCTCGTCCCCCGCGGCGCGGTGTCACCCGCCGGCCCCCGTCGGGGCCGGCCCCGCCACCGGCGAAGCCGGCTCCGCCTGTTCCAGCTCCACAGCCTCGTGGACCTCGGCGCCGGGAGGCACGACGGCGCCGGCGGCGAGAGGCGCCCCCTGCTCCTCGACCGAGGCGATGCCGGGCGTGGCCATCGGGTCGAGCGGCCGGTCGCGGGTACCGATCCGGACGCCGGCCCGCTCGACCGGGACCACGACGCCGTCGCCGGCGCCGTGGCGGACGAGGGCGCCGACCGTGCAACCCCGGTGCACGGGGGAGAGCCGTTCGACCTCCTCCCAGATGGACTCGAGGTTGTGGAAGCCGAGATCGGCTCCGAGCGCCAGCGCGAGCTCGGCGGCGATCACCCAGTCCGGCCGGGCGAGCCCGGGCGGGACGACCTTCTGGGCGAGCCTGCTCACCCGGCCCTCGATGTTGGTGGTGGTACCCCCTCGCTCGGTCGGTCCGGCGGCGGGGAGCACGACGTCGCAGAGCTGGACAGAGGGATTGGGGAGTATGTCCACCCCGACGAGGAAGGGCACCATCTCGAGGGCACGCGTGGCGAGGTCGCGGTCGGGGAAGTCGGCGAGCGGGTCTGCGCCGAGCAGGATGAGCGCGCCGAGCTCCGAGGCCGCGGCGGCTTCGAGCATCTCGCCGGCAGTCGAGGCCACGGGCGGCCGGGAGCGAGCCCCAGGAGGCCTCGAACCAGTCCCGGCCCGCTATCGAGCGTGACCCGCCCGGGGAGGACCCCGGGGGCGAGGCCCATGTCGAGGGCGCCGAGCACGTTGGCCCGGCGCAGCACGGGGAGGAACCGCGCCTTCGGCCAGGCCGAAAGCCAGCTGCGGCGGCGGCCGCCGCCAGCTGGGCGGCCGAGTCCGTCACGGTGCCGCGGCCCATCACGACCACGATGCCTTCGCCGTCCGGCGAGTCGGCGAGCAGCGGCGGAGATCAGGTCACGGGCTGCCTGCAGACGGACGGGCGGCACGCCGGGCACCTCGGCGCGGGCCCCGCCGACGAGAGCAGAGGCGAGGAGGGCCGCATCGCCCGGCCGGTAGGTCGCCGTGGCGGCGGCCACGTGGGCGAGCGCACGTCGGCACGGGCGAGCACTCGAGGATGGGGAGGCCGAAGTGCGCCCGCGGCGTTGCGGAGGCGGAGGTAGAGGACGGGAAGCTCCTCCCGCAGGTCGCCGGCGAGCAGGATGGTGAGCTTGGCGCTGCAGGCGTCGTCGATCGTCGCCCTGGGCAGTCCCTGCACGAGCTCGGCCGGCAGGCCGTCGCCGAGCTGGGCGTCGACGTTGTCCGTCCCGATGACCGAACGGGCCAGCTTCGACCAGGCATAAGCGTCCTCGTTCGGCCAACCGGGCGCCCCCGATGATGCCGACCGAGCCGGGACCGCCGCTCGCCACGGCCGAGGTGATGCCGGCGGCCGCCGCCCGGAGGCTCTCGTGCCAGGTGGCCGCGGTGAGCTCCCCGGACTGCCGGATCATCGGCTGGGTGAGGCGGTCGGCGGCGTGGACGGCTGCGTAGCCGTAGCGGCCCCGGTCGCACAGCCAGCTCTGGTTGACGGGCCCGGCATCGATCCCGAGGAACCTCACGAGCGAGCCGGCGGACGACTGCGCCGCGATCCGGCAGCCGACCGAGCAGAACGTGCACGTCGACTCGGCCTGCTCCAAATCCCACGGCCGCGCCTTGAAGCGGTACGGCGCCGAGGTGAGCGCCCCCACCGGGCAGATCTGGACCGTGTTGCCGCTGAAGTACGAAGTGAAAGGGTGCTCCGGGAAGACGGCGACCTCGATGCGGTCTCCCCGCTCGAAGAAGTCGATCATCGGCTCGCCGGCCATCTCCTCGGCAAAACGGGTGCACCGGGCGCACTGGATGCAGCGCTCCCGGTCGAGCAGGGTGAGAGGGCCGAGGGCGATCGGCTTGGCCCAGTGGCGCTTCTCCTCTATGAAGCGGGACTCGCCCGGCCCGTGCGAGAGCGCCTGGTCCTGCAAGGGGCATTCGCCTCCCTTGTCGCAGACCGGGCAGTCGAGGGGGTGGTTGAGGAGGAGGAACTCCAGTACCCCCTCCTGGGCTTTCACAGCCTTCGGGGAAGCGGTCCGGATCTCCTGGCCGTCGGCGACCTGCACGAAACAGGCCGGCTGCAGGCTCGGCCCCCGCGGGCTCGATATCTCGACCAGGCACATCCGGCACATCCCCACCGGCTTCATGCGTGGGTGGTAGCAGAACCTCGGGATGTAGACGCCTGCCCGCTCTGCGGCGTCGATGATGAGCTCACCCTTCTCTGCGGTGATCTCCCGCCCGTCGAGGGTGACGGTGACGGTGCGCTCGGCTGCGGCTGCGGGGGACTCAGGCATGGCGCACCTTGTCCGCCGGCATCGGGCAGCCACCCTCTTTCACGTGCAGGAGGAACTCATCGCGGAAGCGCCCGAGCCCGGAGACGATGCACGGACGGGATCGACGGCCCGAGCACGCAGATCGTGGTCTGGGCCGGCGGCCAGCTGAGGCCGGGGGCGATGTTGTCGCACGCGTCGAGCAGGAGGTCGAGATCCTCCTCCCGCCCGAAGCCGTCCTCGATCCGCCGGAGGATCTTCTCCACCCATCCGCTCCCCTCCCGGCACGGGGTGCACTGGCCGCACGACTCGCGCTGGAAGAAGCGGGTGATCCGCCATGCTGCCCGCACGGCGCAGGTGGTGTCGTCCATCACCACGATCGAGCCCGAGCCGAGCATGGAGCCGGCCTTGCCCACGGCATCCTGGTCGAGGCCGAGGTCGAGATGCTCGGGGAAGAACCACGGAGCCGAGACGCCACCGGGGACGAAGGCCTTGAGGGCATTGCCGTCCCGGATCCCGCCCCCGAGGGAGGCGTCGTAGATGAGGTCGCGGAAGGTCACCTTCGACATCTCGAGCTCGTACCAGCCGGGCCGCTCGACGTGTCCGGAGAGGGCGAACAGCCGGGTCCCGGCCGAGCTGCCCTGCCCGAGGGCGGCAAAGGCGGCGCCGCCGTTCAGCACGATCCAGGGCAGGTTGGACATCGTCTCGACGTTGTTCACCACGGTGGGCTCGCCGTAGAGCCCGATGGCGGCGGGGAAGTAGGGCGGCTTGATCCGCGGGAAGCCGCGCTTTCCCTCCAGGCTCTCGAGCAGGGCCGTCTCCTCCCCGCAGATGTAGGCGCCCGCCCCCGGGTGGATCACGAGGTCGAGAGAGAAACCCGACCCGAATATGTCCGCCCCGAGCGCTCCGTGCCGGTAGGCGTCGTTGCAGGCTTCCGTCAACCGCTCGAGCCCGAGGGCGAACTCACCCCGGCAGAACAGGAAGGCCTGGGCGGCACCGACGGCATAGGCGGCGATGATCGTGCCCTCGATGATCTGGTGCGGGTCCCGTTCGATCAAGAGGTGGTCCTTGAACGTCGCCGGCTCGCTCTCGTCGCCGTTGACGACGAGGTAGGTGGTCGCCGCCTTGCGCAACATGGACCACTTCCGCCCGGCCGGGAAGCCGGCCCCGCCCCGCCCGAGGAGGCTCGCCGCGTTGACCTCGTCATGGACCTGCTCGGGCGTCATCCGGAGGGCCTTACGGAGGCCGGCATATCCTCCCGTGGCCAGATAGCGGGTGATGGTGTGGGAGTCCTCGTACCCGAGACGGGCCGTGACGATGCGGGGAGCCTCGGTGATCACGGCGACCTCCGCGGGTCGAACGCCTGCGCCGGGCTCTCGCCGGAGCGCTGTCCCCCGCTCCCGGCCGGGCCGGCGGCCGTGCCCCGGGTGGGGGTGGGGGGTTCGCCGGCACTCTGCGGGTTTCTCGAGACAGATGCCGCCGCGGCAGCCTGGGCGGGCAGGCCCACGTTGCGGCTCACCCGGCTGAGCACGCCGTGGGGAGGCACTGTGGCCGAGAGTGAGCCTTCGGCGAGCTGCTCGGCCAGCCGGTCGAAGGCCACCTCGTCGACCGGGCCGAAGAACCGGTGGTTGACCTGCACACAGACGGCCTGGTCACAACCGGCCAGGCACTCGGCCTCCTCGAGCGTGAAGAGCCCGTCGCGCGACGTCTGTCCGACCCGCAGGCCGAGCCGCTCCTCGGCGTGCACGAGCACCTCGTATGCACCGGCCAGCATGCAGGCGATGTTCGTGCAGACGGCGATGACATACCGCCCGACCGGCTCGGTGTGGAGCATGTCGTAGAAGCTGGCCGTTCCCTGCACCTCGGCCGCCGAGCAGCCGGTGAGGCGGGCGATCTCCTCCATCGCCGCCGCCGTCAGGTAGCCGTGCTCGGCCTGGGCCAAGTGGCAGAGCGGGATGAGCGCCGAGCGCCTCTCGGGGTAGCAGGCGACGACCGCCTGCGCCTTCGAGAGCGTCTCGGCGCTGAGGCCGGCGGCCATCAGCGGTCCACCTCCCCCATGACCGGGTCCACCGAGGAGATGATGGCGATGGCATCCGCGATGAGGCCGCCGCGCAGCAGCGCCGGCAGGCTCTGCAGGTTGACGAAGCTCGGGCCGCGGATGTGCAGGCGGTACGGCTTGTTGCTCCCGTCAGAGACCAGGTAGCAGCCGAGCTCGCCCCGAGGTGACTCGATGGCGGTGTACACCTCGCCGGGCGGGGTCTCGAAGCCCCGCGTGAAGATCTTGAAGTGGTGGATCAGCGCCTCCATCGACTCGTCGATCCGCTGGCGGGGAGGCGGCGTCACCTTCTTGTCCTGCGAGCGGTAGTCGCCAGGCGGCATCTTCTCCACGATCTGGGCGATGATCCGGCAGGCCTCCCGGATCTCGTTCAGGCGGACGGCATAGCGGTCGAAGGTGTCGCCCACCGTCCCCACGATGACGTCGAAGTCCACCTGGTCGTAGTAGAGGTAGGGCATCGAGCGACGCAGATCCCAGGGCACCCCGCTCGCCCGCAGGATCGGACCGGTGGCCGACATCGCCGTCGCCAGCTCGGCGCTGATCACGCCGACCCCCTCGGTCCGCTCGCGGAAGATCGGCTGGCCGGTGATGAGCTCGTCGTACTCGTCGATCCGGCCCGGGATCGTGCCGATGATGGCCGCCACGTCGTCCTCCCAGCCGTCCGGCAGATCGGCCGCCACGCCGCCCGGGCGGATGTAGTTGTGGTTCATCCTGAGCCCGGTCGTCTTCTCGAAGAAGGAGAGCACCATCTCCCGCTCGCGAAAGCCGTAGATCATCATCGACGTCGAGGCCAGGTCCATCCCGTTCGTGGCAGTCCACATGACGTGTGACGAGATCCTGTTGAGCTCGCTCATGAGCATCCGGATCCACGTCGCCCGGGGCGGGATCTCGAGGCCGAGGAGCTCCTCCACGGCGAGGGAGAAGACGAGCTCGTTGTGGAGGGGCGACAGGTAGTCCATGCGGGTGACGTTCGTCGCCCCCTGCACGTAGGTGAGCTCCTCGCCCGTCTTCTCCATGCCGGTGTGCAGGTAGCCGATGACCGGCTTCGAGCGCAGCACGGTCTCGCCCTCGAGCTCGAGCATGATGCGCAGCACGCCGTGGGTGGAGGGGTGCTGCGGGCCCATGTTGATGATCATCGTCTCGTCGGGACCGAATTCCACGTCCACGTTGCCCGGGTCGAGAACGAGGCCCTCGGGGATGCGGAGCACGGCACCCTCTTCGATCGCCAGCTCCTCGACGGGCGTGGCGCCCCTCTCGCCCAGCTCCTGGGAGCCCTCCGCCGTCTCGTGCACGAGGAGCTCGGTGATCTCCTCCTCGGGGTCGTGCTCCTCGGCCGGATCGAGGAGGTCGGCGCCGGCGACCCGCGGGCCTTTTGCGTCCGGGGCGGGCATCTCGGGGGCGTCGTCGGTGGGACCGTTGCTCATCGCGGTCCCGGGGCATCCTTGAACTGCACAGGCACGCGGCCGACCGAGAAGTCCTTCCGGAGCGGGTGGCCTTCCCAGTCCTCCGGCATCAAGATGCGGGTCATGTCAGGGTGGTCGTCGAAGCGGATCCCGAACATGTCGTAGGCCTCCCGCTCCATCGCCTCGCTTCCCGGGTGGACGAAGAACAGCGTTGGTACGGTGGGGTCCGCCTCCGGCACCTGCACCCGGAGACGGACGCGCTCGCGCCGGCTGAGCGACAAGAGGCTGACGACGACCTCGAAGCGCTCGGGCTCGACCGCAGCGGGCAGCGAGCGTTCCATGTGACGCAGGTAGTCCACTCCGCACAGGTCGGCGCACACCTCGAAGCCGGCGGCGAAGAGGGCCTCCACCACTTCGACATAGCGCTCCCGGGTGGGATGGAGGACCAGCTGGGACCCGGCGCGGACGCTGGCCACACCGGCGAGACCGGGCAGCGTCGTCACATCGGGCTCTGCCTCGCCCGCCGGGGCCGGCCGAGCCTCGGCCTCAGCCGGCGAGGGTCGCTGCGGACGCCTCAGCTGTCACAGTCGACGTCGGCCCGTCTTTGTCGTCCGCCACGTTCAACGGGGGGTTCCCACATAGACCGGCGAGGTCTCGGGCTGTACCCAACCGGGGCCCCGATGCGCCTCGGCGACGTGGATGCCGGCGCCCGGGCCGGCCGTGCCCGGCTGACGGCGCTTGGTCAGCTGGCCCGTGCGGATCTGCTCGTGCAGCGTCAAGATGGCGTGCATGAGGGTCTCGGGGCTCGGGGGGCAGCCGGGGGCGTACACGTCCACCGGGACGACCTGGTCGACGCCCTGGACGATGGCGTAGTTGTTGAACATGCCGCCGGTCGAGGCGCAGACGCCCATCGAGATGACCCACTTCGGCTCCATCATCTGGTCGTAGACCTGGCGGAGCACAGGGGCCATCTTCTGCGAGACGCGCCCGGCCACGATCATGAGATCGGCCTGGCGGGGAGAAGCCCGGAACACCTCCATGCCGAACCGGGCAAGGTCGAAGTCCGCCGCCCCGGCGGCCATCATCTCGATCGCACAACAGGCCAGGCCGAACGTGGCCGGCCACACGCTCGACTTGCGCGCCCACTTGACGAGGTCCTCGAGCTGGCCCGTGAGGAAGTTGTGTTGGAGGGAATCGAGCCCCAAGTCGCGCTCCTAGCCTCAGGCGGCCTCGCCGCTCGAGCCGCCGGACCCTACCGGCTCCGTGCCGTCGACGCGGCGCACCGTGCTGACCGAGGTCCGCTGCTGCTCGGGGACAACCGGGCGGACCCGGCGCATGGGTCCCCAGTCAAGGGCTCCGTAGGAGATGAGGTAGACGAAGGAGATGAACACCGCCGCCGCAAAGACGATCACCTCGACGAGCCCGAACCGGCCGAGCTGGTCGTAGACGACGGCCCACGGGAACAGGAAGATCACCTCGATGTCGAAGATGATGAAGATCATGGCCACCAGGTAGAAGCGGACCGGGAAACGGGTGGCAGGATCGTTCGTGGGCACGATGCCGCATTCGTACGGTGCTCGCTTTGCGACCGTCGGCCGTTGCGGCGCAAGCATCTTCGATCCCACGAAGGAGAGGGCGGCAAAGACGACGCCGAGGACGATCAACAGGAATATCGGGAGATAGCTGTCCAGGCTGCCCATGGGTCTCGGATCGGTTCTACCATGCGATACCGCCGGAGGTGACATCATCTCCGGTCCGGAGATTGATCGGTGTGGCCGCGCCTTGGGGCCTCGCGCCGGCCCGCGGTCCTCGGCCGCCTGAGCCCGGGGCCGGCGCGCCGCCCGGCGCCCTATCATCCAAGCCATGGCGAGCGAAGGCCTCGATCCTCCGCGGCCGGCTCGGCATGACTGCGACGTGCTCGTGGTCGGCGGCGGGCCAGGTGGTTCCGCCGCTGCCTATTGGCTCGCCACGAAAGGCGTCGACGTCCTCTGTGTGGAGAAGAAGCACTTCCCCCGCGAGAAGACCTGCGGCGACGGGCTGACGCCCCGCTCGGTGCGCCAGCTCCGGGACATGGGCCTCGAGGGTGCCCTGGCCGGCCACCACCGCTACGACGGGCTCCGCTCCATGGCATTTCACCGGGAGCTCGAGATGCGTTGGCCGTCGCATCCCGACTATCCCTCCTACGGCTACATAATCACCCGGTTCGACCTCGATAGGCTCGTGAGCGAGCACGCCGAGAAAGCCGGGGCCCTCGTCTGGCAGGGCGCCGAGGCCGTCTCCCCCCTTGCCCTCGGCCACAGCCGTGGCAACGGCGCCGGATCTGCGGATCTCTCCGCCACCCGGTGCGGCGGGGCCATCGTGGTGGACCGGTCGCGGGGCACCCGCACGGAGGTGCACGCTCGCTACGTCATCGTCGCCGACGGGTCGCTGTCCCGCTTCGGCCGAGTTCTCGGCACCGCGAGAGACAAGTCGTACCCGCAGGGGATGGCGATCCGCGGCTACTTCTACTCCCCCCGCCACGCTGACCGGTTCATCGAGTCCCATCTCGACATCCGGGACCGCAACGGCCACGTCGTGCCGGGCTACGGCTGGATCTTCCCGCTCGGCGACGGCCGGGTGAACGTCGGGATCGGCCTGCTGTCGACGGCGGAGCGTTGGAAGGGCCTCAACACGACGAGGCTCATGGAGGAGTTCGTCGACTTCGCCCCGAAGTCGTGGTGCATCTCGCCGGCGACGGCGTGCAGCGAGCCCACCGGCGGCAGGCTGCCGATGGGCTTCTCGATCGGGCCGAGGACGGGGGAGGACTTCGTCGTCGTCGGCGACGCCTCCGGCGACATCAACCCCTTCAACGGCGAGGGGATCGCCTATGCATGGGAGACCGGCCGCATCGCCGCCGATGTCGTGGCCGACGCCTTGGCCGGTGGCCCGGGCGTGCACACCGGCGGGGACGACGGAGCGGAGCGGCGCGAGCGAGTCGAGCCCCGCATCCCACGGTCCCCTCTTCGGCTACGAGGAGCGCCTGCAATCCGAGTACGGGCAGTACTACGCCATCGCCAGGGCTTTCGTGAAGGCGATCTCCGATCCGAGACTGATGCGGGCCACGGTAGGGGCGGGCATGCTCGTCCCGCCGGTCATGCGCAGCGTCCTGCGCATCATGGCCAACCTCAACCGTCCCGAGCAGACCGGCGGGGGGGAGGCCGTCTACCGGGGGCTGGTCTCGCTGTCCGAGTCGCTCCAGAAGCGCCGGTCCCGCCGGGCGGCCCGTCCGGATCGAAGCCCGCTCGTCCCGCCCGCCGGTACGGGTACCAGCGCCCGTCCCGACCCAGCCGGAGCTGGCGCTCTCCCCGGCTGACCCGGTTCCGCCAGGCCGTCGCCCCGGGTCCGGCGATGGTCTTACCGGCCGTCACGGCCTCCGGCGGCGGCTCCCACGACTCGGTCAGGACGAAAAGGCTCTCTCGGCCGCCTGCCTGCCAGGCGAGCGCCCACCGGAGCAGCTCTCGTGAGCTGAGGCGAGCCCGCCTGGCCATCTGCGCCAGCCCGTCGCCGCGGGCGCCTTCGGACTCCACGACGGCGGCCGCCCGCCGGGCGAGATCCTCCCTCAGCGTGAGGTCGAGCGCGGCGCCCTCGGGATCCGCACCGTGGGCGAGCTCGAATGCCCGCGTCGCCGCGTCGGCGGCGAGCGCGCGCAGGGCCTCTGCGCTGAGCCCGCTCGCCGGCGGCGGGTCGACAGCCAGGACCGAGGGCCGTCCGGGCTGAGAAGGCGGCAGCGGGAGCGGCGGCAGGGCGCGCCGGGGCCGGGCGCCGCCGGGCGCGGACGCCCAGGCCTCGCCGGCCCGTAGGCCAGGATCCCGGTCCCACTGCTCGTGATCTCTCGGAGGACGCCGCCTTGTCCCGTCGGCGCTCTCAGTCCGCCCGGCAGCAATCCTGCGCTCCCTCAGGGCGGCCATCAGGTCCGAACGGCTCTTTCCGCGCAACAAGAAGAGCTGGAACGGGTCGGTGTCGAGCAGGTCCGCCACGAGATAGCAGACGGCGGCGGAGTGCTTGCACGGATTTGCCCAGTCCGGGCAGGAACAGTGCGGCCTGACTTCGCCGGCCCCGGGGAGCAGATCGAGCCCGGCCGCCTCGAGCTCCGCGCCCACCGCCGGCGGCAGCTCGCCGTCGAGGAGGGCCGCCGCATGGCCGGCCTGGGCGCTGAGCGCATCGATGGTGGCCTCCCATTCCCTCTCCGAGAGTCGCCGTACCATCACGGTCACGCGGTACGGCTTCGGCCGGGAGCCCTGCACGGCCGCCTCGACCTGACCTTCGCTCACCTCGAGGTCGCCCACCGCCCCCGTCCTGGCGTAGGTACGCCCGCGGGCAGCCGGTTCGTGTCGAGCCGCGCCCGCCCCTCGAGCGCATCCACCCACGCCTTGCCCCACCACGTCTCGCCGAACGGCCGCTTCCCCTTGGCCCGCCACAGTCCCGTTCCCGGGCGGCGGGGAGCCCTCTCCGGCCACCACCCGCCGCTTGCCGGGGGCGGCGCCGGCCGCCGGGGCGGGGGCGGCGTCACGAGGCTTTCTCCGGAGCCGGCGTCCTTAGCGGGGAGGCCGCCGCCGGGGCGGGCGGTCCGAGAGCCGCTCGTCGGACGAGAGCCTGGGTCACGCCGACCCCCCCAGGCTCACCAGGGCGGCCAGCTCGTCGTCGGACAAGTCACCGATGAAGGACTCCCCTTCGCCGACGACGGCGTCGGCGAGGAGGCGTTTTTCCTCGAGGAGCTGGGCGATCCGGTCTTCGAGCGTCCCCTCGCAGATGAGGCGGTGGATCTGGACGGTCCGGTCCTGGCCGATCCGGTGGGCCCGGTCGCTCGCCTGGTCCTCGACGGCCGGGTTCCACCAGCGGTCGTAGTGGATGACATGGGTGGCGCGGGTGAGGTTCAGCCCGACGCCTCCGGCCTTCAGCGACAGCAGGAAGACGGGCGCCTCGCCGGCCTGGAAACGGTCGACCATCACCTCCCTCGCCCGGGCCGGAACCCCGCCGTGGAGAAAGAGCGAGGGCACCTCCTTCTCGGCCAGGAAGGCCTCGATGAGGGAGCACATCTCGACGAACTGGCTGAACACGAGGACGGAGTCCCCGGCGGAGAGGATCACCCCGAGCAACTCCTCGAGGCCGGCCAGCTTGCCTGAACGGCCGGAGAGCGGTCCCCGCTGATGGAGGTAGTGAGCCGGGTGGTTGCAGATCTGCTTCAAGACGGTGAGCAGCCGGAGGACGAGGCCTTGGCGGGCGATGCCGGACTTGCCGGCGATCGCCGCCAGCGCCTCCCTCACCTCGGCCTCGTAAAGCGTGGTCTGCTCCACCGTGAGCGGGACGGCCACATCGGTGACGATCCTGTCGGGCAGGTCGGGGGCCACGGCCGGAATCCGACTTCCGCCGGCGCAGGAGGAAGGGCCGCACGGCGGAGGCGAGCCGCTCCGTCGCGCCCGGGTCACGGTTGCGCTCGACCGCGACCGCCACGTTGCGGCGGAAGCGGTCGAGCGGTCCGAGCAGCCCCGGCGTGGTCCAGTCGAGGATCGACCACAGCTCGCTCAGCCGGTTCTCCACCGGCGTGCCGGTCAGCGCCACGCGGTGGGGGGACGGCACAGTCCGTAGCGCCCGAGCGGTCTCTGAGAGCGGGTTCTTCGCATGCTGAGCCTCGTCCGCCACCACGATGGAGAAACGCCCGTTCCCCAACCTCTCCTTCTCGCGCCGCAGGACGCCGTACGTGGTGAGCACGACCTCACCCGGCGCCAGGTCGTCGAGGTGCCGGCCACCTCCGTGGAAACGGCGCACAGGCACGGTCGGGGCGAAGCGGCTCAGCTCCCGCTCCCAGTTCCCGAGGAGCGAGGTCGGGCAGACGACGAGGGTCGGCCCGGCGTCGTCCCGTCCCGCTCTCAACAGGTGGAGTGCGATGACCTGGATCGTCTTGCCGAGGCCCATGTCGTCAGCGAGGCAGGCGCCGAGGCCGAGCTCGGACATCTGGTGGAGCCAGGCCATCCCGCGCAGCTGGTACGGGCGCAGCTCGGCATGCAGGCCGACCGGCTGCTGCATCGTGGGCAAGCCCCCCGAAGCGATCTGGCGGAGCCGTAGCAGCAGGTCGCTCAGCTGCTCAGCCCCCTCACCTACGACGACCTCGACAAGCTCGCCGTCGAGTTCGGCCTTCCCCGCAAGCAGCGCTCCGAGGACCTCCGCGGCCTTGGCCCGCCGAGCCCGACGGTCGGTGGCCTTCGCCAGCAGGTTGGGGTCGACGAGCACGAAGCGGCCGCGCAGGCGGACCACACCCCGCTTCGCCTCCGCCAGAGCCTCCAGCTCCTCGGCACTCAGGGCATCTGAGCCGAGCGCGATCTCCCACCTGAACTCGAGCAGGGTGCCCATGTCGAGGCCAGAAGCGACGACAGCCCCGGGCGCCGGGGCGGCGACCGCCCGCAGCCGGAGGCCATCGGTGACGAGCTCCGCCGGCCAGAGCACCTCGATCCCGGCGTCGCCCAACGCGCCCGTGCCGTCGAGCAGGAGGTCGACGGTCAGCTCCTCGTCGAGGACGAGGGCCCGCGGCACCCGCTCGGCCAGCAGAGCCCCGAGCGGGGGCCAGACGCGGGCGCCCCGCCGGAGGGCGAGCAAGAGGTCCTGCTCGGCATCCTCCCCGAAACGGCTGAGCACGGCGGAAGGCATCTCGAACAAGTCGCCGGCATCGATGACGAGGCTCGGATCGTCGGCACTCGTCAGCTGCAGCACGGCCCGGGCCGGGGCCTCCTCCCGACTTTCCTCGTCCCGGTCGCCCGCGGGCGCCGCCGGAGCCCTGTCATGGGATGCGACCTCCGCTCCCCCGTCGACCGGCGCCTCTTTGCCGGCCGCCGGCCGGCCGGCCTCTCCCCACCCGAGCTCCACCCGGAGCGACACGCCGACCCCGCCTCCGGCGGCGGCCGTGGCCTCGTTCAGCCACGGCGCCAGGCTCGTGACGTCGGCCGGCTCGCCCGCAGCAAAGCAGCTCGCTCCCGTGGCGACCGCGGCCGCCGGTGTCCTCACGAGGACGTCTGCGAGTGCGTCCCAGGCGGCGCGGACCGCAAAACGCGGCGAGTGGACGCGAAGCGGTGACCGCCCCGCGAGGACCGCGGCGTGGCCGATCGGCGGCATCGCCTCGGCGATCGCCTCGAGCAGGCGGAGGTCACCAGGGTCGAGCGGGCCGACTCGCCAAGCGTCGAGACCCGTGCTCGTGAGGGCCGGCTGCAGGCGTCCCTTGGCGATGATCGTCAGGCCCGCGGTGAGCACGGCCGCCCAGGAACGGGCGCTCTCGGTGGCCTCGCCCCCGATCTCGAGAAGTGGTCCGAGGGCGCCGTGGACCGGGAGGAGGAGCGCCGGCACCGTCCGCCGGCGCGCCGACCGGCGGCCCGGATCGGGGCGCCCTGCTGATGCCGGCGCCGGCGGCAAGCCGGGCGGGGCGGGCGGGCCGGGCGGGTGGCGGGGTGGGCGGGCGGGCCGGGGGACGGCGACAGAGGCGAGGCGGCCGGCTCCGCCGGCGGCTGTTTTTGCAGGGCCAGGTTGGCCTCTCCGAGCTCGCCACCGAAAAGGCGTCCGCCGGCAGCAGCCGGTCCCCATGCCGCCGCGAGAAGCTCCTCGAGCTGATCGAGGCGGTTGAGACCGGGTCGGTGGAGTGCGAAGCGACCTCGGCGCGGTGGGTCGCCCGGGAGAAACGTCACCTCGACTCCGACGGGAAAGTGGCCGGGACGGCCGGTGACACCGGCTTCGGCCTGATCCCCGTCGCCCGGCTGGTCCTCGGCCGGAGCCCGGCCGGTGCGGCCGGCCTCGACCCGATCATCTTCCCCGAGGCGGCCCTCCACGGGTCGGCCGGCGGAGCTCACCGGCGGGCCTGCCACGACGACGCACCCTAGCCCGGCGAGGGCGGGGAGACCTCAGGTGCGACGCCTCAGGTGGCGATGGGAGTGCTCGCCTGGACCAGGCCCCGGATCTCCCGCAGGGCCACCGACAGCATGGCCAGATCGGTCTGCCCGCTGGCAGCGACGGAGTCGAGCGCCACCCGGCAGCGGTCAGCCACGACGTCCATCTGGTCGAGCCAGCGCCGCACCTGGACGGCGGGGCTCACGTGGCCCGCGCCGGCGCCGGCGGCCGCCCTCGTGTTCAGCCGGAGCACCTCGCTCGTGATCCAGGCCCGGGCGGCGTAGAGATCCTCCCGGAGAGCAGCGCGGGCGAGTCCCTGCCAGCGGTCGTCCCGGGGCAGGGCGACGATGCGGTCACGCAGCCAGTCGAACAGCAGAGGCTCGCCGAGGGCGAAGTAGACCCCGGCCGTCGCCTCGATGCTCTGCTTCGAGGAGCGGGAGACATCGACGATGTCGAGCCCGGAGAACAGCGCCGGCAGACAGGCCACCTGCCGGGCGGTCGAAAGAGGCACCCCGGCTGAGGTGTACCGGGCGGTGACCGCCTCGATGCCGGCGGCATCGCCCGGGCCGACGAGTTGCGGGAGGGCCCCGGCCAGCTCCGCCAGCCCGTCGGCGAAGTCGCCCACCGTGGCGGTGATCTGGAGCGGCTGACGCCTGTTGCGCAGCAGCCATCTGGTCGTCCGCTCGGCCAGCTTGCGCGCCTCGAGCAGCATCTGCACCTGCACGCCGGCGGCGACTTTGTCGTCGAGGGCCTCGACCGCCTCCCACAACTCCTGCATCCTCACCATCTGCCAGGCGGCGGTATGGGCTCGGGCGACGTCGGGGGCCTTGAAGCCGGTCTCCTCCCGCAGCCGGAAGGCCAGCGTCGTTCCTCCCCGGTTGATCATCGTGTTGGCCAGTCCCGTCACGACGATCTCCCGCCGGAGCGGGTGGCTCGCCATCTGCCGGGCAAACCTCTGGCGGATCGCCGGCGGGAAGTAGGACTCGAGCTCGCCGGCGAGGGAGGGGTCCTCCGGCAGGTCGGAATCGAAGAGCTCGTCCCACACCGTGTTCTTGGCATATGCCATGAGGACGGCGAACTCCGGCATCGACAGGCCGCCCTTGCCGGCGGCGCTCCTTGACTCGAGCTCCTCGGTCGTCGGCAGGAACTCGATCGCCCGGTTGAGTTGCCCTGTCCGTTCGAGGGCGCTCATGAAGCGAGCGTGCACATCCACCATGCTGGCCGCCTGGGCGGTGGCGTTGTACAGGGCACGGGTCTGGGCGTCGTTGTCCTCGAGCACGTGCCGGGCGACGTCGCCTGTCATCTCGGTGAGCAGCACGTCTCTCCGGGCAAGTGTCAGCTCGCCGGCGGCCACCACCCGGTCCAGCAGGATCTTGATGTTCACCTCGTGGTCCGAGCAGTCGACGCCTGCTGAGTTGTCGATGGCATCGGTGTTGATGCGGCCGCCTGCCATGGCGTACTCGATCCGCCCCAGCTGGCTGAAGCCGAGGTTGCCCCCCTCGCCCACGACGCGGCAGCGGAGGTCTCTGCCGTTCACCCGCACGGCGTCGTTGGCCTTGTCGCCGATGACGGCGTTCGTCTCGCTCGAGGCTTTCACATATGTCCCGATGCCCCCGTTCCACAGCAGGTCGACGGGAGCCGTGAGCACGGTGCGGATCATCTCGTCGGGACGCATCATGGAGGCGTCGGTGGCGAGCACCCTCTTCATCTCCGCAGTGAGCTGGATTCGCTTGGCCGTCCGCGGGAACACCCCGCCCCCGGGGGAGATCGATGCCACGTCGTAGTCGGCCCACGAAGAACGGGGCAGGTTGAACAGGCGCCCGCGTTCGGCGAACGAACCAGCCGGGTCAGGGTCCGGATCGAGGAAGATGTGGCGGTGGTCGAAGGCGGCTATCAGCCTCAGGTGGGGAGAGCGCAGCATCCCGTTGCCGAAGACGTCGCCGGACATGTCTCCGATCCCGACGACGGTGAGCTCGTCATGCTCGGCATCGATCCCGAGGTCGCGGAAATGGCGCCTGCACTGACACGAAGGTGCCCCGGGCGGTGATGCCCATCGCCTTGTGGTCGTAGCCGGACGACCCGCCCGAGGCGAAGGCATCTCCCAGCCAGAAGCCGTACTCGGCCGAGATGGCGTTGGCCAGATCCGAGAACGTCGCCGTCCCCTTGTCCGCCGCCACCACGAGGTACGGGTCGTCCCCGTCCCGGCGCACGACGCGATCGGGCGGCACCACCTCCTCCTCGACGAGGTTGTCGGCCAGATCGAGCAGGCCGCGGATGAAGATCTCGATAGCAGGCGACCCCTTCGGCGTGCCGGGCGTCGAAGTCGGCCGCAGGCGGGGACTTGAGGACGAAGCCACCCTTTGCCCCGCTCGGCACGATCACGGCGTTCTTCACGTCCTGGGCCTTCATGAGCCCGAGGACCTCCGTGCGAAAGTCCTCCAGGCGGTCCGACCACCGGACCCCGCCGCGGGCGACCCGTCCGCCCCGAAGATGCACGCCCTCGGTCCGAGGCGAGTACACGAACGTCTCGAACATCGGCCTCGGCAAGGGGAGATCGGGCACGGCGGACGGGTCGAGCTTGATCGAGAGCCATGCCTTCGGCCGCCCGTCTTCGTCGGTTTGGAAGAAGTTCGTCCGCAGGCTGGCCCGTACGGTGCCGAGCACCCGGCGGAGCACCAGATCCTCGTTCAGGTTCTCCACGTTGTCGAGAGCCCGCTCCATCGACTCAGAGAGCGCCTTCCCCGCCATCTCGCGTTCCTCGGGCGGCCCGAAGTCAGGATCGAAGTAGATCATGAACAACCGCACGAGCTGAGCGGCGATCAGCGGGTTGGCGGAGAGGGCCGCCGCCACATACTCGAGGCTGAATGTCATCCCGGTCTGGCGGAGGTAGCGGGCGTAGGTCCTGAGCACGATTATCTCCCGCCCGGACAGGCCGGCCCCGAGCACGAGCCGGTTGAGGCCGTCGTTCTCCGCCTCCGACAGCGCCACTGCCCGGAAGGCCTCGTGGAAGCGGTGGCGCAGCCCGGCGGCCTCGATGTCGATCACCGCCGGCGAGATGAGCCCGAAGTCGTAGATCCAGACCGGTTCCCCACCGACCGGCGCGACCTCGTGCGGCCGCTCGTCGGCCACCCGGAGCCCCATGTTCTCGAGAAGTGGCAGCACGGAGGACAACATGACCGGTTGGCCGGTCCGGTACAGCTTGAGGCGGAGGCCGTGGTCGCCCGCCTCGGCCGGCCGGTACAAGTTGACGTCGAAGCCTCCCCTGCTCTCGAGCTGTTCCATCCGGCGGATGTCGGCGATGGCATCCCGGGTCGAGCAGGTGTCGGTGTATGCGGGTGGGAAAGCCGTGCGGTACTTGCGGAACAACTCGACGGCCCGCTCCTCTCCTACTTCCTCGACGAGCGCCTGGTGAAGGTCGTCCTCGAATGAGGAGAGGAGGCGGGACAGCCGCGACTCCAGCTCGGAGACGTCGTAGGCGGGCACGGAGCCCTGATCCGTCCAGATCACAAGGTGGAGGCGGGCCAGGACGGACTCCGTCAGCCGGGTCGAGTACTCGAGGTGGATGCCGCCGAAGGCCTGCTGCAGCATCTCCTGGATCATCTGCTCGTTGGCGGCCCCGAGGCGGGCGCGGGGAAGATAGACGAGGCACGAGACGAAGCGACCGAAGTCGTCCCGCCGGACGAGCAGCTTCACGCGCTGGCGGTCCTGCAGGCTGATGATCGCCATGACGGCGTCGAAGAGGTCGTCGGTCCCGATCTGGAACAGCTCGTCGCGGGGATAGCTGTCGAGCGCCTCCGCGACCGCCTTGCCGCTGTGGCTGTCGGGGGCGAAGGCCGCCCGAGCAGCCACGGCGGCCGCCTTCTCCCGCACGATCGGGATCTCCGTTCGGCCACTGCTTGTACACCGCCGTCGTGTAGAGGCCGAGGAAACGCCGCTCGGCGATGACCTCCCCCTTCTCGTCCAGCCGCTTCACCCCTATGTAGTCGAGGTAGCTCGGCCGGTGCACGGTGCTGCGGGAATTCGCCTTGGTGATGTTGAGCACGTTTGCCTGGCGAGCCTTCCGGCGCACCTCTGCCGGGAGCGTCGCAAAGGCGTGAGCGGCGGGCCTCCCGAGCGACTCGCTCAGGATGCCGAGCCCCGATCCCGCCACGGCTTCGAGGCTGAGGCCGGCGAGGTCGTCGACGAGCTCGTACTCCCGGTAGCCGAGGAAGATGAAGTGGCCGTCCGTCAGCCACCTGAGCAGTGCCGCTGCCTCCTCGCGGCCCTGACCCGGATCAGTGCTGCCCCCGGCGTCCCCGCCGCCCGCCTCCGCCGCTGCCCGCAGCTCGTCTGAGAGCTCGAGCGCCTTTGCCTGCATCGCCGGCCAGTCCTCCACGGCGGTCCGGACGTCGGCAAGCACCCGGAGGAGATCGTCCCTCAGCCCCTCGAGGAGAGCCGGATCGGTGTGCCGGTCGAACTCGACGTGAAGGAACGACTCTGCCAAGGCGTCCTCGTCACCCGGCACGGGGCCGGCGGACACCGGCGCCACCTCCGACAGCTCGCCGTCGGGCGTGCGCCTGACGCGTACCACCGGGTGGACGACGAGGTGCAGGCCGAGACCGCGCCGGGAGAGCTCCATAGTGACCGAATCGACGAGAAACGGCATGTCGTCGCTCACGATGTCGGCGATCGAGTGCGGCGATGCGAAGCCGTGCCGGCCTTCGTCGGGGGCATAGACCCGCACCCGGGCCTCGCCGGGTCTGCGGGACTGCCCGAGGGCGAGGTGCGCCAGCGCCAGCCCGTAAACGTCGGCCACCGGCCGGCCGGCGAGGTCGGCGGCATCGCTGCGCCCGAAGTACTGCTCGACGAAGATCCGGAACCGCTCCGCTTCCTCTTCGTCGAGTCGTTCGCCGGCACGCCGCACGATCTGGCCGATCATCTCGACTCGGGCCACGGACTCCTTTGTCCCCACTGGCCATCCCTTCTCGTTCTGGCGACCACCAGTCTGCACCTAACCCGCGCCGGCCACCTCTCTTGCCGCCTCCCGGGCGGCCTCGACGCTGCGGGCGACATCGCTCTTAGTGTGTGCGAGCGAGCAGAAACCCACCTCGTAGGCGCTCGGCGCCAATGCCACTCCCCGGGCGAGCATGGCTCGGAAGAAGCGCGCGTAGAGCCCATTCGATGCGCTCTTCTTCGCCCCGTCGAAGTCCCGGACGGGCTCTTCGCTGAAGAAGATCCCGAAGAGGCTCCGGACGACGGGTATCTGCACCGGCAGCCCGGCGGAGGAGATGCCGTCGCGCAGGCCGGTGGCGAGCACGTCCACGTCGGCGGCGAGATCGTCGAATCGCCCCGGCGCGAGAAGCTCCGTCACGGCGAGGCCGGCCGCGGTGGCGAGCGGGTTCCCCGAGAGCGTGCCCGCCTGGTACACCGGACCCACCGGGGCCAGCTGCTCCATGAGGTCACGGCGGCCGCCGACGGCGGCGAGAGGGAGACCGCCCCCGATCACCTTGCCGAGCGTGCACAGGTCACCCCGGACGCCGAAGTGCTCGGCCGCCCCGCCCCGACCCAGACGGAACCCGGTGATGACCTCGTCGAGGACCAGGAGGGCCCCGGCGGCGTCACAAGCCGCCCGGAGTCCCTCGAGGAAGCCCGGCTCGGGCGCCACGAGGCCCATGTTCGCCGCCACCGGTTCGACGATGACGCAGGCGACGGTGTCGTCGATGGGCGGAATCTCGTTGTAAGGCGCCACGACGGTGTCTGCGACGGCCCCTTCGGGCACGCCGGCGGACCCGGCCAGCCCGAGCGTGGCCACGCCGCTCCCCCCCGCCGCCAGGAGGGCGTCGGAGTGGCCGTGGTAGCAACCGGCGAACTTGACGATCCTCGTCCGGCTCGTGGCGGCCCGGGCGAGGCGGATGGCCGTCATCGTGGCCTCGGTCCCCGAGGAGACGAGGCGGACGAGGTCGCAACCCGTCGCCTCGCAGAGGGTCTCGGCCAGGCGCACCTCCTGCTCTGTCGGGGCACCGAAGGTCGTGCCGCGGGAGGCGGCCTCGGAGATCGCCGCCAGTACGCCTGGGTGGGCATGGCCGAGGATCGACGCCCCCCACGACTGCACGTAGTCGAGGTACTCATTGCCGTCGGCGTCGGTCACCCGGGCCCCGCTCGCCCGCGCGACGAAGTACGGGGTGCCGCCGACCGACCCGAAGGCGCGCACCGGAGAGTTGACGCCGCCCGGAATGACGCCGCCCGCCCGTTCGAACAGCGCCGCGCTCACCGGTCCGGCCTGCCAGGCGGCCCTCGTGGCCGCCGTGGCGTCAGCCACCGAGCACCTCGGCGACCTCGGCGGCGAAATACGTCAGGACAAAGGCCGCCCCGGCCCGCTTGATCGCCAGCAGGTGCTCGAGGGCCACGGCCTGCCCGTCGATCCAGCCCTCGGCGGCAGCCGCCTTCACCATGGCGAACTCGCCGCTCACGTGGTAGGCGGCCACCGGCACGTCCGTGCTCGACCGCACGGCGGCGATGACATCGAGGTACGCGAGCGCCGGCTTCACCATCACGATGTCGGCCCCCTCGGCCACGTCGAGGCGGACCTCGGCGAGGGCCTCTCGCAGGTTCGCCGGATCCTGCTGGTACGACCGCCGGTCGCCCCCACCGGCGATGGAGACGTCCACGGCCTCCCTGAACGGACCGTAGAGGGCCGAGGCGTACTTGGCGGCGTAGGCGAGGATGGCCGTCTCCTTGCAGCCGCTGCCGTCGAGGGCTTGCCTGATCGCCGCCACCTGGCCGTCCATCATCCCGCTCGGAGCGACCACGGCGGCGCCGGCGGCGGCCTGGGCCACGGCCACCTCGGCGTACCTCTCCAAGGTGGCGTCGTTGTCAACCGTCCCGTCCGGTCCGAGGATGCCGCAATGCCCGTGGTCGGTGTACTCGTCGAGGCACAGGTCAGCCATGAGGACCATGTCGTTCCCGACGGCCTCCCGGATCTCCCGGAGGGCGAGCTGGGCGATCCCGTCCGGATCGGAGGCTCCCGCGCCGGTGGCGTCCTTGGCGATCGGGACCCCGAAGACGATGACCGCCGGCACCTGGAGCGAGGCCAGCCGGGCCGCCTCCTTCACCACCGACTCGAGCGTGTGCTGCACGACGCCGGGCATGGCGGCGATCGGTCGCGGCTCGTCGATGCCCTCGCGCACGAAGAGGGGCGCCACGAGGTCGTCGGTGCTCAGCCGGGTCTCTGCGACGAGGCGCCGGAGAGCCGGGCTGTGGCGCAGGCGCCGCATGCGCCGCGCCGGAAAGGAGGACATGGCGCCGAATCTAGGCTCGCCCGGGACGACCGCACGAGCGGGGCGCTACTGCCGGGCGTAGGCGACGAGCGCCTGTACGAGGCCGTCGATGGAGTGGACCGGGGCTTCCACCGTGACGGCGATGCCCGCCTCTCGGGCGGTGCGGGCGGTGACGGGCCCGATGCAGGCGACCACAGGGGGCAACAGGCGAGCGCCGAGCAGCTCCAGCCAGCCCGTCACTGTGGAGGACGAGGAGAACATCACGGCCCGGCATGCGGCCACCGCTCCGATGAGCTCATCGTTCACCGGGGGGCGCACCGTCCGGTAGGCCTCGACGATGTCGACCTCGTAGCCCTTCGCCGCCAGCGCGGAGGGGACGACGTCCCGAGCCACGGCGGCACGGGGCAGAAGGACCCTTTCGCCCGGGCGCCTCGGCCACGGGAAGGCCTCGGCCAATGCCTCCGCCACGAAGCTGTCCGGCACGAGGTCGGCCACTATGCCCCGCTCCGAGAGGGCCCGGGCGGTGCCGTCGCCGATCGCCGCCACCCGGGCCGAGCCGAACGCCCGGGCATCTCGCACCTCGGCGAGGACCCGGCGGACCGAGTTGGCGGACGTGAAGGCCACCCAGTCGTACCGGTCGAGGCCGGCCGCCGCCCGGCGGAGGGCCGCGCCTTGGTCGGCTCGCGTCGGTGACTTCGATCGTGGGCACCTCCACGGGTGTCGCACCGGCGCCGGCGAGCGCCTCCGCCAGCTGCGACGCCTGCTGGCGCGTCCGTGTGACGGCCACCTTCCACCCGAAGAGCGGCCTCGACTCGTACCCCGACAGCTCGAGGGCGGTCACCTCGCCGACGACGATCGTGGCCGGCCGTACCGCTTGGAGCTCCCCGAGGGCGGCGAGGCTCGTGCGCGTCGTGCGCTGGCCGGGGAGCGTCCCTTGCTCCACGACAGCCACAGGGGTCGACGGCTTGCGGCCGCCGGCGATGAGCCTGGCGGCGATCTCGGCCCGGTGCTCCACCCCCATCAGGATGACGATCGTGCCGCCGAGGCGGCCGAGGGCGTCCCAGTCGAGCGGAGCCGGGCCGCCCGGGGCCGTGCCGTTCGCACCGTGGCCGGTGACGACGGTGAACGAGGCCGACACCCCCCGGTGGGTGAGCGGGATGCCGGCATAGGCGGGCACCCCGTTGACGGCCGACACCCCGGGCACGACCTCGTATTCGATGCCTGCTTCCTGCAGGGCGAGGGCCTCCTCCCCGCCGCGGCCGAACACGTACGGATCACCGCCCTTCAGCCGCACGACAACGTCGAGGCGGCCGCCGAGCTCGGTCAGGAGCGCGTTGATCTCGGGCTGGCGGATGCCGGCAGACGACCGGTCGGAGGCGGCGCCCGGCCGCTTGCCGACGTCGTACAGCTCTGCCGAAGGAGCCAGCCGGAGCACCGCCGGGTCGATGAGGCGGTCATGGACGACGGCGCCGGCGCGGGCCAGCAGCTGAGCGCCGCGCACCGTCACGAGCCCCGGGTCACCGGGTCCGGCACCGACCAGGTAGACCGTCACCGCCGGACCCGGTGGGTCGTGACGGACGTGACGGTTGCGGTCGTGCCCCTCCGGCGAGGATGCCGGCGGTCACAGCGCCGGACCGGGTAGCCCGAGCCCCGTCCCGCCCCTGCGGAGAGCATCGACTGAGCCAGCTCGGCCCCGAGCGCCTCCGCATCGTCGCCCGACCGGCCCTGGCGGACGAGGACGTGGCCGTCGAGCGAGGCGATCATCGCCTCGAGCGCGATGGTGCCGCCGGCGTCCACGGTGGCGTAGAGCACCGACCGGAAGGTCGCACCCGCCCCCCGTGGCCCGCAGCCATGCCCGCTCGGCCGTGAGCGTGGCCCTGGCGCCGCCGTCGTCGATCCTCCCGAGGAGCGAGATCATCTCGCCGTCCTCCGGCCTGCAGCAGACTGCGACGGCGCCTTGGCCCACCTGGGGAAGCATCTCGCGGGTGCTGAGCACTTGGGCCGCCCGGCCCTGCAGCCCGAGGCGGACAAGTGCCGCCATCGCCACCACGACGGCGCCCCCGGCGGGCACCTTCTCGAGGCGAGTGGCGACGTTGCCGCGCAGCTCCCCGAAGCACAGGTCAGGTCGGAGCCAGGCCAGCTGGGCGCGGCGCCGCACGGAGCCGGTGGCGATGCGGGCGCCCGGTCTCATCACCTCGAGGCGCCGGCCGACGAGGGCATCTCGCGGGTCCGCACGGGGGAGGACGGCGGCGATAGGGAGCTCACCTGCTGGGCCGCCCCCGGCGGGATCGGCGGCCCCCCCGGCGCCGCCCCCGTCGAGTGAGCCGACAGCGCCGGCAGAAGGGCTGCTGGGCGAGGATGGGAGGTCCTTCGCCGAGTGCACCGAGGCGTCCGCAAAGCCATCGAGCACCGCCGCGTCCACCTCCTTCACGAAGACGCCTTGACCACCGATGGTGTGGATCGGGACGTCTGTTCGGCGATCGCCGGACGTCGCGACCACTACGGGCTCGGCGGGGATGCCGGCCGCCCGCAGGGCCGCCACCACGAGCTCGGCCTGCAACAGGGCGAGCGGGCTGCCGCGGGTGGCCAGGCGTAGCGGCGAGAGGCCCATCTCGGACGAGCGTCAGAGGTCGAAGAGGGCCCGGAGGGCCTCTGTCAGGCGCTCGCCCCGGGGCGACCCGGCCGCCTCCTTCAGCCGCACGGTCGGCTCGTGAAGCAGCTTTGCCACGACTCGCCGGGTCACCATCTCGAAAAGCTCGCGCTCGTCAGGTGCGAGGGCGTCCACGCGGGTGCGGTAGCGCTCGAGCTCGCTCACCCGCACCCGCTCGGCTCTCTCGCGCAACGACGAGACGACCGGCGCCGCCAGACGTCCCGCCGCAGTCATCCGGTACCGCTCGAGCTCCTCCGCCAAGAGGGCTCGCACGGCGGGAACCTCTGCCCGGCGGCTCTGCATCTGCTCTTCGGCGTAGCTGCGCACGTGCTCGATGTCGAACAGGACGACGTCGTCGAGCTCGGCGACAGCCGGTTCGACGTCGCGAGGGACAGCCAGGTCGACCAGGACCAGCCGGTCGCCCGTCCGTCCAGCTGTTGCGGCCCTCACGCGGTCGGCGCTGAGAAGGACGTCCTCGGCGGCCGTCGAGGTGAGCACGACGTCTGCCGACGCGAGCTCACGAGAGAGCTCGCCGAGGCCGGCCGATCGGCCTCCGGCCAGCTCCGCCACGGCCGCCGCCCGGGCGCTGCCGCGGTTGATGACCACGATCTCCCCGGCGGCATCGGGCTGCCCTAGGACTGCTCGGGCTAACCCCGCTCCCATCGTGCCCGCCCCTACGAGCAGCACGCGCCGGCCGCCGAGGCCGCCCAGCTCCTCTGCGGCCAGATCGACGGCCGCATGGGCGAGTGACGTCGTGCCCCGTTGGATCGTCGTGAGAGTTCGCACGCGCTTTCCTGCCTCGACGGCATGGCGGAACAAAGGCCCGAGCACCGGTCCGGCGGCTTGCTCCGAACGGGCGTGGGCGGCGGCGTCCCGCACCTGGCGGAGGATCTCGCCCTCCCCGAGAACCGGCGAGTCGATCCCGGCCGCCACCTCGAAGAGATGGGAGATCGCCGCGTCGTCGTAGCGGCATCGAAGCCCCCCGCCGAGCTCGATGACTCCCCCACCCGGCACGGGGCTGTTGCCGCTCACCGGCCGGAGAACGGCGACGTCGTCTGCGCGGCCGAGGCGCGAGTCGAAGTAGTGCTCGATGTCGGCCAGCCCGTCATGGAACCGCTCCACGACGGCATAAATCTCGGTGCGCAGGCACGTCGACAGGACCACGACCTCTGACAGATGTGGGCTGGCCGTCAGCTCCGCCAGAGCCTTGCCCACGTCCGAGCCGCCGATGGCGACGCGCTCGAACACCTCGAGCGGGGCATCCCATTCATGCATCCCGACGGCGACAATCGCCACGGGCAGCTACCTCTCCCGCCCCGCTACCGTTCCCACGGTGCCGGGCGCTGTTGGTCCCCTCTGCTGGCCGACTCAGCCACGCTCCTCCTGGTAGCCCTTCCGGGCCTGGTCTCGGCGTGAACCGTCCTGAGCGTACCGGTGGCGGCCAGCCAGGCGGTGCCGGCGGCGAGCCGCGGGGACGGAGCGAGAGACCGTGCCGCCGCCGAGCTCGGAAGCCGGCCTCAGACGGTACCGGCGGCGAGCTCCTTCTGGACGGGGCCGGGGACCGATTCTGGGTGCGCCTGGTAGAAGGCGAGGACGTGCAACTCGGCCGAGAAGTCGACGTGGCGGACCTGCACCGCGGGCGACGTCGAGAGCACGGCCGGGGCGAAGTTCAAGATGGCCCGCACCCCACCGTTCGTCATCAGGTCGCAGACGTCCTGCGCGGCGGGGGCCGGCGTGGTGATGATGCCGAGGGAGACCTTCTCCACCTGGCAAATCTGAGCAAGCTCGGAGATGTGGCGGACGACGGCGCCGCCGACGACCTCACCGACTGTCAGCGGGTCGACATCGAACAGGCCCGGCAATTTGGAAGCCCCCGGCCATGAAGCCCGGCGAGCGGGCGAGCGCGTGGCCTAGGTAGCCCATGCCCGCCATGACCACCGGTCGTTGCCTGTCGAGCCCCAGCTCCCGCTGGATCTGCCGGAGCAGGTAGTCGACGTGGTATCCGGTGCCCGGGGTCCCGTAGCTGCCGAAGAGCGAGAGATCCTTGCGGACCTTGGCCGCGTTCACGCCGCAGGCCCCGGCGAGCTCGGCAGAGGAGACCGTCACGACCGAGGCCCGGGCGAGCTCGAGAAGGACGCGATGATAGATGGGCAGGCGAGCGATGGTCGGTTCGGGTATCCGCCGTCCGAAGCGCACGGGCATGGAGGGGGATGGTAACGATGGGCGGGTTTCTGCCACAAACCGCCGGCCGGGGAGCCATTGCGGGATGCCCCGGCCGGCGAGCGTTGGGGGATGCCCGGCCGCGATGGCGGTGCCCGGCCGCCTCGGTGGGCGCCAAGTCAAGGGACCGCTCGCCGGACCACCTTTCCCTGCAGCCCATGCGGCAGCTCGCGCACGAAGGTGATCCTCGTCGGGCACTTGTACCTGGCGAGCAGGCGGGCGGAGTGGCTCACGAGCTCCGCCTCGCTGAGGCCATGGGGAACCTCGGCGCCCTCGGGCCAGGAACCGGCCACGGGCACGACGAAGGCTCGCACGACCTCGCCGTGATCGGGGTCGGGGACGCCCACGACGGCGGCTTCGGCCACGCCGGCGTGTGCCTCCAACACTTGCTCCACCTCAGCCGGAAAGACGTTGAAGCCCGACACGATCACGAGGTCCTTCCTCCGGTCGACGATCGCGAGCAAGCCGTCGTCGTCCATGACCGCCACATCGCCGGTGTGCAGCCAGCCGGCGCTGTCGAGGGCACGCGCCGTCGACTCGCGGTCGTCGAGGTACCCGGCGAAGATGTTCGGGCCGCGCACGAGGATCTCGCCGGGGTCGCCCCCCTCGACGTCGTGCCCGTCCACATCGGCGAGCCTGAGCTCGATTCCCGGGAGCGGCCTGCCGACCGAGCCGGGGCGGTGCGGCCCGGACAGGTCGGGGAACGTCACCGTCGGGGGAGGCCTCCGTCAGCCCGTATCCCTGCCAGACCGGCACGCCGAAGCGCGCCTCGAACGCCCGGGCGGTCTCGGTCCGAAGCGGTGCCGCCCCCGAGCACGCAAGTCGGACAGATGCGAGCTCGGCGCCCGGTGGCCGCCGGCCACCGCCTCGGGCGTCCCCGTCGCCGGCGCGCCCCGCCCCGTGCGGAGGGGGCACTTTGGCGAGGGCGGCAAACAGCTGCGGGGCGGCGGCGAGAATCGTCACCTGCTCGGACGAGACGAGCTCGAGCATCGCCGCCGCCTCGAACCTCTCGACCAACACCAGCCTGCCGCCGGCGAACAGCTGCGGGCCGAGCACGGCGTTCAGGCCGAGGATGTGAAAAGGGGGCACGACGAGGACGCTCACGTCGTCGGCGCTCAGCGCCAGCCCGGCGGACAGCTCCATCTGCTCGATGTTGGCCAGCATGCCGCCGTGGGTCAGCATGGCCGCCTTCGGCGTGCCCGCCGTCCCCGACGTGAAGAGCAGGACGGCGGTGGCGCCAGGCTCCTTGTCGACGATGGGCGGATTTGGGGTGCCGGCCGCCGGTGACTCCGGCGTCACGGCGCCTGGTGGCGACTCGATCCGGCCGTCCTTGCTCATCTTCCACACGCGGTGGCCGAGAGCCTCGAGCGCCCGCTGCAGCTCGTCGCTGCCGCTGCCCCCCACGACCACGGCGAGCGCTCCCACCTTCGACAGCTCCCGCTCGAGCTCGGGGAGCGGGCTGCTCGGGTTGAGGGGGACGGCGACGGCACCGCTGCCGAGGATCCCGAAGTAGGCCACGACGAAGGCGGGGCACGTCGGAAGGAGAAGGGCCACGCGCCCACCGGGAGCGATCCCTTCCTCGCCGAGATGGCGCCGCATCGCAGCTGTCAGGGCGCGCAGCTCGCCGTAGGTGAGCCCACAGCGCTCGTAGCGCAGCGCAACAGCGGCGGCCGGATGACCCTCGATTATGGTGGCCAGGTTCACGGCCGGGCGCCTGGGCGCAGTGTCAGCCCACCTCCGTGAACCGCTCCGACAAGTAGCGGTTCACGTCCTCCTCGCGGAGCCGGTAGGACCTGCCCACCCGGACGGCCGGGAGCTGTCCTGAGCTAATGAGCCGGTAGACGGTCATGTTCGAGACCCGAAGGACCTGAGCCACCTCCGCGACCGTGAAGAACCTGGACTTCGAATAATCAATGCTCGTCAGATTGATCACCCCTCTCCGCCTGGATACGACTGTACGCCAATGTGGCAGGTGTGGAAGCGGAGGCAGGCTGTCGTTCACTGTGAGCCGTACTAGGACCGCTCCTGTCCCTTGGGCTCTCCTTCTCGGCCCAGCTCCCGGGCTCGTTCGGTAGCCGCGGCCACCGCCTCTATGAGCGCCGAGCGCATGCCCAGCCGTTCCAGGCTGCGGAGGCCGGCCGCGGTGGTGCCTCCGGGCGAGGTGACGGCGCTCCGCAGCGCCGCCGCCGGCTCGCCCATTTCGACGAGCATCCGGGCGGCGCCGAGCAGAGTGTGCACGACGAGCAGGTGACTCACCTCGCGCTCGATCCCCTGGACCACACCCGCCTCTTCCAGCGCCTCGGCGAGCAGGAAGACGTAGGCCGGCCCCGAGCCGGACAGCCCCGTGACGGCGTCGAGCAGCTGCTCGGGAACCCGCGCCACCACACCGAAGCTCGACAGGACCCCCTCGGCCCAGGCGAAGTCATCCTCGGTGGCGGACGGGCCGCCGGCGAGCGCGGTCGCCCCCGAGCCGAGAACAGCCGGCATGTTGGGCATGGCCCGGATGACGGCTGTCCCCTCGCCCAGCCACGACTGCAGGTGACCCGTCGTGATGCCGGCCACGATCGACACCACCCGGCGCAGGCCGAGGCCCGTCAGCGACGTCGCCCCTGCCTCAGCGTCGGCAGGCTTCACCGCCAGCACGGCCGCCTCCGCCGCGACCGGCGTGGGAGAGACTGCCACTCCGGGAAAGCGGTGCGACAGATCGTGCCGGGTCGTCTCGACCGGCTCGACGATGGCGATCTCCGCCGGCTCGACCCAGCCCGAACGCAGCAGGCCGCCCACAAGGGCTCTGCCCATCCGGCCGCCACCGACCACGACCAGGCGCATCAGGCGGCCAGCTCCAGGACCACTAGCACTCCACGAGAGCCCGGGCGGCGAGGCGGGCGTAGATGCGGCGGAGGCGAGCCGCGGCTGTCGCCCAGGTGTACCGGGCTGCGACGGCTGCGCCGGCCGCGCCGAGGGAGGCCTGGAGGTCGGGGTCGGCGAGGATCTCGGCCGCCCGGCGGCCGAAGGCGTCGGCGTCGCCCGGCTCGACCAGGTAACCGGTGACGCCGTCCTCCACGAGCGTCGTGAGGCCACCGACCGCCGCGGCTACGACAGGTGTGCCGCAGGCGGACGCCTCCAGCGCCACGAGCCCGAACGACTCGGAACGTGAAGGCACGAGGCAGCAGTCCGCCGCCCGGTAGAACGTCGAGAGCAGCTCGTGGGGCTGCGGCGGCAGAAAACGCGTCCGGTCGGCCACCAAGAGTTGCTCGGCGAGCCGGTGCAACCCCGCCAGCTCCGCCTCGCCGCGGGGGCCGCTCGGGCCGCCCACGATCGACCAGTTGTGCCTCCGTGACGCCCCCCGCCCTCACCGCGGCGAGAGCCCGCACCGCCACGTCGGCTCCTTTGAGCGGCTGGATACGGCCCACGAACAGCAGCAGGGGCCCGCCGGCGAGGTCGAGGCCGGTCGCCCTTCGGGCCATGCGCCGGTCGCCCGGGGAGAAGAAGGCGTGATCCACTCCGAGCGGGATGATCTCGATCCGGGCACGGTCGGCTCCGTACAGCTCTACGAGCTGGTCGGCCTCGACCGTGCAAGATGCGAGGAGCAAGTCGGAGCAGCCGACGATCGTCGCCTCGGCCAGCGCCCGACGGGTCTCGGAAAGCGCCTCGACCTCCTCCGGGCTCGCTTCGGCCCGCACACGGTCGAGCGTGTGGAACGTCGACACGAGCGGCACGTCGAGGCGGTGCTTGATGGCATGGCCGGCCAGCCCGGAGAGCCAGTAGTTGGCGTGCACCGCTCCGGCACCTTCGTCCGGCTCGCCGAAGCTGCGGGCTCCCGGCGGCCGAGCCCGGGGGACGAGGCCGGTCATGTGGGAGATCACACCCTCGGTGAACTCCTCGACGTGAGCTTCGAGCTGTTCCTTCGGGACGGGCGCCGCCGGCCCGGCGGTGACGTGATGGACCTCGAGGCCCGGCTCGACGAAGACCGTGTCGGGCAGATCCGCCGAGTCGCGCCGCGTGTACAGGTCACAGGCCACGCCGGCCCGTGCTAGCGCCGAAGAAAGCTCGCGCACGTAGACGTTCATGCCGCCACCATCGCCGGTCCCCGGTTGTGCCAGGGGGGATGTGTGCAGGGACAAGACCGCGAGCCTGCGCATTGAGCGCCAGCCTAGGGGCGCTCGGGAGGATCAGGACCGGGAGTGCCCCGAGCCGGGTCCGGGCTCCGGAGACCCTTGCCGTCCGTCGGCTCCTGCCCCGCCGCTGCCGTCTCCGGCGCCTCCTGAGTTCTCCGCCCGGAACGACAGGTAGATCCGGATGAGGATTTGTTGCTGGGCTTCGTCGAGGTCCGGAGCAGCGAGAATCTGTGAGACCAGGTCTCCGCCGGCGACGCGCTCGCCGTCGAGGATGCCGGCGCGGATGTAGAGGGTCTCTCCTGAGATGCGCAGCCCGGTGGCGATCTTCTGGAGGATCTCGGCCGACGGCCGGCGCAGTCCGCGCTCGATCTGGCTCAGGTACGGGTTCGAGATGCCTGCTATCTCAGACAGCCGGCGCAGCGAGAGCCGGGCCATCTCCCGTTGCTGGCGGATGAACTCGCCGAGATCAGTCCAGCGGTCGGGGATCTCTCTCACCGGGCGACACGCCCGCGGGATTGCATCGGCTAAGCGCTCGATCCCTCGCCGGATTGGTCGTGGTCTGCCTCTCCAGCCTCGTCGCGCTCGTCGGCCCGGTCAGGCTCGCCCCCCCTCGGAGCCGGCAAGTCGAGCCTCTCCGAGGACAGGAGTGAGTCGGCTGTGGCCGCCCCGCTCTTGTAGCGCTCGATGATCGCAGCTTGTAGAAGGTCGATGCGCTCGTGGAGCTGACGACGCTGCGCCGAGAGGCTCGCCTCGTCGTCTCGCATCCGCTCGACCAGCTCGGCCAGCTCGGCGTCGGTGAAGGTGCCGAGATTGGCCCCCGGGGAGGCCGGGCGGTCCCTGCCGTTCCCGTCGGGCTCCCTGTCGAAGGAGTGCCCGACGAGATCCTCGAGAATGGCGTCCTCGTTGCCCCGCCATCCCCGTGCAGAAGGCGGCGACGACACGTCGAAGCGCACCGTCACCTCCGCCGGCGAGCGCGACACCGAGACCGAACGGGAAGCCCCGAGAATGGCGGGCAGCTCCTCCACCAGCCGCTCGACGTCGCCCCGGGCCCCGGCCGCCCGTAGGTCCATCTCGGCGGTGACGAGGTCGAGCTCGCCCTGGATCACCCGGCGCAGGTAGGAGACCACCGACTCCGCCCGCTGGCACTCGTCCCGGCGCCTGCGCACCTCCTCGACGGCTGCCAGCTCCAGCCCTTCTATGTAGGCCGCAGAGAGCAGGGTCTCGACCTCTTGACGCCTCAACCTCATCTTTTTACCCTCATCTCGGCGATCCGGGCTGCGCCGGCGCCACTTGCAAGAGTACCGCTCGCGTTTCTCCCGGGCGCGAAGAATTGCCTGGGCCGGGCACGGGCGCCCCACGCAAGCCGGCCGGTCGCCCGTCGTTGCCGGGCGCCTCCGACGGGTGCGCCCGGCACGGGCAGAGGCTCTCGGGGTCTCAGGGGCGCTCGGGGGAGTAGCGGCGAGGCGAGTGGTAACGGGTGACGACGCGCCCGATCACCGCCGTCCGCAGGACGGGTCCGAAGTCGCGGCTGTCCCGGCTGGCGGCGGCGTTGTCACCCTCCACCCGCACGACGCTCCGGTCGATGCCCACCACCCGCTTGACCAGTACCCGCTGTGCCGCCTGGGGATCCTCGATGGCGACGACGTCGCCGACGCTCACGTCGCGGGTCTTCAGCACGAGCACGCGGTCGCCGGGTGCGAACGTCGGGATCATGCTCACGCCGTCCACCTCGAGGCGGGCGAACCGGCGGGCGACCATGCGGGCGAGCAGCCCGAAGAACGCCGCCGCGGCGACGACGGAAGTGGCTGTGCAGACGGTGCGGTAGGGACTCCGCCGCCTCTCGGTCCGGTCGCTCAGGGCACTGTGGACGGCCGCGTGCCGGCGGAAAGGGGACCGGTAAGGTGACCGCTTGCCGAAGGACGATCGAACCCGACGAAGGAGTCGAATCATGCACCTCACCTCGCGCTTACTCACCGTGCTCGACCGGTTCTCGGCCCCCGGAACCGCCTTCGCGCACTGTGACCTTCCGTGCGGCGTCTACGACCCGGCGCAGGCGCGGATCGAAGCCGAGTCGGTCAAGGGATGCATGGAGAAGTTCAACGGCTCTGACGACCCGGTCTTCAAGGAGCGGGCCGTTCTCATAAAGGAGGAGAGGGCCGACCTCGTCAAGCACCACCTGTGGGTGCTCTGGACCGACTACTTCAAGCCGGAGCATCTGGAGAAGCACCCGGAGCTGCACGAGCTGTTCTGGAAGGCGACGAAGGCCGCCGGCGAGTCGAAGAAGACGACCGACCCGGTGGTGGCCGAGCGTCTCCTCGAGAACATAAGTGAGATCGACCGGATCTTCTGGGAGACCAAGCAGGCCTGAGGCGGTGGCGCAGCAGGCACAAGCTGAGCCCCTTCGCCACCCAGCAGTCCGCCAGGCAATGCCGTCAGCCTCCTGACACGGGCGGAAGGACGGCCACCTCGTCGGTGGCGACGGCGGGATGGTCCGGCGCCACGACATCACCGTTCAGCCATATCGTGCTCGTGGCGATCACCTCTTCGAGCGGCGATCCGAAGCGGCGGGCGAGCTCGTGCACGACGTCGCCCACGGTGGCACCTTCGATCTCGACCTCGCGGCAGCCGGCTGCGTCCCGTGCCTGGGCGAACAGGCGGACCTTGGCCATGTCGGACTCTCTTATCCGGAAGCCGCTGGTGCGCACCGGGGGCACCTGCGGGCAGTCGGATGTGAGCTGAGCAGCTCCTCCCCCAGTCCGGATCCACAGGTCTCGCAGGTGCCGTAGCTGCCGTCGGCCACCCTCTCGAGCGCCATCTCGATGGCGTCGAGGCGCCGGGCCACCTCGTCCAGGCGGCCGGCGGCGCGATCGTCCACTCCCGGAGGGGCGTCCACTCCCGAAGGGGCGCCAAAGCCGTTCAGTTCCGGGGAAGCGTCCACCCGACGAGAGTAGTGGGCGCGCCCGGACCGGTTTGTTTCTTGGATCAACACCGACCCGCCCAGGGTCGAAGCGGCGCACTACCCGATCGCCTCCCGCGGGGACTAGAACGGTGAGGTGCCCATCGCGACCATCAACCCAGCCAACGGCCAGACGCTGAAGACGTTCGAGGCGCACGACGACGCCGAGATCGAGCGCCGTATCGCTCTCGCCGATACGACGTTCAAGACCTGGAGGCGGACGAGCTTCGCCGAGCGGGCCGACCTCGTGAACAAGGCGGCCGACCTCCTCGAAGCCGATATCGAGGACGTCGCCCGCATCATGACCATCGAGATGGGCAAGCCGGTCGAGCAGGCCCGTGGCGAGGTGCGAAAGTGCGCCGGCGGCTTCCGGTACTACGCCGAGCACGCCGAGCAGCTGCTCGCCGAACAGGACGTGCCCGGCACCGCTGCCAAGAAACGGTCATACGTCATCTACCAGCCTCTCGGGCCCGTGCTCGCCGTCATGCCCTGGAACTTTCCTTTGTGGCAGGTGGTCAGGTTCGCGGCGCCGAACCTCATGCTGGGAAACGTCGGCCTGCTGAAGCACGCCTCCAACGTCCCCCAGACCGCCCTGTACCTGGAGGACGTGTGCAGGCGGGCCGGGTTTCCGGAGGGCGCCTTCCAAACCCTGCTCGTTGGGACCGACAAGGTCGAGGCGATCCTCCGCGACCGTCGGGTCCGGGCCGCCACCCTGACCGGCAGCGAGGGCGCCGGCCGCGCCGTCGCCGCCATCGCCGGCGATGAGATCAAAAAGACCGTCCTCGAGCTCGGCGGCGCCGACCCGTTCATCGTCATGCCCTCGGCCGACCTCGCTCGTGCAGTCGAGGTCGGGGTGAGGGCCCGGGTGCAGAACAATGGCCAGTCCTGCATCGCCGCCAAGCGCTTCATCGTGCACGAGAGCATCGCCGACGAGTACGAGGAGCGGTATGCCGAGGCGATGGCCAAGCTCGTCGTCGGGGATCCCCTCGACCCGGCCACCGATGTCGGTCCGCTGGCGACTCCCTCCGGACGCGACGAGGTGGCCGCGCAGGTCGAGGACGCCGTCTCGAAGGGCGCCAAGCTCCTTTGCGGCGGAGATCGCCCCGACGGTCCCGGGTGGTACTACCCCCCCACTGTCGTGTCAGGGCTGACGCCGGAGATGCGCATGTACCGCGAGGAGGTCTTCGGGCCGGTCACTTCGATGTTCCGTGTCGAGTCCATCGACGACGCCATCGCCATCGCCAATGACAGTGACTTCGGCCTCGGCTCGAACGCCTGGACCGAGGACCCGGAGGAGCAGCGGCGGTTCATCGACGAGCTCGAGGCGGGCATGGTCTTCGTCAACTGGATGACCACCTCGTACTACGACCTTCCCTTCGGGGGCGTGAAGAGGTCGGGCTACGGCCGCGAGCTCGCCGATCCGGGCATCAAGGAGTTCGCCGTCATCAAGACGATCTGGGTGGACTGAGGCGCCGGGCTGCGGGGCCGGGGGTCCGCGGTTTGAGCTAGTCCTCGTCGTCCAGCCAGTACCGTTCGGCCGAGACCACTTCGGCGGCGGGAGCTGACCAGGCGAGGCGCTCCACGGCGTCGAGCACTTCGGTGACCACGTGCGCCGCCGAGGCGACGGCCGCCACCTCGAACCTTGCCCGCTGATGCAGCTCCTGGTAGGCGGTCTCGGCAATGGCTACCCGGTAGCGATTGCGGGCGGTGTCGAGGATCGGCCGCAACGTGGCCCGCTTCTCCTTCAACGACCGGGACGCCGGGATATGAAGCTCGATGCGCAGCACTCCCACCACATCGGAGAACCGTAGGCTCACCGCCCGTGAACGTCGACCCGGCCGGGCGGTTCGGGCAACCCGCGGCGGCCGGCACGCCCGCTCTTCGCACGAACCGCTTGCTGCTCCGGCGGTGGCGCCCCGAGGACAGGGCTCCATTCGCCCGTCTCAACGCAGACCCGGCGGTGATGGAGTTCTTCCCCCACCCGCTCACCGCCGCCGAGAGTGATCGCTTGGCGAGCCACGGAGACCGGCTCTTCGATCGCTACGGGTACGGCTTGTGGGCCGTCGAGGTGCTGGACGGCCAGGCGTTCACCTCGACGGCCAACTTCCGCTCCCGGCGGGTGATGGAGAAGATCGGGATGCACCGGGACGCCGGCGACGATTTCGACCACCCGCGCCTCAGCCCCGACGACCCGCTCCTGCGCCACGTGCTGTACCGGCTGCAGCGGGACGAGTGGGCGGCCACAGGTAGCTGAGACGGGGGCCGGTCACCGCCGCCTGGCGGCGCCGCCCGGGCGGCGACAGCCGGTACAACCTGAGGAGCGCAGGCGCCAGAGAGGCCCGGCCGCGTGGGAAAGGAGAGCAGTCCCCGTGGGAGAAGGAGAGCAGATGGCGACCGGGGAGACGGGGTCAAAGGGCGGCTCGAACCGGTTCTCGATCCCGCTCGAGACCGAGCACGAAGAGATCGGCGCCGTCTGGCAGCGGCACAGCGGGCTCCGGGCGATCGTCGCCATCCACTCGACGGCGTGCGGCCCGGCGCTCGGAGGGACCCGCTTCCGGCCCTACCCGAGCGTGGAGGAGGCACTATTCGACGTGCTGCGGCTCTCGAAGGCAATGAGCTACAAGGCCGCCATGGCCGGGCTCGACCTCGGCGGGGGCAAGGCCGTCATAATCGGCGATCCGCGACGGGACAAGACGGAGCCCCTGCTCGAGGCGTACGCCAAGTTCCTCAATCGCTTCGACGGCCGCTACCTGACAGCCGAGGACGTGGGTACGTCCCAGGCCGACATGGACTTCCTCGGGCAGAGGAGCCGGTTCGTGACCGGACGTTCGGCCGCCCTCGGCGGCTCAGGCGACCCCAGCCCTAGCACGGCATACGGGGTGGTCCGGGCCATGGAGGCGACGGCTGAGGCTCTCTGGGGGTCGGCGAGTCTCGAGGGTCGCCGGGTCAACGTGAGCGGGGTGGGCAAGGTCGGCCACAGGCTCGCGGTGCTCTGTGCGGAGCGGGGGGCCCGGGTGAGGGCGGCTGACGTCTCCCCTGATGCGGTGAAAGAGCTCCTCTCCGAGATGCCCGGCATCGAGCCGGCCGACCCGGAGACCATCCACAGGCTCGAGTGCGACCTGTATGCCCCTTGTGCCCTCGGTGCGGCCTTGAACGATCGGACGGTGCCGGAGCTCGCCTGCCGAGCCGTATGCGGAGCCGCCAACAACCAGCTCGCCAACGACACCACCGAGGCTGCGCTCCAGGCGAGGGGGATCACCTACGTGCCCGACTACGTCGTCAACGCCGGCGGCATCATCAACATCGCCTTCGAGCGCGGGGGCTACGACGCTGATGCGGCCCACGCCCACGTGGCCCGGATCTTCGATACGACGGCGGCGCTCTTCGCAGCTGCACGCGAGACGGGCGAGGCCTTGAGCGTCCTCGCGGACCGGACCGCCCAGCAACGCATTGCCGCCGGAGAGGCACTGCGCAGCAGCTGACCTGCTAGGCCGCCACGTAGTCGCTCTCGAGCTCCTCGTCGCTCCACTGCGACGCAGCCCAGCCCGTGTCCTGCCAGCCCGTGGTGATCAGTACGAACAGGGCGAACATCAAGATGTGGACCCCGGTGCACCAGATGCAGATGTGGTGGATGACCAGCGTCTCCATGCTGATCAGGTAGATCACCATGCCGATGCCGGCGACCGCCGCCACGAGCCGGAGCCGGGCGACCCACGCCGAGGGGGATCGCCACAGCACAGGCAGGTTGATCCCGATCATGAACAGGAAGTAGAGGGCCCCGTAGAGGGCGACCGGCAGGCCGAGGATCATGGACTGAGCGCTCGTCGTCACCGCCGCGGCATTCGATCGCGCTGCCGCCGAAGCCGGCCAACGGGCAGCTGGAGACCGCCCCGCCCGGGGCGGCGTAGTGCTCGTATGTGAGGTAGGTGGCGATGGCGAGGCCGAGGACCGAGACGATGGTGGTGGTGATCGGCCTCCATCTCGTCATGGCGTCAGCTCGTCACTTGGTCGGCTTGGGGAGGGCGGCCAGAGCGGCCTGGACCGGGCCAGTGCCACATACCGAGGCGGGCTTGCCCCCGTCCATGCGACAGATGATGGCCGTGTAGATGTTGGCCGCCTGGAGGATCGACTGGCCGACGCTGTCCCCGATGCCCGGGTGCTTGAGGGCCCGCTCGACGTCGGCGTAGGTGAAGCCTTGAAGCTGGGAAGGGCTGTAGAACCCACCCGACTCGATGAACTTGCCGCCGAAGTCCACGAACGGGATCCAGCCGCCGTCGGTCTGAGAGGCCTGGGCGGCGGCCGGGAAGTACTTCTTCACGTCGTAGGTGCTGAAGAGGCGCTGGTCCGCCGCCGGCGGGCTCTGGAGCGACTTGTAGCCCGCACACCCCTGGGAGGTCAGGTTGGTGCAGATGTTGGTGTCGAGCTCAGTGGTGCTGAGGGAGATGTACGGACTCGAGTACCTGGCACCGTAGAAGCTCAACGTGTGCGTGTTGGGATATGAGTCATGCGACCCGGATCCGGTCACGTGCAGGCCCGTGAAGTGGCCGAAGCGGGAGAGAGCGATGGCGAACGGCCACCGGAAGGCGGCGCAGTAGGGGCAGTAGTCCGCCCCCATGTAGACGATCTCGGGCTTGCCGCCGCTCGTGACGGACCGAACAGAGCTCGGGAGGGCGACCAGGGCACCCTGGTCGGACACGGCTTGGGAGTTCCTCCCTGCCGCCGCGAACGTCGAGGCGGGAATGTGGCTCACCGCATCGACGACGGCTGCCGGCGCCACCACGGTCGGCAGTTGACCTTTGGCCGAGGACTTGCCGGAGGGGCTCAGGGTGGAGATCAACACGATGATCACGACTGCGAGAACGACGAAGATGGAGCCGAAGATGGCAGCGTTCGTGGAGCTCTTGCGGCCCTGGGGTGCACGCTGACGGCTCTTGGCTCCGCGCCCCGCCCCCGTCGGCCTGGTGCGGGGCGGCGCCTGACCCGGCCGGACCGCTCTCGCCTGAGCGCCCCGGCGGGGGCCACCGCGTTGCTCGGACAGGCGCTCACGCGCCCGCTCGTCTGCCGGCGAGCGGCCTCGGCCCGACCCGGTCGGGAGCCTGGGCCCCGTTCGTCCCGCCGGCCAGCCCCGTCTCGGCTGCGCCGGCGCTTCCGTTCCCGGTGGTGTCGGCACCGTCTGTGGGGACCGCCGGCCTCACCGACGGAGTGCCGGAGCGCCTCGGGTTCGCTGAACGGTTGCCCGTGCCGCTCGTGCGACGGTTACCGCTGCCGGAGCGACGACCGCTCCCGCTGTTCGCCATATCGTGGTGTCCCTCTCGTCAGGCAGAGCCGGGCCTGGATCGCCCTCGCCGGTGTCCGAAGCCCCAGGCTACAGGCGCAGCATCCCGATAGATCGTCGGCCTCCACAGGTTACCGGGCCGGGAGAGCCACGACTGACGAGCCGTGAACGTCCCAGGCGAGCGGAGGCGAGCAGTCAGTCCCCTATTCCGGGCCGACGCGGATGCGCACGACTGAGCCGGCCGCCGAGGAGCGGATCTGCACGAGGTCGCACACCTGGTTGACGAGCCAGAGGCCGCGGCCCTGCTCGGCGGATACGTCCGGCTCGACCCGCCCGACAAGAGGGTTGTGAATGATCCCGGCGTCGCGGACCTCGCACAGCGCCGCTCCCTCCTCGTGCCAGGCGAGCAACGCGCCGTGGCCGCCTCCGTGCTGCAAGCAGTTCGCGGCCAGCTCGTGAACGGCGAGCCGATAATCCTCCGCCCGGTCCTGGCCGAGACCTGCGCCCCTCGCCTCCCGGACTGCCAGCCGACGGACGGCGCCGAGAGAGCTCGCCTCGATCCGGCACTCGGTCACCTGCCCCTGCGGCTCGGGGAGAGGGCCGTCGAAGACGTCGAACTCGTGCAGGTAGTCGGCGCTCGAGGCATGCCTCTGCCCGTCGAAGACGAAGGGGTGATGGCGCTGGGCTGCGGCGATGACCTCGGCGGGCAACGACTCGAGGTCGTACGGGCAGAGCAGGGACCACGGCTCCGACGACGAGAAGGCCACGTTCAGGAGAGACTCGTGCCGCTGGCACTCGCCGAGCTCGTCAGGCCGGCGTAGCCTCGAGACGGGTTCGCCGATGCCCCGGAAGGGCCGCCCACGTGCTCGGGCACGATCTACGAAACGCTGCCAGGCGGGGATGATCCGGGCCGGGTTCCTCCCGACGAGAGCCATGTCCGCAAAGGCCAGCTCCCCTGACCACGATCCGAGAGAGTCGCTGAGGGCAGCGATCTTCGGCTTGTCGACGACCACGAGTATCGATTCGTCGCCTTCGAGCCCCTCCTGCACGAACGGGACCGCTCCCGCCAAGAAACCCCGCTCTCCCTCGTAGAACATCGCCTCGTGCCGGAACGACGCCGGGGAAAAGCCGGCATCTGCCAGCCCGCATTTGAGTGCGCTCACTGTGGCGAATCATCCGGCGTGGGGCTCACCCGCTGTCGATACCCCGTCTGAACAGGGAATAGCCAGATAGTTTCACTTTCGCCCGGGTAACTGAGAGCCATGGCCACCAGCCGACCCGCCGACGGCTCCGGTCCGCCCGGCGCGCCGATGCCCCACATCCTTCGCGAGTACTCCTTCATCGCCGACGGCGAGCGGGGAGCCCTCATCGGGCCGAAGGGCGAGATCGTCTGGATGTGCGCCCCGGCGTGGCACTCGGACGCGGTGTTCTCTGCGCTCATCGGCGGCGGCGGCAGCTATGTCGTCTGCCCGGCGGATCCGTGGTTCGTGTGGGGCGGCTACTACGAGGAGGCCTCGCTCATCTGGCACAGCCGCTTCACGACAAGTGACGGCGTCGTCGAGTGCCGGGAGGCACTCGCCTTTCCCGGAGAGCCCGACCGGGCTGTTGTCCTCCGCAGGGTGAGTGCTGTCGTCGGGGCGGCCAAGGTCGGCATCCGCTTCGACCCGCGGGCAGGATTCGGGCGGCACGGCTTGACCGAGGTACGACGATCCACCCAGGTCCGCCCCCGCGACGGTACGGCAGTGGAAGTGCTCGAAGGCAGGTCCGGCCCTCTGCGGCTCCGCTGGAGTGGCGCCGGCGACGTCCGGCGGCTCCGCTCGGCGGGAGGGGCATTCGCGGCCGAGCTGGGGCTGAAGCCTGGCGCCCAGCACGACCTCGTGCTCGAGATATCCGACCGGGCGCTCCCAGATGAGCTGCCTGACCCGGACCTGGCCTGGGCGATGACAGAAGACGCCTGGTCCAAGGTGGCGCCGCAGTGTTCGACGGCTGTCGCCCGTCGTGACGCCCGCCACGCCTATGCCGTGCTGCGCGGCCTCACCTCGGCCTCGGGCGGGATGGTGGCCGCCGCGACCATGTCGCTCCCCGAAAGGGCCGAGACCGGGCGCGAACTACGACTACCGCTACGCCTGGGTGCGGGATCAGTGCTACGCCGGCCTCGCCGTCGCCGCGGAGGGGCCGCACGACCTGGTCGGGGGCGCAGCGGGCTTCGTCACCGAGCGGCTCCTCGCCGACGGGCCGCAGTTGAAGCCGGCCTACCAGGTCGGCGGGGGGGCGGTGCCGGCCGAGCGCCAGCTGAGCGGCCTCAACGGGTACCCCGGCGGATCGGACAAGGCCGGCAACTGGGTGAACGACCAGTTCCAGCTGGACACCCTGGGGGAGATTCTCGAGCTCCTGGTGGCGGCCGGTCGCTGCGGCCAGCTGACAGAGGACGGCAGGCGCGCCATCGACGTCGCTGTTCGGGTCATCGAGGAGCGTTGGCAGGCGCCCGATGCCGGCATCTGGGAGCTCGAGCCGGATTGGTGGGCCCATTCCCGGCTCGAATGCGTGGCCGGCTTGCGGACCATCGCCGCCTCGGCCCCGGAGGTCGGCGCCGACGCCGGCCAGGCCGCACGATGGGGTTCGTTGGCCGACGCCATCCTCGCCGAGACCGCCAGGCGCTGCACCCACCCGAGCGGCCGCTGGCAGCGGTCGCCGACAGACGAGCGAGTCGACGCGGCATTGTTGCGGACCCCCGGTGCGCGGCGCCCTTCCGGGGAGCGACCCCCGGACCCTCGCCACTATCGAGGCGGTGAGGCACGACCTCACCGAGGACGGCTACGTCTACCGGTACCGACACGAGGGGGTGCCTCTCGCCCGAGGGGAAGGTGGCTTCGTCCTGTGCGGTTTCACGATGTGTCTGGCCCTCCTCGACCAGGGCCAGATCACAGACGCGGTTCGGTGGTTCGAGCGCAACCGGGCGGCCTGCGGGCCGCCGGGGCTCCTCTCGGAGGAGTACGACGTCACCCAGCGCCAGATGCGTGGCAATTTGCCTCAGGCCTTCGTCCATGCCGTGTTGCTGGAGAGCTCGGTGCGGATCGGCCGGGCGCACCCCGGGAGTTAGAGCACCGCTGGCGCGCCGGCCGGGGTCTATGTTCGCGGCGGCGCCACAATCGGCGAAGAGAAAGAGACGGCCACAAGCCATGAGGCCAAGAACGTGGAGGTTCGCCACGGCCGCAGTCACGGTGGCATGCGGTGCTGTGGCCCTCGGCGGCTGTGCCGGCGCCGCCGGCGGACAGTCCCCGCGCAGCTCGCGTCCTGGCGCGGCCGCCACGACGCCCTCGTCGGCCTCGGGCGTCTCGAGCGACCCGTCTGATTCGACGACGATCCCGAAGAGCACGACCACGACCACCAGCGGGTCCCTGACGGGCAAGGTCGACGTGCTCGAGATCGGGGATTCTCTCGGTGAGGATCTCGGCATCGGGATGGAGAACGCCCTCGCCAATTCTCCTCGAGTTCACTTGGAGGCCCTTGCAGTCGGCGACACCGGGTTGAGCAACGAGGGGTACTACAACTGGCCGGCGCACCTCGAGGCCGAGCTCGGGGAGTACCACCCGCAGGTAGTGGTGGTCTTCCTTGGTGGGAACGACGTCCAGGGCTTCGTAAACGGCGACACGATCGAGTCGGTGGGCACCAAGGGCTGGAAGGCGGCCTATGCCGCCCGCGTCGGCGAGATGATCGACGAGGCCACGCGGGCGGGCGCCAAAGTGCTCTGGGTCGGCATGCCGATCATGGAGTCGCCCTCCTTCTCACACGAGATGGCCGGCCTCAACTCCATCTACGAGTCGGTCGTGAGACTCCATCCGGGAGCCACCTACTTCTCCTCGTGGCAGCTGTTCGCCAACGCCGCGGGCGATTACGTCGGGACGAAGCCGGGACCGGACGGGCAGACCCTCGTCCTTCGCGACCCGGACGGGATCCATCTCGACGGCGACGGCTGCAACCTGATCGGAGACGCCGTCGTCCACGAACTGGCCAAGCTGTACGGCATCAAGGTCGGGGCTTCCTGACCTCACGGCTGTCGCCCTTGCGCCTCGCCGGTGCGGCCGGGGCGCGCCCGGCCCTCCTGGCCGGGATCGGCGCCGGTGCGGCCATGGCCAGCGCGATCGCCTTCACGAGACCGTTCAGCTGGCAAGCCGATCTGGTCACCACCCTCGGCATCGTCATCACCCTCGTCGGCCCGGCAGCAGCGGCGCGGCGCGGGTTCCGCCGCCGGACCTCGGCCGCCGGCGTGACGCGGCGGGCCGCCACTGTATGGGGCACTGCCGCCGGTGCGATCCTCGCCTTCGAGCTCGGCGCCCTCTTCAGCCTTCCGCGTCGCACCCACCCGACGATCAGCTCCTATGTCGGCTCCATCACGACCCATGAGCCGGAAAAGGGGCTCCTGTTCGCGCTGTGGCTGGCGGCCGGGTGGTGGATCGGGAACGCCGGCTTGTCGAGAGGGCATCCGGAGAACGGGTGAGCGCCTGAAGTGGACCCCTTTTCCGTCATATGGGCTCTCCTCGCCGCCTGGCTGCTCACCCTCGAGGTCGCAGGTCGCCTCGGCCTGTTCGGGCTCGCGCCGTTCGGCCACACCCTGGCACGGGTTCGGAACAAGCCGGTGGGACGAGCCGTCCTGGTCGTTTTTTGGATGTGGGCGGGGTGGCACCTGTTCGCCCGGTGACACTGGCATGGCCTGGCACCGCCCGCTGCCTCCGCCGTGGCGGGGGTCCGCCGCCGGAGCCGGCGAGCGGCCACCTTGATCACGCATCTTCAGCCGCCAGCAGCCGCATCTTCAGCCGTCAGCAGACGCGGCGGGCCAGAGGTCCTCCAGCTCCCGCCCCCGCGTCTCGGGGAGTAGGAGGAAGAGGCCGAGAGCGGCGAGAGCCGGCAGGAACGTCAGGATGGCGGCGGTGCCGAACCGGTGATTGACATCGGCAACTTGGCCGAACACGACAAGACCGGTGCTCGCACCGAGCACGGCTGCGGCGAGCTGCCAGCCGGCGATCGACGCCCGCACCTTTGTCGGGAAGAGCTCGTTCACGAACGCCCCCGCCGCCGGGGCGAGGCTCGAGGCGGCGAGGACGCCGAGGACGTAGCCCACTACAAGGGCGGGACGTGATCCCGAATAGGTCAGCACGCCGAAGCCGGCCATCGCCGCTATCGAGCCGGCCGCAGCGGGCCGACGGCCGAGGGTGTCGGCGAGGAACCGGCCGAGCAAGAGACCGCTCAAGCCAGTCAGCGCGGCCAGCGCCACCATGGCGGACGTGGCGCCTCCGCTCAAGTGGACGACGTTCTCGGCGTAGAGGAAGACGAAGCTGTTGGCCGGGCCGGTGATGACCGAGAGGGCGAATGTCAGCCCGGCCACCACGGCGAGGCGCCGGCGGAACTCGGGGCCGACGGCGGCCAGCACGGGCATGTGCGGCCGTCCGCCCTCGCGGGCGAAGCGGTCGGGCTCCTCGACAGGTCGCGACAACAACGGCAGCAGCACCAACGGCACGAGCGTCAGGGCGACAACCCCGCGGAAGCCCAGCGCCGAGTGGGCGAGTCCGTGAATGAACGCAGTCAGGCCGGCTCCCAGCCCGTAGCCGGCGGCGACGAGGGCGACTGCCCTCGAGCGGTCCGACGTCGCCGTCTCCTCGGCCGCGCAGACATTCGCCAAGGCGTTCGTGGCACTGAGAAATGGGCGCCCGACGGCGAAGATCACGACGAACCACCAGTATCCCGGACTGAGGGCCGAGAGGGCTGTCAAGGCCAGCCCTGCGGCCACACAGCCGATGAGGGTCCGCCGCCGGCCGAGGCGATCAGCCGCCCCGGCCAAGGGGAGGCCGGCGAGGGACGCCAGCCGGATAACGGCGAGGCCGATGCCGAGCTTTGTCCCCGTCAACCCCGCCTGGTCGGCCAGGGTCACGCCGTGGCTCAGGTGCCCGAAGCTCCTCGCCACGTCTCCGAGGGCGGCCACCACGCCGAACTGCCCGAAGCCGGCGGACATGGCCAGGACCGCCACCGCCACCACCCGCCGGTCCCGCCACGACCGCACGCGCAGGGCGCCGGTCATGCTCGGCTCCTGCGGAGCCGAACTGTCAGGGCGTGGGACCTGGTCCGAGGCTGAGCGTGGCGGTGTGCATGGCGTGCGAGGGCGTGACCCAGGTCACCGACACCCTCGCACCGACCTCGTCGCTCCGCAGCGCGTTGCCGAGGGCGGCTGCGGTCGTGACGGGGTGGCCGTTCACGCCCGTGATCACGTCCCCAGTCTGCAAGCCTGCACCCGTGGCCGGAGACGACGGCTCGACGCCGACGACGTACGCACCGTGCTGGGTGCCGGGAGTGGGACCGGCTGGTCCCCCGAACGGGTCCTGCCCACCGCCGTTCTCGGCGGCGCTCACGTCCTCGACCCGCACTCCGATATAGCCCTTCTGACCGACCTGCACGAGGTTGCTCGGCTTGTGCTGTTCGATCTGCTGGGCGATCGAGATCGCCTCGTCGATCGGGATGGCGAAGCCGATGTTCGTCGCGGCCTGCGTCGAGCTGCCCTGGCTGGCGGCCGTGTTCATCCCGATGACCTGTCCGGCGGCGTTCGCCAGAGGGCCACCGGAGTTGCCCGGGTTGATCGGGGCGTCTGTCTGGATCAGACCCGTGAGATGCTCAGTCGCTCCGCTCCCGGCGTCGCTCGCGTCGATAGAGCGGCCGAGGGCCGAGACGATCCCTGCGGTCACCGTCGGGGGTCCCGGTAGGTCGAGGGCGTTGCCGATCGCCACGACGGGGTCGCCGACTGCCAGTGAAGCGGAGTTGCCGATGCGGACCGGGTGAAGTCCGCTCGTACCGACGAGCTGTAGCAGCGCCACGTCCTGAGTGACATCGGTCCCGAGGACGCGCACGCGGTACTTCGGCCCCTTGCCGTCGATCTGGGCGCTGATCGACGTGGCGCCGTTGACGACGTGGTTGTTCGTCAGCACGTCGCCGCTCGACGTGAGGATCATGCCCGTTCCGGCGGCCACCCCGGCGCTGCCGAGGACCGAGGTGATGTCGACGATGCCCGGGTCCACCTTGGCGGCCACCGCAGCCACGTTGAGCTTTCCGCCCGAGCCGTTGCTGTTCGACTTCGCCGCAGCGGCAGGGTTGGGGATCGCGCCGTTCGCCGACTGCTGAGCGGGCTGGTGCTTCTCCCCGATGAGCACGCCGGCGGTGGCAACGCCGGCGAGGAGGAGGACGGCTGCCAGCACCAACAGCACCCTGCGAGCCGGGCCGTTCCGGCGTCGCGACCCGTCCGATGGCGTGCCGCCGCCCCCCGAGGGGTCCCCCGGAAACACGTAGCCTGCGGCCTCGGCGCCGGCGTTCGACGGGATCCAGCCGGTGGCAGGCCCCGCCCATGGTGGCCGCTGCGGGGTCCAGCCCTCGGCGGGAGCCACCTGGGCGCTCCAGGGCGGCAGCGGAGGGCCCTCCGGCGGCGAAGGGACGTAAGGGGCCGGCGGTCCCTCCTGTGCCAGACCCGCCCCGGGATCGGCTGGCAGCGAGATAGGCGGAGCGGGGATCGTCGGTGTGGGCGTCGGGTCACCGGTCCCTGTCGGCGGTCCGGTCCAGGGCGAGAAGGGCGCCGAGGTGGCGCCTTGGCCTCGATCGTTCGGGTCCGGCGAAGGCTCCGAACCCGCGTCCATGTCTCGATCGTTGGTATCCATCAGGATCTCCCCTGCACGCCGGAGCGCCGTCGGTTGGTTCGCGTCCTTTTCTTCTTCCCCACCAGCATGTCGCACGAGCCTCAGAGTTGTCTGAGAGCCTGCTAGGAGTCTCCTCTAGCTTGGCACCTATCGGGCCCCTCCAGCGCCGCCCTCGCCACCCGGAGGCCGACGGGACCGCCGGCGGGCCTACTGGGGCGAGTCCCGCCACTGTACCGACGACCGCCTTGGGGGAACCGTGACCCGTCGGCCAGCCACCCCACGTATCATCCGCCGGCAACGACCGACTCGAGAGGCGAGGTCAATGGGGCCGACCCGACATCTGCTCTTCCAGCTCTCAGAATCTTCACCTGCTCGAGGATCCCGCCGGCCGGTTGCGGTCGGGCGCCCAGCCGCTCGAGAACCTCGAGCGGGCGATGGAGACGATCGCGTCATCGAAGAGGCCCCCTGATGCCGTCGTGCTCTCGGGGGATCTCTCCGACGACGGCTCGCCCGAGTCGTACCGGGAGCTCGCGAGGCGAGTGGCTTTGCTCGAGGCGCGAACCGGGGCGCCGACGATAATCGCCGCCGGCAATCATGACGAGCGGGAGGCACTCCGCGAACATCTGCTGGGCCAGCGGCCCTCGAACGAGCCACTCTCGGGGCTCGTGTGGCTCGGCGGACTGCCGCGTGATCACGCTCGACACGACCATCCCCGGCTCGGACGCGGGATCGCTCGACGGCGAGCAGCTCGAGTGGTTGCGGACGGTTCTCGGTACGCCGGCGCCGCTCGGGACGGTCCTTGTTCTCCACCATCCACCCGTGCCATCTCCGATCCAACCGATGTCGGCCATTGCACTCGACAATCCGGCTCTGCTCCGCCAGGCCATCGCCGGTTCCGACGTGGCGCTCATTCTCGCCGGGCACAACCACCATGGGAGCCTCGGGATGCTGGGTCCCACCCCTGTGTGGGTCGGCCCCGCCGTGGCCTACCGGGCCGACGTGATGAACGAGACCGAGTTCCGCGGCCTGCAGGGCAGCGCCTTCACCCGCATCGACATCGTCGACAAGCAGCCGCTCGTCACCATGGTGCCCGTGGCCGGCGCGTCATGAGGCTGCTTGGCCGGGCGGCTTCAGTGCCGGCGCCTGCAATGATCCCGACATGGGAGACACCGCCAAGGTGACCGAGGGACTCGTCCGCGTAGAGGTCAGGAGGGGGGCCGAGCCGAGTCGGCCGGGCGTGGCCGTCGTCACCCTCGACGATCCTTCTCGCCGCAACGTGCTCTCTAGCGCAATGGTGGCCGATCTCGTAGCCGCCATGGACGCTCTCGAGGACGACCCGGGCGTGGGGGCAGTCGTCCTCACCGGGGCGCCTCCCGCCTTCTGCGCCGGTGGCGACCTCGCCGGCCTGGCCTCGGTCGGTGAGTCGGGACGTGACCCCGGCGAGGCGGAGAGGGAGTTGCGGTCGATATACGAGGGGTTTCTCCGGGTGGGTAGCTGCGGGCTGCCGACCGTGGCGGCTGTGAACGGTGCGGCCGTCGGAGCCGGCATGAACCTGGCGCTCGCCTGCGACGTCAGGCTGGCGGGGCGCTCCGCCCGCTTCGAGACGCGCTTTCTCGACCTCGGGCTCCACCCGGGCGGCGGCCACATGTTCATGCTGAACCGGCTCGTCGGGCCTGAGGTGGCTGCAGCGATGGTTCTGTTCGGCCAGCGGCTCGACGGCATCGCCGCCGTCACCCACGGCCTCGCCTATGCCTGCGTGGAGGACGAGCGCCTCGTCAAAGAGGCGGTGGACTTCGCCGGCCGGGCCGCCTCGGCGCCGCGGCCGCTCGCCCTCCGGGCCAAGCACACGCTGCGCGAGATGGCCGCCATCGATGACTGGGATGCCGCCGTCGACCTCGAGCTCGCGGCCCAGCTGTGGTCCGTCGGGGAGCCGTTCTTCGCCGACCGGCTGGCCGAGTTGCGGGCGAGGATCTCGGGCAGGAGGGGTGCCGACTGAACCCTTAGAGGGACCGCCTGGCGCACGCTGTAGCCCCCTCTCGGAGGCGCCAGTCGGTCGAGGCGCTACAAAAAACATCCGTACCACTAGCAGCGTCCGTATGTCTACTGCTAGTGAGGCCAGGCCCAGGTAAACTTAGATAGCCGAGGAACGGCTTGCAGGGCTCCCGCATAAGGGCCGGCCGGCGGACCTCATGCGTCGATTCCAAACGTGTCGATACGGATCTATCGGGGAGCATCTCTTGCACCGCAGACAAACCACGGCCGCCCTTCTCGCGAGCGCCGCCAGCCTTACCGTAGCCTCGCTCTGCCTGACGCTGCCGGCGACAGCCTCCACGGCCCTCACCGCAGTCGTCTCGCAGACACCGGAGAGCTGGACGCCGAACGTCTCCGCCGGGCCCCCGCCCTCGGGGCAGAACGCGGGCTGCAACACCACCTTCTTCGGCTCCGGGAGCATCTCGTGTGTGTCGGAGGTCTACGACACGGCGTACGTGAACGGCGACATAGTCGCAGTCGGCTCCTTCACCCAGGTCTGCCAGGCGGGCTCGGGTGCGGGCCACTGCGTGGCCGGGACCACCGTGACGAGGGACGACATCTTCGCCTACTCCCCTGTCACCGGGGTCATCGACCCCAACTTCGTGCCGGTCCTCGACGCCGGGCCGGCATGGACCGTGGTGGCCGGGCCGGCGGGAAGCAACACCGTCTATGTCGGCGGGGCTTTCACGATGGTGAACGGTGTCAGCCAGCGTGGGCTCATCGAGCTGAACGTGACGCCCGGCGTCACCTCGACCGACGGGACGGTCGTGACGACCTTCGTCGCCAGCGTCAGCAACCAGGTTCGTTCACTCGCCCTCAGCCCGGACGGCACCGCCCTGTACGTGGGAGGCCAGTTCACGGTGGTGGACGGTGAGAGCACCTTCGGCCCCGGTGGACCGAAGGTGCAGAGCCTGGCCCGCCTGAGCGCCGCCACCGGGACGGTGGACAACACCTTCGCCTACACCCTGAGCGACCCGCTCAAGGGCGAGGCGACCCAGATCGAGGCGATGACGCTCTCGCCTGACGGCAATCACCTCGCCTTTGCCGGCACCGCCCAGCAGGTGAACGGCGTGTCCCGGCCGAGGCTGGCCATCGTGGACACCGGGGGCACGTTCGGCGCTTCATCCAGCCTGGCGGCTTTCATGGCTCCGATCCTGAAGAACAACTGCTCGGCCGAGCACGACTACGTGCAGGGCATCGACTTCTCGCCGGACAACAGCTTCGTCGTGATCGCCGACACCGGCGCCAAGAGTGACGGCTCGACCCCCTATGCCGTCTGTGACGCCGCGGCCCGCTTCGACGTCAACGCCACCGACACCGCCCCCACGGGCACGGTGGACGTCGCCCCGGCATGGATCAACTATGCCGGCGGCGACTCGTTCTATGCCATCGCCATCGCCGGCGGCGTCGTCTACACCGGCGGCCACAACCGCTGGGTCAACAACTACTGCGGCTACAACTTCGTCTGCGATGCCAACGGGCTGCTCGTAGCGGGTCTGGCGGCGCTAGACGCCAACACCGGCGTGGCGCTGCCCTGGTTCCACCCGCTCACGCTGCGGGGTCATGGGACGACCTACGTCGCCACCTTCCCCGCAGGCACTTACGACGGTCCGAACGCCGGGTTGATCCAGGGGACCGACGTGAACAGCATCGCCGGCGCCTATCACAGCGAGGAGGCGATCTTCCCCGTCGCCGCAGCCAGCTCTCCCACCCCCGGCGGCCCGATCCCGTCCGGGATGTTCAACGAAGAAGGCGGCGCCAGCACCAAGCCGCCCACCTGTCTCGACGACCTCGGCGACAGCTCCACCCCGGGTACCGCCGTCGAGTCGACCACGTGCTCCAACGACCCCGAGCAAAACTGGAACATCGAGACGAACAACACGATCCAGATCAACAACCTCTGCCTCGACACCCTCGGCTCCGCCACCGCCAACGACACCGAGGTCGTGGTGAACGGCTGCACCGGCGGACTCACCCAGGAGTGGATCCAGGGGACGGGCAACACGCTCGTCAACCAAGGGGCGACGAACGAGTGCCTGACCGCCCCGGGCGGGAAGGTGACAAGCGGAACCGTCCTGCAGATCCAGACCTGCAGGACAGCTACCAGCCAGGTGTGGCCGCTCCCGGCCGCCCCGGGGCCACCTGCGGGCCCCCCCGTCGGTGAGATCTACCCCGAGCTGACGCAGACCAGCGCTCAGGTGCCCTGCCTCGACAACGTCGGCAACTCGGCCGAGCTCGAGACGTGCACCGGCGCCCCGGAGCAGAGGTCGATTCTCAACACGAACGGCACCATCCAGATCGACGGCAACCACTGCCTCGACAGCTCGGCCCCGCTCCAGACCGGGACCGTCAACGCTGTCCTCAACCCGTGCAGCGGGGCGACCACACAGCAGTGGACGGTGGGACCGAACTACGAGCTCGTCAATACCGGCGTAACGGCACTGAACGGCGCCTCCTATTGCCTGGTCGATCCGGGATCCAACACCGTGAACGGCGCGCAGTTGCAGATCTCCGCCTGTGCCAGCGGCGACAACTACGCCTGGAGGTTGCCCGCCGTGTGACAGAAGCTGAGCAGACCGCTCAGCTTGCTGCCAAACGCATGCAAAGAGCCTTGCGTAGTCACTAATAGCGTCTGTATGTCCACTGCCAGCGAGGCTGTAAACAGGTATTATTACTTAACGAGGAACGGCTAAAGGGCTCCCCGTAAAGCCCGGCCGGCGGACCTCGTCGTTGATACCTAGCAGTGTCGATACCGATCGGGGAGCTCTACCTTGCAACGCAGATCAATCGTGACGGGCCTGTTCGCGGGCGCTGCCAGCCTTGTCCTGGCGTCCCTCTGCCTGGCGCTGCCGGCGACGGCGTCCACGCAACTGGCCACAGCCGTCTCACAGACACCGGTCGGCTGGACGCCGAACGTCTCCGCCGGGCCCCCGCCGTCGGGCCAGAACCCGGGTTGCAACACCATGTTCTTCGGCTCGGGCAACTTCTCGTGCCTGTCGGAGGTGTTCAGCACCGCCTACGTGAACGGCGACGTCGTCGCCGCCGGCTCCTTTACCCAGGTCTGCCAATCCTCCACGGCTGCCGGCCACTGCGTGGCGGGAACCACGGTGACGAGGGACGACATCTTCGCCTACGCCGCCGGCACCGGGACCATCGACCCGAACTTCGTGCCCGTGCTGGACGCCGGCCCGGCATACGCCGTCGTGGCCGGTCCCGGCAACACGGTCTACGTCGGCGGGGCATTCACCATGGTGGACGGTGTCAGCCACCACGGCCTCGTTCAGTTGAACGTCGACCCCGCCTCAGCTACCGAGGACGGCACGATCGTGACGGCCTTCAAAGGCAGCGTCAGCAAGCAGGTTCATGCCCTCGCCCTCGACGGCAGCGCTCTTTACGTAGGGGGCCAGTTCACTCTCGTGGACGGTTCCGGCACGTTCGGTACGGGTGGCCCGAAGGTTCAGAGCCTCGCCCGCCTGAACGCCACTTCCGGGGCGGTGGACAATACCTTCGCCTACACCCTGAGCAACCCGCTCAAGGGCGAGGCGATCCAGATCGAAGCGATGGCCCTCTCGCCTGACGGCAGTCACCTCGCCTTCGCCGGCACGGCTCAGGAGGTGAACGGCGTGTCCCGCCCGAGGCTGGCCATCGTGGACACCGGCGTCACCCTCGGCGCCAAGTCGTACCTGGCCGCCTCTACCGCTCCCATTCTGGCCAACAACTGCTCGGCCGAGCACGACTACGTGCGAGGCGTCGACTTCTCCCCCGACGGCACGTTCATCGTGATCGCCGACACCGGGTACCTGAACGACGGGTCGATGTCCTACAGCGCCTGTGACGCCCTCGCCAGGTTCAACGTCGCCTCCAGTGACAACGTCACCACAGGTTCGATCCCGGTCTCGCCGGCGTGGATCAACTACGCCGGCGGCGACTCCTACTACTCGGTGGCCATCGCCGGCAATGTCGTCTACGCCGGTGGCCACAACCGCTGGGCGAACAACTACTGCGGCAACAACAGCGTCTGCGAGCCGAACACCGTGCTCGTGGACGGGCTGACGGCCGTGGACGCCAACACCGGGCTGGCGTTGGCCTGGTGGCACCCGCAGACGCTGCGCGGACACGGCACGGAATACGTGAGCACGTTCCCGGCGAACACATACGACGGTTCGAGCGCCGGGCTCGTCCAGGGCACTGACGTCAACAATATCGGCGGCACCTACCACGGCGAGGAGGCGATCTTCCCCCTCGCCGCCACCACCTCGTCCACCCCCGGCGGCCCCATCCCGTCCGGCATGTTCAACGAGGAGGGCGGATCGAGCACCGCTACCCCGCTCTGCGTCGACGACACGGGCAACAGCCCGGCCACGGGCACCCCTGTCAAGGCGAACACGTGCGCCAACGATGCCGAGCAGAACTGGAACATCGAGAGCAACCACACGATCGAGATCAACGGCGTGTGCATGGACACCTCCGGGACCTCCGTGGTGCTGAACCCTTGCAGCAGCAGCACCAGCCAGCAGTGGACTCAGACGGCGGGCAACACGCTCGTCAACGGAGCGACCAATCAGTGCCTGACCGATCCCGGGACGGCGGCCGGCACGCAGCTGCAGACCCAGACCTGCGGCTCGTCGACAAGTCAGGTGTGGCCGCTGCCGGTCGCCCAGGGGCCGCCGGCGCCCCCCGCGATCGGGGAGATATTTCCCGAGGACATACCCGGGGCCGGCCAGGTCCCCTGCCTCGATGACGCCCACAACTCGCTGGCGACGGCCAACCCGGTCGTGATCGAGCAGTGCATAGGCGACGCCGAGCAGAGGTGGACGGTGGCGACGACCGGCATCATCGAGATCGGTGGCAACCACTGCCTCGACAGCTCGGCCCCCACCCAGACCGGCACTGTCAACGTTGTCCTCAACCCGTGCAGCGGGGCCAGCACCCAGCAGTGGACGGTGGGGCCTAACTACGAGCTAATCAACACAGGCGCCACCGCGGTGAACGGCACCAACTACTGCCTCGTCGATCCGGGATCGAACACCGCAGGGGGCACGCAGATGCAGATCTCCGCCTGCAGCAGTGGCTCCGACTACGAGTGGAGGCTGCCCGCCGTCTGACCATCGGGCTGAGCGCGTCACTTCGGCTCGTTTGGTGAATCCCCCCGACCCCAACGACACGTCCCATGGCCTTCCCGGCCGTGGGACGTGCTCGTCTCCCGCTGAAGTGAGCAGAAGATCGCCCGACCCCCACAGGCTGTCTTCACAGCTGCGTCCGGCTGTGCTCGAGCCGGTGTCAGCCGTAGGGCAGGAGCAGATGCCGGCGTTGATCAGCCGTAGGGCAGGAAGCAGATGCCGGCGTTGATCAGCCGTAGGGCAGGAAGCAGATGCCGGCGTGGCCGGATTGGCCGCCGCACATAGCGCTCCCCACGTAGTTGTCGCTCGCCACCCACAGGCCGGCGCTCGTGAGGAGCAGGTCGTCGGCGCCGAGGCCTCGAGCCCTCGTGGGGTTGAAGGTGAGCGAGCCGTCACTCGGCGACAGGCCTTCGAAGCCGGGGGCAGGGACGGCACCTGAGCCCTCGGCATCGCAGTCGTTCGGGTTCTCGGACCACCGCTCGTGGCCGGCGAAGTAAGCCGTGCTGGCGTCGGCGGCGGCTGAGTAGAGAGAGTCGCAGCCGGTGTAGTTGACCCAGTCGTGGAGCACGTAGCCGGGCTGAGGGTTGATCGTGGCCGGGAAAGCTGCGGCCGCGTCGCAAAGGCCGGTGCGGGGGGTGGCCCCGGTCGGGAAGCCGTTCGGGTGATAGCCGGTCGTGGCGATGTAGATCGTGGAGGAGTTCGGTGACCAGGCGGCTGCCCGGATGTAGAACGACTCGTTGGGGGCGCACTGGTAGGGGTAGCCGTTCGAGTCGTACGGGGTGCTCTCACCTTGGCTGCCGTCCCATTCGGGCGAGGTCCAGCCGGTGACCGACGCCGGTGTGGTGGTCAGGTTCAACATGAATATCTGTTGGCGGGGCAAGCCGCCTACCGACAAGAAGTCACCCATCACGAGGTCGTACTGCCGGGTCGGGCTGAGTGCCTGGTTGTAGATGTTGGTGGTGCTGTTCGTGACCCCGGAGTAGTCGTAGTGCCCGGAGATGCCCAGGTGCACGAACCCGTCATCCTGACCTGTCGTGGGGCTCAGGCTGGTCATGTACGGGTCGGCCGCACTGCCGTTGATCGATTTGTAGTACCCGCCCACGATGATGTGGCCGGCCACGCCGAGCAGCGTCTCCACTTTTGCCGAGGCATTGTGACCGAACGCCGTGCCGACAGCGCCAGTGCTGGTGCTGACTTCGGCAATGTTCTTGACGGCCGTGCCGTCGACTGAAGTGAACTGCCCGCCGATATAGGCCTCGGAGCAGTTCGTCCCGTTGAAGGCGATCGAGTTGACCGTCCCGTTTACGTCCGGGTTCCACGACGTCATCGTGAAAGGGGACGTGGCATTGAAGCTGAAGATGTTGCTCCGGCCATAGGTGGTGCCGCCCCAGCTGATCTCGGTGAAGCTGCCCACCGCATACATCGTGGCGCCGCACTGCACGAGCTGGCGGACCTGCTCAGTCGTGCCCGTGGTGGCGAGCGAGGGAGTGCCGGTCGCCGGCGTCGCCGAGACCGGTCCGGTCGCCGCCGTGCTTCCGAATGAGGTACCGGATAGAACGGCGATACCGAGAGCGGCCACCGCGCCAACTATCCCGAACCTAACCGAGAATCGAGTTCGAACTTGCATCCTCTGTTACCCCCGCAACTTGTCGTCCCGCTCGTCACGACAGCCGGCGGAGGGAGCAATCTCCGCCCGAGTCGCAGCATACCTTCACCTGGAGTGAGCGCGCCTGTCGCGGTGAGCCGGTTATGCGCTGAAACAGGGTGGTATCCAGTGTGAGCCCAAAATGTGCGCCTTGATATTCGCCGCAGCAGCACCACCTGGCGAGGACCGCTGCATCGACAGCTGGACGAGGACCCGTGTCCGAGCTGCCGCGGGCCCTAGCCTTGCCTGTGATGGATGCTGAGCCGATCGACTACCTCAGGGCCAACACCGACTCATGGCAAGCGCGCCGGGAGGACCAACTCGCCCTGGGACGCCGGCAGTGGGCGGCGGACGAGCCCAGCTGGGGGATATTCGGTATCCCGGAACGCCTCGTCGGCCTCCTGCCGAGCAGCCTCGAGCGCACCGAGACGGTGGAGCTGGGCTGCGGGACGGCATACGTGTCGGCCTGGCTTGCCCGGCGGGGTGCCCGACCTGTCGCTGTCGACCCGACTGCGGGCCAGTTGTCAATCGCCCGCCAGCTTCAACACGACTTCGGGCTGCACTTCCCACTCGTGCGCGCAGCCGCCGAGCGGGTCCCTTTCAAGAACGGATCGTTCGACACGGTCATCAGCGAGTACGGCGCCGCGATCTGGGCGGATCCGTATCGTTGGGTCCCCGAGGCGGCCCGGCTCCTGCGCCCACGGGGCGAGCTGGTGTTCCTCGGCAACAGCAGTCTGTCGATGCTCTGCGTCCCCGACGAGGAGGATTCTGCCGGCAACCGAACAGCTGCTCCGCCCGCAGTTCGGCATGCACCGATTCGAGTGGCCCGACGACCCGACGGTCGAGTTCCACCTGAGCCACGGGGACTGGATCGGGCTGCTGCGGGCTCAGGGACTCGAGGTCGAGGAGCTGATCGAGCTCCGGCCTCCCGCGGGAAGCACGACAGACTACGCGTTCGTCACGGCGGAGTGGGCCGACAAGTGGCCGTGTGAGGAAGTCTGGCGCGCCAGAAAGAAGTGACCTCCCGCCAGGTGCGATAGGACTGGCAGGCCGACCAAGGTGAGGTCACGATGTCGGTGATGCCGAACTACGCCAAGCCAGGCTGGCTCACCGTCCACGTCCTCAACCGGGGCGTGACTCTCGCCACCAGGATGGGCTTGAGCCTGTGGGGTTCCCGAGTCCTTCGGGTGCGCGGACGCAAGACAGGGGAATGGCGGAGCACCCCCGTCAACCTCCTCACTCTCGGCCACGAGCGTTATCTCGTGTCGCCGCGGGGCGAGACCCAGTGGGTGCGCAACATCCGTGTCTCTGAGGGGGGCGAGCTGCTGCTCGGAAAGAGGACGGAGACGTTCACTGTGGTGGAGGTGCCCGACTCCGCCAAGCCGGGGATCCTCCGGGCCTACCTGAAGCGGTGGAAGGCGGAGGTCGGCGTGTTCTTCGGCGGCTTGAGCGCTGACTCTTCAGACGAGGAGCTGCTGCGCATCGCCCGCGATCACCCGGTCTTCAGGATCGTCACTCCCCACGCCTCATCCTGACCGGGATCCGGCGGCTCGTTCTGGCAGCCGCGGCACCAGCCTGCCGGGTGGCGGCTGAGGCTGCTCGTGTTCACCGGCACAGGTCCACCCGTAGGCGCTGCGTCAGTGCCAGGGCCGAACAGGGCGCCCAGACGCCGGCGGGGAGCAGTCGAGCACTCCTCATATCGATCACCTGAGACTTCATCGCTCGCCGTTTTTCATCGTCAGCCGGTGACCTCGTCTTGCCCCGGTGACCCGGGCCGGCCTTGGCGTGCCCCTCCTTCCGGGAGGGATGATGGCGGCATGCGAGATGGTGTTCTCCGTCACGAGGGCTCGGTGACGTCGCTCTCGTGGATCCCCTCTGAGGCGATCGAGGGTCTGTCTCAGCTGGCCTTTGAAGCCGGTTTCACCCACTACGACAATCCTCCCCCCGAACAGCTCGAGGACCTCGAGGCGCTGCGGACGGCGGACCGCTTCCGGTTTGCCAACGTCTTGCGGCCGTGGATAGAGGTGGACCGGTCCGGGCAGATCGTCGCGGCGGGATATGGAGACAGCGGTGGGGTCATGGGGGCGACGACGGTGAGTCTCGCAGGATTGCGCTACCGGTTCCAGGCCGTCAAGTTGCCCGACATCCGCAAGGATCCGGAGTACGGCGAGGGATGGGTCCGCTTCGTGCAGACGACCGGCGGCAGAACTTCCGTGCCCGCTCCGAGACGGGTGGCCCGCAAGCCTTACCTTCGGTGGCAGGCTCCGCTCGTATGGACGACGCTGGCGGTCACATTGCACGCAAGCGGCAAAGTCGACTCTGAGATGATCGGCGCCAGCCGCTTCCCACGCCACTGGATGTACGACGAACAGGGTGCGCTGTGCCGAAAGTCGGGCCTGACCGACTTCAGGGACTGGTACGCCAGGTCGTTCGGCCCGCACACGCCGTGGGGCGAGCGGGACTCCGAGGCGCTCGTGACGACCGTGGAGAGCGCGCTCGAGCGCTCCCTCTCCGCCTCGCTCATGCACGGGAGCAGCAAGCCGCGCGTTGATCGGCTGAAGGCGGGCAGCGTCATCATGGGCCAAGGCGAGCCCGGCGAGCACATGTGCCTCGTCCTAGACGGCGTCGTCCGGGTCGAGCGTGACGGCGAGAAGCTGGCTGAGTACGGGCCAGGGGCCCTCCTCGGCGAGCGTGCCCACCTCGAGGGCGGCAGGCGAGCGGCCTCAGTCGTGGCGGTCACCCCGTGCCGGCTGGCGGTCTTCAACCCCGAGCAACTAGATCGTGGGGCGCTCGAGACCCTCTCACAGGGACATCGACGTGAGGAGCGTCCGGGCTGAGCCGCACGTCAGGGCAGTCACCTCCCAAGGAGCCGCCGCCGTCTGATCGCCGGACTGCCGAGAAATCTCCACCCCCTGGTGACGCGCCAGGCGCAGGCTACCCGAGCGGTTTTTGCTCGGATAGCCTGCGCGGCTGGGTCCAGACCCCTGCTCCTCAGGAGATCGAGAGGGGAAGCCTCACTGATGCCGGGTTCCCGGCGCTGTCGGCGGCGGAGATGACGACCGTGTAGCTGCCGGCCGCCACCCTCTTGCTCTGGTCGTTCAAGGCGTAGTAGGCAAAGCTCTCGTTCCCCGACATCTTCATGTCGCTCTCCCTGTGGGTGACGATGGTGCCGCTCGAGTTCTCCACCACGATGCTCACCCTGGCCGCCTCGCTCAGGCTGAAGGTGATGTGAGTGATGTTGACGAGAGGATTCGGCGACGCCGCCCCCTTTGTGATGGCCATCGGGTTGGAGAAGACCTCGGTGAGGACCGGGCTCGAGCTTGGCGTGTGGGTGCCGTCGCCTCCGTAGGTGGCCGTTATCGAGAGCGTCTTTGCGGTGCTCGAGGTGAGCGGCAGTGAGGCGGTGCCCGACTGGAGGGCGACGGTGCCCAAGGTTCCCGCCGCCGTGGCAAAGGTGACCGAGCCGCTGAGAGCCGAGCCGTCGCTCGCGGCCACACTCGAGGTGAGGGTGACGCCGGTGCCCGCCGGCACGTCGCCGTTCGAGCTCGTGAGGCTGGCCGTGGTGGATACTCCGTCAGCTGTCACCTCGACGGTGCCAGACGAGCTGGCCGCGTCGTTGGTGTCACCGGCGTAGCTGGCCGTGTAGCCATGGGATCCGGCCGCAGGCGTCAAGGTGAGGCTCGCCCCGCCCGATGCGAGCGTCCCGGTGCCGACCGAGACACCGGCGTCCTCGAAGGTGACGGTGCCGGTCGGCTCGCTCGAGGTGCCCGAGGCGGCGACGGTGGCGCTGAGGGTGATGCTCTCCCCGGCGGCTACCTCGCTCGCAGACGACGTGAGGGTCGTGGTGGTGACCGTGGAACCGGCGGAGGGGCCGCCGAAGAAGGTCTCCATGCCCATGGCGGCATAGGCGTCAAGGGCGGCGGCCGAGGTGTCGATCTGCAGGTGGCAGCGGACGGGCCCGCTCGTGTCGTCCTGGTTCCAGTACGACATGAGGACCCAGTTCGCATAGGCCGGCGTCTGCATGAGGGCGGCCGTGTCGGTGATCCACTCCGCCTTGGCGTTCGGGTCGGCCGGGTTCTCCACGCTCCCCCACTCGATGACCGCCACGTCAAGACCGGGGGCGTTAGCTGAGACCCAGGTGTTCACCGCCGCGGTGATGTGGGCGAAGGTCTCCCACTGCGAAGCCTGGAAGCTGCCCTGCAGGCACCCGGAGAAGTTGTAGCCGTCCTCGCCGATGAGATCGACATAGCTCACGCCGGGGAAGAAGTAGGACGCCTTCGGAAGGCCGCTGTGGTTGCTGCCCGGGTTGTAGCTCCAGGCCTCCATGTCCCACACGAAGCGCAGGTGCGTGGCACCGACGCTCGCGGCCAGCTTGTGGAGCTTCTGCCAGGCCTGCACGAACTCGCCTCCGCACGCCGGCATGGTGAGGCCGGCGCAGTCCTGCAGGCTGTCGGCCTCGTGGCCGAAGATGAAGTAGGTCAGGGGGGCGGAGGACTGCATCGCCTCGAACTGCTGTTCGAAGTACGAGTCCCACGTCGTGGTGTTGGCGATCTGTGAGTAGGGGATCTGCTGGCGGCCGGAGGACTGGGTGAAGGCGTCGATGCTGATGATGAGCTCGTGGCCGCTTGTAATGAGGGCCTCCGACTCCTTGTTGATGACGGTGTCGCCCAGGTTGTAGAAGAGCCGCGTCGTCTGGAACTTGCGACAGACCTGGCCCTCGGTCGTGGCCATGTCGAGAGGAGCGGCCGAGTCGGTCGTGCCCCACATCGTGTGGCTCGGGCCGGCGTTGGCCACGGTGCAGCTCGAGCCGGCATCAGATGTCGAAGAGGAGCTGGACGAGGCCGAGGCCACCTGGGCGGTCTCGAGGGAGGTGGCCATCATGGCCCCCACAAGGACAGCCGCCGTTGCTGCCAAGCGTAAAGAAGCGCCATGACCGCGCCAAAGTATAGAGCCGTTGATTCTCATTGCTGGGTCCTTCCGCCGAACCGCTAGTACATGAATGAGCACGACGCCACCACCGTTTTCTGATGATGCTTCGCGCTGACAACGCTGCCCGATTCCGCCCGGGCATCCGGCCGTCTCGAGGGGCTTTCGCCCACCGGGACTCCGGGTGGCAACCCCTGTGGGGCTCCAGCTGAAGTATCGACACAGCAGAGCAGGAACTGAAGCGCCCGCCCTCCCGCCGGCTCCCTGCGCCGGCCACGAAAGACGCCTCCACTCCTGCCCCGTGCGGGAAGAATCCCTGCTCGGGACCCGATGGTAGGGTTGAGACCATGAAAGATCCGGCTGTCAACGTTCGGTCGGCCGAGCCCCCGGCCGTCGCTGTGGCCAGACCGATCGATCCCCCCAAGGGCGATTCGACCCGCCTGAGCTCTCCCTCAGGCGCTCTCTCCAAAGCACTGGGGGCCGGCTACCGGCGAGCCAAGCGCGACTATCTCGGTCTCGGGCTTTCGTGCATGTCCGATGAGGATATTGTCGACGCTGTCGCCGAGGCTATACGCTCCCGCTCGCGCCTTGTCGTCTCGTTCATCAATCCTGACTACGTGCGTCGCGCCCATCGCACTTTAGGCCTCGTCGACAAGATAAATGACTTCGACATCGTGCTTCCCGACGGATGGGGCGTGGTCTACGGAGCAAGGCTGCTCGGGCTACCCATTGCGAACCGCCAGAGCAATGACGACATCTGTCCCAAGATCTTCGCCCTGTCCGCCCGGGACGGCTTCTCCAACTTCCTCTTCGGCTGCGATGAAGGGATACCGGAGCAGGCGGCCGAGAACCTCGTGGCGACATACCCGGCCCTGCGCATCGCCGGGACGCGTCACGCCCGCCGGGACGGGCCGAGTGGACACCCCGAGAGCGATGAGGACCTCGAGATGCTCGTGGCGACCATCAACGCCGCTCGACCCGACATCCTGCACGTCTCCATGCCCACGCCCCGGCAGCAGAATTGGGTTGCCCTGGCGGCCGACCGGCTGGACGTGCCGGTGATCATCACCGGGGGTGGCTACCTGGACCATCTCGCCGAGCGAATCCAGTGGTACCCGTGGTGGGTGAACCGGATGCGCCTCGGGTGGCTGTATCGCCTGTGCCGGGAGCCGCGCCGACTCTGGAAGCGCTACTCGGTCGATCTCGTCGCCTACGGTTGGATGGTGCTCAGGCAGTGGCGCGCCCAGGGCTGGCGGCCGCAGCGCTAGAGAGCGCACAGCCTTGTCCTCACCCGGTGGAGGGCGCCTTCCCGGGCGCCGGTGATTTTGGCAGCCGCCATCGCCGACATTGTGCAGGCGACCATGTCGGCTGCGAATGGAACGCAATAGCGAACCGAGGAGATAGCCGCCGCGGAGCCGAGCGCGCCACGCCGCCAGGATCATCGAGGCGAGGAGCTGCAAGTCGGGCGCGACGTACAACGGGCGGCCCATGCCATTGCGTGAGAAGAGGAGCACAGGCGCTCCCCAGGCAGAATCGTTGACCAAGTGTTCCTTACCCGCGGCCAAGTCGTTCCTGAAAGGTGCGCCAAGGCCGGCTCCGCCCCCGAGGAGCAGGGCCAGGCCCGCCCCGACGACAAGGACAGCAGAAGGGGCGACCGTGGCCGGCCGCGTGCGAGCGCTGTCGCGTCGGAACAGAGCCACGCCTATCGGCGCCGGCCACAAACTTGACGAGCCCCGCCACACCTACCCACATCCCGCGGCGTCCGGCCGGGGGCCTGGGTGGTCGCAGAGGCGGACAACATGATTGTGGCAAGGCCGACTGTGTCAGACTGCGCGAGCCACAGATCGCGGCCTGAGCGGCGAGTAGTGGAGGTAAAGGCTGGTGAACGCGCAGAAAGCGAGAGAATCGGCCGAAGCCACGAGGCGAGATGCGCTCTCCGGCTCGACACGAAAGCCCCGGCCTTGACGACGGGAGCGCCTGTGACGATTGAGGTCCAGATGTGCCGGCGACGCTCTGGCCGAGCCGTGGCGGCCGTCATCGCTGGTTCGCTGATGATCCTCGGCTCTGTCGTGACCACGGGCGGGACGCTCGCCGCGGGCGAGGACGGTTCGAAGGTGGTCGTCATCGTCATGGAGAACGAGCCTTATTCCCGCATCATCGGCAACCCCGACGCGTCCTACATCAATTCGCTGAGGAAGATCGGCAGGCTCTACACCAACTACTCGGCCGTAGCGGGAGGAAGCTTGCACGACTACCTCGCCATGACGAGCGGATTGACCTCGGTCGGGAGCCCCTCACAGAGGAATGTCTTCCAGGCGACCGACGACAGCGGTGGCACCGATACGTGGACCTCGTTCGAAGAGTCGATGGGGGGCAACTGTGGCAGGCCCTCTGCCGCAACCGTGCCAGGGACAACGATCCGCCTGTACGACCAGGGTCACGATCCGGCCTACCAGCTCCGTCGCGACGAGAGCTGCAAGAAGAACGACATTCCCATGACCACGACCAGCTTCAATCCCGCTGTTCTTCCGAGTTTCTCATTCATCGTTCCCAACACATGCGACGACATGCACACGCTCCCGACCGGCGGCCGATCGTGTCCGGCCTTCTTCGGGCCGAACAAGGGCTCGAACAACGTCCAGATGGGCGACGATTGGCTCAGGGTTGTCGTCCCACGACTCCTTGCCCGGCTCGACGTGACGGTGGTTCTGACATGGGACGAAGGAACCCGGAACGAGCACATCGCCACCTTGGAGGTCGGAGCAGGCGTCCCAGCCGCCTCCTCCAGTTCCAGCTCGTACGACGATTACAACATGGAGTCCGGGCTCTATAAGAGCCTCGGTCTCGGGCAGGCACCGAACCATGGTCGGACTGTTGCGCCGCTGCCGATCCCTTGACCGCAACAGTCGTGTCCCACCTCCGCCTCGTCCGGTCCGCTCCGCCGGCCCCGTTTGCATCGTGGCGACAAAGGTGGCACGAGCTGCCGGCCGGGGGTCGACAATGACCCGTTTTGCACCAGCCTGTACGTCGACGAGCTGATCCGATGTCGATAGGTTGCCTCGGTGGACCGTAGGGGACGAGTGACCGAGTCCGGCGACGGTCGTGTTGTCATGTTCGCCGAGTGGGGGGACCTGAGTGGCATGCCGGTGCTCGCCCTGCACGGCACGCCCGGCTGCCGGCTCTACCGTCATCCTGACGAGAATCTCGTGCGCTCGGCCGGCGTCCACCTGATCACCTATGACCGGGCCGGCTACGGCGGGTCGGATCGCCATCGTGGCCGCTCGGTGGCAGACTGTGTCGCCGACGTGGCCGCTGTGGCGGACGCGCTCGGGCTCGGGCGCTTCGCGGTTATGGGCACGTCGGGTGGAGGACCGCATGCCCTCGCTGTGGCCGCCCTACTGGAGGATCGGGTGACGCGGGCGGTCTGCCAGGTCGGAATAGCCCCTTATGGAGCATTGGGAGACGACTGGTTCGCCGGGATGGATCCCGGCAACGTGGAGGAATTCGGCTGGGCACTCGAGGGCGAGGACCGGCTGACGGCCGAGCTCGAGCGTGAGAGCAGCCGAATCCGGCAGGTGGCGGTCACCCAGCCGTCGGCGATACTCGACCAATTCGACTTGGCTCCCTCGGACAAGGAAGTCCTCGCCCGGGAGGACTTCGCCGAGGTACTGAGGGAGTCGGTCCTCGAGGAGACTCGGAACGGGGTCTGGGGCTGGGTCGACGACGACATCGCCTTCGTCACGCCCTGGGGATTCGAGCCCTCCACGATCAGGATTCCGACACAGGTCCGCTACGGCACGTCAGATGTCCTCGTCCCCGCCGCCCATGGGGCGTGGATCGCCCGCACTGTTCCCGGAGCCGCCGTCGTGTCGAGCGGCCTCGGGCACCTCGGAGACCCGGACGTCGACCTTGTCGAGTCCCTTTCCTGGCTGACGGCAGACGGACAATAAGCGGCCGCGCCGCGTCGGCCAGCCGTGGCGTCGCCTGCGCCGCGCTCTCCGACAACAGTCCGAGCGGACATAACCGCTTCAAACACCGCTCGCAGCTACGAGTCCTTCCAATACGGCCTCCTCCACCGAGCGGGGTGCGAGGCAGTCCCCGATGCCGATCACCTCTGTGCGCGCCCGGATCGACGCCGGCGAGGGCGATCAGCAAGTCGTCCACGGGTTCGTGCCCCTCGGCCAGCACGAGCCCCGACACGTGCTCGATGACGACGGGATCTTCGTCAGCACGTGCTGGAAGAAGACAGCGTCGTCATCGGCCCCGAAGAGCCGCACCAACGGAACAACGTCGACATTGGCCCGCGCGAGCGCCGTCAGATGGGCATCCTTCACGTACTGCTGGAGATCGCCGCAGGCCTGGTAGCCGTCAACCGCCAGCACGACCCGGTGCCGGCCCCGCCTTGCGAGAAGTGTTGCCACTCCGGCGCCGATCCAGTCCCCTTTCCAGTCGGCGACCACGACGCGACCCTCCGGCGGCTCGTCTCCCCTGATGACCTGCCAGGCGTCGAGGATGGTCGGGTTGCCCAGCACCTCGATCGTCGGGCGTCGTGGGCGGGCGCCGGTGGCAACGATGACGACATCCGGCTGCTTCTGGCCTATGACGGCCATGTCCACAGTCGTGTTCGTGACGATCGACACTCCGGCCCGCTCAGCCTCCCGGAGCAGGTTCGACGTCGCACCGCCGAACTCGGCCCGGTCCGGGAGCTGCTCTGCGAGCAGCACCTGGCCACCCACTCGCGGGGCGGCCTCGTACAGCGTGACGGAGTGGCCGCGCTCTGCGGCCACGGCTGCCGCCTTCAAACCGGCCGGCCCGCCGCCCACCACCATGACCGTGCGTGGACTGCTCGCCAGCTGCCGCCGGCCGAACGCCAGCTCCCGCCCGGTCTCCGGGTGCTGGATGCAGGAGATCGGGTAGCCGAGGTGGAAGTGTCCAATGCAGGCCTGGTTGCAGGCGATGCAGGCGCGGACGTCTTCCAGCCGTCCCTCCTCGGCGAGCCTCGGCATTGCCGGGTCGCAGATCAAAGCCCGGTTCATGATGACCGCGTCTGCGAGTCCCTCGGCGAGGATGCGCTCGGCATCTTGCGGCTGGTTGATCCTCCCCGCGGCGAAGACCGGCACCGCTACGTGCTCTTTGATCGTGGCCACATGTGGCATGACATAGCCCACGGCTTGGCTCATCGGGGGCACGATGTGGTCCGATCCGGCCAACGTCGCAGAGGTCCCGAGGGTGACGCTCAGGTAATCCACGGCGCCTCCCTGGTCCAACTTGACGCAGGCGGCGAGGGCGTCACCGGCCGGGAGTCCATCGTCTTCGAGCTCGTCAGCCGAGATCCGCAACCCCACCACGAAGTCGTCGCCCACCACTCGGCGGATCGCGGCCAGCACCTCGTCGAGGAACCGCATCCGGTTGTCGAAGGTTCCCCCGTAGGCGTCCGACCGCAGGTTGACACGAGGATTGAGAAACTGCGACGGCAGGTACCCATGGCTGGCAACCACCTCTACACCGTCGAGACCAGCCTCCTGTAGCCGGCCGGCGGCGGATCCATAACCGGCCACGATCTCCTCGATCATCTCCAGCGTCAGTGCCCGGGGCATCACGTGGAACCGCTCGTTCGGCACGGCGGACGGGGCGAGAGCGACCGGAGCCGAGCCGTCCTGTGACTCCATCACTTCCCGCCCGGGATGGAACAACTGCCCGAAAAGGCTGGCAACCGTAAGGCTTTACCGCGTCCACCACTTTCCGATAGCCCGGAATGCATGAATCGTCATCCGCCATCAGGACGTGATAGGTGTACCGGGCAGTGCCGTGCACGCCGGCAGCCTGCATCACGATGAGCCCGACGCCGCCCTCAGCTCTCGCTTGTTGGTAGGCCACGAGCTGTTCGGATACATGGCCGCCCTCGGCCATGACCGTGTCATGGCCCGGTGAGACGATGCGGTTCTTCAACACCACGTTGCCGACGCGGAGCTCTGAGAAGAGATGGGGAAGCTGTTGGCGGCGAACGACCGGTTCGCCGGCGCCGCCCGGCTCCCGGCGCGTCATCGGGACCGACTCCGTCCCGAGGGCCGAGAACAGTCGTCGGAAGTCGGCGCCGCGCTCGTGCCGGGAGAATCCTCGCCACTCTTCGGATCGGGCTCGCTTCCTCTGCGTCCCGATGCATGTTGTCGTGTCGAACGGACCGGCGAGTTGCCTTCCCGGCTGCCGCAGGCCGACCAGCCCGACCACCGCTGCACATCAATGACCAGCACGGGTCCGCTCGGCCGCCGGTCCCGGTACTGCGGGTAGCGGGCGACGAGAAGCTCGATGGCCCAGTCCGCTTCGTCCGAGCCGGCATGCACGATCCGTCCGTACCCGTCGGCTCGCGCCCACCACAGGCGGTCCCAGTCTTCGCCGTATTCGTCGACAAGGAGCGTCACCTGCGGGTTGTCCTCGATGTTGGCAAGTCGGCGCAGTGCTGTCGTCCGCTTCGGCTTGTGGTCGACGGCGCTCACGAGGACGTCGTCGTGCACCGCGAAGACCAGCGGTACGAGGTGAGGGCGGCCCGACTGGTCAGCCGTGGCCATACGACCGACCCTCGCAGCAGCAAACCGCCGACGCGCCTCTTCGGGGGTCATTCTCCGTGGGCTTCGGCGACGGCCGTCTCGAAGACGTCGAGGGCCGCCTCGACCGGCCCCTGTCCGGCAGACGGCAGCCAGTGAACCGCTCTCCGATACCCGGCCTGCTCGAGCTCGGCGATGACCCGAGCATCGGCGGGCACGCCCATGACCATGAGGTCGATGTGCCGGTCAGCCCGGGCCGTCGAGATCCCGGCCCCGATCGAGGATGCCCCGCGGCGAGTAGTTGGGCATCCAGGCGTCGCCGAAGGCCAACACCCTCTCAGTCACAGTAGGCCCGTTGCCACCGACCAGGACGGGTGGGTGGGGTCGCTGGGCAGGCTTGGGCCACGACCAGACGCGGTCGAAATCGACGTGCTCACCGTGGTAACTCGCCTCGTCCTCCGCCCAGATCGTCTTCATGGCCTCGACGCGCTCGCGCAGGACTGCCATCCTGCGTCGCGGGTCGGTCCCGTGGTTCTCCATCTCCTCGCGGTTCCAGCCGGCCCCGACGCCGAAGTCGACGCGTCCTCCGGAGAGGAAGTCGATGCTCGCAACCTCCTTGGCGGTGATGATGGGATCGCGCTCGATCAACAGGCAGATGCCGCTCCCGATTCGAAGCCTGGTCGTGGCAACCGCGGCGGCGGTCATGGCGACGAAGAGGTCGTAGGTGTGCGCGTACTTACGGGGGAGGTCTCCGCCGCCGGGGTAGGCGCTCCGGCGAACCGCCGGGATGTGGGTGTGCTCGGGGAAGAACAGCGACTCGTGGCCACGAGCTTCGACCAAGCGGGCGAGGGTAGTGGGGTCGATCGCATCGTGAGTGGGAAAGATCGCTACTCCGGTCTCCATGAGAACGCACGCTACGAGATTCTCTTGACTCTGTTGTGCGAGCCGTAGACACTCGCCGATAATGATCCGCGTCATTGTGATGGGATCGGGAGCGCGCGAGCGTCTGCCTTACCGGCACCGCGTCCCGACATCACGGCCGGCGTGACCGTGATCAGCCGATTGCGGAGGAAGGACGAGGACAATGGCCGCCTTCGACCCCCACGACAGTTTCGGCTACGCGGAGGCGAAGCGCTACGACTCCGTCGACACGCGCGGCGACGAGGAGGAGACGGTGGCCTTCCTCGCGCAATTGGCCGCCGGTCGAGATGCGTTGGAGCTAGCCGTGGGCACCGGCCGCATCGCCCTGCCCTTGGGTGCCGCAGGCGTGCGCGTGGATGGGATCGAGCTTTCGCCGCACATGATCGACCGCCTGAGAGAGAAGCCGGGCGGCGCAAGCCTCCAGGTGAAAGTGGGCGACATGTCCTCGGCTGCCATGGGCCGCGTCTATGGCCTCGTCTACCTTGTGTACAACACGATTGGGAACCTGCTCACCCAGGACGACCAGGTCCGGTGCTTCGAGAACGCCGCTCGTCACCTGGACGATGCCGGAGCATTCGTTCTCGAGTGCCGCGTGCCGAAGGCCCCTTCACGGCTCGGCCGTCAGTTTGTCGACGCCGAGCACATCGCAGTGGACCAGGTCGTGCTCGATGTCGGCCGGTACGACCCGGTGACCCAGGTGATAGACGAGACTCACGTCCACATCGGAGAGGATGGCGTAGTGCTCCGTCCGATCAGTCTGCGCCTTGCATATCCGGCTGAGTTCGACCTCATGGCCAGGATCGCCGGGCTCCGGTTGCGTGCGCGGTGGGGAGGATGGAACGGTGAGCCCTTCACTGCCACCAGCTGGCGCCACGTGAGCGTGTACGAGCCGACGAGCGCGTAACGTGCTTCATCGCCTTGTACGACCAGCACCTCGGCATCGAATGCCGCCCGGACGGAGCCTCAGGGCGTCCGACGGCCTGGTCGGCCATCGAAGGAGCGTGCTGAGTGTTTTCACACAGTGGTCCGTCCCACAAGGCGGTCCCAGGTCTCATAGTCCGTGTCGCGTTTCGCGACGTAGCGGTTGTCCGGGCCGGCCTGCTCGTTGCCCACCGCCTTGAACGGACCCCGGTCGAGCTGGTTGAGATCGAGGTAGACACTTCCCTGGTGCAGCGCAGTCCCTGCCGTCAGCACTGTGAGCCCCCTCACCTGCTCGGGATCGAGACCGGTGATGCCTTTCCGTAGGGTCTTGTCGTCGTCGACGGCGAGGACGCTCTCCTCGAGGTGACTGCCGGATCTGTGCTCTCCGGTGAGATCCCCGGCGAACTCGTCGTCCTCCGGCCGCTGGCGCGGCTTCGCCCGCGTCGCTTCTTCGGCACGAACGTCGTGGGTACGCGCATGATGACCGGCGGGGCCGCCCTCCTCGACATAGGGCTGGCGGGAGTCTCCGTCGCTGTAGTCGTCGGTCCTGTTCGGCATCTGCGCCTCCTTCCTCCATGAGATGAGCCTGCTCTTCTCCTACCCGGCAGGGCGTGGTCGGCAATCGGCGGGATCGCCGACCACGGCCCGCTGCTGAGACGATGCATCACGACGCCGTGGAGCCGGCGTCGGTCACCGGGGGATGGACCTCGTTGAAGCCGAGGAGACTCGGTGCGAGACCGCTTGTGCGTATGCGGCACACCGAAGCACCCTGGACGAATAGTCGCCAGGCGATCTCGTCACCCACGCCGAGCGTCCAAGCGATGGCGGCCTTGATCGGTGACACGTGCGTCACTACCACGACGTCGTGATGGGCTGCCTGGGCGGTGACCTCGCGACAAGCGTCGCGGACCCGCTCACCCAGTGCTGCAAGTGACTCACCACCTGCGGGAACGAAGTGAGGATCCGCCCGCCACCGTCTCCAGACCTCTGGAGGGACGTCCCCGGGCGGCCGGCCGTCGAGCTCTCCGTAGTCGAGCTCCGTCCACCGCTCGTCCACCTCGAGGTGACCTCCGAACGTGGCGGCGGTTTCACGCGCCCGGCGGAGCGGACTGCTGATGAGCCGGTCAGGAGAATCCGATGGCATCGGCGAGCATGGCGGCCTGCCTCTGCCCCAGCTCAGTGAGGGAAGTGTCCGACCTGCCCGACAGGAGGCCGGCGGCGTTGTCAGATGTCTGCCCGTGACGAATGACGATAAGCACGCGGAGATGGTATGACGGTCCGTGGGTGCCAGACGAGGGGAGCCCGGAGCGGAGCCCGGGTTGCGCTCATGGCTGAAGAAGCGCCGGCGGCCGGAGCCGGCCGCAATCAGTACGGCTCGAGAGCTGGCTCGTCAATCGTGCTGGCTCCGATTCGAGCTGCAGCTGCTTGGGCCTTTCGTCCCACGGGCACCACGAACTCGTCCTCGATCTGCGCCGAGAACCGGCCTGGCACGACGTTGGCCATCAGACACCTCCACTTGCAGCGGCGACGATTATGACTGCGAGCATCGCAGAGCAGCAGCTAGACATCACACCAGGCACCAGTGGAACAACGTCAAGGAGGCAACAATGGTGGGTCGGACTCGGAGCCATCTGGTCGAGGATGCCGTCGCGGAGTATGCCTCGGCACACTCGAGTGGGCCCGACGATGTGCAGATAGCCCTGCAGGAGGTCACCCAGCAACGGACCGGAGGGGCGGCCGGCATGCAAATCGGTGACGATCAGGCCGTGTTGATGGAGATCATCGCCCGAGCCATGGGAGCGCGCCGGGCGCTCGAGGTCGGCACGTTCACCGGATACTCGGCACTGGCCGTGGCCCGTGGGATGGGGCCCGAGGGGCGACTCCTGTGCTGCGACGTCAGCGAGGAGTGGACGGCCATCGCACGGGAGTACTGGGAAAGAGCCGGCGTGTCGGACCGAATCGAGCTGCGGCTAGGCCCGGCAATCGACACCCTGCGCGCACTGCCCGCCGGGGAGCAGTTCGATCTGGCCTTCCTCGACGCTGACAAGACCAGCTATCCGGCTTACTTCGAGGAGATCGTTCCCAGGCTGCGCCAGGGTGGCCTGCTGCTTGCCGACAACACGCTCCAGGGTGGGCGCGTCTTTGACGCCGCGGCCGACGACGAGTCCACCGTCGCCATCCGCCGGTTCAACGACAACGCCGTCGCCGAACCACACATGCGGGCCGTGCTCCTGCCCATTGGCGACGGTCTGACGTTCCTTCAGAAGCTCTGAGCCCACCCGAGCTGGGCTTCAACTCAGAGACAGCCGCCGATCCTCGCCTGCAAGGATCGGCCCACGAAGGTACCTGCACCGGATCACCCAGACCACCCAGCATCGACTCCTGGTCAGGTGAATGGGTTGTTCCGATAACCGCGCCCGATGCGGCGCCAGAAGAAGGGACTCACCAGCCGGCAGGCCGACGTTCTGCAGCATCGCCGGCGGCATGACTGAGGAAGCGGGTCCGAGGACGCCGTTCACGCGTATCGGAGCCGGTGCCCGGCACCGATAGAGGCGGCCTTGGCGAGGATGGCGTGGCCAAGGGCTATGTCGGAGAGCGAGAGGCCGCGGTGCCAGAACAGGATCGTCTCGTCATCGTCCTGCCGGCCCGGCCTCAGGCCTGCGACGATCTGACCCAGCTCGGCGTGCAGGTTGTCTCGCGTGAGCTTGCCGGCATCGACGTGGGCGCGCAGCGCCCCGAACCTGCCGCTCTCGCATTGGCCCCAGTCGTCCACGACAATCTTCGACATGATGTCTGTGAGCGACAGCTCCACTGCGCTCATCGTCCCGTAGGGGACAACGAGCGCTCCGGGCATTATCCAGTCGCTCTTCAGCATCGGCTCAGGCGCGTTTAGGCGGGACGCCTCCACCACGATGTCCGCCCCCTCCACACACGATTTCCAATCCTCGGTCGCCACGACCTCCTTGCCGAGGTCATGGCGGAGCCGCTCGGCGAAACTGTTGCGGCTCTCGGGCCGAAGCGAGTGCACGCGAATGGTGTCGAAGTCGAACAGCCTGTCGAGCAGGCGCACGTTCCAATAGGCGGTGCCGCGGGCGCCGATGTGGCCCAATGACTTGGCGGTCTTCCTTGCCAGATGCTTGGCACCGACAGCAGTGACTGCGCCGGTGCGCATGTCGGTGATGCCACTCGCATCCATGATGGCCGTCGGCACGCCCGTTCGCGGATCGAACAGGTTCAGCAGGCCCAGCTCAGAGGGCAGCCCCTGCTTGTAGTTGTCGACGAAGTCACCCACCACCTTCACACCGGCAGCGTCGATCTCCTCCCCGATCCAGCCCCTCAGCACATTGAAGTGTCCGGCGACACCGGACCGCGGCTCGAGATGCACACGCGGCTCGATGACCACCTGACCGCGTCCCTGCATCGCCAGGCTGGACTCGATCGCCCCCATGATCTCCTCATCGGAGAGAGCGGCCGCCTCTATGTCGTGTCGATTGAGATACGTCAGGTAGATGGGCTGCATGGCCTAATCCGATCACGACAGGACGATGGATGGCGCCGGAACGTGAGCACCGCCGCAGGCCGACACTGCCCTCTCACGACAGACGATCTCCGAGTGAAACAGCCAGTTGCTCCTGACGCTCGACCGAGACCCACTTCTCAGACTGTTGGCGCAGGTAGTGGAAGATTCCGCTGCCGCGGTGCTCAATCGGCAACTCCACCGGGCGAGGCACGACATGGAAGTGCAGGTGAGTAAAGCCGTCGGCCTCGGAGAACTGCATCACATATGTCTTTGGACATCCGAGCTCCTCCCGAAGCGCTCCGCTCGATCGGCGCAGAAGTGAGCCGAGCTCGCGCGCCTCCTCTTCGGTCAAGTCGTCCACGGCCGTCACGTGGCGCCTCAGCACGAGCACCAGCCACCCCTCCAGCGCGGAGTTGAAGCTGTGCACGAGGCGCCACCGATCCGTCACGAGGATTCGTTCGCGTCGACTGGCCGTTGAGCCGGCCGCCTCTTGGCGACAGGAGTAGCAGCTTTGCTGATCGGTGCCGAGGAACGTAGCCACAGTGCCTGGATTGTGCCGACGCGCCGGACAAACGGCAAGATGAGCGTCTCAGGCTACATTCAGCCCAACCCTCGAGGCGATCGCGCTCGGACTCGAATGATCGTTCTCTCGGTAGTGACTACTTCAAGAGGCTGGCGACGATGTTGATCATCATGCCAATTATGACTGCGCCGAAAAGGTAGGAGAGAAGCGCGTGACGAAGCGCCGTCCGCCGAATCTCGTGACTGGTCAGATCGGTGTCCGACACCTGAAATGTCATCCCGATGGTGAAGGCGACGTACGCAAAGTCGAGATAAGACGGCGCCTGCCCCTCGTTGAAGTCGATCCCGCCCGCACGGCCAGCGCCGTAGTACAGACGCGCGTAACGCAGGGTGAAGATGGTATGTACCGTGGCCCACGACGCCACTACGCTCACAACGCCCAGCACAATCAGGTAAGCCTTCGTGTCACCGCCGACCTGGCCGGCCTTGACAAGTGCCAGCCCGACGCCACCGAGACAGGCTACGGCCGACAGGATCAACACGAGCTCTGATGCCGGGACGCTCGGGTCCTGATGGACCGCTGAACGCTCCGACCCCTCGGGATTGAGACGTCCCACTGTCCGCCAGGTGGAACCGAGAGAGAATACGGCCGCGACGTCCCAGCCGATGAGGACAGCTGCCTGCCACAGCGTGCCGAAGCTGACGAGGAGCCCTGTGACCACACCTAGTACGGAACCAATGACTATGCGCCGCCCGGCGGACATTCCGCCCTCAGCGCTGGCCGCCTGACCGCCGGGCTTGGCCCTCGTGGTCACCACCTGATGCTACTGGGAGACCAGACCGACCTGCGGGACCGTCGGGATGTCACTGAACACGATTGCCTTCTGCCCGCAGGAGCCCGCCCGTGCTCCGACGTTGCCGCGCACCGATTGGGAGCGACAGCCGAATCCCTCCCGCAACGAGTTCCGGCCCTCACGATCAACTCGTGCCCGCCAGACGTGTCGTAAAGGTAGAGGGGACGAGGATCAACCTCGCCGGCGAGGAGCTGACCGTCTTCCGGCGGTCAACTCCTTCAGCTCGTCGGCGGACTCTCGGATGATCGCCGAGAGCGTTGCCTTGCCGGCGTCGCCGGTCCAGCGCTCGAAGGCGATCTTGAACACCGCGATCCCTGCCTCAGCGGCCAGGCCGGCCGCCGGGTCCTGGACGCCTCGCCGTCTGAGCGCATCGGCGAGAGCCGAAGCCAGCGCGGCGAGTTTGATCAGCTCCCGCTCTTGAAGCTCTGTGTTGGTCGCCACGACGGCCTGGCGTTGTCGGGCGAACTCGTACCGATCCTCGAAGATGACCGTGGCGGCTTCATCGAGAGCCGCCACGACCGCCTCGATGGGCGGCACGGAAGGGGGCGCTCGGTCGACGCTGCCCACGAGGAACTCCTCCAGGGCTTTCGCTCCCCAGAAGAGGACCTCCCGCTTGTCGGCGAAGTGTCGAAAGAAGGTCCGCTCGCTGAGCCCGGCCCGTTGAGCGATCGCCGCAACCGTCGTGCTGTCGAACCCGCGCTCGCCGTACAGCTCCAGCGCCGCCGCCTCGAGACGGCCACGCGCGTTCGGGGCCCACCGGCTCACAGACCGATGGTATCAAGGATGACAGGGCCTGCCATGAGAATGGAGAGAGAACGCCGGCTTCTGCCTCTCCGTGATGGCCAATGGGTCAGCGGGATGGCGGGGCGGGCATCAGCCCGAAGGTGGCGCCGCCAGCTACGGCCGGCGGGGATTAATACTGCATCGCCTATCTACGCACAACGTGACAAATGGGATCGCCTGAGAGACCACGCCATTGTTTGACACCCCTGTGGGGAAGTTCCTCAGGTCCAGCCGGTAGTGCTGCAAGCCAACCACATAACGAATGATTATCTCGTCGAGATTATAGGTGCCTGGCACGAACGATCGTAACCCTATGGCCAGCTGTCCCGCACAACGACGCTTTGTGGCGCACGGGCCAGACGGCGCAGAGTTGTCGAACCTCAGCATTGCGCCCCGTCCGAAATCGCGATGCCATTGAGCCTCAGGCCCAAGGTTGAAGGGCCATGACCCGAGTGCGTTTCCGATCATGAACCGAGAAGATGCGCCGCCATTCACCGCCACACCGACTAGTTCCACCCTCGGCGGAAGCACTGGGTGCACGGAAAGGATCTCGATCGGCTTCCCCCCTCCGTTTGTCACGGTTATGGCGCCGTAATCTACCAATTCCCCTTTTGTTAGATACTGTCCGGTCCATAGGGCTTCAACCTTCAACGGCTGGCTTGGCCCAGCGATTACCGCAGGCTGGTGTGTGACAATCAATGCTATAACGACCAAGGCTATGACTAGAAAGGCGCCTACCGCTAACGTCCTACCACGCGTGAACCTGGACACTACGCTAGTCGGTCGGCATGGCAGTAGTCAGCCCGCCCGGAGATAACCGGTGGAGCGGGGTTACCATAGGTCGCTTCATTAGGGGCAGGCTGTCCTCTGCGTATCAACGCGGGCTTTGCTCCTGGCCGCCCGTCGGAGTCGTCCATCATCCGGGCACCGCGCCGTCTCCACTTCCGGGCCGCCGTCTCAGCAGCCACAGAGAAACCAGCGCCCACACCCCGACGAATCCCAGCCAAATGAGCAGCCGCACCCATGGGTGAAGGCCGGCGCCGGTGACGCCATAGATCGCCGTGCTCGTGACAGGTGCGTATCCGGTCCAACCGGTAAGAGGTCCTGGCGTAGTCAACCACAGTCCGAAGAAGCCCAGGCCAGCGCCGATGGCCGCGACGAGGACGACGCGCTGTGGAAAGTTCAACCGCCGCACTGTGCCCCTCCCGATGGAGTAGGCCTTGAGCCTACGCCCGCCTTGGGTCCGGCGGTTCGATAAGAGCGACGCTTCGCGCACCGGGCAGCGGAACCCGCCGACAGGCGGAGTGAAATGGCGGTCTTGAAACTCGCACAGGCGGGTATGCGTTGTCTCACGAGCAACGGCGCCAGCGAGCGCCCGAGACAAGGAGGCAGCATGGCCAGCGAGCACACCCCCGCCGATGACATTGTCTACGACCTGGTGTCCATTCAGTACCACGCGCTCAAGGGTGCCCAGCTTCATGACCAGTACCTGAAGGATGCCCACGGTCACGAGGAGGTAGAGGCCTTTTTCCGGCAGGTCAACGAGCAGGATGCTCAGCGCGCCGTGCGTGCTCACGAGTTGCTGGGGCAACTGACGGCTAAGGGCGGCATCGGCTGAGGCCACGGGTTCCTGAGTAAAGTCCGGATGGCCTGAGGCGACCTGTGTCCCGCGTCGACCGAATAGCTGAGCCTTGGGGCACCCGTACTCCCTACGGCCCAGGCGAGGCCTGGCCGCCGCGGAGCGACCTCTATCTCGGGGCCGACCTCGCCGAGGCCGACGTCGACAGGTGGGTGCAGAGTGCCTCGCTCCTGCACAGCAACGGAGACGCCATCGACATCGCCGTGAAGGACGGCACGATCGTGGGGGTCCGGGGGCGGCCGGGAGACCGCGTCAACCGGGGCCGCTTGGACACAAAGGACCTCTTCGGCTGGCAGGCCAACAACACGCCAGACCGGCTCACCCGGCCCCTTGTCCGGCAAGGCGGCACCCTCACGGAAAGCGACTGGGACACGGCGATGAACCTGATCGTCGACCGCACGAAGAAGCTGCTGGACGAACAGGGACCGGGCGCCCTCGGCTTCTACACCACGGGGCAGCTGTTTCTCGAGGAGTACTACACGCTGGCGACACTCGTCCGGGGGGGCCTCTCCTGCAACCACCTCGACGGCAACACGCGCCTGTGCACCGCCACCGCCGGGGAGGCGCTGAAGGAGAGCTTCGGTGCCGACGGCCAGCCCGGCTCCTATGGCGATGTCGACACCGCCGACACGATCGCGCTCTGGGGACACAACGTCGCCGAGACACAGTCCGTCCTTTGGATGCGGATGCTCGACCGGCTGAACGGGGTGGACCCGCCGCGCCTGCTCGTCGTCGATCCGCGCCTCACGCCTGTGGCGAAGGAGGCGACGCTGCACTTGCGACCGCTTCCGGGAACCAACGTCGCCCTCCTCAATGCCATCCTGCAACAGCTCATCACCGACGACGCTCTCGACCACGGGTTCATCGACAGCCATACCGTCGGTTACGAGGAGCTCGCCATCGCAGTCGCTCCCTACACGCCTCAAGTCGCCGAACAGATCTGCGACGTGCCTGCCCGCGACGTCGAGGCGGCTGCGCGCCTTCTCGGGGAGGCTGATCGGCTGCTCTCGAGCGTGCTGCAGGGCCTCTACCAATCCAACCAGGCAACGCTGGCGGCGATGCAGGTCAACAACCTGCATCTCCTGCGGGGGATGATCGGCAAAGAAGGCTGCGGCATCCTGCAGATGAACGGCCAGCCGACGGCCGAGAACACCCGGGAGACGGGAGCCAACGGCGATCTCCCGGGCTTCCGCAACTGGGAGAACGACCAGCACGTGGCGGACCTCGCCCGAGTATGGAATGTCGAGCCGAGCGCCATCCCGCACGCCGGTCCACCCACCCACGCCATGCAGATCTTCCGATATGCAGAGGAAGGCTCGATCCGCTTCCTCTGGGTGAGCGGGACGAACCCGGCTGTGTCGCTTGCCCGAACTGGCCCGCATCCGCTCGGTCCTGTCACAGGAGCGGCTGTTCCTCGTCGTGCAGGAGCTCTTCCTCACCGAGACCGCCGAGCTCGCCGACGTCGTGCTGCCCGCCGCCACCTGGGGCGAGAAGACGGGGACTTTCACGAACGCCGACCGCACCGTCCACCTCTCGGAGAAGGCCGTCGAGGCACCCGGTGAGGCCCGGTCCGACCTCGACATCTTCCTCGACTACGCCCGGCGCCTCGACCTACGGGACAAGGACGGAAAGCCGCTCATCCACTGGCAGCGATCCCGAGTCGGCCTTCGAAGCCTGGAAGGCTTGCAGCGCGGGCCGGCCGTGTGATTACACAGGGCTGACCTACGACATGCTGCGGGGCCCGTCGGGTATCCAATGGCCGGTCAACGACGAGCATCCGGAGGGGACCGAACGCCTCTACTCCGATGGCTTCGGCTTCGCCGCCCCGGAGCTTTGCGAGTCGTACGGGAAGGATCCGATCACGGGAACTCCGTCTGAGCCAGCTGAATACAAGGCGACGAACCCGAACGGCAAGGCGCTGTTCAAAGGCGGCGAGTTCGTGCCGGCGCACGAGCTGCCAAGCGACGAGTTCCCGTACGTGCTGACGACGGGCCGCACCCTGTATCACTTTCACACCCGTACCAAGACCGCCCGCGCTCCACAATTGCAAGCCGCCGCACCAGAAGTATGGGTTGAGATGTCTGCAGGCGACGCCGAGCGCGAGGGGCTGAGAGAGGGCGACCTCTTGACGGTGTCCTCCCCACGTGGGTCAGTGCAGGCACGACTGCGGATCGGCCACATCCGGGACGGGGTGATCTTCCTGCCGTTCCACTACGGCTACTGGGACTCGCCCGGCCACGCGCCGCGGGCGGCGAACGAGCTGACGATCACCGATTGGGACCCGCTGTCGAAGCAGCCGATCTTCAAGACCGCCGCCGCCGCCGTCCGGCTGCTCGAGCGCGACGGACGGCCTTCGCCTCGCTCCGACGACAACGGCGTCGGCTCCCGTCACCAACGGCAGCGCCCCTGCGACGATCGGGGGCCGCGACGGCGAGGCCGTGGAGAGTCTGTCATGAGTCGGGCGATCTCGATCGTGCTGAGCCAGGTCCACGACGGTGAGATTGAGCTTGAAACGGAATTCCACATCGTCGCCGACCGACATCGGGCCGACCACGAGGTCCACCATGTGGCGGTCGATCTCGCCCGTTGGTCGTTGCAGAACCGTCAGGCCCTAGCCCCCTTGGCCGACCGTTACGCCGACGACCTCGCCGACGATCAGGGTCCTCAGGCTCCTAATCATCCGATAGCGGTCGTCCGGGAGAAGACGGCCGAGCTAGTCGGTCGCAGGCCGGAGCCGGGATTGCTGCTTCTTCGCGATCTGCGGCACCTCTTCCTGCTGTCGTCCGGCAACTCTGTCCTGTGGACCATGCTCGGTCAGGCGGCTCAGACCACCAAGGACGAAGAGCTGCTCGAGATCGTCACCTTCTGTCACAGCCGCACCATGCGCCAGACCCTCTGGTGCAACGGAATGATCAAGGCGCTCAGCCCACAGGCTTTGACCGCTCTGTGACCTTCTCGAAGCCGTCCTCAGGCGATGCATGCCCGGGTGTACGCGTCAAGGGAGCCGTGCCGCCATTTAGAGTTCGTCACGCCGGCTCGGTTCCCTCCAGCGACTCCGGTCCCGCGGAGCCTCATGACCCCTCTTTGGTGATCATCCGCGGTTTCAGCACCCGTTCGGCGTGACGCTCTTCTTCGAGGAGCTTCTGTCGCGCCTCTAGAAGGTCGAAGGTCGTGATGAGCCCTTCGAGTGCGCGACTGGTCCGTACGGGCGACCACCGGGACGACCCCGAGACCGAGGGTGGCCATCCTGTCGGCGACGCTGCGGAGGATCTCGTCGGGATAGGCGAGGGCCGTCGGAGCGATCATCACCTCGGACACCTCTCGGTCATCGTCGTTGTGGTGGGCCAGGACGACGGACCAGGGCAGGACGCCGAGCATGTGGCCGCCGGAGTCGAGGACGGGATAGAGGCGTTGGCGCCGCTCGGACGAGCCCTCGCCTAGTGAGCGGTAAAGCTCGCCGACTGTTCGTGTCGGCTCGACGGTGAAGACGTCCCCGGCCATCATCTCGCGAACATAGGTGGCCTCGAGAGGGTCGACGGAGTACTCCCTCATGACGTGGAAACCTCTCCGGGCGACCTTCTCGGTCAGGATCGACCGCTTGAGGACAAGCACGCTCACTAGGTGCGAGATGCTCGCCGCGATGAGGAGCGCCAAGAGGCTGTTCGCGTCGTGGGTGAGCTCGAAGGCGAAGATGACCGCCGTGAAGGGCGATCTCGTGACGCCGCCGAGTGCGCCCGCCATTCCTATGAGCGCCCACACCCCCGGAGAGGCCCCCGGCAGGACATGGCCGATCACCCCGCCGAGAGCGGCGCCCATCATGAGGATCGGCGCCAGGATGCCGCCGCTCGTGCCGCCGCCGAGGCCGCCGGACCAGATGACGAGCTTGACGAAAAAGAGCAGGACGAGGGCGCCCAGGCTCAGCTGACCGAGCAGCTCGGCGTGGATGGTGTTGTAGCCGACGCCGAGTGCCCGCCGATCGACGAGCCCACCGAGGCCGATGATGAGCCCGCCGATCATGGGCCACCACATCCAGTGCAGATGACGGCACAGCTTCTTGAAAGCGTCTTCGAAGCGGTACACCGCCTGGGTCATGAGCCAGGCGGCCAAGCCACAGAGCACCCCGATGGCCGCCGCCCCGAAGAGGTGCAGCCCATCGAGGGGAGCATGGCTCGGGACCGGGAAGAGCGGCTGGGGCGAGACGAGGTGGGCGTTCGCCATGGCGAGGCGGAGGGCGTCTGCGGTAGCTGCCGCCAGGGCGATGAGAACCATCGAACGCGGCTTGAACTCGAAGGCGAGCAGCTCGACGCCGAAGAGAGTGGCGGCCACAGGGGTCCCGAAGACGGCGCTCATGCCGGCGGCGGCGCCGGCGACAAGCAGGCTTCGCCGCTCGGCGGCGGTGAGCCGGAACAACTGGCCGACGATGGAGCCCACGGCGCCCCCGGTCAAGATGATGGGACCCTCGGCCCCGAACGGCCCGCCGGTCCCGATGCTGATGGCGCTCGATATCGGCTTCAAGATGGCGAGGCGCGGCTGCACCTTGCTGCCGTTGATGAGGATGCGCTCCATCGCCTCGGGAATGCCGTGGCCGCGGATCTGCTCGGAACCGAACCGCGCCATGAGACCGACGATGAGGCCGCCCCCCACTGGGATGACGAGGGCGATGGCGCCAAGTGTGTTGGCGTTCGGCGAGACGAGGTGGATGCTCAGGCGTTGGTAGTAGAAGAGGTTGGTGAAAAAGCCGATCATGGCGAGCAGGGCGAGCGAGATGCCCGCCCCGAGGGCTCCGATGGCAACCGCCAAAGGCACGAGGCGAAGGATGGCCGGCGTCGTCGTGAAGTCGCCGAGCTCGCGCTCCCTCGTCTCCTCAGCGCGCAGGTCCGGCCCTACATAGGACGCCTCGCTCTCGGCATCGAGCTCCGGCGGTACCTCGGCCAACCCGGTGGCACCGGCCTCGTCGTCCGGCATCGCAACGCCCTCCGGCCCCGAGACTCGCGAAGCCGCCCCGTTCGGGTTTGTCTCCCCCCTTTTCGATGACGATCCGTCATTTGTCGCGGCGCCGCTGAAGGGCAGGGGATATCGCCTCATCGCAACACGATGATATCGTGGTGACATGACCTTTCCTGACGAGGCGTATGCCAAGCTCCTCGCCCTGAGAACCGGGTTGCGGCGCTTCGAGCACTGGAGCCAGCAGCAGGCCGCCTCGGTCGGGCTGACCGGCGCCCAGCACCAATTGCTGCTGGCTATAAGGGGCCACGACGGCCCAAGAGGACCGACGATCGGCGAAGTGGCCGACTACCTGTTGCTTCGCCACCACAGCGCGGTCGGCCTGGTGGATCGGGCGGAGCTCGCCGGGCTGGTCGAGCGTGAGCGTGACACCGACGACCGCCGGATCGTCCGCCTCCGGCTCACCCCCGAGGGGACGCGTCAGCTCGAGCGCCTCGCGGCGCTCCACCTGGAGGAGCTCGAGCGCCTCGCCCCGGAGATCACCGGCATCTGGGACGGTCTGGCGCCGGCGAACACGGTTCACGGTTTCGGGCGGCTCGACGGCGGCGCGGCGGAGTGAAGTCGGTTGCAACTTCGCCGGCGGCCGCACCTGGGGTCGGGTGTAGCCACGGCCCCACCTGGATTGCAAGGATGAGCCTCCCTATTCCTTCACGGCGAAGCCATACCCAGTCGTGCTCGTAAGGGAGAGGCGCCCACCGAAGGCTCAGCCCGCGAGCAGTACGCCCAGCACCAAGGCTCCAACAGAGGCAAGTGCGGTGGCGGCGCCCCAGACTGCGAGCCCCAATGTCGACTTGGACCGTTGGTGCAGGTACGCGCCGATTCCGGCCACGACCACAACACCGATTTTCACGGCCAGCACGCTCTCCCAAGCGGACGGCTGTCCGGCCCTCGTTGCAAGGACGTTCCACAGCCCGGTTAGGAGGAGCACCGCGTATGCGGGCCATTGGATGCGCCCGAAGGCTCGGGCGATCCGCTTGGACGCACCGTCGCCGAGGGACCGCACCGTGGGGAGAAGGCCGGCGACGACAAGCTGACCACCCACCCAGACGGTGGCGCGCGAGAACATGGAGAGACAAGCGAGTGGTGTCGAGAGCGTCTGCAAGGGCAGCGAGTTGCACGTTGGCAGTGTTTAGCTTGACCCGGAGAGACGCGCCCACTCGGTGCGCCCGGCCCAGCCGAATGGCACACTCCTGCCAGGCAATGCGGGTGTCTCCGAGGTTGTCTTCAGGTCGGCTAGCCTCACTGGCGCCTCACCGTCAGCGACCGACACTTCGAGTTCTGGAGCTCGGAAGCCGAGGGGCGGGGTCGTGCACGCCAGCGAAGACCGGTGAGATCCCGGCGCTGTCCCGCAACGGTACTGCCCCTCGAGACCTCTCGGGGGGCGAGCCCGGACGCCTGAACGTGCGCGAACGCAACCAGTCCCTCGGAGGAAGGGCGGTTCGTTGGGCGCCTCTTCGGTGTCGCAGCGGGCGCACTTCGTCCTCCGCGAACCGATGGAGGATGACCAATGTCCAGCAAGTGGCCGCGAAAGCTGCTTCCACTCTTGGCCGCTGTGCCGCTCGTGACGGCGCTCGGCTGCTCGTCGAGCACGGCGGCCAGCACGCCGACCACTCGGGCGAAGACCCCGACGTCCGCCGGGGTGAGCACGACCGGGTTCCCCGTCACGGTCCCTGCCGCCAACGGCGCTGTCAGGATGAAGGCCCGCCCGACATCGATCGTGTCGCTGTCACCGAGTGCGACCGAGATGCTCTACGCGATCGGTGCTGGGCCACAGGTAAAGGCCGTCGACGAGTACTCCACCTACCCTCCCGGCGCTCCGATGACCAAGCTCGACGGCTTGGACCCGAATGTCGAGGCGATCGCGTCGTACAAGCCGGATCTCGTGCTTGTCTCGGACGACACGGCATCCCTCAACAAGCAGCTCGGTGACCTCGGTATCCCGGTGCTCTACCTGCCGGCTGCAGCGAACCTGACCCAGGACTACGAGCAGTACACCGAGATCGGCGAGGTGACGGGTCGCGTTGCGGCTGCCGCCGCCGAGGCGGAAAAGGTCAAGGCGTCGATCGCCGCAATCGTCAAGAGCGTCCCGAAGGTCGCTCATCACGAGAGCTACTACTACGAGGTCGGCGTCGACCCGTACTACTCCGTGACGGACTCGACATTTGTCGGCAAGCTGCTTGGCCTGTTCGGGCTCCACAGTGTCGCCGACGCAGCGAAGGGGGCCGCGGCGAGCGGCGGCTACCCGGAGCTGAACGCGGAGTTCATCCTGCAGTCCAATCCGGACTTCATCTTCCTCGCCGACACGATCTGCTGTCGCCAGTCCGCCACGACCGTCGCCCGCCGGACAGGCTGGTCGGTCCTGAGCGCTGTCAAGGACCACCGTGTGCTCGGGCTCAACGACGCCGTTGCGTCTCGGTGGGGGCCGAGGATCGTAATCCTGCTCCAGGACGTTGCGACTGAGCTGAAGCGGCACCCACTGGCCGGGTCGTGACCGCGAAGGCGCCGGTGCGTGCGGCGTTCTTTGTAGCCACAGTGGTGCTGTTGGGAGCGATGGTGCTCGGGGTCTTGATCGGGCCGGTCTCGATCAGCGTCCCCGACGTCGTGAAATCGCTCCTCGCCCACGTCCCTCTCGTGCACTACAAGCCGCCCGTGCCGGCGCTCGACCAGGCGATCGTGTGGCAGATCAGAGCACCTCGTGTCGTCCTGGCGGCCATCGTCGGGGCCATGCTGGCGGGAGGCGGCGCCGCCTACCAAGGGGTCTTCCGCAACCCGCTCGCCGACCCGTACCTGCTCGGCGTCGCAGCGGGCGCCGGCCTCGGTGCGACGTTCGTGATCGATGCCGGCTGGATCGGAGCGCTCGTCCTCCCCGGCGCCGCTTTCGTCGGAGCCCTCGTGGCGGTGGCGATGACCTACAGCCTCGGAGCTCTCGGTGGCACCTCAGGCGCCCGCAGCGCTCCAGGCAGCTCCGGACGGGTCATCGTCTTGGCGGGAGTCGCCGTCGCCGCTCTGTTCACCGCGGTGCAGACCTACCTGCAGCAAGGCCACACCCAGCAGATCCAGAACGTCTACGACTGGCTCCTCGGCAGCTTCTCGGTCGCATCGTGGTCGGACGTCACCTTGATCCTCCCGTACGTGGCCGTGAGTGCAGTTGTCCTGTTGGCCCACCGGAGGTTCCTTGACGTCCTGCGGGTGGGAGAGGACGAGGCAGGGGCCCTTGGCGTCCACGTCGGGCGGACGCGGCTCCTGATCGTCGCCGCCGCGACCCTCGGCACAGCAGCCGTTGTGTCCGTCAGTGGGCTCATCGGCTTCGTCGGGATCATCGTGCCGCACCTGGTGCGCTTGCTCACCCGGTCGAGCTATCGAGTCGTACTGCCGGTCTCGATGATCGGGGGGGCTGGGTTTCTCGTGCTGGCCGACCTCGTGGCTCGCACCGTAGAGGCCCCCTCGGAAATCCCGATCGGCGTCGTCACGGCGTTCGTCGGCGCACCGTTCTTTCTCTTCGTGCTGAGGTCGCGCCGCGCCCAGCAGTCGGCGCTCTGATGATCGACCTCGACGGTGTCACGGTGCGCTTCGACCAGACCGTCGTGCTCGACAAGCTGTCGATGACAGTCGAACCGGGCGAGTGGGTCGGGCTCATCGGCCCGAACGGTGCAGGCAAGACGACCCTTCTGCGGGCGGTCACCCAGCTCGAGCGGTATTCGGGCCAGATAACTGTCGAGGGCAGGCTGATGAAGTCGCTCCCCCACCGGGAGCGGGCCCGCCTTGTCGCCTACCTGCCGCAGTCGCCGGAGCTGCCGGGCGACATGACGGTGGCTGAGTACGTGCTCCTCGGCCGAACGCCCCACATCGGCTACTTCGGCGTCGAGTCAGCCGCCGATCGGCGAGCCTGCGGTGAGCTCCTCGAGCGCCTCGAACTGACGGCGATGTCGGGCCGCCGCCTCGCCACGCTCTCCGGAGGCGAAATTCAGCGGGTGCTGCTCGCTCGCGCGTTGGCTCAGGAGGCGCCCGTTCTCCTGCTCGACGAGCCGACGAGCGCCCTCGACCTCGGGCGACGCGTGGATGCTCTCGATCTCCTCGACGACCTCCGCAAGGAACGCAGCCTCACCATCCTCGCCGCCCTCCACGACCTCACGCTCGCTGCCGAGGTCGCAACCCGGCTCGTGCTGCTGTCCGGTGGCGGCATCGCCGCATCGGGGTCGCCGGCCGAGGTGTTGCGAGTAGACACGCTCTCGGCGCACTTCGGTGGCGCCGTGCGCGTTCTCGTGACTGACGAGGGCGATGTCGTCGTCGCTCCGAGGGCACGGCGGGCGGGCGATCGCCAGGCCTGAGCCGGGAAAAAGAGACTCCTCCTTCTCCCCCAGTCGGTAGCGCGTCACGAATTGACGGATCTGGAGTCCGCGCATGCCGACCTCTGCCAGCCGAAGCTGAGCTCGATCCAGGCTGAAGCGCGCGCTAAAAAGTCGACCGCCTGGTCGTCGCTGCGTCTTCATCCGACCCAATATCCGTGCCGACCACGGCTGGCGCCGAGACGATCAAGGCGGCAAGATGCAGCCACAGCGCTCGGAATCGTGCTGGACGCGCCTGGACGATGAGACGCTGCGGCTCACGAGCAGTTTCTCCGTTGAGGACGTCCGCCGATGGGTGCGGTCACGATTCGGAGTCGCACCGCCCCCCCAAACGCACGACGACGCGAGCCGGAGTCCTACCTCCGAACTCAGCCCGAACGGGCGGCTCGACCGGCGGTGCTCAGTGAGTCATGACGACGAGGCTCAGGTTGTCGGCGAAGCCGTCGATGTAAGTCTCGCCCCCACCCGACCCGATCATCCCCAGCTGCACGAGCACGGAGCGGGTGCCCTGCGGCACAGTTTCCGTCATCGATTGCAGGATGAGCCCCGTCTTGTCATGGCGCTGTGCTGCCGTGACCGGCCCTATGTCCACTGATCCGGTGACGCTTCCGAACCCCTTCTCGCCAGTCTTGAAGTCGATCTCGACGAAGGCCGAGTCGCTCTTGGAACCGAGCCGCCGAGCCAGGCCTGCACTTTGAAGGTCGCCTTGCCCGCCTGGATCGCCGGGACGTAAGGCTTCAGCGGGATCCTCTGCACAGCCGTGGGAGAATTTTCTCCGTTAGGTCCGCTGGTAGGTCCGCCCGGGCGCGGAGAGGGGCAGGTCAGCGGGTGCTGGCCGAAACGAGGACACAGTCTCTTCCGTGATCGGAACAACCGAATCCGCCATTGGCGGCGGTTGTGTTCGCGGGTGCATAATGTGGCCAGCGGAACGGGGTCTTCGCGACCCTCAATCAACGTGCCCTCACGGGCGATCGGCTGGAAGTCGTTTGTAACGAAGACGGAGGAGGAGTATGAGCATGTTCCGGTTGCAACGTATTGTCACCGGTGGAGCCGCTCTCGTGTTGGGCTTCATTTTCTTAGGCGTACTCCCCTCGAGTCCAGCGTCTGCAAATACGATACCTAACGGCCCAACCGATCCACATTTCTGCAGCGACTACGGGCAAACGAGTGCGGGCTCGTTTGATGGCATATTGGCATGTACTGGTCCCGATGTCGGAGAAATCACTTTTCATGGCACGGGCGGGGCGATCATCGAGTCCGATAGCTCGGGTTTCCAATGCGTGGAGCTAGCGACCCGTTACTTGTACGCTCAATACGGATTGCCTGTAGAGGGAATCCAGTTCCCTGTGAGCGACCCCAACGGCTATAAGGTAGTCAGCAACTACTGGAACTACATCCAGTCACACTCCTCGGCTCACTACCCCTTAAAACTGGTCACTCCTTCCAGCGCGACTGCTGGGTCGCTCGCCCCGGGCGACGTGGTGTCCTATGGGAACAATGCCGATGGTGAGGGCGGCCACGTCGACATCGTCACAGCGACGAGCCCTAGTCACTTCGACGGAAACGGGACGATCACGACCCTGAACGAGAATGATGCGGGCAAGTTCACGCTCAAGGTTACGAACTGGCAGTTCGGTTTAGTTGATTTCGACAACAACTACATGGCTGCGACCGGGTGGCTCCACTACACCGGTGCACCGGCGCCGGCCGAGCAGCTGTGGGATTACACGCAGGCGACGGGAGCTAAGGGTCCGATCGGGGACATGATGGCCGGGACCAGCCCGAGCATCGCCACTCTGCCGAACGGTGGCTGGGTGGCCGCCTACCAGGGCGCCACTGGTCGGTTGTTCACTGCCAGCTCCTCCGGCGCCGGGACGGGGCCTGACGGGGACATGAAGGCCGGGACCAGCCCGAGCATCGCCAGCCTGCCGAACGGTGGCTGGGTGGCCGCCTACCAGGGCGCCAGTGGTCGGTTGTTCACCGCCAGTTCCTCCGGCGCCGGGACGGGGCCTGACGGGGACATGATGGCCGGGACGAGCCCGAGCATCACCGCGTTGTCGAACGGTGGCTGGGTGGCCGCCTACCAGGGCCCCAGTGGTCGGTTGTTCACCGCCAGCTCCTCCGGCGCAGGGACGGGGCCGGACGGGGACATGAAGGCCGGGACGAGCCCGAGCATCACCGCGACCTCTGCCACCGTGTGGGCGATTGCCTACCAGGGCGCCAGTGGACGGTTGTTCACCGCCAGCTCCTCCGGCGCCGGGACGGGGCCGGACGGGGACATGAAGGCCGGGACCAGCCCGAGCATCACCGCCCTGTCGAGCGGTGGCTGGGTGGCCGCCTACCAGGGCGCCAGTGGTCGGTTGTTCACCGCCAGCTCCTCCGGCGCCGGGACGGGGCCGGACGGGGACATGATGGCCGGGACGAGCCCGAGCATCACCGCGACCTCTGCCACCGCATGGACGATTGCCTACCAGGGCGCTAGCAGCAACATGTGGGAGTACAACTCGTCGGGCACCTCCGTGGACTCGGTGACCACTATGGCGGCGGGCACCAGCCCGGGCAGCACCGCCCTCACCAACGGTCGTGACGAGGTCGCAGTGGCGCGCAGCTGAGCCGGAAACGACTAGCGGGCATGCTGCTACGTGCGAGGCGCGTAGTTAGGACATACACACTGACTCGAGATTCCTCGAGTCGACTCCGTTAGACCTGAACGTCTCCGAACGAGATCGTGAACGACGAGAAGGGTCCCGCTCCGCACGAGGGACCGGGCAGGCTGGTTTCGATCTTGGTTTCTGCAGGCGTTGACGCCGAATTGAACGAACCTGATTTCGTCGCAGTTCCTGGCGGAGCGTTCAGCGCGATCGTGTCCGTTGGCGACCCGGAGACTGTGCCGCTGTTATTGGCGTAGGCAATCGTGGTCGGCGCGATCGGGGCACCGGTCGTAATCCAACGAATGGTGACCGTGATCCTGCCGACGATGTCGCCACCGTCGAAGTTCGAACAAGAGCTGCCCGAGCCGCCGGTGGCCGGCCCATTGAAATACCCGGTCCCGCTAAAGCTTCCGCCCACGACCTGATCACCCTTTGGCTTAGTCACAGACGATTCGCACTTCTTCGAGGCGAACTTGCCAGTGAAGTTGATCTTGACGCCGCCGGCCTTGCCGGCCGGGGTGAGCCCCGGCTCCACCGTCCCGCTCCCGGTCTGCACGTAGCATGTCACTCTTCCGGAGGCCTTTACCGGTGGTGAAGCTGCCGCTGGACCAGCTGTCAGAGCCGGCATGGCGAAGAACCCTGCCGCGACCAAGACGGTGACTGAGATGCGTCTGATCTTCATGACTCTCCTTGACAGTTGGACCCCGGACGTGAAGCATCGGAGGCTACTCCATTCAAGCGGTCGATCACCAGGCCGTTGTATGGAGGTTGAAGTTCCCCCTGTTTCCAAAGAGCTCTCGGCGTCGAGGCAACCTCCGCCGAATGTGTCCGCCGGGCGCGGAGCCGACGGTCAAGCGCGTCGACATTTCCGCGGTGGGATCGGCTCGATCGTCTCTGGAGGACGCACTGCCATGACCAGACGAGGATCGTCGATGAGGCCCTCTTTTTGAACCTGGTGCTCGACAACTCACGGTCGGACGCCCGCGCAGCCGGTTGCGTCATCGCACCTATCACGGTCCCGAGACGGCGCCACCGGGATTCTTGCTCGACGTGGCGACCACTCGTCCACCGACATACAATGGAGACCGTATATCATACAATTTCCAGGAGGACCCGCCATGTCTAGCACCCACGTGATGAAGGTCTCGTCCAACGGCCAAGTCTCGATCCCCGCTGAGGCGCGGGCGCGTTGGAAGGTGGACCGCGTGGTCGTCGCTGATCTTGGCGACCGCGTGGTAATGCGTCCACTGCCGCCCGAGCCGATCGCAGAGCTAAAAGGAAAGTATCGAGGACGAGGCCCAAGCAGCCAACGTGCTCGTCGCCGAGCTCAGATCGAGGACGCCTCGCGTGAGCGGCGGACGTGATCGTTCTCGACTCCTACGCCGTACTCGCCCTCTTGAAAGGTGAGGCCGCCGCCGATCAAGTTTCGGAGTTGCTTGCCGGCGAAGAGGAGACGGCCCTGACGGCACTCGGCGTGGCAGAGGTCGTCGATCACCTCATCCGCCTTGCGGGCGCAGAAGAAGACGACGCAGTGCTGGATATGGCGCAACTGGGCCTCGACTCGCCGCCCCCGGTCGACGCCGACCTGGCGCTGCGGGCGGGCATGCTGCGCGCTCGTCATTACCACCGGAAGATTCGAGCAGTCAGCCTCGCCGACTGCATTGCTGCGGAGACTGCTCGGGGCACCGGGTCGCCTCTTGCCTCTGCCGATCCGCACCTGCTCGACCTCTGCCACGATGAAGGCCTCGGCGTCATTGTTCTCCCCGACAGCAGCGGACAGACCTGGTCATCTGAGCACCGGCCGGGAGGAGACCTGTCGTCCTGATCCTTGCGCTCTCAGAGTCAACCTTATGCCACCCTCGTCATCGCCCTCTGACAACCATTGTCGGCTCTTCTGTCGGCTTTCGATGAGGTGCTCCGGCTCAGGGCTCTGACGACAGCGAGATACGTTCTACCTGGACATATTCAAGCGAAGAAGCTGGCGGGGGAGGGCTCGAACCTCCAACCGCCTGATCCAAAGGCCGTTCACTGCCGTAAGGTACAAACTGATGCAATCGGGTCTAACCGGGTCGCAATACACCTCTTTTGCGTGGGCGCAGGCAGTACCCGTTCCGAGAATCGGGGGAGTTATGGCCGCTGGTGGGGCACTCAGCCTGCACACGATACCCAGACGACTTGCGGCCAGCTGACGCCGGAGTAGCTCACGTTCACCGCTCCAAAGGTGAGCCGATGTAGGCCAACTCTGAGACACGCCGGGCGGCCGCCGTCGTTCCAGGAGCCGTCTGCGCCCAGCCACGAAATATCTAGTGGAATGTTGTACATCGCGCCGTTCACCGTGGCCTCGGCCTGATAGCCGGAGTAATAAGCCTCTCCGGTGAGCACACTGACGTGCGGCGTCCGTGTTCCCCAAGCGTATCCACCCCAAATTGCTAGAAGGAGGACAAGGAAGAGTCCAACAGCAACCAGGGCGCGCCTCGGCGCGATTCGCTGGGCGGACGACTCAGATTGCCTTAGCGGCTCCACTTTTGCGCCCCTCTCCGGCTGCCCGACAGCGGGCTTGCCTGCTAACGGTAGACCGTCGCCCCGCGGATCACGAACCGGTGGTTGACGGACTGCTAAGCCACACTGATTCGTGACGGTCGGACCTGTAGCTCTGTAGAAAGCGCCACCGCCGGGCACTACCGCGTAGTGACCACGAGTGCCACTAGCAGCAACGGGCGCGCCACCACCCACGACGCCGTGCACACCAGTCGACGCGTTCAAACATCAGGTTGCACCCCAACCCGGCGGGGTACCTATCCAAGGTGATCACCCACCGGCCACGCGCCGCCGTCACGGCGATGGCGGTGTCTACCTGCTCGGCATGCTCGGTGGAGGAACGGCCGGGTACCTGCTCGACGCGAGCGATCACGGTATCGGCATCAGCTTGGGCGCAGTGGGCGGTTGCTTCGTTGCCTACTTCGTAGTCTTGGCGGCGGTCGGCACAAGAGTGGCTCGGCGGGGTCGCGGGAGCAAGGGATGAAGATTCTCTACGCGGTGCTCGTAGTGCTGTTCATCCTTCCGGGGTTGTTCTTGCTCTGGGCGATGTGGAAGGGCCTGAGAGCATCTGGACACCTGGCGTGGGCCGACTCGGCCAAGCTTCCTCCTGGCAATCGCCGCCTGACACGAGTCGTCGGCTTTGGCGGTCTGGTGCTCGTCCCCCTGGGCTGTCTGCTCGGGATTCTGATTCGACCCGAACCGAACGTATTTGCCTCGGAGGCGGTCGGGGGCCTCACCGGCGGGGGCATTTGGTTCATCGCGATGATGTGCGTCGCCATCCGCCTCGCACCAAAGCGGGTCGGACGAGAGGAAGTGAGCAAGAAGATCGGCACGGCCAAACCCAGTGACCGGTCGAGGCTGCCGTAGTGGCGTAGGTGGCAGCCCGCGTCGAGCGATGAGCAATGCCCGACAGCGAGCTT
>CAVWEW010000008.1:0-1199424 GCA_963754255.1 uncultured Actinomycetota bacterium
AGATGGATCGATGTTCCGCTCCAGCCACGCGATGAACGCTGCCGACGACCAGGACGTCACCAGATGGGCAGTTGGATCCGAAGCTGACGACCACGTCGAATGACTTGTCGTCTAGGGCCTTAGCGGCGGCCGCACGAAACCGCAGCGGCTCGAGCAGACCGCCTCTGTCGTACTCAACCGTGATCAGCGAGATTCCAACGGGCAGGGGGTCACTCTCACCAGTTACGACCGTGACGTCGTGGTGACTGCAAAGATAGATTGCCGTCTCCCAGACGACACGCTCGACGCCCCCGCGGGGATGGCAGCCGGAGAAGACAAGGCCAACCCGCATAGGGGCCGACTAACTCAGCGAGCTATCATATAGTTGCAGTGCTGTACCATACTGCAAGATGTTAGCCTGCATCCGCGGCAGTTGGCTTCGGCGGTAGTCATGTAGCACTTCAGCCGCCCGCCAGCGCCGGCAGATCTGTTCCATCGATGGTGCTCGGGCCGCTCGAACCTCGGTAGATCTCGATCACATGGAGCGACGCGGCCCCTGGTTGGGTGGGGGACCAGAAGGGCGGGATGCCTCCTCCGTAGTAGCCGCCGTAGTTGATCTGTTTGACGGTGATGCGGACGGCGAGCGCCTGCTCTGGCGAAAAGGCCAGCTGGAGCACGTGGTCTCGGTACTGCCCCGAGACCTGAGCAACCACGAGCCAGGTGCCATCGGGCTGCTCCACTGACAAGGTGTAGCTGCGCAGCCCTGTCGCCGTGCTCCCGACCGACTGGGTGTCGACGATGATCCGGTCGATGAGACTTGATGTCGCCAGGTGGACCGTGAGGCTCGGGGCGACGTCCCCAGGCGACGACACCCAGCCGGCCCCCGTCGTCGCTCCGCTGATGGCCGCCGAGGCGTTTCCCGAGGAGGCGGTGGCCGAGGCGCCGGCGCTTGCGAGCGCCACGTCTGTGCCGTAGGTCGCCGTCGGGGTGATGTCGAGCGAATCACTCGAGGGGTAGGAGATGTACGTGACCTGTCCGGAGATTGCCAGTCTGTATGCGACGCCTGGTTGCATCGAGATCGATGTTCGGTCCCCGTACTCCGAGGTCAGCGTGACCAGCACTACCGATCGACTTGAGGAGTGCAGAACTACTTTGCCGTTGACGGCCAAGTCGTCGGACCAGACCGCGGCCAGCGAGTCGTCGGCGCCGGGGGGGGAAGAGAACAGGGCTTCATAGCTATGGGGTATCCCGGTGGAAGGCATTGAGAGATACCGGCGGCCGGCCAGCTCGTCCGCGGCCGTCATGGTGGCGAGGGCCGCCGGCTTCACCCAGTCGTCTCCGGTCGAGGTCTGTATGAGGGAGAACGTGACGCCGTCGTTTCCCCAATTTCCCTCATCGAAGAAGTAATTCCAAACAGGGACGTGTAAGACCTTCTGCCAGAGCATGGCTCGGGAGACGATATTGGCCTGCTGCAAAAAGTCAAACTGGCCGTTGCTCCACCAACCCACCTCCGTCATCCACAAAGGCTTCTTACCGATGACCGCCTCGAGGTCTTGTACCTGTGAGATCGTGCCGTCTTCCTCCCAGGAGTCGTTGTTGCCGGTGTAAGGATGAACACCGACGGCATCGAGATATGACAGTCCCCCCGCCGCGATCAGCGCGTTCCACCAAGGCATCGGGATGCCGAGCGTCGAACCGCCGATCACTGTGGCCGAGGGATCGGCCGACTTGACGCCCAGGTAGAACGGCTTCAAGAGTTGTGAGACGTACAGGCCGGCATTCGGCCAGCCGTTGTTGTTCGGCTCGTTCCACGGCTCCCATGCTGTGACCGGTGCGCATTTTGAACAGCCGGCCGGAGGCGTGGAGTAGTACTTCACGAGAGCGGCAATGTCGCCCTGCCACCAACTATGTCCGATCAGGGCGGTCGAGATCGGGTCACCGCCGGTGACCTGCACCCAGTAGGTCACGTGGTCCTGAACGGCCAGATAGGCGGCCTCAAAGTAGCTGTTCGGCGCCTTGGCGAAGGTCACCGCGGAAGGGCCGCACGTGGCGGCCGTAGGAGCGGTCGAATTGCACAGCGGCAGGAAGTTGCTCCAGTCCATGCTCGCTCCCCGGAGGCCGTCCAAGCCGAGTTGGGAGTTGAGCGCCACACCGCGGGGGTCCGATGGCCCTCCTGCCCCGATGCCGGTCGGAAGGGTGCTCAAGTCGAGCCGATCGCCTGTGGTGCCGACGGTGTAGGGCAAACAGGTCGACCCGAGAACCTGGGCAGGGGACGAGGAAGAGTCATAGAGCGTCGCCAGCACCTCATAGGGCCCCGGCGTAGTGTCACCTGCCGGGATCGTGAGCGGAACCGACGAGAGGGAGGAAGCACCTGCCGGCAGTTTGACGAACGTGGTCTTCGGAACTGCCTCACTAGCGACTTCGGAGGCGCTCTCGACCGAGTACCCCAGTTTCAGATCGGACGCCAGACCTGTCCAGGAGGGGCTGAAGTCTGCCGTGACCTGCGGCTTGGTGCCGGGCGAAAAGTAGTTTCCCTGCACCGGCGTGTCGAGCCCGGCTCCCCAACCGAGAGTGTCAAGGGGAGCCTGAGGGGCCGCCAGGTAGTCCTCGAGCGTGGCCAGGGGGACTTCCGAAACGTTGTTGTCCCGGGAGAAGGGGGTCCCACCTTCGAAGTAGAGATTCCCGTCTATAAGGTAGAAGTTCGAACCGGCGAGGCTGAGCGTCTTGCCGAGCGTTGTGCTCCCCTCGAGGACCCCGTCGCTGCTTGTGGCCTCGATCGTCCGGAGCGGATCGGCGGTGTAAATGACACCCTTCGCACCGGCAGCAGCCTGACCCTGATAATAGAATTGATACGGTCCACCCGTGTGGGCACCGACACCTTCGATCTGGCTCGAGCCAAAGCTCGAGAGGAGATGAGCACCGGTCGGGCTGTAGGTGTCGACGACACCTCGAGCGGCATAGAGCAGGTTGCCATTGGCCTCGGTCGTTACGTATCCGGCGTCATCAACGAGTGGGAAGGTGCCGATCACGGTGCCCGCGGTGGACAACAGCGAACTGTGAGTGGAGTCCTGTGTGACGCTCACGGCGAGGGCCACACCGTTCCCTGACGGCACGCTGAAGATCCCTGTGGGATTCCCTCCTTCGGGATCTACCGACCAGAGCAGGGCTCCAGAGGATGAGAAGGCGTCGACCACCTTGCCGTAGTAGCTGGCCAGGTAGATGTCACCGTTCGGCCCGATGACCGGTGCGCTGATCCCGGTCGAGCCGCCCCCGAAGACCGAGGGGAGCACGAACGAGCCGCTCTCGGCACCGGCCAGCGTGTAAGTGATGAGGTGGGTCCCGGTGTTGACATAGAGGCCATGGGAGGTGGCGGTGAAATTGTCGAGGCCACCGGCGGGAGCTGCGACCACCGACTCGGGGTGAGAAGGAAGCGACACGCTCGGGCCTAGGTCCGGTGCAGCCTGGTCCGTGAAGGAGCCACAGACCGAATCCGTCTCGGATCCTGTCGGGGCGGGGACGCTGCCGGGAATTGTGTGAGCTCGCGGAGACCGACGCCGCAACAGTTGCTGAATACGATGCGGTACCGACATGCCTCGGGTTCGTCAGTCCAGCCGCGAACAGGGGGAGCAGAGCAGCGGTGGTCAAGCCCGCCCGGCGGAGCAAGCTCCTGAGTGATCGATGAGCTTGTTTGTGCCGCATCCCCGTTGTTTCGGCTGATCAGGCAGTGAACTTGAAGGGGATTCCGGCAGCCGATCCGTGTAGTTGCTGCCACATGTTCGGTATCAGCCCGCCAGCGCCGGCAGATCGGTTCCATCGATGGTGCTCGGGCCGCTCGAACCTCGGTAGATCTCGATCACATGGAGCGACGCGGCCCCTGGTTGGGTGGGGGACCAGAAGGGCGGGATGCCTCCTCCGTAGTAGCCGCCGTAGTTGATCTGTTTGACGGTGATGCGGACGGCGAGCGCCTGCTCTGGCGAAAAGGCCAGCTGGAGCACGTGATCTCGGTACTGCCCCGAGACCTGAGCAACCACGAGCCAGGTGCCATCGGGCTGCTCCACTGACAAGGTGTAGCTACGCAGCCCTGTCGCCGTGCTCCCGACCGACTGGGTGTCGACGATGATCCGGTCGATGAGACTTGATGTCGCCAGGTGGACCGTGAGGCTCGGGGCGACGTCCCCAGGCGACGACACCCAGCCGGCCCCCGTCGTCGCTCCGCTGATGGCCGCCGAGGCGTTTCCCGAGGAGGCGGTGGCCGAGGCGCCGGCGCTTGCAAGCGCCACGTCTGTGCCGTAGGTCGCCGTCGGGGTGATGTCGAGCGAATCACTCGAGGGGTAGGAGATGTACGTGACCTGTCCGGAGATTGCCAGTCTGTATGCGACGCCTGGTTGCATCGAGATCGATGTTCGGTCCCCGTACTCCGAGGTCAGCGTGACCAGCACTACCGATCGACTTGAGGAGTGCAGAACTACTTTGCCGTTGACGGCCAAGTCGTCAGACCAGACCGCGGCCAGCGAGTCGTCGGCGCCGGGGGGGGAAGAGAACAGGGCTTCATAGCTATGGGGTATCCCGGTGGAAGGCATTGAGAGATACCGGCGCCCGGCCAGCTCGTCCGCGGCCGTCATGGTGGCGAGGGCCGCCGGCTTCACCCAGTCGTCTCCGGTCGAGGTCTGTATGAGGGAGAACGTGACGCCGTCGTTCCCCCAATTTCCCTCATCGAAGAAGTAATTCCAAACAGGGACGTGTAAGACCTTCTGCCAGAGCATGGCTCGGGAGACGATATTGGCCTGCTGCAAAAAGTCAAACTGGCCGTTGCTCCACCAACCCACCTCCGTCATCCACAAAGGCTTCTTACCGATGACCGCCTCGAGGTCTTGTACCTGTGAGATCGTGCCGTCTTCCTCCCAGGAGTCGTTGTTGCCGGTGTAAGGATGAACACCGACGGCATCGAGATATGACAGTCCCCCCGCCGCGATCAGCGCGTTCCACCAAGGCATCGGGATGCCGAGCGTCGAACCGCCGATCACTGTGGCCGAGGGATCGGCCGACTTGACGCCCAGGTAGAACGGCTTCAAGAGTTGTGAGACGTACAGGCCGGCATTCGGCCAGCCGTTGTTGTTCGGCTCGTTCCACGGCTCCCATGCTGTGACCGGTGCGCATTTTGAACAGCCGGCCGGAGGCGTGGAGTAGTACTTCACGAGAGCGGCAATGTCGCCCTGCCACCAACTATGTCCGATCAGGGCGGTCGAGATCGGGTCGCCGCCGGTGACCTGCACCCAGTAGGTCACGTGGTCCTGAACGGCCAGATAGGCGGCCTCAAAGTAGCTGTTCGGCGCCTTGGCGAAGGTCACCGCGGAAGGGCCGCACGTGGCGGCCGTAGGAGCGGTCGAATTGCACAGCGGCAGGAAGTTGCTCCAGTCCATGCTCGCTCCCCGGAGGCCGTCCAAGCCGAGTTGGGAGTTGAGCGCCACACCGCGGGGGTCCGATGGCCCTCCTGCCCCGATGCCGGTCGGAAGGGTGCTCAAGTCGAGCCGATCGCCTGTGGTGCCGACGGTGTAGGGCAAACAGGTCGACCCGAGAACCTGGGCAGGGGACGAGGAAGAGTCATAGAGCGTCGCCAGCACCTCATAGGGCCCCGGCGTAGTGTCACCTGCCGGGATCGTGAGCGGAACCGACGAGAGGGAGGAAGCACCTGCCGGCAGTTTGACGAACGTGGTCTTCGGAACTGCCTCACTAGCGACTTCGGAGGCGCTCTCGACCGAGTACCCCAGTTTCAGATCGGACGCCAGACCTGTCCAGGAGGGGCTGAAGTCTGCCGTGACCTGCGGCTTGGTGCCGGGCGAAAAGTAGTTTCCCTGCACCGGCGTGTCGAGCCCGGCTCCCCAACCGAGAGTGTCAAGGGGAGCCTGAGGGGCCGCCAGGTAGTCCTCGAGCGTGGCCAGGGGGACTTCCGAAACGTTGTTGTCCCGGGAGAAGGGGATCCCACCTTCGAAGTAGAGATTCCCGTCTATAAGGTAGAAGTTCGAACCGGCGAGGCTGAGCGTCTTGCCGAGCGTTGTGCTCCCCTCGAGGACCCCGTCGCTGCTTGTGGCCTCGATCGTCCGGAGCGGATCGGCGGTGTAAATGACACCCTTCGCACCGGCAGCCGCCTGACCCTGATAATAAGAATTGATACGGTCCACCCGTGTGGGCACCGGCACCCTCGATCTGGCTCGAGCCAAAGCTCGAGAGGAGATGAGCACCGGTCGGGCTGTAGGTGTCGACGACACCTCGAGCGGCATAGAGCAGGTTGCCATTGGCCTCGGTCGTTACGTATCCGGCGTCATCAACGAGTGGGAAGGTGCCGATCACGGTGCCCGCGGTGGACAACAGCGAACTGTGAGTGGAGTCCTGTGTGACGCTCACGGCGAGGGCCACACCGTTCCCTGACGGCACGCTGAAGATCCCTGTGGGATTCCCTCCTTCGGGATCTACCGACCAGAGCAGGGCTCCAGAGGATGAGAAGGCGTCGACCACCTTGCCGTAGTAGCTGGCCAGGTAGATGTCACCGTTCGGCCCGATGACCGGTGCGCTGATCCCGGTCGAGCCGCCCCCGAAGACCGAGGGGAGCACGAACGAGCCGCTCTCGGCACCGGCCAGCGTGTAAGTGATGAGGTGGGTCCCGGTGTTGACATAGAGGCCATGGGAGGTGGCGGTGAAATTGTCGAGGCCACCGGCGGGAGCTGCGACCACCGACTCGGGGTGAGAAGGAAGCGACACGCTCGGGCCTAGGTCCGGTGCAGCCTGGTCCGTGAAGGAGCCACAGACCGAATCCGTCTCGGATCCTGTCGGGGCGGGGACGCTGCCCCGGATCGACTTGCCGCCGACCGGAGTCGCCTGAGCTGGGGAAGCGAAGGTTGGAGACGGTGCTAACGGCGACTTGCAGTTGGGGCGGAAGCATTTGTGCATCCAACAGCGAAAACGACAGGAAGCAGGGCGGATGCAGACCAGAACCTTCTCTTCATGTAGCGCGCCACGGCTCATTTCACGGGGTATTGGAGTTGCTCTACGTGACCGCAATATGACTCTCCGTGGCTCAACTCACTCCGCCGGCAGCACTCGCTCGCTGGTGAACCCAAAAAGGTAGCGGTGAATCCACCAACATCGTCTTCACTGACCGCCGATCATATCTGCACACCGCGTTCCAACACGATACGATATATCAGACTCTTCAAGTACAGCTTGACAGAATTACAGGAGGAGCCAACGAGCGACGCTCTCGCCTCCCCATAAGCAAGTCTGATCTCTACATTCTGAAGCCAAACGGCAATTTCTGCTTCCTCTCGCATGCCGACGCAAAACAGGCTATGCTCCCATTTAAGCGATTGGCCGGTTGAATAAGCCTGCGGCGCAAGAGGGGCGGTTGGCGGGCACGGAGGCGATGTGACGAAATTGTTGCAAAACAGTGCAATGGTCACGCGATTCAAGCTGGAGCGCACGCTCGACACGACGAGAGATCAAAAAATGTCGCCGATTGCCTCGAGGAGCATGCCGGCGAGCCGCGGCGGTCGCTCGACCTTCCGTGGCGCTTGTCCACGACTACCTCACTCAGAAGGGCGGGGCGGAACGAGTTGTCTCGGTGCTGATGGAAGCCTTCTCCGAGGCGCCGCTGTACACCTCGCTTTACGATGCCAAGGACACGTTTCCCGATTTCGCGAGCAGGGACGTTCGACCATTCAACCTCAATCGGTTCGGGGCGCTACGCCGAGACCACCGACTCGCCTTTCCCTTGCTGGCGCCAGCGTTCTCCGGTCGCCGTGTCAAGGCAGACATTACGCTCTGCAGCTCCAGCGGCTGGGCGCACGGCGTGCGTACTTCTGGCCGGAAGATTGTCTATTGTCACTCGCCTGCGCGCTGGCTGTACCAAGCCGACCGATATTTCGGTGAACCAACGACCGAGGGCGTCGGGTACAGAAGGGACGCCCTGGGTACGAGTGCTCCGCCGGAGAGGCGCCAAGCTAGCGATCCGAACACTCGGCGGTTCCCTTCGCTGCTGGGACCATCTGGCGGCGGGCTCTGCTGACAGGTACCTCACGAACTCTTCCCTCATAGCCTCGGCTATCAAGGAACTTTACGAATCGACGGCGGAGGTGCTTCCTCCGCCGCCTGGTCTCACGGCAGACGGGGATATAGTCCCGGTTGGCAAGCTCGAGCCCGGATACTTTCTTTGTGTATCTCGGCTGCTTCCATACAAGAATGTCGGCGCCGTTGTCGATGCCGTCCGCAATCTGCCGAGGTCGCGCCTCGTGGTTGTGGGCCAGGGGCCACTGCTCGACGTGCTACGGGACCAGGCGGCGGCCAACGTTCAATTCATCGAAGCTGTTGATGATGCCCACTTGCGCTGGCTATACAACAATTCCATCGCCCTCGTTTCAGCTTCGTATGAGGATTACGGGCTGACACCGATCGAGGCGGCCTGCTTCGGTCGACCGTCGGTTGTCCTTGGCGCCGGCGGCTTCCTTGACACGGTGCGGGATGGTGTGACTGGGCTCTACTTTCCCGAGCCATCAAGAGAAGCCCTGACGTCAGCGCTCGAGGCCGCGTCAGAAATAGCGTGGGACTCCTCGGAGATCTGCGCGCACGCCAAAGCCTTTTCGAAGGAAGCCTTCATCAGACGAATCCATGAGGTCGTGCGGGAGGTAATGAACCCGAGCCCGTAGACGAGCGCCCTGGACCTGGTTGAGGAAACCTGCCCGGGATCTACGGACCAGAGGCGTCCATACGCCGCCCGATGGCTGACCAGGTACGTGTCGCCGGTCGATCCGATGAGTTGGGCGGGGCTGGACCTCGTTTGTTACGACCCGCTCGTTTGGTGCGACAAATTGCACTCCAACACCACCACAGCGTGCCGTCCAACATCCCGACAATCGAATCCGAAGCAGGATTACTTCGGCTTGATGTCACGCAACCAGAGCGGGCTCGCCCACCGGCCCACATTCCGTCGGCGACAGGATCTCGATCAGCTGGTCACCGGCAGCCTCCGTTGCGGAGCTTGAGAACTCGCAACGGACGGCTGAGGGTCGGTGATTTCAGCATGCATGGCGGCGCCGATGATCGGACAGGGCAAGCCTCGGAGCAGGATCCTCGAGCGCATACGCTGTTGGTAGGTTGGAGGTCCGAAATGACGGAGGGCGTGAATCAAGGCGCTTGAGAACACATCGGCGGCATCGGCGTAGACGCGGCGACGGTTGCCTTCGGCGATCGCTTCGTCCTTGGCCCGACCTTCGTGCGTTCAACGGGAGCTGGTCTCTAGACACGCGAATGGACGGTTGCACCACCCGACCTCAGTGACTCGATCGTCCGTCGAAATCACCGGTGCGACATGGATGTCCCGGCCGAGGTCGTGAAAGACGTGAACGGTTAAGTGGTCGCCGGGTGGATGACCTTCGTCGACCTCGACGACGTGGACGGTGAGTGGCGCAAGATCGAGGAGTTGGGGGTCACCTCGGGACGCTGCCTCGCCTGTGATCCGTGGTGCGAGGATGACGTCTACCGGCTCGACGTCCTTCAGGCCGCTATCTTGCGGAGAGCTTCCAGTGGCGACGGTGGCGCGGCTCTCGCCCTCCAGGATTCGGCCCCTTTCCCACGTCAGCGAGCAGTGCGCGGGTGGCGCGCGGGCCGGTCGACAGGGTCACCTGCCAGACCCCCGCGTCACGTTCCCCTATCCTGGCTACGACCCATGACCGTAACCAGGATTTCTGGACCCAGTTGTGGACTGCTTGGGTGGAGGAAGCCACAGAAGCCCAGCTGGAGGGATGGCAGAGCGGACGAATGCGACGGTCTTGAAAACCGTTGTGCCTTATGGGCACCGTGGGTTCGAATCCCACTCCCTCCGCCGACCGGACATAGCACCGGAATGGCGACCGGGCCGGGGGTACGACTTTTTGACGGCGCGACTCGAAGGGGTCCGGCACCGAAGGGTCGTGCGGGGGATCTGAGTGTGCCGCGGGCGACGAGCTCAACCGATTCGTCGCTGAGCGGGAGCCGGCCGCGAGGTCCAGGAAAGCGGCGGGGTACCGCCACGCTGACGGCTTCACTTATCACCTGCAGGAGCTGGCGTTCTTCTCCTGGTTCTACCGACAGTCGCCGAGCATCGGGATCGACGGGTTGTACTCGAACGAGGGAAGCTTCACATCGCCGGCAGCCGCCTGCTCCTGACCTGATCGGGCGCCGTCGTAACTGGGCTGGGCCTGGCGGTAGGGGACGCTTCTTCGGGCGACCCCTGCTGTCAGGCCCGAGCGGCCCTCGGCCGCTGCGACCCGAGCGGCCCTCCTGACGCTTACCGGAGATTGTCGCCGTGGCGTCAGCGAGAGCTGAACAGTAGGACCTCTCGGCTCGCCGAACCCCGACGGGCCGAGAGGTTCTTTCGCGTGCCGACCGTGCTACCGATCCGGGGTCTCACCCAGCAGTGCTTCGCAGTGACCTCAGGCCGGCTAGGTCAGAGGTTGAAGGCCGCCTTGAACGAAGCCGCCGAAGCCGCCAGCCCGAGTTCGGGATAGCCGAGCAAGTCCTCTGTCGTTTTCAGCAGGGAGTAGTGGCTCAGCATTGTGCTGTCGACGGTGCCCTTCTTGACCGATGGGGCGATGACGACCAGCGGGACGTGGCAGCTCTGGTCGGAGGTGTTGGCGGCACAGGCCTCGCCGGCCGATCCTCCTCTTCCCTCGTCCCAGGCGATGAAGATGGCTGTATCTCCTGACTTGTACACGGCTGTGGAGGTGATGAGCCCTACCCAGGTGCGCAGCCACGAGTCGCCGTTCTTCACGAGGTTGCTCAAACAGACGCCGGGCACACCGTGCATGTCGTCGCACAGGTTGGGCGTGACGAAGGAGAAGGCCGGGGCGGTGGAACTGCTCGAGAACGCCTTCAAGAGCGCTGAGTTGGAAGTCGTCCCGAGGGGGACGTCGTTCGCCGAGCAATTCTTCAGGTCCGTGTAGTAGATGGCCGGGTTGTGCCTGTCGGCGTAGATGCTCGTGCCCTTCGTGTCGCACGGAGAAGCCATCGACTCGTCGTATGCCTTCCATGACGTGGCCTGGTTGAACAGGTTGTCCCCGGTGGAGTCACACGAAGGAGACGGGGGGGAACAGTCGTGGTAGAAGGGAGCCAGCGCCGCCAGGGTGGCTCCGTTCGTGAGTCCCACGTAATTGGGCAGGCTGTGGTGGGTGATGTTGTGGTAGTTGCTGGCCTTCCCGCACTGAGAGGCGAGCGAGTTGATGTACGGGGCTTGCGATGATCCGATGATGTCGCTGTAGGAGTTGTTCTCCATGAGGATCCAGATGACGTGGCGGTAAGGCGGCGCGCTCGTCGTTCGCCCGCACGGCGAGGAAGCGGTGGCCGCCGGCGCCAGGACCTGTCTTGTCCGCGCCTGCCGGGCGAGGGCACCCCTGTCCGAGATGACGCCCGTCCCGATCAAGAGGGAGATCAACAGCATGCAGCCGAGAGCTGTTGTCAGTTTCCGTGTCATCGCTCGCCTCCTGTGGTGGCCTCCGCCGACACGACCTCGACCCGTCGAAGCAGGATCCGGGCGGCTCTGAGGACGGTGTCATGGTCGTGGGTAACGGCAAAAAGGTAGCGCCGCTCGAGGTCGGGACCCAAGTCGCCCAGGTCCTCCAGCTGCTCGACCCGCTCGAGGCGCCGCGGCATGCGCGAAGGCGACATCGGGCGTGACCGCCAGCTCAGGCCAGCGCGCCAGCGCCTCGACCGCCACCACCTGGTCGGTGACGAGATCGACGATCGGCTGGTACGCCGCCCGGATCTGCGTGCGGTCGAAGATCGCATCGAGGACGTCGGATTGAACAAGAGCCATATCCCCTGATCGGCACGCCGTGTCCGCAACTGAAACAAATGGCTGCGGGACGACACGACCGCCGCCGGACCGGCACCTAGCCGCCGGCGACGCCGTGCCCGCTCGGCCTCGAGACCGCCTCGTCCACGCCGGCGGCATCGAGCCCGCCGGCGGCCGCCGGTACGCTGCGACTATGGCGCTCAGGCTGGCGGAGGCGACGGCGACGCTGACCGAACCGGGGCAGATGTTCGAAGTCGCCGAAGAGGAGATAGACGGCGTCATGACGAGGGCCTGGCGGCACTGCCCCCCGTCGTTGAGGTTCATCCTCGAGCTGTCCCGCGGGCACGGGGATGCCACGTTCCTCGTCTACGAGGACGACAGGATGACTTTCAAGCAGCACTTCGAGGAGGTGGCGGCTCTCTCCACGGTTCTCGCCGACCGCTACGGGGTGGGCCCCGGTGACCGGGTGGCCATCGCCATGCGGAACTACCCGGAGTGGGTGGTGGCCTTCTGGAGCGGCGCCGCCCTCGGGGCGGTCCTCGTGCCGCTGAACGCCTGGTGGACGGGACCGGAGCTCGCCTTCGGCCTGGAGGATTCCGGTGCCAAGGTCGCCTTCCTCGACGGCGAGCGGCTGGATCGGCTCGCTTCACACCTGGAGCACCTCCGGTCCGGCGGACTCGAGACGGTGATACTCGCCAGATCCGGCGAGGGCCCCTCGGCTGTCGCGGTCCCGGCCGGCGTGGAGCGTTACGAGTCGGTGCTCGCCGGCGGCGATCGCTCTGTCGAGTTGCCGGCGGCCGACGTGTCGCCGGACGACAACGCGACGATCTTCTACACCTCCGGCACCACGGGCAGGCCGAAGGGGGCGCTCGGCACGCAGAGAAACATCTGCACCAACCTCATGAGCCTGGCGTTCATCAACGCCAGGAACCAGCTCGTCGCCTCCGATGCCCAACTCCAGGCGATGTCGTCCGGCGGTGGGCAGAATTCCCACCTGCTCTCGGTGCCGCTCTTCCACGCCACCGGCTGCCACACCATCCTCGTCGGCAACACCGCCGTGGGGGGAAAGCTCGTCATGATGCGGCGCTGGGATCCCGAGCGGGCACTCGAGCTCATCGAGCGCGAGCACATCACGGTGTTCGGGGGGGTGCCCACGATGGCCTGGCAGATCCTCAACTCGCCGGACTTCGACAAGCGGGACACCTCGAGCGTGCGCACGGTGGGCTACGGGGGTGCCCCTGCCCCGCCCGAGCTGTTGCGCCGGATCAAGCACCATTTTCCCCTCGGGAACGCCTCCAACGGCTACGGGCTCACGGAGACCTCCGCCGTGACGAGCATGAACAGCGGCGACGACTACGTCCGCCGGCCGGACAGCGTCGGGCCGCCCGTCCCGATCTGCGAGGTGCGCATCGTGGATGCGGCCGGCGCCGAGGCGCCCCCAGGCGCGCCCGGGCGAGCTGTGGGTGAAGGGGGCGAACGTCGTCCGGGGGTACTGGAACGCCCCCGAGGCGACAGCGGCCAGCTTCACCGACGGCTGGCTGCACACAGGTGATGTGGCCCGTCTCGATGAAGACGGCTTCCTCTACATCGTCGACAGGGCAAAGGACATGGTCATCCGAGGAGGCGAGAACGTCTCGTCAGCCGAGGTCGAAGCGGCCATCTACGAGCATCCGGCCGTCTCCGAGGCGGCCGTCGTCGGGTTGCCCCACGAGGTGCTCGGAGAGGAGGTGGGGGCGATCGTCGTGCTGCGCCCGGGGGCAGAGGTGACGATGGAGGAGCTGCAGGCTCATCTCGCCGAGCGGATCGCCTCGTTCAAGGTGCCTGCCCGCTTCTGGTTCCGTGACGACCCCCTCCCGAGAAACCCAGCCGGCAAAGTCCTCAAACGCCACCTCCGTGACGAGGTGGCTGATGGGCTTGCAACTAGCGGAAGTGAGACGGGCGGATGAGTGGGGTGTTCGAGGGGGCGGGTTTCTCGACGAGAGCAGTGCACGCCGCCCGGCTTCCGGAGGTGACCGAGGAGCCGGCGAGCGTACCGATCTACCAGACCGCCACGTGGCGCTTCGACTCGTCGGAGGCCTATGCCGAGGTGCTGGCTTTCGAACGCCACGGTCACAGCTACGGCCGCGGCTACGGCAACCCCACCGTGGAGGCTTTCGAGACGGTGATGGCGGCGCTCGAGGGGACGGAGGCGGCCTTCGCCTTCTCGTCGGGGATGTCGGCCATCCACTCCGTCTGCACGACCCTCGCCGGCGCCGGCGACCGGATCGTGGCGAGCCGTGAGCTCTACGGGGGGACGTACTCGCTGTTCTCACAGGTGCTCCCGCGATACGGGATCGGCGTCGACGAGGTCGACCCGCACGACCTCGAGGAGGTCAGGCGGTCTCTCGAGGGAGCGGCCATGTTCTACGTCGAGACGATCGCCAATCCCCTCTGCACCGTGGCCGACATCGAGTCTCTGGCCCTCATCTGCCGGGAGGAGGGCGTGCCGTCGGTCATCGACAGCACGTTCGCCTCGCCGTGGCTGTGCAACCCTGCCGCCCTCGGCTTCGACTTCGTCGTGCACTCGGTCACCAAGTACATCGGCGGCCACAGCGACGTCGTCTCCGGAGTCGTCTGCTGCTCGGGAGCCGACCGTCACCGGCTGCGGACGGTGACGATCGAGACCGGTGGGGCGATGCAGCCATTCGATGCCTGGCTGTCGGTGCGCGGTGCCCAGACGCTCGAGGTTCGCCTGGAGCGCCAGTGCGCCTCGGCGATGGCGCTGGCCGCCTTCCTCGAGAGCCAGCCGCACGTCGCCAGGGTCCACTATCCCGGTCTGTCCTCCCACCCCCACCACTCGGTGGCGGCCAGGCTGTTCCGCAGAGGTGCCTTCGGTGGGATGCTCGCCTTCGAGCTCGCCGGCGGCGCCGAAGCTGCGGCCCGCTGGTGCGAGGCCCTCGAGCTGGCCTGGATCGGAGCCTCGCTCGGAGGGACCCACACACTCGTGACACATCCGGCCTCGACGACGCACCGGCAGGTCGAACCCTCCCTGCGCGGCAGAACGCGGGCTTGCCGACGGCCTGATCCGCCTGAGCACGGGCCTCGAGAACGTGGAGGATCTCCTCGAGGACTTCGGGCGGGCCTTCGACTCGACGGCGTTCTAGGGACCGCCGCGGCCGCCGGCGGGTATCTCGCCGGCTTTGCGGCGGCGAGGCCCATCCGTGGCGGCACTCGGACCGCAGTATCTCGCTCTGTCGGCTAAGGGGTGAAGCCCATCTGTGCGAGAACCTGGGCGGCGAGCTCCCTGTCGCCGTCGATGGTGACGAGCTCGTGGGCCACATCGTCCCGTCCGCAGGCGAGGGCGAGCAGCTCACTGAACGGCATCCGGAGCGTGGCGTCGGCGCCGTCGGCGGCGCTGTGGCCGGGGGGATGGTCGTCGGCCAACTTGTCCTTGTCCGGACCGGCGGGCCCGGTGCTGTCGCGGCCGGGCGCGTGCGCCGCGTTGCTGCTCGTGCCGCCGAGGACGAGACACTTGGCCCGGTCGGTGACCTCGATCCTCACCCGGTGGTCCTCGAGGAGCGGCACCCGTTTTCTCATCGTGCCGTTCAGCACCCCGAAGATGAAGTCCTCCACGAGAGTCGCCGCCTGGCCGTCGAGGTTGCCGGGCTGCCCGACGGCGCGGCGGACGTCCTGTTCGTGGGCGACGACGTCGAAGGTCCGGATCGAGAGCAGGCGGTCGTAGGGGAGCTTCCAGCCGAACGGGCCGTCTGTGATCTCGTCGGCCCGGCGGTTGCTCGCCCGACGGCGTGCCATGGAGGCCTTCGTCACCTCGGCGAACTCCTCCCGGAGCTCCGCCGGCGTGCGGCTCCGCCTGCTCTCGACATCAGCGGCGATGGTCCGGTTCGTGTCGTGCCGGAGGCCCTGCTCGGCGGCGCGCAGCTTCGCCGCCTGCCTCTGGCGGAGCGGCCAGGCCCAGCTCGGCACCGACGATGTGGCTCACGACGTCCTGCACGTCCCAACCCGGGCAGCCCGTGGGCTTGTGCCAGTCCTCCGGCGGCAGCTCGGCGAGCAGATCGCCGAAGGAGTCGAGCGTCTCGCCGAGGGCGTCGAGGATCGCCTCCAGGCTTGGCATCCCGGTGCTTGCCATCGCACCAGTGTTGCGTACCGGCTCCGCGGGCGTAGCGTCGGGGTCTCATCGGTGCTCAGGCGGGGCTCGCCGCCGGCAGGAGGTGCTCGAATGGAACCGGCGTACTCCTCGGGGATCGCCGAGGCTCCGCTTCTCGGCGAGACGATCGGGGCGAATCTTGATCGCACCGTCGGTCGCTTCGGCGAGCGGGAGGCGATGGTGGACTGCCCGAGCGGGCGCCGGTGGACCTACGGCCAGCTGTCCGACGACATCGACAGGCTCGCCGGCGGGTTGCTCGCCAACGGTGTCGCCAAGGGTGACCGTGTCGGCATCTGGTCACCCAACTGCCCCGAGTGGGTGCTCACCCAGTACGCGACCGCCAAGGTCGGCGCCATCCTCGTCAACATCAACCCCACCTATCGCTCGCACGAGCTCGAGTACGTCCTCCGCCAGTCAGGCGTGCGCTTGCTCGTGACGGCTTCGGCCACCGAGCGCAGCGACTACCCGGCGATGGTCTCCTCGGTGAGAAAGGACCTGCCGGGACTGTCAGGCGTCGTAGTCATCGGGACGAGCTCGTGGGAGGAGCTGGCCGGGGGAGCGGGCGCGCATGCTGCGCTCGAGCTTCGCGAGAGGCAGGCCACCCTCTCCTTCGACGACCCCATAAACATCCAGTACACCTCGGGCACGACCGGGTTTCCGAAGGGAGCCACCCTCTCCCACCACAACATCCTGAACAACGGGTTCTTCGTCGGTGAGCTGGTCGGCTACGACGAGCACGACCGGATATGCCTGCCCGTCCCCTTCTATCACTGCTTCGGGATGGTGATGGGCAACCTGGCGGCGACCGCACACGGATCCTGCATCGTCATCCCGGCCCCTTCGTTCGATCCGGGGGCGACACTGGCCGCGGTGGCCGGTGAGAGATGCACCTCGCTCTACGGCGTCCCGACCATGTTCATCGGCGAGCTCGGCCATCCCGACCTCGGCAGCTTCGACTTGAGCTCGCTCCGGACGGGCATCATGGCCGGCTCGCCCTGCCCGGTGGAGGTGATGAAGAGAGTCATCTCGGAGATGAACATGACCGAGGTGGCGATCTGTTACGGCATGACGGAGACGTCTCCGGTGTCCACCATGACCAGAGCCGACGACGATCTCGGCAGGCGGACGGCGACGGTCGGGCGTGTCATGCCTCACCTCGAAGTGAAGGTCGTCGATCCGGCGACCGGGCGCCTCGTGGAACGCGGCGAGCCTGGTGAGCTGTGCACGCGGGGCTACTCGGTCATGCTCGGATACTGGGACGATGCCGCCTCGACCGCCGAGGCGATCGACGCCGCCAGGTGGATGCACACCGGTGACCTCGCCGTCATGGGGGACGACAGCTACGTCAACATCGTCGGGCGCATCAAGGACATGGTGATCCGGGGCGGGGAGAACGTCTATCCCCGGGAGATCGAGGAGTTCCTCTATTCGCACCCTGACATCGTCGACGTCCAGGTCGTGGGGGTGCCGGATGCCCGCTACGGGGAGGAGCTATGCGCCTGGATCCGTCTCCGAGACGGCGCAGGGCCACTGACGCCCGAGTCGCTGCGGGAGTTCTGCGCCGGCCGGCTGGCGCACTACAAGGTGCCCCGCTACGTGCATCTGACCGACGAGTTCCCGATGACCGTCACGGGCAAGGTCCGCAAGGTCGAGATGCGCGAGCTCTCCGTCCGGCTCCTCGGGCTCGAGGACGTGGCGGGCGCTCACGATCAGCGGCTGAGCCCGGCACGCAGCCACTCCCCGGGACGCAGCCACTCCCCGGTTCCACCAGGCCGGGTCCGCCGCTGCCCTTTCCTTGATCCAGCGGAAGTGGTAGCGGGCCGAGACTGCGAATCCGGGCAGGCTGCCCAGCCCGACCAGCGCCCACCGACGCGAGCCGCGAGGTATCTCCCTCACAAGTGAGCCGGCGGCGACCGCCGCCCAAGCCCACAGGATGGTGTTGTACGCCGGCAACAGCCGGGGCGACAAGCCTTCGGCCTCGCTCAGCACGGGAAGGCGCAGAGGCCCGGGCCGCCGGGGCCACAGAAGGAAGTGGACCGCCACGCCGGCCAGCGAGGCGCCGTCGAGCAGTGCGAGGGCGGCGTCGGCCCGGCCGACCTGAGCCGGCGGGCAAGGGCCGCCCAGCCGAGAAGCTGTGCGGACCAGAGAGCCACGGCCCCCGGGAGACCGAGCTCGGGCTGAAAGACCAGCCCGACTCCGTTTGCCAGCTCGAACCCGTGGTGGGCCGCCGTGCCGGCGGCCGCCGCGACAGTGAGCGGCCGCCGGACTCCTCCCGCTGAGCTGGACCGAGCCGCTCCTTCGCCCGTAAGGAGAGCCTCGATGGCTCTGACTACCGCCTCGATGGCTACCGGCCGCATCGGCCGTTTTTCTTAGCGCACGAGGAGGCTTCGTCGAGTAGGTTCTCACTATGCGTATTCGTTCAACCACTCTTCGTGCACGCTTCGGGGCTTTCTTCGACCGGGGCTGGCTTGCGCCACCGTCGTCCTGACCACCCTCGGCCTGTTGGCCGTGGCCGCACCGGTGGCCAGTGCGACCAACGGCCCGTACGCGCAGACGACGATCTCTGCCCAGGGGGAGAGCACCTACTGCCGTACCGGGCGATCTTTCTGAGCTGAAGGTGGAAGTCATCGGGACACCCGGCGGCACCGCATACGGTGACGCCGCCGGCGGCGCCGCTGCGGACGTCACCGCAACCATCCCGGTGACGGGCGGCGAGACCCTCTACGTGGAGATCGGAGCGGGCGGCGGCTCGTCCGTCTTCGGCGGTTCCGGCGGCGGGGCTTCGGACATCCAGACCTGCTCGGTCACGGTTGCCTGCACCGACACTGGCGATCCCTCCACCGATCCGCGCCTCGTCGTCGCCGGAGGCGGAGGCGGCGCCGGTGAGACGTACCCGGGTACCGGCGGCTCCGGCGGGAACGCCGGCACGTCGAACACGGTCACCGGCCCGGGCGCCGGCGGCAACGGCACTGACGCCGGCGCCGGGGGCAATGGTGGTGACGCCGGTATGGGCGACAGCAGCCACTGCAGCCCCGGGAGGTGCCGGGAGCGCCAGCTGCCTCGGCAGCGGGGACGAGGGGACGGCCGGAGCAGGCGGCAACGGTGAGAACGCCGACAACGACGGCGGCGGTGGCGGAGGCGGCGGCGGCTGGGTCGGCGGCTCGGGCGGCGGGACCGGTGGATTGCACCGGCGACTGATGCTGACGGCGGCGGCGGCGGTGGCGGTGCCGGTGCGAGCTTCGTGGAGAGCGGTGCCTCCAATGTCGCAGTCGCTTCCGCAGACGCGAGCACTCCTCCTGAGGTCATCATCACGCCGTTGTTCCTGAGCAACTCGGGCGCGACCTTCACTGTCGGGTATGCCGGGAACTTCTCCGTGACGACGGCCGCCATCTCGCCGGTCCCAGTCCTCACCCATGCCGGCTCGCTCCCGCAGGGAGTCGGCTTCACCGACAACGGCGACGGCACAGCCAGCCTTTCCGGATCTCCGGCGGCGGGCACTGCAGGGCAGTACCCGCTCACGATCACGGCCACGAGCGGCAGCTACACCTTCACCCAGGCCTTTGTTCTTAACGTCGCCGGGCCTCCGTCGATCACGAGCGGGGCTGCGGCGACCTTCACCACAGGCCAGGCGGGGACCTTCACCGTCACCACGGGCGGCTACCCGACCCCGAGCCTCACCGAGGCCGGGTCGCTTCCACAGGGAGTCACCTTCACCGACAACAACGACGGCACGGCGAGCCTTGCGGGCACGCCGGCCAGTGCCACGGGAGGCAGCTACCCGTTCCAGATCACCGCCGCCAACGGCATCTCGCCCAACGCCACGCAGAACTTCGTCCTCACGGTCAGGCAGGCGGCCGATGTGCCCGCCGATGTGGCGGCCGTGGCAGAGCAGCAGAATGGGATTGTCGAGATTGCCGGCGCCGGGGAGGGCGCCGGTTGGCATTCCCTCGCCGGCGACGCCATCGGAACGCCTGCAGTGGCTGCGATCCCGACCACATCGGGGCTCTACACGCCTCTTATCTTCGAGGTCGGCACGACCCATGCTCTCTACGTCAGGTCCATCGGCCGGTCCTGGAAGCAGCTCGGGCCTTCCTACTGCTACGACAGCCCGGGGGTGACCGTATTCAACGGGACGCTGTACGTGGCCTGCGAGGGCCGCAACCGCAGCCTGTATGTCGGCAGCACACCGGTGCCGGCAAGTGGCGTCCTGCCGACGATCAGCAGCTACGAGAATCTCGGCGGAACTCTCAGCGCCGGTCCGGCGATCGCGGCGTGGAACGGCTCCCTGACGTTCTTCATCTCCGGCAGCAACGAGAGGCTCTACACGAGGACTCTCAGCTCGAGCTACGTGGAGCAGCTGGAGAGCTGCATCGGTCACCCGGCCGCCGGCACGACGCCGGGCACCGGCGGCGTCGCCTATCTCGCCTGCCAGGGCAATGACAAGAACATGTGGGTCGTTAACAGCACCCACGGGTACAACGGGTACACCAACGAGGGCGGGCACTCTCGTCAATGGCCCGGGCGTGGCGGCGACGGCCTCCGGACCGATCTTCCTGTCAGAAGGGACGTTCTCGGTCCACCCGGCTTACCTGCGGACGTTCGGGGCGAATTGGGTGAATCTCGGGGGGGCGTTCAAGAACGGAACCAACGCCGTCGGCCTGGATTCCTAGTCGTGGGTGGTCGCGCTCGGCCGTCCCGGTCAGCCCGGCTCCCAGATCGGGGTGCGCTGCACGGCTGTCAGGTACTGGTCTGCGATGTGCCGGAGCCGCCCATGGACGCCCGACATCCAAACGACGTCGGTCGGGAGATAGCGCTTCGGCATCTTGGCCACGATCGTGTAGTTGGGGTCGACCACGTTGGCGATGCGGGACCTGGCCGCCTGGGACACCAGTTGGTAGGCGTCCATGAGCGAGAGGCCGAGGTCGCCGGCCACCCATCGGACCACCTGTGCGTGGGCGATGCGGAAGGCGTCCTCCAGGGGGCGCCCTGAGCCTGCCACCATGATCGCCTCGTCGCTCTCCAGCCGGGGCCACTCGCAGTACGTCTCCTTCACCACGTCCACCACGAGGACCGTGTCCATGGCCCCTTCCACGGCCGCTCCACAGGCCTCGCCCTCGCCCATGGTGTAGTGGCCGTCGCCGAGGGAGAACAGTGCGCCGGGCACATTGACCCCGAGGTACACGGTGGCTCCCGCACGCACCTCGGGTGAGTCCATGTTGCCGCCGAAGGAATCCGGGACGAGGACGTTTCTCGCCTCGAAGGCGGCCGGGGCGACGCCTATGGTGCCGTGGAAGGGTTGGAGAGGCAAGCGCATCTCGAACTTCGAATCGAGCGCCTCGAACAGGACCTCCCGCGTCTCTCCGAGCACCCGGTAGAACCAGGTCCGCTCCGGGAGTGGATCCTGCAGCGTCGCCGTGATCCGGGTGGAGGTGAGGGAACCGAACAACGAGACGGACGTGCTCACCGCCCAGTCACGGGCCGGAGCCACGTCCACCAGGTGGATGGCGAGCGTGTCCCCCGGCTCGGCTCCCTCGACGAAGAAGGGCCCTGTCTGAGGGTTGATGAACGGGAACTCGATCGAGGCGGCCGGGAGGTCGTCGACCCCCTGTATCCGACCGGCGAAGCAGTCCTCGGTGAAGAGCTCGAGGATCTCACCCGGTCGCACCGTGTGAACCGGCTCCACTCCTCCGAAGGTCCAGGCGTACTGATCGGGCGTGGGACGGAACTGGCGAACGACCAGATCGGGATGGGTGGGGATCCGCCGTGCGTCCATCACGCCCGTTCTACTCCGGCAGGCTCAGCTCGTGATCTTGTTGAAGATCTTCGAGTAGGCGTAGCCGAGCGGCTTGTCATTTCCGTCGACCTCCCAGAAGGCCAGTTCCTGCACCCCGTGCTTGGCGGCGAACGACTCCAGCTTGGTGGCGTCAGATGTAGTGAAGTCCTCGCCGTTGCCGGCGGCGCCGGCGAGCGGCGTGAGGCCGAGCATGTCCCAGAGCTGTTTGGAGGAATCACCCGTGTAGATCTTGGCCAGCTGTGCCTCGGTGCCGTTGGCGGCCGACTCGGCGTCGGCCAGGTCGTTCTGCCCCGACCCGAAATACTGGGTCATGATGTTGACGAGGTTGACCTTCACCCCGTCGCTCTTGGCCTGCTTTACGAGGCTGAGCTCGGGTGAGGACGGGAGGCCCGAGGGGTTCACGGGCAAGGTGTAGTCGATGGACACGCCCGGATCGGCCTTCTGCAGCTTGGCCAAGGCCTGGTTACGGCGGGAGGTGGCCGAGGCGTCGCTGATGGACGGGGCTTCGATGTCGAAGTCGAGTCTTGTCACGCCGGGATAGGCATTCAGCACCGAGGCGTAGGCGGCCTCGAGTTGCGGCACCGACTTGCAGGACTGGGCGACCTCGGTGCTGCCGGCGCCGCCGAAGGAGATGATGACGTTCCCGCCGGCGCTCTGCAGCGAGCTCACCGCGGAGGTGAAGGCCCCCACCGCCTCGTTGCCGTCCTCCCACGTCAGGCTGCAGCCGCCGTTAGAGACGAGAAAGGCCAGCGTGTAGTACTTGAGGTGGGTGGCGCTCATGTCCGCCGCCATGTCCCCGCTGTCAGAGGTGTTGATCTGCAGGTAGGGCGCCGCCAGGTGCGCCGGGTACCCGGCCGACGAGGCCTCGGCCGCCTGGGCGGCGGTGAGGGCCGTGGCCGCGAAGACGACCGCGGCCGCCCCGGCAAAGATGGCGTTGCGAGCTGAACGCACTTCTACCTCCCGATAGACGAACGGTGAGTTCGGCCGTTCACAGACGCTGCCAGCCCCCGCTGACCGCCGGCGGGGCGATCGCCGATTCGCCGGTTCCGCCGGTGCACGACTGCTTTCTTGTCGTCGCCACCGTACTCGCCCGTGGGACGGTTCAACCAGATCCGAGAGTTCCCGCTGGTCGCACCGCCCGATGGGCCACAGCCACCGCGCCCTTGTGAGATGGCGCCACGTGGGAGGCCACCTTGCTCATGGACCAGGCAAGTCCGAGAGCAAGAGCGGCGACGACGAGCGAGAGCAGAACGCTGCGGGCCACCCAGGCCATATCGGGTCGCGACGGCGACACCGCCACACAGGCGATGAGGGTCAGCGTCCAGACGGCGATCGGAAAGACGAAGACGACCGAGACCGAACCGTCGATCACCCCGGCAATGGCGCTGGCGGCGGCCACGGCGACTGGGCCCGTGAGCACGGCCCACCAGGCCACAGCGGCACGTCGTTGCGAACGAGCCATCGGTTCAGGCTCTTCAGCAAATGGGCCGTTCTCACCCACTTGGCTTCTCAACGGCACGGTCGACGTCGCGTCGGCGGCTCCGGCCTCCGCCGGCGAACGCAGCATGGCACGTTCAGTCCAGCTCATGCGGCGTCAGTCTGTCAAAGAAACCGCCGGCGATGTTGGACCGAGCCCTCTACAGATCAGCTCGTGGACGTGGATCACCGGCGGCATGCCACGGCACGAACGGTCCTGTGCGTGCTTTGTCAGCTCCATCGCTCGATGTCCTTTGGTCTCAGCCCGCCGCCGATCCGGCGGTCGTCGTTCAGCCGCCGTGCAACGCTTCGGCCAGCACCGAAGCCACGGCTGAGGGCTGCTCGAGCTCCGAGAGGTGGGCGACACTTCCCAGGCTCCGGTATTCGGCGCTCGTAATTCGCTCGGCCACCTCATGGCTCCGTTCGACCAGGAACGGCACATCGAGGTCGCCGCAGGCGACGATGGTGGGGACCTGCACCTCCTCGAGGCGGTTCCAGGCGTCCACCCCGCTCGCCCCGGCCTCCTCGGCGACGCCGTGGCGGAGGATGATCGCGTTCATCTCGAGGGCGAGCGCCCGGACCGGTCCGCCCACTCTTCCCTCGGGTTGGGCCGGCCCGTCGAGCCACAGCCACGTCTCGTACCGGTTGACCTCGTCGAGGTCGCCAGCCTCCATCGCCGCCTCGAGACGTTCGGCAATGCGCTCGGTGTCGGCGTCGAGCTCGGGCTCGGGCGCACCGCTCACCCCAGGCGCGAGCAACACCAAGCCGGCGATTCGCTCCGGTCGCAGCAGGGTCGCATCGAGCGCCACTCCGCCGCCGGCCGAGGTGCCGACCAGCCACAGGGGTTCGGCTGCCACCTCGTCGATAACGCCCAGCAGGTCCTCGACATGAGAGAACTCGGCATCCGACGGCGGGGTCTCGCCGTAGCCACGTCGGTCGTAGGTCACGACGACTGCCCGGTCGGCCAAAGTCTCGGCCACTTCACGCCAGCTCCGACGGTCGGCCACTCCCTCGTGCAGCATGATGACCGCCGGCCCGCTGCTTCCCCAGCGCTCGCCGGCGAGCTGGGCACCCGGCCGCCTGACCACGAACGGCTTGCTTTCGATCACCTGGAGAGCTTTCTCGGGAAAGGCGACCTGTGCAAAATGGTCGGGCTCCGCCTGATCCAGAGCACGGCAGGCGGCAATTTTCGATTCGCCACGAGCTCACTCACCTCCACTGGCCTCGAGTTCCAGGATCACGCGCACGACGCCCTGCTCAAACGACACGTGCTCCGGAAGGCCGGCATGCCGGAAGAGGTCGAGCATCGGGTGGTTCTCCGCCAGCGTGTCCGCGACAAATCGGCGAATACCCACGGCCTTCGCCGCCGGGATGAGACGCTTCAGCAGAACCGTGCCGATCCCCCTTCGCTGGTAGTCGTCCGTCACGACGAACGCCACCTCGGCCTCGATGCTGCCCGGGAGCCGGTCGTAACGCGCCACCGCGACCAGCTCGCCGTCGACGAGAGCGACAAGAGCAAGCCTGTCCAGGTAGTCGACGGTCACGAAATGCCTGAACTCTTTGGCAGGAAGATTGCGCCGGGGCCCAAAGAACCTGAGGCGCACCGTCTCGTCGGACAACCTTCCATGAAAACGGTGCAGCGCGTCGAGGTCGGACGGAAGGATGGGGCGAATGTGGGCCGACCCACCATCTGCGAGTAGGACCGCAGAGGCGAGATCACTGCGGTAGGCGGCGGGCAGTCCGTTGCTCATCTCAACGGCATCGATGCTTGCACGTGAGGGCGCTCCACGCTGACCTTGCTCGCCCGCATCCTTCGACGGCACGCCCCAGCGCCGCCAGGGCCGGGGGATATGTTTTCCCAGGATCGGCTCAGGGTAGCCCTCCCACAAATCGTAAATGACTAGGAGGTAACATGGCCCTCACCCGCACGAGAGCGGTTGCTCTCGGCAGCACCGTTGCCCTTGGCATCGGGCTGGTCGCCACGAATGCCGGTGCCGCTAGTGCGGCCTACCGCACCGGCCGCGGCGCCGCCACAACGAGCTGGGTGCCTACCGCGACCAAGGCAATGACCAGCGAGATGCAGGTGCTGAAGGCCACTGATCTCGGGGCGACCTCCGCCAGCACGCCGGTCCGGCTCGCTCTCGGCCTCCAGGTCCGCAACGCCGCCGGCCTGAAGGCACTCGCCCGGGCCGTCAGCACTCCGGACAGCGCCAACGACCAGCATTTCCTCACCCCGGCCGGATTCCTGGCCGACTACGCCCCCACGGCCGCCCAGGTCAAGACGGTCAGCAGCTACCTCACCCAGCAGGGCTTCACCGGAGTCTCCGTGGCGAGCAACCGGCTGTACGTGAGCGCTGACGGCACCGCCGGGCAGGCCGAGAGTGCGTTCAACACCCAGCTGGAGAACTACCGGCTGAACGGGAAGACCGCGTACGTCAACATCTCGCCGGCCGAGGTGCCGGCGTCCCTCGGCGGCACCGTGCTCTCGGTGCTCGGCCTGGAGAACATCGTCAGCTTCGACTACAAGCCGCTCGTGAACACGAAGCACGTCACCCCTGCGGTGCGGCCCGGCGCCACGGCGGTGACGGCTCCGCCTACGAGCCCCTGCGCGCTCCCCCCGGATCCGGCACCGGTAGTACGCCCGGAACGTATCCGGATTGCGCCGGCTACAGCCCACAGGAGTTCCAGACTGCCTACGACGCCACGTCCACGCCGACGGGTTCGAAGACCTCCATCGCCATCATGGCCGAGGGCGACCTCACCCAGGTGGTGAAGGACTTGCGGCAGGAGGAGACAGCCTTCGGCCTGCCCCAGGTGCCCTACAGCATCGTGCAGGTCGGGGTGCCGAGCACCGACACGAGCGGCGCCGACGAGTGGGACCTCGACACCCAGTACTCGAGCGGGATGGCCGACCAGGTGAAGCACCTCTACATCTACGACACCACATCGCTCACCGACTCCGACATCGGCCTCGAGTTCAACAAGTGGGTGAGCCAGGACCTCGCCCAGGGCGCGAGCGCCTCGTTCGGCGAGTGTGAGGAGTTCCCCTACCTCGACGGTCTGATGGTCACGAACGACGAGGCGATGAACGAGGCGGCTGCACAGGGCCAGACAATGCACGCCTCCTCCGGTGACACCGGCGCCTCGTGCGCAGTGGCACCGACGAACGGAGCGCCGGACAGCGGTCCCCCGATGGTCAACTACCCGTGCAGCTCGCCTTACATCATCTGCGTCGGTGGGACCACCCTCTACACGAACCCCGACTACAGCTACCAGTACGCCGTCCAGTACAACCCCGCTCTGCCCGCCGGCGCCGCCGGTGAGACCGCCTGGGTGACGACTGGCGGTGGCTTCAGCGCCAACGAGTACTCCCCGTACTGGCAATCCTGCGTAGTCCCGACGAACACCACCGTGGCCGGTGACCGCGACGTCCCGGATATCGTCGATGGACGCCGACGAGCAGGACGGTGCGGTCGTGGACGTGGCCGGCACGTTCGAGGAGATCGGCGGGACGAGCGTGTCCTCCCCGCTCGCCCTCGGCGTGTGGGCCCGCCTCGAGTCCGCACACGACAACCGGCTCGGCTTTGCCGGCCCGCGGCTATACGCCCTCTACCCCAAGGCCTCATGCACGAACGGGCGCGAATCCGCAGGCCACTCCGCTCCTGACGCCCACGTACCCGTTCCACGACGTGTTCCTGAACGAGACCCTGACCAATGGTGCCTACCCCTCTACCCCGGGCTACGACCTGAACACCGGGCTCGGCAGCTACGACGTCGGCCTTGTCAGCAAGTCGATCTGCCCGGACAAGGACCACGACTGCGACCTCGTCCCGAACAAGGACGACAAGTAAGCCACAAGTTCCGACCGAAGTAGGTCACAAAAGCAGTAGACGCAAAGGCCCGCCGGCTGGTGCCGGCGGGCCTTTTGCGCTCGTACACCGGAGTGAGGAGCGGCTGTGAAGGTCAGGATCGCTGTGGCGCCGGGGAGCGGCGCCTGGTCGACCGAGGCATATGTGTCGCTGGTCGAGGGATTGGAACGGCGGGGTTTCGACACCATTTGGCTCTCCGACGTACCGCTCGCACCCACGATCGTCCCGAGCATCGGCCTCGCCTTCGCCGCAGCTCGGACCTCGCGTCTCAAGCTGGGGGCGAACGTCGTCCCCATCGGCCGGAACCCGATGCTCCTCGCGAAGGAGCTCGCCCAGATCGACCAGCTGAGTGGCGGCCGGCTCCTGCTCATGATCGTGCCCGGGATCGGGCGTCCGGCCGAGCGGGAGGCGCTCGGCCTGGCTAAGGGCGATCGGGGCGCCTACCTCGAGGAGGCCGTCTGCCTGTTGCGGCGCTTCTGGTCCGGCGAGGTGGTCGAGCACCACAGCGCCAGGTTCAGCTTCCCGGGCATCAGCGTGAGCCCGCGTCCGGTGCAGGATCCGCTCGAGCTCTGGCTCGGCGGTCTGGGCCCCCGGGCTCTCGAACGGGCCGGACGCCTCGCCGACGGGTGGCTCGGGGCGGCACTCACGCCGGCGGAGGCCGGGCAGGCACGCATGCGCATCGAGAAGTCAGCTGCGGACGCGGGTCGCACGGTCGATCCGGAGCACTTCGGGCTGTCGATCGCCTATGCCCGCAACGATCCGCCGCCCGAGGCCCTCGAGCAGCTGGCGGAGCGGCGTCCCGGTGTCGACCCGGCGTCCCTGCTGCCTGTCGGCCGCGACGGCCTTCGAGGGCTCATCGGGTCGCTCGTCAGCGAAGGGCTGTCGAAGTTCGTGCTGCGCCCGGCCTCACCGGTCAGCTCAGTCGACGAGGAGCTCGACTGGCTCGCCGACGCGGTGTTGGATCTTCAGACCTGAAAGCTGCGGTCCGGCGCGAGCCGGATCCAGATACGGATCCTCACCGAGCGCGGTGTGGGAGCTGAAGGAGCCAATCGGGGCGACCGTGCACGATGGTGATCGAGGGCTGAGGACCGCCGGCACTGACGCCCCCCTAGGGTGCACGTCAATGCACGATCGAACCACACCACCGTTTCGCGCTGACCACGTCGGCAGCCTGCTCCGGCCGCCCGGCCTGTTGCATGCGCGTGAAGAGTTCGCCAAGGGCGCCATCTCCCCCGAGCAGTTGAAGACCGTGGAGGACGAGGCGATCACCGCCGCGGTTCACATGCAAGAGGAGGTCGGCCTTCAGTCGGCCACCGACGGCGAGTTCCGCCGAGCCTCCTGGCACATGGACTTCATCTACCAGCTGGGCGGCATCACCGGCTCGGACGAGCAGATCGAGGTCCGCTTCAAGAACGCCGCCGGCGAGATTTCCTTCACCCCTCCCGCACTAAAGGTGGAGCAGAGGATCTCTCTCGACAGCACCATCTTCGGCGATGCCTTCGAGTACCTGAGCTCGCAGGTGGCGACAGCGACGCCGAAGCTGACAATCCCCTCGCCGAGCATGGTCCATTACCGGGGCGGGCGGGCGTTCATCGACGAGTCGGTCTATCCCGATGTCGAGGAGTTCTGGTCCGACCTCTCGGCTGCCTACGCCGAGGAGATCCGCCGGCTCGGCGAGCTCGGCTGCACCTACCTGCAACTCGACGACACGAGCCTCGCCTACCTGAACGACCCGGCCCAACGGGACTTCGTCGGGAGCTTCGGAGGCGACCCGGAGCACCAACACGAGCGGTACATAAAGCAGCTGAACGCAGCGCTCGCCAACCGGCCCCCGCAGATGGCGGTGACCACTCACTCCTGCCGAGGGAACTTTCAGTCGTCCTGGGCGGCGGAGGGCGGCTACGACTTCGTGGCCGAAGCACTCTTCAGCGATCTCGACGTTGACGGCTTCTTCCTCGAGTACGACGACGAGCGGTCCGGCTCCTTCGAGCCTCTCCGTTTCGTGCCGAAGGGAAAGATGGTCGTGCTCGGTCTCGTCACGACGAAACGGCCCGAGCTCGAGTCCAAAGACGACCTGAAGCAGCGGATCGAGCAGGCGAGCAAGTACGTGCCGCTCGAGCAGCTCTGCCTGTCACCCCAGTGCGGTTTCTCCTCGACTGTGGAAGGCAACCGCTTGAGCTACGAGGACGAAGTGGCAAAGCTCGCCTTGGTCGTCGAGACGGCGGAGGAGGTCTGGGGGTAACGCCTCCGGGCTTGCTACTCGACTCGAGAGCAGCTGCAGCCGGAGCGCAGCTGCAGCTGGAGCGCAGCTCCATGTCATCGCCTCACGGGAGGACACCTCATCAAGCGTCACGAGCAAGCTCCTCATCGGAGGAGGTTCGCCTTAGAGTGGACGTGACGGACCAGCGGGAGGACGAGGAGTCGGCAAGGTGACGGGCGCGATCGCATCGGACATCCCCTCGGACGAGGCGCCCGGTGGGACGATGCTCGATCCCCCTTACCTGTACCCCGACTACCGCTCCACGCTGTACCGGTCCCCGTCGAGGCCGTTGCTCACCCTCCCGCCCACGTCGTCGCGCTACGGGCCGGTGTTCGGCGATCGCCGCGTCGACGCTGTCGACGCCGATCTCACCAAGCACGGCGGAGGCGATCCGATAGGCGAGCGGATCGTCGTGCACGGCCAGGTGCTCGATTCCAGCGGGCATCCGGTGCGCAACCAGCTTGTCGAGATCTGGCAGGCGAATGCCGCCGGCCGCTACGCCCATGAGGTGGACGGCCACGATGCGCCGCTCGATCCGAACTTCTCCGGCGGCGGGCGCTGCCTCACCGATGACGCCGGCAACTACCGGTTCGTCACCATCAAGCCGGGCGAGTACCCGTGGGCGAATCACCCGAACGCCTGGCGCCCGGCCCACATCCACTTCTCGGTCTTCGGAGCGTCGTTCACGAGCCGCCTCGTCACCCAGATGTACTTCCCCGGCGATCCGCTCCTCGCCTACGACCCCATGTACCAGGCGATCCGCGACCGGGTTGCGGCCGAACGCCTTCTCGCCCGCTTCGAGCTCGCCTCGACGGTCGAGGCGTGGGCGCTCGGGTACCGCTTCGACATCGTGATCGGCGGCCGGGAAGCCACCCCGGTAGAGGATTCAGCCGAGGACGACCATTGATCCTCGTTCCGACTCCCTCCCAGACAGCCGGGCCCTACGTGGAGATCGGCATGGGATGGAACGCCGACGGTCGCCTCGTCCCGCCCGGCACACCCGGTGAGTTCAGCGTGAGCGGCGTCGTGGTGGACGGTGCCGGGGCACTTGTCACCGATGCCGCCCTCGAGTTCTGGCAGGCCGATCCGGCCGGGAGGTACGACTCCGTTGGCGCCGGCGGTGACTGGACCGGCTTCACCCGGGCTCTCACCGGCAGGGACGGCCGCTATGTGCTCTGGACGGTGAAGCCGGGCGTCTCGGATGACCCGGGCGACGGCGCCCTCGAGGCGCCTCACGTGAGCGTCTCGATTTTTGCCCGCGGGCTGCTGCAGCGCTTGGTCACCCGTTTCTACTTCGAGGACGAACCTGAGGCGAACAAGGCCGATCCTGTGCTGGCGGCCATCGGCGAACCCGCCATGGCCTCCCGCCTCGTCGCCACCTCGACTGCTGAGGGCTACAAGTTCGACATCTGCCTGCAGGGCGACGCGGAGACCCCCTTCTTTGTGCCCTGAGGACAAGTCCGAGACCTCCGGCGGCCTTTTCACATCGCTGTTCACTACAGACGCCGTTGCCGAGTCCACCTCTGATGAGGCTTGGGTGCAGGCGATGCTCGACGTCGAGGCTGCTCTCGCCCACGCCGGAGCACAGGCGGGCCTCCTAGCACGAAGTGCCGCTGACCACATTGCCTCGGCTTGTCGGACGATCGTCCTCGACCCGGTAGTCCTCGGGCGGGCAGCCCGTCTCGGCGGCAATCCGGTCATCCCACTTGTCGCCGCCCTCCGCGAGCACGTCGGTCCTTCGGACGGTGGCTCGGTCCACCTCGGTGCAACGAGCCAGGACGTGCTCGACAGCGCCCTCATGCTTGTGGCGGAGAGGACGTGCCGTCTCGTGGCGGGCGATCTCGGCCGGGCAATAGAGGCTGCCGCCGCCCTCGCCGACACGCACCGGGAGACACTGCAGATGGCCCGGACGTTGCTTCAGCCGGCGTTGCCGACGACGTTCGGCCTCCGGGCGGCTGGTTGGGCGAACGGCCTCATGGACGCCGCCGACCGTCTCGCCGCCGTACGGGCCGAGACGCTCGCCGTCCAGCTCGGAGGAGCGGCCGGCACTCTGGCGTCGCTCGGCGAGCGTGGCGCCGAGATCCGCTCGCTCCTGGCTCGAGAGCTCGGCCTGACATGCCCACTCGTCCCGTGGCACGCCGACCGCCAGCGCCCGGCCGAGGTCAGCTGCGGCGTTGGCCATCGTGTGCGGGGTCTGCGGCAAGATCGCCCGGGACGTGACCCTCCTCATGCAGTTCGAGATCGCCGAGGTCACCGAGCCTGCCGCCGCCGGTCGGGGCGCTTCCTCGACCCTCCCACAGAAACGCAATCCCGTCCTCTCCTCCATCCTGCTCGCCAATTCGCGGCGGGCCGGCGGCCTCGCGTCCGTCCTCCTCCAGTCGATGGATCACGAGCTCGAGCGGTCGCCCGGGGCCTGGCATGGCGAATGGCAGACATTGACAGAGCTGCTGCGGGCGGCCGGCGGTTCGGCCGGGATGGCGGCCGACCTGCTCGGGGGACTCCAGGTTGACCCTGCCCGCATGGCGGCGAACCTCCGGTCCTCCGGCGGGCTCGTCATGGCCGAACGAGTGAGATCAGAGCTCGGCCCCATTCTTGGGGAGGCGGCGGCAGCAGGTGTGGTCGAGCGGAGCGCCCGCATGGCGATTCACGAGCACACTGAATGGCGCCGCGAGCTCGAGTCAGAGATCGAGCGGTGCCACCCTGAGCGGGCGGCGTCAGTCGATCTCGACTCGATGCTCGACCCGGCCGGCTACCTCGGCTGTGCGCCGGATTTGGTCGAGGCGGTCCTGGATCGATACCGCCGACACGACAGAGCGCCTGACAACTGAACGATTCGTCGAAGCGGCGCGACCGAGAGGGTCGGCCGCCCGGCGAAGGATCATCTTTTCGACAACTCGAGCACGGGTTCCTTCGAAAAGTTGCGGCTCGCCTCTATTCGCGGGTGACGAGGTTGGGGACCAGATGGGCGGCCGGCTCCACGTCGCCGCCCACGGTCTCGTGTGGGCCCTCGAGGAAGGCTTTGGTCGTTCGCTCGAGAAAGCCGGCGGCCAGCACGAAACTGGCTGCGCCCTGGCTGATGCGGCTGACCCCGACGCTGGCGAGGGCCTCGAAGCTTGGCAGCCCCGGGCACATCATGACGTTCACCGGCACGTTGACTGAGTGGCACAACGTGGCGAGGAGGTCGAGATCGATGAGCCCGGGAACAAAGATGCCACTGGCGCCGGACTCGGCGTAAGCGGCGGCTCGATCCAAGAGCTGGGGGGAGCGTTCTGCGTCGGCCAGCTTGGCTCCGAAGTAGACGTCGCATCGCGCGTTGATGAACACCGGGAGCGACCGACGGTCCGCCGCGACCCGGGCCGCCCGCAACCGATCGCACTGGTCCTCGGTGGAGAACAACTCTCCGGGAATCTCCGGGAGGCTGTCTTCGATGTTCACGCCTACTGCTCCGTCCGAGATCACGTCGTCGACCGCGGCTGCCACATCGGGTGGCGTGCGTCCTCGGCCCGACTCGATGTCCGCCGTGACCGGGAGGTCGCCCGCGGCGTCCACGATCTCGGCGGCGACCTCTCGGGCGACGGCCCAGGGTATGCGCTCTCCATCCCGGTACCCGCGGGCGAGTGCTACAGCAAAGCTGCTCGTACCGATGGCCGGCGCGCCAGCCAGTGCAAAGACTCGTGCTGAGAAGCGGTCCCAGGCGTTGACCAGGCGAAGCGGCGTAGACGTGACGTGCAGCCGGTGGAACCGCTCAGCCCGGGCTACCTGTTCCCGGCTTGCTGATGTGAGCTGCGACGGTTGGTTTGACATAGATGCGTTCTCTCCTTCTATCTGTTCGCGATGAAGGCGGTCACGATCGGGCTGATGGCGGCGAAGAGCGCGCCGAACGCCACGCCGAGCACGATCAGGGCCAGGATCACCCCGAGGGCTGTGCTGTTGGAGGACTTCTGGGCCTCGAGAACGGGAAGGATGACCGCCCATCCTGTCAAAGTCAGCCATCACCCGGGTTCGACGCTGGGCGCCGAGATCGGAGTGCGGCACGAAGCGAGCCAATAGTTGTCCAGCTGCTGCAGTTCGATCGAATGCCCAATCCGGCTAAGCCGAGCACGCACCTCGTCCGGCTCTGGGAAGTTCTTCAGGACCTCCCAGGAACTTCCGTCCTTTAGCTGGCGCTGTTGATAGGTGTTGCCCTGGTCGTCTCGTCGCGTCACGGGATGGACACTTCCGGGTACCAGGCGGTTGTCGATGAAGACCATGAGGGAGCCGGGAAGCAGGCGCAGCATGAGGCCCTCGAGGAAGCCGCCTATCTCCTGCAGCGGAACATGTGACCAGAAGAAGCCGACAAACGCCGCATCGAAATCACCTCGGATGGTCTGTAGCTGAAGAGCGTCTGCGACGACAAACTTCACCGACTGTGGCCAAGCTCTCCTGGCCCGGGCGATGTCGAGCGTCGAGCGGTTGGCGTCGGTTGCGGTCACCGATGCAGCCGTGTCCGCCAGCCTGCTCGTCCACCAGCCTGTACCGGCGGCCACCTCGAGTACATGCTTGCCGGCGAAGAGGTCCGCGAGATGGGAGCCAACAGCCAGAAGGTCGCTCTGGCGCTCCGGCCGGAGGTACACCTCGTCGTAGTCGGGCGCCCAGCGGTCGTAGTACTCCTCGGTACCGGTACCAGCGTCCACGTTGTAGCAACCTACCGGTGGTTGCGACGTGGTGGCGTCCCGGCCTCTGTCGTACCGGCCGTCGCCCACGAGCACGATGCCTAATTTGCTTTCGATTTAGCCGCGATTTGCTGGCGCTTTGGTCGTGGTGTGCTCGGCGACGTGCTCCGTCCGCCCGATGATCACGCAAAGAGACCGGTCACATGGGAAAATAAGTCGCGAACCGAGGACGTTGATCGGCGAATAACTGATGATGAGTGTCTCCGATGCCGAGCTGATTGTCGATTCGCTCACACGTCCGGCAGCCTTCGAAGCAATTTTCGAGCGCCACTTCGACTTCGTCCACCGCTATTGCGCTCGTAGGATCGGCACACAACAGGGTGAGGACGCGGCCGGCGAAGTGCTCTGCCGCGCATTCGAGCACAGGGCCCGGTACGACACCTCCCGACCTGATGCCCGGCCGTGGTTGCTCGGCATCGCCGGCAACGTGGTCGCAGGGAACCTCCGGAGCTCGGGCAGGCAGGCGGCGGCTTACGAGCGTGCAGCTTCCGAGTTGAACCTCGGCCGCTTTAGAGACGGTGTCCCGGCCGGCATCGACGGCGAGGTCCTCCAGGAACTGCGTGTTGTAGCCAAGGCGCTGTTGTTGATGCCTGCGATCGAAGTCGAGACGCTCCTTCTTCACGTATGGGAGGAGCAGAGCTACGCCGAGATCGCCATCGCTCTCGATGTCCCCGTCGGAACGGTCCGGTCCCGGCTGAACAGATTACGACAGCGGCTCAGACGCGAGCTGGAGAGAAAGGGCTTCGCCGGCGCGGAATCCTCGTCCGAAGATAGGAAGTTCTATGACTGAGATATTCGAGCTTGTGAACCACCTGGCGCCCCAAGTGGAGAGCCCGACCACCGAGCAGATCGAGCGCCAGCGATCACGTCTAGCCGCTTTGATCCGCAGTGAGCAAGTGAGCCAGGAGCTTTCCACAAGCTCAGACTCCGCCGGCTCAGCCGAGGCTCTGAGTACAAAGGATGCGGAAAGTGGCACCGGCCGCGAAGACGTCGAGGTAGCGCCCGTGCCCCATGACACCCAGACTCACCGCCGGACGACGAAGCGGTTGCGGAGCCGGCGGCCTCGTGCAGGCCACCGGCACAGCAAGTTGTTTGCCTGTGCAGTAGCAGCCTTGGTGCTGATCGGAGCGTCAGTCTTCGCCTTGCAGCAGAAGGGTGGCGTCAACTCGCGAACGCGCTCCACGAATAAGTCCGTCGCATCGCTGACGTGGAGCCTCGTATCAGAATCTCACTGCTGCGTGGCATACGAGTTCGCTGAACTACTACGGCGTGGTCTTCCTGACGTGCCCCTCGGCGAACGTCTGCTTCTCGGAAGGCCTCGTCGGGTCTGAGGTGGCCCTAGAAGTCACCCACGACGGCGGTGCGAGTTGGCGGAAGCTAACGGCTCCTGCGGAGGGGCCGCCTTTCACATGTGTCGATGCCAGCACCTGTGCTGCCCTCGGCAACGCCGCAGGCGGTGGCCCGTCCGGACACGAGGCGTTCGTCGAGACGGTGAACAGCGGACGAAGCTGGTCGTCTCTGCCCTTCCCGGGTGGAGCCGGATACGGCTCGCTCTCGTGCGCAACGGCAAGAGCGTGCGTCGCCCTCGGCTCTAATCAACATGGTCTGGCTACCGCGATGGTCACCTCAGATGGTGGCCACACATGGTCTCAGTTCGAGTTGCCGTCGCGGCTCAGGCCGCCCGCAGCGTCTCGATTCATCGGGTTCTCTCCACGCGGGCTCCATTGCTCTACCAGCGGCACCTGCACTGCTGTCGGCGTCAGAAGGCCGGCGCGACTGGAAGTGCGAGGGCCGGCGGATCAGTACAATGCCGGCCTGTACAGCACAGATGGCGGCTCTATGTGGGGCTCGGCAGCGCTGCCCGCCGAGTTCAACCCGGCGAGCCTCTCCTGCGGGAGCGCCTCGCACTGCATGGCGGTAGGACGAACTGGGACTGACCCAAGGTCGATGAGCGTGGCCGTGGCCGTGTCCGCCGACGCGGGGCGGGTCTGGTCGGAGGTGAATTCACCGCCTGGACCACCGGAAGCTGAGTCTCTGAACGGGATCTCATGCTCGACCGGTTCGCAGTGCTGGGTGACGGGAAGCATCCGCGGTCGAGCGACTCTCGCCCAAACCACAGATGAGGGCCGGAGCTGGCGGTTCGCCCTGCTGCCTCGGGGGATCGCCGACATCGAAAGCATCTCATGCCCGGACGCGACGACCTGCTACGCCCTCGGAGCACAGAGGCAAGCCTCCGGCAGGTACGTACCCGTGCTGTTGTCGGACGGCAGCTAACCGTTCATGGAGCGTGCAGGAGCCTTGCCAGTTCTCAATGAACCGACGCCGGCCCGGGCGGTATCAGCAAATAAAGGGAGCACGCTACGATGCGGAATCGCCGCCGGCATTGTATCCACTGAATGTGTGTTCTTAAAGCAATCCTCATGAAGCGGATCACTGGAAGCTGATATGATTCGAGCAAAGGCAGCTGTTAATGGGAACACCAAGGCAGCAGCTGGCGCTCGCACGAAAGAGTCGGATGGGAATGGCGTGGGCCAAGACCGAGAAGACCTGGCCAGTGCGTCTGGCGAGGAGATAGCTGGAGTTGTGTCGAAATCGGGTGAGCCGCAGGAACCGAGGCGGAAGAAGCGGTTGTGGCTCGGCGGGATGGCCGTCCTTCTAGGCGCCGCCGCGGCGTCGATCCTCATCGTCAACGTGACCTCGTCGACGAAGAGACCTGAGCAACCCGCGTTTCTCGCAGCGGCATACACGTCCGCCTTCACTAGAATGAGCAAGGCGGTAAATGCGGACAATTCAGTAGAACTGAACGCGAAGAACCAAGACGCGATGGCGGCAGCCTTCAGAAGGGAGGTCGTCGCCCGCCAGGCTTTCGACGCCTCCCTGAGAAAGCTGGTGTTTCCGAGCTCTAACCAAGTCACGGTGCAGCGTGTCTTGGCCACCGATGCCTCCATCGAGGGCATCATCCAAGGACTTCTCGCCACAGACACCTGGAGCCAGTACGACACAATGGTCGACACGATCAAGCCAGCCGATGGAGCTTTTGCCGCGGCCAACACTGCCCTCGAGAAGGAGCTTCATGTGGCCTTGTCCCCTGCGATCTGACTCTGGCCCGTAGCCAGTTTGATGAATCAAGCGTCGAGGACCTCGTCCACCGCCCGGCGCCGCGAGCTCGGCCGGCCGTGGCCGTAGCCGAGGCGCAGGAGTATCTGCGGGTAGCCGAGGAGCCCGAGCTGTCCGGCGAGCATGGCCCGTGTCGCCGGCACCTCGAGCACCTGGGTCATCGGCGAGGCGAACACGCCGTCGAGCGATGCTCGCACGAGGAGACGACCAAGAGCCCGGCCGGCCTCGAGCCACGAACGAGCGTCGTCTCCGGGCGTGCCGAGGAGGATCACGAGGGGGTGCTCCGCCGGCGGTGGCTCGTCACCGGCCGTTCGGGCCTCTTCGGGAGCAGTCGTGGGGTCGAAGTCGCGCAGGCGGAATGACGACCCGCGGGACGCCGGAGGTGTCAAGGGCAACGCCGAGCTCAGGATCCCGTCTGCGGCGACCTGCTCGTCGGCTCGTATCCAGCTGGCAAGCTCCTGCTCATAGGCGGGGTTCTCCCGTTCGAGCTCGTCGGCTCGTGACAGCAGGACCGCGGTCGTTACCTCGTCCCCCGGTTGCTCGAGGACCCGGATCCAGCATCCGTCGGTCGCCGCCAGGGCCTTGAGCTCCTCGACGAGCTCGTAGGGAACCCGCCCTTCGTCAAAGCGCCCGCGTTCGGTGTAACGGGCCTCCAGGGCTCCTTCGAGCGCAACATCTTCGGAGCTGGGAGGCGCTGCGTCACCGAATTCGATCCGGGCGAAGTGGTCGGCGTCGGCCGGGTCGGGAAGTAGGTGGACCGAGCAGGCGCGACCGAGGCTCCGGGCGCGGATGCAGGCAAAATCGATCGCGGCCCCACAACTGATGTGCAGCTCACGGCCATCGGGATCGACGACCCCGAGCATGCGTTCGCGGTCCCCGAAGACGTCGATGGCGTCGGGCTCACCGTGGGATGCGAACTTCCACGGCTGGGTGTTGTGCACCGAAGGGGCCCGGGCTGCTGCCTCGACGATGCTGCGAACCTCTTCTATCTTCATGCTGCCTCCTCCGGCACGGCGTCACCCGTGCCATTTCACCGAGCGAAGAATCCCAACACAGTTCCAGCCGGCCCTGTTCTGCCGATACGCCTGTATATACGGTTGGTTACGTTTGCAGCCGTTTCTCTGGTGACTCACAACAGTGTGTACCCGCGCTCTTCGACGTGGTAGGGGCGAAGGTCCCTTCGGGCCGGGGGGCTCTTCGGAACCTGAACATGGGACCTTTGGCCCTGGTCGGGGGGACCTTCGCCTCTCGTAACGGTCCCCCCTCGCGCTCATGATGACGGTGAAGTCCGGGGGAGCCGGACGAGAACAAGGGAAACCCGATGATGAAGAACCCCGTTGCACTGCTGAGCAACCCGTCCGAGCGCACCACGTCAGGGATCCTGACGTGGCTCCGCCAGTCAAAGCTGATGGCCGTCGTCTGGACCGCTGCCCGGGTCTGGCTAGGCATCATGTGGCTCCAAGCAGGCGTTGCCAAGCTCTGGGGGGCCGAGAACCCCGCATTCCTGCACAACAACGGCGCCGGCGTGGCCGGCTTTGCCGCTCATGGCGCGGCTGCCTACAGCTGGTGGGGGAGCTTCCTGCACAGCGCAGTCGTCCCGAACGCCGGCTTGATCGGCGTCGTCGTCGCCCTGGCAGAGTTCACCATCGGCATCTGCCTCGTTCTCGGCCTTCTCACCCGCGTGGCGGCACTCATGAGCCTGGGGTTGCTGTTCACCTACGTCATGTCGGGCACCGCGAGCGTCTGTGCGTTCTATGGGCTGTTCGCCATCGTGATCCTCGCCACGTGGAGGACCTCGAGCTGGCTCGGCCTGGACGGATTGATCGCCGGCTACCGCCAACGCCGCCACGACCGCCGGTCCTCCCATGAGGCGCCGATCGTGATCGGGACCGCAGGCCACGCCCGGGCGGCTTAGCCGGTCCGCTCCTCGGTCACGTTGTGTCGATGCGGTCTGCTTTCGAGCCGGCCGCATCGGCGCGTCGGGCCGCGGGCTCCGGGCGCATGCGGCTTTCGCCCTTCGAGCTGAGCAGCGGTCGTCGTCCCGGTAGGCGTCACCGCCCCTGCACGATCGTCGAGCCTGTAGAGGACGGGTAGGCCCTGAGCGGAGCGTCAGACGTTCGCACTCCGGCGAAAGATTCAGCCGGGTTCGCGTCGCGAAGGTTCTGGTGAGGGTCGAGATCGGGTTGGCGGAGTCTCCAGCCCTTTGAGCCAACGGCCATACCAGTTCCGTACCCGGCGCAGCACGTCCTCCTGGTGCCGGCGTTCCCGTAGGCCGTGCGGCTCGCGCGGGTAGGTGACAAGCTCCACCGCCAGGCCATGGCGCCGAAGCGCCAGGTGAAACGCACGAGCTTGACTGACAGGGACCCGCTCATCTTGTTCGCCGGACAGGATGAGCGTCGGCGTCCGGACTGCGGGCGCGCCGACGATGGGAGACCGAGCATCGGCGCGGCGCCGGTCGTCTGCGTCCCACGGGGATCCGCCCGCAAGGCTCGCCTCGAAAGTGGGAACGTCGCTCGTGAGCGCCAACATCGACCAGTCGGTGACGCCCGCTCCGACGACGGCAGCCCGGAAGCGGCCCGTCTGGGTGACGGCCCACGCACTCAAGAAACCGCCTTGGCTCCACCCACCGATGCCCAGCCTCTCCGGATCCGCGATGCCTGCCTCGATCGCGGTGTCGACAGCAGCGAGGACGTCCTGCCACTCCGCTCCTCCTACACCGCCGCGGGCCATGGCGGCGAAGGCGTGGCCGTGGCCCATGCTCCCGCCGTAGTTCGGCATCAGCACGGCGTAACCGTCCGCGGCGAGCCACTGTGCCCAGTTGCCCGGGCTGAGGTTGAGCTGCCGCCCGGAATGTCCGTACGGACCGCCGTGTGGCAGTACGACGGTCGGCCACGGGCCGTCGGCTGGCGTGGCTCCGGTCGGGAGCACGACTATCCCGTCGCGAGCTGTTCCATCCTCGGAGAGGAACTCGAAGTCTCGGACAGCTCCGAAGGAGATAGCGCCGATGGCGCCGTGGTGGTCTGAGAGGCGTGACAGATCAGGCGGTTCGCCTGCCCAGATCTCGACCGGCCCCCGCTCGGCGAAGTACGCCGCGGCGAGCCTTTCTCCCGGAGCTACGTCGAAACAGACGATGTCACCGCTCGCCTCCCACCACTTCTCGCGCTCTCCGGTGACCGGGTCGCACCATTCGAGGCGCGTCCCGAGCCCTTCGATGACGTGCATGACTACTCGGTGCTCCCGGGTGATCGCGCCGACGCCTATGCCGCAGGCGGGTTCGGTGATCTGAGGACCTATCACCGTCGGCTCGGCACCTGCCTGTGGTGCGACCGCCCACACGGTGAGGGCGGATACGAAGTTCGCTTCGTGGAGAGCGGTGAAGACGAGTCGCTCGCCGGTGCCGTTGAAGAACACCCCATCTGCGCCCGGCGAGCTGCAGACCATGGCCGGAGGTGCGACGTCATCTACCCCGAGAGCCACGATCGTGGCGAGCAGCGAGGAGTCGACTTCAAGCGTCGGTTGGACGACGAGCGCCAGGGTCGAGCCGTCCGGTGACCAGGCGATCGCCACCGGGTGGCCCTCGACCTCGCGCAAGGGGGTCACGGTTCCGGACTCAACTTCCACCACAAAGACGCGGTTCGGGTGCCAGTCGCCGAACACGCGGGCATCGTCCTGCTCCTTCTCCCTCCGCCGGTCCTCCTCTGAAGGTTCATCGGGCGCGAGAAAGGCGATACGGCTGCCGTCAGGGCACCAGGCGAACGCCGCTATGGATCGCTCCCGCTCGACGAGCGGCCGTGCCTCTCCGCCCGTCGTGTCCAGCAGGTACAGACCGGCGACGCCACGTTTCTTGCGATCCGACAGCAACGCCAGCCGAGTACCGTCCGCAGACCACCGTGGCGAAGTCTCCTCGCCGCCGAAGGTCCATCGGCGGGCACCCTCGTCAGCGGCGAGATCAGCGACCCAGATGGCGCTCTCGTCGTGCTCGCCCTCGGCACCCCAGCGTTTGGCAACCCAGGCCGCCCGGCCACCGTCAGGCGAAAGCTGTACCTCGGTCGGACGCCAAAGGGAGGTGATGAGCTCGGGGGTCAGTTCCGTTGCGGGCGTCCCGGAACTGTGCAAGAGAGCCATGCGGGCCAACCCTAACGACGAGCACGTGATGCGAAAGGCCGATGCCAGGACCTTTCCCCGGCGACGCTGTCCTGCACGCGATGGCGTCGCGTTGGTCCCGGTGGGAGTCTCGGTCACGGGCGGACTCAAGTCAGCATCGGCGTCGGCGAAACGCCCCGTAGGTGTGCTTGATTCGCCCGTTAGGCTGAATCTGGACAAGACCAAACTCATCGTGAGGCCATGGCGGACGACCTCCCTGCGGGGGGATTCCCGTAGCCCTACACGGGATCGTGGCCTGAAGGCGACGGCCCGCCGCCGGTGCGATTCCTCCACTTTGCAAGGCAGGGAGGATCGGACTTTGGCGAAGAAGCGAGTCGAGAGGGACGAGGAAGACCTCGTTCGCCTGTATCTGACCGATATCGGCCGCTATCCATTGCTCACCAAGGCCGAGGAGGTCCGGCTCGCTCAAGCGATCGAAGCTCGTGGTGAGGCCGACGAGGAGCTGCGGGCCAACAAGGGGCTCACGCCGTCTCGCAGCCGCGAGCTGGCGAGATGCTGCCGGGCAGGTGAGACAGCCCAGCGGACCTTCATCCAGTCGAACCTTCGTCTTGTCGTGTCAATCGCCAAGAAGTACCAGGCCTCCGGCCTGCCGCTGCTCGACCTCGTCCAGGAGGGCAACCTCGGCCTGATGCACGCCGTCGAGAAGTTCGACTGGCGGAAGGGCTTCAAGTTCTCGACGTATGCGACGTGGTGGATCCGCCAGGCGATCACCCGTGGCATCGCCAACACGGCTCGGACGATCCGGCTCCCGGTACACGCCGGCGACACCCTCGTCCGCATCCAGAGGGCACAAGTCGAGCTCGAGCTCAAGCTCGGGCGGCCAGGTACGCTCTCCGAGCTCGGTGCCGAGGTGGAGCTGCCCGAGGACAAGCTGATCCAGGCGCTCCGCTTTCGTGCCACGCCCCTTTCGCTCTTCGAGCCACTCCGGGAGGACGGCGACGCCGAGCTGGCCGACATCGTGGAGGATCGACTGGCCGAATCGCCCTTCGAAATGGCCGCCAAGGCCATGCTGCCGGCCGAGGTCGTCCGGCTGCTCGCCCCGCTCGGGGAGCGGGAGCGGAGATCCTCAGGCTGCGCTTCGGCTTGGACCGGGGCGAGCCGCGGACACTCGAACAGGTCGGCGAGTACCTTGGCCTGACGCGGGAGCGCATCCGCCAGATCGAGGCCCGGGCACTGTCGAAGCTGCGGCACCCCTCCAGCGAAGCTGGAGCGGCGGAGTTCCGCACCTTCTGAGGAGGAACCAGGTCTCCTCGGTCTGATCTAACCTTTGATCAAAGACCTACAGGCGGCGCTGGCGTTCTTTATACATGGCCGCATCGGCTCGCACGCTGATAGACGTGAGAGAATCATCTGGCTCGAGGTCGGCGAGACCCACGGTGATAGGTTCCTGCAAAGCTTCGGCTAACGCAGCGTTCACGAGCACGAACCGCGTGACAGCTTCTTTCATTTTCAGGCCTGTCAGCCCGCACATGAACTCGTCGCCGCCGAGGCGAAGAATCAGATCGTACGATCGAACATTGGCTCGGATTGCGTCAGCTGTCTGCCGTAGTCGCCGATCACCGGCGGCGTGGCCGAGCGAGTCATTTGTCGCCTTGAGGCCATCCAGATCGACGAAAGCGAGCACATAAGGCTGTCCCGTCCTCTTCGCTCTGGCAATCTCGCGATCCAACTCGATGAGTCCAGCGTCGCGGCTATGAGCGCCGGTGAGCTGGTCGACGGCAGCGAGTGTCCTGTCTCCTGCTGATGAGGCGCGGTCTAACCATGAAGCGTGGCGATCGGCGGCCGCATGTGAGCGGTCCCTCTCCGCTTCCTCCCGGTCTCGTGCAGACTCTGCACGGTCGGGAGCAGAGGCCAAGCCAGAAGCTACGGCGGCGTCTCGGGCCTTCGCCCTCTGGTTGCGGGCATCTGCTGCTTTGTCCTGCAGCTCCGAGGTCCTGTCCCGCTCATCCGCCATCCGGTCCCGTTCGTCACCGGTCAGGCCGAGCTTCACACAAGCAGTCTCGTGCTCTCGAGAGATCGAGGTGTCATCGCCGCCCATTGCCCATGATGGCTCACCCGGCTCACTCCAACAAATCGCTTCTGCCCGCCACAACAACAATCGAGCGCGAAAGTCCCGGTGGACTCATCAGGCGGGCAACCAAAATAAATTCCTCCGGACTCGCAGTTCTCAAGTTCAACCTCTCGCAGCGTGGCAATGCCACGCTGCGTGATGATACTGGCGTGTAATTGACATATGGGTGGGACGCACAGGCAGAAGGTGACGGATATGGCCACTAGCTGACGCCGCGTACTGCGTGTAAGCCGATGAACGCGCGGAGCAGAGCCACCCAGGGACGACGGGAGCAACCGTAGAGTGTGACGGTGAAGTTGCGCCGGACTCGCCCGGGCCGGAAGCCGGCGGTTAGCTCATGCTCCGGCTTAGCAAAGCCACTGCAGCCGTCCTTGCTTTGGCCAAGAACGGATAAAAGGCTGAGTAAGCCGTTTCGGTTGCTGCTCACTAAAAGGTAACCCACACCTTTAGGTCGTGCCTTTGGTGAAGAGCGGTAAACGGAACAGGACTAACGGCAGTTGAAGTGGTAGAAGCGCAAGGAGCGGCAGGTCGAGCGAGCCGGAGTGGACGGTCCCCTCGGCGATGTTGCGAGCGAGGTCACTGGGGGAGGGCATGGTTGCGCAGCCGTAAGAAGGCGTGGTCCATTTCCATGCCGGCGGCTTCGCTGATCTTGCCTTTGGCCCGTTCGAGCACTTTCTCGCCAAGCTTGCTCGTCGCCGCACTGCCAGATGACTTCGAAGCACTTATTTCGGATTCGACTGAGCCTCCGTCTGCCGGTTCTACCGCGGCAGACCTCGAGGCGTCAGCCCATAGTTGCCGCCTCGCCCCGGTGGTGCGCCTCGGCGAAGCGGGCCAGCGCCTCATGGCGCTCCACGGCGTGGTCCACCAGCGCGCCGGGATAGGCACCCCGGGCGACGGGATCGTCTGAGACCGCCTCATCCACGTAGCGACTGACGTAGGCGCCGGTCGGGTCGAACCGTGCCTGTTGGCGCCGCGGGTTGAGCACCCGGTGGAAGGGGGCGGCATCGGTGCCGGTACCCGCCACCCACTGCCAGCCGTGCTGGTTCGAGGCCAGGTCGCCATCGACCAGGTGCCACATGAACCACCGGGCCCCGAGCCGCCAGTCAACATGGAGGTCCTTCACCAAGAAGCTGGCCGTGACCATCCGCGCCCGATTGTGCATCCAGCCTTCCGACAGCAGCTGCCGCATGCCTGCATCGACCAGCGGGTATCCGGTGGCTCCGGTCGCCCAGGCGGCGAACCGCTCCCTGGACCGCTCGTCTGTGTCCCAGCGCAGACGGGATCCGAAGCCCAGGAGCGCTCTCCGAGCCGAATCGGGCCGGTGCCAGAGCACGTCGGCGTAGAACTCCCTCCAGGCCAATTCGGACCGCAGCCCTTCAGCCCCCGGATCCGGGCCGAGGAGCGCCAAGACGCTGCGGGGGTGGAGGCAGCCGAAGCGCAGGTAGGGCGAGAGCCCCGAGGTGCCCGCCACGGCAGGGAGATCCCGGTCACGGTGGTAGTCGGCGAGCGGCCCGGCCACGAAGCGCTCGAGCCGGTCCCACGCCGCGCCTGGGCCGGCATCGGGGAGCATCGGGGCGGGGCCGAGGGGGAGGCCCTCCCACCACTCGGGTAGCCCGTGGGACCCCGGGATAGCCAGTCCTGATTCCGGAACCAGGACATTCTCGTCACCACCGAGGTGCCGGTACCGCATGGCCGGGGCAGGGCACGGCCGAGGCCACCCGATCGCCTCCCACTTCCGCCGGTACGCGCTGAACACCCTGAACGGGGTGCCCGCCCCGTTGCGGACCAGGCCCGGGGCAACGGCGTAGTTGGAGTCGACCGTCCTGAGTCGCCGCCCCTCGGCCGACAGGGCCTGCGCCACCGCCGCGTCGCGGGCCGTGCCGTGCGGCCCGAAGTCGGCGGTGGCGGTCACCACGGTGGCCCCTGCCTCAGCCGCCACGGCCGGCACGATGTGGGCCGGGTCCCCACTGCGCACCACCAGGGCACCCCCGAGCTCGTTATTGAGGGCGGCGAGGGCAGCAGCCAGGAAACGCCGCCGGTTCGGCCCGGCCGGGTCGAGGAGGGCGGGGTCGGCGACGAATAGGGGAACGACCCCGTCGGGTCCGGCCTCGGCTGCAGCCTGCATGGCGGGCAGGTCGTCGAGTCGAAGGTCCCGCCGGAACCAGAGGACGGCAGCCGCCATCTGTCAGGGAACCAGCTTCGGGCCGGACCGAGCCAGTCTTCTCAGCTGCGGCTGCCCCCGTGCCGAACACCTCGACCGGGGGCCAGGGAGAGGTGACTCGCGCACGGTAGGAAGCCATGAAACTAGTTTAGTACTAAATATGTAGAGCCGAGCGCACCCTGGCGCTGACACCTAGTACTGGATCGGCTCTAGCGTCTAGGACGCCAACTAGGCGTCCTGATGGAGACAATCATGAGCAACACGGCTGCGAAGGGTGTGCGCGCTTGGTGGACATCTCCGCCGCGATCGGGCCTTCGACTCATCATCTGGCCAGTCGAGTACCGTCACCTCCGAGCCTGGGGGCGCGTCCGCATCGCCAGCGCGATCGTCCTGACCGGTCTCGGCGTCGTGACGCTCCTCTGCGGCGGGCACGACCGGAAGACCTACGGGTGGGCGATGTGGTTTCTGGGCGGGGCGGCGGCCAACGCCGCGTTCGGCTCCTGGGAGCTGAGTATCGCCCGCTAGACCGACCAGCTCTCCGGCGGCAGGCGTGCGCGCGCCCGCGCCGTGTATCTACGCTGCTAGAGGATTGAAGAACCCATTGCTACACCGTGTGACGAGAAGAGACAGAATTGTCGGTCCCACGTTCGGGCGCACGACGGCGGTCCTGATGCAGACATCCGGAACAACCGGTGGGCGACGATCTTCGCCGTAGATGGCGGCAGCAACGTGACATGGACCGGTGCGGGCACCTGGCTTCGCGCCGGAAGACCGGTGGTAACGACCTTGGTCACATAGCGTCCGGGCGCCAACGGCGGTATGCCTGCGGGCGTGCACACGGGGTGTTGCGAGGTCGCCAGCGCCTTCACATGTGTACAGCCCAAGTAGCTCGTGAGCACTTCGAATGGGACGCGATTCACGCCTCGGACCAGCTTCACTGACGGTGCACACGCGGACGGCGGGCGAGGGAAAACCGTCAAAAGTGATCCGCCCGTTGCTCAGCCCGACCTCGAACCAGCCGTCCGCAGCGCATGCTTTCACGGTGATCGTGTGGTCAGTCGTGTTTGTCAGTAAGGCAACGCCGTGGATTATCGTGCCGGCCACGACGGTTGTCCTGTCGAGCACAAGGCGGACCTGAAGGGGTGCCTGTGGTCCTGCCAGGTGTGCTCGTGCTCGACCGGGTGGACGTGCTCGTGAGCTTCCCCGAGTGTCGGGTCGCTGCGAGAGCGATGCTGCCTCCGAGCACACCGACAGCGACGCAGATCGCCGCAACGAGGCGCCCGTGGGCACCATGGGTCGAGTTGCCAGTCACCCTGGCTCGATCGAGAACCTCATCAAGCGCTACCGGTGCTGCGCTGTCGAAGGCACGGCGGAGCCGTTCATCGAGATCAGTCATCAGGAACGACCTCCAAGTGTGAGCGGAGCCGAGCAAGGCCCCTTTCGAGATGTGTCTGCACAGTCGTGACTTTGAGACCAAGTAGCTCGGCAACCTCGGAGAGGGTCCAGGCGTAGCCGTGGACGAGCACGACAGCGACGCGTTGTCGTTGGCTCAGCTTGCGCAGCGCCCGCATCAACTCAGGCTCAATCCACGGCTCGGCCCAGTCGTTGCGTGCCGGAAGCAGGCCGACCTTCCGCCGACGGCTGCGGGTCTGGGCTACCCGGTACAGGTAACGCACTGGGCTATCGAGGCTGGCCAGATCGTCTCGGTGCTCCCACGCCCAAGCGAATGCTTCCGCAGTGGCTTCTCGACCCGCTTCGATTCCGTAGGTGGCCATCAATGCGCGTCGTAGGGGAGGCTCTGTCCTTGCAAAGAACCGGTCGAAAGCAATGTGGACGTCCGCGCTGCTGGTACCTCGCTCAGTCGACGTCACAACTACTTAGACCCGTTCACCGTCCAGCCTTACCACACGAGATTTACGCACCGAGACGCCGTGCGACGAGAAACGACAGATTTGTTCGAGGAGTTGGCAGCGATGGCTGGCCCGTGGGTACGCCTAGCCAGCCGTTCTTCGCTTCGTAGGGTGACCATCTGAACGGGCGGGGCGATAGATGACTCAGTCGTTCTCCGCGTCGAGTTCTACGCCGATGTCCATGTCGAACGTCGCTCCGGACAACCAATAATGTCGGCGGGCTTGTGATCCCGTTACCTCCATCATCTAGCGGCAGAGTTGGCACGTCTCGCCAGCTGACAATAACTCCCGGTGCGTCATGGGTCGACCGCCGTTAGCGTCTGGATTGCAGGAAGGGTGCTCCTCGACAAGCACCTCTCCCTTTGGTTGTACAGTTGAACGACCGGTTGAGTAGGGCAAACTTTTCCATTTCGGGAAGCGGTGCTTGCAAACCCTGACATGGTGCCTGATGAAGGTGATGCTCTTCATCTGGCGGGCGGAAGGGGAAGCATCATGAGCGGGCTCCGCCTCCTTAAGCACCTGATCTGCGCGACCGCGGTCCTGGCCCTCGCAGCCGGCCTGTGCCTCCCCGAAGCTGCGGCGAGTGCGGCGGCGGTCAAGCTCTCGCTCGCGACTACCGAGGCAAAATCTGCGATCCCTCAAACTTCGGCCACGGCCGTCTGGACGCAGCTCTCGGCGCCGTCGCCGCGCTCTAGAGCAGCGATGGCATTCGACTCGAGTACTGGACAGCTCATCATGTTCGGCGGGGGGTGTGCCTGTGAAGGCACGCCACAGGATGACGACACCACCTGGTCATGGAACGGGAGCGCGTGGACCCCTTTATATCCATCGGTCAGCCCGTCAGTGCGATCGGGAGCCTCGATGGCATACGACCCGTCGAGCGGCCAGCTCTTGCTCTTCGGCGGGGCTTCGTCTCAATCGGGGCTGATGGACGACACCTGGACCTGGAACGGGTCGACATGGACCGAGCTGTTCCCCAACATCTCGCCTTCGGAGAGAGGCGAGGCGTCGATGGCCTACGACGCCACTCTCGGCGAGCTCGTGCTCTTTGGCGGCAACGGGACGGGACGACAAAACGGCCTGGACAACGACACCTGGACCTGGAACGGCTCGAACTGGGCCGAGCTCTCGCCGGCTGAGAGCCCTCCGGTGAGAGCGGACGCGGCCATGGCTTTCGATCCGACGAACGACCAACTCGTTCTTTTCGGTGGGACGGGTGTTTCCGGCTCCCTCGACGACACGTGGGTCCTCGACGGGTCGACCTGGACCCAGCAGTGCGAGTCATGCACAGGGCAATATGGGCCGGAGGCGGGAGCCCTGATTGCCGATGACCCGACGACTGGTCAGTTTCTCCTCGCCGGCGGTGGTTCCCTCTTCACCTGGACCTGGAACGGCACGGACTGGTCCGACATCCCCACCCCGGCGCCGCCGAGCTTTGCCCGGTTCGACGCTTCAATGGCCTACGACGTAGGGACCGGACAGCTCGTCTTGTTCGGAGGCGCGAATGGCGCCCCGTCTGACGACACCTGGACCTTCAACGGCTCGGCGTGGAGCCAGGTCAGCAATCCGTTCTCGCCTCCGGTCGGCGCTTTTTCCGGTGCAGCCTTCGACTCGAGCACGGATCAGCTCCTCTATCTCCCGGTCGGGAGCGGCGGATCCACCAACGCCACCTGGATCTTCGCCGGCGGCCAATGGACGGAGGCCGCCTTGCCTGGGTCGCCCTTCGGCCGGACGGACATGTCGATGGCCTACGACGAGAGCTCAGACCAGCTCATCCTCTTCGGAGGCTCCGATAACGGCTATCTCAACGACACTTGGGACTGGAACGGCACGTCGTGGAGCGAGCTGTCGCCGGCCGACAGCCCGACACCCCGGGTGGACGCCTCGATGGCTTACGACGCAAGTCTTGGTGGGCTGGTGTTGTTCGGCGGCCTCGGGGACAACAGCCCAAGAGATGACCTCTCGGACACCTGGGCCTGGAACGGCTCCGACTGGAGCGAGCTCTCGCCAGCCGCGAGCCCTCCGGCTCGCGAAGAAGCTTCGATGGCCTACGACAGCAGCACCGATCAACTGGTGCTGTTCGGCGGGGTCAACGAGGGTGGGTACCTGAGCGACACGTGGACCTTCGATGGTACGACGTGGTCGCCGCAGTCACCCTCCTCGTCACCTGCACCACGCGTCGCGGCGGCAATGTCGGAGGACGACGCGCTCGGCGAGGTCGTGTTGTTCGGCGGTTACTCGAATCTGTCGCCGTACTACTTCGGGGACACGTGGTCTTGGGACGGGACCAACTGGACCGCTTCGCCGACCGTTGCGTCCAGTCCGGTCGCGCGAGAGGGTGCTGTCATGGCCTACGACGACGACCTCGGCGAGCCCGTTCTGCTTGGCGGCGAGAACTCGGCAGGCGGATTCGCCGACGTCTGGGACTTTGCTCCGGCGGTCTCTTCGTCGAGTGTCACGCTCTCCGAAAGCGAGGGTGCCAGTACGTTGGCGAAGTCCGGCGACTCGGTCCGGGCGGACTCGAGCAGCGTCGAGGCGCGCTATGGCGACGAGAACAACGTCATCCTGAGTGTCCGCATTCTCGGGCGGACCGCTGGTCCCGCCCCCAGCGGCACCGTGGCCATCGAGGACCTAGTCGGCGCTCACCCCCTTGTGATCTGCACCATCGGGGCGCTCACTACTTCGGGGCCGGCGGTGACGGGTAGCTGTCGCCCAGGAAGCGGCCAGTTTGCAGCAGGCACCGACCTCGAGCTGGCCGTCACCGCCGTGTACTCCGGAGATGCCGCCTACTCCGGAACCGCCTCTGGTTCCGCCAGTTCCTTCAAAGTGCTCAAAGCCCGTACGAGCACGGTGTTGACGCTGTCGGAAGCAAGCCCCGTCTACGGCGGCGAGAACGCAGAGCACTTCAGCGCCGAGGTAATGCCGGGGTATGCGGGCGCTCCGTCCGGCGAGGTGTCCGTCATGGACGGCTCGAAACTGTTGTGCGGCATCTCGCTGTCTGCGACGGGCACCGGGTCCTGCTCGCCGAGCCGCTCGGCGCTCGCCCCCGGTTCTTATTCGATCAGGGCGAACTACGCCGGAAGCGACGACTTCCTCGCCTCGATCTCGGCGGCTGAGCGCCTCACGGTCAAGAAGTGACCGTAGGAGGCAACAAGGGCACGGCGAGGACGCCGCCTTCGTGTAGAACTTGACGGCGAAACCCCGGCCGTCTCGCGCAAGGCCGGCCCATCCCTTGTTGCCGGCGACGGTAGAGAAGCCTTGGCACGGGTTACCGACTCCTCACCTGTTCTCGTAGCTCTGACCCGCCACCGCCGTGGCCCCGCCGACAGCACGGGAAGCCACCAGAGGTCGCCGTTGTGAAAGCACCCGGCGACATGGCCGGATCCCTTAGCGCCCGGTGGCTGCGTCCCGGGCCTTGTCCAAGAGGGCGGTTGCGGCTCCGGCCGTCTTCAGTCCTTCGGGACTGTTAGGGCCGTGAGGGTGCGGCCGGGTAGGCCCGCTGTCCTTGGCGGCCTGAATCTTCTCGCCGAGCTCGGCACGCTCCTCAGGCGTGAGAGCCTGCCGAAGCTTGGGCCAGACCTGCTCTTCCTCGAAGGCTATGTGCGCACGTCCGGCCTTGGCGAAGGTCCGGATGAGCTCTTCGAACTGGGCGTCCTCCGGTGCCGTCTTACGTAGCTGGTCCAGCACCTGCTTGCCTTCGTCTTCCTGGCGAAGTGCTTCATCTGCAAGCTCGTCCCCGCCGGGGACGTGTTGCCGCACCGATGGCCAGAAGTGCATCTCCTCTGCCGCCTCGTGCTTGGACTCCTCCATCACGAGACGATCGGCCAGCTCAGCGTGCTGTGCACCCTGCGGTCCGCTGCCGGTCAACTGCGCCAGCATTCCTTCTACCTCTTCATGATCCTTCTTGAGGACCTCGAACACGTCGCTCATCGAGCATCACCTCCTGCCCACCGGTACCCAGGGGACGGGGGGCGAACACCCACGCTCTGAGCTGGAGCCCGAGATTTGGGATTCGAACCCATGACCTGCGCATTACGAGAGCGGGCCCGCGTGATCCACGATGGCGCGGGACGTTGCAATCTTTCGCATAATCCCTGCTCAGCGGGCTAAAGAGAGTGAAGTTGGCAATCCTGCCCCACGAGCCGGGCCACTCCTTCGTCACCTCCCAACGATCGGATTGGCCGAGGACGTCCGAGCGGTCTGGGACGTCCCCGTCGAGGTGTGGCGGTATCCGCGAGCGGGCTCAATCGTAAGCCGCAACGAGTCCCGCAGGTACAACAAGGCGTGGGTCACCTGATCGACGTCATGGGCGAAGCGCAGGACCCTAAACCCGATCGTTGCACGCCTCGATCATCTCATACGATCCGGAAGCGCTACCGTCGAATCCGGGACGTGTGATCATTGGCCGTTCGACGTCGGGATCGACTGCGGACTCATGCGGGGAAGGCCGAGCTGCTCACAGGTTTTCGGTCCTCCTGGGAACACAGCGGCCTCACCGTTCGGCAGCACGTAGGCAACGAGAGCGGGCACTGGAAACAGCGCTGTAGGTGGCGGTGAGTTTGGTCCCGAGGAGGTTAGCCGAGACCACCTTGCCGCCAGCCCGCAGCGCAGGCGGCAACCACCGCGTTGGGCACGTCGGCATAGCCGCCGCCATTGGGTCTAAGGATCCCGATCGTGGCCCTGGGGAACGAGGCCGAGAAGTCTCTGCTCACCTTCGTGTAGCACCGCGCTTGGTTCCGCACCGTCGGGTTCTGGGGCCGGAGAAGTACGGGTCGCGGCGGTGGTTCCGCCGAAAATGATGCAAGTCACGAGTCCGGTGACAATGACACCGCGCACAGTGTGGGGAACCAAGCGCCGCGGAACCTTTGAGACGGCCGACTGCGCCGACACGACTTCGGCGAGGAGTTGCTTGTCGGCGTTACGGCGGTGCTCTGGCACGGAGCACCCGAGCTCTGGAAGATGATGGCTCATTACAAGCCCTCCTGACCCGAGATGGGATACGTCGAGCTCGTCGAGTGCGGGATTCTGGTTCCACTCTTTGCGGTGACGAGTCTGGCGAGACGCTTCCGAGTCCGCGAGAGCCGAGAGCGAACAGCGACTTCGCCGATGCCGAGCGCAGCGGCCATAGCCGTCGAGCCGAGGCCTGCGCTTGCGAGCGACAGCACCTCCCGATCTCGCCTCGACAGCAGGTCAAGCACTGCGACCAGTTCTGTCAGTCGTTGCCCTACGGCCATTTGCTCGACGACCGTGTCACCTGGATCGGGACCACAGGCTTCGCCGTGCAAGCGCTCGACTGCGGCGCGGTGTCGTCGGAGAGCCCGCGACTCGTTGCGAACGGCGAGCTTTGTGAGTGCCGCCGCTGCTGCGGTCGTTGGTGCACCGGGAGAGTCGGGCACTACGAGAGCGGGCCGGCGTGATCCACGACGGCGCGAGACGTTGCAATCTTTCGCATAATCCCTGTTCAGCGGGCTGAAGTTAGCCGACCGCAGAAAACACTGCGACGCTGTGTGACGAGAAACAACGGAAATGTTGGTCCAAGCTCAGACTGCTGACGCGTAGTCACACATGAGCAGATGGCTTCCGAGTGTCGAGCGTCAGCCGCCACCGAGGCCTCCAGCAACCAAAGGCGCCGAGGAGGTCGAATCGGGAACCCGCGGAGCGACCGGACTCAGACCTGCACAACCTGCAAACCCGGTACGTCGTCGTAGTCCTCGTCCTGAGTGGCGATGGCCAGGTTGTGGGTGAGCGCCGTTGCCGCGATCCATGAGTCGTTTATGGGCATGGTCTTGCCCCGGGCGCGGAGCTCCACTCGCAGCCTCGCCCAAGCCGCGGCGACGGCGTCGTCGACTGGTAGCGGGTCCATTGCCAGCGCCGCCTCGAGCGTCGACAGGCGCTGGTCGCGAACCGCGATCTCGTCGGCGGCCAGCACCCCGGCTCGTAACTCTCCGATCGTGATGATCGACACCGCCAGCGCATCGGGCAACGCCGCCGCATCAAGGGGGCGTCCAGACTCGCGGGCGACGAACACACTCGTGTCGGCCAGAGCAGCGGCCGTCACAGAGGGAGGTCGTCTGTCGTGCCGGACACCAACTCGGCGAGCTCGGAGGTGAGGGCGGCGTCGGCTTGGTAGGGGAGGCAGCGGTTGACGAACGCGGCACGGTCCAGAAATCGGGGACGCGTTTTCAACGGACGTAGCTCGGCGGCCGGTCGCCCATCGACGGTGATGACGATCGACTCCCCAGCATTGACGCGGTCGAGGATCTCGCGCGTGTGGTTGCGTAAGTCACGTGCCGCGACTGTTGTCATGACATCATCGTAGCAGCGCTGCTACGCGCGTGCGCAATGACAGCCCCGCCGCAGTGCGGCTCTCGTCGCCGGCGCGAATCTCACTTGGTGGGCCCGACACGTTCAGCCAGCCGGGTCAGGCTGCGCCCGGGGACACCTCTGACCTGGAGCCCGAGATGGGATTCGAACCCATGACCTGCGCATTACGAGTGCGCTGCTCTACCACTGAGCTACCCGGGCGAGTCGTCCGCCAGAAAGCACCGTCGACAGACGGACGATGGTAGGGGATAGCGGGGGCGCCTCCCGCCTCCTCGGCGCCCGTCACGACACTCGCCTCGCTGCCGGCGGCTTCGAGTCGCCTGGCGCGCCCTTGCGGCCGTGGTCAGTGTCTTCCCGCGGCAGCTTCGATGGCGCTGATCATCGCCCGGCTGACCTCCTCAGGCGATCCGCTGGCCTCCACAGTGACGAGCAGACCCCGCTCGTTGTAGTAGTCCAACAGCGGCTCGGTCTCGGAGTGGAAGACGTGGAGGCGGCGCTCTGTCACCTCCGGGTCGCCGTCGTCCGACCTGCCATGCGCGGCCCTTGCCGTCAGGCGCTCCCGCACGATGTCGTCGGGTGCCGCCAGGTAGACGACCACGTCGGCCTCCGCGCCCGCCGTGGCGGCCAGGTCGTACGCCCGCTTGGCCTGGGCCAGTGTCCTCGGGAAGCCGTCGAGGACGTAGCCTCCGGTCGCCACCGCGTCAGCGATCCGCGGCAGGAGCAGCTCGAGCACGATGTCGTCGGGGACGAGCTCGCCGGCCCGCACGTACGCGGCCACGCTCCGGCCGATGTCGCTCCCGCTGGCGATCTCAGTTCTCAGCAGCTCGCCGGTGGAGATGTGGGTCACGCCGAAGTGGTCGGCGAGGACGTGTCCCTGCGTGCCCTTTCCGGATCCCGGCGCGCCGAGGAGGATGATCCGCATCTACGGCGGCTTACCCCACTTGCCGCCGCGTCAGTCGCTGGCGGGCGCGCCGTGCCGGGGTCCGGGCGTCCCGGAACGAGGCGCTTCCAGGGTCCCTGCCTGGGGCGAACTGTGGTTGGGGGCGCCGGCAGGGTAGGGTCAGGCGCCGATGTCAGAGGTTGAGGGCGAAGACCCGCGTTGGTTGAACAGGCCCCCGGCTCCCGCCGCGGGCGATCCGGCCGACCTGCCGGAGACGCGAAGCTACCGCCTGAAATGCGGGCTGCTCGGGCAGCCGCTCAAGACCGAGGACCTGCACGCCGAACGCCTCGGCAAGCCGGTCGCCCTCGCCGTCCTCTCCTCCGACGTGATGTCCTCCTGTGCCTACGGGAGCGAGTCGATCCTCCGCATCCTGATCCCGGCCGCCGGCCTCGGGGCCTTCGCCCTCCTCGCACCTGTCACCGGGATGCTCCTGCTCGTGCTCGGCCTCGTCTGCCTGTGCTACCGGCAGGTCGTGAAGGCCTACCCCGTCTCGGGCGGCTCTTATGTCGTGAGCCGGGAGAACTTCGGGTTCTCCGTCGCACAGATCCCCGGCGCGGCCCTCCTTTTGAGCTATGTGCTCACCGTCGCCGTCTCGGTGGCCGCCGGCGTGGATGCCGTGATCTCGGCCTTCCCGGCGTTGTCGCACTACCCCGTCGAGCTGGCGCTCGGTTGTATCGCCATCCTCACCCTGGGCAACCTGCGCGGCATCCGCGAGGCCGGCCGGATCTTCGCCGTGCCCACGTATTGGTTCCTCGCCAGCATGGCGGTGCTCGTGCTGGTCGGCATCGTCCGGCTGATCGTCGCCGGGCACCTTCATCACTTCGCGCTGAGCGCCCCGGGGCACGTCACCGTCGGCCGGGAGGGGAGCGGCCTGCTTCTCGGGGCGGGCATCTTCCTTTTCCTGCGGGGATTCGCCAACGGGGGCTCTGCGATGACAGGGATGGAGGCGATCTCCAACGCCGTCCCGGTCTTTCGCGAGCCCACCGTGAGAAACGCCAGGACCACCCTCGTCCTAATGGCCGCGATCCTCGGGACGATGTTCCTCGCCGTCTCCATCTTTGCCTCCCTCACCCACGCCGTTCCTTTCAGCTCCGGCACGCCGACCGTCTTGTCGGAGCTCGGGCGGGCGATCTTCGGGCGGGGCTCAATCGGCAGTGTCGGCTACTACTCCCTCCAGTTCAGCACGGCGCTGATCCTCATCCTCGGGGCCAACACGAGCTACAACGGGTTTCCTCTGCTCGTCAACTTCATCGCCTCGGACTCCTATCTCCCCCGGCCGTTGCGCACGCGGGGACACCGCCTCGTCTACTCGAACGGGATTTGGGCGCTCACGGTCGTCTCGGCGCTGCTGCTCGTCGTGACCCGCGCCCGGGTTGCCTCTCTCATCCCTCTTTACGCCTGCACCGTCTTCACCGGGTTCACGATGGCCGGCGCCGGGATGACCAAGTACCACCTCACCCACAGAGGGGAGGACTACCGCCGTCACCTGGCCGTGGCCGCCTCCACCTTCGTGGCGAGCGCCGCCGTCACGCTGATCTTCGTCGTGACCGAGTTTGCCAAGGGCGCCTGGCTCGTCGTCGTGTGCATCCCGCTCATCGTCTTCGTTCTGACGCGGACGAACCGTCGCTACGAGGAGGAGCGCCGGGTGCTCGCCGAGGACAGCGCGGAGGCGGGGTCGGACACGCCGATGCTCCGAAAGCACGTCGTGCTGGTGCTGGTCGACACCCTCGATCTCGCCACGGCCCGGGCGGTCCAGCTGGCCCGGTCCTTGTCGCTCTCAGGCGAGGTGAGGGCGGTCCACTTCGTGCTCGACCACGACCGGGCGAACGCCATGGCGCGCCGGTGGAACGAGCTCGGCCGGTGGCGGATCCCCCTCGAGCTGGTCGAGTGCCCGGACCGCCGCCTCGGTCGGGCGGCCACGGAGATGGTGTCAGATCTGGCCAGCGGAGGCGACACGGAGGTGACCCTGGTGCTGCCGAGACGCCTCTACCCGGGCGTCGCCAACCGTCTTCTCCATTCGAACACAGCGGATCGCATCGTGGCCGCGGTGAGCACGATCGAGAACGTGAGTGCCACGATCGCCCCCTTCGACGTCGGCGACCATCTACGGCGTCGAAAGCGCCTCGAGCGGAAAGCACGCCACGCTCGAGCCGTCCAGGAAGGCACGCAATCACGCTTCAGGGCCTTCACCAGTGAGAACAGGCTGGCGAGGCTTCACTCGGCAATCGAGGAGGGCAAAATGGTTCCCATGGAAGGCTGCACTCCAATCGGCGAGCTCGTCTACCGGCAGCGAAGCCGTATCCGCGGCCGCGTGCATTCGGTGCGAGTGCAGCCCTGGTCCAGCGTCCAAGCCCTCGAGTGCACGGTGGTCGACGGCACCGGGGCCGTCAACGTCGTGTTCCTCGGCCGGAAGGCGGTTGCCGGTCTCGAGGTGGGCACGAAGATCACCGCCGAGGGCATGGTCGGCAAGCACGACGGCCACCTGGCGATAATCAATCCGAGCTACGAGCTGTTTCAGCCGGCGGCGCGGGAGAACCCAGCCGTCTCCTGACCTTGCGGCAGCGTGGCGAGCTCCCCCTTGGTGACGCCAGAGCTGTCGAGGAGCTTGAGGCGCAGAGAAGGCTGTTTGTCAGGTGGTAGTGGTGGAGGTGCCTGGGCGAGGAATGCCGCGCCTACGTTGTCGGCCAGCGTGACGGCGATGAGGAGGTGGTCGCGCTGAGGGAGCTCGCCTGCGGGGAACTGCAAGACGAACTGCCCGAGGACTGTTCCCTGCACGATGACCGGCAACTCGACGTCACCGACCTGCACCCGGGCGCCGCCATGCTCGAGGTGGCCGGCCGGCGGTGCCAGCAGTGACGGTCGTTCAGGCGGCACCAGCCGACCCTCCCTTGTCAGGGCGGACCGTCCGGGATCGGGCTCGCTCGACTCGAAGCTGCAGGTGCTCAGCCCGAGCAGCGTGGTGAGATCGGCGGCCACAGCCTCTATGACGTGGACGAGCTCCTCACCGCTGGCGATCAGCTCGGCAGTGCTGCGGATGCTGGAAAGCTTCTCGAACTCCCGGCGGGCATAATCCCGATGACGCGTCGTCCGCACGGCCAGCTCACCGACCATCACCGCCACGACGGCGAGAATGAGCGTGGTCTCGACGTCGGGGCTGCGAGCGATGCCGAGCCGCTCGAAGGGGGCCGTGTCGAAGAACTCGAACCAGAGAGCCGCCGAGACGGAGGCCAGGTAGACCGCAGTCCGGCTCTGGAGCGACCCGAGGCCGGCGACGGCGACGATGAGCACGAGGGCGAGGTCGACGTTCGGGAGCCGTGACCGCACCGGGATCCAGGCGATGGCGATCGCCAGCGGGAGGGTGAGCCCGAGACCTGTGGCAAGCAGCGAGCGGCGTCGCGAGTCGAGCTGCCATCGGCTGCGCCACCCCATGGGGTGGGCCGAGTCGACCTCTGGGCTGCTCCTGGTCATCACCACCAGCGTACTTCTCCTCCGCAAACATGCACTTCGCTCCCGTGTCACCTCGCCCATGCGGCCCGGGCCTCTGCGGGCCGGGACTCTGCGGGCGCGGCGAGCCGAATGCGCCGCTGGGATAATGGCTCGTGTCATCACTGCCGGAGCTACTAGCGCTCTCGCAGCTTCCCGACGTCGACGATCTGGTCACCATTGACGGGCAGTCGATGTCGACTGCTGAGCTCGACGCCGCCGTCGAGGTGTTGGCCGGCGAGATCGCCGGCGCTCCGGTGGTGGCCGTGGCTGCCACGGCGAGCCTCGGGACGGTAGTCGGAGTACTGGCCGGCATCCGCTCGGGTGTGCCCATCGTGCCCGTGCCGAGCGATGCCGGCCCGATCGAGCGACTGCACATCGCGGGCGACTCCGGTGCCTCGTTGATCATCCTTCCCGCCGGCTCTCGTGACGGCGCCCCGAGAGTCGCCGGCGGCGCCGGCCGTCGGCTCGCCACGGTGACGGCAGAGGGGATGGCCGGGAGGCCACCCGTCTCGCCGGGGAATGAGCCGGTCCCTCCTGACACGGTGCTGATCATGTACACCTCCGGCACCACTGGGCCGGCAAAGGGCGTTCCGATCAGCGCTGCTGCCCTCGTCGCCGATCTCGATGCTCTCGCTGGTGCCTGGGCCTGGACGCCCGACGACGTCCTCGTCCACGGACTGCCGCTCTGTCACGTTCACGGTCTGATCCTCGGGCTGATCGGGCCGCTTCATGTCGGAAGCAGGCTCGTGCACACCGGCCGGCCGACGCCGGAGTCGTATGCCGCCGCGGCTCAGAAAGGGGGCACCCTCTTCTTCGGCGTGCCGACGACCTGGGGGAGGGTGGCGGCGGACCAGGCCTCGGCCCGGGCGATGAGCGGAGTCCGCCTCATGGTCTCCGGAAGTGCCGGCCTTCCGCTGCCGGTGTCCGACGCACTCCGGCAGGCGGCCGGCCACCGTCCGATCGAGCGCTACGGGATGACCGAGACGCTCATCACCCTGGCCCAGCGGGCCGGTGAGGAGCCGAGGCCGGGCTGGGTAGGGCGAAGCGTCGCCGGCGTCGCCACCCGCCTTTGCGGCGAGGACGGTGAGTTGCTTCCGGCCGACGGCCACTCCGTCGGGGCCCTCGAGGTGCGCGGCGCCACCGTGATGAGGGGATACCTGCACCACCCGCCGGCCGATCCGGCGGTCTTCGGCCCGGGAGGCTGGTTTAGGACCGGCGATGCCGCCGTCACCGACGAGAGCGGGGAGCACCGGATCCTGGGGCGCATGGCCTCCGACCTCATCAAGAGCGGCGGCCACAGGATCGGAGCGGGGGAGGTGGAGGCGACGCTGCTCGCTCATGGCGCAGTGCGCGAGGTCGCCGTAGTCGGCGTTCCGGACGAAGACCTCGGCCAGGCCGTCGTCGCCTACGTCGTGGCCGACGACGTCTCGGCTGAGCAGCTGGTCGAGTTCGTCGCCCGGGAGCTCTCCAACCACAAGCGCCCCCGTCGGATCCACTTCGTGGAGGCGCTCCCCCGCAACTCGATGGGCAAGGTGAGAAAGGATCTCCTCGGTTGATCCGCCCGCCTCGTCCTCCGACGCCGGTGGGCACGGGGCTCAGTCGAGCCGCCGCTCCGCCGCCCAACGCGTGAGCTGGTAGCGGGTGGAGAGCTGCAGCTTGCGGAGCACGGCCGACACGTGGCTCTCCACCGTCTTGGCGGAGATCGACAGCTCGCTCGCCAGCTCCTTGTAGGAATAGCCGCGGGCGATGAGCCGCAACACCTCCCGTTCGCGGGGGGTGAGCTGATCGAGCTCAGGGTCGAAGCTGGGCGAGATCCCGGCGGCACTGACGGCGCCGGGGTTGGTGGCGAGGCTGGCGAATGCATCGAGGACGAAACCCGCCAGCCGGGGGGAGAAGACCGCGTCCCCGCCGGCCACCCGGGTGACCGCGTCGACGAGCTCGTGACCGGAGATCGTCTTCGTCACGTAGCCGCGGGCGCCCGCCCTGATCACTCCGATGACATCTTCGGGGGCGTCCGAGACCGACAACGCAAGAAACCTCACTCCGTCTGCGGCCGCCCTCCGCCTCACCATCTCGACGACGACCTGGCCACCCCCGCCCGGCAGGTGCACGTCGAGGAGCACCACGTCCGGCAGCCGCTCGGTGATGAGCTCGACGGCCGCCGCAGTCTCGTCCGCCTCGCCCACCACGGTCACGTGCTCGCCCAGCTCGGCGCGGACGCCGGCGCGGAAGAGGGCATGGTCGTCGACGAGCAGGACCGTGGGCTTGGCAGTTCCGGACGAGGAGGTCACGAGTCCCGCGAGTGGGGACGCCGCCGCCCGGTGACCAACGGCATCGTCAGGGCCACCTCCGTCCCCTCACCCGGGCTCGACTTCACCTTGACCTCCCCCCCGAGGCGGGCCATCCGACCGTGGATCGACTCGGTGAGCCCCTTTCGGTCGGCGGGCACCTCGTCAGGGTCGAACCCCGACCCGCGGTCCCGGACGAAAAGCGACACCGCGTCCGCCTCCACTTCGGCGAAGACCGACACCGCGGGGGCACCGGACCATTTGGCGGCGTTGACGGTGGCCTCCTTCCCGGCCGCCAGCAGCGCCCGTAGGTGGTCGTCGAGTGGGCAGTCGCCGACCACAACGGCATCGACCGGGACGCCATGTGCCTCCTCGACCTCTTGCTGGATGCGGGTCACACCGGCGGCGAAGGTGAGGTCGGCCTCGTTGGAGGAGCCGAGCGGCCGGCCTTCGAAGAGCCAGGAACGAAGCTCGCGCTCCTGGGCGTGGGCGAGGCGGACGACATCTTGTGGCCGCTCCGACTGCCGCTGGATGAGCGCCAGGGTCTGCAGGACCGAGTCGTGCACGCGAGCCGCCATGTCGGCCCGCTCCTCGGCCCGGGCCCTCGCCTGGCGCTCGGAGACGAGATCGATCCCGAGGCGCAGCCACCAAGGGCCGAAGATGACGACGATGGCGGCGACGACGAGCACGAGGCCGCCGAGCGGACGCAGCGCCGCCCTTGTCGGGTGGCCGATGAGGAGGGCGCCCAGGCCGCCGCCGAGCAGGAGGATCCCGAACGCCAGCCGGATCGAGAGAAGCGACGGGCCACCCGGCCGGACCAGCTCGGAGAGGGGCTTTGCCGCCCTTTGCAGGACGGCTCGTTCCGTCTCGGCCCCGTTGCGCCAGATGAGGACGAGACAGGCTGCGCTGATCAAGAGGGGCCAGGCGAAGTTGCCGATCCAGCCCGCTCCGAGAGTCGATGCGAGGAGGCGAGCGACGATCAGCAGCGGGATGAAGGCGATCACGATGACGATGCCGCGGCGGTCCCCGAGCGCCCGGGAGGCGATGCTGGTCTCTTCACCCTCGAGAGGGATCAGCAGCCACCCGAGCACGTAGACGGCGATGGGGAAGCCGCCCAGGGCCGCCATGACGAAGATCACGCGGACGATCGTGATGTCCCAGCCGAGTCGCCGCGCCACAGCCCCGCTCACTCCACCGAGCATCCGGTCGTCGGGGCTCCTGCGCAGTGGGCCCCGCTCGCGGTGACGGTGCCTCCGGGGCCACTGGGGGCTGCCGAGAGGGGGTCCCGGCCACTGCCGGCCGTGCCGCTGCCGGTCGCCACCGTCTCGGAAAGCCGATTGGCCGCCTGGGTACGGCGGTTGCGGCGGTGGCAGCTGACGGCACTTCGGGGCTTGGGGCGCCGGCGGCTGGGTGTTCCCATCCGGCATTTGAGGTGACGGAATCCGGCCGCTCCTTGGCGGAGGTGGAGGCGGCGGCGGTGGCCGCATGCTCCCATCAGAGGCCGGCGACCCACTCTCGGGTCGTCCGTCGATTGACGGAGTGAGCAGGCGGCGGCGACGTCGTATGGCTAGATGATCGCGCCGACTCGGCCTGCGGGGAATCCGGCAAGACCCTTAGGCGGCCCGCGGCCCCTCAGGGTAGGTCCCGGGTCATCCCCGATTCACACCGTGGCTCTTCGGGCGCATGATCGATCCATGACTACAGAAGACACCTCAAGCCAGCCGGCGGGCGACTGCGGCGGAACCGGATTTGCTCCGGGCGCCGGAGCCTCGAGCGGCACAACGTCCGGATACTGGACAGACGACTTCTCCTTCCCGCTCTACCGTGCACGGGAGGGCCACATCCTCGGCGGCGTGGCGGCGGGCCTCGCCCGTTACCTCGACGTCGACGTCTCCCTCGTCCGCATCGTCATCGTGGTGCTGGCACTGCTCGGCGGCCTCGGCATTCCCCTCTACCTCGCGGCCTGGCTCCTCATCCCCGAAGAGGGAACGGGCCGCTCCGTTCTCGCCGACCTACTCCACCCGCAGACGGCCCTGTGACGGGCCCTCGCTCTCGACATATGACACATCGACCGCTGGACAAGTAAAGGAGCCCCACCAAAGATGGACTACCCGAATCAACCCCCACCCCCTCCCCGTGAGGCGGCCGGCACGTTCAACCCCCGCAACACCTGGCAGGAAGCTCGGCGCCGGGTCGGCGGGACGTACGGCCCGGACCCACAGCAGCGCGTCGGCGATGCCGAGCGCAGCGAGATGGCCGATGTGCTGGGCAAGCACTACTCAGACGGCCGGCTCGACGAAAGCGAGTTCCGCGAGCGCCTCGACAAGGCGATGTCAGCCAAGACCCGGGGCGACCTGCACGGGCTCCTGGCGGACCTCCCGCCCGTCGGCCAACAGCAGGTCGCCTCGCCACCGCCGCCCCCCCGGCGGCGTCACCGCAGGATGGAGGCAGTCGTGTTCGTGCTCTTGGCCTTCGTGCTGTTCACGTCCCTCGGAGCGGCGCTCTGGCCCTATCACGTCCCGTGGCTGCTGTTCGCCTTCATCGCCTTCCTCTTGTTCCGCCGCCGCCACTGGCACCGCCACAGTCACTACGCCGGCTGGCACTCCGGCCATCACGGCCCGTCCGGATGGGGCGGCCCGCCCCCTCCGCCGCAATACGGCGAAGGGCCGGCCAGCAGGCCGCCCTGGATCTAGGCGCCTGGCCCTTTCGGTCGGGGAGTTCACCTGCCGGCAGGAAGCCCCGGATCGGGGGCGCTCTGCCGGCGGTGGAGCTCACTTGCCGGCAGGCAGCCCCGGATCGGGACTCGCCCTGCCGGCAGTGGTCTATGTCGGTGTCCTTCTCGAGCGGGGGGAGGCCTTTGCCCGCTTGGCGACGTCGTGGCGTTCGTTCCAGGCGAGCATCTGGGTGACCCAGTCGACCGCCTGTGAAGGTGTGCGGTAGATGTGGGCACCGCCGGGGTAGCGGAGGAACTCGGCCTCCTTGCCGAGGAGCCTCAGGCCGGCGTAGAGCTCCTCTCCCTGGCCGATCGGGACCCGGAGGTCGCCCTCCCAGTGGACGACGAGCACCGGCGTGTCCACGTCCGGCAGGTAGGTGAGGGGAGAGCGCTTCTTGTACTCCTCGGGTTGCTCCCACGGCGTCCCGCCGAAATTGAAGCGGCAGAAGTCCGGTATCTCGGTGGTGAAGATCATGCTCGTCTCGTCGATGACGGCCGCCATCGCCGTCGCCGCGCGGAAGCGCCGGGTGTGGCCGACTATCCAGCTCGTCATGAAGCCGCCGTACGAGCCGCCGCTCACGAACATGCGATCGGCATCGGCGACGCCACGCCGGACCAGCTCGTCGCAGCACTTGAGGATGTCCTCGTAGTCCGCTCCTCCCCAGTCTCCGGTGCAGGCTTCGGTGAAGGACTGGCCGTAGCTGGTGCTCCCGCGGGGGTTGGGAAGAAGGACGACATAGCCGCACCCCGCCAGTGCCTGGTGGAACGCCAGCCATCTGGCGGACGGCCAGAGGCCGTGGGGGCCTCCATGGATGTCGAGGTGCACCGGCAGGCTCTTCGGTGCCTCCCCGGGTGGCGAGATCGTGAAGTACTCGATCTCGGTCCCGTCGCCGGCGACAACGCTCGCCCGCCCAACCGGTCCGAGCTCGACCTCGTCGAGGAGGTCGTCGTTCAGGTGGCTCAAGCGTCGCGGAGGGTCCCCTTTGAGCGTGCTCGTGAATACCTCGCTCGGCCGGTCCGGCCACGACTCGGTGAAGACGACCGCTCCCCGGGATCCGGCGATGGCGAAACTGTCGATCTGGCGGTCCCCCCCGAGCACCTCGCGGCTCGCCGGACGCCCGACATCTGCCACGTGCAACGTGACGGAGCCGCGGTCGGCGACGAGCATGGCGATCCCGCGGTTGGTGGTCCAACGGAAGGGGGCGGGCAGCGTCGGCAGCACCAGCACACCGCGATCGGTCCGCCGGGCGACCATCACCGGCTCGGTGCTGGCGTCCGCCGCGACGACGAACAAATGGCTGTCGGCGTCCCACGAGTCGCCGCTCTGGTGGCCGGCGAAGGCGATCAGCGAGCCGTCGGGTGAGAATGTCGGGAAGGCGACCCGGCCCTTCCCCGCCGTCACCCGCTTCACCGGACCTCCCGTAGCCGGCACCACGCAGGCATCGGTCCTGAATTGGCGGTCGTCCCGTCTCCTGTCCCGGTCGGAGGCGAAGGCGATCTGGTTCCCGTCGGGTGAGAAGGACGGGTCGGAGTGGTCGAACTCGCCTCTGGTCACCTGGGTGACGTGGCCGTCCTCCACGGTGACGACGAAGAGGTGGCGTCGCCCCTCGTACCAGCCGAAGCCGTCGAGGCGAGCGGCGAGCCCGCGCACGCGCCGGGGGGCGTTGCGCTCGGCAGCCGACTGGCTCCCCCGATCGGGCAGGCCGACAGGGGAGACGACCACGAGCCGGGTCGAGTCCGGCGACCACGACGGCTGGCTGACCGGACCCTCGAAGTGCCCGAGCTTCCTCGGCATTCCCCCGTCGAGGGGCGCGAGGGCGAGTTGTGCCTTGAGCGCCTCACCGTCGGGGGCCGTGACGTATGCCAGCCATCGTCCGTCCGGGGACCAGCGTGGGCTGTGGTCGAGAGGTCCCTCGCTGAACTGGCGAGGCGGGCCGGAGCCGTCTGCCGGCGCCACCCAGATCGACGAGACGCCCCGATCCGCCTCCTTGTCGATCTCGGTCTGCACCCAGGCCACTCGTTTTGAGTCCGGGGAATAGCTCACATCTGTCGCCGTCTTCAGGCGGTACGCGTCCTCAGGCCTGAATCGTCGTCTGGCCATTGCTGTTAGGCCCTCCTCGCTGCGGCCGCCGGATCGGCCACGGTGACGAATCTCACCCTCACGAGGCCGAGGCGGCCGGAAGCGGCGACCAGGTTGGGATACTCACCGCCGGGCATCCTATGTCGGCCCACGGGTAGGCTTCCGCGCCGAACGATCGGGAGGCTGGGCCTCCCGGTCCAGGGAGTCGGGGGTGGCGGTAGCGGATGCGAAGGATGTGGTTGACCGTGGCCGTCGTCTCTCTCGCGGCGGGGCTGGCGGCGTGCGGCTCGAAGGCGGGGAGCGGTAGTTCCACCTCGACGTCCTCGCCGGGCACGCCGCCGAGCACCGCAGCTTCAGCCAGCGCCTCCTCGTGCACGACATCCGCCGTCCAGCCGTACCTGAAGACGAGCGGCCAGCTGACCGTGGCGACGGACAATCCTGTCTACACGCCATGGTTCGTCAACAATCACCCGGCGAACGGCAAGGGCTACGAGTCGGCTGTGGCATACGCCGTCGCCGCCAAGCTCGGCTTCAAGAGCTCCCAGGTCAAGTGGATCTACGAGCCGTTCAACGACTCCTATGCGCCCGGGGTGAAGAAGTTCGACTTCGACATCAACGAGGTCTCCTACACGCCGCAACGGGCGCAGGAGGTGACTTTCTCGAACTCGTACTATGCCGACAGGCAGGCCCTCGTGGTCTTGAAGAACGGACCGCTGGTGAAGAACCACTCGCCCGCGGCACTGAGGTCATACCTGTACGGAGACCAGATCGGGACGACGAGCCTCGCCTACATAATCGACAAGATCCATCCGACGCAGCGCCCGAAGCCGTTCAACAACCTGAACGACGTCAAAGAGGCCCTCGACACACATCAGATCCAGGCATTCGTCACCGACACGCCGACGGCGCAGTACATCGCCGCGTACCAGGTGCCCGGTTCGACGGTGGTCGGCCAGTTCCCGAGCACCGGCGAGCATTTCGGCCTTCTCCTCCAGAAGGGCGACAAGCTGGTGGGGTGCGTCAACTGGGCGCTCTCCGCCCTCGGGCGCGCCGGCACCCTGCAGGCGCTGCAGCGCCGCTATCTCCAGATCTATCTCACCATCCCGACGATCAAGCCCTGAGCCCCTCAGGTCGAGCGATGCCATGACCCCGCGGCGGCGCCACGGGCCCTGGCGGCCCAGAGCCGACGTCCGCCAAGAGGACGCCGAGCAGTTCCTCGTCCCGGGCGGTCCCCTCGCCGGCTCGATCGGCGGTGCTCCGCAGGCAACCGGATTCTCCCCCCTCGGTCGCCGGTCGCGCCTGTTGAGCTCGGGGCGGCGAGGCGTCGCCGTCTCGACCACGAGCACGCTCGTCTTCGTCGGCGCAGTCGTGGCGATCTTCCTGCTCGCTCCGGGCAGCACGGCCGTGCGGCACTCGTTCCTCAGCCCCGAGCACATGTGGCAGGCGTTTCTCGGCAACCCCGGCAAGGGCTACTACTCGGTGGGAGCCGCGGTCTGGCTCAACATCCGCATGTTCCTCGCCGCCGAGGTGCTCATCCTCATCCTCGGGCTCGTGGTGGCCGTCGTCCGCCAGTCAGTCGGCCCGGTCCTGTTCCCGCTCCGGATCGTCTCCACCATCTACGTCGACGTCTTCCGCGGCGTCCCGCTGCTCCTCGTCGTGTACGCCCTCGGGTTCGGTGTGCCGGCGTTGTCGCTGGGTTTCTTGTCGAAGCAGTCGGCCGCCATCTACGGGGTGGCGGCACTCGTGCTGTCTTATTCCGCCTACGTCTCGGAGGTCTACCGGGCAGGCCTGAATTCGGTCAACCAGAGCCAAGTGGCCGCAGCCCGCTCCCTCGGTCTCAGCCAGTGGCATTCGCTCCGGTTCGTGATCCTGCCGCAGGCGATCCGCAATATCGTCCCGGCGCTTCTCAACGACTTCATCAGCCTGCAGAAGGACACCGCCCTCGTCGGGGTCCTCGGTGCCATCGAGGCGAGTGAAGCGGCCCAGATCTACGCCTCGACCACGTTCAATTACTCGAGCTTCGTGGTAGCGGCGGCCCTCTTCCTCATCCTCACCATCCCCCTTGCCCGCTTCACCGATCACCTGATCCTGCGGGACCGCAACCGGCGCCTGGCCGGCTCGACGTGATGGGGCCGGACGCTGCGGCCGTCGCGGCGGGCGACGCCCTGCAGATCGAAGGGCTGCGGAAGTCGTTCGGCGCCATCGAGGTGCTGAAGGGGATCGACCTGAGCGTGGCCACCCACGAGGTGGTCTGTCTCATCGGGGCATCCGGGTCGGGAAAGTCGACTCTGCTTCGCTGCACGAACCTGCTCGAGCAGATCGACGCGGGGAGGATCGTGCTCTTCGGCGAGGAGGTCACGTCGCGCGACATCGACGAGAACCTGGTCCGCCGCCAGGTCGGGATCGTCTTCCAGTCCTACAACCTCTTTCCTCACATGAGCGTGCTGAGGAACGTCACGCTGGCGCCGGTGCGCGCCCTCGGCACCGACAAGGCGCGGGCCGAGGAGGAGGGGAGGGCGCTGCTCGAGCGCTTCGGCCTCGCCGACAAGGAGCAGGAGTACCCCGACCGGCTCTCGGGGGGACAGCAGCAGCGTGTCGCCATCGTGCGGGCCCTCGCCATGAGGCCGAGGCTCATGCTGCTCGACGAGGTGACGAGCGCCCTCGACCCCGAGCTCGTGGCCGAGGTGCTCGACGTCATCCGCGAGCTGGCCGCCGGCGGCATGACGATGGTCATCGCCACTCACGAGATGGGGTTCGCCCGGGACATCGCCAGCCGGGTCTGCTTCCTCGAGGAGGGGTACATCGTGGAGCAGGCGCCGCCGGCGGAGCTGTTCACCGCCCCGAAGGACGAGCGGACCCAGCGCTTCCTTCGCCGGATCATCAACGCCGGGCGCCTGTGAGCGCCGAGGCGGGGGCCGGTGCCCCCGGCGACACGGCTGGCGCCTGACCCGTGCCTCCCGGTCCCAACTACGATGCGCCGGTGGCCGCCGATCTCGCCCGCGAGGCGATGCTGCACCGGCTGGCAGCCCTTGTGCCAGGAGAGGGGGGCACGGCCGCATCCGCCGGCACCGCAACGCCCTCGCGTCCGGTAGATGACGACCTGGCGGTGCTGGTGTACGACTCGAGACTCGACCCGGATCTGCTCGCGGCCGTCCGATCGGGTGGCACCGCTCACCGGCAGCTCACGTTCCAGGCGCACCAGGTCCTGCTGGAGATCGACGTCATCGAGGGTGCGCCACTGCAGATGACCTGCCAGCTGGTCCCTTCACAACCGGCGAGGCTGACGATCCGGCACCGGTCGGGCACGGCCGATGCCGGCCAGGACCGCCACGGTCTCTTTCACGTCCCCAGGCTGCCCGTGGGTCCGGTCAGCCTCCGATGCGTGCCGCTGGCGGAGGGCGCCGAGCCCGTAGCCACCAGCTGGCTCGCCCTCTGACGCCCGGTCGGCTCGAGGGCCGCCCGTGGGGACCGCCGGGGCGCTATCGGATCTGGAGCCGGTGCATCCCGGCGGCCACGGTGTGCCCTCCGCGCCCGCCGGCCGAAGGGGTGAGCCGGACAGCAACAGGGCGGCCGCCGGAGAACCATGCTCCGAGGAACTCTCCCGCTGCGAGGCGGGAGAGGCTCTGACACTCGTCTACGGCGACCCGAGACGCGCCCTTCTGCTCGCTTCCGAAGTGCTGTCACGCCCCGGCCTCTCGCCGCAGACGATCGCCATCGCTGAACGGGCGGCCGGCCTGTCCGAGTTGGAGCTCGGTCGGGTGGGGGCTGCTCAACGCCGGCTCGAGCGGGCGAAGGCGGCGGCATTGGCCAGCGGCCTGCGGGCCGAGACAGCCGAGTTGCAGCTCGCCCTCGTCGTAGCTCTACTGCAGGCCGAGGAGCCGGGGACGGCGCTGTCCGAGCTCGACTCGGCCGCGGCTCTGGCAGACGAGCCACCTGAGCGGGCGGCCATCCTCTCCCAGCGTGCGCTCGTGCTCATGCGCCTCGGGCGGTACGACCAAGCTCTGTCGGAGTCCGGGCCGGCGCTGGCTCTCTGCCGCGCCACCGACCAGTTGGATCCACTGGCCCGCCTCCTCTCCAACCGCGGGGTGGTGCACGCCTACCTGGGCGACTTCGAGACGGCGGAGGCCGAGCTGAGCGAGGCGCTCACAATTCTCCGGCGGCTCGGCTACGAGCTGAACGTCGTCCAGGTCGTGCACAACCTGGGCTTCGTGGCGGCTCGCCGGGGCGACGTGCCGACGGCGCTCCGGCGCTATGACGAAGCGCTGGCGGCGTACGAACGTCTCGGTATCCCTGCCCACGCCCTCTCGATCGACCGGTGTGAATTGCTCATGTCGGCTCGTCTCCTGCCTGAGGCGCGGGTGGCCGCCGAGGATGCCGTCGCTGGTCTGGCCGAGGCTGGCTTCGCGGCCGATCTCGCCGAGGGACGGCTCATGCTGGCGGAGGTGGCGCTCGCCGGCGGAGACGCTCTCAGAGCAGAGGCGGAGGCGGAGGCGGCGGGGGCGACCTTCGACCGCCAACACCGGGAGCGGTGGGCGGCCCTGGCCCGCTTTGCGGCCGCCCGGGCCAGATGGGCCGGCGGCGCGCCGCCCGAGGAGATCGTGTCGGAAGCGGCCGACCTGGCCGAACGTCTGGAGTCTGCCGGCTGGCCCCTGCAGGGTCTCGAATCAAGGATCACCGCCGGCCGGGCCGCCCTCAGCCTCGGGCGGCCGGCCGAAGCCAGGTGGACCCTGTCAGGCGCTCCGGCGAGGCGATCGGCCAGGACGGCGGACGAGCGGTCACGGGAGTGGTACGCCGTCGCGCTGCTGCGGCTGGCGAGCGACGACCGCAGAGGCGCGCTGCGGGCCCTCACGGCCGGGCTCGACGTCGCCGAGCGGCATCGGGCCTCCTTCGGTGCCACAGAGCTGCGTGTACGGACGGCGACCAACTCCGCCGAACTGGCCGACCTCGGGCTCGGTCTCGCCCTCGCCGGCGGGCGCCCGCGATCGGTGCTCGGCTGGGCGGAGCGATGGCGGGCCCGGTCACTGTGGCGGCCCGGTGTGGTGCCCTCCGGCGACCCGGAGCTGGCCCGCCGCTTGAGCGACTTGCGCCACACCGTCGCCTCCCTCGAGAACCGCCGGCTCTCCGGGGAAGCCGCTCACGACCTCGAGTCCCGACGCCATCGGATCGAGAGCGAGATCCGCCACCACACCCTCCGGCGCCACGGCGACGAGGGAGAGAGCCGCCGGCCGCCGAGCGTCCCCGAGCTCCAACGAGAGCTTGCCGGGCGGGTCCTCGTGGAGTTCGTCGAACACGCAGGGACCCTCTACGCGGTCCTGCTCACTCGGGACAGCTGCCGGCTGCAGCGCCTCGGGGCGGTCTCGGAGGTCGAGCGGCAGCGGGCAGCCCTACATTTCGCCTCGAGCCGCCTGGCCACGAGGCGCTCCCGGCGGGTCACGCTCGAGGCGGCGGCGGCGACCCTCATCCGGGCCGCCCGTCGAGCGGACTCCTTGCTGATCGCCCCCTTGATGAAGGACATCGAGATCGCCGACGAAGCGGCCGGCAAAGAGGTGGCGATCGTCCTCGTGCCGACCGGCCAGCTGCACGCCATGCCGTGGGGGATGCTGCCTCTGCTCGCCCGCCGGCCGGTCTCGGTCGCTCCTTCGGCCGGCCTATGGCTCCGTCATGCCCGAAGGCCGATGGACGAGGGCACGCCCGCCGCCGGGCCGCCGGGGCGACCAGCCGGTCCCACCGGCGCCGGAGAGGGCGAGCCCACGATTTCCGGAAAGACCGTGCTCGTCGCCGGACCGGGCATCTCCTCGGCGGCGGACGAGATTGCTCAGATCGAACGCTTATACGAGCACCCGGTCGTGCTCGCCGGAGGCCAAGCGACAGCCGAGGCGGTCGTGCAGGCCCTCGGCGCGGCCGAAGTGGCTCACGTCGCCGCCCACGGCCGCTTCCGGGCGGACAACCCGCTCTTTTCTGCCCTCGAGCTGGCAGACGGCCCACTCACGGTCTACGAGCTCGAGAAGATCGCCCACCCCCCGCGCCTCGTGGTGCTCTCGGCCTGCGACGGTGGCCGGGCGCAGGTCCATCCCGGCGACGAGCTCATGGGCACGACGGCGGCGATGTTGTCCATCGGCAGCCGGGCGATCATCGCCAGCGTTGCCCCGGTGCCGGACGCCGGCGCACCGCCCCTCATGGCCTCGTTCCACCGGCACCTGCGCCGGCAGGGCGCCTCTGCGGCCGTCGCCCTCGCCCTGAGCCAGGCAGGCGCCGGCGTCCACGAGCTCGATCCCGGAGAGCTGGCGGCGGGGTCGCCGTCGGGCCTGCGGGCCCTCGCCGCTGGCGTGTTCGTCTGCTTCGGGGCGGGCTGACGGGTCCCCTGGGTGGATGGCCGCGTATGCGCCCACTTCATCTACCTGGAAGAATCGTGCCGTGAGCGTTCATGAGGGCGAGGCACCCGACATATTTTCGGCGATCGTCGCCAACGTGGCGAAGGTCATCCAGGGCAACGACACGGCGATCCGCTACTCAGTCGCCTGCCTCATCGCCGGCGGGCACCTCCTCATCGAGGACGTGCCCGGCGTGGGCAAGACGAGCCTCGGCAAGGCGATCGCGGCATCGGTCAACTTCCGCCACCGCCGTATCCAGTTCACCTCGGACCTGCTCCCCACCGACGTGACCGGGGTGAGCATCTTCGACCGGGCCACGTCGAGCTTCGAATTCCGGCCGGGACCGATCTTCGCCAACATCGTCCTCGGCGACGAGATAAACCGCACGCCGCCGAAGACCCAGTCAGCACTGCTCGAGGCGATGGAGGAGCGCCAGGTGACGGTGGAGGGGACGACCTACGAGCTGCCGTCGCCGTTCATGGTCATCGCCACTCAGAACCCGATCGAGCACGAGGGGACCTACCCGCTCCCGGTCAGCCAGCTCGACCGCTTCTTCATGCGGATCCGGCTCGGGTACCCCGATCCGGCCGCCGAGGTGGATCTGCTCGAGCGTCACGGGGTCGATGAGCCCCTCGCCCGGCTGACGGCTGTGGCGTCGCCGGAGCAGGTGGCCGCCCTGGCGGCACGCGTACGGGGGGTCCACTGCTCGGCGGCCATCCAGAGATACGTCGTCGACCTGGCCAACGCCACGCGCACCCATCCGTCCGTGCTGCTCGGGATGTCGCCCCGGGCCGCCCTCGCCCTGCAGCGGGCGGCGCGGGCCTGGGCGGTGCTGCACGGCCGCGACTACGTCGTCCCGGACGACGTGAAGGCGCTTGCCCTGCCGGTGATCAGCCACCGCCTCGAGCTGCGCACGGCCCGCGTCGCCGGCAAGGACCACGTCGGCTCCGTCGTGAGCGAGCTGCTCGCCAAAGTGCCCGTCCTCGAGGGCGAGCACGCCAACAGGTAGAAAAGGGAGGCGGCCGTGCTGACCAGGCGGGGGAAGGTGGCCGCCGGCGCGGCAGTGGTCCTGCTGATCGCCGGCCGCCTGCTCGGGGTGACCGAGCTCTTCGGAGTCTTCGCGGCTGTCGTGGCCCTTCTCATCGCGAGCGCCATCCGGGTGAGGGTCCCCCGTGTCCGCGCCGTGCTCAGTCACCGGATGGCGCCCGAGCAGATGATCGCCGGGCAGCCGGCCGTGCTCGAGCTGTTCGTGGAGAACACCGCCACCCAGCCCACGCCGGCCAACCGTCTGCAGCTCCTGCCGCGCCAAGGCGCTCGCCACCGCATCCTCGTGCCGAGGCTGGCCCCCGGAGAGCGGGCGACGGTGACGATCGGCCTCGACACCGCCCGCCGGGGCCCGCACACCGTCGAGGGCTATGAGGTCGTGGTCGCCGACGGCCTCGGCCTGGCACGCCAGCGGGTGACGTCGAGCGGCGCCCTCAAGTACACCGTGTGCCCGCGAATCGAGGAACTACCTCAGACGCTCCCGCTCACCGCAGGCTCCTCCGGCGTCGAGAGCACGCGCTCGGCCGCGCAGCGGCTGCGATCGGGGCTCTCGGCGCTGCGCGGCTACATCGAGGGAGACGACCTCCGTCGCATCCACTGGCCGACGACGGCCCGCGTCGGCGAGCTGATGGTGCGCGAAGGAGGGGATCCGGACTTCTCGACCCGCTCCGGCACCACGATCCTGCTCGGCACCCGCCGCGGAGGCGGGGACGCCTTCGAGCGCGCCGTCGAGGTCGCCGCCAGCCTGGCGGCGGCGGCATGCCGGGAAGGACCGTTCCGCCTCGTCACCACGGGCGGCTACGACTCCCGCATGGCCGATGGCGCGGCGCATCTGGCGGAGGTCACTCTTCAACTCGCCACGATCCAGCCCACCCGGCGCTCCGATCCGACGGGCCGGGCGCCGGAGGGCGCCGAGATCCTCACCCAGCTGGCGGCGCGGATCGCCGGGCCGGAAGACTGGAACGTCCTGCTCGCCGTGGAGGCCGCCGCGGACACGGACCACCTCGAGCTGAGCTCGGAGCTGCTCGCCGAGCTCCCGCCGCGCATGGGGGCGATCATCCTCGTCCTCGTCGGTGGGCGGGAGCCGAGTTTCGAGCGGCTGGGGAGAAACGAGCTCATCGTCCACCTCCCCGCCCTCATGCCCATGACAGAGGTGTGGAGCGCCGCCCTCGACCTGCCCATCGGGGAGGCCCGGGCAGTGGAGATCACCGGTGCCGCGTGGGCGCCGTCCGGCCTTGTCACCGAGGCGGTCTGATCCGATGCTCGGACTGTGGGTGAGCCTCATCCTCGTCGACCTGGTCGCCGTGGCGACCTTCGCGCGCTGCTTCACCGGCCCCGGAGAGCTCGTCGTGCTGCTCCCGGTCTGCCTGCTCGCTCACCTCCTGGGGCGTCTCGGGCGCATCGTCGGGTCGCGGGGCAACCGGCTCGGTGGTGCCGGCGTCTGGGTGCTCGCAGCCGTCCTCGTGGCGTGGGTGCCCATCGCCGCCCTCGACTGGCACAGTCTGACGTGGGGGCTCCCGCTCGGGAGGAGCCAGCACCTGCTCGCCTCGCAGTTCCACGCCGCCTGGGCGATCTTCTCGAACCGTGTGGCGCCGGTCGCCGAGAACCGCGGCCTCGTGATCGCGGCGGCGTGGGCGGCGGGGGCCGTCGGGCTTGCTGCCGAGGCGCTGGACGCAGACGCCGCCCTGCCGGCGATCGTGGCGCTCATCCCGGCCTTCGACATCGTCGTGTTCTCCGGCACGCTCGGGACGGCGGCCGGCCGGGCACCGGAGCTGGCCGGGCTGGCCGCGTTCAGTGTGGCCTACCTCGCGGCCGCTTCGCGCCAGTCGAAGGGCGAGCATGTCGTCACGGCCCGGGTCGAGGGGAGCGCGGCCGTCCGCGTGCCCCGACAGTTCTCGGCAGTCGCCCGTTCGGCGGCCGCCAACGGCTCCGGGCGCCCGGCCGCCGCGGTAGTCGGCGGCGCCGACCGCGCCACCACGACCAGATGGCGGCACCGGCGTCTCGGGGCCATCGCGGCTCCCGGGCTCGTCGTCATCGCCGCTCTTTCTGCGGGACTGGTCGGCCCCTTGCTGCCCGGCGCCAAGAGCCCTGCTCTAGTGGCCTGGCACGGCGGCCCCGACGCCGGCCACCACGGCGCCCCCGGCGGGTCGGTCAACCACCCGAGCGCCCCCATCACCATCAGCAACCTGGTGCAGGTGGGCGAGGAGGAGATCGACAACCCGGCCGTGACGCTCTTCGACGAGTACGGCCCGGAACCGACCCGGGAGGTCCTCGCCACCCTCGACGTCTTCAACGGCAACCAATGGTTGGCCGGCGGCCAAAGGTCTTCGCTCGAGGGCCACGGGAGCACGGTGGCGACCTTCCCCCACCGGCTGTCCATCAGCCAGCTGGAGAGGAACCCCCTGCCGCTGCAGGTGACACGTCGGGCCACGACGATCACCCAGGTCATCTCCATAGGCCAGCTGGGCGGCAACGAGCTTCCCGTCCCGGGCGAGCTGATCGGTGCGGACAACGTGGGCCACGTCACACTTTCTGCCGGCGCCGGTGCCGCCCTCGTCGCCGGCAGCCTCGGTCGCGGCGACACGTTCGTGCTGCGGGCGGATCTCAACCCGGGGTGGCAGGTCGTCCCCCGGGATTTACGTTCTGACGCCACGGGCGCCCCGGCCGTCGACACATCCTTCCCTCTGCCGGTGCCGGTCAGCATCACGGCGCTCGCCGACCAATGGACACAGGGAGCGACGAGCCCCGTCGAGAAGGCCCTCCTCATCCAGGCTCACCTGACAGGCGGCCAGTACCGCTACTCACTCCCGCGGCACGTGTCCTCCGGCACCGTCAGCTCCGCCAGCGGTTACGACCAGCTGACCAACTTCCTCTACACGTCCCGGAGCGGCTACTGCCAACAGTTCGCCAGTGCCTTCGCCCTCATGGCGAGGATCGAGGGCCTGCCGACCCGGATCGTGGTCGGCCTGCTCCCCGGAGCCCGGCTCGGGCACGAGGATGCCTGGCAGGTCACCGGGACAGACGTGCACGCCTGGCCGCAGGTGTACTTCAAGGGGACCGGTTGGGTTGATTTCGAGCCCACTCCGGGCAGCCCGGCGCCGGTCGTCGCCCCTACCCCCACGACGGTGCCTGCCGGCCCGGTCAAGTCGAACACCTCGACTCCGTCCACGATCGCCCACAACTTCGGGAAGCCGCTCCCGGGCGGTGCCGCTCGCCCCGGAGGCCTCCCGGGCCACCGGTCCGGCCCGCTCCCGCGCTCCGGTGGTGGCGGCGGTGTGCTCGACGTCATCCTCGCGCTGCTGGCGGCGGCGGCGCTGTGGGCTCTGGTCGTTCCCGGCTGGCGGCTCATGGCTCTCCGGAGGGCGGAGCGAGATCCGCTGCGGGGCGTGCTCGCCGAGTGGGGCGCATCGGTCAGGCTGCTGGCCGCCGCCGGCTTCCACCGCCGCCGCGCCGAGACTTTCGACGAGTACGCCCGCCGTGTCCGCACCTCCGGTGTCCTCTCGACGCCGGCCGACGCCGCCCTCGGCCGCCTCGTCCAGGTGACGAACCGGGCCATGTTCGGCAAGTCGCCCCCCACACCCGAGGAGATGAAGGGCGCCGCCAGCGACTCCAGCCTCGTCCGGCGGGCCGCCCGGAAGAGGCTGGCGTGGTGGCAGAAGATCATCATGGGGGTCGATCCCCGAGACCTGGCCCGGATGAGCTGAATCTCACGGGTGAAGGCCGGCAGCTGCCTCGAGCGGCGGCTTACGCCGGCCGCCCGCGCCGCCGGCCCTGAGCGGCCTAAGGCTTGCTCCGCCCGCCAGGCGTGGGCAGACCCCGGGAACCGCTTGATGCTCGCTTCGGCCGCCCTCGTCGGCGGACCGTGAGCGGCCTACGGCTCCAGATCGAGTTCGTTGCTCGATCCGTGCGTGCGGAAGAGGTAGTCCACCGTGGCGTGAGGCCTTGGGCGGGCTTCGCCCACAACGCCCGAGGTCGAGAAACTCAGCTCGAGGTATACGAAGGGGCCGGCGCCGCTGCTGTCGAACGTGGCGGTGACCGCCCCACCGGATTGGCTCGTGGCGACGGGTTCCGTCGTGCAGCCGGAGCCGAAGGCGGCACTGCCCGAGGCGAGCTGGAAGGGCCTGCTCGACTCGTCGGTGAACTGCGTGACGGTGACCGACTGGTTGCCTCCGGTGGAGGGCACCTTCAGCCAGTAGATGAAGTCCCCCGGGCTCGTCCTCTCGACCTTGCCCTTCTTGACCGTGTAGCCGACGTGGTAGAGCGTGGTAGTCGTCGCCTGGGCGAACTGGCTACAGGTGGCGTCGGGCCGGGTGATCTGGCTCGTTCGCCCCGACGTGACCGTGACCGGCTCGCCGCCGCAGGTGCTGCCGGCCCCGAGGTTGTTGTCGGAGTCGCCGCTGAAGGCGGCCGTCCAGTTGTACGTGCCGGGCGTGGTGGGCGTGAAGCCGGTGGTCGTGGTGAACGGACCGTCGCTCGAGACCGTGGCGGACTGTCTCGGTGTAGATCACCGTTTGACAGCTGTTGTCACCCGGGCCGAACAGGTCGAAGGTGATGGAGCCGGTTCCGTTCGAATGCGTTGGTGTCGCTCAAGGTGGCGCTGTCCTGCAGGGTCGTCCCCGTGGTCGCCGAAGCGGGATCGGCGCGTGGTGAGGATCTTCGTCCCCGCCGGCTCCAATGCGCTGCCGGCAGACGAGCCGTCCCCGGCAGAAGCCGTCCCGTTGCCGTCGTAGCTCTCGGCACTGCTCTGGACCTCGAGGACGATGGAGGTGTCTCCCGGCGCCACCGCTTGTTGCCGCTGCCGAACTGCCAGGTGACCGTGTCGCCCTCGGCGCTGCGGGCCCCGTTGTCAGGCGTCTGGCGTACCGTCGGCAAATATCGATCCCGGAAGCGTGCTCCCGTCGGTCCGCGACCCCATGTCGGTCTGCACTCCCTGAAAGTCGGACAGGCTGAACTGGGTGATGTCCGAGGTCGAAGTGGAGTCATTGCTGATCTGCACGTCGAAGTCGAGGCAGCCGCTGCAGTAAGGGTTGTGCGGAGTCCTGGTACACGCCCATTTCGTAGCTTGCGCTGAAGGTGGAGCCCGTCAGAGTTCCCGACGTGTCGGCGACCAGCGTCCCCGGCGCGGAACTGGTGAAGTCAGTCAGCGCGCATGTGCTGGTGCCGGGCGGGCAGTCGGACGCGGACGCCACCGAGGCACCGATACCGAGGCCAACGCCGCAGCTCAACATGAACAGGGCGATCACCGCCGCCAGGCGGAGGGGCGCCCTCATCGCCCGACACCTCGACTGTCAACTGTCGCCGTCACGCGAAATGCCCTGCCTGTGCTCATCACAACATCCACCCCCAGGTGTGGAACGTCATGCGGCTAGTCCGCCGGGCGGAACTCTAGCCATCCGGTGGTCCTCTTTGTCAAGCTTGGTTAGGCCGCCCTTTTGCCGGCGCGGGCGTGCCGACATATAAAGGCGCCTCCGCCGCCGTGCATGCGGCCCTGTAGGGTGCGTTCGTGGCCGATCAGGAGCGCTTCGCCGAGGACACAGAGCAGTTCGTGGGCTCCTTGTACTCGGCCGCCCTCCGCATGACGCGCAATCCCGCCGACGCCGAGGATCTCGTGCAGGAGACCTACCTGAAGGCCTACCGCGCCTACGGGACCTTCAAAGCGGGCACGAACCTGAAGGCCTGGCTGTACCGGATCCTGACCAACACCTTCATCAACGCCTACCGGTCCAAGCGGCGCCACCCGGAGGAGACCGAGCTGGAGGACGGGGAGGACTTCTATCTCTTCCACCGCCTCGGTGGCCTCGAGGCCGCCGCCGCCGGCCGGAGCGCCGAGGACGAGGTGCTCGACAGCTTCACCGACGAAGAGGTCAAACAGGCGCTCGAGTCGCTCCCCGAAGCGTTCCGGATGGCGGTGCTGCTCGCCGACGTGGAGGGTTTCTCCTACAAGGAGATCGCCGAGATCATGGAAGTTCCGATCGGAACCGTGATGAGCCGCCTCCATCGGGGAAGAAGGGCGCTCCAGAAGGCGTTGCACCAATATGGTATGGCCAGGGGGCTCGTGGCCGCTGAGCCGTGAAAGACCGGGGTCGGGAGCGACATGGGAAGCAGCGATAACGACGACGATTGCCGCGAGGCTCTCCACCGCATTTATCACTTCCTCGACGGGGAGCTGACTACTGAGCGGCGGGCCGAGATCGAGGCGCACCTGAATTCGTGCTCGCCCTGCCTGCAGATGTTCGGCTTCGAGGCCGAGCTGCGCAGGGTGGTGGCCAACAAGTGCCGGGACACCGTGCCGACGAGCCTGCGGGCCCGGATCGCCGAGTCCATCGATCACGAGCACGAGCAGTCCGACCACGAGGCGGCCACCTAGCGCCTCTCGGCGGTCGATCGCCAGGGACGGGCAGGTGCCCCCGAACCGGAGCGGCGGGAGCGTCCGGTGCCCTTTGCCGGCTGCGGTTTCCTTCCGAGCGCGCCGGGAACGCCGGCCGGGCCGGCCTACGATGACACGGTGAACGACACGGCAGACCTGCCCGACCCGGTCGATTGGAAGGTCGCCGAGCGCTTCGCCTCGCGGGTGGCTCGCCGGACCACGCCGGTCGTCGACGCCCGCACGCAGCGGCGGATAGTGGAGGATTTCGCCGAGCTGACCCCGGTGGCCGAGTCCCTCGTCGAGGCCTCCACGGGGCTTCCTTCCCTCGCCGGCGCCGCCCGGGCCGAGGTCACCGACCGGGACGGCTGGATCCGGGCCAACGTCAACTCGTTCCGGCGGCTGCTCCGGCCGATCCTGGCCAAGGCGACGAAGGACGGCCTGCTGAGCTCCAAGATGCCGGCGCCCATGTCCGCCGCCATGAGGGCGGCGGCCGGCGCCGAGCTCGGTGTCGTCCTCGGGTGGATGTCGACCCGAGTCCTTGGCCAGTACGACCTGCTCTTCACCGAGGATGCCGACGACCCGGGCGACCTCGTCTACTACGTCGGGCCGAACGTGATCTCGCTCGAGCGCCGGCACGGGTTCCCTCCGGGCGAGTTCCGGCTCTGGATCGCCGTCCACGAGCTGACCCACAGGGCGCAGTTCACCGGGGTGCCGTGGATGCGCCCCCACTTCCTCGGCCTCGTGGACAAGGGTGTCTCGATGGCGACGCCGAGCGGCAAGGATTCTGGTCGCTGCACTGGGCCGGATGGCTCAGGACGTCCGGGCCGGCCGCAACCCGCTCGCCGAGGCCGGCCTCGTCGGCGCTCTCGCCTCCCCCGAGCAGCTCGTCACGCTGCGGACGATCCAGGCTCTCATGAGCCTGCTCGAGGGTCACGGCGACGTGACGATGAACCGGGCCGCCGCCGAACGCATTCCCGGGGCGGCCCGTTTCGCCCGCACGCTGCAGTCCCGCCGGGAGTCAGCCGGAGGGGCTGCCAGGCTGCTCCAGCAGCTGATCGGCCTCGAGGCGAAGATGCGCCAGTACCAGGAGGGCGAGCGCTTCGTGGAGGCGGTGGAGAAGTCCGGCGGCCCGGCGCTGCTCGCCCGGGTGTGGGAGGCGCCCGAGCACCTGCCGAGCATGGAGGAGATCCGCGATCCTGCCCGTTGGATCGACCGCGTCGGCGGGCGGGAGCTGGCGCCGGCCTGACATGGGCCGGCCGCTCAGCGCGGCGGCGACGTGACGCCCGTGGCCGGCGAGCCAGACCTTTCGGCAGTGACCGGACAACTTCTCCGGCGTTGCCGCTTCCCGCCGGCCGGGAGCGGCGTCGACCTTGCGGTCTCGGGCGGTGCCGACTCCCTTGCCCTGCTCGTGCTGGCCGCCTCGGCGGGGTTGAGGGCGGTGGCCCACCATGTCGACCACGGCCTGCGGCCGGGCTCGGCGCTCGAGGCCGGTCAGGTGGCGGCGGCGGCGGAGAGGTTCGGGGCCGGCTTCGTCTCCCTGCGGGTGAAGGTCGGGGAGGGCCCGAACCTGGAGGCCAGGGCGAGAGCTGCCCGGTATGCCGCCCTGCCGGCCGGTGTGGCCACCGGTCACACCGCCGACGACCAGGCCGAGACGGTGCTCGTCAACCTGCTGCGCGGGGCCGGCCCGGACGGGGCGGCCGGGATGCGGGCCGGGCACCGCCATCCCATCCTCGAGCTGCGCCGGTCAGAGACCCGTCGGCTCTGTGACGTCGCCGGCCTTCGGCCGGTCGAGGACCGCTCGAACGACGACACGTCCTTTCTGAGAAACCGCCTCCGTCACGACGCCATCCCATACCTGTGCGCCGCCGCCGGCCGCGATCTCGTGCCGGTGCTCGTTCGCCAGGCGGGCGTGTTCGCGAGCGAGTCCGCCTTCCTCGACGACCTGGCCTCGGCCATCGACGCCGAGGACGCCCGGGCCCTCGCCGCCGCCCCCCCGGTCCTCGCCCGCCGGGCCGTCAGGCGGTGGCTGCGGGAGGCCGACCCCGAGGGTCACCCGCCATCGGCCGCCGTCGTGGAGCGAGTCCTCGCCGTCGCCTCGATGGACCGGCGCGGCTGTGAGATCGGGGGCGGCCTCAGTGTGCGGCGGACGGCGGGCCGGCTGCGGCTCGAAAGGTCTCCCTGACGGGCCAAGGCCCGCTCAGCGGCGACTGCTCAGCGGCGCCCCTCAGCGGCGCCCCGGCGCCTACATTGAGGCTGTGGCAGCCCAGGCCGTCCTCGAGGTGAGCTCCCTCACCAAGGCCTTCGGGCGGGTGGTGGCCGTCGAGGACCTCTCCTTTACCGTGGAACGGGGCCAGGTCGTCGGCCTCCTCGGACCGAACGGCGCCGGAAAGACGACGACGCTGCGGATGATGCTCGGCCTGATCCGGCCCGACAAGGGCCACGCTTTTATCCTCGGCGAGCAGATCAGGCCGGGCTCTCCGATCCTGCGACGCGTCGGGGCGCTCGTGGAGGGTCCCGGCTTCGTGCCGCACGTCTCCGGGCGCCGCAACCTGGAGCTCTACTGGCGGGCCGGCGGGGCCGGCCTGGCGAGCGCCCACATCGACGACGCCCTGCAGCTGTCGGGGCTGGGCGACGCCGCCGAGCGCAAGGTGAAGACCTACTCGCACGGCATGCGCCAGCGCCTGGGCTTTGCCCAGGCCGTGCTCGGCAAGCCGGAGTTCCTCATCCTCGACGAGCCGGTGAACGGCCTCGACCCCCAGCAGATCGTCGAGGTCCGCGAGGCGCTCCTGCGCCTGGCGGCCGAGGGGACGACGATCCTGCTCTCGTCCCACCTGCTGGCCGAGGTCGAGCAGACGTGCGGTTTCGTGGTGGTCCTCGACAGGGGCAGGCTGGTGCGCGCCGGCACCGTGGCCGAGATCACCGCCGGCACCGACTCGGCCTATCTCGAGGTCGACGACCCCCATCGCGGCCTGGGAGCTGCTCGGGTCGCTGCCGGGCATCCGGGCGAAGGAAGCCGTGCCGCCGAAGGGGATCATCGTCCATCTCGACGGCGCCTCGCGCAGCGACCTCGTCGCCGCGCTCGTGGGCGCCGGCATCCGGGTGGAGACGGTCATGGCCCGGCGCAACCTGGAAGAGGCATTCCTCGCCATGACGGGTTCCACATCGCAGTGATAGCCGTCGAATTCTCCAAGCAGCTCCACCGCTGGCGCAGCCGCATCCTCTTCCTCATCTGCGTGGCCGTGAGCGTCCTCATCTCGGTCGGCATCGGCGCCACGACGAAAGGCGGCGTGGCAGACCTCGGCCCGAGCAACCTGGGGCTGTTCATGAAGCAGTCCGGGCTCAACGTCGGGATCGCGGCGCTGATATTCACTTCCGGGCTGCTCATCCCGATCGTGTTCGCCGTCTCCCTCGGGGAGCCGCTCGCCTCGGAAGCGAGGTGGGGGTCGCTGCGGTACCTGCTCGTCCGGCCGGTCCCCCGGGCCAGGCTGCTGTTCGCCAAGATCCTCGTCGGTGTCGTCCTCGCCCTCGTCACCGCAGTCCTCATCCCGGTCATCGCCACTCTCATCGGGACGGCGTACTTCGGTTGGCACCCGATCACGACCGTTGCCGGCGACTTCTCCGGGCCATTGCCGTTTCTCGCCCTGAGGCACCTGGCCGCCGGCGCCGTGGCCTGGAGGCTCGCCGTCGCCACGCTGTACGTGGTCCTCGGCTCGGGCGCTCTCGTCGGCATAGCCGTCCTCGTCTCGGTGGCCACCGAGAACGTGCTCGCCGCCGTGGCGGCCGGGATCGGCACCTACATCATCTCCGACATCCTCAACGCGGTGAGCGCCCTCCACCGGATCCGGCCGGTGCTGCCGACGGAGTACTACGACAAGTGGACCCAGCTCTTCCGGCCCGGGGCGTCTCTCGCCGGCATGGTGCACGGCATCGAGGTCCAGGCGTGCTGGCTGGCGGTCACCATCGGGCTGGCGTTCTACATCTTCTCCCGGAAGGACATCCTCGTCTGAAGCCCGGTGCGCCGGAGGACGCCAGCACCTAACCTCGGCGTCGGTGGACGAGCGCCTGGAGGACAAGGTCGAAGAGGAGACAACGCCGGAGTGGGTCCTGAACGACCCGCTGCTCGGCCGTGTGGTCGTCTCGGCGGCCGACATCCGTCGCCGGGTGACCGAGCTCGGGGCGGAGATCACCCGGGACTACGCCGGCCGGCCGCCTCTTCTCGTGGGCGTGCTGAAGGGCGCCTTCGTCTTCCTGGCCGATCTCGCCCGGGCGATCCGCCTCCCCGCCGAGATGGACTTCATGGCGGTCGCCTCCTACGGGACCGCCACGAAGACGAGCGGTGTGGTCCGGATCGTGAAGGATCTCGATCTCGACCTCACCGGGCGCCACGTGATAGTGGTCGAGGACATCGTCGACAGCGGCCTCACGCTCTCCTACCTGCGCAAGAGCCTGCTGGCCCGGGGGCCGGAATCGCTGGCGATCTGCACGCTGCTCCTGAAGCTCGGCCAGCAGCGGGCGAGCGTCGGCCTCGAGTACGTGGGATTCGAGATCGAGCCTGATTTCGTCATCGGTTACGGGCTCGACGTGGCCGAGCGCTACCGCAATCTCGCCGATCTGCGCGTATACCTCGCCGGCGAGCCCGAGTAGCCGTGTCCGGCCGGAGTAGGCGATGACCGTCGACCAGGCGCGGGTGGAGCGCGCCGTCGCCGAGCTGCTCGTCGCCATCGGGGAGGACCCGGAGCGGGAAGGACTCGCCCGCACGCCGGTGCGCGTGGCGGCGATGTACCAGGAGCTGTTCGGAGAGTCCGACACGGACCCGGGCGGCTTCCTCACCGTCACTTTCTCCGCCGACCACGACGAGATGGTGATGGTGCGCGACATCCCTTTCGCCTCGCTCTGCGAGCACCACATGATCCCGTTCCTCGGGCGGGCGCACGTGGCCTACATCCCCTCGGCCGACGGCCGCATCACGGGCCTTTCCAAGCTCGTCCGCGTGGTCGACGGCTATGCCCGCCGTCTGCAGGTCCAAGAGCGGATGACCTCCCAGATCGCCGATGCCATCGAGTCTGCGCTCGGGCCCCGCGGGGTGCTCGTCGTGATCGAGGCCGAGCACCTGTGCATGTCCATGCGAGGCGTGAGGAAACCCGGCACACTCACCATCACATCAGCGGTCCGGGGGCTGTTTCGCCATGATGCCTCGACGAGGGCCGAGGCGATGGCGTTCGTCCGGGGCGGCAGGGGGCCAGGCGTTTGACGCTCTACGCTCGACCTGTGTCGCCCCCCCTTGTCATGGGCATCCTCAACGTCACGCCGGACTCCTTCTTCGACGGCGGCCGTTATCTCGAGCAGGCCGCCGCGGTGCGCCGCGGGCGTCAGATGGCGGCCGAGGGCGCCGAGGTGATCGACGTCGGGGGCGAGTCGAGCCGCCCGAGGGCCGACCCGGTCCCGGCGGGCGAGGAGCTGCGCAGGGTCATCCCGGTCCTCGAGGCGCTCGCCGGCTCGGCCCGCCTCTCGATCGACACGACAAAACCGGAAGTCGCCCGCCGCGCCGTCGCCGCCGGCGCCACGATGATCAACGACGTCTCGGCGTCGCTGGCGCCCGTGGCCGCCGAGATGGGGGTGGCCTTTGTCGCCATGCACCGGAAAGGCACGCCGGCCGACATGCAGGACGATCCCCGCTACGACGACGTCGTGGAGGAGGTGTGCTCCTACCTCGCCGAGCGGGCCGCCCTGGCCTCGGAGGCCGGCGTGGGGGAGGTGTGGGTCGATCCCGGCATCGGGTTCGGGAAGACGCCACAGCACAACCTCGAGCTGCTTGCCGGCCTCCCGCGCCTCGTGGAGCTCGGGTACCCCGTCCTCGTAGGCACGAGCAGGAAGACCTTCCTCGGCCGGATCGCCGCCGGGACCCTCGACACCGGTGGGCCGGCGCTGCCGGGGGACGAGCGCTTCGAGGGCTCTCTAGCCAGTGCCACCTGGGCGATGGCCCGTGGCGCGGCCGCCGTCCGAGTCCACGACGTGGCGGCCACGGTGCAGGCGGCGGCCCTCGTCGGAGCGGTGCGGTGAGAGGGCGCTGGGCGGCGGGGATCGTCCCGCGCAACTTCACCTGGATCATCAAGGACCGGCTGGCGATAAGCGAGCGGCCGGGGGGCTATGCCCCGAACCACCGCCGGGTGCGCCGCCAGGAGGAGCTGCTGTGGCTCCGCGCCCAGGGCTTCGACCGTGTCGTGTCGATGCTCTCCTCCTCCCACAATCTCCACGCCTATGACGAGTTCCACCTCGCCTGGTCGCACTTCCCGCTCAGTGCGGGCGGTGATCCCGAGCCGGTGCTGGCCAAGCTCTATCCGGCCATGAAGCAGTGGCTGAAAGACGGCGAACGGATCCTCATCCACCAGGACGAGCTCGGTGACCGGCTGATGGGGGTGATCGGCGGCTACCTCCGCTGGAGCGGCATACTGCCCGACCGCCCCCGGGCTATCACCGTCGTAGAGCAGCTGCTGAAGCGCCAGATGGGTACTGTCGGCCGTTCGATCGTGGCGCTCGTCGAGACGCTGCCCGGGGCGGCGCCCCCCTCACCGGAGGACGCTGCGGCGGGTGAGGGTGCGCCGACCGATGAGGCGGCCCGCCCGGCCGGGGGGAGCCGGACTTCCGGCTCGGGGCGGGCGCCGGCGAGCGCCAAGCGGGCCGGCGCCTCCCGCCCGGCGGCGGCCCGGAAGAAAAGGGCCGAGCCCCAGACGAAAATGGCCGAGCCCCAGACGACGGCACAGGAGAAGACCACAAAGACGTGACGATCGACCGCATCCGGATCAGCGGCCTCGAGGTGCTCGCCCGCCATGGCGTCCTCCCCCATGAGAAGGAGAGGGCGCAGCCGTTCGAGATCGATCTCGAGCTCGAGGCGAGCCTCGGCGAGGCAGCCCATTCCGACGACCTCGGGGCCACCATCGACTACGGCGCCGTCGTCGAGATGGTGGTCGCCGTGGTCGAAGGGACGAGCTTCTCGTTGCTCGAGGCCCTGGCCGAGGCGGTCGCCCTCGAGGTGCTCTCGGGATCGGGGGCCGAAGCGGTCACCGTCGAGGTCCGCAAGGTCCGACCGCCGCTCGAGGCCCACGTCTCCTCCGTGGGGGTCAGGCTCCGCCGCACGCTGGCGTGATCGCCTATCTGGCCCTCGGCTCCAACCTCGGCGACCGGTGGGCGCATCTCCGCCAAGCCGCCGCCGGCCTGCGGGAGCTCGACGCGCAGCTCACCGTCTCCTCGGTCTACGAGACGGCCCCCGTGGGGGGCCCGGGCGGCCAGGGCCCCTACCTGAATTGCGTCGTCGGGCTGGAGACGACGCTCGAGCCGCTGGAGCTGCTCTCTTTCGCCCAGCGGTTGGAAGCCGCCGCCGGCCGCGTGCGCACCGTGCGGGACGGCCCGAGGACGCTCGACGTCGACGTCTTGCTGGTGGGCTCGACGGTGACCGAGTCGGCTGAGCTCACCGTGCCGCACCCGAGGATGTACGAGCGCGGCTTCGTGCTCGCCCCCCTCGAGGAGCTCGACGCCGGCCTCGTCCCCCCCGGCTGGCGCTCAACCATCCCGGGCGCCGAGCGCCTGTGTGAGGACGTCCGGCGGGTTGGTACTCTTCTGCCGGGCTGATTAACGACCGGCACCCTGCGATGGGGCCGGAGCGGAAGCGAGGCTTCATGACGTCCATTCGCATCATCGGCGCCGGCAGGGCCGGGCTGTCCTTCGAAGGGGCACTCCGGGCCGCCGGTTATGACGTGCTCGGCGTGTGGCACCACACCGACGACCTCTCCGGGGCGGCCGAAGGAGCCGACGCGGTCCTCCTGGCGGTGCCGGACCGGGCCATTGCCGCCGTGGCGGCGGCGATCCGGCCCCGGGCAGACACCGTCGTGCTGCACTGCTCCGGAGCCTCCACACTCGAAGGCTTGGCGCCCCATCTGAGACGGGGGTCGCTCCATCCGCTCGTCACTCTCCCCGAGCCCGTCCTCGGCGCCCTCCGGCTCCGGGGGGGCCTGTTCTTCGCCGTGGCAGGCGACCCGGTGGCAAGGGAGCTGGCTGTCGGCCTCGGCGGCCGGCCGGTCGTCGTGCCCGACGCCCGCCGCGCCGGCTACCACGCCGCCGCCGCCATCGCAGCCAACCATCTCGTGGCCCTCCTCGGCCAGGTCGAGCGGGTGGCGGCGACGGTGGGCCTCCCCCTCGAGGCGTTCCTGCCTCTCGCCCAGGGTGCCTTGGACGACGTCGGGTACCTCGGGCCTGCGGCGGCGCTGACCGGGCCGGCCTCTCGCGGCGACGGGGACACCCTTGATCGGCATCGGGCGGTGCTCGACCCGTCCGAGTGGTTCGCCTACGAGGGCGGGGTTGCCCTCGCCCGGAGGCTGGCGGCGGATCGGGCCGTCGTCGGCCCCGGCCGGGAGGTCCCGCCGGAGGAAGCCGCCGCCGGCGCCGGCGCCGGCGCAGGGCGGAAGCTCCCGCCGGAGCAAGCCCCCGCCTCCATGGCTGGCGGCGGCTCGGAGGTCCCGCCGGAGGAAGCCCCCGCCGGCGCCGAAGCTCCGGCGTCTGCTGTCGCCACTTGAGGATCGTCACCACCAAGGGCGCTCTCCGGAGCGCCCTGGCAAAGGAGCGAGCCGGTGGAGGGACCGTAGGCCTCGTGCCGACGATGGGGGCGCTCCACGGTGGCCACCTCTCGCTCGTAGACGCCGCCCGGCAGCGGTGCGACCTCGTCACGGTGACGATCTTCGTGAACCCCCTCCAGTTCGGCGACGACACCGACTTCAACGCCTACCCTCGCCGCCTCGAGGAGGACATCGCCTTGTGCGAGAGCGCCGGCGTGGGAGTGGTCTTCGCCCCTTCGGAGCCCGAGATGTACCCCGCCGGCCCAGGGGGAACGAGTGTCGTCCCCGGCCCGCTCGCCTCCCGGCTCGAGGGGGCGTCACGCCCGGGCCACTTCGTCGGCGTGACCACCATCGTGACCAAGCTGCTCTCGCTCGCCGACGGGTGCGTCGCCTTCTTCGGCGAGAAGGACTTCCAGCAGCTCGTGATCGTGCGGCGGCTCGTCGAGGACCTCGACCTGCCGGCCGAGATCGTCGGCTGTCCCACCGTGCGCGAGCCGGACGGGCTGGCGATGTCGAGCCGGAACCGGCGGCTCGCCCCGTCCGAGCGGGAGGCGGCCGTGTCGCTGTGGCGCTCGCTCGTGGCCGGTCGGGAGGCCGTCGGCGCCGGGGAGAGTGATCCGCAGGCCGTGACCTCCCTGATGGAGAAAGTGCTCGGCGACACCGAGGCGGTCGTCCCCGACTACGCCGCCGTGGCTGATCCGGTGAGCCTTTCCCCGGTCGGGTCGATCGAGGGCGAAGTACGCCTGCTCGTCGCCGCCCGGATCGGGTCGGTGCGGCTGATCGACAACCTCGCCGCCCGGCCGCCGCCGTCCGCCGCCCGGCCCGAGTCCGCCGCCGCCCGGCCGGCGCCGTCCGCCGCCCGGCCCGAGTCCGCCGCCGCCCGGCTCGCGCCCTCCGCCGGCTGAACTAGACCGTTGGCGTGCTGCTAACAGTCGACGTCGGCAACACCCACACCGTCATCGGTGTCTTCGACCCCGCCCTGCCGGCCGGCCGGCCGGCGCCGGTGGCACGCCACAGCGGCGAGCTTCCCGACCTGCGCTATCACTGGCGCATCGCCACCGTGGCCGGGCGGACGTCCGACGAGCACGCCCTCCTGCTCGTCGAGCTGCTCCGGCTCGTCGGTGTGGACATCCGGGGTGACGAGTTGAAGAAGCAGCTCTCGGGCATCGCCGTCTCGTCTTCGGTCCCCTCGGCGACGTCTGCGCTTCGTGAGATGGCCCAGCGGTGGTTTCCCGTGCCCACGGTGGTCATCGAGCCCGGCGTGCGCACCGGGATGCCCATTCTCTACGACCACCCGAAGGAGGTCGGAGCGGACCGCATCGCCAATGCCGTGGCCGCCATCGACCTGTTCCAGCCCCCGCCGCTCATAGTGGTCGACCTCGGCACGGCGACCACGTTCGACGTCATCTCGCCCGCCGGCGAGTACCTCGGCGGAGCCATCACGCCGGGTATAGAGATCTCCACCGACGCCCTCTTCGCCGCTGCCGCCGCTCTCCGGCGCGTCGAGCTCGTCGAGCCCCGCCAGGTGATCGGCCGGTCCACGGTGGAGTCGATTCAGTCCGGGGTCATCTACGGCTACGTGGCGCTCGTGGACGGGCTCTGCCGGCGGATCATGGACGATCTCGGGGAGGCGGTGGTGATCGCCACCGGCGGGTTGGCCTCACTCATCCGGCCGCTGTCAAGCGTGATCGACCACTATGAGCCGTGGCTGACGTTGTACGGTCTCCGGCTGATCTTCGAGCGCAACATCGACCGGACAAGGCCGGCTTCGTGAACGCCGAACCCCCTTATCGCCTCGAGGGAGTGAGCCACGCCGGCGATGTCGTGAGCACGTACGGCGACACCCTCGGGCCCGGAGACGAGTCGGGGGCCACCGTCACCGTCGGCGGGCGCCTGATGCTGCTCCGCACCCAGGGCAAGCTGGCCTTCGGCACGCTGCGGGACTGGACCGGCTCGTTGCAGCTGTTCGCCCTCGAGGCGGTCACGGACGACTTCGCCGGGTTCTGCCGCCTCAGCCTCGGCGACTGGATCAGCGCCACGGGCGAGGTCGTCAAGACCCGCCGCGGTGAGCTGTCGGTGAGGGTCGCTTCGTGGGAGCTGCTCGCCCATGCGCGCCTCGGCTTCGGAGACAAGTGGCGAGGCGTCACCGACCCGGACGTCCGCTACCGCCAGCGCGAGGTCGACCTGTGGGCGAACGAAGGCGTCCGCGAGCGGTTCCTCCTCCGCTCCCGGGTGGTGACCTCGATCCGGGCCGCCCTCGCCGGGCGGGATTACGTCGAGGTCGAGACGCCGGTGCTCCAACCGCTGCCGGGGGGCGGCTTCGCCAAGCCGTTCGTCACCCATTTCCACTCCATGCACGCCGACTTCTACCTGCGCATCGCCACCGAGCTGTACCTGAAGCGCTGTGTGGTGGGTGGCTTCGAGCGGGTGTTCGAGGTCGGCCGGACCTTCCGCAACGAGGGGACCGGGCCGAAGTACAACCCGGAGTTCACGATGCTCGAGGCCTACCAGGCATACGCGGACTACCTCGACATGGCCGAGCTGGTCGAGTACCTCGTGGCCGGGGCGGCCCGGGCCGCAACGGGAGGGACGACGATCTCCTACCAGGGCCGCCCGCTCGACCTCACGCCCCCGTGGCGGAAGGCGACGATGACCGAGGTGGTGAAGGAGACGACGGGCGCTGACGTCGACCTCGACATGGGTCTTGAGGCACTGCGCCGGGTCGCCGGCGAGCTCGGTGTCGAGCTGGAGGCGCGTTTTGACGCGGGCGAGGTGATGACGGCGATCTACGAGAAGACCACCGAGCCGGAGCTGTGGGGGCCGGTCCATGTCATGGACTATCCACAGTCCGTCTCGCCCCTCACCCGCAAGCACCGGTCCAAGCCCGGCTACGTGGAGCGGATCACCCCGATCGCGGCGGGCCGTGAGCTCGCCGAGTGCTACAGCGAGCTCGTCGACCCGGACGACCAGCGCGCCCGCTTCGCCGCCCAGATGATCGCCCGGGAGCAGGGCGACGAGGAAGCCATGGTGATGGACGAGGACTTCATCCGGGCGCTCGAGCAGGGGATGCCCCCGACCGGCGGGATCGGGCTCGGTATCGACCGGCTGGTGATGATCCTCGCCGATGTGAGCCACATCCGGGAGGTCCTGCTCTTCCCGGCGCTGCGACCGGAGGCCGGACGCGCCGCTCCGGGCGGCGGGGAGGACCCGGGCGGCTCCTGAGCCGCCAGCTACATGTTGGTGTCGTCGGGCGGGACGGGCCCGGCCTCGAGCAGCTCCTCGACCGGCGGGTGCTGGCGAGGGCCGGCAACCTGGACGGGCGGCCTGAGCGTGTAGCTCGTCATGGTGAGCGAGCCGCCCATGTAGCCGTCCACGAGGACCTCGCAGGAGTCACCGGCGGCATCGGCCAGGCCTGCCAGGTACAGAAGCGGGATGAAGTGGTCCGGCGTGGGCACAGCCAGATCGAAGTCGGGCCGGCCCTGGACGGCGAGCACCTCGCCGGGGGCATCCGTCATCACCGCCCGAGCCTCCTCGTTGAAGGCCTCCGCCCACCCGAAACCCCTCTCTCCGAGCGCCATGTCGAGGGCACCGAGGTTGTGGACGACATTGCCGCTGCCGAGGATGAATATCCCCTGTTCCCGCAGCGGTGCGAGCCTGGCGCCGAGGTCGAAGTGGTAATCGAGGGGTTTGAATCCATTGATCGACAGCTGGACGACGGGCACGCCGGCGTCGGGGAAGAGGTGCACGAGGACCGACCAGGTGCCGTGGTCCAATCCCCAGCTGTCGAGGTCGCTTCCGACCCAATGCGGGCGGGCCGCTTCGGCGATCTCCTCGGCGAGGTCCGGGGCCCCGGCGGCCGGGTACTGCACGGCGTACAGCTCGTTCGGAAAGCCGTAAAAGTCGTGGATCGTGCGCGGCCGGCTCATGGTGGTGACGGCTGTGGCGTTGATGTACCAGTGGGCAGAGACGACGAGGATTGCCCGCGGCCGCGGGAGGACCGCACCGAGGCCGCGCCAGGCCTTCGTGTAACTGTTGAGCTCGATGGCGTTCATCGGGCTGCCGTGGCCGATGAACGCGGCCGGCATCAGCGCCGCCGCCGCTTCCATGCCCGCCGACGTCTCAGCTTCGGTGGGTACCTTCACCTCACCCGGCCAGGGCTTCGAAGCGGACGCGGGCGCTCTCAGCCGCCTGCTCGAGGTCGTCTGCCACCTGCAGGCTCATCTCCGACAGCGCCGTGGCGAGCCAGGCGACCCGCTCGGACGACCTTCCATCGCCCTCGGCGACGGCAGGCTCGGCGGGCCGGAGGCGGGAGGCGGCCTTGGCGGCCGTGAGAGCGTATTCGCGCGCCAGGTCGCTCGCCGCCACTATGCCCGGCGAGGCCGCCACGAGCGATCGTGCCTCTTCCCGCTCGGGCTCGGAGAGCGGCCGGCCGAGCAGCTTCTGGAGCCGGGGACCGTGCACCCGGTCGCGCAGCGCCCGCTGCACAGGGAGGGTGTAGATCCCCTCGGCCAGGTCCTGGCCAGGGGGCTTGCCCAGCTCGGCCTCGGTGGCGATGATGTCGAGGACATCGTCGCGGATCTGGAAGACCATCCCGAAGGCCTCGCCGAACCCGGTCAACTCGTCGATCACCGGCCGGTCGAGACCAGCTGTGAGACCTCCTATCCGGCAGGCGGTCGCCATGAGGGCCGCGGTCTTGTCGGCGATCGCCGACACGTACTGATGCTCGTCCCGCGAGATTTGGTAGGCCGACCGCACCTCGGAGACCTGCCCCTGACAGAGCCGGGCGAGCGTCGCAGCCAACAGGCCGGCGATCTCGGGCCCGAGGCTGGCAGCTATCTCCGCCGACCGGGCCAGGAGGAAGTCGCCGGCGACTATGGCGACGAGGTTGCCCCAGCGGGCATTGACGCTCTCCACGCTGCGCCGCCGGGTAGCCTCGTCCATGACGTCGTCGTGGTACAACGAGGCCAGGTGGACCAGTTCCACAGCGACGCCGCCTAGGAGGGTCTCCCTGGAGATGACCTCGGGCGACAGCAGGGCGGCCGTGATCGTCAGCGTGGGCCGGAGCCTCTTTCCGCCCGCCTCTATGAGATGGCTGGCGACTTCGTTGAGGAAGTCGTCCTCACCGAGGACGGCCTCTCTCAAGCACGATTCGAGGCGAGCGAGATCGTGGTCGTCGACTGGCAGCGAGAACAGTTCCGGCGAGGGCACCAGGTTGGTCAGGTTAGGCGCGGATTCGCCGGTCCGACACCCGGTTGGCCCCGGCGGACCATCTCTGCCCTCGGGCGGCTCAAGGCAGCGCCTCGACGCGCCGAAAATACCCACGCACCGTCTCGTAGGTCCGGCAGCCCCTCCCGCTCCGGATAGCCAGGGGCAGAGGACGGCCTCCGGCAGCACGATGTGTGAGAAGGGTGCCCAAACGGGCACGACGGCAGGTGGGCTCAGGTGATCGACAGGAGAGGGAAGTTCGACCGGCGCCCCGTTGTTGAAGTGGAGGTGAAGAGGGACTGTGCCGGCGCGGCCGAGGCTGACCGCTCGGGGACGAAGGGCCTGCCCGCGGTCGGGGCATACCCTGCCGGTACACTGATATTCGAGCTACACCGTCCAAGAGGAGCCGCAGTTGTTCGAGCGATTCACTGACCGGGCACGAAGAGTTCTGGTCCTCGCTCAGGAGGAGGCACGCCTCCTCAACCACAGCTTCATCGGAACTGAGCACATATTGTTGGGCCTCATCCACGAGGGCGAGGGGCTCGCTGCCAAGGCGCTCGAGTCGCTCGGCATCTCCCTCGAGGCCGTCCGGGAGAAGGTCGAGGAGACGATCGGCCCTGCCGGGTCGGCTCCCACCGGCTCTCCGCCGTTCACGCCCCGGGCAAAGAAGGTGCTCGAGCTGTCGCTGCGCGAGGCTCTGCAGCTGGGGCACAACTACATCGGCACTGAGCACATGCTGCTCGGCTTGGTCCGCGAGGGTGAGGGCGTGGCCGCCCAGGTGCTGATCAGCCTGGGGGCCGACCTTTCGCGGGTCCGTCAGCAGGTGATCCAGCTGCTCTCCGGCTACCAGGGTCGGGAGACAAGCGCCGCGGCTCCGGGCGGCAGCACTGGAGAGGCGAGTTCGACGGGCTCGCCGGTGCTCGACCAGTTCGGGCGGAACCTGACACAGCTGGCCCGGGACAAGAAGCTCGACCCGGTCATCGGCCGGGACCGCGAGATCGAGCGCGTCATGCAGGTCCTCTCCCGCCGCACGAAGAACAACCCCGTGCTCATCGGTGAGCCGGGCGTCGGCAAGACGGCCATCGTCGAGGGCCTCTCCCAGCAGATCGTGTCGAACGACGTGCCCGAGACGCTGAAGGGCAAGCAGCTGTACACGCTCGACCTCGGGGCTCTCGTGGCCGGAAGCAGGTATCGGGGCGACTTCGAGGAGCGGCTGAAGAAGGTCCTGAAGGAGATCCGCACGCGGGGCGACATCATTCTTTTCATCGACGAGCTGCACACCCTTGTCGGCGCGGGAGCGGCCGAGGGAGCGATCGACGCCGCCTCGATCCTGAAGCCGATGCTCGCCCGCGGTGAGCTGCAGACAATCGGCGCCACCACGCTCGACGAGTACCGCAAGCACCTCGAGAAGGACGCCGCCCTCGAGCGTCGTTTCCAGCCGATCAAGGTGGAGGAGCCGTCGCTCGCCCAGACCATCGAGATCCTGCAGGGCCTGCGGGACCGCTACGAGCAGCACCACCAGGTGACGATCACCGACCAGGCGCTCGTGGCGGCGGCCAATCTGGCCGACCGGTACATCTCGGATCGCTACCTGCCCGACAAGGCGATCGACCTGATCGACGAGGCCGGCAGCCGCTTGCGCATCCGGAGGATGACCACGCCTCCCGAGCAGAAGAAGCTGGCCGAGGAGCTGACTGTGCTGCGTGCCCGCAAGGAGGCGGCCGTCGCCAAGCAGAACTTCGAAGAGGCGAAGAACCTCGACGACCAGGAGAAGCAGAAGCTCGAGCAGAAGAAGTTGCTCGAGTCGCAGTGGCGTACCGACGGCGTGGAGCTCTTCGACGTGGTCGACGAGGACGTCGTCGCCGAGGTGCTGGCCAACTGGACGGGCATTCCCGTCTACAAGCTGACCGAGGAGGAGACCGCCCGTCTGCTCCGTATGGAGGAGGAGCTGCACAAGCGTGTCGTCGGCCAGGAAGACGCCATCGCGGCGCTCTCCCGTGCGATCCGGCGGACGCGGGCCGGCCTCAAGGACCCGAAGCGGCCGAGCGGTTCCTTCATCTTCCTCGGCCCGACCGGCGTCGGCAAGACCGAGCTGGCCAAGGCGCTGGCCGAGCTCCTCTTCGGCGACGAGTCGTCGTTGATCCAGCTCGACATGAGCGAGTACATGGAGAAGCACACCGTGAGCCGCCTCGTCGGCTCGCCTCCGGGATATGTCGGCTACGAGGAGGGCGGCCAGCTCACCGAGGCGGTCCGGCGGAAGCCCTTTGCAGTCGTGCTCTTCGACGAGGTCGAGAAGGCTCACCCGGATGTCTTCAACACCCTCCTGCAGATTCTCGAGGATGGCCGCCTCACCGACGCCCAGGGCCGGACGGTGGACTTCAAGAACACCGTCCTCATCATGACGTCGAACCTCGGGACGGCGGATCTGCGCAAGGCGCGGGTCGGTTTCTCGAAGACGTCGGAGGCAGTGACCTACGAGCACATGAAGAGCCGGGTGCAGGAGGCCCTGAAAGCCCACTTCCGCCCGGAGTTCCTCAACCGCATCGACGAGGTCATCGTCTTCCACGAGCTCACGATGAACGAGGTCGTCGAGATCGTCGACCTGCTCATCCGCCGGGTGCGCGAGCAGCTCGAAGGCCAGGGCATCGGGCTCGAGCTCACGCGGACGGCGAAGGAGTTCGTCGCCGCCAAGGGATACGAGCCGGCGCTAGGCGCCCGGCCGCTCCGCCGGGCCATCCAGTCGCTCATCGAGGACCCGTTGTCCGAGAAGATCCTCTGGAAGGAGTTCCGGGTGGGCGAGACGGTCATCGTCGACCTCGAGGGCGAAGGACTCGTGTTCAAGACGATCGAGGGTTTCGAGCCCCCGACCGTCGAGCTCGCCGGGGCGGGCGCCGACTCCTGAGCGCCGGCGGCGGACGCCTGTGCCGCCGTCACAACCTGGTCTCTGCCCGGATGGCTGAGGCAAGTGCCTGCACGGTCGGGCTGAGCGCCCGCCGGCGGGAGTAGCACAGCCAGTAGCGCCGCTCGCGGACGCTCTCCTTCGGGATCAGCCAGGTGAGGGCGGGATCGACCGCGTGGCGCGCCGCCAGCAGGCCCAGGCAGGCGTGGCCGAGGCCGGCCGCCACCATGCGCTGGAGGGCCAGGTTGTCATCGGTCCTGTAGACGATCCGGGGCGCAATACCGAGGAGCGCCAGCTCCTCCTCCAGCCAGACCTGTGCCAGCCAGTGGCGCGTCCAGGCGACGAGGTCGGTACCGTCCAGAAGAGCGAAGCTCGGTTCTGCTGCCTCGGCGAGCGGGCTGTCCCGACGGGTGAGGATCACCCAAGGATCCTCTCCGATCGGCACCGCCTCGATCCGCTCGTCAGGGTCGGGGTCAGCGGCGAAGGCCAGATCGAGACGGCCGCGGGCGAGGGCGTTCATGATCGTCTCCCCCTCTGTCACCTCGCTCAGCACGACGCCGACATCCGGGTGAACCTGGCGGAACGCCCGGAGCGCCCCGGGCATCACCTCGGAGGCGGTCGTCTGTCCCACGCCGACCCGGATCACGAGCCGCTGACCCCGGACCGCCTCCTCCACGTCCGAGCCGAGCGCTTCCACCTCGCCGAGCGCCCGGCGGGCCCGCCGGCAGACCGCCTGTCCCGCCGGGGTGAGCATCACCTTGCCCCGGCCGCCGGGGCGGGAGAAGAACTGCGTGCCGAGCGCCCGCTCCAATGTGGCCACCTGGTGGGAGATGGCCGACTGCGTGTAGCCGAGATCCTCGGCCGCCTGCCGGAACGAGCCGGAGTCGGCCACCGCGACCACTGCTCGCAGCGCCCTCAGGTCGACCCGGGTTTCAATCGGGGAAATCGATTGTTCTAAGGTCACTTTGGAAGGTTACATCAAATGTAGTCATGGTAGTCTCCTGCGAGGGCACATTCGGGCCGTGGGCGTGGCCGTGGCCAGCAGGGCAGTGAGCAGCGAACGAAGAGGAGTGGCTGTGCCAGGGGAAAAGGCAGGGGGGAGCAGCACAGCCGGGGAGCGGTCCCAGCCGCAGTTGAGCCGCCTGCGCTGCCTGCTCTACGCGTTGACATTCCTGAGCGCCACACAGCAGATGTCCATCGCCCCCGTATTGCCCTACTACGTCCACCGCTTCGCCCTGTCCGGCATCGAGCAGGGCGTCCTCGTGGCCGCCACGGCCTTCGCCGCCCTGGCCGTGTCCGTCCCGGCCGGGGCGCTCTGTGACCGTCTCGGCGCTCGCCGGTTGACGCTCTTCGCCGGCCTGGCCATGGTGCTGGCCGCCCTCCTGCAGGGCTTCACCCCGTCTTTCGAGGCCCTGGTCGCCGCCCGGCTCCTGTTCGGGGCCGGGTACGGGATCCTGTGGACGGCCGGCCTCGCCTGGCTCTCGGCCGCCTCGCCCGAATCATCCGGGCTGGGCGGCACCGTCGTCTTCGCCGGGGCAGGAGGAATTCTCGGACCCGTCTTCGTCGGTGTGGGCGCGCAGTACTTCGGCGTGGCGGTGCCGTTCACGGCGGTGGCAGTTCTCGTGGGGGTGGCCACCTTGCTCCTGGCCACGCTGCGGGTCCCTGCCCCCGTGCTGTCGAAGCCGGAACCGGTGCTGGCGAGCTTGCGGACCGCCCTCGGAGACCGTTCGACCATCGCCGCCATCTTGGCCGTGACCGTGGCAGGGGTGTCGTCCGGATTCGCCACGCTGTTGGTGCCTTACGTCTTCCACGCCGCCGGCGGTTCCGCCGGCGAGATCGGGCTCGCCTTCTCGGCCGCAGCCGTCACCTTCGTCCTCGGCAGCATCGTGACCGAGCGCCTCGGCAGCCGGGCGGTCCGAGTGAGAACGGCGGCGGTGACCGTCCTGCTGCTCGTCGTCGTCACGTGGCCATCGACGCTCTCAGCCACCCCCCTTGCCGCGGTCATCATGCTGTGCGGCACCGGGGCCGCCCGGGCCATTCTGTGGACAGTCAGCTACCCCCTCGGTGCCCGGGGCGCCGAGCAGAGCGCCACAGGCGTCGGCGTGGTGATGGGGCTGCTCAACACCGTCTGGGCGGCGACGGCAGTCGTCAGTCCGCTCTTTGCGGGGGCGCTCGTCGGCCCGCTCGGGCCGCGGGCCACCTTCGGCGTAAGTCAGGCCGCCATGCTCTGTGTTCTCGCCGTGACCTTGGCGTGGATGCGCTCGAACCGGCGAGCCGATCCGGTCATCTCGCCCCGCTGGGGCCGGTCTCTCGCTCGTCACTGAGCCGTGGTCGGCCTCTTGCTCGTCACCGAGGAGTGATACAGCCGCTCGGTACCGTGCCGTCGTGCCTCGAGACCGACGGATCCATCTGTGCCAGAACTGCGGTGCCATGTCGGTGCGCTGGGCCGGTCGCTGCCCCTCGTGCGGGGAGTGGAACAGCTTCGTCGAGCAAGCTCCGCCGCCCGGGCCGCCCGGAGCGCTGCAGGGTGCCGCCGCCCGTTCCGGTGCCGCCGCGCCTGGGCGGACGGGTGCCGGTGCCGGCCTCTCCCTCTTCGCCGGAGGACCGGGCTTCGGCGGCGCAGTCCCGTTGCTCCTCTCCTCGATCGATCCCGACGGATGTGAGCCGAGCCCGACCGGCCTCGACGAGCTCGACCGGGTGCTCGCCGGCGGGCTCACAGCCGGCTCGGTCACATTGATCGGCGGCGAGCCCGGGATCGGCAAGTCGACCCTCGTCCTCCAAGCCCTCGCCTCGGCCTCGCTGGCGGCCGGCGGTAGCCGGACACTTCTGATCGCGGCCGAGGAGTCAGCCGAGCAGGTTCGCCGGCGGGCCGAGCGCCTCGGTGCCCTCGTGGACAACTGCTACGTGGTCGAGACCGGGGAGCTGCAGGTGGCGCTCGAGGCAGCCGGCAGGCTCGACCCCGATCTGCTCGTCGTGGACTCGATCCAGACGATCGGCGACCAGTCGATCGGCTCTCAGACGGGCTCGACCACTCAGGTGCGGGAGTGCGCCCAGGCGCTCGCCCACTACGCCAAGGCCACGAGCACGGCGACCTTGCTCGTGGGCCATGTCACCAAAGACGGCGCTCTCGCCGGCCCAAGGGCGCTCGAGCACCTGGTGGACACCGTCCTTTCCTTCGAGGGCGACCGTCACCACGCCCTCCGCTTCCTCGTGGCGACCAAGCACCGCTATGGCGCCACCGGTGAGCTCGGGCTGTTCGAGATGGGGGAGACGGGCCTGGTCAGCCTGGACGATCCGAGCGCGCTCCTGCTCGGCGATCGGTTGGCCGGCGTTCCCGGCACGATGGCCGTTCCCATCGTCGAGGGGCGCCGGCCGTTGCTGGTCGAGATGCAGGCGCTCTTCACCCCGTCGCACACGGGAACGCCCCGGCGGGTGGTCCAGGGCTACCCGGCGTCGCGCCTGGCGCTCATCCTCGCCGTCATAGAGCGCTCCCTCGGGCTGGCGGCGGGCGGGGCGGATACCTTCGTCTCGACGGTCGGTGGCATCCGCGTGACCGAGCCTGCGGCCGATCTCGGCGCGGCGCTCGCTCTCGTCTCGGCCATGACCGGGGTGCCCGTCCCGTGCGACGTGGTGGCATTCGGCGAGGTCGGGCTGAGCGGGGAGATACGCCACGCCGCCAATCCTGAGCGGCGGATGCTGGAGGCGGCCCGGCTCGGCTTCCGGCGGGCTGTGGTGCCGAAGTCGAGCCCTCAGCCACCGCCGGGAATCGTGGTTTTGCCGGTATCATGTCTGAGCGAGGCTGTGGCCGTGCTCGGGCTCTTGGGCCAGGCAGAGGATCCGCTCGCAACAGCCCCTCCCCACCAGCAGCGTCCGTCGCTCGCGCTGTCAATGATGGGGCAGGAGGGCTGATTTGCTGCAATCTGGCTGGTCGGGAGCGACGCCGAATAGCACCGAGTTGAGCAATTGCCCGGACATCCGTACCCTGTCTGTGCGATCACCTCACGATTCGGTGGTCAATCTGTCACTGTCACCGGTGATCCCGCTGAGCTTTCGAGGAGTGCTGTCTTGTTCGACGTCGGCGACAAAGTCGTCTATCCGCACCATGGCGCCGCCGTGGTAGAGCGCCGCGAGGTGCGGAAGGACTTCGGCGAGGAGCGTGAGTACCTCGTGTTACGGCTCGCTTATGGCGATCTCAAGCTCATGGTGCCGGCCGACAACACCGCCGAGGTGGGCTTGCGCGAGGTGATCAACGACGAGGAGGTCGAAGAGGTCTTCGCCGTCCTGCGGAAGAAGGAAGCCCGCATGCCGACCAACTGGTCGCGCCGCTACAAGAACCACGTCGAGAAGCTCAAGTCGGGCGACATCTACCAAGTGGCCGAGGTCGTGCGCAACTTGTCGATCCGTGACAAGGACAAGGGCCTCTCGGCGGGCGAGAAGCGGATGCTCGACGCGGGCGCGCCAGATCCTCGTCTCCGAACTGACCTTCGCCATCGGCGTCAGCGAGGAAGAAGCTGAAGAGCGCCTGAACGCCGAACTGCCGTAGGCCGCGCCACCGTGCCCGGCGACTCGGTCTGGGCGATAGTGGTCGCCGGCGGGGCGGGCAGGCGTTATGGCCGGACCAAGCAGTTCGAGCTGCTCGGCGGCCGCCCCGTGCACGCCTGGGCGGTGGAGGCGGCTCGGAGCGTGGCGGACGGGGTCGTGCTTGTCGTACCGGCGAACTTCGAGATCGATGCTCTCGAGGGGGTTGGCACCGAGCGTGCCGGGCTCCCCGGGGCCTCCGAGCCACACCCGCCCGAGGATGCCGCAGGCCGGCCGGACATCGTCGTGACCGGAGGTGAGACACGGGCTGGCTCTGTGCGGGCGGGCCTGCGGGCGGTCCCCTCCGACGCCGGCGTGATCGTCGTTCACGATGCCGCCCGGCCCCTGGCATCCCCCTCACTGTTCGAGGCCGTCGTGCAGCGCGGTTCATGCCGGTGCGGGCGGCGTCGTTCCCGGACTCGGAATCGCCGACACGGTGAAGCAAGTGGAGGGTGGTCGGGTTCAGGCGACGATCGATCGCCGGGACCTGGTGCGTGTGCAGACCCCACAGGGCTTCCGGGCCGAGATGCTCCGGCGGGCGCATGCCGATGAGCCGGAAGCCACGGACGACTCGTCGCTGCTGGAGGCGATCGGCATCCCGGTCGTCCTCGTCGAGGGGGAGGAGCACAATCTCAAGATCACCACCCCGCCGGACCTTGCCCTCGCCGAGTGGTGGCTGAAGCAGAGAACGGCTACCGACACCACCGCCGGCGCCGACACCACCGCCGGCGCCGCGGCCTCGGAGCTCGCAGCGGAATGAGCAGCCGGATCGGCATCGGGTACGACGTCCACCCGTACTCGGCGGAGGCTGACCGCCCCCTCGTTCTCGGCGGCGTATCCTTTCCCGGAGAACGTGGTCTCGCCGGCCACAGCGATGCGGACGTGGCGGCACATGCTGTCGCCGACGCGATGCTGGGTGCCGCTGGTCTCGGGGATCTGGGTGTCCACTTCGCCGAGAGCGACCCTCGATGGAAAGGCGCCGACAGCCTCGGGCTACTGAGGCGGGTCGCCGAATTGGTGAAAGACGAGGGTTTCGCGCTTGTGAACGCCGACTGCACAGTGGTCGGCGAGCGGCCGCGACTGGCCACAGTCCGTGAGGAGATGATGGGAAAGCTCAGTGAGGCAGCCGGGGGGCCGGTACACGTCAAGGCGACACGTCCGGAGCGCATGGGAGCGCTCGGACGCGAGGAGGGCATTGCCTGCCTTGCCGTCGCCCTGTTGGACGAGGTGCGGCCATGAGTCCCTCGAGCGATCGCGAGGACCGGGGAGAGGGGCGGAAACAGGGCAGCGGCCCTGCCTGGAGCGGCGAGCGTCCGGCCCGGACCGGGCGGGACGATCGCCCGGGGCGTGGCGAGCGCCCAGATCGCGATCGACGCCCGGGGCGGCCGGAGCGCGACGATCGCCCGAGTCGTGGAGATGGTGGCTTCGCTCGAGATGACCGCGCCGACCGTGGTTCGCGAGGCAGCGGCGCCGGTCGAGGCGGCGCGGGATATCAGGGTCGGGGAGGCTACGGGCGCCCCGGCGCCGGTTCGGGCGCCGGTTCGGGCGGTTCCGGCTACGGGCGCTCTGCCAGCCGGGGCGGATCCGGCGCTTACGGCTCGCGCGGCTCGAGCGGCTCGAGCGGCTACGGAGGTGCCGGAGGTGCCGGCGGGCGCGGCGGTTACGGCGCCGGCCGGGGCGGATCCAGTGGCTACGGCGGCCCCGGCAGCCGGGGCGGATACGGCGGCGGTGGCCCTGAAGGGCGGGGTGGCCGCGGTGCTCCAGCCGGGGGACGAGGCGGCGGCGGCGACCGGTACGACGCCCGTTCTCGTGGCCAGGGTCCCCCTCGTCCAGAGGGCGGGTACGGCCGGGAGGGGGATCGCCGGTGGGATCCCGAAGGCGGGCCGCGAGGCGGTGGTTACCGAGCACGACCCGAGGGAGGCCGCTCGGGTTCGGCCGGAGGCTTCCGTGGGCGCCCAGGCGAGGGCCGGGGTGAAGAGCGGTCAGGAAAGGACAGATTCGGGAAAGGTCGCGACGCCTCGCGCTCTGGCGGCTACGGCGCCACCGGCGGTGGTTCGCCGCGTGGCCGCACAGGGCCGCCGCGTAGTCCGGCCGGAGCCGTCTGGGGCGGGATCGCCCGCAGCGGAGGAGGGTACCGCACGAGACCCGGGGACTCAGGAGGTCGCGACTCCAGGCCGGACCGGGACCGCGGCCGACCACCGGGGCAACGGTCGGATCCCCGTCGTGACGCCCGACGAGGTGGAGACTCCGATCCCGGTGGCGGCATGCGGCGTTCGGAGCCCAAGTACGGGCAGGGCGGCCCCGGGGACGAGGACCTCGAGGTCGCCCGCTCCATGGCTCGGGCGGCGACGACCGGGCGCAACCTGTGGAGCCCGTCCACGCCCCGCGGCCGTTCGGAGGGTCCGAAATCGCGCACTCTCGGAGGCGACCAGGTGGAGGGCCGCCAGGCTGTGCGAGAGCTGCTGGCTGCCGGCCGGAGGCAGGTGCGCGAGGTCTGGATGACCGAGGGCAATGACCCGTCGCCCATTCTCGGCGAGATCGACTCGCTGGCCCGGGCGCGGCACATCCCTGTCCGGCTCGTGTCCCATCGGCGGCTCGAATCCGTCCAAGGCACCGAATCGCCTCAGGGTGTCGTGGCCTTCGCCGAGCCGCTCGAGGCGGTCTCTCTCGAGGAGCTGGTTCTGGGCAGGGCAGGGGGGGAGTCGTCGAAGCCGGCGCCTGGTAGGCGATCAGGATCGGAGCGTGACCTCGAGTCGGCTCTTGACGACGAGGGCGAGGAAAACGAGGCAGACGACGCCCTCGTCTTCGTCGAGCTGGACGACGACCTCGAGGAGCTCGAGGGGCCGGACGTCGAAGTTGACGGCGAAGGCGACGAGGTCGGCGAGAGTGCCGAGGCCGGGGAGGGCGAGGCCGCCGACAGCGCGCTCGGAAGCCGACGACGCCGACGAGGCCGGTGAAAGTGCCGAGATCGGGTCGGGCGAGGTCGGCGAGGTCGGCGAGATGCCGAGGCCGGGGAGGGCGCGGCCGACGACAGCGCGCTGGAAGCCGACGACACCGACGAAGCCGGTGAAAGTGCCGAGATCGGGTCGGAAGCCGCCGACGAGGTCGACGACGACGGCGACGAGATCGGGCGGAGCCGACGGCGACGACGAAGCTAACGAGATCGGGCTGGGAGCCGCCGGCGAGGCCGACGAGGTCGACGACGGCGACGAGATCTGGTCGGAAGCCGCCGGCGCCGGGGACGCCCAGGAGGTTCTCGCCGAGCCTGCTGAGCCCCATGAGGAGGATGGCGCAATCGACCGTGCCGGGCTCGCTCCGGCAGGCAACGAGGGCGGAGAACTGGCAAAGGGATGCTTCCTCGTGTTGGTGGACGGCGTGACCGATCCGCAGAACCTCGGTGCCATCCTTCGAAGCGCCGAGTGCGCCGGCGCGACGGGAGTGGTCATTCCCCGTCACCGCTCCGCTCACGTCACTCCCGCCGTCACGAAAGCGGCTGCGGGTGCCATCGAGCACCTCCCGATGGCTCTCGTCGCCGGCATTCCGAGCGCCCTGCAGGACCTGGGGCGCCTCGGCGTGACGACGATCGGTCTGGACGAGCGCGGCGGGACCGACTTCTTCGACGTAGAGATCGGAGACCGTCCGGTTGCTCTCGTACTCGGAGCAGAGGGTGCCGGGCTCGGTCCTCTTGCCCGCCGTCGCTGCGAAGTGCTGGCGAAGATCCCTCTCAGCGGGGAGATTCCATCGCTGAACGTGTCTGCGGCGGCTGCGGTGGCCTGCTTCGAGGTGGCCCGACAGCGGAGACGCTGACCACCGAGCCGGTTCGCTAAGAGCGTTCTGCTCTAAGGGGCGCTTCTCACGCCGCCCAGGATCCCCGAAGCTCTGCCGGCGCGAGGGAGCGCCGTGCTTCGACAACTGCCTCGTCTTGGTTTCAATACCCCCGCCGAGGGGGAGATGTGGTTCTCAGCTGGTCCGCCTCGGAGCTTCGTCCTGCACTGTGCCGAGGACGGCGGCTCCGATGGCGGATCAGCGCTGCTCGACCGGGATGTAGTCGCGCCGGGCGCTCCCGGTGTAGAGCTGGCGTGGACGAGCGATCTTCGTGTCCTGATCCAGCAGCTCGATCCAGTGCGCCAGCCATCCGGCGGTCCTCGGGATGGCGAACAGCACGGGGAACATCTCCATCGGGAAATCCATCGCCTGGTAGATGAGCCCGGAGTAGAAGTCGACGTTCGGGTAGAGCTTGCGGGAGGTGAAGTACTCGTCGGCCAGTGCGACCTCCTCCAGCTTGAGCGCGATGTCGAGCAGGGGGCTCTTCCCGGTCACGTCGAACACGTCGTAGGCGACCTGCCTGATGATCTTGGCCCTGGGGTCGTAGTTCTTGTACACCCGGTGCCCGAAGCCCTGCAGCCGGCCGTGGCCCTCCTTCACCGCCCTGATGAACTCGGGCACGTTGTCGATCGAGCCGATCGAGGAAAGCATGCGGATGACGGTCTCGTTGGCACCACCGTGCCGAGGTCCGTAGAGGGCGGCGCAGGCGGCCGCGCAGGCAGAGTACGGGTCGGCATGTGAGGACCCCACTACTCGCATGGCTGTCGTCGAGCAGTTCTGCTCGTGGTCGGCATGGAGCATGAACAGGATGTCGATCGCCCGGGAGAGCACCGGGTTCGCCTCGTAGCGCGGTTCGGCCGTCTTCCACATCATCGAGAGGAAGTTCTCCGAGAAGGCGAGGGAGTTGTCCGGGTAGACGAAGGGCATGCCGACGCTGAACCGGTGGGCGGCCGCCGCCAACGTCGGCATCTTGGCGATCAGGCGGATGATCTGCTTGTCCCGGGTGGCCGGGTCGAAAATGTCCTTCGCCTCCGGATAGAAGGTCGAGAGGGCGGCCACCGCCGACACGAGGATGCCCATCGGGTGGGCGTCGTAGTGGAAGCCCTCGAGAAACCGCTTGCGGACGTTCTCGTGGATGAACGTGTGATACGTGATCTGGTGGACCCACTCGTCCAACTGCGCCTGGTTGGGCAGGTCGCCGTGGAGGAGCAGGTAGGCGACCTCGAGATAGCTCGACTTCTCCGCCAGCTGCTCGATGGGGTACCCGCGGTACTCCAGCTTGCCCTCATCGCCCTCGACGTAGGTGATGGAGCTCTCGGCTGCTGCTGTGGTCATGAAAGCCGGATCGTAGAACCAGATGCCGGGCAGGAGCTTGGCCCACTCGTCGGCTCGGACGCCACCGTCGACGATGGGAATCTCTATGGACTCTCCGGTCCGGTTGTCAGTGATCGTGATGCTCTCTGCCACGTCGCCCGACCTCCACTCATGACGGTCCCCGGCGACCGCTCTATATCGTGCTTACCGCAGGTAATCCTAGAGTGCGGCCGGGGATCCCCTGCCGCCGGCGGGATGCCCAGCGTGGCGGGCGGTCAGTTGCCGGGGAGACGGATGGGTTCTGACTTTATGGCACGACGCCGGCTGCTCACCGTGCGAGGTGGCGGGCGAGGAAGGCCTCGCTCGCGGCCAGTTCCTCCTCCGGCACCGCTCCGTGAGGGCCAGGGGCGGCATGGAGGCGCTTGTCCGCTGATCCGATCGAGTCGAAGAGGGCGAAGGCCGTCTCGGCGGGGAAGAGCATGTCGTCCCACTGGACGAGGAAGAGCACCGGGCATGTGATCCGCGGGGCGTCCTCGGCGATGCGCTCCTTGGTCGGACCTGTCGCCCCCATCAGGCCGAGGACGGCGGCCTTCACCCGGGGCTCTGCTGCGACGAAGGGAAGACCGAGGATCGTCCCCATCGACAGGCCCCAGTAGCCGATGCTGTCGGAGCGAATCTCGTCGAGACCGGTGAGTGCATCGACGGTGGCACGGAAGTCCGCCACCATCTCGTCGGTCATTGTCGGGTCACTCGACCAGCTCTGGGCGAAATCGAGGAAAGCAACCTGCCGCCCGGCCCGGCCGGAGGCTTCCCTCGTTCGCCGATCGCCGTGGACCGGGCCGTCGATCGCCACGGCGGCGAGGGCATGGTTGCGGACGAGCCGCCGGGCCATCGAAAGCACGTAGTCCTGACGCTTGTCGCCGCTCGCGCCGTGACCTATCAGCACGAGCGCCGTCGGCTCGTCAGGCGGCGGATCGGCCCGGGTCCAGAGCAGCCCGGGTATCACGCGCTCATCTCGTCGCAGGTCGAAGCGCCGTTCGCGCACGCCGCCCCCGGACGTCTCGGCGAGCCAATCCACCCAAGAAAGGCTAATGACGGGTAAAACGGTAGACGTTCGTCGCTCGCTGCTCGAAACCCAACCGGGCGTACAAACGATTCGCCGCCTCCCTGGACGGCCTTGAGGTGAGGTCGACATGGCGGGCGCCCCGCCGTTCCGCCTCGTCGAGGGCGGCCCGCACCAGGGAGGCCCCGGCGCCCGAGCCGCGGGCGGCTTGGTCGACGACGACGTCCTCGATGACGGCATTCAGCCCGGTGGGGATTCGGTAGAGGACCAAGGTGAGCATGCCGACGATCGTGCCGGAGGGCGACAGCCTGGCCACGAAGAGCGTGCTCGCCGGGGAAGCGGTGAGCTCCTCGAGTTCCGCCACGGTCGGGACGGCTGCGCTCGCGGAGAGCTGCGGCATGAGCCGGGCCACCGCCGCCACCGAGATCTCCGTTCAAGTCAGAGACGGCCTCGACGACAGTCACCTGATCCCCTGGGGCCCGATCGCGCTCACTCGGCTTCTCCCGGAGACTCCGCGCCGCCTTCTTCCGGCTCATCGGCCCGCTGCCACACCGGGCGGCGGGGCCGGTCGAACAGAACCTCGATCGCCTCGCCGCGGATGGCTTTGAATGCGTGGTCCTTCCATAGACCAGAGCCGGCAAGAGGAGTCGGTAGTCCGTCCTCGCTGAACCAGCCGACGTCCCGGCATTCGAGGGGGTGGGCCTTCAGCTCTCCGCCGAGGGGGCGCAGCTGGAAGACGAGGGAGTAAAGCGGCACCTGGGTGATGCCGAGCCGCAGGCCGTCGAGCACCATGATGAGCCGGACCGGCTCGACCTCGATGCCGGTCTCCTCGAGCACTTCCTTCACAGCGACCTCGGCAGCGGAGTAGCCGACATCGGCCCAACCGGTCGGGTAGAGCCAGGCGCCGGAGTCCCCCCGCTGGACAAGCAGGATCTCGTCGTCGCCGTTGCCTACCACCGCTCCGACAGCGATCTTTGGAGTGACGTAGCCGGCAACCCCGCTGCCCACCCCCTTCAGCCATTCGTGGACGAGGCCCTCGGCCGTATCGGTTCCGACGGGCTGGCCGCTGCGGGCGAGGCTGGCGGCGGCGGCCGCCCGTATCTCCCCCGCCACACGGAGGATCTCCTCGAAGCGCTCACGTTCGTAGAGGCTCTCAGTGAAGCCGAGGCCCGTCCTCGCGATGGCCGCCAGCGACTCTCCCCATCGGACCAGCTCCTGTGCGGACGCAGCCTCCCTCGGCACGTCGCCCGACGCTACCGGAGGAGGGCGGCGGCTGGGCCGAGCCCCCTCATGAGGTGCGCCGCGCAGGTGTCGCTCCGGCACACCAACGCGGCGCGCGTTGCTTCTGCGGCCCCGTCTGTCGGACTCGCCTTAACCTCTGAAGCTGGCGCCTTGGCGTCGATCGCCTTAACCCCTGAAGCTGGCTCGTTGGCTCGGCGCCGCTAAAGGAGTCCCCGGGCAAGCTGGCCCGCAGGGACAGTTGCTGCCGCGGGCGGATCGGGAGCCGATTCGTGCGCGTTCGCTCCGACGGGAGCGGCGGGAGACGGTGAGCCCGGCGCCGGCAGTTCGGCCACTGAGCCGCTCGGACGGGTGACGGCCCCAGTCAGCTCACCCGCGGCTTTGGATAGCTTTTCGACCGTGCCGGTCCGCTGACCTACCGCTCGGGGCACCGTGCCCCCGGTGCAGCTCAGGGTGCAGAGCCCTCCCGCCAGGTGACGGACCGGGCCGCTCAGGTGCCTTACGGTGCCGGTCGCCTCTGCCGCAGCCCCGGAGAGCTTGCCGAGGGACCCGCTCAAATGCCTGACCATGCCCGTCGCGTCGCGGGCGGTGCCGGAGAGCTTGCCGACCGCCCCGTTCAGATGGCCGGCCGTGCCCGCCACTTCTCCGGCGACCCCTGAGAGCGTGCCTGCCGCCGCCTCGGAGAGCCTGCCTGTACTCCCGGAGGAGCTACCGGCCCCGTTCACCAGCGACCGCAAGGAATGAGCAGTCCCGGCTGGCTTCAGAGGCAACGGCACATGGTCAGGGCCGGCCTGAGCAAGCGACGGTACTGCCGGCGGAACCCGAGCACCTGCAGGGGACTGCGGGACCAGGCCCCCGCCGGAGCGGGGTCCACCCGTGCGGCGGAGAAGCGACACTCGCCCGTGGGTCAGCGGCGGCACCCGCGTGTGGGTTGATGGACTCGCGGACGGCCGGAATGACCGCACAGAGGCCACCGGCGGCAGTCGCCTTGCGGCGGCTATTGCTGCATGACCCCCAGCAAAGGATCCCATCGCGATCGCTGCCGTTGCTGCCGCAGCCGCCAGGCTGCTTCCGATCAACGGGGGCGGGATCGCCGACGCCAGGCCGGACAGACCCGGGAGCCACGTAGAGGGAAGAGCCTGCAACCCGGGCCCTCCGGCGCCAGACGTTCCGAGAGAGGACGCTCCGCCGCGTGTCGTGGCTCCGGCCGGATCTTCAGGAGTCGATGAGCCGTCGCCCGACATCAGGCGTCCACGACGGCTCGAACCTCGAGCGAGCATCCTCCTCAGCCTGTACCACGGCACCAACAGCACGCCGAGCACGCCTTCGGACCGTGCGATCGCCTTGAACTCGCGGTTGAGTGACCGCCGGGCCCGGAATAGCAGCGTCTCGACTGCCGACACCTCTACTCCGGAGAACGCAGCTATTTGTTGATAGCTCCAGTTGCGGCCCTCGCGAAGCTCCAGCACCTCGCGGTGACGGGCCGACAACCTGCTAAGTGCACGCACGAGGATGTCTCGATCTCCGCGTGCGACTCGAGGACAGCCTCCTGCTCGGCCGCGACCGGTGGAGCGACCAGGTCGAGCTGCTGTTCGACAACGAGGTTCTCCCGCCGCTTCTTCCTCTGCATGTCAGTGCACAGGTTCGACGCGATCACGCTCAGCCAGGGGTAGAACCGTCGCTCCCCGGCGAATGCCGGCATGGCGCGCCAGGCGCGCACGAATGCCTCTTGGACCACGTCCTCTGCCGCGGACTGATCTCCGAGGCGCTGCAAGCACAACCGGTGCAAACGGTCCCGGTGCCTGAGGAAGAGCTCCTCGAATGCTCGATCATCGCCTTGCTGGCAACGGTCCACGAGAACCCGGTCTTGCTCGAGCTCCCTGTCACGCCCGAAATCTGAGGTCGAAACTCCGGATTCCCGAAGCAAGCCTTCCTCAGGGGACTCGGGGACGCGGGGCTTCGCTAGTTCGGTCATGGTGGCGCATCTCCTTGAGGCGCTCCTCGCCTGCTGCCCGCTGCGACATCACTCACACGGGGCGACCGGCTAAAGGGTGGCTATACCCGTTCGACCGGCGTGAGACACTTTGCAGGCTGGCTTCGGCGAGCCTCGATGACTCGGCCCACTGAGACCGATGACGTCGCTCATCCCCAGCGGTCTGTCGCTCGAATGAGCTGGCAGGCTTTTCGAAGTTACTCCGGCGGGTCCTCGCCGGTGAGGCCGTCGACTGACTCCCGGATCAAGTCCGCGTGTCCGACGTGGCGAGCGTATTCCTCGATGAGGTCGAGAAGGATCCGACGTAGGTTGGGGGACTCTCCGCTACGACTCACGTACCGCCCCACGTGGTCCAGTCCGCCATCGGCCAACGCCTCAGCAACTACGGCGCGAGAGCGTTCGACGGCTTCGTGCCATAGGGCCATGAGCTGCTCCGGCGTGTCCTCAGCAGCCGAGTGCCACTCCCAGTCGGGATTCGCGTCCCAGTCCACGCTGTCCCAAGGTGGCCCCAGCGGGGACGCCAACAACTTTCGGGAGAAACTGTCGTCCTCGACGAGGGCAAGATGCTTGAGCAGTCCACCGAGTGTGATCGTGGACCTGCCGATCGTGGCTTGCAGCCCGAGCGAGTCCAGCCCGCCGCACTTCCACGCCAGATACGAGCGCACTCGCTCGAGCTCGCCGAGCACGGCAGCCCTCTCGTCGCCGGCGATCGGGGGTTCCACACGGCCCATGTCAGCGAGATTAGCGAGGCCCCTCTCCTCAGCCCGGTCGGCTCCGGTCACAGATGGACCAACGTCGCTGTCGAACAGCACGTGTAATGTGCCCTGGAAGCGAGTCAGGGAGGGCATGTGCCGAGATGAGGCATAGCTGACTATCGATCGCAAGAGGGCGGCGTCCCTCTCACCCTTTGAGCCGGTGATCGGCTTCAGCCGTGCCATTCGGGTCGGGGACCGAGTGTGCGTCTCCGGCACCGGGCCTTTCTGGCCCGACGGTTCCTGCGCCCCTGACGCCGGCGCCCAGGCGAGAAGGTGCTTCGAGATCATCGCCGGCAGCCTCGCCGCGCTGGGCGCGACTCTCGACGATGTCGTCCGGACGCGGATGTACTTGACCAGCAGTGGTGACGCCGCGGCCGTCGGCGCCGTCCACGCAGCCCTTTTGGGGAGCGCCCGGCCGGCGGCCACGATGGTGGTTGTGGCGGCCCTGCTCGATCCGCGTTGGAAGGTGGAGATCGAGGCCGAGGCCGTCGTGAGCGAGGAATGAAGCTCAAGCTCGACCTGCACGACATCTACAACCGCAGCGGTGACATCGAGCGCGCCTTGACCGACATCATCGATGAGGCCGTGCGCACCAAGGCGTCTCTTGTCGAGATAATCCCGGGGAAGGGGTCGGGCCAGCTGAAGAAGCGAGTGCTGCGCTACCTCGAGCAGCCCGAGGTGAAGGCGATCTACCACCGGGTCGAGAAGGACTCGCGGAATTGGGGGCGCATCTTCGTGCACTTCCGCTGGAAGGCTTCGCCGGGGCACGGCAGGGGGGCTTGACTTTTCCGCCCGTTCTGACAGGTCAATCAAAGGTTCTACCGACCAGCGATACATCTCGCCGTGCCTACGTGGTCATGCAGTCAGACCGAAACTCGGTTCTCTATAGCTCCGCCGGCAAGGCGCTCTGGCAGTCGGGCACCCATATCAGGTAGATCGGCTTCAGGCGACCCGCCTCCCACCGGTACCGCGCCCTCGCCGCTTTGTCTCCGAGGGGTCTGCCCTGACCGGGCATGAACATTGGCGCGAAGTTAGTAGAGGACCAGTTAGCGACCGAGTGGCTCGGTGACCGACGGAAGATATTCCGCTACTTCAGCCTCCAACCGATGGATTCGTGCCCACCCACGGCGGCGGGCGGCTTCGTCTGCAGCCTTGGACAGCTCCTCCAGGTGCAGGTGATTTTCGGCCACGAGAATCCGTACTGGGCTTGTCTCGGCTCGGCACAAACTGTGCTTGGTGGGCATGATCGGACAAGGATACCGAGGTCAAAGCGGCGCGAGGTGGATGCTGCGGGAGGCCGCGCTTTCATTGGTGGCCGAGCCGGTCGCCGGTAAGCCGACTTAGGGGTTACTCGTGTGCGGCCATCCAAGGGGTAAAGAGCTTCGGCTGGTCGCCGCCGAGCTGTGCCCGCATCATCTCGTTCGGGGTACCGAGCACTTCGCCGGTGACGGTGGCGGTGGCCATGAGCGGCTCCATAAGATGCCCGATGTTGGCGAAATGCTCCAACGCGGCGTCGGCGTCTTGGTATCGCTCGAAGACGATCGCCTCGCTCTCGTCGTCGTTGAAGAACACCTCGTACTGCAGGGTCCCGGGGTCTCGAGTTCGCACGATCTCCATGGCTTCCTCAGTCAGGCGCTTCCACTCGTCGAGCTTGCCGGGGTGGAACACCACCCGTGCGATGCCCTTGATCTCATCCATTGAACGACCTCCCATAAACCCGGTGAAGAACCGGCATAGTTCTATCCAACGATTCTGCTCGCATCGCCCAGAGCTGACTCGCCGTGACGACCGGCCTTGAGCTGCCGATCTGCGCGGCCGTCGTACCCGCTGATCATTTGTCAGACAGACCACTAGGGATGATTGGCTTCGGGCCGCTGTGACTGGGCTATCGGGCGTGGCTACGGGCGCGACTCCCCGTCCTGTCGGCTCCACCATGTCCGAACGTGCTGCTCGGTGACGCTCTCGGTATCGGAGCGCGTCCCGGCTGCCACCTTCGCCTCATCGACGAGCTGCCGGGCCGTATCCAAGATGGCGAAGACGTCTTGCTCGGAGGACCCGACGGGCACCGTTACTACCAGCACGTCCTTGCCCGGCTCCTCCTGGACGTCTGCCCCCAGTCCTTTGGACCTGGCGAGTTTCCTGTACTCCCCCATCCACGGCCCAACTGCCTCGGAGAGAGGTATGCGTGCGACGATGGCGTCCGGCCCGTGCACGATGTCGATTTCAGCGCTGCTGTCGAGATCCGCCACTTCCTGGCCTACTTTCTGTAGTCAGGTTGATGATGAGCGGGAACCAGGCCGGTTGTAAATAGGGGACATCCCCGAGATGGGCGTCGCCATCTCAGGGCATCCTCTTCACGCACCCGGTGTTCAGAGCTGAACATCTGGTAGTTCCCGGTCACCGGCCGGCTTCTTCGCTCTCCGCATCCCCATCCGGGGTGAAGGTGGCGGACTCAGGCGCGCCGGGATGACGGCCGATGAGCACTGCCAGAGAGGCGATGATGCCCGTGTCTCTGCCGCCGACCAGTTCCCATGACCGCGCCACACCGATCAGCAACGACACGATCAGGAGGTAGCTGATCAAGTCCAGCGAGTTGGTGTCGCCAGGATGGTTGAGCAGATCCACGCCCCCGACGATCTCGAGGCCGAAGGTCAGTCCGAGGCCGATGGTCAGCACCAAGTGACGCCGACGCCGGTGTCGCATCGAAGGGCTGGCCAGAATGGAGCGCACGCCCCCCGCACTGAAAGCGACTCCGAGGATGCCGACCACCAAGGCGGGATAGCCGACGTGGGTTCCGGGCACCAGGCTGAACAGTGAGACTGTCAACGCATTGACAAACGAGAGCAGCGCGGCGGCCGCCCGGACCTCCTGGCCGACATTCGGACGGGACGTGGTGGTGCCGCCGTCCCTTAAGGTCCGGGCGACGAACAGGAGGCCGGTGAGGGCGCCGGCGGAGTCGGCAATGGCCGCGAACAGATCTCGGTAGGGGCCCTCCAGCATCGACACCAGACGGTAGTCGTGGACGGGCAGAGAACATTGGACGTCGCTCGAAGGAGGTCCTCATCCTCTCGATGAGTCCCATGGCGTCATTTGGTCGGCGCTGGGCCAAGGAACCGTGGTTGGGGCCTCGGCTGCTGTCGCTGCCGGCGATAGGGGCGGCGACAGCCCGCTTGCTCACAACGATCACGCCGAGCGAATGGCGATCGCCGTTAAGTCCTGCGACAGTTCTCCCGTGCCGAGGCGAGACTACTTTGACGAGCCGGTAGCCGCCCTCTACGACGCCGACTCTGCCGCGATGTTCGAACCTGCGGTCCTCGAGCCGGCTGTGGACTTCCTCGCCGGCCTGGCGGGAGGGGGCAGCGCCCTCGAGCTCGGCATCGGCACCGGCCGCCTGGCCGTGCCACTCAGGAGGCGAGGGGTCCGCGTACACGGGATCGATCTGTCGGAGGCAATGGTCGCCCGGCTCCGCGCGAAACCCGGCGCTCGTGACATCGACGTCACCATCGGCGACTTCGCCACCACCAGATTGCAACAGACCTTCGAGCTCGCCTACCTCGTCTACAACACGATCGCCAACCTGACCAGCCAGGCGGAGCAGGTGGAGTGCTTCCGGAACGTCGCCGCTCATCTGAAGCCGGGTGGGTGCTTTGTGATCGAACTGGAAGTCCCGCAGCTCCAGCGGCTCCCTCCCGGCGAGACAGTCCGGCCGTTCACGGTGAGTCCCACCCGGCTGGGTTTCGACGAGTTCGACGTCGCGGCGCAGGGTCTCGTTTCCCACCACTACTGGGTGGAGGAAGGGGAGCTCAGGGTCTTGTCGGTGCCGTTTCGCTACGTGTGGCCGGCCGAGCTCGACCTAATGGCGCAGTTGGCCGGGATGGCCCGGCGCGAGCGCTGGGGCGACTGGACGCGGGAGCCCTTCACCAGCGACAGCACCAAACATATTTCGGTGTGGGAGAAGACGGCATAGCCTCGCTGTGTCCGGCGCCCGCGAAACAGGCCCGCGCAGCAGACGCCCTGGGGAGGGATGGGCCTCACCACAGGACGCCGCTGCGGCCGGCTGGTGCGGGAATCAAGAGCACTCCATTCGCCGGCTCGAGGCTCATCGGCATCCACCTGACAAAGCTTTAGGACTTCCTCGTTTTGCGCTCCGGCCAGCTCGGGGCGCCTCGAGGATGGTCGCCCTTGCCGGCTCGAAGTCAGCCGAATGTCGTCATGCAACGGCGCCGCGAGCCCCGTCCTTAGATGCGGCCCTCCAGCCGGAACGGCAGCAAGGTCTCTCCGATGGGCCGCCCCACGATCATGTCGGCTATCGCCTCGCCCGTCGCAGGCGCCAGGGTGACGCCCAGCATGCCGTGACCTGTGGCGACGTAGAGGCCGTCGGCGCCGGGAACCTGGCCGAGAAACGGCAGGCTGTCCGGCGTGCACGGCCGCAGGCCTGCCAATCCGCTCTTCCCAGCCGTCCGGGCTCGGCTGCCAGTCGCGCAGGAACGGAAGAGACTGGTCGACAATCTGGCGGGTGCGCCTTCGCAGTGGCACGTCGTCCCTGCCGGGCAGCTCGAAGATCCCAGCGATGCGCACGCTCCCCCGGCGTACGGACTAAGGCCGATCTTCGGCTCCATGAGGTACAGCGCGTGCAACGGCAGGCGGCCGCTGCCCCGGAGATCGACGGAGTAGCCCTTGCCACCGACAACAGGCAGCCTGGTACCGACGTCTCGCAGCAGATCGTTGATCCGCGCCCCCAGGGCCACGACGACCGCCGGAGCAGAGACCGTCACTCCGCCGGTCGTGAGCTGCCAAACCCCGCCGGCCCTCCGCAGCCCTTGCACCGGCGCGTGCTCGTGCAGCACGACGCCTCTCCGGCGCAAATCGGCGACAAGGCCGGAAGTCAAGGAGTTCGGCTGCACATGGCGGTCGACGGACGTGAGAGCCCCGGCGCCGGCGACTTCGCTCACCGCCGGCTCGACGGCACAAATCTCCGCCCCCGAGAGCTCGGTGATGCCGCCGCGGTAACCGAGGGCCGTCAACTGGGCGAAGAGCTGGGTGAACCATGACATGTGACGGCGGTCTCGGGCGAGGGCGAGGATGCCGGCGGCGTGCATCTCGAAGTCGACACCATTGTCGACCAGCTGGTCGAACAACTCCATGGTGCGGGCGTTCAAGTGCATCAATGCCCGCACGCCGCGTTCGTACTCTGCCTTGCCCGCCGCCGACCGGAAGCGCCAGAGCCACCTGATCCACTCCGTGTCCAAGCCCGGGCGGATGACGAGGGCGCCGCTCGGGTCGAGGGCGTGTCGGATGCCGGCGCGGATAATCCCCGGCGCGGCGAGTGGTGTGGAGAGCGACGGGACGACCCATCCGGCGTTGGCACCCGAGGCTCCACGGCCGAACTCGCCGCCCTCGAACACCTCGACCTCCACGCTCTGCCGCTGAAGGTGCCACGCGCAACAGAGCCCGACGACGCCGCCGCCGACGACGATGACCCTCATCCTGTCCTGCATCCCTGAGGCTTGGGTTGTCTGATGGCCCTTCCTTCCCGGCCGGGATTCCCGCCGACCATACCTCGGGCCTGAGAACAGGGAGCCGCCCGATCATTGTTGTAGAACCTGGAGCATGAGCAATGTCATGGTCGTGAGCAAGGACGACGTGAGCGAGCTGCTGGACCTCGGCGAGCTCCGCCTGGCGTTGACGGAAGCTCTCATCGCCCTCGCCCGAGGTGAGACGTCCGTCCCGGCCCGTGTCGCCGCCTCCACGTCAGGCGGCCTGCTCGCCGCCATGCCCGGCTACGTTCCCGGCCTCGGGCTGGCCGCGAAGCTCGTCGGCGTCTTCGCCGGGAATGCCGCACTCGGGCTGCCCAGCCATCAGGCGGTCATCGTCGTGTTCGACGAGGACACCGGCTCGGTTGTGGCGATGATGGACGGGACGGAGATCACGGCGAGGCGGACCGCCATGACGGCTGCCATCGCCGCCGCGGCACTGGCCAAGCCCGACGCCAGTGTGCTCGCCATCCTGGGCGCCGGCGTGCAGGGCATCTCCCATCTCAGTGCCTTTGCCGACCTGTTCCCGCTCGGGGAGATCCGGATCGCATCACGAGACGGCGAGCGGGCGGCGAACCTCGCCTCACGGCACCCTGCGGGAAGAGCCGTGGCGAGCTTCGAAGCGGCAGTCGCCGGCGCCGACATCGTGTGCTGTTGCACCGATGCCCGTGCTCCTGTCGTGGAAGACGCCTGGATCAGCCGAGGGACCCATGTGAGCTCGGTGGGGATGGGCCGCGAGCTCGATCCGTCGACCATCGAGGGGGCACAGGTGTTCGTCGAGTCCCCGACGGCGCTCGAACCCCCGCCGGCCGGAGCAGAGGAGCTACAGGGTCTCGACCGGTCCCAGGTGACGGAAATAGGAGCAGTCCTGGAGGGCCGGGCATCGGGGCGGGCCTCCGGTGACGCGGTCACGGTCTACAAGTCGGTAGGCGACGCGGCCGAGGATGTCGCCGCGGCTGCCGTGGTGCTCCGACGTGCCCGCGCCCTCGGCCGGGGCATCTTCATAACCCTCTAGCCAGGCGGCGGCCACTCCACGAGCGGGTGGCCGATCTCCCAGTGGTGGCCGAAGGGATCCTTGATCCGCCCGAGCCTCCACCCGTGCTCTTCGACGACAGGATGGATCTCGAGCAGCACCGGCCGCAACTGCCTGCTGCAGGACCGACACCGGGTCGTCGACGATCAGCAGCATTCGGGAGGTGGCACCGCCGAGCAACTCGGGGCTGAAGTTCTCGTGCGGCGCCGACTCGTCCTCGACCCAGAAGAAGGCGTCGCCGACGGAGAGTTGTGCCACCACTTCCTCGTGGTCATCGGTGCCGCCGAATCGGTAGGCCTCGAAGGCGCCGAAGGCTTCCTTGTAGAACTCGACTGCGGCCCGACCGTTGCGGACCGACAGCTGAGGCTGGACATTCGGTTGCCGCCCACGGTCGTTCATTGCGTTCCTCCTCGTGACCTTGCAACTGGCCTGCGTGAGGCTTAGTCGAGCATCCGAGCCATGCCGGCAGATCGGGGAGCAGTCACCACGACGCCGGCAGCCCGAAGCTCTCCCGCCCGGACTGGACGGGAGGTGGACCCCTCGGGCCGGGAGGCGAGATTCGACTGTGGGCGAGTTTCAGGGGGCACTACTGTCGAGGATAAGGCCAGGACCCGGGAGGCACCAGTGGAGAGCGTCGCATGGCTGATCAGGTTCGCCATCATGGGGTTCATTTTCGTCCTGCCGATATTCGTCGTCTCGGCCGTCTCGCAATGGTGGGAGATTCGGCGCTTCCGGGGGAGCCTGGACAAAATGGAAGGAGACCCCTCGGACCCGCCGGGTGCCCGGGGCGACTGAGCCGCCGGCCCCCGAGCGTGGGATCATGGTGTCGTGGCCGTACGGGAAGACTGCCGGCATTACATGATGCGGACGGTGCGATCCAAGGACCGCCTGGAGCGGTGCCGGCTCGGCGCGAACGAAGTGCTGCCCTTTGCCTGCCCGGACGGCTGCCTGTTCTATGAGGCGAGATCGACGTCGAGCGCCGGTTGGCAGATCATGGACCCGGGTTCACCCTCCGGCGAGGGAGGCGGACCGACCTCCTGAGAGGATCGATCCGAAGCGCCACGCCCGTCAGTCGTCATCTGGACAAGGTGGGCAACCGACGGCCGCCGCCGGAGACGCTGCCGGCGTCGGCACACGGGTCCGCCACCGGTCGGCCCCGAGGGCCTCGAGTACCAGTCGGCCCCGAGGGCCTCGAGTAAAGGTATGAGCCCGGCTGCGGTGGGTGGGAGCCTTCCCGCGCCCCCACTCCGGCCGCTGCCAGACTCTTCGGGCCGGCGCGATGCCCCGTCCCCGCCGAGCCCGCCCGGAGCCGGCGCCCCCCGGCACGGCGGGCAGGATCCCGTCGATGCCGGCGGACGCTTCGGCCCGGTATCCGCCACCTCCGACCGTCCCGCCCGGTGATGAGAGGCGGTGAGCCGCATGGCCGCCTGCCGAGCCCAGGGGCGCCAGCTGTGCGGTCACCTCAATAGAACGCTCTTCACGAGCCCACCTTGCGCGAATACTCGAAGATTCTCCTCGGGAGCCCCGCCGCCCTCTGAGCGGGGAAGGTCCTCAGGGCGATCTGTGGAGCGAGGAGTTGAGGTTCCCGGACCGGAGGCCCTCCAGGTCGAGCGTCACGTAGCGGTAGCCGGCTGCGTGGAGGGCGCCGACGACAGCCTCCCGTTGCTCGAGGACGGCACCGAGGCGGTGGAGAGGTATCTCCAGCCGGGCGGCCTCGCCGTAGTGTCTCACCCTGACCTCATCGAAACCCAGCCGGTGCAGGTCCCCTTCGGCCGCCCCCACCTGTTCGAGCACGGCAAAGGTCACACGTGTCCCGTAGGGGACCCGGGAGGCCAGGCAAGCCGCCGCCGGCTTGTCGGCCGTCCGGAGGTTGAGGCGACGGGAGAGCGCCCGGACGTCAGCTTTTGTGAGGCCCGCCTCGACGAGAGGGAACCGGGCACCCCGCTCCGCCGCAGCTTGCTGGCCGGGCCGGTGATCGGTGAGATCGTCCCGGTTGACACCGAGCACCGCGGTGGCGTTCGACTCGGCGGCGATGGGGCCCAACGCCGACATGAGGGCGGTCTTGCAGTGGTAGCACCTGTCGCTGTCGTTGGCGGCGTAGGCCTCGTTGTCCAGCTCGCCGGTACGCACCGGGCGCCAGTCCAAATCCCACTCGCCGGCGAGCCTCTCGCAGTCGGCCAGCTCCTCGGGAGCAAGGGAGGCCGAGACGGCCGTGACGCAGATCGCCGCCGCCCGCCCGAGGCGCTGGCGAGCCGTGAAAGCGAGCAGCGCCGAGTCCGCCCCCCCGGAGAGACCCACCACGACCGCCCCCAGGCCGCCGAGCACCCCTTCCAGCCGATCGAGGGCCTCGTCCGGCGCCGCGGCGACGGTCATCGCCCCGCCGGCGGCCCCGCCGGCGGGCGCAGGCGGGACGCTGTCGCCGGACAAGAGCCCATGGTGGCCGGGCTTGTCAGGCAAGGCCGAGCTGGCCGAGGACGGAATCGGCCTCGCCGACAATCCCCGTGTAGAAACGGCCGAACTCGGCGTACCTGGCCGACGCCTCGTCGAAGCGCATCTCGTAGACGCAGTGCTTCAGCTCATCGGGATGGGTGGCGAAGAGCGTCACGCCCCATTCATGGTCGTCGAGACCCGTCGAGCCGGTGATGAGCTGGAGGACGCGGCCGCGGAATTCGCGCCCCACCTTGCCGTGGCCCATCATGAGCCGGTGCCGCTCGTCATAGTCGAGCGCGTACCAGTTCTCAGCACCGGGGGCACGTCGCTTCGACATGGGATAGAAGCAGAACGCCGGCATCCCGGCCGGTGGCAGGACCGGGTAGAGACGGGCCTGCTTCATCTCATCGGGAACGCCGGCGGCGTACTCGGACACCTCGGTGACCGACACGTAGGAGTCGACGACCTCGAGGCCGCCTCGCTGCAGACCGGTCTGGAGGTCCCGCAGCACATGTAGGTCAGGCCCGAGCGCGAGCACGCACAGATCGGCCTTGTGGCCGACGATGGAGGCGGTGACGATCTGGTGGTCGTTCTTGCGGGCGCTCTCGAGGGCATCGAGGAGTGTGGCCCGGTCGCCCGATGACGAGGGATCACGCCGGATCCGGCAGAAGAGGTGGAGCACGTTCCAGCCCACCGTGGGGGAGACGGGGTCGGGGCTTTGGGTGACGGGCGAGTCCACGACGGCGGAGTCTAAGAGGGACCCGATCCATCCGTCCCGTATGGGTGCAGACAGGCGGACAGCCACGCGAGAGGAGGGGCGCCGAAGCGCCCCTCCATCTCATCTCATTCGAACCGCTGGGTACTCGCACTGCCGGCGGGGCGCCCGCCCGTGCCGGCACGCCGGCACGGCTCAGGAGCCCCGCAGGTGACTAGAAGTCCTCCATGCCTCCGCCGCCAGGCATCGCCGGTGCATCCTTCTCCGGCTTGTCGACGACGACAGCCTCGGTGGTGAGGAACAGCGCCGCGATGGAGGCGGCGTTCTGGAGCGCCGAGCGGGTGACCTTGGCGGCGTCGATGACGCCGGCCTTGAACAGGTCCTCGTACTCGCCGGTGGCGGCGTTCAGACCCTCGGCCTTGTTCTTCAGGTGCTTCACCTTGTCGACGACGACGCCACCCTCGAGGCCGGCGTTGACGGCGATCTGCTTCAGGGGCTCCTCGACGGCCCGGGCCACGATCCTGGCACCGGTCGCCTCGTCGCTGTTGTCGAGCTTCTCGGCAAGATCGAGGATGGCCTGCTGCGCCCGGAGAAGTGCCACGCCACCACCAGGAACGACGCCCTCTTCGATGGCGGCCTTCGTCGTGGAGACTGCGTCCTCGATACGGTGCTTCTTCTCCTTCAGCTCGACCTCGGTCGCCGCACCGACCTTGATGACCGCCACGCCACCGGAGAGCTTGGCCAAGCGCTCCTGCAGCTTCTCACGGTCGTAGTCGGAGTCGGTGTTCTCGATCTCGGTCTTGATCTGGTTGATGCGGCCCTTGATGTCGCTGTCGGTGCCGGCACCCTCGACGACCGTCGTCTCGTCCTTCGTCACGACGACCTTGCGCGCCCGGCCGAGCAGGTCGAGCGTCACGTTCTCGAGCTTCAGGCCCACCTCGTCGGTGACGACCTGGCCACCGGTGAGGATGGCGATGTCCTGGAGCATCGCCTTGCGGCGCTCCCCGAACCCGGGGGCCTTGACGGCGACGCTCTTGAACGTGCCGCGGATCTTGTTGACCACGAGCGTGGCGAGAGCCTCACCCTCGACGTCCTCGGCGATGATGACGAGCGGCTTGGAGGTCTGCATGACCTTCTCGAGGACCGGGAGCAGGTCCCGCACGGCGGAGATCTTCGAGCCGACGATCAAGAATCTGCGGGTCGTCGAGCGAGGCCTCCATCCGCTCAGGGTCGGTGACGAAGTACGGGGAGATGTAGCCCTTGTCGAAGCGCATGCCCTCGACGAGCTCCATGTCCATCCCGAAGGTCTGCGACTCCTCCACGGTGATGACGCCGTCCTTGCCCACCTTGTCGATGGCCTCGGCGATCATCGAGCCGATCTCGTCGTCAGCAGCAGAGATCGCCGCCACCTGGGCGATCTGGTCCTTCGAGTCCGTGTCCTTGGCGACGTCCTTGATACGGGCCACGGCCACCTCGACGGCCTGCTCGATGCCCCGCTTGAGCGACATCGGGTTGGCGCCGGCGGCCACGTTGCGAAGGCCCTCGCGGACCATCGCACCGGCGAGGACGGTGGCGGTGGTAGTGCCGTCACCAGCGACGTCGTCGGTCTTCTTGGCGACTTCCTTCACGAGCTCGGCACCGATCTTCTCCAACGGGTCCTCGAGCTCGATGTCCTTCGCGATCGAGACGCCGTCGTTCGTGATCGTCGGGGCGCCCCACTTCTTCTCGAGCACGACATTGCGTCCCCGCGGCCCGAGCGTCACCTTTACGGCGTCGACCAGCTGGTTCATTCCGTTCTCGAGCGCCCGTCTGGCGTGCTCGTCGAAAGCGATCTGCTTCGGCATTAACTCAGTCCTCCCTTTGCTGCTCGGATTCCCTCGAGCGTTAGCACTCTCATCAGTCGAGTGCCAGGCTAGCAGTCTCGAACGGCGAGTGCTACCGCCCCCGTCCCTCTCTAGCCTGACTGTGTGACGACTCGGCGCCCACGCGAGAAGGCCGGCACGTGGCGCCCGCTGCCGTTGGCCCGGGTCGGGCAGGCGCCGCCCGAGGGGCCCGGGCGCGTGGCGGCCTCTCCCGCCGGCCCGGATCGAGGCGGGCGCCGGCCTGTCCCGGGGTCTCGTCCTCCTGCTCGCCGTCTCCACCGGGGTCACCGTGGCCAGCAACTACTACGTCCAGCCGCTGTTGGCGACAATCCGCCACAGCTTCGGCGTAGGCCCGGGAGCGGCCGGGCTGCTCGTGACCACCTCGCAGATCGGCTATGCGGTCGGTCTGTTGCTGCTGGTGCCGCTCGGCGATCTCCTCGAGCGGCGGCGCCTCGTCGTGGTGATGTCGTGCATCACGGCGGCGAGCCTTGTCGGGATGGCCACCGCTCCATCTCTGGCCGTCCTCTATGCCTTCTCCGTCGTGGCCGGGGCCACTTCGGTCGTGGCTCAGATCCTGGTCGCATTTTCGGCCTCCCTCGCTCGCGACGCCGAGAGGGGCCGGGTCGTGGGCACGGTCATGAGCGGCCTGCTCCTCGGCATATTGCTTGCCCGAACCGTGGCCGGCTACGTCGCCGCCGCCTCCTCGTGGAGGGTCGTCTACTTCATGGCCGCCGGCGTCGTGGTCGTGCTCGCCGTGGTGCTCTGGCGAGCCCTGCCCCGTTACCGGGAGGACACGGGGCTCAGCTATCCGCAGGTGCTCACGTCCGTCGGCCGGATCTTCGGCCAGGAGCCGGTCCTCCGGCGGCGCTCTGTCTATGGGGCGCTTTCCTTCGCCGCTTTCACCGTGCTCTGGACGAGCCTGGCCTTCCTGCTCGCCGCTCCGCCGTACCGGTACGGAGTGGGGACGATCGGGCTCTTCGGGCTGGCCGGCGTGGCCGGGGCGGCCATGGCCTCGGTCGCCGGCCGCCTGGCCGATCGCGGCAAGCAGTCGGCGATGACGGTGGCTACGGCGGCCGCCATGCTGCTGGCGTTCGTCATGTTGGCGATCGCGCCACGCCAGCTCGTAGTGCTCATCGCCGCCATCGTGGTGCTCGATCTCGGCAGCCAGGGGATGCACGTCACGAACCAGAGCGAGATCTACCGCCTCGCCGGCGCGGCGAGAAGCCGCGTGAACGCCGCCTACATGACGTGCTACTTCATCGGCGGGACGGTGGGCTCGATCGGCGCCGCGGTGACCTACGCCAGCTTCGGGTGGGACGGCCCGGCCGCATTGGGCATGGCCTTCGGGGGCCTCGCCTTCCTGATCTCGCTCACCGAGGGCCACTTCAGGCGTCGCCAGAGCAAGGCAGGTCTTTAGCCCGGGCGAGGGAAGATCGCGGGCGGCGGACCCGGCCGGATCATGCCTCCCTCGCCGCCGCCGGCCGGCTGCCCCTCAAGCGTCTGCCTTCGAGGCCGTCGGAATCCGCTCGGCCGCGGCGGAGGGTCGCCGGCGAGAGCGAGGCGAAGCCCCACCTGGACGAGGAACCAGCCCGTCGACCTGCGGGCGCGAACCGCTGCCGCCGCCGCCGACTGCGACGGCGCCCGAAGCGACGCAGCGTCGAGACGCAGGCGCGCCCGTCGTGGCCCTCGAGGCGGCCGGTCGCCGCGCAGGTGAGCCTGACGCTGATCAGCTAGTTGAAGAGCTTGTCGTGGGTTCATGTGAGTTGTGGGGGGTCGTGCTTCGCGTTTGGGGTGCTGTGCGGTGGCTCGATCTGGTTGAGGTTGTTGACCGCCACGGGCAGAAAGCTCAACCGGTGCCGGGGCCGTCTCTTGAAGGTGCGACGGAGTTGTGCACCGAAGGCCGGCGGAGCCTGGCGGAGAGGGCAGAACCGAACCAGCGCCACTTTGAGAGCAGCAGTTGGCAGTTCCGTTACCCGCCCGTCGGGCGGCCCGGCCACACCGCACGGAGCGGGACGAGGCGCGGATGCCGGTTGGCGCCGAGCGGGTGCGCCGGCAAAGGACCGGGTGCTCCACAGGTGACACGAGCTCAGATCGCCGCGCCGGAAAAGAGGCCCAGCTCTTACCTCGGTTAGGACCACATTCCTCGCCGCCGGCCGGCCGGTTGCCCGGCAAGCCAGAGCTGGGCGGGGCCTCTCGGCCCGGTCAGCCCTAGGTCAGCAATGTGTCCGGGCAGGGGAGCGGTCGGGCGCTCTTGAAAGGGATCAACTCAGGTGTCGTTGACAAAGGGAGCACCTCCATTCCTGTCCGGGTCCGGCCGACGTGCTCAAGCCGGGAGGATCAGAGTAGCCGGTTTCGTCCGGATGTGGAAGTGCTTTTGTTCCTCAGCCGCCGGCGACGGCGGGGACGATCGAGACTGCCTGCCCATGTTTTACGGGCGTGTCGAGACCATCGAGGAATCTCACATCCTCGTCGGCCACGAAGACGTTGACGAAACGCCGTAACGAGCCCTGTTCGTCGAGCAACCTCGCCGCCACGCCGGGATGGGATCGCTCGAGGGCGGCGATCACCTCGCGGACGGGCCCGGCCGCCACCACCACCTCGCTTGCTCCTCCGGTCAGCGAGCGAAGCTGCGACGGCATCCGGACCGTCACCGAGCCGCCAGCTCCGGCGGCCTCTTCTCCACCGGCGCTCCGGCGACCTCTTCTCCACGCGCTCCGCCGCCAGCTCCGGCGCCCTCTTCTGCATGCAGTTCGCCGCCACCTCCGCCAGCCGCACCGTCACCGCTACGGGGCAGTCCCTCCGGGGCGCTCGTCATCGGGCAGTCCCGTGCTCGAGCACCCGGGAGACCTCGTCCACCGTCGGGGCGATGGGCTCGGCTACCTGGACGCGGTCCCCGCAGCGCTTCGACCGTCTTCAGCCCGTTGCCCGTCACGTAGGCGACGACGCGCTCGTCGTCTGTCACGAGGCCGTCCCGGGCCAACTTGGCCAGGGTGGCGATCGTGACGCCGCCGGCGGTCTCGGCGAAGATCCCTTCCGTGCGGGCGAGCAACCGGATGCCGTCGATGATCTCGGCGTCGGTGACCGCCGCGATGGAGCCGCCCGTCCGGCGGACCACCTCGAGGGCGTACCAGCCGTCGGCCGGGTTGCCGATGGCGAGCGACCTGGCGATCGTGTCCGGCCTCACCGGCCGCACGTGCTCGGCCCCGGAGGCGAAGGCTGTCGCCACCGGCGAGCAGCCCTCAGCCTGGGCGCCGGAGACACGCACCTGGCCGGTCTCCGGCGGCTCCACCAGTCCGAGATCGCTGAGCTGGCGGAAGCCCTTGTCGATCTTGGTCAGCTGGCTCCCGGAGGCGATCGGCACCACGACGTGATCCGGCAGTTGCCAGCCGAGCTGCTCGGCGACTTCGAAGGCGAGCGTCTTCGAGCCCTCCGAGTAGTAGGGCCGGACGTTGACGTTGACGAAGGCCCAGTCCTCGTGCTCGCTCGCCAGCTCGGCGCAGAGGCGGTTCACGTCGTCGTAGTTGCCGTCGACGGTGATCAGCCGGCCGCCGAACACTGCTGTCGTGAGCACCTTCACCGTCTCGAGCCCGGTGGGGATGAACACCACCGACTCCATGCCGCCCCGGGCGGCGTGGGCCGCGACGGAGTTGGCGAGGTTGCCGGTGGACGCGCACGCCGCCACCTTGAAGCCGAGCTCCCGGGCCTTGGTGAGGGCGACGGAGACGACGCGGTCTTTGAAGGAACCGGTCGGGTTTCTCGTGTCGTCCTTCACGTAGAGCTCGCCGAGGCCCAGCTCTGCCGCAAGCCGGTCGGCTCTCACGAGCGGCGTGAAGCCGGCGCCGAGGCTGACGGCACCGGGACCATCCACCGGGAGCAGGCCGGCGTAGCGCCAGATGTTCGGCGGCCCGGCGGCGATGGTGTCATGGGAGACGCCCTTACGCAGAGCGTCGTCGTCGTAGGACACCTCGAGCGGCCCGAAGCAGAGCTCGCAGGCATGAAGCGCCTCGGCGGGGTAGGTGTGACCGCACTCCCGGCAGGTAAGGCCAACCACGAAGCTCATGATCCTCCTCATCGATCGGGCATTGGCACCGGGTCCGGCGGGACATCGACGTCCTCGTCAGAAACTGGTTGCCGCGGCGTCGACGGGCCCGTCCCTCAGCCGCTCTGGATGATGCCGCCAGTGTAGGAGCTTTCGCAGGCAGCGTGCCCGGCTCCGAGGGCCGAGCCGTATCGTGGCGGGCACCATGGCCGACGTCCTCGACTGCGCCCCGGCGCCGCCCCCCTGTCACCACACGGACTTCGGGCGGGAGCAACTGCTGGCGGCAAAAGGCGCCAGACGGGTGGTGGTCTGCATCCCGGCCCGGGACGAGGAGGCGACGATCGCCTCGATCGTCTCGAAGATCAGAGGCGAGCTGGCAGAGCCGGCCGTCCGGCGGAACGCCGGCCAGGGCGGGGTGAGCCGGCCGCTCGTCGACGAGGTGCTCGTCGTGGACGACGGCTCGACGGACAGCACCGCCGACGCCGCCCTACAGGCCGGCGCAGTCGTGGTCGCCGGCCCGGGACTCGGCAAGGGCGAGGCGATGCGCCTGGCGCGGGGACGGGGCGACATCGTCGTCTATCTCGACGGGGATGTGGTCAACTTCGGCGCCCATTTCGTCACCGGCCTTCTCGGCCCGCTCTTGTGCCGCCCCGGCACCGTGATGGTGAAGGGCTGCTATGCCCGGCCGACAGAGGCCGCCACGGCCACGGCCGGCGGCGGCCGGGTGACAGAGCTCGTGGCCAAGCCGCTCCTGTCTCTGCTCTTCCCGGAGCTGGCCTGGCTCAGCCAGCCCCTCGCCGGGGAGACGGCTCTGCGCGCCGATCTCCTCGACCACCTCGAGCTGGCGCCGGCCTACGGGGTCGAGATGGGTCTTCTCATCGACGTGTGGCGCTGCTACGGCAAGGACTCCATCGCCGAGGTGGACCTCGACGAGCGGGTCCACCGCAACCGGCCCCTGCACGAGCTCGCCCTGCAGGCGCGCGACGTCATGACGGCGGCGCTCGCCCGCTCCGGGCACGAGAAGCGGTTCGCTCCGTTTCCTTCCGATGTCCTCGGCCTCGGGCCCGGCCAGCTCGACGGCAGGTCCCGCGCCGCGGCGGACACCGGGACGGCCGTGAGCAGCAGAGACACCGCCCCCTCGCCGGCCAAGGCCGACCTCGTCGTGGTCTCGAACCGCGGCCCCTTCAGCCTCGTGGAGGAGGAAGACGGCAGCCTGTCGCCCCGTCCCGGCGGTGGTGGGCTGGCGCCGAGCCTGGCCGCGGCCCTCGACGGCCACGAGGGAACCACCTGGGTGGCGGCGGCGTTGAGCGACGCCGACCGGCGGGGGGCGGCGGAGGCGAAGGACAGGGGCGGCGCCCTCGACACCGGCCAGAAGGGCCTCTCGCTTCAACTCGTCTCCCTCGAGCCCGAGGTGCTCGGGGCGGCGTACGACGTCGTGGCCAATGCCACGTTGTGGTTCGTCCTGCACGGACTTTTCGACGCCTCCCGGCGACCGGTCTTCGACCGGATCTGGTTCGAGGCCTGGCAGCGGTTCCGGGAGTACAACGAGGCCTTCGCCTCTGCCGCCGCCGAGGTGGCCGCAGAGGGTGCAGTAGTGCTCGTGAACGACTACCACCTCGTTCTCGTCGGCGGATGGCTGGCGCGGGAGCGCCCCGACCTGCAGACCGTCCACTTCAGCCACACGCCCTTCGCCACGCCCGAGGAGCTGGCGATGCTGCCCACCGCCGTGGCCCGCGAGCTCGTCGAGTCCATGGCCGGCTTCGGCGCCTGTGGATTCCACAACGCCCGGTGGGAGGACAGGTTCCGCCGCTGCACGGCCGCCGGGGGGATCGACCCGCCCCGGACATTTCACAGCCCGCTCGGAGCCGACGCCGGCCGCCTCGCCGAGGTGGCGGCGACGCCGGAGTGCGCACAGAGGCTGGCCGAGCTGGAGTCATTGGTCGGCGACCGGGCGCTCTTGCTCCGCAACGACCGGATCGAGCTCTCGAAGAACATCCTGCGCGGCCTGCGAGCCTTCGACGCCCTCCTGGAGGAGCACGCCGAGCTGCGCGGGCGGGTGGTCCACCTGGCGCGCTGCTACCCCAGCCGGGAGGGCCTGCCCGAGTACCTCGCCTACCGGAGCGAGATCGAGCAGCTGGCCGCGGTGGTGAACGATCGGTGGGCGGACCGCTGCGGAGGCAGGCCACCGGTCGAGCTCGACGTCAGCGACGACTTCCCGAGCACGGTGGCGGCCCTGCGGCGATACGACGTGCTGCTCGTCAACCCCATCCGCGACGGCATGAACCTCGTGGCGAAAGAGGGGCCGCTGCTCAACGAGCGGGACGGCACGGTCGTGCTCTCGACAGAGGCCGGCGCCTACGACGAGCTCGAGGATCTCGTGTTCGGCGTCCAGCCCTTCGACGTGGTGGACACCGCGGCCAAGCTTCACGCGGCTCTGTCGCTCGAGAGCGGCGCCCGCGCCGAGCGGGCAGCTCGCCTCCGCCGGCGGGCGGCGGTGAACGCCCCCGCCGAATGGCTGGGCAAGGTGCTCGAGGCAGCCGTCCGGCCGACAGCCCCCCGACCGACAGCCCCCCGACCGACGGCCTGAGGCTCGCCCTCAGGGCCCGGGCGCGTCGAGGAACTGCGCCAGCCGGCGGATCAGTTCGACGGCATCTGCCGGCGAGGCGAGGATGAGGTCGGCGCTCTCGAGCAGGGCCGGTGGGGCTTCCGGGCTGGTGACGGCCACCTTCAGCGCCTGCAGGCCCTCCTCGGCCGTGAGCGAGTCGAGAGCCTCGAAGGCCAACAGGTCGCTCGTGTCATCGCCGAGAAACCCGATCCGGCCCACCCTCCCATCCTCTCCCCACCGCTGCACCACCGTCCCCTTGTCGACCCCGACAGGGGGGACGAGCTCGACGCTCCGCTTTCCCGGCCGGACGAGAAGGCCGGTGGCCGCGGCGAGCTCACGGGCGAGAGCAAACGCTGCAGGCTCGATGGCGGCGGGATCGGGGGCGTTCCTCCAGTGGATGGTCACGCCGTAGACCTTGTCCTCCACCTCCACGCCGGGCAGTGCAGCCAGCCGGGCGCCGTCCCGGGCCGTCCCGACCGCCTGCTGCCAGGCCAGCACCGCCGGCTCGATCTCGATGCTGCCGTCGCGGCCTCGGTGCTGCAGGCCGTGCAGCCCGTAGGCGTGCAGCACCGGTCGCTCCTCGTCCGGGGAGCCGGGCTCTCCGTTGGGGGGAACGTCGAGGCCCAGCCGGTCCGCCAGGAATTCGACCGGGCGGCCGGAGACGACGCCGACCACGGCGAGGCGGGAGGCGAGCTGCTTCAGCGCCTCGGTTGCGCCGGGCAGGGGGCGGGCGGCACCGGGCCGGGCGACGATGGGGGAGAGAGTGCCGTCGTAGTCGGTGAACAGGGCGGTGCGACCGGGATCGGCTCCCAGCCAGGCCACCGCTCCTGCGATGTCCTTGACTCCGCCGTCGCTCACCTCGGCCGGTAGTCCACGTCCTTGGCCCCGAGACGCGACCGGCGCTGCTGGTCGAGCCGCTTGCGGAGGCGCTGCACAACGAGCGGGTCGTAGGCAAAGGCTTCCGCGGACCCGGTCAACCGGCGCAGCGACGCGTAGTACGAGGCCGGAGAGCACCCGAGCCGGTCCCGGATCGCCCGCTTCTTCGTCGGGGCGACCAGCCACCAATCCCGCTCCAGGTCGAGCAGATCGCGTTCTCTTGTGCTGAGTGCCATCCAGAGTGACAATGCCAACCTCGCGACCGCAAAGCAAGGACCCTAGGTGACAGCTGACAACCACGGAAAAGACCCGCACGACAAGAGCGCCGAGATCTCCCGCCTCGGGGCCGCCGAGCTGCGCCGGCTGATGGACGAAGGCTCCCTCTCCTCGGTCGAGCTGACCACCGGCTTGCTCGAGCGGATCGAGGCGGTCGATGGCGCCGGGCCGACCATCCGGAGCATCCTGCGGATTGCCGACGATGCCGTCGAGCAGGCGGCCGCCCGCGACTCCGCCCGCTCCGGAAGCACGGGAGGACCGGGTGGCCCCGGACCGCTGCACGGCATTCCGGTCCTCGTGAAGGACAACATCGACACCGCCGGATCGCTCGGGACGACGGCGGGCTCGTTTGCCCTCGACACGGATCCACCGGCCACGGACGCGCCGATCGTCCGCCTCCTGCGGGAGGCCGGCGCCGTCATCCTCGGCAAGGCCAACCTGTCCGAGTGGGCACACTTCCGGGGGAGCCCGGCCTCGAGCGGGTGGAGCGCCGTCGGCGGACAGACGAGAAACCCCTTCGCGCTCGACCGCACCCCGGGCGGTTCCTCGTCCGGCTCGGGGGCCGCCGTGGCGGCCGGTCTCGCCCCTCTCGCCGTGGGCACGGAGACCGACGGCTCGATCAACTGTCCCGCCGCTGCCTGCGGCATCGTCGGGCTGAAGCCGACTGTGGGGCTCCTCAGCCGGACCGGCATCGTGCCCATCTCCTCCAGCCAGGACACGGCCGGCCCCATGGCACGCTCGGTCGCAGACGTCGCCTGTCTCCTCACCGTGCTGGCGGGCGGGGGGCCGGATCCGGAGGACGAGGCTATGGCCGGGCGACCGCACGGCTCGGCGGACTACCTCGGCGCCCTGCAGCCGAGCCTCGACGGAATCCGCCTCGGGGTGGTCCGGGACGCCGGCTACACCGGCTACCACGACGCCACCGACCGGCTCGTCGCGGGCATCCTCGGCGCCTTCGGCGACGCCGGGGCGGAAGTGATCGACCCGGTCACCGGCCTCCCGCCGATCTCGGAGGAGGACGAGCTGACCGTGCTCTGCCATGAGTTCAAGGCCGGGGTGGCCGCCTACCTGGCCCGGCGGGCAAAGGGGCGAGAGGGTGCCATCTCCGGGCTTCCCACCGGGCTGGAGGATGTCATCTCCTTCAACGAGGGCTGTCCGGAGGAGCTCCTCTCGGTCTTCCCGCAGAACTATCTGCAGCAGTCCGTCGCTTCGGGCGGCCTCGACGACGCCGCCTACCTGGCGGCCCTCGAGCGCAACAGGAAGCGCACGCGTGCCGACGGCTCCGACGCCCTTCTCAGCCGCTACCGCCTCGATGCCCTCGTCGCCCCCTCCATGGCGCCGGCGTGGCTCATCGACCAGATCGTCGGCGACCACGCCTCCGGCTCAGCCTGGTCGGAGGCGGCCGTCGCCGGCTACCCGTCGATCAGCTTGCCCGTGGGCCAGCTGCACGGGCTACCGGTCGGCGTGACGATCTGGGGTGCGGCCTTCACCGAGGCGACGCTCATCCGCATCGCCTATGCCCTGGAGCGTCAGCTCGCCGTAAGCCCCGTGCCCGGGTTCCTCGAGACCGCCGGCTACCCGGCCTGAGGCGAGCCGCCCGCTCTGGGTCAGGGCGCCGCCAGTTGCCGCACGACGAAGTGGAGGATCCCGCCGTGGCGGAAGTACTCCGCCTCGCTCGGCGTGTCGATGCGCAGTTTGACCTTGAAGCGCGTCTCGTCCGCCGCCACCGACACCTCGCGACCGACGAGGCTGCCTGACTCGGCCCCCGACACACCGGTGATGTCGAAACGCTCCCGGCCGGTCAGGCCGAGCGACGAGAAGCTCTCGCCCGGGGCGAACTGCAGCGGGAGGATGCCCATCCCGATCAGGTTGGAGCGGTGGATGCGCTCGAAGCTCTCGGCTATCACCGCCCGCACGCCGAGCAGCATGGGACCTTTCGCCGCCCAGTCGCGCGACGAACCGGATCCGTACTCCTTCCCGGCGATGACCACGAGCGGGACACCCTCGGCGCCGTAACGCTCGGCGGCGGCGAAGATAGTCATCTCCTCGCCGTCAGGGAGATGGGCTGTGACACCACCTTCTTCCGAGACGAGCCGGTTGCGGACGCGGGGATTGGCAAAGGTCCCTCGGACCATCACCTCGTGGTTGCCCCGGCGGGCGCCGTAGGAGCTGAAGTCCCTCTGCTCGACCCCGTGCTCGGTCAGCCACTCGCCGGCCGGGCTGTTCCGCCGGATGGAGCCGGCGGGCGAGATGTGGTCGGTCGTGACGCTGTCGCCGACGACCACCAGCACCCGGGCGCCCTCCACGTCGCTCACCGGCTGCGGCTCCGGATCCATGTCGTCGAAGTACGGCGGCTTGCGGACATAAGTGGAGACGTCGTCCCACTCGTAGCGATCGCCTGCGGGGATGTCGAGGCCCTGCCAGGTCTCGTCGCCGGTGAAGACGTCCTCGTAGTCGCGCCGGAACATGTCCGCCCCCACCGAGGCGGCGGCCACCTCCACCACGTCCTTGAGACTGGGCCAGATGTCACGGAGGAAGACCGGCTCGCCGTCGCCATCCGTCCCGAGGGGCTCGGTCGTGAGATCGATGTCCATCGTCCCGGCGAGGGCATAGGCCACGACGAGCGGCGGCGAGGCCAGGTAGTTCATCCGGACGTCGGGATGTATCCGGCCCTCGAAGTTGCGGTTGCCCGACAGCACGGCGGCGCACGCCAGGCCGTTGTCGGTGATGGCGTCCGAGATCTCCGCCTGCAACGGCCCGGAGTTGCCGATGCACGTCGTGCAGCCGAAGCCCACCAGCTCGAAGCCGAGCTTGTCCAACGCCGGCGTCAACCCGGCGCGCTCGTAGTAGTCCATCACCACCCGCGAGCCGGGCGCGAGGGAGGTCTTCACCCACGGCTTGGTGGCGAGGCCACGCTCGACGGCGTTCCGGGCGAGCAGGCCGGCCGCCAGCATCACCTGGGGATTGGACGTGTTGGTGCAGGACGTGATGGCGGCGATCACGACATGGCCGTGGCGCAGGCTGAAGGTGGTGCCGTCGGCGAGGCGGACCGGCACATCGGCCTCCGGGGCCGCCTGGGCCGGCAGCGCCTGCGGGAGTGCCTCGGCGAAGCGCTCCTTCGACTCCCGCAGGCTCACCCGATCCTGCGGCCGGGCCGGGCCGGCCAGGCTCGGCTCGACCGTGCCGAGGTCGAGCTCCACACGCTCGGAGTAGGCCGGGTCGGCCTCCGGTTCGTGCCAGAGCCCCTGGGCCTTGGCGTAGGACTCGACGAGACGGAGCAGCTCGGGCGGTCTCCCCGTCAGCTCGAGGTAGCGGAGCGTCTCGGCATCGATGGGGAAGATCGTCACCGTCGAGCCGTACTCGGGCGACATGTTCCCGATCGTGGCCCGGTTCTCGAGAGGGACGCTCCCTACGCCCGGGCCGTAGCACTCGACGAACTTGCCCACCACGCCGTGCCGGCGGAGCAGCTCGGCGATCGTGAGCACGAGGTCGGTGGCCGTCGTGCCTTCCCGGAGCTCGCCGTGCAGGCGGAGCCCGACGACGGGTGGGACGAGCATCGAGATCGGCTGGCCGAGCATGGCAGCTTCCGCCTCGATCCCGCCGACTCCCCAGGCAAGCACGCCGAGGCCGTTGACCATGGGCGTGTGCGAGTCGGTGCCGACGAGGCTGTCCGGATAGGCGCGTCCTTCGAGGTCGGTGAAGACGACCCTGCTCAAGTACTCGAGGTTGACCTGGTGGCAGAATCCCGGTGCCCGGCGGCACGACGCGGAAGTTCGTGAACGCCTGTTGGCCCCAGCGCAGGAACCGGTAACGCTCCGCGTTCCTCTCGTACTCGATGCCGGTGTTGATCTCGAGGGCGTCGGGCCTGGCGTAGACGTCCGCCACGACGGAGTGGTCGATGACGAGATCGACCGGCACGTGAGGATTTACCCGGTCCGGCTTGCCGCCGAGGGTCTCGACCGCATCCCGGATGGCGGCCAGGTCGACCACGCACGGGACGCCTGTGAAGTCCTGCAGGAGGATCCGGGCGGGCGAGAAGGCGATCTCGAGCTCACTAGCAAGTTGGCCGGGGCTGCCGGCGCTTCTCGCCAGGGACTCGATGTCGCCCGCGGCGACGTGCAGACCGTCCTCGTGCCGGAGCATGTTCTCGAGGAGGAGCTTGATCGAGAAAGGGACCTTGTCGAGGTCGCAGAAGGAGGCGAGGGCATCGAGGCGATGGATCGAGTAACGCTCGGTGCCCACCTCGAGCATCTGACGAGATCCGAAGCTGTCCATGCCCAAATTGCCTGCTGCCATCAGCCCTCCCGTAGTCGCCGAGGTGAATTCTCACCCGGGCCGCCATCCCCGATCACGCTACCGGCAGGTAGTACGGCCGCCGTTAGCGTCCGGCCGATGAGCGACTTTCTCACCGATGTGAAAACCCTCCGGGAGCGGGCCAGGGCACAGATCGAGAGGGGTCCGATCACGGAGGCCTACGGGGCTGACCGAGACCGGGTGATCTCGGTGCTGAACGAAGTGCTCGCCACCGAGCTTGTCTGCGTGCTCAGGTACAAGCGGCACTACTACATGGCCCAGGGACTGAACTCGGGCCCGGTGGCCGAGGAGTTCCTGCAGCACGCCAACGAGGAGCAGGGCCACGCCGACATGGTGGCCGAGAGGATCACCCAGCTGCAGGGCGCGCCGGACTTCAACCCGGCGACGTTGAGCTCCCGCAGCCACGCCGAATACGTCGAGGGTGACGGCCTCATCGACATGATCAAAGAGGATCTGGTGGCGGAGCGGGTGGCAATCGCCTCGTATCAGGAGATCACCCGGTGGCTCGGAGACGGCGACCCCACCACCCGGCGGATGATCGAGGAGATCCTCGCCGTCGAGGAGGAGCACGCCGAAGACATGCTCAACTTCCTCGAGAACATGGACGTCTGAGCACTCTCTCCTTTCGGAGGCTCCCCGGGCCTCCTCGCCTCAGCCCTGCTGACGCTCGCGCCGGCCCGGCTGGACCCCGTCGCCTCAGCCCTGGCTGACGCTCGCCGCACCGGGATTGACGTGATCGCGCAGTCGCCGAAGGAGCGCCATCAGCATGGTCCGTTCGTCGCCGTCGAGAACACCCTCGAGGAGCTCGTTCAACTGCCTGCTGTGGCAGCCGAGAGCCAACTCCATCTTGTCGGCCCCCTCCGGGCTGAGGGCGGCAAAAGCCCCTCTGCGGTCCTCCGGGCAGGCGTGACGGCAGACGAGGCGGGCTTCCACCAGCCGGTCGATCGACCGGGTGAGACCGCTTGGAGTTAGCGCCGTCTGGGCGGCCAGATCGCTCATCCTGAGGCGCCGCCCCGGAGAGCGGGCCAGCCGGATGAGCACCTCGAAGCTCTGCGGAGGCAGCCCGTAGTCCCGCTCCAGTCCCGGCCCGACGAGTCGGCGGAGCCCGATGGCGGTCTCGAAGACGAGGCCCACCAGGGTGACCGGATCCGCCTCTGTCGGCTCATCCCGCGCTCCACAGGCCACGAGGCCGTCCGCCGCCGGTCCGCCGCCGCCCTCCAGCTCCACCTGCTCCGCAATCGCCTTAGCCATGTCGCCATCCTAGCGGAAAGTACTTGCACAAGAAATAATATTGCTGTACTGTTGTTGCCTAGACAAGTAAGTCGGCCACACTCTCCACGAGCCACCCGCGGCCTCGATCCGTACACCTTTCCTATCCACCGAAGCGTTTCATCCACAAAGGAGCAACAAGAGATGAGTGACACCAGCACCTCCGAGGCGAGCGCCCCCACAGCCCTCACGCGGGAATGGGAGAACATGAGCTTCCCCACCCCCGGCGTGTTCAAGCTGGATCCGATTCACACCCATGTCGGGTTTCTCGCCCGTCACATGATGGTGAGCAAGGTGCGCGGCCGCTTCGCCGAGTACGACGGCACGATCCTCATCGCCGAGGACGTCCTCCAGTCGAGTGTGGAGGTGGCCATCAAGGTGGCGAGCATCGACACCAGCGAGGAGGCACACGACAACCACCTTCGTTCGCCCGACTTCTTCGAGGCGGAGACGCACCCGGACATCACCTTCAAGAGCACGAAGATCGAGCACGTGAAGGGGGACCGCTTCGCCATCACGGGCCAGCTCACGATCAAGTCGGTGTCGCGGGAGATCACCCTCGACACCTCCTACGAGGGAGTCATCGCGGACCCCTACGGCGGCCAGCGGATCGGTTTCACCGCCAAGGCCGAGCTGGACCGGTACGACTTCGGCCTGACGTGGGGCGCCGCGCTCGAGACGGGCGGCCTCGTCGTGGGCCGCAACGTCATCCTCGAGTTCGAGATCGAGGCGGTTCGCCAGGCCTGAGTTCGCCAGGCCTGAGCAAGGTCACCGCCACCGGCCGGCCGGGGAGCGCCTGCTCGCCCGGCCGGCCGAGAGGCGCCGTGATCCCGGCGTGCGGAGGGATTGCCAGGTAATCTCCCTCCCATAATGACGTCACGCCCGAGGGCGTCCGCGGCGGCGAGCAAGCAGGCCGCGGAGCCGGCCCCACCGCCGCCCTCGTCCTACCTGGAGGGGCTGCTCGACTCGATCCCCGGTGCCGTCGTCGTCACCGACGGCGACGGCTTGGTCCGCTACGCCGCCGGGCAGCTCGAGCGCCTGGGTGGCAGGGGCTATTCCGACCTGCTCGGGACGCGCCTGTCCGACAATGTGGCGCCCCCCGGGCGTGAGCCGTTCGAGGAGCTGATCCTGGCCGCCGCCGGCGCCGGCGACGGGGAGATGGCCGGCCCGTTGCGGCTGGCCTACATCGGTGTGGACGGCGGTGAGATCGCCACCGAAGTGTGGGCGGTCAATCGCGCCGGTGACGATGCCGCCATGAGCGGCGTGGTCCTGCTGCTCCTGCCGGAGAGCGCCTACGGCCGGTTCGACCGGATGCTCACCTCTCTGTTCACCCGGGAGGCTCCCGTCGCGCAGGCCTATGCGGCGCTTGCCGTGGCCCTGAGATCCCCCCCGGTCGGCGCCGAGGCCTATTTTCTCGTGCCCGGTGACGACGACAGGGGCACGGTCCGTAGCCCTGAGCTGGCCGAGGTGCCCGGACCGCCTCTGCCGGGCCCGTGGGACGACGTCCTGGCAGGCGCGGCCGACACCGAGAGCGGTGACCTCTCCGCGCTCCCGGAGCCGCTGGCGCAAGCGGCCAGAGCGGCCGGCTTCGGGTCCGTCTCGTGCTTCACCGTCCGCCCGAGCCCGGAGGGCCTCCCCCCGGGATGCCTCGTCGTCTGGCATCGGAGCGACTCCAAGCTGTCGCCGGCCGCCCGCCTCGCCGTGCAGAGAGCGGTCGGTTTGGCCACAGTGGCACAGGCCCACCGCTCCGCCCAGGAGGGCCTCCGCCACCCCGGCCTGCGGGATTCGCTGACCGGGCTCGGGAACGACCAGAGCTTGTCCGAGTCACTCGAGGCGCACGTGCAGGACGGCGAGCAGCCGGCCATGCTCTTGTTCGACCTCGACGGATTCCGACAGGTGAGCGACGACCTCGGGCGCCTGGCAGGCGAGGCCGTCCTGCGAGTGACGGCGCGGCGGCTGGCGGCGGTGATGCGCCCGACCGACGACCTCGTCCACCTCGCCGGCGCCGAATTCGCCGTCGTGTGCAACGGCTCTCCCTCGAAGGACCAGATGGTGATGATCGCCGAGCGGCTCGTCGAACAGCTCTCACGGCCGCTCTCCATCGGTGATGGCGTCAGCGCGGATGTCGGCGTGAGCATCGGCATCGCTCTCGGTTACCCTGCCGGCACGCCGGTGGAGGACCTCCGCCGGCACGCCGACGAGGCACTCGAGGCCGCCCGGGGCAAGGGCCGCAGCAAGTGGGTGGTGGCGACTCCGGAAGGCTGAGGGCCTCCGCCGGCGCCGCTGTCGGCGCTCCCCCGGCCGCCTGGCGGAACCTAGCCCTGCACAGATGAAGGCGCCCTGGAGCGGTGCCGCCCTCAGCGCTACGCCGGCGCCGGCAGGTAGCGGCCGTGGCCGGCCTCGGATTCGACGAGGGCACCGTCGGAGGAGATGAGATGTCCGCGGAGAAGGACCGCCCGGATGCGGCCCTGTACGGTGCGGCCCGAGTAGACGCTGTCGCCCGTGCGGTCGTCGAAGCGTTCGGGGGTGATCGTCGTCTCGCCGGCCGGGTCGAACACGACGAGGTCGGCGTCCGAGCCCGGGGCGACGACCCCCTTTCTCGGGTAGTGGCCGAAGGTCCGTGCCGGGGCCGTGGACAAGAGCTCGACGAGCCGGGTGATCGACAGGCCGCGGGACAGCCCGTCGGCCAGCATCACCGGGAGGCGGGCGCCGACGCCGGCGAGCCCGTAGTGGTACCCCTCCCCGGCGCCTTCCGGCTCGGCCGGAGCAAGCGAACGCAGCTGGGCGTGGTCCGAGCCGACGGTATCGATCGTTCCCTCCCCGATGGCTCGCCAGAGCGCCTTGGCGTCGGTTCGCGACCGGAGGGGCGGCACGACGAGGAACCGCTCGGCGTCCGGGCGGTCGTAGAGGCTCTCGTCCAGCACGAGGTGATGTAGACAGACCTCTGCCAGTACCCGCGCCCGGCTCTTCTTCCGGGCCAACCGGACCTGGTCGATCGCTCCTGCCGAGGAGAGATGGACGAGGTAGGCGGTGGCGCCGGTGAGAGCCGCCACCGCGATTGTCCGGGCGACGGCCTCCTCCTCCACCTCGGGCGGCCTCGACTCGTGGAAGAGCCGGAGCCCCTCCGTCCCGGCATCGAGGCCGGCGGCGTGGAGGCACTCGATGAGCGGCCCGTTCTCACAGTGGACCTGGACGATCATGCCGAGCTCCCGCGCCCACGACATCAGTTGGTAGAGGCGCTCCGTCGTGCACATGATGCCGAGCTCGCGGTAGGCGAGGAAGACCTTGATCGCCGACGCCCCCGCCCGGCGAAGGGCGGTCATGTCGCTCCTCGACAGCTGCTCGGGATCGCCGGCCATGGCGTGCAGGCCGATGTCCACGGCGGGCCGCGCCTCCCCGATGGCCTCGATGCGGCGCTCCAGGCACGACCCGGCGTTCTCGCCTTCGTCGGGGTTGGTGAACGAGAGGACGGTCGTCGTGCCCCCGACGGCCGCCGCCCGGGCGGCGTCGGCGACAGCGGACATGGCATGGCAGTGAGGGTCGACCCCGCCCGGCAGCACGTAGCAGCCGGAGGCGTCGACGACGTGGCCGCCGGCGCCCGGGCGGCCCGGGGCGACCACGTCGGTGACTGTCCCGTCGTCGCCTATGAGGACATCGGCCCGCTCCAGTCCGGCGGGGCCGACGACGGTGCCTCCGGTGACTGACTCGATGATCATCGGCCGGCGAGGCTATACCGTGTCCGGGCAACGGCGTCGGGCAATGCCGGCGCAACCATGTCGGGAGGAAACATTCGAATGGCGACCGGGCAGGGCGAAGGGAACGGGGCCCACCGGGAGCCCATCGGGCCGGGACGCGATTTCGTCGGCTACGGCCGGTACCCGCCTGCGGTGCGCTGGCCGGGCGGGGCGAGCCTCGTCGTGAACATCGTCATCAACTACGAATCCGGCGCCGAGTACTCGATGACCGACGGCGACGGCCGCAACGACACCTGGGGCGAGTACTCCTACCAGGTGGGGCCGGAGGTGCGTGACCTCGGCACCGAGGCCCACTTCGAGTTCGGCAGCCGCGCCGGCATCTGGCGGCTGGCCCGGCTCTTCGACCGTTACGAAGTCCCGGTGACCATCGGCGCCTGCGCCCGCGCCCTCGAGCGCAACCCGCAACTGGCGGAGTGGATCGGCGAGGCCGGCCACGACTTGATCGGTCACGGCTGGCGGTGGGCCGAGACCTCCGAGATGAGCGAGGAGGAGGAGCGGGAAGACCTTCATCGCGGCATCGCCACGATCGAGCGGCTGACCGGTGAGCGGCCGCTCGGCTGGTACGTCCGGTCCTTCCCGAGCCCGCGGACGCGGGCGCTCCTCGTCGAGGAGGGTGGCTTCCTCTATGACTCCGATTCCTGCAACGACGAGCTGCCCTGGTTCGCCGACGTCGCCGGCACCCCCTTCCTCGTCATCCCCTACTCGAAGGTCTACAACGACGTCCGGTATCTGCTGAACCCGACCTACGCCACCCCGCGGCACTTCTTCGAGTTGCTCCGGGCCGGCGTCGACTACCTGTGCGAGGAGACGGGACGGGGCGAGACGCCGAAGATGATGACGGTCGGGATCCACGAGCGCTGGACCGGCCAGGCCGGCCGCACGAGTGCGCTCCGGGACTTCCTCGAGTACGTGCTGAGCCGGCCGGACGTCCGCCTCATGCGCCGCTTGGACATAGCCCGGTGGTGGCTGGAGAACCATGAGAGCTGGGAGGGACACAGCTCCCGGACCGCCTCCGGCTGACGCCGGCAGTCGCCGCTGACAGCAATCTTCAAACCAGGAGAAGCTCATGACATCTGACTCTGACAGCGGCAAGCTCAAAGTGGGCGTGATCGGTACCGGCTGGATCGGTCGCCAGCACGCGGAGATGCTCAGCCGCCGTAGCGATGCCGAGGTGGTGGCGGTCTGCGACCTCGATCGGCAGCTGGCGGCGGAAGTGGCGGAGAAGACCGGCGGAGAGGTCTATGGCGACTGGCGGGAGCTCCTCGCCGAGGCACCGGTCGAGGCGGTGTTCGTGTGCACTCCTCCGGCGGCCCATGCGGAGCCGGCGACCGCGGCACTGCGCCAAGGCGTGCCCTTGTACCTGGAGAAACCCATCGCCCGCGACCTCACATCCGCCGCCTCCATCGTCTCGGCGGCCGCCGAGACCGGAGTGGTGTGCGCCGTCGGATATCAGTGGCATGCCGTCGACGCCCTCGAGGACGTGCGCCGGGTGCTCGACGGCCGCCCTGTCGGATGCGTCATCGGGGAGAGCATCGGGGGGACGGCGTCCCGGCCGTGGTTCATCGACCGTGCCCAGGGAGGTGGCAACCTGCTCGAGCGCGGCAGCCACCACATCGACCTTGTGAGGACGGTCGCCGGCGAAGTCGTCAGCGTCCAAGCGGCGGCCACGTCTGTCCGGTTGTCGCCGCGGCCGTCAGAGGCCGGCGACATCGACGATGGCGTCACCCTCCTGCTGCATCTCGCCGGTGGGGGACTGGCCACGATCATCGTGGCCTGGACCAGTGAAGACCTGCCCGGCTCCTACTGGCTGCAGTTGATCGCCGATCGGGCTGCTCTCCGGCTCGACCTCGATCCGACGTTCACACTGACCGGCATCAGCCGGGGGAAGCCCGTCACGGGCGGTTCCGGGGCCGACCCGTACGAGGTGTCGATCGGGCGGTTTCTCGAGGCTGTCCGGGCACGGAGGCCGGAGCTCGTCGTCTGCCGGCCGGAGGACGCAGCCCGCACGCTCGCCGTCGCCGTCGCCGCCGAGGCGGCGCTGGCCTCGGGAGAGACCGTGGCGGTGGAGGCCGTCCCTACAGGCAATTGAGGCGGCGCGCCCGCGGCGGCTCAGGCGGCCAGCACCGTGCATTCGCAAGTGGGCTACGCGAGATGCATACGACCGCCGGCTCGACAAGGCCAGCTCTTGTCGTGCGCATGACACTAGGCGCTTTGGGGTAATATTGACTGAGTCGGCCCCTTATGGCCGCGACGTTGGAATACGAATCGGAGGCCGAGATGGGCAGCATCGGGCTAGGCCTGGTACTGGTGGCAGTCGGGGCGATCATGCGTTTCGCTATCTATGCCCCGAACCAGCACGCCAACTGGGGAACTATCGGTGTGATCTTGATGATTGTCGGCGGCGTCGCATTCCTTGTCGGTTTGATCATCGAGGCACCTCGGAGGTATCGCCGAGAGGACCGCTACGTGCGGCGATCAGACGGCTCGGCTGAGCGCGTGACGAGAGACTCCTCAAGCCTCTAACGAGCAATCAAGCTGGCCGTGATAGATGCTGATCGGCTCTGCCGTGCCGGCCCCTATTTGAGCAGCCCTTAGGCATGCCTGACGATTCTGTTGAGCGCGTCTGAGCCGGGAGACCGCCTTCGGATTGTCGGTCAGCCGGCGTAACCGTCGGGATGGGTCGAGTGCCACTGCCAGGCGGTGGCCACGATGTCGTGCAGGCCGTACTTGGGCGTCCAGCCGAGCACTTCTCGAGCCCGAGTGCCGTCGGCGTAGACGGCGACAGTGTCCCCCGGCCGGCGGGGCGCCATCTCCACCGGCACGCGCCGTCCGGTGCTTGACTCGGTCGCCTCGATCACCTGCTTCACCGAGGAGCCGAGCCCGGTGCCGACATTCAGTGACACCGTGCTGCCACCACCTGCCAGGTACTCGAGCGCGCGCACGTGAGCATCAGCCAGGTCCTCTACGTGGATGTAGTCCCTGATGGCTGTGCCGTCAGGAGTCGGGTAGTCGGACCCGTACAGCTGAAGCGGGGGTCGCCGGCCCAGCAGCGCCTTCATCACCAGAGGGACCAGGTTCAGCGTGACGGTCCAATCCTCTCCGAGCGTGGCGTCAGAGGCGGCGCCGGCAGCATTGAAGTAGCGCAGGCTGGTCGACCGCATGCCGTGGCAGGCGTCGTACCAGTGCAGCATCCGTTCGACGAGCGCTTTGGACTCGCCGTAGGGGCTCTCGGGCCGGATCGGCTCATCCTCGCCCACAGGTAGCCGGTCGGGTGACCCGTAGACGGCGCAGGAGGAGGAGAACACCACCCTGTCCACGCCGGCTGCGTGAAGGCTCTCCAGCAGAGCGGCCGTGCCGGCGACGTTGTTGGCGAAATAGCGGCCCGGGTTCTCCATCGACTCGCCTGCGGCCTTGTAGCCGGCGAAGTGGACGACAGCCTCGACGTCGTAGCTGGCGACGAGGTCGGTCACCCGCGCCTGGTCGCCGATGTCTCCCACGACGAGGGGGACGTCGCCGACCGCCTCCGGATGGCCGAACTCGAGCGAGTCGAGCACGACAACGGCATAGCCCCGCTCCCGGAGCAGCCTGACGGTGTGGGAACCGATGTAGCCGGCTCCCCCGGTGACAAGGATGGACATTGGTCGAGTCTCGCGTGTGGCGTCGCGGCTGTCACGGTCATGGGCCTATGATCAGCGGGTGCGCCTGGACCTCGAGGAGGGACGGGTGATCGGCTGCCTCATCGAGAAGCAACTGGCGACGCCGCAGCAGTATCCCCTCACCCTCAACGCTCTCCTGTCGGCGTGCAACCAGTCGTCGAACCGGGATCCGGTCGTCACTTTCGAAGAACGCCCTGTGGCCGAGGCGCTGGCGCGCCTCAAGGACGCCGGCCTCGTGCGTTTCGTGCATCCCTCACACGGCCGGTCGGTGACGCGCTACGCGCAGACGATCGGTGAGTGGCTGGCGCTTGGACGACCGGAGGCTGGCACTGGTGGCCGTGCTGCTCCTGCGCGGCCCGCAGACCGTCGGAGAGCTGCGGGCCCGGACAGAGAGGATGGCGGCGTTCGAAGGGCCGGGCGCCCTCGAGGACGAGCTACAGGCCATGGGCCGGGGGCCGGAGGCCCTCGTGGTGCGGCTGGCCCGTCGGCCCGGCCAGAAAGAGGAGCGCTGGGCTGAGCGGCTCAGTGCCGACGAGCCTGAGGTAGCTGCCGACCCTCGGGCGGGCGCCGCGTCCGCTCCCGTGCCGGCTGCCTCGGCGGACGCGCGATACGGCTCGGCCGCCGACGCCGCCGTCGCCGACGCCGTCGCCGACGGCACCTTCGCCGAGGGCGAGCAGCTCGTGGCGCTCGCCGCTGAGGTCGCATTCCTGCGGGCCGAGGTGGCGGCTCTGCGGGCGTCGCTGGAGGGCTTGCGGGCGTCGCCGGAGGCGCTCGAGGGAGGCACTCCGCATCTCGAGGGAGGCACTCCCTATCCCGAGGGAGGCACTCGCTATCCCGAGGGAGGCTCTCCCTATAGGGAAGCGGGCCCTTCATACTGAGAAGAAGGCGGCGACGTCCGGGATCCGAGCGGCGGAGCGAACGTGCTCTCGATGTGGATGGCCACCTCGACTTGGAGTCGGTCGCCCGCGCGCTCGAGCGAGCGGGCTGCGTGGCGGCCGGCGAAGAGGCCGCCGAGCTCGTGGCCGCCGCTGTTGACGAGGGGGTGCTCCGGCAGATGCTGTCCCGCCGGGAGACCGGCGAGCCGCTGGCCTGGATCACCGGTAGGGCGACCTTCTGTGGTTTGGACGTGGCAGTGCAGCCCGGCGTGTTCGTACCGCGCTGGCAGACCGAGCCCCTCGCCCGCCTGGCAGCGCGGCTGTTGCCACCGGGGGGCATCGGCGTCGATCTGTGCACAGGCGCCGGCGCCGTGGGAATGGTCATGCAGCGGGAGCGTCCGGCCGCCCGGGTCGTGGCCACCGAGATCGACCCGGCCGCCGCCGCCTGCGCCGGGCGAAACGGGCTCGTCGTGTTCGAGGGCAACCTCGACGAGCCACTGCCGGACGAGCTGGGGTCACGAGTCGACGTCATGGCCGGTGTGCTTCCCTATGTCCCGAGCGACGCGCTTCATCTCCTTCCCCGTGACGTGCAGCGATTCGAGCCGCGAAGGGCGCTGGACGGCGGCAGGGGTGGGACCGAGCTCATATCGACAGCGGTGGGGCACAGCCTCCGCTGGGTGAAAGATGGCGGGTGGCTGCTGCTCGAGGTCGGCGGCGATCAGGTCAGCGAAGTGACTTCGATGATGACCGGGGCGGGCTACGGCGAGATCGAGGTGCTGGAGGACGAGGACGGAGACGCCCGCGGTGTAGCCGGCCGCCGGAAGCGGTGGTGACAGGACGGGGGCGATCACCGATCGAGCGGCCCTCGAGGCCTACGCTCCATGGCGGTGCCCGACATAGAGCTCCTCTACCGCCAGCAGCTGAGCGACAGTGACCGGCGCCTGCTGGGCTCGGTCGCCGGCGCCGAGGTGCCCGTGAGCGTGGCGCTCGGCTCCCCCGCGGTGGAGGCGGCCGTGTTCGGTGCCGAGAACCACGCCGGCGTCTCGGTCGGGGTCAGCCCCTTCCTGACATTCGCCATCGCCGTGAACCGGACGGCGGCCGCCCTCGAGACGGCCACCTTCGTGGAGGAGCGCTTCGCCCCGCGGGTGCGGATTCCGGTCTTCGACGTGGCGGAGCTGCGCATGCTGCTGTCCGATCCGGCGCGACGGTATTTCCTCGCCGAGCTGCTGGCCTCCTACACCCGTGTGGCCAGTGGGGTCACCTGGACCCGGACGGCGCGCGGGTGGCGCCGTCGCCGGTTCAGCGAGCTTGACCCGGGACGGCTGGCCGAGATGCTCGAGGTAGTCCAACCGGGCGAGCGCGCCGGTATCTACCGCCGGCTGGGAGATCTCGCCCTCTTCCTGCTGGGAGTGTTCCCGGACCACCCGCCGACGCTCGGCGGAGGAGCGGCCACCGACCGGCTGTTGCGGGTCTCCGGGGTAAAGGGCGCCCGGTTCCCCGACCTCGGTGCCGAAGGTCTTCTCGAGCTTCTCGGCGCCCGCTGGTATGCCGCCGCAGTGGCGTCGGCGAAGGCGGCCGGGCATCCCGTGACGGGGACCCTGGCCGTCGCCGACCACATGGCGGAGCACTTCCGGGACGCTCGCCGTGTCCTCAATTCCGTCACCGACCGTTACCTGTTCCCGTGGCGGGAGCAGTGGTTCGGGTCCCAGTGACTCAGGTGTGGGACGGGCTCGGGCCGCCTTCAAGCTCGAATGCGACCTCATCCACGTAGCACCAGAACCAGTCCTCACCCGGCTCGAACGACTGGATGAGCGGGTCGTCTGTGCCGTGGTAGTGAGCGGTGGCGTGCCGGGCGGGGGAGCTGTCGCAGCAGCCGACATGGCCGCAGGTGGTGCAGCGGCGCAGGTGAACCCAGCTGCCACCGCTCGCGAGGCACTCCACGCATCCGTCGCCGCTCGCCTCCGTCGTGCGGATGGCGTCTTTATGTGTGCAGCTCTGACTCATGACTCGTCCTCCTCGGGTCTTTCGGCGGGCAGCCCGTCGAGTCTTGCAGCCCTCGACCGGCGCCGGCATGGCTCGTGTGTGAAGAATGAGCTGTCGTGACCACGAACCAGCAGCCGGCGTCCCGTCGTCCAACTCTCTACGGCCGTCGCCACGCCATCTCGTCCGGGCACTATCTGGCCACGGCGGCGGGTTTCTCGGTTCTCGAAGCGGGGGGCAACGCCGTCGACGCCGGCTGTGCCGCCGGCATCGCGCTGGCGGTGCTGTGCGCCCACGAGGTGAACTTCGCCGGCGTGGCGCCCATCATGATCCGGACCGGCGCCGGAAGTGTGGTCACCATCGACGGACTCGGCCACTGGCCCGCCAGCTTCCCGGCCGATCTGTTCATGCGAGAGCACGGTGGCACCATCCCGCCCGGCCTCCTGCAGACCGTCGTGCCGGCGGCGCCCGATGCCTGGCTGAGGGCACTGGCGGACTACGGCACGATGACCTTCGGTGAGGTCGCTCGGGAGGCGACGAGGTTCGCCCGCGACGGGTTCGCCGTTTACGACTACATGGCGGCCCAGATCGTCGCCAACGCGGAGGACTACCGCCGCTGGCCGTCGAACGCCGCCGTCTACCTCCCGCACAACCGGCCGCCGGCCGTCGGCGAGCGCTTTGTCCAGAGTGATCTCGGCGACACCCTCCAGTACATGGCCGACGAAGAGCGCACCGCCCTCCGGCGCGGTCGCCTGCAAGGGCTCGAGGCGGCCCGGTCTGCCTTCTACGACGGGGATATCGCCCACAGCATCGTCAGCTATCACGAGGAGAACGGCGGATACCTTTCGCGCTCGGACCTGGCCCGGTTCCGCTCCCGCTACGAGACGCCGGTAAGGACGCGGTGGGGCCATCTCGAAGTCCTCACGTGCGGGCCGTGGTGCCAGGGACCTGTCGTGGCCGAGTGCCTCCGCATTCTCGAGCAGGCCGGCCTGGAGGGGCTGGAGCTCAACAGCGCCGGATACGTGCATCTGGTCGTGGAGGCGCTGAAGGGTGCCTTCGCCGACCGGGAGTACCGCTACGGCGATCCACTCTTCGTCGACGTCGGGCTGGAGAGGCTCCTCTCCGACGAGCACATCTCGGCGAGGGTGAACGCCATTGATCCCAACGTGGCGGTACCGGGGTTGCCGCCTCCGATCGGAACCGACCCGGGTGCCGGCCCGCTCATGCCGGCGCCTTCGGGAGACGACGGGCGCCATTCCGGCGCCGACACGTCCTATGTATGTGTCATCGATCGCTGGGGCAACGCCGTATCCGCCACACCCTCCGACGGATCGGCCAGCTCCCCAGTCATCCCGGGCACGGGCATCGTGCCCTCGTCCCGCGGCACACAGTCGCGCCCTGATCCTCGGCACCCCGCGGGCGTGGCGGCAGGCAAGAGACCCCGGCTGACGCCCAGTCCGGCGATGGCCGTGCATGACGACGGTTCGGTCTTCGCCTTCGGGTGCCCGGGCGGGGACATGCAACCCCAGGCGATGGTGCAGGTGTTCCTGAACGTCTTCCATTTCGGCATGGACGTGCAGGAGGCGATCGACGCGCCCCGTTTCTCCACGTGGAGCTTCCCGAACTCGTTCTCACCGTTCACCTACCTCCCCGGCCGGGTGGCGATGGAGGACAGGTTTCCGGAGGAGGTGGTGACGGAGCTGCGCCGCCGCGGGCACGACGTGCGGCTGTGGCCCCAGTTCACGCGAGAGGCGGCGGCCGTGGAGGCGATCTACTCCGATGCATCCTCGGGTTTCCTGCGAGCAGGCGCCGACCCACGTCAGCCGGCCTACGCCATCGCCATCTAGCGTCTTCCGCCTCGTCGCAGGTGCAGGCATGACCCTCGTGAGACACCGGCAGGAGGGGCGCCGATTGGCGGCGGCCCCTCCTGACCGGCTGCTGCGATGGGCGCCGGCGCCCGGAGCCCTCAGCTGACGAGGATCAGCCCTGCGGGCAAGGGTTGGGGAGGATGTGCCGGAAGTCCTCGTAGAAGACTCCGGTGCGCCCGCCCGTGCCGGTGTAGTCCAGTTGCAGCAGCGCACCGTACTGGGCGTTCTGTCCGAAGTCGCTGATCTCGCCGGGAATGTCGTTACCGAACTGCCACACGCAGCCGTTGCTGGTGCGCGTCGTCGAGTAGAAGGGATAGAAGGCGGCCGGCTGGCCGTCGTCGTCCCGGGGGATGCGCGGGCAACCGGCGCCCGTGGTCGTATTGCAGGTGGATTCGATCCCCGGCAGGTCGGTCTCGAAGGCCGCCTGGCTGTACTGCACCGTGTAGTTCCGGCCGGTCTCGGGGCTGCTGAACCGGAACGGCGTCGGGTGCATCTTGGTGTTGCCGTCCGGCCACAGCGGCTGGTAAGAGGCGCCGTCGAAGCCAAGGTTCGTGTAGGTGCAGCCGGCCACCTTGTAGACGAGGGCCTCCTTTGCCGGGAAGCAGAAGTAGTCGTCGCCGTCGCTCGGCTCTGCGTTGACGCCTCGCTCCTCGGTGTCTCCCTTGGGGCACACGGTGGGATTGCCTTTGGCGTCGAGGCCGAAGGGGGTGTCCGGGATCTGGTGCGGCCCGTTGCAGAACTGGAAGTGGCCGATCTCGGTATCGAAGGCGATGTTGTATGAGCCCGCGGCCCAAGTGACGCGCGTCTTGGTGGACGACGTGCTGTACATGGGGTGGAAGTCATAGGGAATAGCGGTGCAGGACGAGCCCTTGGGGGCGAACTTCACCTGGGCGAACCCGTTGGCGGCGCTGGCTGTCATCGAGCCCGTCTGACCAGTGGTGCGGTCATGGATCGTCACCTGCAGGCCGTTCTTCGTGTCGGTGAGGGACGCCTGCACGTTGTCGCCGGAATTCATGTACAGGTCCTTCGCGGTCGGCGTGTAGGTGGCGACGGTGGCGTCCACCGGGTTGGCGGGAGCCTGTGCGACACCGTTCTTCGTCACGAAGGCGAAGTTGACATACTCCTCACCCACCTTCGAAAGGCAAGTGGCATTGTTCGCCTGCCCCGTTACCGGGTTGAGCGACAGGCTGTCGATGTTCAGCGCCACGCACCACTTGGTCGGGTTGCAGGCGCTGCTGCCCACTGCGACCTGCCACGTCGGCCAAGGTACCCAACCGGGAGGATAGAACTGCAGCTCCATGTATGCCTCGCCCACATGCTTGGGGGAGACACTCGGGTCGAGGATGTTCCTGTCGCTGTCGGGCGGGCAGGTCTTCACCTGTTCTGGGTACGACTGCGAGTCGCACATCGCCATGCCGAGCCACTCGGCTCCGCTGAGCTCGAAGGCGTACGACTTATTGACAGCGTTTGGATCGCTTGCCGGTGGGTCTTTCGGCAGTGTCAAGTCGTAGCGCATGTGATTGCCCGAGCCGGGCGTGTTCGAGATGAACATCATAGAGGGCTCGTCGTGGCCCACGTAGTGGCCGAACACCTCGTCCGAGTTGGCTACCTCGGTGCACATGGCGCTGGCGTATGCACAGTCGATGGCCACGTGCTTGCTGGTGCCTGCTGCGGCAACCCCGGTGGCCGCAGCACCACCGACGGCGGCTGCCATGACCCCGAGCGCGATTGCCGCACCCATCAAAAGCCAGGGTCGGACCGGTCTCATACCCCACCTCCTGGTCAGGAACCCGGTCCTCTGATCCTCACCGCCCAGCGGTTGCCGGGTCCGCTCCTTAACGGATCGCGCCGGACCATATCACTGCGCCTGCTCGGGATCTACCCCTCAATTCTGAAATCTGGCCGGTACCGATCTCGCCCTCTCCGGACGCCGGCAGTAGTCTCCGGGCTCACCCACCGCTTGTGCACGGACCACGACCGAGGAGCCAGATCGTGAGCGTCACCCGTCCCAAGGGGCCGGGGGCCGGGGGCCCCGACGCCGATCAGTCAACGGAGTGGGATCGCTCGGCGGCGGGTCAGCGGAGCCACCTCACGGCGTTGCAGGGGATCCCTGCGCTCTGCCTCGATGCCATGTCCTCGGTGGCTTACGGACCTCAGGCGGTGGCCGCGATCCTTGTCACCGCCGGCGCCGCAGCCGTCAGCTACACGCTGCCGATCCTGTTGGTCATCGTCCTGCTCCTCGGTGTGCTCACTTTGTCGTACACCCAGGTGATCCGAGTCGCGTCCGACGGCGGCGGCAGCTATGCCATCGCGAAGATGCTGCTCGGCCGGCCGGTGAGCATGCTGGCCGCCGCCAGCCTCATCGTCGACTATGTCCTCACCGTGGCGGTCTCGCTGTCGGCCGGCGCCGAAGCGCTCTCCTCGGCCTTTCCCGCCCTGCAATCCCACGAACTGCTCGTGTGCCTGGTCGGCCTTCTCGTCCTCACCGCCGTCAACCTGGTCGGCATATCGGAGAGCGCCAAGGTGCTCGTGGTGCCGACCCTGCTCTTCCTTCTCGTCGTCTACGTCACCATCTTCGGCGACCTCCTCCGCAGCCATCCGGTGGCCACCTTGAACGGGCCGAATCTCGCCCACGCCTCCGGCAGCCTCGGGATCCTGCTGATCCTGAAAGCATTCTCGTCCGGGTGCTCGGCTGTCACCGGGGTGGAGGCCGTCGCCAACGGCACCCCGGCATTCCGCGAGCCGAGGGTCAAGCGGGCCCAGCACACCGAGATGGCTCTCGGCTTCTTCCTCGGCACGATGCTCCTCGGGCTGGGCTTCTCCTTCCACCACCTCCATCCGGCCCTGAAGACCAACGTGACGCTGCTGTCCCAGCTCACGGCGGCGGCGGTCGGCAAGGGCTTCCCCTTCTACCTGAGTGGCATCGTCGTCGCCATCGTGCTCGCAGTGGCGGCGAACACCTCCTTCGGCGGCCTCCCGATCCTGCTCAGCCTGCTCGCCCGGGACCACCGGGTTCCCCACGTCTTCGCCCTCCGGGCCCAGAAGCCGGTGTACCGCTACGGGGTGATCAGCCTGGCAGTGCTGGCGGCCGCCCTCCTCGTCGCCGGCAACGCCGACACGAACGCCTTGATCCCGCTCTACGGCATCGGGGTGTTCACCGGGTTCACGATCAGCCAGGTCGGCCTCGTCCGGCACTGGTGGCGGGAGCAGTCCCGCCGCTGGAGGATGACCCTCGGGCTGAACGCGTTCGGGGCCGTCCTGTCCGGTGTCGCCACCGTCGTGCTTCTCGGCACCAAGTTCACCTCCGGCGCCTGGGTGGCGGCAGTTGCCATCGGCGTGTTCATCTTCATGTTCTCCCGGATCGAGACGTACTACCGGCACACAGGCGAGCAGCTCGGCATCGGGATCAAGCCCGAGCCGGTCCGGTCCCTGCCCTCGATAGTCGTGGTGCCCGTTGTGAGCATCAACCGGATGACGGCCAAGGTCGTGGCGGCGGCGCTTTCTATGGGCGAGGACGTGGTAGCGGTGTCGGTGCAGCCGTCGCCAGGAGAGGCAGACAGCTTCAGCGAAACGTGGGCGGCCTGGAATCCCGAGGTTCGCCTGGAGATCCTTGTCGATCCCCACCGGAGTCTCGTGAGCCCGCTCGTGGCCTACGTGAAGAACCTGGAGAAGGACGGCACGAAGCTCGTCATCGTGCTGATATCAGAGCTGACACCCCATAAGCGCCGGCACGAGGTCTTGCACAATCAGCGGGGAAAAATCCTCTCCACACTGCTGCGCCAGCGGACCGATGCGGTCATCGCGACCTTGCCCTTCCGTATCGACGACTGAGGACCGGCTCAACTCGCCTCGGGCACCGGTGGTGGGACATCTCCCCGGGCAGGCCGATGGCCGTGACAGCTAGCGGGTGCGGCCCTGTCCCGCTCCGCGTCACCGCCTTATGTGCAAACCCCCCGGGAGCACCTCTTCGCGAGAGGATGGTCAGGTGCGCGCCGTTCTCTCGCCGCCCCCCGATCGAGCTGCTCGGAGCCACCGCTCGGCGATCCGCCCACCCGGTCCGCCCCGAGGCGGAATGCCGTCCCGTCGCTATCGTCGCCGGCGGGCCACGGTGCTCCTCGGCTTCCTCGTCGCCATCGGGCTCACCGTGTGGCAGCTGGCGGCACCGCAGTCCCCGGCGAGACCGCCATCCTCCCCGCTGCGTCCACAGAGCAAGTCGCCGCCACAGCGCCGGCTGTCGTTTCGCATCTCGTGGCCGACGAGCCGGCGTCGCCGCCGTCGAGGTCGACGGCGTCGGCACAGCTGTAGGACCGGGCGGACGGCGGGCGGTGCCCATCGCCAGCATCGCCAAACTGATGACCGCCTACGTGATCCTGCAGGACCATCCGCTGCACGCGGCCGAAGAGGGTCCTGTCATCGTGGTGCCACCGTCGGAGGCGGCCGCTTATGGGGCAGAGGTGCGCAACGGCGACTCGGTCGTGCCTGTTGTCGCGGGAGAAAGGATCACCGAGCGGCAGGCCCTCGAAGCGCTGCTACTGGCCTCCGCCGACAACATGGCCTGGATACTGGCCCGGTGGGACGCAGGCAGCCGGGCGGCGTTCACGGAGCGGATGAACGCCACGGCTCGTCATCTCGCCATGACGGGCACCCGTTACACCGACCCCTCCGGCCTGTCAGCCTCGACGACGAGCACCGCGGTCGACCAGCTGAGACTCGGTGTGGTGGTGATGCGTCAGCCCTTGCTCCGGACGATCGTGGCGATGCCGACGGCCGTCATCCCCGTTGCGGGCGTCGTGCGCAGTTACAACTCCTTGCTCGGCGACGACGGGATCGTCGGCATCAAGACCGGCTCGACCTCGGCTGCCGGCGGGTGCGTGCTCCTCGCCGCACGGGCCAACCTCGGCCGGGATCCGGTCCTCATAGTGGCCGCCAGCTTCGCCCAGCAAGGCACCACAGAGCCGATGCTGGCGAGCGCGCTGCGAGCCGGTGCCGACATCGTTCGTCAGGTGGAGCGCGCCCTCGGCGTTCTGGGGCGACAGGGGCATCCGGACGCCTGAGCGGTAATCTGCATCGTGTTCCTCATAGGCGTGCTGCTCGCTCTCGGGGCAGAGATCGCCTCCTTCGTGGTCGTGGCGGAGCAGATCGGCTTCCTGTGGGCTTTCGCAATCCTGCTGGTGGTGAGTGCGCTCGGGCCCTTCATCGTCCGGCGTGTCGGCTTCGGAGTTCTCACCCACACCCAAGAGCGGTTGGGGAGGGGGGAGGTGCCTACCCGGGAGCTGCTCGACGGGCTTGTCGTGCTCATCGGCGGCGTGATGATCTGCCTGCCCGGCTTCGTCGGGGACGCCCTCGGCCTTGCCCTCATGATCGGCCCGGTACGTCACTTGCTGATCAGGGCCGCCGGCCACCGGCTGGCTCGCAGAGTCCAGCGGCTGCGCACGGACCGCTGGCCGGTGATCGACGTCGGCGGCTACCGGCCGCGAGGCGACGCCTCCGCCCCTTCACCGGAGTTGCCCGACCGCTCGCTCGGGCCGCCTGACTCCTCCACGAGGGGCCGGAGCGCCAGACGTCGACGGTGACCGGGCTAGGGGGCGCCCCGGCGCTTGGGGTGCTCCGCTTTGCGTGATAGCTTCGAGGCGAGGGCAACGACACCTGTGCGGATGAAACCCTCCGGCTCGCAACGAGCCACGCTGTCACCCACTCGATCTGTGGGTCGGCTCCGGTTAGAAAAGGAGGGTTCGCCATGGCAACTGGCACCGTGAAATGGTTCAACGGTGAGAAGGGCTTCGGCTTCATCACCGACGACGCCGGCGGCCCTGATGTGTTCGTTCACTTCAGCGCCATCGCCGGCGACGGCTATCGCAATCTCGACGAGGGACAGAAGGTCGAGTTCGACACCACCCAGGGACCGAAAGGCCTCCAAGCAGCCAACGTCCACCCCATCTGACCGGCGGGCTTTCCCGCCGAGGTAAAGGATCGTAAAGTCTGGCGGAGGAGTCGACCGGAAGCTCGGCGACCGGGGCAGGCCGACTTCGCCGGGCGGCCCCGCCGCCCAGCTCAAGGTGCGGTCATTGGCGCGCCGAGGATCAGGAAAGCCGGTCACCTGCTGAACGGCACGAACCGCCATGTCGGCGATCCATGTCCATGATCCGATCGACCATCTCATCAACGAGATCGTCGAGAGGCGCCCACGGGAAGGTGGGGCGGGACAGTCGGGCGAGGACGATCCCGTGCTCGGCGGTCCAGATGAGCGATGCGAGCCGGAACGGGTCCTCGTGCGGGGGAGCAACGCCGCTATCCAGGCAGCGTTCGACGGAGGCGACCAGGTTCCGGAAGGACTGCCGGCCCGGGGTCGCGTCCGGGTGGTCGCCGATCGTCGTCATGGGCAGGTTTGCCTGGAACATGACGCGGTAGAGGTGCGGGCGGTCGATCCCGAATCGGGCATAGGCACGACACCTGGCGCGGAGCGACTCGGCGGGATCGGCGACGGACGTGGCGGCACCTGCCGTCATCACCGTCAGCTCGTCGAAGCCGCGCTCAACGACCGCCGCGAGCAAGTGGTCGAGATCGGGAAAGTGCAAGTAGACCGAGGTCGCAGCGACGCCGACGCGGCGGGCGATTCCTCGCAGCGTCACCGATTCGCCGCCTTCAGCATCGATCACGGAGGCGGCTGCGGCGATCAAGTCCTCGCGGAGTCGTTCACCCTCGCCACGGCGATTCCTGGCTCGGGCGACCGTCGGCCTCGCAAGGGCGCTCACAAGTAGTTGTCGGCCATGTCCGGTGCGGCCTGCTGGGCGTTCGCCACCCGGTCCTCCCGTCCGGTGCTCCCCAGTCCGCGCCCCTGCACCGCTACTGCCACGACGGCCACGACGGCCAAGACGGCCGCGTAGGCCAGGTACCACTCCGCTTCCTGAGCCGGCGTCACCTGCGAAGCACTCAGGACGACGAGGAATCCAGTGGAAGAGGCGTGCAGCGACTGAGCCATCAACAGGCGACCGGTGTTGTTGTAGACCCAGGCGATCAGCATCCGGAGTGCCATGAGCATGGCCACGAAGCTGGCGAAGAACTCCGGCCAGTACCGTCCGTGCGGACTGGCGGCGCCGAGAGAATCGACCACCGGGAGATGCCACAGTCCCCAGAGGACACCGAGCAGGAGTGCGCCCCCGAGAGCCCCGAACCTGGTCCGCATGCGCGGATAGGCGAAGCCCGTCCACCCGAGTTCCTCACAGAACCCCGCGAGGAGTCCGGCTCCGATTCCGTAGATGAAGAAGCCCGGCGCGAAGTTCGGCGAGACGAGCGCTTTCAGCAGGCTGAGCACGGCAAGGATGGCGGCGGGAGGGATGAGCACGACGAGGAGCCAGCTTCGCCGGGCCGGCCAGGCGAACCGGGAGCGCAGCTCCCGGATGCCGGAACTCCCTGAGGTGATGCGTGTCAGGACCAGCCCGATGCAGGCCACACCGATGACCATGACGGGGAACATGGCGAGCGAGATCGTCGATCGCCCGCCGCCGTCGTGCAATTTCGGCAAGCCGATGGCAAGGAGGGCAACGCCGGAGAGCAGGTACACCAGGACGAAGTAGCAAAGAAGCGGGCGCCGGCATATAAGCCTTCTGACTCCCCCTGGTGGTGGCGCCCCTTCGGAGGGAAGTACTCCCATACGTACATAGCCTAACGCTGTAGGGCTACAGCGTCAACCTAGTGATGGCGGCGGCAGATTTTCCGACAGTGAGCGAACCGCCTACTCCTTTGCAGCGGCGAGAGCCCTCCAGGTGCCCTGCAGCGAGCCTCCACCGTCCGCTCGGTGGCATTCGCCCCGGTTGGCCCGCTGCCCACCTCGTAAGATCCACCCGTGACCCGGAGACCTACCGATGGCCCGCTCACGGCCGAGGTGTACCCAGGCCGCGTGCTCGGTGCGGTGGCCGACCCGACGCGGCTTCGAGTCCTTGCGGCTGTGGTGCTGGCACCCGGGCCGGTGGGCGCCGCGCAACTCAGCGACGCGGCTGCCCTCCCGTTGATGCGGGTGGAACGCGCCCTGCGGTCGCTGGAGGCGGCCGGTGTGCTTCGGGTAGCCCCCGGGTCGGCACAGGATGACTTGAGCTGGGAAGCGGTGCCGTCAACCTTCGCGACCGCCGCCCGTCTCGTGGCTCGCATGCGGCCCGGGATCGGCCCGGAAGAGCTCGGCGCGACGCCGGAACAGGCTTCGGTCCTTCGAGGGTTCCTGGCCGACGGCCGACTGACCGGACTGCCCGCTCAGCGGTCTAAGCGAGCTGTGGTACTCGACTTCGTCGTCCAGCGGTTCGAGCCGGGACGCCGCTACGACGAAGCCGAGGTAAACCGAAGCCTCAAACAGCTCTGGGACGACCACGCCACGCTCCGACGTGCTCTCGTCGACGAAGGCCTGATGGAGCGCGAGGACGGCCGCTACTGGCGTTCTGGCGGGACTTTCGACGTGGACCGGGATTCGGCCTAACTCACTGCGAGGCCCGGTACTGCCCGACCCGGGGCTGAGAGGAGAGTTCGAGCACGAGAGGTGGCCATGGCGTACGCCCGAGTCGGTGACATCAAGCTCTTCTACGAGGTGCACGGGGAAGGGTCACCAGTCGTCCTCATCCCTGGTCTCGGAGCCGACACGAGGCTCTTCTTCAACGTGGTCCCGCTTCTCGCTGTGCGCCACAAGGTCATCGTGCTCGACCCACGAGGGGGCGGGCAGAGCGACAAGCCGACCGGCGACTACAGCATCGAGCAGATGGCAGACGACGTCGCCGGATTGTTCGGCGCACTTGAGCTCGCGCATGCCGACGTCGTGGGCTACTCGATGGGAGGCAAGATCGCGCTCCAGTTGGCGGCCGAGCACCCCGAGTTGGTCGACCATCTGGTCCTGGGTGCCACCGCAGCCCGGCCGCTGGTGACGCACCGCTTCTCCCGGCGCTGGCTCATGATGGACGTCGTCTCGAGGATCCCCATGATGCGCAGGGCCGATGGCCAACCCTCATACGCCTTCGAGGCGCAGCGCAGGGCGTCGAGGTCCTTCGACGGGCGCCCGTTGCTCGCCCGGGTCAAGGCCAGCACGCTTGTCATTCGGGCCCGGCGCGACCGGATTGTGCCGGCCATGGACGCCGCCGAGCTCGAAAAGATCTGCGGCAGTTCGCGGGTAGACCTGCCCGGAGGGCACCTGACGCTTGTCATGGTGCACGGCAAGGTGCTCGCCGAAGCGATCTCCTCGTTCTTGAGTGAGGCGTGAGTCACCTGCGCACTGTCGAGCTCGTCCTGGCGGCTCAGCTCGGACTCTCTTGATCGTGCCCGGTCGTCCGAGCCTTCGGGTGGTGCCCTAGCATTCGGCGGTCCCTGAGTGATTTGGGCCTGGCCAACCCCCGTAGGAGCGGGAGAGACGGTCGGCCACCGTCTCGGCGTCAGCTTGGGCGACTGCATCGGGATACTCAGGCAGCAGGTCGTCCCAGACGACCATCCATGACCCATACAGTTGGGATTGCCCGAGTGGACGGGCGAAGAACCAGACATGGAGGTGGACACCTCCGTCGCCGATGCGGTACACGTGCGCTCGTGCGATGTTCTCCACGCTCTCGATGTGACGGGCGATGTGCGCCGTCAAGACTCCCATCTCGCCGGCGAGATCGTCGGGGAGAACGTCCAAGTCGAAGTGGTCGCGCGGGTGCAGCATCAACACCAGGGGAACGCCCACGCCCGACATCCGGCTGAGCCGCCAGTGGTGGTTCAGCCAGATGCCCTCGTCGCGCGCCTTGCAGGAGTTGCAGTCAGATGCATCCTCGCCGTGTCGAGCTTTCTCGGGCAGCGACGGAGGTCGGAGCGGCGACACCCGCAGTCCAGTTGGCTCAAATGGGCTTATCTCCCAACCCGTCATGCGGGACAATGAAAGGCGGTGCTCGGCGTCAGCGGCCGACAACGCATGCTCGTAGAACGAATCAGGTTGCAGGGCCACAGCCAATGCTTACCAGCCGCAGCCGCCGAGCAGAACGAGAGCACATCCGATTACGGGTAGCCCTCGGAGGACGGCTCGTTTCGGCGGTCTCGCCGTTTATTCGATCCCCGCCGGAGGCTGAGGCTGCGCCATAACGACGCCTATTGGCGGCGATCGGGGGCAGCCCTCGACGTGGTCTGGCGCTCCTAGCGGTCCGGATGGCGGCTTGAGCTCACTTGCCGATTTGACCGTTCAGCAAGTTTTCGTGAACCGATCGGGCTCGTAGTGCAATAGAGGGGTGATGGATGACGACGGGCTGATTGCCCGGGTCGCCGCTGGTGACGACGGGGCGCTTCGGGAGTTGTTTTCCCGGCATGCACCCTGGCTGGCAGCGCGCCTGCGGGTGGTGCTGCCGGCCGTGGATGTGGAGGACGTGTTGCAAGAGACCTTTCTTGGGGTGTGGCGGGGGGCGGCGGGCTACCGACCCGATGGGACGGCGGGCGGGTGGCTGTGGGGGATCGCTCGACGCCAGGCGGCCCTGTTCTTGCGCCGCCGAGGACCGGGAGAGCTGGTACTGCCCGCTGTTGTGGAAGCGGATATGGGCGGCGTCGGGGATCCGACCGAAGCGGTGCTGTCGCGACTGGACCTGGAGAAGGCGGTGGCCGCATTAGGCCCTCCGGGCGGCCCCGACCGGGAAACGTGGCAGCTGTTGTGTGTCGAGGACCGGTCAGTGGCAGACGTGGCTGCGTTGATGGGCGTGCCGGAGGGGACTGTGAAGAGCCGGGCACATCGGGCTCGGCGGATGCTGCGGGAGGCCCTCGGTGACCGGCTGGCGGTGGAGGGAGGTTCGTGATGAGCGACATGCACACGAAGGGCCAGGGATGGGACGGGGCGCCGCCCGATGTCGATCTGGGAAGGGTCTGGAGAGCGGTGGCCACTGAGATGTGGCGCCGCCAGCCGAGCTGGCTAGAGCGCCGTGCTGCCAGGTGGTTGGGCTCGCCGGGTTTGGCGCGGGCACTGCTGACAACGCCTTCGCTATTGGCGGCGTGGCTGATCTCGACTGTGGTTGTGCTCGGGGTGGGGGCGGCGGCGACAGTCGGGACGGGCCTGCCCGCTCGTGGCGCTCCTGGCTCCGGCGGTCGCGGGGGCAGGGATCGGCTACGCGTACGGGCCGGGGATGGACCCCGCCTGGGAGCTGTCGCGCAGCATGGCGGTCAACGACCGGATGGTGCTGCTGGTGCGGGCGGTGGCGGTCTTCGCCGTCAATGCTGCCTTGGGGCTAGCGGCCGCTGCCGCGTCAGGTCTGGCCGCGTCGGTCACCTTCGGCTGGCTTGTCCCCATGACAGCGGTGTCGGCGCTGGCCTTGGCTACGGCGACAGTCGCACGCTCGGCGAACGTGGGCGTGGCGGCGGGAATGGCTGGTTGGGCAATCACAGTCTTGGCGGCCCAAGCAAGTTCGGGCCAGTGGAGCGCGGCGATCACCGACTGGGCCTTAGTGGCTCCCTACCTGATCTTCGCGGCCGGCTGTGCCGTTGTGGTGATTCTTGTTACCCGTGTTCCACGAGGAGCGTCATGAACGTAGAGACCGAGCAGCTGACGAGACGCTTCGGCCGTACCCAAGCGGTGGCCGGGGTCAACCTGCAAGTCGGTCGCGGGGTGTTCGGGCTCCTCGGCCCGAACGGGGCCGGCAAGACTTCGCTGTTGCGGATGATGGCCACCGTGCTGCAACCGTCCTCAGGAAGCTTGCAGCTGTTGGGCCGAGATCCAGCCAACTACGGCCAGCGTCGCGAGATCCGCCGCCGACTGGGCTACCTGCCTCAGAACCTGGGCTACTACCCGGAGTTTACGGTTGTGGAGTTCGTCGAGTACTTCGCCCTCTTGAAGGAAATGCCCCCCGCTCGGATACCCGCTGCAGTGGCTGCCGCCGTAGAGCGGGTCGAGCTCGGGGAGAGGGCCAAGTCCAAGCTGCGCACCCTCTCGGGCGGGATGTTGCGCCGGGTGGGGATCGCCCAGGCCATCGTCAACGACCCGGAGTTATTGCTATTGGACGAACCCACCGCAGGGCTCGACCCCGAACAGCGGGTGCAGTTCCGGGCGGTGCTGCGCGAGTTTGGCGAGACGGCCACCGTGATCGTGAGCACGCACCTCGTCGAGGACGTCGGGGCCGCCTGCACCGAGGTGGCGCTCATGGACCGGGGAGTCATTGCGTTCCGGGGCACGCCCGAGGAGCTGCGAGCGCGGGGAGTTGGCCACAGCTTGGGCGACGCGCCACTGGAGCGGGGATACAGCGCCGTGCTTGCCGAGGGGCGGGCATGACCGTCGTTCACGATTCCACTTCACTCGGAGCCACAGGAGGTTCACCCGGCGCGTCGGGCGCGTTTGCTGCGCCTGGAGCTTCGCCACAGCACCATGATCTGGCTGCTCCCGCTGCTTGGCGCCCTGTTCTACTTCGACCCCTTCCATACGGCCGCGGGCTATCCACCGGTCTGGTTCGTGCGCTCCTCGGTCATCCTCCATCTCCTGGTCCCGGATTTCTCGCTCTTCGCGGCGGGCGTCGCCGCCTGGACCGGATCGCGCGAGGGACGGCGCCAGACGGTCGACCTTGTCACCATCGCAGCCCGGCCGCGCTGGGCCACCGCGCTGGCCTCGTTCGCCGCCACCACGATCTGGATCCTGGCCGCGTTCCTCGGCTGCGTCGCCGTGCTCTACGGATTCACGGCGACCCAAGCCAGCTGGGGTGGGCCGCCTTGGTGGCCGGTGGCTGCTGGAGCGGCGGTGCTGTGCGCCTTCTGCGCGCTGGGGTTTGCCGCCGGCATGTTGCTGCCCGGTCGCTTCACTGCCCCGCTGGCGGCGCTTGTGACATTCCTGGTGCTTGTAGTTGCGTTTCGGGTCGTCATCAACGAGTCGCACCCCAGCTTCGCGCTCCTCTCGCCGATGAACTCGGTGCCGCACGGGGACGCCGGGGTGTTCTTCCATTACTTTCCCGACCTCTACATCGTCCAGATCATGTTCTTCGCCGGGATCGCCCTCGTGGTCCTCGGCGGACTCGGGCTTGCAACGGCGTGGGGCAGCCGGATCGTGTGGCGCACAGCGGCCGTCTTCACCGCGCTCGGTCTGGCGGCAGCCTGTACCGGCGTCGGCCTCGCCGGGACCGCCCGCGTGGAGGCCAACGGCGTGGTCATCCCTGCCGTCCACGACGCAGCCAGCGACCGGCCCATCGCCTACACGCCCGTCTGCCAGCAAGGAGCGATCCCGGTGTGCGTCCATCCCGCCTTCCGGGCCTACCTGCCCGACCTCGTTGCAGCCTTGAACCCGCTGATTCACCAGTTCGCCGGACTGCCCGGGGCACCGGTGCGTGTCGAGCAGAGTTCTTCCTCGACCATCGCCGGAGCTCTCGGTGGCGCTGAGCGCGACTGAGATCGGCACCTTGGTCGGCGCCAGCGCGACCCTCACCGGTAACCCTCCGGTGCTACACCTGGCCTTCACCGAGCTGCCGAGCCAGCCGGAACCACCCGGCTCACAGTCCCTCGCGGACGAACAGGGCGCCTTCGTGGAGGCCTTCATCGGGCCGCGCCGGCGGCACTCTCGGCGACCCGGCTCAGGCAGCGATCGAAGCCGCCTTGCTCCACAACGCCGGTTCGCTTCCGTCAGCCCGCGGGCAGAAGTCGCAGATCGGTTTGCGGCCCTCGCTCCGAAGGTGCAGCGTGCCTGGCTGCTTACGCACCTGCGGGCCCTTCGATCGGGCCACATCGCCCTGGCACAGATCCCGTGACCCCCGGTCATATACGAACACGAGCAGGAGCAGAGTCGAGAATCCTGCCCCGCTTGCCAAGCTGGGGCAGTGCCGCATCTGGTTCACGACTGGTACGGCTCTACGTCGCCAGCCGGCGCGTCCCCGTCGCTCTGGGCGCGCTCGTTGCCTGCAGCTTGGTCTTGCGCGTCGCGCTCGAGTGGCACTGGATACCCAGTAGCGGGCCGCTCACCCAGCAGCTGCCGGTACTGCTGGAGGCTGGAACGGCATCGGTCATCGCGGCAACCACGTACAGTCCGTTCGGCGGGCCCGAACGCGCCACCGGTCGCTGGCTTCCGTACCTGCGGTTCGGCACGGCTGGAGCCCTCACCGCAATTGCGGTCGGCTTGCTCAGCGCCGGAGCCGCAGCGGCACACCTGCCAGGTGGCACTCTCGACGTGGTGCGCAACGTCGCAGGCATCACAGGCATCGGCCTCATCTCAGCCGCGGTGATCGGCGGAGCGCTCTCCTGGATCGGACCGATGGCTTACCTAGTCCTGAGCGAGGACGCGATATTGAACGCCTGGCGAACCCCGTGGATCTGGCCGACCAGACCGTCACAGGACTCCGGCGCCGCCTTCTGTGCTGCCCTGGCGTTCGTCGCCGGCATCGCCATCATCACCGCACGAGGCGCCCGCCAGCGCGCCGCCGAGTAGCCAACTGACCATCGTCGCCAGAAGAGGAATAGCCGTTGGCGACCCTCCACCCAGCCAACACATGGTCAGCACCCGGCACGCCGTGAGCTCGTGTTCGCCGCACCTCGGGCTGGAGGGGTCGTGTATGAATTCGGTATGGAGACATTTGGAGGGGACGGCCTCGCTTCGGAGCGGGTGCGATTGCGAAGCCACATCGCCAATGACGCTGCCGACCACGTTCGTTGGCGGAATGACGCCGAGGTCGCCTATTGGGCCACAGCGGGCGACGTGAGATTTTGGCCGGTGACGGCCTCGGCGGTCGACGCCTGGTTCGCGGAGAAGCTGCCCGCGATGGACCCCAGAGTTGACGGTGTTTTGGCCGTCGATCTTCTCGATGGACGGCACATCGGGATAGTCGACTATCGAGACGTCGACGGCGTGACTCGCTCGGCCACAGTCGGCATCACGATCGGCGAAAAGGATCTTTGGGGGCAGGGCTACGGTTCGGAGGCGCTCGGGTTACTTGTCGGATTCCTGTTCGACCACCTCAACGTCCGTAGAATCCAGCTCGACACTTGGTCGGGTAACGAGCGGGCCATCCGGTCGTTCGCCCGGGTAGGTTTTCGGGAGGAAGGACGTCTAAGGCAGGCGGTCCGGGGACCTGGCGGCTATTTCGACTCGGTCATCATGGGGGTACTCCGAGCCGAGTGGCTGCGACCCTGACCGCCCGGAGGTACCCGATACCGCTCGGGTACGGGTGCCCCACTCGTGCCTTTATACGGTGATTCGCCGGCCACTGAGCGGTAGTACATCCTGGGAGCGGATGTCAGGGTCGGGAGAATGTCGAGCGTTCCCACGCCAGGCGGACCGAGGCCGGGATCCGACCTCGGTCGGGAACGTCGAAGCCGTTTCGCCGAGCCCAGTCTCGGATTTGGGCTGCGGAGGGACCGGACTGGGGTTCCGGGATCCGCCGTAGGGTTGGCTGCTCCCCGATTCGTTCGGCGGCGGCGGGCTCGCTGGAGGCCCAGTTGTAGGCGGCAGCCAGGTAGCGGTAAGTCCATTCCTCGGCGAGAGGGCGGGTTTCGCAGAACACGATGGGGACGTTGGGCCAGCGGACCTGGCATTCGGCGATTCCGTCGGCGACAAGCGCGGGGCGGACCCGGTCCTGCTTGTAGATCTGCGAGTAGCCCTCCTCGACCACCACGGCAGCGCGAGGCAGGGCGGCCAGTTCGCCCAGGGCGTACCGGAGCCGGCCGCTGGTCAGGCTGGCGATCAGGTCGGGCATGGATTTGCGTTCCACTGCGGCCACGAGGATCCCTTCGAGGATGATTCCGTAATCTCCGCAGGGCAGGCCCCGGCTGGTGATGCGCACCTGCTGGCCGGCGAAGCGGTAGGCGTATCGTTCGTGGGCGTCGATGACGATCTCGAGCTGGGTGATTCCCGCGGCGCGAGCGGTGGGCAGGGAGACTTGTGGTCGGGCCTGTTTCCGGGTGCGGGGGGACTGCCAGAACACGGCGTCGCGGCCGCGGGCGGTTGTGAAGACCAGTTGCGAGCGGTTCTCTCTCCCTCGGGTGGCGATGATGTCGATGGCCGCGCCGCGCCGGGTGCAGGAGCGCAGCGGCACCCGTTCCACGATGTCCGGATCATCCGGCCACTCGTCGGCCGGGACCGGGTGGCAGTAGAGGGCTTTGGTGCGCGGCCAGGTTCCCGCCGTGCGCAGGACGATCCCATCGCCGAGAGGGACCCGCACCAGGTAGGAGAGGGTGGAGTCCGGGTCGGGGTTGGTGGCGATCAGCAGTTCTTTCATGGAAGGCGATCTGTCAACGAAGGTCCCATCAACCGTAGTTGAATCGTGGAAGATCGAGGAAGACCTTCGCAGCGTGTGACCTGTTGCTTTGCCCCCTGCAGCAGCGATGAGGTCAGCCGGGATCTCCAGTCTGTTCGCCACACCGATTCGGTCGCACTGGAACAAGGAGTCGTCTTGAAGCTTCTACTCACATCCGGCGGGGTCACCAACACGAGCATCTGCGATGTCCTGGTAGGCCTGCTGGGAAAGCCGACCGCCGACGCCACCGCACTCTGCATCCCCACGGCACAGTGGGGCCATCCGATGTGCGGGCCGGTCTCTGCGCGGGGCTTCGTCAGCGGCGTGCCCCCGTGGGGTGGCATGACCTCGATGAAGTGGAAGTCGCTCGGCCTCCTCGAACTGTCGGCACTCCCGACGATCGGGGCGGAGCGCTGGGTCGCCTGGGTTCGGGAGGCCGACGTGCTGCTGGTCGACGGCGGTGACGCGACGTACCTGTGCCACTGGATGCGCGAGTCCGGGCTGGCCGACGTCCTGCCGTCGCTGACCGACACGGTCTGGGTGGGGGTGAGCGCCGGCAGCATGGTGATGACGCCCCGGATCGGCACCGACTTCGTGAAGTGGACGTCCGCGCCGGACGACCGCACCCTCGGCGTCGTCGACTTCTCGATCTTCCCGCACCTGGACGTCTTCCCGGGAAACACCATCACCGAGGCGGAGCGCTGGGCCAGTGAGGTCGGCGGCCCGGCGTACGCGATGGACGACGAGACGGCCATCAAGGTGGTCGACGGAATCCGTCGAGGTCGTCTCCGAGGGACACTGGAAGCTGTTTGGCTCATAGTCCCGGCCAACACGGGCGCACGCGCCCAACTGATCGGGCCCGGCGTTTCGGGAGGTGGCACACTCGGTTGTGTGGTGACCGATCCTGAGACTCACCTTCGGCGTATTGGTGATGAAGCACTAGCCAGCCTTGGAGGTCGTCGCACGCCGGCTTCGCTGCTCGGGGTATCGAGCCAGCTTCAGGCGATCGCGAACGCGTTCGTCATGCTCGGCCTGCTGCCGGAACCCGAAGCCGAGGCAGTTCTGAGCGAGATCAAGGTCCGCATCGACGCTCTCGGTCCCAGGGTTGCAGACGTCGCGATGGGCGAGCTGACGCTGCGCCCCGGCGCCCATGGCTTCTGGCAGGCGCGGTCGAGGAGCCGAGACGACCTCACCGACATCCCTGTCCTCGTGGCCGTCCCCCAGCTCGAGATCGTGTTAGGCGCCACCACCCTCTCGATCGATTCGCTCGTTGTGACTCCAGCCGGCCTGCGGGGCCGGGCGCGCACGGAATGGACGATCTCGAACGACACGCACTCTCGGTCAGCCGGCGACTTCGCGGACCTGACGGTGACCGACGACGTCGGCCGCTCCTACCAACTCCGCGCCAATGGCGGGGGGATTGTCACCCAGCGGTCAAGCGCCCGGCAACGCTGGTTTGGTGACCTCGTGAGCGAGCCGGCAGTCCCCGTCGACATTGCTTGGCTCGAAGTGGCGGCGCCGGTGTCCGGCCACACGACGCGTGTCAAGCTCTCCACGCTCCGGACCGTCCCGAGCGGTGCTGCAGAGCCGCCCTGGCCGACGCCCGCCGAAACCTACTTGGCATGGCTCGCACCTGAGGGGCTCGGAACTGACCCTGGCGCAACCTTCGGGGTCGGGTTGAGCGCTAAGGAGGCGATCCAGGTTGTCGGAGCTGTCGCAGATGCCCTGCTTGCCGTCGGTGCCCTGCCGCCTCGATCAAGCCTCCTGCGCCGGCTGGCCGTCGAGCGGAGTCTCCCGTGGCAAGACGAGGTCGTCTCGCGCTGGTCCCGCCGCCGGGTCCATCAACAGAGGTCAGCGGCGAGCGGCCGGACGGCCGACTCCTCGGTCGGAGCTGCCGTGCCTCTCAAGAGCGCCGTCGCAATTATCGAGTACGTCTCAGTCGTCGATGATGCCGTCACGCTCCACGTCTATGTCTCTCCTGACGTCCAAGGCGAGTATTGGCCCGTCAATATGCCGCGTGTGAAGGTGGACGCTACTGACGAGACCGGAACGCACTACGAGACTAGGCAAGGCGGCTGGGGCATTGCTGCGATGGGTGAGGGACGGGGCGACCTATTGGTATGGCCGCCGGTAACGTCAGACGTGAAGCGCTTGCGAATCAAGGTCAGCACGTTCTGGGAAGCAGCCTGGGCCGAGATCGACCTTCCCGGCCGCTGAGCTTTCGAGCGGGCGAAAGCGAAGAATTGAGGGACGTCGCAGACCCATTGTCTCGCTCGAGATCAGGACGAACGCTTAGTCAATCTGGGCTCAGTCGCTCTGGCCGATCGTTTCTCCCCTGGAGCAGCGCAGGGAGCAGGCGGCCGAGCGTGCTCAGGTGTCTGTACGACCCTCGGCCCTTCGAACGGAGGAGCAATCGACCGCGAGTACGGTGGCGTGACGAGCACCAGGAAAACAGGGGGTTGAGCGGACGCGGTCTTCTGTCGGGGGGGATGCGAGGTTCCGGGTCCAGAACTGTAAGCGTGGTCGCCAACCGGCCAGACTTGCGGCATGGCGTATCCGGGTCTCTGGCTCTGCGGACCGCCGGGCGTCGGCAAGTCCACCGTCGGTTACGAGATCTTCGTCGCGGTCCACAGGTCGGGACCCAAGGGTGCTTACATCGACGCCGACCAAGTTGGTATGTGCTACCCGACTCCAGGTGAAGACCCAAGAAATCACCACTTGAAGTCGGCGAACGTGGGCGCCGTCTGGCGCAACTTCCAATCAGCCGGCGCTCTCTTCCTAGTTGCCTCAGGCGTCATCGAGAACCAGGAGGAGCTGCGTCTCTATCGCGAGCAGCTCGTAGACGTGTCGCTCATCGTGTGCCGACTTAGCATCGACGACATCGGCCTGCACACCCGACTCGCGACGCGCAGCGCGGGTTACGGTCCTCCGGTGCCAGGTCAAGGAGCCTGGCGGACCGTCGCGCCTGGCTTTGTACGAGCGGCGATGATCACGTCGGCGCTGCTGGCAGAGACCAGCTTCGCCGACATCGTTGTCGAGACACGACACCTCAGTCCACTCGAGGTCGCCGCCCGGGTTCGGGACCAAGCCGGTGGGTGGCCGCCCCTATAACCCGGCCGTCCGCCTCGAGACGCAGGTCGCTCTCGGTGGCAGAGGTGCCCGCAGCCGGCGGTCGGAGACAGCTGGGAGATCTGGCATGAGGCGGAAAATAGGGATGGCCGTCTTCAGGGGACTTGAGCTTCCCTGCGCCTCGTCAGCACCTCCATCACCGTCTGCTCGGCAGTCTGATCCGACGTGTCGAGCCACAAACCAAGCTGGCGTGGAGTGGTGGCCAGGTCCGCGTCGTTCTTGGTCACGGTGAAACCGCCGCGGTAGGCGACCTTCCCGGTGGTCCGACGACGCTGCTCATCGCGTGCGGCGAGGACATCCGGGCTCGGCCGGAGCACCACGAGATGGCGGGGCTTCGCCGTCACCCTTTCCAGCCAGCGCATCACGTCGTTGCCGTAGATGTTGTCTTGAACGACAGCGGCGAACCCGGCTGACGCGTACTCGTCGGCAACCATCGCCGAGAGTCGGTACCGAAGGCTAAGGAGACGGCGGGCCTCCGCTTGCCGCTCGCGGTCATCGAAGTGAACCCAGCCAGAGACCGCCCACCGGTAGAACTGGCCGCCCCGGACATGCACGCCTCGTTCGAATCGCCGCGCCAGAAGGTCGGCGACGGTCGACTTGCCCGATGCCTGTGCACCCGTGATCAGCCACACTCCCTCCGTCACCTCCACAGTGTGGTCCGATGATTCACTCGTGGGTGATTCCCCAGGGCGATTGGAACACGGCGTGCCCCACGACGGCAGGGGCGGAGATCATGTCGCGCACTGTTTCCGACAGGGGCGAACCCTTGCTGTGGCCTTCGGCCAGTTCGGGTCGTTGAAGTTACCGAGTGCCAACGACAGGCGACGTCCATGCAACTCAGTCCAGGACGGCGACGTCTCCTTGCGCATCGTCCACACCATGACGAGACTCAATCGTGCCGAGGCGGCGGGAATGATCCTGTTCAGTGAGCAACCCGAGCGGCCCGGCAGCCCGAGGGTCGTATCTAGTGGGAGTGATCGTCGAGCGCCGACTCGAGAAGGTGACGGTTCCGGACCAGCCAAGCGGCGGAGCGGACCCGACGGGCTCCATTCTCCGCTCGCGCGCACGACCACGTCTCCGATCCGGTGCACGTCGCTGCGTGCTGACTCGAGCGGCTCTGTCACGGCATCAGCCGCCTGCCTCACCCGCACCCTCTCGACTGTCGCGCAACGAATACCATCTGCCGGCCAGGCCGGTCCGCGGCGTCTCGGATCTCCTCCACGACAAACCCGGTAGCGCTGAGCGCTGCCGTCAGCTCCTCCCGGCCCCGGAACCGCAGCGTCGAGTCCGAGACCATCACCGTGCCGTCGGTCTCGAACAGGAAGGTGCCACGAAACGAGACGAGCGGCGGCCGGACGTCCGCGAGCTCGTACCAGGTGCGTACGCCGCCCACGCCGGGGATGTCGACACGGCGCTCGGTCTTCGCACGGGTCCAGCCCTGCCACGCGTGCTCGGTCGGATCGCGCGGTCTCGAAGATGAGTCGGCCATCGGCTCGCAGAGCGGCTCTGGCAGCTTCTAGGACGCCGAGCCACTCCGTCTCATCGAGGAAGATCTGGGCGACATTGCCGGTCATGGTGACCATGTCGACCTGAAGTGGCGGCAGCGCTCTCCAGTCGCCGAGCACCCAGCGGACCCGGTCGGCCCCTGGCTTGCGGCGCGCGACCTCCAGCGATGCCGCAGCCGGATCGAGCCCGACCACATTTATCCCCCGCTCCGCGAGCAGGCAAGCGAAAGTTCCGGTGCCGCACCCGACATCGAGAACGTCGCGGGCGGCGAACTCGTCGGCCATAGCCAGGTAGGCGTCGAGGTCGGAGCGATCGAGGTCCAGTGCGTCGTAGATGTCCGCCAAGCGGGGCTCGCCGAAAGCGGCGTCAACCACGGCTGCCATCGCCATCGTCAGTGTGAGCGTCTTTAACCCAGACCGGCTGCTCATGGGAGACAAGTCCTCGAACGAGGTCGCCATGGGTATCCTCCGCCCGCATCCGATCAGTTCTCGGGCGACACGAGGCCCCCCTCACGTGGACTTCCCATCACGCAGCAAGAACACGCCCCATCCATGCAGCAGCGCAGGTGCGCCAGGTACGAGCGGCGTGACTCGTCCGTCGTACGGGCGAACAGGAACTTCACACAGCAACAGCGCCCTCGGCAGTGTCTGATTTCAGGACATAGTTCACAGGTGTCGCGAGACATAGTTCACACCTCGGAGCTGGAGGTGCGACATGTCCCTGGCACGCCTTGTGATCACGGCGGTGACGATCGAGAAGCGCCCGAAGAGCGAGGTGGCCCGTGACTACGAGGTCTCCCGGCGCTGGGTGCAGAAGCTGGTCGCCCGCTACGAGGAAGAAGGCGAGGCGGCTTTCGAGCCGAGGTCACGGCGCCCGCGTTTCAGCCCGCGACAGCTCGACGAGCAGCTGGAGGGCGAGATCGTCACCCTCCGCAAGACGCTGGCCGACCAGGGTCTCGACGCTGGGGCGGCGACGATCGCCTACCACCTGGCTAAGGCTCGGGGCACCTCACCTTCTCCGGCGACGATCTGGCGGGTGCTCTCCCGGCGAGGCTTTGTCCGACCGGAGCCGCACAAGCGCCCGAAGAGCTCGTATGTCAGGTTCGCCGCCGACCTGCCGAACGAGCGCTGGCAGGCCGACGTCACCCACGTGGCTTTGAAAAGCGGCGCCCTGGTCGAGGTGCTGAACCAGCTCGACGACCATTCCCGTTACCTCGTCGGCTCAGACGCCGCCGTCGCCTTCAACGCCTTGAGCGTCGTCGAGAGCTTCGAGAAGGCCGGTGAGACATACGGGTTCCCCGCCAAGTACCTCACTGACAACGCGGCCGTGTTCACGGGCGCCTACCGGGGCCGGGGCTGGGTGGCCCTCGAGCGCCTGTGCATCTCGATGGGGATCGGCCTTCGCCACTCGAAGCCCTATCACCCCCAGACCTGCGGGAAGGTCGAGAGGTTCCACCAGACCTTGAAGAAGTGGCTCGCCAATCAAGAGCCGCCCAGGTCGATCGCCGAGTTGCAGGCACAGCTCGACACGTTCAGGGAGTACTACAACGACGTCCGTCCTCATCGTGGCATCGGGCGAAGGACCCCGGCGGAGGCTTTCAGCGCCCGGCCGAAGGATGGACCGAGAGGAGAGCCGACCTCCCTCGGCCACTACCGTGTGCGTCGCGACGTGATCGACGAAGGCGGCACGGTGAGCCTTCGTTACAACAGCCGCCTGTACCACGTGGGCCTCGGGCGAAAGCTCGCCGGCACCCGGGTGCTCGTTCTCGTCCACGAGCGGTCGATCCGGGTCATCACCGACGAAGGCGAACTCATACGGGAGCTCACACTCGATCCCAGCCGCGACTACCAGCGACAGGGCTGAGGGTGTGAACTATGTCTCGAGACAGGTGCGCACGATGTCTCGCGACATCACAACAGCGCCCTCGGCAGGACTCGAACCTGCGCACCCGGCTCCGGAGGCCGGTGCTCTATCCGCTGAGCTACGAGGGCCGGCGACGTGGCCCGCTCCGCCGCAGGCGGGATCACTGCCTTGCATCCTATCCCTCGTTCGGCCATCCTCACATGGCGTGAGCACCGCCGAGACTCTGGCCGAGGCTGTCGCCGGCGCGCTCGGCAGAGATCGGCGCGACCATCGGCCCGGCGGAGGTCCACATCCAGCAGCCGGCTCGTCCCGAGCACGGGGACTGGTCGACCAACGCCGCCCTCGTGGCGGCCAAGCCGCTCGGGCGCAACCCGCGGGACGTGGCCGAGGAGCTGGCGGCGCGGCTTCGCCAGGACCCGCCCCCCTATGTGGAGGAGGTCGAGGTCGCCGGGCCGGGTTTCATCAACTTCCGCCTCTCGCCCGGCTGGCTCCACGACGTGCTCAAGGAGGTGGTGACCGAGCCGGCGAGGACGGCTACGCCAGGCCGGATCTCGGCGCACGGCGAGCGGGTGCAGATCGAGTTCGTCTCCGCCAACCCGACGGGGCCCCTCCATGTCGGCAACGGCTGGTTCGGCTCCTACGGGGACGCCCTCGCCCGCCTCATGAGCCGGGCCGGCTGGGCGGTCACGCGGGAGTTCTACGTCAACGACACCGGCAACCAGCTGCGGATGCTCGGCGAGAGCGTGCTGGCCCGCCGCCGGGGCGCCGAGGTGCCGGAGGAGGGCTACCAGGGCGAGTACGTCGCCGACATCGCCGCCGCCTACGACGGCCCGGACGACGCGATGGCAGCCGGCCGGTTCGCCGCCGAGCGCATCCTGGCGAACATCCGCTCGACGCTCGACCGGATGAACATCCGGTTCGACGAGTGGTTCTCGCAGGCCTCGATCGAGGACAGCGGCAAGGTGGCCGAGACGATCGAAGCCTTGCGCGAGCGGGGCCACGTCTACGAGGAGGGGGGCGCCGTCTGGTTCCGGGCGACGACGTTCGGTGACAGCCGCGGACCGGGTGCTCGTCAAGTCGAACGGGGACGCCACCTATCTCGGCGGCGACCTCGCCTACCACCGGAACAAGTTCCTCGAGCGGGGCTTCGACCGGGTCATCGACGTCTTCGGCGCCGACACCCACGGACAGGTGGCGAGCCTGCTCGCCGGGATGGAGGCTCTCGGGGTCGACCCGAGCCGGCTCGAGGTGCGCATCGGCCAGATGATCTCCCTGAAGAGTGGCGTGATGTCGAAGCGCAGCGGCAACTACGTCCGCCTCGACGAGCTGATCGACGAGCTCGGGCCGGACGCCACCCGGCTGTTGTCGCTCCTCTACTCGATCGACCAGGCGACGACGCTCGACCTCGACGCCGTGAGCGAGAAGTCGATGGAGAACCCGGTCTTCTACGTGCAGTACGCCCATGCCCGCATCGCCGCCCTCGAACGGCAGGCCGCCCTGAAGGGCGTCGAGCGCCTGCCCGGTCGCACGAGGTCGATCTGGGCCTGCTCGTGCACCCACGGGAGCTGGAGCTGCTGCGAGCCCTGGTGGACCTCCCCCGCGCTGATCGAGGAGGCGGTGCGCGACCGGGCTCCCTACAAGGTGACGAACTGGGTGCGCCGGCTCGCCGGCGACTTCCACGGCTTCTACCACGACTGCTGGGTGATGGGGGACGGGATCGAGCCGGCGATGACCCAGGCCCGGCTGTGGCTCGTGGAAGCCGCCCGGATCGGGCTCTCGATCGGCCTCGATCTCCTCGGTGTGACCGCACCGGACCAGATGTGAGCTCAGCCGGCTCACTCCTCGGCGACGAGGGCCGGTGAACGCCGGCGGAGCAGGGAGCGCCGATCCGGCAACAGGCGCCGATCGCCCGCCACCTACTGCCTTTCACCGCCGCCCGGGCTGCCTCGGGAGCCCTTTGCGTGGGCGGGGTGGACCTCGTGGAGCTGGCCGGCTCGATCGGCACGCCGGCGTTCGTCTACGACGAGGAGCATCTGAGGATCAAGTGCCGGGAGGCGGTCGCGTCCTTCGGGCCCGGGCGTGGCCTACGGGACGAAAGCCTTCTTGTGCAAGGCGATGGCCGCACTCGCCGCCGAGGAGGGCATGTGGCTCGACGTCTCCACCGGGGGTGAGCTGGCGGTGGCGCTGGCGGCCGGCGTGCCTGCCGACCGGCTTGTTCTTCACGGCAACAACAAGTCCGACGCAGAGCTTCGAGCCGGCATCGGGGCCGGCGTCGGCCGGATCGTCGTCGACTCCTTCGACGAGATCGCCCGGCTTGCGCGCCTTGTCCACCGCCGGCACCGTCACCGCCGCCCGGCGCCCGGTGCAAGCCCTCGTGCGGGTCACGCCCGGGGTGGAGGCACATACCCACGAGTACGTCATGACCGGGCAGGAGGACTCGAAGTTCGGCTTCAGCCTGGCCTCCGGGGCCGCCGACTCGGCCGTGGAGGCGCTCTCGCCTGATCGACGGCGTCCGCTTCGCCGGCGTCCACACCCATGTCGGCAGCCAGATTTTCAGGGTGGACGTCTACGCGAGGGCGATCGCCCTGCTGGCGCCGTTCCTCGCCCGCCACGAGGTGTCCGAGCTGTGCATAGGCGGCGGTCTCGGCGTCGCCTACCTCAACGGCGAGCAGGCGCCATCGATGGCCGAATGGGCGGCTACGACCCGGTCGGCCTGCGCCGACGCCGGGATTACCGCTGCCGTCCGCGTGACGGCCGAGCCGGGGCGCTCGATCGTGGCCACGGCCGGGATGACTCTTTACCGCGTGGGGACGGTCAAGGTGCTCGAGGGCCTCCGGACCTACGTGTCGGTCGACGGCGGCATGAGCGACAATCCGCGGCCAGTGCTCTACGGCAGCGGATACGAGGCGTTCCTTCCCCGGGCGCCGGCGGCGGCCCGCCCCCTCGGCGTGCGGCTGGTTGGGAAGCACTGTGAGTCGGGCGACGTCCTTGTCGAGAATGCCCGCCTCCCGGGCGACCTCGTCGTCGGCGATGTCGTCGCCACGCCCGTCACGGGTGCTTACGGCTACGCCATGGCGTCGAACTACAACCGCCTCGGGCGGCCGCCCGTGGTCTTCGTGGCGAAGGGCGAGGCGCGGGTGGTGGTGCGGCGCGAGACCATCGAGGACCTGCTCAGCCTGGAGCCGTGACCGCTCCCGGCGCGCCTTCCGGCGCCGCCTCCAACAGGGCCGCTCGGGAGCAGGCACGGCACCCGGGCCTCTGCCCGTTGCCGCGAGGTCTTGTACCTTGTCGCCCGTGACCTGGACGGGCGAATCCGGTGCCTCTCCGGGCGGCTCCACCGGAGCACCCTCTGGCGGGGTGGGTCCGGCCGGCGAGCCCGGCAGCGCCCGCACGTCGCCGGGCGTGCCGCTGCGCATCGGCCTGCTCGGCTGCGGCAACGTCGGGGCCGCCTTCGTGGCGCTCGTCGACGGCGGGAGCGAGGCCATCGCCCGCCGCACCGGCATCGAGCTGGAGATCACCCGCATCGCCGTGCGGCACCTCGACCGGGCGCGCCCCGGCGCCGGCGACCGCGCCGGCCTGGAACGGCGCCTCACGACAGACCCCGCCGCCGTCGTCACCGCGGGCGACGTCGACCTCGTCGTCGAGTTGATGGGAGGTACCCACCCGGCCGGCCCGCTCGTGCTGGCGGCACTTGCCGCCAAGAAACCCGTCGTCTCGGCCAACAAGGAGCTCCTCGCCACGAGCGGGCGTGAGCTGTCGGCCGCGGCGGAGGCCGCCGGGGTCGACCTCCTCTTCGAGGCATCGGTCGCCGGGGCGATCCCGCTCGTCCGCCTGTTGCGGGACTCTCTTGCCGGCGAGCAGATCGGCCGGCTGACCGGAATCGTGAACGGCACGACCAACTACATGCTGACCCGGATGAGCGACGAGGGGCTCGGCTACCCCGAGGCGCTCTCAGAGGCGCAAGCCCTCGGCTATGCCGAGGCCGATCCCACCGCCGACGTGGAGGGCTTCGATTCCGCCGCCAAGGCGGCCATCCTGGCCGGCGTGGCCTTCGATGCCGACGTCGTCGCCTCAGATGTCCATCGGGAGGGCATCTCGGGGCTGCAGAGGAGCGACATCGAGTTCGCCCACCGCCTCGGCTACGAGGTGAAGCTCCTTGCCATCGTCGAAAGAGTCTCCTCCCCCGATCCCGGCCGCCCCGGCGTGGCGGTGCGCGTCCATCCGGCGATGGTCCGGAAGGACCATCCGCTGTCGTCGATCCGCGGGCCGTTCAATGCCGTCTTCGTCGAGGGCGACGCCGTCGGCGAGCTGATGGTCTACGGGCGGGGCGCCGGCGGCAAGCCCACCGCCAGCGCCGTGCTCGGCGATGTCATAGACGCCGCCCACCATCTGAGGGAGGGCAGCCGCGGGCGGTCGTCGCTGCGCCACCCGGCCGATCTCCGTCCCATCTCCGAGCTGCACAGCCAGTACTACCTGACCCTCGACGTGGCCGATCGGCCGGGCGTGCTCGCCGCCGTGGCCTCGGTCTTCGGCGAGCACCGGGTGTCCATCCGGTCGATGGAGCAGGTCGGCCTCGCCGGCGAGGCCCGCCTCGTGTTCATCACCCACACCGCGCTCGAAGCAGACCTGCAGGCCACCCTGGGAGAGCTCGCCAGCCTGGAGGCGGTGGAGCGGCATCGGGAGCGTGCTGAGGGTGATCGGCGACGAGGCATTGCCGTCCCGGGGAAGGTAGGAGCACAAGGTGAGCGTCGCGGGAGCCCGCCGGCCGTGGCGAGGCGTCATCGAGGAGTACCGGGAATTCCTCCCGGTAGGAGAGTCGACGCCCGTCGTGACCCTGCACGAGGGAGGAACTCCTCTGCTCCCTGCCCCCCGCCTCTCCGAACGTGTCAATGCGGAGGTGTGGCTGAAGATCGAGGGGGCCAACCCGACGGGATCCTTCAAGGACCGAGGCATGACCGTGGCCATCTCCCGGGCGGCCGAGGACGGTGCCGAAGCGGTCGTGTGCGCCTCCACCGGGAACACGTCTGCTTCGGCGGCTGCCTACGCCGGCCGCGCCGGCATGAGCTGCGTGGTGTTGATCCCGGAGGGGCACATCGCGCTCGGCAAGCTCGCCCAGGCCCTTGTCCACGGAGCGCGCGTGCTGCAGATCCGGGGCAACTTCGACGCCGCCCTTGCCCTCGTGAGAGAGCTGCCGTCGCGCCTGCCCGTCGTCGTGGTGAACTCGGTCAACCCGGACCGGATCGCCGGGCAGATGACGGGAGCCTTCGAGATAGTCGACGTCCTTGGTGAGGCGCCGGACCTCCACCTGATACCGGTCGGCAACGCCGGAAACATATCCGCCTATTGGCGGGGGTACTGCGAATACCGCGGCTGCGGGGCGCTCCACGCGGCTGCCGCGGATGCTGGGCTTCCAGGCCGCCGGGGCGGCCCCGATCGTGCTCGACAGACCCGTGGAGGAGCCGGAGACGATCGCCACGGCGATCCGCATCGGGAACCCGGCCTCCTGGTACGCGGCCACGGCCGCCGCCAGCGAGTCCGGCGGCGCCATCGAAGCGGTGTCGGACTCCGAGATCCTGGAGGCTTACGGATACCTGGCCTCTGAGGAGTCAGTCTTCTGCGAGGCGGCGTCGGCCGCCTCGGTCGCCGGGCTGCTCAAGTTCGGCGTGCCGGAGGGGAGCCGTGTGGTCTGCGTGCTGACCGGGCACGGGCTGAAGGATCCCGATCTCGCCATCAGCAGGGTGACGGTGCCCGATACCGTCGAGGCGAACATGGCCTCGGTGCTCGGGGCGCTCCGGCTGTGAGCTCGCTTTACAGCTGTTTTTCTCATGATGCGTCGCGACCGACCCGCGGACGCGGTATGTTAGGGGCGACGCTGCTGATCCGATCAGCGACGGATCGTTGTCCGTTCAGCTGACCGGCACTAGCATTGTAGATGCCTTCGCTCGTCGCAGCGGAATTGCGGCCAACCCGGGCAGTATCGGATTGGACCGCTGGCGGCGGGGGAACCGTAGGAGTTATTTGGTCTGCAACCTTCCTCGTTTCCCTTTCGTTTTCCACACGCGGCGGTCGAGACCCGACCGTTTCTAATGAGCTTTCAGGACTAACCCAGCGCCAGTGCAACTCCGTCTGACCGACGCAGGAGCGAGGATTGCGCGCGAGTTCAGCCCAGGCAGCAGTAGCACGCGTCGGCGCCGGTTGGCTCCGGCGGCATCGGATAGCCCAGGAGTGCCGGCTCGAACCGGCCGAGAGGGCAGACCCGAGCAGTCCCATCACCAGCAGACCGATTCTCAGAAGAGAGGAACTCCATGAGTGGAGAGCAGCTCGAGCGTTCGATCCTCGAACGCAAGGAGCGCGAGGAGCTCAAAGCGATCGCTACCGCGATGTCGCTCGAGCCGGTCGCCCGTACAAAGAAAGCCGATCTGGTCGACCAGATCCTGCGCGCAGCGGGCGTCGAAGTAAACGAAAGCGGTAACTCCAATGGAGCGGCCGCCGGCGCGCACGCCCCCGCCAATCGGGCGGCGGCCCGTTCGGGCGACAGCGTGGTCACGCCCGAGGCGCTGATACCGGCTCTCGCCGGTGATGCCGGCCACGATTCCCAGCCGAGTGCCACAGACGAGAGTGCGAACGGCAAGGCACCCCGATCCAGGGCCACCCGCACCCGGACGCCTAAGCCGAAGGCCGATGCGCCGAACGAGGCCGAAGCGGCCGGCGAGGACGCCGGGAGCCCACAGGGATCCGCGGCGACGACCCCGGCGGCGGGCGCGCCAGCTGACGGTTCGGACTTTGGCGAGACGACGCTGAGAGCCGCTCCGAAGGCCTCCCAGGGCGACGAAGGCAATGACGGTGAGGCGGCCGGCGGTGGCGTCTCGCCCGGTGACGACTCTGCAGGCTCGCGCCGCCCGCCGCGGCGGAGCGCGGCCGCCTCCAGACGATCTTCCCCGTCCAACGGCGCCGGCTCGCTCACCGAGGCGGCGCCTGAAGGCGGCGCCGCCACAGGCGTGGTCCCGGTCTCCGGGATCGAGGGTCCTCCGGTGTCCACCCCGACCGCTGGTGCGGACGCGTCGACATCCACCGGCGGGGCTAACCCGGTGGGCGCCGAAGGCGCGACGGCCGCTCCGAGCGCCGACCGGCCCGGGCCCGGGTCCCCGTCACAGCAGCGGCCACAGCGCCAGCAGTCGGACCGCCAGCAGTCGGACCGCCAGCAGGGTCACAACCAGGGACAACCAGGGAAATCAGGGCAACCAAGGAAATCAGGGCAACCAGGGAAGTCAGGGCAACCAGCAGGGCGAGGCGGGCAACCGCCGCGGCCGCCGGCGCCGGGGCCGGGAGCGGGAGCGCGGCGGTGAGCCGCAGGCCGGCGGCCAGCAGGACAACGCCTGGCAGGGCGAGCTGGTCCCTGTGAAGGGATTGGTGGACCTGCGCGAGGAGGGGTACGGGTTCCTCCGGACGAGCGGTTATCTCGCCAGCTCGAAGGACGTCTACGTCTCGGTGAACCAGGCGCGGCGATTCGCCTTGAGGCGGGGGACGCGCTCGAGGGAGCCTGCCGCCCCGCCGGCCCGAGCGAGAAGTACCCGGCCCTGCTCCGGATCGACACCGTCAACGGCATGACGCCCGACGAGGCCCGCGAGCGTCCCCGCTTCGAGGACCTGACGCCGCTGTTCCCCGACGATCGGCTGAGGCTCGAGTCCTCCAACGACCCGTCGAACGTCACGGCGCGGATCATCGACCTGATATCGCCGATCGGCAAGGGCCAGCGGGGCATGATCGTCTCGCCGTCCAAGGCCGGCAAGACGACGATCATGAAGCAGATCGCCCATTCGGTCGAGCTCAACAACCCCGACGTGCACCTGATGGTGCTGCTTGTCGACGAGCGGCCGGAAGAGGTGACCGACATGCGCCGGTCGGTGAAGGGCGAGGTCATCGCCTCCACCTTCGACCGTCCGGCCGATGAGCACACGGCCCTCTCGGAGCTGACGATGGAACGGGCCAAGCGTCTCGTCGAGATGGGCCAGGACGTGGTGATCATCCTCGACGGCATCACCAGGTTGGCCCGTGCCTACAACCTCGCCCAGCCGGCCACCGGTCGGATCATGTCCGGTGGCGTCGACTCCGGCGCCCTCTACCCGCCGAAGAAGTTCTTCGGCGCCGCCCGTAACGTGGAAGAGGGTGGTTCGTTGACCATTCTCGCCACGGCTCTCATCGAGACAGGCTCGAAGATGGACGAGGTCATCTTCGAGGAGTTCAAGGGAACCGGCAACATGGAGCTTCGCCTCGATCGCAAGCTCGCCGAGCGGCGCATCTACCCGGCGATCGACGTCAACGCCAGCTCGACCCGTCACGAGGAGCTCCTCTTCGACCGGTCCCAGTTGCAGCAGGTGTGGAAGCTCCGCCGGGTGCTCAATGCCCTCGGCGCCGAGGGCAGCGCCGCCGCCGGGCTCGAGCTGCTGATGGACAAGATCAAGACGACCCGCTCGAACGACGAGTTCCTCGCCGAGATCGCCAAGGCACCCACACCTTCCAACTGAGCCTGCGATGGGCGAGAGGCGCCGGCACGTCTGGGAGCGGTTCGCGGCGTGGCTCGTCAGCCGGTAGATCCCACCGCCGCCGTAGAATGGGCACGTCATGAAAACCGATCTACATCCGAAATACGTCACTGCCAACGTCCACTGCTCCTGCGGCAATGCCTTCACGACCCGGTCGACGAAGCCCGAGCTTCACGTCGAGCTGTGCAACGCCTGCCACCCCTTCTACACCGGGAAGCAGAAGCTCGTGGACACAGGTGGCCGGGTCGAGCGCTTCGAGCGCCGCTACGGGCGCCGCAAGACCAAGCGCGCCTGAGGACCAGCATTCCGCCCGGTCGCTCCGGCGCTCGCCGGGCCGGGTGACCCTTGCCTCCGGCTCCTCGAGCCCATCCCTGAGTAGCGTCGTCTGAGTGCTCGAGAGGCTCCCGCAGTTCGAGGTCGAGTACGCCGACGTGCTCGCCCGACTTTCCGATCCCGACGTGGGGCGGGACCCGCGCGCCCTTCGTGACCTCTCTCGCCGCCGGAAGCAGCTGGAAGCTGTCGTGGAGACGATGCGGGCGATGGAGGAGGCGGAGAGCGACGCCAGCACGGCCCAAGAGCTCTTCGCCGAGGCGGCCGGAGCCGAGCGGGAGCTGGCCCGGGACGAAGTGGACCAGGCTGCCGCCCGTCTCAGCGGGTTGGACGAGAAGTTGAGGGCCCTCCTCCTGCCGAAAGACCCCAACGACGGCCGCAACGTCATCGTCGAGATCAGGGGTGCCGAAGGCGGCGAGGAGGCGAACCTGTTCGCCAAGGATCTCCTCGAGATGTACGAGCGCTACGCCGATCGCCGCGGCTGGCGGGTGGAGGTCCTCGACATGCGGAGCTCCGATCTCGGCGGGATCGACTCGGTCACTTTCGTCGTCAAGGGTGACGACGCCTGGCAGCGGTTGAAGCACGAGGCCGGTCCCCATCGCGTGCAGCGGGTGCCTGTGACCGAGTCACAGGGACGGATCCACACCTCTTCGGCCGCCGTCAACGTCCTCCCCGAGGCCGACGAGGTCGAGGTGCAGATCGACCCGGGCGATCTCCGCATCGACGTCTACCGCTCGACCGGTCCCGGGGGTCAGAGCGTCAACACGACAGACTCCGCCGTGCGCATCACCCACCTGCCGACGGGGGTGATGGTGGCCATGCAGGACGAGAAGAGCCAGATCCAGAACCGCGCCCGGGCGCTCCAGGTCCTCCGGGCGCGCTTGTACGAGCTGGAGCGCAGCCGCCAGGAGGCTGACCTTGCCCGGGAGCGCAGGGCACAGGTCGGCTCCGGCGGACGTTCGGAGAAGATCAGGACCTACAACTTCAAGGAGAACCGGGTCACGGACCACCGGATCGGGCTCACGCTCCACAAGCTGGACCGGATCCTCCTCGGGGATCTCGACGAGATCGTCGACGCCCTCTCGGCCGATGAGCGCTGAGCCCTCTCGCCAGCCGGCTCTGGCAGACCCTTCGGAGCAACCTCTGCCGGATCTCGACCCGGGTCGAGAGTTCCTCCACCCCGGCGGCGCCACCTGGCGGGACCTGATCGGTTATGCCGGGCGGGTGCTCGGCTCCGAGCACGAGGCCCGCTGGATCGCCGAGGACGTCGCCGAGCCCCCGGGGCCGCTCGTTGGCTCCCGGCTCGAGCTGGTCGCCCCGGCGAATGCCACCGAGCGCATCATCGAGATGGTGGGGCGCTGTGGTCGCGGCGAGCCTCTCCAGCACGTGCTCGGCCACTGGTCGTTCCGGACCCTCGACGTCGTCGTCGACAGCCGGGCGCTCGTTCCCCGGCCCGAGACCGAGGCCGTCACCGAGGTGGCGCTGGGCGAGCTCGACCGCCTGGCCGCAGAGGCACGACGGCGGGGGGACGGTCCCCGGCTGAACGTCGTCGACCTCGGCACCGGCTCCGGGGTGATCGCTCTGTCGATCGCGACCGAACGCTGCTTTGCCGAAGTGACCGCCACCGATCGCTCACCTGCCGCACTCGAACTCGCCGCTGAGAATCTCCGCCGCCTGCCCTCCGAAGTGCGCTCCCGCCTCTCCCTTGCCCGCGGCGAGTGGTACTCGGCCCTGCCGGCGGGCCTCGAAGGGGCGGTGGCCGTCATCGTCTCCAACCCGCCCTACGTGGCGCGGGACGAATGGGAGGAGCTCGACGAAGTGGTGCGGCACGACCCCTACGAGGCACTCGTGGCCGGGGAGACGGGACTGGAGTCGATCGAGGCGGTCGTAGGCGGCGCGTCCCGCTGGCTGTCGCCCCTCGGCTCCCTCGTCGTCGAGATCGCCCCTCTCCAAAGAGAACGCGCCCGGGCAATGGCGGCGGCGGCCTGCGACCCTTCCGGCCGGCCGGCGTTCGGGAGCGTCGAGGTGCTCCCCGACCTCGCCGGTAGGCCGAGAGTGCTTCTCGCCCGGACGTGACCGCGGACCTACCCGAGCCACACGGAGAGCTGGCGCGGGCGGCCGAGCTGTTGGCCGAGGGACGCGTGGTCGCCGTCCCGACCGAGACCGTCTACGGCCTTGCCGTCGACCCCCGGCACGAGGGCGCCGTGGCGTCGCTCTTTGCCCTGAAGGGACGACCCGAGTCGGTGGCGCTGCCGGTGCTGATCGCAGAGCCGGGTGATGCCGAGGACCTCGCCATACTCGACGAAAGGGCCCGGGCGCTCATCGACCGCTACTGGCCCGGCCCGCTCACCCTGGTCCTCCGGCGCCGGCCGGGAGCCCTGCTGCACCTCGGCGGCGACGCGGCGTCAATCGGGCTCCGCTGTCCGGCTCACCTGATCACCCGCCGGCTGATCGCCGTCACCGGCCCGCTGGCGGTGACGAGCGCCAACCGGCACGGCGGCAGTCCGGCCCGCTCCGCGGAGGAGGTGGCAGCCCTCTTCGGCCGGGCGCTCGAGCTCGTGGTCGACGGCGGGCGCTGCGACGGCGATCCGTCGACTGTCGTCTCGCTGCTCGGCGACAGCTCCGGCGGCGACGGGCTCGAGCGCCTTCGGCAGGGGGCGATCCCGCTCGAAGAGATCAGGCTGCTCTTGACCGGTGTCGTCCGAGGGGACGTCCTCCGACTGCGGTCCCCCTAGCTCTTCTGCGGCGGCTCGTCCCGAGAGCCGGCAGGCGGCGGCTCGACCTCGTCGAGGGTGGCGGTGTCGTCGTTCCAACCCTCCCCGGTCTCGTCGTCCTTGAAGCCGTCTCCGGTCTCTTCGTCTTCGCCCGGGGTCTTCGCCTGGTAGTCGGTCACGCCGGAATGATACGCCGACCGGCGATCAGGATTTCCGGGAGGGCATCCACCGGAATCGGCGGACCGCGACGAGGAGGGCGACGGCTCCCCAGATCGCCATCGACAGCAGTTGGTTTGGCTGGAATGCCGAGCCCGTCACGCGCGGGTTCATGGCGTGGAAAGTGGCCAGCACGAACGGACGGACCGGAAAGTACGAGGCGATCTTGGCGAGCACCGACGAGCCGGCGATGGGGAAGAATGTTCCGGAGAGGAAGACGAGAGGTAGGTAGATCCCGTTCACGACGGCCGGGGCGGCGTCCGCATTGGGGATTATGACCGTGATGGCGATGCCGATGGCGCAGAACGCTGCCGCCCCGACGGCGATGGTCACAGCCAAGGCGAGAGCCGAGTGGGCCGGGTAGACGACGTGATAGAAGAGGCCGCCGACGGCCATGGTGAGGCCGACGAGCAGCGCCGCCCGGATGATGTTGCTGAGCACCACCGTGAACAGGTAGGCCCAGGCCGGCAGGGGCGAGGACCTGACCCGTTTCAACAGCCCTTCCTCCCGTTGGGTGGTGAGCTGGATGGAGAGGTTGGTGTAGCAGGAGGAGATGACCCCGAAGGTGAGGATCGCCGGCACGAAATACTGGTCGAAGTTCAGCCCGGCGCCGCCGCTGGCGGACGAAAGCTTGGAGCCGCTGTCGAGGCTCCCGAAGATCACGAGGAACATGACAGGGAGGAAGAAGGTGAAGAAGGCACTGAGCGGGTTTCTCCAATAGGAGCGCTGCTGGTATCCGAGCTCGGACCAGATCATGCGGGCCACCTTCATCAGGAGCCCCCCGCCTCGGAGGTGATCCGCAGGTAGACGTCCTCGAGGGACGGGCGCGTCACTTCGAGGGCTGCGAGCTCGTCCCCCCGCCCGACCGCCCAGCTCGTCAGGCGGTTGAGGAGAGCGGTGGGCGTGAGGGTCCGGATCTCGACGAGCTGCCCGGCCGGCTCGGGCCTCACCGTCACCTCACCGCCCGGTTGGGCGCCGAGCAGCTCGCCGACGACAACGTCGTCCGGCACGACAAAGCGCACGGTCGCCTCCCCGGTGTCCCTCCCGCCGATCGACTCCGGGGTGCCGCTCGCGATGATGACGCCCTTCGCGATGACAGCGAGCTGATCGGCGAGCGTCTGTGCCTCGTCCATGTAGTGGGTCGTGAGCAGGACCGTGCGGCCTTCCGAGGACAGGTTGCGCACCACGTCCCAGGCTTCCCGCCTGGCGTTCGGGTCGAACCCGGTCGTCGGCTCGTCGAGGAACAAGCAGCTCGGGATCGCCGATCAGGCCGAGGCCGAGGTCGAGCCGACGCTGCTGGCCACCGGAGAGCTGCCTCACGCGGGTGTCCTTCTTCTCCTCGAGGCCGACGAGATCGATCACCTCGAGCGGATCGCGGGGATGGGGGTAGTAGACGGTGCGGCGGGCGAGGGTCTCGCGGACGGTGAGGAACTGCTCGACGGCCGTCTCCTGCAGGACGATGCCGACCCGCTCGAGCATGGCCCGCCGCTGCGTGGACGGATCGAGGCCGAGCACCCGCACCTCGCCGGCGTCGCGCTCGGTGAAGCCCTCCATGATCTCGACCGTCGTCGTCTTGCCGGCCCCGTTCGGGCCGAGCAGGGCGAAGACCGTGCCCGGCTCGATGACGAGGTCCACACCGCGGACGGCATGCACGTCTCCGAATGACTTCGTCAGGCCCCGCACGACTACTGCCGCCGACGAGGCGGGCGCCGCCATGACGGCGAGCGTAACCCAGAGGGGTGCAGGCGGCGGATCAGAGTACGACAGAAGGCCTGCCGGTACACTCGGACGATGCCCGAGGCGCCGCCGCTGCTCGCACGCGATCCCGAGGTGAGGGCGTTGCTCGAGCAGGAGTTGGAACGCCAGCGGACCACACTGCAGCTGATCGCCTCGGAGAACTTCACCTCGCTCGCCGTCATGGCCGCCTCGGCCTCGGTGCTGACGAACAAGTACTCCGAGGGGTACCCCGGCCGGCGGTACTACGGGGGCAACCGCATCGCCGACGAGGTCGAGGATCTCGCCCGGGAGCGGATCAAAGAGCTCTTCGGCGCCGAGCACGCCAACGTGCAGCCGCATTCCGGCGCCTCGGCGAACCTGGCCGCGTACCTGGCGCTCGTCGAGCCGGGCGACACCATCCTTGCCATGCGCCTCGATCAGGGCGGCCATCTCACCCACGGGTCGCCGGTGTCGATCACGGGCAAGCTCTACCGCTTCGTCGCCTACGGCGTCACGCCGGCGGCGGCGGACGGCTCCGGCGAGCGCATCGACCTCGACATGGTCCGTGACCTGGCCATCCGGGAGCGCCCGAAGCTGATCGTCGCCGGCACGACGGCCTACTCGCGCTCCATCGACCCGCTGCCGTTCCGCCAGATCGCCGACGAGGTGGGGGCGAAGTTCATGTTCGACGTCGCCCACCCGGCCGGCCTCGTGGCCGCCGGCGTGCACCCGAACCCGGTAGGCGTGGCCGACGTCGTCACCCTCACCACCCACAAGACACTGCGGGGGCCTCGCGGCGGCGCCATCCTCACCGGAGGCGACCTCGGCGCGCCCGGTCGACTCCGCCGTCTTCCCCGGCCTCCAGGGTGGCCCTCTCGAGCACGTGATCGCCGCCAAGGCGGTCGCTTTCAACGAGGCGCTCCAGCCGGAGTTCAAGGAGTACGGCGGCGAGCGTCATCCGGAATGCCGCCGCCTTCGCCGCCGCCCTCGTCGGCGAGGGCTTCCGCCTCGTGGCCGGCGGGACCGACAACCACCTCGTCCTCGTCGACCTGCGGGACTTCGACGCCGAGCTGACCGGCAAGGCGGCTCAGGACGTGCTCGACCGGGCCGGCCTCACCTGCAACCGGAACCAGATCCCCGAACGACCCCCGGCCGCCGTTCGTCACGAGCGGGCTCCGCCTCGGCGTGGCGGCCGAGACGACGGCCGGGATGGGCGAGGCCGAGATGGCCGTCGTCGCCGGCCTGCTCGCCCGGGCGCTCCGGCACCGGGGGGACGAGGAGCGAGCTGGACGCCGTCCGCGAGGAGGTCCGTGCCCTGCGCAAGGTCTTCGATCCGTATCCGGACGGCGCAGCCGGCCTGATCTGAGGGTGCTCCGGCCACGATGATCGATCACGAGGCCTGGGCCTGCCTGATCATCTTCGGGGCCGGCGCCGTGGCCACGTTCGGCCTTTACCTTCGGGGTGCGGTTCCTCGCCACTCCGCCTGAAGCTCGTCGTCATGCCCGATCCCGAGCGTGTGCACGCCGTCCCCACGCCCACGACCGGCGGCGTGGGGATGTTCCTCGGCTTCCTCGTCGCCCTCGGCCTGGCCCGGGAGCTGGCGCCGCTGACGGGGCATCTTCGTCGGCTCGTACGAGCCCCTCGGCGTGCTCGGGGCGGTGGCGATCATGCTCCTGGTCGGGCTCATCGACGACGTCCGCGACGTGTCCGCCCCGGCCAAGGTGGCCGGGCAGGTCCTCGCCGCCATGGTCCTGTACGCCCTCGGCGTGACGATGTACCACTTCAAGGTCCCTTTCGCGGGCTACATCGTCCTGTCGCCGTCCGTCCTCCCGCTCGTGACGGCGCTCTGGGTCGTCGGCATCGCCAATGCCGTCAACCTCATCGACGGCCTCGACGGCTTGGCGGCGGGCGTCGTCGCCATCGCCGCCGGGGGCGCTCTGCGTCTACGGGCTCCGCCTCGAGGCTCTCGGCGTGCTGCCGGCGAACAACATCGGCCCGCTCGTGGCCGCGGCCACATGCGGGCTGTGCATCGGCTTCCTGCCCGCACAACTTCCACCGGGCGCGCATCTTCATGGGCGACACCGGTGCCATGGTGCTCGGCCTGTTGATGGCCGCCAGCACGATGGCCATCGGAGGGCAGGCCTACCTCACGTACTCGGGCCAGACCTACTTCTTCTTCGCCCCCCTGCTCGTCCCGTTCTTCATCCTCGGCGTCCCGCTCCTCGACACGGCTTTCGCCATCATCCGGCGGACCGCCCGGCGGAGCGGGGTGGCGGTGCGGGACCTCGAGCACCTCCACCACCGCCTGATGCGCCTCGGGCACGGCCACCGCCGCGCTCGGTCCTCGTGCTGTGGACCTGGACCGCCCTGCTCTCGGCGCTCGTGCTCTACCCGGCGTTCTATCCGCAGTGGAACGCGGCGATCCCGATCGGCGTCGCCGTGCTGGCGGCCGGCCTCTACACCTTCTTCCGGCCCGGTCAGCGGCGGGACGCCACCCTCGCCAGTGGGTGGACCGCCCCGGCCGCCGGCGTGGGCCTGAGGCGGGGCCCGGGGCGGTCGTGGCGGCCGGACTGGCGGCGAGCAGCGGCCGACGGGCTGGAGCACCCGGGCGGTGGCAGTCCCGGCGGCGGCGCCGGAGGGGGCGGCCATCCCGGGGCGGCGAAGTCGGAGCCGCGCCGCTCGGGCGGCGAGGCGCCGAGGCGATGCGCACACAGGGCCGCCACCGCCGCCGTTTTGCCCGCCACGATCCTCCGATGCGAGGATAAGGTCAACAAGTGAGCAGCAAGCCCACCCCGAGCGGTATGACATTGCTCAGCATGGGCGTCACGGCCGGCCCTGTGTCTCGGCGATCGGAGTCGGCGGCGGGTACTGGCTGGACCAGACGTTCAAGACTGGGCTGGTGCTGACGCTTGTCGGGCTCGTGCTCGGGCTGATCGCCGCCGTGGCGGCGATGTACGTGGAGATCAAGCCATTTCTATGAGCTCAGGGACCAGGAATAGCGTGACGGTCCGCTGATCGACCGCGCCAAGGGAGTGACAGCGGAAGTGATGAACGGACTGGCAGCTCTGCTCGAGCAGTTCTCGCTGCCCGAGCTGACGCGGGTGCTCCGGCGAACGGTTCTCTCGGCCCTCGGCTCGGCACGGTCGCCTTCGTCGTCGTCGTTGCTGCTCTCCCACACGGCGTTCGGGTTCGGCGTCTGCATCGGGCTCGGCCTCGGCCTGGCCAACATCCGCCTCGTGACCGCCCAGACGGCGAAGGTGTCCGACGTCCAAGATGACCAAGCCCGTCCGGGCGCTCGCCTCCCTCACGCTGGCCCGGCTGGCGGCGACGACGATCATCGTGATCGGCCTGGCGGTCTTCGTCACCTCGCTCGGCCTCGGCGCCGTCGCCGGCATCGCCGTGTTCTACTTCGTCTTCCTGGTCAACCTGATCGGTTCGATCCTCCGGCACCGGGGGGCGACGACGTGAGCCAGATACTCGCCATCAGCGTCCCGGTCGGCGAGCATGTCACGGGCAAGCTGTTCGGCTTCACGATCAACATCGACGACCTCGTCTCGGTCGCGGCGTGGCGATGCTCATCATCTTCGCGGTGTCCTTCTTCCTCGTCCGCAACGTCACCTCCGGAGTTCCGGAGGGCTGCAGCTGGCCTTCGAGACGGTCACGGGCGTGGGTCGAGGAGCAGGTGCAGCTCCACGATGGGCGACGAGGGCCTCTTCGTCATCCCGCTCGCCGTGACGTTGTTCGTCTTCATCTTGCTATGCAACTGGCTGGAGCTGATCCCGACCACCTGGCCCGGTCACCATCAGATCTTCCCGCCCCGACCGGCGACATCAACATGACAGCTGCATTGGCAGTTCTCGTGATCGTCCTCGTGCACTTCACCTGGATCCAGAAGAACGGCCTCCGGGCCTATGTCGGCCCACTACTTCAAGCCGTACAAGATCTTCTTTCCCATCAACTTGTCGAGGAGATCGCAAAGCCACTCACGCTCGCCTTGCGTCTCTTCGGGAACATCTTCGCCGGCGGTCTCATGCTCGTCCTGATCGCTGATCTGCCTGCCAAGTTCATCGTGCCGATCCCGGTCCTCGACGTCGTGTGGAAGTGGTTCGACGGTGTCTTCGTAGGACCGGTGCAGGCGTTCATCTTCACTCTGCTCACAATCCTCTACTTCCAGTCGGCTGTCACCGGAGGACACTGAGGCTCTCAGAAGAGCTCCACCCCTTCCGTCCAAACCAACCAGGAGAAACCCAATGCCAGCAGCTGCCAGTACGCACGACATCGCGATCAGCTCCGCGGGTGCATTCATCGGGGGCGGCCTCGCCCTCGGTGGAGGCGCCATCGGCGCTGCCATCGGCGACGGATTGGCCGGCAGCCAGACGATCGCCGGCATCGCCCGCCAGCCGGAGGCGCAGGGCCGGCTCTACCACGACGATGTTCATCATCGTCGGGCTTGTCGAGGCCATGTACTTCATCAACCTCGTCTTCATGATCCTGTTCGTCTTCGTTCTCTACAAGAAGTAGGAAGGCCCAACATGATCGAGGGAAGCCTTTTCCTCCTTCCGGGCTTTACGTTCGTTCTCGAACTCATCGGCTTCTTGCTCACCCTGTGGGTGGTGGCGAAGGTCATTCCGTTGCCGCAGCTGAGGAAGGCGATGGCCGATCGGGCCGACCACATCCGCAACTCGATCCAAGCCGCCGAGGAGGCCAGGCGTGAGGCCGAGCGGTTGGCGGCAGAACGCCGCCAGCTGCTCGAGAGCGCCCGTCAGGAGTCCCGCTCGATCATCGACCAGGCCAACCAGACGGCCGAGCAACTGCGTGAAGAAGGCCGGCAGCGGGGGCAGGAGGAGTACGAGCGCCTCCTCGAGGCTGCCCGGACCGACATCGAGCAGCAGCGGCGTCGGGCGCAGGAGGAAGTGATGGAGGACGTGGGCGACTCTCGTGCTGAGAGCGGCCGAGCGAGTGATCGGCGCCGCCCTCGACGACGAGCGGCACCGCGCCCTTGTCGACGAGGCCATCTCTGCTGCCCAGGCGAGCGCGCCTGAAGGAAACGGCGCCGGCAGCCGCTGATGCTCGAGCTCGTGCGCGGCTACGCCACGGCAGCCTTCGATGCCGCCGCAAACGAGGGGCGTCTCGATGCTGTCGCCCGAGGGCTGGCCGACATCTCCCGCCTCTTTCTCGCGTCCGAAGAGCTGCGCACGGCCATCACCGATCCGTCGATCCCGGCCCAGGCCCGCGGGGAGGTGCTCGAGGATCTGCTGGCCGACAAGGTCCCCGAGGAGGCCCTCGCCGTCACCACCTTCAGCGTGGAGTACGAGCGGGCGACGGAGCTGCCGAAGACGACCGAGCAACTCGTCGAGCTGGCCGAGACGGCTGTGGACGACTCCGCCGCCGGTGAGCGCTACCCCGCCGAGCCGCCGATCGGGCGGAGCGGGGCCTACGAGCGAGTCCGAGGCTACGCCGAGCGGATATTCGAGACGATCGCCACGCGGGAGGACGTCGACCTGGTCGAGGAGGAGCTCTTCCAGCTCTCCAGGCTGGCCGAGGAGACGCCCGACCTGCGAGAGGCGCTCGGGGACGGCTCCGTCCCGCTCGGCCGGAGAGTGGCCGTGCTGACCGATCTGCTCGAGGGCCGTGTGCGACTCGATACCCAGCTTCTCTGCATCTACGTGCTGCGGGCCGGGAGAGCCCGCGACCTCGTGGGAGCACTCGGGAGCCTCGTCGAGCTGGCGGCGGCGGAGCGGGGGCGTCGCCTGGCCGAAATCCACTCGGCGGTCGAGCTCGACGACGACGAACGCCGGCGCCTCTCCGAGGCTCTCGCCCGCATTGCCCGCCGCCCCGTCGAGCTGCGGGTGCACATCGATCCCGCCGTCATCGGGGGCTTGAGGATCATCGTCGGCGACACCATCATCGACGGCACCATCCGCCACCGGCTCGAGCAGCTTCGCGAGTCACTGCTACAGCCCGTGTGACGGGCCTTGCCGCCCAAGGCCACCCATGACAGGCCGGAAGAGGCTCTACGGCGCCACCGGCGCTCGCTGCTACGAGGACAATGACAGATGACCAAGAGGATCACGAGGAAGACGACATGCCAGAGCTGACAATCAGCGCAGACGAGATCGCCGCTGCGCTCCAGCGCCACGTCTCCGACTACCGGGCCGACACCCACGCCGAGCAGGTCGGTCGGATCACCGAGGTCGGCGACGGCATCGCCCGTGTCTCGGGCCTGCCGAACGCTTCGGTGAACGAGCTGCTCGAGTTCGAGAACGGCTCGGTCGGCCTCGCCCTCAACCTCGACGAGGAGACGATCGGTGCCGTCGTGCTCGGGCAGGTGGACGAGCTGGACGAGGGCCAGCTGGTGAGGGCGACGGGGCGGATCCTGTCGATCCCGGTCGGGGACGGCATGCTCGGGCGGGTCGTCAATCCCCTCGGGATCCCGGTCGACGGCAAGGGTGCGCTCACCGACACGGTCGACCGGCGGATCGAGATCCAGGCGCCGGGGATCGTGAACCGCCAGCCGGTGCGGGAGCCGCTCCAGACAGGCATCAAGGTGATCGACGCCATGACCCCGATCGGGCGGGGCCAGCGCGAGCTCATCATCGGCGACCGCAAGACCGGCAAGACATCGATCGCCGTCGACACGATCCTCAACCAGCGCGGCCAGAACGTGAAGTGCATCTACGTCGCCATCGGCCAGAAGGGCTCGACCGTCGCCCAGACGGTGGCCACCTTCACCGAGCACGGTGCGATGGACTACACCGTCGTGGTCGCCGCCCCGGCCTCCGAGCCGGCGCCGTACAAGTACCTGGCTCCTTACTCGGGATGCGCCATGGGCCAGCACTGGATGGAGAACGGCGAGCACGCCCTCATCGTCTACGACGACCTGTCCAAGCAGGCCGAGGCGTACAGGCAGTTGTCCCTCCTCCTGCGCCGGCCGCCGGGCCGCGAGGCCTACCCGGGTGACGTCTTCTATCTCCACAGCCGCCTGCTGGAGCGGGCGGCGAAGCTCTCCGACGCCATGGGCGCCGGGTCGCTCACGGCGCTGCCGATCATCGAGACGAAAGCGGGCGACATCTCCGCCTACATCCCGACGAACGTCATCTCCATCACCGACGGCCAGATCTTCCTCGAGACCGACCTCTTCTACTCCGGCGTGCGGCCGGCCATGCACGTCGGCAACTCGGTCTCCCGGGTCGGCGGCGCCGCCCAGGTGAGGGCGATGCGGGCAGTTGCCGGCAGCCTCAGGACCGATCTCGCCCAGTTCCGCGACCTGGAGGCGTTCGCCACCTTCGGCTCCGAGCTCGACCGGGTCTCCCAGGCCCAGCTCGACCGGGGCTACCGCCTGACCGAGCTCTTGAAGCAGGGCCTCAACGAGCCCCTCCCGGTGGAGGAGCAGGTCGTCGTCATCTACGCCGGCACGCACGGGCTCACCGATGACATCCCCGTGCCCGAGGTGCAGCGCTTCGAGCAGGGAGCTGCGGGCCCACTTCCGTGCCAAGCACGCCGACCTGCTGGAGCAGATCCGGGACACAGGGAAGCTGCCGGACGAGTCGGCCATGGACGCCGCCATCGAGGAGCTGAAGAAGGCCTTCGTCACAGACGACGACAAGCCCCCGGCCGATCAGGGATCCGGCGACACCGCCGGCCGCCGGGAGCGCCCCGATGCCGGTGAGCCGGTCGGTCGCGACGCCGCCGCAGCCGAGCCGACCACCGAGAGCGCCGCGGCGGGCGAGCCCGCCAACGAGGGCGCCGGCCCCGGAGACGCCACTGGTCAGGCCTCGAGGGCCACCGACCTGCCCGAGGGCCCCTCTGGAGCCGACGGCCCGGCGGGCGGGAGCTAGCCGATGGCCGGAGGCCAGGAGCGGGTCCTTCGCCGGAGGGTCCGCACGGTCGAGTCGACGAAGAAGATCACCCGGGCGATGGAGCTCATCGCCGCCGCCGAGATGTCGCGGGCCCAGGGGCGCATCGCCGGCTCGAAGCCCTACCTGAACGGGATGGAGCGCGTGCTCGCCGACGTCACCGCCGACGGGAGCGCTCCGGCCCGCCTGATGGGCCAGCCCGAATCGCCGGAGCACGTCGCCATCGTGGCGATCGTCTCGGACCGGGGACTGGCCGGCGGCTACAACGCCTTCGTGCTGCGCCAGGCCGAGCGGGAGATGAGGACCGGGGAGTCGGCCGGGCGCGGCTACAGCATCTCGGCCGCCGGCAAGAAGGCGATCCCCTACTTCCGCTTCCGGGGTCGCCAGGTCGACCACTACGTCCCGATGCCGGACCGTCCCACCTACGAGGACGCCCGGAAGCTCGCCGCCGGAGTCGTCGGCCCCTTTCTCGCCGGAGAGCTCGATCTCGTGCAGCTCGTCTCCACCCGCTTCGTGAGCGCCGGCATCCAGACCGTCGAGACCCGCCAGCTCCTTCCGCTCATGCCGCCCGACGCTGCGGAGCGGCGCGAGCCGAGCGCTCCCCGCGTGGCGCCGGCCGGCGACGCGGATGACCGGCCTGCAGGCACCACAGACGAGGGGCGAGGCCGGAGAGGGGGACCGGGCGGGAGGGGGTTACTTCGAGTACGAGCCGGCGGCGGAGGATCTGCTCGCTCTCCTCGTGCCCCGCTACGCCGAGGCTGCCCTCTACGGCGCGCTGCTGGAGGCGTCCGCCTCCGAGCACATCGCCCGCCAGCGGGCCATGTCGGCCGCCACCGAGAACGCCGACGAGCTGATCAAGAACCTGCGCCGGGTGATGAACCGGGCCCGCCAGGACTCCATCACGACCGAGATCATGGAGATCGTCGGAGGAGCCGAGGCCTTCCGCCACGGCGCCAAGGCCGAGACCGCCGAGCCGTTCGAATACCACGAGGAGCAGATCGCATGACACGACCGTCACCGAAGAGGCCCCCGAGGAGCGCAAAGCTCGAGGACGGCCGCATCGTCGCCATCACCGGGCCGGTGGTCGACGTGGAGTTCCCGCCGCACGCGCTGCCGGAGATCAATCACCTCATCGAGATCGCCGGCGAGCTCGAGGGCGAGGAGATCGTCGTGCCGGCCGAGGTGGCCCAGCAGATCGGCGAGGGGCGGGTGCGGGCGGTCTGCCTGAAGCCGACCGACGGCCTGCGGCGCGGGGCGAGCGTGAGGAACACCGGGCACGGGATCTCGGTGCCGGTCGGCGATGCCACGCTCGGCCACGTCTTCAACGTCACCGGCGACCCGCTCGACACCGACGACATCGGGACGCCGGACGACCGGTGGGACATCCACCGGGAGGCGCCGGCCTTCGACACCCTCGAGCCGAAGCGGCAGATGTTCGAGACCGGCATCAAGGTCATCGACCTCCTCGAGCCTTACGTCGAGGGCGGCAAGATCGGCCTGTTCGGCGGCGCCGGCGTCGGAAAGACGGTGCTCATCACAGAGATGATCCGCCGGGTGGCCCAGGAGCACGGCGGTGTCTCGGTCTTCGCCGGCGTGGGCGAGCGCACCGCGAGGGGACCGACCTCTGGCTCGAGATGCAGGAGTCAGGTGTCATCGACAAAGCGGCTCTCGTCTACGGCCAGATGGACGAGCCGCCGGGAGTCCGGCTGCGGGTCGGCCTGTCGGCCCTCACGATGGCGGAGTACTTCCGCGACGTGAAGAACCAGGACGTGCTGCTGTTCATCGACAACATCTTCCGCTTCGTGCAGGCGGGCTCCGAGGTCTCCACGCTCCTCGGTCGCATGCCGTCTGCGGTCGGGTACCAGCCCACGCTGGCCGACGAGATGGGTGAGCTGCAGGAGCGCATCACCTCCACCCGGGGCCACTCCATCACGTCGCTGCAGGCTGTCTTCGTGCCGGCCGACGACTACACCGACCCGGCGCCCTTCACCACCTTCACCCACCTCGACGCCACGACGGAGCTGTCCCGCCAGATCGCCGCCCTCGGCATCTTCCCCGCCGTCGACCCGCTCGCCTCGACGAGCAACATCCTTGCCCCCGAGGTGGTCGGTGACCGCCATTACGCGTGCGCCCGGCGGGTGCAGGAGGTCCTGCAGCGCTTCCGGGAGCTGCAGGACATCATCGCCATCCTCGGCCTGGAGGAGCTGTCGGAGGAGGACCGGATGACGGTCACGAGGGCCCGGAAGATCCAGCGCTTCCTGTCTCAGCCGATGTACGTCGCCGAGGTGTTCACCGGCATCCCGGGGTGACCGTGCCGATCGAGGAGACGGTCCGGTCGTTCGAGGCGCTCGTCGGCGGTGACCTCGACGACGTGCCGGAGCAGGCATTCCTCAACGTGGGCGGCGTGGACGACGTCCGCGAGAAGGCGAAGGGGATGGCATAGGTGCCGACCGCGGTCGAGCTCGTGACGCCCGAGCGGGTGCTCTACTCGGGCGATGCCGGTTTCGTCGTGCTGCGGACCGACGGTGGCGAGATCATGTTCCTGCCCGAGCACGCCCCGTTCATCGCGGCGGTGGACATCTGCGTGGTGCGCATCGACGCTGCCGGCGGCGAGGACGCGGCGCCGGGCGCCGGCGGCTCGGCGGGCGCCGGATCGGTGTGCTGACAGCCGGCGGAGCGGAGTCGCCCGCCGCTGGCGCCGGCGGGAGCGGTGGCGCCGGCGGCGGACCGGGCGGCAGCGGAGAGGTGCGGGCGGCCGTGGCGGGAGGTTTCGTGCACGTGGCCGACAACCGGGTGACAGTGCTCGCCGGCGTGGCCGAGCTCGCAGAGGAGATCGACGTGGAGCGGGCCAGGCGAGCCTTCGAAGCCGCCTCGGCCGACGTGGCCTCCGGCGCCGGGGCGACCGCTGCCGGCGGCGGCGCCGCTCGCAACGAGGGCAGCAGGAGCGCCGCCGTGCCGCTGCGGCGCGTCCGGCCGGCGACGGTGCGGTTGAGGCCGGCGAGGAGCCGGCACGGCGAGGAGATCGCCGAGACTCCGACCATGCGTGCGCTCGTGTACCCCGACGAGCCGGACGTGCGGGCACGCCGGGCGGCCAACCGGCTCGAGGCCGCCGGCGAGGCCGACCAGAACATCTCCGCCGTGGCTGCCGGGGTCCGCGCCGGCGGCCCTGCACTGAGCGCTGGCCACCGCAGCCCGGACGACGCCCGCCCCGCAGGCCCAACCGCCGCCGGCTGGCGGTGGCCCTCATGATCACCGGCCGCCTGGCCGACGAGATCGACGGTCTGCGCCGGGCGCTCGGCTCGTCGGAGCTCGAGCGGATCGCCCCTCACTGCACCCTCGTGCCGCCGGTGAACGTGCCCGAGGCGGACGTCGGCCACGCCTGTGCGCTTCTCCGCTCGGCCGCGGCCCGGTCCGGGCCGCTCAGGGTGAGGCTCGGGCCGCCGGCGACCTTCTTCCCGCCGAACCCGGTCTGCTACCTGCAGGTCACAGGCGACGTGGAGGGCCTCGCGGTCGCTCCGGGATGGGCTCCAGGCCGGCCCGCTGGCGCCTCCGGCGGGGCGCGCCGGCGAGCATTCGTCCCCCACGTGACCATCAGGCAGAAGATGGACCCGGAGCTGATCGCGCCGGCGCTCGAGCTCCTCTCTCACTTCGAGGCCTCCCATTGCTTTGAGCTCGTCACCTTGATCGAGCTCGACCAGGCGGCCCGGCGTTGGGACGGTGCTCGCCGACGCCCTCCTCGGGCCACCGCACGTGGCCGGGCGGGGCGGCCTCGAGGTGGAGCTGGCCACTAGCAGCGGGCTCGATCCCGAGACGAAGGACTGGATCGCTGGCAGCGTGGGAGCAGTACTCGCGGGCGACCAGTGGCGAGGACGTGCGGGCGGACGAAGGAGTTCGCCGTCACTGCACGCGTGCGGGGCGAGCCGGGCATCGCCGGCGTCGCCGAAGGCCAGATCCGCCGGCACATCTGCCGGCTCACACTGCCTGATCGTCGCTCCCGAGTCGAGGGGCTATGGCATCGGCAGCCAGTTGCTGCGGGCCGTCACGCGGCTCGCCGCCGAGCATCACTGCGACCGGATCCGCCTCGAGACGATGGCCGGTGGAGAGGCGGAGGGCTTCTACCGGGACCGGGGTTATGTCGTTCGTGGCGAGGCTCCCGCTCTGGCGAGCGGAGCGGGAATTCGTGGTGATGGAGCGGCCTCTCGGCGCGGCGGACTGACTCGGCGCAGTCGCCGGCTCAGCCCGCTCAGCTCGGTCCTGCTCAGCCCCGATCAGCCCGGGTCGCCGGTCACGCTGTCAGCCCCGGTCAGCCTGCTCGGGTCAGGCGCCAGCCGCTCCGCCACGGCGGCCAGGATCTTCTCGGCTGCCTGGAACGGGATCGAGCGACCCGCTCGGCCAGCTGGTCCACGAGGGACGAGCCCTCGCCCCGGATCTGGTCGGCGACGGCCCTCGCGAAGGCATCGACCGCCAAGCGCTCGGTCTCCTCGGCGAGGCGCGACTCGGCGCCGCCGTTCCAGCCTGGCACCCTCGGCCAGGAACGCCCGGTGGCGCTCGATCGCCGGTCCAGAGCTCGTGGATGCCGTCGCCGGAGGACGCCACCGTCTCGATGATGGGAGGCGTCCACTCGAGGCTGCCGGAGAGCTGGAGCATGTGGACGAGGTCGCGTTTCGTCTCCCGGACCCCGGGGCGGTCGGCCTTGTTGATGACGAGGATGTCCGCCACCTCGAGCAGGCCCGCCTTGTTGGCCTGGACGGCGTCTCCCCAGCCGGGGTTCAGCACGACGATCACCGTGTCGCAGGTCCCGGCCACGTCGACCTCGACCTGGCCGACGCCGACGGTCTCGACGAAGACGAGCGGCCAGCCCACGGCGTCGAGGACCCGGACGGCGTCCGGCACGGCGGCGGCCAGGCCGCCGAGGTGCCCCCGGGTGGCCATGGAGCGGATGAAGACCGACCGGTCGAGGGCGTGGTCCTGCATCCGCACCCGGTCGCCGAGGATGGCGCCGCCGGAGAGCGGTGACGACGGGTCGACGGCGAGCACCGCCACCGGCCCGCGGTCGATCCGCAGGGCCTCCCTGATCAGCTGGCTCGTGAGCGTGGACTTGCCGGCGCCGGGGGCGCCGGTGAGGCCGATCGAGTAGGCGGCGCCTGACCGCGGGTAGGCGAGCCGGGCCAGCTCACGGGCCGGCGCCCCGCCCCGTTCGACGAGCGAGAGCAGCCGGGCGAGCGAGCGCCGGTCGCCGGCGACCGGGCCGCCGACGGCGTCGCTGTGGCGCTCAGGGTCGCCGCCGGCGTCGCTGTGGCGTTCAGGGCCGCCGCCGGCTGCCGGCGCCCCGCTGGACGCCCCGGGCGAGGTCGAACAACTCGGCCGGCTCGTTGGAGCGCCTGGCGGAGCGTCAGGGCCGGCTCCGGTGCGGCTGGCCCGTCCTCGGCTGAGGGTGACGGCTCGGCCGAGTGGGACCCTTCGTTCACTCGTCGTCCCGGACACGGGAGACGTCGGCTCCGAGCCGGGCGAGACGGCCGCTCAGGTCCTCGTATCCCCGGTCGACGTGCTCGGCGCCGCTCACCTCGGTCTCGCCTTCGGCGACCAGCCCGGCGAGCACGAGAGCGGCCCCGGCGCGGAGGTCCGGTGCCCGGACCGGGGCACCGGAGAGCCGGGGCACGCCACGCACGACCGCGTGATGGCCCTCGGTCGTGATCTTGGCCCCCATGCGGATCAGCTCGTCTATGTAGCGGAACCGGCCGGCGAAGATGTTCTCGCTCACGATCGCCACCCCGGAGGCGACGGCCAGCAGGGCCACGAGGAAACGGCTTGTAGTCGGTCGCCACGCCGGGGTACGGGAGCGTGGCGACGTCCACCGACGACAGCCGGCCGTCGGAGGAGGCGAAGATCCCGTCGGCGTTCGGGGTGCAGTGGACGCCGATGGCGGCCAGCTTCTCGAGCAGCATGTCCATGTGCTCGGCCCGCGCCCGCTCCACCTTGATCTCCCCGCCCGCCAGCCCCACCGCGGCCAGGAACGTCGCGGCCTCCACCCGGTCCGGGATGGCCACGTGGGACGCCGGCCGCAGCTCGTCCACGCCTTCGATCTCGATCCGCGACGTGCCGGCGCCGTCGATCCTCGCCCCCATGCCGGTGAGCATGGCGGCGAGGTCGCTCACCTCCGGCTCCCGGGCGGCGTTCTCGATCACCGTCGTGCCCTTGGCGAGCACGGCGGCCATGAGCAGGTTGTCGGTCGTCGTGTGGCTCGGGAACTCGAGGACGATCCGCGTCCCCGCCAAGCCGGTCGCACCGGCCCTCGACGTAGCCGTGCTCGGTCCGGAAGGTCACCCCCAGCTCCTCGAAAGCCCGCAGGTGCATGTCGACCGGCCGGCCGCCGAAGTCGTCCCCGCCGGGCAGCGAGATCCGGGCCCAGCCGTGGCGGGCGAGGAGCGGGCCGAGCACGACGAAGGAGGCCCGGATGCGCTCGACGAGCTCGTAGGGCGCGACCGGGGTCACGTCGGTCGGGACGTCGACGTCGAGGACGCCTGCTGTCCCCTTGCCGTGGTGGACGGCGGTCACACCGAGCGCCGCCAGCACCTCGGCCATGATCGAGACGTCGGTGATGGCCGGCACGTTGGCGATGCGATGGCGTCCGGGTGCCAGCAAGCAGGCGGCCATGCACTTGAGCACGGAGTTCTTTGCACCGTTGAACGGCCACCGTGCCGTCCAGGCGGGCCGTTCGGGCGTACGACGAAGCGGTCCATCGCGGCTGACGTTAGCGGCGGACGGCCAGTCGGAGCCGGCACTGGCCACTATGGTTCGCGGCGATGACCTCTGACCCCTCAGGCACCCCTGACACCACTGCGGCGGCCGCCGGTGGTCCCCAGGCCCCCGACCGGAACCTCGCCATGGAGATCGTCCGGGTCACCGAGGCCGCCGCTCTGGCGGCCGGCCGCTGGCTCGGGCGAGGTGACAAGGAAGGTGCCGACGCCGCCGCCGTCGACGCCATGCGGGTGGTCCTCCAGTCGGTCTCGATGGACGGCATCGTCGTCATCGGCGAGGGGGAGAAGGACGAGGCGCCGATGCTCTACAACGGCGAGCGGGTCGGTGACGGCCGGCCGCCGCTCACCGACATCGCCGTCGACCCGATCGACGGCACGGAACTGGCCGCCCTCGGCCGCGGCGGTGCCCTTGCGGTGATCGCCGTGTCGGAGCGGGGCACGATGTTCGACCCGGGCCCCTGCTTCTACATGGAGAAGCTCGCCGTCGGCCCCGAAGCGGCCGGCGCCATCGACCTGCGGGCGACGCCGACGGAGAATCTCGAGGCTGTCGCCCGAGCCAAGGGGACGTCCGTGCGCGACCTCACCGTCGAGATCCTCGAGCGGGAGCGCCATCGTGAGCTCATCGCCGAGGTCCGGGCGACGGGCGCCCGCATCCAGCTCATCACCGCCGGCGACGTCGCCGGCGCCATCTCGACGGCCTGGACCCAGTCCGGAGTCGACGTCCTGTTCGGCATCGGAGGGCACGCCGGAGGGGATCATCGCGGCGGCCGCCCTCAAGTGCATGGGAGGGGAGCTGCAGGGGCGCCTGTGGCCCCGTGACGACGACGAGCGGAGGGCCGCCGAGGAGGCGGGCTACGACGTCACCCAGGTGCTCGGGACCGACGACCTCGTGAGGGGCGACAACTGCTTCTTTGCCGCCACCGGGATCAGCGGCGGCGAGCTGCTGCGCGGGGTACGTTACGACAGTCGTGGCGCAACTACCCAGTCCCTCGTGATGCGCTCGAAGTCAGGCACCGTCCGGCTCGTCGAGGCGCGCCATCGGCTGTCCAAGCTGAGGGCCTTCTCGGCTATCGAGTTCGGCTGACACGGCCACAGAGACGACCTGAGACCGGGAGGGCCGAAGTGGAGCTGCGACCATGAGCGACGTCACCCTCGAGCGCCACGACGATGGCGTAGCCGTCATCCGCCTCGACCGCCCGAAGTTGAACCCGCTCTCCGCGTGGACTGCTCGCCGATCTCCACGCCATCGTGCAAGGGCTCGAGGCCGAGCCGCCCGGAGCAGTCGTCGTTGTGGGGAGGGGAGCGGTGCTTCTCGGCCGGGGCGGACGTGGGCGAGTTCTCCGACTCCGCCCGGGGGGCCGAGATCGCGGAGGGATTCCACCGAGCCCTCGACGCGCTGGCGGCCCTCCCGCGGGTGACGATCGCCGCCATCACCGGCTACGCCCTCGGTGGAGGCCTGGAGCTGGCGCTGGCGTGTGACTTTCGCTTCGCGGCCGAGGGCGCAAAGCTCGGCCAACCGGAGGTTCTTCTCGGCGTCATCCCGGGCGGGGGCGGCACCCAGCGGCTCCCTCGGCTCATCGGAGTCAGCGCCGCCAAGGAGATGATCTTCTCCGGACGCCAGCTGCTCGCCGAGGAGGCGAGGACACTCGGGCTCGTCGACCGTGTCGTCGCCCGGGAGCGGGTCTTCGACGAAGCCGTGGCGGCGGCGAAGAACTTCGCCGCGGGCGCCGTCCTCGCGCAGGGCCTCGCCAAGCGCGCCATCGACGACGGCCTCTCCTCGGGCCTGGCAGATGGGCTGGCGCTCGAGCGCCGGCTGTTCGCCGAGGTGTTCGGGACGAAGGACGCCAAGGCCGGCGTGCAGTCGTTCCTCGAGGAAGGCCCCGGCAAGGCCCGGTTCGAAGGGCGTTGATGGCAGAGTCGTGCCCGCCCGATCCTGGTGCAAGCCCAGCAGCTCGACGACGACCCCCGCTGGTACGAGCGGGCGGTCTTCTACGAGCTCCTCCCGCGCAGCTTCTTCGACTCGAACTCGGACGGGATCGGTGACCTCGCCGGCATCAGGGAGCGTCTCGACTACCTCGAGTGGCTCGGGGTCGACTGCCTGTGGCTGCTGCCGTTCTACCCCTCCCCGCTGCGAGACGGCGGCTACGACGTGAGCGACTTCATGTCGGTGGCGCCCGAGTGCGGCTCGGTCGAGGATCTCGCCGAGCTCGTCGCCGACGCCCACCGGCGAGGGATCCGGATCATCTCCGATCTCGTCATGAACCACACGAGCGACCAGCACCCGTGGTTCACCGAGTCCCGCTCGTCGCGGAGCAACCCGAAGGCGGACTGGTACATGTGGGCGGACGACGACCAGGGCTATGCCGATGTCCGGGTCATCTTCGTCGACGCCGAGCCGTCGAACTGGACCTTCGACACTCCCCGGCAGCAGTACTACTGGCACCGTTTCTTCCACCATCAGCCGGACCTCAACTACGACAATCCCGAGGTCGTCGAGGCGATGCTCGACGTCGTGCGGTTCTGGCTCGACCTCGGCCTCGACGGCTTCCGCCTCGATGCGGCCGCCTTCTTGTGCAAGCAGGAGGGAACCCGGTGCGAGAACCTGCCGGCGACGCACGAGATGCTGAGACTCGTGCGCCGGGAGGTGGACAAGGCCCATCCGAACATCGTGCTGCTCGCCGAAGTGAACCAGTGGCCGACCGACGTCGTCGACTACTTCGGGGAGAGCGACGAGTGCCACATGGCCTTCCACTTCCCGCTCATGCCGCGCATGTTCATGGCGGTCCGCCGGGAGCAGCGCTTCCCCATCACCGAGATCCTCGCCCAGACCCCGCCTGTGCCCGCCGGCTGCCAGTGGGGGATCTTCCTGCGCAACCACGACGAGCTGACCTTGGAGATGGTGACCGAGGACGACCGGGACTACATGTACGCCGAGTACGCCCGCGACCCGCGCATGCGGCGCAACCTCGGCATCCGGCGCCGGCTGGCCACCCTCGTCGGCAACGACCGGAGGATCGCCGAGCTCCTGCACGCCCTGCTTCTGTCGCTTCCCGGCGCGCCGGTCCTCTACTACGGCGACGAGCTCTTGATGGGCGACAACATCTACCTCGGGGACCGCGACGCCGTCCGCACGCCGATGCAGTGGACGCCGGACCGCAACGGCGGCTTCTCCCAGGCCGACTTCGCCCGCCTCTACCTTCCCCCCCTCATGGATCCGGTCCACGGCTATCAGGCCGTCAACGTCGAGGCCGAGCAGCGGGACTCGTCCTCGTTCCTTCACTGGCTGCGCCGCATGCTCGAGGTGCGCCGCCAGTACCCGGTCTTCGCCACCGGCGCGCTCGAGGTGCTGCCCGACCGACAACCCGTCGGTGCTGGCGTACCTGCGCAACGGTCACGGTCAGCCACGCCCCGGCCGACCGGGCGGAGCGGGGCGAGGAGAGTCCCGCCGGCCCGGCCCGGGCCGAGCAGCAGCACCCCGGCCCGGGCGATGTCCTGCCCGACACCGTCCCGGCGACGGTGCTGTGCGTGCACAACCTGAGCAGGTTCGCCCAGCCGGCTCAGCTGAGCCTCACCCTGTGGGAAGGCTCCACGCCCGTCGAGCTGCTCGGGCGCGTCCCGTTCCCGCCCGTGGGCGACGGGCCCTACTCGCTGACGCTTCCTCCCTACGGCACCTACCTCTTCGAGCGGCGGGAGCCGTGAGCATGCCCGGCCCGGGCACCGACGCCCGCTCGCCTGATCTCACCCAGCTGATCGGCCCCTACCTCGCCCGGCAGGGCTGGGCCCAGTCCGCCCTCGGCTCCTTCGGCGAGCCGAGCGTGCCGGTGGAGGTCGTCGACGTCGAGGTGCTGCGCTCCGACCATCCCGGGCTGGCGAGCGTGATCGTCGCCTCCCGCCAGTGCACCTTCCACCTCGTCCTCGGCTGGCGCCCGATCGCCCTCGCCCCCGGCAGGCTGAGCGGCCGCCCGGGGGCGGTGCTCGGGTCGGCGCACGACGCGCTCGGCGAGGAGGTGCTCGTCTACGACGCCCTCGCCGACGAAGAGCTCGTGCGGCTGCTGCTCCAGGCGGCGACGGGCGGGCAGCGAGACCGCCCGGCGGGCCCGGCTGGTGGGGTCGCTCGTCAGCCACTCCTCGCTCATCTTCGACGACCGCCTCTTCATGAAGTGCTACCGGGTGATCGAGCCGGGGCGCCGCCCCGAGATCGAGCTCATGACCAAGCTCGACCGGACGGGCTTCAACCACATGCTGGCGCCGGTGGCGCACTGGGAGCGGGGCGGGCCGGGATCTCGGTCTCGTGCGGGAGTTCGTGCCGGGGGCGATCGAGGGGAAGGCCCTCGCGGAGACGTCGCTTCGCGACCTGCTCGCCCGGGCCGACAAGTCCGCCGACGGCGCCAGCTTCGAGGACGTCGGCCTGGCCGGCGGAGACTTCGGCCCCGAGATGCGCCGGATCGGCGTCATGAGCGCCCGGATGCACCTCGCCCTCGCGGAGGCCTACGGAAGTGCCCCCTCGGCGGCCGAAGGACAGGCGCCCCGGCCCGGCGAACCGGCGAAGCAGGCGGCGGGGCCGGAGGCGGCTCCTCCGCCGGTGCACGAACCGGAGCCGGGGGAGGTGGCCATCCGGATCCACGGCGACTACCACCTGCGCCGCGTGATGAGAACCGATGCGGGCTGGCTGGTGGCGGGGTTCGGCGACGATCCCCTCATGGGGGCCGATGCCGGCAGCGGCAGCCAGCGCGCTCCGAGGTACGCCTCGGCCGTCGAGGACATCGCCGACATCTGCTGCTCGTTGCGCCAGGTGGCCTCCGGCTGCCTCGACCTTCAGCCGCCGAGCACGGCCGCCCACGCCGAGCTGCTGGCCGCCGGCTGGGAGCGCCGCAACATCGGGCGAGTTCGTCCGCGGCTACCTCTCGGTGGAGGCGATCGGGACGCCTCGTGCCGTCCGACCGGGAGGATTTCGACGAGCTGCTCGGCTCGTTGATCGACTGCCCGCAGCTGAGGCTCAGATGCCGCCGGCCACGTACGACTCCTCGTCGTGGTCTCTCCGCATGGCGATCTTCTCCACGGCCTCGCGCAGGTCCTCGGCGGCCTTCTCCGGCGCCACGACGTTGATGAGGACTCCGGTGCCCAGCTCGAAGCCGGCCCGCGTCGATCAAGGTCGGCAGGATGTGCACGTGCCAGTGGTACATGCCGGTGGCCCGGTAGGGAGCGGAGTGGAAGACGATGTTGTAGGCGATGTCGCCCGAGATGCTCGGTCAGTGCCTGCAGGGCGCTGCGGACTGCCTTGCCGACGGCGATCAGCCGGCTCGTCGGCGCCCGGTGGAGGTGGGCGCCGTGCTCGCGGGGGACGATGAGGATCTCGTAGGGCGTGCCGCTCCAGAACGGGCAGAACGTGACGGCGTCCTCGGTCGCCTCGACGATGCGGTAGCCGTTCCTCTCCTCGGAGGCGGCGGCGGCGCAGATGAGGCACCCGCCGGCGAAACGGGCGAAACCCGCCTGCTCGTCCGCCAGCTCCCGCGGCACGAAGGGGATGCCGAGCAGCTGCCCGTGCGGGTGGGCGATGGAGGCGCCTGCCTGGCGGCCGTGGTTGACGATGGCCTGGCTGTAGCGCAGCCCCGGAGTGCTCTGGTGCTCCTCGATGCGGTCGCGGATGGCCGCCATGACGAGAGAGAGCTGGGCGTCGGGCAACGACGCAAAGGTTCGCTCGTGGTCCGGCGAGAGGATGAGCACCTCGTGGATGCCGCTCGCCGGCGCCTCGGTGAACACGGGCCCGCGGTGCTCGACCACGAAGGGAGCGTCGCCCTGGAAGGCGGGATAGCGGTTCGGCACGATCCGGACCATCCAGCTGCCGGACGGCCCGTACACCTCGAGGGCCGGCAGAGTGTCGCCCTCGTTGCCCGGGCAGAACGGGCATGGATCTTCGGCGTCCGGGGTCGGCTGCCTCGGGATGAAAGGCCCTTGGCGATGGGCACGATCTGTCGAGACCGTGACCCACCTGCCGGACAGCGGATCGAGGCGAAGCTGGTTCACCCTCGCGCTGTATCCTCCTTCCGCCCCGCTAGACGTTGGTCGAGCAACCTGCTCAAATTAGAGGCTACTCCTGCCGACGCCTCCAGCAGTGCGCACATCGGCCGCGTGATATCGCTCTCTGGCAGCAGACAAGCACTGCACAAGGCCCCCGTTGAGCGCTCCAGCCTATGACGTCCTATCTGGTGCTGCACGTCGCCGCGGCTCTGCTGGGCTTCGGCGCCATCGCGGTCGGCCGGCCTGCGGGCACGCGCCGGCCGCCGCTCGCCCGATCCCGCCGCGGACGCCTTCACTGCGGCGCTTCTTCGCCCCGGGACCGCGACTGGCCGGCCCGGGCCATCTTCCTCGTCCCCCTGCTCGGGCTGGGGCTGCTCTTCGGAGGGGACCGCCCCGATGTCGGCGGCCGCCTGGCCCTGGATCGGGCTGGCGATCTGGACCGTCGCCGCCGGTCTCGCCACCGGGGTGTGCTGGCCGGCCGAGCGACGGGCCCAGGAGGCGCTCGGGCAGCTCGGCGCCGCCGGCGACGACGATCGGCCACCCGTGCTGCTGGCCGCCTTCCGGGCGTCCTGCCGGCGCATGGAGCGATCGGCCGGGTGGATCTCGCTGTGCTTCCTCGCCGGTGTGGCAGTGATGGTTCTGCAGCCGAGATGAGCGCCGACGGTCTCGGCCCACCCGGCCTTTGACGCCATCTCGTACAGCCGCACCGGTAGATTTCCACCGTGAAGCCCCCCGGCAGATCCGCCGCCGCGCCGGCGCGGTCGCGCCGGCGAACGGAGTCCGCCGCCGGGCGGAGACGCTCCGCCGAGCGCCTCCGCCGGCGACGGCGTGTCATGCGCCGCCGCCGGGCGGTGAGCGTCGTCGGGGTGCTGGCTCTGGTAGCGGTCATCGCCGCCTCCTGCAGCGCCGCCTCCGGCGGGCCGGGGGAAGGGCACCAGAGCCGGCAGCGGCACCGGCACGAGCGGCCCGGGAACGACGGCTCTGTCGTCGTCGAGCACCACCACCACGACCTTCCCCGCCTCCTTCGGCGTGGGCCTCGAGACCTTCTCCTGGAACGAAGACGGCCCCCATGCGTTCACCGTCAGCCCGACCGGCGGCGAGACACCGGGCCGAAAGCTCACCACCGAGATCCGCTACCCGACCCTTGCCGGCTCGCAGCCGGCGCCGAGACGAAGAACGCCAAGCCGGCATCGCGGTACGGTCCCTTCCCGGTCATCGTCTTCGCCCACGGCTTCGACACGCTGCCGTCCACGTACGCCCCGCTGCTGGACTCCTGGGTGAGGGCGGGCTTCGTCGTCGTGTCGCCGATCTTCCCCGACGAGAACGCCAGCACGATGGCGGCCGACGGCGGCACGATCGGCAACTCCGTCGGGTTCAACCTCGAGAGCGACGAGAGAAACGAGCCCCACGACATCGCCTTCGTGCTGCACCAGCTGACGACGGTCGTCGACACGGGGGCGAACGAGCCGCTGAAGGGCGACCTTCGGACCTCCGACGTCGCCCTCGCCGGCCAGTCCGACGGCGGGAACGTCGTCGCCGCCCTGGCCTTCAGCTCTGCCTATGCCCGCGCTTACGCCTCGCTCCCCGTGGTGCCGAAGGCAGTGGCGGTGTTCTCGGGGGAGTGGGAGCTCGGGGGCCAGCCCACGGTGTCGACGAAGTCGCCGGCCCTCCTCCAGATCCAGAGCGACGCCGACGGCTGTGTCACCCCGAACGTGGCGCTCGACATGTACTCGGAACCTGGAGGCGCCGGGTGCGCACCACTGGTTCGTGACGCTGCTCGGAGCAGATCACCTGGGGCCGTTCCAGGGCCAGGTACCTTACGCTTCGGTGGTGGAAGCCGTCACGACCGACTTCTTCAAGTTGGAGCTCGACTGGCAGGCGGCCGGCCTTTCGGCGGCGAGTCTGCACACGGCGGCCACCGTGGCCAATGTCTCGGCGGTGACGACCACCGTCGACAGCAGCACGCTGCCGGCGGCCAGCCGCAACGGAGGCTGTTGACGCCGGTACGTGACGGGGGCCGCCCCCGGCCGATGATCTACCTCGACCACGCGGCGACGACGCCGCTTCGGCCGGAGGCGTTCGAGGCGATGCGGCCGTGGCTGACGACGGGCTACGGCAACCCTTCCGGTGCGCCACTCCCTCGCCCGGGCGGCCCTCCGGGCCGTCGACGAGGCACGGGAGCAGGTGGCCGGGCTGCTCGGCGGGGAGCCGGGCGAGGTCGTCTTCACGAGCGGGGGCACCGAGGCGGACAACCTGGCCGTCGCCGGCGCGGTGAGCGGGGCACGAGCCGCCGGCCCGGCCGGTCCCGGCCCGCAGGGTGCCTCGCTCTGCTGCAGCGCCATCGAGCACCCCGCTGTGCTGGAGCCGACGAGGGCATGGGGAGGGACCGAGATCGGCGTCGACGGCGGCGGCATCGTCGACCTCGACTCGCTTACCAGCTGGCTGTCCGCTCACGCCCGAGACGCCGCCGTCGTCTCGGTGATGCTGGTCAACAACGAGACCGGCGTCGTCCAGCCCCTGGCGGAGCTTGCGGCGAGGGTCCGGGAGACGGCACCGTCAGCACTCGTCCACACCGACGCCGTGCAGGGCGCCGGTTGGCTCGACCTGCCCCAGGCGGCCGCCGCCGCCGACCTCGTGAGCGTGAGCGCCCACAAGTTCGGTGGCCCGAAAGGTACGGGAGCGCTCCTGATCCGCCCGCCGGCCCGCGGCCGCCTGCACCCCCTGTTGCGGGGCGGCCCGCAGGAGCGTGAGCTTCGCGCCGGGACCCACGACGTCGCCGGCATCGTCGCCATGGGATGTGCGGCCGAGCTGCTGAAGCGCGAGACCCATGAGCCGGCACGGCGTTGCCGGCCTCGGAGACCGCTTCGTCGCCGGTGTCCTCTCGGCCGTGGAGGGATCGGCGGCGGCGGTGCCCCGGGAGCTCCGGATCGGCACGATCTGCAATCTCGGCTTCGAGGCGGTAGAGGCCGAGGAGCTGTTGTTGATGCTCGACTCGGCCGGCCTGTGCGCCTCCGCCGGGTCGTCGTGCGCCAGCGGTGCGCTCGAGCCGAGCCACGTCCTCATGGCGATGGGGCTGTCGGCTGCCGAGGCGAGACGGCACGTGCGCTTCTCGCTCGGACATGGCACCACCGAGGCGGAAGTGGACGAGGCGGTCGTGCTCGTCGCCGAGGCGGTGGCCAAGCTCCGCTCCCGGTAGGCCTGGTGCGCTCGTGCGGTCACGGCTCGGCCCGGTCTCGCCCGGCGGTGGGCGCCCCTTCTTCGAGGCAAGGCTGCCCCTGCTTCGAAGAGGCCGCGCCGACTGTCGCAACCTTCTGGGAAAATAGAGGCCATGCGAGTTCTCGTGGCCCTCTCCGGCGGGGTCGATTCCTCCGTCGCCGCCGCCCTCCTCGTGGACGAGGGGCACGACGTCGTCGCCGCCACGATGAAGCTGTGGGGTGGCGCCTCGGACTCGGGATGCTGCTCGGTCGCCGATGTCGACGACGCTCGCCGTGTCGCCACGAAGATCGGCATCGACCACCACGTCTTCAACTTCACCGAGGAGTTCTCCGCCCGGGTCGTGGCGCCTTACGTCGCGGGCCATGCCGCCGGGTTGACGCCCAACCCCTGCATCGAGTGCAACCGGCACCTCAAGTTCCGCAGCTTCCTCGACCGGGCGAGGCGCCTCGGCTTCGACGCCGTGGCCACCGGGCACCATGCCCGCGTCGTGGCCGGGCGAGGAGCCGCGGCTCCTGCGGGGCCGGGACGCCCGCAAGGACCAGTCCTACGTGCTCTCCTGCCTCACCTCGGCCGAGCTGCGCCAGATTCTCCTGCCGGTCGGCCACCTCGAAAAGGCGGCGGTGCGAGCTCTCGCCGCCGAGCTCGGCCTGCCCACGGCCGCCAAGCCGGACAGCCAGGACGTCTGTTTCGTCCTGCAGGGGACCGGTGCCGGCGGGAGGGAGCGGTTCCTGTCCGACCGGCTCGAGCTCCACTCGGCCACCGTCGTCGACCACGCCTCGCAGGAGGTCCTCGGAGAGGTGCCGGCGGTCGAGCTCGTGACGGTCGGCCAGCGGCGGGGATTGAACGTGGGAGGAGGCGAGCGCCGCTTCGCCCTCTCGGGTCGACGTCGGCCGCCGAGTGATCGAGGTCGGCAGCGAAGGCCGATCTGCTGGCCGACGGCGTCGTGCTGGGGGAGCGAACCTGGGTGCGGGCGCCTCTGCCCGCGGGGTCGGAGGTGATGGCGCAGTCGAGCGCCCACGGCCGGCCGGCAGAGGCCGTCCTCGTCGAGTGACGGGCTCGTGTTCGCGCGAGCCGACGGCGCCGGGTGGCGCCGGGCCAGACCGTGGCGCTCTACGTCGGAGACGAGGTGGTCGGCTCGGGGATCGTGCGCCCCGGCGACCGTCGGAGCCGCCGCGTGACGGACGCCGGTCGAGCGATTCGGCCCGGACCAGTCGCTCGAAGCTGCCGAGCGGGTGGCGGAGCTTCGCCGGATCATCGCCTACCACTCCGACCTCTACTACAACGCCAATGCCCCCGAGCTGCCCGACGCCGACTACGACGCCCTCGTCGACGAGCTGGCCCAGCTCGAGGCCGAGCATCCGGAGCTGCGCCTCGGAGACCTCGGGCACCGTCGGCGTCGGGGCGCCCCCGTCGCCTCTTTTCGCGGCCGGCTCCTCATCGCGTCCCGATGATGAGCCTCGACAAGGTCGTGAGCCTCGAGGAGCTGCTCGCCTGGGGCCGCCGCACCGAGCGCCTGCTCGGTCTCGGAGAGGCGGAGGCCGCTTCTCTGCGTCTCGTCGTCGAGCCGAAGATCGACGGGCTGTCGATCTCGATCACCTACGAGGACGGCAAGTTCGCCCGGGCGGCGACGCGGGGCGACGGGCGCGTGGGCGAGGACGTCACCAACAACGTGCGCACGATCCGCTCGGTCCCGAAGGAGCTGACGCTCCCGCCTCAGCGAGATCCCGCGCCGAGCTCGAGGTGCGGGGCGAGGTCTACCTGCCGATCAAGGCCTTCGAGGAGCTGAATCAACGCCAGGAGGCGGCCGAGCTGCGGCCCTTCGCCAACCCGCGCAACGCCGCCGCCGGCTCGCTCCGCCAGCGGGACGCCGGCGTGACCGCCGGGCGGGCCCTCGACATCTGGGCGTACCAGGTCGTGAGCGCCGGCCGTGCCCGCAGCCCGGTCGGAGGAGTCAGCCGGCGAGGGCGACGCTGCGGCCGAGCTGGCGCACCAGAGCACCTCGCTCGAGCTGCTCAAGCAGGCGGGTTTCCCCGTCAATCCCGAGACGAAGGGTCGTCACCGGGCTCGACGAGGTCTTCTGCCTACTGCAAGGACATGCAGGAGCGGCGGCATTCGCTCGGCTACGAGATCGACGGCGTGGTGGTGAAGATCGACGACCTGAGCCTTCACCGCCGGCTCGGAGCCACCTCCCATGCCCCCCGCTGGGCCGTCGCCTACAAGTTCCCGCCGGAGGAGCGAACGACGCTGCTCGAGGGGATCATGGTCTCGATCGGCCGGACGGGGCGGGCGACGCCGTTCGCCAAGCTGCAGCCGGTCCGCGTCGGCGGGTCGACCGTCGGGCTGGCGAGCCTCCACAACGAGGACCAGGTGGCCCTGAAGGACGTGCGGCCGGGCGACACCGTCGTCGTCCGCAAGGCCGGTGACGTCATCCCCGAGGTCGTCGGCCCGGTGCTCTCGGCCCGCCCGGAGGCATCTCGAGCCCTGGCGGTTCCCGACCACCTGCCCGAGCTGCGGCGGCCCGCTCGTCCGCCTCGAGGGCGAGGCCGACACCTACTGCGTCAACCTCGACTGTCCCGGGCAGCGGGTGCAGCGGGTGGCGCACTTCGCCTCGCGGGGGGCGATGGACATCGAAGGCCTCGGGGAGCAGCGCGTCGCCCAGCTGATAGGGGCGGGCCTCATCAAGGACGCCGCCGACTGCTACCGGCTGAGCGCAGAGCAGCTGGAGGACCTGGAGGGCTTTGCCGCCATCTCGGCCCGGAACCTCGTCCAGGCGATCGACGCCTCCCGCAGCCGGCCCTCTCCCCAACCTCCTCGTGGCCCTCGGCATCCGCCACGTCGGGGGGACCGTCGCCCAGAGCGCTGTCGGCCGACTTCGGTGATCTCGACCGGATCGTGGCGGCGAGCGAGCAGGAGCTCGCCGAGGCGGACGGGCATCGGGCCGACGATCGCCGCCAGCGTGGCCCGTTTCTTCTCCTCGGAGCAGAACCGGGCCTTCGTGGAGCGGCTCCGCGCCGGCGGCGTCTCCTTCGGCACGAGGTTCGTCTCCGACCTGCCCCAGGTCCTCGCCGGCAAGTCGGTCGTCGTCACCGGGACGCTCGAGGGCTGGTCCCGGGAAGCCGCCGAGGAGGCGATCACCTCGAGGGGGGGCAAGTCGCCCGGCTCGGTCTCCGCCAAGACGACGGCGGTCGTGGCCGGGACGTCGCCCGGGGCGGCGAAGGTGACCAAGGCCGAGCAGGTCGGTGTGCCCGTTCTCGACGAGGAGGGTTTCTCCCGCCTGCTCGAGACCGGGGAGCTGCCCTGATCCCCGGCTGACCCCGCTCGACCCGCCGGCGTGACCGCCCCGGGAGGCGTCCACCGCCGCCCGGTGCCCACCGCGGCCCGGCGTCCACCGCCGCCCGGTGCCCAGCCGGTAGCCTGAGCGCACATTCTCATGACGAGCATCGCAGAACAGGTCGGCCGAGTTGTCGGCGGCCGGTATCGGCTGCTCGCGCCCGTCGGTGCCGGTGCGTCCTCTCACGTCTACGCCGCGAGCGACACGCGGCTCGGGCGGCGCGTCGCGGTCAAGCTGCTCCATCCCACGCTGGCCGTGGACGCGGCGTTTCTCCGGCGGTTCCAGGCCGAGGCCCGCTTGGCCGCTTCTCTCGACCACCCGCACATCATGAGGGTGTTCGACTGGGGCGAGGAGGAGGCAGGGCCATACCTCGTTCTCGAGCTATCTCGGCGGGGGAAGCCTGCGCGGCCTGCTCGACACCGGGGTGCGCCTCAGCCACTCCCAGGTGGCCGCGATCGGCTCTCAGGCCGCTGCCGGGCTCGCCTACGCCCACCGAAGGGGGATCGTCCACCGGGACATCAAGCCAGGCAACCTGCTCTTCGACGAGGAGGGGCACCTGCGCATCGCCGACTTCGGCGTCGCCCGGGCGCTTGGCGGAGGCGGCCCTGACCGAGCCGCTCGGGGCGATCTTCGGCACAGCCCGATACGCCTCGCCCGAGCAGGCCGAGGGACGTCCGCTCGACGACCGGACCGACGTCTACTCCCTTGCCCTCGTGCTCTACGAGGCGCTCACCGGGAGGTGCCGTTCGCCCGGGAGACCATCTCCGGCACCCTCATGGCCCGAGTCGGCGCCCCCCTTCCCCCGGCCGGAGAGCTGGGGGCCTGGCCCCGATCCTGGCACAGGCAGCCATCTCCGAGCCGCTGGCCCGCCTCGACGCCGTCTCGCTGGCGGCGGATCTCGAGCTGCTCGGCCGCGAGCTGCCACCGCCGGCGCCGATACCGCTCGATCACGTCGAGAGCCGCTTCCCGGCCGGGCGCTGCATCGAGCGGGACCCGACGAACCTCGCCGGCGCCGGTCTCATGGACGGCGTGGCCACCCTCGGCTTCATGGGCGACGCACGACAGGCCCGTCCTCTGCGCCCGGTGCAGGTGCGCCGAATGGTCCGGCGGACTCGGGCCGGGGGCCGGCACGGGCAGTGGAGGGGCCTGTCGCTGGCAGCCTGTGGCCGGCGGAGCCACCACCGGTGCCGCCGGACACGGTCCGGCGGGCGCTGCCGTGCGGCCCTTGGAGCTCACCGAACCCCTCGTGCGGCCCCCGGCCGTAGTGCCCCCGCCCCCTCCTCCGCCGAGCCGGTGGCGCCGGCGGCCTCAGTGCCGGGCCGGCGTGCGCCGCCGGTGGGTGCGGTGGCTCGTTGCCCTCGTGGTCCTGCTGGTGGCCGGCGGTGCCGGCACGTTCGCCGTCATGCGCTACGAGGTCTATGCCCATGTCGTGCCGGCCATGGCAGGCAGGACGTTCGGCGCCGCCGAGGCGGCGGCCGATCAAGCCGGCCTCGTGGCGAGGAAGACCTCCAGCCGCTATGATGCCGCCGTGCCGGCCGGGCAGCGTGATCTGGCAGTCGATCGGCCAGGGGAGCCGCGAGCGGCGGGGCACGGTGATCGACGTCTCGGTCTCTCTCGGGGCCCATCCCGTGGCCGTGCCCGACTTGACGGGCAGGACGCGTCACGGCCGCCGTGGCGGCCCTGCGCGCCGCTCACCTCGTCGCCGGGCGCAGTGCGGTACGAGCACACGATGTCGGTGAAGCAGGGCCACGTCATCAGCTGGGCCGACAAGGGCCGGGACGTCGTCCCGGGCACGGAAGATCGACGTTCTCGTCTCGGCCGGCCCTCCGTTCGAGAAGTTCGCCAACCTGCGCCGATCTGGCGTACTCCAAGCGGCGGCGGCGCTGCTCAGAGGACCACTGAGCCTCGTCCCGAGGTACCACTACTCCTGCAGTGGCGCGGGGGGCGGTGATCTCGACGAGCCCGGCTGCCGGGCACGCGGTCCGCGGAGGGATCCACGGTCACCGTCTACGTCTCCCTCGGGCCGCCCATGACGACGGTGCCCCTCGCTGATCGGGCTGTCGGTCGGCGGGCCGAAGCAGGTGCTCGCCGGCCACGACCTCCACGTGGCGACGATCTACGGTCCCGGGCGGGATCGTCATCTACTCGAGCCCTCCGCCGGGGGACAGGGTCCGGCGGGGGAGCGGCGTCTCGCTCTGGGTGGCATGAGGCCGCGCCGCCGGCCGGCTGGCGGCGCCGGCCGGCGGTTGTCTTGACCGTTAAGCAGGGTATTTGACAACGTGGCCGGCGCGGGCGGGATAGAGCCGATCGCTGCAAGGCTCGACAGGCAACTCCGCGGCGTAGGCGCCGCGGGCAGGAGGAAGGAGAACAGGCACGTCGCATGGGCGCACTCGAGGGACGAGTCACCGTCATCACCGGAGCCGGTCGTGGCATCGGCCGGCGAGCACGCGCTGCTCTTCGCCCGCGAGGGCGCCAAAGTCGTCGTGAACGACCTCGGCGCAGCACTGGAGGGCTCCGACGACGACCGCACCCCCGCAGAGCAGGTCGTCGAGGAGATCAAGGAGATCGGCGGCGAGGCGATCGCCAACCACGACGACGTGAGCGACTGGGAGGGCGGCCAGCGCGCTCGTCAACTCGGCCATCGAGGTCTACGGTGACCTGCACGTCCTCGTGAACAACGCCGGCATCCTGCGGGACCGGGTGCTCGTCAACATGACCGAGGAGGAGTGGGACGACGTCATCCACGTCCACCTGAAGGGCACTTCGTTCCCACACGGTGGGCGGCGACGCTACTGGAGAGAGCAGTCCAAGGCCGGCAAGGAGGTGAAGGCGGCCGTCATCAACACCTCGTCGACGTCCGGGCTCCTCGGGCAACCCGGGCCAGGCGAACTACGGCGCCGCCAAGGCGGGCATAGCTGCCTTCACGATCATCACCGCCGAGGAGCTCACCCGCTACGGCATCCGCGTCAACGCCATCTCGCCGGCTGCCCGCACGCGGATGACCGAGTCGACGCCCGGCCTCTCCGACATCGTGCAACCGCCGGCCGATCCCGGCGTCTTCGACGCCTGGGACCCGGCGAACGTCTCGCCTCTCGTCGCCTACCTGGCGACGGAGTCCTGCCCGCTCACCGGCAACACGTTCTTCGTCCAGGGCGGCAAGGTCCAGTACTTCCAGCCCTGGACGCTCACCCACGAGCTCGAGAAGGCCGAGCGCTGGACGATCGAGGAGCTGGCCGAACAGCTGCCGGCCATCGCGGGAGAGCGCCCCGCACCTCGTGTAGCTGAGGCGAGCGGGGTTGAGGTGCGCCTACTCGGTGATCTCCCGCATCCGGGCGGCGATCTCGGCATGGAGGGGGTCGACCGGGCTGGCCTGCAGGGCGAGCAGCTTTGACATGTCGCCTTCCACCTTGATCCGCCCGGCCATGAAGGCCTGCATCCCGGCCTGAGGGTTCTGGTCGATGAGGATCTCCTTCGCGACGGAGTACTCGATCGTCACCGTGAGGTCCGGCGCATCGAGATGGCCGGTGTCGAGCACCACCTCTCCCGTCGTCGTGTCGAGGTGGGCCGCGATGGAGCCATCCTCGAAGGGGACGTCGGTGACGACGAGGTTCATCCGCATCGTCACCGGGTGGCACCTGCAGCTCCCGTCCGGCGAACTCCTCCCGCACCTGACGGGCCTGCTCAGTCCACTCCGGGCTGAGGAACGGGTACGCCATCGAGAGCATCCTCCATCGTGGTAGATCGACGGGCTGCACGGAACGAAGACACCCGCCCGGCTCGGAGCGATCCGACCGCCTCGGGCACACTAACGGGTCGGCTGCCTTACGATGAGCCGATGACTGCCGACGCGCGGACGGAGGCCGAGCCGTTCTCCGCCTCGAACGGGTCGAACGGTGTCCTCGTCCTCCACGGCTTCACGGGCGATCCGAGCTCGATGCGGCCCCTTGCCGAGGCCTTCGCCGACGCCGGCTTCAGCGTCGAGCTTCCCCTGCTGCCCGGCCACGGCACGACGGTCGACGACCTCATGGCCACGCGATGGTCCGACTGGGCGGCGGCGGCCGAGGAGGCCTACACGTCGCTCGCCGCCCGCTGCGACAGGACCGTCGTTGCCGGCCTTTCCATGGGCGGGACGCTCTGCCTCTGGCTGGCTCTGCGGCATCCGGAGATCGCCGCCGCAGTGCTCGTGAACCCGCTGGCCGAGCCGCCGGCCGAGAGCTTCGTCGACATGATGCAGCAGATGCTCGACTCGGGATGGACCGCATCCCCTCCATCGGCTCGGACATCGCCCGGCCCGGTGCTGTCGAGTCGGCCTACGAGGCGACGCCCCTCCCGCCGCTCCTCTCGCTCTTCGGGGCGGTCGGCGAGATGGCGCCGCACCTGTCCGAGGTCCACTGCCCCGTGCTTCTCTTCTCGAGCAGGACCGATCACGTCGTGCCGACGAGCTCGGGCGACCTCCTGGCCGCAAGCGTCGGCGGCCCGCTCGAGCGGATCTTCCTCGAGCGGAGCTACCACGTGGCGACGCTCGACTACGACCAGCACGAGATCGAGGAGCGGGCTGTCGACTTCGCCTCGAAAGCGGTGACGGCCTAGATGGAGCACATCTCGCTCGAGGAGGTGCGCCACGTCGCCCGGCTGGCCCGCCTCGCGCTCAGCGAGGACGAGGTCGCCATACTCGCCGTCGAGCTGTCGGCCTTGCTCGACCACGTGGACAAGGTGCGCCGGCTCGACACGGCCGGCATCCCTCCGACGGCGCATCCCCTTCCGCTCTCGAACGTGCTCCGCGCAGACGAGCCGCGGCCGTGCCTCGACCGCGACCTCGTGCTCGCAGCGGCACCGGCGGTCGAGGACGACCGGTTCCAGGTTCCGGCGATCCTGGCGGAGGAGCCACGTGTCGGCGCCGGCGCCGAGGGCGAGGGCTGGGCAGCCGGCTGCCGCCCTGCTCGACGCAGGGGCGGCGGCGGTGGCGGCGGCGGTCCGATCCGGCGAGGTGACCGCCGCAGAGGTGCTGGAGGAGGCACTCGGGCGGGTCGAGCCGGCACGAGCCGGCGATGCACTGCTTCAACCTCGTGATGGCAGAGGAGGCCAGGGAGGCGGCCGAGGCCGTCGACGCTGCCGTGTCGGCCGGCCGGGACCCGGGGCCGCTGGCCGGGGTGCCCGTGGCTTGAAGGACAACCTCTGCACGAATGGCATCACGACGACCTGCTCGTCCAGGATCCTCGAAGGCTGGCGGCCGCCCTACGACGCCACCGTCGTGAGCAGGCTGAGGGAGGCCGGCGCCGTCATCGTCGGCAAGACGAACCTCGACGAGTTCGCCATGGGCTCCTCGACCGAGAACTCCGCCTTCGGGCCGACGCACAACCCGTGGGATCTCGGGCCGTGTCCCGGGCGGCTCCTCCGGGGGCACGTCCGCCGCCGTCGCCGGCGGCCTCGTCCCGACCGGCCTCGGCTCGGACACGGGGGGCTCCATCCGCCAGCCGGCATCGCTCTGCGGCGTGGTCGGGATCAAGCCGACGTACGGCGTCGTCTCCCGCTACGGCTTGATCGCCTTCGCCAGCTCCCTCGACCAGATCGGCACGTTCGCGCCACGCGTCGCCGACGCCGCCCTCGCCCTCGAGGTGATCGCCGGGCCACGACCCGGCCGACTCGACTTCCTTCGATCGCCCGGCGCCGAGCCTGCTCGAGTCGCTCGAGGCGGGCGTGGAAGGTGTGAGGGTCGGCGTGATCGACGACTTCCTCGACGACGTGGCCCCCTCGTCCGCCGAAGGCCGCCGACGACGCCGCAGAGGCTCTGGCCTCCGCCGGCGCCAAGGTGGAGCGGGTCTCGATCCCCGAGATGCTCCTCGGCCTGCCCGCCTACTACATCATCGCCCCGGCCGAGGCCTCCTCGAACCTCGCCCGCTACGACGGCGTCCGCTACGGCCTTCGGGTCGAGGGGCCGGACGTGGAGACGATGAACGCCCGCACCAGAGCCGCCGGCTTCGGGCGGGAGGTGAGGCGCCGGATCATGATCGGCACCTACGCCCTCTCCGCCGGCTACTACGACGCCTACTACGGCCAGGCACAGCGGGCGCGCACACTTGTCATCCGGGCGTTCGCCGCCGCCTACGAACGCTTCGACGTACTGCTGTCGCCGACGACGCCCTCGGCGGCGTTCGCGTTCGGCGCCAAGACGGAGAACCCGATCGAGATGTACCTGTCGGACCTCTGCACGATCCCGTCGGATCTCTCGGGCGACCCGGCAGTGAGCGTGCCCTTCGCCCTCGACGGGGACGGCCTGCCCGTCGGCGTGCAGGTGCTGGCGCCCGCGCTCGGCGAGCCCCTCATGCTGCAGGTGGCGGCCGCCCTCGAGGCGGCCGCCCCGCCGATCGTGCGCGGCCCGGTCACGCCCGGCGGCCGCCGTGGCTGAGGGCTACGAGATCGTCATCGGGCTCGAGGTCCACTGCGAGCTCTCCACGGAGACGAAGCTCTTCTGCGGCTGCCCGAACAGCTTCGGCGTCGAGCCGAACACCAACATCTGCCCGGTCTGCCTCGGCCTGCCGGGCTCGCTGCCCGTGCTCAACCGCCGCGCCGTCGAGCTCGCCATGCGCATCGGCGAGGCGCTCGACTGCACGATCAAGCGGTCGATCTTCCACCGGAAGAACTACTTCTATCCGGACATGCCGAAGGACTACCAGATCAGCCAGTACGACGAGCCGATCAACGTCGACGGGCACCTCGACCTGCCGGACGGCACGCGGGTCGGCATCGTGCGGGCGCACATCGAGGAGGACACCGGCAAGACGTCGCACATCGGCGGGAGCGGCGGGCGGATCCACGGGGCCGACCGATCGCTCGTCGACTACAACCGGGCCGGCGTGCCCCTCGTCGAGATCGTCTCGGCGCCCGACCTCGCCTCGTCGGCGGACGCCCGCGCCTACGTGAGCGAGCTCCGGGGGATACTCGTGGCGACGGGCGCCTCCGACGGCCGGATGCAGGAGGGCTCGATCCGCATCGACGCCAACGTCTCGGTCCGCCGGAGCGGCGCCGACGAGCTCGGCACGCGCTGCGAGGTGAAGAACCTCAACTCGCTCCGCTCTCTCGTGCGGGCCATCGAGTTCGAGGCCGAACGCCAGGCGGAGCTGCTCGCCTCCGGTGGCGCCGTAATCCAGGAAACCCGCCACTGGGACGAAAACGCCGGCCGCACCCACTCCCTCCGTTCCAAGGAGGAGGCCTACGACTACCGGTACTTCCCCGAGCCCGACCTCGTGCCGGTCGTGCCCGACGCCTCTTTGCTGGAGGCGGCCCGAGAGGAGGCCGGCATGATGCCCGCCGCCCGCCGGCTCCGGCTGGCCGAGCTGACGGGCGCCGACCCGGTGTCGGATCCGGTTCAGACCGTGATCGCCCTCGATCTCGACGAGCTCGTCGTGGCGGCTGCCGCCCTCGGGGCCGACGCCGCCTTGGCCCTGACGCGGGCCGCCAACGACGTCGCCGCCCGGGCCGAGGCCGCCACCGGTCTCGAGCCGTCCGCCTTCGCCGCCCTCGTTCGCCTCGAGTCCGCCGGGACCCTCTCAGCCACCCAGGCAAAGACCGTGCTCGCCGAGCTGATCGAGGGCGGCGGCGGGGCGACCCGGCGGAGATCGCCCGCCGGCTCGGCTTCGAGGCGCTCCCGGGCTCCGAGCTCGATGCGGTCGTCGACGAGGTCATCGCCGCCCACCCGAGCGAGTGGGAGCGCTACCTGGGCGGCGACCCGAAGGTGGGCCAGTTCCTCCTCGGCCAGGTGATGAGAGCGACGAAGGGGCGGGCGAACGGCAAGCTCGTCGCCGAGGCGTTCGCCGCCCGCCGGCGCTGAGCCGGCCCTCAGGAAGCCGGCGCTGAGCCGGCCCTCAGGACCCTAAGCCGGCGCTGAGCCGGCCCTCGGAGCCGGCGCTGGCCGGCCCTCAGGAGAGCAGCTTGTCTTCGGCGAGCAGGTACTCGTACTCCGAGAGGGCGCCGGCGTCCCGCAGGCGGGCGAGACGCTCGAGGTGCGAGACGAAGTCATCCGCGTCGTCTTCTGCCGGCGCGGCTGCCGGCCGCTCTGCGGGAGTGCCGGCTCCGCTGCAGCACCGCCGGCGGGTGAACGTGCAGCTGATGGCTGTCGGGCTCCCGGACGAGGAGAACCCCCGCCTGTCGTCCGGGCACCGTCCGGCGCACCGTCCGGCGGCGGAGCCACGGCCGATGTCCTCTCGCGGGCGAGGCGCCGCCGGAGCGGGTAGAGCGCGATGTGGGCGGCATCGGGTGCGGCCGTCATGCTCCTCAGCAACAGCTCGCTCGTCCGGGTGACGATCCTCACCAACGCCATGATCGAGCTCTTGCCGGAGCTCTCCGTCATCCACTCCGCCGTCGCCTGATCCCGCAGCTCACCCCCGCCGTCCTCTGCACCCGAATCGAGGCCGTCGTTCATGACGGCGGCCGGGTCGATTGCCTCGAGCTCGCGGAGCTGACTGACGGGAAACGTGTACACCACGGCGCCGTCGGTGACATCTGTCAGCACCACTGCATCAGCCGTCATGCGCAGGTCGACGACGGTGTCGGGCCGCAGCTTCCCCCCGTAGTCGTGGCCCCCGAGGAAGACCAGCCCGTCGAGGACGAGGCGTGCACGCCTCTCGGCTTCGAGGCCGGCAACGGCATCGCGGAACGGAGTGGCCTCCGCCCAGCGCATGGCGTTGCGAACCTGGAGGACGGCCATCTTCACGGCTTCGGGTCTCGTGGTCTGCCCGATCGTCGTCCAGAGGTCGACCCATCCCTTGGCGGTGGAAGGGAAGTTCCGCTCGCCGGCGTGCATGAGGACGAGCACCGGCTCGGGAAGGGCGCGCACGAAGGTGACCTTCCGCCCGAGCGCGAGCGGGATGGGGAAGAGGATCCGCACCACTTCGGGTGTCCAGGCGACCGGCATCGGCGGGATCGTGTAGCCGTTCGGGGTCGACTGCACTCTGGTCTGCGGCAGCCTGTATGCCTGGCGCAACGAGGTGCTCCCTCCTCGGTCTCGGTCTTGGCAGCGTCCGGACATGTCCGGCAAGCCATCAGGGTACTTCGGCCGGCGCGTCCGTTCACGAGGGCGGCGGGGGCCACTTTGGTGGGGGTGGGTTTTCGTCATAACCTGCGCAAATGCCCGACGCGCCCGTTTCACCCATCCCGACCGCGGTCAAGATTCACAGCCAGGAGGTCACCGAGGGGTACCGGCGGGCGCCGGCGCGGGCGATGCTGCGGGCCGTCGGCCTCGGCGACGGCGACTTCGCCAAGCCCCAGATCGGCGTGGCCTCCACCTGGAACGAGGTGACCCCGTGCAACATGCCGCTCGCCAGGCTGGCCCAGAGGGCGAAGGAGGGCGTGCACGAGGCGGGCGGCTACCCGTTCGAGTTCGTCGCCATCGCCGTCTCGGACGCCATCTCCATGGGGCACGAGGGGATGCGGGCATCGCTCGTCAGCCGGGAGGTCATCACCGACTCCGTCGAGACCGTCATGCACGCGGAGCGCTTCGACGCCTTCGTCGGCCTGGCGGGCTGCGACAAGTCGCTCCCGGCCATGATGATGGCGGCTGCCCGCATCGACCTGCCGATGGTGTTCGTCTACGCCGGCTCGATCCTGCCCGGGCGACTCGACGGTCGCTCGATCGACGTCGTGTCGGTGTTCGAGGCGGTGGGCGCCTACTCCGCCGGCCACTGCAGCGACGAGGAGCTCGAGGCCATCGAGCGGCACGCCTGCCCGTCCGAAGGGGCGTGCGCCGGCATGTTCACCGCCAACACGATGGCGGCTGTCTCCGAGGCGATCGGGCTGGCACTGCCGGGGAGCGCCTCTGTCCCCGCCGTCGACGTCCGCCGCGACGACATCGCCAGGGCGAGCGGACGCGCCGTGGTCCAGCTGCTGGAGCAGAACATCCGCCCGCGGCAGATCCTCACGAAGGAGGCCTTCGAGAACGCCATCTCGGTCGTGATGGCCCTCGGCGGCTCGACGAACGCCGTCCTCCACCTGCTGGCGATCGCCGGCGAGGCCCGCGTCGAGCTCACGATCGACGACTTCTCGGTCATCGGCCGGCGAGTCCCCCACATCGCCGACATGAAACCGCACGGGCGCTTCCACATGATCGACCTCGACGGCGTCGGCGGCGTGCCGATGGTCATGAAGGAGCTGCTCGAGGCGGGCCTTCTCCACGGCGACTGCCTGACCGTGACCGGGCACAGCGTGGCGGAGAACCTGGAGGCGATCTCGCCCCCGTTGCCGGTGCCCGACGGCACCGTCGTCCACCCGCTCGCCTCGCCGATCCATGTCGACGGGGGTCTCGCCATCCTCCGGGGCTCACTTGCGCCGAAGGGGGCTGTGGTCAAGGTGGCGGGGATGGACGAGCTTCGTTTCGAGGGTTCCGCCCGTGTCTTCGACGGCGAGGAGGCTGCCATGGAGGCCATCCTCGGTGGGTCGATAGCTCCAGGGACCGTCTTGGTGATCCGCTACGAGGGCCCGAAGGGTGGCCCGGGCATGCGGGAGATGCTGGCGGCGACCGGGGCGATGAAAGGCGCCGGGCGCGGCGGGGACTGTGCGTTGGTGACAGACGGGCGCTTCTCCGGCGGCACCCACGGCTTCTGTGTGGGCCACGTGGCCCCGGAGGCGGCCGTCGGCGGCCCGATCGCCCTTGTCGCCGACGGTGACCGGATCGTCCTCGATGCCCACGAGGGGAGGCTCGACCTCGTCGTGGACGCTGAGGAGCTGGAGAGGCGCCGGGCCGGCTGGAAGCCGCTGGCCCCCCGCTACCCGACAGGTGTCCTCGCCAAGTACGCCCTTTTGGCCACGGGCGCCGAGCGGGGGGCTGTGACCGAGCCGTAGCCGCTCGGCGCTCCAGGCGCCCGGGGGAGGCGTACAGCCCGGCTTGCGAACCAGCAGGCTTTGCGGCCATACTGGCGGCGTGATGTCGTGCCGCCCACTATTCCTCGTAGGTATCCCGTAGCCGCACGGCCCCCCGCTCCACGTCCGTGCGCCTACGACCTCCCGAAAGGGAGGTCGTTTTTTGTCTGGGGCCCGGTCGAGCCCGGGCTTTTCCACCTGCCAATCGACCCACGACCAAATCCAACGACAACTCCAGGAAGGATTCCCACGGCCATGAAGATGACCGGAGCCCAAGCTCTCGTGAAGAGTCTCGAGACCGAAGGTGTCGAGGTCATCTTCGGCCTGCCCGGCGGGGCCATCCTGCCCGTGTACGACCCGATCATCGACTCCCCCATCCGTCACATCCTCGTCCGCCACGAACAAGGCGCCGGTCACATGGCCGAGGGGTACGCCCAGGTGACCGGCCGCCCAGGCGTCGCTCTTGTGACAAGTGGGCCGGGGGCAACGAACATCGTCACGCCGCTGTGCGACGCCTACATGGACTCGATCCCGTTCGTGTGCGTCACCGGGCAGGTGCCCACCTCGGCGATAGGGACCGATGCCTTTCAGGAGGCGGACACGACCGGTATCACCATGGGCGTCACCAAGCACAACTGGCTCGTGACAGATGCCGCCGACATTCCCCGGGTCGTGGCCGAGGCGTTCCACGTCGCCACGACTGGCCGGCCGGGGCCGGTGCTCGTGGACATCCCGAAGGACGTCGCCAACGCCACGATGGAGTGGTACTGGCCCGAATCCCTCGATCTCCCCGGATACCGGCCGCCGAGCACGCCGGACGCGGAGGCGATCCGGCGGGCCGCCGAACTGGTGAGGACCGCCAGCCGCCCGGTCATCTATGCCGGCGGCGGCATCTTGAAGGCGCACGCCTCGGAGGCCCTGGCCGAGCTCGTGGAGCTGACCGGCATGCCGGTCGTGACGACGCTCATGGCCCGGGGCGCCTTCCCCGACAGTCACCGGCTCTGCCTCGGGATGCCCGGCATGCACGGCAGCTACACGGCGGTGACCGCTATGCAGCAGGCCGACCTGCTGATCGCCCTCGGGAGCCGTTTCGACGACCGAGTGACCGGCAAGGTCGGCGCGTTCGCCCCACGGGCCAAGGTCATCCATGTCGACATCGACAAGGCCGAGATCGGAAAGGTGCGCCGGCCGGACGTCGCCGTGCTGGCCGATTGCCGTCTCGCCATCGAAGCGCTCACACGCGAGCTCGCCTCGGAGGCTACCGATCAAAGCCCCGGCGATCACGGCGGGGCGGGTCCGGGGGCCGGCGAGCGGGGCGGGGCGGGTCCCGGCGTGGGTCCTAGCCGCCTCGACCCTTGGATCGACCAGCTGGACAAGTGGCAGGCCGACTTCCCCTACACCTATGACCAGTCGCCGGCGCCCGGGGAAAGCCATGTGGGCCGCCCGCCCTTGCTGAAGCCGCAATTCGTCCTCGAGACCCTCCGGGCGAACACGCCGGACGACACCATCCTCGTGTCCGGCGTCGGGCAACACCAGATGTGGGCCTCGCAGCACTGGCGCTTCGAGCACCCGCGTTCGTGGGTGAACTCGGGCGGCCTCGGGACGATGGGCTTCTCGGTGCCGGCGGCCATCGGCGCCAAGGTCGGCCGGCCCGACGCGATGGTGTGGGCGGTCGACGGCGACGGCTGCTTCCAGATGACCGCCCAGGAGCTCGTGACGGCGGCAGCGGAGCGGATCCCGGTGAAGGTGGCCATCTTGAACAACGCCTACCTCGGCATGGTGCGCCAGTGGCAGCACATGTTCTACGACGAGCGTTACTCGGAGGTCTACCTCTCCCCGAACCTGCCCGACTACGTCGGCTGGGCCGAGTCGATGGGCTGCGTCGGCCTGCGGGTGGAGAGCCCCGAGGAGGTGCTGCCCGCCATCGACAAGGCGAATCAGATCGACGACCGCCCCGTCGTCATCGACTTCCGGACCGACTCCATGGAGCAGGTCTTCCCCATGGTGCCGGCGGGGGCATCGAACGACGAGATCGTCGTCCACCCGTCACAGCGCGCCCTGCTCGAGTCTCGACAGGGCGAGGGCGACCGTGACTGACGGCCGCCGGCCTCCCCGCCACCATCTCCTCTCGGTGCTGGTCGAGAACAAGGCCGGCGTCCTCGCCCGCGTGGCGAGCCTGTTCTCCCGCCGTGGCTACAACATCTTCTCCTTGGCCGTGGCGCCGACCGACGACGCCCGCTTCTCGCGGATCTCGATCGTGGTCGACGTGGAGTCGGCTCCCCTCGAGCAGATCGTCGCCCAGCTCGACAAGCTGATCAACGTCGTCGAGATCTCCGAGCTCCACCCGGACCAGGCTCGGGAGGCCGAGCTGATCCTGACGACGGTCTCGGCCGACGCCGGCCAGCGCGCTCAGGTCATCCAGCTCGTCGGCGTCTTCGGGGGCCACATCATCGACGTCGGCCACGAGGCGCTCACAGCCATGCTGGCCGGCGCGCCGGGCGTCCTCGACGACTTCGAGGAGCTGATGCGGCCTTACGGCATCGTGGAGCTGCAGCGGACCGGCCGGGTGGCCCTGCCGCGATTGGGCTCCCGCGCCGGGCGGCGGGCTCGCACTTGCCAGCGCCGGAGGAACAGACTGACAGGCCGTCCGGCGTCCCCTACCCGATCGATCCCACCGAATAACGACCAAGGAAACCCACCGTGACCAAGCTTTACTACGAGAAGGACGCCGACAAGGCGCTCGTGCGATCAAGGGCAGTCGCCGTGATCGGCTACGGCTCCCAGGGCCATGCTCATGCGCTCAACCTGCGCGACTCCGGCGTCGACGTCCGTGTCGGGCTCCGCGACGGCTCCAAGTCGCGGGCGAAGGCGGAAGCAGAGGGATTGCGAGTGCTGTCGCCGGCTGACGCCGCCGGCGAGGCGGACCTCGTCGTGATGCTCCTGCCCGACACCGAGCAGGCCTCGGTGTACGAGAGCGAGATCGCCCCGAACCTGAAGGAGGGCGACGCCCTCTTCTTCGCCCACGGCTTCAACATCCGTTTCGGCCTCATAGGTCCTCCGCCGGGCGTGGACGTGGGGATGGTGGCGCCGAAGGGGCCCGGGCATCTCGTCCGGAGGACCTTCACCGACGGCGGCGGAGTGCCTTCGCTCATCGCCGTGTCCAAGGACGAATCGGGAAAGGCGATGGCTCTCGCCCTCTCCTATGCCGATGCGCTCGGCGCCACGCGTGCCGGCGTCCTCGAGACCACGTTCGAGGAGGAGACCGAGACCGATCTCTTCGGCGAGCAGGTCGTGCTCTGCGGAGGGGTGACCGCCCTCGTCAGGGCCGGTTTCGAGACCCTCGTGGAGGCCGGTTACCAGCCCGAGTCCGCTTACTTCGAGTGCCTCCACGAGCTGAAGCTGATCGTCGACCTCATGTACGAGCAGGGGATTTCGGGGATGCGCTTCTCGGTATCGGACACGGCCGAGTACGGCGACATGACCCGGGGGCCGCGGATCATCGACGAGCACGTGCGCGCCGAGATGCGGCGCATCCTCGAGGAGATCCGCGACGGCCGCTTCGCCGCCGAGTGGGTGGCCGAGGACAGGGCGGGGCGGCCGAAGTACCGGGCGCTGCGCGAGGAGGGGAAGAATCACCAGATCGAGCACGTCGGCGCGGAGCTGAGGGCGATGATGCCTTTCATCACCGCCGGCCGCCAGCGGCTCGAGGACGTCTCGGGAGGCTGAGGAACCACGTCGGGCCATGGCACGGCGGCGGCGACGAGCAGGCCCGTGCTCCCGCATCCACTCGAGCCGGGGATGGCCGCTACCGGCTCAGCTCACCCACGACGAAGTCGATGCAACCGGTGAGCGCCTCGAGGTCGTCCGGCTCGATGCCGGGGAACATGGCGATGCGGAGCTGGTTGCGGCCGAGCTTGCGGTACGGCTCGGTGTCGAGGATCCCGTTCGCCCGGAGCACACCGGCGACGGCGGAGGCGTCCACCGCCTCGGAGAAGTCGATCGTGGCCACGACGTGGGAGCGGTCTTCCGCCTTGGCGACATACGGCCTGGCGAAGGGGGAGCGATCGGCCCACCCGTAGACGATCTCGGCGGACCGGTCGCAGCGGGAGGCGGACCATTCGAGGCCGCCGTGGCCGTTGATCCACTCCAGCTGGCTGGCGAGCAGGTGGAGGGTGGCGAGCGCCGGGGTGTTGTAGGTCTGGTCGAGCCGCGAGTTGTCGAGAGCGATCTGCAGGTCAAAGAAACCCGGCACCCACCTGTCCACCACCACCGACCCCACCCGTTCGATGGCGGCGGGCGACATGGCGGCGAGCCACATCCCGCCGTCTGATCCGAAGCATTTCTGGGGAGCGAAGTAGTAGACGTCGAACTGGTCGGCCTCGACGCGAAGGCCGCCGGCGCCCGATGTGGCATCGACGAGGACGAGACCGTCGGCGGGTGCCCCCCCGGCCCGCTCGTGCGGCCGGCGGATCTCGCACATCACGCCGGTCGAGGTCTCGTTGTGGGTCAGGGCGTATGCGTCGACGGAGGCGTCCGCCACCGGCTCGGGATGCCTGCCCGGCTCGGACTGGATCAACACGGGCTCGTCGAGGAAGGGAGCGCTACCGGCGGCGGCGGCGAACCTGCCCGAGAACTCGCCGAACACGAGGTGCTGGCTCCGCGCCTCGATGAGGCAGAACGTCGCCGCGTCCCAGAACGCCGACGTCCCGCCGTTGCCGAGCACCACCTCGTAGCCGTCGGGCAGCCCGAGGAGGCACGAGAGGCCCTGGCGGATCTGACGGACGACGCTCTTCACGCCGGGCTGGCGGTGGCTCGTCCCGAGGTAGCGCGGCGCCGCGGCCATGAGGGCCTCGACCGCCTCCGGCCGCACCTTCGACGGGCCGGAGCCGAAGCGACCGTCGGCCGGCAACATCGACGGGGGGATGGCGAGGTCGGCCATGGGACAGCATCGCAGGCCGGAGGTGGACCCGGTGGAGCATGTGTCACGATGAGCTATGCCACCCACCACTGAGCTGGCGGCCCGCGCCACGGGGCGCATCTCCCGCCGGGTCGCGGAAGTGTCGCCGTCTGCGACGCTGGCGATCGACGCCAAGGCGAAGGCGCTCAAGGCCGCCGGAGTCGACGTCGTCGGCTTCGGCGCCGGCGAACCGGACTTCCCCACCCCGGCCGTCATCGTCGAGGCGGCCGTCCGGGCCTGCCTCGACCAGAGGAACCATCGCTACACCCCGACCGCCGGCCTGCCGGAGCTGCGCGAGGCCATCGCCCGCAAGACCCTCCGGGACTCCGGCTATTCGGTGGGCGCCGGCCAGGTGGTGGTGACGAACGGGGGGAAGCAGGCGGTGGCGAACACCTTCGAGACTCTCCTCGACCCGGGCGACGAGGTACTGCTGCCGGCGCCTTACTGGACCACGTACCCCGAGGCGATCACGCTGGCCGGCGGCGTGCCGGTGGTCGTGCCGACGGGCATCGGCTCAGGGTTCCGGGCGACGGCGGAGCAACTCGAGGCGGCGGCGACGGAACGGACCAAGGTCCTGCTCTTCGTGTCGCCGTCCAACCCGACCGGGGCCGTCTACCCACGAGAGGCGATGGCCGAGATCGGCCGGCTGGCTGCCGAGCGCGGCTGGTGGGTGGTGACCGACGAGATCTACGAGCACCTCGTCTACGGGAGCGCCGAGCACCACTCGATGCCCGTGGTCGTCCCGGAGCTCTCCGACCGCTGCGTGGTCGTGAACGGCGTGGCCAAGACCTACGCCATGACCGGCTGGCGGGTGGGATGGATGATCGCCCCTCCCGACGTCTCGGAGGCAGCGGCCAACCTGCAGTCCCACACCACCTCGAACGTGAACAACGTCGCCCAGCGGGCGGCCCTCGAGGCGGTGAGCGGTGATCTGAGCGCAGTCGCCGAGATGCGGGCCGCCTTCGACCGGAGGCGGCGCACGATCCACCGCATGCTGAACGAGATCGACGGCGTGGCGTGCTTCGAGCCCGAGGGGGCCTTCTACGCCTTCCCGTCGCTCGAAGGGCTCCTCGGCCGGCCCCTCGGGGGGCGGACGGCTATGACGACCCTCGAGCTGGCCGAGATCATCCTCGATTCGGCGCGTGTCGCCTTCGTGCCGGGGGAGGCGTTCGGGGCGCCGGGGTACGGCCGTTTCTCCTATGCCCTCGGTGACGCCGAGCTCGTCGAAGGGATCGGGCGGATCGCCGCTCTCGTGAAGCAGGAATCGCCGCTCTCGTGAATAGGAGCGGTAGCTGAATGGCCCGCATACTCGTCACCGAGGTCCTGTCCGAGCGTGGCGTCGAGGCGCTGCGCGCCGGCGGCCACGAGGTCGACGTGCAGATCGGCCTCTCGCCGGACGAGCTCGAGGAGGCCGTCCGGGGGGCGGCCGCGCTCGTGGTGCGCTCGGCGACCACGGTGAGCGCCGCAGTGCTCGAGCATGGAAGCGAGCTCGTCGTGGTGGGACGAGCCGGCGTCGGGCTCGACAACGTCGACGTGGCCGGCGCGACCGACCGGGGCGTGATGGTCGTGAACGCCCCGGAGTCGAACATCCTCTCCGCCGCCGAGCATGCCATGGCCCTCCTGCTGGCCCAGGCGCGCAACATCCCCCAGGCTCACGCCGCCCTCGTCGCCGGCCGGTGGGAGCGCTCGAAATGGGAGGGCGTCGAGCTCCACTCGAAGACACTCGGGATCGTCGGCCTCGGCCGGATCGGCACTCTCGTCGCCCAGCGGGCTCACGCCTTCGGGATGCGGATCGTCGCCCACGACCCCTACGTCTCGGGGGAGCGGGCCCGGAAGATGGGCGTCGAGCTCATGGGCCTGGAGGAGCTGGTGGGGGTGTCCGACTTCCTCACCGTCCATCTTCCGAAGACGCCCGAGACGGCCGGACTCATCGGCAAGGAACTGCTCGGCAAGGCAAAGCTGGGCATCCGCATAGTCAACGCCGCCCGGGGCGGGGTGCTCGACGAGGAGGCTCTGGCCGACGCCATCTCATCGGGCCGTGTGGCCGGGGCGGCGGTCGACGTCTTCTCGAGCGAGCCGTGCACCGACTCGCCTCTGTTCGGCCTGCCCGGCGTGGTCGTCACGCCACACCTCGGGGCCAGCACCGAGGAGGCCCAGGACAGGGCCGGCGAGCAGATCGCCGAGCAGATCCTGCTGGCGCTGGCGGGCGACTTCGTCCCGTACGCGGTCAACATCGCCGCCAGCTCCGCCTCGGAGACCGTGCGGCCGTACCTCTCTCTCGCCGAACGCCTCGGGCACGTGATGGCGGCGATGTGCGACGGCCTCCCGGATTCGCTCGAGATCGCCGTGGAAGGGGTGCTCGCGTCGGAGGACACGAGCATGGTGACGTTGGCCGTGCTGAAGGGTGTCCTTGCCGCCGGCAGCGACGAGCCCGTCTCGTACGTCAACGCCCCCCGCCTGGCAGAGCAGCGCGGCCTCACGGTCGTGGAGTCCTCCACCGCCACGCCGCTCGACTACCTGAGCCTCATCACGCTGCGGAGCGGGCACCATTCCATCTCCGGCACGCTGGCGGGCCGCGGCGCCACCGAGCGGATCGTCATGATCGACGACCACGGAGTGGAGATCCCCTTCGCCGAGAACCTGCTGCTCGTCCGAAACGACGACCGGGCCGGGATGGTCGGCCTCGTCGGTGCGGCGCTCGGGGAGGCGGGCGTGAGCATCTCCTCGATGGCCGTCGGCCAGACGACCGGGGCGGGCACTGCTCTCATGGCGCTTGCCACCGATGTCCCGGTGCCCGACGGCGTGCTGTCGCAGCTGCGCCGACGCGATGGCATCCTCGACATTCACCGCGTCCACGGCACGGTGGGCTCGTAGGGGCTGAGGGAGACGGCATCTTGAGCGCGGTGACGGGCGAGCGGTTCCGCCAGGTTCTCAGCCACGTCCCCACGAGTGTCGCTGTTGTCGCCGGCCTCGTCGGCGACCGCGCCCTCCGGTCTCTCGGTCGGGACGTTCGTGCCGGTGTCGTTGGAGCCGCCATTGGTGGGTTTCTTCGTCGCCCGGTCTTCGACGAGCTGGCCGGAGATATCCCGGATCGGCTCGTTCTGCGTGAGCGTGCTCGGCGCCGGCCAGGCCGCCGTCTCCGCCCAGCTGGCCACCACGGGTGCTGACAAGTTCGACGGCATCAGCTGGGAGCCGGCGCCGTCGGGGCACCCGGTCATCGCCGGCTCGGTTGCCTGGGTCGACTGCACGGTCGAGGGGGAGCAGCCGGCGGGGGACCACCTGTTCGTGCTCGGCCGCGTCACCGAGCTCGCCGTCGGCACCGGCTCGACACCGCTGCTCCATCACCGTGGCGGCTACAGGCGGGCAGAGGATCTCGACCCGGCGACAGAGCCGCCTCCCGACGGTCAGGCCGGGCCGGACCGGGCCTCGGGCAACAGGCCTTGAACAGCCTGGCGACAGAGCTGCCTCCCGACCGTCAGGCTCGAATCGGACTCCGGGGCAGCCGCCCTTGACGTCGGCTGCTTTCCCGCCCACACTTGTAGCTGAGATGACCCCGATCCGGACCCTGCTTCTTACCTGACGACAAGCGCCATCGCGCTTGTCGAACCTCCTGTGCCATTTCGGCCAGGAGGTTTTTTGTTGGCCGGATTCCGAAAGGCTGACCGAGAGCGCCGAGGGTCCGGCACGAGCACGGAGACCATAGAGGAAGGTGCTGGCGATGACCGAGGACAACGAGACCACCGCCGAGGCGACAACTGGACCGCCGGGCCGGCCGGGAGGCGTGGTCATATTCGACACGACCCTTCGCGACGGCGAGCAGTCGCCGGGCATCTCGCTCGACCCGGCCGAGAAGCTGGAGATCGCCGAGCAGCTCGCCCGCCTCGGGGTCGACTACATCGAGGCAGGCTTCCCCGTCGCCAGCGAGGGCGACTTCGACGCCGTGCAGGCGATATCCCGGCAGGTGGACGGCCCCATCATCGCCGCCCTGTCCCGCACCCAACTCGCCGACGTCGACCGCTGCTTCGAGGCCCTCCGCGACGCTGACCGCTCCCGCATACACGTCTTCATCTCGACGAGCCCGAGCCACATGGAGCACATGTTGAAGATGACGCCGGACCAGGTGCTCGCCGAGGTGCGTCAAGGCGTCTCGCGAGCCCGCGGGCACACGAGCGACGTCGAATTCTCGCCCCAGGACGCCACGCGCACGCCGCTCGACTTCATGCTCGAGGTCCTGGCCGCCGCCGTCGAGGCCGGCGCCACCACGCTCAACATCCCCGACACGGTCGGCTACGGCATCCCGTGGGAGTTCGGTGATCTCATCGCCCACGTCCGTGAGCAGATCCCGGGCGACTATGTCCTGTCCACCCATTGCCACAACGATCTCGGCCTCGCCGTCGCCAACAGCCTCTCCGGCGTGAGGGCGGGTGCCCGTCAGGTCGAGGTGTGCGTGAACGGGCTCGGCGAGCGGGCGGGGAATGCCGCCCTCGAGGAGGTCGTCATGGCGCTGCGGATCAGGCCGGACTGCTTCCCGGCCGGCACGTCGGTGCGGACCGAGGAGCTCGCCCGCACCAGCCGGCTCGTCTCGCGTCTCACCGGTTACCCGGTCCAGTGGAACAAGGCGGTGGTGGGGAAGAACGCCTTCGCCCACGAGTCGGGCATCCACCAGCACGGCGTCCTCGCCGAGCGCTCCACCTACGAGATCATCGACGCCGCCTCGGTGGGCCAGGTCGGGAGCCAGATCGTCCTCGGGAAGCACTCCGGCCGGCACGCCTTCGCCGAGACGCTCGAGAAGCTCGGCATCACCCTTGGCCGTGAAGCTCTCAACGCCTCCTTCGCCCGGTTCAAGGAGCTGGCCGACCGGAAGGTGCAGCTCACCGACGCCGACCTCGAGGCGATCGTGGCCGAAGAGGTGGGCACCGCCGTCGAGGCAGGCTTCGCCCTCGATCTGCTCGAGGTGCACGGGGGGACGGCCGGCATGCCGAAGGCCCGGGTCGTCGTGCTGCGCGACGGGCACAGGTCGGAGGCGAGCTCCGAGGGCGACGGCATGATCGACGCCGCCTGCCGGGCGATCCGGCAGGCCACCGGGATCAATGCCCGCCTGACCGACTTCAACGTCTCTTCTGTCACCGGAGGGATCGACGCCCTCGGCGACGTCGTCGTGCAACTGGAGTCCGAGGGCGTGAGAGTGTCAGGTCGTGGGCTCTCGACAGATGTCGTCGAAGCCGCCGCCCGTGCATACCTGGCGGCGGCCAACCGGATCGTCCGCGCACGGGCGAGCGCCTCTCGGCGGGCAGAGGTCGGCCCGTGAGGCGGTGAGGTCGCCGGCGGGGCGACCGCCAGCATCTTCGGCCGCCTTTGCCCGGGCCGGCGCGTGGGGAGCAGCCATGTTGTCGGCCGCCGTGGCCGCCGTCGCCGTGGCCGGTTGCTCGGCGAGCCCGCCGGCGGCTTCGCAGGCGGGACGGCCCGCCGGCGGGATCCTCTCGACGCGCCAGGCGGCCGCCGTGGTGGGCCGGACGTCGGCGACGAACAACAAGGCCAACGCCACGAACGATCTGGCACTGCTGCGCACCTACGAGACCGGCTCGGCGCTCGCCATCGATGCGGCCCAGTACAACATGTCGAGACTGGCGAAGCTGCTCGGGACAGCACCGTCGCCCTCGACCCCGTTCACCATCCGCCCCCTGCAGGTGGTGGTGGGCGGTGGGTCTGGGTACCCGGTGGGTTTCTTGGCCGTCGGTGCCACCGAGCTCGGGGGGTCACAGAAGAACGCCGGCAGCTGCCCGCACGCCGACACGCTGCTGCAATACGAGAAGTCTTCATCGAGCTCGCCGTGGAGGATCGACCTCGAGCCGTCCGCCGACGAGGGTCCCTTCGTGGCCCTCGCCACCGACCACGGCGTGGCGGCACCTCTGACGGCGTCCGAGCGGGCCGCTGCGGCCGCGGTGCCTCGAGCGCGTCGCCACCGATCTGCAGTACTACGAGGTGTCCGGCCACCTCGGCCCGCTCAAGGCGGCCGACTTCGACGGCTCGTGCTGGGCGATTCCCGATCCACGCAAGCAGCTGCAGCAGACCGAGGCCGCCGGCTTGTCGGGTCGCGACCTCTACGAGCCGGCCGGGCAGACAGCGGCCTACCTGATCGCCGCTCCCCGGACCGGCGGCGCCGGCTCCGGGAGCTCGCCCGGGTCGCGGGACGCGACCGCTGCCGGAGGCGTGCTCGTGCTGTTCACGCTCCGGTTCGACAACGAGCTGTTCGGCACCGGGGAGGCCCCGGTCGTCTGGACGGTGCAGCCGGCGTCGGATCCCGTATCCGTGTTGCTGCCTGCCGGCCACTACGCCAGCGTGTACGAGCACGGTGAGCTCGAGCTCGCCGCCGAGGTGCAAAAGGACGGCCACCTCTCGATCGTCGGCGAGTACGCCGGCGTCACCTCGGTGAAGGGGAACCTGGCCCGAGCGGCAGCCGGCCCGGGTGGCACGCTCGTGGCGGCCCGCATGCCGTGAATGCTGTCGGCCCCGCCTCCCGGCACCCTGCCGGCGGTCAGAGCCGGTCGCCGCGGACCGGCCGGAGCCGGTCGCCGGCGCCCCGGCCAGCGTGGCCGCGAGGCAGTCAGCCGGCGAGCGCCGAGCCCGGCAGAAAGGGCGACCGGCGGGACTCGAAGGCGCCGATCTCGGTGAGGTGCTGCATCGTCACCCCGATGTCGTCCAGACCGTTCAGCAGACGGAACCGGGCGTCGTCGTCGAGGCGGAAGCTGAAGGCGTCACCTGTGGCCGGCACCTCGACGAGCCGACGCTCGACGTCGACGGTGATCTCGAGGCCGGGGTCAGCCTTCACGAGCTCGATCAGCGCCGGTCCGGCCTCCTCGTCCACCTCGGCCGGCACCAGCCCTGAGCGGGTCGAATTGTTGCGGAAGATGTCGCCGAAACGGGAGCTCACGACGGCGCGAAAGCCGTAGTCGACGAGTGCCCACACGGCGTGCTCCCTCGACGAGCCGGTGCCGAAGTTGGGCCCGGCGAGGAGGATCGAAGCGCCGGCGTGCTCCGGCTTGTTCAGGACGAACGACGGCTCGTCCCTCCACTCGCTGAACAGGCCGGCCCCGAAGCCCGTCCGCTCGATTCGCTTCAGCCACTCGCTCGGGATGATCTGGTCGGTGTCCACGTCCGACCGGTCGAGGGGCACGGCGCGGCCGGTGACGATGCGCACCGGTTCCATCAGGCGTCCTCGAGGTCCGCCGGCGTGGCGAAGTGCCCGAGCACCGCCGTCGCAGCGGCCACGGCCGGCGAGACGAGATGGGTGCGCCCGCCGCGGCCCTGGCGCCCCTCGAAGTTGCGGTTCGACGTGGAGGCGCACCGCTCACCCGGGTTCAGCTGGTCGGGGTTCATGCCGAGGCACATCGAGCACCCGCTCTCCCTCCATTCAAAGCCCGCCCGGAGGAACACCCGGTCCAGCTCCTCCCCCTCGGCCTCCCGCTTCACATGAGCCGACCCGGGGACGACGAGAGCCCGGAGCCCGGGCCGGACCGAGTGCCCCTCGAGTACGGCCGCCGCCGCGCGGAGGTCCTCGATGCGCGAGTTCGTGCACGAGCCGATGAAGACGGTGTCGACGGCGACGTCGCGCATCGTGGTCCCCGCCTCGAGGCCCATGTACTGCAGCGCCCGGCCGGCGGCCTCCCGCTCGGCCGGGGTGGCGAGGGAGTCGGGGCTCGGGATCTTCCCCCCGATGGGCACGACCTGGGAAGGGTTGGTCCCCCACGACACATGGGGGGTGAGCGCCGAGGCGTCGAGGCGGATCTCGGTGTCAAAGACGGCGCCGGGATCGCTCGGCAGGCCCCGCCAGCTGTCGACGGCCTTCTCCCAGGCGGCGCCCTGCGGCGCGCGCGGTCGTCCCTCGAGATAGGCGAAGGTGACGTCGTCGGGGGCGACGAGGCCGGCGCGGGCCCCGGCCTCGATGGACATGTTGCAGACCGTCATCCGCCCTTCCATCGAGAGCGACTCGATGGCCGGGCCGCGGTACTCGATCACGTAGCCGGTTCCCCCGGTCGTGCCGAGGCGGCCGATCACGGCGAGCACGAGGTCCTTCGCCGTCACACCGGGCGGGAGGTCACCGTCGAGCGTGACCGCCATCGTCCGCGGCCGGCGCTGGGTGATGGTCTGGGTGGCGAGCACGTGCTCCACCTCCGAGGTCCCGATGCCGAAGGCGAGGGCGCCGAAGGCGCCGTGGGTGGAGGTATGGCTGTCGCCGCAGACGATCGTCAGGCCGGGCTGCGTGAGGCCCTGCTCAGGGCCGATGACGTGGACGATTCCCTGGTTCGGGTGGCCCATCGGCCAGCAGTCGACACCGAAGTCCCGACAGTTCTCCTCGAGCGCCTCCAGTTGGCGCCGGGAGACAGGATCGGCGATCGGCCCGCTGTGGGATGTCGTCGGGACATTGTGGTCCGCAGTCGCCACTGTGAGATCGGGACGGCGCAGTCGCCGGCCGGCCAACCGGAGCCCCTCGAAGGCCTGCGGCGAGGTCACCTCATGGACGAGGTGAAGGTCGATGTACAACAGGTCGGGCTCGGACGCGCTCGCGCCCCGCCGGACGACGTGGCTGTCCCAGACCTTCTCCGCGAGTGTGGGCACCGGCGGCTCTGGTCAGGAACCGACCGAGACGATCTCGGCCGTGAGGGTCCCGCTCGGAGCAACGTAAGAAACGAGAGCCCCCGGCGAGCGGCCGATGAGGGCGCGACCGAGGGGCGAGCCCGGCGAGACGACGCCGATCCCTTCCCGGCGCTCCTCGATCGAGCCGACGAAGTACTTCTCCGTCTCGTCGTCGCCCTCGTAGCGGATCTCGACGACCACGCCGGGGACGACCACGCCATCCTCAGCGACCCCGCTCTCGACGATGACGGCGTCGCCCAGCATTGCCTGCAGCTGACGCACGCGCGACTCCATCTTCCCCTGGGAGTCCTTGGCGGCGTGGTAGTCGCCGTTCTCCGACAGGTCGCCAAGGGCACGAGCCGCTTCGATCTGCCGGGCGATCTCCACCCGGCCCCGAGTGGTCAGGTCCTCGAGCTCGGCCATCAGACGCTCGTAGGTCTCGGCCGTCAACTTCGTCTCGCTCACCCGGAGAGATTATCCGGGACCCGATTGAGCGCGCGACGCCGGCGCCGGCTGAGCGGAGGCGCCGCCACAGGGGTCGCCGGCCTCCTCCGGTGGATTGACGGCCCGCCGGCGCCACGTAGACTCGGGGCATGGAGCGCGACGCCTCGGCCGTCTCGGGCAGGGACGCAGCATCGAGCTAGGTGTGCCTGAAGTTAGCGCGCCCGAGGCCGTCCACCTGGTGGACGGCCTTTTCGTTTCTTTCCCACCAGTGGCCGAACAAGAGCAGTGCGAAGAGAGGTACGAGACTTGAGCGAGAGCCCCCGCTACGCGGTCGCAGTCATCGGCGGTGACGGCATCGGCCCGGAGGTGACCGCCGAGGCGCTGAAGGTCGTGAGCGCGGCCGGGGTGTCGCTAGACACGACGGATTACGACCTCGGCGCCGACCGCTACGTGCGCACCGGCGAGGTGCTGCCCGACTCCGTCCTCGAGGAGCTCGCCGGGGCCGACGCCATCCTGCTCGGGGCGGTCGGGCCTCCCGTCGGCTCGCGGGACGTGCCGCCCGGAACCCTCGAGCGGGGCCTGCTCCTCCGTCTTCGCTTCGAGCTCGACCTCTACATCAACCTGCGCCCCTTTGCCGGGTCCCCCGCCTCCCGGGCGCCGGGGGCGGATTTCGTCGTGGTGCGGGAGAACACCGAGGGGCCCTATGCCGGCGAAGGAGGCTCGTTGCGGCGGGGCACGCCGCACGAGGTCGCCACCCAAGGATCGGTCAACACGCGCCGCGGGGTGGAGAGGTGCGTCCGCTACGCCTTCGAGCTTGCGTCCGGGCGCGGCGAGCCTCATGTGACGCTCGTGCACAAGACGAACGTCCTCACCTTCGCCGGCGACCTGTGGCAGCGCACCTTCGACGACGTGGCCCGGGAACACACCGGCGTGGCGACCGATTACCAGCACGTCGACGCGGCGTGCATCTTCCTCGTCGAGCAGCCGCAGCGCTACGGGGTCCTCGTCACGGACAACCTGTTCGGCGACATCCTCACCGACCTCGCCGGTGCCCTCACGGGCGGGATCGGATTCGCCGCCTCGGCCAACCTGAACCCGGCCCGGACCGGGCCGTCGCTCTTCGAACCGGTACACGGGGCAGCCCATGACATCGCCGGCACCGGTCGGGCGAACCCACTCGCCGCCATCCGCTCGGCGGCCATGATGCTCGAGCATCTCGGCAAGACTGAAGAGGCCGACCGCATCGTGAAGGCCGTGCTGTCCCTGCAGGCCGAGATGGCCGAAGGGAAAGAGACTTGGAGCACCGCCGGCCTGGGCGATGCCATCGCAGAGAGGTTGTGACATGCCACTGACCAAAACTCCCAAGATCTGGATGGACGGCCAGCTCGTCGAGTGGGACGAGGCGCGCATCCACGTCCTCACTCACAGCCTCCACTACGGGCTCGGGGTCTTCGAGGGGATCCGGGCATACCCCACCTCGCAGGGACCGGCCATCTTCAGGCTGCACGATCACATCGGGCGGCTCTTCCAGAGCGCCCACATACTGGGCATGACGATCCCCTTCACCCAGGAAGAGATCGTCGGTGCCGCCAATGACGTCGTGCGCCTGAGCGGCCTCGACGCCTGTTACGTCCGGCCGATCGTCTACCTCGGTTACGGCGAGATGGGCCTCAACCCCATCCCCTGCCCGGTGAACGTCTCGGTGGCCTGTTGGCCGTGGGCCGCCTATCTCGGCGACGACGGCATCGCCAACGGTATCCGTCTCAAAGTCTCCTCCTGGGCGCGCCACGACCCGCGGGCGATGCCGACGGCGGCAAAGGCGACCGGCATGTACATCAACTCCTCGCTCGCCAAGGTGGAGGCCGTGCTCGCCGGGTACGACGAGGCGATGCTGTTGACGACGGACGGATACCTGTCGGAGGGCACGGGCGAGAATGTCTTCGTCGTGCGCGGCGGGCGTATCCTCACGCCCCCCTTCTCCTCGGCCGGCGCCCTCGAGGGCATCACGGCCGACTCCGTCATGACGATCGCCGGCGACCTCGGCTATGAAGTCGTCCAGTCCGGCCTGCGGCGGACCGACCTGTACATGGCCGAGGAGGCCTTCCTGACCGGGACGGCGGCCGAGGTGGTGCCGGTGGCCTCCGTCGACGAGCGCATCGTCGGCACGGGCAGGCCGGGCCCGATCACGACGGCGATCCAGGAGCAGTTCTTCCGTGCCGTCCGGGGGGAGATCGATGCCTACAAGGACTGGGTCGAGTATGTCACCTGACGGTCAGGCCGCCCGCTTGGTGGCGCGCGGTCCACGTCCACGACACGACGACGCGTCGGTCCCCGGCAGGAGGGCATCTCCGCTCATCGCCGAGGCGGGGAATGACGATCGCCAACGGCCAATCGGGCCTCGTGACGAGTGGGGGTACGATCGACCCCGTGGCGTCGCGATGACTCAACCGAAGTTCGCCCCCATCCTGGAGGCGGACGAGGTCCGTGACGTACTCCGGCTGCCCCCGCCGCCGCCTTGGACCCCTCACCGCCCAGCGGACTTCCGGCCGTCGCCTCGCCAGGCCCACCGGCCGAACACCGGCGTCCCCGGCCCGGACCAGGGCTACGCCCTCGCCCTGGCCGAGCGCTTCGAAGAGCGCCTGCGCCTGTCGGACGAGGAACATGTCGACGACGTGCTGGCTGTGGCGGTGGCCATAGGCCTCCGCCGGGCGGCCCTCTTCGGGCGGGCCCCGGTCTCCGGCGACATCGCCCTTGGCCTCAACCTCTTCGGCTACCTGGACGAGGCGCCGGCGGATCTGGTGGCGGCGCGGGAGCGGTACCTGCGCGGCGCGGCGCATGACTATTGGCAGCAGCTCGACATTGCGGACGCCGTCCCGGATCCCACTCTCCGCCTGAAGCCGGCGGAGGTCCGTGCCGGCCTGGCCGCAAATCCGGGCTGCTGGAGAGTGCTGGGCGGCCTGTCCGGCTAGCAAGGAGGTGGATAGGCAATGGCGCCGTCCGAACTGAACGAGGATCAAAGGGAATTCCGCCGGGTGCTGCGGCGCTTCGCCGACGAGAAGATCGCTCCCCTTGCCGCCGGCTACGACGAGCGGGAGGAGTTCCCGCAGGAGAGCTTCAAGGCGTGCGTGGAGATGGAGCTGCCCGCCCTCAGCGTCCCGGCCGAGTACGGCGGCCAAGGCGCTGATCTTGTCACCCAGGCAGTCATGATCGAGGAGATCGCCCGGGCGTGCGCCTCCACTTCTGTGACCTTGCTCATCTCCAAGCTCGGCATGCTGCCGGTGATGAACTTCGCCGGCGAGTCGGTGAAGCAGAGATACCTGCCGAAGATCGCCACCGGGGAGTCCCAGGCGAGTTACTGCCTCTCGGAGGCCGGGGCCGGCTCCGACGTGGCCTCGATGCGCACCCGGGCGGTGCGTGACGGTGACCACTACGTGCTCTCGGGCACGAAGATGTGGATCACCAATGCCGGCATCTCGGACACCTACACCGTCTTTGCCAAGACCGATCCCGAGGCCGGCCACCGCGGGATCTCGTGCTTCGTCGTCGAGAAGGACTGGGGAGTGGAGGTCTCCAAGCTCGAGCACAAGCTGGGCCTGCGGGCGAGCCCGACCGGCGAGGTGCTCTTCGACGAGGTGCGCGTGCCGGTGGAGAACCGGGTGGGAGAGGAAGGGCAGGGCTTCTACATCGCCATGCACACCCTCGACCGCAGCCGGCCCACGATCGGCGCCCAAGCCGTGGGCATCGCCCAGGGCGCCCTCGACTACGCCATCGGCTACCTGAAGCAGCGACAGCAATTCGGCCACCCGATCTCGGAGTTCCAGGGTCTCCAATTCATGGTGGCCGACATGGGCATGCGGCTCGAGGCGGCCCGGGGCCTCGTCTACCGGGCCTGCTCGATCGTCGACTCCGGCGATCCCGACGGCGAGCTGTCGATGATCGGGGCCATGGCGAAATGCTTCGCCTCTGACGTGGCGATGGAGGTTACGACCGATGCGGTGCAGCTGCTCGGTGGTTACGGATACGTGCGGGACTTCCCCGTCGAGCGCTTCATCCGCGATGCCAAGATCACCCAGATCTACGAAGGGACGAACCAGGTGCAGCGCGTCGTGATGGCAAAGCACCTGCTCAAGTAGCTATCTCGGCGTCAGCCACGCCTCGTTTACAGGCCGAGGATGCAGGGCCATCGCTGCGAGATCCCTACTCAGCGCTCGGCTGGCCACTGGCCTGACAGGGACGGCGACCGGCAACTGTGCACGTGCGACTCAGGGATGGGGATGCTCCTGGTCGAATACCCTCGTGGTGTCGATTTGCCCGCCCCGCCTTGGCAGGTGTGGTATCGGACCATGGCTAGAGAAGCGGTGGATATCTCGAGTCGTTACTCGCTCAAGGGCATCAAGGCGGCCACCACGCTTGCTCAAGAAGGCTTCATCCAACGTGCGAAGGAGGTTCTGGGCGCCGACGAGAGAGTCCTGGCCGCCTACCTCGTCGGCGGCTTCGCTATCGGCGAGGCAGACGCGTGGAGCGATGTGGACCTTCAAGTGATCGTTACCGACGAAGCCGCAGAGGACCTAAAGATGTCGTGGCCGGAGTTGGCTGGACGGCTGGCACCGTTGGCCAATGTGAAACCGTTCGGGTTCGCAGCCGGCGGCGTGTGCATCACACCAGAGTGGCTTCATTTCGATGTCGTATTCCACGCCCGATCCCAGGTCGACCCCAGGAAGATAGAAGGTATGTCACCGCTCTTGGATAAAGAGGGTCTCCTGCCGGACCGTCCCCTGCCGCGGCCCGAAAGGAGGGAGGCGCCCTTCTTCCCCGAAGCGGCAGTCGACATGTTCTTGTACATGCTCGGGAACATGGTCAGCGTGGTAGGCCGCAACGAGCCGATCCCGGCCACCAACGGCGTGATCATGGTCCGCGACATAGCTCTCATCGGACTCCTTCTGGCCGAGCGGGGATGGCGGAGTACCCGCGAGCACAGCGCCGGTAACCCCTTCCCTTTCACCAAGCATCTCCGCGGCGACCTCACCGACGAGCAGAACGCCCTGGTGGCTTCCCTGCCACCACTCGAACCGACCATCGACTCAGCCATTGACGGCTACCTGGGCCTAGCCCGCGTCTTCCTGCCGAGAGCTCGCCGCCTCGCCGAGCAGACCGGACACTCGTGGCCGCGGGCCTACGAGAACGCGAGCGTCGCCTATTTCGAACGCAGTCTCGGAGTACAGCTCTAAACCTGATACCGCAGTCGCGTAGAGACCCCCTGAATAGGCTTCCCGCCGACAGCCCGCAGCCCGAGAGAACTGGTCGCCGCCCACAGTCGCCGGAACACATCTTTCAGCGGTTCACGTGTGCCTACACTGAGTGAGTTTCAGAGCTTCCTGTGTCGGGATCACTACTCTCAGTGGTAAAGTGGGTCCTGCCGAGACAGTACCCACGGGCGTCCTCGCCTCTGCGTCGAAATCCTTTGGCAACCGGGAGACGCGAAGATGACGAGAATCGCCCCAGCAGGTGTCGAGGCGCCAGTGTGCCGGACGGCAACACAAAGGTGGCCCCGGTGGGCGGCGGCCATGGCGGCGAGCGCGTTCCTGGCTCCTTTGGCCCTTATTGCTACTGCCGCCCCTGCGTCGGCCGCCACCATCTACAGGGTGAGCGCCACCATCCCCGTGGGCGCCGACCCATGGGCCGTGGGCGTCGACCCCTCCACCGACACCATCTACGTCGTCAACCCGGGCGACGACACCGTCTCGGTCATCGACGGGGCGACGAATGAGGTGACGTCTACCATCCCGGTGGGCAACAACTCGCTCGGCGTGGGCGTCGACGCCTCCACCGACACGATCTACGTGGGCAACCTCCAAGACAACACCGTCTCGGTCATCGACGGGGCGACAAATGAAGTGACGTCTACTATCTCCGTGCGCGATCCCTGGGGCGTGGGCGTCGACCCCTCCACCGACACCATCTACGTGGCCAACCACGGCTACAGCACAGTCACGGTCATCGACGGGGCCACAGATGCTGTGACGTCTACCATCCCCGTGGGCAACGGTCCGCAGGGCGTGGGCGTCGACCCCTCTACCCACACCATCTACGTGGGCAACAACGACACCAACACCGTCTCGGTCATCGACGGGACCACAGATGCTGTGACGTCTACCATCCCAGTGGGCACCGACCCGTACGGCGTGGGCGTCGACGCCTCCACGCACACCATCTACGTGGCCAACTTCAGCGGCAACACCGTCTCAGTGATCGACGGCGCCACAGATGCCGTGACGTCTACCATTCCCGTGGGCACCGATCCGTGGGGCATGGGCGTCGACCCTTCCACCGACACCATCTACGTGGCGAACCGCGGCGACAGCACCGTGTCGCTCATCGACGGGGCCACAGATGCTGTGACGTCTACCATCCCGGTGGGCAACAACCCGACTGACCTCGGCGTCGACGCCTCCACCGACACCATCTACGTGGCTAACGACCCCGCGAACACCGTCTCGGTCATCACGCCGGCCACCACGCCCGGCGCGCCGGGCATCGGCACTGCCAGGGCAGGCGACGCCTCGGCCTCGGTCAGCTTCACCGCCCCGGGAAGCGACGGCGGGAGCACCATCACGAGCTACACCGTGACCGCCTCTGACTCGAGCGAGCCTGTGAACGGGTCCGAGACGGCGACGGGCTCGACGAGCCCGATCGAGGTCACCGGCCTCACGAATGGTGACAGCTACACCTTCAGCGTCACCGCCACCAATGGCGTCGGCACTGGCCGTCCAAGCGCGGCGTCCAATGCAGTCGTGCCGACATCAAGTGTGACGGCTCACCTGGTGGGCGGCCAAAAGCTACGTCCGGGACAGGACATCGTGTCGGCCAACGGCTACAAGGTCGTCATGCAGGGCGACGGCAACCTCGTCGAGTACTCCTCCAACGGCCATCCCCTGTGGGCAGCCAACACGGGCAAGCACCCTGGGGCCTATGCGGCTATGCAAACCGACGGCAACCTGGTCGTCTACCTCGCTGCTCGGGCTCTGTGGTCGACCGGCACGGGCGGGGAAGGCTCCTCTTATGCAGTCATCCAAGGTGATGGCAACTTCGTCGTCTACAAAGACGGCGGGGGAGCCACGTGGGCATCTCGGGGCGGAAGGATCAAGTAGCCGGCAACGCTCAAGTGCAGCGCACGCGTCGACATTGGGGTGACCTTCACGTTACCTAGCGCAGAGTCGGAAGCCGAAACTGCGCCGGCGGGTTGCCCGACGGTCAAGTCAGCCTGTCAGCACAGATTTGCGCTGATGGGACGGCTGGCCGGACCGGACTCGGGAGTTCGTCACTCCCGCTTCACGTCATCCCATGACCGCAGCAGCACATCGCGCGGCCAGCGCAGCGACAGCAGCGCGCAGCTCGTCGCCGCCTTCGATGCGAAAGGCAAACGGGATCGTCGCGAGCCACTCCTCGGCGTACATCGTGGGGTTGTCGGTACTGCCGACCAGCAAGCATCCGGCGGGATGGGCCTGCAGTCGTCCCATCGGCGGGCGGATCCAGGGTGAGACCTCCGACGGGGCCGCCCCGAAGACGACACGCGTCGGAAAGGCCCAGCCCTCACCGAGGTTCTCCTCGAGCGCCGCGACGGGATCCAGCCCCTCGGGCGGGGTGAACGATCGGGACGTCTGCACAACAGGCGCCCACTCGATCGAGCCGATAGCTGCGAAGGGCACCGGCGCGATGGGAGTGGCAGAGGAGGTACCAACGACCCTGTCGGACGACGACCGCCCATGGGTCTGCTTCTTCGGTCCACTCGTTGCCGGCTTCGCTCCGGTACTGCAGCTGGACTCGGCAGCGCGACGCCACAGCGACGGTGAGAGCGCTGGTGATGGCGGGGTCCGGATGGGCGGCACGGCGGTCGGGTGCCGCGGCCGCGTACTCGCGCAGCGCCGCTGCCTGGCGGCCGATGTTCTCCGGGAGCGCTCGGATCACCTTGTCGAGACCCGAGCCGACGAGCTCATCGGCGTCGGTGGCCGCCGGATGGCCCTCCAGCACCGCCATGACGAGTCCCAACGCCTCGTCTTGGGTGAAGACGACCGGCGGCAGGCGCGTCCCGCGGCCGACCTGATAGCCGCCGTAGCGGCCCCGTGACGACTCGATCGGCAGGCCCGCCTCCCGCAAGATCTGGATGTATCGACGCACCGCCCGCTCGCTCACCCCGAGTCGCGCCGCCACCTGGTCGGCCGTCGCCCCAGGTCGGACCCGGAGCATCTCGAGGGTCAGGAGCGCCCGGGCAGTCGGGCTCGGGGCTGACGTCACCGCACGAGAAGTTAGGACAATTTTCTTGCAAACCGGAAGTGCTTTCGTCCGGTAATGGCTCTACCCTCGCGCCCGATCGGCCCGAAGTACGCCCGGCGCCGATGGACATGCCACTTCCGACACCGACTGCAAAGGGAGCACCCACGATGGACATCCTCCTCATCGCCGGCCTGTGGCTCGACTCGTCCGCCTGGGACGACGTCGTGCCACGCCTCCGAGATCTGGGCCACGAGCCGGTCGCCGTCTCCCTCCCCGGCCAGGGAGCACCGCCCACGACAGCGACGCTCGACGACCAGCGCGAAGCGGTGGTGGGCGGCGTCAACGCCGCCGCCGGACCGGTCATGGTCGTCGGTCACTCCGCTGCCGCCACGCTGGCGTGGATGGCGGCAGACGACCGGCCGGACAAAGTGGCACGGGTCGTGATGATCGGCGGCTTCCCCTCAGGTGACGGCCTCGCCTACGCCGACTTCTTCCCAGTGGTGGACGGAGCGGTTCCCTTCCCAGGCTGGGAGCCCTTCGACGGCCCCGACGCCGCCGATCTCGACGAGAGACAGCGGGAGGCCATGGCGGCTCGAGCCATCCCGGTTCCCGAAGGGGTGGTGAAGGGGACCGTCCACCTTCACGACGAGCGCCGGTTCGACGTACCCGTCACGCTCATCTGCCCCGAGTTCTCGCCCCTCCAGGCGAAGGAGAGCATCAATGGGGGCGAGGTACCGGAGCTGGCGCGGGCCGGACAGATCGACTACGTCGACATCGACTCGGGCCATTGGCCGATGTTCACCCGGCCGACCGAGCTGGCCGACCTCCTCGACCGTGTCGCCAATTCCTGAGAGGGACGAATTCGGAGCCATGAGCCAGGCGCAATACACGGTCGGACCGCTCGAGGCAGCCACCTGGGACGCGTTCGCCGACCTCGTCGAGCGGAACAACGGGATCTACGGCGGGTGCTGGTGCATCGGGCACCACGTCGAGTACCAGAGGGGAGTCAGCGATCCCCGTACCCTCAAAGAGGAGCTCGTCCGAGCCGGTCGAGCGCATGCAGCGCTCGTGTTCGACGACGGGATCGCTCAGGGTTGGTGCCAGTACGGCGGCACCGAGGAGCTCGATCTAAAGCACGGGCGCGAGTACCGCAAGGATCCGCCACCTGAGGCGAGGTGGCGCATTACCTGCATCTTCGTCGACAAGCGCCATCGCGGACAGGGAATCGCTCGAGCCGCGCTCGAGGGGGCGCTCGCAGAGATCGCCGCCGCAGGAGGCGGGCTCGTGGAGGCGATCTCCGAGACGACCAAGGGCCGGGAGGCCCAGGGGCGCTTCCTCTTCAGCGGGACCGTCGAGCTGTTCGAGGAGCTCGGGTTCGCTCGCATCCGCCAGGTCGGCAAGCACGCATGGATCGTGAGCCGCATGATCGAGCCGGTCGGGCCAGGTGGCGCCGGAACGTCTCGAGGGGGGACGTGAAGTTGGCTTGCCCGCTCAGACTCGAGCTTCGCTTGCGGTCGCTCCCATGATGTCCGGCCTCGCATCGGTGCCTTGAACAGGTACGTCGCCCACTGGCAAGCGTCTCGGCGCCTACCGGCAACCGTCCGTATGAACAGGGTCCCCCCGTAGTCGTCGTGGTAGGCGCACCAGTTGTCCCCGTACGGGTGAATAGGCGCGGCATAGCTGGCCCCAGGCGCCGGCAGCACGATGAACTGGGTGTTGGCGTTGTTGGGCCAACTGTTGGCTCTGACCGGCGCGGTTCACCTCGCCTGCCGTCACGCCGGCGGAGATTGCTTGACCCGGGCCATGCGGGTCCTGCCAGCTGCCGGCCAACACCGTGTCGTTGGTCAGATGGCCGGACCCGTCGTAGTACTGCGTCAGCATTCCGTTGTAGGTGGATCCGGCCAGCGTGGAAAACAGCGTCTCCTCCGCCTGCTGGACGTTGTGCGGCACCGCACCCCAGAAGATCAAGAACACCTGGATATGGTGCTGCACGGGACCGTGGTACCAGTGCAAAGGTGCTGTTCCGTAACCCTCCGGGGCAAGCCGAACCCGCCCTGGTGGCGGCGTGCCGATGAGGATCTGCCGGACTCTCGACGAGTGGTGCCCGGTGCTCGACATCCCGGACGGGAGGCCGCGGGTGCTGGCGGAGGCAGCCGCGGACACGCGCCAAGCGCAAGCAGCATGATTGCCATGAGGGATACGGCGGTCATTAGCCGTACCCGGCAGCCGTGAAGTCTCCTCATGATGCCTTGCCCATTGTTCCACCTCAATGGCTGTCGCGAGCGAAGGCTACCGCGCAGCTCGTCTTACGGCGAAACTCGCTGAAGGATAGAGCCACGGTCCACTTCGCTGTCTGAAGCGCCGGCGCTACGCACTGCCGCGCCTCCAGAGCCTCCAAGTCACGCTCGGCATAGAGCCGGTGCTCCCACTCTTCGTTCAGGATGACGAGCAGGCACTGGCGCACCGGGTAACTGCGGGGCCTCGGCCAGCCCGGTCCCTCGACCGGTTCGGTGATGGCCCGCCAGCGAGGCGTCGGTCAGATCCTCTATGACCTGGCGCACGGTGGACATCCGGTCGCGGCGCAGCTCGAGCGCCGTGTCGAGCGAGGGCCTCGCCTCGCGGTCGCGGGGCACCCCCGGCGTGTCGGGCATCTCGTCCCACGGCAGATCCAGGGGATCCCACGGGCTCGGATCGCCGAGGATCGCCCGCCTGACCCAGCTGTCGGTGGCGAAGGCAAGGTGGCGCAGAGTCTCGATGAACGACCACTCGCCGTCGACGGACTCGTGCAGCAGTTCGGGTCGAAGGCGGCGGGCACGTTCCACAGTCCCGCCCCAGAGCCGCTCGAGAATGTCCCACGCCTCGCCGAAGCCCGCTGGGTCCTCCGGGCGCATCTTGGGCCGGAGGGGATGGCGCCTGTCGAGCTCGGCCTGGACAAGTGGCCCGACATCGACCCCGTTGATGATCAGGTTCTCGATCTCGCCGTAGATGTCTACGTTGACGAGATCGACACCCCGCATCACGACCCCGGTCAGGTCGACACCGCGGAACCGGGCGCCGGCCAGCTCGACGGCGTGGAACTGCGCCCCGCTCAGGTCAGTGCCGTCGAAGCGGGAGCCACGGAGATCGACACGGATGAAATCAGCCATACCGACGAACCTACGGCGCAAGGGCACGAGCCAGCTGCAGAGCGCAATGATCGCCAGGAGGCCCGTCTGTGAGGAAGAGTCTCTCCATGCCAGGTGCAAGGAGTTGACCTCGACCGGTGACGCTGTGCTGCTGGTGTGCGCCGGGGCGCTCGGGGGAGTCGTGGGCACCGCCGGCGGCATCACTTCGCTGATCTCTTATCCGGCGCTGCTGTCAGTCGGCCTTCCGGCGCTGCGGGCGAATGTGACAAATCTCGTCTCAGCCGTGGCCTTGGGGCCCGGTTCCGCATTGGCGTCCCGGCCGGAGCTTGCAGGACAGGGTCCGTGGCTGCGGCGCTGGGCGCTGGTGGCCGTGGCGGGCAGCCTCGCGGGCTCGGCGTTGTTGCTCGGGACGCCGGGAGAGGTGTTCAGCCGCGTCGTGCCGTTCCTGCTGGTCATTGCGTCGATTGGCTTGATACTCCAACCACGGCTCTCAGGGTGGATCGGGAGACGCCACATCGCCGACAACCGCTACCTGTTGGCCTGCGGGCTGTTCTCGGTTTCGGTGTACAACGGTTATTTCGGTGCCGGGTCGGGCGTGATGGTCCTCGCAGTCCTGCTGCTGACCGTCGACCAGGACACCGCGAGAGCAAATGCCCTGAAGAACATCGTCCTCGGCCTGGCCACCGGGGTCTCGGCTCTCTTGTTCGCCTTCCTCGGACGTGTCGACTGGACGGCGGTCGTTCCCTTGACCGTCGGGATGTTTCTCGGCGCTATGGTCGGGCCGCTCGTCGCCAGGCGAGTTCCGGGCGACGTTCTCCGGTGGCTCGTGGCCCTGACCGGCCTCGGCCTGGCCCTTCGATTGTGGATCGCCCCCAACTAGTGCAAATGACGACGCTGATCGCCGACTCGAGCTCGACGGACGCTCCCTGATCCCCCGCCGCGTCGAGGTAATCCTGAACGACCACCTCGGCGGCGCCGGAAGAGGCTTCGCTGTCCGGCCACTCGCTTGGCCGAGTCGACCCGCCGGAGGTAGCGTGCCGGAAGCGGTCCGTGTGGGCCTGAGCAGGAGGAGCTTCGAATGGGATTCATGGACAAGGCCAAGGCTCTGGCCGAAAAGGCACAGGAGCAGGCAAAGGCGGGCCAGGACAAGCTCTCGCAGATGCAGACGAAGAAGCGCTCCGAGGCTCTCCTGCTGGAATTCGGCGGAATCGCCTACCTGCAGCAGACGAGCCGGCCTCCCGCCGGCGGCGACGCGCGGCTCGAGGCACTAATCGTGCAGCTGCGTGACTTCGAAGCCCAGAACGGCGCCATCGCCGTCACGCCGGCCGACGCGCAGCCGGGAGCTACAGGTTCGTTCGTCCCCGGTGGCTCGGGACCCGGAGATGAGCAGCCTGTTTCGGACTCCGGTGCGTCCACGGTGCCCGGAGGCATAGGCGTCAGCTACACAGGAGGAGGCATCCCCTCCTCCGGTGGCATCCCGACGTCGGGCGGCATCCCCTCCTCCGGCGGCATCCCGACGTCGGGCGGCATCCCCTCCTCCGGCGGCATCCCGTCCTCCGGCGGCATCCCCTCCTCGGTGACATCCCGTCCTCCGGCGGCATCCCCTCCTCGGCCGGCATCCCCTCCTCCGGTGGGGATCCCCTCTTCCGGGAGTATGGCCCCGCCGGAAGGGGCGCCCTTGCCGGTCGACTCCAACGCAGGCGACCTCGCCGCTACCGACAGCGAGATCCCGAGCGCCCTCTCCTCTTCCACGGCTGCCGATCCGGCCCCCGCCGGTGAGACCGGTTCACAGGAGTCCGCCGACAGCTGAGTCGTCGTCATCGTGGCTGCGCCGGCCGTCCGGCCGGCCGGCCTGTGACCGAAGTGTGAAAAACGGGCGGTGAGGCGGGTAGGTACGGCGGTATCCGACACGCTGCCCTCGGCGTGTCACATCCCCCGCGTAGGCTCGGCCTCCGTGCCCACAAGAGCTCCTTCCGGTCCATCTGAGCCGCCTCCGGCCGGCTTGACCAAGAGGCGGGCGTCGCAGGCGCGGCGGGAGGCGGCGGTGCAGTCGCTGCAGCGTTTCGTCCGAGAGGACCATTGGAACGGGCTTGTTCCGGGCGACGTGGTGCGGGTGGCCGGCCATCCTGCGAGGGGGCGGCACTGGCGGTTCAGAGCGCACGTGACCAACACGAGCAACGGCGCCTCCTGGGTCGAGGTGGCACTGGTCGAGGGTCCGCCGCCGGCACGGGCGCCGAAGACCCCGAGTGCCCAAACCGCAGACGCCGAGCCGCCCGTCCTGCCCGATTCGCGGGCTCGGGTGGAGAAGATCCGATCGATCGATCCTGCGTTGGTGACCCCGCGGTGGCCGGCTCGCCGCCTATCGCCTGCGAGACGGGAGTCACACCAAGCGGGCGGCCGTGAACGCCCCCTTGCCGGCGACGTCGCCGAGAGCCGTGGGCCGAGACTCGGCGGCCGGCAGAGTACGCCTGCTCCGCCGGAGTCTTTCCGCCAGGACTCGCTCTTCTGAGCCTCATCCGGTCGGCGAGGACCCGGCTAGGCGGCCCGAGGCGGAACGCAGGCGATGGCCGTGCTTCTCGATGGCGTGAGCAAGCCGCCCCGGCCGTGCGGGCGGCGGCATCCTGCCGCCTCGGTCGGCCCACCCGCACTAACGTCGCCGGCCAGTGGGCATCACCGGGGACCGCGGCGAGCGGGATCGGTCCGAGGCGGGGCTGAGGGCCGAGACGGCTCATCCGGGGACGACTTCGCAACGGATACTCGGCAACGTGCGCCCCGACTTGACTTCTGCGAGCGACGAGCGCCTGGTGCTCTCGATCGCTCGCTGGCGTGACGATGCGCTGGCGGAGGCTTACCGGCGTCACGCCGGGCCGGCTTTCGCCCTTGCGAAGAGGGTGCTCTGGGACGCCGGGGTGGCGGAGGAGATCGTGCAGGAGGTGTTCGTCAGGCTGTGGCACGAGCCGGACCGGTTCGATTCGGCGCGGGGCACTCTCCGGTCCTTCCTGCTGGCGCAGGTACACAGCCGCGCCGTCGACTTCCTCCGCTCCGAGACCGCCAGGCGGAACCGGGAGGAACGTGAGGCCAGGGCGACCGCCCAGTCCGGCTACAACCTCGAGGATGAAGTGCACGACGTCCTCGAGGGAGAGCACATCCGGGAGGCGTTGAGTGCCATCCCGGATTCGGAGCGCAAGCCGATAGAGCTCGCCTACTTCGGCGGCCACAGCTATCGCGAGGTTGCCCAGCTCCTCGGAGAGCCGGAGGGGACGGTCAAGAGCCGGATCCGCGCCGGACTGAGGCGAATGCACCAGTCGCTGACGGCTTCCGGCGTTCTCGTGGGAGGGCAGCTGTGATGCCCCACGACGAGTTCGAGGAGCTCCTCGGCGCCTACGCCCTCGACGCCTGTGATCCGGCCGAGGAGGCGGCCATCGCCCGGCATCTCGCCGACTGCCCGCGCTGCAGGGCCGAGCTGGCGGCTCACGAGGAGGTGGCCGGCGTGCTCGGCAACCTGGGCGGAGCGGCGCCGGACGGCCTGTGGGACCGCATCTGGGGCGAGATCACCTCGCCCGACCAAAGGGACGAGACATCGCCAGAGGGCGAGACAGCCGGCGAGTCCCGCCAGCCGAGATCCTTCGCCCACCCGCCGCCGCCATTCGCCGTCCTCGAAGGCGGGTCAGCAGAAGCCGCGGGGGAGCCGAACAAGGCCGATGGTCCGGCCGTGCCTTCGCGAGTGGTTCGGCGCCCCGACCGGCGCTGGGTCTACGCCCTCGCCGCCGGAGCGGTGGCCGCCGCCCTGGCGGTCGTGGTGGGTCTGCTCGGCACGACCGTGGGGAACCTGAACAATCAGGTGAGTGCACTGAACAGGGCGCTCGTCACCGGAGGCGTGCGGGGGGCCGAGCAAGCTGCCGCCGCCGATCCGAGGCAAAAGTCCGTCCAGCTCCTGAGCTCGACTGGTCCCTGGAAGGCACGGCTGGTCACTCTCCCGAGCGGCACCGCCTTCATCGTCCCCGAGAAGATGCCGTCGATCGCGCCGTCGAGAACGTTCCAGGCATGGGCGATCGTGCACGGCAAGGTCGTCTCGCTCGGCGTTCTCGGCCGGTCCGGGCAGATCCACCAGTTGCTGTTGCAGCCCAATATGACGGCCGTCCTCGTGAACACCGAACCCCTCGGCGGAACGAGCCAGCCCACCACGCCGTTGCTGCTGAAGGGCACACTCCCGACGACGCTGTGACGATCTTCCTCTGAAGGGCACACTCCCGACGACGCTGTGACGATCGGCGGTCTGGAATGGCAACCTCCCGGCGAGCGCCGTCGTCTACCGGTGGGCCGACGGCAGAGGAACCGGACGCCGCCGGCTCGGGGTCAGCCGAGGAAGTCGCGCCCGAGGAGCTCGAACATGCCGGCTGACATCCGGAGGGACTCCACGTCGACTCGCTCGTCGTCACCGTGGAACATGGTCGAGAACTGTCCGAAGCTGAGCCGGTCCGAGAACATCCCGAAGCCGTAGGCAATGCTGCCGAGCCGCCGGAAGAAACGGGCATCGGTCGCGCCCACCAGGAAGAACGGAACGAGCGCCGCCTCCGGATGAAAGTTCCTCGACACGCGGGCGAGGGCATCCCACAGCGGCGTCGAGACAGGCGAGGCCGTCGAGGGATCGTCGACGGCAAAGACGACCTCCACCTTCGCCGCCAGATCCCCGAGCGCCTCGGTGATGACGGCCCGTACGGACGCCTCGTCCTCGCCTGGCAGCGTCCGGATGTCGAGGTCGAGATCGACGACGTCGGGGATCACGTTGATCTTCGAGCCGCCGTGGACGATCGTGGGGGCGATCGTGAGATGCGTACAGGCGTGCGCCTGCCTCGCCAGGCCGAGATCGGGCATCTCGGCCAAGAGGCCGTCGATGCGGGCGGGGTCGAGCAGGACAGTGGAGATCTCGTCCGGCCATCCCATCCCGTCGACGAACCGGCGCCACGCATCGTGGATCTGCGCCTCCGGGCGGTAGTTCGCCAACCGGCCCACGACCTCGGCCGCCGTCACGAGGGCGTTGTCCGTGCGCAGGGGTTGGGAGGCGTGGCCGGCCTCGCCGTGCACCCTCAGCCGGCACCAGCACGACCCCTTCTCGCCCACCATGACCGGAAGCCGCTTGCCGGAGGGGCCCTCGAGCGGAATCCCGCCGGTCTCGGTGATCACGTAGTCGCACTTCACGGCATCGGTCTCATGCTCGGCCAGCCAGCCGGCGCCGTGGGATCCGAGGGCCTCCTCGTCGGCGACGGCGGCGAGCACGAGCGTCCCCTTCGGTCGGAAGCCGCTTCGCGCCAGCCGGTCGAAGGCGACCGTCATCGCAGCCGTCAGGTTCAACATGTCCACCGCCCCCCGGCCCCACACCTCACCCTCGACCAGCTCGCCGGCGAACGGATCCCGCGACCAGGTGTCCGGGTTCGCCGGCACGACATCGGTGTGGGCGAGCCAGCAGATCGACGGGGCGTCCTTGTCGCTCCCCTCGATCCGCCCCACGAGCGACGACCGGCCCGGCGTCGGCTCGTAGACCTCGAAGTCGGCGCCGGAGCCGTCCAGCTCGGAGCGGAGGAGATCGACGGTGCGGGTCTCGTGCCCGGACGTCTCCGTGCCGTCGTTGACGCACTCGTTCCTGATCATCTGCTGCAGGAGGTCGACCACCTCGAGCTGACTTGGCGTCATCTGTCTCCTCCCTCCGCATCGGCCGGATCGCCGGCGCCCGGTGCGGCCGGCTCGATAATTCGCCACATCACGATATGAGGCCCGATCTCTCCTTCGTCGAACTCCTGCCCGAACTCCGAGAAACCCGCCCGGCCGTAGAAGACCCTCGCTCCCAACCGGGCGTTGCACCACAACAGGCCACCGCCCCTTGCCGCCACATGAGAGGTGCAGGCACCAAGGACCCTCACTCCGATGCCCTGGCCGCGCAGAATCCTCCCGCGTCGCCATCCCCCGCAGCCTCCACTGCTGCCCGGGGCCGCCGGCGGAGGGAAGTGCCGCCTGAAGGGCGGCAGGCGGCGGCTCGCGCCGGACGTTGGCCGTCCCGACCACCTCCCCCGTGGCCGCTTCGATGGCGGCGAAGATGCCGGTGTCCGGAGCGTCGTCGTCGAAGAGGGACATCTGCTCGATGCGCTCGTGCGGCCGGAGGACCTGCTGGCGCAGCCGAAAGGTTCTCGACGGCTCGACCTCGGTCACGACGACTGCGGGCGGCACAGCTGTGGATGGTACCGGGACGGTGCGCGATCATCGGGGTGTGCGGAGTGAGGCGATGGGTTTCTCGAAGGTGTCGGACCAGTACGAGCGGGCCCGCCCGGGCTACCCGCCTGCTGTCGTGGACTGGATCGCGACCGCCGCCGGCCTCGGCCCCGGCTCGGTGGTGGTGGACCTGGCTGCGGGCACGGGCAAGCTGACCCGGGTGCTCACCGGCACGGGCGCCCGGGTGATCGCCGTCGAGCCGATAGCCGAGATGCGGGCGCAGCTGACGGCGATGCTGCCCGGGGTCGAGGCACTTGACAGTACGGCCGAGGCGATTGCCCTCCCGGACGGATCGGCCGACGCCGTCACCGTCGCACAGGCCTTCCATTGGTTCGCCACCGACGAGGCGCTGGCCGAGATCGCCCGGGTGCTGCGGCCGGGTGGGCTCCTCGCCCTTGTCTGGAACGAGAGGGATCTCGACCAGCCGCTGCAGGCCGAGATCAGGCGCATCCAGCTTCCTTATCAGGGGGACACGCCGGCTCACGGCTCCGGGGACTGGCGGCGGCTCATGTCGGCGACGTCGCTTTTCGAGCCGGCGGAGGAGTTCCACATGAAGACCGAGCAGCAGCTCGACGAGGACGGCCTCGTCGAGCGCGTCGGGTCGACGAGCTTCATCGCCAACCTTGCCGCCGCTCAGCGGGCGAGCGTGCTCGGAGAGGTCCGGCAGCTCGTGCCGGCGTCGGGGTCGGTCACCCTGCGATACGACACCGTCGTCTACGGGTACCGTAAGGCCGATGTGGGGACGGATCGATGACACTTACTGAGGCCCGCTCCGGGCGCGAGGGCCAGCGCGGCCGCCGGCGCCGGCGACGGCGCGGCCGCCGCCGCCGCTGACGCGGCTCCCACTGCCGCCGGCACCGACTCCGCCCTGCCCGACGCCGGGCGCCTCGGGATAGCCACTGCCCGCCAGCACACGAGCAGGCTGAGCCAGGCCGTCACGCTCGTCGCCGTCCTGGTGCCTCCGCTGGCGCTGATGTCGGCGATGGGCGTGTTCTGGGGAGTGGGTTTCCGCATGACCGATCTCGTGCTGTTCCTGGTCTTCTACGTGCTCACCGGGCTCGGCATCACCGTCGGGTACCACCGCTATTTCACGCACCGCTCATTCGAGGCGGTCGCCGCCGTCAAGGTGGCCCTCGCCGTGCTCGGATCAATGACCCTCCAAGGGCCGGTCACCCAATGGGTGACCGACCATCGCAAGCACCACGCCCGCTCGGACGCCGAGGGCGACCCGCATTCTCCTCACCTGTCCGGAGACGGGCTCGTCGGCACACTGAAGGGGCTCTGGCACGCCCACATGGGCTGGATGTTCACCACGAAGGGGATGGAGCGCGGGTTCGACTACGGGCGAGACCTGTACGAGGACCGGACCATCCGGATCATCGACCGTTGCTACCTGCTCTGGGTGGCTCTCTCCATCGGCCTGCCGTTCCTCCTCGGCGCCGCCATCGGCGGCAGCTGGGCGCTCGGCTTCGAGGCGATGATCTGGGCAGGCCTGATCCGGATCTTCGTCTTCGAGCACTCGACCTTCGCCGTCAACTCGATCTGCCACACTTTCGGCCGGCGCGCCTTCGAGGCGCGGGACGAGAGCCGCAACAACTGGGTGGTGGCCCTCCTCGTCTTCGGAGAGGGGTGGCACAACAACCATCATGCGTTTCCCCGTTCGGCCCGCCACGGCCTCGGCCGCTTCCAGGTCGACCTGTCCTTCCTCGTCATCCGGGGCCTCCGTCGGCTCGGCCTCGCCCGGGCTGTCCGACTGCCGACGGCCGCCCAGCTCGCCCGGACGCCGCGTGCCGGGCAGCCCGTCTGAGCCGGCTCGAAGCCCCCCGGGCGGCAGCGGCCGCCGGCCCCCCGGCTTGGTGAGCGGCCCTCCAAAGGCAAGCTAGAATTGCGCCAGCGAGGTTGAAGAGCGGGCTTGAGCGGCTGCGGCAGATGTGCCGTCGACGCTCGGGATCCTTCCTGCGGAGCCGGGCGGCGCCTAAGCCGCCACTCCCTGCGACTCCGCTGGAGGGCTGGGGGGAAGCGGGGGCAATGGCTCAGGCCATAGAGGCGGCAGGCATGCGCTCAGCGCGTGCTCGGCGCGCACAGATGCAGTATGTCCTGCTGAACCCACTCCGTCGTGAACCCTGCGCGGCGGGGGACGACGGGTCGGGGGAGACGGTCGGGCTCATTGCCCGCCACCGGGAGCTCGCCCACATCGACCAGACGCTCCGGCATTGCCTCCGGGGCGAGCCGACCACCCTCGTGCTGAGGGGGGAGCCGGGCATCGGCAAGAGTGCCTTGATCGAAGCGGCGGTGGCGCAAGCCAGGGACTTCAGCGTGTTGCAACTGCGGGCCGGTGCCGGCACCGATCCAGCACGGCCGCCGGATGGCTGGCCGGGGCCACTCGTCGAGCTGTTCGAACTGGCGTCACCGGGCAGTCCGCCGGCCGATACCCACCGGCTGGCGGCCGCCATCGAAGGCCTGGCCGTCTACCCGATGGCGCCGCTGCTCCTCACGATCGACGACGCCCATCTGCTGGCGCCGTGGTTCCTCGAGGCGCTCGTAGTGGCCGTCAGCGCGCTCGAGGGACAACCGTTCGCCGTCATCCTGGCGCTGCGCGACAGCCCCCACATGCCCGAGATCGAGCTGCCGGCGACATACGTCCTCGAACGGCGGCTGAGCGGCCTCAAGGCCGATCAGGCCTGCGCCCTGCTGGATCGGCTGTACGGGCCGCGGCCCGCAGGCCGACGTGGCCAAGGCACTCACGAGCGGTGTGGGCGGGAACCCGAAGGCACTGCTCGAGGCCTACGCCCAACTTTCTCCTGACGCCTTGAGAGGATGGCGGGCGCTCCCCGACCCGCTGCCGATCGGTGACGGCCTCGCGGCAGCCTTCGGCGAGGTGCTCTCGAGCCTCCCGGCCGAGACTCGTCGTGGTCTCGCCATCGTGGCAGCCGGCCGGGCACCGATGAACGTCCTCGAGGTCGCTCTCGAGGAGCTGGGCCTCGACATGAGCTGCCTCGAGCCGGCCGCCGAACGAGGCATCGTCGTGCTCCAGCGGAACCGGATCGACTTCGCCCACACGCTCGTGCGGGCGGCCACGTACCACCTCGACGACGTCGACCGCCGCTCCCGGGCTCACGAAGTGCTCAGCCGCGCGTTTCTCCAGGCGGGCCTCGTCGAGCTGGGCGCCCTCCACGCCAGCAGGAGCACCTCTGTGCCGGTGGCGGAAGTCATCGGGCTGTACGGGCGAGCGGTGCGGGCGGCGGTGGACGGCGGCTACATGACGTCAGCCGCCCGCTACGAGGAGCTGACGGCCGATATCGGCGACAGCGCCGAATCGGTGGGCCACCACCTGGCCCGAGCAGCAGCCTGGTGGCTGTCGGCCGGCGAGCCGGAACGGGCAGTGGAGTGCCTCGATCGGGCGGCGGCTCTGCCGGTGCCGGATCATCTCCGCGGCGAGGTCGCTTACTGGAGATGCCGGGTATCGCTCGCCGAAGGACCGAGTGCCCGGATAGCCGACGAGCTCGTGGCGGGGGCCGAGCTCTCGTTGGCCCGCCATCCTGCCCGGGCAGCGGAGATGCTCGCCGAAGCAGCCACCTGCCTGCTGCTCGCCGCAAGCCCGGCGGAGGCGGAGGAGGCTGCCCTTCGCGCCGTGAAGATCTCCGAGGCGGTGGGAGGCCTCACCGAGGCCGTCGCCGGCGCCGTTCTCGGCGGGGTCAGGGTGCTGAGCCGCCTTCCCGGTGAGGACGGGATCGCTCTCCGGGGGGCGATGACATTCCTCACCAACCATCCCGACGGGATACCGCTCTCACCCCTGTTCGCCTACGTCACCGGCCTCGCCCTGCTCGAGGAGCTCGGCCCGGAGGCTTCTGTGACCTGGGCCAAGCGCATCGAGCAGATGTCCCGGTCGGGGGACCGCTCGCTGTCCTGCGTGTCGAGCCTCCTGTCCGCCCTGGCCGGCGACCGGCTGGGACGGCTGGACGAGGCGGCCGAGCACGCCACCCGCGCCGCTCACACCGCCGGCATGTGCGGCCAGCGCTACTTGGCCATCCGGTCCGCTGCCGTGCTCGTCGACCTGGACAGCAGCCGGGGGCGCTACCAGGAGGCATTCGCCACGGTGGCCCAGCTCCTCTCGTCTTCACTCCCGGAGGAGGGCGAGATTAGGGCGGGTGCTTACCGTGCCCTCGCCGAGCTCGAGCTGCAACAGGGTCGTGCTCCCACGGCCCTCGGCTGGCTCCGGGCGGCGGAGTTCGAGACCGACGGGGCGGCAGGCAACATCGGCGGTCTTCGCCGGGGCGACGAGCCCCGGAGCTGGGTGGCGACGCTGGCCGAGGTGCTGGCGCATGATCAGCAGCTCGCCGGGGTCGCGCGAGCTCGTGGATCTGGTCGCCGACGCAGCACGCAGCGGCGCGGTCGAGGCGGCCTGGGGGCCGTGCATACGGGCCTTTGTCGCCGAGGACCTCGAGGCGGCAGAGGAGCTCTTCAACGCTGCGCTTTGGCTCGCCCGGCGACACAGGGCCCTCGGCGCCCGCATCGAGTTCCTCTACGCGGCCCGGCTGAGGTCCGCCGGGCTGCCCGACCGGGCCGCCAGCAGGTTGAGGTCCGCCATCGCCACGATGGATGAAATCGGAGCAGTGGGATGGGCTTCGATGTTCGAGCTCGCCCTCGAGCTTCTCGACGTGGGCGAGCAGGCACGCCCTGATCTGGTGCTGCTCCGCGGAGGTGCGCCGCCGGCGGAAGCCTCGTCAGCTGGAGGCGGAAGCCTCGTCACCGGGGCGCCCGTCACCGGGGCGCCCGTCACCGGGGCGTCCGTCACCGGGGCGACCATCACCGGGGCCGCCCTCACCGGGGCGCCCGTCACCGGGCTGGCTCGGCCGGCAGGCGATTCCCCCCGTGCTGATACGGCCGGTTCGGGCTGGGAGATCACTTTGCTCGGCTCGTTCTCGGTACGCCGGGGCGGGGAGACGATCACCATGCCCACGAGCCTGGCGACGAGGGCCCTCAAGATCGTGGCGCTCCGCCGGCGGATCTTGGTGGAGGAGCTCGTCGAGGAACTGTGGCCGGCCCTCGGGCCCGGGCTCGGCATGCGGCGGCTGCGGAACGTCCTCTGGCGCATCCGCGTCGGCTGCGGATCGATCCTCAGCCGGGCCGACAGGTTCATCCTGCTGTCTCCCGAGGCTGTCACCGACGTCTCGCGGTTCCGGTCGCTCGCGGCCGAGGCGCTCGAACCTTCCACGGCGCCCGACGTCGCCGCCCGGATCGCTCAGGCCGCGCTCGCGCTGTACGGCGGCGAGCTGCTCCCGGCCGATCGCTACGCCGACTGGGCGGCCCCCACGCGGGAGATGCTCGCCCGGCTGCACGTGCAGATGATCGAGCTACGCGTGAGTGACGCCATCGAGGACGACCGTATCCAAGAGGCGACCTACCTGCTCGACTTGCTGGTCGAGACCGATCCGTACGAGGAGGATCACTATCTCCGTGCAGCTGAGCTGCAGGCCAAAGTGGGCAACCGCCGGCGAGCGCTCGCCACGATCGGCCGGGCCGAGCGGACGTTGTCCGAGCTCGGCATCCCCCCCTCGGACCGCCTGAAGGCCCTCGAAGCGAGTCTCGCCTGAGCGAGCCGGCCTCACGCCGGCGGCCGGCGGAGCGTCCAGCGGGCGTCCCGCCGATTTGGCGGCCCGGGGACAGACGGAGAGCGGACGCCACCGGGACTGCTGTTTTGTACCGTGACCGGTGGCCGCGGAGGAAGAACACGAGACTCGTCAGCTCCTGAGCCTCGCGCGCGACACGTTCAAGGGCATCGCCGCCTACGTCGCCTGGACGACCGGGGATGTCACCATTGTCGCCTCGCCCGGCGCCGTCGTGGCCGCCCTCGAAGAGCGCGTCGGCCGCCTTGCCGAGGCCACGATCGCCCGTGAGAGCACCGAAGAGGGCGACTTGATCTGGGAGCCGGAGCTGGCCGTCCCCGAGGGCGACCCCTCCGACGCCATTGCCTCCGTCGGCGTCCCGGTCACCTCGGGCGACGAACGCGTCGGCACGATAGGCATCGTCGACTTCTGGCGGCCTGAGATCGCCGACGAGTTGCGGGAGACACTTGTCGGCATCGCCGGGCAACTGGCTGCCCTGCGCGCCGCGGCGGAGCCGGCGGTGGACGCTTCGCCGGAGGTTGGCGCCGGCGAGCCGGTGGACGTGGCTCCGGAAGTGGCTTCACCACGAGTGCTGGAGCAGATCCTCGAGAGCATCGAGGACGGCGTGGTGGTGTGCGACCAGGAGGAAGTCGTCGTCGTGACGAACCGCCAGGCCCGTCTCATACAGGGGGCCGGCACCGAGGCAGCGATCGTCGGCCGCCCCTTCCCCTTCTCGATCGGTTTCCGGACTTCGGCCGGGACGTTGCTGCGTCACGAGGACCATCCGCTGGTGCGGGCGCTGCATGGGATCACCGTGCGGGAGGAACATCACATAGTGGACGATGCCGAGGGCAAGCCGCGGCACCTGCTCGTGTCGGCTCGCCCGCTCGAGGTCGGCGGTTCGACCGGGGCGCTTCTTGTCGTGCGAGACGTCAGCGTTCAGTTGGCCGAGGAGGCCCGTCTCACCCAGATCGCCATGCACGACCAGCTGACCGGTCTGGCGAACCGGTACCTGCTGCTCGACCACCTGCAGCGGTCCTTCCGCCAGGTGCAGCGTCGTGGCGGGTCGCTCGGCCTCGTCTACCTCGATCTCGACGACTTCAAGGCGATCAACGACAGCTATGGCCATGACGCCGGCGACGAGGTGCTGGTGGCCGTGGGGCGGCGCCTCGAAGCTGCCGCCCGGGCCGGTGACCTCGTCTCCCGCTTCGGCGGCGACGAGTTCGTCATAGTGGCCCACCCGCTCGGCACCCCGGACGCCCTCGAGCTTTTGACAGAACGCATCAGGAGCGTGCTGAGAGCGCCCTACAACATCACCGGCCAATCCTTCCCGGTCGGGTCGTCGGTGGGTGCGGTGCTCGCCAACATCCATCGAGACGACCCGAACGGCCTCCTCGCGCTGGCCGATGCCGAGATGTACCGTCACAAGCAGGCGGCCCGGTCGAACAACGACCCCGGGCAAGGCTCCTGACCGAGACCGACCGCAGCCCACCGAGGTCGTGACACCCTTCCCCGGCCGCCTCCGTTTCCCCGAAGGCCGTTCGCCTCGCTCTCTGGAGAGCGGTTCTCTAAAGCGCCCGGTGGGGTGGGATGGCGGTGGGACGCGGCCGGGACCGCATCTTCTGACACAGAGCAGTTGAGCAAGGCCTCGACCGCCGGTCCCCGGGAGAGCGCTTCACTACGGGACGACGAAGGTGCTGCCCGCAGCATGACGCGTGGAGGTCCCGTCGCGCCGCAGAACGAAGGCCGCCTGCCGACCCATCACCTCGAATCTCGACCCGTCGCCTGAGGCCGAGACGAGGGCGGTGTCCTCGTCGACACCGACGACGGTCACCTCCGGCCCGGCCCGGGCCATGTAGCGCTCCTTCAGGTCGGGCACCCACTCGAGGATCCGGTCGTAGTGCGGGATGACGGCCAGCTTGGGAACGACCGCAAGGCCCCCGCCCGACTCACGGGCGGCGAGCGACTCGGGCACATCGCCCGAGGCCGGGATGGGGGGAGGCTGCGAGGCATTGGCTCGTGACCCGACGTAGTCGGCGACGGTGCTGAGGGCGCACGCCCCCGCCGAGCACCCGGCGAGGGCGCTACCGGCCATCCAGGCATCGAGGATCGCCGCCCAGACGAGGGTGTCCCGGAGTGTGTCGGCGAGATAGCCCGGGTTGCCTCCGGAAAGATAGACGAGGCCGGCGCCCTCCACGACGGCCGCCAGGTCCGGCCGGTCAGCATCCTGGCGGTCGAGCACCAGCAAGGGCACCGGCTCCACCCCGAGGCCCTCGAAATGACGCCTGCCGAGATCAACCCAGTAATTCACCGAGTCCTCCCCCTCCTCGGCGGCAGCAGTCGGGAGGAAGACGGCCCTTTGTGGCCGCCCGGCGAGAAGGCGCCGGTCGACTTCGACCATGGCGGCGAGGAACTCCCCGCTGCCGACGAGAGCTACCGGCCCTCGGGGGGCCGTATCCTGGTTGTGCACACCCCGACTCATGGCGCCCTCGACGGCGCCGGTGGTGAAGCCGCCCCTGACATCGGGCTTAGGGTAATCAAGGACCGTCATGTTGAGCGTCGCAAATCTCGAGCTCGTCATAGGAGGCCGCCAGCTGCTCGAGCCGGCGACCTTCCAGGTCGCGCCCGGGGACCGGGTCGGCCTCGTCGGAAGAAACGGGGCCGGCAAGACCTCCCTCGCCCGCGTCCTTGCCGGCGAGGCGCTGCCGGCTGCGGGCACTGTCCAGCGTTCCGGGGCCGTCGCCTACCTACCCCAGGATCCGAGAACGGGCGACCTCGGGACGAAGGCGCTCGACCGGATCCTCGGCGCCCGGGAGCTGGACCGGCTCCTCCATCAGCTCGACGCCACCCGCGTCGCCATGTCGGACGATGATGCCGAACGCCAGGACACGGCCATGCGGCGCTACTCGAGATTGGAGGAGCGCTTCCACGCCCTCGGCGGCTGGTCGGCGGAGGCCGAGGCGTCGTCGATCGCCTCCAGCCTGGGGCTGCCCGAACGCGTGCTCGCCCAGCCCATCGGGACGCTTTCCGGCGGGCAGAGGCGACGGGTCGAGCTGGCGCGGGTGCTCTTCTCGGAGGCGCCCACGCTCGTCCTCGACGAGCCCACGAACCATCTCGACGCCGACTCGATCACGTGGCTGCGCAGCTACCTGAGAGCCCATGACGGCGGCCTCGTGGTCATCAGCCACGACGCCGAACTGCTCGGGGCCGTGGTGAACAAGGTCTTCCACTTCGACGCCAGCCGCTGTGTCCTCGACGTGTACAAGGTTGGCTGGCAGGCATACCTCGAGCAGGTGGCCGCCGACGAGCGCCGCCGCCGGCGGGAGCGCCAGAACTCCGAGCGCAAGGTGGTGGCTCTCCGGGCGCAGGCGGATCGCATGCGGGCCAAGGCGACCAAGGCGCGGATGGCCCACAATCTCGACCGGCGGGCGGTCCGCCTCGAGTCCGGCCTCGAGCAGGTCCGGCGGGCCGATCGCGTCGCACGCCTACGTTTCCCCGCTCCGGCGCCGTGCGGCCGGACGCCGCTGCAGGCAAACGGGCTGATGAAGTCGTACGGATCGCTCGAGGTCTTCTGCGGTGTCGACCTCGCCGTCGACCGCGGGAGCCGCGTCGTCGTGCTCGGGCTGAACGGGGCGGGCAAGACGACGCTGTTGCGGCTGCTCGCCGGGATCGAGCCAGCCGACGCCGGCGAGGTGCTGCCCGGCCACGGGCTGAAGCTCGGCTACTACGCCCAGGAGCACGAGACGCTTTCTCCGGAGCAGTCCGTCTGGGACAACGTCCGCCACCGCGCCCCGCCGGCGGTCACCGATGCCGAGCTCCGCCGGATGCTCGGCTCGTTCCTGTTCACCGGGGACCGGATCGAGCAGCTCGCCGGGACGCTCTCCGGCGGTGAGAAGACGCGCCTCGCGCTCGCCACCCTCGTCGTGTCGTCGGCCAACGTCCTCTTGCTCGACGAGCCGACGAACAACCTCGACCCGGCCAGCCGGGCGGAGGTCCTGAAGGCGCTCCGGACCTACGAGGGGGCCATCGTCCTCGTCACCCACGATCCGGGGGCGGTGGCGGCCCTTGCTCCTGAGCGGGTGATCCTCATGCCCGACGGCGTCGAGGACAGCTGGAGCGACGACCTCGGGGATCTTGTGGCACTGGCCTGACCGGGTCGCCCCGCCGTCAGGCCAGCGGCCGGCGGACGACGTCGGCGATCTTGTGGCACTGGCCTGACCGGGTCGCCCCGCCGTCAGGCAAGCGGCCGGCGGTAGCGGACCTCGGGCACCCGGGCGCCGCCGCGCTCGAAGAAGTGGGTGGCCCCGTCCCTCCGCCATCCCCACCTCTCATAGAAACCCCTCGCCTGCGCGTTCTCCTCGAACACCCACAGCGTCGCCCAGGTGTGGCCCTCGCCGGCGAGGTGCTCGAGGGAAGCCTGCATCAGTGCGCCCCCGGCCCCGGTTCGCCAGTGGTCCGGGTGGACATAGATGCCCCATATCTCCCCGGTCCGGCTCCGTGGCGTCGTCATCACGGCTCGGGGCGGAGCTCGCCCAGCCGACAACTGAGCCGGCGCGCTCGGCCACGAGGGTGCAGACGGCGGGGTTGTCCGGTGCGGCGATCTGGACGCGCCAGCGGGCACGACGATCGGCCATGTCCTTCGACAGGTCGTCGAGGTAGGAGTCGGGCATGATCCCGCGGTAGGCCACCTGCCACCCCTTCACGTGGGCGTCGGTGATCTGGGCTGCGTCGTCGATCGCGGCCGGGCGGACGACGATTTGAGCTGTCTCTCCTGCCGGCTTGTCGTCAGCCATCGACATGATTCTCACCGGTGCGGGTCAAGGCCGGTCCGGGCACTCGTTTTCTATTGCGAACATCTGTTCGTATACTTTGAGGATGGCCATCACCGTAGCCGAGGCACTGCACGGAGGTGCTTCGTCGCTCGTGCTGGCAAAGGATCGCCTCCTCCCGGTGACGGTGGCGCTGGCGGAGGTCCTGCCTGTTGCCGGCCTGGAGCGTGGATCGACGGTCGTGGTCGACGCTCAGGAGAGCTGTGGGGCGACGAGCCTGGCCCTCGAGATGCTCGCCGGCCCCTCCATAGGCGGCTACTGGTGCGCCGTGGCGGGCTGCCCCGAGCTCGGGCTGGCGGCGGCGGCCGAGCGGGGGATCGATCTCGCCCGGCTGCTGCTCGTGCCGTCCCTCGGGCCCCGGGACCGCTGGAGCCAGGTGGTGGCCTCCCTCTTCGACGCCGTCGACGCCGTCCTTTACGTGCCGCCTCCCTCCGTCCGGCCGTCGGACGCCCGGCGGTTGGCGGCTCGGGCACGGGACAGGGGAGCGGTGCAGCTCGTACTGGACCGGGACCGGCGCTGGCCGGGGCCGAATGACCTCCGGTGCACGGTCACCGGGTCGCGATGGACCGGCCTTGAGAGGGGGTACGGCCTGTTGTCCGAGCGTTACTTCGAGGTGGAGGTGAGCGGCCGGGGAGCTGCCGCCCGCCCGAGGCGTTCCCCGCTGCAGCTGTCGGCATGACCGTGTGGGAGAGCCGCACCCTTGTGGTGTGGTGCCCGGACTGGCCCCTCGTCGCCGCCGGCCTCGCTCAGGTCCCGTCCGCCGTCACACATGCGAACCGGGTCGTGGCGTGCTCACCTCCGGCGCGGGCCGAGGGCGTCCGGCGCCACCAACGCCGCCGGGAGGCGGAGGCGGCCTGCCCGAACCTCAAGCTCGTCAAGGAGGATCCGGCACAGGAGGTGAGGGTCTTCGAGCAAGTCGTCTCCGCAGTGGCGCAATTCACACCCCGTGTAGAGGTGACCCGGCCGGGGATGTGCTCGCTTCCGGTGAGGGGGCCGGCCCGCTATTTCGGCGGTGAGCGCGCCTTTGCCAACCGGCTGACGCACGTGCTCAACGGCCTCCTTCGAGAGCTGAGAGGGCCGCCGTGCCGGATCGGGATCGCCGACACGCCTTTTGCCGCCCGGCTTGCCGCCCACGTCCCTCCCGGGGAGATAGTCCTCGCCGGGAGCACGGCCGCCTGGCTCGCCGACCTCCCCGTGTCAGCCCTCGGTGAACCGGAATTGGCCGAGCTCCTCGTCCGGCTCGGCATCCGGCGGCTCGGCGAGTTCGCCGAGCTCGACGAGGGGGTGGTGGCGGGACGTTTCGGGAGCGGGGGAGTCCGGGCTCACCGTCTGGCACGCGGACTTGATGATCATGCCCTCGCCCTGAGCGAGCCTCCGCCGGATTTGACGGTGGCTCGCGAGCTCGACTCGCCGATCGACCAGGTCGACACGGTCGCCTTCGTCGCCGCCGGGCTTGCCGAGGAGCTGATCGGGCGTCTCGCCCCGGACGGCCTTGCCTGTACCCGACTCCTTGTCGAGGCCTCGACCGAGCATGGCGAGGAGCTGAGCCGGTGGTGGCGGGCAGACCGGCCGTTCACGGCCCGGGCGATGGTGGACCGGGTGCGGTGGCAGCTCGAGGGGTGGCTCACCGCTCCCGTGGATGCGCCGAGTGCCGGCATCACCCTCGTGCGGCTCAGCGCCGGCGAAGTGGTGCCGGACAAGGGCCGTCAGCTCGGGTTGTTCGGCGGCCCGGTCGAGGCAGACCAGCGGGTCGAGCGAGGGATCGCCCGCATTCAGGGGCTCCTCGGCCACACAGCGGTCGGCACTGCCGTGCCGGCGGGGGGGAGGGGTCCAGCCGAGCAGGCGATCTTCGTGCCCTGGGGAGATCCGCGCGAAGAGCCGGAAGGGGTCCGGCATCCGTGGCCAGGGCGCCTGCCGGCGCCCGCTCCGGCGGTCGTTCCCGTCGTACCGGTAGCGGTGGGCCTCGTCGGCCGGAGGGGCGAGACGGTCGGGGTCACCGGACGAGGCCAGTGCACCGTGGCACCGGAATGGCTGCTCGGGCTGCCTGGCACTGCCGGGCCAGCCGCCGCCGGCCAACGCCCCCCCGGGTCACGCCCTTCCGACCCGTGTCCCGGCGGCGGTGCACGGGAGGTCGCCCACGGGAGACAGCGGGTTGTGGGCTGGGCCGGCCCGTGGCCGGCGGACGAGCGTTGGTGGGATCCGACCGGTCATCGGCGCAGGGCCCGTCTCCAGGTGCTGCTCGAGGACGGGAGCGCCCATCTGCTCGTCCTCGAATGCGGCCGGTGGGGGATCGAGGCGACCTATGACTGACGCTCCCCGGCTGACGCTCCTCGGGGAAGGCTCCCCGGCTGACGCTCCTCGGGGAAGGCTCCCCGGCCGACGCTCCTGGCTGACGCTCCTCGTTGATGGCGCCACGGCCACTCCATTTTCCCCGAGATCTCAGGCACCTCTCAGCTTGAACAGAGCGACTCCACAGAGCCGCCTGGCATCATGGTCTTGCCCGGCCATCCCCCCTTATGGCCGGGACAAAGTGGCAAGGTCCGGTCCCGGAAGACGTGACCCAAGCACCCGTTCTGCCCCTCGAGGTGCTGAGCGGTCACGCAGCAGTCGGGATCCCGGAGCATCTGACGCCGGGTGAAGGCCCGGGACCGGATCGGCCACTCATGGGGTTGTCGAGGCGGACCGAGAACTGTGGCCCCCATCGGGCGGATTGTCCTCCCCGTTTCACACCTCGTGCTCAGGAATCTCACAGCTATAGCTGTCAAGATGTCTCCATGGTCCTCGCCGAAGCCCAGAGCGGCAATGGCCGGCGTGTCCTTGTCGTCGACGACGAGGAGTCGATCACAGAGCTCGTGGCGATGGCCTTGCGGTACGAGGGCTTCACCGTCGAGACCGCCTCCGCCGGCTACCCGGCCCTGCAGCGGCTCGAGGACTTCCGTCCCGACCTGCTGGTCCTCGACGTGATGCTGCCCGACGTGGACGGCTTCACCATCGCCGAGCGGGTCCGGCGCGAGCGCCGGGACGTGCCGGTGCTGTTCCTCACGGCGAGGGACGCCACGGAGGAGAAAGTCCGCGGCCTCACGATCGGCGGCGACGACTACGTGACGAAGCCGTTCAGCGTGGCCGAGCTCGTCGCCCGCATCCATGCCGTCCTGCGGCGGACGGGCCACGGCGAGACGGCCACCACTCTTGTCCTCGGCGACCTCGAGATGGACGACGAGGCCCACGAGGTCCGTCGCGCCGGCCGGCTCGTAGACCTCACGGCCACCGAGTACCGGCTCCTGCGCTACCTGCTCGTCAACGCCCGCCGGGTTCTCACCCGGGCCCAGCTCCTCGATCACGTGTGGAGCTACGACTTCGGCGGGGACGCCGGTGTGCTGGAGACTTATGTGAGCTACCTGCGCAAGAAGGTCGACTTCGTCGAGCCCCACCTCATCCAAACCGTGCGCGGGATCGGGTACGTCCTCCGCCTGCCCCGGGACTGAACCGCCCGCTATAGAACCGAGGAGCCGGCGCTGATGGCGCTTCGCACCCGACTCGTGCTCGTGCTAGTCGTCCTCGTGGCGGTGGCGCTCGCAGTGATCGAGCCGGCCACCTACATAACGACGCGACAGTCCCTCATCTCCAAGGTGGACAACCAGCTGCAGGGCTCGAAAGAGCCGATCATGGAGGCGTTCGACCGCGCCGCGGCCACCGGGCAGCTGCAATCCGTGGCAATCAGCCCCGACACCTACGCGGCGCTCTACGGCCCGAACAGCCAGCTGGTCGACACCCCGGGCAATCCCTTCTTCGTCGTCCCCACACGTGAGGCCACGGCCTCCGAGCCGCGGTTGCCGGCCGGGTTCCTCACCGAGCTCGAGAACGCCCCGGCCGGCCGGAGCATCTCCGGCTCGTACCCCGGCACCCACGGGGTGAGCAACTTCCGGGTGCTCGGCACCTTTGAACACAACCCACTGCTGTCCCCGGGCCCGCTCTGGCTGGTGGTGGCCTACCCCCTCACAGGGGTGCAGTCGACACTCGGGCACGTCCTGTTGCTGGAGGTGCTCGTGGGCCTCCTCGTCCTGATGGCACTGGCCGCCGGCTCCTGGTTCCTCGTGCGCCTCAGCCTCCGCCCGCTCGAGCAGATGGCGACCACGGCAAGCGAGATCGCCGCCGGCGACCTCACAGCCCGGATCGACGACACCGATGAGCGGACCGAGGTGGGACAGCTCGGCTCGGCCCTGAACACGATGCTCACCAAGATCGAGCAGGCGTTCCGGGAGAAGGAGGCCTCCGAGGAGCAGCTGAGGCGGTTCGTGGCGGATGCATCTCACGAGCTCCGGACTCCGCTCACCTCCATCCGGGGCTATGCCGAGCTGTTCCGGAGCGGGCGGGCCGACCGGCCGGAGGATCTGGCGGCGGCGCTGCGGAGGATCGAGAGCGAGTCGTCGCGCATGGGGGGCCTCGTGGAGGACCTGTTGCTGCTCGCCCGCCTCGACCAGGGACGCCCGCTCTCCCGGGAGCCGGTCGACTTGACGGAGCTGGCGGCCGATGCCGTCAGCGACGCCGGGGTCGTCGACCCGTCACGGGCGATCACCCTCGTCGGCACCGAGCCGTGCGTCGTCGAGGGCGACGAGGCGCGGCTGCGCCAGGTGCTCGGAAACCTGCTCTCGAACGCCCTCGCCTATTCGCCCCCCGGATCCCCGATCGAGGTGCACGTGCAGATGGTGCCCGGAGCGAGCCCCTCGATCGGGCCGGGACCGGCCGGACCGGCCGGTGCCCGTCCGGAATCCGGCCGTGCCGGGAGCTGCCCGCCCGGTGGCGCGACTGGCCGTCGTCGATCACGGTGCCGGCATCCCGACCGATGACCTGGCGCACATCTTCGATCGCTTCTGGCGGGCCGATCCGTCCCGCGTCCGGGCAAGCGGCGGGACAGGGCTCGGGCTGTCGATCGTGGAGGCGGTCGTGAGCGCCCATGGCGGCCGGGTGTCGGTCGAGGCCACGCCGGGCGGCGGGGCGACCTTCGTCGTGGAGCTACCCACCGGACCGGCCGGCTCGGCGACCGAGGAGCCGACCGCGGCAGGCGACCGGGGGTTCCAGCGGCCGGGGACGGTCCCCGGCATCGAGCCTGGCGCCGGCTCGGCCGAAGCTACGGCAGCGGAGGCGGCCCGGCGCTGATGCGCTCGACGACGGACTCGAGCGCCTCGTTCCGGTCGAAGGTCTCGAGCCACCACGTCGCCCCCGCCTCTTCGAGGGCGTGCAGGCGGTCGAGGGACTCGGCAGACCAATTCGGGCCGAGCCTGCCGCGCAGGACGAGGTCGTGGTGCGGGGGCGCACCGAGGCCGGCCAGCTTGTCCCGCACCTTGCTCACGTCAATCGGTTCCGGTGCCCCCGAGACGACGGCTGCCGCAGTCTCCCGCTCGGAGAAGATCGGCAGGACGCCGTCCACTCGGGCCGCCCGCAGGAGGGACGCCGGGTCAGGTGAGCGGCTCGTCGCCCAGATCGGGATCCGCGGCTGCTGGACAGGGGTGGGCAGGAACGGGGCCGAGTCCACGTGCAACCGCTCGCCGTCGTGACAGACGGGTTTGCCCGACCACAGGGCCAGCAGGACAGCGAGCGCCTCGTCGAGGAGCGCCTGGCTCTCCTGCTCCTCGGCGGCCTGCTCGAGAAGCTCGGTCGGGCTCGCTCCTCCAACCGTCGTCGGCCAGCCCGATGCCGAGGACGAGCCGCCCTTCGGAGAGGTGGTCGACCGAGGTCGTCTGGCGGGCGAGCACCCACGGGCGCCGCCGGGCGAGAGGCGTCACGAGGGGACCGAGCCGTATCCGCTTGGTCATGGCCGCCACGGCGGCGAGGGCGACGAAGGCGTCGCAGACCGGCTCGTCCTGACCGAAGATGTGGTCCCACACGAAAAAGCCGTCCCAGCCGGCGTCCTCGGCACTCGTCGCGAGCTCGACGACACAGCGCGGTTCGGCGAGATCACCGAACAGGGGCAGGAACAGGCCGGTCTTCATGGCGGGACCATAGGGCATGGTGGCCCTGTACTCAAAGTTGGGCGAACACCAGTTCGATAGGACGCTATCCTGGCTCGGGTGACCCTTGGCGGATCCACGCCGTATGCAGAGCTGCACTGCCACTCGAGCTTCAGCTTCTTAGACGGGGCATCCCACCCCGAGGAGCTGGTCACGATGGCCGCCCATCTCGGTCTCTCCGCCATCGCCCTGACGGATCACGACGGGCTGTACGGAGTGGTGCGCTTCTTCGAAGCGGCGCGCGAGCTCGGGGTGCCCACCGTGTTCGGCGCAGAGATCACCCTCGGGAGAGCGCCGGCTGCGGGCGGGGCGAGCAAAGGCCCGGCGAGGACACGGGTGCCCGATCCGCCCGGGTCCCACCTGGTCGTCCTTGCCCGTGACCCGGAGGGGTACACCCGGCTCGCCCGGGCTCTGAGCGAGGGCCACCTCGCCGGCGGCGAGAAGGGCCGTCCCCGCCACGACCTCGACCGGTTCGCCGAGCTGGCCGGCGGCCACCTCCTCGTGCTCACCGGATGCCGGAAAGGAGCCGTCCCGGCCGCCCTCGTCGCCTCCGGGCCGGCGGCGGCGGCGAGGGAGCTCGAGAGGCTGGTGGCGGGTTTCGGGAGGGAGAACGTGGCTGTCGAGCTGTGGGATCACGGCGACCCGCTCGACGGCGCCCGGAACGACGCCCTGGCCGAGCTGGCCGTCCACAGCGGCCTCGGGATCGTCGCCACGAATGTCGTCCACTACGCGAGGGCAGCCGACCACAGGTTGGCGACGGTCCTTGCCGCCGTGCGAGCCGGGAAGTCCCTCGACGAGCTCGACGGGTGGTTGCCGGCCGCAGGGATGGCCCACTTGAGGGCGGGAGGAGAGCAGGCGAGGCGTTTTGCCCGGTACCCCGGGGCGGTCGAGCGCGCCGCCGAGCTCGGGATGGAGTGCGCCTTCGACTTGAAGCTCGTGGCCCCGAAGCTGCCCGACTTCCCCGTGCCGCCCGGTCATTGTGAGATGAGCTACCTGGCCCACCTCGTCGAGGAGCGCGGGGTCCGCCGGTACGGCCCTCGCCATGCCGAGCAGGTGCCGGGCGCATGGCGCCAGCTCGATCACGAGCTGGCGATGATCGACGAGCTCGGGTTCCCCGGCTACTTCCTCGTCGTCTTCGACATCGTCGAGTTCTGCCGCCGCCACAACATCTTCTGCCAGGGGCGGGGATCGGCGGCGAGCTCAGCGGTCTGTTACGTGCTCGGCATCACCAATGCCGATGCCGTCTCGCTCGGCCTGTTGTTCGAGCGCTTCCTCTCGCCCGACCGGGACGGGCCGCCCGACATCGACGTCGACATCGAGAGCGGGCGCCGGGAGGAGGTGATCCAGTACGTCTACGAGCGCTACGGCCGGGAGCGGGCAGCCCTGGTCGCCAATGTCATCACCTACCGGGCCCGTTCGGCAGTCCGGGACTCCGGTAAGGCGTTCGGCCACTCACAGGCCCAGGTGGACAAATGGTCGAAACAGATCGACCGGTGGGGAGCCCTCGGCGGCCACCGCCATGTCAACACAGGAGAACGGAGCGGGCACTGGTCGTGGTGGAGCGGAGCCGTCGCCCGGGAGCTGGAAGAGGCCGATGCCAGGCGGTCGGCCCCGCTCGAGGCGGAGCTGCCCGGGCGGGACGACGTGGCGCTGGAGCCGCAGGAGCCGGCACCGTGGACGAACCCACACGACCGGATCACCGACGAGCTCGGCATACCACCCGGCGTGCTGGCGACGGCCACCGAGCTCGAGGGTTTCCCCCGGCACCTCGGCATCCACCCGGGCGGGATGGTCATCTGCGACCGCCCGGTCTCGGAGGTGTGCCCTGTCGAGTGGGCCCGCATGGAGGGCCGCACGGTGCTCCAGTGGGACAAGGACGACTGCGCCGCGGTCGGCCTGGTGAAGTTCGACCTCCTCGGTCTCGGGATGCTCGAGGCGATCCACCGGGCCGTCGACATCGTGAAGGCGTACCACGGCGACGAGATCGACCTCGCCACCGTCCCCCAGTCCGACGAGGTCTACGAGATGCTCTGCCGGGGGGACTCGGTCGGGATCTTCCAGGTCGAGAGCCGGGCGCAGATGGCGACGCTGCCTAGGTTGCAGCCGAGGTGCTTCTACGACCTGGTGGTCGAGGTCGCCCTCATCCGGCCCGGCCCGATCCAGGGTGGATCCGTCCACCCCTACATCCGGCGCCGCAACGGGGTCGAGCCGGTGACCTACCTCCACCCCATCTTCGAGCGCAGCCTCTCGAAGACCCTCGGCGTGCCGCTCTTCCAGGAGCAGTTGATGGAGATGGCCATCGATGCGGCGGGTTTCTCTGCGGCTGAGGCCGACCAGCTCCGTCAGGCCATGGGCTCCAAACGGTCCGCCGAGAGGATGGAGCGCCTCCGTGCCCGACTGTTCGCCGGCATGGAGGAGCGCGGCATCACCGGCCCGGTTGCCGAGGAGATCTGGGACAAGTTGCGGGCATTCGCCAACTTCGGCTTCCCCGAGAGCCACTCGGTCTCCTTTGCCTACCTCGTCTATGTGAGCGCCTGGCTGAAGCTCCGCTACCCGGCGGCGTTCCTGGCGGCGCTTTTGAATTCGCAACCTATGGGTTTCTGGGCCCCCCACACTCTTGTGGCCGATGCCCGCCGCCACGGGGTGAGCGTGCTCGGGCCGGACGTGAACACGAGTGAGGCGGTGGCGTCGCTCGAGAGCCCCCAGCTGCCGGCGGGCCCGCTCGAGCGGCCGGCAGCAGGGGCGCCCTCCCCGCCGGCTCCATCCGATCAGGGGCAGCCGCCCCCCATGGTCCGCCTGGGTGTCGCCTCGGTAAAGGGGATAGGCGACGACCTCGCCGAACAGATCGCGGCAGGGCGCCCCTATGCCGACCTCGAGGATCTCGCCCGGCGCTCCGGGGCGAACCGGAAGGTGCTCGAGGCGCTCGCCACTGCCGGGGCGGTGAACGGGCTAGTCGCTGACAGGAGAGGTGGATCGACCCTCCCACCCGCCGGCCGCGGTGCGGGAGACCGCAGCCGATTGCCCCGACAACCGGCCGACGCCGGTACTGGAGAGCGCCGTGGATCGGCACGACGGGAGGCGCTCTGGGCGGCCGGCGCGGCGGCAGAGTCGAGACCGGGCATGCTCCCGGGAACACTGGTCGGCACCGACGCCCCCAGGTTGCCGCCGATGGACGAGGCAGAGGAGATGGCAGCCGACCTGCAGACGCTCGGCCTCTCACCTCAGTCGTCCCCGATGGAGCTCGCCCGGCCGGATCTGGAGCGGCGGGGTGCCGTCCCGATCTCCTCCCTCCTTCACGTCCCGGACGGGGCGCGGGTGACAGTGGCCGGGATCGTGACGCACCGCCAGCGTCCGGCGACTGCCGCCGGGACGACGTTCCTGAACGTCGAGGACGAGTCGGGCCTCGTCAACGTCATCTGCTCGCCCGGCCTGTGGGTGCGTTACCGGCGGGCGGCCCGCTCGGCGGTCGTCATGCTCGTCCGCGGCCGGTTGGAGCGGGCAGACGGCGCCCATCCCGAGGCCTCCTCAGGAGCGAACCTGATCGCCGAGTACCTGGAGGAGGTCGAATTCGCCTTGGCGGTCACGCCCTCGCGGGATTTCCACTGAGTGCCGGGGCCGCCGGCGCCGGCAGCACCGGGCGGCCGGGACCCCTGAGAAAGCGTGCCGGCCGCTGTCGTGCAGGTTTGGGGGTCTCTACGGCTGAGAGTACTATCCGACGCCGGCGGACGATGGAGGGTGGCGATGGCGCGAAGCACGAACACTCCGGGCACCCGGATGCTCAGGCGCCGGGCGTTGGCTGTCACTGCGGCGAGCGTGGCGGTCCTGCTCGGGGCGACCATCAGTGCTTCGCCGGCGACGGCGTCGAGCGGGCCCGGGCGGTCTGCGGAGCCGGCAGAGGTGCCGAGCGGCCCCTCACGGTCGGCTGCGCAGGCGACTGCGGCCACCGGCTTGTCCTGGTCGGTGATGCGGACCCCAAATCCCACCGCCCCGCAGGCGGCCCTGGCGGCGGTGTCATGCTCCTCACCGAAAAGCTGCATGGCCGTCGGCAACTACTACAACGGCAACGGGGTGCAGCTGAGCCTGGCAGAGGCTTGGAGCGGCCGCACCTGGACGGTTGAGCCGACACCTGACCCGGCCCGCACGGGCGAGGTCCAGTTGCTCGGGATCTCGTGCACCTCCCCCGATGCCTGCACCGCTGTCGGCTTCTCCCAGCAGGGCCAGAAACAGAGGGACCAGCTCACCCTCGCCGAAGTCTGGAACGGCAGCACCTGGAGGATCGAGCCGAGCCCCAACCCGGCGGGGTCGCCGGCCACCCGGCTGACGGCCGTCTCGTGCACGTCGTCGACGGCCTGCACGGCAGTCGGATGGCAGTCGATCGGCAACTTCGAGGCGCCGCTCGCAGAGATCTGGGACGGGCAGGCATGGGCCATCTACAAGACGCCGATGGCCGCCGGCTCGAGCGCCGGCCAGCTGCTCGGAGTCTCATGCACGTCATCGGCCGCCTGCACCGCGGTCGGGTGGCAGTCTGCCCCGAGTCTCGTGACGCTGGCAGAGGTCTGGGACGGATCGAGCTGGTCGATGCAGCCGACGCCGAACGCCATGGGGCAGCCCGGCGCGCAGGGGAGCAGCCTCTCCGCCGTCTCTTGCATCTCCGGCAGTACGCGGTGCACCGCCGTCGGCTACTCCAACTCTGCCGAGGGCCATCAGGAGACACTTGCCGAGAGCCGGGACGGCGGGACCTGGAAGGTTCAGCCGACGCCGACACCGACCGGCGTCCAAGGGATCGTGCAAGGCTTCCTGACGGGTGTCTCGTGCACTTCGGCCACCGCCTGCAGCGCCGCCGGCGACCATTTCGGCGACGCCGGGAGCCAGGTGCCGCTGATGGAGTCTTGGAACGGCACCCGCTGGGAGATCAGGCCGGCGCCGGGGGCACGTGATTCCACCACCGTCGCGGGGATCTCGTGCCCTGCTGCTCAGGAATGCATGTCCGCCGGCGTGGACTATTACCTCGACCGCTACGCCGCCCCAGGCAACGGAGACTCCTTCACGCTCGTCGATGCTTGGAACGGCAGCACATGGTCGATCCGCCCGACGCCGAACCTGAGCGGGCTGCTGTACAACTCGCTCAGCGGGGTGTCGTGCGGCTCGAGCACTGCTTGTGTCGGCGTCGGCTATTACGAGCGGGCCGATGGCTCGAGCGTGTTCTTCTCCGAGACCTGGAACGGCGCCCACTGGACGATCCGGCCGGTTCCCGTGCCTGCGACAGCAACTTTCTCGAGGCTGACGGCGGTGTCCTGCGCCTCGGCCACCTACTGCGTGGCCGTCGGCAGGTACCAGACCACTTCGTCACCCGGCATGTCGAGCGTGTCGCTGATCTGGAACGGCTCCCGCTGGACGATGACCCCGGTGGCTGTCCCGGGCGGCGCCAGCACGACCCTGCTCTCAGCCGTGTCCTGCACGTCGTCCACGTTCTGCACGGCTGCCGGCTGGGACGAGGCTTCCGGTGCCGGCGTAACGCTGGTCGAGACCTGGAACGGCGCTCACTGGAGCATCCAGGCGAGCCCGAATCCCGACAATTCAATCGGCAGCGAATTGACTGCCCTCTCGTGTGCCTCGAGCACATCCTGCAGCGCCGTCGGCATTTATGTCGAGTACCAGACGCCTTATCTTGCGTTCGCCGAGGCCTGGGACGGCTCGACTTGGACCGTCCAGTCCACGCCGGAGGCGTCCGGGACCGACACCTACCTGGAGGGGATCTCGTGCCCGTCACCGGGCGCCTGCACAGCCGTCGGCTACACCGGCGCTGGGCTGAACACGCTCGTCGAGGTTCTCGACGCCGGCACGTGGTCGGTCGTGAACGCTCCCAATCCCGGACAGGGGGGCTCCCTCTTCAGCGTTTCCTGCCCTTCGACGACGTTCTGCTCTGCCGTCGGCGACTACGAGACCATCTCCGGCAACTACACGGTCACCCTGGCCGAGGCGTGGGACGGCAGCGGCTGGGTGGTCAAGCCGACCCACACCAAAGGTGTGCGCGTCTATCAGGCGACCGAGTTGACGGGCGTGTCCTGTGTGTCCAGTGCTCTCTGCATCGCCGGGGGGTGGAACGACAGGTCCTACGTCACCCAGGCCGGCGCCCTGCGGGCGGTGGCGGAGCGGTACTCCTGACCCGGCGCTGACGCCGCCTTGCGGACCCGCCGGCCACCGGGCGGCAGGCCGGGCACCGGTCGCCCGAGCTCACAACGGAAGCCTTGCTCGCTCGGATGGACCGGTACCTGAACGACCGGAGGCATCGGCGGGCCCTGAGAGCCACATCAGTTGGCGACCGGCTACGGTTCTTGGCACCGGACCGGGCTCGGGCGGCCATGGGGGCGACCGAGAGACACAGGAGCGACCGGAAACTGCCCTCCACGACCATGACCACCCTCCGCCGCGTCGAGACGCCCGGCGACCGGGCCGCTTTCGCCGCCCTCGTCCGCGAGTACGTCCGGTCTCTGCCGTTCGTGCTCGACTTCCAGGATGTCGAGCAGGAGCTGAGCGCCTTCCACGAGGAGTACGGCCCGCCGACCGGTGCCGCCATCCTCGCCCTGTTCGGCGACGAGGCCGTCGGATGCGTAGCGCTGCGAGGGCTCGAGCCGCCGGCGGTGGCGGAGCTGAAGCGGATGTACGTGCGGCCGGGAGCCCGTGGCGCCGGCGCCGGCCGGGCACTCGCCTCGGCAGCCCTCGAGGCGGCTCGGGACCTCGGCTACAGCTCGGTCCGGCTCGACACCGTGGCCGAGCTGGTGGAGGCGACGCGGATCTACGCAGAGCTCGGTTTTGCCGAGATCGCCCCCTACCGGCACAACCCCCTCCCGACGGCGCGTTTCTACGAGGTGACCCTCACCCGGCAGGACACCGGGCTCGAGCCCTGATGCACGCCTTCTTCACCGGCCTCGGCCGCTTCACCGTCAAGTTCCGCTGGGCGATTGTCGTCGTCTGGATCCTCGGGACCGGGACGGCCGTCCACTTCCTCCCCACGCTTTCGAGCGTGGTGAACAACAACAACCAGGACTTCCTGCCGAAGACGTCGCCGGCGGTCGCGGCCTCCAACCTCGCCCAGCCGCTCCTCGGCAAGTCGAGCCTGGCGCCGGTGATCGTTCTCGCCGTCCGCCGGAGCGGGCCTCTCACGCCGGCGGACGTGGCCGCCGTGCAGAGCGAGGCCAAGCTCGCCGCCGGTGTCACGAACGTGAAAAAGGTCCTCTTCTTCGGCATCTCACCCGACCACCGGGCCCTCCAGCTCGAGGTGCTGGCGAACGTGGCCGGCTTCAGCCCGATCGCAGCCGAGAACGCCGTGAACGCCCTGACGGCGACGTTCCCGAGAGCACATGCCCCGCCCGGCCTGCGCCTCTCATGTGGCCGGGCAGGTTGCGGACGAGGTTGCCCAGAACGAGGCCTCGAAGACGTCGGGCAACGAGACCCAGGAGCTGTCGGTCGTCTTCATCCTCTTGCTTCTCCTGCTCATCTTCCGCTCGCTGCTGGCGCCCTTCATCACGCTGCTTCCTGCCGTCTTCGTCCTCACACTCTCCGGCTCGATCATCGGCGAGCTGGGATCTCACGGCCTCAAGGTGTCCGAGGTCACCCAACTGCTGCTCATCGTCATCATCCTCGGGGCCGGCACCGACTACGGCTTGTTCCTCGTCTTCCGGGTCCGAGAGGGCATCCGTGACGGGCTCCACCCGAAGGAGGCCGTCGCCCTTGCCGTCGCCCGCGTGGGCGAGTCCATCTCGGCTTCGGCCGGCACCGTCATCCTGGCCCTGCTCAGCCTGCTGCTGGCCACATTCGGCATCTACCACGACCTCGGGATCCCGCTCGCCATCGGCATCGCCACGATGCTGGTCGCCGGGCTCACTTTGCTGCCGGCGTTGCTGTCCATCTTCGGCCGCGCCGTCTTCTGGCCCTCGAAACCGCGTCCCGGCCAGGCCCAGGGCGGCTTGTGGGGCACTGTCGCCAGCCGGATCGTGCAGCGCCCGGTGCCGACGCTCGTCATCGGGCTGGCCGTCTTCGGCGCTCTCGCGGCCGCCGCCACCTTGTACACGCCGTCCGGCTTCGCCGGGGCGGTGAAGGCCCCGGCTCACACCGCTGCCGCCACGGGGGACAATCTGCTGGCCAAGCACTTCCCGCAATCGAGCGCCAACCCGACGAACCTCATCCTCGAGTTCCCGAGGTCGGTGTGGGACGACCCTGCGGTGCTCGAGAAGGCGAAGGCGTCCCTCGGGGCCTCCGGGCTCTTCACGAAGATCAACGGGCCTCTCTCGCCTGGCGGTGCCCCCATCGCCCCGGCGGAGTTCGAGCACCTTCACGCCCTCCTCGGCAACCCGAAGCTCCTCGGGCCGAGCCCTCCGGCCGGCGTGCCCGAGTTCGCCTACCAGCAGTACCGGGCCGAAGCCCAATTCGTCAGCCCCGCCGGCACCGTCACCCAGTTCGCCGTCTCCCTCAAGGCGGGCGACCCCGGCACGACGGCGGCGTTGGACGCCGTGCCCTCCATACGGGCGGCGCTCTCCAAGGCGGCGGCGGCCTCCGGGGCGACGAACAGCGGCGTCGCCGGCGAGGCGGCAGCGCTCTACGACATCTCCCAGACGTCGGATCACGACCTGACGCGCATCATCCCGATCGCCGTCATCCTCATCGCCCTGTTGCTGGCGCTCGTGCTCCGCAGTGCCATCGCACCCCTCTACCTCATAGCGAGCGTCGTGCTGAGCTACCTCGCCGCCCTCGGCCTTTCGTCGCTCATCTTCATCAAGCTCGCCGGCAACTCCGGGATCACGTTCCTCTTACCTTTCCTGATGTTCATCTTCCTGCTGGCACTGGGGGAGGATTACAACATCCTCGTGATGACGCGCATCCGGGAAGAGGCGCAGAGCCACGACCTGAAGGAGGCCGTGGTCCGCGCGGTCGGGATATCGGGGGCCACGATCACCTCCGCCGGCCTCGTGCTGGCGGGGACCTTCGCCGTGCTGGCGGTGGCCGGCTCGAGCGGCCCGGGCGGCGACCAGGTCCGCGATATCGGGGTGGGGCTGGCCCTCGGCATCCTGATGGACACCTTCCTCGTCCGCACCCTGCTCGTCCCGTCGACCGTCGCCCTGCTCGGGCGGTGGAACTGGTGGCCGGCGAAGGTCAGGCCGGGTACAGCCTCTCCCGGGAGCGGGCCGCAGGGCCCGTCCCGCCTCGGTGGGCCGGCGGACACTACGGGCGGTCCCGATGGTCACAGCGGTCGTGGCGGGGGTGGCCCGGACGGTGGGCGGGACCCCGGGCAGCTGGGCGGCAACGGCCACGGGCAAGTCGAGCGCCCCTCCCGGCCGCCGGAGGAAGAGCCCCGGCCGGCCGCCACACCCTAAGGGGGCGCAGCGACACCATGGGACGTACCTACGACGTGATAGACGAGCGCCTGCGGGGGTTCCTCGAGGCCCAGCCGGTCTTCTTCGTCGCCACGGCGCCGCTCGGCGCCGAGGGCCATGTGAACTGCTCGCCGAAGAGCAACAACGGTGAGCTCGCCGTGCTCGGCGCCTCCGAGGTGGCCTACCTCGATCGCACCGGCAGCGGCATAGAGACCGTCGCCCACCTGAGAGAGAACGGCCGCATCGTCTTGATGTTCTGTGCCTTCACCGGCCCGCCCCGTATCGTCCGCCTGCATGGGAGCGGGACGGTGGTGACGCGGGACGAGGAGGGTTTCGCAGAGCTGGCGACCCGGTTCCGCCCCCGGTCCGTCGTCGGCTCGCGCTCCGTGGTCAGGGTCGAGGTGAGCCGGGTCGCCGACTCGTGCGGCTACGGAGTCCCCCTCATGGACTTCGCCGGCCATCGCCGCCAGGCCGACGCCTGGCACGCCCGCAAGGGGGAGGAGGGCGTCCGGGCCTACTGGGCGGAGAAGAACGCCGCCAGCCTCGACGGCCTCGCCGGCGTGCCGGAAGCCGTCACGACGACGGGCGACGTCGGGCGAACCTCACCGAGGAAACCCAGCAACAGCTCGTTGACCTCCTCCGGCCGCTCCTGCTGGGTCCAATGTCCGCAACCGGGGAGGATGTGCCGGCCGCGCAGGTCGGGGAGCGTCTCGCCGAACCGGGCGATGGCCGCCGCCCCCCAGATGACCGGCCCGTCCTTGTCCCCGCCGATGAAGAGCGCCGGCACCCTCACCGGCTGGTCCCGGAAGGCGGCCAGATCCTCCCAGTCCCGATCGAGGTTGCGGTACCGGTTGAGGCCTCCCGACACGCCGGTCCGCTCGAAGTCGGCGACGTAGCGGTCGAGCTCGGCATCGGGGAGCCACGGCATCTCGCCGTCGGGGGCGACGAAGAGGTCCATCATCCGCTCCCCTCTCGGGACCATGCCGAACCGCATGCGCCTCCGGGGTCGCCTCCCCCGACGCCCCGTAATAGAAACCCACCAGCCACCTCCGCAAATCCTCCTCCGCCTCCGACTCGGCGCGGCCCGGCTGCTGGAAGTAGGTGATGTAGAACTCGGCGTCTGGGCCGGCCATCTCGGCGAATATCTCCGATCGGGCGCCGGCGGCCGGGCGGGTGGTACGGCACGCTCAGAAGAGCAACGGCGCTGAAGAGGTCGGGCCGCAGGAGGGCCGAGGTAGCGGCGATCGGCGATCCCCAGTCGTGGCCCACGATGACGGCTTCGCCGGCTCCGAGAGCCTCGACGACGCCGACGTTGTCAGCCACATGGCGCATCATCCGGTAGGCGTCGATCGCCTCGGGCCGGGTGGAGCGCCCGTAGCCGCGGACGTCGATCGCCGCCGCCCGGTAGCCGGCCGCGGCCAGCACCGGCAGCTGCCGGCGCCAGGAGTAGGACGTCTCCGGGAACCCGTGCACGAGCAGCACCAAGGGCCCGGTGCCCTCCTCCACGACGTGGATGCTGACGTCGTCGAGCGGGATGTCGCGGTGCCGGTGCCCGCCGCCAGTCACAGCTTCACCACGACCTTGCCGATGTTCGCCCCGCTGAACAAGAGGTTGAGGGCATCGGGGGCGTGCTCCAGGCCTTCGACGACGTGCTCGAAATGCCGGATCTCGCCCGCGGCGAGCCAGGCGGCGATCTCGGCCTGCGCCTCGCCGTAGCGGCTGGTGTAGTCGAGGATGATGAAGCCCTCCATCCGGCCTCGTCGGCCGATGAGGTTCCTGTAGTTGGCCGGTCCGGCGGGCGGCTCCGTGTCGTTGTAGCTGGCGATGGCGCCGCAGAGCACCACCCGGCCGCGCATGGCGATCCTGCCCAAAGCGGCGTTGAGAATGTCGCCGCCGACGTTGTCGAAGTACAGGTCGACGCCGTCGGGGAAGCTCGTCACGCAGGCGTTGCGGGACATCGTCGTGGTGGTAGTCGATGGCGCCATCGAAACCCAGCTCCTCCACGAGGAGCCGGCACTTCTCCTTCGAGCCGGCGATGCCGACGACCTTCGAGGCGCCCTTCAACTTGGCGATCTGGCCGGCCGTGGAGCCGGTGGCGCCGGCGGCCGCCGAGACGAGGACGTTGTCGCCCTCCTGCAGCTTTCCCACGTCGAGCAGCCCGAAGTAGGCGGTCATCCCGGTGATGCCGAAGAGGTTGAGGGCCGTCGGCGGGTCGATGCCCGGCGGGAGCGGGCGCATGGAGGCGGCCCCGTCTCCGGCGAGGACGTAGTCCTGCCAGCCGGTCATGCCGAAGACGAGATCACCGCGTCCGTAGCGCTCCGAGTTGCTCGAGACGACCTCGCCGATGCCGGCGCCCCGGATGACCTCGCCGATCCCGATCGGCGGGAGGTAGCCCGGGGCGTCGTTCATCCACGTCCTGATCGTCGGGTCGATGGAGAGGTACCGCACCTTGACGAGGGCCTCTCCCGGCCCCGGCTCGGGCACCTGTGCGTGCTCCAGCTGACCGTGCCGGCGTCGACCATCCCAGACGGCCGGGCGGCGAGCACGAGGCGGCGGTTGTCGCCCGGTTGCTCGTTGCCGTCTTGGTCGGGGGGGCCGGAGTCGCTGGCGTCGGTCACCGCGATGACGGTAACGGGGTGACTGTGACCCGGTTCGGCGCCGCCGACTCGGCACGGTGCAGGGCTTCCTGCGCGAGCCGGCGCCGCCACCGCCTGTAGCCGGGGGTGAGGCGACCCGCCGGCGGCCCTAGCTCAGGCCGGCGGCGGCCTGCTCAGGGCGAGGCCGACCACGGCGCCGCCATCTCGAGGGAGATCGTGCGGCCGCCGAGCGAGCCCGTGACGAGAGCCAGCGCGTGCGGGACCTTGACCGACCAGCTGAGTGCTATCGAGCCGATCTGCCCCCCGGCGGCACCGGTGGCCGACAGCCGGCGCAGGTGGAGAGTCGCCCTCACGACGGACGTCCGGCGGTTCCATACTGCCCGGCCGGAGACGGCAAGATCAGAGGTGAAGCGGCAGTTCGAGAACGTCAGCGTCAACGGGCGGAGCCCCAGGGAGGGTCCGGAGACGCGGTAGCCGCCGCCGTAGAGACCGGCGCCCCGAGTGCTGCCCAGGCTGAACCAGCGCGAGAGGCGCGTCACCCACCGTCTCCCCCGTCACCCAGGCCGCCCGCCGATCCGCCGGCGTCGACTCGTGCCCGGCTCCGATCTTCCACGCCAGGTCGGAGGGTGCCGCGGCGAGGCGAGGAGGGAAGTCCGGCACGACGTAGAGGGGAGGGATGTGGGCGGCACAAGAGGTGTCACCGGCCCGGAGGCCCGACATGAAGCGCCTCAATATCGCCGAGGTGCAGTCGAGGAAGTCGTCCTGCCCGGTGACGTGGCCGGAGTTGGCCACCTCGACGAATGTGCTGTCCGGCCAGGATCGAGCCACGTCGAGCGCGTCCTCAACGGGCGTCGCCTGGTCGAACTCGCCGTCGAGGATCAGCACCGGCAGGCGCGGGTAGCGAAGATCCTTCGGGAACGGCGGGTCGGGGATCGCCGGCTTCGGCCAATCGAGGCAACCGGCGACCAGCTCGTTCTCGTCGAGCGAGGACAGCCAGACAGATTTGGGGAACGGCGCGAACATGCCCGGGCCGAGCCGGGCGATCGCCGCCGCGAGCTGTCGCCGGCGCTGTGCCGGACTGGCGGCGACGTTCCAGACGGTCGGGTAGTCGTGGCAGGAGACTGCCTGCAGATCGCCGGCGGAGTAGCTCGCCGCCGAACCGCCGCCGGCGTTCCCCGCCTCGTCGTCGGCCGCGAGCCGGAGCAGCGGCCGCCTGTCACCGCGTCCGGCTGCCTCGAGTGCCGCCGGCAGGTCCCGGAACACCGTGTAGTAGTAGGTGGCGTCGAAGACCATCTGGGCGAAGAAGGGCGCCGTGAGGATCGACGTGGGCGCGGGCCCCGGTGCTGCTGACGCCGGTCCCGACGAGCGGATGTCGCTCGACAGAGCGGGCGAACGAGGCGATCAGGGCCAGGATCCCGGCACCCGAACGGTCGCCGGCTCCCGGTGGGGCCGCAAGATGAAGGCGCCCTTCGGCACAGGGTGGTCCATGCCTTCCGCAGGGCAGCCACGGCTTCGGGCTCGAACGGGTTGAAGGACTCGTTGTAGGTGCCGTCGAGGACGAGAGCTCTGACGAGAGACGGGTGATGCAGGGTGAAGACCTGGGCGGCGTAGCTCCCGTAGGAGTCGCCGTAGACGTCGGCCCGGCGGATGCCGAGGGCGTGCAGGATGGCGGCCAGGTCGTCGCCCACAGCGGCGCTGCCGTAGGCGTTGGCCGCCGCGCCGAGGTGCCTGGCACAGGCCGCCGTCGCCCGGGGGTAGCCGGCCGGGCCTTGCAGCGCCTCGTAGTTCTGGAGGCGCCGGCAGTAGATCGGCGCCGACAGCCCGGTGCCGCGCTGGTCCATCAGGATGAGGTCGTGCCGTTCGAGGAGCGGGCCGAGCATGAAGCGGTAGTAGCTCGCGGAGCCTATGGACGGGTAGCCGGGGCCGCCCTCCATGGCCACGATCGGCTCGAGGGCCCGAGCCGCTCGGTCGGTGTGGAGGAAGTCCTCGAAGTGGACGGTCAGATTCCCGTCCCGGGGACGCTGCCAGTAGAGCGGGACCCGGATCGCCCCGCAGTCGGCCGCCGGCCTCTTCGCCCGGCACGGCTTCAGAACCACGAGCCGCCCGAGGCCCCCGGAGCCGGCGGACAACCCGGCGCTCGGTCGGCGCGCAGCCGGCCTCGCCGGCGAGGGTCTCGCCGCCGAGGGGCTCGCCGGGCTCGAGGCGGGTCCCCGGAGCCCACCGCGGGTCCCGCTTGCAGACGCCACCGACCCGGCGCTTGCAGCCGTGGCGCCGGCTGCTCCGAAGGGAGGCAGCAAAGTAAAGACGAGGGCGGCGCTCGCCGTCGACAGCTGGAGGAGCCTCGTCGCCGACGGCCTTCTCACGGCTCTGGCCGGCGGCCGCACGTCGGACCGGCGTCTGTCACGGCCTGCACCTCGACATCGAGTACGTGGCCACCGGCCGAGGTCGTCACGAGTGTCTCCTTTTTCGAGAAGCTCCGTCAACGAGCATGTCTCAGCGGCTCTCGGCGAGCCAATCGGCTCGGCCGTGTCAATCGGTGGCGGGCCGCAGGTTGTCGATCGCGACCGGCCGGTGCCCGTCGAGGATCGAGATCGCCATCACCACGAGCCAGGCGTCGACCACCCCGAGGCCGAGGCGCTGCAGGAGGCCGAAGTGAGAAGAGACGAAGGGCGTGCTCAGCAAGGCCCCGGCCGAGACGAGGCCCGTCAGGGCCGAGATGCCGGCGGCGGCCACCCGCCTGCGCCGGTAGAAGGCGACCGCACCGATCATCGGCGATAGGGCCATCCCGATGTAGCCGAGAGTGGCAAAGGTGCCGTGGACAACGTCCTCGGTCCCTCCGCCGGAGACGGAGAGGGGAACGGCTGCCACGCCGAGAGTGGCCAGGCCGGCCAGCGAGACGGTGAACGTCAACGCCTTCCGGGTGCCGAGTGAGTCGTCGAGGACCGGCGCAAAGACCGGCACGCTCACGCCGAAGCAGATGAAGGCGCCGGTCATGAGCCAGCGGTGGGGAGCCCCGAGGCGCGCCAGCTGGCTGATCTGTTCCTGCACGGCCGAGTAACCGGGCCGGATCGCTCCAGCGGTCAGCCATCCAGCTTACGAAGGCGACCGGCCCGAGCAAGCCGGCCGAGGCCCCGAGGGCCCGAAGTCGTTCATTCATCCGGTGGGCGGCCCTACCCCCGCCGCTGCCGCTGGAGCCGCCGTGTCCGCCACATGCGGAGGAACTTTCTCAGGAGAAATACCATCGACAGATGCTACGCCGCGGGCGCGGAGCTGTTCAGCCGTGGGCAATGTCGGCACAATTGAAGGACCGCTCGCCAACTCTTCGGGGCGCCCCGGGCGGACCTGCAGCCGGCGAAGCCGACCGAAGCTACACGGAGGTGGTGGCTGATTCCCGCCTGACAGCGACGCGGTCCCGCTCTTTACAGGGCCCGGATCTCTCCAGAGACGACGATCTCGGCCGCGCCCTCTAGGCCGGTATTCCGTCCGCCCTCGCCGCTGATATTTCCCCCGCCATCACTGCCGTCTTCCCCCGCTCGGCGATTCCCCCGCCCTCTCGGGCGTGTGCCTCACCGATAATGGCGGCGGTCAAGCCCGGCAGCCGACAAGGCCTCGACGGCCGGGAGCACGTCGTCGCTCCTGAAGCCGGCGAGGAGCCCACCCGAGGTCTGCGGATCGGCCAGCAGGGCGAGGGTGGAGTCGCCGGCGCCGGCGACAACGAGATGAGGCAGCACCCACTCGAGGTTGCGGCGGCCTCCGCCGGATACCACCCCTTGCTCGGCCAGTTCGAGGGCGCCGGGCAGCACCGGCACGGCGGAGGCATCGAGGGTGACACCGACCCCGCTCGACGAGGCCATCTTGTGCAGGTGCCCGAGCAAGCCGAAACCGGTCACGTCCGTCATCGTGGTCACCCCGTGCTCGACGGCGATGGCGGCTCCCACGCCGTTGAGGGTGGTCATCGCCGCCACGGCGGCGCGCACGCTCTCGTTGCTCGCCCGGCCCTGCCTGAGGGCGGTGGTGATGATGCCGGCCCCGACGGGTTTCGTCAGCACGAGCACCTCGCCGGCACGAAGCCGGCAATTGGTGACGATGCCGTCGGGGGCGACGGTGCCGACGACGGCAAGGCCGAACTTCGGCTCGCGATCGACAACGCTGTGGCCCCCGGCGATCACGAACCCGGCCGCGGCAGCCACTTCGGCGGCGCCGGCGAGCACGTCGGTGAGCACGGCATCGGGCAGCTCGGGATCCCAGCAGACGAGGTTGAGGGCCAGCAACGGCCGGCCCCCCATGGCATAGACGTCGCTGACGGCGTTCGTGGCGGCGATGCGGCCCCACGTGGCGGGATCGTCGACGATCGGGGTGATGAAGTCGCACGTCGCCACGATCGCCAGCTGCTCGCTGAGCTGCCACACAGCAGCGTCGTCACCGCTTTCCAGCCCGACGAGCAACGGAGAGCCACCGCCCCCGAGACCGCCCGACCCGACGAGGGTGCCGACCACCCGCTCGAGCACATCGGGTCGGAGCTTGCAGGCGCAGCCGCCCGCAGAGGACCGCTGCATGAGTCCCGCAGCGGGAGACTCGTTACAAGTAGTGTGATCCACGCGTCGCCCCTCGGCTCATCGACGAATGCAATGGGCCGGCCCGGATCCCGCGGAGGAAAGCGGTGTTGGCCCTCAGCGTTGTCTGCATCGTGATCGTATTGCTCCTCGGTCTGCTGGTGATCGGGTTGCTCAGGAGTCACGCAGACATCCTCCGCGCTCTGCACTCGCTCGGCGCCGGCGTCGAGGACGTCAGCTCCCGCGCCGCTGCCGGGAGCGGCCAGTCGCAGTACGTTGCCCCGCCGGCACGGCGTGAGCCCGGCGGCCCGGTGGTTGTCGGCCCCCCTCTCCCGCACGAGCGGCAGTCCGACACCGCCTGCGACGTCGCCGGCACGAGCCCGGACGGTGCGGCCGTCGCCATCGCCGCCACAGGCGTCGACCAGCGCACGCTGTTCGCCTTCCTCACCACCGGTTGCGCCTCGTGCGCCGGCTTCTGGGAGGCGTTCGAACGCGGAGGACCGCCGAGCCTGCCCGAAGGCGTCCGCCCCGTGATAGTGACGAAAGGACCGGAGCACGAGAGCCCGGTGATCGTGGCCGGCCGCGGCGGGCGGGTCCCGGTCGTCATGTCGACGGCCGCCTGGTCCGATTACGAGGTGCCCGGGTCACCCTTTTTCGTCCTCGTCGACGGGTCGTCGTCCCGTCGCATCGGTGAGGGCTCGGCTCCTGAGTACGCCCAGATCGTGAACATGGTGGAACGGGCGCTTGCCGAGGCACCGCCCCGCCCCGAAGAAGTCCGTGTCGAGGCGCGCCTCTTCGACGCGGCCGACCGGGAGCGCGAGGCACGCAACGACCGTGAGCTGCTCGCCGCCGGCATCACTCCAGGCCACCCCAGCCTGTATCCCTCACGCCCCGGACAGCCGGGCGCCTCGCCGAGATCCTCCGCGAGCTGAGGGGAAGTGGCGCCGCCGGTTGCAGAGCTCGGAGTCGTCGCCTGCGGCGTGGTCGTCGCCTCTGTGGCGGGCTGGAGGTCCACGTGGTCGCCCTGAGGCGAGTCGATGCTCTCGAGCATCACTCCGCTCGGCGAGCGGGGACGGGGAAACCGATGGGGCCTGACTGCGACCGCCTACATCGCCGCGTCGACTGCCGGCGGTCTTGTGGCCGGCTCACTGCTCGGGCTCGCCGGCCTCGGTCTGCGGATGGCTGCCCGTCCCCCGGGCGTCGCACTCCTCTCGGTGGTCGCCGTTGTCTGCCTGGCAGCCCTCGCCGTGGAATTGCGGGCGGCGACCAGGTTGCCGACGACCCGGCGGCAGGTGAACGAGCGGTGGCTCGATGCCTACCGGGGCTGGGTGTACGGGGCCGGCTTCGGCTTCCAGCTCGGGCTCGGGCTCGTCACGATCGTGACGACCGCAGCGGTCTTCGCCATGGCGGCGCTCGCAGTTCTTGCCGGGCTCGCCGGCTCCTTCTCCGGGGCGATAGTGATCGGGGCAGTGTTCGGCTCGGTGCGGGCGCTCCCGATCCTGGCCTTTGCCGGCGCCCGCGACTGGCCGTCGTTGCAGCGTCGCCACCGGCGCCTGCACACCGCGGCGGCGAGCGCCCGGCTGGCGGCGGCCGGTCTGCTCGGAGCGGTCGCCGTCACAGCAGTGGCCCTCGCGCTGAAGGTGGGCTGACATGAGCGTCGCCGCCCGCCCGCAGATCCAGGCGTTCGGGATCGCTGCTCTGCTCCCGAGCGGCTTCGAGGGTCGGATCTTCCGCCGGCAGGCGTCGGGGGGCACGCAGGCATACCCGGTGGCCCAGTTCGCCACGATGGCGCTCCCGCCGGTGGCCGACGTCGGGGACTTCGGCGGCGGCATCGTGCAGCTGCTCGGACCAGCCGACGTCTTCGTCGTCCTCTTCGAGTACGGCCCCGAAAGTCTCGGCACCTCGCTCTTCGCCCATGAGGGGCTGCCCCGGACGATCCCGAGCTACCAGTTCCTCCCTTACCGGCTGCGCCGCGGCATACCGGGACAGTCAGGGACGCAGGTCTTCTTCACCGCCTCCGGCCGGCCGTTCACGATCTACGCCGTCCTCGGCAGCACGGCCGAGGCCCCCCTCGGCGTGGCGAAGGTGAACGCCCTCCTCACAGGCATGTCGATCACCTCTGTGGCGGCGCCATGATCGCCCTCGGGCCGTTCATGGCCGCTGCCATGCTGCTCGTAGTGGCCGGCGTGGCGAAGGTGGCCAGGCCGGCGGACGCCGCCCGGGCTGTCGCCGCCTTGGTGCCGCCCCTTGCCCGGGCGGCCCGGCCACTCGTGCAGGCGCTCGCCGCCGCCGAGACAGCCATCGGGCTGGCCGCCCTGGCCTGGCCGGCCGCCATCACTGCGGGGCTGATGGGAGCTTCGTACGCCGGTTTCGCCGTCGTCGTGCTGTTCGCCAGGAGCAAGGGGAGCGTGCTCGCCACCTGCGGCTGCTTCGGCGGCACCGATACCCCCGCCACGGTCGCCCACGCCGTCCTCGACCTCGGAGCCGCGGCGGCGGCCGTCACCCTCGGGATCAGCTTCGGCAACAGCGGGCACCTCCTCACCGGCGTGCTCGCCGGCCAGCCCGGCGCCGGGATACCGCTTCTGGCAGGAAGCGGGGTCATGGCAATGTTGGCCTGGGCGTCCATGTCGCTCCTAGCCCGCCTGCAGGCCGTGCGTAGCCGAGCTCCGGAAGGCGCCATGAGCCGATCGGTGACCGACGTCGTGGCGGGTTGGCTGGAGACGAGGCTCACCCGGCGAAGCCTCCTCAGCCGGGGGGCCATCGCCGCCACCGCCCTGGCGACACACCCGGTCAGCTACGCGCTCCGCCCGGGTTCCGCCTACGACACCCTGTACGACCCATATACGAAGGCCTGCCCGGGCGGCTCCAGGTGCCTGCAGGGTTACTCGGAATTCTGCTGCACCCTGAACGCCGGCTACAACTGGTGCCCGGAAGGGTCGGTGATCGGCGGCTGGTGGAAGGCGGACTACTCCAGCTATTGCAACGGCGCCCGCTACTACCTCGATTGCAACGCCACGTGCAGCTGCCACACCGGTTGCGGCGGCGGTTTCCAGTTCTGCGACACGAGCTGTGACGGCCAGCATTGCCAGTGCGGTCAGCACAACTGCAACAACTGGGTCACCGGCTGCTTCCAGTTCCGCTACGGGCAGTGCAACCAGGACGTCACCTGTCTCGGCCGGATCATCTGCCGCGTCGTGTCCTGTGAGGCGCCGTGGGACGTGGACCACAGCTGCACGAGGACGCTCGCCGTCGACAACGGGACGGCGGAGCAGGACGTCTCGTGCAACACCAAGATTCCGGCGCCCCCACCGCAACCCACTCCCGAGGAGTTCGAAATGATAGTTGTTACGTGCACTGACCATCCGGCCAACGAGGTCGAGTGGTGGGTGGTGACGAGCGACGGCTACAAGATTCCCGTCGAGACACCGGGGGCTATCGCCGGCGCCCTGGCCTTCGCCTACAAGCACGTGACGGGCAACTACTGGGCCTTCCTGTCAGAGCTGCCGATCCGCACCTGAGGCGCCGGCTCTCTCGCACCGGCCGCCGACCCGGCTTCGCCGGCGCTCCGGCCGCCGGAGCCTCCCGCGCCGGCACTCTCGCCACTCGAGCCTTCCTCGCCGGCAGGCAACAACCTGGGGCCGGCGATGCGCACTTCATCCCTCCGCCTTGTGATGCCCGTAGTGTCGAAGTGCTCGAGGAGGGCCAGGGCAAAGCGCCGGCTCGTCCCGAGGACCGACCGGTAATCCGCCAGCTTGACGCCACCCGGCGATATCTCGAGGAGGGCATGCAGGCGCTCGGCCCCTTCCGAAGCCGCCGTTCGGCTGAAGTGGATCCCACGGCTCTCGAAGACGACTCCCTCTTGCACCAGCTCGCGTAGGCGCCCGCGGGGGACAGCCGCCGGCGGTGACGGCTCGAAGGGCCGGGAGCTGATCTCGGCCAGCCAGGCGGCGGTGGCTGCGTCAACCGCCTGGCGGCCTCCGGAGGCGCCGGATGCACCGCCGGCGAGCCGGACGCGTCCGAAGCGGACGAACGGTGCCCTCGAGGCCCGCCACGACACCACGGTCGATCTCGTCGAGCTCGCCGAGCCCGATGCCGGCCGGACCTGCAGACTCGAGGCGGCTCGACAGCAGCTGACGGCGGAGAGCGAGTGCCTCCGGGCTGACGACGAACCTGCCGACGTCAGGCTGGCGCCGAGCACCGGTCAGCCGCCACAGCTCATCTGAGTCCAAGACACCCCGCTCGGCGACAATGGCATCCACCTTCCCCGCCGGGCTCGCTCGTGACACCGGGCGGACCGGCACCGGATCGAGCACTTCACCTCCACCGATCGTCTCGGCCCGCCCGGCTTCGCGGAGGATGAAGCGGTCGCCGAGCGTGAGCGGGAGGAGGACGGGCAACCGGATCCGCACGGCGCCGGTCCCACCCGGCTCGACCTGCCGGGACCCGCCGAGGAAAGAGAGCCGGACGGGGTACTCGCCCGAGCCGACGTGGGCCGTGAAGGCACCGCGTTCGCCGACTGGGTGGCGGAGACTCCCGAGGGTGCTGAACGAGGCGTCGAAGCGGTCCGTGAGCTCGTAGGTGCCCGGGGCGACGAGAGCCGTCCCGCGGGCGAGTTGGCCTCGACGTATGCCGGCGAGATTGCAGGCGACTCGCTCGCCCGGCTCGGCCCGGTCCCGCCGCCGCCGCAGCGCCTCCAGCCGACGGATCCTGGCCTCGGCGGGTGCCCGCCCCGGCTCGAGCACCACGACCGCATCGCCTTCGGCAAGCGAGCCTCCGGTGAGCGTTCCGGTGACGACGGTCCCGTGTCCCTTCACGGTGAAGGACCGGTCCACGAACAGGCGCGGCCGCCGCCCGTCCGGCGGCACCGGCTGGTTGATGATGACGGCGTGCAAGGCATCCCGCACATCTGCCACCCCGAGGCCGACCGGGGCATCGGTCTCGACGACCGTCGCCGTCTGGAGGAAGCTGCCGGTGACGGCCTGCGCGACTTCCGACCGGACCGCGCTCCTTCGCCGGCCGTCGAGGCCGGCGCACCGCGTGAGGGCGATGACGCCTTCGCAGACTCCGGAAAGCTGCAGCACGCGAAGGTGCTCTTCGGACTGGGGCATCCAGCCTTCGACAGCCGAGACGACGAAGAGGCAACCGGCGACGCCGCCGACGCCGGCCACCATGTTCTTGACGAAGCGGGCATGTCCGGGCACATCGATGATCGCCAGATCGACGGCCGCAGGCGAATCGCCCCCGAGGGTCGTCCAGGCAAAGCCGAGGTCGATCGTGAGCCCGCGGGCCTTCTCCTCGGCCAAGCGGTCCGGGTCCATCCCGGTGAGGGCGGTGACCAGCGTCGACTTCCCGTGGTCGACATGGCCGGCGGTGGCGATGACACGCACGAGGCGGCCCGCCCTCAGCCGGGGCCGGCGGGGGAGCCGGTGCCGGCACCGTGCGCCCGCTGCAGGGCGGCGGCGACGACGTCGTCGTCGGCGGGATCGACCGTCCGCAGGTCGATGATGGTGCGCGCCCCTTCTCTCCTCGTGACGACGGGCGGCTCGTGGTCGATGAGCGAGCGCCAGTGGTCCCCGTCGAGGGCGACCCCGGCGGACGCGATCGGCTCTCCCGGAGCAGAGCCGCCGCCGGCGACGGCCGCCAGCTCGACCGGTTGCCCGGTGGCCGCCTTCTCGCAGATCGCCTTGGCACGTGATCGCAGGCCCTCGACGGGCGCCGTCGCCATCTCCCAGAACGGGACCCTGCGAGCAGAGCGCTCGAGGTAGTCGAGCAGGGTCTCCTCCAGCTCTTCGAGGACGAGCGACCCCGGCCGGAGCGCCCGGGCGAGCGGGTGCCGCCCGCATTCGTCGACGAGCTCCCTTTGCCCGGCGATGAGGCCGGCCTGCGGCCCACCGAGAAGCTTGTCGCCGGAGAAGGTGACGAGGGCGGCGCCGCTTTCGAGCGCCTGGCGGGCAGCCGGCTCTCCCGCCAGCCACGCCGGCGGGCGCTGCTCGAGCCACGGCGTGGTGGCATCGAGTAGTCCGGAGCCGAGATCGGCCACGACCGGCACCCCGAGCGAGGCGAGCTCGCCGATCCCGACCGAGGCGGTGAACCCGGTCATGGAGAAGTTGGACCGGTGGACCTGCAAGATGACCGCCGGGTCCTCGCTCAGCGCCCGGGCGAAGTCGGAGCGGTAGGTCCGGTTCGTCGTGCCGACCTCCACCATGCGCGCCCCGCACGCCTCGAAGATGTCAGGCAGCCGGAAACCACCGCCGATCTCCACCAGCTCACCCCGGCTGACGAGGACGGCGCGGCCCTGCGCCAGTGTCGTGAGCACGAGGAGCACCGCCGCGGCGCCGTTGTTGACCACGATCCCAGACTCGGCACCGACGAGCGTGGCCAGAAGCGGGCCGACGTGGTCCTGGCGCGATCCCCGCACGCCGCTTGCGAGGTCGAACTCGAGATTCGAGTACCGCACCGGTGCCGGGCCCCTCCCGTGGCCGCCGGGCGGCCGCGGGTCGCCGCGGGGCGCGGCCGAGGTTCGTGTGCAGCAGGACGCCTGTCCCGTTCACGACCGAGGTCAGGCGGGCGCGCCGCCAGCGCAGGGCCAACGCCGGCGCAGAGGCGACATCTCCGGCGGCGATCGCCGCCCGGGCCAGATCGACGGCCACGGCGTGGGGTATGTCGAGGTCGCGAAGGCTGCGGGCGAGCGCATCCACCGAGGGGGGGCGCATGGGAGCGGAGCCTACCGAAGGCCTCGGCAGCGGTTCGGCTCCCGAGCGGCCGGCGGCGCCGCGGCGGCCGGCCGGCGGAGGTGGACGGGAATCGAACCCGCCGGGCGGCACTACGTCCGCCCCACCCGCTTTGAAGGCGGGGGAGCCCACCAGGTGCCCGGACACCTCCGAGGCGAGACTATGGCCGGCGCGCTCGTGGCGGGCCGGTCGTCTTGATCTTCGGGTGGTCGAGATGCCAGCATCGACACACCCGGCTTTCTCGGTCAACCTGAGGGGGAACGACATGGCGCACGGAGGCTCGATGTGGTCGGCGAAGGTGTCGATCGTCGTCCTGTCGGCGGTAGGACTCCTCGTGGGGTCGAACCTGTGGGCGGCAGCGCCGAGCGCCGCTCGCGGCGTCGGCTCTGCCGGAGTGAGGCCGAACGCCTACGGCGAGCTTGACTGCAACGGCTTCAGCCGGATCCAGCACGCCGTGAGGCCGACCATGCTCTGCGCAGACGTGCGGAATACCTACGCCCACAGCCGCTTCTACGACAACGGGTGGTACATCGGTCACGACGAGCCCTCCATACGCTTCCTCTCCTCGGCTCCGGGGTCCGCTGACAACGTCACTTACGACGAGACGCTCGGCTCCGATCCGGCCAAGGCGCCGACCGTGAAACATCCCGGAAGGGATGTCACCCACTATTTCGAGCTGACGCCGGCGCCGTGGTTCTCGATGTCAATCTGCGATCCCGACTCGTACCCGCTGCTGCGCTGCACTCCCCGGTCAGACTCGAATGCCCCCCATGGCCGCTATCCGGGCGGAGGCGACGCCTTCCTCGAGCTGCAGTTCTACCCGCCGGGCTTCGCCCCGTTCGAGGACTCTCTCAGCTGCAACAACACTCATTGGTGCGGCGCCCTCACGATCGACAGCCTCGAGTGCACCGAGACCTTCCAGTGCAACAACCGCTGCACAGAGCCCGTCAATTTCGCCTTCCTCCAGACTGACGGAGTTCCGACGGGGCCGCCGAGCCCGCAACTCGCAGACGTCGCTTCCTTCACGCCGAATGCTCACACCCTGATGATGAACCCGGGTGACAGGTTGGCCGTGCACATCTTCGACGCCAGGGTGAGAGGAGGCCACGCGCTCGAAACCAGGGTGAACGACCTGACGACGGGGCAGTCCGGCTACGCCGTGGCCTCCGCCGCGAACGGCTTCATGGACACGAACCCGCTCACCTGTGACGGCACCCGCTTCAACTTCCAGCCCGAGTACTCGAGCGCCAAGCCGGCCAACGTCACACCCTGGGGCCCGGGCGCCTATGGCATCAACACCGAGTTCGAGATCGGCCACTTCGAGGCGTGCACGTCGATCACCGGCCACAAGACATTGAAGTCGGGCTCGTTCACCGATGTCTACGGGCTTCACTGCCACGGCCCATACGAGGCCAAGCCCGACAAAGCCTCGCTCGAGCCGAACGATGCCCCGTGCTTCCCGAAGGGCGACACTCATGGAGGCACGGTGGCGCCGAACGTCGTCACGGGCTGCACCGTCAGTTTCGGTGCGATCGGCGACCTCGACTACGACGGATCCCCCTACTACCGCGACTGGCCGACCTCGACCACGCCGAATACCTTCCCCTCGGCGTTCCTGCAGCACCAACCGACGAGCGCCGGGCGGACGTTCCCCGAGATGCAGTTCGTCACCGACATGTCAGCCACCGAGCACGGGTGTAACACCGTGAGCGGGAGGGGCTGCGTGATGCCGCCGCCGGGCCCGGGCCACTTCTACCCGTATTGGACCCTGGCCAAGGTGGGCTCATCGTGCGTGTGGGAGATGGGCAACATGCACAACGGCACCACCTTCGGCCGCGACGCCGAGTGGGGCCGCGTGGACCCGAACTCTCTCGGAGCCTTCCAGGGACCGATCCGGCGCAACCCGACTGCCTGCTGAGCGTCCTCGCTGAGCGTCGTCAGCGAGGGGCTTCATGCCCGTGGGTTCCTCGTGGCGTCCGTTCCGCGGGCGGCCGGCCGAGGAAGAGCTTCCCCCGGGCAGGCGGAGGGTCGGCTAGCCGGGCGTCGTGCTCGAAGTGGAAGTCGAGGACGGCGTGGTGGTGGTCGTGGTCGTGGTGGTCGTGATCTGGCTCACCGGCGGCGGGATCACGTGCACAGACAGGCCATAGTCGCCGAAAGTGATCTGGGCCATGAACGTCCCGGTGCGGGAGAAGCCGCTGCCGAGGTCGACGAGCGCCGACTGCAACAGCTTGGCCGGCGAGACCCAGGCCTCCACGGTGAGGTTCGCCGAGCCGAGCAACCGAGCCACCCGTCCGAGGTCGAGGCGGGAGGCGCTCACCCGTTGGATGGCGATCGGAAGGAACAGGTCGCCGGCGTACTCGGTGGTCCCGTTGCTTCGGCTGCTGCTCGATCCGACGGTCCGGACGGACTTCGCCCCACCCTCGAATTGGGCGGCCAGCCACACGAGGTCGGCCGCGCCAAGCGAGAGGCCGCTGCTGAGCGGCTGGGGCAGCCGAGCGGCCACCGTTGACGTGAAGATCACCCAGCGACCCTCTGCGCCGACGGCCTTCGAGAGCGACGCCGGAAGCGAAAGGTAGCTGACGCCGGCCACGTCCCTCATGCGGACCACGCCTACGCCGGGCAGTGAGATCTCCAGCCATCCGGCTGAGTGCGTCACGTCGACCCCCCCGGCACCTGTGGCGACGGCGGAGGCGCCGTTGTATCCGGTGAAGGTGAACTTGTAGGACCCCTTCGAAATGGTGGCGGCAGCCGCGGAGGCAAGCTCGGTGGCCGGGGTGGGCGACGGGGGAGGTGGCGGGGGTTTGTGGGTGGTGGGTGGCTTGTGCGGAGGCGTCGGCTTGTGCCGAGCAGCTGGCTTGTGCCGAGCAGCCGGCTTGGGCTTGGGCTTGGTCTCGCCACGCCGCGAGTTCGAGCTCGGCTGGGCGACGGGGAGAAGGCCGGCACCGGCCGAGAGAAGGACGCTGGTGCCGGCGCGGGTGTAGAAGGAGATCCATTCCTCCACCAGATGGAGGTAAGACGTCGAGTGGTTGTAGGCGAGGATTGCATCCTGCAGCCCGGAGGCCTTGGCGAGATCTCCGCCGTTGGCACAGAGGAAGACTGCGGTGGTGAGGGCGGCGTCGTAGAAGTTCTGGGGGTCTCTCTGGCCGTCGCCGTTTCCGTCCTGGGCGTACTCCGTCCAGGTGGCAGGCAGGAACTGCATGGGACCAACGGCGCGGGTCCATGTCCCATCCTGCTCGAGGCGTCCTCCATCGGTCGTGGGCATGGCCGGCATGCCGTCGCGGCCGTCGAGCGAGGGGCCGTAGATGGGAGGCTCGAGGTTCCCGTTCGCCGTCACCCTGGCCTGACTTCCCCAGTAAAGGCCGTTGCCTGACTCGACCCGGCCGATGCCGGCATCGTCTTCCCAGGTGAACCGGCAGCCGGGATCGCGGCGGTTGACAACGGCGGCAGCGTGCTCGTAGGCGGCGAGGGCAACCGCCGGCACGCCCTCGCTCACGGACAGGAGCCCGGCCTCGACCTTGCCCTTGTGCAGCCTCGGTGGCGCGAGGGCGAAGCGGACGTTGCCGGCGGTGGCCGACTGGTCATGGCCGATCCGCCCGATGGGCGCGCCGTTCGGGCCGAGCAGGCGCTGAGAGCTGTTGTGCCCCGATACGGGCTGGTGCCTCCCGGCGGAGATGCTGCCTCCGGCGAATGTGAGCGGAAGTACGGTCGAGGCCGCCACTGTCACGGCGAGGGCACCGGCGAGGGCTCCCCGTTGCCGGGAGCTTCTCATCGACCGCAGCGCGGTCACGACGCTGCGGCGGCGTTGTAGGACACTCTCAGAGCCCCGTCGCAGCAGCCCTGACAGCCTCGCCTGCAGGCTCCTGAGGGACTTCAATTGGTCCGGGGTCAATATTCGCTTCGACCGCAGTGCGGTCGCGACGATGCGACGGTGGTATCTGACACTCTCGGAGCTGCGGCGCATCAGGCCGGCGAACCTCGACTCGAGGCTCATGAGGAACCTCGATCGGTGCGGGCGCGGGCGAGGACTGCAAGGGCCGGGACTTTGGACGTTCTGATCGGGGGCATGCTTCTTATTCCTTCGGCAGCTCGCGGCGTTTACCTGACCGATTTCCGTCGCCGGCGCTCGGGCTGGACGGCCCGGGCCCGAGGAGGTCAGTGTTTCTATACCTCGGGGACCTGTGCTCAGACACCTGGTGCAGCACTGCCGGCGTTCTCACGCGGTGTGGTCCGGCTCGTTCTCCCCTACGACAAGAGCCATGGCAAAGCCGTCGTAGCCCTTGAGGCCGACTGTCTGGATCGCCGTCGCAGTCACACGAGGTTCGGCGGCGATCAGGTCGAGCAGGCGCCTCACGCCGACCACCTCGGGGCTGTCGTCGGCCGGGTCGGCAACGGCGCCGGCGCGGACGACATTGTCGATCACGATGAGGCTCCCGACGTGGGACAGGCGGAGCGCCCACTCGAAGTATTCAGGGTTGCTGACCTTGTCGGCATCGATAAAGGCCATGTCAAAGGGCTCTTGCTGCTCTTCGGCCAGCACCGGGAGGAGGTCGAGGGCACGTCCCAGGCGGATCTCCACGACCTCGCTCAGCCCCGCCCGGCTGATATTCGCCAGAGCGACCTCGGCGTGCCTCTGGTCGATCTCGAGCGAGATGAGGCGACCATTCTCCGGGAGCGCCCTCCCGAGCCAGATGGCGCTGTACCCGGCGAGGGTGCCGATCTCGAGTATCCGGCGAGCCTTGTGCACCCGTGCCAGCAGGTGGAGCAGCTTGCCCTGTGCCGGGGACACCTGGATGGAGGGAAGCCCGGCTTCTTTGCTGGCGCTGAGGGCTGCCTCGAGCGCCTCGTCCGGCGGCGTCAACTTGCTGAGGAAGTAGCTGTCGACGGCGTTCCAGAGGTCTTGGCTCATGACACCACCGTTCATAGCACTGCCACCAGCCCGCGGACGGGCGACCCCCGGTAGGTGCCACGTCGGGGTGGGTACCAAGTACGTGCCCCCGGATGAGAGGAACCGTGATGTCCGAGACGAGCGAGACGCTCGAAGCAAGTCCCGCCGATGTCTGGGCGGTCCTGAACGACGCCAAGACGTACGGATACTTCGTCGTCGGGACGAAGCGAGTCCGACGACACGACCCCGACTGGCCGCGGCCTGGCGCCACCTTGGAGCACACCTCCGGGATCGGGCCGCTGGTTCTTCATGACTCCTCGACAGTGATGGAGAGCGAACCGGAGCGTCGCTTGTTGCTGGAGGCTCGCTTCCGTCCCTTGGGAGTGGCGTCGGTCGAGTTCCGCCTCGAGCAAGACGGGGTAGCTGCCGGCGGTACGGCCGGCGGTAGGCCCGGCCGGGAGCGGACGCGTCTCATCGTCGAGGAGAACCCGGTCTCCGGCCCGATCGCCCTTCCGATATTCAGGCGAGTGACCGCGGCGATACTCCTTGCCCGAAACCGCGAACTGCTGCGGCGTGTGAGGAAGCTCGTGACTGAGAGATCGCGTTGATGTTCGGTGCCTGACGCCGTCGTCATAGGAGCGGGTCACAACGGGCTGGTGGCGGCCAACATCCTCGCCGACGAAGGGTGGGAGGTCGTCGTTCTCGAGGCAGCGGGCGCTCCAGGGGGTGCGGTGAAGACCGGGGAGATCACTCTGCCGGGGTTTCACCACGACCTGTTCAGCGCCTTCTATCCCCTCGCCGCTGCCTCACCTGTGATCGGCTCGCTTGCCCTCGAGCAGCACGGGCTCGTCTGGCGACACGCGCCCCTCGTGCTGGCTCATGCTCTCCCGAACGGCACGGCGGTAGCCATTTCGCGGGACCTCGAGCAGACAGCCGCCTCGCTCGATGCCGACCACCCCGGCGACGGCGACCGCTGGCGGCAGATGTTCGCCAAGTGGCAGCACATGCGCCGGCCACTGCTCGACTCCTTCCTCCGGCCATTCCCCCCGCTGCGTCCGGCGACGAGGCTGGCGGCGGCGCTCGGTCCACTGGAGATGGTGCGCTTCGCCCGCCAGATGGTGCTGCCGGTCAGGCGGCTCGGCGAGGAGCTCTTCAGTGGGCTGGGGGCGCCCCTCCTACTTGCGGGGAACGCCCTCCACGCGGACATCGCTCCCGACGCGGCCGGGAGCGCCGCCTTCGGGTGGCTGTTGAGCTGTCTCGCTCAGGACGTCGGCTTTCCTGTGCCCGAAGGTGGGGCGGGCCGGCTGATCGCCGCCCTGGTCGCCCGCCTGCAGGCAAGGGACGGGCAGGTCTACTGCAACCGGCCTGTGGCCCAGGTCGTGGTGCGGCGGGGGCGGGCAGTGGCCGTCCGCACCGTCGCCGGCGAGGAGATCGACGTCCGCAAAGCGGTGCTGGCGGCGGTGTCGGCACCCGCCCTTTACCTCGATCTCGTTGAAGCCGGGCACATGCCGCCCGGCGTGATCGCCGACATCAGGCGCTTCCAATGGGATCCCTCCACGGTCAAGATCGACTGGGCGCTCTCGGCCCCCGTCCCCTGGCGGGCCGAGGCGCTCCGGGAAGCCGGCACCGTTCACGTGGCAGACGACCTCGACAACGCTGTCGAGCATGCAGCCGAGATGGCGATGCGCCGCCTGCCCTCGCGGCCCTTCCTGCTCTTCGGCCAGCAGGCGAAGGCCGACCCGACCCGGGCGCCTTCCGGTGCCGACACCGCCTGGGCCTACACCCACGTGCCGCGGACCATCAAGGCGGACGGGGCCGGCGTGCTCGAGACCGGCGAGGGGAGATGGCTCGACGGCTTCGTCGAGCGGATGGAGGGGAGGGTGGAGGAGCTGGCGCCCGGTTTCAGGGAGAGGATCATCGGAAGGCACGTCTTCTCCCCTGACTCCCTGGAGGCCGCCAATACCAACCTGGACCTGGGTGCGATCAACGGCGGCACCGCACAGCTGCACCAGCAGCTCATGTTCCGCCCGGTGCCGGGCTGGGGTCGCCCGGAGACGCCCATCTCCCGGCTTTACCTGGCTTCCTCCTCTGCTCACCCGGGCGGTGGCGTCCATGGCGCACCGGGAGCCAACGCCGCCCGGGCCGCCTTGCTGGGGGCGCCGGGCCTCCGCTCGGTCCTTTTGGGGCGGGGCAAGTTCGCTGACCGGCTGGGGCGCCGCGGCTGATTGTGCCGGCCCGCCGCCGGCGGCAAGGGGGACCTCCTACGCGGCCGGATCGGGACTGACGACGAGCGGCTTCGGCCAGACGAGGACCCGGAAGCTGCCTATGGCGTAGGTGTGGAGAGGTTTGCCCCAGGTGGTTGTCGCCGAGGCGGAGTCGTCGGAGCCCCACGGGATGGCCAGGTTGTAGACGAAGAATTGAAAGCGCTGGCCTGAGTACCAGCCGTCCGCGGATTCCCTCGTGTAGCGCCGGATGTGGCTGTCGCTGTTTACCACGACCGGGCGGATCGTGACCTGGCCACGGCTCTCCACCGTGATGATGCTGGCCGCCCAGTAGGACCCGACGCCATTGGTGAGGTGGTGGGCCTCGAGCCAGGCCGCCAGCTGTGCACCAGGCTGGCCCGGGTCGGGCTGGGCGAGGTTGTAGCCGACGCCGGCCGCAAAGCAGAGGCCCACCAACACTCCGGCGACGGCAGCGGCCCGGCCGGCGAGCGCCGGACCCCGACGGGGTACGGCGGCATGGCGGGCCGTCGAGCGAGCCTGCAGCCTCGCCACGACGCGTGCGACCATCCTGCCGGCGAGGATGGCGGCAAAGATCACCGCCGGCACGAGGTACCGGGCGTACTCGATGTCGCGGGGATTAAGAGCTAGGGCGCCGTAGGCGAACGGAACCCCGACGATGGCGATGACGAGCATGTCGTCGATGCGCCACAGCGCTGCGCCCGGCGACGCGTCCGAGGATCGGTAGGGCTGGGCCTGCAATTTCGGGGCTGTCGCACCGGCATCCCGCTGGCGTCCGGCGAGGGCATCTCTCACGAGCATGACCAGGGCGGCGACGAAGGCGGCAGTGAGGACGATGGCCCCCACAATGTGGACGTCCTGCAAGGGGGCGGGAACTCCGCCGGTGCCAAAGAGTGTGCTCCGCGCCCCGGCGAGCTCGGCACCGAGCGAGGCGGCGTGCCTCAGGCTCGAGAAGATCAGGTGGAGGTCAGTCGGATTGGCCGTACCCACGCTGAACGTGCCGAGCGCTTTGGCAATCGTGCGGACGATCTCGGCCAGCGCCAGGCCCGCCACCGCAGCAGTCACCTGGGCGACGCCGCCCCGCCACGTGCGCGTCCTGAGCATGGCGACGATGCCGCCGAGGAAGACCGGCGCGACGCCAAGGACGAGGATCTGCAGGTCACCCAGTGCTCCGGCCGCCAAGAACACCACCGCCACCGCCCACCCCCACCCGAAGCGCCCCTTGCGCAGACAGGCGAAGGCGATCAGGCCCCACAGCGTGGTCCCGATGTGGAGGGGACCGCGAAGGAAGAAGACAGACATGGCATGAGTCGGGAAGGCGAGCAGGGCGAACACGGTGGCGCCGCCGGCGATGGCGGGGGCGCCACGCCTTCCCTCTCGGGCCATGAGCACGCCGGCGACGATGACGAGGGCGGCGAGGAGAGCCGGCACGGCATAAAGGAGACCCGGGCGGAGACCACCGATGAGGATTGCCGCGGTGTAGAAGAGGGCGTCGACGGTCCAGAAGGAATCAAGCGACAGTGCCCAGCCGTGCAGCAGGAAGTGCCCGTGGGCCATCGTCTGGCCTTCGAGGATGACGCTCGCACCGTCGGAGTCGCCCGCGTTGGCATGGATCGCCGCCGCGTAGAGGAGGAACACGAGACCGACGAAACCCACCGTCGCCGCCAACGCGACAGCGATTCGCCGGCCACCGCCCGTCCCCCGGCTTCCCCCGTCGTCGTGAGGCGACCCGGCGGGTGCTTCAGCCGACTCCGGCTCGGCCGAGCCTCGCTCGCCCACCCTGGAGGTGCTGACGGTCGCCATGAGCCAACAAGTTAGTTGCGCGGCAGTGGCGCGATCGGGCCACGACATCGGCCGGTCCGACCAGGGAGTCGTCTCGGCCGGCGCGCCCCTGGCATGGGACGTGGCCGGTTGCTGGTAAGACCACCTCGACGCCCTGGATCATCACGGCGGCCGCTTCCCAGCTGAGGAGTCAACAATCGTGAGCACAGAGACATCCGCCCCGAGCAGCCGGACGGACGCCGGCGCCGGAACAGCCGCCGAGGATAAGGCCACTCCTGTCGACTTCTGGTTCGACCCGATCTGCCCGTGGGCCTGGATCACCTCCCGTTGGGTCCTCGAGGTGGAGAAGGTTCGGCATATCAGCGCGCGTTGGCACATCATGTCCCTCGCCTACCTGAACCTCGAGCGGGATCTTGCGGACGACTACCGCAAGCGGATGGAAGAGGCATGGGGGCCTGTGCGCGTCGTACAGGCGGCCTCCGAGCGCCACGGAGAGGAGATCCTGCTCCCGCTCTACACCGCTATCGGCACCCGTTTCCACAACGAGCATCGGAGGGACGATGGGGACATCGTCATCCGGGAGGCGCTCGACGAAGTGGGCCTGGAGCCGGACCTCGCCGAAGCTGCGACGAGGACGGAGTACGACGAGGCCATCAAGAAGTCCCACCACGCCGGCATGGATCCGGTCGGCTACGAGGTGGGTACGCCTGTGATCAGTGTGGAGGGTGTGTCTTTCTTCGGGCCGGTGGTGACGCCGATCCCGCGGGGCGAGGCGGCCGGCAAGCTGTGGGACGGGGTGTTGTTGGTGGCTGGGACGGACGGGTTCTTCGAGCTCAAGCGCTCCCGGACGCGAGAATCCGATCTTCGACTGATCGAGCCGGCCTCAGCGCACCTGCGACAGGACGTGGGCGACGCACGCCGTGACCAGCTCGGCCGTCGGGATGTGGAGCATCTCGTTCGGTCCGTGGGCATTTGAGTCAGGCCCGAGGACGCCGGTGACGAGAAACTGGGCGGCAGGGTACTTCTTCTGCAATTGGCTGAGGAACGGGATCGTCCCGCCCTCGCCGAGGGCGGCGGCGGGCTGGCCGAAGTAAGCCAGTGACGCCTCCGAGGTTGCGTCTGCCAGCCAGGGAGCGGCCTCTGGTGCGTCGAAGCCGGACTCTCCCGTGCATTCCACCGTGACCGTCGCCCCCTCGGGCGCGTCGCCACTGACTACCTCGATCAGTTGAGCGGCGGCCCGGTCGGCGTCGGCACTCGGCGGTATCCGTACGGCGATCCTGCCGGCGGTGAACGGGCGGAGCACGTTCCCCCCCTCTGTCATCGACGGCACGCCGTCGATCCCGACGAAGGCCAGAGAGGGCCGCCACGTGCGTGCCACTACCGCCTTCACCAGATCTGCCTGTGATTCAGTTCCAGCCGGCTCGTGGTCGGGCGCTCCCGGCGCTCCGGCGGTGTCAGGCCGATCGCCGGGAGGACCGGTACGCAGGCCGGGCACGACGGGGAAGCGATCGAGAGCCCCGGCGCCGCGAGAGGCGACGAGCGCCTCGGCCTCTTCCAGCCGAGATGTCGGGATGCTCACGTTGCATTCCGAGAGGAGGATCTCGCCGGTCATCTCGTCTTCGATGCGAGACAAGAGCTGTCGCAGGAGGCGGAACGACGACGGCACGACTCCACCGGCCGATCCGCTGTGGACGCCCTCGGTGAGGACGTCGACCCGTATCTCGGCCGAGACGAGGCCACGCAGCGACGTTGTGGTCCAAAGACGGTCATAGGTGAGGCAACCGGAATCGAGGCAGATGACTAGGGCGGGTCCCGCCGGTCCGAGGCGATCCGACAGCGCCTCGAGGTAGGCCGGCAGGTGAGGGCTCCCGCTCTCCTCGCTGGCCTCGATGAGCAGGAGGCAGCGTCCGTGACCGAGGCCGGCCTGGGCGGCGGCCTGCACGGCAACGAGGGCGGAAAAGATCGAGTAGCCGTCGTCTGCGGTGCCTCGCCCGTACAACCGGTCGCCCTCCCGTACAGGCTGGAAAGGATGAAGGCCCTCCCGCCAGGCGCCGAGGGGTGGTTGTTTGTCGAGGTGGCCGTACAGCAGTGTGAGCGGCCCGGCGCCGGCCGGGCTACTGCCTTCACTCTCACTGTCTGGGCCGGTGCCGGCGGCCGGGTCGTTGCCCTGCATGTGTCCCTCGGGCCCGGCGGCGGCGGGCACCTCCGCCAGAATGACCGGGGTCAGGCCCGGGAGCTCGAGGAGCTCCACGGTGAGTCCGGTGATCGGTCGTGCCGCCGCCCAGTCCCGCAGCAGCTCAGCGGCACGGTTGATGTGTCCGTGAGCTGCCCAGTCCGCGTCGAAGGCCGGTGAGAGGCAGGGGATTCTCGTGTACTCCTCCAGCACCTGGAGGGCGTCGTCCTCGAAGAGCTCCTGTACCAGTGTCATCACGGCTGCCGGCGGTGCGGGCACTGTCCCAACAACTCTCAGTAGGACTTCGGCAGCCCGAGCGAGTACCGGGCGATGAAGTTGAGGATCATCTCCCGGCTCACGGGAGCCGTCCGCAGGAGCCGCGCCGTCCCCCACAGGTCTGCGAGACCGTATTCGCTGGCGAGCCCATTCCCGCCGTGGGTCTGGATGGCCTGGTCGAGCGCCTTCAGCGAGGCGTCGGCAGCAGCGAACTTGGCCATGTTGGCCGCCTCGCCTGTGGCGGCGGCATCAATGCCGGCGTCATAACTCCACGCCGCCTTCTGGAGCATGAGCCGGGCCAGCTCGAGATCGATCTTCGCCTCGGCGAGCGGATGAGCGATGCCCTGGTGAGAGCCGATCGGCCCGTCCCAGACCGTCCGCGTCCTGGCATAGGCGGCGGCCGAGTCGATGGCATATCGGCCGATGCCGCACGATACGGCGGCGCTCATGAGCCGTTCCGGGTTGAGCCCGGCAAAGACCTCACGGAGGCCTTCGCCTTCGACGCCGAGGAGACGGTCCTCCCCGACGGCGCAGTCGTCGAAGAAGAGCGTGAACTGCTTCTCGGGGGCTGCGATCTCGACAGGGATGTGGACTGCCTCGAGGCCTTTCGCGTCGGTGTCGACGACGAAGAGGGACAGGCGCGCCCGGTCGTGGTCGTCCGTGCCCGTCTTGGCGACGACGAGAATTGCGTCGGCCTCGTCGACGCCTGAGATGTAGTACTTCGTGCCGTTGAGGCGCCAGACATCCCCGTCGCGCCGAGCGGTCGTGGAGATGCGGTGCGAGTTGGAGCCGGCGTCCGGCTCTGTGATGGCGAAGGCCATCTTGGTCGTGCCGTCGGCCAGGTCGGGGAGCCACCGCCGGCACTGCTCGGCGGTGCCGAACTTGGCGATCAGCGAAGCGCAGATAGCTGGCGAGACGAGGATGAGCAGCAACGGGCAGCCGGCCGCGGCAACCTCCTCACAGACAATGCTCAGCTCGGAGATGCCCATGCCCCCACCGCCGTACTCCTCGGGCAAGTGAACCCCGAGGAAACCGCCCTGGCCGAGCTCCGCCCAGAGCTCGTCCTGCTTGGCGCCCTCGCGTGTCTTTCGCTGGAAGTACTCATGGCCGTAGCCGCCGGCGATCTTCGCCACCGACGCCTTCAGCAGCTCCTGTTCAGGGGTGGGGCGGAAGTCCATCGCCCGTCGACACTACGCCCGGGACCGGGACGGCGGGGCCGGAGCGGCGACGGCGGGGGTTTCTCTCCCGGTTGAGGAAGTTGACCGCCACGGTGAGAAACCTCAACCGGCGGCTCGACCCAGGGCGCCGGCTCCCTCGATCCTCGGGACGGGGTTTCTCTCCCGGTTGAGGAAGTTGACCGCCACGGTGAGAAACCTCAACCGGCCGACCCCAGAGCCGCCCACGACCGGAGCGGGTTGACTAGGGTCGGCAGGGTCCGGAAGGAGGTGAGGGATGGCGCTTCGTACGAGACCGAACCGGCGGCTGCTATCGGCGGTGGTGCTCGCGGCCGGCGAGGGCACGCGGATGAGGTCGCGGATTCCGAAACCCCTCCACCGGCTCTGCGGTCGCCCGATGATCCTTCACGTCCTCGACGCCCTCGAGGGCCTCGAGCCTGACCGGGTGGTGGTGGTTGTCGGCCACGGCGCCAACGAGGTGATCAAGATCGTCCAAGCCGAGGCGTCGCCGCGGCTGACGCTCGAATTCGTCGAACAGCTAGAGCCGCGGGGCACCGGGGACGCGGTTGCGGTGTCGTTGACCGGCTTTCCGGACTCGTACTCGTCCGACAGCGACGAGGGCGACCTGATGATCCTGCCCGGCGACACCCCTCTCGTTCGCACGGCGACGCTGGCGCGCCTCGTCGGCGAGCACCGGGCGCAGGACGCGGCGGCGACTGTCCTCACCGCCCGCCTCGAGGATCCGTTCGGATACTCGAGGATCGTCCGGTCGAAGGACGGGCGGGTCGCCCGCATCCTCGATGATCCCGACTGCACTCCCGAGGAGCTCGACATAGACGAGGTGGCGACGCAGATCTACTGCTTCCGCCACGGCGTGCTGGCGCCGGCCCTGCGGCGGGTGTCACCCGACAACTCCCTCGGGGAATACTTTCTCACCGACACGATCGAGGTGCTGCACGGCGCCGGCTACAAGGTGACGACGTCGGTGGTAGGTGACGCGGCCGAGGCGGCCGGCGTCAACGACCGGTCGCAGTTGGCCGCCGCCGAAGCCGAGCTGAGGGCGCGGGTGAACGAGCGCTGGATGCGCCTCGGCGTCACGATGGTCGATGCCGAGGCTGTCTACCTGGACGTCTCTGTCGAGCTGGACGGAGACGTGACGTTGTGGCCGGGCACGATCCTCCAGGGAAAGACCCGCGATCGGCGCCGGCTCGGTCATCGGGCCGGCCTGTCACCTGGTCGACTGTGACATCGGTGCCGGCGTGCGCATGGAGCACTGCGTCGCCGAGCGGGCCGTCGTTGGTGACCATGCCGTGGTGGCGGCGTTCTCGGTGTTGGCGCCGGGATCGCGGCATCGTCGCCGGCGAGCGCGTCGGGCCGCTCGGGGCGCTTTGATGGAGCTGGTACCCCGCCGTCGCCTCGAGCTCGTCACCGGGCGGGCCCACCCCGAGCTGGCCGAGGAGATCGCCGCCTGCCTCGGCGTGACGCTCGGTGACACCAACCTGCGGGAGTTCCCCGACAGTGAGCTGCACTGCCGGTACGGCAGCTCGATCCGGGGCGTCGACCTCTTCATCGTCCAGACGCACGCCGCCCCGGTGAACGACTCGATCATGGAGATGCTGATCATGATCGACGCCGCAAAGCGTGCTTCGGCCAAGCGGATCACCGCCGTCTGCCCCTATTACGGCTACTCCCGGCAGGACCGCAAGTCGACAGGCAGGGAGCCGATCACCGCCAAGCTGGTCGCCGACCTGCTCTCGGCCGCCGGCGCCGATCGGGTGGTGAGCGTGGATCTGCACTCGGGGCAGATCCAGGGCTTCTTCGACGGTCCGGTGGACCACCTGACGGCGGCACCGGTCCTGCTCGACTACCTGCGCCGCGAGCAGGGCGAGGGCGCCGTCATCGTGGCGCCGGACGCCGGCCGGGTGAAGGTGGCGGAGCGCTTCTCCCAGATGCTCGGGGCGAACCTGGCCCTTGTGCACAAGGCGCGGGCCGACGACCGCTCCGACACCGTCGAGGCCCGCCAGATCGTCGGGCCACGTGTCGGGCCGCTGCTGTGTCGTCATCGACGACATGATCGGCACGGCCAGCACTGTGTGCGCGGCTGCTGAGCGGCTCGTCGAAGAGGGGGCCACCGACGTCTGGGCGATGGCGACCCACGCCTTGCTCTCCGGGCCGGCGCTCGACCGGCTGAAGGCGGCGCCGATATCGAGGGTGATCGTCACCAACACCCTGCCGTTGCCGCCGGAACGGCGCATCGACAAGATCGAGGTCATCTCGGTGGCGAAGATCATCGCCGACGCCATCGACGCCGTCTTCGAGGACACGTCGGTGTCCGAGATCTTCGGAGGCCAGAACCTCCTCTAGCACTCGGGGGCGATCGGCCGGCGCCGGCGAAGACACCCACACCGGTTGAGGAACTTGACCGCCGGCGCCAACAACCTCAACCGGGACCCGACCCGAAGGAGCCATAGCGCCGGCGCCGCGCCGGTCGAAAAAACAGCACCGTCACACCCTGCTGGAAGGCTGGGCGCCATGACGAGAGCCGGAGCGCGGCCAGCGCAGCCGCCGCGCATGGGGCGCACAACGCGGCCCGTTCCCGGCCGGCCGGAACGCGAGGTCGGGACCGGCACGGCCGGCTTGGCGCGGCGGGCCTCTGGGCAGCTTGGCCTCGTCACGCGCGCCCAGGCGATCGAGCTCCGGTGCTCGGACAGAGTGCTCGCCCGCTTGTGCCGGAGCGGCCAGCTGGAGCGGGTGCACCGAGGCGTCTATCGCTGGACCGCGGTACCTGTGAGCACCGAGCAGGCGGCGATGGCGGCATGCCTCGCCACCCGGGGATCGATGGCATCCGGCGTGACGGCCATGCGGCTCTTCGGCTTCGATCCGGGGACGCACTGCGCAGGTGCCTCGAGCGCACACGTCGTGAGCGACATCCCTCGTGCCCAACCGAGGAGCAGCGGCGTCGTGGTTCATCGGGTTAGGCGCCTGCGGCGCGGCGATCGCACGACCAGGCAGGGCGTACCCGTCACTTCGCCCTCCCGGACGCTCGTCGACGCCGCCACCATCGTCCCAGCGGCGGCTCTCGAGCGATTCGTCGGGCATTTGCTGGCGACGCGGGCGGTGACCGCGCGCCAGCTCGAGCAGTTGCTGGAGGATCTCGGCCGCTGTCCCGGAAGGAGCTTCCCTGGCGCGGCACGCCTTCGCGGATGCCTCGAGAGAGCCGGCGTCAAGCGGATGCCGGAGAGTGAGGCCGAACATCGCCTGCTGATGCTGCTTCGCGACCGCGGGTTGCCCGAGCCGGTCCTGCAGTTCGGTGTCACCGATGCCGGTCGTTTCGTGGGCCGGCTGGACACCGCATATCCGCAGCACAAGGTCGCCGTGGAGGTCGACGGGTTCCGCTGGCACTCCGACCCGCGCACGTTTCGCAACGACCGCCGGCGGGCGAACCGTCTGGTCGAGGCGGGCTGGATCGTGCTGCGGACGACCGTCGAGGAGCTGGACGAGGGTGCACCCGACCTGCTCCGACAGCTGCGTGATCTTCTCGAGCCCGGATCGCGACGAGCACCGACGCCGGCCACGGGCAAGCATGAGCAACAGGGGCAGAGACTGCCGCCAACAGCGCCGGCGAGACAGGCCCCACCCCCACCGGCCGGCCGACCTGAGGCCTCGTCGGTTCGCCTATGCTGAGAGACCGCAGGTCATCGCTGGAATATCCCCGTTTCGCAGGAGCGCGCCCCAATGCCAGACATCGTTCTTCTCGCCGAGTCCGGCCGCGTGAGTGGCAGCAAAGAGAGCCGCCGGCTCCGCAAGGCGGGCAGGATCCCAGCGGTCGTGTACGGGCACGGGATCGAGCCCATACCGGTGTCGGTAGATGCCCGAGAGCTCCGGATCGCCCTCGGCGGCGAGGCCGGCTCCCGGGCGCTGTTGAGCCTCCGAGTGGGAGGGGACAACCACCTGGCAATGGCCCGCCAGCTGCAACGTCACCCTGTTCGCCACACCGTGACCCACATCGACTTTCAGGTCGTGGCCCGCGACGAGGTTGTCACAGCCGAGGTTCCCCTCCTGCTCATCGGCGAGGCGCTGGCGGTGCACCGGGGCGACGGCATGCTCGACCAGGAACTGCAGTCGGTGCCGATCAAGGCCAAGCCGGCGGATCTGCCGCCCCACCTCGAGCTCGACATCTCCGAGATGGAGATCGGCGACTCCATCCGGGCGTCGGAGTTGGCGCTCCCTCCCGGCGTCGAGCTCGACATCGACCCTGACAGCGTGGTCGTGATCGCCCACCCGCCGCGGATCGCCGAGCTTCCCGAGGAGGCTGCGGCCGCAGAGGGCGAGGCAGTCGCCGGCGAAGAGGGCGAGGCCGGCACGGCCGGCGGCACAACTGGTGCCGGCGGCGACGGCTCTGCGGACGACCGCTGAGGTTCCTGCGCAGTCTGAGACCCACCTCCCGCGCCGGCGCCGGCTCGTGCGCCGGTGCTGCCGCGGCGCCGGCCGCCGGCCGCCGGAAGAGCCGGAGACGGCACAGGACCACCGGGACGGACCCGACCAGAGGCAAGCGCCCGACATGGCCGCTGATCTTCTCGTTGTCGGGCTCGGCAATCCCGGCCAGGACTTTGAGGGTTCACGGCACAACTACGGTGCCGTCGCAGTCCGACTCGTCGCGTCGCGCCACCAGTCCCGCTTGCGGCGAGAGCGGGGGACTTCGTCCGAGGTCGCGAGCGTCCGCGTCGCCGGCAAGCTCCTTGTTCTCGCCACGCCGCAGACCTACATGAACGACTCCGGCCTGGCCGTGCAGTTGCTCACCCGGCGGTACCTAGACGCCGGGACGACGGCCGAGCGCCTCGTGATCGTCCACGACGAGCTCGACCTGCCGCCTGGAGCCGTGCGGATCAAGGAGGGAGGCGGCACTGCCGGGCACAACGGCCTTCGCTCGATCCAGTCGCACCTGCACACGCAGGATTTCCTCCGGGTCCGGATCGGCATCGGCAAGCCTCCGGGGCGGAGCTCAGGGCGTCGATCACGTGCTGAAGCGGCCCTCCAAGAAGGACCGGGAGCTCATCGACGTAGCCGTCGAGGTGGCGGCCGACGCCGTCGAGGTGATCGCCGGCGAAGGCGTCGCCGCCGCCATGAACCGGTTCAACACAAAGCCGTGACCCCGCAGGCCGCGTCGCCGCCCGAAGTCATGACCCCGCACCGGGCGGGCGGCCGCCGGCAGCCGCTTCAATGAATACGTCGTGACTCTCAACGCTATCCCTCGCTTGCTCGCCGGCGAAGCAGTCATAGCCGAGCTGCTGGCGGCCGACGACGCCGTCGTCGCCATTCCCGAAGCCGCTCGGGCCGTCGCCATCGCGGCCATTTCCGAGCTCGGACAGGCCCCGGTCGTCCTCGTCGCCACGCCGACTGCTCGGGAGGCTGACCAGCTCACCCATGACCTGGTCGCATTCGTGGGCGCCGAGTGTGTCGACCTCTTGCCGGCGTGGGAGACCCTTCCCTTCGAGCGGGTCTCGCCGGCCATCGACACGATGGGGCGCCGCCTGCGGGCGATGTGGCATCTCCGTCACGGCGGCTCCTCGCCGGAGGGCAGCGGCGAGCGTGTCGCCGGCGTGGCGCCCCAACCGAGCATCGTGGTCGCACCGGTACGGGCTCTCCTGCAACGGCTCGGCCCGAAGGTCGAGGACGCCGAGCCGGTTGTGATCGAGCGGGGGGCCGTGATCGATGCCGGCGAGCTCGTGGCCAAGCTCGTCCACGCCGGCTACCGGCGGGAGTACCAGGTGGAGCATCGCGGCGAGCTGTCCGTGCGAGGCGGGATCATCGACGTCTTCCCCTCCACCGCCGACGAGGGCATCCGCATCGACTTGTGGGGCGACGAGGTCGAGCGGCTGACCATCTTCGACGTGAGCGACCAACGCTCCGTGGCCGAGATCGACCGGGCCGAGATCTTCGGGTGCCGTGAGCTCGTGCTGACCGACGAGGTTCGCGAGCGGGCCCGGGTGCTGGCGAAGGAGTCGCCCTTCGCCCGCGACGTCTTCGATCGCATCGCCGACGGCCTGACCTTCGACGGCATGGAGTCCTGGCTGCCCTGGCTCACCGACGACGAACGGTTGTTCACGGACCTGCTTCATCCCGATGCCCGGGTAGTGCTCGTCGAGCCCCGCCGGCTGAGGGACCGGGCCGCCGAGCTGATCGACGAAGAAACCTCCCTCGCCCAATCCCTCTCGGCCACCTGGCTGGGCGACCGTGGTGAACAGCCGGGAGACGGCGGGGCGGCGACCGCCGGCACCAGCGCCGCCACGGCACCGCCGGCACGCCACGCCCAGCGCCGCCACGCCCGCCGCCGGCGACGGCGCCGGTTCTCGAGGCGAGGCTCCACCTGCCCTTCGAGCGGCTGATGTCGCAGACCGGAGCCCACATGGCATCGGTGCTCCCCGTCGCCGACCGTCCGGACGTGCAGACGCTCGCCGCGAACCCATGGGCGCCCGTGCTGGGCGATGCCTCCGGGCTCGCCCGCCGGCTGGGGGAGCTGGGTCGCACGGGCTACCGCGTCGTCGTGTGCGCGGACGGCAGGGGAAGCGCCGAGCGGATGCGCTCGGTGCTCGAGAGCGAGGGTCTCGACGTCGACCTCCTCCTCGACCCGGGCGACGAGGAGCTGAGCCGCCAGACGAGGAGCCCGGGCGTCCACGTGATCGTGACATCGCTCGACAAGGGAGCACTCCTACCGGACTCCAAACTGGCGCTGCTCGCCGAGGCCGACCTCACCGGGCGCCGCCGGCCCCACCGGGTGGCGAGGCCGAGGGCGAGGCCGGTGGAGGGTTTCTTCGACGACCTTGCCCCGGGAGACTTCGTCGTTCACCACGTCCATGGCGTCGCCCGCTACGGGGGGCTCGTGCGAAGGGCGACCGGTGGGTCGGAGCGCGACTACCTCCTGCTCGAGTACCGCGGCGGCGACCGGCTCTACGTCCCGTCGGACCAGATCGACACGATCACGCCGTACTCCGGGGGCGACAGGCCGTCACTCAACCGCCTGAACGGCAACGAGTGGCAGCGCCAGAAGGCCCGGGTACGGGCGGCGGTGCGGGAGGTGGCCAAGGAGCTCGTTCAGCTCTACCGCCGGCGGGCGACCATGCCCGGCCATGCCTTCGCGCCGGACACGCCGTGGCAGGCGGAGCTGGAGCAGGCCTTCCCCTACCCCGAGACCCCGGATCAGCTCCGGGCGATCGTGGATGTGAAAGCCGACATGGAAGCGCCGATTCCGATGGACCGCCTCGTGTGTGGAGATGTCGGCTTCGGCAAGACCGAGGTGGCTCTCCGGGCGGTGTTCAAGGCGGTGCAGGACGGATATCAGGCTGCCGTCCTCGTGCCGACGACACTGCTTGCCCAACAGCACTTCCAGACCTTCTCGGACCGCCTGGCCCCCTACCCGATCCGGGTGGAGATGCTGTCGCGCTTCCTCACCGCCGCCGAGGCGCGCAAGGTCGTGGAGGGTCTCGCCGACGGTTCTGTGGACCTGGTCATCGGGACGCACCGGCTGCTCACCTCTGACGTGTCGTGGAAGAAGCTCGGCCTGCTCGTCGTCGACGAGGAGCACCGTTTCGGGGTGAGCCACAAGGAGGCGATCAAGCAGCTCTCCGACACCGTCGACGTGCTGACGCTGACGGCCAGCCCCATCCCCCGGACGCTCGAGCTGAGCCTGACCGGCATCCGTGACCTCTCCCTCATCAACACCCCGCCGGTGGAGCGGTTGCCCATCCTCACCTACGTGGGCGAGTACGACGAGCGGGCGGTGTCTGAGGCAATCCGGCGGGAGCTGCTCCGCGAGGGGCAGGTCTTCTACGTGCACAACCGGGTGCAGGACATCGACCGGATCGCGGACAACGTCCGCCGGCTCGTGCCCGACGCCCGGGTGGCCGTCGCCCACGGGCAGATGGACGAGGGGAGCCTCGAGCAGGTCATCCTGGACTTTTCCGACGGGCGCTCCGACGTCCTCGTCTGCACGACGATCGTCGAGTCGGGAATCGACATGCCGACTGTCAACACTCTCGTCGTCGACAGGGCCGACCTCCTCGGCCTGGGGCAGCTGCACCAGCTTCGCGGCCGGGTCGGGCGTGCCGACCGGCGGGCCTATGCCTATCTGCTCTTCCCCCCGGACCGGGTGGTGACCGAGCAGGCCTACGAGCGCCTGAAGACGATCGGCGAGCACACCGAGCTCGGTTCGGGCTTCAAGATCGCCATGCGGGATCTCGAGATCCGCGGGGCGGGCAACCTGCTCGGGCGGGACCAGTCGGGCCACATCGCCGCCGTCGGCTACGACCTGTACGTGCGGATGGTGTCCGAAGCCGTCGCCGAGCTGAAGGGTGAGCCGATCCGCCTGCCGGCCGAGATCAAGGTCGAGCTGCCGGTGAAGGCCTCCCTCCCCGAGTCCTACGTCGGGCGGGAGGATCTCCGGCTCGAGGCCTATCGGCGCCTGGCGGAGGTGCGCGATCCGGAGGCGGTGGCGGATCTGAGAACGGAATGGGTCGACCGCTACGGCCCGCCGCCGGCACCGGCCGAGGCGCTGCTCGCCATCGGGCTCCTCCGGGCGGAGTGCGTGCGGACGGGGATCACCGAGGTGACGGCGGCGCCGTCACGGGTCGGGGTCGTCGGCCCGGGCCGGCCAGGAGAGGTCGTGGCCCGGGTCTCGCCTGTCAAGCTGCCCGTTTCTTCGGAGGTGCGCCTGAAGCGCCTGCACCCGCGGGCCATCTTGAAGGAGGAGGGCGCACAGCTCATCGCCCCGCTGGCGGCGGGCGATGACATCGCCGAGAGGCTCGTCGCCCTGCTGAGGGACCTTTTGCCGCCGGCGGCCACTACCATCACCGCATCGTGAACCCTCTCAGATGGCGGCCTTCCGGCCTCGGTGGCCTGACAGGGCTGCTCAGCCTGATTGCCGTTGTCGCCATGGCGTTCGCCACGTCCGGTTGCAACCTCAAGTGGCGGCCGTACGCCGCCCGCGTCGACAACACGGTCATCTCGCCCGCCTCGCTCGACGCGGCGATGTCGGCTCTCAAGTCGGACCCTGGCTTTGCCTGCCTGGAGTTCGGGTCGACGTTCAAGGTGGCGGGGGCCGGCGAGCACACCTACGACCTCAAGTCGGCCGACTTCGTGCTCAACCAGCTCATCGAGTACCGGATCGAGCAGCGGACCGTCGCCGCCCTGCACGCCGCCCCCCCGAGCTCGGCCATCTCCCTCGCCTCTGACCAGCTGACGACCCGCCTCGAGGCCCAGTTGAGCAGTCAGACCACCGCCACCTGCCCGAGGACCGGCGCCGATCTGACAAAGCTCCGTGCCGGGTACAAGAACGTGGCCCTCGGGCTGCTGGCCGACGAGGACGCCATCGCGGCCCATTTCGCCGGCACCTCGCTCACTCAGCCGGGATTGGCGAGCTACGAGGCCGCCCACCGCTCGACGACGAGCGAGTCGTGCATCTCGCTCATCGAAGTCCCCTCGAAGTCGACGGCCACGTCCGTCGCCCTGGCGATCAAGCACGGGGCGAGCTTCGCAACAGAGGCCGCCGCCCACTCGATCGACACCGGGAACGCCAAGCAGGGGGGCGCCATCGGGTGTGCCTCCAACATCTCGGCCCTCGGGTCCTACGCCAAGCCGGTCCAGGCTCTCGCCGTCAACCAGGTCACCGCGCCGCTTCCATACACCTCCGGTACCACGTCGGACTGGCTGCTGTTCACCGTCACCTCGCGGCCGCCCGAGCCGCCGGCCACGCTGCTCGAGCAGCTCCTGACGACCGAGCGCACGCCGTTCGTGCGGGCGATCGAGCACGCCATAGCCAAGTCCCGGGTGTCGCTCTCGTCCCAGTACGGCTCCTGGCGGAAAGTGGGCGAGATCGTCCCACCCAACACGGCCGCCGGCCGATTCGCTCCCAATGCGGCCGCCGTGAACGGCCCGCCCCTCACCCCGACGACCACGCCCGCCGCGAATGGGGGCAGCCCGGCCGGCTCCGGTTGACCGCCTGCTCGGCTTCACCAGGGGCGCCTCGCCGCCGATCGTGCCGCCCACCCGTCCCGTCGTAACAGTTGTCGGGCTCGGGCCGGCCGGCGCCGAGCTCGTCCTGCCGGCAGCCCGCGAGATGCTCAGCACCTTCTCGGGCGGCCCGATCCTCTTTCGGACCGCCCGCCACCCGGCGGCGGCCGAGCTTATGGAGCATCTTCGCCTTCACAGAGGCGGAGGCGACGTGAGGTCGTTCGACGACCTTTACGAAGAGGGAACGAGCTTCGATGCCGTCTATGGGTCGATCGCCCGAAGCCTCGCCCACGAGGCCGCCGCCCACGGCCAGGTCGTCTACGCCGTGCCCGGCTCGCCCGTGGTCGCCGAGCGCACAGTCGACATGCTCCGGGCTCTCGGCGAGTCGATCGATCTCCGCCTCGTCCCGGGCCTGTCCTTCTGCGATCTGGCCTGGGCGCGCCTTGGTCTCGATCCTGTCGCGGCGGGCGTCCGCCTCGTCGACGCATTGTCGCTTCGCCACTCAGGCCGCCGGCGATACGGGGCCGCTCCTTGTCGGCCAGTGCTGGTCGAACAGCGTCCTGTCACAGGTGAAGCTGGCCGTCGAGGAGCCGGCAGAGGGCCAGCGCGCCGTCATCCTCCACCACTTGGGAATGGCTGACGAGGTGGTGGAGGACGTGCCCTGGGAGGAGATCGACCGAGCCGCCGAAGCCGACCACCTGACGAGCCTCTTCGTGCCGGCGCTGTCTCCCCCGGTCGCTTCCGAGATCATGGAGCTTGTCGAGACGATCGCCTCGCTCCGCCGGCTCTGCCCGTGGGACCGCGAGCAGACCCACGCCTCGCTCGTTCGGCACCTGCTCGAGGAGACCTACGAGGCGATGGAGGCGATCGAGGCTCTCGGCGATGCGCCCGAGTCCGCCGCCGCCGAGGTTGTGGCCCACGCCGAGGAGGAGCTCGGGGACCTGCTCTGCCAAGTGGTCTTCCACTCCGTGCTGGCGCGGGAAGAGGGGCTCTTCGATCTGTCCGACGTGGCCCGCTCCAACCGCGAGAAGCTCGTCACCCGCCATCCCCATGTCTTTGGCGATGTCCGGGCGGACGACGCCGGCACCGTCGTCCGCAACTGGGAGCTGATCAAAGAAGGCACCCGGCCGGGGGCCGGGCTGCTCGACGGCATCCCTGCCGCCATGCCGGCGCTCGCCCGCGTGGCCAAGGTGGAGCGCAAGCTGTCGAGCGTCGGCCTCGGCTGGTCTGAGACCGGTTCCGGTGACAGTCGCCCGCCCCCGGCAGAGGACGAGCAGACGGCCGGCGACCACTTGCTGGCGCTGGCCCGAGAGCTCTCCCACAACGGGATCGATGCCGAGTCAGCCCTTCGCCATTCGCTCGACCGCCTCGCCGAGCGAGTCCGGGAGGTCGAGGAGGCAGCCGGGCGGGCCGGCGGCAACCTGCGCGCCGCGTCCCCCGGCGATCGCCTGAGATGGTTCCGCGAGGGTCCTCCATCGCTCGATGAGAACGGACTGAGAGCGGCCCTGACCTGGAGGGTGGCGGGTCGACCCTCCACTTAAAAGCGCAGTTACTTTGCTAACTTCAATCACACTTTCCACAGGGAGTGTGATTGGCGTGGTACCCATAGCTGCTCTCGACGCGAGAGAAGTGCTCGATTCGAGAGGCAATCCCACCGTCGAGGTGAGCTGCTGTCTCGAATCCGGGGCGGAGGGTTCGGCCATCGTTCCCTCCGGGGCATCGACAGGCAGCTTCGAAGCTGTCGAGCTGCGGGACGGTGGCGAGCGCTTCAAAGGCCGGGGCGTGCTCGGCGCCGTCGCCAACGTGCGGGGAGAGATAGCCCGGGCCGTCATTGGTCTCGACGGCAGCGACCAGCGCCGGCTCGATTACACCTTGATCGACCTCGACGGCACGCCCGACAAGAGCCGGCTCGGTGCCAACGCCATTATCGGCGTTTCTCTCGCCGTGGCGCGGGCCGCTGCCGAGCATCATGAGCTGCCGCTGTTCCGCTATCTCGGCGGCTCCGACGCCCACGTGCTCCCGGTTCCGATGATGAACGTCCTGAACGGTGGAGCACATGCCGACAACAACGTCGACTTCCAGGAGTTCATGATCGTCCCGCTCGGAGCAGCGTCCTTCTCCGAGGCGCTGCGCTGGGGAGCCGAGACCTACCACGCCTTGCGCACCGTGCTGCACGAGCGGGGCCACGCCACCGCCGTCGGGGACGAGGGGGGCTTCGCCCCGAACCTGGCCAACAACGAGGAGGCGCTCCAATTCCTCCTGGAGGCGATCGAGGCCGCCGGCCGAGTCGCCGGGCGACGAGATCGCCATCGCCCTCGACCCGGCCACGACCGAGCTGTGGCGGGACGGCAAGTACGTCCTCGAGGGTGAGGGCCGTTCCCTGTCGCCAGGCGAGTTCGTCGACTACTGGGTCGTCTGCCATCGACCGTTTCCCCGTCATTTCCCTCGAGGACGGCATGGCGGAGGAGGACTGGGAGGGCTGGGCGGCTCTCACGGCAGAAGTCGGAGGACGGGTGCAGCTCGTCGGCGACGACCTCTTCGTGACGAACGTCGACCGCCTCGAACGCGGGATCGCACTTGGGAGTTGCCAACGCGGTGCTCGTCAAGGTGAACCAGATCGGCACCCTGACCGAGACGCTCCTCACGATGGCGACCGCCACGAGGGCCGCCTATCGCTGCCAGATGTCCCACCGGTCCGGCGAGACCGAGGACACGACCATCGCCGATCTCGCCGTGGCGACGAACTGCGGGCAGATCAAGGCCGGAGCGCCCGCCCGGTCGGACCGTGTCGCCAAGTACAACCGCTTGCTGCGGATCGAGGAGATCCTGGGTGACGCCGCCGAGTTCCTCGGCCCGGCCGCCTTCGCCGGCCACGGCGGGGGCCCCCACCTCTCCTCCTCCGGGAAGAAGGGATCATGATGTCCACCCCTGTCCGCCGGGCGCGGATCACACTGCTGGGAGCGCTCATCGTCGCCGCCGGAATCGTGGCGACGCAGTTCCCGCTCAACCAGCTCCTCGGAGAGCGGACGGCTGTCCGGCAGGAGGGCCAGCAATTGATCCAGCTGAATGCGGAGAACCGATCCTTGGCGGGACAGATCGCCTCACTGCGTCAACCGGACACGATCGCCAGGTTGGCTCACGAGAGATACGGCCTTGTCGCCGTAGGGGACCAGTCCCTCGTCGTTCTGCCCAGTGTGGCCGGCCAGCCCGCCTCCTCCTCGGACTCCCTCGACTCGCCCGTCGTGCCGAAGTCCGACCTCGTGCCGAGCGATTCCCTCATCTCTGCCAGCGGAGCCACGGGGAGCGGTTCGGTGGGAACGCCTGCGGGTTTCTGGTCGGAGTTGGTGCAGCGCTTGGAGTTCTGGAAAGCGGTGCCCTGAGGCCTGTGCCGCCGGGGCCGGATTCCTCAGCCCTCCGGACACCGGGTAGGGTCGGGCGCTGTGAGCATCCTCGGCAATCGAGTGCTCCGGCGCGAGGATCCGAAGTTCCTCACCTCCGGGGGCACGTACGTAGGCGACCTCGATCTTCCCGGTGCGCGTCCACCTGACCTTCGTGCGGTCCACGGTGGCGCATGCCCGCATCGCCTCCATCGACGTGGAGCAGGCGCGCACCGCTGACGGTGTCCGCGGCGTCTTTCTCAACGCCGATCTCGGAGTGACGCCCCTTGCCCCCGGGATGGCCATGCTCAATCAGGACATGAAGCGTCCGGTGCTCGCCGAGGGCGTCGTCCGTTTCGTCGGTGAGCCGATCGTCGTCATCGCCGCCGACACGCCCACGGCGGGAGCCGACGCCGCCGAGCTCGTCGTGATCGACTACGACCCCCTCCCGGTCGTGGTCGACCCGGAAGAGGCGCTGAAAGACGAGGCGTTGCTCTATCCGGAGATCGGGACGAACAATTGCTTCGCCCTCCAGTTCGGGCACGACGAGACGCTGTTCGACGGCTGCGACGTCGTCGTCCGGCAGAAGATGGTCAACCAGCGCGTTGCTCCATGCCCTCTCGAGGGGAGGTCCTCCGCCGCCGAGGTGGCCGCCGACGGTCGCCTGACGTTCTACGCCTCGACGCAGACCGCCCACGGCGTCCGGGACTCACTCGCCAAGGCGCTTGCCGTCGAGCCCGATCAGGTGCACGTCATCTCCCCCGACGTGGGCGGCGGGTTCGGGGCGAAGGGGTCGGTCTACCCCGAGGACATCGTCGTCGCCTGCGTCGCCAAGCGCCTCGGACGGCCGGCTCGGTGGACGGAGACCCGTTCGGAGTCCATGGTCGGCCTCGGGCACGGCCGGGCGCAGATCCAGGAAGTCGAGATCGGTGGCACACGGGACGGCCGGATCCTCGCCTACCGCATCGACGTGCTGCAGGACTCCGGCGCCTACCCGGAGATCGGCGCCGTCCTGCCGTTCATGACACGGACCATGGCCACGGGCGTGTACGCAATCGGGCGCGGCGAGTGCTCGAGCAACTCGGTCGTCACCAACACGGTCCCCACCGTCGCCTACCGGGGTGCCGGCCGGCCGGAGGCGACGGCGGCCATCGAGCGGGCGATCGACTGCTTTGCCGCCGAGATCGGCCTCGATCCGGCCGACGTGCGGCGGACGAACCTCATCGCCTCGGACGCCTTCCCCTACACGACTCCGACCGGAACCGAGTACGACTCGGGCGACTACCTCCGTGCCTTTGACCTCGCCATGGAGATGGCCGGCTATGACGAGCTGCGCCGCGAGCAAAGCCGCCGCCGCGATGCCGGCGAGAGACGGCAGCTCGGGATCGGCATCTCCTCCTACGTCGAGATCACGAACGGCATACCCGAAGGGGAGTACGGCGCGGTCGAGGTCCGTCCGGACGGGAGGGCGATCGTGCGCACAGGCTCGTCGTCACACGGCCAGGGCCACCACACGGCCTGGTCGATGCTCGTCTCGAACCAGCTCGGCATCCCGATGGAGGACATCGAGGTGATCCACGGAGACACCGACATCGTCCCCCGCGGCGTGGGCACGTTCGGATCGCGCTCCCTCCAGAGCGGCGGAATCCGCCGTTCACCTGGCGGCCGTCGAGGTGGTCGACAAGGCAAAGGCGCTCGCCGCGGACCTCTTCGAGGCCGCCCCGGCCGACATCGTCCTCGACCAGCACGGCGGCCAGTTCCACGTGGCCGGGACTCCGGCGATGTCAAAGGGCTGGGGGGAGGTGGCAAGGGCGGCCCTCGACAAGGACGGAGAGCCGTTGATGGCCGAGGTCGACATCCCCTCCACCGGCTCCACCTTCCCGTTCGGGACGCACATCTCGGTGGTGGAGGTCGACACCGACACTGGCGCGGTCGAGCTCAAGCGGCACATCGCCATCGACGATGCCGGCCGGATCCTCAACCCCCTGCTCGCCGAAGGCCAGGTCCACGGCGGCATTGCCCAAGGGGTGGCCCAGGCGCTCCTCGAGGAGTTCTGCTACGACGCCGAGGGGAATCCGCTCACCTCCAACTTTGCCGACTACGCGTTCGTGACCGCCGTGGAACTGCCCAACATCGAAAGGGCCTTCACCGAGACGCTCACCACGAAGAACCCTCTCGGCGCCAAAGGCATCGGCGAGTCCGGCACGATCGGCTCGGCGCCGGCCGTCCACAACGCCGTCGTCGATGCGCTTTCGGTCTTCGGGATCCGCCACGTCGACATGCCGATGACGCCGCAGCGCGTCTGGGGCGCAATAGCCGCAGCGAGACTAGGAGCCTGACTTGCAGATCAGCATCACGATAAACGGGAGCGAGGTCGCCGCCGATGTGGAGGCGCGCACCCTCCTCGTCCAGTACATACGAGATGTCGCCGGCCTGAAGGGGACGAACATCGGCTGCGACACGACGTCGTGCGGGGCATGCACCGTGCTGCTCGACGGGCAGTCGGTCAAGTCGTGCACCGTGCTGGCGGCCCAGGTCGCCGGCCGGGAGGTCACCACCATCGAGGGACTCGCCGAGGACGACGGCACGATGCACCCTGTCCAGCGGGCATTCCACGAGAATCATGGGCTGCAGTGCGGTTTCTGCACGCCCGGAATGGTGATGGCCATCACGTCCCTGCTCGCCGAGCGACCCCCGGACGCCGCCCCCATCACGGCCGAGGAGGTCCGCCTCGGGCTCGAGGGCAACCTCTGCCGCTGCACCGGCTACCACAACATCGTCGCCGCCGCGCTCGCCGCCGGCCGGGTCCCGGAGCTGCAGTCATGATCCCGGCCGCTTTCGACTACGAACGGGCCTCTTCCATCGACGAGGCCGTCGGTCTTCTCACCGAGCACGGGGACGAGGCGAAGCTCCTCGCCGGTGGCCATTCGCTCCTGCCCCTCATGAAGCTGCGCCTCGCCACGCCCTCGGTGCTCATCGACCTCGGCGGGATCCCGGATCTTGCCTACATCTCAGACAGGGGCGACCAACTGGCGATCGGGGCGCTCAGCACCCATCACCAGGTCGCCACCGATCCTCTCGTGCTTCGCCACGTGCCGCTGCTTGCTCATGTCGCCGCCCAGGTGGGTGATCCCCAGGTGCGCCACCGGGGGACCATCGGCGGCTCCATCGCCCACGGGGATCCCGCCTCGGACCTGCCGGCCGTCGTTCTCGCCCTCGGGGGCACATTCGTCGTGAGCGGCGCCGGCGGCGCCACCCGGGAAGTGGCGGCTTCGGAGTTCCACCTCGGGTTCCTCGAGACGGCGATCGGCGCGGACGAGATGCTGACCGAGATCCGGGTGCCGAAGCTCGCCGGCGCATGGGGTTTCGAGAAGCTGACCAAGCGCGCCCAGGACTGGGCGATCGTCGGTGCAGTGGTGGTGTCCCTCAACGGGGCGGCCCCCCCGGGGGTCGAGGCGGGTTCGGACGGTCGCAGGGTCGGCGTGGCGCTGATCAACATGGGGGCCGTGCCCCTGCGTGCCACCGCCGTCGAGGCTGCTGTGGCAGCGGGCGAGAGTCCCGAGGAAGCTGCTCGGCACGCCGCCGACGAGGCGGATCCGGCGGCGGACATCAACGCCTCGGTCGAGTTCAGGCGGCATCTCGCCACGGTTCTCGTGCGGCGAGCGCTCGACACCGCCCTAACCTGAACTCTGACGCGCTGCCGGCGCAGCGCCGGCCGGACCGGGCCGGATGGACCGGGCCGCCCGGCAGGCGCGGTCATGGCGGGGCGGTGACGAGATCGAAGGTCGTGGTGACGAGATGAGGGAAGTGCTCGAGAGAATCGACGAGTGGCTGGCGGACGGCCGGCGGGTTGCGGTCGCCCGCGTAGTCGGCGTGGAGGGCTCAGGGCCACGCGATCCAGGCGCCACGATGGCCGTGAGCGAGGACGGCGAGGTGGCGGGATCTGTTTCCGGGGGATGTGTCGAAGGCGCCGTCGTGACCGAGGCGCTCGCTGTCCTGCAGGCCGGGGAGGCAAAGGTGTGCACCTTCGGCTACTCGGACGACGAGGCGTTTGCCGTCGGGCTGACCTGCGGTGGCACCTTGCACGTCCTCGTGGAGCCGCTTGATTGGTGAGCCCGTCGTGCGGGTTCCGGGCCAGGTGCGGCAGGTGAGCCGGTGACCCCGTGAGCGATCAGCTGCCCGGACGCCCGGGTCCTATCTTCACAGCTCTCCGCCAGGCGTTGCGGGCTGAAGCTCCCGTGGGCCTTGCCACCGTCACCGCCGTCGAGGCCGAAGAGACCGAGCCCTCGCCTCGGACACGCCTCGGCGCCAAGCTGCTCGTCGAGCCCAGCAGCGACGTTCCGATCCTCGGAACCCTCGGCGACCCGGACCTCGACCGTGTCGTGGGCCGCGACGTCCTTGCAGCCATCGATCGTGGCCTGACCGTCACACGCCACTACGGCCCCCGGGGAGAGGCACGCCAGAGGGCGGTCGAGGTCTTCATAGAGGTCTTTGCACCCCCGGCCCTCCTCGTGATCTTCGGAGCGGTCGACTTCACCGCCTCCCTCGCCTCCGCCGGCAAGCTCCTCGGCTTCCGCGTGATCGTCTGTGATGCCCGACCGGTGTTCGCCACGCGGGCGAGGTTTCCCATGGCCGACGAAGTCGTCGTCGATTGGCCCGACCGCTACCTCGCCACGATCGCCGACAGCCTCGGACCGAGAGACGCCGTCTGCGTGCTCACCCACGACACGAAGTTCGACGTGCCGGCGATCACGGCTGCGCTTCAGACCCGCGTCGGCTACCTCGGCGCCATGGGGTCGAGACGAACCCATGAGGCGCGGTGGCGGCGGCTGCTCGAAGCAGGCGCCGACGAGGAGATGCTCGTGCAGCGCCTGATGAGCCCGATCGGGCTCGACATCGGCGCCCGCACCCCCGAGGAGACCGCCATCGCCATCTGCGCCGAGATCATCGCCTCCCGGCGGGGCGTGCGGGTGCCGTCGCTCCGGGCCGGCGAGGGACCGATCCACACTCGCTGAGCAGGCACGCTCGGTGGCCCCGGCCCGTCGTTACGCTCACGGGCGATGTCGACTGCCGCAGTGGTGCTTGCTGCGGGTGCCGGCTCCCGTTTCGGCGGTCCCGGCGAGAAGTTGCGGGCTACGACGAGAGGGCGCCCCCTTGTCACATGGGCGATCGAGGTTGCCCGGGAGGCGGATCTCGACGAGCTCATCGTGGTCACCGGCTCCATCAATCTCTCCGACATCGTCCCCGACGGCGCCACCCTTCTTCGCAACGAGGACTGGGCGAGCGGCCAGGCGACTTCGCTCGGCGTCGCCCTGCACTGGTGCCAGCAGCAGGGTCATTCGGCAGCCGTCGTGGGCCTCGGCGACGTGCCGGGGCTGACCGCGGCGGCCTGGAAGGCTGTCGCCGAGGAGCCGGGCGGCCCCATCGTCGTGGCCACATACGGCGGCCGCCGCGGTCATCCCGTGCGGCTCGACGCTCCCGTGTGGACGCTCCTTCCCATAGACGGCGACGAGGGTGCTCGCACGCTCATGCACCGGCGGCCCGAGCTGGTGGTGGAAGTAGCCTGCGGAGGCGTACCGGCCGACATCGACACACGAGAGGACCTTGCCAGGTGGAGTTGACGAACGAGTTCGAGGTGGCAGTCCCCATCGAGGAAGCGTGGGCGGTGCTGACCGACCTCGAGCGGATCGCTCCTTGCATGCCTGGGGCACAGCTGACCGAGGTCGAGGGCGACGAGTACCGGGGCCTCGTCAAGGTCAAGGTGGGGCCGATCACCGCCTCGTACAAGGGAGCGATCCGTTTCTCGGAGAGGGATGCCGAGAGCCATCGGGCTGTTCTGAAGGCCGACGGAAGAGAGACCCGTGGGCAGGGCAACGCCTCTGCCACCATCACGGCCACGCTGGCACCTGACGGGACCGGGACGAAGGTCTCCGTCTTCACGGACTTGGCCATCACCGGGAAGGTCGCCCAGTTCGGCCGCGGAGTCCTCGCCGACGTGTCGGGCAAGCTCCTCGACCAGTTCGTCCAGAACCTCGAGACCACGGTTCTCACTCCAGGTGCTCCGGCGGCGGCCGGCGGAGCTGAGCCGGGCGCCGGCGAGGGAGCGACAAAGGCCGCCGGCGACGGGGCGACTGGCTCCGCCGGCCCCGGGGGGACAGAGGGCGCCGGCGACGGGGCGACTGGCTCCGCCGGCGGAGTAGCCGAGTCCGGCGGAGAGACGGCCCCGACAGACGACAACCGAGAGGTTGGCCTCGGCGCCGCCGAGAGCGCCGCACCCGGCGCCGCCGGCGGTGCCGCCAGCGACGGCAGCGCAGGGAACCAGAATTCCAGCGCCGGACCAAGCTCGTCGGCCTCGACCGCCGGTCGGGAAGCAGCCGATGATCAAGCAGCCGCCGGCATCCGTCAGATCGAGTCGGCTCCCGCAGAAGCCGTCGACCTCGTGGGCGTGGCCGGATCCTCGGTCGTCAAGCGGATGGTCCCTTTTGCCAGTGTTGCCGGCGTGCTCGTCCTCATCCGGATCATCCTCTATGCCATGAAGCGCCGGAAGCGTTGATCGCCGGCGACGAGGACGAGCTTGGCCAGATCACTGAGCTGCTCGGGCGTCCGCCGAGAGGCGCCTACGAAGTAGTGGTCCGCGATCGGGCGGGGGTCCCGGTGGTCATCAAGAACCCGCCGCTCCTCGGCGATCTGACACCGATGCCGACCCGCTACTGGCTGATCGGGCGGCAGGAGAACGATGCTGTCGGACGTCTCGAGTCGGTCGGGGGGGTGAAGCAGGCCGAGGCGGCGGTCGACCCCGTCGAGCTCGAGTCAGCCCACGCCCACTATGCAGAAGAACGTGACCGGCATCTCCCGCCAGGTTACGAAGGCCCGGTCCCTACCGGTGGCGTCGGTGGGACGCGCCACGGGGTCAAGTGCCTGCATGCACATCTCGCCTGGTACCTCGCCGGCGGCGACGATCCGGTCGGGCGGTGGGCGCTGGACCGGCTGGGCCTGGAGACCGACCGCTATCGAAGGGACGAGTCGCCGGCGGCCGGCAACGCCTCGTGACGCTCCCGCCTGTCCCGGCCGTCTCGCCAGGCGAGAAGGCGGGCCGGCCGGTCGCCGCTGTCGACTGTGGGACGAACTCCACCCGCTTGCTCGTGGCCCGGGCGGACGGGAGGCCTCTCGAGCGGTTGATGCGGATCACCCGGCTCGGTGAGAGCGTCGATCGCTCCGGCCGGCTCGGGTCCGAGGCGATCCGCCGGACATTGGAGGTGCTGGGAGAGTACCGCCAGGTCATGGAGCGTCACGACGTGGCCGACGTCATGGCCACGGCTACGTCTGCGGTCCGGGACGCCTCCAACTCGGCGGAATTCCTCGACAGGGCAGCGGGGGCGATCGGAACCGAGGTCCAGGTCCTGAGCGGGCACGAAGAAGGACGGCTCTCCTATCGCGGCGCCACAACCGAGCTCGACCCGGGCAACGGCCCCTTCCTCGTCGTCGACGTGGGTGGAGGCTCGACGGAGCTCGTCACGGCGGCCGATGTCGCCGGCGCCCCCGGCGCGGCCGACCCTGCCGCCGGCGACGGCGTGGTGGCCGTCTCGTTGCAGGTGGGGTGCGTGCGGCTGACGGAGAGGTTCCTTCACGGTGATCCTCCGACGCCCGAACAGCTGAGGAGCGGGCACGACTTCGCGTCCGGCCTCGTGGGCGAAGCGCTGGCGGCTCATCCGGAGCTGGGCCGGGCCGCCGAGATGGTAGGTCTGGCCGGAACGGTCTCGACGCTTGCCATGCTCAACCTCGGTCTCGAGACCTATGACCGGCGCCGCGTGCACCATTCCGCGCCTGACTCGCCAGGACGTCGGGCGCCTGATTCGTGAGCTGGCGGCGGTTCCCCTCGAAAAGAGGCTGGAGAAGCCCGGACTCGAGCCGGGTCGTGCCGATGTCATCGTCGGCGGCGCGGTCGTGCTCGAGGCGGTGCTGGACACCGTCGGACGCGAGGACCTGGTCGTGTCGGAGTCGGACATCCTCGACGGGATGGTGGCCGAACTGCTCGACCACCGAGACGGTCTCTACAGCTCGAACCAGACCGCCTTCTTGGCACCAGGGAGGTTGTAGCTGCCCCAGTCGCTGGCGAGGCTGTTCACGAGTATCAGGCCACGCCCGTGGACGTCGCCGTCGTTCGGCTCCCGCAGCACCGGCGGTGTCGGATTGCCGTCGACGACCTCCACGCGTATGCCTGCGGCGGCTTGTCGGCTGCGGCCCACTTCGACGGCAAAGACTTCGGCGTTGCCGAAGACGACAGCGTTGGTGGCGAGCTCGCTCGTCAGGAGCGCCACGACGTCGATTGGCACCTGCAGCTGCTCGGCGGACGCTATCTCCTGAACGAAGCTGCGGGCGGCAGAGACGCTGCGCGGCACCGCGGGGAACTCACGTCGCATGCTCACGACGACTGCGTCGCCCCGTCCGGGATTCCCCGTCCGGGATTCCCCCGTGCGGAGGGAGCACTTCCATGAGCTCAGGCCCGACAGGAGCGCACAGCCTCCGGCTCCTAGCCGATGAGCTCGAGGCAGTGGGCACGCCTCTCTGGCGCACGCCGTTCGGTCTGTCATGTGGGGTCGTTGGAATAATGGCCGCGCGGCCACGGCCGAGGGCAGCCTCCGCGGGGGGCGGCAGCCGGAGGGAGTGCGGTTTCACTTGTCTTCGTGCGCGGGGCTTACCCAGGCCGGGGAAAAGGCAATCTGGCCGGGCTGTCACCTCTCCACGCTGCGGCGGGAGAGAGAGCCCTCAATCGCCCAGTGCGAGCCGGCGCGCGGCCTCGACGAATGCGGGCGGTGTCGCTGTGCCACTGCTCCGCCCACGCCTTGCCGTTGCCACCGAGCCTCTCCCGCAGCGTCGTCTGAGAGAGCAGGGCGGCGACGCAGTCGGTCATCTCGCCGGGCGCCAGGTACCACAGGCCTCCGTTCGAGTCCGCCGCGTGCTCAGCCGCGACCGAGCGCTCCGGGACGACGATCGGCGTGCCGAAGCAAAGCGACTCGATCGCCTCCCGGCCCACCGGGCCCTCTGCGCGCAGGTCGAGCATCACGTCAGCGCCGGCCATGAGACGCCACAGGATCATTCGGCTGGGCGTCCAGGTGATCTCGAAGCGATCGGCCCCCCTCGTCACCACCCAGTTCTTTGCCCCGACCTCGGCGATGGCCACATCCCCGAGCACCTCACGCAGGAAGTCGTGCGGGGGGGTCGTGCCGCCGACGGGATCGCCCGGCAGAGCGGACAGCACGAGCAGATAGCGGCCGAACGGGGCCATTCCGGCCATGGCGGTGGCGGCCGCCAGACGGTTGACCGGCAACGCGACCTGGAGACGTTGCACCCGCGTACTGGAGGCCGATCCGGAGGCCGGGTCGGTGAGAGCCTCGGCCACCCGACGCTGCTCAGCTGCCGAGAAGACCCCGACGGCGTCCGCCCGGGCGAGGAGCGGGCGGAGGGCAGCTGACGAGAGCACCGGGTCGTCGCCGCAGAGGGGCAGGAGCACGACCCTCGGCCCGGAGGAACCGAGCGGGAGTGAGTCGTTCCAGAACGATCCCGTGCCGGCGAGCACCAGGACGTCCGGCCGGAGGTCGGAGATAACCGACGCCGTGTCGCCACCCGTCCGAGCCTCCAGTCCGAGGGTGCCGCGGAGGGCCCTTTCCGGCATGATGGAACCAGGCTGGCGCATGAATGCCGTGCGCAACAGGTCTGCCCTGTCTGGGTGAGATCGCGCGCCAAGAGTGGGATGAACATGAAAGACGCTGTCGAGGCGCATGTGCCCCGGCCGGTGGAGGAGCAGTGCCGGGATCATCCAGGCTGACGACGGTGACCCTGGCATTGAGCGCCAGGGCGCCGCTCACGAGGCGCACGGCTGCGGACGCCTCTGCCCACTCCGACCCCCAGGAGTAGGTGACGACGACGACGGACGGACGTGATGCCTCCGGCGCATCCTCGGCCGTGAGCTCGAGCGGGCCGCCTCCAACCATGTCGTGCTCGATGGCTCTCCGGCTCCTCAGTCGCCCATCCGGTCGTCGACATGGCGGGCGAGATCGACGAAGTCGGCCCGCACGGCAGCCATGAGCGCCGCCTGCGATGCCTCCAGCTCGTCGACCCGACTGGCGACTTCCTGGAGCGCCCGCACGTTCACACCGAGGTAATCCTGCAGGCGCTCCAGGTAGGGAGCGAAGGTGGCGGTCACCAGCCTGTGAACCACTCGCTTCAGGCGGCCTTTCCACCCGTGGTCCCGGGGAGGCCCGATCAGTGGCCGGAGGTCCCAGTTCTTGTGCATCCAGCCGAGGTGCTCGTTCTGCTGAAGCGGTCGGAGCGGGGGCGTCTCCAGTGACTGCGGTGGTGCCCAGGTCCTCGGTGCCAGTCCGGCTCCCTTGGTGCGAGACGACCTCAGCTCGTTGACGACTCGTCGAGCATCGACAGGAATGTCGTCCATTTGCCTTCATCCTCCTCTGTCGGGAGCCGGCAGGAGTTGTCGAACCGACCCAGGTTGGGGTTGTAGTAGGGATCGCCCGCCACCATGACCGATCGCCAGCGCCGCCTGAAGAACGGCGCCTCGACCAGTTCCGTGTGACCGATCGACTTCGACTCGTGGTGGACCAGCTCGGCGAGCGGGGTATAGACGACCAGGTACCCGCGCGCCCGGAGCCGCAGGCAGAAGTCGATGTCGTTGAAGGCGATGGCGAGATTCGAGTCGAAACCGCCTACTTCCTCGAACAGATCCCTTCGCGCCATCAGGCAGGCGCCGGTGACCGCCGAGCAATTCCGGGTGACGACGGCGATGGACATGTAGCCGGGCTCGTCTGCCGGAAGACCCTGCTGGAGGTGGGTGGACCCCCAACCGAGGCCGACGGCGACGCCGGCGTGCTGCACCGTGTTGTCGGGGTAGAGGAGCCGGGCTCCGACAGCTCCCACCTCTGACCGGGCGGCATGGGCGACCATGGCGCCGAGCCAGCCGGCCGAACGGGCCTCGACGTCGTTGTTCATGAACAACAGCACGTCGCCATGGGCCTCCTTGGCGGCGCCATTGTTGATCGCCGCCCAGTCGAAAGGGCCGGGTGCTTCGAGGAGCCGGACCCGTCGATCGGCGCTGATCTCCTCGAGCATGGCCCGCGTCTCAGGCAGGGCACTGTCATTGTCGAGAAGGAGCAACTCGAAGTTCTCGTAGCCGGGCTGCTCGACGAAGGAGCGGTAGCAGGCCGCCGTGAGTGCGGGCTCGTCGCGAAAAGGGATGATGGCGCTCACGAGCGTCTGACGGGGTGGGCGGCGCCGCACGTGGTAGCTGCCCGGCACCGTCGGGTGAGCGTCGACGGCGGCGACGAGTCCCCGCCGAACGACAGCGTCCTCGAGCGCCCGCCGGCCGGCCGCCTGCGCCTGATCGACGCGGCCGGCCGCATGCGCCTCATCGGCGCCACCCGGCTCTTCGCCCCGACACCGTCAGCGTGCGCGAGTGGTAGAGCACCTCCGGCACGTGGACGACGGCGTCAGTGCGCTCTGTGGCCCGCAGCATCAGGTCGTAGTCCTCGGCACCGTCGTAGGCCGGGCGTAGCCCGCCGAGCTCCTCCACCAGCCGGCGCCGCACCACGAGGACGTGCGACATGTAAGGGCCGGAAAGGAGAAGATCGGGCGACCAGTCAGGCTTGAAGGTCGGCCCGTGGCGCATGCCGCCCTCGTCGATCCGGTCCTCGTCGGAATAGAGGACATCGGCGTCCGGGTGGTCGTGGATGGCGTCAGCGAGGCGGGACAAACTGCTCCGGTGCAGCGCGTCCTCGGCGCCGAGAAAGGCGATGTAGCGGCCGCTCGCCCCCGACAGGGCGGCGTTCGTGGCGGCGGAGACTCCTCCGTGTGTCGTCCGTTTCGACAAGACGATCCGGCCGTCGGACTCGGCATATTCCTCCAGGCGGCCCAGCAGGGCGGGATCATCCGAGGCATCGTCGCAGATGCGCAGCTCGAAATCGGTGAACTGCTGAGCGAGCACCGATGACATGCAGCAGTCGAGCATGGGGAGGGGAGTCCGGTAGGTGGGCAGGATCACGCTGAACAACGGCGCCCCAGGCTTTCCGGCGCTCTTGCGGCCGCGCCGCCCCGGCGCGGGTGCGCGCCCAGGGACTGGCACCGTGATCGGCTCGCCCCGGTCACGGAGGAAGCGGTGGTACCCGGGTAGATCGGTCGTGGCATTGGGAGGGTAGGGCACCTGGCGAGGGGGTTCGGTGGTGGCGGCGCCGGGCAGGTGGGCGAGGAGCTCTTTGGCCAGCCAGTCCGCCGCCTGCCAGAAGCGGTTCTGGTCCCGTCGCTGCTCGAGCACGTTGGCCGACCAGGCGGATTCGGAGAACACCGGCGTGTAGCCGAACAAAGCCTGGGCGCCCCCGAGAGCGGCCAACTCCTCGTACAGGCGCTGTTGGCTGGGGAGGACGATCGAGTCCTCCGGGATCCCGTTGCTGCCGCTGACCAGCACCTCTCGGCCGGTCTCGTCGCTGAGGCCGGCGCCGAGCACCCCGCGCTCTCGCGCGTCCGCGGCCCCGGGCGGGAGGGCCTCGAGGGATCTCAACCAATCAGTCAGGGCTGCCTGCCATCGTCCCGGGTCGCCGAGCGCCTCCGCAAACACAGACACGAAGACCGGCAAGCCGGCCAAGCCCTCTACGGCCCGGCCGCGTGTACCTCTCCCAGAGCGCCAGTCCTACAGGTAGTCCCAGGCCGGCTGCCCGGTCGAGAGCCCGGGCAGCCTCGAGCGGTTCCCGGAGGCAGAGAACCCCGGCGAGCGGCCGTACTCGCTCGAGGACGCGGCGCCAGAGCGGCAGGAGCAGGGCCGTGCGGGGCTCGGTCCAGCAGACAGGGGTCTCGGGCTCGCCGAAGGCGGCCTCGAAGGTGGCGGCGGCACGCCTGAGACGTGCCGGCAGCTCCGACGGTCCAGAGGGCCCGTAGACGCGCTCTGGCAGAACCGGCGGGTCGTCCCAGCTGCCGCCGAGCCAGCGGAGGAGCTCGTCCGACAAGCTCGTGAGCGACACGCTTTCCAAACGGCCCTCGCCGGCACCCGTGCGGCCGGCGGGCCGGTCGTCCGGTCGCGGAAGGCTCAGTCCGAGGGATCCCAAGGCGGAGGCGGCGACGGTCGTGCCGGCTCGGTGCGGCCCGAGCACGAGAATGGCATACGGTCTCGAGGAGAGGGCTGGGTCCGGCAGTGACGAAGAGGAGGCGGAGGCGGACATGGGCGAGAGCAAAGGGCTACGGGCGGATCGCTCGACGGAGCGGCCGGAATCGCCCCTCGCGGGGAGCTCCACCGCTTCGATACTAAGCGGTTACTGCCCGGATCTGCGACGATAGAGCCGTGAGAAGCCTCTCATGGCCGGCCGGAGCGGCATGAGTGCTCTGACGACGAAGGGATCCGTCCTGGAGCTGACCGGTCGCCGTGTGCGCCTGCGCCAGCTCCGGGAAGCCGATTTCGAGGAGTGGCACGAGGTAAGGACCCGGAACCGGGAGTGGCTGCTTCCCTGGGAACCGCGGGCCTCGGGCGCGCCCCACCCCTCCGACGACCGGGCCAGCTACATCGCCCGGTGCTCGATGAGAGAGCGGGAGCGCCAGCTCGGCACCGCCTACGGCTTCGGCATATTCGTCCTGGGCCAGTTCATCGGGGAGGTCAACCTGTCGTCGGTGCAGCGCGGCCCGTTCCAGAACGCCTATGTCGGCTACTGGGTGGACCAGCTCCAAGCGGGGCACGGCTACGTCCCGGAGGCGTGCGTGACCCTGTTTCGTTACGCCTTCGAGGAGCTAGGGCTGCATCGCTTGCAGATCTCCATCATCCCCCGGAACCGGCCAAGCCGGAGGGTGGCCCAGAAGCTGTGGCTCCGGGGGGAGGGCATAGCCCTCAGGTATCTCGAGATCGACGGCAAATGGGAGGACCACGTCCGCTACGCCCTCACGGCCGAGGAGTGGGCCGAGCACCGGCAGCGCTACCTGCGTCAATGGGTGTCCGACTGATCGGCCTGCAGGCTCTGGAGCCGGACATCACCCATCCGGCGAGCGGACGACGGCGGGGGAGTGTTTGAAGAACGCCTCGACGTCAGGCTCGTACCGGTAGCCCGGGAGCTGGCGCCCTACCGCCCGTCGCAACCTGTTCGCCTCCGCGAAGCGCTCGACGGTGCCCGCCGAGGTGCGGGAGAACTCGAATCCGGTCGCCTTCAGTCGCGACGTGTCGATCCCGCGCCCGTACCGGAGGAGCGACTCGAGCTCACCGGGTAGGTCGAGCAGACCGAGCCGGACGAGAGGGGCCGCCGCCTGACGTGTCCAGTACGGTGAGATCGGCAGGCGGCGGGCGCCGGCGATCCTGGCTACCTCGCTCACCGGCAGCTTGCCGTCGCCGGCGACGTTGTAGGTCCCGCCGATCCGCTGGCGGACGACTGTCTCGAGGCAGCGGACGACGTCATCCTCCTCGACGAACTGCAGCAACGGATCGAAACCCGCTATCGACGGCAACACACCTCGCGCCAGGTTCCGGCTGATCGGGTTGTTGATGCTCGGTCCGAGCACGTTGGCAAAGCGCAGCAGGGAGACGGTGACATCCGCGTTCTCCTCGGCAAAATCACTTACGTAGCTCTCCACCTCGGTGAGGGACCGCTCGAGCCGGGCGCGGGGCGGCCGCGAGCGCGGAGTGTCCTCGCTGAACCAGGCCGGATCGGCCGGGTGGGCCCCGTAGACGAGGGACGATGACTTGACGACGACCTGGCGCACCGACGATCCGGCCGCCCCGGCGGCCGCCAGCAAGTTCATCGTGCCGATGACGTTCGTCTCGTGGAGCGCCCGGCCGGACATGGAGGACGAGTCGACGACGAGGAAGGTGTGCACGATCGTGTCGACCTGGGTCGCCTTCACGATCCTCGACAGCAATGAGTAGCTGTTGTCCGCCCGGACGAATTCGGTGCGCTCGAGGGGGACGGCCGGTGTGCCCGTGCCCATCCCGAGCACCAGTTCCACGGCGGGCTGCTTCTCCAGCGCCGCCGCTACCCGGCCTCCCCAGAACGTATCCAAGCCGGTGAGGAGGATGCGGCGGCCCAGAAATGTCACTCTCCCGTTCCTCTCCGCCGAGACCCCTCAGCCGAACCAGATGCTGTGCCGGGTCGACAGCATCTGATACAGCGCTTCCTGAAGACGCTGGCGGATGTTCTCGGCCTCCTCCATGATCCGACCCCGCGGGTAGCGCGACATGTCTGGGTCGACATCGAAGGTGGTCGGCTCGAGGACCCGGAAGCGGAACTTGGCGGGCAGGTAGGCAAAAGTGCCGAGCACAGGGCCGAACACGAGGTGGTTGACAGTGATCGGGAAGTAGGGGGCGTGCAGGAGCCGGGCGGCACCCTTCACCCGGTAGAGGATCGGCATCGCCTCCTCCGCGCCGACAACGGCGACGGGCACGACGGGCACCCCGGCTCGCATGGCGGTCTCGACGAACCCACCCCGCCCGAACCGCCGCAGTTGATAGCGCTCGCCCACCAACTTGCTCGGCCCCTTCGTGCCTTCGGGGAAGACCAGGGCGAGCTGACCGTGATCCTGGAGGAGGCGGTGGGCGTTGTCTCGGTGCGCCGGTACGCCGCCCGTGCGGCTCCACCCGGTGCCGACGACGGGGATGGTGCGGAACCAGTTGTCGGCCAACCCGTACACGGGCCGCCCGAGCTCCTGCTCGATGCCGTGCATGAGCATGGGGGCGTCGGCGGGGATGGCCCCGGCGTGGTTTGCTACGAGGAGGGCACCACCGGTACGAGGGATGTTCTCGAGGCCCTCCCACTCCACCCGGAACCACTTGTCGTAGTAGAAGCTCCCCAGCCTCCTCGCCCACATCCGCGCACGCTCGGAGCGGCCCCACTCGTCGACGTCGGATCGCCGCGCCGGATCCTGGTCGGCGGACGCGAGCGAGGCAGGCGCGGGAAAGTTCACGACCTCAGCCTGGCCGCGGCCGGCTGCTGAACGATCCCGCCGGGCACTTCGGGACACTGCGCCGTCATCTCGGCGGGCGCGGGTTCGGGAAGGCGCGCCGGCGGGGCGTGGCTCGTCGCTCAGTAACTCGTTTCGAGACCCGTCGTGCGGGCCCTCATTGTTCGGGAGGTTCCCTGGCCGTGGCGACACCGGGCGAATCGTACTGGCGCATCCATGCTGCCGGTCCCCGCTGGCTGCGGCGGCCAGGCTCGACCGAGCCTGGGCCCGACTGGGTACAGCCGCCGTGATCGGGGGCTTTAGGGGCGCCCGACGGCCACGAAACCCGACCAGTACATCGGGTAGAACCCCACGTCGGTTCCGGTCTGCGCGGCCTGGATGATCGTCTGGGACCCGTAGGGGCCCGAGCCGACGTACATCGCCACGTGTGTGATCGGGAACCCGCCGTCGTCGGCGAAGTGGTAGAAGATCAGGTCGCCGGGCTGGATCTGCGACGACGGGACCAGCTGGGACTCGCCGTACTGAGCCGTGGCGCCATGCTCTAGCTGCACGCCGGCGGCAGCCCAGGCGAGCATCGTCAGGCCCGAGCAGTCGACACCTGCCCTGCTGGCGCCTCCCCACACGTACGGGACGCCGATGAAGCTCTCGGCCGCCGCGACCGCTCTTTCGCCGTCCCCGGTGCCGACGGGTGACGGAGGCGGCAGGCTGCCGCTGCCCGGCTCTGGCGCCGGCGCCGCCTTGGCCTCGGCGGCGGCGGCTTCCTGGGCCTGGCGGAGCCGCTCGGCTGCGACCGCCGCGGCTCTTTCTCGCGCCAACTCGATCCGGCGAGCCCGAGCAGCCGCAGCGGCGGCGACGGCCCGTTGGTGCTCGACGATCATCGTGGCGAGCTGGCCCTTCACCTGGTGGAGGATGGTCTCGATCTGTGCCGTGGCGGTTACGGCGGCGTCGCGGGCGGCCGTTGCCTTTTGCACGTCTGCAGCCGCCGTGCTCGTCTCGGCGGCCTGAGCTGCAACGTCGGCAGCCACCCGGGACTTGGTGTTCTGCAGCTGATGCTCGGCGGCCCTCAGGGTGTTGGAGACGGTGCCGGCGTAGGTGGCGATGCTGCCGGAGTCGTTGACGTTGCCCTGCAGCACCGTCAGCTGGGCGGAGGCGCCATTGTCTGTCATGTAGGCCTGGACGGCTGCAATGCGCAGGTTGAGGATGGCCCGGGCGACCTGGCCCCGCAGCCGCGCCAGGGACCGCTCTGTGCGACGCAGCTTCGCCTTGTCCTGCCCAAGGATGATGACGTACTCGTCGTACTGCTCAGATGCCACGGCGACGATGTTCTGGTCCTTCGCCATCTTGGCGGCCAGAGCGTTGGCGCGCTGCTGCATGGACTGGATCTGGGCCGGCGTCGGTGGACGGGCGGCAAGCGCCGCCGGCATCATCGCGCCGGCAGGTATCGCCACCGCCACCGCCACCGCGACAAACCCGAGCCGCCGAAGGTGCTGTCTGCCCATTGGCATCAAGGGTCCACTCTGACCACTTTGGGCGCGCTTGTCAACACAAACCTCTCCAGTAACAGGCTGGGAGGGACCTCGGCCGGGGGATTCGGCACCCACCGGCTTGCGGTGGCGCCGTCACCCGTCCGACGGCGGCAGTGCTGTCGCATCGCCGGACCTCCGAGCTGGTAAATGAGGCGAAAGGGGCTCTCCACCTGCCGGTATGCGGTGGTCAGAGAGTGCCGGCGCCCCGGGAGGGAATCTTCGACGGGCAGGCCCCCGCCGCCGGCGGAGGCGCCGGCGGTGTGCCACCTACGATTGGGGGGCAGCTCCACGAGAAAATTTGGTCCTACGAGGTACGAGATGCCCGAAGTGCTCGTCGAAACCCGCTACGGCCGCCTGCGCGGCGCGTCCGAGAGCGGCTGTCACGTCTTCCGGGGCGTGCCGTTTGCCGCCCCGCCCGTCGGGGCGCGGCGCTTTCGGGCACCAGCCGAGCCTGTGTCGTGGGCGGGCGTGCGGGACGCCACCACGGCCGCCCCCATGTGCCCGCAGCCCCCGCCGATGCCGGCCGAGTCGATCCCAGGCGACCCGACAGAGATGTCGGAGGATTGCCTGTACCTGAACGTCTGGACCGAGGCGGTCGACTCGGGCCGTCGACCGGTGATGGTCTGGATCCATGGGGGCGGTTTCATCACCGGATCGGCTTCGGTCTCGCTTTACCGGGGTGAGATGTTGGCGAGGCGGGGAGTGGTGGTGGTGTCTGTGAACTATCGCCTCGGTGCCTTCGGGTGGCTGGCGCACCCGGCCCTGGCCGAAGAGGAGGCGCCGGGTGCGGGCCTCGGGAACTGGGGGCTTCTCGACCAGGTGGCGGCGCTGAAATGGGTGCGAGAGCACATCGCCTCCTTCGGCGGCGACCCAGGCAACGTGACGCTCTTCGGAGAGTCCGCCGGCGCCATGAGCGTGGCGGCGCTGCTGGCGTCGCCCAAGGCGAGCGGGCTGTTCCATCGCGCAGTGATCCAGAGCGGCCCTGCCCTTGCCCTCGGCATCGGGTCGGCCGCCAGAGTGGCTGAGGAGCTGGCCAAGTCGCTCGGCCTCGCTCGCCTGACACGGGCGGCCCTGGTCGAGGCGCCGGTGAAGGCGATGTTGGCGGCCCAGCGCTCGGTTGCGGCCAGTTACCAGGTGCTCGGCCTCCCGTTCCAGCCGGTCGTCGACGGCGGGGCGCTCGACCGCCACCCCGCGGCAGAGATCGCACAGGGAGCATCTTCGGACGTCGACCTTGTCGTGGGCACGAACCGGGACGAGTGGAAGTTCTTCACGTTCTCGACGCCGGCCCTGCACGACATCGACGAGGGGCGGCTCCACAGGCTCGTCGGCCTGCACGTTCTGGCCGGCGGCCTGGGAGACGTGCTGCAGCCCGACGAGCTGATCGACGTCTACCGGTCAGCCAGGCTCGAGCGCGGCGAGAGCGCCGCGCCGCCGGACCTGTACTCCGCCTTGGCGACAGACCTGATCTTCCGTATCCCGTCGATGCGGCTGGCCGAGGCGCACCGGAACGTGAACGAGAAGACGTTTGCCTACCTTTTCGACTGGGAGGCGGCCTTCGGTGGCGGTGGCCTGGGGGCGTGCCATGCGCTCGAGCTGCCCTTCGTCTTCGGGACTCTCCACTACCCCTTCGTCGCCATGTTCGCCGGCACAGGCCCGGAGGCTGTCCGTCTCTCGGGGCAGATGCAGTCAGCCTGGACGGCCTTTGCGAGCAAGGGGGATCCGTCTTCCGCCGAGATAGGGCGATGGGCGAGCTACGACCGCGCCGGACGGGCCACGATGCGGCTCGGCCGCCATATCGAGCTGGTGCACGGTCCGATGGAGACCGAGCGCGCCTGGGTCGACTCCGCTCTCGGGCCGTACGGGCAGATAGAGACGCTCAGCCTCGACCGGGTGCGCGACCCGGGCATCATCGAGTCCATGACCGGCTGATCACCCCCATTCCACCGGCCCAGACCCAGCCACACATCCGGGGGACGTAGCCCAACGGCAGAGGCAGGGCGCTTAAAACGCCTCCAGTGAGGGTTCGAGTCCCTCCGTCCCCACAAAGGTGTCAATATGCGAAACCGGCATTCTGGTGGCCCCCGCCCTATTCGACCTTCGAGGTCGCCGGGTCGGGTTCACCAGGCGGGTGTTCATCTCCCAAGTCACCCACGTGGACCCCCCACGGACGTGGGGCGTCCGTGGCATCGACGGGCCGATCCGCGTCACCGTGGACGCCACGTTGAAGGCGTCAACCAAGGGCGGGCGTTTCGAGGGTCTCTATCGACATCGACTTCGAGGGCACGGTCAGCAAGCTCCTCGTCCCGCTTGTCGTTCGTCCCCAGGCGGCCAAGGAGATGCAGGCCAACCTCGGGCGGCTGAAGCAACAGCTGGACGGACCGGACGCGTCGCAGCTGTAGCGACTATTGGGCGGGGAAACGACTTGACGAGGTCCGAGCGGCTTTGGCAAAGTGCGTTCACGGCGGCGACCGGTCGCCGAGCAGTGGGACGTCCGCCCCAGTCGGGGTTCCATCGGCGAAGGGGATCCGCCCTCTCGGTCGTCAATGTCACAGGCCATCTTCGGCACCGCGTCGCTGGGGGACGGGGGTGTGAGGAGGAGGCTTGTCCATGACCAAGGACGCCAGTTTCAAGAAGGTTGTCCGGCGCCACGCCACCGAGACCGGGCAGCGCTACACCGAAGCCCTGACGGATCTCGAGGGTCTCGGTTCGCGCATGCACCACGAGCCGGTTGCCGAGGAGCTTCTCGCGCACCTTCGGGATCACTACGCCATCGACCCCGTCCGGGCGACGAAGCTGAGTGTGCACAAGAGCTACGTGTTCCGCATCGACCGCAACGACGGCAATCCCTTGGTCGCCCGCGCGTTTCCTCCCGCTCGGCCACGGGCCGGTGTCGAGGGCGACGCCGCCATCCTTCGATTCCTGGAGGGCCGGGACTATCCGTCGGAGCGTCTGGCGGTCGAGGACCCGGTATCTGACTTCGATGGCAGCGCGGTCCTCGTGACGCGGTTCGTCGAAGGCGCGCAGCTTCCCGACGGTGCCGCGAAGTTCGCCATTATGGGCGACCTGCTCGGCCGGCTTCATGCGCTGCCGTACGACGATTCGGCAAGCCGCCCGGGTGGATCGAGTGGTGAGGACCCGAGCCGTGAGGGCACACCGCGCCAAGACCTGCTGGCCGCCCGTTCGTTTCTCGATTCCGTCGATACGCAGGTCACGGGCGCCGAGCGTGAGCGGTTCGAACGGCTCCGCGACCGAGTGCGCTCGGCCGACGACGGGCACGGACTTCCCGAAGCCTTATTGCACGGGAATCTCCTCCACGCCCCTGATCACGCCGTCCTTAGCGAAGCCGGGCCAGTCGCTATCAACTGGAAAGCGTCAGGGCGCGGACCGCGCCTCGCAGATTTCGCCTACCTGATTTGGGGTACGGGCGTATGGAATCCTCGTCGGCCAAACCAGGAATGGATCGACGCGGCCGTCAACGCCTACCACCGACACGTTGAGCCGACCGACGACGAACTCGACCGGCTCGAGGCGGTCATGTACATCCGGACGCTGTATCTAGTTTGTTTCGGCTACCGACGCGCCATCATCAACGGCCAGACATTCAACGAGTGGGGCTTCATCGTTCCACGGGAGTACTTCCGCTCGACCGCCGCCGCCACTCGAGCCGCATTCCGCCGGTAGGACGTCGGTGCGAACTCGTTCGATCCGACCCGCGGGCCCGTTCGGCACTGCTCGACGTGCCGCCCTGGCCTCGAACCCACAGCGACCTCGGACAGGACGGCGCCTAACGCGTTGGTTGGAGCAGAAGCCGCGAAGGGTTATGAAGGGCGGTCAACACCGGCATGATCGGAATAGCGATCGCCAGCGCCGCGGAGAAACACAGTGTTGGACGCGGGAAGCTGGAGCGGAAGTCCGTCTATTTGGGAGAATGGTTTCGCCTTATCCCACCTCAAGACCACCATTGTTGTGTCGCGAGGCATCGGGCCTAAGTATGGCAGTCACCCTTCTAAGGAGGCGTAGCCGGCGATGAGGGACAGATAGTCCGGTGCCACTGCCGGCCGGGAGGCTACGCGGCGCAGATCACGTAGCCCTCTACCGTCTGTTGGGACGGCGTGTCGTTGTTCACGTTGAGGCTCCAGCCGAAGGCGCCCTGGTCAATCGATCCGCCGACTTGGACCAGTCGGCTGTGGCCCACAGTCCGAACGCCACCGCCGACGGCCGATGTGCCGGCCCGGCATGCGACGCCGTCTATGAGCGAGTAGCCCGCGTCCACAGAACTGCTGACTGAGGCGACCGCATAGCCGGTTGGCTTGAGGCCGCAGACCGCAGTGACGGTGAGTTGTGCATCGCTCGCCGTCCCGTTGTATGTGTACCCGGTGAATTTGGCCGGCGTCGCCGGCCAGGCATTCGTGAGAACGGCTGCCGCCTCATCGGAGGTGGACAGCGAGCCGCCGCCGAGCACGACTTTGGGGGATGGGCAGACGGCCGTGGCATGCGACTCGCTGTTGGCGGGGTTATCGACTGTCTGGAAAACCAGCTCGTATCCCTTAGGCTTGTTCGCACAAATCGCGTGGACCGTGAACTGGACAGTCGTCGTTCCGGTGTTGTTGACTCTCGTCGTCCAGCCGGAGCTCGCCGCCGCCGTCGAGGTGTTGACGGTGAAGTCTGGTCCGGAGACACCACCCACGAAAGTAACCCCGCCACCCCACACGACTGTGCCGTTAGGGCACGTCGCCGAGCCACCGGTGTCGAGGGCGCTTGGCGCGGCGTTGATGGACCCACTGCTCACAATCTGGTACCCCGACGGGTGGCTCGCGCTAACGGCTGCTGGGCGTCGCGCCGCAGCGGCCGGTGACGCCGCGAGCGACGGTCGCGAGCATGCACAAGCACGCGGCGGTGGTAAGCACCGGCCGGTAACGATGACCTGATCTCTTCTCTCCCACCACGATATGCCCTTTCTCTGCGACACAGGGCCTCGTCATGGTCACGCTGTTTCGCCTCAGCGACTCGGCCCCCCGATTCGCACAGTTATTTGGCCGTAAGCTACATCGGTGAGCCGCGCTTGTACAAACGGCGCCAAGGGGTGACGTGCGTGGGTGCATCAGGACTCAACCCCGAGATGACCTGGGTCCGGCTTTAGCGCGGTTTCATCGGACGGGGCCGAGCCGGACATCCGATGTGCAGAAGGGGATTGGCCTCAGGTATCCCACTGCACATACCTGGTTGATAAGCACTCAGTTCTTCTTGCCATATATAGGGAAAGATCGCCTGCCGCCCCAGAAGCTGTATGAGCAGCGCGCGCTACCGACGCGACCGTCGAGCAGAGATCAGCGGCGACAGGTACGACCCGCGGCGCCCTCAGGTGGGAAGGCCAGCCCTGGCATCTCCGCGCTCACGGCCCGGCCGATGGCGAAGCGGAGGCGCCGAAGGTCCGGTCAGGGCTGAGCGCCGTCGAGCACGCCCATGGCTTCGATCGCCTCGAGGGCTTGGGATTCTGTCCGGGAAGCGACCGAGGGCGCGCGCGCTGGGACATGGCGCCGTTGCCGCGCCGCAAGATGGCGCGGACACCCGTCGTCACGCGGTCGATGGTCGCCGGCGGCCCGAAGAGCGTCGTCCACGAGGTCCAGGAGCTGGTCAACGGCTTCGTGTGCGGGCACAAGAGTGAGGCTCCGCGGGTCGATCAGCTCCCCCTCGAGCCCGAAACGGGCCGCCCGCCAAATCCCGGTCCCCCAGACAGCTGCCGGGGTGGCCGCGAGATCGTCGTCCGGCCGGGCGAGCAACGGTGTCGGTGAGGGCCCGCACCAGGCCGGCGATAGTGACGGCGTCTTCGACGCGGAGCGACACGTCGCACACGCGGTATTCGACGGTCGGCAGCTGAGCCGATGGTCGTACGTACCAGTAGAGCGCCGAGGGGGTGTCGATCGCGCCGACCTGCTGGAGCATGCCGACGAGCCGTTCGAATTCGGAGTGGTCTCCCAGTAGCGGCTGCACCTCCGCCGTCGGCCACTCTCGCCAGAGCATGGTGCGGTAGCTGGCGTAGCCGGTGTCGCTGCCCTGCCACCATGGCGAGTTGGCCGAGAGAGCCAGTAGCACGGGCAGCCACGGCCGCACCCGGTTCATCACGGTGATCCGGTCCTCCGGATCGTCGACGCCGACATGGATGTGGCAACCGCAGATCACCTGCCGCCGTGCCACGTCCTGGTAAAGGTTCACGAGCGCCCGGTAGTGCTCCTTCTCCAAGTTCAGCTCCTGGTCTTGCCAGCCGGACCAGGGATGGGATGCCAGCGCCACGGGCGCCACGCCGACCGTGCCGCCGGCTTGCGCCAGAGCGCGACGGAGCCGTGTCAGCTCAGCTGTCGCCTGCTCGAGATCGGTGCAGGTGGAGGAGTTGGACTCGACCTGGCAGCGGCTCAGCTCGGAGGTGACTTGGTCTCCCACCAGCTGGTGAGCCCCGTCGAGCACCTCCTCGGCTTTAGGAGCCAGCTCGCCCGTAGTCCTGTCGACCAGCAAGAATTCCTCTTCGATGCCGAAGGTGGTTCCCAATGTCTCTGTCCGCCTTTCTCTGCCCGAGTGGCCGATCGCACCTCATGTGACAGCGCCGGAGCCGGCCGCCGTACTCGTATCCTGACCAGCATGTCCGGCGGGATTGCCCGGTCCAAGTGCGTGCCTGTTGCTAGATCATGTACCTGTTCAGCCGACGTGCCTCTCGAACGCGGCAGGATCGCCGGCCCGTCGTCGACCGGAGCTGGCGCCGGAGGTCGTGGCGGGGCTGGTGCGGACCGACAGGAGCTCGCACAATGAGGACGTGAATGCTGCTCCCTCGACGGTGTGCGGTTGGGCCACCAGCTCAGCAGCGATGCGGGCATACCACGACGACGAGTGGGGCGTCCCGTCCCACGACGACACTCATCTCTTCGAGATGCTGCTGCTCGAGGGAGCTCAGGCAGGGCTCTCCTGGTCGACCATCCTCGCCAAGCGGGAGAACTACAGGAAGGCCTTCGACGGCTTCGACCCCGCCCGTGTCGCCGGCTACGACGACCAGAAGATTGCTGCTCTCCTCGCGGATCCCGGGCATCGTCCGCAACCGGCTCAAGGTGCGAGCAGCGGTGACCAACGCCCGGGCTTTCCTCGCCATCGCCGAGGAGAGCGGCTCGTTCCACAGCTACCTGTGGGCCTGGTCGGACGGTGTTCCGATCGTGCACCATCCCCGCTCCACCTCGGAGTTGCCGGCGCACACCGACCTGTCGGACCGGCTCAGCAAGGATTTGAAGCGGCGCCACTTCACCTTTGTCGGGACGACGATCGTCTACTCCTACCTGCAGGCGGTCGGAGTGGTGGACGACCACATCGAGAGCTGTGAGAAGAAGCGGCCGGAGAGCCGCCCACCCGGCTGATCCGCGCACGGAGGTGTCCTCACCTCAGTGGGAGGAAGGTTCGCTTTCCTGTTCCGGCAAGGACGCGGCCGAACTCGAGCCCGGGGAAGTGGGCGCCGGCGATCACTACGCTCGTGCCCTCGAGCTCGCGCCACAGCGTCTCGCGGTGCGTGCAGCAAGAGCCGGGTCGACGTCGGAGAGCACGTAGAAGTCCGGCTCTTCGAGCTGGAGGGGGCATTCGACGGCGTCGCCGAGGATGACCGCCCGATCTTTGCCTGAAGAGATGACCATCGCGTAATGGCCCGGGGTGTGGCCGGGAGTGTGCCGAGCGGTGACTCCCCGGGCGATCGGCACCATGTCCCCGTCGAGCGGGTCGAGACGGCCTGCCTCCGCCAGGACCTCCATGATGTGGCGGCCGCGGCTGGTGTCGTCGGCGGCCGTGACGAACTGCTGCCAGTCCGCTGCCCCGTAGCGGACGGTCGCCTTCGGGAAGAAGGGGCTGTCGTCGACTGCGAGCCATCCGATGTGGTCGAGGTGCAGGTGGGTGCAGACGACCATGTCGACATCTTCCGGTGCCACTCCCGCCGCGAGGAGCGCGCCCGGAAGTTCACCGCCTCGCGCCCAATCGACGTCGATCGCTCCGAGGCCGGCGTCGATGAGGATCGTCTGGTCGCCGCTGCGCATCAAGAAACAACCGATCGGGATGTCGACAGTGCCATTCGTGCCGAGCAGCTCGGGGTGGGCATCGAAGTCGAGGCCGACGTAGAACTGGCGCGACATCCTGCACAGTCCGTCGTTCAGCGGGATCAAGTCGAGCTGCGCCGATGCGCATCCCGGTACGGCTCCGGTTCAGCCCTGCAGGCGGGGAGTCGCTCCGCTAGTAGCGGAGGTCAACAGCTCGCGGTCGTGCGGGTAGCTCAGCAGGCCGGGCGCGTCCCGAGGAGACACCCAGGCCAGCTCGTCGACTTCCGCAGACGGCGCGAAGTCGCCGCCGACCGGTTGCATCAGCCAGTACTCGACGATCTTCGGGCGGCCGCGGCGGTCCCGGTACTCCACCTGGCCGACGAAGCGACCGAGCGTGCACTCGAGGCCGGTCTCCTCCTTCACCTCACGGAGGGCGCACTCCGATGCCGTCTCGCCCGGCTCGAGCTTGCCCTTCGGGAAGGACCAGTCGGCTTGCTCGGGTCGGTGCACGACCGCCACCTCCCAGCCGCCGGATGCCGAAGCCCGGAGCACGATGCCGCCGGCGGCCCGGACAAGGGTCCCGGGCGCATTGACCTCGTTCACGCCCGCCGACAGTACCTGGGCGGGCCGCCCACCGCGGTTGAGGAAACCCACCGCCACGGTCAACAACCTCAACCGGCACCCGCCAGGTGCCGACGCCTCTGCCGGCCGGCGCACCGCCGAGCCCGACAACGCCGCGGCTCTCCTGGTTGAGGAAACCCACCGCCACGGTCAACAACCTCAACCGGCACCCTTAGGGGCGTGGCCACTCTGGCGCCGGCGGGTGACACCCAAGTAGGCGACGAGCCTCGACGGCTAGCCTCCGCCTCATGGGCGTGGCGCAGGTCTCCCGGACAGATGTCGAGGTCGAGTGGCAGCTCGACGCGCTGGATCTGCGACCTGTCGAGCGATGGTTCGCGACGAGATTCGGTCACAGAGGGGCGTCGGAGGGTGGGACAGCACCGGGTGCGAGCGTGACCATGCCGGTCCCGGGGTTCGACGTTGTCCCACAACGGGCCAAGCGCCTCTCGGACACGTACTACGACGCGGCGGACTGGCGGCTCGCCCGGTCCGGCTACGTGTTGAGGACCAGGCGTCGGGGCGGCGGAGTCGAGGCGACGATGAAGGACCTGACGCCGGCGTCCGACGGGCTCCGGCGGCGCATGGAGGCAACTGAGACGCTGGCCGGCTCCGGCATCGAGGAGCTGGATCCGGAGGGTCCGGTCGGCCGGAGGGTCCGTGCCCTCGCCGGCGGCCGCGCGCTCAACCCGGTGCTCGAGGTGAGGACGCGGCGGCGGCTGTTCGCCCTTGTGGTGCACGAGGAGCGCATCGGCGAGGTCGCCCTCGACGACACGGTGATCGTCCTCACCGGCGACCCGCAGCGGCTCCGGCTGCAGCGAGTCGAGGTAGAGGTCCAGGCGTCATGGGTCGATGCGCTCCAGCCGTTGGTCGAGCAGCTCCGGCGGGACTGCGGCCTGCAGCCGGCAACATTGTCCAAGTTCGAGGCTGGCCTTCTGGCCGCCGGCGTGGCCCTTCCCGGGCAGGGTCGGCTCCGGTAGTTCTCCGGTCGGCCCGGAGACGAGCCTCGGCGAGCTCGCCTTCACCGTGATCGGGAACGACACCGCCTCCATGCTCAGGCACGAGCCCGGCGCCCGGCTCGGCGAGGATCCGGAGGGGGTCCATCAGATGCGGGTGGCCACCCGGCGTCTTGCGCGCCGCTCTCGACCTGTTCGTACTGGTGCTGCCGGCCCGAGCCCGGCAGCTCCGCGCCGAAGTGGGCTGGCTGGCCGATGTGCTCGGGGCCGTGCGGGACCTCGATATCCAGCTCGGCAAGCTTAAGGAGTGGTGCCAGATCCTGCCCGGCGAGCACGGCCAGGCGCTCGACGATCTCGGTGACCTGCTCGCCGAGCATCGGGAGGCCGCCCGGGCGCGCCTGCTCGAAGCGCTTGACTCCCGTCGCTACGACCGACTGCTGAGCGGTCTCGACGCCATGATCGAGCAAGGCCCGGCGCGCCGGTCCCTTCATGCCAAGTCCCCCGCCGTCGCAGCGCTGCCGGAACTGATACGGGAGCGCCACCGCGCCGCTGTCAGAGCGGCCAAGCGAGCACAGGCCTCGGGGGTTCTGGCCGACTTCCACCGCCTCCGCATCCGCTGCAAGCGGCTCCGCTATGCGATCGAATTCACTTCGGGCCTGTACGGCAACGACGTGAAGCGCTTCGCAAGGCAGGTCGCCGCCCTACAGGACGCACTCGGGCTGATCCAGGATGCCGAAGTCGCCTACGGGCGGCTCCACACGATCGCCACTACCGCCGAGGGGGCGGCTCTTTCGCGCCCCACCGTCTTTGCCATGGGCATGGTCGCCGAAAGGTCCCGAGAGGAGGCCGAGAGCCGCCTCGGCGCGCTGGCGCTGCCGGCGGCCATGTTGCGTGGACCTGCTTGGCAGCGGGCGGTGGAGGCCTTCGAGGCTGCCCGCGCCACAGCCGCCGAGCGCCTCGAACAGGCCGGGCGGCGGACTCGGGTGGCGGCGGCGACTACTGCTCCTCCGGCGGCGAGGACGGCGTCTGGGAAAAGGTCGCTGAACGGGTCGTCGACTGAGGACGGACCGCTCGCGGAGCCGGCCGCCGGGCCGCCGCCTGCACCAGACGGGGGCTGACGAGCCGGGTCAAGCCGGCCGGGCAACCGCCTGCACCAGGGAGGTGCTGACGAGTCGGGTCAAGCCGGCCGGGCGACCGCCTGCAGAGGGCTGACCCTGGCGTCGCCCTCTGCGTCGCGCTGGCGCCGGCCGCCGGCTGCCGCCACGAGGGCGTCGAAGAGCGCCTGCTGCAAAGGGTCGTTGGCGGCCGTCATCTCCGGGTGCCACTGAACAGCGAGAGCGAAGCGATGCGGGGCGATCGGCTCCAGTGCCTCTATGCATCCGTCGTCCGACCGGCCGGAGACTCTGAGGCCCAGCCCGACCGCATCGACCGCCTGATGATGTGCCGACGTGCACCGCTCCACGTGCCGTTGCCCGCCGAGCGCCTCCTCCAGCCGGCTGCCGGCGTCGACGGTGACGGAGTGCTCGGCGAAGACGAGATCGTGCGGGCGGCCGTGCGCGTCGACGTGGTATGTCGGCACGTCCGGCAGGTGCTGGTGCAGCGTGCCGCCACAGGCGACGTTCACGACCTGGCAGCCCCGGCAGATCGCCAGCATCGGCAGATCCTCGGCGAGTGCGTAGGCAGCCAGCGCGAGCTCCATCTCGTCCCGGCGAGGGTTGAACCCGTAGCTCTTCTCGTGGGCGGCCTGCCCGTATATGGCCGGGTCGAGGTCGCCTCCGCCGATCAGCAACAGACCGTCGAGGTTGCTCAGCAGCTCCGCCGGATCAGCAAGTGGCGCAGTGGCGGTGGCCGGCAGCATGACCACCCGGGCACCGGCCCGGTGCAGGCTGTCGACGTATCGATCCGACACCGCGACGTGACCCACCGGGCGCCGCGGCGTCTCGCTTGCCGGCAGGGCATACGCCACAAGGGCGATGGCGGGCCGGGTCACGGGCGCGAACCGCTCGGGCGCTGGTCGTTCGCCGCGTCCCTGCCGGCTCCGCCGGCCGGACGCCGCACCGGTGCCGACTGCTTCGAGGGCGAGGAGAAGGTCTCCGCCGCTGCGTCCGGCTTGCCGGCACCGGGATTTGGCGCCTGGGCAGCCTTCTTTGCCTCCGGCGCCCCCTTGGTCATGGAGGCGGCCACTTTCTTCGCCGACGGAGCAGTACCCCTCGGAGCCGCCTTCTTGGCGGCGCTCGCCTTCTTGGCCGGAGAGGCCTTTTTCGCCTCCGCCGCCTTCGTCGCCTGCGCCACCTCGCCGGCCGGGTGCGGGCGCTCGTGCGCCTCGCCGGCCGGGTGCGGCTCGTGCACCTCGCCGGCGTGCTCGGCCTCGCCGGCCGGGTGCGGGTGCTCGTGCGCCTCGCCGGCGTGCTCGGCCTCGAAGTCCTGGTGGGGATAGTGGGCGTGCTGCTCCGAGCCGTGCTGATGGGGGTGGGAGTGCTGATACCCGAGGTGCTCGAAAGCTCCCGCCCGCTCGAAGTAGTTGTGGGTCACGTGATAGTGCTCGTGCTGGTGGCTCACGGCCTCGTGCGTGTGCTCGCTCCATTGCGGCTGCACTTCGGTCACTAGCTCGCCTTTCATGTCGAAAAACACTCAAGAAGATTGGGCCGGACGAGCCTACCGACCCTGCCCCCGCCCGGCTTCCGAGGTGACACTGGAGGACGCCTTAGCCGCATCTTGACGGGCGAGGTGAACCGGACCACGATGGCGGTCCGGTCCCGTTCCCCCTGACAGGAGAGGTCGAGATGAGCCGAATCGGGTTGCTCGTCGGCATGGAGAACACGTTTCCGGCTCCGTTCCTGGAGGCGGTGAACGAGAAAGGGCGGCCCGACGGCATCACGGCCGAGCTGGCGGTCCTCGGCAAGGTGCCCGAGATCGAGGACGAACCGAGGTACGCCGTCGTGGTGGACCGTATCTCGCACGAGGTGGGTTTCTATCGGGCTTACCTGAAAAGCGTGGCCCTGCAGGGGACGGTGGTGATCAACGACCCGTTCTGGTGGGAGGCGGACGAGAAGTTCTTCGAGTGCACCCTCGCCCGGCGCATAGGTGTCGCCGTCCCGAAGACCGTCGTGCTGCCGAACAAGGACCCCATCCCGGGCGTGGTCCCGGAGAAGTCCCTCCGCAACCTCCAGTACCCGCTCGACTGGGAGGCGATCCTCGCCTACGTGGGCCTCCCCGCCGTGCTGAAGCCGAACACCGGAGGCGGCTGGCGGGACGTCTACATCGTCCACAACCTCGACGAGCTGTGGCGGGCCTACGACCAGACCGGCACTAAGACCATGATCCTGCAGGAGTTCATCGACTGGGAGGACTACGTCCGCTGCATCGTCATCGGCGGCGAGGTGCTCCCTCTCCGCTACGACCCGCACCGTCCCTTCTTCGACCGGTACGTCATCGACCACCCGCCGGAGGGCTGGCTGCGGGACCGGGCGATCGAGGATGCGTTCAAGCTGACCGATGCCCTCGGCTACGACATGGACACCGTCGAGTTCGCCGTGCGCGACGGCCAGTTGTACGCCATCGACTTCTTGAACCCGGCGCCTGACTTCGACAACTTCTCGATCAAGGAAGCGGGCTTCGCCTGGGTGCTGGAGACCATGACCAACCTCGTGCTCGCATACGCCAAAGGTGAGCGCACGCCGCCGTGGCGGGGCGAGTACCGGTGGTGGCGCCACGCCGAGAACGGCGCCGCGGCCGTGCACTGAGCGGGCCGCCATGCATGCAGCCGTCGAGGCTTACCACGACCTGTTGAGCGATGACGAGCTCGCCGCGGCCAGTGCCGCAGAGCTCGACGCCGGTCAGCACCGGCGGCGGCTCTTCTTCGGCGATCATCCGCTCTCGGTCTCACTTCGCCCCGGGCTCATCACCCGGGCCAACTGGGACCGTGCCGTGGAAGCCGCCCAGGCGATCCACGGTGCCCTCGGCACGCTGGAGGCGGCGCTGCTCGTCTCGAGCGACCTGCGTGCGGAGCTCGACCTGTCGCCGGACGAGGAACGACTGGTCATCGCCGACCCCGGCTGCCGTTCGTCCCCCTCGTCGAGGCTGGACAGCTTCTTCGACGACGAGGTGCGCTACGTGGAATTCAACGCCGAGTCGCCGGCGGGCATGGCCTACGGAGACGTGCTCGGCGAGGTCATGGACGATCTTCCGGTGATGAAGCGCTTCCGGGAGCGGTGGCCGCTCACCCCGCTCAAGAGCCGCGTCTCCCAGCTCGACTGCATGCTGGCCGCTTTCGCCGCCTGGGGAGGGGCCGGCTCACCTTCCATCGCCATCGTCGACTGGTCGGGCCTCCCGACGGTCAACGAGTTCGACATGTTCTCTGAGTTCTTCGCCGCTCACGGCATCCCGTGCGTCATCTGTGAGCCGGCCTCCCTCGAGTACGACGGGAGCCAGCTCCGGACCGCCGACGGCACGGCGGTGAACCTCGTCTACCGCCGGGTGCTGACGAGCGAGCTGTTGGCGAGGGGCACGGAGGCCATGGCGCTGTGCCAGGCCTATGTCGACGGGGCGATCGTGATGGTCAACACCTTCCGGGCCAAGCTCCTGCACAAGAAGATGAGCCTGGCGCTCCTGTCCGACGACCGCTACGAGTCGCTCTACTCCGGGCCAGAGCGCCAGGCGATCGCCCGGCACATCCCCTGGACCCGGCGCCTCAGGGACGGCAAGGCCACGAGGGAGAACCGTGAGGTGCCCGATCTCGTCCAGCACGTCCTCGAGCACCGCGACCAGCTGGTCCTCAAGCCCAATGACGAGTACGGCGGCAAGGGTGTCGTCCTCGGCTGGACCGTCGAGGCCAACGAGTGGGAGAACGCAGTCACCGAAGGACTGCGCCAGAGCTACGTCGTCCAAGAGGCCGTGCCCGTTCCGCGGGAGCCGTTCCCCATAGCCATGGGCGGCTCGATCGACCTGCTGGAGATGGCGATCGACATGGATCCGTATCTCTTCGAGGCACCGCTCGCCGGTGGCGGCGGCGGAGGCGGGGGCACCGGGGGCTCGGCCGGCGGCTCCTCGGCCGGCGGCCGCCCAGCCTCCGCAGCCCACTCGAGCGGGTACCAGGGGGTGGTCGGCGGGGTCCTGACACGGCTCTCGTCGTCGGCCCTCCTCAACGTGACCGCCGGCGCCGGCAGTGTCGTGCCGAGCTACGTGATCGAGGAGGAGTGACGGGATGTCAATGAGCGAGCTCGACATCGGCCGCGATCTCACGATCGGCGTGGAGGAGGAGTTCCAGATCATCGACGCCGACGGCGAGCTGAAGGCCCACATAGACACGTTGCTCGCCTCGGCGCAGTCCCTGTTCGGCGAGGACGTGAAGGCCGAGATGATGCAGTCCGTCGTCGAGATCGGCACGAAGATCTGCTCAGACGTCGGAGAGGCCCGTTCCGAGCTGCGCCGGCTCCGGGGGGGTCTCGTGAAGCTGCTGGCCCGCGACGGCCTCCGCCTGGCCTCGGCCGGCACGCACCCGTTCTCGCATTGGAAGGACCAGCGCGTCACCGAGGCCGAGCGCTACAAGCTCCTCGAGGACGAGATGCAGGACATCGTCCGCGAGCTGCTCATATTCGGCATGCACATCCATGTCGGCATCCCGAATCCAGAGCTGCGGATCGACGTCATGAACGAGGCCCGTTACTTCCTCCCCCACCTCCTGGCGTTGTCCACCTCGAGCCCGTTCTGGCTCGGGCGCAGCACCGGCCTCAAGTCGTACCGGAGCGTGGTCTGGTCCCGCTTCCCGAGAAGCGGCATCCCCCCCGAGCTCACCTCCTACGACGAGCTCGAGAACCTCGTGGAGCTGCTCGTGAGAACCCACTGCATCGACAACGGCAAGAAGGTCTGGTGGGACCTTCGCCCGCACCACCTCTACCCGACACTCGAGTTCCGCATCTGCGACGCCGTCACGCGCGTGGAGGAGGCGATCTGCATCGCCGCCATCACCCAGTCGATCTGCGCCAAGCTCCTGAAGCTGCGGCGGGAGAACCTCGGCTTCCGGAGGTACTCGCCTCACCTCGTCGCGGAGAACAAGTGGCGGGCCATGCGCCACGGCGTGAGCGGGTCTCTCGTCGACTTCGGCCGGGAGGCCGAGGTGCCGATGGTCGACTTGGTGGACGAGCTGCTCGAGTTCGTCGACGACGTCGTCGACGAGCTCGGCTGCCGGCGGGAAGTGGCCTATGCCGAGACGATCGCCCGGGAGGGGACCAGTGCCGACCGCCAGATCAGGGTCTTCCAGGAGACCGGCTCGCTACGGGCCGTGGTGGACTCGGTCTCGGCCGAGACGATGGCCGATCTCGGGCTGTCGGAGGCAGAGATCAAGGTGTGACCATCTCGGCCAGCCGTGGCAGGTGGACTGCCAATTGTCTTTCCCACCACGGCCAGTCGTGGGCGGAGTCGTAGCCCCACAAGTCGAGCTCGTGCGGGATGGCCTTCTCGGCGAGGACGCCGGCGAGGCGCCGGGTGCTGTCGAGGGCGCCGCTTGCTGAGTCGTCCTCCCACGGGCCCTGGCCGACCACGAGCGTCAGGTGGACGCGTCGGCGGAGCCAGTCGAGGTGCTCGCCCTCCATGTTGGCCAGATAGTCGACGGGGTTGTTGAAGTAGAAGTCCATCCCTCGTTCACCCCAGCCGATCCGTGACAGGTCGTAGGCCCCCGAGAGAGCCAGCGCCCGGGGGAAGACGTCGGCTCGGCGGAGGGCGAAGTTGACCGAATGGTAGGCGCCGAAGCTGCAGCCGGTGAGGCCGATGTCGCGGGGGCCGCCGCAATCGTGGTGGATCCACGGGACGACGTCGTTCATGACGAAATCCTCGAAACGGCGGTGCTCCCTCGCCCGCATCTCGAGAGGAAGATCCTGGCGGCGCCAGCTGCCCCCTTCGAAGCTGTCGATGCAGTAGAGCTTGACCCGCCCATCTTCGACGAGGCCCCGGACCGACCCGAGGAGCCCGTTGTTCTCGAAGTCCCACGCTCGGCCGTTGTCGGAGGGGAAGACGAGCACCGGCGGCCCGTAGTGCCCGTAAGCGATGAGATTGGCCTCCCCGATGGCCGCCGAGTGGAGCACGACATGGTCGCGTCTCATCTCGACTCCTTGCACTTGAGCGTCATCCCCACGCCTTTCGCAACAGGGCCGGGAGGTGAGGGAGCCATGCGTCCCGCCAGGCCACCCAGTTGTGCGCGTCCGGCATGACGTGCAGATGGGCGGGATAGCCCTGCCGGCGGAGCGCCGTCCGGGCCGCCTTGTTGCTGGCCAGGTTCTCCTCCACGGCCCCGCACGTCATCTCGATCGCGATCGGGTCGGGCCAGGACGGGGTCGACAGCACCTCCGCCACGAAGCCCTCGATACGGTCGGCATGCTCCATGGCGCCGAGGTACCCGCGTTCGATGAACGTGCCCGACTGCAGGTAGAGGGCGCCGAACAGCTCCGGGCGAAGGCGGTGGGCGTGCAGGAGCGCCAGCCCGCCGAGGCTGGCACCGAGGCCGGCCCGCCACCGCCGGCCGCCGGCGAGCGCCGCCACACGGCCGGCGGCGGGGAGGAGCTCCTCGAGGAGCGCCTCTGCCAGCACCGGATCCGCCGAGTAGTGGGCGTTGCGGTTCGTCGGGTGGAGCAGCAAGGCGCGCATCCTCGGCAGCCGCCGCCGGGCCACGGCCCAGTCGAGCATCTGCACCAGCCCGGAGAAACCGGCGAACTCGATCCCGTCAGCCACCACCAACACCGGCAGGGGCGTCGTCGGGTCAGAGCCCCGAGCAGACCAGAGCATCACCGGCTGGTCCGCCCCGAGCAGCGGGGAGGGGAGCGAGAGGTCGAGCACTTCGCCCTTGGGGGGCTCGAGCAGACGAACGGCGGAGGCCGGTAGTCGGGGAACTCGACCACCGACCGCTCCCCGAAGGCGCCCGGCGCCCGGAGCGGATTCGCCGGGTCGCAGATCGTCTCCCGCCGGCCGTCGGCGAAGGAGAGCTCGAAGCGGTACTCGAAGCGGCGGACGGGAGGACGGCCGAGCCGAAGTGTCCAGCAGCCGTCTCGTCCCCGACGGAGGGGGACGGCTGCCCGGGGCACCAGGACCTCCTGCACGAGGGTCACCTCCGTCGGGACGCTCGGCGGGCTCCTCGAACCGGAACGTGACCCCGGAGGCGTCGGTCTGAGGCGCCTCCATGCGAGCTTCGTACTGCCCACGACCGAGCAGGGGCAAACCGCACCTAGCGGGGCGGTTGTGCACCGCCGTGCTCGCCGCCGATGCCGAGACCCTCGGCGGTCTCGCCGGCGGGCTCGGCTGAGCGGGCGGTCCCGCCGGCGGCCTCGGGTGAGCCGGCGGCGTCGAGCGGCGTGGGCCCGCCGCCGGCCCCGCCCCCGGCAACGGCGAGCGGCGTGGGCCCGCCGCCGGCCCCGGCCCCGGCACCGGCGAGCGGGTTCCTCCATGGGTCCGCGATCCGGGCCTCATCGGTCCTCTCGAGGTCCCGCCGGCCCCTGGCGTTGTGGCGGTCGCGCCACACGAGCCAGCCGGCGAAGGCGAGGCCGACCGCCACGAACACGAGCGAGGTCACCTCGACCGCCTTGTCGCCGGAGGTGCCGTGCGACAGCCACAGGTACTCGTCGAAGAAGCGGGACAGCCCGTACAGGCTCACAACCGTCGTCACGACCACGCCGATCGGGCCGCCCCGCTTCGCCACGAAGCGCTCGACGGCGAGCGCGATGACCCAGATGAGGAAGCACTCGAAGGCTTGCCAGATGGGGACGGGGACCCTTTTGCCCGCCTGTCCCGCATAGGCCATCCCGTACCAGGCCGTCGTGCGGGGGCCGCCGCCGGCCACCATTAGCTGCGGGCCGAGCAGCCGCCCGACTGCCCACGCAATAGCCAGCACGGGCGCGACGAGGTCGAGGGCCACGGTGAGGCGCAGCTCCTTGCACCACCGGCGGGCGCAGATGAGGCCGGCGGGCACGCCGAGGGCGAGGCCGCCGTAGCTCGACAGGCCGCCGTGCCAGACGGCCAGGATGTCGCCGGCGTGCTTCGAGTAGAAACCCCAATTGGAGACGACATGAGCCGCCCGCGCCCCGACGACGGAGGCGATGATGATCCAGACGAAGGCCTTCCCGAACCAGGCGTTCGGGTAACCGTGGTCCCGCAACCGCTTGGCGAAGTAGCGGTAGCCGAACCAGAACGTGAGGGCGAGCCCGATCCCGTAGGTGTGGATTTGCAACGGCCCGATGTGGAACGAGACGGGGATTGGCTTCATGAGACCGTCACCGTTGCATTATCTCCCATCGCAGGCCGCCGGAGCGGGCGCTTGCCACCGCCTTGTCGAGGCACCGGAACATCGGACCGCCACAGGCTGCGCCTTTTGAACGGGGCCCCTGGGGTTGACCGATGAAGGGGCCGTCAGCTCAGCCGCTCGACGATCATGGCCATTCCCTGCCCGCCGCCGACGCACATGGTCTCGAGGCCGATCGACTTGTCCTCGTGCTCGAGTCCGTTCAACAGGGTCGTCATGATGCGGGCGCCGGTCATCCCGAACGGGTGCCCGAGGGCGATAGCACCTCCGTGGATGTTGAGCTTGTCCCACTCGAGGCCGAGATGCCGGGCAGACGGGATGACCTGAGCCGCGAAGGCCTCGTTGATCTCGGCGAGCTCGATGTCACCGATGGACATGCCGGCCCTCTTCAGCGCCTGGCGGCTCGCCTCGATCGGGCCCAGCCCCATGATCTCCGGGTTGAGGCCCGACACGCCGCTCGATAGGACCCGGGCGAGCGGGCGGACACCGAGCTCGCGGGCTCGAGAGGAGCTCATCATGAGGACCGCCGCCGCGCCGTCGTTGAGAGGACAGGCGTTGCCGGCGGTGACCTTCCCGTCCGGGCGGAAGACCGGCTTCAGCTTGGCCAGACCTTCAACGGTCGTGTCCGGTCGCGGACCGTCGTCCCTCGTGACGGTCGTGCCGTCAGGGAGCACGACAGGCGTGATCTCCCGCTCGAAGAACCCGCTCTCCTCGTTCTCGACCGCCCGGTTCTGGGACAAGGAGGCGAATTCGTCCATCTCCTCCCGGGTGACGTTCTCGTACTCGGCGACGTTCTCTGCTGTCTGGCCCATGGCGATGTAGATGTCCGGCAGGCCGTCGCTCGGCGACCACGGATCCTGGCCGCCCTCGGCGCGTCGGGCGCTGCGAGCCTCGGCATCGGCGAACTTGGGGTTGTGGGTGCCGGGCACGCCGTCGGAACTGCCGGCGAGGAAGCGGCTCGTCGTCTCGACCCCGGCGGCGATGAAGCAGTCGCCCTCGCCGGCCCGGATGGCGTGGGCGGCCATGCGGATCGTCTGCAGCGAGGAGGCGCAGTAGCGGTTGACCGTCACCCCCGGGCACTCGTCGAGGCCGGCAAGCACCGCCGCCACCCGGGCGATGTTGAAACCGGCCTCGCCGGCGGGCTGGCCGCACCCCATGAGCAGGTCCTCGATCTGGTCCGGGTCGACCTCGGGCACCTTCTCGAGCAGGGCGGTGATGATCTGGGCCGAGAGGTCGTCGGGGCGCATGTCCTTCAAGGAGCCCTTGAATGCCCTCCCGATCGGGCTGCGGGCGGTGGCAACGATGACGGCGTCTGGCATGCGGTGAGCATACGGACCCGTTGCCCTGGCAGACCCATTGCGCCTTCAAGGGCCGGAGCCCCGGCAGTCACCGGGAGCAGGGGACCAAGCGGCTTGCTTGATGGAGCGAACACGTCGGCCACATGGGCCACTCTGACAACTTCTGACACGGTACCGGCAGGCCACGGCCCTCATCTTTTGACGGGCAATTCGCGGCGAGGTTAGGTTGCCGGACCGTGTCCAAGCCCGGACGGACGGGGGTCTCGCTTCGCAGCCTCCTCGGCCTGTGGGTGACGCTCCTCGTGGTGGCGGCTGCGCTCACGATCGTCCCCCAGGCCCTCGGCGACGACGAGGCGGCCCACCTCGCCGCGAGCGGGCCAGCCGGGACAGGCGGGATCGGATCCCTGGGCGGCCCGGGAGGCCCGGGCTTCGGCGTCGCACGCCTCCATCCAGGTGGGGGAACTCCGCCGGTGGCGAACGTCCCGCCGGGAGCAGGCGGTCGTCGTCACAAGCCGCGGCCTCACCTCGGGCCGATCGTCTTCCCCTTCGAGAAGCCGACGATCGCCGTCCCGGTGCGGGACTGGACCCTCGACCAGGGCGTCGACATCGCCACCCGCAAAGGGGCGTGCGGCCGGGCCGCGGTCGAGGTGGCCGTGGCGAACGGGGTGATCGTGAAGGAGGGCATCGCCGGCTTCGGCCCGGCTGCGCCGGTGCTTCGCGTGACGGGCGGCCCGCTCAACAGGCGCTACATCTACTACGGCCATGCCCTCCCGGCCCTCGTCAGGGTCGGGGCGCACGTGACGGCCGGCGAGCCCATCTCTGAGGTCGGCTGCGGCGACGTCGGCTATTCGTCCGGGCCTCACGTCGAGCTCGGGATCAGCACTCCCCGCGGGCCGACGTGCTGCCCCGGGTTCGGGGAGACCTCGCCCTTCGTGGAACAGCTCCTCATCGCCTCCTTGAGGAGATAGCACGACCGTCAGGGCCCGGGCCGGCCCTGACGGACATGGGAGGGCACAGGGGTGACACCAGGAGCCAGATGCCCGAGCCGTAGCATCAAAACCCATGACGGAGCACCTGCCGGGCGACGGCCCGACCGGCCCGGCCCGGCCCCGGACGTCGAGGCCGCTCGACCGAAGGTCTTTCCTTCGGGGGATGGGTGCCGCCGCCGGGGCAGCGGCCATCGGAGGGTGCACCACTTCCGCAGGTGACCGACCGGGGGAATCCTCCTCGCCGCCGAGCTCGGCCGGAGGCCACACCACCGGCACCGCCGTCGCCGGGGACCGCGCCGGCGGCGTCCACATGGGCGAATACGACATCCCCGTCGCCGACTGGCTGGTCGAGGAGAACCTACGCCCTGGGACGACGGACTGGCTCGTGAGCGGGACACCTCGTCGGGGAATCGAGGGTTACCTCGACCATGTGAGCGCCCAGGCCGGCGACGTCGTCACCCTCTATGCCGACAGCAGGGCCAGGGAGATAAGCGTGCGGGCCTATCGGCTCGGCTGGTACCAGGGCTACGGTGGCCGCCTCGTCGCCGACCTGGGCCACGCCAAGGCCCGGGCGCAGCCCGAGCCGCGCTTCACGCCCGGCATCAACATGGTGGAATGCCACTGGTCCCCGACCATGCGCTTCGAGGTGGGGGCGGACTGGCCCCCCGGCTACTACCTGCTCCGCCTCGGCACCTCCCCACAGGGATGGTCGCAGTGGGTCCCGCTCCTCGTCCGGGACGACTCGAGCCGGGCGACGTTCGTGGTGCAGAGCTCGGTCACGACATGGCAGGCCTACAACCTGTACGGGGAGTACAGCCTCTATCTCGGCCCGTCCGCCGGCGGGGGATCCGAGGCCGCCAACCGGTCGAGAGTGGTCTCCTTCGACCGGCCGTACCCGCCGGGCTGGGAGGACGGCACGGCGGACCTGTTCGGCAACGAGTTCCCCCTGCTCGCCCTCGTCGAGCGCCATGGGCTAGACGTGACCTACTGGACCGACCTCGACCTGCACGAGAGGCCCGAGCTGCTGGCCAACCACAAGTGCCTCGTCAGCCTCGGCCACGACGAGTACTGGTCGTCGACGATGCGTTTCTCCTGCCAGGCGGCAATCGAGCAGGGCCTCAACATTGCCTTTCTCGGCGCCAACGCCTGCTACCGCCACATCCGGCTCGATGCCTCGCCTACCGGCGGGAACCGGCGCCAGGTCTGTTACAAGGATGCGAGCGAGGACCCGCTTCTCGGCAGGGACAACGTCGAGGTCACGGCGAACTGGGGCGAAGGCCCCGTGCCGCGCCCGGAGTCGAAGCTGATCGGGATCGAGTACCAGGCGTTCATGCCGATCGGGTCCCCCCTCGCCGACCTCGTCGTGACCGATCCCGGGGCGTGGGTCTTCGCCGGTACCGGGCTCAAGGCCGGCGCACGCCTACGGCATGCGAACGGGTCGGAGTTCGACCGGTACAGCCCGGGTGCCCCCTCCCCGTCGAACGTGCAGATCCTCTGCCACTCCCCGATCACGAGCGTCCTCGGCCCCTCCTACTCCGACATGTCCTATTACACCGTCGATGGTGGTGGAGGCGTCTTTGCCAGCGGCTCGGCCTCGTTCGTGAACCGGCTCTTCGACAACGCCGGGGTGCTCCCGCAGCCGTTCGCGCCGGGACCGATCGCCGGCGTCACCGCGCCTCTCACCCGGGTCACCCTGAACGTGATGGCCGAGCTGGGCAAGGGGCCGGCGTCGAGGCGCAGACCCTCCAACCCGAACTGGGATCGCTTCTACAAGGCCGGTTCAGGCGCCCCCGCCTCGGTCGACGTGCCCTGATCACCCGGCGGCGCCTGAGGTGCCGTGACCTGGGGGCGCCTACCAGGTCGACGTGCCCTGATCACCCGGCGGTGCCTCGCTGGCGGCGGAGGCCGGAATAGTGCACCCGCCTCCCGGACGTGGAGCGGCCCCGGGTAGCCGGGGGCTGGCGCCTCCGTACTTCCCGGGGCCGTGCTCCTGGCGACGACGAGACCCCGCCCGCCTCGGGTGCCTTTCGGCTGCCCGAGGCAGCGTTCCGGTGCACCGGTCCCGGAGGACCGGTCACACCGGGCGGGTGCCCGTGTCACCTGCTCAAGGGCGGCGGACCATGGGCATCCACTCTTCGATCCCCCGGGGGAGATCTTCCTGTGGAGCCAGCCTCCTCTGTCAGGCCTCCCTTGCGGTCGGCCGTCTGTTGGAAACGAGCCTTTCGGGCGAGCACCCTGCGGGTGACTCGTCCTCCGGGCGTACCATCGGTCGGGCAATCCCTTCGGATCACCCTTCCTCCGGTCCGGCTCCCCTCGATGGCGCCACCCTGGCGGGTGACGGTCTCTCGGGAGCCTGCCCCTTCAGTCCGATCTTCCTTGCGGTTGATCCTTCTTTGGGGGCCTGCCCAGTCCTTCCGGAGTTCCTTTCGGTCCTCCTTCTTCCTGGGCCACGGCGTCTCCGTCCTTGGCGTCACTCACTCTGCGCCGCCGCCTCGGCCCCGTCAAGCGGGGTAGGCCGTAATACCGAAGTTGTCGACAGGAAACTGGCACTTTCCCCCTCTCTTCCCCAACATCGTCCACACCTGAGGTGATCTTGGCCCACCCGAGCGGGCCGTGCGGCCCCCGCTCCGTCACCGGCGGAGGCCGGTGATAGGTTCGCTGGGTCCTCACAGGGCCGGAGGTGCAATGACGGTTTGGGATGGCCAGGGGCTTCCCCCGGCCGCAGAAGCAAGGATGGAGCGTGCCCGCACCGGCGGCCCGGCGAGCAGCCTGCTCAGCATCGCCGGGCAGGCGGCCATCGAGGGCTGCGGTTTCTCGATCGTCGGTGAGGTCATGGGCTGCATCGTCCAGCACATCGGCTTCCAGGGTTACGGCGGGTGCGGCTACTACGGCGGCATGGGGGGCATGGGCCTCGGTGGAGGGTTCGGCTACCGGGGGGGCGGAGCTTTTGGTGCCGGGACCGTGACGTCGGGCTCGGCGTCGGGCCTGGCCGGTTTCGCTCCCTACGTGGACGCGCTCTACCACGGGTACGACACGGCCATGGTGCGCATGCTCACCGAGTGCCGGGAGCTCGGCGGTGACGGCGTCGTCGGCGTCTCACTCACGGCGAAGCACCTCGGCGAGGGCAACCGCGAGTTCCTCGCCTTCGGAACCGCCGTCAGGGCTCACTCCCCGACGCGCCCGGCCAACCTCTTCTCGACGATGCTGCCGGGCAACGACGTCGCCAAGCTGCTCCACGGCGGTTGGGCGCCCGTCTCAGTCTCGATCGGAATCTCCCTCGCCGTCCGCCACGACGACTGGGCCACTCTGCAACAGGCCCGCACGTGGTCCGGCAACACCGAGGTCTCCGGCTACACCCAGCTCGTCCACCAGGTCCGGATGGACGCCCGTCACCAGTTCGAGCGGCGCACGGCCGCCTTCGGGGCGGAAGGGGCCATCACCGACGCCATGCAGCTCGACATCTGGGAGATCGAGCCGGGCGAGAACCATCGTGACCACGTCGCCCTCTCGTCGGTCATGGGCACAGCCATCACCCGCTTCCATGCCGGCGCCGACGCCCCCACGTCGAGCCTCATCGTCCTGCCTCTCTCCGATCGTCCAGGTACACCAGGAAGGAAACCATGACCACCGACACCACCGACAGCGAGCCGACCAACCTGGGGATACCAGAAGATGCCATGCGCCGGCTGGCCGAGATGCGGCCGGGCTCCCCGGGCGCCCTGTTCACCTCTGACCTGTCGGTGAACGAGTTCCTGCTGGTGCGGGAGGCGGGTTTCTCGCCGCTCGGGCTCGTGCTCGGCTCGAGCATCTACCACGTCGGCCTCCAGGTGGGCAGGTGGAGCAAGAACATGGAGCTCGACACGCTCTCCCAGGCGATGTACCAGGCTCGGGAGCTCGCCATGACGCGGATGGACGCCGAGGCGGCCGCCCTCGGCGCCGACGGCGTCGTCGGGGTGCGGCTCGAGATCGAGTTCAAGGAGTTCGGCAACGACCTGGCCGAGTTCATCGCCGTCGGCACGGCCGTCAAGGCAGACGGCGAGGGCAACTGGAAGAACAACCGGGGACAGCCCTTCAGCTCGGACCTGTCCGGGCAGGACTTCTGGACTCTCGTGCAGGCGGGCTATGCACCCCTCGGGATGGTGATGGGGAGCTGCGTGTACCACATCGCCCACCAGGGGACGCTGAAGGCGCTCGGCAACGTCGGCCGCAACGTCGAGATCCCTCAGTACACCGAGGCGCTCTACGACGCCCGCGAACTCGCCATGAGCCGGATGCAGGCCGAGGCGGAAGAGCTCAAGGCCGAGGGGATCGTCGGCGTGCAGCTGCTGTCGCTCGCCCACAAGTGGGGGGGCCACACGACGGAGTTCTTCGCCGTCGGGACGGCGATCCGGCCACTCAGGGCCGACCACATCATCTCCAAACCGCAACTGGTCCTCCCGCTCACCGACCGCTGATCGGGCCGGTACCGTGCTCACATGAGCGACCTGCCCCAGTTCCCCGGCCCCGGATCGTCCGGCCTCGAGCCTGCCGGCCAGGCCGGCGGGTCGCTCGAGCCGGCAGACAGTTCCGACGTCGTCGAGCAGGTGGCGGCGGCGCTCCGGGCGGACAGCTCCGATCTCGAGACCTACACCCATGTCCTCTCGGCGACGATCGGCGACCTGCTGCCGCCGGGCATGGTGGAGATCGAACGGGACAGGTCTCTCTCCGACCGGATGGCCGGGCGCCCCGGGTCGCCGACGGTGATCCGGCTACGGCTCGGGGACCGGACCCTCGAGCTGAGGAGCCGTCACGGCCGCCTCCTCGCCTCGAGCGCCCAGAGCGTCCGCGGCGTGACGATCAGCTCGAAGGAGATCACCGTCGCCGAGTGGACCCAGCAACTGGCCACACACCTGACCGTGCTCGCCGCCGAGAACGCCGAGGCGCGGGAGGCACTCGGGCGCCTGCTCGGCGCCTGAGCCGAGAGCGCTTCAGCCCTCCGGCGCGGCGGCCCACCGAGCCCCTAGCGCTCGAGCCTCCGAGCTGACTTGCGCTTCAGCCCCCTGAGCCGGCTCGCGACCGCCCGGCCCGGCGGGCGGCGGCGATGTCGGCGGCGAGCCCTGGCGCCTGTTCGACGGGAAGGGCGGCCGTCGTGACCCGGATGGCCGGCGGCGAGGCGAGGCGGAAGCGGCTCCCGGACGCGACCAGCCAGCCTGATGACACCAGCGCGGCGACAGTTGTGGCCTCGTCACCGACGGGGATCCAGACGTTCAGCCCGGTGGGCGCCACGGCTCTCACGCCCTCGGCACCAAGCGCTGCGCAGAGCGCCTCCCGCCGGTCCCGGTAGACGGCGGAGGCATGGGCGAGGAGACCGCCGACCGCCTCGTCCTCCCACATGGCGAGGACGATCTGCTGCACGAGGTAGCTCACCCAGGACGCCCCCTGGCGCGAGGGAGGCTTCGAGGCGGGCCACGGTGGCCAGGTCACCGGTGACCACGGCGAAGCGAAGGTCCGGCCCGTAGCCCTTCGACACCGAGCGGACGAAGGCGAATCGCCCGCTCTCGCCGACCACCGGGTGCAGCGGCGCCTCTGCGAGCCCGCAGGCGTGGTCGTCCTCCACCACGAGGCAGCCGGAGTAGCGGGCAAGGACTGCCCGGAGCTCGGCCGCCCGCGAGGCGGTGATGGCAGCCCCGGTCGGGTTCTGCGCTCGTGAGGTGAGCACGGCGGCCCGGCATCCGCCGGCGAGGGCCTGCCACATCGCCGCCGGCAGCGGTCCTTCCTGATCGACGGCGACGGGGACGGTGACGAGCCCCATCTGCTCCACCTGGCCGACGACCGCAGCCCATCCCGGGTCCTCCACGGCCACACGATCTCCGGGGGAGAGGTTCGAGCCCAGCACTCTGCCGATGGCGTCGAGAGCGCCGAAGGTGCACACCACTTCGTCGCCCGGCACCCCGTCGTTGCCGAAGCGGTGCCGGGCCACCGCCGCGAGGTCCGGATGGACCGGCGTCGTCCCGTACGTGGCCGGTGTATAGGCGACCCGGCCGAGGAGAGCGAGCGGATCCGGCAGAAGGGAGGGGTCGGGTGCGCCCGTCGAGCAGTCGACGGCGCCGGCGGGGACGACCCCCATCCCCCGCATTGCTGCGCCATCCTCGCTCCGCAGGGGACGAACTCGTGTTCCTCGCCGGCGGTCCGATACCGTGAGGCCGCGGTGGCCGAGGAGGCGATAGGCCGCCGCCACGGTGCCGGGGCTCACGGTGAGCTCACCGGCCAGCTGCCTGATCGGCGGCAGCAGGTCGCCGGCGGCGAACTGGCCGCTGCGCACGAGCCCCTCCACCGACTCGGCGATGGAGGCAGCGGTGCGTCCGGTCACCTGATAATGTCTCGACACAGAAAGCGTATTGTAGCATTACAACCGTCGCTTGTGGGAACCGGGAGGGATCATGACGTTGTACGAGCAGCAGGAGACGACGACCCCCTCCCGCCATCCGGAGCGGGCCAGCTACGACGAGGACGTGGTGCATGCGGTGCTCGACGAGGCCCTGCTCGCCCATGTGGGTTTCGTGGTCAAAGAGCGACCCCAGGTCCTTCCGTTGTTGTTCGTCCGGGTCGGTTCGACGGTCTACCTCCACAGCTCGACCGGAGCCCGGCCGGCGAGGATGGCGGCGAGACAAGGTGGGATCGAGCTCTGCATGGAGGTGACGCTCGTCGATGCGCTCGTGCTGGCCCGCTCGGCCTTCAACCACTCGGCCAACTACCGCTCGGTCGATCGCTCATGGGCGGGCCGGTCTCGTCGAGACGGCCTCCGAGAAGGACGCCGTGCTGGTGGCACTCATGGACAAGCTCGTACCGGGCCGGAGTGCTGACGCCCGCCTGCCGAATGAGTCGGAGCTTCGCCAGACTGCTGTCCTCGCCCTCCCACTCGACGAGGTGGGGGCGAAGGTCCGTGCCGGCGACCCGAGTGACGACGAGGAGGACCTCGGCCTCCCGGTCTGGGCCGGCCTGCGGCCGTTCGTCACTTCGTGGGGCCTTCCGAAGCCGTCGGCAGATCTCGAGCCCGGCAGTCGCCGTGCCGGCCTATCTCGACCCCTCCGGTACCGGCGGCGACAGCTCCGGCACCATCCCGGCCGGGGGCTTGCTCGACGGGGCGGGAGCGTCCTCGCCATGAGAGCGGTCGTGCAGCGGGTCTCTTCGGCACGGGTCACCATCGCCGGGGAGGTTGCCGGCGCCATCGACGGCCCAGGTCTCTGCGTGCTCGTCGGAGTGACCCACTCCGACGACGACGCCATTGCCCGCAGCCTTGCCGCCAGGCTGTGGAACCTGCGGATCCTGGCCGATGAACAGGGTCGCATGAACCGTTCGGCCGCCGAGCTTTCCGCGCCGCTTCTCGTCGTGAGCCAGTTCACCCTCTACGGCGACACGTCGAAGGGACGGCGACCTTCGTGGCTGGCGGCGGCTCCGGGCCCGGTAGCCGAGCCCCTCGTGCAGGTCGTGGTGGACGAGCTGGCCTCGCTCGGCGCCACCGTGGCCACGGGCCGATTCGGCGCCGACATGCTCGTCGAGCTGACGAACGACGGTCCGGTGACGATCCTGCTCGAGCTGTAGACGCTGTCGGGAACACGGGAGTGCTGCCCTACTCGAAACGTCGCCGGTGCCGTGCGACACTGCCGCATGCGATACCTCATCCTCGGAGCCGGCGCCGTCGGCGGCGCCATCGGCGGCCGCCTCTTTCAGCACGGCCATGATGTCGTCCTCATCGCCCGCGGGGAGCACCTCTCGGCGCTGAGGGCAAATGGTCTCGAGCTCCGTGACCCGCTTGCCACTGCCGTCCTGCCGATCCCGGCTGTCGGTTCCGTCAGCGATGCCGCCCCGGAGCCGTCCGATGTAGTCATCCTCGCCACGAAGACCCAACACAGCGAGGGGGCGCTCGCCGATCTGGCGGCGGCTTGCCCACCCCCGCCCGAGCCGCAGCCGGCCGTGGTCTGCGCTCAGAACGGCGTCGAGAACGAGCGGCTCGCCCTCCGGCGGTTGGCCAACGTCTACGGCATGCGCGGTGATGGTCGCCGGCACCCACTTGGAGCCGGGAGTCGTCGAGATCGCCACAGCGCCTGTGTCCGGCGTCCTCGACGTCGGCAGGTATCCGAGCGGCACCGACGCGACAGCGGAGATGATGGCGGCCGACCTGGGCGGGGCCGGTTTTGACGCCGTCGCCACACCCACCGTCATGGCGAGCAAGTACCTGAAGCTCATTGCCAATGTGGCGAATGCTCTCGAGGCCGCCTGCGGCACGAGGGAGGGGGAGCCGGTGGCCGACGAGCTGACCAAACGGGCCCGCCAGGAGGCACGGGCGGTGTATGCCGCTGCGGGCATAACCGTCGCCGACGAGGCGGGGGAGAAGGACCGCCGCCGTGCCCGCGGGCTGCTCCAGCCGGTCGGAGGAGTCGAACGTACCGGGGGATCGTCGTGGCAGAGCCTGCAGCGGGGGACCGGGAATGTAGAGGCGGACTGGCTGAACGGCGAGATCGTCCTCCTCGGCCGGTTGCACGGCGTCCCGACGCCGGTCAACGAGAGGCTGCAGCACGTGGCGAACGAGATGGCCAGAGAAGGCATCGCGGCCGGATCCATTCCCGCAGAGGAGATCGCTACCGGGATCCTGTAAAGGGCATCTGTGGCCACGATGACGGTTTCAGCGTGCAATGCGAGCCACCCGGCGGGCAGGCGAAAGCTGAACAACTACGTCCCTTTTGACGACCTGGACAGAGCAGAAATAGTGTCCGCTCAGCCACTAAGGGAGGGCTCCATTGCGCACCGTACGCACATCGTTCGCCGCTCGTGCCGCCATGGCCATGGCCGGCAGCAGCGCTCTCATCCTGGGAGTGCTCGCTGCAGGCGCCTCGCCGGCGAGCGCCGCCACTCTCGCCTGCGGCACCACCATCACCGCGAGCGTGACCCTGAGCGGGAACATCAACTGCACGAGCGACACGACCAGCGACGCACTCACCATCGGTGCGGCCAACATAACCGTGAACCTCAATGGCCACAAGGTCCTCGGGCCGGGCGCCGAGAGCGACACCGAGGGGATCGTCGACAATCCCAACGGCTCCGGAACCGCCTACAACGGCGTCACGATCGAGAACGGCACGATCTCCAACTTCGGCACTGACATAGACATCGAGGGAATGGCCAACTCGGGCACCCCCCCGCCCGCGTGCAGCGCCGACCTGACCGGGGCGGTCGTGAAGGGCATCACGACCACGAACAATGCCCTCCAGGAGAGCGATGGCGTCTATGGCTCCTGCTTGAGCGGTGCCAGCATCCACAGCGTGTCCATCAGCGATGCCGTGGAGGGTGTTGAGCTGGAAGACAGTCAGGCCAGCACCGTCTCGTCGAACCATCTGCAGAGCCCTCTCTACGCGATGTACGACGAAAACGGGACCGGCGACACCTGGTCGGACAACGTTCTCTCCGACGTGAACTACTCCGGGATCGAGCTGTTCGAGACCACAGCCGACGTGGTCAAGTCCAACACGATCGCTGGGACGGGCGCCTCTGGCGTCGACGAGTTCATGTCGAGCGGCGACTCCATCGTCAAGAACGTTCTGAGCGGTCTCTACTCCGGCCTCGACAGCGAGGACAGCTCTGACGGCACGGTCAGCTCGAACAAGGGGTCGAACGACGCCTGGGGTGTGTACACGGAGGACACCGAGGATTACTCGTTCACGGGCAACCACTTCACCAACAGCGAGTACGGCATCGAGACGGATTACCCAGGTGGCGAGGAGCTGAGGAATAACGTCGCCGACCACAACTCGGAGGTGGGGATCCTCGTCTACACAGACGACACCTCGTCGGGCTACTCGGCCACACTCGACAACAACACCGGTAACGACAACCGCTACGGCCTCTTCTCGGATATCCCGACCGGAGGAAGCGGCAACAGGGCCACCGGCAACACAGTCGTCAACTGCTACAACGTCAGTTGCGCCACGGGAGGGGCCCGCGCCGGTGCTCACGTCCCCTCGCCGCCCCACCGCACGCCTGTCACACCCCCGGCTCCGGCGGCTCGTCGAGGCGTGTCCTAGATGTCAGCCTCGCCCCCCGAACGACCAGGACGGAGAGATCATTTGCGCACATCACCGATTCCACTTCTTGCCCGCGCCGCTATGGCAGTGGCCGGTAGCGGCGCTCTTGCCATCGGCATGATCACAGCGACGGCGGCGCCGGCGGGCGCTGCCACGATTTCCTGCGGGACGACGATCACCACGAGCGTGACGCTCAGTGCCAACATCGACTGCACGACCGACACGACCGACAACGCCCTCACGATTGGGGCGGCCGGCATCACCGTCGACCTGAACGGCCACTCGATCCTCGGCCCGGGCTACTCGGCCGCCACAGACGGGATCGTCGACGACCCGGCCGACACTCAGGGCGCCGGCTACGGCAACGTGACCGTCGAGGACGGGACGATCTCCAACTTCGCCACCGACGTCGATGCAGAGGGCACAGCCAATTCGAGCCCACCACCGGCCTGCAGCACCTATCTGGACGATGTCTCGGTGGTGAGCGTGACCGCTACGAGCACTGAGCTCGAGGGCTACGGCGTCTACGGAAACTGCTTGAGCGGGACGTATATCCACCGCCTGTCCGCCAGTGACGACGAGTACGGCGTCTATCTCTCCAACAGCGAGTCGAGCACCGTCTCCTACAACCGCCTGCAACGGCCTGGGTATGGGCTTTCCGACTACGAGGGGACGAGCAACAAGTGGTTCGACAACGTGCTCTCCGGTGTCGAGGTCTACGGGATCGACTTGGAGGGCACCACGACTGACACGGCCAACGCCAACACCATCTCGGGCCGGGGCGCTGACGGCATTTACGAGGACGAGTACGGCGACGTCTACCCGACGGGCGAGACCATTGACAACAACGTGCTGAACGACCTCTACGACGGTATCTACCAGGGCCCTGCCTCGGACGACACGGTCCATCACAACAAAGGCTCGAAGGACGGCTGGGGCCTGTACGCATACGAGACGACGGACAACACCTACACCGACAACCGGTTCGACAGCAACCAGTACGGGATCGAGACCGACTATCCAACGGGTGAAATGCTCAAGGGCAACATCACGAGCGACAACTCCGATGCGGGCATCGACATCTACACCAACTTCGACACGACCGGCGGCTACTCCGCCTCCCTCGAGAGCAACACCGCCAACTACAACCGTTTCGGCCTCTACTCGCAGATCGCGACGTCAGGAAGCGGCAACCACGCCATCCACAACAAGGTGGTCAACTGCCACAACGTCACCTGCTCGTGAGAGCGCCCTGCCGCGAGGGTCGGCCGCCCCGGTAGGTGAGAGGGAAGCAGCAGACGACACGAGGAGACGCCGCGGGCCGCGAGCGTCCCTGAGCCGCTGGTTCTGCCTTGGCGCTTAGCTTGACGTTCCCGGGCGGGGCGCCTACTCTCCCGGCAGCTACCAGAGGGAGGGGCTAGTTTTGCTCAGCTTGCACACATCTCGGTTCACTCGCGCCGCCACTGCGGCGGCATGTTGCGGGGCCCTCGTCGTGGGCGCGGTCGTGGCCGGCGCCGCGCCGGCGAGCGCCACCACGCCCAGCTGCGGCACGACGCTCACCTCGAGCGTGACGCTCACCGCCAACCTCAACTGCTCGGGGGACACCACCACGAGCGCCCTCATCATCGGAGCCGCCGGACGTCACCGTCGACCTGAACGGCCACAAGATCCTCGGCCCGGGCTCCAGCGCCGGCACCGACGGGATCGTCGACAACCCGGGCGGCCAGGGCACGTCCTACGACAGCGTCACCGTCGAAGACGGGACCATCTCCAACTTCAACATCGACATGGACTTCGAGGGGACGTACACGACTCCGCAGGCGAGCCAGAATCCGTACTGCAACTCGTACCTGACGGGGGCGAAGGTGAAGAACCTCACCACCACCAACAACACCCTGGACACGAGCGAAGGCCTTTACGGCGATTGCCTCGACAGTGCCTGGGTCCATCAGGACACGATCAATGATGCCGAGACCGGCGTGGAGCTCGACTACAGCGAGTCCAGCCTGGTCAACAACAGCCACCTGAACAGCCCCTACTACGGCCTCGACGACTACTACGGGACGAACAACACCTGGGCGCGCAACGCTCTTTCCAACGTCAGCTACGACGGGATCGAGCTCGAGGACGACCACGTCGGCCACGGCGAAGGGCAATACCGTCACCGGGCCCGACGCCGACGGCGTCTTTGACGAGTCGTCGAGCAACCCCACGATCAACAACAACACGCTCGACCACCTCTACGACGGCGTCTACCAGCAGAGCACCACCGGCGGCACCGTGAACGACAACAAGGGGACGAGCGACGCCTACGGCGTGTACGCCGCCGGCACGACGAATGTCACGTACACCGGCAACAAGTTCGACAACGGCCAGTACGGCATCGAGACGGATTACCCGACAAACGAGTTGCTGACGGGCAACACCACGAGCGACAACTCGGAGAACGGCATCTACGTCTACACCGACAACGAAGGCACCAACGGCGGCGAGTACTCGGCGGCGCTCAACGACAACACCGCCAACGACAACCGCTTCGGCCTGTACTCGCAGCTCGTCACGTCGGGAAGCGGCAACCACGCCACCGGCAACAAGGTGGTCAACTGCTACCAGGTGTCATGCTGATGGGACGCTCGAGTAAGCAACCCGAACGGAGGAGAACGTTGTCCATTTCACCCATGTCGTTCCTCGTACGGGGGGCTGTGGCCGTCACCGGCTGCGGCGCTCTCATGCTCGGGATGATCACGGCCGGAGCCGCACCGGCGAGCGCCAGTGCGCTCCCGTGCGGCTACACCGCCACGACGAGCATCAAGCTGACGGCGAACATCGACTGCACCAGCGACACGACCGACAACGGCATCACCATCGGGGCCTCCGACATCACCGTGAACCTGAACGGCCACTCCATCCTCGGCCCGGGTGCCTTCGCCGGTCCTAACGGGACGGGAACCGTGGGAATCGCCGACAACCTCCACAATCGGCACGGTCTACGACAACGTCACGATCGAGAACGGCACCATCTCGAACTTCAACGGCGACATCGTCCTCGAGGGCGACGCCGGCCTGGCAGCGACCTCACCGGGGCGGTCGTGGAGAAGATCACGACGACGAACAACACGCTCGGGAACGCCGAAGGTGCCCAGCAGCTACGGCCTCTTCGGGGGAGGCCTCAGCGGTGCCAGCATCCACAACCTGTCCATCAGCGACGTAGATTACGGCGTCTTCCTGATCGATAGCCAGGCCAGCACAGTGTCCGACAACGAGCTGCAGAGCCCGTTCTACGGGATCTATGACGCAGTGGCGGGACGGGCGACACGTTGTCGGGCAACACCGTCACCAACGCCAATTTCGACGGGATCGAGACGGACGAGCACGACGGCGGACGTCGTCAAGGCCAACACGTTCTCGGGAGGCCTCGGCGCGGCCGGCATCTACGACTATGACCTCGAGCGGGACCTCCATCACCGGCAACACGATGGACGGCATCGGCGCCGGCATCGGGTCCGAGGAGAGCTCCGACGACACGATCAGCTCCAACAAGGGCACGACGGCCGCTTTCGGTATCTACACCGAATACTCGACGGACTTCACCCTCACCGGCAACCAGTTCAGCAACACCCAGTACGGCATCGAGACGGAGTGCCCGGTGGGAGAGTTGCTGAAGGGGAACACCACGAACCACGACTCCGAGGTCGGGACGTTCGTCTACACGAGCACAGCAGCCAGCAGCATCTGCGCCGGCGGAACCACCTATTCGGCCACGCTCGACAACAACACCGGCAACGACAACCGCTTCGGCCTCTACTCCCAGGTGGCGACGTCGGGGAGCGGCAACAAGGCCACCGGCAACACGATCGTCAACTGCTACCAGGTCAGCTGCACGACCGGCGGTACCAAAACGGGTGCGAAGGCGCCGGCCCGCGGCTCGTGGAGGGCGCACCCCTCGCCGGCAACACCTCCCTTCGGCTACGGCCAAGCCAAGGGGTAACAGAAGCCGAGCTGCCGTCGCGGGCCGGCGCCGCAGGGAAGTGCCGGCACGCTCGCCTCCAGTGCCTTTCTCAGGGCGAGCGTGAAGCTCACCTGACAACATGACTTGTAGTTGACGATCCTCGGCGGTGCGCCTACTCTCCGAGCAGCTACCGGAGGAGGGGCCAGCTTGCTCGGCTTGCGCACATCCCGCTTCACGCGCGCCGCCACTGCGGCGGCATGTTGTGGGGCCTTCGTCGTGGGCACGACCGTGGCCGCCGCCACGCCGGCGAGCGCCACCACGCTCTCCTGCGGAGCGACCGTCACGACGAATGTCACGCTCACAGCCAACATGAACTGCTCGAGCGACACCACGACGAGCGCCATCATCATCGGAGCTTCCGGCATCACCGTCGACCTGAACGGCCACAAGATCCTCGGCCCGGGTGCCAACAGCAGCACCGAGGGGATCGTCGACAATCCCGGGGGTCAGGGCACGCCCTACAACGACGTGATCGTCGAAGACGGCACCATCTCCAACTTCAACACGGACGTGGACATCGAGGGTGCGTACATGAGTCCACAATCAAGCTCGAACCCCTGCAACACGTACCTGACCGGGGCGAAGGTGAAGTACGTCATCACCACCAACAAGACCCTTGACGCGAGCGACGGTGTGTACGGGGACTGCCTCGAGGGCGCCTACGTCCATCGCGACACGATCAACGATGCCGGGACCGGCGTGGAGCTCGACTACAGCGAGTCCAGCCTGGTCAACTACAGCCACCTGAACAGCCCTTACTACGGGCTCTACGACCTCTACGGGACGGGCAACACCTGGGGACGCAACGTCCTCTCCAACGTCAGCCGCGACGGGATCGAGCTCGACGAGACCACCTCGGCCACGGTGAAGGGCAACACCGTGAGCGGGCCTGATGCCGACGGAGTCTTGGACAACGGCTCGAGCAATCTCACCATCTACGGCAACACGCTGAACCGCCTATACGCAGGCGCCTTCGAGGAGGACACATCCGGCGGCATCGTGAGTGACAACAAGGGGACGAGCGATGCACTCGGCCTCTACGCGAATAGCACGACGAACATGACCTACAGCCACAACAAGTTCGACAACGGCCAGTACGGCATCGAGACGGATTTCCCGACCAGTGAGGTGCTGAAGGCCAACACCACGAACGGCAACTCCTCGGACGGCGTCTACATCTACGTGGGGGGCAACGACAACACCCAGGGCTACTCGGCCACGCTCAACGGCAACACCGCCAACGACAACCGCTACGGCCTGTATTCGCAGCTCGCCACGTCAGGAAGCGGCAACCACGCCACCGGCAACAAGGTGGTCAACTGCTACCAGGTCTCATGCTGACGGGGTGCTCCAGTCAGCAAGCCGATCGGAGGAAGAAGTTGTCCATCTCACCCAAGTCGTTCCTCGTGCGGGGGGCTGCGGCCGTCACCGGCTGCGGTGCTCTCATGCTCGGGATGATCACAGCCGGGGGGGCGCCGGCGAGCGCCAGTGCGCTCCCTTGCGGATACACCGCCACGACGAGCATCAAGCTCATGGCGAACATCAACTGCAGAAGTGACACGACCGACAACGGCATCAACATCGGGGCGTCCGACATTACCGTGAACCTGAACGGCCACTCCATCCTCGGCCCGAGTTCCAACGACGACACCTACGGGATCGCCGACAATCCCGATCACAGCACCGTTTATAACGACATCACGATCGAGAACGGCACGATCTCGAACGTCGCCATCGACATCGTCCTCGACGGCGATTCCGGTGGCAATGATCTCACCGGTGCGGTGGTGGAGAAGATCACGACGACGAACAACACGCCGTCCAGCGACGACCCCGGCGGCTCTATCGGCGTCTTGGGCGAAGGCCTGAGCGGCGCCAGCATCCACAACTTGTCCATCAGCGACGCCAACTACGGTGTGGAGCTGGAGGATAGTCAGGCAAGCACGGTGTCCTACAACCAACTGCAGAGCCCGGGCTTTGGGCTCACTGACGTGAGTGGGGTGGGGGACACGTTCTCAGACAACACTCTCTCCAATGTCGGCTCCGTCGGGATTGAGACGCTGGGACGCGACTGCCGCGGTCGTCAGGTCCAACACCTTCTCGGGCGGTCGCGGCGGAACCGGCATCGTCGACGAGGAGTCGAGCGGGACGTCCGTCACCGACAACACGATGAAGGGCATCGGCGCCGGCATCGGCTCTGCCGACAGCTCAAACGGCACGGTCAGCTCGAACAAGGGCACGACGATCGCCTACGGCATCTACACGATCGATTCCACGGACTACTCCCTGACAGACAACCAGTTCAACGCCAGCCAGTACGGCATCGAGACAGACTGCCCGGTAGGCGAGTTGCTGAAGGGGAACACCACGAACCACAACTCCGAGGCCGGCGTGTTCATCTACACCGGGAACGAGTGCAAGAACGGCACCGGCACCTATTCGGAGACGCTCGACAACAACACCGGCAACGACAACCGCTTCGGGCTCTACTCCCAGGTCGCCACCTCAGGGCGTGCCAACAAGGCCACCGGCAACTCGGTCGTCAACTGCTACCAGGTCAACTGCACGACCGGCGGTGCGCGACAGGGTGCGCCGGCGCTCTCCCCCGGCCCGCCGGTAATCCCCCCCACCTCGACCGTGGGTGCTGTCAAGTACTGATCAGGCCAATAAACACCTAATGAGGCTGATAAGCCCTAACAAGGAGGTAGTTATGCGCAGACCGAGGTCAATCTTTGCTCGCGGCGGCCTGGCAATGGCCGGCAGCGGCGGTCTCATCCTCGGGGTGATCACGATGGCGCCCGGGGTGGCGAGCGCCAGCACACCCTCGTGTGGCAGCACCGTCACGTCGAGCGTGACTCTGAGCGGGAACATGAACTGCAGCAGCTACACCACCGGCCCGGCGCTGATCATCGGGGCCGCCGGCGTCACCGTGAACCTCAATGGCTACAAGATCCTCGGCCCGGGCGCCGGCGCTGCCACCGAGGGAATCGTCGACATCTCGTCCGACGGTGCTTCGGGCGCCCCCTTCGCCAGCCTCGTAGTGGAAGACGGCTCGATCTCGAACTTCACGACCGACATCGACGTCGAGGGCTCGAGCGGCGCCCTTCTCACTGGCACCGTCGTCGAGAATGTCAAGACCACGAACAACGCCGTCACGGAGGGGGAGGCGTTCTACGGGGAATACCTGGCCGGCGCAAGCATTCACAACAACTCCGTGAGCGACGCCAACGTCGGGATCGAGGTCGACGACAGCACCTCAAGCACGGTCTCCGACAACAAGATGGTCAGGCCCGGTACGGATGGCTTCTTTGACGGTGGCGGGGATAGCAACAGTTGGTCCCACAACCAGGTCACCGCCGCCTCAGGTGACGGCTTCGACTTGAGGAATACTACCGGTGACGTAGTCGAGTCCAACAGCGTCACGGGCACAGGATCCGCGAATGGCGTCTACGACACTGACTCGAGCGGCATCAACATCAGCAAGAATGTCCTCGACGATCTCTACGACGGTGTTGATCAATACTCCGATCTGTCGGGGGCGGTCAGCCACAACACCGGGTCCGACGACGAGTGGGGGATTTACACCGACAGCCCGAGCGGCATGACCTTCCAAGGAAACAAGTTCAACCACGGCCAATACGGCATCGAGACCGACTTCCCGATCTCGGAGGCGCTGCTCGCCAACACCACGAACTACAACTCGGAAGCCGGTGTCCTCATCTACACGAACGAAGAAGCCGACCCGTACACGGCCCCCGAGGTGAAGAACAACACCGCCGACAACAACCGCTACGGCCTTTATTCGCAGGTCGCCACTACCGGCAACGGGAACGACGCCGATCACAACACAGCGGTCAATTGCTACAACGTCTACTGCGGCGCCGGTGGCCCCCGGGCGGGAAGCGTGGCGCCCCCGGTTCACCGGACGCCGAAGGCAGCTCAGGGGCTCCTCGGGCGAGAGGCCAAGTTCTAGGACAGGTGCCGGCCGATGGTGCGCCGGCCTGCTGGTTGGCCGGCGCACCACGGCTGCCGGCGGGTTTGCGCGCCCGCTGCTCCGAGGCGCAGCCTTGGCGGCGATGAACATCGACGAGACGGACGAGGAGGTCCTGGATGAGGCGCGCCGGATCGTGGCTGGGGCAAGGCGCGTCGTGGCGCTCACCGGGGCGGGCATCTCGACCGATGCCGGCATTGCCGACTTCCGCGGCCCGAACGGGATCTGGACGCGCGACCCGGCCGCCGAGCGACTTTCCACTCTGGGCTACTACCTGAGTGACGAGAGCATCCGGCGCGCCGTCCTGGCGCTCCCGCCTCAATGCACCGGTTTGGACGGCCCGGCCGACGCCCGGTCATCTTGCCCTCGTCGAGCTGGAGCGGCAGGGCCGCCTCGAGGCGATCGTCACCCAGAACACCGACGGGCTTCATCAGCTGGCGGGCTCGCTGCCGGCCAAAGTGCTCGAGGTGCACGGCACCTCCCACTGGACGACCTGCTGGGATTGTGGTTACCGCCAGCCGACGCTGAAGGTCCTCGAGCGAGTGCGGCAAGGCGACGACGATCCGAGATGCTTCTGCGGCGGGATCCTGAAGACGGCGACGATCAGCTTCGGCCAGTCGCTCGACCGGGCTGTCCTCGAGCAGGTGCAGCTGGCCGCGAGTCGGACTGATCTGCTCCTCGCCGTGGGCACGACGCTCGAGGTGCAACCGGTGGCCGGCATCGTCCCCCTCGCTGCCCGGCTCGGGGCGAAGGTGATCATCGTGAACGGCAGCCCGACGGCGGGCGACGCCATCGCCGACGTCGTGCTGCGGGGACCGATCAGCACCCTGTTGCCGGCGCTCGTGGATCCAGACGCCACTCGGACCACCTGATCACGACAACTGTTTGCCGCAGATGCGGCTCTTCGCGCTGATTTTGTGGCAGCGGTCAGGGCTGTTCAGACTTGAGGGCGCTGTCCAGCGCCGGCCTGGCCTCGCCCGGCGTCACCCAGTCGACCCGGATGTCGCTCGAGCCGACCCAGGCGGCTGCCGACCAGAGGGCCCGGGCCGTGCCGACGACGGCAGGACCGAGCGGGACGCCGTCTTCCAGATGGACGCCCCGGGCGACGAGCATCTTCCCCTCCCGGCCCGGGTCGACCCGCCCCACGAGCCGGTCGCCGACGAGGACCGGCATGGAGTAGTAGCCGTGCACCCGTTTCTCCTTCGGCGTGTACGCCTCCAGACGGTGGCGGAACTCGAATAGACCGTTCGAGGCGCGGTCGGTCCCAGGCGAGAGAGTCGAAGGGTGACACCAGGGTCGGCCGGGACTTCGCCCCGCTCGTGCCTGCTTCGAGCGCCGCCGGCCATGCCCAGGCCGAGTCGCTCCATCCCTCCACCCCCACAGGCAGGAGACCGAGGGAGGGCAGGATCTCGGCGACGTCCTTCTTCGGGATGCCGCAGTAGACGCTGAAGTCCGCCAGGGTGGCCACTCCGAGGGCGGGCGCCGCCTGCAAGAGGAGGCGGGCGATCTGCTCCCACCTGGAGGGCTCTTCTGCCAGCACCTCCGGAGGTATGGCCCGCTCCGGCAGGTCGTAGACACGCTGGAAACCCCGCCGTCTCACGCACACCACCTCCCCGACATCAAGGAGCCACTCGACGGCGATCTTGGCCTCGGACCAGTCCCACCACGGGCCCCCCTTGCGGGCACTCCCGATGTCCCTGATCATGAGCGGCCCGTCCGCACGGAGCCGGTCGAGCACCGCCCCGCACGCCTCGTCGGCGTTCTCGAGCCGGTGCCACCGCCGCCCCCGCGCCCGCCGCTCCTCTCGCTTGAAGGCGTAGTTCGGCCAGTCCTCGATCGGCAGGACACAGGCGGCATGGGCCCAGTACTCGAAGGCCCGGAACGGCGGGCCGCCCCAATAGGCCTCCTCGATCGACTTGCGGGGCAGCGGCCCTAGGCGCGGCATAGGCGACGAGCTCGTGGGTGCGGGCGAGCACCGAGATGGTGTCGAGCTGCACGGCCCGGAGCCGCCGGAGCATGGCGGCCGGCCCGCCTTTCCAGCGCGGCCCGAGCAGGCCTTGGGCGGCGAGGGCGAGGCGCCGGGCCTCCCGGCGAGAGAGCGTCACTGTGGCCGTCATGGCTCCCGCCCCCAAGGAAGTGGCGCCGCCTGTCTCAGTGCGGCTGTGTGGCGGCGCGCTCTGCCATCAGCCTCTCGGTAAGAGGCGATGTCGGGCTCTCGTCCTCCTCGTCGGCCATCTCGTCCATCCCGATCGGCCCCTCCGACTTGCCGCTGAGGAACTGGCGGATTACCGGGTCGTCGGTGGCGAGCATCTCGGCCTTGCTGGCGAACTTGACCAGGTGGGAGCGGAAGAGGACGCCGAGGTAGTCGGCCGTCCGCAGCGTGGAGGCGATGTTGTGGGTGATGATGAAAAAGGTCGCCCCCGTCTCGTGCTGGGCGGTCACGACGAGCTCGTCGAGGTAGGCGACGCGGACCGGGTCGAGCCCCGAGTCCGGCTCGTCGAACAGGACGATCTCGGGCTCGGTCACCATGGCACGGGCGAGGCCGGCCCGCTTCTTCATGCCGCCGGACACCTCCCCGGGCAGCTTCTGGAGGTGGTCCATCAGGCCGACCAGCTCGGCGTTCTGGTGGACCCGGCCGCGGATGTCGTTCTCGCTCATGCGGGTGTGCTCCCGCAGCGGGAAGGCGATGTTGTCGTAGAGGCTCATCGAGCCGAAGAGTGCCCCGTCCTGGAAGAGCACTCCGAATCGCTTGCGGATCACGTTGAGCTCACGCTCGCGCAGCCCGACGATCGGCTGCCCGTCCACCCAGATCTGTCCCCGGTCCGGCCGGAGCAGCCCGAGGATGTTCTTCAAGAGCACGGACTTGCCCGTCCCCGACGGGCCGAGGATGGCGGTGATCTTGCCCCGCGGGACGTCGAAGGTGATGTCCTCGAGGACCGTGTGGTGCTTGAACGACTTCGTCACGCCCTGGAGGGAGATCATTGCGTCGGCGTTGCCGGCCGCAGGTGTCGGCGAGGCCGGCATCGCCGGCGACGGCCCGAAGTTCGTCACCACCGGGACCTGCTGGGTGTGCAGTTCTGTCATGGCCTCGCCATTTTCTCGCTCGTCGCTTTCAGTCCGACACCGAGATGTGCACGATGGCGGTCATCGTGGTGTGGTCGTTGGGCAGGTTCAGGTCGGTAGTTGATCGGCGGGCCGTAGATCGGAGTACACCGGCGCGCAAGCCCGCTCGTGTCGGTGACGGGCGGGATAGTAAAGCCGCTCGCCACGAGCGTCGCCGTGGCGTTCTGCAGCGGGCCGGTGACCGGCTTGCCGCCGGGCGCGCTCGTGGTGAGCGTCACGTTCACCGGGCCGTCCTCGCATGCGGGTACGCCGGGGCCCGGGATGCCCAGGTAGACGAGCGTCTGGACCTGGGCCTTGATCGTCAGGTTAAGGCCGCCGTTGGCGGCCGGCGTCGGCGACACGCTGGCCAGCGTAGGGGCAGCCAGCGAGAGGTCGACATCGTCGTCCTGGATCGGCGGCTGCGCTGCACCAGTCGGGACCTGATCAGCGTCGGGTTGGCGAAGGTCGTGTTCGCGGCAGTATGGTCGACGTTTCACCGGGCAGCAGCAAGCAGGCCGCACAGGTCCGACGCGATGTGAGTGCATCACGGCTGGGGTCTGTGTCCAGTGGCGAGACCAGAGATCGATCAGCTTCGCCGTGAGCGTCGCCTTCACCGCCACCTGGTAGGGCACTCCGGGCGGGTTTGTAGCGGCCGGGCAGCTGGGAGGTGGCGTGATCGGCACCGTGGTCGTCGTGGTCGATGCGGTACCGGCCGTGAGCCTGGCGCTCTGGCCAGCGGCGACCTTTTGCTCGCGCCGGTGTCGTGGCGGGTGGTGGCGGCGACGGCGGCTGTGGCGATCGAGACGGACAGGGCGACGGCCAGCACGACCGTGCCGCGCCGGCGCGGGAGACGAAAGGAGCGCCTTGTTCGTGCTGCTGGTGGGGGCGGCGGTCGTCGGCTCCATCGGCATCCTTCTACTGCTGCAGCGAGATGTCGAGCGTCACGTGCACGCTCGTGAACGTGTGCGAGTTGGGCAGGGCAAGTAAGCCGTCGACCTGCCTGGCGAGATAGTCCGGGCACGTTCCGCCGGACCCGGTGCTCTGCGCTCCCCCGATCGTGAACCCGGTCGAGACGAGCGTCGCCGACGCATCCCGCAGCGGCCCGGTGAGCGCCTGGCCACCGGCGCCCTCGGTGCTGAGCCTCAAGTCCACCGGAAGCTGGCATGACACGCCGAGAAGACCGGTGCGAGCGCCGATCGGTGCCACGAGTTGAACGTTGAGTCCGTCGTCGGGAGCCAGTGTGTGGGCCACCGTGCCCACGCTCGGGGCCATCGCCGTGATGACGGCCGGGACCATCGCCCGGGCAAAGGCGGCGTCAAAGGGGGCAAAGCCGAGGTTTGCCGGCTGCACGACCGCTGTCTCGCTCGGGAGCTGCAGCAGGCCGCAGAACGTGCCGGAGATGGGCGGGAAAGTGATCGGTCCCACCGGGCTGTCGGTGAGCGACAGGTGCCCGGTGAGGCTGCCGGTGAACGCCAACTGATAGAGGTGGCCGGGCGGGAACGTCGTCGCCGGGCAGGTGCCGTGGCTGGCGAGCGGCTCGGCCCGGGCCAGAGACGGGCCGAGAGCCGGTGAGCGAGGCGAGCACGAGCAGACCCGCCGTGGCGGCGCGCCACCGGCGCCGGAGGGCGCCGGGCCATCTGTTGGCACGTAGGCGGATGGCGGCGCTCATAACAGCTTCACCTTGTCGATGAGCCAATGGCCGTTCGAGTTGTCAAGCGTCATCTCGAGACGAAGATGGTCGGTCGAGGCCCCGCCGGTCTTGGCCGTGTTGGTCACCTTCTGGTTCAAGAACACGATCACCACCGCCTTGGTGGGGGATGCCGAGACCACCCCGGCAGCGGCGACGGTGCCCGCTGCGGTGGCGTGGTACTTCGACAGCAACGACGAGAGGGCATCGGAGGACTGGCTGAAGCTCGCCCGGAATGAAGGCGTCGAGTGGCTCTTGACGAGATTGAAGTCCTGCTGCAGGTGGCGGTAGTTGTAGCTGCCGATCTCGACCGCATAGGAGCTGGCCGCCTTCACCGCGCTCGTCCGGGCCGAGTCCGCGGCGTTCTTCTGGCCGAGGTCGAGCAGGGCGACGATCAGGCTGGCGGCGAGGGCGGCAATGACAAGTGCCGCCGCGGCCGACAAAGGTGTGATCACAGGAAAGCGACGCCTCTTCCCACTGGCCGGCGGACCATCCTCGGTCGCTTCACTGGCCGGCGTGGCGGCACCGGCCGGCGCACCATCCTCGGTCGCTTCACTCGCCGGCGTGGCGCCACCGGCCGGGACCGGGGAGTCGTCCAGCAGAACCGTGACGGGCACTTCGGCTGTGGGCGGCCCTCCGTCGTCCTTGACCGCCGAGGGTAGCTCGGCCCGTAGGATTCCCCGGACGGCAAGGAGTCGCCGGGGCATCCGGCCGCCCCTCGGTCGGGCGGCATCACGCTCGGGTCCTCGCCGATCTCCTCCATCTGGCTCCCTCCCGGTTCGAGCGTCAAGACGCGCCGCGTCCCGGCGTCGAGTGTGCCACCGCCGCTTGCGGGGCGGTCGGCGGCTGGGGCGGCCGGCGCCCGGCGGCCGTCAACCACTGCCGGTGGCCGGCAGGCGGGGCGCACCGCGCTGCAGCAGGTCGGGAGCAGAAAGGAGGCATTGGAGCGACAGATCCGGGGCGCCGGTTCTCTCCGTCGGCGACGGGGTCTCTGCACCGGAGATGTAGGGGCAGACCGTGTTGGCGTCGTTGTAGGTGAGCTCGCTTCGGATCTGTCCGTTCTTCGACACCGCCGCCAGGTCACCGGCGAAGACTGGGAGCGCCTGGAAGAGGGCCCGGATGGCCGGGTTGCGGGCGGCCGCCGTCGTCAGCACCGTGGAGGAGTGGCTGATGAGCGCTTCGATCGACGACGAGTCGTTCGTGAGGAGGCTGCGGAACTGAGTCTCGAAGGCGGCTCCATTGCGGAGAAGAGCTTCCAGGTCGGGATTGGAGACCTTGAGCTGTGCGGTCGCTGAGGCGAGTGCGGAGGAGAACTTGGCGAAGTCGGCACTCGTGGCGAGGGCGGTTGTGAGCACGGACCTACCGCCTACTTGCAGCTCGGCGGTGGCCGGCTCCGATGCTCGGAGGGCGGAGACCAGATTGGAGCTCTCCGCCACGAGAACGCGCAGCTCAGGCCCGATACCGCCGAGACCGGTCGAGAGGCCCTCGTTCAACGTCTCGATGTCCCGCGTGTTGATCGAAGTGAGCAGCCTCCCGAAGTCGATGAGGAGGCCGTTGATCGAAGTCGGGACCGCGGTCCTTGCTTCGGAGATCACAGAGCCCGAGTGCAGCCAAGGTCCTCCGGAACCTGCGGGCACGAGGTCGAGGTACTGCTCCCCGACACCGGTCAGCTCTCTCACCGACGCCGTCGAGTGGGCCGAGATTCTGGTACCGGGGTTGATGCCGAGAGTGACATCGACATGGTCGGTGCCGACCTTGACCGCGGTCACCTGGCCGACGGCGACGCCGCGGTAGGTCACGTCGCCTTCGGGATAGATCCCGCCCGCACGGGAGAGGACCACCGTGACCGGGAAGCGCTGCGGGCCGATGCGCCAGCCCATGACGCCGAAGAGGATGTAGGAGAAGCCGGCGACGACGACGAGAGCGAGACCGGTCAACGGCGCGACATTGGAGCGCTTCACGGCAGCCCGCTCTCGAGAAGTGTCGAGACGGCGGCGCTCGACGAGCTGGCCGCCCCGGCTCCAGGAGGAAGCGTCCCGCTTCCGCCAGAGGTGGCGGGCGAAGAGTTGGCTCCACCGCTGAGCGTCGGAGTCTGCGGGCTGCCGTTCAACAGCAGGTGCAGCGTGACCGACACCTGGAGGTAGTTGCCCGGGGCCACCTTGCTCGTCGCCGACTCGAAGTCTGCGATGTTTTGCAGGTCCGGGCCTATTTGGGTCTCTACGCCGACGAGCTGGTTGACCACAGGAAGGAGCGCCTTCGCATCCCTGATGCTGGCCGTGCCGCTCCGGCTGATGATGTCGTCGGCCGCAGAGCTCAGCCGGGTCAGCTGGGTGAGGAAGCCTCTCAGGTCCTTGTTCTCGCTCGCCAGCACATGGGCGGCCGGGCCGATGTCGTCGATGCCGGCGGTGATGACGGCGCTGCCGGCGTTGAGCTGCTTGGTGAGGTTGCCGATGGCGCTGAGGGCGCCGTCGAGATCGCCCCGGTGGGCCTCGAGCGACTTGAAGTCCGTGCCCAGCTGCGAGATGAGGCTCCGCAGCTCCGGCTGGTTGCCGTTGAACGTGTCGTTCAGCTGGCGTGACGATCGTCTCCAGCTGGTTGAGACCCCCGCCGTTCAGGACGGCCGCCAGAGCCGCCAGGGTGTCCTCGACGCTCGGAGCGGTGCTGGTATCGGTCTCGGGGAGCACCGCCCCACCGGCCAGCCAGCGCGGGTGACCGCTGGCGGGCGGGGGCTGCAGCAGGACGAACTCGTCGCCGAGCGGGCTGTCGAAGCGCACCTGGGCCGTCGTGCCCACCGGGAGCAGGACGGCCTTGCGGATCTTGAGGACCAGGTCCGCCTTGAAATTGCTCGTGGTGATGCCGGCGACCTGCCCGACGATGGCCGAGCCGTCCCGCACCTGTGCGTTGACAGGCAGGTTGAGGACGTTGGCGAACTGGGCGTGCAGGTCGTAGCTCGGCCCGGAGAGGGTGCCGAACTTCGGCATCGACTGCAGCCCCAGGCCGAGTCCGCATCCGCCGAGGAGCACGGCGGCAACGGCGGCGACGCCGGCAGGAACGAGGCGACGTGGCCTCCATAGGCGGCTCATCCACTGCCCCCGACCAGATGGCTCAACGACAGGTCCGGTCCGTGGGAGGCGCCCGGTGGGACGCTCAGGGATCCGAGGGAGTAATTGAGGAGGCAGTCGAGGTCGAGCTCGGTCCGTTGCTTGGGGTTCGTCGCCAGCACGAGGCCGCGCAGCAGCGAGCTGCCACAGACCTGTCGCACGAGGCTCATCGAGCCGCCGGTCGGGTCGTACCGGGCCCGCAGGGCGGCACCTCCCGGGGCGTTCTTGTCCACGGAGTTGGCGAAGTTCTCGAGCGTGAGCGGGCCGATGTCGAATACCGCCGCCAGCTGCTTTTGCTGTGCTGCGAGCGCAGCGGCAAAGGCGTCCAGATTGGTGACGCTCGAACCGATGGCGGTCTCGTTGTTGTGGACGAAGGTGGCCAGTTGACCGAGCGCCTGCTGCAGATCGTGCAGGGCCGCGGCCACGTCGGTGTTGTCCGACGCCAGGCTGGTGCTCACGGTGGCCAGGTGCGCCGGCGAAGGCTTGATAGGTGGCCGTGTTGGCAGCCGCCGCCCCGGTGAGCTTGCCGAGGTTGTTGAGGGCGGCGGCGAGCGAGGCGGGGTGAGAGGCGAACCCGGTGATCGCCACGCTCGAGTCGACGAGGGCGGCGTGCAGCTGCGGGCCGTTGCTGCCGAAGGTGTGGGCGAGGCTGTGTATGAGCTCTGAGAGGGCACCCTGCCGGTTGACGCCGGTGGGCCCGAGCACCCTCGCCAGCAAATCCAGGTTGCCGATGACCTGGTCCACCGAGACCGGGATCGCCGTGCGCGGCAGTCGGGATGACAGTCCCGCTCACCATGCGCGGACCGCCTGTATAGGCGGGCATGAGCTGGACGTAGCGGTCGTTCACGACGTCCGGCGCCTCGAGGACGGCGTGGGCACCGCGAGGGATCGGCACGTTGTCAGGCACCAGCATCCGGACCGAAACACCTCTCGGGCCCGGTGTGATGGCCGTGATCCGCCCGACCGGCACACCGAGGACCTCGACGAAGTTGCCCACGAACAGCCCGGGCGCCTCACTGAAGTTGGCGGTCACAGTGATCGTAGGGGTGCCCGGAACGGCGAGGTACACGAGCCCGGCCACGATCACCGCCACCACGACACCGACGGCGATCTTGGCCGCTGCCGGGAGGCGCCGCGCAGCGCCTGCGGCCCGGGAGGACCGGATGACCCTCGTGCGGCGGGCGAGGCCGACCCGCAACTCCTGCAGCCGGCTCACGACACTCCTTCGAGCTGGCAGTGACCCCGAGCGGGCCGGCGCCGGGGGGCGCTCACGGTAAGCAACCAGTCGTGGGGTTGATGTGGGCGATCTCGCCGCATTGCTTGATGATGTTGTCGGGGAGCAGCATCGTCGGCACGACCACGTCGGCAAAAGGCCCGGAGCCGGTGACGTTGGCGGCGTAGCGGTCGAAGGCGGCCAGCACCGGGATGGCGTCGCCGATCTTCGTGCTGTCGTGCGCCAGCACGCCCGAGACCGTGTCCAGCTTCGTCAGCAGCTCGTTCAACGGCACGCTGTCGCCCTTGAAGATCCTGCTCAACTGGATGCTCAGGCCGGCCGTCGTGGCCAGCAGCTGACGGATCGCCTGCCGGCGGGCGTTCAGGACCTGGAGGATGAGGTTGCTCTGGCCCACGAGGCTGACGAGCTCCTGGCTCCTGTCCGCCAGGACTCCCGTCAGCTTGGCGCCTGCCGTCACGATGGACGACAGCTCCTGCTCCCGGTCGGCGAGGACGCCGGAGAAGCGGGCCAGGCCCGCCAGAGCGGCCGTCGTCACGTTCACCGGCGTCCCGTGCAAGTCCTTACTGCTCACGTCGAGCGACTTCACCATGGCGGCGATGTCGTAGTGCTGGATCTCCGAGGTCGCCTCGTTCAGGTCCCCGACGAGGGTGTGGGGGATCGACGTGCGCGACATCGGGATGACACGCGGGGGCGCTTCGCTCCCTGGACCGGACGGTGTCACCGCCAGGTACTCCTGGCCGAGTGGTGTCAGCACTTTGGCCGCCACAGTGGTCGACGTGCCTAGGCGGACGCCGCCCGACACGGTGAAGTGGACGAGGACTTTGTCCCCGTCGAGGGCGATCCCGGTGATCTGGCCGACGCGGACGCCGGCGATGGTGACGATGTCCGTCGTGGCCAGGCTGCCGGCGTTGGCGAAGTCGGCCTCGTAGGTGTTGCCGCCTCCGAAGATCGGCAGCTTCGAGAAGTTGAGCGCCCCGAGAACGACGATGACGAGCACGATGATCGTAGTGAGGCCGACGAGGAACGGGTTTCTCTCCCGGAAGCGCGTCATGCGCAGTTCCCCGTGTGATCGGCCTGGTCGCCGACCGGTCCGGCGGGAAGGGTGAGTGGATCGCCCGGCTGTGGGGGGCTCACGCCCGGGACGAGAGAGATGTCGAGGTGCCCGACCGGCTCGACGGTGAGGTTGCAGATGTAGACGCTCAGATAGCTCCCGCTGCTGATCACCTTGCTGACCGTGGTCAACAACGCCGGGAAGTTGCCGATGGCCGCGTTCAGGCTCTGCTGGCGGGCGGCGAGCGAGGAGGAGAAGCTGGCGAGGTCGCTGATGTCCTTGTCGAGCTGGGGCTGTGACTTGCTCAAGACGTTGGAGAGCTGCGAGGTGAAAGATGCCAAGGCTGTCGATGCTGGCGCCGATCTCGGCCCGCTGGCCGGCGAGGCCCTTCACCATGGCGGTGAAGTTGTCGATGAGCGCCCCCAGCTGGCGGTCGTGCGAGCCGACCGTCCCGAGGAGGTGCGAGAGGTTGCCGATCACCTCGTCGATGGCGACCTGACGCCCGGCGAGGTTGCTCGTGAGGGCGGCTGTCTGCGCCGTCAGGTTCTCGATCGTGCCCGACTGGCCTTGGAACACTTGAATTATGGACTGCGTCAGCTCGTTGACCTGGTTGGGTGTCAGCGCCGAGAAGACGGGCTGGAAGCCGTTGAACACCGCCGTCAGGTCGAGCGCCGGCTGGGTCCGGGAGGAGGGGATGACGCTGCCGGGGCTGAGCCTCCGCCCGCTGGCGGGGCCGGGCACGATGGCGAGGTAGCGCTGGCCGAGCAGGTTCTCGTAGTGGATGTCGGCCTGTGTTGTCGACGTGAGGTGCTGCGACGACGCGACGCTGAAGGTCACGACGGCATGGTTCCTCACCAGCTGCACGCTCCCGACCGTGCCCACCTGGACTCCGGCGATCCGCACCGTGTCCCCGTCCTGCAGGCCCGAGGCGTTGGCGAAGTCCGCCTGGTACCCGACGGTCGCCTCCGAGCTCACGTTGAGCAGCGTGGACGTGACGATTCCGGTGGCGAGCAGCGCCAGCACCAGGAAGACGAGGAGGTAGATGACGATCTTTCTGAAGTGGCGCCCTGAGTTCATCGGCTGGGACCGTTCCCGACCGCTATTGCGCCGAACAGGGGCCGAGAAGGAGAGTGGCGACTGCCGGGGAGGCGGGCGCCCGGCCCTTGTCAAGCCCGGCGGCGACGAGGGCGACGGCGCGCTCCTGCTGCGGCTCGGCCAGTGTGCCGGCGTTCACGGCCGCCGTCGTGGCCGTCGATCCTCCCCCGCCGGGCGCTCCCTGTTCAGGCTGGCTGCCGGCAGCACAGCTGAAGCTCGGGCAGCTCCCGGCGGCGTACGTCGGGGGGTCGACGAGCCCCGGCCCGATGCCGCCGGCGAAGAGGGCGTTCGGATCGTTCGCCCCGAGCGTCGCAAGGACGAGGTCGGGTGCGTTGGCGAGCGACACCGTCGAGGTGAGCGAGAGGTAGGGGCCGTTCCTCTCAGCCGCCGCCCAGGCCTTGCTCCAGCTGTTGAGGCCTTCGAGGACGTCGGCGATCTCGGTCGGGCTCTGCGAGACGTCCGCCAGAAGCGGGCCCGAGGCCGTGAGCAGCTGGTCCCACGGTCGCTCGATCTTGGTGAGGAGGGCGGCGCCCTGCCCGGAGACCGACGCGCCGGCGACGAGGACGTCGTGCACCTGGTTGCGCTCGCTCGTCACGGTCTTCGAGGTGACCGAGAAGTTGGCCAGCACCTGGAGGATGGACCTCGTCGAGCCGGCGAGATGGTTGGCGACCGGCGAGAGCAGGCGCAGGTCGGTCTCGAACGTCGGCAGGAGCGGCAGCATCTTTGCCAGGTAGGCCGAGGCGTAGTTGAACGTCGTCCCGAGCTTGCCGCCCTGATCGCTCAGCGCGGTGGCGACAGAGGTGAGGATCTGGTCGAGCTGGGAGGGGTGGATGGAGTTGAGGACGTCGTCGAGGTCCGCCAGGGTGTCCTGGAGCGAGGCAGGACTGTTGACGGCGATGGCACGGATCAGCTCGCCGTTTGCCACATGCCCGGACGAAGGGCTCGAAGGCGGCTCGAGGTCCACGTACTGGTTGCCGAAGATGGACAGCGGCGCCACCGTGGCGCGGACCGTCGACGGGATGACGCCGATCTCGGAAGGCTCGAGGTGCAGCACCACGATGACCTCCCGGCCGACCGTGCGCCCCTCGCTCGAGACGGTCCCCACCGTGACATCCCGGTACTCGACGGGGCTGTCGATCTGCGGGGCATTTGCTCCTACGGGCAGCTCGGCGTCGACGGTCACGTAGCTGCCGAGGCTGCCGGAGAACGAGGCGATGACGAGGGCGACCACGCCGGCGGGGATCAGCAGCATCATCACGCCGAGGAGGGCGACGACGCGGCGTGAGAGGTACTTGCTCGTCCCGGGCAGCTGGACGGCGTCGTGGCGCAGGTCGCTCATCCGGACACCTTGACTCCGCTCGAGATCCCCCAGAACAGGATCGTCATCAGCATGTCCGTGATGGCGATCAGCACGATGCTCGCCCGGATCGCCCGACCGGCTGCCCGGCCGACGCCCTCAGGGCCTCCGGTCGCGGTGTAGCCGTAGTAGCAGTGCACGAAGGTGACGATGATGGCGAAGACGACCACCTTGAGCGTGGAGAGGAGGATGTCCTTTCCGGTGAGGAAGAGGTGGAAGTAGTGCAGGTAGGTCCCGGTCCCCTGGTGGGCGACGGCGAGCACGGTGACCTCGGAGGCCAGGTAGGCGCCGGAGAGGGCGAGCAGGTACATGCGGGACGACGGCGGTGAGGGCAGCGATCATCCGGGTGGTGATGAGGTAGGGAAGGGAGGGGATCGCCATGACCTCGATGGCGTCGATCTCCTCGGTCACCCGCATGGCCCCGAGCTGGGCGGTGAACCGGCAGCCCATCTGGGCGGCGAGGCCGAAGGCGGTGATGAGCGGGGCCAGCTCGCGGGTGTTGCCGAAGGCTGAGAGGAACCCGGCCAGCGGCCCGAGGCCGACGATGTCGAGGCCCTGGTAGCCCTCGAGGCCGAGCTGGATGCCGAGGGCAGCCGACAGGACGCCGGCCACAAGCGACAGTGCTGGCGGCGATGGCGAGCAGCCCGCCGCCGAATGTGACCTCGCCGAGGAGCCGCCACACCTCCTTGCGATGCTTGGTCAGCACGATGGGGACACTGACCACGACCTGGAAGGCGAAGGTGAGCAGCTGCCCGAACCAGACAGCTGCCGGACGACGGCCTGCACGAGGCCTGTTCCCGGCCACCGCCGTTCCCGGCGTCACGGCGGCGCCGGCGGCTGTCACAGCACCCTCGGGGGGACGAGCACGAGGAAGATCTCTGTGAAGACCAGGTTCAGCATGAAAAGGGCGATGCCGGTGATGACGACGGACTGGTTGACGGCCTCGCCTACGCCAGCCGGTCCTCGCTCCACGTTCATGCCCTTGTAGGACGCCACGGAGGCGGCGATGAGCCCGAAGATCGCCGCCTTCAGCTCCGACTCGATGAGGTCTGCGGGCTGGGAGAAGGAGCTGAACGAGTTGAGGAAGCCACCGGCTGAGCCGTGGAGGATGAAGACGGCGGCGACGTAGCCGCTCACGACGCCGGCGAGGGCGACGATGCCGTTCAGGAGGACCGCCACGATGACAGCGGCGAGGAGCCTCGGAGCGACGAGCCGCTCCACCGGGTCGATCCCCATGACGTTCAAGGCGGACAGCTCGTCGCGGATGGTGCGGGAGCCGAGGTCGGAGCAGATGGCCGAGCCGCCGGCGCCCGAGAGCACGAGGGCGGTGATGATCGGAGCCGCTTCCCGCACCGTTCCGACGGCGTCGACGGCCCCCGACGAAGGAGGTGGCACCGATGGAGGCGGCGAGGCCGCCCACCTCGAGCACGATCACCACACCGAAGGGGAGGGCGATCAGAAGAGCCGGAAGCACTGACACCGAAGCGAGGAACCACGCCTGCTCGGCGAACTCCCGCCAGGCGAAGCGCCGCTTGGCGATGCTCTCCACAGTCAGCCAGGAAGCGTCGAGCATCATCGAGCAGAGGGCTCCGAAGGTCTCGACGAAGCGGGCCGGCCCACCCCCCTTCTCGGTGATCGTCGCCGTCACGCTGCTGATGGCGTGGATCGAGGCGGTCTTCTTCGGGGGGGCCGGCCATCGGTTCGGTGGCTGTGCTTGCTGCAGCGCCCCCCGCGACACGACGCTTGCTCAGACTTCCTGTGATCTCACTGCACGGCCCTTCTCACGGCGCCCTACGCACAGCCATCCCCCTCGACTCGCTGAACCGATCACGTCGCCCGAGGACGTTGCCGGACCCCTAGTTGTGAACCTAGAACTGAGGGCAAGTTGCCCCCGATGAACAAAGCAATCGAACGCGGGATATAGCGACGAGTGGCAGCGGGAGCCTGCCGGCCCCCACTGCCATTCATCATCGGTCGAAGACCGTACTGCGTACTACTGCCTAGTGCCACCAATCCGGTGGCGGCGGATGGTTACAGCTTGACCGTGCCGTTGTTCGTGATCGTGGCCTTGGTGAGCGGCGAGGCGGCAGTGCAACGCCGCCGCCCTTCACCGGCGTGGCCGTGAAGGTGCCGCCGATAGCTCGAGCCGGAAAGGAAGCCCTTCGTCACCTTGCCGGAGATGGTGAACTTGAGAGGGTCTGACAGTCGCCGTCAAGCTTGATAGTGCCCGATGCCGGCGACTCTGGCGCTGTTGTTGGCCTTGGCGCTAAACGTGCCCGAGGCTGACCCGGAGATGCACGTGAGGTTCTTGGACGTCATCTTGATGGTGCCGGCTGACGCCGGTCGCCGGCGGGCTGCCGGCCTTCTTGCACCCGCTGATCGAGAACGTCGCCGAGATGCTGTGGTGGCCGGTGCTGTGAACGTCGACTGCCGGGCGTGATGGTGGCCGTGGCGCAGCTGTCGAGCAGGTGGTACCGGTGGCGGCCGAGGCCGTGCTGGCGACGGTGCCGAAAGTGGCGCCACCGATGGCCGCCATTGCTCCTGCTGCCATGGCGAGCCCGGCTGTGGTCGTGATGAACTTTCGAGCCAATGTCACAGTGTTCCCCTTTGCTTACGATGATGGAGAGGGATGGGACCCCCGCTTGTCCGTAACTTACTGATCGGTAGTATACGGGAGACATACAGCGATTACAAGACTGCGACTGGGATTTTCTTGTTGCCGATGCCACCACCTCGAGGTGACGTCAATAGGATGCTGCGCCACTGGCGGCACTGCTATACAGCAGAAACTCGCGCCGCTATAGCCGCTTCGACCGCCTACTTCATCGGTGCTGCTACCCGCATCGGACGAAGCGTAAACACCTGCTTGCCTCCCCGCCCCAGATCGAGCCACCGAGCCGTGCCGTTTGTCACCCGAGGTACTTGCGGATGACCGATGCCGGCGCCAGTCCGGAGGAGCCCTTCAGACACGACCGAGTTCGTGCCGGCGGCCGAGGGAAGGCCCTTTTGCTGGTTGATGATCGGGTCGAGGACGCCGAGCGGCCCGCAGCCCGGCCGTGCCGGGCACGGCGAAGCTGTTGTCGACGAGCACTGTGCCCGTCAACGGAGGATCGTCCGTACTTGTCGACCTTGATGCCGCTGCCAAGGCTGCCCTGTGATGGGCTTGTTGGGGGCGGGGGGGTGCGTCTTGCCGTCGGTCAGAGTTGAGCGTCGTCGGACTGGTGGGCGAGCCGACCGTGCAAGTCGTGCCGAGCAGAGGGTTGCCGAGCAGCACATCGCTCGGGAGGCTGATGGCGGTCCCCTCGGTGGTCTCGAGGTTGAAGAGGCTGAAGGTCGGGAGGCCGACGAGCTGGGGAGTGGCGGTGACGGCGATCGGGCCGGAGGCACCGGGGATGCCGAGGAGGCCACCGGGCACGTTCATCGGCGGGGCGACCATCGCCGGCTGTGCCGTTGTCGGGCAGCACGACGGTGAAAGTGCCGTTGGAATGACCGATCAGGCCGAGGATCAGCTTGATGGGAGACTTCTCCGTCAAGGTCGTGGAGTTGATCTTGAACGTGCCGGTGGAGGCGGCGGCGAGGCAGTAGTTGACCTTAGGATTGTTGATCGGGCAGTTGGCGAACTCCTGCAGCGCGCTCGGCAGGCTTCGGGAGGCCGGGCAGCCGATGCGAGCGCCGGTCCTGACGTGGCTTGGGCGGCCAGGGCCACGGCGAGAAGGGCGGGCACGGCGCCGAGCAGACCCAACCGGGCAAGCCCGGAGCGGCGACGGAGCCGGTGGAAGCGGCCACGCTTGCACGAGTCAGAGGATGTGGAGTGGAGAGTCACAGCTGTCGCCCTTTCCTGTTGCCGGAGCATCCGTCGCCGAGTGACCGAACGGTAACCACTTGATCGGGCACAAGCTATCCCCGCCTTCTGCCGCCCGTCAAAACATTGCGGCCCCGCCGCCGGCGCGGTCATCATCGAGGACCTGTGGCAGCCGGCTGGAACTACGCGGACGTCTGGGAGGAGATCGCCGACCGCCTCCCCGACGAGGTGGCGGCGATGCACGGGCCTGTGGTGCGGACGTGGCGGGAGCTCGACGCCAGAGCCGACGGCGTCGCCGGCGCCCTTCTCGGCGCCGGCCTGCAACGTCAGGACAAGGTGGCCCAGTACATGCGGAACCGCCCGGAGTACCTCGAGTCGATGTTCGCCGCCTTCAAGGCCGCCCTGGTGCCGGTCAACACGAACTTCCGCTACGGCGACGACGAGCTCTCCTACCTGTGGGACGACTCCGACACCGCCGCGGTCGTCTTCGACGCCGAGTTCACAGAGACCTGTGGCCGTCTCCGCCGTCGGCTTGCCCGCAATCCGGGCATGGCTGTACGTCGGTCCGGCAGCCGACTGCCCAGACTGGGCGATCGACTACGCCGAGGCCGCCGCATCGGTCACGCCCGGCGCCCCGGGAGGACGAGTGCGTCCCCGGTGGGGCCGGTCCGGCGACGACCTCAATCTCCTCTACACAGGCGGGACGACCGGGCTGCCGAAGGGCGTCATGTGGCGCCAGCACGACTTCTTCCTCATGATCGAGCAGCAGTACGGCCGCCGGCCGCCGGAGGAGCCCGACTCCGGCGCCTACCTGGACCGCCTGGGCGGGGCCGGGCCCCGTGTGCTGCCGGCACCGCCCCTCATGCACGGCACGGCGTGCTGGTTCGCCATGGCGGCGCTCTCGGCGGGCGGGTCGGTCGTGACGCTGACCGAGCCCCGTTTCGACCCGGGAGAGCTTCTCGAGACTGTGGTCTCGCGCCGCGTCAAAGGCCTCTGCATCGTGGGAGATCCCTTCGCCAAGCCGCTTCTCGCCGAGCTCGACGCCGACCCGGGCCGATTCGATCTCGGCCACGTCCGCCTCGTCATGTCGTCGGGGGCGATGCTCAGCCGGGAGAGCAAGGCCCGCCTCAGTCATTACGCGCCCAACGCCCGGATCGTCGACGGGCTGGGCAGCTCCGAGTCCGGCTCTCTCGGGACTGCCGTCACCACGCCGGACGAGGTGGGCGAGACGGGACGCTTCCGGCTCGGGCCGACCGTCCGCGTGCTCGACGGGGACGGCAACGACGTCATCCCCGGCTCGGCCGAGCCCGGCCGCCTTGCCATCGGCGGTCACCTTCCTCTCGGCTACTACAAGGATCCGGAGAAGACGGCCGCCACGTTCGTCACCGTGTCCGGCCGCCGATACGTGGTGGCCGGCGACTTCGCCCTCGTGGATGTGGACGGCTCGATCACTCTTCTCGGCCGGGGCTCGAACTGCATCAACACGGCCGGGGAGAAGGTCTTCCCCGAGGAGGTGGAGGAGGTGCTGAAGACCGCCCGAGCCGTCCGGGACGCCGCCGTCGTCGGGCTGCCCGACGACCGCTTCGGCGAGACCGTGGTAGCCCTCGTCGAGCTCGAAGCCGGAGCACCCTTCGACGAGGCTGGCCTCATTGCCCACACGAGGGAACACATCGCCGCCTTCAAGGCGCCCCGCCGCATCGTGGCCGTCGAGCGAGTCGAGCGGCTGCCGAACGGGAAGATGGACTACCTGGCGATGAAGGCCGTGGCCGGGGCGGCCATGGGGTCGCCAGGGCGGTGAATCCTGCTCAGACGAGCGCGGAGGTCCATCCCTCGGACACGACCGGCTCGAAGTTCGGCCGGAGCGGCATGTTGCTCTGGCCGGTGTCCGGACGGACAGAGAGAACTTGATGCACCTCGAGGTGGTGACGGTCGAAGTTGGCGGCGGATGCGGCCATGTAGAGCCTCCAGACCCGGGCGCGCTCTGCGCCGACCTCGGCGACGGCACCGTCGAAGTCGTGCTCCAGGTTGGCCAGCCACCTTCGGAGCGTGAGGCCGTAGTGCTCGCGCAGGCTCTCGAGATGGCGCACCTCGAAGCCATGTGCCTGGAACATCGTCACGACCGAGCCCACCTCGTGCAGCTCACCGTCGGGGAAGACGTAGCGGCTCATGAAGGGGCTCACGATGCGTGAGGGGCGGCTCACGCCGGCGGCGATGGCGAGCTGACGGGACACCTCCCGTGCCCGCGACGGCGACGGCGCCGGGTCGTTCGAGGCCGGCCGGCCGATGGCGTGGTTGAGGAAGCGTCCACCCGGTCGCAGCAGCCCGAAGAGCGTGCGCGTGTACTGCTCCATCGAGCGGCGACCGACGTGCTCGAACATCCCGATCGAGCTGATGGCGTCGAACGGCCCGTCGTCCACATCACGGAAGTCCTGCAGGCGGAACTCGGCGAGATCGGCCACACCTGCCGCCCGGGCCAGCTCCGTCGCATACTCCTGCTGCGGCCGGGAGAGCGTGATGCCGACGACGGAGGCTCCGTAGACGCGGGCGGCGTGCACGGCCATAGACCCCCAGCCGCAGCCGACATCGAGCAGCCGCGTCCCGGGAGCGAGGTCCAGCTTCCGGGCGATCAGGTCGAGCTTTCGCAGCTGGGCGATCTCGAGGGAGTCCTCCGGAGAGTCGAAGACGGCACAGGAGTAGGTCATCGAGGGGCCGAGAAGCATCTGATAGAAGCTGTTCGAGACGTCGTAGTGATAAGAGACGGCCTGGCGGTCGCGCGACCGGCTGTGGCGAATTCCGTGCGGTCGGGCCTCCGCCTCCGGCGGCGGCAGAGGGCGGAGAACCGACAAACCCGTCTCGCTCAGGAGCGCCCGCAACGGCGCCGTCCTGAAGAAACCCAGAGCCGACGGAGCCTCGACGGAGAAGAGCGGCTCCAGCGAGCCGACGAGGTCGATGTCGCCCGCCACGTAGGCGCGGGCGAGCCCGAGCTCTCCGGGGCGGGTCAGCGCCCTCTGCAGGGCCTCGCGGCGGAGAATCCTGAGGGTGAGGGGCGCCTCCGGCGGTCCGGCGGCGCTGCCGTCGAATGCCTCCACACGGAAGGGCATCTCGTCGAAGATCGATGCCACGTACTGCGCTATCGCCACCGGGACCTCCTGGCTCCGCCCCCTCGCCGATTGTGCCATGGCGACCGGGATTGCTCTAATCCCTCTACCCCGAACAGAGCCGGCTGATCCCCCTGCCTCCGAGAAAGGCCTTGCCGGGAACGGCGGCCCGGCACCACCGGGCGGCGGCCCGGCACCACCGGTCGGCGTCGGCTCCGCTCAGTCCTTACCGCCGGGAGTTTGTCGGCCACTCGGCCCTCTTCTCCGCCGAGAGGAGAAGACCGGGCGACCAAGAGCGCGGGACGATGTCGCATCGACAGACATTGCATGATCCAAGCGGTCCGCATTCGCCTGTACTCGGTCACTTCGAATCGAGTCATTCTCTCGAGTAAGCAGCAAATTCAAGAATGACTTCAAACAATTGATGGCCGCAATCGGTTCTTGTTTGACATCGCCAAAGGCGGTACTACTGGCAGAGAGCATCTGGCCACTTAGCGTACTAAAATACCCCGCCCCTCAGTGTTTGTCCCGATCATAAGATGTAGTACCGTACCCGAGACGGGGACACCCTCTAGGGCAATGGGGCTCTTTGGATCTCCGGCGGAAAGGACTTTATGCACTTGCCTAAAAAGCTTCTTCTTCCTGCTGTGCCGCTCTTTGGTCTTCTCGCACTGGCCTCACCGGCCGGGGCGGCTACAGCCAGCCATCAGCGCGCCCCAGTGCGGCTCGCTCCCCACTTCACCCCGGCCATGCGTGCGCCGGCAGCGGGGCCCAGCGTCGTCACCGGCACCCAGGAGAACACGTACGTGTCCACCACGGGCACCGACAGCCCCCTGTCCATGTGCCCGCAGAGCGCTCCTTGCGCGACGATCACCTACGCCGAGAGCCAGACCGCCAGCGGGGGCACCATCCACGTCGCCGCGGGCACCTACAACCAGACCGCCAACCTCACCCAGCCGGTGAACCTCGTCGGTGCCGGTGAGAAGAAGGTGATCATCGAGGGTACCAACATCGACGAGGGCGCGATGGGCTACTACGGCGTGATCGGCATCGACAACACCTCGGGCATCGCCGGCACCATCGCCGTCAGCGGCATGACGGTGAAGGACGCGTACGTCACGGCCAACGAATACACCAACGATCAGGAGCCGATCGACATCTGCAACGAGGACTCACAGGCAGGCGACACAGTCGACGTCACGCATGTGGAAGTCGGGCCGGTACAGGACTCCAGCTCCTATGCTGGCGTCGGGTACTACTCGCTCGACGCAGTGTCCACGAACAACGTCGAGATGGATTACGCCACCGGCCTTTACAACGCGTTCTTCTCCGAGGGCAGTGGCGGCCCGACGAAATTTCGTGAAGGACGTCTCGTTCAAGCTCGCCGGCTTGACGGATACGAGCACCACGCCGAGCACCTACTACCCGGCCGCGGCGATTTGGGGCTTGGCCGACACGAGCGGGAGCCAGACCGTCACGGCCAACAACGACTCGTTCTACGACTACAACGGGTGGGGCATCATCGGCGAGGCCGGCTATTCCGGCGGGAACTGCTCGGCTGACGTCTGCACCGGTGGGATGACGATCAACACCGATCACAACTACTTCGACCTATTCAAAGCGCCGGCAGGGGACGGCGTGGCGGCCCTTGCGGCATATGCGGATGCGAATGACTCTCTGACGGCACACTTCAACTACTCGGCGGGTCAGGTCGTCAGGCCGGACATGACAGTCTCGGTGGTCAACGACGGTGGCACCGTCAGCGTCAGCGACACCCACAACACCATAAAGGTCCTCCACTAGAGACTTTCGAACGGGTGGGCGGTCACGATTCGACGACCGCCCACCCGTTTGACGCGTCCGGGCGCGCTCGATCGGCGGCCGCCCCGGGTTCCATGCCGGAGTAAATGCCTCGGTGCCGCGCCGAATCCATAAGGTGACCGCCATGAAGATCGGCGTCCACTTCACGAATGGGCTGGCGGGGGCTTAGCCGGCTGGTCCGGCCTTCTCCCTCGACGGGTCGGCGACCTAGCCGGTCTGGGAGACGCCGGCCGTCGCTCGGCTGAACCTGCCCGCCCATTCCCGCACGAAGTCGAGCAGCTCTGGTGGGGACACCACCTGGAATTCCGCTCCTATGGAGCCGAGGGCCATCGCCGGCCACTCGAGTGAGTCCGCCGTCATCCGAAGGAGACAGCTGCCGACGTCGATCTCCTCCACGCTTCCCCACGGGCCGACGTGGGCACGCACATCAGTCGCAGGGGCGTGGACGACAACCTCCACGCTCTGCGGGGGGCGCAGGTTGCCGATACCGGCCCGGACGAAGGCGGCGGCATCGCTCGAGGGCAGCTGGCGGGGCCGGAAATGAACCCCGGTGTTCGTCGGCTTGGCTAGGCGATCGAGACGGAAGCTCCGCCAGTCGCAGCGGGTGCGATCCCAAGCCACGAGGTACCAGCGGCGACCGAGCAGGACCAGGCGGTGCGGCTCGACCTGGCGGCCTGTCTGCTCACCATCGCGGGCCGTGTAGCCGAACTCCAGGCGCTCGCTGTCGCGACACGCCTGGGCGACGGAGGTGAGGACACCGGCGGCCACTCCTGGACCGCTGCCCCCCCACATGGCGGGTTCCGTCATGGCGACGAGGGCGTCGATGCGGCGCCGCAGGTGCGTCGGCATCACCTGCACCAACTTGGCGAAGGCCCGGGCCGAGGACTCGGCTATGCCGGCGACCGTGCCACCCTGGACGGCGGCCTGCAGCCCCACGCCGAGCGCGACTGCCTCCTCGTCGTCCAGGATGAGCGGGGGGAGGGACGCCCCAGCTGCCAGCTGGTAGCCGCCGTCCACGCCGCGCTGGGCCTCCACCGGGTACCCGAGCTCCCGCAAGCGCTCGATGTCGCGGCGAAGCGTCCGTACGGACACATCGAGCCGCTCGGCCAGTTCGAGTCCCGGCCAGTACCGATGCGTCTGGAGCAACGACAGCAGCTGCAGTGTCCGCGAGCTCGTGTTCGCCATTCCCACAGTCTCCCGCGATTGAGGTCAGTATTTGACCGCAATGGCGCAGGCTCTCATTCAGCGCCAGGTGGGCGCAGCACTCGGGCGAAGCGGATCCCGGCAGCCGGAGGTCCTGCAGGTAGGTCGCTTCGCCCGAGATCTCCACCGGCCGTCGCCGGCTGAGCGTCGCATCGCCGGCGCCCGCCGAGGCGAGGCGTTGACCTGAGTCACCGTGCCGCCGGCGGGACGGAGCGTGCCGTGGAGGCCGTCCGATACTTCCGCATCCTCGCTCTTCAGCTCGAGCCCTGCCCCTCGCGCCACGAGCTCGAAGAGGGCGGCGAAGTCCTTGTCACCCAAGCCCTCTCCGATTCCGGCGCTCACGAGCTGGTGGACGAGGGCGGCGACTGGCATCGGCACGTCGTTCGAGCGCCCTGCGGCAAGGCCGAGATCGAAGTCCTTGCGCAGGAGCTCGACGGTGAATGTGGGAGTGAAGTCGAGATTCACGAGGGCCGGCGTCTTGTAGCGGGTGAAGGCGGAGCCCATCACCGAGTCGTTGAGGAAGGCGAGGAAGTCCTGCCGGCGCACGCCGCCCTTTTCCGCCAGCGTCGTGATCTCGAACAGCGACTGGATGACTACGCCGAGCATGAGGTTGTGGCAGAGCTTCACGAGGCGGGCCACCTCCCCTTCGCCGACGTAGGTGGCTCCGGCGCCGATGACCGAGAAGTAGTCCTCGACCTCATGGAAGGCCTCGACAGGGCCGGAGACCGCCATCGTCAGCCGGCCCGCTTGCACGACCTTGGCGTTGCCGCTCACCGGAGCGGCGAGGAAGGCACCCGATCGCTCCGCCGCCAGGGAGCGGGCCTTGGCGGACGCCTCCACCGACACCGTCGAGCAGTCGACGACGATCTCCGGGGCGTTCTCCTGCCGGAGAAGGCCGTCGTCGCCGTCGAGCACGGCGAGAAGGTCGTCTGAGGAGGCCACGTTGATGAACACGATGCGGCACGACGACAGCTCGGCGATGGTGCTGGCCGCGGTGGCCCCTTCTGCCACGAGCGGCTCTACCTTGGAGGCGGTGCGGTTGTAGACAGCGACGTCGCAGCCGTGGCGGACGAGACGAGCGGCCATGGCGCTTCCCATCCGGCCGGCTCCGATCCAGCCGATGGTGTCCCTGCCGACGGCCACGCCAAGCCTTCCTCGTCCGGTAATGACTGCACACGACTGTCGCGCCCAGGTTCTCACGGTGTCAAGGGAGGGCCTCGAGACCTTCGCCAGCTGGGCGCTCGGTGTCGGGCGTCTCAGCGACAAGGCCTCGGTCCCCACTGAGCACTTACCTTGACTAAGCGGTGTGGGAGCCGTAGCATACTCCGTATGTTCAGCTGCGAAACCCGTCTGGTGACGTCTTGAGCGTGCGCCACGCCTTGCTGGCGTTGTTGAGCGAGGGGCCGAAGTACGGCCTGCAGCTGCGTCAGGAGTTCGAGGCCAGCACCGGCGAAATCTGGCCACTGAACGTGGGGCAGGTGTACACCACCCTGCAGCGCCTGGAGCGCGACGGGCTCGTCGAGTCCGATGAGGACGACGAACCCGGGCCGCAGAAGGGATTCCGGATCACCGCAAGCGGCGAGAAGGAGCTGGACGACTGGTTGCGCACGCCACCGGACATGACCTCGCCGCCACGAGACGAGCTGGTCATCAAGGTCCTGTCGGCGATGAGAGTGCCGGGCGTCTCGGTGCACGACGTGATCCAGGTCCACCGGCGCTACCTCGTCGAGCTCATGCAGCAGTGGACGCGACTGAAGGAGGACGAGGCGGACTTCGATCTCTCCTTCGCCCTCGTCGCCGACGCCGAGCTGTTCCGGCTGGATTCCGTCGTCCGCTGGCTCGACACTGCGGACGGAAGGTTGAAGCGGGCGGCCGTCGAGCCTCTCGTGCCGAGGACGGGCCCGGTGTTGCGGCGGAGGCTGGTGGCGCGCAAATGAGCTATCTCGAGCTGCGCAAGGTCACCAAGTCCTACGGGGATGGCGCAGGCGAAGTGCACGCCATCAAAGACGTTGATCTGTCCGTCGAGCGGGGGGCGCTCGTGGCGGTGATGGGCCCGAGCGGCTCCGGCAAGTCGACGCTGCTCACGATCGCCGGGAGCCTCGAGGAGCCGACTTCCGGCGAGGTGCTCATCGGCGGATCCCCTCTCTCGGCCATGTCCCGCAACGACAAGGCGCGCCTGCGGCGCCGCACCATCGGTTATGTGTTCCAGGACTTCAACCTCTTGGCTGGCCTCTCCGCCGTGGAGAACGTCTCGCTGCCGCTCGAGCTCGACGGCCTCTCGGCGAAGAAGGCGTACCTCGCGGGGATGACGGCCCTCGAGGGGCTCGGTCTGGCGGATCGGGCGAAGCACTATCCCGACGAGCTCTCGGGCGGCGAGCGCCAGCGGGTGGCGATCGCCCGCGCCGTGGTAGGGGAGCGGGGTCTGCTGCTCGCCGACGAGCCGTCGGGTGCGCTCGACTCGACGAACGGCGATGCCGTCATGCGCATAATCCTCGCTGCCTGTCACCGCGGCGTGGCCGCCGTCGTCGTCACACACGACGCGCAGCTTGCCTGCTGGGCCGACCGGGTGGTGTTCCTCCGGGACGGACGCGTCGTCGACCAGACGATGCCACCACCGAGCCCCGAGGCCCTTCTGGCGGAGAGCCCCGAGCCGAGCCCGTACCGCTGATCTTCGCCGCCGGCCTGGGGCGCCGGGGTGATGGCTCCTCCGCATCCCGCAGGTGCACTTGACTTCTCTGCCGCGGTGAGTATGATACTCAGTAGAATATCAGATGGTCTACCATCAAAGACGCCGCTGATGCGGCAAAGGACGGTCGTAGGAAGATGAGCTTTCTCGAACTCCGCCACGTCTCCAAGTCCTACGGCGAGGGAGCCACCAAGGTCTGCGCCATCGAGAACATCGATCTCTCAGTCGACGAAGGCCATCTCGTAGCGGTCATGGGTCCGAGCGGGTCGGGCAAGTCCACGCTCCTCACCATCGCCGGCAGCCTCGAGGATCCGACGGACGGCGAGGTTCTCATCGGGGGCGGGTCACTGTCCAAGATGTCGCGCAACGACAAGGCGCGCCTTCGGCGCCGCACGATCGGCTACGTCTTCCAGGACTTCAACCTGCTGGCCGGGCTCACCGCCGCCGAGAACGTGTCGCTCCCCCTCGAGCTCGACGGCATCCCGGCCAGGAAGGCCCGCGTCGCCGGGATGACGGTCCTCGAAGAGCTTGGTCTCGCCGATCGGGCGGCCCACTACCCCGACGAGCTCTCCGGTGGAGAGCGCCAGCGGGTGGCCATCGCCCGCGCCGTCGTCGGAGAGCGGCGCCTGCTCCTCGCCGACGAGCCGTCCGGCGCCCTCGACTCGACCACCGCCGAAGCGGTGATGCAGCTCATTCTCAACGCCTGCAAGCGGGGGGTGGCGGCCGTCGTCGTCACCCACGACGCCCACCTGGCCTCATGGGCCGACCGGGTGATGTTCCTGCGCGACGGCCGCGCTGTCGACGACACCCTTCCCGAGAGCCCGGAGTCATTGCTCGAGTCCGGTTCCCGGCGCTGACCGCACAGCACTCAACAGTCCAGCGCCGCTTGCGGCGAAAAGGTTGTTGCTCGGCGACCCGCGCCGGGCACGACCGCTGACCAACCGATCTGAGACACCCAAGGAGCTCCAATGAGCACGACGACCCTTCCTCTGCCGATCGCCTCCTCGAGACCTGGCAACGGGGGTGGCCCGGCTCGCCGGGCAGTTGTTCGGTGGGCCTGGCGTCTGTTCAAGCGCGAGTGGCGCCAGCAGCTCCTGATCGTCGCCCTCATCGTCCTGGCGGTGGGTGCGACGATCCTCGGGGCGGCAGTCGCCACCAATACGCCGCAGCCGACAAGCTTCGGCTTCGGCACGGCACAGGACCTCGCCACGTACCAGGGCCTCAACCCGCACGTCGCCAACCAGCTATCCATCCTGCAACGTCGCTTCGGCCGGACCGATGTCATCGAGAACGAGACGCTGTCCATCCCCGGCTCGATCAACACCTACAACCTCCGTGCCCAGAACCCCCACGGTGCCTTCGGCCGGCCGATGCTCGCTCTCTTGAGTGGTCACTACCCGACTGCGCCGGGTCAGGTGGCGGTGACGCCCGGCGTGGCGTCTGACTTCAACTTGAAGGTCGGTGACCTCTGGCACCAGGGCGGCGCCACGCGGCGCGTCGTCGGCATGGTCGACAACCCCCAGAGCCTGCTCGACGAGTTCGCCCTGGTCTTACCGGGCCAGGTCCATGCACCGTCGCAGGTCACGGTGCTCTTCGACGCCCATGGCGTGCGAGCCTCATCCATCGGCCGGAACGTGGAGACCCCGGCGTCGGTGGCACAGAGCAACCCGCTCAACCCCCAGACCATCTCGCTCGCCGTCCTCACGATCGGGATGCTCCTCATCGCCATCATGGCGGTGGGGGGCTTCACCGTGCTCGCCCAGCGGCGGCTGCGCTCCCTCGGGATGCTTGCCTCGCTCGGCGCCCCCGACAAGCTCGTCGGTCTCGTCGTCCGCGGCGAACGGCGTTGTCGTCGGGGTGGTCGGCGCCGCCGTCGGGACCGCCCTCGGCCTCGGGGGCTGGCTCGCCTACAGACCGAGCCTCGAGGCGAGCTCCCACCACGTCATCGGCGTGTTCGCCCTGCCGTGGCTGGTGGTCGCACTGGCGATCATCCTCGCTGTCGTGGCCACGTACTTCGCCGCTTCTCGCCCGGCGCGGGCGATAACCAGGGTACCCATCGTGTCTGCTCTTTCGGGAAGGCCGCCATCCCCGAGACAGGTTCATCGCTCGGCGCTGCCCGGCATCGTCTTCCTCGTCATCGCCTTCCTCTTGTTGGGCTACTCGGGCGCCGGCGGTGGCGCGAGCCACGCCGCACTCCGGAGCTCGTTTTCGGGCTGGTCGCCCTCATTCCGGGGGTGATACTGCTCTCCCCCTTCTGCCTGACGTTGCTCGCCAAGCTCGGCAGGAGCGCCCCGGTCGCCGTGCGCCTCCCGCTTCGTGACCTCTCGCGCTACCGGGCTCGCTCGGGCTCGGCGCTCTCCGCCATCAGCATCGGCGTGCTCGTGGCCATCATCATCATCGTCGTCGCCGCCGCCCGATACGGCAACGTCCTCGACTACGCCGGGCCGAACTTGGCGTCGAATCAGCTCATCGTCTATGCCTCCAACGGCGGCCCCGGCGGGCCCGGCAGCGGGCAATCCACCACGGCCGGACAGTTGAGGACGATGGAGAAGAGCACGTACGCCATCGCCGCATCGCTCGGGTCGCACGACGTCATCGCCCTCGAGCAGACGAGTGCCAACCTGAACCACAACGCCTCGGGTAGGAGCTTCAGCGGACAGGTCTATGTCGCCACCCCACAGCTCCTCAAGGCCTTCGGGATCAAGGCGGCACAGGTAGACCCGAGGGCCGAGATCCTCACGATGCGTCCCGGCCTTTCCGGACTTTCCAAGATGCAGCTCACCTACGGCAACTTCGGCGGTGGCCAGCAGCACTTCAGCGGTTCCGGACCCGGTCCGGGCAACGGCGGGAACCAGACTTCATCGGCCTGCGACGCGAAGAATGAATGCCTTCCCAACCCGACCATCCAAGAGGTGAGCGCTCTCCCGGGCGGAACTTCGGCGCCGAACACCGTGGTCACGGAGTACGCCGTGCACAGGTTCCACCTGCATCCAAGCGTCGCCGCTTGGCTGATCCAATCCCCCACCGCCCCCACCGCTGCGCAGATCAGCAGTGCCCGCACGGCGGCTTCATTGGCGGGGATGACGATCGAGACCAAGAACAGTCAGCCGACCTCCGCCACGGTCATCGACTGGGCGACGATCTTCGGCATCGCCCTTGCCCTCGGCATCCTCGCCATGTCGGTCGGCCTCATCCGCAGCGAGACCGCCGCCGATCTGCGGACGCTGGCCGCCACCGGGGCGAGCAGCTCGACGAGGCGCACCCTCACCGCCGTCACCGCCGGCGCTCTCGGTCTCCTCGGCGCTGTCCTCGGCACGGTGGCCGGCTACGTCGGCGTCATCGGCTGGATCCGGACGAACTCGCTCAACGGCGGCATCTCTGCTCTCGGAAGCGTCCCCGTCGAGAACCTCCTCCTGATCCTCGTCGGCATGCCGCTCGTGGCGGCATTGGCCGGCTGGTTGCTGGCCGGACATCAACCAGCCTCCATGGCCCACCAGCCGCTCGAATGAGCGCTCCGATCAACCGGAACCCGCCCCGCCCGATCTGCGCCCGGGGATGCGGCGGCTTCCCGCTACCGCGTGGCGCTGAGCTGGCCGGCCATCCAGTCGGCCGCATAGGGACGGTGGCGGTACAAGATGTTCGTGCATCCGTGATTGCCGTCGTCGAACAGCAGTAGCTCCACCGGTCCCGATGCCTCCTCGGCCAGCCGGCGGGCGTCGTCCCACGCGATGAGGCGGTCCTTCTTCCCGAAGACGACGAGAAGGGGGCAGGTGATGTTCTCCGCCCGACCTTCGAGGCTGAGCGTCAGGGCGAATCGGCGCGCCTCCTCGTCGGACGAGGAGCGGGAGAACTGGCGCACCGCCTCCCGGGTGAGCGTGGGCAGCTCGTGCCAGTTCTTCTCTCCGAAGGTGTAGGGGCCGGCGAGCGCAATGCATGCTTTCACCCGGCGATCGGCGCCGGCGAGGCGGGGGGCGTAGTAGCCGCCGAGGCTGACCCCCCAGACGCCGAGACGGTCTCCGTCGACCTCGCCCAGCTCGGCCAGGTGGTCGAGCGCCGCTCCACCGGGCGCCTCCCAGTCGGCCCGCATGGGCATCCCGGCCCGTGACTCTCCTTGCCCCGGGCCGTCGAGGGAGAAGGTGGCGACGCCCCGGTCGAGGAAGCTCTGCTCCACCCGGCGGAACTCGGCCTTTGTCGAGTCGAGGCCGGGGATCAAAAGGACCGTGGGGAATGGCGCCACGCCCTCGGTCGGCAGGCGGAGGATGCCGGTCATGGCCCCCCCTTCGAAGGGGACGGTCTCTTTCCGCCCGGGTGGGACGAGGTGGGCGAGCGCATCGTCGAGACAGCGGGTGGCCCTTTCCTGAGCCGCCTCGGCCTGGGCGAGGTCGTCCAGGAAGACGAACTGGGCGAAGTGGAAGCAGGTGGCCGCCTGGGCGAGGTGCTCCCCGGCCGAGCGCAACCGGCCCTCGGCGAGGGCCCGCCGCCCGAGCTGCTCGTGCCCGTCGGCCAGTTCGCTCCAGGCCTCGCACCACTGCGCCCAGCTGTCGATGGAGGACGTCACCTGGCGGAAGTCGGCCGGCTCCACGCCGGCCCCGGTGAAACGGTCCCCCCAGTGGGCGATGGCTTGCTCCAGCCGATCGTCAGTCATCGGCGCTCTCCTCGTCTCGACGTCCGCTCATCTCGGGATCTCACTTATCCCGACCCGCTCGCGTACGGTGGCCGCGATGCGCTCGGCCGAGGGCATGGCCAGATCCTCGAGCTCGGCGGCGGAGGGGAGCGGGATGTGCGGCGTGGTGATCCGCACGATCGGCCCGTCCAGGTCGTAGAAGCACTCGTCGGCGACTATGGAGGCGAGCTCTGCCCCCCATCCGCACAGCCGCGGGTTCTCCTCCACGGTGAACAGGTGGCCGGTGGCGGCGACCGAGGCGGCGACCGTCGTCACGTCGAGGGGGACCAGGCTGCGCAGGTCGATCACGGTGGCCTCGATCCCTCCGCCCGCCAGCTCGGCCGCTGCCTCGAGAGACCGGGGCACCATGGCTGCAAGCGCCACGATCGTCACGTCCCCGCCCTCCCGGACGACCTTGGCGCTGCCCAGCTCGTCTACCAGCTCGCCGTCGGGCACGTCGCCGCTCGTGGGATAGAGCGACTTCTGCTCGAAGAAGATGACGGGGTCTGGATCGCGGATGGCGGCTGCCATCAAGCCCACGACGTCCGCCGGGGTGGAGGGGGCGACAACCTTGAGGCCGGGGATGGCCATCGCCCAGTTCTCGATGCTCTGGGAGTGCTGGGCCCCGAAACGGCTGCCCCCGCCGTTCGCCGACCGGATCACGAGCGGCAGGTCGACCTGCCCGTTCGTCATGTAGCGGGCCTTGGCGATCTGGGTGGCGACCATGTCCCAGCAGACGGCGAAGAAGTCCGAGAACATCAACTCGGCCACCGGCCGCAGCCCGGTCATGGCGGCACCCATCGCGGCGCCGATGATGGCCTGCTCGGCGATCGGAGTGTCCCGGACCCTGGTCGGCCCGAACTGCTCGAGCAGGCCGACGGTGGCTTTGAACACGCCGCCGGCCGCGGCGACGTCCTCGCCTAGGAAGATGACGGATGGATCCCGCTCCATCTCCTGGGCGATGCCCCGCGCCACCGCGTTGCGATAGGTCAGTTCCGCCATGACGCACTCCCGTCGGCAAAGACGTCCCGCTCGAGAAGCGACGGGTCCGGCGGCGGCGACGCCTTCGAGATCCGGGTCGCCTCCTCCAGTTCCACGCTCACATCCTGTTCGATCCGCTCGATGACCGCCGCCTCCGTGCCGGCCTCGACGAGGCGGGCCCGGTACGAGACGACCGGATCGCGCTCCAGCCAGGCGGCCACCTCGTCGTCGGGCCGGTACTTGCCCGGATCGGCCCGCGAGTGGCCGCCGTGGCGGTAGGTGAGTGCCTCGAGGAGGCTCGGGCCGCCGCCGGCCCGCGCCTTTCCGAGCATCTCGTTGGCTGTGGCGAAGACCACGTCGGCATCGTTCCCGTCGATGACGACCGGCTCGAGACCGTAGGCGCCCGCCCGATCCGCCGCCGGCCGGGCGACGGCGGTGACGGCCGAGATCGGCGTGTACTCCATGTACAGGTTGTTCTCGCAGACGAACACGACGGGCAGGTTCCACACCGCCGCCAGGTTGAGCGCCTCGTGGAAGGCCCCGATGTTCGTCGCTCCGTCACCGAAGAAGCACACCGCCACCTGGCCGCTCTGCCGGTACTGCGCCGACAGGGCAGCGCCGACGGCGATGGGCAGATGGGCACCGACGATGGCGTAGGAGCCCATCATGTTGTGCTCCACGCTCGTGAGGTGCATCGAGCCGCCCTTGCCCGCCATGAGGCCGCCGGCGCGGCCCATCAGCTCGCCCATGACAGGAGCCATCGCCACGCCCCGGGCGAGCGTGTGGGCATGGCCCCGGTAGGTGGCGAAGCTCCAATCGTCGTGCTGCATCGCCACGCCGAATCCGGCGGCGATCGCCTCCTGGCCGAGCGACAGGTGGCTCGTCCCCTTCACCAGACCGGAGAGGAACAGGTCATAGGCGCGCGCCTCGAAGGTACGGATCTCGTACATCAGCCGGTACAGCTCGAGGCGGGTCTCTGGAGGCGGGGCCGCGGATTCGGCGGGCCGGGCCTCAATCGCCGGCGGCGGACCGGCGGAGTTGGGTGCCAGGGCCTCGACCTCCGGTGAGAGGGCCTCGGAGCTGGGCGGCGGAGCCTCGGATTCGGGCACGGCGGCGGTCCTTTCGGTTCTGGTCATCGGCTCTCGCCGCCACTCAGTACGCGTTCGCCACGAACAGCTCGTCGGCGGGGAACAAGGTGATGACCCGCGGCCCGTCCGGGGCGACGACGATCTCCTCCTCTATCCGCGCCGCCGAGACGCCGTCTGAGGCAGGGCAGTACGTCTCGAGGGCGAACACCATTCCGGCCTCGATCTCGATCGGGTGCTCGAGCGAGTTGAGGCGGCTGATGATCGGCCGCTCGTGCAGCGCCAACCCGAGCCCGTGCCCGAACTGCAGCCCGAACGCCTCCATCTCGTTGCCGAAGCCGAACTCCGTCGCCCGGGGCCACACCCGGGCGATCTCGGCGGTGCTCACGCCCGGCTTCACAAGCTCGATGGCGCTGTCGATCCACTCCCGTGCCCGCTTGTAGGCGTCCCGTTGGGAGGAGGTGGCCCGGCCCACCACGAAGGTGCGGTAGTAACAGGTGCGGTAACCGTTGTAGGACTGAATGATGTCGAAGAAGGCCTGGTCGCCGGGACGGATCATGCGGTCGGAGAAGTTGTGCGGGTGCGGGCTGCAGCGTTCGCCCGAGACGGCGTTGATCGCCTCCACGTCGTCTGAGCCTGCGCCGTAGAGGAACTCGTTGACGGCGCCGACGATCTCGTTCTCGCGGATGCCGGGCTTCAGGATCTCCGAGATCAACTGGTAGGCGCCGTCCACCATGGCGGCCGAGGTGGTGAGCAGCATGATCTCGTCGGGCGACTTGTTCTGCCGGGCGTCCAGCATGACCTGCTGTCCGTCGTGGACGTCGATCCCGGCGCGCTGGAGCGCGAAGAGCATCGGCGTCTCGGCGATGTCGACCCCGACCGGCGCGTCGCCGACGCCGGCCTCGTCGAGGAGGGCCTTGATCTCTGAGGCGGCCGCGTCCATGAGGCCGGCATCGGGCGCCACCGCGCGCCGCGAGCCCGAGCATCCCGGCCCGGGAGTTCTCCGGCCGCAGCCACGGCGCGTGCAGGCGGTGGTGGGCAGCGGCCGAGCCGAAGTCCCACAGCACGGGATCGCCCCCCTCGGTCAAGAGGGCGTAGCGGCACACCTTGTCCCGTACCCACTCGCCGATCTGGGTCGAGGTCAGGTAGCGGACATTGTTGACGTCGAAGCAGAGCAGCGCCCCGAGTTGGGAGGCGCTGCAAGCGCGGCGCGTGCCCGGCTCAGCCGGTAGGAGCGAAGACGGTCGAAGTCCACCCTCTCCTCGAAGTCCACCGCCATGCGCCCGGGCGCCGGAAGAAGCTGCGGGAGCTGCTCTGGCACTACGTGCTCTCCTTGCTGGTGGAGGGGAACCGCTTCTCGAAGGCGACAGCCTCGGGTGGCGGGGAACTGCGCCTTGGCGCCTGGAAGACCTCCCAGCCGGAGCAGTCGGAGGCGCTTTCCACGCCCAGGAGCTTGCAATCGAGCGTCAACTGCCTGTCGCCGGATTTCACCGCGCCATCCAGGCCATCGAGGAACCTCGCTTCTGCCGACTGCAACTGCTGGCTGATGCCGGTTGGCTCATCTCCCACTGGCGCAGGATCCCCGCGACCGACACCGGCGTTCAGCATGTCCGGACGATGATAACGATGCCGCGGGCTCGACCTAGGCGGCGGACAGGCCACCTGCAGGCGCTTCCGGGCAAACTGTCGACCCGGATCTCAATTGAGGACGGAAAGTGACCGCTACGGCTCCTACTGTCGCTCCAACAGCAACGACGAAAGGAGCAGCCATGACCACAAGCACCAAGTCGGCGAATCCGCAGGAGCGTGCCGACCTCCTGCAGACCCTCAAGAACCACAGGCGCTTCCTGTGCTTCACGGCCCGGGGCCTGACCGACGAACAGGCCGCCGCCCGCCCGACGGCAAGCGCCCTTTGCGTCGGCGGACTGATCAAACATGTGGCCGACGTGGAAGAGCGCTGGGCGGACTTCATCGTCCGCGGGCCCGAAGCCATGTCGTTCGGTGGCGCTGCGAACCCGGAGTACTGGACGTCGCGGTTTTCCATGATGCCGGGGGAGACCCTCACCGGCCTGCTCGAGCATTACGAAGCGGTCGCTCGCGGCACTGACGAGCTCGTGGAGACCCTCCCTGATCTCGACGCCTCCCACCCCTTGCCGGAGGCGCCCTGGTTCGAGAAGGGGGCGAGATGGTCGGGCCGCCGGGTGATCCTGCACATCATCGCCGAGACATCACAGCACGCCGGGCATGCGGACATAATCCGCGAGACGATCGACGGCTCGAAGACGATGGGCTGAACCGCTTCCTCTCCTCTCCGCCCCCTTGGGCATCTAGTGGCGGAGCGCTGCCGACTTCTGTATGAATGGTCGCTCGTTGGGGGGCCAGGCGGCGTCAAATGAGCCGGTCCGGCCGGCCCGGGCCGAACTACACTGCTGTCGTTCCTACGACACCACCGCAGTCACAAGCTGGACTGGCGCGTGCAGGTGTCTCCGACAGCCCGACAGCGAATTTGTCGCCGGCGACACGCCAATTCTTCGGGCAGCGCAGATGCAGCAGCATTTACCTCGTGCCGACCGGCCCGGCGCGCTGCCACTTCGCCGGGGTGAGTGAGTGAGCACCGCCCTCGCCCCGCTGCCAGTTGCCGGTGGCTTTGCGGTCGCCGCCGGGGCGGCGCTCGTGCTCGGGCTCGCCACGATAGGCGGCGTCAACGAGAGCTCCTCTTCCTCGACGGTGCTGACCATCGCCGAGCTGGCGGCGCAGACCTGCACCGTCGCCGGCCCCGTGCCGACCCTCACCGCCGAGCAGGCTGCCGACGCCGACACGATCGTGTCAGCCGCAATGACAGCTTCGGGCGAGATCGTCAAGGCGGCGCGGGTCGCTCTCATGACCGCCATGACCGAGAGCGGCTTGCGCGACCTCGACTACGGCGACAGGGACTCGCTCGGGCTCTTCCAGCAGCGCCCCTCTCAGGGCTGGGGGACGCCCGCCCAGGTGATGAACCCGACTTATGCCACCGTCACTTTTGTCCGCCGGCTGCTGGGAATAGCGGGCTGGCAGGGGGAGGCTCCCTGGGTCGCCGCCCAGGCCGTGCAGCGCTCCGCCGACAGCTCCGGTTCGAACTACGAGGCGAGTTGGCCCGGTTCCGGTCGCATCCTCGCCGGCGTCCTCAAGAACGGCAACTCCCCGGGAAGCTGCGGGCAGGGGGCGGGCGACCTGGCCGGCACCGGATCGGGCCACGGGCTCCCGAAGGGGTATGCCGTGCCGCCCGGCACTCCCCGTGAGCACGCCGAAGTCGTCCGTTTCGCCCTCGCCCAACTCGGCAAGCCGTACGTGTGGGCAGCAGCGGGTCCCTCCTCCTACGACTGCTCCGGCCTCACATTGGCTGCGTGGGCCACGGTCGGCATCTCGCTCGTGCACGCATCGAGCATCCAGCAGACAGAAGGTGTCGGGGTGACGGCGGCCGCCCTCGACCCGGGCGACCTCGTCCTCGTGCCGGGCTCGGACTCTCCCGGTCCCGGGCTCGCCGGCCATGTCGGCATCTACCTCGGGGACGGGCTCGTCATCTCGGCCATCGACCCGCAGTACGGGGTGGCCGTCCAGAGCTGGTCCACGTTCGTTTCCGGCGGCCTGATCGCCCTGCGCGACCCCGCGCCGGACGACAAACAGCAGCCAACCTAGAAAGGACACCACCATGAACCTGCTCTCGAGCGTCAGCGTGAACCCCAATTCCTCCGGGCTTCCCGGCATCTCGGAGCTGGAGAACATCGTCGGAGCGCTGCTCACCATCGCCCTCATCGCCAGCCTGGCCGGCCTGGTCATGTCGGCCATCGTCTGGGTGATCGGCAACCACTCGGTCAACCCCATGCTGGCGGGCCGGGGCAAGTCAGGCGTGCTCGTCGCCTTCCTCGCCGCCGCCCTCACCGGCGGGGCGGTCACGCTTGATCAACTTCTTCGCCGGAGCGGGATCGCACCTGTGAGGGCACGCAGCGTCCTCGCCGGCGCCGGCGTCGCCGTGGGGACGCTGATAATCGCCGGCGCCCTCGTAGCCGAGTTCGCCGGCGGCAAGGCGGCCAGCACTCGTCTCCGCCGCGGAGGCCGCGCCGTCCACCACGACCACCACTTCGCCTTCTCCGCAGGGCTGGCGCCCGGTCGTGCCGGCGACGACCGTGCCGGCGAGCACGCCCGTGCAGCAGCAGTACGACAGGGGCTTCGAGACCGGCTTCTCCTCTGCGAGCAACGAGGCGATGATGAGCGAGGCCGAGGCCCTGCCGATCTCGCTCCCGGCGGTGGCCGGCGGTTGGCCGGCCCTGCGCCCGAGCGAGACACCGGAGGGTTGGGCGGCCGAGTTCGTCGGCGGCCTCTTGGACATCGACTTCGCCCACGAGAGCCGCGACGCCCTCGGCGGCTGGCTGGTGGCGACGGAGGCACCGGATCTCATGCCGGGCATCCCGGCCCGTTTCGCCGATCGGGCGCTCTACGTCTCGGTTCTGGAGCCGGGCGTCACCGGTCAGCCGTCCCCGGTCCCCTCGGCCGGCCAATGGCAGGCCGACGCCAGCGCCGGGGTCCGCTGGGTCGTGAGCGGCCTCGACGTGCAGCTCAACCCCCAGTGGCAACAGATGATCGACTCAGGCTGGCAACCGCCCGATGTCCGGGCCGCCGTCGAAGACGTGTCAGGCGTGCTGACTACAAGCCAGGGAAAGACGAAGACGGCGAAGAGCTTCTCGCTGGTCATCCAGGTCGGCTCCGCCCGCTGGCAGGAGGGGTACGGAACCGTGCTCGTCTCTGCCGGGAAGGGGCTCTAGTTGGGCTGCCAGTGGTACAACCCCTCCAGTTACGGCAGCTGTGCCAACGACGTCGCGCGCTCCGCCGCCGGCGACGCCTTTCACTCGATCACCGAGAGCTTCGGGCAGGCGGCGGACCACGCCGTCAGCTGGTTGTGGATCCAGGTGAACAGCGCCAGTGCCGTGCACCTCGGAGGTAAGGGCTTCGATCTCGAGCTCGAGCTGACCGCCGCCATCGCCGGCGTCATGGCGGTGGGCCTGTTCAGCTTCCAGATCATCCAGAGCGTCCTTCGCCGCGAGCCCGGCGGCCTCGCCCGGGGGCTCAAGGGCCTCGTGGTGGCCTTCATCGGCGGCGGCCTTGCCATCGCCGTAGTCGACCTCCTCCTTGCCGCCACCGACAGTCTCTGCGTCGGGGTCGTCAAGGCGGCCGCCGGCACCAACGTCGCCGGCCTCGGCAGGCTCATCCTCGGCGGCGGTGCCCTCACCTCGTCGGTGAACGGCTCGGCCGCACTGCTGCTGCTGTCGCTCGGATGCATCATCGCCACGGTGGTCGTCTTCGGCGCCCTCGTGGTAAGGAAGGTCCTGATCGTCGTGACCGCCATATTCGCCCCGGTCGCCTTCGCCGGTTCCCTCGCCGACGTGACGGCCTCCTGGACCCGGCGGTGGATCGAGACGACCATCGCCCTTGTGGCTTCGAAGCTGATCCTCGTGCTCATCTTCGTCGCCGGCTACGGCATCTTGATCCATGGAGTCGGTCAGGCCGGCTCCGGCACCGGCCAGAAGGTGACCCAGGTGATCTCCGGGATCCTGGTGCTCTTCGTGGCCGGTTTCGCTCCGTGGATGGCGCTCAAGCTCGTGCATTTCACAGGTGATCACGCCCATCAGCTCCATTCTCTCGGCTCGAGCGCCGTCGGTGGGGTGAGCACAGGCGGCCGGATGGCCCAGAAGGCGGCTCCTTACGCCGCCCGGGTCGCTGCGCCGGCGGCCGCAGCCGGCGCCGGTGCTTCGCTGGCCGGCAGCGCCGCCGCCGGCCGGGCGGGGCCGGCAGCCATGCCGGCGACGCGGCGCGGCACGGGGGGTCCGGGTGGCGAGAACGGCCCGGCCCCGAGCGGCGGCGCTCCCGGTGGGGACGGCGGGCGGGGCCGCAGCGGTATCGGTGCCGGCGCCCTCGGCAGCCGCCGTCCCGCCTTTGCGACCGGCCAGCCGTCGGGCGGCGGTGACGGGCGATCCGGTTCCCGGATGGCGCCCGCAGAGCCGAGCGGCCATGGCGCACCGGCGGCGGCCCCAGCTTCGTCCTGGCCGGCGCTGCAACCGCCGAGCCCCTCGCCCTCAAGGAGCGCCCTGTGAGCACGATCTCCCCCCCGGTCAGCGTCCGCTTCGCGCGGCGGTCTACACGGGGGCTGCTGTTGGGTTTCTCCACGCCGCGGGCGATGGCTCTCGCATGTGCGGCGGCCGTGGCGATCGCAGCGCTCTTCGCAGGCGGGGCCATCGGTCTGGCGGCCGCCGGGGTTGTCTGGGTGCCGCTCACGGCGGCGGCTTTCGTTCGGGTGGCCGGCCGTCCGGCTATCGAGTGGGCCGCCACGGCCGCCCACTTCGGGGCGCGGAGGGCGGGCGGCCAGGTCGAGTTCCGGGTGAGGCCGGCCATGCCGCGGCCGGCCGGCACCCTCGCGCTGCCCGGGGACGCCGCTTCGATGCGGCTGCACGTCGACGAGACGACGGGGGCGGCGATGATCCACGACCCCCACCGCCAGACGCTCGTGGCCGCTCTGTCTGTCACCCACCCGGCCTTCGCCCTGCTCGACGACGGCGACCGGGCGGTGCGGGTGAGCCGTTTCGGCCGGGTCATCGCCCAGCTGGCTCAGTCCGGCACGTGTGCGGCCCTGCAGGTGCTGGAGGCGACGATCCCGGACCCCGCCCGCGGCCAGACGCAATGGTGGGAGGCGAACGGGCGCCACGACGGCCGATGGGCGGCCACCCAGTACGAGGCCTTGCTGGACCAGGTCCGCCTGGACTCCTCGACGCACCGCACGACGATCAGCCTGGCGCTCGATCTGAAGGCGGCCGCCCGGGCGGTGAAGGCGGCCGGGGGCGGCCTCAAGGGGGCGGCCGCCGTGCTCCGGGGAGACATGGCCTGTCTCACCGATGCACTCCGCCACGCCGGCCTCCGCCCGGGCAGCTGGCTCGCCGAGGAGGACCTTGCCGCCATCGTGCGGCACGCCTTCGACCCGGCGACGATGGTGGACCCGGTCTCCAGCCCGGCGGCGAACCTGGCCCACGCCGGCCCCGTCGCCGTCTCGGAGTCCTGGTACCAGCTGCGGCACGACTCGGCTTTCTCGTGCGTGTTGTGGATGTCGGAGTGGCCGCGGATCGCCGTGGCGCCGGACTTCCTGCACCCGATCGTCTTTGCGCCCGGTGTGCGGCGCACCCTGTCGATAACCGCCCGCCCCCTTGCCACCGAAGCTGCGCTTCGCCAGATTCGTCGGGAGAAGACCGAGGCCGTGGCCGATTCTTCCCAGAAGGCCCGCATCGGTCAGCTGGCCGACCTGTCCGATGCTCAGGAGTACGACGACCTACTCGACAGGGAGCGGTCTGTCATCTCGGGCCACACCGACGTGGAGTTCACCGGCCTGATCACGGTGACCGCCCCCACCTCGACGGCCCTCGAGGCGGCGACGGCCTCGATCAGCCGGGCGGCCGCCCAGGCGACGTGCGAGGTGCGGCCCTTGTACGGCCAGCAGCTGCAGGGCTTCTTGGCGGCCGCCCTCCCCCTCGCCCGGACGACGTTCTGATGGCACGACGCGTCGCCAGATGGCCCGGGGTGGCCGGCGACCAGGTGAACGGGAGCGCGCTCGCAACTGTGGCCGAGGAGCTCGGTAACGGGGAACCGCCGCCGGAGCCCGACCCGGAGGGCGAGATGGCCCATCCTGCCGGCGGCACGATCCCCCTCGAGCCCGAGACGCGGGTCTACGGCGTGTCCGGCTGGCTCCCGGCGGGCAGCGCGGGCCGGGCCGGCCGGCGGTCGGCGCGCGAGGTGGAGATTCTCCATCGGAGGCGTTTGATGCAGGCGCGGCGAGCCGAGATGGAGGAGCGCCGCCAGGAGCAGCGGCTTCGGCCCTTCCTCCCTGCCGGCGGCGAGGCGGGCCCGAAGGCCGGGCGTGCCTACCGCCGGCTGCGGATAGTCCCTCACCGGGCCACGTCGGAGATCCTCGGGGCCGCCTACCCGTTCCTGGCCGAGGAGGGCCTCGGCTCGGCCGGGATGCTCGTCGGCCAGGACGCCTGGTCGGGGGCGGCCTTCTGCTACGACCCGTGGGAGCTGTATCGCCAGGGCGCTCTCACGAACCCGAACATCTGCCTGGCCGGCCAGATCGGTCGCGGCAAGTCGACGCTGGCAAAGTCACTCGCCACGCGCTGCGTCGCCTTCGGGCGGCGGGTGTACGTGCCGGGGGACCCGAAGGGCGAGTGGACCGTGGTGACGAGGGCGCTCGGCGGGCAGGCGATCGAGCTCGGAGTGGGGGGAGCGGCCCGCCTCAATCCGCTCGACGAAGGGCCGCGCCCGCAGTCTGCCGACGACAGCACGTGGCGCCAGCGCGTGACCGCCCGGCGACTCGGGCTGCTCGCCGCCCTCGCCGAGGCGACGGTGGGCCGGCCGCTGCGGGCCACCGAGCGCACGGCGCTCGACGCCGCGCTGGAGAGCGCCAAGTCCCGGGCGAACGTGCCGATCCTGCCGATGGTCGTCGAGGCGATGCTGGAGCCGGAGCGTGCCTCTTCGGGCTCGAGCATCGAGCAGCTGCGAGCCGACGGGCGGGAGACCGCCCACGCTCTCGCCCGCCTCGTCCGGGGCGACCTGGCCGGCCTGTTCGACGGACCGTCCACCGTCACCTTCGACCCCGGGCTGCCGATGCTCTCCCTCGACCTGTCGGCCATCGCCGGCTCCGACACCCTGATCGGCCTCGTCATGACCTGCGCCTCGACCTGGATGGAGGCTGCCCTGGCAGACCCGGCCGGCGGGCAACGCCTTGTCGTCTACGACGAGGCGTGGCGCCTCCTCGCCCAGCCTGCCCTATTGGGGCGCATGCAGGCCCAGTGGAAGCTCTCCCGTGCCCTCGGCCTGGCCAACTTGATGGTGGTGCACCGGCTGTCCGACCTCGAGGCCGTCGGCGACACGGGCTCGGAGGCCCGCGGCCTGGCCCAGGGGCTCCTCGGGGACACCGCCACCCGCATCCTCTACAACGAGCCATTCGACGAGGCGAAGGCGTGCGGCAAGGTGCTCGGCCTGACGTCGGTGGAAGTCGCCCAGCTCCCCGAGCTCGCCCGCGGCGAGGGGCTGTGGCGGGTCAACGAAAGGGCTTTCGTCGTCCGCCACATCTGCACTCCAGACGAGCTGTCCCTCTTCGACACCGACGCAAGGATGCTCGCCCGGTAAAGGCCGCTGTCGCCCGGCCGGCGCCGCCCGGGTCCCGGCCGGGTCGAGAGGCCCGGAGCGCCAGCTCCTCAGGGGCCGAGCTGTCTCGCCATGAGGGAGATGACGTCGTAGACGACCGTGGCCGCGGCAAGTGCCGTGATCTCCGAGGTGTCGTAGCTGGGGGACACCTCTACGACATCGGAGCCCACGATTTGCAGGCCGCCGAGGCGGCGCAACAGGGCCAGGAGCTCGCGGCTCGTGAAGCCGCCCATCTCGGGAGTCCCCGTTCCCGGGGCGAAGGCCGGATCGAGCACGTCGATGTCGACGGACAGGTAGATCGGCCAGTCGCCGACCCGGCTGGTTATGCGGGCGCTCACCTCCTCCGAGCCCAGGCGGTCGAGGTCGCCCGCCCGGAGAACCTCGAAGCCGAACCGGCTGTCGTCGATCAGATCCGATCTGTCGTAGAGCGGGCCCCGGATGCCGATGTGCATCGAATGGTCAGGGACGAGGAGGCCCTCCTCGTAGGCCCGGCGGAAGACGGTGCCGTGGGTGAGCGAGGCGCCGAAGTAGGTGTCCCACGTGTCCAGGTGAGCGTCGAAGTGGACGAGGGCCACCGGCCCGTGCACACGGTTCACCGCCCGCAGGAGCGGCAGGGCGACGGTGTGGTCTCCGCCCACGGTGACCAGTCGCGTGCGGTCCCGCACGAGCTCGCCGGCGTGAGCGTCGATCTGGCTGATGGCCTCTTCGATGACGAAGGGATTGACCGGCACGTCGCCGGCGTCGACCACCTGCACGCTCTGGAAAGGCGTCACATCCAGCTCCGGGTGGTATGCAGTCCGCAGGTGCCGCGAGGCCGTCCGCACGGCGAGGGGACCGAAGCGGGCGCCCGGGCGGTAGGACGTGCCGCCGTCGAAGGGTGCTCCGAGAACGGCTATGTCGAAGTCGTGCACCTCGTCGATGGCGGGTAGGCGGGCGAAGGTCGACGAGCCGGCGAATCGGGGCACCTTGGTGGCGTCGACAGGCCCGATCGGGTCGGGGACGGGGGTCACATGGCTCCTTCAGGTCAGGACGGCCTCGGGACGATCATGCATCGAGGAGTACGAGCGCTTCCTGCAGGGCGCCGATGGAACCTTCCGTGATCGGGCTCAGCACGAGGATGGCCTCGTCGGCCCCGACCTCTGCCAGCTCGCGCAGGTGAGCGGCGATCCGATCCATCGGCCCGTGCAACGGCCGTGTGTCGTCTGGGATCGGCCGCTCCGAGCTGGCGTCGTCGAGCACGACGAGGACACAGGCACTGCGGTCTATCTCACGCGGCTTGCGCCCGACATGCTCAGCCGAGCGGGTGACCGAGGCGTTCAGCTTCTCGAAACCCTCCGGTGTGTTGCCGTAGTCCTCGTACCAGGCGTTCCAGGCGGCGACGTGGGGCAGTGTCAGCTCGAGCATCCGTCGCCCGGAGCTGCCCACCATGAGCGGAGGAGTGCGAGCGGGCCGGGGGAACAGGACGGCTTCCTCCGCCTCGAAGAAGCGGCCGTGAAACGTGACCCGCTCGCCGGCGAGGAGGCGGCGGACGATCTCGAACGACTCCTCGAAGCGGGAGGCCCTCTGCTCGAAAGGTAGCCCGAAAGCATCGAACTCCACGTTGTTCCACCCTGCTCCGAGCCCGAGGACGAGCCGGCCGCCGCTCATCTCGTCGACGGTGGCGGCCATCTTCGCCAGCAGGCCAGGTGGGCGGAAGCCTGTGCATGTGACGAGCGGGCCGAGGAGGAGGCGGCTCGTGGAGGCGGCGAGCCCGGCGAGCAGTGTCCACGCCTCCCACGGCCCGCGCTCCGGACGGCCGTCCCCCCGGTAGAGGAGGTGGTCGCCCACCCAGATCGAGTCGAAGCCGGCTGACTCGGCCGCCTGCGCCATGGCGACGTACTCGGGCCACCGGACGTCTCGCTCGACCTCCGGCAGCTGGACCCCGACTCGGAGCGGCCGCACCATGGCGGCAGTGTAAGTCCGGCACCGGCTCGGGTGCCTCGCCCTCGGGCCGGCTCCGCAATTCGCTCACCGGGGAGACGCCGAGGGCTCCGGTCGTTTCGTGTGGCTGTCCGGCGGTTTCTCTTGTCGGCCTCCCGAGATCGGGAGCCGCACTCATTGGCCCTTTCTCTCGGCGCCGGCGGTCGCTACGATGCCGGTCGCTATCACGGCGATTCCCATGACGGAGGTGTGACGGTGAGCTGGCGCAGCAGGCTTTCCCGCCCGAAGGTTCTCATGGCAGCGCTCGGGGCAACGGTGGCGGGGGCGGGCACCGCCTGGGCCGCCGGGCCGGCGCCGGCGGCGGCGGCCCCCGAGCGGGGGGCACCCACCTCCGCCCGCGCCTGTGCCCTCGGGCCGAGCGGGTCGATCAAACACGTCATCTACATCCAGTTCGACAACACCCACTTCCTGCGGACCGACCCCAATGTCCCCTCGGACATCGAGCAGATGCCCGCCCTCTATCACTTCATGGAGGGCAATGGCACAGTGCTGACGAACGACCACACCCCGCTCATCGCCCACACCGCCGACGATCTCGTCACCTCGTTGACCGGCGTCTACGGCAACGACCAAGGGATCCCGGAGGCCAACAGCTACCTCTACTACCGCCCGAACGGCACCACCGACACGGCCGGATCCTTCGGCTACTGGACAGACCCGGTGGACAGCTACACCACGGCCAACGGCCTCGGGACCGACCACACCCCCAACATGATCGACTCCGCCGGGCGGATGGCGCCGGCGCCCTGGGTGCCCTACACGCGGGCGGGCTGCAACGTGGGTGACGTCGCCATGTCCAACACCGAGCTGGAGAACGCCGTCCCGGACGTCCCGGACGTGTTCGGGAAGAACTCGCCGGAAGCCAAAGACGCCCGCAACCCCGACTTCCCCACGGCGACGGAATTCGAAGGCCTTTCGGTCCACTGCACGAAGGCGAGCGCCTTCTGCGCGGACAATCCCCGGCCGGTGGCTGACCGGCTGCCCGACGAGCCGGGCGGCTACCACGGCTACCAGGCGGTGTTCGGGGCCAAGTTCCTCGACCACGAGCTGCACCCGTCCGGTCCGTTGACCAACCTCGACGGTCAGGTCATCACCGACAGCAACGGGAACGTCGGCTTCCCCGGCTACGACGGCATGCAGCCGGTCAATGCCCTCGCCTACACCCTCGACATGCAGAAGAGGGGCATCCCGGTCACCTACACCTACCTCACCGACGCCCACGACAATGCGGCCACCGGCAACGGGATGGGTCCGGGGGAGAAGGTCTACGAGCAGCAGTTGGCGTCGTACAACCAGGCGTTCGCCAAGTTCTTCATGCGGCTCGCCGCCGCCGGCATCAACAAGAGCAACACCTTGTTCGTCTTCGGCGAGGACGAGAACGACCACTTCGTCGGATCTGCCCCGAGGCCGGCAAAGTGCAACGGCGTCAGCACGCTTTGCTCGTATGCGCAGGTGGGCGAAGTAGGCGCCAACCTCCAGGGCCTGTTGGCCAGGGAGCAAGGCGTCACCACCCCCTTCGCCGTCCACAGCGACTCCGCCCCGTTCATCTACCTGAACGGCCAGCCGCCGGCGCACGCCCCGGTGGTGCGGGCCTTCGAGCGGGCGCTCGCCCGGCTGAGGGCGTACGACCCCTACCGCGCCGGCCGGGTGCGGCTGACGCATTACCTGGCGGACCCGGTCGAGATGAACGTGCTGCATATGATCACGGCCGACCCGGCCCGTACGCCCACCATGGCCATGTTCGCCAACCCGGACTTCTACCTGAGTGCCGACGGCACGTCGTGCTCGACCCCGCACTGCGAGTCGATCCAGACCGACGCCTGGAACCACGGGGACATCTCACCGGACATCAACCGCTCCTGGATGGCCTTCGTCGGCCCGGGGGTCCGTCACCTCGGGCAGAGCAATGTGTGGGCCAGCGAGACGGACACGAGGCCGACGCTCATGGTCCTTCTCGCCCTGCACGACGACTACGCCCACGAGGGCCGCGTGCTGACCGAGATCCTGCAGCGGGGCGGCCTCCCGGCGTCTCTTGCCGGACCGGGCTATGAGCGGCTGGCGGCGGCCTACACGGAGGTCGAGTCGCCCGTCGGCCCCTTCTGCCTGGCCACCCTCGCCGCCTCCACTGCCGGCCTGGCCAGTGGCTCGTCCGGCAACGACCGTCGCTACCTGAGCACCGAGCACAGGATTGCAGCGCTCGGTTCCGCACGGAACCAGGTCGGTGCTCGCATGATCAGCCTGCTCGAAGGGGCCTCCTTCCACAACCGGGCCATCCCGCCCGGGCAGGTCCGCTCGCTCGTGCGCCGGGCCCACTACCTCGTCATCGAGGCACGGCGCCTCGGCGATCGCTCCTAGATCACCCGTCCTCGCGACTAGGCGGGTGGGCCGGTCCTCCGAGGCGCCGGCAGAGTAGCCCGAGGGGCTCAGAGCCTGGCGGCAGGCGAGGTGCCGAAACGGTCGGCCGTCAGTCCCTTGATCCCGAGAGGGAAGTCGGCCCGGGCGGTGAGATGGGCTCCGACGAGCTGGCGCTGTGCATCTAGTGATCCGTCGAAGGCCGCCTGGCAGAGCTCAGGACGGGCGTTCGCCAGAGCCAGGATGGCCCCCGCACATCCGACGGCTCCCGCCAGCGCGACCAGAGCCGACGACCCGGTATAGAGCGGACGATCCCACGAGGACACCGTGCGGAGCATCCGGTCGGCGTCAGCTGTCGAGTCCTTGCACCCGGCGATGGGCAGGCCACCGAGCTCCTCCACCGCGATGCCCGGGGCCGACTTGTCCGGGAAGTGGTAGCCGAAGACCGGCCGCCCTCCGGCCGCACCCACGACTGCTTCGTAGTAGCCGGCGAGATCTTCGCTCCCGGGGGGCGACAGCGCGAGGAAGGCATCGGCGCCCCCGTCGAGGGCCCGGCGCGTAAGGTCGGCCGCCTCGGCGGACGTGGCGGCTCCGGTGCCGGCGAGGACGGGCACCCCGGATCCCGGTGGGACCGCCGTGCGGACGGCGCCGAGCAACTGAGAGCGCTCCTCGGGTGAGAGCGCCGATGCCTCGCCCGTCGACCCGGCCACGACGACGGCCCGCACACCCAGCTCCACCAGTTGCCCGGCGAGCTCTGCCGTCCCTTCGGCGTCCAGCCGGCCGTCATCCTCGAACAGTGTGACGAGGGCGACGCCGACGCCGCTGAACAACAGCTGAGTCACTTCCAGACACCGTCCGTTCGTATCTCGGGGCCCATCCCATCAGCTTGGCAGGCCATGCCCGGTCGGGAAAGTCGTCGGGATCCTGCCCTCCCGCTCTCGTTGGTCGTACCAGATCGGCCCCGGCGTCGCCCGAGCCGGCCCCGGCCTGCGCCTCGTGGCGAAGTCTCCCCCGAGCGGAAGCAGGCTCTGGACATGGTGTGCGGGAGATGATAAGAAAACGTATGAAATGTGCTCAACAGCCATGATCCTCATGCAACGGAGGCAGGGGGCTCAGGTGGACTCCCGCCCGGCCGGGCAACACGAGAGACCGGCGGCCAAGTGCCGGCGGTGAGGTCCGGAGTGCGCCCGAGGAATCTGGTGCCCGCCGTCGGGGCGGCTCTCGCCGCCGGCGTGGCCATGGTGCTCGGGCTCTCGGCCATCGGCGGCACCGAGCAGTATGCGACGACGGCATCTCTCACAACCGCCGATCTGGCAGCGCAGAGCTGCGCGGTGGCCGGCCCCGTGCCAAGCCTCACCGCCGGACAGGCTGCCAACGCGGACGTGATCGTCTCCGTCTCGCTGGCGGTGCCCGGCGGTGGCACATTGGCCTCCCGCATCGCTCTCATGACTGCGATGACCGAGAGCGGCCTCGAGAACCTCGCCCACGGCGACAGAGACTCGACTCGGACTGTTCCAGCAGCGCCCCTCACAGGGGTGGGGAACTCCTGCCGAGATCATGGATCCCCGTTACTCCACAGCAGCCTTCGTCCGCCGGCTACTGGCCGTGCCCGGTTGGCAGCAGATGGCCCCCTGGCTCGATGCCGAGGCAGTTCAACGGTCGGCCGACGGTTCCGGGTCCAACTACGAGTCGAACTGGCTCGGAGCAGGTCGTGTCCTCACCGGCGTGCTTGCCAACGGCAACCTGCCGGGAACATGCGGGCAGGGCACCGGTGGGCTGCCCGCCGACGGGCCGGCGCACGGGTTGCCGGCCGGATACGTCGTCCCGCCCGGCACACCGCCGGAACATGCTGCCGTCGTCCGCTTCGCCATCGACCAACTCGGCAAACCCTACGTGTGGGCGGGCTCGGGGCCGGCCGACTACGACTGTTCTGGGCTGACGATGGCGGCCTGGGCAACCGTCGGGGTCGACCTCGTGCACGCTGCCAGCGTCCAGCAGACCGAGGGGACGGCGGTGAGCGTCGCTGCTCTTGTCCCGGGCGACCTCGTGCTCGTGCCCGGCTCCGACTCGCCCGGTCCGGGCCTCGCCGGCCACGTCGGCCTCTACCTCGGCGACGGTCTCGTCATCTCGGCCATCGATCCCGAGTACGGAGTGGCCGTGCAGAGCTGGGCGACGTTCGTCTCCGGCGGCCTCATCGCTCTTCGTGACCCGGCCCCGGACGAATAACGGCAACCACAAAGAAGGGAGCAGCTGTCATGGACTTGTTGGCGGGGGTCGATGTGAGACCCAACTCCTCCGGGCTTCCCGGTATCTCCGAACTCGACCACGTCGTCGGAGCCCTCCTCACGATCGGCCTTGTCGCCAGCCTGGCCGGGCTGGTGCTCTCGGCCATCGTGTGGGCGATCGGCAACCACTCCGTCAACCCCTTGCTCGCCGGCCGGGGCAAGACCGGCGTCCTCGTCGCTTTCGTCGCCGCCGCCCTGACCGGCGGTGCGGTCACCTTGATCAACTTCTTCGCCGGGGCGGGGGCACACCTGTGAGGCCACGTCGTCCGAGCGGGGCGCCGCAGGCGTGGGCGGCCGTCACAGACGGGACGAGGAGAACGAGACGGCGCTTCTCGATGGCGCCCCACGTCTCCGCCCGCCGGCGGGACGGACACAGCCCCGTTCTCGTCCCGGACTGGAAGGAGTCGTAGCGATGCCCTGTCCCTTGTACGACCCGGCGGCCGACGTCAACTGCATCGGCCCTGTGGCAAAGTCAGCGGCCGGGGATGCGTTCGGATCGATCGCCCAGTCCTTCGGGGAGGCCGCAGACCACGCCGCCAAATGGCTGTGGGGCCAGATGAGCACCGCGAGCGCGTTCCATCTCGGCGGGCCGGGTTTCTCCAAGGAGCTCGAGCTCACCGCTGAGATTGCCGCGACGGTCGCAGTAGCCCTGTTCGTGATCCAGATAATCCAGAGTGTCCTTCGGCGTGAGCCCGCCGGACTGGCTCGTGCCTTACGGGGGCTGGCCATCGCCTTCCTCGGGGGTGGCGTGGCGATCGCCGTCGTCAACCTGCTCCTCGGCACCACAGATGCTCTCTGCGATGGTGTCGTCAAGGCCACCACCGGGATGAGCCTCGTCCGTCTCGGCAGGGCCGTCCTTCCTGGCGATGCCCTCACCGCATCGATACGTGGCTCGGCGGCGCTGTTGCTGCTGTCGCTCGCCTCTATCGGCGCCACGGTGGTCGTCTACGGCGCCGTCGTGGTCCGCAAGCTCCTCATCGTGGTCACGGCGGTGTTTGCCCCCATCGCCCTGGCCGGTTCGCTCGCCGACGTGACGGTCTCCTGGACGCGCCGGTGGATCGAGACGACGGTCGCCCTCATTGCTTCCAAGCTCGTCCTCGTGCTCGTCTTCGTCGCCGGGTACGAGACCCTGATCCGCCACGGCCGCCCGAGCTTCAGCCCGGGTGAGAGTGTCACCGGGGTCATCTCCGGCATTGTCGTGCTCTTCGTGGCCGGCTTCGCCCCGTGGATGACGCTCAAGATCGTGCGCTTCACGGGCGAGAGGGCCCACCAGCTCCAACCCGTGGTGACAGGTGCGGCTGTAATGGCGGCGGGCGGTCGAATGGCGCAAAGGGCAGCTCCCTACGTCATGCGTGCCGCCGTCCGGCCGGCAGTAGCCGGAGCCGCCGCGCCGGCCGGCGGAACTGCCCCGCCGGCCACCGGAGCGTCCGGGCCGGCGGTCGGAAGCCTCGGCACGGCCGGCGGAACTGCCCTGCCGGCGACCGGGAGCGTCCGAGAAGCCGGTCGGAACTGTCAGTGCAGGTGTCGGAACTGTCACCCGCGCCGCCGGCGGCACGGCCGTTCATGCTGCGTCAGGCCGTCACGTCGCCTGGCCGGGGAAGGCCGGCGGGATCGGAGACGCCATAGCCACCGGCGGACCTGAGCCGTCGACATCGGCGCCGGCCCTGTCAGCGACAAGGCGCGCACGATGACTGCCGCCGGTACGCAGGCGGCGGTCAGATTCGCCCGCCGCTCGACCCGGGGGCTCCTGCTCGGGCTCTCCACGCCGCGGGTGGCCGTCATCGCCGTGGCCGCTGCCATCGCTGTGGCCGGGTTCTTCCTCGGAGGCGCCACGGCGTTCGTCGCCTCAGCACTTGCCTGGGCGCCGCTGGCCGGGTCCGCCGTCGGGCGAGTGGCGGGCCGTCCCGCCGTGGAGTGGGCCGGAACGGCCATCCATTTCGGAGCTCGCCGCCTGGCCGGGCAGACCCAGTTCAGGGCGAGAGTGGACAAGCCGCGCCCGGCGGGCACACTGGCGTTGCCCGGGGACGCCGCCTCCCTCCGCCTCCATGTCGACGACATCTCGAGCGCGGCGATGATCCACGACCCCCATCGAAAGACGCTCACTGCCGTCGTGTCGGTGAGCCATCAGGCCTTCGTTCTTCTAGATGATCCGGACCGTTCACTCCGGGTGAGCCGGTGGGGCCGGGTGATCGCACAGCTCGCCCAGTCGGGCACGTGCGCTGCCGTGCAGGTGCTCGAGGCGACCATTCCCGATCCTGGCCGGAGCCAGCTCGACTGGTGGGAGGCGCACGGCAGCCACGACGGCCGTTGGGCGTCCGCCCAGTACGAGACGCTCCTGCAGCAGGTGCGGCTCGACTCCTCCGGCCATCGCACGACGATCAGCCTCTCCCTCGACCTCCGCCGGTCGGCGAGGGCGATCAAGGCGGCGGGGCGCGGCATCAGGGGAGCAGCCGAAGTGCTCCGGGGCGACATGGCCTCTCTGGCCGACGCCCTCCGCCAGTCCGGCCTGCGGCCGCTCGGCTGGCTCGGCGAAGCGGAACTTGCCGCCATCGTGCGACAGGCCTTCGATCCCGCCGTGCCGATCGACGACCCGTCCGATCCGGGCGCCAACCTGACACACGCCGGGCCGGTGGCGGTCTCTGAGTCCTGGCACCGGCTCCGGCACGACTCCGGCTGGTCGACCGTTCTCTGGGTGTCCGAATGGCCGCGCATCAGTGTGCCCCCAGACTTCCTGCATCCCCTCGTGTTCCTGCCCGGCGTGCTTCGCACACTCTCGATCACGGCGCGGCCGTTGGCGACCGAAGCGGCCCTCCGCCAGATCCGGCGGGAGAGGACAGCCGCCGTGGCGGACTCGGCCCAGAAATCACGCGTCGGGCAGTTGGCCGACCTGTCCGACGCCCAGGAGTACGACGATCTCCTGGCGAGGGAGCGCTCGGTGATCACCGGGCACACCGATGTCGAGTTCACCGGCCTTGTGACGGTGACGGCCTCCACGGAGGAGGACCTCGAGACGGCCGTGGCCACCATCTCCCGCGCCGCCGCCCAGGCAAGTTGCGAGGTTCGCCCACTTTATGGTCAGCAGATGCAGGGCTTCATCGCCGCCGCCCTCCCGTTCGCCCGGACCACGTTCTGATGGGCGGCAATCTCGGGGTGCGCCTGCGGCGCCGGCTACCAGCCCCCGCCGATACCGAGCAAGGCGGGAATCCCCCGCCTGTCACCCCGCCGGCTCTTCTCGCTGAGTCCGGAGCCCGCGTTTACGGCGCACCCGGCTGGTCTCCGCCCGGCTCGAGCCGGGCCGGACGCCGTTCGGCTCGCCAGGTGGAGTCCGCCTACCGCCAGAGAGTCATCGACCGCCGGCGAGCCGAGATGGAGGCTCTCCGCCAGGAGCGGCGGGAGAGTCCTTCTTTGCCCCGGAGAGGCGTGGCGGGACCGATGGCCGGACGCTCCTACCGGCGGCTCAAGCTGGCAGCCCACCGCGCCACCTCAGAAGTGCTGGCGGGCGCGTACCCGTTCCTCGCCGAGGAGGGCCTCGGCTCAGCCGGCATGATTATTGGCCAGGACGCCTGGTCAGGGACAGCCTTCTGTTACGACCCGTGGGAGCTGTACCGCCAGGGGGTGCTCACCAACCCGAACATCTGCCTGGCAGGACAGATCGGTCGGGGCAAGTCCACGCTGGCAAAGTCACTCGCCGCCCGTTGCGTAGCCTTCGGCCGGAGGGTGTATGTCCCCGGTGACCCGAAGGGCGAGTGGACGGTCGTGGCACGCGCCGTCGGCGGCCAGGCCGTGGAGCTCGGGGTGGGAACCTCCGCCCGCCTCAACCCGCTCGACGAGGGTCCCCGGCCCTCGGGGGTGGAGGACTCGGCGTGGCAGGCTCAGGTGAGAGCGAGGCGGCTCGGCCTCCTCGCCGCCCTCGCGGAGGCGACGCTCGGGCGGCCGCTTCGGGCAACCGAGCGGACCGCCCTCGATACCGCCCTCGACAACGCCCTCACCGCAGCCAGAAGGCGGCGTTCCATCCCGGTCCTCCCGATGGTCGTCGACGCCATGCTCGAGCCCGAGCGGCCCTTCGCCGGCTCGACGGTGGAACAGCTCCGCCTCGATGGTCGCGAGACCGCCCACGCGCTCGCACGCCTCGTGCGGGGCGACCTCGCCGGCCTCTTCGACGGTCCGTCCACGGTCAGTTTCGACCCCAGCCTGCCGATGCTCTCGTTGGATCTGTCGGCGATCTCCGGCTCTGACACCTTGATCGGTCTAGTCATGACCTGCGCGTCGACCTGGATGGAGGCCTCACTCGCCGAGCCGAGCGGAGGGCAGCGCCTCGTCGTGTACGACGAGGCCTGGCGCCTGCTCGCCCACCCCGTCCTGCTCGCCCGGATGCAGGCCCAGTGGAAGCTGTCGCGGGCCTGGGGACTGGCGAACCTGCTGGTCCTGCACCGGTTGTCGGACCTGGAGGCGGTGGGAGACGCCGGCTCGGAGGCACGCGGCCTCGCCCAGGGGCTCCTCGGGGACACGGCGACACGCATCTTGTACAACGAGCCGTTCGACGAGGCGGCGGCGGCCGGCAAGGTTCTCGGTCTCACCTCGGTGGAGGTCGCCGAACTGCCGGAGCTGGCTCGTGGTGAAGGTCTGTGGAGGGTGAACGAGCGGGCCTTCGTCGTCCGGCACATCTGCACTCCAGACGAGCTCGCCGCCTTCGATACCGATGCCCGGATGCTCCTCGACGAGGAGCGTTGTCTTACCCCTGTCGCCGACGGAGCAGGGGCTCTGGGGCAGGCGGGCCCGGACCACGGTGCGGACTCCCGCGCCGTCGAGCTGCCTCCGACCTGCTTGCACCGTCCCCACCGGCTGCGACGGGACCAGGCGGGAAGCACCGGTTGACGATCGACGGGGACGGTGGCGCCGCCCGAGGCCGACATTCTCCACCTCGGTGACGGACCGTGGCGCCGGCGCGGGCGGCCGTCTTCGGTGAGTCACGGCTCGTTGGCTAGTGTCGTCTACGAGTTGCCTCCGGAGCTGATCCCCGATCCGTGGCGTGACACGACGCCCGCTGATGCTCGAGCCCGGTCCCGTACGGAGGTTCTCCCATGTTGAAGGCAGACATCACAGCGGCGGTCGTGTCCCGACTCGTCAGGTCACAATTTCCGCAGTGGGCTGATCTCCCCGTCACCGCGGTGGACTTGGACGGCTGGGACAACACCACCTTCCGGCTCGGCTCGACGCTTTCGGTCCGTCTGCCGAGCTACGACCGTTACGTGGCACAGATCGACAAGGAGCACCGGTGGCTTCCCCGGCTCGCTCCCCAGCTGCCCATACCCATCCCCGAGCCCGTGGCCAAGGGGCAACCCTCCTCCGACTTCCCGCGGCCGTGGTCGATCTATCGCTGGCTCGAGGGGGAAACGGCGACTGCCGATCGCATCTACCATCTCGAAGCCTTCGCCTCGCAGCTTGCAGGCTTCCTCACCGCTCTGTATCGCTGTGACCCAGACGGAGGTCCCCCGCCGGGAGCGCACTCGTTCAACCGGGGCGGACCTCTGTCCGCCTGGGACGACCAGACACGCCAGGCTCTCGACTCCTTGAAGGACATCATCGACACAGATGCGGCCGCCGCCGTGTGGAACGACGCCCTCGCCGCCGAGAGTGAGGACCCTCCCGTGTGGGTGCACGGCGATATCACTGCCTCCAACCTTCTCGTCGCCGGCGGCCAGCTGGCGGCGGTGATCGACTTTGGCTGCTCGGCCGTAGGTGACCCTGCTTGCGATACCACCATTGCTTGGACCCTGTTCCGAGACGACAGCCGGGAGACGTTCATCTCCGAACTTCGCCTGGACGATGCCACTTGGGCACGCGGACGTGGATGGGCACTCTGGAAGGCGCTCATCACCCTCACGGCCGATCTCGACAGCCCCGGTTACGGCGCCGAGGCCGCTCATCGCTTCGGATGGCGATGGCCTCCGTCGGACGTGGTGGAGGAAGTACTCCGTGACTACAGGGCTGTGAACTAGCCCTGTCTCACTAGGGCCCGGCGGCGTCGGTCGTGGCGGTGGCCGGTGGTGAGGACTGCGGACCCGTTCCGGCGGCGTCGTAGGCGGCCACGGTGTAGTAGTAGGGCGTGGCCGCACTGAGGCCGCTCGTGTCGGCGTAAGCGGTGGTGCCGTAGGGCACATCGGCGATCTGCGTGAAGGGTCCGCTCGTGCTGGCGCTCCGGTAGAGGTAGTAGCCGCCCACGTCGGGAACCGCCGTCCAGCTCAGGTCGATCTCGCTGCTGCTGGCGGCGGCGGCTGTCAGCCCGGCCGGCGCAACAGGAAGGCTGTAGTAGGCATCCGTGAAACGGGGATCGCCGGCAAAGGCGTAATAGTAAGCCGCCTTGGTCGGGTCGTAGGTACCGTCGTCATCGTAGGCAACCCGGTAGTTGTTGCCGTTCTGTAGATTGACCGCGTCGTAGATGGTGTAAATCTTCAGCAGAGGAAACGTGCCGTCGTCCAAGGCAGTCTTAGCCTCGGTGTAATACGCCTCTTCCGTCTTCACCGGGAAGCCATGTATCGACCATTCGGCGATGCCCCACGGCTTGGAAAGGTAATCGTGGGTGGGAGTGCTGTGATCCGTCAGGTAGTTGTAGAAGCGACCGACCACGTCGTCGAAGCTGAGAGGAGAGCCGCTGCCGTAAGCGTTGAACATGATCCAGTCGACCAGACTGTTCCCAGGGTAGAGGTCGTTGACCAGGCACATCCAAGGGGGCCAATTCATGTAATCGAGGTACCAGACGACGTTCGTCACGCCGTCTTTTGCAAAACGGCCCTCGACATACGACCACATCTTCTTGTACTGCGCGACCGTTCCCGCCTTGCCCCGGTAGTGAAGGCCGGGGCAGTTGGGATCACCACCAGGTGATACGTCGTTCTCCGGTTCGTGCCAGAGCGACAGGAATATCTTGGTACTCCCGAGCGCCTTGATGCTGGCCGCCATGTCGTCGATGGTCTTGTTCTGGCTCGAAATCGCCCCCCAGGTCTGGGTTGCCTTCCACGTGACCTCGAGGATGGTGTTCGGCCGCTTGGCGAAGTAGATGTCGTTCGCACTGAGCCCGGTTGCGGTATGGCCGTAGTAGACGCGGACGATGTCCAGCTGCCGGCCGATCCGCTGCTCATGATAGAGGAACTGGCTTTTAGCATCGCCAGGGACCTGAGGATATGAATTGGTCACTGCGCCGAGCCACGGGCGGCACGAGTTGACCAGCATGGTCGAGACTGTGCAGGTGGCGGCGGCACTCGCCGGATCAGAGCGTAATGATCCGGCAGTCAGCATCGTCATGCTGATCGGCAAAATCGCGCTGAGTCTCAGCAGTATTTTGGCGCGCAACACAATCGACGGACTTCGAAGTGGCACGACAGAGGGTACCAGTTGGTCAGGTCTTCTGCTCCAAAGTTGACCCGGTCCGGGGTCGGCCGGCCTCTTGGCGGTAGGCCTCCCAAATCTGTTTGTCGCCGAACGGCCAAACCTTCCCGACCCGCGCCCATACGAGGTAGGCGACGAGTCCGGCAGCCAACCAGGCGCATGAGAGGACGATCGACTTGAGCCCGGCGGAGTAGTACACGTAGATCCAGCCGGCCAAGGCGGCCAGGCTCGGCAAGGGGTAGAGCCACTGCCGGTAGGGCCGGGGCAGGTCAGGCTGGCGTCGCCTCAATATGGTGAGGGCGACGATCTGTGCGATCGCCTGCACGACCACGATCACTGCCGTCAACATGTTGATCACCGTGGTGAGGGTGAAGAAGGAGCCGATGATGGTGATCACGCCCATCACGAGCAAGGCGACGTGCGGGAAGCGGTGGCGGGGGTGGAGCTTGGCGAAGGACTTGAAGAACACGCCGTCGTAGGCGGCGTTATACGGCACCCGGGAGCCACCGAGGAGCCCGGTGAAGACCGAGGCGAACGCCGTGACGACGATCAGCCCGGTGACCACATCGGCGGCGGAGTGGCCCCAGGCGCCGTTGACTACGAGGGAGGCGACCGAGCTCGACTTCACGATGTGCTGCCAGGGCACCGCCCCGAGGACGCCGATCTCGAGAGCGAGGTAGAGCGTCATCACGGCCAGGATGCTCAACACGATGGCACGGGGCATCGTCCGGCCCGGATCGTGCAGCTCGTCGCCGATGTAGGCGACGGTGTCGTAGCCGAGGTAATCGTAGATTGCGAGGACGAGAGCAAGCCCGAGGCCGGTGAAGAAACCATGGCCCGCCGAGAACGCCCCCGGAGGGTACGTGAAGGCCAGATGTGCCGAGAAATGGCTGAAGGAGGCGGCGATGACGGTACCCATGCTCGCCAGCATCACCGACCAGAGGACAACGGTGATGACCTTGACCGAGCTGATCCCGCGGTAGAGGCCGGCCACCACGATGAGCACGATGAGAACCGATAGACCGTGCACCTCTAGGTAGCTCATGTGCGGCTGGTAAAAGCCGAGGTATTGGACGAGCCCGATAACGCCGGTGGACATTATGAGGGGGATGAAGAGCACCGCGGTCCATACGAACAGGAACGGCATCAGGCGCCCGGTGCGGTACTGGAATGCCTCCCGGAGGTAGATGTAGCTTCCGCCGGCCCCCGCCATCGACGAGCCGAGCTCGGACCAGACAAGGCCGTCCACGAGAGCGAGACCGGCCCCGGCTACCCAGCCGATGACCGCCTGCGGGCCGCCCATGGCCGCAACTACGAGCGGGATGGTGATGAAGGGGCCGATGCCGACCATCTGGGTCATGTTGATGGCTGTGCCGGCGAACGGCCCGAGGCTCCGGACGAAACCTCCGCGTTCCCGGTCTTCCGCCTGCGCGCTCGTCATCGTGCTCATGCTCGTACCGGTGGCGCCCCTAAATCACCATCCGCATCGGGTCGGGGCAGGGCTTGCCGCTGGACCGGTTCGGCCCCGGCCCGCGCCGCCGTCTCACCCCCTTGTCCTTGGGCTCTCCACCGCCGCAAAGCCGGCTTCTACCCGGTTCCTTGTGCGACAAACACCCGCCTCGGGCGGAAGTACCCTCCGAATTGCGGCAGGGAGCGCCGGACCTACAGTCACGCCAGCGGCGGGCATCCCGTCGCTGGAGAACCCCAGCGCGGGTGCTGAGGGGCTGAATGCCCTCTCGTGCATGTCCGGATCCGTCTGTACCGCCGTGGGCATGCCACGGGCCTATTCGCGCAGCGGGATTGACAGTCGGCCCCGCGGCGGTTGGTCAGCGGGAGTCGGCCACCCCCGACGGCGGCGCCTTGTGTTGCAGCCTGAGCAACGCCGGGATCAGGTAGCCGAACCCGGCGATCATCGGCCCGACGAACATGAGCGCCATCCCGAGGAACCGCAGCAGCGACTGCGGCTCGGTCATGAGCCCGCCCACTCCGGCAAGTCCCAGGCCGATCACCCCCATCCACCCGGCCACACGATCGGTTCGGGCCGAGGAGATCACTCGGCACAAGAACACGGCCGCCCCGGCGGTCACGAGAAGGCCGAGGACTGCATGAACCAAGTAGACCGCGTCACCCCGGCCGGGCAACCAGCCGCTGCGGCGACTGAACGAGAGGCTGAACAGCGCCACGATGCCGAGCACGAACTCCACGCCGACCAGCGCCGCCAGGCGGGTGGCCAGGCGGGCGGTGCTGCTGTCGAGAGCGAGCTCCGTCTCCGAATCGAGCATCAGCGCCGGTCGGGGCGTCCCCGCCTCGCGGGTGCCTTCCTCGGCTCCGGCCGGGCGCAGTTTACGCGCCCTGTACGCCTCGGGATCCTCGTGGATGAGGTGCCACCAGCCACCGACGGCGAGCAGAGCGAACACCGGCCACTCCACCGAGTAGACCCAGCTGAGCCCGTTGCCCCCAAGCGCCCTCGTCGCCTGCCACCATCCGGCTGCCACGCATCCGGGTGCCACGATGACTATCTCGAGATGGAGCAGCATCGCCCGGGGAGAGAACCATCGCTTCCTTATCGAGGTGGCGTGTGCCTGCAGGGATCTCCGAGGGCCCCGACTTGAGGGCGAGCTCGGTCCGTCTACGGCGGATTCGAAACGCTTCGTCATCTTCCGCTCGGCCACGAACGCGCAGAAAGGCACGGTGCCGGCGAGAAGGACCAGCACCATCTGCCACTTCGGGACAGCGAGCTTTCGGGTCAGCTGGAAGGCAACGAAGAGGTAGGCGATGTAGAGGAATCCGTGCATTGTCCCGACGACGTTCACGACTTGAGGCTGCCCGGCCACCAGCTGGAGGGGTATACCGACGAAGACGAGGATGATGAGAAGGATCGCTGTGGCGAAGGCCATCACCCGGTACCGGACGAGGAGTCCCCGCTCTAGGCGGCCTCCGCCCTCCGGTCTCGCCTTGAGCCGGGCGTGGGGCATCTCGGCACTCCTCCCTCCTCGGCTCAACGGTCGGGCGCGACTCGTCGCGCGACGCCGGCGAGCCTCATCGGGTCAGACAGTAACTATCCGGCCGGTTCAGGTCTGCTCACCGATGAGCTCGAGGCGCGGGGCGACCGTGCTAGGATGCTTGCCAGCAAGCAAGTGATGGGTGGTCAGATGGCCGGGGAGCGCATGGAGATACTTGACGGGGACGTGGACTTGAACGCCGCACGCCTGCGCATTGCCCTCGCCAGGCTGGCCCGTCGCCTGCGACCGACCGCTGCTGCCGGCGCTCTCACGGCCGCAGAAGTGGACGTGCTCGTGGCAGCCGAGAGGCAGGGTCCCGTCCGGCTCTCGCACCTGGCGACTTTCGCCGGCCTTCACCCGACGATGCTGTCCCGAGTGATCGCCAAGCTGGAGGAGGGCGGCTTGATCCGCCGTCTCCCGGCCGAGGAGGCCGATCGCCGGGTCTGCCGGGTAGAGGCGACGGCCAAGGGCCACCGGCTGCTCGAAAGGATCCGTTCGGAACGTAACGACATTCTGTCCAAGAAGCTCCAAGCACTCGATTCCGCACAACTCCGGAGCCTTGCCGCTGCCCTTCCCGTGCTGGAGGAGCTGGCGGAGCGGCTCCTCGAGCCTGAGCAAGTCGCAAAGAGCGGTGGGCGCCGATGAAAGAGCGGCTCTCCGCCATCGGGCATCGGACGTTCTCGGCGCTGGCGATCCCCAACTTCCGGCGCTACTTCTACGGCCAGTCGACATCGCTCGTCGGCACGTGGATGCAATCGGTGGCCCAATCCTGGCTGGTGTACACGCTGACCCACTCCAGTACGGCGCTCGGATTCGTGATCGCCTTGCAGACGCTCCCCGTGCTCGTTCTCGGGCCGTACGGCGGGGTGATCGCAGATCGTGTCGACAAGCGGCGTCTCATGATCGTGCTTCAGTCGATGATGGGAGTGCAGGCGCTCGTGCTCGGGCTCCTCACGGTCACCCATGTGGTGCGCTTCTGGGAGCTGTGCGTCCTGGCGGTGGTCCTCGGCTTGAACAACACTTTCGAGAACCCGGCCCGCCAGTCCTTCGTCCTAGAGATGGTGGGCGGGGAGCAAGTCCGCAACGCGGTGAGCCTCAACTCGACGATGGTCAATGCGGCCCGGGCTGTCGGCCCTGCTGTTGCGGGATTGCTCATAGCGAGTGTCGGCGTCGGCGTCTGTTTCTTGGTAAACGCCACCAGCTTCATCGCCGTCGTCTACTCGCTCACATCCATGGACAAGTCCGCCCTCCGTCCTAGCGTGCCCACCGGCCGGGAGAGGGGACAGCTGCGGGAGGGTTTCCGCTACGTGGCGAGAGAGCCTCGCATCGGCATACCTCTGCTGATGATGGCGATCGTGGGGACGCTCGCGTACGAGTTCCAGGTAACGCTTCCTGTGGTGGCGAAGCAGACCTTTCACGGCGGCGCGACCACATATGGCTTCCTCACCGCCGCCATGGGCGCCGGCGCGGTCATCGGGGGCCTCGTCACGGCTACGAGAGGTCGGACGGGCTTGCGCACCCTCACCATGGCCGGAGCGCTGTTCGGCGTGATGATCCTGCTGGCATCGGTCTCGCCGGTGCTGGCGGCCGAGTTCGTGGCACTGGCGGCGGTGGGCTGGACGAGCGTGACGTTCCTTGCCACGGGCAACTCGACGCTTCAGCTGGAGTCCGAGCCCTCGATGCGGGGCCGCGTGATGTCTCTGTGGGCGGTCGCATTCCTAGGCTCCACACCTGTGGGTGGCCCGTTGATCGGGTGGATCGTGGCGGCGGCGAGCGCCAGAGTGGGGCTGGCCGTCGGCGGTGCGTCGTGCCTCGTGGCGGCCGCCATCGGGTTTGTCGCCATGTCCAAGCTGGGCATGCTGCGGCGGAGGGAAGCAGCTTCCTCGGAATCCGCCGGACGTCGGCCAGCCCGAGTGCACAGGCAGGTGGAACTGGCGGGCGGGGATGACTAAGGCACCAGGCGCCGAGGCCACCTCTCCGCCTCGCCGGCGCGAACGGCGTCGCGGGCGGCGGGACGAGCCTTTGCCGTCGGGCGTGATCTAGGACGCGAGCGAGCGCAGCGCCCCGGGTTCGAGAGCGGCCGCCACCTCCTCGCCGACGCTCAGGGTAAGGGCCAGGGCGCTCGACACATCGGCCATGAGCGGACCGAGAGCGGTGTCGAGGCCGACGTGGACGTGCTCAGCTCCCGCTCAGCCGGGTCTCCGATTGCTCTCGGGAGTCGAACCTCCGCCCGTCGTTGGGACTCGGCGCCGGGGTTAGCCCGGTGGAGGGAACCAGCACGCTGACGCTGTTGGCGTCCTGATTGGTCACGTACGTGGTGTTCGTCGCCGTGTCCACCACAACTGACGTGGGAGCAAGGCGTTGTGAGCCCGTCGGATTGCCCGTGGCGGCGACAACCTGGCCTGTTCTGGCGCTGTATACCCCGACGTAGTTCGAATCGGTATTAGTGACGTAGAAGTATCCTTCGATGCCGTTCGCCGCGATCCCGTTCGGGCCGTCGTTGTCCTGAATGTTGTTCTCCAGGGTGTTACTGCTGGCGTCTATCTCGAAGATATTGCCGTAGTCGCCCGTGACGTAGACGGAGTCCGTCCGCTGATCGACAGCGAGCTGCTCAGGTGACGCCTTCGAGCCGAGAGCAACGGTAGCAAGCACTCTGCGGGTGCTCCCGCTGACGACGACCACAGAATTGTGAGCCAGGACATAGATCCGATTGGTACTCGGGCTCACCTTGACGGCCGTCAGCCCCGAGACCACCGGAACGTGGGCGACCACCCTTGCCTTACGTGCACTGATCACATACAGGTAGCCCCTGTCGTTCGAGCCGACGCTCACGCTCATGTACAGCAGGCCGGTGCTCGGATCGTCAGCGATGTCGGAGGCCACCGGGATGCCGTTGAAAGCGTGAGTGGCCACAATACGGTTCGTCCGGCCGTCGATCACGACGATCTTGTCGCGAGCGACAACAAAGACGCGGTTCGTGCCGGGGTCAACCGCGATGCCTTCGGGACGGTCGGGTAGGCCCACCGTGGCAACGACACTGTCGGTGCGACCATTGATGACCGACACCGAGGGCGAGGGGTAGGAATCGTTGCCGACATAGACCATGTCTGTCGCCTCGTCAGCGGCCACGAAGTCCGGGGTGTCACCGACCGGAATGGTGGTCGCGACCTGCGTGTCGGGTCCGGACGGCGGTCTGGACGTCGCCGCCCGGACGGCCGAGGCGGGAAGCAGGAGGACGCCCGCAACGCCTAGAAGTACGGCGCGTCCGAAGCGTGATGTCATATGTCCCCCACTCGGATGGCAGGCGAATGTGGCCCTCCGCTTGTACCAGTCCGGTCTTGCCCCGTCAAGGCGTAGCCGGTGCTCCGGACACCCCCGGACCTGCTAGGGGGGACGCGAATGTTCCGTGGCTACACGGACTGCGCTCGTGTCCTGCAGGTACGGCGGGCAACAGGAGCGCCGGCGTACCCGGCCGATCGCCCGAAGTGGTCAACGACTCTCGATCCAGGACTGCACGCTCCGTTGGAGCACCGGCATCGGGAGCGACCCGTGGTCGAGGATGGCGGCATGGAACTGCGACAGGGAGAACGCCGGGCCGAGGCAGCGCTCGGCTTGGCTCCTCAATCGGAGGATCTCCAGCTTGCCGGTGAGGTAGGCGAGCGCCTGCCCGGGCACGGCGATGTAGCGGTCGATCTCAGAGGCAAGGAACTCCGGCGGAAGCGGTACATGGGCGGTGAAGAAGGCCAAGGCCTGCTGGCGGCTCCAACCATAGGCGTGCAAGCCCGTGTCGACGACGAGGCGAGCCGCTCGCATGAGGGCCGCTGACACGGCACCGAGGAGGCTCTCGGCGCCGCTGTAGAGGTCCATCTCCTCGGCGAGCTGCTCCGCGTACAGGCCCCACCCTTCGGAGAACACGCTGAGGCTGCCTTGGCGCTGGAGCGCCGGCAGGTCGGTAAGAAGCTGGATCCGGGACAGCTGCAGGTGGTGTCCGGGCACGGCCTCGTGGAACGCCACGCCCTCGAGGTCCCAGCCGGTGCCGGCCGTCGGCCGGTCCACGTTGAACCAGTACGTGCCCGGCCGGGTGCCGTCGAGCCTCGGCGGGGAGTAGTGGGGCGCCATCCCGCTTCCTCCCACGACGTGGGGCATCGGGCTGACTTCGCACGGCGGCGGCAAGGGTTGGGGGAAGACGTCAGGTGCATGTGCCTCGGCACGGCGGATGGCTCGAACGGCTGCCTCGATCGCCTCCTCGGGAGTCGCCTCGCTCGATGACGCCCGCAGGGCTCCGTGGATGGCGGGCAAGTCGGGCAGACCCAGTTCGGCCCCGAGCTCGACCGCCCGGCGCTCGAGGATGTCGATCTCGTCCAGTCCTGTCTGGTGGAGCTGCTCAGCGGTCAGGGGCAACGTCGTTTGTGATCGGATCGCACGGGCGTAGTCGGCCGCTCCACCGGGGAGGTTGCAGAGCCCTGCATGCTCGGCCGTCCTGGCCTGAGGCAGAAGGTCGCGCAGGACGTCTACCCACCGCCCGAGGGCCGGCAGGACGACCTCTGTGGCGAGAGCGTCGCGCTCGAGCCTCCAAGGCTCCTCGCCGTCCCAACCCGGCGGGGGCTGTGGCGCCACCAGAGCCGCCGGCACCTGCTCGGCCAGTACAGCCTCGGCCCAGGCGATCGCCTGTTCGACGAGCGGGGCGACCGGCAGCCGGCCCTTTGCCGCGCCGATCTGCAGGCGCTCTGTCTGCTGGTCGAGCCAACCACCACTGAGACGGAGGCGCTGCAGGTAGTCCCTAGCGGTCTGCGGATCGCTCAGCACCGTCACCGCTGCCACCGAGAGCAGCATCGCCGGCCCGCTGAAAGGCATCGCGGTGACTGTGTGATCAAGTGGTGCCGAGTCGAGGTTGGCCAACTCCTGGTCGGCCAACTCGAGAAGACATCCGAGTGTCACAGCGTCTGCCACCGGGAGCTCCGCCCGCTCCATGGCGCGGGCCTCGGTCAGCACGGCTTCGACGGTGGACCGCCACGCGGCCTCACCGGCCTCGCTGTCGTCCGGAACACGGTCGTCGAAGCCGGGGATGCCGTAGTAGCTGGCATCGAAGGGATGCGCCGCCAGCCATTCACGGTGGTAGTGGTCGGCGAGATCTCTGACGGAACTCATCCGGGGAGTCTGCCCCCGGAGCCGATGCCGGCGCTACCCGCCTCCTCCCGGCCCTGGTCCGCCGGCACCGGATGCCACAAGACAGCGCCCGTATGGTCGGCGCCCGCCAGCGTGTCGGACCGGCTTCCGTGACGCGTCAGTGGCGCCAGCGACTGAGCATCATGGCCGCGTTCCCAACCACTCGATCCAAGTGGCGTGCGGATCGGACCGCGCAAGGACCTCACGGCCGTCCCGGACAAGAAGGAACGATCCGGGATCGACACCGCCGATGCCCATGCAGTGAAGGACGCGGTCGCCTTCGTTCGACAACCACACCGCACCGAGCTGAGACACCGCCGCCGCGAATGCGCGGCGCTTGTCCTCGCCGACGTAGGCGAGGACCGCTGAGTGATACACGACGAGCGTCGATTCTGAGGGGGCATGGGCGGCAACCTGCTCAAGATCGTCCAGTAGGTCTCCGCGATGGATGACCGGGGGACGCCTGCGGGCTGCGGCCACGGCTTGGTGCAGCCGCTCCGCCCGGTCTGCCTCACCCGGCCAGATGAGGCACGAGAGCCATGCCACGTCGTCATCGCTCATGACGTCGAGCGGATCGAGGTCGATCCCCGCTCGCCACACGACCTCTGGAACCCGGCTCGGGAGGGGGACGGGACCGTACGGGCGGCACCGGAGAGTCGGCGCATCTCGGTCCAGCCCCGTCACGCGGCGGCCGTCGTAGTCGTAGGAGTAGGCGTCGGGGAGCAGCGTGAGGCCTGCGGCGGCGCCGACCTCGAGCAGGGCCAAGGGTCCCTCGAGCGATTGGAGGGCGGGAAGTAGGACCGCACAGCGCGCCGCTTCGTTTGTCTGGGTCCGTCGGATGAGCATCACGTGCCGAAGGTCCTGAGGGCGCTCGATGACCAGCTCGTGAAGGGAGCGTGGATCGGGCACTTCCCCGAGCACTGAGCGCCCGGCGGCGAAGAGAAGGTTGGGCTGCCGTTTGAGCGGTGGCAATCCTTCGAGAAACGTCAAGATGTCGTGGTCGTCGGCGACGGCGAGGGCGAGGGTCTCGTAGCTCGGCGACCGACCTGCGGCTTCGAGCTGTGCGAATCGTCGGTAGTTCTCAGCCGTGTCGACCGCGTCGATGCCCGTCATGCCTCCATGGGTCGAAGGTGAGCCGGGCTGCTGGGACATGAGCACATCTTGCCCCTGATCCGCTGGAGAGGCACTCGGTAGACAGGCGGCGGTGCCGACCGGCGAGCGCGGCCGGGTCGCCGGCAGGTCGGGACGATCTCTGATCTGTAGTAAGTGAGGTGTCGTGCCACCGTGTCGGATTGTCGCGTGGTGTCACGTTTTGGCCGGTCAATGCGACCTTCGCATTGGTGCACCCTCTGGCCGAGGACGAATCCATGACCGGGGAACCGGGTTAGGCCACGATGCACTTTGGCCAGCTCCGAGACCGAACACCCGATCTACCGATTCAGCGGGCGGACCGTTACGTACCGAGGTACGCCAGCACAGCCAGGACGCGGCGATTGTCGTCTTCTGACGGTTGCAGGCCCAGCCGGAGGAAGATCGACGCCGTGTGCTTGGCAACGGCGCCCTCACTGATCACGAGCCGCTGGGCGATGGCGGCGTTGGACCGACCCTCCGCCATGAGGCCGAGCACCTCGCTCTCGCGCGGGCTCAACGCACTCACGGCGTCGTTGTCGGTGTTGCGGGCAAGCAGGCGACCGATCACCTCGGGATCCATGGCCGTCCCCCCGGCGGCAACCCGGTGTATGGCCTCGACGAATTGGGCACTGTCGAGCACCCTGTCTTTCAAGAGGTAGCCGATACCACCGGTGCCGTCAGCCATCAGCTCGCGGGCGTAGAGCTGCTCCACGTGCTGCGACAGCACCAAGATGGGCAGTCTGGGCACCTTCTTACGTGCCGCGAGCGCTGCGCGGATGCCCTCGTCGGTGAAGGTAGGTGGGAGCCGGACGTCGACGATGGCAACGTCGGGAGGATCAGCGGTCACCGCGGCGACCAAGTCGTCTCCATTGTCGACGGCCGCACCGATCTCGATGCCGTGGGCCTCGAGCATGCGGGTGAGACCGTCTCTCAGTAAGAACTGATCTTCGGCGATCACAATTCGCATGGGATCTCCAGCTTGACGACCGTCGGCCCTCCAGGTGGGCTCCTGAGCACTATCGCGCCGTCGAAGGCCGCCAGTCGACGTTGGATGCCACGCAGCCCGGTGCCGCGTCCAGCGTCGGCCCCGCCTCGACCGTCGTCTGTCACACAGATCGCAAGCTTCCCTGCCTGATAGCGGATGTCGATCCAGACACGGTGGGCCTCGGCATGCTTGGTCACGTTGGCCAGCAACTCGGACACCGCAAAGTACGCAGCCGACTCGATCGGGGCCGGCGGGCGTCTGATCGGATCGGCCGTCACCTCCACTCGCGGCACCGAGTCCAGAGCCAGGGCGCGGATGGCGTCGACCAGGCCCCGGTCGGCGAGGACCGGTGGGTGGATGCCGCTCACGAGGGCGCGCAGATCGGCCAGCGCCATGCCCGACGCCTGCCGGGCTTCGACCAACAGCTGGCGGGCGCCTTCAGGGTCAGTGTCGAGGAGATCTTCCGCGGCGCTCAGCGTCATGCCCATCGCCACGAGGCGAGCTTGTGCCCCGTCGTGGAGGTCCCGCTCGATGCGGCGGATCTCGGCCGCGCTGGCGTCGATGGTCTCAGCACGGGTCTGAGCCAGGTGCCGCACCCGCTGGGCCAGCTCTGGGTCTTCGCGTGGACCGAGGACGGCGCGGGCCAAGGAACCGTAGGTCTGCAGCAGAAGCGGCGCCGACCACAGCGCCAAGATCGTCACGGCTCCCCCCACCAGCCCGAGCACGACGCGGCCGAGGACCGACACATCGAACATGCCGACGATTCCGTAGCCGACGCAGCCGATCAGTCCCGCCACCGCCAGGACGAGTGGCGTCACGGCGAGGAGCCACCCGAACGAGGCGTTGATGACCATCCAAAGTATGTCCCACCAGGTGGCAGAGTCCGAGAGCATCCACCGCAGTCGGGAAATGCTGAGCCCCGCCACGTCTTCGTTGGTCGCCCGCGCGTAGGAGTCGCGGATCGGAATCTGCCACCACTCGTCCGAGAGCCGCCGGGTGAGCTGCGCCAGTCGGCGAGTCCCCACGAGAGCACCAACGACGCCGTAGCGCACTACCAACAGATCGCCCGCCCAGAACAGCACCGCCAGCACGTGACCGGCAATGCGGCCCCAGCCCTTCAGCACCAGCAGACCGAGCACTGCCAGAGCCGGCACGAGGAGGGGAACGATGAGGAGGGCCAGACCGGTCATCGCCAGACCGAGGAAGGCCGGTCCGCGGACGAGCGCGAGGAGGCCAGCTCTGGGGTTCCAGAACAGCTCGTTGCGTCGACCGTGGTTCTCCACCATCGCCCCCTGTGCTCATCACACATCGACTTCCCTAGGCCGGACTTCCCCAGTTTGCCTGGCCCGACGTGGCCCTGGCAGTAGGGCTGCGTACCCAAGAGGGGTGTACCTAGGTCCACCACCAAAGACGCCGTCTAGCCGTATTCCCTGGTGGTGGCCCACTTCTCACAATGGAGGCATCGCGCGACCGCGACGTCGGAGCCAGGGACCAATCGCCGAACCGACAGAGGGAGACATGCCATGACAACCGACACCGCCTGCGCTCACATGGCGGCGACGGCAATCGCCACGGTACGGGGAGACATGGAGAGGCTCGTATGAACGTGATCGAAGCCCACAACCTCGGAAAGCGTTATGGAGCCACCTGGGCACTGCGGGAGTGCACGCTGGCCGTTCCCGAGGGACACGTGACCGCATTGGTCGGACCAAACGGTGCCGGCAAGACCACCTTGTTGAACCTGGTGGTCGGCCTTACGGATCCGAACTCGGGCACCGTCTCGGTCCTCGGCGGTCGGCGGGCGGGGTCACTGGCCGCCCTCGACGGCATCGCATTCGTTGCTCAGGATGCCCCGCTCTACAAGAACCTCTCGGCTGCCGACCTGCTACACGAGACGCGCAACTTGAATCGCCACTTCGACCAGGGCTACGCCGAACGTCGGCTCGGCGAACTCGGCATCCCTCTCAAGCGCAAGGCAGGACAGATGTCAGGGGGACAACAGGCTCAGCTCGCGCTGACCCTGGCGTTGGCTCGCCGGCCGCAGCTTCTCGTACTCGATGAGCCAATGGCCATGCTCGACCCCATAGCTCGAACCGACTTCATGGGCACGGTGATGACGGCGGCCAAAGAGGATGGGGTATCGGTCGTGCTCTCATCACACGTCCTGGCTGAGCTCGAACGAGTCGCCGACTACCTCGTGCTCGTCTCGCACGGGAACATCCAAATGGCGGGCGAAGTCGAGGACATCCTGGCGTCCCACCGTGTGTTCATCGGTCCGACTTCAGAGTCCAAGCGATTAGCGGCGGACTTGGACGTCGTGCAGGCGAGCAGCGCGGGGTCCCAGGTGGACCTCCTCGTCCGCTCCGATAGCGCTGCGAAGCCCGTGCCACCTCGATGGGAAGCCCGTCCGGTCACCCTCGAAGAGCTGACCCTCGCCTACCTGCGAGAGCGCGGGGCTGCGGCGCTCCCCGGCCGGACAGGAGATCGAGACACCGACTCCTCGGAGGTGACGAGATGACCGCGGTGACCCTGCCCGTTTCGCCAGCGAACGACGCCAATTCACGACCCCTCCCGTGGAGGCGGATGGCTTGGGTCAGTTGGCGACACCACCGCATCGCGCTCGGTGGCGTGGTTGTCTTGCTCGGCGTTCTGGGGCTGTGGCTGTGGATCGCCGGCCTCCAGCTGCACCACGCGTACGCGACCGCGGCCGCCTGCCACCCGGCGAGCTCGAATGCCTGTCAGAACCTGATCATCACCTTCGAGAATGCGAATGTGGTTCTAAAAAGTGGGCTCGTAATGCAGCTCCTGCCAGCGCTCATCGGGGCATTCGTCGGGGCGCCGGTGCTTGCCCGTGAGCTCGAGACCGGCACGTTCCGCTTCGCCTGGACCCAGGGCTTCGGGAGATGGCGCTGGGCACTCGCCAAGCTGGCGCTACTCGGGATCGCGGTGACCGCAGCCGCCGAAGCGTTCAGCCTGTTGCTCTCCTGGTACTACCAGCCGTACTTCGTCGCCGGCAACCGGCCGTCGTTTTCTGTGCCGAGCCCGCTCTCTCCTGGGCTGTTCAACCTGCGCGGCGTCGCGTTCGCCGCCTGGACGCTCGCCGCATTCGCAATCGGCGCCCTCGCCGGCATGCTGATCCGCCGAATCGTCCCTGCGATCGTCGCCACCCTCGCCGCCTACACCGGTCTCGCCTTACTAGCCGGAAACGTCCTGCGCCAGCGTTACATGGCACCGCTGGTCGCGAAGAATCTGAACATTCCCGGTTCCGCGTGGATCATGAGCGAGTGGTGGACCAAGGGCGGGAAGTTCGCGTTCGGAGGCCAGCCCCCTTTCGACCTACTCCCGCAGCTTTGTCCTACGACTTTCGTTCGAAGGGGCAACGGCCTCGAAACTTCAGGCTCCCTTAGTCCAACGCAGTGTCTCGTCCAACACGGCTACACGCAATGGGCCAACTTCCAGCCCGCCAGCCACTTCTGGCCGTTCCAATGGATCGAGGGCGGCTGGTTGCTGGCCTTGTCGGTGCTGCTCATCGCCGCGACCGTCTGGCTGGTCCGCCGTCGGGTGGCCTGACGTGACGACGCTCGCCATCGCTACCCCCATGGCGGAGGCCAACACTCGGCCGCTGCCATGGCACCGTATGGCCTGGGTCACTTGGCGGCACCACCGCATCGCGCTGGGCGGCGTGGCTGTGTTTCTGGGCGCCCTCGCGGTGTGGCTGTGGCGCGTCGGCCTCCAGCTGCACCACGCCTACGCAGCCGCCATCTCCTGCCACCCAGTGGGCTCGGCGGCCTGCAGTGCGCTGACCATCAACTTCGACGCCACCGGGGGCACGTTGAAGGGCGGCTTCGTCCTCCAGCCCGTGCCCCCGCTCATCGGGGCCTTCGTCGGGCCCCTGGTGTTGGCCCGTGAGCTCGAGACCGGCACCTTCCGCTACGCCTGGACCCAGGCTATGGGGCGGTGGCGCTGGACGCTGGCCAAGCTCGGTGAGCCAAGGCGTCACGAGCGACACCGAAAAGGTGAATGCGGACAGCCATGCGAAGCACTCGGCTAATCCTGAAGCGGCCCAATGACCCATGACGGGCTCTTGGGCGGATACGAGCAACTGGCCGATGCCGTGCTACAGCAGTTGAACAAGACGGGGAGGCCGAGTGCCAGAACCTCAGCTCTTACAGACGCCATTACATCGACCGCTTCGCTCTAGATCCGCCCAGGATTCATTTCTCGTTCCGAGGCGCGCCTACTAGCGTTGCGTCGCTGAAATAGCGGGGGTAGCTGATTGGTTATGTAGAGTCGGACGGTGACATCGCCGCAGACGCTGAGTGAAGCCGACCGACGTCTTGTCGCCGCATGGGCTGCTGATTGCGCAGAGCGCGTTCTGGGGTTGTTCGAGGCCGAAGCTCCAGCTGACGACCGGCCTCGCGCTGCCATCGCCCGCACTCGAGCGTTCGCCCGAGGGGAGGTGAAGACAGCTGATGAGATTCGCCTCCGCTTCGTCGGTGGCGTCCCCGCTGGCGTGGTCAGATCTCCCACAGCAGGAGCCGCTGCCCGGGCTGCCGGTCAAGCTGTAGCCATCTGCCACATGGGCGCGCACGCACTAGGCTCCGCTGCTTATGCCGTCAAAGCCGCCAGCCTGGCGGCTCCCGACCGGCCAGAAGTCGTCGACAACGAGATCGGTTGGCAGCTCACGCACATGACGGGGGAGGTCCGGGCTGCCCTGCGAGCCCTTCCGCCAGTCGGCGAGAACTCGTCAGGCCCTCTTGGGCCCGGGCTCCTCGCATCCGGCCAACTCGGGACGATTATTCGTAACATCCAAGCTGCTCTCGGCGAGGCGGGCCGCCTGGCCGAGGAAGTACCCAGCCCATTTTGCGACGGACCACTAGTCGGCCCGGGGCCGGATGACGTCCTCGGCACCCACCACGCCTAAAGGCACCCGGTCGGCACTCACGCGCTGTGACACCGGATGTCATGGTCCTGCGCTCGAACGATCATTCCACCTGGTGGTAGCCGAGCAACCGGCCGATGTGCTGTGCAGCACGCCGGTCCTCCTCTGCCACTCCATCTGTGCAGTGGCGAGCCATATGCACCGTCGACCAGCCCAGCCGCGGCTGCTTCTGGGCCTCGCTGATCACCGAGTCCGACTCGGTGGCGCTGGAATGGCGGAGTGAGTGCAGGTGGAGGTCGGCCGGAGGCCGGACTTAAATTTCGACATCGCGAGGGAGCTGCTCGACGGCACGACCTCCTCGGTGGACGTTGATGCTCCCGCACCCTTCTGATTCCTGAGTCGGTCGTAGCACGCACACTGTCCCGCCGGTCGGCGACACTTCTAAAGGCGGGGACCGGCCGAGGCCGTGTGTGCTGCAGTCACCATCGAGCTGGGTGGATGAACGCAGCAGCGGGCTGACCGAGCCATTGTGTGACGCGCATCGCAAGGTCCATGTCCGCGAAGCGAGCGGTGCGCAAGTTGGTCAATCTGCTTGGCGTGCAGTAGAGGTCTTGCGCTAGCTCCGCCCATGTGAGGTCGTGCTGTTGGCGCCGCTCGTTAAGTGCCGCGTGCAGCTGGTTCAAGTTCCAGCGAAGTCGGCTGTCAGTTCCCGCTCGCGGCAACCCAACATTGCCCACGGCGACAACCGGACCGGACAAGAAATCCTCCGGTGCCCGGCGGAGCCAGCGCAACATGAAAAGCGCGTACTGGCAGGAGGTTGCCCCGCGCGTTTGCAGTCTCTGGACCGCCCCTCCGCAGAGCGGATGATCTGATCGCTGTGCGTTGAGATCCGACGACTGCTGCCAGAGCTCGTCGGCGAGTTCGTACCAGCCCAACCCACGGTCACGACGTTGGGCGTCGAGCGCAATGAACAGCGCGCCGCAGTCGAAAACCGGCAGAGATCGCGTTGCTTCGTGTGCGTCCATGACGGCCAAGCCTTGCACACCGCCCTGATGTGCCGTACTGGGGCGGAGCGAACACAGAACGCTCCACCGTACGACGGCAGCGAGAGCGACTGCTGCCTGCGCGTAAAGGGTTTCTGATGCTCTTGGCGCAACTTCGGCTCGGTACGAAAGCGCGCCCGGGCGCCCAGGCTCCACCTGGTGTCAGCCGAGCAGCCGGCGGACGTGCTCTGCAGCACGCCGGTCCTCCTCTGCCACTCCATCTGTGTAGTGGCGAGCCATGTGCACCGTCGACCAGCCCAGCCGCGCCAGCCTCTGGCCCTCGCTGATCACCGAGTCCAATTCGGTGGCGCTGAAAGGGCGGAGTGAGTGCAGATGGATGTCGGCAGGCCGGCCGGCCTTGCCCAAGGCTCCTGACACTTACGCGGGTCTTCGGCCCTTTGACCAGGGAACTTACTCAGCGCGCTCGGAGGGACTCGAACCCCCAACCTTCTGATCCGTAGTCAGATGCTCTATCCAATTGAGCTACGAGCGCCTGCGTCCGCCGCCTTGGAGAGCGATTGCGCAGGAGCCTTCGACCGGGCGATCCTACCGCCGGTGAGCACGATGATTTCGGTCCGCTCGAGCTTCGGGCACGTCCTCTCCCGGCGCCGTGACGGCCGACCAGGCCGGCGCGCGCGGCCGTCGGTGTGGGAGAGAGCCGCCAGCCCACAGGCGCACGAGCGAACGCCTCCCGAAGTAGATGCAATCAGTGCCGCCAACAGCGGAGAGGGAGGGATTTGAACCCTCGGACCCCGTTTCCAAGGTCAACTCATTAGCAGTGAGCCCGATTCGGCCGCTCTCGCACCTCTCCTGACTGCGCTCAGTGTATGTCAGCGGCCCGAAGGACCGACGCAGACGCGTGGGCCATCACGTGTCCCAGCTCACGCCGCCGCCGTGGATCTTGTTGAACATCAGACACTTCGTTCCCTCGCAGCTCCTGTTCGTCGGCTGGGCCGACGTCGCCCACCACTCAGGCCCGTCCGTGACCGAGCCCCAGCCACCGTAGGGTCACATCCGTCGCCAAGCGAAGGAGGCCAAATGGAGCGCACGCACATCTCGGTCGTCTCCGTACCGGTCAGCAACCCTGATGTGGCAAAGGCGTTCTACCTGGACATGCTGGGATTCGAACTGGTGATGGACAACCAATTCGGAGCCGGGATGCGTTGGGTGATGCTCCGCCCTCCCGGTGCCGAGACGGCCATCACCCTCGTGACCTGGTTCGACACGATGCTGCCAGGCTCCCTCCGGGGCACGGTTCTATCGGTGCCCGACATAGACGCCACCGCAGCTGAACTGCGTGCCAGAGGGGTTCTCGAGGACGACGACGAGATCAACTCGGCGCCTTGGGGCCGCTGGGTTGCGGTCCAGGACCCGGACGGCAACAGCTGGGTCGTCCAGCAGGACACCGAGGGCCCGATCGACTTCAGCTGAGGAGCGGCATTCCCAATCGTCGTCACCCAACTACTCTGCGGGGAGCGGCCCGGCGGGGGAGGAGTGGCAGTGGTGTCGTCGGAAGGACCAGAAGGACCAGGACCGTCAGGCAGTCCGATCGGCCTGGGTCCACCGGGGCGGGTCCGGTCCGGCGGCTCGCGGTCCCGCCGTCACATCTACAAAGTCAAAAGACCGAGGATCGGGCGCGGCGCGATCGCGCTTGTCGTGACGGTCGCCCTCGTCGGCGCCCTCGTGATCGGCGTTCAGCGGTTGGTGAGGACCGGCACGTCGGCCTCACCACCCACCTGCAGCGCAACGGCGGTGCTCTCGAGATGGCCATTGCAGCGCCTCGCAAACCAGACCATCGTGCTGCCGGCCGGAGAAAGGAGCCTCAGCTCCATGGCACCGGCAGCCCGCGCCGGCTACGCCGGCCTCCTGCTGTTCGGGGCGAGGGCGCCGGCCGATCTGGCGAGCCAGCTGGCGGGGCTGCGCCGGCTCGTTCCTGGTCGCCTCGGTTGGCTCGTCATGACTGACGAGGAGGGAGGCGCGGTGCAGCGGATGGCGAACCTGGTCGGCTCGTTGCCATGGGCGAGCCAGCTGGGAAGATCGGACACCCCGGCCCGGATCGAAACTCTCGCCGCTTCACTGGGGCGAAAGATGCGCGCCAACGGCGTGAACATGGATCTGGCCCCGGTGCTCGACGTCGACGGCCGGGCCGTGGTGCCGGGCGCGGCGGATCCGGACGGGTTTCGCTCGTTCTCGGGCCGGACGGCAGCCGTCGCCGCCGACGGCGTGGCGTTCATGAAGGGAATGCTCGCGGCGGGCGTGATCCCCGTCGTGAAGCACTTCCCGGGACTCGGTGGTGTGAGCCGGAACACTGACGACGGCCCGGCGTGGACGCTTCCCTGGCGCACCCTGCAGAGGGTGGCTCTGCCGCCCTTTGTCGCCGCCATCGCCGCACGAGCCCCCGTGGTGATGATGTCGAACGCCAAAGTACGCGGCTTCACAGACCAGCCGGCGAGCCTCTCTCCGAAACCCGCCAGTTACCTCCGACAGAACCTCCACTTCAAGGGCCTCATCATCACTGACTCGTTGTCGGCCAAGGCCATCTCCCACCCGCCGAAGCCACTGTCGGTGGCCGCCGCGACCGTGCGCTCGCTGCGGGCCGGCGACGACCTGATCCTCTACGGACCGGCCGCCTCGGCTGATGGCGCTCTCGCTGTGGCCCGCCAGACGAGCGCCGCCATCGTGGCCGCCGTCAGGGAGAAAGCCCTGCCCCTTTCGCAGCTCGTGGCGGCCGACAGTGCGGTGCTGGCGGCGAAGAAGATAAACGTCTGCTCGCTGCCCGCAGCCTGAGCCGTCGAGCGCCGCGGCAGCGTCACCCGAGGCGAGGTACCATGCGCGTCTTGGCGCGCTCAGTCACGACTCGCCGGGGCCGCCGGCCCCCGCCGGCGGTGCTGCTCCGGCGCTGGACCGTCCTCGTAGCCGCCCTCGCCGCCCTCGCGATCATCATCGCGGTGGCCGTTCCATCGAGTGCCCCGAAGCCACATCGCGATGCTTCCGGCCACAACCATTCCAACCTGACTGGCTCCTCCGGCTCAAGACCTCCGGCGAAGGCACCCAACACTGCCCACTTGGTCGCCACGGTGCCCCGCTGGCGCCTCCCCTCGCCGGTGTCGCGGGCCGTGGTCCTTGCCGATGGGTCCGACATCCTCGTGCTCGGGGGCCTCACGACGGGCGACGTGTCAAGCGCGGCGGTGGAACGCCTCCAGCCCGACACCGGCGTGAGCGGCGTGGCCGGCGAGCTCAGCATTGCCGTCCATGATGCTGCCGGAGCCGTACTGCGGTCGCACTTCGTCGTCTTCGGCGGTGGCGCCGGCACGTCGTTGGCGAGCGTCCAGTCCTGGACGCCCAGGTCGTCCTCGATCGTCGGCTCGCTGCCGGCGGCGCGGTCGGATCTCTCGGCGGGCACCGTCGGCTCGCTGGCCTACGTGCTGGGCGGCTTCGACGGGCAGAGCCTCCAGAAGGAGGTCCTCTCCACGAGGGACGGCGTCACGTTCCGCAGACGCGGGAACGCTGGCGCAACCAGTGCGTTACGCCGCCGTCGCATCGTCGAGGAACGTGATCTGGATCGTCGGGGGCCAGTTGGGCACGAGCGAGAGCAGCAGTGTCGGTGGCCAGACGAATGACATCCAAGTGTTCGATCCGGCCACGGGCACGACACGGGTCATCGGGCACCTGCCGGAGCCGCTCGGGCAGGCCATGGCCTTCGACCTCGGCGGCCAGCTCTACGTCGCCGGCGGCCAGTCCGCCGGAGTCCCCTCTTCGAAGATTTGGCTCATCGAGCCGAACGGGACGCCCCGCTCAGCCGGGACGCTTCCCTACGCGGTCAGCAACGCCGGCGCCGCCGTCATCGGCAACACCGCCTGGCTCTTGGGCGGCGAGACGACCGCAGGTCCGGCTGCGCCGCTAAAGAGCGTCATCAAGATCCAGGCCACGGGCTGACCAGCCTCACCCTCCCTTCGCCGCAACAAGGGCACTCGTTTCGCCCGGGTCATGAAAATCCGATTCGCGGCGCCAGGTCCGTTCTGCGCCTACCTCTTCCCGACGAACGATCTCAGCGCATGATCCCGGTGTGACCGAGCGAGTAGCGGCCCGGTTGCGGCCAGACGCACAAGCCGTGCGGCCCGGCGCCGACCTTGATCTCGTGGAGCAGCCGACCGTTGACGGTGTCTATGGCGTAGACGACGGAGTTGTAGCGGCCCGACACCCAAAGGACCTTGCCGTTGACCGAGATATTCCCCATGTCCGGGCTGCCTCCGCCGGGGATCCACCATTTGTGCACGACCTTGTTGGTGGCAAAGGAGATCACCGAGATCGAGCCCTCGTCGCGATTGGTCACGTAGAGGTACGCGGTCGTTCCTGCTGACGTAGAGCCCGTGGGCTCCCTGACCGGTCTTGATGAAGCCGAGCACTTTCATGTTCTGCCCGTCGATCATCCAGACGCCGTTCGAGATCATGTCGGCGACATAGAAGATCTTGCCGTTCGGCGAGAGCTTGACGTCCTGCGGCTTGCTCCCCGCCGGCAGGGAGAGGCTGCCGGCATAGGACTGCGTGGCGACGTCGACCTTGATCAACTTGGCCCCGAACTCGCACGAGGCGATGAGGTAGGTGCCGTTGGCGGAGAAGTCCATGTGGTCGACGCCGAGGCACGGCACGTGGAGAGCGTGCACGAGGGCCATCGTCTGCGGGTTGCGGAAGTCGAGGCTTTCGTATCGCTCGGCGACGACGATGGCGAACTTGCCGTTCGGCGTGAAGTACATGTTGTACGGGTCCCGGACGGCAACAGGACGACCGGGCAGGCCGTTCTTCGGGTTGATCGGCGTGAGGGAGTTGCCGATGTCGCTCGTTACCCAGAGTGTCTTCAGATCCCACGACGGCACGACGTGCTGCGGCTCCCGGGCGACCCGGAACGTCCGCACCACCTTGTCGGTCGCCGGGTTGATCTCGCTCACAGTGTTGCTCAGGCTGTTCGGGACGTAGATCATCGACACGTCGCCCTTGACAGCCGGACTGAGCATGTTCGGAGCGTCCGCCGAGTAGATGTTGTTGGGGTTGAGGACCGGCGGCATTCCGGCCAGTGCGGCTGAAGCATGCACCGGGGCGGCCGGATTGTCGCGGGCGACGGAGCCCCCGGCGGCACTGCCCCGGGGGGTGCCGGTGCCGGCGGCACCGGGGTGGTGGCCACCGGTCCTCGCGCTCGGGAGGGCCACTGCGACGAGCAGTGCGACAAGCCCTACCGCGCCTAGCACCGTCACCCACCGTGCGAACAGCATCAACGGGGACGGCCGGCGCCGAGGAGGCCGTCGAGGTCCCTTCGCTCGAACCGACGGCGCTGTGGGCGACGTCCTCGCTGGCGATCTCTGTGCCGGCCGACCCGGTCTCGCCCGCAGGGACCGGCCTCCCGGGCGGTTGAGCCATGAGCGGTTGAGCTCCCGGCGGTTGAGCTCGTCTCGGCCTCGTAGCCGGCGGCCGGCCGCCGACCGAGCCCGAGCGCGTGCCCGGGGCGCCGGCCGATCCGACCCTGCCCGAGCGCGTGTCCGGGCGAGGTGAACCAGCGCTCCTCGAGCTCGCTGCCGCTGCCCGGCCCCTCGTCGTCCCCGCTCCCGTCGACTCGCCCGATCCGTCTGCCCCGTCGGGCGAGGGCGCCGGGCCCGAGCTCCACGGCTCAGCACGCCGGGGCGGCATGCCGAATCGCTCATCAGACGGACAACTCGTGCGTATGCGCCCTCGGGCGCTCGAGGGTCGGGTTCAGCACCAGTGCCAAGGTGATGACGAGCATGGGCGGCGCCTCATGAGCGTTCTCGCGAGAAAGGGTTAATCAAACGAAGTGTAGTGAGGGATCGATCTCCATCGGGGACAAGCTGTGCTTCCGCCCCGTGCCAGGTCGCCCACCGCGTCAATGGACGGGGATCCTCGTGACGATGGGCGCAGTGGACGTGAGGCCGGTGTGGACCGTGAGCGTGAGCTGCCAGTTGCCGGCCACCGGCAGGTCGATGCCGGTGGCGATGAAGTGGGCGAGGCCGGCGTTGATGAGGGGAAGGGCGACCGGCCCGATGCCGGCGGACGGCAGGCGGAGCACGCCGCCGATCTCGAGGATGCCGACCGGCGTGCCATTTGGGCGGAGGGTGTAGATGTGGAGGGTGTTGTCCGCCCCGACCCGGCCCGGGTCGACGATGACGTTGACGTCGGTGCTGCCGATGGCGAACACGTGGCCGAAGGGTTGAGAGAGGGCTTGCTCGGCGGGCTGCGTGGCTATGAGGGAGGCAGTTAGGCCGAGCGCTCCGGCGAGGAGCAGCAGTTCGGCCAAGGCGGTGCGCAACATCAGCCGGCGGCCGGCAGGGAGTTGACCCCGCTCCCGAGAGCGCCGGCTGTGCAGCCATCGGGCACCGAGGGCAGCAAGCATGATCGCCAGCACGCCCACCATCGACTTCACGATCACCAGCCACCCGTAGGAGGTGCTGGTCAGGCCGTCGAGGCCGCCGCCTTGCCGGACAGCTTCGATGCCGCCTGAGATGGCCAAGCCCAGCAGGGACGCCAGTCCCAACCTCGATGCCCGCCGGGTGATCATTTCGGCCCGAGGTACGTGACTATTACCACCCAGCGCCAAGACGATGACGAGGAGTGTCCCGAGCCATAGCGACGCCGTTGCGAGATGGACGAAGTCCCCGGCTAGGCCGGCGATCCTCCAACGGCCGGCGTCCCCTGGGCCGCCGAGAACCGAGGCCAGGAGGAGAGCGATGCCCACCGCCGCTGCGGTCAGCTTCCACCATCGGGCAGGAGTCGAGCTCACCTCGGCCGAAGCGCTGGTCGAGCAGCTGCAACAACACCGCGGTGACGACGACAAGCGCCCAGATGGCGATGTCGGCCCAGCCGGCCGTCGTATGCAGGGAGGCGTCGTACTGCGACCAGCTGAAGAACCGCGTCAGCGGCAGCCGGGCATCGTAGAGCCCCTCCAGGTCCAGGCCGGCGGCCGTGGCGAGCACGAGGGCTGCGCAGGCCGCTGCCAGGAGGCCGGTGGATGACCGGCGCGAGCAAGCCCTCCGGCCACACCAGGCAAAGAGCGCCGCCCAGCCCCACCAAAAGCAGGGCGGCTGCTGCGGCCAGCAGGCGTGCCAGCCAGCCGAGGAAGGCGACAGCGGCGCTCGGGCTCGGCGCGTCCAGTTCGGCAAGGAGCGCCCGGACGTTGCCGGACGACGTCGGTGGATGGGCGGTCCGCCCGGTGCCGAGCACGGTGAACCAGTAACCGCCTCTCGTCTCACCGGCACCCCCCCCTCGCCCACCGGCGGCCGCCTGCCAGGCGACGAGGTAGACGCCCGCTCGCAGGGGGCGGAGCCTCTCCACTGCGTCGGCCGGCCGGCCGGCTGCGCGGAAAGCCGTCCCAGCGGCCTCGTTCGCACCGCCGTCGGCCAATATCCGCATCGAGACCCGGCCCGGGGTCGACGGGCCTGTCGAAGTGCAGCACCACCTCGTCGGGGCGGCGCGTCAGCACGGCGAAGGCTGCGGGCTCGGAGGCTAGGAGGACGACGGCGCCCCGGTGGGCGCCCTGTCCGGCGGCGACATCTCCACCGCTGGCAGTCGGTGCTGCGAGCACGACAACGACGATGAACAGGGCGATGGCGACACCGGCCACCCGCCCGCCGGGCGATACGTCACCCGGCTGGCTCACAGACTCGCTGCTCGTGTGCGATCCCACCGCCGGTGCCAGCGCCGGGCCGCATCGGCAGCGTGTCACCGGGGGAACGAGCGACCAGCGTATGGGTTCGAACCGCTCAGTCGGTGAGAACTTTGAAGGCCAGGCGCCGGCGGCCACCTCGGGCGGTCACCAGGGCGAACCATAGGCCGGCCAGCAGGTCGACAAGGTGGATTTGGTCGAGCGAACCGACCCGCACCGGCCGGAGGCCCACGTCGGTGATGAGCGCTTCCACGGTGTCGCCATCGTCTCCGTCCGGCCCGCACCACAACAGGTCGGCGGGCGTGCCGTTGAAGTCTGGTTGGGCGAAAATCTCCCAGCCGACAGAGTTGAACGCCCGGGCCGCTATCGCACCGGGCGCGGCGGCGCGGATGACGGAGATGTTGTTCATCTCGGGGGTCCCCATCTTGTTCGTGGCGTCGATGACGATCTTGCCGTCGAGGGCGTGGCCGAGAGCCTCCGCCGCTCCGGCGACGGCGCCCCCGGGGAGGGCGAGCACGATCACCTCGGCCCCGGCAACGGCGTCGGCGTGGCTGGCCGTCCCGGCACCCATGCCTGCGGCCAGCTCGCGGAGGGCGGCATCGTCAGGTTGGCGGCTCCCCAGCGTGACCTCATGATCGGCGGCAGCCCATTTTCGGGCCAGGGTGGCGCCGATGTTGCCGGCGCCGAGGACGGCGATGGTGGTCATGGCGAGCCTCCTCGAAGTGGCTGTCCGAGCGCGTGAACCGTACCGCTAACCGGCGCCGCCCGGCGCCGGCGGAGGGATTCCAGCGTGGGTGGGAGAAAGGCGACCCGATCGACGTCGACATCTCCGAGATGCGCCCGAACGAGGGCTACGAGGAGCGAGACGAGGGACTCGATGCACCGGTTCGGCGAGGCGGCGAGGATCTCAGGCGCCCGGCGCCGCCGGTCCTGACACCTTGTCGGTATCCGGTCGTGGGCCGGCCTGGCGGTAGGCGGCTGTGGTGGCCGCCTGCAGGCGGTGACGCTGGGTGATGAGTGTCGAGGCCGCCGCCGTGACCGCCGCCCAGGGAGCGGCGGTGGCGTCGAGCCGGGAGGCGATCTCATCGTGGAAGTCGGACTGGGGCCATTCGGCCGCTTCTGGAAGGCAAGAGCTGGACCGGTGCCGGTGACGGCCCGCTGCTCTGCCGGTAGATCTGCAACGGCACCACGTCGAGGTCGTCGTCGACGAGCACGACTACTCCCCCCTGCACCGGCGAGGCCACGGCTGTGTCGACGACCCAGCCTCCGGTGTTGACGATCCGCACCGGCGAGGGAAACCCAACTACAGGCCAGACGTCGGCGAAGGGCTTGTGGGTGTGGCCGAAGACGAACGAGACGTCCCTCGGAACTCCGCCCAGCTCCTTTTGCAGCTGGCTCCGCACCGGCCCTTCGAGGTAGGTGCGGAGGCCGAGCTGCCCGGCCGGGCTGAGCGTCGCGGTCGTCGTGCCCCGCTCGCTGCGGAGAAAGTGGTTGGCCTCGTGGCGGAAAATGGCGTTCATGACCCCGCGCTCGATGAGGTGCAGCCAGGCCGGCCCGCGACCTTTGGCCAACAAGGACCTGGTCAGGTTGGAGAGGAGGCCGTCGATGTCGGCGGGGGAGGCCATGTCGGCGTAGATCAGCCCGAGGTCGGAGCCCACCTGGCCAGACCGGCCGAGCGTCGACCAGAGGAAGTCGATCCAGGCGAAGTTCTCCTGCTCCCACACGGCGATGTCGTTGAACGTCTTCTGGCGCTGGTCTGGGTAGAGGATGTCCTTCAGCTGCGACATGAGCGTGTAGATCGACTCGGTGAAATGGCCGTGGCTGATGACCACGGCCCGGTCGCCCGCCGCGCCGAGCAACGCCATGTTCGGGTAGGCCACGCGGCACTTCCACCGCCGGGCTAGCCGCCTCCCGCTGAATGAGGCACTTGAGCCACGCCGAGGCCATCCGGGGCGATTCGTCGTCGGCGCGTAGCCCGGTGACATGTGCCGGTGCGCCGAGCCGATCTCCTCTCGGCACAGTCGAGAGGTGCTGGACGTACTGTGCCTCGCGGGCGGCCTCCCACAGGTGGTGGTCGTGGTTTCCCGGCAGGTAGTACACGACGGGGTCGAAGGCCGGACTGCTGTCGCCGAAGGCCAACCTGGCAAAGCCGCTGAACACCTCCGAAGAGGTCTCGTCCGGAGAGAGCGCCAGGTCGAGGATGTCGCCCGCCATCACGAGGGTGGGCGGCCGCACCTGATTCTCCGTGAGCCGGCGCAGGCCTTCGACAAGGCCCGTCAAGAGCGGGCTCGGGGTCCTGTCGTCCACGGCGAAACCGGTGCTCATAGGGGTGGCCGGCTTCTCGATCAGCGAAGTGAGGACACTGTTCTCGGCACCGAAGTGAAGGTCGGAGACTATGACCCAGCGGATTTCAGCCATGGCCGGTCGCCCGGATCCGCGATCAGGCCAACCAGTGTCGCAGCTTCTTCCTGTCGAGCTCGTCCCACACCCGCCTCCACTTCCGCCGCAGATCCCGCTGCCGCCACTCCTGCTCGGCGGCCAGGCGGCCGGCCTCGAAGCTAGCCGCCGGCGTAAGGCTGGCGACAGAAGCGCGCAGCCACTCTTCGGCGGCGACGGCGTCATGATGCTCTCCGAGCACCGTCTGGAGCGCCTCTGCGGCGGCGGCCATACGGTCTGCACGCTTGCCGACGACCGGCACCGCGCTCTCCGAGGCGTAGCGCAACTGCTTGGCGGCGATCCGTATCCGGTGCAGCTCACGGTCGGACGGCTCGCCGCCGGTTCGGCGCACTCTCTTGCGGAGCGCCAGCCAGCGGCGTCTCACCAGCGCCGGCAGCGCCTGATCGGCCGGGGCGTCGGGCCGCGGAGCGCCGGAGGGGGAAGCGGCGGCGGTGCCCGGGTGAAATGGTGGTCGCTCCCCGGCGGCGTGGATGCGGTCGAGCAGGTCGAGGTAACGATCGCTCACCAGCTGCTGCGCCAGTGTCCGGCATGCAGCTCGCCGCTGTGCGATCAGCGTGGCGCCGATCTCGTGCTGCCCCCCGTCCTTCCCGGCGGCCGCGGCTCCGTCGTCGCCCCCCAGGCGGGCAGCGAGCACATCGAGGTCGCGGATCTCTCCAAGCATCCCGGCCAGCCACTCCAGCTCCCGGCGGGTGTGCACGAGCCACACCGGGTCGAGCACCGGCCGGTACATCTTCAGGTCCGAGCGGAGCCGCCGGGTGGCGACGCGTGCCTGATGAATGTCGTGCGGCTCCGGGTTGTCCGGACGGAGGCGCAACCGGTAGTCGTGGTCGAGCAGGCGATCGAGGGCGTGATTGATGCTCCCCAGCACGACGTCCGCGAGTGACCGGCGGGGCTTCGCCTTGTCTCGGACGTCGCCGACTGGGGCGGCCGGCCACCCGAGCGCCAGCGCCAGCTTCGGCTGCCCACCGGGCCGGGCGCCGGCCGCCCGGAGCTCTTCGAGCACCTCGTTCACCATTGCCCCGCCGTCCGCCTCGACTTCCAGCTCGAGCTGGCGGAAGCGAAACCCGTCCCTGCGCCCACCCACGACGGTGACGATGTCGTCGGCGAGCTCCGCGGACTCGCCCGCGGCGTCCCGCAGGATGAGCCGGCGCCTCGACGTCTCGAGGTCGGCAATCTGGCCCAGCTGGGCCCGCCGGACAATCCCGAGCAGAATCTGCAGCGCCTCGGCTGGGACGGTCTCGCGGGGCCCCGGCCACGACAGCTCGGACCTGTTGAGCATTTGGCCGGACTCAGGCTCGGGCAGCTTCAGGGTCCAGGTCGGCCCGGTGGAGCGGTCGCCGGTCCGGTGGCGCAAGGTGATGCCCCGCTGCCACAGCCGGAGGTCAGCGGTGTCGAGGTAAGCCGTGCTGAGCTTCTGGTGGGCCCGGCGGACGGTCTTGTGGCCGACTTTCAGCTCGGGCAGCTCGAACCCGAGGTCGGCCTGCAGTTTCACCTCGCGTTCGATCGTCTCGCTGGAGACCATTGATTTTTGTTACCCGCCGGGGCACGCAGGCAATCAAGCTCCGATTCGGACAGCGCGGCAAGCCGGTGCCCTCGCACCCGCGCACACCCGATCGAGCGACTCTGTTCCAGTCCGCATTGGGTGCGGCTCGTTAGATGTCCGTCCGGTTGTGGACTGGTGGCGACGATCTCCCGGAAGGCGCCGCCGGCGCATGCCGGCGGCGCCCCACCCGGGACGGGGATCAGGTAGACGAGACGTCGCTGTCCGGTCGGCTGAGTGTGAGCGGATTGAATGCCATCGGTGACCCACCTGCGCTCTGAACGCCCGGGTACTTGCCGAGGACGTAGTAGAGAATGGCGGCGTGCGTCATCTCCACCGGCTGGATGGAGGCACTCGTCTCGATGGCGTGCTTGTTCGTCATGCTCGCCACGTCGTCCTGGTAGGACTGCGCCGCTGTGTTCTCCAGCAGCACAGCCAGTTCGGCGAGCCCGGTCACGTCCTTCACCTTGGCGAACGCCTTCCTCACGATCGGGGTGAGGACGGGGTCGGGCGTCATGACGCCCTTCAGGCCGGCTGCTGTCAACACGGCGTTGAATGCAGCCGTGTGCGCCTTGTGATGGGCGAGGGCCGTCTCGGCGAAGTCCGGCACGGCCGGTGGGACCTTCCCCAGCTTGCCGGCCACAGCGGCCGCGATTCCGGCCGTGTAGGCAAAGATGGCGAGGTTCTCGATGCTGGCGTCAACGGCGATGCTTTTGGCATCCGAGCTGCCGAGAGACGACGAGCCCTGCGCCGGCGCCCCGACCGCGGGCGAGGTAGTGGTGGTCTTCTTTGCCGCCGGCTTCGTCGAGCTGCCACAGGCCGCGATGGCGAGGCCGCCGGCGGCGAGGCCTCCGGCTCCGAGGATGAAGTGGCGCCGCGACGTCGCCAACGGGCGGGACTCGACGTCGGCCGCTTGCTCCTGGCGGATGGCCTCCGTCCAGTCCTCCACCGCGCTGTGGAGTGCCGGCAGGCTCTGGTCGTGATGCAGCTCGTCCATCGACTTCGTCATGGCCGCGAGCTCCGTGTTGCTGGCCTCGATGCTGTGCCGGTTCCGTCTCACTTCACTGCTCCTTCTGAAGGCGCGCTCGCCATCGATGTCGGGTAAAAGGTGTACGGGATGCCCACCTTTCCGGCCACTGCCGGCAGGCTCGCCGCAGTGCCGGGAGCAAGCGAGATGAGTTGTGGCGCTCCCGCTGCCAAAAGCGCCCCGACCGCCTGGAGGACGGCGACGTGCTGCGCCTCGACGCCCATGATTGAGGCCATCACTTTCCTGGCCGCCGAGCTCGACAAGATCCCGCAGTCCTTCACATAGGTCTGGGCCGCAACCATCTCGAGCGTCGTGGCGAGCTTGACGACATCGGCCGGAGTCTTTAGCGTCGGGACCGCCTTTGTCACGACGGGGGCGTACTTCGGGTCGGGGCTCTTCTGCTGCTTCCCACCCAATTGTGCAGCGGCTCCGTTGAAGGCGGCCAAGTGCTGCGCGTGCTGGCCCTTTGTGGTCATGGCAAATGCCTTCACCACCGGATTGGCGCTGTGACCACCGATGAAGGGAAGGGTGAGGGCCTTTCCATACGTCGCAACGGCGAGCACCTCGATAGACGCCGCCGTCTGGAGGACCATCACGTCGGAGGTCATCGATTCGGCTGACGCCGTAGTGGCGTCCAACAGAGCGACTATCCCGGCACCGAAGCCACCCGCCATTAGCGCTCCCACCATGCCGGTGCGGACGCTCTTGTGCTGCTCGGCATCGGCAGCCACAATCGAAGCGTCGGGATCGCTCGTGGCCGAGGCCTCCTGTCGCGACACGTCCACGAACTCCTCGAGCGCCACGGACGTGGTCCTCAGGGCGTCGCTTTGAAGGTCCTGGGACTCTTCGGTAAGGGCCCTCAGGGCCGATTCGTCGTAGGTCAAGATATCTCCCTCCGCGCTGGTGCGCTGCGCCCCCCACAGGACTAAAAGACAGCCAATGGCCAGGTCAGCAAGAACGCTGAGTCGTTGATCGGATTCTGCTGGTCAGAAGAAGTACGAAGCCGTGCAGGAAAATGGATGATCCCGAACGTCCTCTGCGTCGTACCATTCACGTGATGTCCTCACAGACGCCCGCCACCTCGGGTGCGCCAAAGGCTCGGCCTCTGGTGCCCGCAGCCGCCGCCCGAGTTGTCGGAGGGGGCCTGCTGATTGCCACGGCGGCCATTCACCTCGACCTCTACCTCACCGGCTACCGGGCCATCCCGACCATCGGCTGGCTGTTCCTGCTCCAGGTCGTCGCTGCCTTCGCCCTCGGCCTTGCCGTGCTCAGCCTGGGCGGGACGAGCGGGGTTGGGCGGCTCGTCGCTGGTTCGGGGGCGCTCTTCGCCGTGGCGACGCTCGGCGGTTACTTGCTCAGCATGTGGGTGGGGTTGTTCGGTTTCAAGGAGCTCCGCACCACTGCGGGCATTGTGGCGGCGGTGCTGGAGATAGCTGCCTTCCTTGTGCTCGGGATGCTGGCCTTGGCACAGGTTCCGAGACCGCGAAGATGGGCTGCCCTGCCGCTGTCTGTCGTGGCGGCCATCGTGCTCGTCCTGTCCGAGGCCACCGCCACCGGAGTCGCTGCCCCGACTCAACCGCACTCCACTACCAAAGGAGCGACCGCCGGCACGACAGCGCTCCACATCACCATCAAGAACTTCGCCTTCGAGCCCGCTCACGCCACCGCCAAGGCAGGAGAACAGATCGTGGTGAAGAACGATGATTCAGTCACACACACCCTCACGGCCACCGGGTCGGCCACGGGCAAGTTCAACTCGGGCCCGATCCTCCCCGGCCAATCGAGGACGCTCACCGCTCCGCCGGCGGCCGGGAGCTATCCCTTCTTCTGCGTCATCCACCAGTTCATGACCGGTGTGCTGGTCGTGACTTAGGGGCAGAGCGCCCCCTGCCCGATGGCGGCACTGGTTTCCCGACAAAGTGCCGCTCGGTGCGAACGAAAAGGGTGACGCCGAAATAGGTCAGCCCGGCGGCGGCGAGCACAAGAAGTCGATGATCTCTCCTGCTGTCAGCTCGGTCGCCGCCCGGTATCCCTCTCCGGCCCAGAGGCTCATCCTCTCCGTGTCGCCCACAGCCGCCGCGGCGGAACGCAGCGGCCTCGTGGCGTTGTTGATCTCCGGATAGCCGGCCGGAGCAGCCTCGTGGCGGCGGATGAATCCGTTCACGAGGCCGCGGGCCGGACGGCCGCTGAATGCCCGCGTGAGGCCCGTGGTCGTGAAGCGCTTATCGGCGAGGGCATCCTTGTAGACCGGGTGGGCGCCGCTCTCCGGGCAGCGCAGGAATGCAGTCCCGCACTGGACCGCCATTGCTCCCGCCGCCAAAGCCGCCTGCACGTCGGCGGGGCCCATGATCCCTCCCGCCGCGAGGAGCGGGAGACTGCTCACCGCCATGACCTCCCCGAGGAGGGCGCGGAGGGCGAGCGCCGGCGGCGGCTTGTCGTCGTTGGAGAACGAACCCCGGTGGGCGCCGGCCTCGCTTCCCTGCACGCAAAGGGCGTCGGCGCCGGCGGCCACCGCCAATGCGGCCTCGGCGGCGCTCGTGACGGTGACGGCGACGAGACTTCCTGCTTCCTGCAAGGAGGTCACCACGTCCCGTGACGGGCAACCGAACGTGAAACTGACGAGCGGTGGGGGATCGCTCAACAGGACGGCGATCTTCGCGTCGAAGTGGTCGTCGTCCCACGTCGCTTCCCCGAGTGCCACACCGACGGCGTCGCAATCAGAGGTGAGCGACCGGAGGTAGGCGACGATCGCATCCGAATGCGAGGACGGGCGCCCGGGGACGAATACATTCACCCCGAACGGCTCGGGGGTGGCAGCACGCACGGCGGCCATCTCGGTGGCCATCACCGGTGCCGTCTTGTAACCGGCGGCGAGGAAGCCGAAGGCGCCCGCGCCGGCGGCGGCGATCACCAACTCCGGAGTCGAGGGTCCGCCGCCCATGGGTGCCACAACGAGAGGCCGGCGGAGCAGATCGAGGACGTTCTTCCCTGTCATGACGGGCCTCACGTTATGTGAAGCACACAGAACCCGCCGCCGATGCTCCGGGGCAGCTGAGCGGCGCTTCGCCACCCGGGCAGGGCCGTGCCCAAAGGAGGCCGGAAGATCTGGGTGGGCGAAAGGATGCATCCGCGAGGCGCCCGCATCATGCGGGCCAGATGCGACAGTGGCCAGTTAGCTACTAGGAGCATGTCCTGGCATGGAGGGAGAGATAGGCTGATGACGTGGGCGCGCCACTACCCAAGGCCTCATCTGACCTGGTAGAGGAGGTTCTGGCGCGGGTGCGCCGCCAGGGCGGAAGGGTGACGACAGCCCGTCGCGAGTTGCTGCACGCCCTTTTCGACGCGGGTGGTCACCGCACCGCGGAGGACCTGGCGGCAGAGGTGCAGGCGCGCGCTCCGGACGTGCACATGTCGACGATCTACAGGAACCTGGACGAGCTCGAGCGCCTCGGCGTGATCGTCCACACCCACCTCGGGCACGGGCCGGCCACCTATCATCTGTCCTCGTCGCTGCACGGCCACCTGGTCTGTGACAGCTGCGGCACGACGATCGAGGCGCCGGAGGAGCTCTTCGGCGACCTGTCCCGGAGCGCAGAGGCAAAGTTCGGCTTCATCATCGACCCGCGCCACTTCGCCGTCCTCGGCCGGTGCCGGGTCTGCGCGGCTGACCGGGACCTTTAGCAGGGCCACCGACGATGCCGGGTGTAAAGGCAGTCGCCGGCCTTGTTGTGGCGGCGGGGTTTTTCGCGCATGACTGCCTCCGCCCGGGTTCCTAGGCCCGGCATTCGGTGGTCTCAGCCCATAGGACGTCGCTGCGTTGACCGTGGCAGGATTCGACATGGGCATCCACGAGCTGGTCTTGCGCGGCGGGCGGGTGATCGACCCCGAGGCGGGATTTGACGCCATCTGTGACGTGGCGATCGACGGCGGCAAGATCACTTCTGTCAGCGCCGAGCATCTCGAGGGGACAGAGACGGTCGATGCCACCGGCCTTGTCGTCGCGCCGGGATTCATCGACCTGCACAGCCACGCCCAGACGCTGGCCGGCCGGCGGCTGCAAGCCTGCGACGGCGTGACGACCGCTCTCGACCTCGAGGCCGGCCGGACGCCAACCGCCGACGCCTATGAGGAGGACGCAGGAGAGGGTTCACCCATCAACTACGGCTTCTCGGCCTCGTGGGCGGCGGCGCGGATGCGGGTGCTCGGTGGGCTGGCTCCGGTTGCCGGGCCAAGCGGCACGCTCCGGCTCCTCGGTGACGAAAGCTGGCAGGGCCCGGCCACAAGCGAGCAGCTGTCCCTCATCCTCGACACGCTGGCGTCCGACCTGGCCGGCGGGGCGATCGGCATCGGCCTTTTGATGGGGTACGCACCTGGAGTCGATCCGGAGGAGTACCTCGCAGTAGCTCAGCTGGCTGCAGAAGCTGCGGTGCCCACCTTCACCCATTGCCGGGACCTCGTGGAGCTGTCTCCGAAGACGCGGATCGACGGGGCGGAGGAGCTCGTTCGGGCGGCCGGGGCGACGGGCGCCCATATGCACCACTGCCACATCAACAGCACGTCTGTCCGCCACATCGATCGTGTCCTCTCCCTCGTGGAGCATTGCAGGAAAGAGGGCGGCCGAGTCTCGGTCGAGGCCTATCCCTATGGATCGGGGGCAACCGCCGTCGGGGCTGCGTTCCTGGCGCCGGACAGGCTGGCACAGCGCGGCCTCACGCCCTCCTCGCTCACCTATCTGCGGACCGGTGAGCGCCTGGCCGACGAGGCGCGCCTGCTCGAGCTGCGGGAGGTCGATCCCGGCGGCATCGTCATCCTCGACTTCCTCGACGAGTCAAAGCCGGCGGACAACGAGATGCTCCGGCGATCGCTTGCCTTCGACGGCGCCATCGTGGCAAGCGACGCCATGCCCCTTGTGAACACCTCCTCCAACGTGGCGGATCCGAATCAATGGCCACTACCGCCGGGGGTGATCACCCACCCGAGGACAGCCGGATGCTTCTCTCGGGCGATCCGCCTCTGGCGCGAAGAGGGCAAGGCGCTCGTCGATGCGCTCGCCCGGTGCACGCTCGACGCGGCACGGGTGCTCGAGGAGAGCACACCGGCGATGCGAGCCAAGGGCCGCCTGCGCGAAGGAGCGGATGCCGATCTAGTGGTGTTCGACTACGAGGAGATCACCGATCAAGCCACCTATGGCGACAGCGTTCGACCTTCTCGCGGCATACGCCATGTGGTAGTCGACGGCACCTTCGTCGTCCGTGATGCCAGCCTCGTCCTGGACGCCCGGCCGGGCAGGCCGATCCGGGCCGAACCGGTGTGAGCGCGGCGGACAGGATGGAGGCGATGGGCATGTTCGACCTGGGCGGTCTCTCCAGCGTGCCGGCGTCACGCCGCCCCGATCTCCTCGCCGGCCCAACCCGGGCGGCGTTGAGCAGTTCCGGTTCGCTCGATGAGGTCGGCGTGGTCGAGATAGACCCGGCTCTCTCGGACACCGCCACCACCCAAAGGGAGTTCCGGCTGCAGCCGGACGTGCTCGCCAACTGCGTGCTGGTGGGCGGCAAGCGGGAGGGGATCGAGCGTTTTGCAGCCTGTGTGGTGCTGGCGACCACCCGTGCCGACGTCAACGGAGTCGTGAGGCGATACCTCGACGTCCGCAAGGCTTCTTTTCTCTCCGCCGAACGCGCCGTCAGCCTCACCGCCATGGAGTACGGCGGGATCACGCCGATCGGGCTGCCCGAGGACTGGCCCGTGCTGCTAGATCGTCGCGTTGTCGAGACAGAGACGGTCGTCATCGGCTCGGGGGTGCGCCGCTCGAAGATTCTGATTCCGGGGAGGCTGCTGGCCGAGTTGGCCTCCGCAGAGGTCATTGACGGGCTCGCCGCCTAGGCGGGCAGTCCGGAACCGGCCAGAGCCGGGACGTCACCCGGATCAGGCAACGCCGGGATGGTCCCTCCCGGGACGCTCAGTACGCTCCCGCGAGTGCCTACGGCACCGGCTGCTCGAGGATGTCCGCGATGCAGGCGTTGACGACCTCGGGCCGATGGCCGAAGGCCGAGCAATGCCCGAGCCCTTCGAGGAGGTGGAAGGTGCCCTGCGGGGCGAGCTGTGCCACCCGGCGCCCCAGCGCCGGCGGCGCCTGCACATCGTGTGAGAAGCCAACGACGTGCAGCGGCACCGCGCAGCCCGGAAGGCGCTTGACCGAGTCGTAGTCGATGCAGCCCTGCCATTGGGCGGCGAGCTCACCACCTGTCCGTTTGCCATAGGCACGGGACACGATCGGCCGGACCTTGCTCCACAGCTCAGGGTCTCCGAGGACCTCGCTCGGGTACATGAACACGCCGTAGTGCGTGATGGCGAAGTCCTCCGGCAGGTCCCCTCCGCCCCGCCGGAGCTCCACCTCCGCCGTCATCCATTCCGCCAGGTAGCCGTCGGCTTTGGCGGACGTTCCCATGGCGATCCCGCACCGGACGAGCTCTGGGTACGACAGGCAGAGCTCCTGCACTATGAGCGAGCCCATGGACAGGCCCACCACGTTGACGGGTGGGGCGCACACGGCCCGGATGATGGCCGCCGCATCGGCCGCGTGGGCCTCGATCGTCCAGTTGGAAGAAGGGGGCGCCGTGGTCTGTCCGATGCCTCTCGGATCGTAGGTGGTGTTGCGGTACTTTCCGGTGAAATGTGGGATCTGGTACTCGTGCCAGTCACTGCCCGGCTGGTCCCCACCGGGGATCCACAGGATGTCCGGTCCAGCGCCGAACTGCTCGTGCCAGATGGTCACGTCGCCGGCCTGCAGGTGGGCCATCGTTCCTCCTTCGCCTCGCTGTCATAGGTTTGCTCCACCGCGTCTGCATCGATGCCCGCGGCGCCAGGGAACCGGCCCTTGGCGGATGTGCTCGCGCCAGGTCGGTCGACGGCGCCCGGCACTCCACCTACACGAGGTCCCGGGGCACGCTCAGGGTGGACGCAGACACGTAGACGCGCGCCTCGCCCTCGTAGGCTTCGAGCACATTGGAGAGGTGGAAGGCGTCGGCCGTGGACGTCATTGTGCTCAAGGTGTGAACCCGTGTCTGCCAGTCACCGCGTCCCACGACGATGTCCCGCTCGCAACGGTTGAGGCCAGAGAGCGGGTCGCCGTCGAAGATCCGGAAGAAGTCCACCTGCCAATAGCCGTACTCGAGCCCGTCGTCGAGGAGCCGAACCTTCCCCTCGTCGCTCCACTCGTCGTTCTCCACCCGACCGCTGCCAACGTCGAGCCGGATCTCCCGGCGGGTGTCCTCGCTTCGAAGCACGGCGTGCGCAGGTGCGGGCGCCTCTTCGGGCTCGAAGAAGTGGGCCGGCGGCTCGTGCGAGGGGAATCCTCCCGTGAGCGACGGGCAGCTCTAGTCGGGATTGGGAGCCCGTGTGCACGCTCAGCCGCACCCGCTGTGGGGAGGGCCAGATCCACGGCCAGTACGACGTCGAAACGGCGAGGCGCAGCCTGTGGCCGGCCGGCACCGAGCAGGCGATCGAGTTGAGCTTCACCTCCACCGTGTACCGCTGTCCGGGCACGAGTTCCTCGAGCTCCTCGTGACCGGACCGGTGCGTGAGGTTGAGAAAGCCACGGGTGATGAGACGCGAGGCACCGTCGGGCCAGACGTCACAGAGCCGCACGGCCAGCAGAGCCAGTGGACGGTCCACGGAGATCTCCAGGCGGGCAACGGGAAAGCCGAGGACTTCCATGCCTTTTACGAGGGGAGGCGTGTCGAAGCACAATGACTGCCCGTCCGCAGCACGCTGATCGCCTGCCTGGTCGATAGGGCCGCCCAGGCCGCCCCAGTTGCCCGGGTCCGACAGCAGGGCCTCAGGGGATGAGACCTGCAGCTCGGCCTCGGGGCCGGGCTCGCCGCCGAGGACCCCGGGGCCGGCCAGCACGTGAGCTTCATTCTCGACCGGGGCGGCCGGCCAGCCATCGAGCGCAACCCAACGGCCCGGCCATGCGCCCGGCGGCACCGATCGCACGGCGTCGGGCACGTAGACCCGCAGCTTGGGCTCGTCCATGATTCCGTTCTCGGTGCCCTTGAGCCACCGGTCCCACCAGCGCACCGCCTCCTGAAGAAACCCGATGGCCGGCCCCGGCACGCCGTTCTCCGGGTACACGTGTGCCCACGGCCCGATGATCCCTTTGCACGGCCCGGGGTAGCCCGCCAGGAACCGCAGGATGGCGTTCCGGTAGGCGTCCGCCCATCCGCCCACCATGTACACGGGGCACTTTATGGCCGAGAAGTCCTCACAGACCGATCCCTGCTTCCAGAACTCGTCTCGGCGCTGGTGGCGGACCCACTCCTCCAGGAAGGGGGGTGTGGCCCGCATGCGCTCGAGCCATTGCTCCCGCCACTTGTCGCCCACGACATCGGGGTCCGGCGGGCCGGCGTTGTAGGCAAGCATCGTGGAGGCCCAGGACAGCTGAGTTGCCGAGAGCATGCAGCCGCCCATGTAGTGAACGTCGTCCGCGTATCGGTCGTCGGTCGAGGCGACGCTGATCACCGCCCCCAGCTCCGGCGGGGCGTGGGAGGCGATCTGCAAGCCGTTGAACCCGCCCCAGGACTTGCCGATGATTCCGACCTTGCCGGTGCACCAGGGTTGGGCGGCTAGCCACCCCATGGCGTCGAGCCCGTCGGACTGCTCCTGGGGCAGGTACTCGTCAAGCATGACACCGTCAGAGTCTCCGGATCCCCGGAGGTCGACGCGGACGGACGCATAGCCGTTTCCTGCGAAGTAGGCGTGGATCGGCGCATCCCGGAGGGCCAGGGCGTCGTTCTTGCGGTAGGGGATGTACTCCATCACCGCCGGGACAGGGTCCTCGTCTGCGTCCTCTGGCAGCCAGATGCGGGCGGCGAGGCGCGACCCGTCGGACATGGGGACCCAGGTGTGGCGAATGACGCGGACGTGTCGGGGAAAGTCGGTCCGGATCCGTGTGTTCATGATCTTGGTGCCTTTCGGGAGGGCAAACCGGCAGCTGCCCGGTGGCTGATGGGCGGCCTCGCCTGTCGAGCCGACCGTAGTGCGCCCCGGCGCGTCCTGGCCAAGTTCTTACAGTTCGCCAAAGCCCGGGAGCAGTAGGGGAGGTCCGAGCGAGGGGCGGTCCGAGCGAGTCGTCTGATCGTCAGCCGTCGATGGAGGATCAAGCCTTCGCCGTCGGCGGTAACCGGGCCGTCGGGCTCGTGGAGGACTGTGCTCCACAGCCGGCTCGAATCGCCGCCGGTTCCCGCAGCGGCCGCCATCATCGGCATGGTGTGTATCTGCGAACTGGACAGCTTCATCGGGTCGGCGCCGTACGTCGAAGTGTCTGTGGACCCGCTCAACGGCACGTTCCTTCCCTGGAACACGAGCTACAGCTGACGTCGACGACGACATTTGCACCTGAGACGCCGGCAGGCTCGATGCGCCGAGCGGCCGGACCGGCTCGGCGGGGTTGATGGCACGCCTGCCGCGAGAGCTCCGAGTTGGCTAACGTTCGCGATGCCCGGACAGAACGAGGTGGAGGTGGGACCGAATGTCACCGTCTGATGGTCAGCCGTCAGTGCAGGATCAAGCCTTCGCCGTCGGCGGTAGCCAGGCCGTCGGGCTCGTGGAGGACTTGCTCCACAGCCGGCTCGATCGCCGCCGGTTCTTGCAGCGGGCCGCCCTCATCGGCATGTCGGGCGCCTCGGCGAGCGCACTGTTGGCCGCCTGCGGCTCTTCGACGTCGCCGAAGGCGAGCAACTCGACGGCCCCGTCGGCGGCGCCGACGAAGACGCTCTCCTGGCGCCCGCTCGCCGACGTGAAGAACGTCGATCCCTCGCTCCTACCGGGTCTCGAGGACCCCACCTATGCGCAGATTTTCTTCGAGGGCCTCATCACCAGTGCGCCCGGCACGGGCCGGCAGGTGAACTGCCTCGCCGAAACCTTCGAAGCGTCGAAGGACGGACTCCAATTCCACTTCACGCTCAAGCCGGGCATCCCGTGGCAGAAGGGCTACGGCGAGGTGCAGGCGAGCGACGTCAAGTACTCCTACGAACGCATCGCCGGCTTGACCAAGCCGAACCTGCACTCCCCGTACCAAGGTGATTGGGCCGCGCTGGACAGCGTCCGCGTCGACGGGAAGTACCAGGGGACGATCCTCATGAAGGAGGTCTTCGCCCCCACGATGACATCGACGCTCCGCAGCGGCAGCGGCCTCGTGGTGCCGGAGAAGGCAGTCGAGAAGCTCGGAAAGAACTTTGGGACGAACCCGGTCGGGTCCGGGCCTTACGAGTGGACGTCCTGGATACCGGGACAGAAGCTCGTGATGGAGAAGTTCTCCGCCTACGGGGGGGCCAACAAGGCGTATGCGAACAAGGCCTTGTTCGAGCAGATCGAGGCCAACCCGATCGTGAACGACGACACCGCCTACACGGCCCTTCAGTCCGGTGCTCTCAACTTGTGCGAGCTGGGCTCCTCGACCGTGCAGCAGGCCAGGTCGAACTCGAGCATCAAGGTGACTTCTCTTTTCTCAGGTAACTACTACTGGCTGGCGATGAACGTGACCGAGCCTCCGCTCAACAACATCTGGCTGCGCAAGGCGATCCGGTCCGCCATAGACGTGCCCGGCATCATCAAGGCCGCCTATCACGGCATCTATACCCGTATCAACTCCATCCTCCCGAAGACGATGCCGATCGGCTACTGGGCCGGTGCGCCCCAGTACAACCAGGACATCCCCCTCGCCAAGTCATATCTCGCAAAGAGCCGGCTCACGAACGTCACGCTGACGCTGACTGTCGACAACGTCCAAGATGACGTGGCGGCGGCCCAGATAATCGCCGCCAACCTGTCCCAGATCGGGATCAAGGTGAACGTGGCGCCGGTCGATCCGGCCACGATGTCGAACATCCCGGGACCGGGTGGCGGTGGGCCGCATGCACAGCTCGTGTACTACTACTACGGCGGAACGCTCGACCCGAACCTGTGGTTCGAATGGTGGACCTGTCCCCAAGTCGGCCAGTGGAACTGGGACCACTGGTGCAACAAGGAGTTCACCTCGCTCACGAACGAGGCTCTTCATACCTACGACATCACCGAGCGGACGAAGCTCTACATCGAGGCACAAAAGTTGTGGGACGCCGAAGCGGGCATGGTGTGGATTTGCGAATCGGATAGCTTCATCGGAACCGCCCCCTACGTTGATGTCTCCCTCAATCCGGCCAACGGGTCGTTCATCCCCTGGAACACGACCTACAGCTGACGCCACAGGACGTCGCATCGGGGCCTACATGTGGTCGCGGGGGATGTCGAACGACCATTCGCGGTCGAAGAAGCAATCGTCGCGCTCGAATGCCCGCAGCGCGGCGTGGTAATGCAGATGAGTCGAGTCCGACGTGAGCTCGTTCTCGGCTACGAGCCTGGTAGCCCAGTCGCCTCGGGCGAGTCCCACCGTTCTCTCGGTCCGGAAGCGGGCCGACAACGGGTCGCCCTCGCAGATCGAATGAGATGAGCCGCCACCTTGCTCCATCTCGAGACCGTCAGGAAGCCGGACGAGCGGTCCGGCGTTGCGGTCGACGACCTCGATAGTGCCGGTGAGGGGATACCTCGTGAGGGTGTGCTCCTTGGACGGTTGGCTCAGCACCTCGGTCTCGATCTTGCGGGCGATCTCCGGCGCCTCGAAGGACCGCAACCCGGCATCGAGCGGGCTCGGGCCGCGAAGCGGCAGCTCGATCCAACTCGTCCCCGACGCCACGGTAAGGGTGACGGGTTCCGGCGAGGGCCACGCCCAGGGGAAGTAGGTGGGCGAGACTGCCACGCGCAGGCGGTGACCGGCTGGGACGACCTGGCCGATCGTCTGCAGGAGGACCGAGGCTGTAGCCCGCTCCCCGGGCACGAGGGGCTCGGGATGTTCGTGACTTTCCCGGTGGGCCAGGTTGAGCAGGCCTCGCGTGATGAGAGTGGATTCTCCGGTCTCGGACACGTCGCACAGGCGCACGACAACGAGGGCTTGAGGACGATCGCAGACGAACTCGAGGTGGGCGAGCGGGTGGCCGAGGATCTCGAGCGGCTCAGCGAGTGGGCCGGAGGTGAATGAGAGGGAGAGGCCGTCCTCGGCCCGTTGGTCCGGGGGGGCGTCGAGGGGGCCCCCGAATGCACACCAGGCCCCTGCGTCGTGGCCGGCCGCCTCAGAACCGCGGAAGGAGACGAGCCGTTCCTCCCCCGCATCGTCCTCGAGCCCCGCGTCGTTCAGGTACATCCTGCGCCGCGCGATGTTCGGAGAGGGCCACGAGGGCTCGGCGCCCCATCTGCCGGGGCGCTCGGCGTAGTGGGTAGCCGGGGGGACCGGTTCCTGTATCCAGACCCGCATCATCGGCTCGTCCATGATCCCGGTGTCTTCGTCCTTCAGCCAGTGGTCGTAGAAGCGGATGCACTCCTGCAGGAAGCCGATGTGAGGGCCAGGCTCGTAGGGCTCCATGGCATATTGGTGCGACCAGGGCCCGATGAGCGCCTTCTTCGGGCACGAGAGCCCCTCCATGAGCCGGAAGACCGGATCCCGGTACCCGTCGCACCAGCCGCCGACGGCATAGACGGCGCAGGTGATGTCGGCGAAATTCTCGATGACCGAGCCGTGCTTCCAGAAGTCGTCGCGCCGCTGGTGGGTGAGCCAGGTGTGGATCTGGGGGTGGAAGGCGTCGAGGCGTTCCTGCCACATCTTCTTCCAGTCGTCGCCGACCGACTTCGGGTCGGGAGGCAACGTGGCCACCGTGTGCATGTTCGTGCCCCAGCCGAGCATCGGCCCGGTCAGTAGGCAGCCGCCCATGTAGTGGGCGTCGTCTGCATAGCGGTCGTCGGTCGAGTAGACCGTGATGACCGCTTTGAGGGCCGGCGGACGGCGAGCAGCGACCTGCAGGCCGTTGAACCCACTCCACGACTTGCCGATCATCCCCACGCTGCCGCTGCACCAGGACTGCGCAGCGATCCAGGCGATCGCCTCTAGGGCGTCGTCCTGTTCCTGCAGGACGTACTCGTCGGTGAGCACCCCCTCGGAGTCACCGCTCCCGCGGATGTCGAGACGCACGCCGGCGTACCCGTGGGCGGCGAAGTAGCCGAAACGGCCCTGGTCGTTGACGGCGAACATGTCGTTCTTGCGATAGGGGATGTATTCGAGGATCGCCGGAACCGGATGGTCCTCGGCGCCATCCGGTATCCAGATGCGGGCGCCGAGCCGGGTGCCGTCCGAGAGGGGGATGGGCACGTGATCGAGCCGGTGGAAACTTCCTGGGCCATCGATGACACTCACCATGTTGACATCATGGCCTGCCGAGCAGGAAGTCTGCAGCTCGGCCACCGGAGCCTGCGGGCGAGTCGTCGGCAGGCCGGTCGAGCAGGCACCTGACGCGGCTCGTGGAGTGCAACTCGCGGCCTCAGTCGATGCCGATGATGAAGCCGGGATCGTCGCGGTCGAACTCCTCGATCGCATTCTCCGCATCGACGAGGCACTCCGCAAGGCGGCGCTTCACCTCGGCGGGCGGCACCGAGAAGTCCGGTTGGGCAACGAGGAACTGCTGCAGTCTCTCCACCGTGCGGTAGGCGGCGTAGGTGGCCCACTCGACGAGGGCGACCTCCTGTCCGTCGGCCTTGCGCAAAGGGGGAAGGATCGTCGGGTCCCGGAATTCGGCGTCGGCGCAATAGTACGAGGCCACGAGGGAGATACGGGGATAGGGAGCCTCCAAGCGGGCCGCCCGGTGAAGGACGCGATGTCCCTGCTGCAAGAACGCCCAACCGGCGTCGGGATAGCCGACGTAGCCGACCCTCCCGGAGGGCAGGGTGCCCTTTTCGGTGAGGATCCTCATGCCCTCTTCCACTGTCCCTTTGAAGAACTCGGTGTTGCCGCCCCTCATCTTGCGGGGATCGGTCAGCAGCATCACGAAGTCGAACGCCACGACGTCGTTGTGCCAGACATCGACATCTTTTGTCAGCTCTTCGGGAGCGAAGTTGAGCTGAACCTGGTGGTGACGGATCGGATGCTCGCGCAGATCGGCCTTCGCCAGATCCGACAGGAACGCCACGAGCCGGGGGTCCGAGTACATGCCGGCGAAGAACGGCGACCTATACGTGCAGCCGCGCAGTCGTTTGGACCGCGCGTCGCCCGTCGCCACGTCCTCGAGATCCCGGGCGATCCGCTGCGCGACGGCCACGCCTTCGTCGCTGAGGACGCGAAGGGCTCGGTCAGCGCCACGGGCGACAGTGCCGCGTCGTCATCGCTCGGGTAGCCGAGGTCCTCGGTGGTGTGCACGCCGGCGGGGGCGACGAGATCGAGATAGCGCTCATGCCATTCGACGTCGGGCATCACGACCTCATAGCCGGCCGGCCGGCTAGTCCTGGCATCCACCGCCATATGGCCACCTCCCTTGACGCCGTCACGATACCGGTGCTGCCGGACCCTACCTGATGGCAGTTCGAGACGATCGCCACGCTCAGGAGCATTTTCCGGGCAGATCCAGCTGTATTGTCCATCAACCGAGCCCGGTGACGCCGTGTGTCGTCGTCTCGACTGGACATGGGCGAGAGGGGAAAGTGGGTCCATGAGCGCTGAGATCGGATCCCCGGTTCAACGGACGGTCCTGCTCGACTGCGACCCGGGCCATGATGATGCCATCGCGATCCTGCTGGCAGCCGGCAGCAGCGCGCTGAAGTTGGCGGGCATCACCACGGTGGCGGGAAACCAGACGCTAGACAAGACGACGCGCAACGCCTGCGCCGTAGCTACGGTCGCCGGGCTCGGGCACATCTCGGTCGTAGCGGGGTGCGACCGCCCCCTCCTGAGAGAGCTCCGCACCGCTGCACAGATCCATGGGGAGTCAGGTCTCGACGGCCCGCCCGCCGTGGCGCCAACCGTGAGCGTCCGTCCGGGGCACGGAAGTGACTTCATCGCCGACACGGTCATGGCCCATCCCGGTGAGGTCACGCTCGTGGCGACAGGGCCGCTCACAAATGTGGCGCTCGCGCTCCGGAGGCATCCTGGCATCTCGGAAGCGGTACGCGAACTTGTGATCATGGGCGGTGCCTTCGGCCGGGGGAATGTCACCCCGGTCGCCGAGTTCAACATCTACGTCGATCCGGAAGCTGCTGCGATAGTGTTCGACGCGCCTTGGCGTGTGACGATGATCGGTCTCGACCTCACGCACCAGGCGACGTGTCCACCAGCCGTGCAGGAGTCGCTCCGGTCGCTCGGGTCAGGCCCCGCCCGCTTTGCCGACCAGCTGCTCACCTTCTACCGCCGTGCCTACTTCGAGTCCACCGGTCTCGCCGATCCTCCCGTGCACGATGCCTGTGCGATTGCCTACGTTGCTGCGCCGGAGCTCTTCGAGACACGACCTGCTCATGTCAGAGTCGAGACCCGTGGGGCGCTCACGGCCGGGACCACCGTGACGGACTTCACCGCGCACGCTCCGGGAGCAGGGCACGACGTGGCGGTGAAGCTCGACGCGGACGCCTTCTGGGATTTGCTGCTCGATGCCATATCTCGTCTCGGCTGAGCCGCCGAGCGAGCCGAGACCGTCTGCACGCGCGCCAGAGAGGCCACATATGACCCACGACATCGCGAATGACCACCGACTGGACCCAAGGATCAAGGCCATCCTGTCCGCCGTGCCCGCAGGCACGGCCGGCGACGTCGACAGCCGTGAGACTCTGCTGATGGAGGCGAATTCGGACGAGGCGCGACGGGCGGCCCAGCTGTTCCGATCCGTGATGGAGCTGTGCGACACCGAAGAGGCCGCTCCGTCGGCCGGCCTTCGCATCCACACCGAGCGGCTCGTCTCCGAACCGGACGGCAACACCATCAACCTGCAGGTCATCCGACCTGACTCCGAGGAGACGCTCGCCTGCGTCTACTACATCCACGGCGGCGGAATGGCATCGCTTTCGTGTTACGACGGGATGTACCGGGGGTGGGGCAAGCTCATTGCCGCCAATGGTGTCGCCGTCGTCATGGTCGACTTCCGCAACTCGTTGGTGCCATCCTCGGTACCGGAAGTGGCACCGTTCCCCGCCGGCCTCAACGACTGTGTCTCCGGGCTCAGATGGGTCGTCGGCAACGCCGGGCATCTCAACGTCGATCCCAGCCGCGTCGTGGTCGCCGGCGAGAGCGGCGGCGGCAACTTGACACTGGCCACCGGTCTCAAGCTCAAGCGAGACGGCGATGTCGGCCTCGTCAAGGGCCTCTATGGGCTCTGCCCGTACATCGCCGGGCAGTGGCCCCTGGCGGAGAATCCTTCCTCCACGGAGAACAACGGGATCCTGCTCGACCTGCACAACAACCGTGGCGCGATCGGGTACGGGATCGAGGCCTTCAACGAGCAGAACCCCCTCGCGTGGCCGTCCTTCGCCACCGCTGAAGACGTGGCGGGTCTCCCCCCCACCGTCATCAGCGTGAATGAGTGTGACCCTTTGCGGGACGAGGGCATCGGCTTTTACCGCCTGTTGCTCCGAGCCGGCGTTCCTGCCCGGTGCCGTCAGATGATGGGGACCATGCACGGCACCGAGGTCTTCGTGGTGGCCTGCCCCGACGTCAGCCGTGACACCGCCAGGGACATCGCCGCCTTCGCAAAGGAAGAGGCCTGACTGACTTCTTCACGCGGCGATAGACCGGTGAAGACTGAGCGAAGTGGTCCGGGAGGCCGGACGGCACGTCGGCCAGCCGTTCGGTCTCTCTGCACAAGGGAGACGCGCCGGTGAGATCGCGCTCCTGCACGAGACGGATCATCACACTGGTCGGCTGGTCCCTGGCCACGACCCGAACGTGCGAGACGCGACTTCGGACGCGTGGGGCGCGCGCTGAGGAGTAGAGCTCGGCCAGAGTGGCGTAGTTGCCGGACGTCAGCTCGGACCCGACCGCAACGCATTCCGTGGCGGACAGGCAGGACACCCCGTTGAGGACGGTGTTCGCGGAGCCCGTCGGGGTGGCCTGGACGGCCCATTTATTCGTTTTGCCGTTCCACTGCTCGGCAAGCGTCGCCTGCGGTGAAGCGTCGGCGAAGCCGGCGGCGGTGCAGGCGGTGGCCGACGGGCAGGACACGCCCGTCATCCAGGGATTTGAGACGCCGGCGGGGAGTGACTGAAGGGCCCAGCTCTTGCCGTTCCACCGCTCGGCGAGTGCCACGAGAGGGCTGCCGGTGACGTAGTAGCCGACAGCGGTGCACGCCGTGGCGGAGGAACAAGACACGCCGTACAAATTATTGTAGGCGGTTCCCGGGTTCTCGGTCTTCTGGATGACCCATGCCTTGCCGTTCCAGTGCTCGGAGAGTGACCCCGTGTTCTCCGTGTCCTTGATGTAGTAGTACCCGACGGCGGTGCAAGATGCTCCTGAGGACGTACAGGACACCCCGTTCAGCTGCGCGGCGCCGGCCGGGTTCGGCATCTTCTGGACCATCCATGATTTACCGTTCCAGCGCTCGGCCAGCGGCAGCTCGGGTCCGGCTGTCGAGGAGTAGTACCCGACCGCAGTGCCCGGATCAACCGACACCGCGGTCAGCTGGCTGTTCCCGGATCCGGCTGGGGGAGTGGTTGGCTGGACAGCCCAAGTGTTCGTCTCGCCGTTCCAATGCTCGATCAGCGTGACGGTCTTGGTGCCATTGTTGTAGGAGCCGACAGCGGTGCACGAGGTGGCGGAGAGACAGGACACCCCTGACAGCTCGCTCGAGGAGGCGCCGGGCGGGATCACGGGGGACAGGGGTGCCCAGCCAGCAGTGGTCAGAGCTTCGGCGAACACGACGTCAACGTTGGAACCGTTGCTGTAGTACCCCACGGCGACGCAAGCCCTCGACGAGGTGCAGGACACAGCGCTCAGGACGCTCGAGGTGGCGCCCGCCTCATTCACCGTGGGCTGGATGGTCCAGGACGGCGTGGTGGCCGCGGCGACACCTGAGCTCAGCAATACCGCTGACATCGCAACAGCCACGACACCGAGGCTCCGAGCTACCGCTCCTCCCATCGGCGAGCCGCACGATCGGCGTCTTGCTGGTCCCCGGCAGGACGCCGGCGCCCGCGTCGGGCCCATCTGTCTGAACAGGTCCGCCATCTGTTACTCCGTCCACTTGGGTATGGGGCGCACTATCTCGCATTAGTCCCGCGCACCACAAACCAGGAGCTGGATCGTGGCCGCAAGCGGGGCACGACGGTCTGGCGACATGACACGGCGCCCCTGGCAGCGTCTGAGTTCAGGACAAAGCATTCTCGGTTCTGGGATGTGTCAAGACATCGAGGAGCACGAAGGCGCGATGACTTTGTAGGAGTGCTTCCGTCTCAACTGGGCGGGTGATTTGACGCCCGGAGGAACGAGATCGGAAGGACGTGGAGAGAATGACCACACCCGGTGACGGCAGGGTATCGGCGGTACGGCGGATCGAGGCTCCGGCAGAGGTGCTGTTCGCCCGCCTTGCTGATCCGACGAGGCACCCGAGCTTCGACGGCTCGGGGATGCTCAGGGACGGGAGCGGCAACAAGGTCGTCTCCGCCGTGGGCGATTCCTTCACCATCAAGATGCACAACGACGAGATGGGTGACTACGAGATGCGCAACGACGTCGTTGAGTACGTGCCCAACAGGCGGATCGTGTGGGAGCCGGTGATGAGCGCCGCGTCCCGGCCCGAAGACACGGCGGGCATCGGCGAGCGTGCCGGGCACCGATGGGGTTACGAGCTCGAGCCCGACGGGGACGACGCCGTCATCGTGACCGAGATCTTCGATTGCACCGAGGCCCCTCAATGGCTGCGAGTCGCCGTCGACGACGGCAACCGCTGGCTGGCGAGCATGGCGTCGACGCTCGAGCGGTTGGACGAGCAGTGCAGCCAGGCGATCCCTGGCGGCTCGGTGCCGGCATGAGCAGTTGGTCCGGGCAACCGCGACAAATCGCCGCCGTCACCTTGGTCGTTGAGGATCTCGCTGCTGCAAAGGATTTCTACGGGAAGGTCTTCGAACTGCCGGTCCATTTCGAGGACGAGAGCTCCGCGGTCTTCTGCTTCGGGGAGACGCTAGTCAACCTCCTCGACATCGCAGCAGCACATCAGCTGATCGCTCCGGTGACCGTCGCCCCGGCGGATGGCGGCGCCCGGTTCCAGTTCACCATCGACGTTGACGATCTCGATGCCGCCTGTGAGGAGCTTGCGCGTCGTGGGGTGACACTGCTGAGTGGGCCGATGAACCGCCCCTGGGGCATCCGCACGGCGAGCTTCACCGATCCCGCAGGCCATATCTGGGAGTTGGCCCAGGACTTGCCGTAGAACCGGGTGGTGCGAGTTGCAGCGGCAGCACCGGCTCGGCGGGAGCCGGCGGGTGCCACAGGCCGTGCGGGTGCCAGGCCGGCAACAAGGCGCCCGGCGAGGGTCAACCGGGCCTATCGAACAGGACTCGTATGGCGACCGTCAGACCCGGGCGGGCGTCGACACTCCGATGCCTCCGGGCGTGTCGGCGCCGAAGCGCGCCTTTTCTTTCCCGAGGTCGAGCGGCAATGGGCGCGAGACCTGACGATCGGAATCGATGATGGAATCGGCCGGGAGGAGCCAGGACACCTCGAACTCGAGGCCGTCAGGATCCTTTGCGTAGAGGGCCTTCGTGGTGCCGTGGTCCGATGCACCTACGAGGGCGCCCCGGTCGGACAGCAGAGATGCGATTCGCTCCAGCTCGGACAGGGTGTCGACCTCCCAGGCCATGTGGTACAGACCGACGGTCGACCGCCCAGCCTCAGAGGGACGAGCGTGTGGACCGAGCTCGAAGAGGCCGAGGTCGTGATCATTCGTGGAGCCGGGCGCGCGCATGAAGATGGCCTTGCCGTTGGCTACCTCGGTCAAGGTCTTGAAATCGAGCACATCGGTATAGAACTTGGCCGTCCGCCTGGCGTCAGAGACATAGAGGACGATGTGGTTGAGGCGCTGGACGGGCACAGGTGCCCCTTTCGTTTCGGTGAGGTCGCCTGCACAGCCTACTTGTCTAGACAACGATTCCGAGCGGGTAGCAGCTGCACCGCTGCTTCTGGCAGGCAACTCGCGGAAGGACACGCTGACGGCACGGTATCGAACCGGCCCGTCGCGGGCCAGGTCGTCGGGCAGTCAAGGCATCCCCCAGTCCAGTTGGCCACGTTGCCCAGCAACGGCAGTAGTGAGACTTCTGCACCTTGGCTCTGATGGGTTTGCCGGGGACGGATGCACCATCGAGCGGTGACGAGAGCGGCGAATTCGGTAGATGACGGGTTCTCGGTCACCGGATAACGGCAACGCTCGCGTCGAGATCGGCGGTAGGTGTCCTGCCACGTGCCGCCGCCTGGTGTGGCGGGGATCACGAGGTGGTCCGAGCCGCACCAATGGCCGTCTGGTGTTGCCAGGCTTCGTCAGCGGTGCGGGGCACGTGACCAACCTTGGCCATTCCGATCACGAAGGCAGTAGCGGACATTACGCCATTGAGGAAGAGACCATCCTGTTGTGACTTCGTGAGATCGAACTGGGTGGCGGTGAGGCCGAGGTTGTCGACGAAGATCGTCCTCGCCGCTGTGGCCTGGTCTATCGAGTACGCGTCCCACTCGTTCATCATCGTGCGAAGACAACGGATCGCCACCTGGAAGACGTTCGGCGCCGCGTTGGTGGCGGGGAAGGCGGTCTGAAGCGACGACAACCTGACGCCGATCGTCGGCCACCGGGGAGGGTTACCATCGACGCGCTTGAAGGCATCGATCGGGAAGTTCTTCAACATACCCCCGTCGACCCAGGTGACCGAGCCCCCTTCATACTGCTGCATCACGACTCCACCGTCGGGACGCGGTACCGCAACCGACCCGGCCGTCGCAGCAAAGGTCACGGGTTCGAAGAAGAAGGGAATCGACATCGAGGCGCGGACAGCATGGGCAACGCTCTCGTGGTCCGGATCATGGCCGTAGAACGGGTAGTCCCAAGGCAGGTGCACCAACTCCCCGCGGGTGATGTCGGACGTATGCACGACGAGCCGGTAGCTGTGACCTTCGGCGAGGCTCGCCCCAGGGTCGTCCGCCTGGCTGATGCCCAGGTCGGAGAAGGTCGACACCCCGAGCTGGGCCAAGATCGGCGAGAGCCATCTCTCCAGGTAGTCGCCGGGATATATCCCCATCTTGTGGGTGAGAGCAGCAGCGTCGTCGACGAACTCGCCGAACTTGCGAGTGTGGCCCTCCCACATCTTACGGAGGCTGCTCTCAGGCATGAAGCTGGTGAAATCGAGAGACTCGACGAAACCTTTTAACTTCGACATCGGTTGGGCCGCCTTGGTGAGGGCAGCGACCAGCGAGGCGGCGATAGCCCCGGCGCTCGTACCCGCAATGCGCTCGAAGCGGTATCCGGCCTCGCTCAAGGCGACAACAGCTCCGACCAACCCGATGCCCTTCACTCCACCGCCCTCGAGTGCGAGGTCCGCGACGAGTTCCTTCTGTCCGTGCTCGTCCGGGTTCGGCCAGCCGTCCACGTCTAGGAGATGTGCCGCCGCCTCTTCGAACTGCTCCTGGAGGGCAGGAGCACGGCGATACCCTAGCTCGCTCCCCTCATCGATAATCAGCTGCGCGACGCCGACGCTTGGTGCGGTTTCAGTCACAACAGTGTCTCCTGTCTCGACAGAATCAGCTTCTGCTGCTCTGACACGGCTCCATCCTCTCAAAGGGTGGAGCGGTCACCAATCCCGGAGTGGTTCACCGTCTAGAGGGATCGGAGGAAGGTGTCGGCCGCCTCGGCCTGGGCGATCATCTCCTCGCCCTTACGACGCAGTTCGTCACTAATACCATCGCCGACGGGGATGCGGAAGGGCGCATCGGAGCGTGTCGCAGCGCCGACGATCGCAGCGACGCACTCTGTCGCGGCTGGACTCTCGGATGCGTGCCACTCGAGCCAATCGTCCACGCCACGCCAGGTGGACTCGTACAGCCCGGTCGATCCCTTTGCGGCTGCCTGAAATCCCTTCAGGGCGATCTCGGTGCGAAACGGACCGGGTTCGACGAGGACGATCCGCACGTCCTGGCCAGCGAGCTCGGCTACCAGCGCCTCGCTCGCCCCCTCAAGTCCGAATTTCGAGGCGTTGTAAGAACCGAACAGTCCGCTGCCTGAATAGCCGGAGACGCTCGATACTTGGACTATGACGCCGCTCGCGGCACGTAGCGCCGGGAGGCACGCTCGCGTCAGGGCCATCGGGGCGACGAGATTGACGTCGAGGATGAGACGTAGCTCTGCCGGTTCGAGCTCTTCTATCGGGCCCGTCACGCCGATACCCGCGTTATTCACGAGAGCGTCGAGTCTGCCCCAGCGCTCGAGGACGTGCTGGCCAAGGTGGGCTACGGCGTCGTCGTCGGTGACGTCACAGCGAACAGTCTCAAATGGCAGCTCTGCTCCATCTCCGCGAACGGTGCCGAGCACGTCCCAGCCGGAAGCCGACAGGCGCTCGGCCACGCCGCGACCGAGTCCAGACGACGTTCCGGTGACGAGCGCGGCGCGGGTGACCTTCTCTGACATTTGGTGAAGGGTACTGACGCCCGGTGGCCGATGGACGCTTCGCTCGGCCCGCCGCCTCCGCCGCGACTGCGTCGAACACGTCGCGCAAGGTGGAGTTCGGGTTGCAGTGCGCCACCCGCGAGCTCGTGATGATGATCGACGGTCTCAGCGTCGAGCGGCTCTCTACCCGACCCGCGTGCCGCCGGAGCGACAGGCGGCCGGCCCCTCGCGTCACTCCGGCCGGCCCGCTACGGCGACGCCAACTGGGCTTAACGCCGTCGCTGGCTTACACTTGGATCCTGTCGGCAGTGGGCTGACGGATCGAGGGGGAGTGGTCGGCCATGAATTGCGTCACTTGCGAGCAGGAATTGCTCGTTCATGCAACGACGTGCGCGAACTGCGGTGCACCTGTGGCCGGCCAGTCAAACCCCGACAGGGAGCCGGTGGTGAGCACCTTGCCCGGCGGTGCTGCGAGCGCGCCCTTAGGCGGGAGCACGTTCCAGCAGACCACGTCGGGGCCGTCGGTGACGCCGGGCGGCGGGGGCGCACCGGGCGGAAGAGCCGCTACGACGCTCAAATTCGACGCCGGCAAACTGTCTCAAGCCGACAAGATCACCGGCGTCGCCTCGTTCATCCTGCTGATCTCGCTCTTCCTGCCGTGGTTCAGCGTCCACGTCGCGTTCGGCACCTACTCCGGAAGCGGCGAGTCCGTCCATGGCTATCTCTGGATCGTGTTCCTCCTCTGCCTCGGGCTCGTTGCCTACCTGGGGGCGCGGGCTTTCCTGCCGCAGCTGCCGTTCAAGCTGCCGCTCCCTCACGAGAGACTCGTGCTAGCGGTGACCGCCGTCAATCTCGTCCTCGTCGTCCTCGCTTTCGTCTTAAAGCCGGGCGGCTTCGGACTTAGCGGAGTCGGATGGAGCTTTGGAGCATTCTTGGCGTTGATCGCTGCGGTCGTCGCGTGTGCGCCCTTGGCCGCGCCCGCCATTCAGGCCCGCCGCAAGACAACCTAGTCCCGGCCCCGGCGAAACTGACTCTGACCGGGTAGCTGGGCGGGGAGGCCCCGAAGGTCGCCGTCATCGTCGAACCATGAGTCGAGGACGTCAAATCCCGCCGCGTCAACGTCGGCCTCAGCGTCCGTAACGCTGCACGTCGGCAGGTAGGAAGCGCGACCGGCTCCAGCCCGAGACCGCCGCCCTATACCTCCGCCGGCCGTCGACCCTGCGCGTCCCGCCGGTGGAGCCGGGACGCCACTCCGGTAGGTCCTTCGGGCGCCGGCAACACGCTCGGCACTCAGGCTGAGTTGGCGTGTTGCCCGGTGTGTGTCTCCAGGAGGCCGAAGTCTCTATTGCCCGGCTTTTGTGCGCCCAGCCGCCGGCCGCTCTTATCCCGGCAGGCACCGGTCGGCGCCCCTGGCAGTGTCTGATTTCAGGACATAGTTCACAGGTGTCGCGAGACATAGTTCACACCTCGGAGCTGGAGGTGCGACATGTCCCTGGCACGCCTTGTGATCACGGCGGTGACGATCGAGAAGCGCCCGAAGAGCGAGGTGGCCCGTGACTACGAGGTCTCCCGGCGCTGGGTGCAGAAGCTGGTCGCCCGCTACGAGGAAGAAGGCGAGGCGGCTTTCGAGCCGAGGTCACGGCGCCCGCGTTTCAGCCCGCGACAGCTCGACGAGCAGCTGGAGGGCGAGATCGTCACCCTCCGCAAGACGCTGGCCGACCAGGGTCTCGACGCTGGGGCGGCGACGATCGCCTACCACCTGGCTAAGGCTCGGGGCACCTCACCTTCTCCGGCGACGATCTGGCGGGTGCTCTCCCGGCGAGGCTTTGTCCGACCGGAGCCGCACAAGCGTCCGAAGAGCTCGTATGTCAGGTTCGCCGCCGACCTGCCGAACGAGCGCTGGCAGGCCGACGTCACCCACGTGGCTTTGAAAAGCGGCGCCCTGGTCGAGGTGCTGAACCAGCTCGACGACCATTCCCGTTACCTCGTCGGCTCAGACGCCGCCGTCGCCTTCAACGCCTTGAGCGTCGTCGAGAGCTTCGAGAAGGCCGGTGAGACATACGGGTTCCCCGCCAAGTACCTCACTGACAACGCGGCCGTGTTCACGGGCGCCTACCGGGGCCGGGGCTGGGTGGCCCTCGAGCGCCTGTGCATCTCGATGGGGATCGGCCTTCGCCACTCGAAGCCCTATCACCCCCAGACCTGCGGGAAGGTCGAGAGGTTCCACCAGACCTTGAAGAAGTGGCTCGCCAATCAAGAGCCGCCCAGGTCGATCGCCGAGTTGCAGGCACAGCTCGACACGTTCCGGGAGTACTACAACGACGTCCGTCCTCATCGTGGCATCGGGCGAAGGACCCCGGCGGAGGCTTTCAGCGCCCGGCCGAAGGATGGACCGAGAGGAGAGCCGACCTCCCTCGGCCACTACCGCGTGCGTCGCGACGTGATCGACGAAGGCGGCACGGTGAGCCTTCGTTACAACAGCCGCCTGTACCACGTGGGCCTCGGGCGAAAGCTCGCCGGCACCCGGGTGCTCGTTCTCGTCCACGAGCGGTCGATCCGGGTCATCACCGACGAAGGCGAACTCATACGGGAGCTCACACTCGATCCCAGCCGGGACTACCAGCGACAGGGCTGAGGGTGTGAACTATGTCTCGAGACAGGTGCGCACGATGTCTCGCGACATCACATCGGCGCCCCTGGCAGGACTCGAACCTGCGGCACGCGGTTTAGGAAACCGCTGCTCTATCCTCTGAGCTACAGGGGCCACGGCGGCGCGGGCGCCGAGCCGGAGGATCGTAGATCGATCCTGGCGCACAGGCTAGGCATCATCTAGCGCCCCTCCGAACCGAGACCGGGACGGGCGCCGGCGGCTGCGCTTGGTGCCAGCGTCCCGAGGAGCCCTGCCAGAGGGCGGCCTTGTGCGTGACCCTCAAATCAGCTTTACGCAGCGCACCGGACCGACGTGCTCGGCGACGACGCCCCAGGACGACCCCTCGTCCTTTGATTCGAAGACCGTGCCGTCACGGGTGCCGAAGGCGACTCGGCCGTCGCGGGCGGAAAGTGAACCCGTGTCGATGTTGAAGGGGAACCATTCGGGCAGGCCGCGGGTGCACTTCTCGAAACCCTTCCCGAGCGACGCTCTGTAGATGGCTCCCGCCGTGGTGCTCGGCCCGGTGGAGGCGGTGACGTAGATGGTGTCGCCGTCGAGCGCCACTGCCCGGGCGTAAGAGCCCGCCAAGCCTTCCGTGCTCCACTGCCAAGTGGCGCCACGGTTCTCGCTCCATCCCGCTCCGATCGCGGCAGCCACTGCCACACGTCCCCACGCTGCCGTTACCTCGTGCACGTCGGCAGCGGGCTCGATGACCGCCCTCCAGCTGCTGCCTTCGTCATCGGAGGCCCACACGCCCCCCACGTGCACATTGGCAAGCCATTGCCCGTCTTCGGCGACGGCGATCGATCGCAAATCCGGCGTCGGGCCGGCGGGGTTCTCCCACTCGGAGCGTCCGGGAAGGGAGTCGAATGAGGAGATCGGTCGCACCTGACTGCCGGACACCCGGACGAGCCGAGCACCCGTCATGCCGACGAGCAGGTCAACGCCAGGGTCGACACTTGCCTGGGCGGTGTCCTCCTGATGGTGACGCCTGAGGTGATGAGCCTTCCCGCTCGAGTCGGCCCCGCCGTCGTGATCGCCGGCCGCGTGCGCGGACGCGGTCGCCGGCGGACCCTCACTGGTGGCAACGACCGCCATCGACTGCCCGCTCGGCTCGGGCAGAGCCGCCCTGGGCTGGCAGTCGAACTCATCGATGCAGTCGACACGCTCCGGCGTCGAGCATGGCGAAGGCCTGTCCGCCGCCGACGGCAAGAGCCGTGACCGATGTGTCCTCGGCAATCGTGAAGGAGCGGTCGAGGTCAAGCAAGCTGCGGTTCGTTCCTACGAGCAACAAAGTGATCTCTCCTCTGGTAGAGCCTGCTCATGGCCACAAGGCGGTCCCCAATGGTCGCGCTCGTGGCGAGATCGGTGCCGCCGCCACGTGAACCCGGCCGCTACCCGTGGCGACCCGACCGGAGGGCGCCGCGCGGCGCCGCGCTCTGGTCTCATGCTCCGCGCTTGGCTGCCGTCGGCGGTGGCTCGACCAGCGGGTACTTCGGGTCCATCTCCGTCAGAACCCGGATCAACACGCCCGCTATGGCCCAGTTGCGAAACCACTTGTGGTCGGCCGGGATGATGTACCAGGGTGACTCCTCGGTCGAGGTGCGCTCGAGCATCTCCGTAAAGGCAGCCTCGTACTCGTCCCAGTGTTGCTGGTCCGTCAGATCGGACGCCTGTAGCTTCCAACGCTTGTCGGGTTGGTCGAGGCGCGCCTGAAGGCGCTTCGACTGTTCGGCGGGCGAGATGTGGAGGAGGAACTTGACGATCCTCGTCCTGCGATCGCTCAGGAGCCGCTCGAAGGCGTTTATGTGCTCATACCGCGCCCGCCAGACATGATCTGGCTCAAGATTGTGCACCCGCACGACCAGCACGTCCTCGTAATGGGAGCGGTTGAAGATCACGATCTCGCCGGTTCGTGGCACTTGCTGGTGCACTCGCCACAGGAAGTCGTGCGCCAGCTCAACCGAAGTGGGCACGCCGAAGGTGGCCACCCGGGCCGCGCAAGGATCGAGGCCTCTGAACACATGGCGGATTGCGCCGTCCTTGCCTGAGGTGTCGATGCCCTGCAGCACGACGAGCAGCGACTGCCGCTTCTCGGCGAACAGCCTGGCCTGGAGCGCGCCCAGCTCGACATGTTGCTCGGCGAAGGCGGCGACAGTCTCGGCCTTGTCGCCCGGGGCACCCTTGGTGGAGGCCGGGTTCCTGCTTTTGAGCTCCGGCGCCTCACCCGGTCGGAGGAGAAACGGGTCCGGCATCCCGCCATCCCACCACACCCCGCCGGTCGGCCGTCGGACCCGGCTGCGGGGAACCGATGCCGCTCGGTTGATCGGAGGCCGCCCCATGGCCTCACGTGGAACCCGAGGCTCGAACCGGTGCTGCCACGTCATCGGTCCCCGGTCGAGCAGGTAGATATGTGTTAAGCCACGAGTTCTCCGCCTTCCCCGCCGAAAATGCCCTCCGAGGAAAATGACATGGTTCACGCCATCGAAGCCCATGACCTGGTCAAGGTGTTCAAGGGCGGCGTCACGGCGCTCGACGGCGTCTCGCTCGTGGTGGAGTCCGGCACAGTCTTCGGACTGCTCGGGCCGAACGGCGCCGGCAAGACGACGGCGGTCCGCATCCTCACCACGATCCTGCGGCCGGACTCCGGGGCCGCCACGGTCCTCGGTCACGATGTCGTCCGGGACGCGGCCCTCGTGCGAGCATCGATCGGCCTCGCCGGGCAGTACGCAGCGGTCGACGAGAACCTGACCGGCCGGGAGAACGTCCGCCTCATCGGTCAGCTGACCCATCTCTCGAGGAGGTTCGCCACTCAGCGGGCCGATGAGCTGCTCGAGCAGTTCGAGCTGACCGACGCGGCCAACCGCCCGGTCAAGACGTACTCGGGTGGCATGCGCCGGCGCCTCGACCTGGCCGCCGCGCTCGTCGACCGGCCGCCGGTGCTCTTCCTCGACGAGCCCACGACCGGCCTCGACCCGTACAGCCGGATGGCTTTGTGGGGGGTCATCGAGGAGCTGACCGGCGCCGGCACAACGGTGCTTTTGACGACGCAGTACCTCGAGGAGGCCGACCGGCTGGCCGACCGGCTCGCCGTCGTCGACCACGGCCGTGTCATCGCGGAGGGAACCTCCGCTGAGCTGAAGGCGAATCTCGGCGCCACAGTCCTCGACATCGACATGGGCGCGCCCGAGCAGGCGGTCCAGGCAACGAGGATCCTCTCCGAGCTCACGCGGCGCTTCGACCGGGAGCCCGTCCTGCAGGGCACGATCGTGGAGCTGGCCCTTGACGGGGGAGCCCGCATGGTGACCGAGGCGCTCGTCCGCCTCGACGAGGCCGGTCTCGTCCCGGCGACTCTCGCCATGCGCGAGCCGAGCCTCGACGACGTCTTCCTCTCCTTGACCGGCCACGGGGCCAGCGAAGTGGACGGTGCCGCCGAGATGGCAACCGAAGCGAGAGGGAAACGATGAGCACGACGACCATGACCATCGCCACGCCGGCACCGACGGCGCGGGCTCGCACGACACCGTGGCGACGCCCTCATCGACATCCTCGTCATCACCGAGCGCAACTTGATCGCCTTGACCCGGATTCCCGAGGCGCTGTTCTTCTCGAGCGTGCAGCCGGTGATGTTCGTCCTGCTGTTCCGCTATGTCTTCGGGGGGGCCATCCGCGTCACGAACATCCCTGGGGGATACGTCAACTTCCTCATGCCGGGCGTATTCGTGCAGACGGTGGCCTTCGGCGCCGTCTCCACCGCCATCGGGCTCGCCGAAGACCTGCAAAAGGGAATCATCGAGCGGTTCCGGTCACTCCCGATGGCCCGTTCGGCCGTCCTGGCCGGCCGCACCCTGGCCGACCTTGCCCGGAACGTCGGCGTGGTGGCGATCATCACAGCTGTCGGCTACGCAGTGGGATTCCGTATCGAGAGTGTGGCGGGCTACTTCGCCGGGATAGGGCTCCTGCTGTTGTTCGCGTATGCCCTCTCGTGGGGCTTTGCCGTGATCGGCTTGTCGGCGGCCAACAGCGAAACGGCTCAGGTCATGTCCTTCCCCCTCCTCTTCCCGCTCACATTCGCCGCCGGGACGTTCGTCCCGGTGTCGTCGATGCCGGGCTGGCTGCGCGGTTTCGCTACCTATCAGCCGGTGAGCGAAGCCGTGGCTGCGGCACGCTCTCTGATGGTCGGCGGCCCCGGGCCGGCCGCCAACCACGTCATAGCCACGCTGCTGTGGGGCGTGGGGATCCTCGTCGTGCTGGTGCCGGTAGCCGTGTGGAGGTACCGGACGAGAGCCTGAGCGACAGCTCAAGGGAGCTGGTAGTTCGGCGCCTCTTTCGTGATGACGACATCGTGGGGGTGGCTCTCGCGCAGGCTGGCCGGCGAGACCCGGATGAACTGCCCCTCGGCCTGCAGCTCGGACACGCTGCGGGCCCCGCAGTACCCCATGGCCTGACGAAGGCCGCCGACGAGCTGATGGAGGACGATCCCGAGCGGGCCCTTGTAGGGCACCCGTCCCTCGATGCCCTCCGGCACGAGCTTCCCGCTCTCGACGCTGCCCTGGAAGTAGCGGTCCTTCGAGTAAGAGCGGCCCTGCATGGCCCCGAGCGATCCCATTCCGCGGTACTCCTTGAACCGCTCGCCCTGCTGCATGACGATCTCGCCCGGCGACTCGTCCACGCCGGCGAGGGCGTTGCCGAGCATGACCGTGGATGCGCCCGCAGCCAACGCTTTTGCCACATCGCCGGAGAACTGCACCCCGCCGTCGGCGACGACCGGGATGCGGCGGCGGGAAGCCACGGTGGCGCAGTCGAACACGGCCGTGATCTGCGGCACCCCGATGCCGGCGACGACCCGGGTCGTGCAGATCGAGCCCGGGCCGATGCCGACCTTGACGGCGTCGGCGCCGGCATCGATCAGGGCAGCCGTGGCCTCGCCGGTGGCGACGTTGCCGGCGATGATGTCGACCTCGAAGTTGGCCCGCATCTTGGCCACCGTCTCGATGACGCTGCGGGCGTGACCGTGGGCCGTGTCGACGACGATCACGTCGGCGCCGGCCGCGACGAGGGCTTCCATCCTCTCGAGGGCGTCAGGTCCCGTTCCGACCGCTGCCGCCACTCGGAGCCTGCCTCCGCTCGTCCTTCGTCGCCCGCGGGTAGTCGATCCGCTTCTGGATGTCCTTCACCGTGATGAGGCCGTGCAGCGTGCCGTCGGGCTCGACGATGGGGAGCTTCTCGATCCGGTGCCGGCCGAGAACGACCTGCGCTTCCTCGAGGGTTGTCCCGACGGGAGCCGTGACCAGGCCGTTCGAGGTCATGAGGGTCGAGACCGGCTCGTCGTGCCAGCCGGTGGACTGCTCGACGAAACGGAGATCGCGGTTCGTCACGATGCCGACGAGCCGGCCGGAGCCGTCCATGACCGGAACGCCCGATACGTGGAACTCCGCCATCAGCGCCATCGCGTCGGCGATGGAGGTCGACGGCGAGACCGTGATGGGGTTCGTGATCATGCCCGCCTCGGACCGCTTCACCCGGTCCACTTCGGCGGCCTGGTCGGGGATCGACAGGTTCCGGTGTATGACGCCGATGCCTCCCTCCCGGGCCATGGCGATGGCCAGGCGAGACTCGGTCACGGTGTCCATCGCGGCCGAGACGAGAGGGATCGCGAGCGAAATGTTCCGGGTGAGGCGGCTCTCGGTGGAGGCTTCCGAGGGAAGGATCTCGGAGGCTGCCGGCATCAGCAGGACATCGTCGAAGGTGAGGCCCTCCCGCCCGAACTTGGTCTGGAAGGTGGGCAAAGCCGGCGGTGTCGAGGACTGCGACGGCACGGAACCGGAGGGCGGGGGGGCGCCTGCGCGCACGTCGTGCTCCATGACACATCGTAGGCGGTCGGACGTCCGAGAGGGGCCTTCCGGTTGGGCGCCGGTCCGGTGGCGGGGCGGGGGTGCCGCCGGCGGCGTCCACGGCGGCGTCAGCCGCCGAAGCGACATCGCCGGCGGTCTCGCGGTACACAGCCGTCAACTGCCGAAGAGCCGCAGCCATTCGTCGGCGCTGCGCGGAGCAAGGACTGGGTTGTGGAGCTTCGTCTCGCCGAGTGTGGCCGACGGCTCCTTTGAGTAGAGGTGACCCGGGTAGACGACCGTGTCGTCGGGCAACCGGGCGAGCCGGTTGACGAGGGTGTCGTACATGGCGGCCGGGTCGCTGCCGGGAAGGTCGGTGCGGCCGCAGCCGTTCAGGAAGAGGGTGTCGCCGGCAACGAGTTTGCCGTCAACGAGGAAGCACTGGCTGCCCGGCGTATGGCCGGGGGTGTGCACGAGGCGGATCGTCACTGCGCCCACCTCGACGACGTCGTCAGAGTCGTGCTCGACGAGAGCGTCTTGGCCGAGGCCGGCCGATCTCATGACCCAGGGTGTCTCTGCCTGCTGTACGTGGACCGGAACGTCTACCCGCTCGAGCAGGTCGGCGAGGCCCTTGATCGTGTAGCCGAACAGGTCACCGCCGACATGATCGGCGTGGTAGTGGGTGGCGAGCACCCCTACGAGGCGCAACCCGGCCTCCTCGACCAGGTCGACCACCTCGCCGGGCGCGTAGGCCGGATCCACTGCCACCGCCTCGCCGGTCTCCCGGTCGCCGATGACATAGACGAAGTTGACCATCTGTCGAGCGATCGGGTCGGCACGGGCGAAGTCCCGGCCCGCGAGCAGCTGCCGGAAGTAGAGCCGGTCGCCCCCGACGCGGCGGATCTCCGCGGCCGCGTCGGCCGGCGCCGTGCGCCCGTCTTGCGTGCTGCTCCCGTTCCCTTCCGCTCCGGCGCCGGCCCGGCCCTCACTCCTCGCCGCCGGCTCGTCCCTGCCCTCTGTCATCGCACGATCCTCCGTGATCTCGAGTACCCGACATACGCCCGTGGAGGCGACGAGGCGCTGCCCGCTGAGCAATGCTGACAACGCCTCGGCGCCTTCCACCAGTCGGGGGCCGGGGCGGGAGAACCAGAGCCGCCCGTCGAAGGCGGCCACCCGGGGTCGCCGCCGAGGCGCCGGCCGGCCCCGGGGCGAACCAGGCCGCCACGTCCCGCGCAGCGTCGGCCGCCGCCTCGAGCCCGAGACCGCAGGGGGCAACCACCACGAAATCCGGTCGGGCTGCAGACCACGGCGCCGACCGTCACCTGGCGCGAGGGGACGGGTCCGGCGCCAGGCTCGCGCTCGCCGCCGCCGAGGACAGCCTCACCCCCGGCCGCTTCCACGAGCTCCGGGACCCAGTTGCCGGCGACAAAGGGAGGATCGACCCAGTCGAGGACGACGACGCGGGGGCGCCGGCCACCCGAGTGGCGCAGGCGAGGGCGGCCGAGGTCGGCGAGACGCCGCCGGCACGACGACTCGAGAGCTTCCCCGGCCTCTCCGGCGCCGACGGCGTGGCCGATCCGGGCGAAGGTCGACAGCACGTCCTCCAGCCCTTCCGGGTCGAGAGAGACGACCTCGCATGAAAGTCCCCGGCCGGCGAGGGCGGAGGTGACCTCAGCTGGAGGGCACCGCACACACGGTGCAGTGGTCCTGGGCGAACACGACCTCGGGCGCCAGCGAGACGATGGCGGCGACGTCGAGGTTGTAGAGGGATCCGCCCGCTTGCGAGCTGCTCGCGCACGGCCAGGTCGGCGCCGGCCGGATCAGCCGCGGCCGCCGCCGGGTCGATCAGGCCGCCGGTGACGACAGGCCGGGGCCGTTGCCGGGTCGGGCTGGTCACAGTCGGAGCTGATCCCGACGAGCGCATCCGCCGCGCCGAGCGCGACGAGGGTGTCGGTGGCAGAGGGGACGAGCGAGATCGCTCGCCGCAGGCTCACCGCCGGCGCCGCGAACCGGTCTTTACCGTGCTGCGGCCGTTTGTGGCGCCGGCGCGCTCAGAGACATGACCCTGGCGATGGTCCCACCCGGACAGGTCGGCGAGGCGGGGATCGTTGGAGAAGACCTCCACCAGGCGCACCTCGAGCCCGATCCGCTTGCCGAGCCGCTCGATGGCCAGCTCCTGGTCCCACAGCACGAGCGTGACGGCGACGCCGCCCTCGCCCGCCCTGCGCCGTGCGGCCGGAACGGTGCAGGTACGCCTTGTGGTCCTCCGGCGGGTCGTAGTGGACGACGACGTCGACTCCGTCGATGTCGAGGCCCCGGGCCGCCACGTCGGTGGCCACGAGCGCCGGCAGATCCCCGGCCGAGAACTGCTGGAGCGCCTTCTCGCGGGCCGATTGGCGCAGATCGCCATGGATCGCCGCCACCCGGACGCCTTCGCTGTGGAGGTCGGCGACCAGACGGTCGGCTCCGCGCTTGGTCCGCACGAAGCAGAGCGTCTTCGAGGCCCCGGCCACGATGGCGGCGCAGACCTTTGCCTTGTCCATCTGGTGCACCTTCAAGAAGACGTGCTGCATCTCCTCCACGGTGACCTGCCGCGCCCTCACCTCGTGCTGGACGGGGTTGTTCAGGTGGCGCCGGACGACCTGGTCGACGGCCGAGTCGAGCGTGGCCGAGAAGAGCAGCGTCTGGCGGCCGGCCGGCATGTGGCGCAGCAGCCACTCGACCTGCGGCAAGAAACCCATATCGGCCATCCGGTCAGCCTCGTCCACCACGAGCATCTTGATGGCGGCTAGGGAGACGACCTTCCGGTCGACGAGGTCGATCAGCCGGCCCGGCGTGGCCACGACCACGTCGATGCCCCGTCCGAGGCGGCGCATCTGGCCGTCCATGTCGCTTCCGCCGTAGACGGTGGTCACCCGGCGATCGACGGCCCGGGCGAGCGGCACGAGCACCTCGGCCACCTGGACGGCGAGCTCCCGGGTCGGCACGAGCACGAGAGCGGTCGGCCTTCCTGGCTTGGCGTGCGGCCGCTCGCATCAGGAGCGGGAGACCGAAGGCGAGCGTCTTTCCCGAGCCGGTCTTCGCCTTGCCGCACACGTCGTGCCCGGCGAGGGCATCGGCGATCGTCAGCTCCTGAACAGGGAAGGGAGCGACGATCCCTTGACTGAGCAGGGCTGCTACGAGCTCGGGAGCGACGCCTAGTTCGGCGAAAGTCACCGTGGCGGGTCTCAGCTGGCAAGTCAGTGGTCGTAGGGGAGCTGGCGGAGTCGGACGAAGAGCGCATCAGTATTCTCGGTGCTCAGCCTACTGGCGGTCGAGGTGACGACTGATCCATGTTCATTTGGTCCTCACGTTGGCTCGCCGGACGACGGGAGGGTGGATGAAGTTCGGCATCTTCTACGAGCATCAGCTTCCCCGTCCGTGGGCGACGGCAGTGAGCACCAGCTCCTGCACGATGCCCTCGAGCAGATCGAGATCGCCGACCGGATCGGCCTCGATCACGTGTGGGAGGTCGAGCACCATTTCCTCGAGGAGTACTCGCACTCGAGCGCCCCGGAGGTCTTCCTGGCTGCGGCGAGCCAGCGTACCTCCCGGATCCGCCTCGGTCACGGCATCGTCGCCCTCCCGCCCGCCTACAACCATCCGGCCCGCGTGGCCGAACGTGTCGCGACTCTCGACCTGTTGTCCGACGGCCGTGTGGAGCTCGGCACCGGCGAGACCTCGTCGAACATCGAGCTCGGCGGCTTCAACGTCGAGCGGGCAGAGAAACGTGCCCAGTGGTCAGAAGCTCTCGACGTCGTGACCAGGCTGTTCGTAGAGGAGCCTTTCGCCGGCTACGACGGGCAGTTCGTCCAGATGCCGCCGAGGAACCTCGTGCCTCGGCCGATGCAGCGCCCGCATCCGCCACTGTGGGTCGCCTGCAGCCGCCGGGAGACGATCCACCTCGCTGCCGAGAAGGGCATCGGGGCGCTCTCGTTCTCCTTCATCGAGGGAGCAGAGGCGAAGCTCTTCGTGGACGACTACTACGCCACGCTCTGCTCGTCGGCCTGCATCCCGGCCGGCTTTGCCGTCAACCCCAACGTGGCGGTGGTGCTGCCCTTCATGCTCGATCACGACGAGGAACGGGCCATCGACAAGGGGCTCGACGGAGCCCACTTCTTCGCCTACTCGCTCGGTCACTACTACGTCTTCGGCGATCACCGCCCCGGTCGCACCGACGTCTGGTCGGAGTTCGAGGAACGGCGCAGCCTCTTCGGCTTCGATCGCCGGGTGGCATCGAGGACCGGCGGCCCGCTGGCGGCCCGGCTGTACGAACAGGAGATGGGATCACTCCGGGGAGCGATCGGGACGCCGGCGCAGGTGCGCGAGCTCCTCGGCCAGTACGCCGAGGCCGGCGTCGACGAGGTGATCTTCGTCAGCCAGGCCGGCCGCAACCGCCACGAGGACATCTGCGCCTCTCTCGAGCTGTTCGCCGACGAGGTGCTGCCGGACTTCGCCGACGATGAGCCGGAGCGGGAGCATCACAAGGCTGAGCGTCTCGGCGAGGCCATGGAAGCAGCTCTGGCGCGCCGGGAGCCGGCGAGGAAGGTCGAGCCCGACGTGGTGCCGGCGGCGGCTCAGCCGTAGCCTCGGCACCACTGAGCAAGCGAGACAGGAGGGCAGCAAGATGGCCGCACTGCAAGAGGGAGAGCCGGCGCCGGATTTTGCCTTGCCCGACGAGCACGGCAACGATCGTCCGCCTCGCCGACTTCGCCGGCAAGCGGGTTGTCGTCTACTTCTACCCGGCCGACGACACACCCGGCTGCACGAAAGAGGCTTGTCAGTTCACCGAACGCGACACCGCCTTCGAGCAAGCCGGCATAGAGGTTGTCGGCGTCTCTCCCGACGATGCCGCCTCGCACCAGCGGTTCCGCCAGAAGTACGGCCTCACTGTTCGCCTGCTCACAGACGCCTCCCACGAGGTCATGGAGCGCTACGGAGCCTGGGGGGAGAAGACGCTCTACGGGCGGAAGAGCACCGGGGTCATGCGCACGACCGTGCTCATCGGTCCCGACGGCGTCGTGCTGCGGGTGTGGCGCCACGTCCGGGCGGACGGCCACGCCGAGAAGGTGCTCGCCGCAGCAGGTGGCTGATGCCTGTGCTCGCCGGAAGGCCGGAGGTCGTCCCGGCTGAGCCGACGGCGGCGCGTGCCAGGCTGCCGATGAGGAACATGAGAGACGCCCCGGCGAGCACGCCGAGGCCGAGAGCGACGTCGCCGAGCCCGCTCAGTCCGGTTGCCATGGCGACGACGAGCCACCCGGCCGCCCCGCCCGCGGCGCCGATTGCCGCCACCCAGCCGGCCCTCGAGAGACCGGGGCTGTTGCGCCTCACCTTGCTGTCCCCGGAGTCGATGGCATAGCCGCCGGCCTCGGCGACGGCGAGCAGCACCGCTCCCGACGCCGCCGCCACGACGGCGGCATCAGGACGCGACGGCGGAAGGCCGGCCAGCCCGGCTGCCCCGGCGGCTGCCAGCACCGACACGACGAGCGCAGCGACGCTTCTCCTGCCCGTCGCCACGATCAGGGCCGCCATCGAGAAGAGCCCGAGGGCGGCCACGGCGGCACCTGTGGAAAGGGGAGCCCTCGCGGTACCGAAGGCGGTCAGCAAGCAGTCGAGGCCGAGGCCGCTCCCGACGGCCGCCGGCGCGACGCCGAAGGCTTGACGGAGCGGCGCGGCCGCCGCTACTCCTGCCCGCCCCACGGCTGTCTGTCGGAAGGGTGAGCGGGCGGGGTTGTCCGCGGTCACCGGAGCATCCCCGAGCCCCGGACCGCCCGCCGGAAGGCGGCGATCTCCATCAAGGCCGAAGCGGTGCCGTCGGCGCCGGCGATGGTGCTGATCGGGACGCCCAGCTGCCAGAACCGGTGACGGATCTCCTGGCGCTCGAGCTGCAGGATCCGCCAGGCCACCGAGCCGCTGAGGGACAGATCCGCTCCGGGTGGCGGGTGGCTGGGGCGGACCTCGATGACGGCCAGGTCCTGTGCCCTCGAACGCAGAGAGGCGAGGGAGGAGACGAATCGATCATCGGCGAGCGGTGAGACCGCCAGCACGAGCGAGCCCACCGGGAACAGGCGCCGCGGGATGATGTCGGCCGTCTTCCAGGCATAGGAGAAGTACGCCTCGGAGGCGAGCAGAGACGCCCGCAGACGGGCGAGCTGGGCGGGGCCGGTGCCTGGCTCCACCCAGTCGAGCACGCCGCCGAAGCAGATGAGACCGACGCGGTCGTGCTGCCGGAGGTAGGTATCGGCCAGGTTGAGGGCGACCGAGATGACGCTCGGCAAGGGGGCGTCGGCGAAGGTGTCCACGAGGAGCACGATGTCGGTGCTCCTCTCGGGGTGGTACAGGTTGACGCACGTCGCCTGCCGCCTGGCAGTCGCCCGCCAGTTGACGCGCCGCTCGAGCGCGCCCGACTGCTGCTCGCGCACCTCGGAGAATTCGATCCCGTCCAGGGAGAGCCGGGCGACCCGATCTCCGGCCGTCGCCCGGACACGCTCCGGCCGCACCAAGGAGCCGAGCCGTGCCGGGGCGGGACGCACCTCGATCCTGACGATGTCACCGGCGGTCACGAGCCCGGCCACGGCGCCGGAGCGGTTGGTGAACCTCATCTCCAAAGCCCCGGCGGCGAACCGCCCGGGCCGAGTGGGGCGAAGCGCGCACGAGATGATCTCGGGCTGCTCGCCGAGGAGGAGCCGCCAGCGGGTCGGATCATCGGCCTGCAGGGCCGGTGGCAGGACGAGGCTGACCTCGCAAGCCAGGGGGCCCCCGCCAGGTGCCGACGCCAGCTCTACTGCGAATCTGCACCCGGTCGCCGGGCGAGACGACGAGGGGCGTGACGCTGGTGGTCACCACCGGCGGCTCGGGGCGCGCCCGCACTCAAGCCCAGCACGGCCGCCAGCGCCGAGGGGGGCGGCCAGCGCCACGAGCATGACGTCGCCGGTCACGGCGGCGGCGAGCAATGCGAGCGCCGCGGTGATTCCCTCGGCGAGGACCTTCCCGCTGACCCGCCAGGTCACTCCCATCCGACCGGCACCGGAACCGCGCTGAGGCATTGCCGCACGACCTCGGCGCTCTGCACGCCGCGAAGCCACAGCTCGGGCCGGAGGGAGAGCCGGTGGGCCAGGCACGGCTCGGCGACGGCTTTCACGTCGTCCGGCAGCACGAAGTCGCGCCCGTTGAGGGCGGCCCGAGCCCGCGCCGCCTGCAGAAGCGCCACTGATGCCCGCGGGCTGGCCCCCACCTGCACGCCGGGTGCCTCCCTCGTCGACCTCACCACCTCGACCAGGTACCCCGCCACCGCGGGCGAGATTTCGACCCTCTCGACGGCGCCGCACATGGCGAGCAGCGTGGACGGCTCCACGACAGCCTCGAGGCGGACGTCCTCCCGACCGCGCGCTGCTCGACGCTCGACCAGCTCCTGCTCGCTCCGGCGGTCCGGGTAGCCGATGCTCACCCGCAGCACGAAGCGGTCGAGCTGTGCCTCGGGCAGTGGGTAGGTCCCCTCGTACTCGATGGGGTTCTGGGTGGCGAAGACGGCGAAGGGCTCAGGCAGCGGGTGTGAGGTGCCGTCAGCGGTCACCTGGTGCTCCTGCATCGCCTCGAGCAGGGCCGCCTGCGTCTTCGGGGGCGCCCGGTTGATCTCGTCGCCGAGTACGAGGTTGGCGAAGAGGGGCCCTGGTCGGAACTCGAGCTCGTTCCGCCGGGCGTCGTAGAAGGATGAGCCCGTCACGTCGGCCGGCATCAGGTCCGGCGTGAACTGGATGCGGGAGTACAAGAGGCCCGTCGTCTGGCAGAGGGAGCGCACGAGCAGGGTCTTGGCCACTCCGGGGACGTCCTCGAGGAGCACATGGCCCCCGGCGAGGATGCCGAGGAGGACGAGCTCGATGCTCGCCCGCTTGCCGACGATGGCCCGCTCCACCTCGGTGCAGATCGTCTCCGAGAGGCGGCCGACCTCGGTGAGGGGAAGCGGCTCGGTGATCGTCACAGCTCTCCCGACCCCCTCACGCCAAGTCCCGATCCGGCCGAGAGGTGTTCGGTGATCGTCACAGCTCTTCCAACGCCTTCACGAGTGGATCGATCTCGGAGATGGGAATCCCAGGCGCGAGCCGGTCAGCCGGCATGGCGATGCGCGGATCGACCAGCTTGAACGATTCTCCGAGCAAGGCCCGCGCTCGCTCCGGGTCGGAGAGCGGCACGCCGCGCCGGTTCAGCTTTGCGGCCGCGAGGGCGCTCAACCTCGGCCGGACGAGGAGGCGGTAGTCGCCGATGGTGGTGGCGCCGAAACGAAGGGCCCGTTCGAGCTCCTGCCAGGCGGCGCCCGTCGGGTCAAGGGCCTCGACCTCCGGTTCACTCCCGGCGCGGGCCGCTCCCGCTCCGCTCCAGCCGCGGCGGCCCCGCCGCAGCCACGACGCCGCCGACAGAGCCGCCAGGCCGCCCATCACCGCCGCGTAGGAGCGGACGGCCACACCCGGATCCGGCGCCCCGTCGACCAGGGCCAGCACGATGCCGGTCGTGGCCACGGCGGCCACGAAGGCCACCATCCGGCGCAGGGTGCGGCTCACACGGCCGCTCCTAGCTCTGCTCGCACCCTGTGCAGGGCGGCGATGGCGCTCGACCGTAGCGACTCCTCGACAGGACGGGTCGTGTAGCGGGCGAGCTCGAACACCGCGGTCAGATGACTGGCTGCGTCCGCCGAGGCGCCGGCGGCATCGAGCAGGCGTTCGAGGAACTCAGACGGCGTCTCGTCGATCCGCCGGACGGCGCCTGTCTCACCGGCGGCATGCGTCATCGCCACGTAGGCGGCTATCACGGCCCGCCTCGGGTCGGGCTCCTGCTCGGGATCGGGCACGCGGACTTCGGCTAGTGACCGGGCGAGAGAGCTCGGCTCGGCCGGCGGCCACTCGATCCGGCGGTCGCTCCGCTCCAGGTGGCCGAAGGGGCGGTGGTGTCGCCACCGGAGGATCCGCCGGCGCAGGAGAAGGAGAGCGAGCACGGCGAGCACGGCGGCGACGGTGGACAGAGAGGCGGCCGGGACGAAGCTCACCGCCGAGTGCGCGGCCGTGTGGCCCGTTGCGGCGGCTGCGCCTGGCCTAGGCGAGAACAACCGCTGGCGCCGACGGGCGGCGACGAACAGCACCAGCACCAGTAGCACCAGGACGGGGAGGGCCGCTGCCAGCCGTCGGGGTTTCTGTTCCTGCCCGGCATGGATCCGTGCGCCCCGGTGCCCGATGAGGGACACCGAGAGCACCCAGAGCAGGCATCCCATGGCAAACAGCCCGAAGAGGGTGACGGCGACGGTGAGGGTGACGGAGGCAGGGTGCCTTTGGAGCGCGGCAGTCCCGATCCCTACGCCGGACACGGCGGCGGCGACCGCGCCGAGGAGGAGGAGGGCCAGCAGGCTCAGCATGAGGGCTCGGCGGCCCCCGTCACGGAGCCGGGTGGGCGAGGGGGGCGTCGCGGCGACCTCCAGAAGTCGTGCACGTCTGCGTGCTATGTCGCACGAGCAGTGTAAGACGACAGCGGCGATCCCGCCTATTTGGGTGATGTCGCCGGCCCTGCCGTAGTATCGGTCGCCACTGGTCCACCTAGCCGGTGTGCATAGGCGAAGGAGAGGCGCGTGCCCCCAGAGAAGCCGCATTGGGCCCACCTCCTGCGCGAGGTGGTGACGTCCGGCCTGTGCACGGGATGCGCCGCCTGCGTGGTGGCCTGTCCCTACGACGTCCTCGGCTACGACGACACCCTCGGGCGCTACAGGCCCTTCCACGTCGAGGAGTCAGGCGGACCGGAGGACTGCACCTACGGGGAGCGTGGCTGCACCCTGTGCACGAGGGCGTGCCCCCGGTTCAGGGACTGGGAGACAGACGTCGACAGGTTCCTGTTCGGTCGGGAGCGCCTCGACGAGGAGGTATTCGGCATCTCGCAGTCCGTGGTCCTCGCCAGGTCGGCCGACCCGGAGATCAACCAGGCCGGCCAGGACGGGGGGCTCGTCTCGGCGCTGCTCATCTACGCCCTCGAGAACGACATCATCGACGCCGCCCTCGTCTCGTATCTCGAGGGCGACGGCACGTCGTGGAAGGCGGTGCCGGGCGTGGCGACCACCCGCTCCCAGGTGCTCGACTCAGCCGGATCGCGTTACACCTACTCCGCCAATCCGCTCGCTTACTCTGCGGCCATCGAAGGCGGAGCAGAGCGGATCGCCCTCGTCGGCATGAGCTGCCAGTCCTCCGCCCCGCCGGTGATGGCCGCCCGGAAGGCCGGCAAGGTGGCCCGGCGCTTCGTCCTCACGATCGGGCTGCTCTGCTCCAAGACGTTCGACGATGCCATCTTCGCCGAGCTGTTCGAGGCCCGCTACGGCTTGGCCCGCCAGGAGATCCTGAAGATGAACATCAAGGGCGTCTTCCAGGTATGGATGCGGGACGGGAGCTACCACGAGATCCCGCTGAAGGAGGCGCACGCCTGGACGAGGGAGGGATGCAAGGCGTGCCCGGACTTCGCCGCCGAGCACGCGGACATCTCGACCGGCGGCATCGGGGCCTTCGGGGACTGGACCCTCACCGTTGCCCGGACCGACCGGGGGCGGGAGCTCATGGAACAGCTGGAGGCGGCTGGGGCGATCGAGGTACGGCCCTCGACCGATGACCCGGCGGCCGTCGAGCTGATGCGCAAGCTCTCCCGGGTGAGCCGCCGGCGGTGGCCGGAGACGGCGGTGCCGGCTCCCCGGCGGCTCGTGATCAGCCTCTGACCTCCTGCAGGAGCTCCCTGCAGCGCCCGAGCACGGAATCGAACATCGGTGCCGTCAACAGGCCGGTGAAGACGTTGCGCTGGCTCGGGTGGTACGTGCAGACGATCGTCTGGCCCCCTGTCACGGGCACCTCGTTGCCGTGCGCAAAGCGGGGGCGGGGCCGCGGGAGGCCGGCCCGAAGTGCGGGCACCCGGGCGAGGCAGTCGTAGGCGAATGCGCCGAGGGCGAGGAAGACGCGGGCATCGCTCAGCAGGCCGAGCTCCTCGGTGAGGAAGTCGCCGCAGGCATCCCGCTCTGCCGGGGTCGGCCGGTTGTCCGGCGGGGCGCAGCGCACGGGCGCCGTCATGTAGGCGTCGAGGAGGCGGAGGCCGTCGCCGGCAGACCGCGACGTCGGCTGGCTGGCGAAGCCGTGCCGGTGAAGCGCCGCCACGAGAAAGTCACCGCTGCGGTCACCGGTGAACATCCGGCCGGTCCGGTTGCCGCCGTGGGCGGCCGGGGCGAGGCCGACCACCACCAGCCGAGCTGCCTCGTCCCCGAAACCCGCCAGCGGCCTCGCCCAGTAGTGCTGGCCGGCGAAGGCGGGCGGCGGGTGCTCGGCGACCGCGTTTCGCCAGGCCACGAGGCGAGGGCATGCGGTGCACGATTCGATGCGCTCGTGCAACGCCGCCAGCTGTGACCGCCGAGGCCGCGGTGTCGGCTCGTCGCTCGGCGTGCCGGACGGGGGCGTCGCGGGTCTCACGGAGGTGAACGGTACGGTGTCGTGATGCCGCGGTCACGACGCCAGGCCGACCGTCCGACGACGGTGTGCTTCGTTCGGCACGGAACCACGCCGACGACAGGCAAGGTGCTGCCCGGCCGTGCCCGCGGCCTGCACCTCTCCGACGCCGGCATCGCGGAGGCCAAAGGGGTCGCCGCTCGTCTGGCCGACGTCCCGGTGGCGGCGGTTTACGCTTCGCCGCTCGAGCGCGCCCGCGAGACCGCGGCCCCCATCGCCGACCAGGTCAAACGGCCGATCGTCGTTGATCGCGCTCTCGTCGAGTGCGACTTCGGAGAATGGACCGGTGCGGAGCTCGCCAAGCTTCGCAAGCTGCCCGAATGGAGCTCCGTGCAGCAGTGGCCTTCGGGCTTCCGCTTTCCGGGCGGCGAGTCGTTTGCCGAGGTACAGGCACGCCTGAGCGGTGTCGTGCTCGCCTACCGGGCCCGCCACCCGGGCGAAGTGGTGGTCGCCGTGTCACACGCCGACTGCATCAAGGTGGCGCTGGCGAGCGCTCTCGGCGTTCCGCTGGACCTCTTCCAACGGATCGTCGTCGGGACCTGCTCGACGAGCGTGGTCGCCTACGGGAGTGCGGGCGCCACGGTGGTGGCCGTCAACACCTACGGGGTCGTGCCCGGCCTCGCCGCCACAAAACGTCCCGGAGCCGGCGAAGGAGCCTCCCGGCGTGAGTGAGACTTACGACCTCGACCGGCCCGACCGAGTCACTGTCGGCACTGTCGGACCCGTGGGGGAGCGTCTGTTCGTGCTCCAGGTGCGAGAGGGCGCCCGGCTGGTCACGATGAAGCTGGAAAAGATGCAGCTGTCCGCCCTCTGCCGGCGTCTCGGCCGGCTGCTGCGCGAGCTGCCGCGGCCTCACGAGTTGCCCGGGGCGGCTGGCCTGCAGCTCGAACCGTTCGGTGAGCCCGATTTCGTCGTGCGCTACCTCGTGCTCACCTATGACGAGGTCGCCGACCGGATAGTGCTGCTCGCCGACGAGATCGACCGGACGGAGACGCCTGTCGGTGTCGAGGGCCTCGAAGAGGCCGCCGACCTCGACGGATCGACGGCGCGTATGTCCATGACCCGGGAACAGGCCGCTGCCGTCGCCATCCGGGGGACCGAGCTCGTCGAGGCGGGACGGCCCCCCTGTCCGCTGTGCGGCCACCCGCTCGACCCGAGAGGACACGCGTGCCCGAGGACGAACGGGAACCAGCCTCCCCTCCCCTGAGCCCGGCGGAGTGGCTCGAGGTCCTGAACGCCGGAGAGGTGACGATCTCGGGGCGGCTGCCGTGGAGCTCGAACTACTCGTTTCTCACCCGGGTGAGCCTCGAGGGTCTATCGGTCAATGCGGTCTACAAGCCCGGCAAGGGCGAGCGGCACCTCTGGGACTTCGGGGGGGACCTTTTCCGCCGCGAGATCGCCGCCTATGAGCTCTCCAGCTCTCTCGATCTCGACCTTGTGCCCGAGACGGTCCTCCGCCTCGACGCCCCGCTCGGGGAGGGCTCGCTGCAGCGCTTTGTCGACGCCGACTTCTCCCAGCACTACTTCAGCCTCTTCGAAGAGGGTGGCCACGAGGAGCGGTTGCGCGAGCTGGCGGGGTTCGACCTGCTCGCCAACAACGCCGACCGCAAGAGCGGCCATGTGCTCATCGACCGCCACGGGGCCATCTGGGGGATCGACAACGGCCTCTGCTTCCATTCCGAGCCGAAGCTGCGGACGGTCATTTGGGAGTTCGCCGGCGACCGCATCCCGCAGAGGATCGTCGAGGCGTGCCAAGTCGTGGCGGATGGACCTTTGGAGCGGCTGAGCCCCCACATCTCGGCCGAAGAGCGCCGGGCGCTCCGCACCCGCGCCCAGAGATTGTTGAGGGCTCCCCGGTTCCCGAAGCCGGCCGACGACTATCGCGCCTACCCCTGGCCGCTCGTCTAGGGGTGTCGTGGCTCCGGGCTGAGAGCGGCCCTCGCGGTCAAAGACTGTGGATGGTGAGCGTTAGGTGATCCGGTAAGACAGCCTGGCAGCGTCTTTCTCTGTGCCACCTTTTCTTCCTCACGTGCCCGGCGTCCCCGAGGCTCAGCTGATGTCCTTTCCCGCCACAGTCGCTCTTTCCGGCACCGATGTCTCCTCCATGATCGCCGCGCTCGACCAGCTGTCCCCTGAGGCGGCCACCTGGCCGCCCGGCACGGCGAATGGGTTTCGTGCGGCCGTCACTGAGCTCCGCACGACGCTCTCGTCTCGTGCCGGTTCCGATGCTGCCGATGGCGGCGCCATGCTCGAGTGCCCGAAGGAGCAGGCACTCGACATCGCCTGCCTGCTCCTCGATGCGGCCACAGGCCTGCAGAGGGCCGGCTGTCATCTGGCAGCGTTTGCTCTCGAGGGAGTCGAGGGGCGGCTGCTCGAGGCGCTCGTGACCGGGGCCGCGTGAGCCACGGGCGACGTCAGCTCAGGCGTCGTGTTCCTGGGCACCTATCCGGCTGATGGGACGGCGCTCGCTGTCGGGCACGTCCGGGGAGTCGGGAGGGCGCGGCCCGCTGTGGTTAGCCGCTGCCTTCCCGGAGCGCTTGGCGTCGTAGAGGGCGTCGTCCGCCTCGGCCAGGAGCACGGCGACGTCATTGGTGCCTGACGAGACGTAGCTGGCCACCCCCCAGCTGAACGCCGGCGGACGGAACTTCTCCACCCTGCTCATGACCGTGACGGCATCGTCGGTGGAGGTGTCGGGAAGCAGTAGTACGAACTCGTCGCCGCCGAGGCGGTAGACGGAGTCGAGAGAGCGCAGGGCCCGCCGGAGAGTCTCGACCACCTGCAGGAGCACCCGGTCGCCGGCTGCGTGGCCCTGCGAGTCGTTGATCACCTTCAGCCCGTCGATGTCGACGGCAATGACGCACAGGTCGAGCTCGGCCCGAGCACACCGGGCCAGCTCGCGCTCGATGTCGCGCTCGAACGCCCGCCGGTTCGAGCATCCGGTCAGTGGATCGGTGAACGCGGCCACCTGCAGCTCGTCGGTGGCGGCACGAGTGGCCACGAGCAGTGCCCGGTCCACGAGCCGCCCGAGACGCTCGCCTTCGGACTCCATGGTCGTGAGGTGCCGGAGCAGGAGGAGTTGCTCCACCGCGAGAGCCGGCGAGGCCAGCCTTGCTCCCCAGCGGGCTGCCGCCGAGTCGAGAGCCTGTCGGCGAGCCCCGATGGTTGTGGCAGGTCGAGGCACTGGCGCCGGGCGGGCGCGTGACGAGAGGGTGTCCCGGATCCGGGTGACGGCGTCAGACGTGGCGGCTGCCTCGATGGCGAGGAGGAGGCCGAAGCGTTCCTTGTCGTCCTCCGGGCCGACGTCGCAGCCTGTCGCCTGACAGCGACCCACCCAGGCCTCCTTGAGGGCGCGGATCGCCTCCAGGTCCTCCGGTGACCGGTCGTCCATCGGATCGTTGGCGCCGCCGGCGGCGCGGCCGACGTCTCGCTTGGTCGTGGCGCCTTCGGGCACCTCCTCATGGGCGTACTTCGTGTCGTCACGGCCAGTGGCAGGCTTCATGGCGGCCCGGCGGGCGTCAACTCCGCTCTCGGTCCCGCTCGCCCCGCCGGCGTCACCCGCCCCGCCGGCGTCAGCTCCGGCCTCGCGCCGCCGCGCCACCGGCGTCCCCGGCCCCGCCGGCGTCAACTCCGCTCTCGGTCCCGCTCGTGTCCTTAGCATCGGCGTGGCCTGACACCGGCTGCATGGGGCCACCGGGACCGTCGGCGATCTCGCCCGCCTCGGGGATATGCGTGTTCACTTCTTGGTCGTGCGAACGGGTCCTGTCGACGTGGTCACAGTATCATTGGCCTGTTCGCCGTGAACGGCCGGGCGAGACGGCGCAGTGGCTTGCTGAGCGGCGTCTGGACAGGCACCTGGCGACCGTCCAGTACTTGACGACACCGCCCTCTGCACACCGCCCTCTGCACACCGCCCTCTGCACCTTCTCGCCGCAGGTGCCGCCCGCGCAGATCTGCCCGGTGGTGGTCTACGCGCTCACGGACTGCGCGGATCGAAGAGACAAGAGAGATGTCGCCTCTTGACGAGAACCCGGGGTTCTCCCGTGCGGGGTCGAGGTCCTGGCCGCCGCTACTCCGGTTCGAGGGAGGCGGCACCGGCTTCACCCGTTGCATGCTCGATCCTGACGGTTACGCAGATTTCTGCTCAAGAAGCGAACCGATCGGTCCGATGACTTGTGCAGTGGCAATTTGTGTCCACTCTTAGGAGGATATTTACATGTCATTCGTCGACCGGTACCGGCAGCGGTGCCAGAACGACGGCGCGGAGTGCGATGAGGGCTTCACCTTGATCGAGCTTCTCGTCGTGCTGCTGATCATCGGCATCCTGCTTGCGATCGCGATCCCGACCTTCCTCGGTGTGACGAAGGGCGCCAACAACACCGCGGCACAGTCGAACCTGCAGACTGCGCTCACCGGCGCCAAGGCGTTCTACACCAACAACAACCAGAGCTACGGAGTCACGGGCGGCGCTCTCGTTACAGGAGAGCAGGGCGTTGGCACCGGGTTGACTTACCAGGTCGGTGCGTCGACAGGTAACAACAGCATCAGCGTCGATACTACAACGGACGGCACCGGTGCGATCCTTACAAACTACTCACCTGGGACGACGGATTGCTGGGGAATACTTGACCTGACGGCCACTCAGAGTGCGATCATGGGCCAGACAGCAGTCGGCACCTATTTCTGGTTCCAAAAGAACGCTACTCCCACGACGTGTAACGCTGCGACTGACCTTGCAATCACTACCGCCTTCAGCGCCTCTGCCGGGGCGATACAATCGACCGGGTTCCCGGCCGGCTGATCCTGACAGCAACTCAGGCAGTCGAGGATTGCATCAGGATCCCCCGAGCCACTGAATACGGTGGCTCGGGGGATTTGTCTTTTGAGCGCCCCGCGCCTTGTAGTCCTCGACACCGGAAACGAAGGCCGTGACTGTCCGTCTGAAGAACTCCACCAAGCAATCTGTCAACCCTTAGGAGGGTATTTACATGTCATTCGTCGACCGGTACCTGCAGCGGTGCCCGAACGACGGAGCGGAGTGCGATGAGGGCTTCACCTTGATCGAGCTTCTCGTCGTGCTGCTGATCATCGGCATCCTGCTTGCGATCGCGATCCCGACCTTCCTCGGTGTGACGAAGGGTGCCAACAACACTGGGGCACAGTCGAACCTGAAGACTGCGCTCACCGGCGCCAAGGCGTATTACACCAACAACAACCAGACCTACGGAACCAGTGCCCAGCTGGTTACCGGAGAACAGAGTGTCGGCACCAACTTGACCTACCAGACGGCGGTGTCGACTGGCAGCGGCATCATCAGCGTCGGTTCTACGACTGACACAACCGGTGCGCTCCTGACAAACTACTCGCCCGGTACGACGGAGTGCTGGGGAATCCTCGACCTGACGGTAACCCAGACCACGGCGATCCTCGGTCAGACAGCAGTCGGCACCTACTTCTGGGTGCAGAAGTCCGCTACTGCCGCGACGTGTGTCGCCGCGACTGACCTCGCGCAGACTGCCGCCTTCACCGGCGCTGCCGGGACGGTGCAATCGACCGTGTTCCCAGCCGGCTGACCACCGACAGCAAGTCAGGCGGAGAAACTGTCAATACCTGTGGATGGTGGTTCGTGTCCGCCTCGCCTGATCGGTAACTGAACACCTCCTTCGGTCTTCATCGTCTCAGCTGATGTGCGAAGAGGGTGGGGCGAGCAGGCTGAGCCGAGCGATGCCGTCTTGCATGATGCGGCGGGTGAGAAGGGCGCGCGACAGCCGGCGGGATTTGCCTACGGTGACCGGGCGGCCGTCACGTCGGGCGCGGATCTCCTGGATCAGGGAGACGGGGACCCCGAAGCCGGTCAGGCGGCTGATCGCCTCGCTCTTGGTGATGAGGTCACCGTCGGTCAGCAACGTCGCGGCGCGGGGCAGGACGACCAGTCCGTGGTCGACCCAGGAATCGTGCAGCCATGGCCTGTGCTTGCGGGACAGCCGATGCCAGTAGCCGGTGATCTCGCCGTGCACCGCAGCCTGGAGATCGGCGACCGGGACCGCTCTGAGGCCGGGCGGCGGCCAGGGGCCATGCAGCGCGACCCCGGCCGCCGCCAGCTCGACCTGGGTGAGCAGCTTCATCTGCCACTGAGTCATCCGGTCTCCGAACCAGTAAGTGCACAGGCGCTCGCAATCGGCCGCGGCATCTACCCAGACGTACAGGCAGTGCAGCTGCCCGGCAGGGCCGCCCTTGGCCGCCAGGTCTATGTGCAGCTCCGTCAGATCCTGGATCACCGCCTTGTCCGGTTCATGCCGCACAAGGACGACCACGTCGATGTCGCTGGCCGCGGGACTGTAGTCGCCGGAGGCCAGCGAACCGTAGACATAGACCCCGATGACGTCTTCGCGCGCGGCGAGCCGGTCCCGCAGCCGCCCCAACAACCCGGCTACCTCCGCGGGAAACTGCGCCGAAGGCATGCCGTCATTCTGGGCTATCAGGCGGTCCATCTCGGCGCGCGCGACGAGCAAGCCGTGCTCCAAGGTGGCGCCGGCCCGAACCAGTGCGACGAGGTGGGCAGCGTCACCGCCGGCTGATGGCTCTCGGCAGCGCGGATCAGCTTGTAGGCCATCGCCAGCCCCCGTTGCTCCATCGTCTCCGGGAGGCGAACCTTCAGAGCTCTGCTGAAGGGACCTCTTTACGACCTGGCGAAGAAGTAAGCCGTGCCGGTGAGGCTCATCGTATACGGCAGGGTGTCGCGGGCGAGCACATTCGTCTGGGCCGCTCCTGAGGCAGCTATGGAAGCGGGCACCACACCGCTTATCGTTATGAGGCGGGGCAGCTTGTAGACGTCCGCCAGGAATGTCAGGCAACTCTGATGGGCCCCTTTGAGGGTGATCGTGATCGGGATTGAACTGACCATTTGCCCCTTTACCGGGGGTGCAGTGGTGTCGTCGGTGAGCGACTGGATGGACACGCCCGTGGCCTTCGAGAGGTTGTAGAGCAGTGTCGTCAACGGGCCGGCCTCGGCGGCGGGCGGTACCGCCGCAGAGAAGACTGCCAGGTCTTTCAGGTCACGCTTGAGCAGCACGGAATGAGCCTTGTCTGTCAAGAGTTGATCCTGCAGAATCTGCAAGCGAGTCGTGAGGGTCTGCTCCTGCCGGTTGATGGTGGTGAGCTTGGCGCTCTCGGGCGACATCCAGCCCATGTACCACACTGCCAACAGCAGGACCACGACGACGATCGAGATCAGGATGGGAGGCCTCTTCAAGCCCTCGAGCCTGAGGGACGTTAGGCGCTTCATTTGATGACCTCGAATTCCTTGAGCCGCGAAGATCCGATAGTGCCGAGGACGCTGACCACGGCGGAGTACGTGATCTCACCACCTGTCCCGGTCACGAAGGCCGACCACGACGTAACCTGCAACTTCTGCGACTTTACGAGCTTGTTGACCCAAATCTGGAAGTAGGGCAGGTTCCTCGGTGTGTAAATGGTGAGGGCGAGTGACCCGATCTGCTGATCCTGCAGCGGGACCACAGCAGGGGCTTGTGCGGCCGTCGTCGTGGCCCCCGCAGCCGGCGCGGCGGGCGCGGCAGCGGCGGTTACTGGTGGAGTGGCGGCTCCCGAGAACCCCGTCACGATGCCACCGGCAGGCGTGTTGCGGGCCAGCACGCTGAGCACGAGGGGCCAGTTGACCTCGTGGGTGACCAACGGCGACAGTTCAGCCTGTTGGCTCACAATCTGGTTGTAATCCTTTGCGACGAGGTCATATTTCGAGATGCGCACCTGCGTCGCAGTTATCTGCGTCCGCACTTGACCGACGGCGTTCTCGGCGGTGTGAACCGTCAGGTACTTCATGAGCCCGAGGCCGACCAGGGCCACGACGATGAGCATCGCCGCCGTGACCACTATGCGGTCGGTACGGGCAGCCTTACGGTGCTTCACGATCTCGGGCGGGAGGAGGTCGAGCGGCTTGACGCCGGCGGGCTCGGGAAGTGCAAGTCCCAAGACGACAGAGACGAGAGCCTCCCGCCGCATGGTCTCCTCGTCGGACAGGTCGAGCTCGGTGCAGTCGACGCGCGAGAGGGCGTCGCCGGGGATGACCTCTGCCCGCAGATTGTTCTGCAAGCGCTCGAGGAGCCCGTTCAAGCGCGAGCCGCCACCGGTGAGCGTGACCCGCCTGATCTCTGCCCGGCCGGGCAGCGTCGAGTAGTACTCGATGGAGCTGCGAATCTCACCCACGAGCGGAGTCGAGGCGTCCTCGGCCGCCGCGATGGCGGCCCGGATCTTCGGCCCCGGTTGGTCCAGGTTCCGCTTCATGCTCTCGGCATCGTCGATCGGCAGGTCGATTGCGCCGGCGATGGCCGCCGTGACCGCGTCACCGCCTTGGGCGATGGTGCGGACGAAGTGCGGCACCCCGCCCTCGTGGACGATCACGGTGGTGAGCCCGGCCCCGATTGCCACGATGGCTTCCGGAACCGCATCGGTGACAGCGTCGTCCCCGGAGAGGTTGCACAACGAGCGAATCATCGCCGTCGAGGTGAGGTCGATGCTGACGGCGGTCAGGCCCGCGCCCTCTACCGCCTCGAGCAGCGGCTCGACCAGATCGCGATGGACGGCCGCCAAAAGGACCCTGCGCATCCGCGACCCGTCTGGCCCCGTCAGGTCTTCGAGTGGACGCGCGGCGACGACCGTCTTTTCCGTTGGGAAGGGGATGACGTCGAGAGCCTGGAGCCGGACGGCAGAGTCGAGCTCGGCGTCGGACACATACGGCATGTCGAGCTCTCGTGTTATCGCTCTCAGCCCGGCGACACCGAGATGGACATTCTTGATGTTGAAGTCGCCCTCTTTGATGCACCGCTCGATCGCCACCGTGACGGCGGGGACATCGACGATCCCGCCGTCGACGACCGCGTGGGACGGCAGGCGCACCTGGCCCAGCTTGACGACCCTGGCCTTCCCACCACTGCCGGTGACCACCTCTGCGATGCGGACAGCGCTGTTGCTGATCTCGAGCCCGACGCGCCTCGAAGTTCTTGTTGCCGCCACCCAGGAGATTCCAGCCTTTCCTAGAGGAGACGTCTTCAGCGTGCTCAGTCGTTGACTGCTCAGGCTCAGCACCCGCTCCAGCTGGGCCTTTGCGCCGGCGGCCGCTCCCGCGGCTGGAGCAGCCGCTGGGGCCGTGCCCGGCGCCGATGTGCCGGCCCGCGGTTTTAACTGCAGCCAGTCCGGCCGCGTCCTGCCGACCGGCTTGTCTCGTGAATCACCTGGCAGCGATGGCGCAGCGGTAGGCACCGAGCCAGCAGGCGGGCTTTGATGTCGCAGCTTCGGCTTCATCCACTCCGGCCACGTTCGGCCGAGTGGGGCACGGGCCGGCTCGCCTGGGAGACCCTGATCAACGGCGACCGGTACAACCCGATGATCAACGGCGACCGCGACGTCGCTGTGACCATCGGCGACCGCGACGTCGCTGTGACCATCGGCAACCGCTAGGTCGCTGTGACCGTCGGCAACGGACGTCGCTGTGACCATCGGCAACCGGTACGTCGCTGTGACCATCGGCGACCGGTACGTCACGGACCGGTGGGCTCGGGCGTCGTAATCTCGGCTTCATCCATTCCGGCACGCTCATGCCGAGCTCCCTTTGTTCTGGATCACCTTGTAGATGTCGAACATCGGCAGGTACATCGCGATCACGACGGCTCCGATGCAGACGCCCATCGTGACGATCAGCAATGGCTCGAGCACCGACGTGAGGCTCTCGATCGTCGTGTCGACTTCGTTGTCGTAGAACTCGGCGACCTTCTCGAGCATGGCGTCGAGGGCACCGGACTCCTCGCCGGTCTCGATCATCTGCGTCACCATGCGCGGCATGACGTCGTACTGGGCCAGCGTGGCGGAGAGGGCCTGGCCCTGGCGGACCCCCTCGCGCGCTCCCCGCACGGCCTTGGCGATGATCTCGTTGCCGGCCGTAGAAGCCACGATGTCGAGGGCCTCGATTATGGGCACGCCGGAGGACAGCAACGATGACAGGGTGGCCGTGAACCGGGCGAGAGCGACTTTGTGCGTGAGCGCCCCGAATACGGGCGGTCGCATCTTGAACGCATCCCACTTCTCCCGGCCGAGCGGCGTCTTGATCCACTTCCTGAACAGAACAATCGAAAGGACCGTGACAGCGATGACCACCAGCAGCCAGATGCTCGCCATGATGTCGGAGATGTCGATGACGATCAGGGTGGGGAGTGGCAGCTTCGACCCGAGAGACGTGAAGAGGTGCTTGAAGATGGGCACCACGAAGAGCATGAGCGCCGTGATTATGACCACCACGAGACTCATCACGATGGCCGGGTAAGCCATGGCGGAGCGGATCTTGGACCTGAGCTCCACTTGCTTCTCGAGGGTCGTGGACAGCTTCAACAGCACGATGTCGAGCGAGCCGCCCACCTCGCCGGCTTTCACCATGGAGATGTAGATGGGAGGGAAGATCTTCGGGAGCTTCTCGAGGGCGGCCGACAGGAGCGTGCCCTGCTCGACATCGGACCGCACTTGCAGCATCGCCTCGCGCAGGGGCTTGGACTCGATCTGGTCGGCGAGCACGCCGAGCGCCCTGACGAGCGAGAGCCCGGCAGCCACCATCGTGGCCAGCTGCCGGCTCATCAACGCCACTTCCTTGAGCTTCACGCGGTCGCTCAGCCCGGGGATGTTGATCGACATGTTGAAGTTGACGCCGGCGATCGGCTCGATCTCTATCGGAGCAAACCCCATGTCTCGTAGCTTCGCCGCCACGAGTGCCATGTTGTCGGCCTCGAGTCGACCCGAGATGAGCTGCCCGTCGCGGTCGCGGACTTTGTAGTCGAATGTGGTGGCTGCCATCAGTTGGCCCCTAGTGCTTGCATTCTCAGCCCCTCAGATGGTCGCGGAGCTCGGAAGGATCGTGGCAGCGGTCGTATGCGACCGCCTCGGAGATTCGGCCGGCCTTGACGGCCCGGGCGAGGCCCTGGTCCATCGTCTGCATGCCGATGGCTGATCCGGTCTGCATCAGTGAGTAGATTCTGGTGTGTCTTGGCCGAGCGGATCAGGTTGCGGATGGCCGGGCTGCACACCATCACCTCCGCCACCGCCACGCGCCCGGCGCCCTCGGGGTTGATGATCAGTTGCTGGGTGACGACCGCCTCTAGGCAGCTGGCGAGCTGAATCCGCACCTGGCCCTGTTGCGCGTTGGGGAAGACGTCGATGATGCGGTCGATCGTCTGGGGGGCGTCCTGTGTGTGGAGGGTGGCGAAGACGAGGTGGCCGGTCTCGGCCGCGGTGAGGGCGGTCGAGATCGTCTCGATGTCCCGCATCTCTCCCACGAGGATGACGTCAGGGTCCTGGCGGAGCACATGACGCAGCGCCTCCGAGAAGGATTCGGTGTCCGTGCCGACCTCGCGTTGGTTGATGATGGCGCGCTTGTGGGAGTGGAGGAACTCGATCGGATCCTCGACGGTCATGATGTGAAGCGCCTTCGTGGTGTTGATGATGTCGACGAGGGCTGCGAGCGAGGTCGACTTGCCAGACCCTGTCGGGCCGGTGACGAGGACGAGCCCGCGCCGCAGCTCGGCGAAGCTGGCCACCACGTCCGGCAGCCCGAGCGCGTGGAAAGGGGGGATGGAGTGCGGGATGGCTCGCAGTACGGCACCGACGGACCCGCGCTGCTGGAAGACGTTCACCCGGAAGCGGCCGACGCCGTGAATCATGTGGGCCGCATCGAGCTCCTTCGTCGCCTCGAATCGCTCACGGTAGTTCTGCGTGAGGATCCGGAAGATCATCTCCCGTATCTGCTCGTTGTCGAGGCGGGGGAGGCCCTCGATGGGGCGAAGTGACCCGTCGACCCGGATGGTAGGCGGAAGCTGGTTGGTCAGGTGAAGGTCGGAGGCGCCGCACTCCACGGCATAGGTCAGCAGGGAGTCGAGGTCGAGCTCCGGCACCACCGGTTCATCCGGCTCCACGTCTTCCACACGCTGCACGTCGCTCCGAGAGGCGATGCCCCCCTCGGGGTAGACAGCGACCGCTCCGGCCCCTGGGGGAGGCGGAGGTGGCGTGCCGCCGGTACGGGCGCCGTTCTTTGGAGGTGGGGGAGGAAGTGCACCCGCCGGATCGTTGTCGAGGGGGCGCCAATCGACCGGAGGCGCCGGCGTAACTGCAGCACCGTCGGCCAGCCGGGGGAAGACGGCGTCCATGATCCGCCCGATGCCGGTCGGGTCGGCCAGCACGTAGCCGGATACCTCGATCCCGAGGAAGCCGGAGAGCTGCCTCATCACCTCGGTCGAGAGCGGCTCGGCGCTCGCCAGCGTCAGGCGATCGTCCTCCAGCCTGAAGCCGATCGCCCCGTTCTCCCGGGCCACCCTTTCCGGCACGAGCCTGAAGGCCTCCGCCATCGGCCGCGTCTCGAAGATGTCCACCGTCTTCGCCCCGGCGAGGCCGGAGAGCTCGGCGAGGATCAGGCGGGCGTTGGCCAGCCGTTGCTCGACGAGGAGCACCGCCACCGGCTTCGACTGCTTTCCTGCCTCGGTCAGTGCCTCCTCACCTGCCTCGCTCGTAACGACGCCTTGCTCTATGAGGTGAGCGACGAGGCGACGGGACCAGTCAGTCGCTATTCCGGTACGTGCCAGGCTCATGCGACCACCCGAATTACCTCTTCTAGACTTGTCAGGCCGAGCGCCGCCTTGCGGAGACCGTCGTGACGCAGGGGAATGGTTCCTTGCTCGACGCCGATCCTCATGATCTCCTCGGCTGACGCGGTGGCCGTGATGGCCCGCTCGACCTCTTCACTGACGATGAGAAGCTCATGCAGCGCGATGCGGCCCCGGTAGCCGGTCCGGCCACAGGCCTGGCAACCCACCGCTCGGCGGAATCGGGATCCGCCCTGGGTGGGCGCATCGCTGTCGTCCCACCCGACGATGGCGAGCTCTTCGGCCGTCGGCTCCTGTGGCTCGTTGCAGTTGTCACACAGCTGGCGGGCGAGCCTCTGGGCGACGATGCAGTCGAGCGCCGAGGCGACGAGGAATGCCTCCACGCCCATCTCGACCAGGCGCATCGGCGTGCCGGCCGCATCGTTGGTGTGCAGGCTGGAGAGCACGAGGTGGCCCGTCATGGCAGCCTCGACGCCCATGAGGGCCGTCTCCCGGTCGCGCATCTCGCCGACGAGGATGATGTCCGGGTCGGCCCGCAGGATCGAGCGGAGGGCACGGGCGAAGGTCAGCCCGGCCTTCGGGTTGACCTGCACCTGGTTCACGCCGGGAAGCTGGTACTCGACTGGGTCCTCGACGGTGATGAGATTGCGTTCGGGGGAGTTGAGGGCGTTCAGCGTCGAGTACAGGGTCGTGGACTTGCCGGAGCCAGTCGGCCCGGTGATCAAGATCGTTCCGTACGGCTTGCGGTAAGCCACCTGGTAGCGGCGATTGACTTCCGGCAAGAAACCCAGATCGCTCAGATCCATCATGGCGTTCGTCTTGTCGAGTATCCGCAGGACGACCTTCTCCCCGTGGACGGTCGGGAGCGTGGCGACGCGAAGATCGATCTCCCGGCTACCGGCCGTGAGCGAATCCGGCCGTCCTGAGGGATCCGGTGCTCGGCGATGTCGAGGTTCGCCATCACCTTGAGCCGGGTCGTCACGCCGCCCTGGATCGACTTCGGGGAGCGGGTGATGTCGTGCAGCACGCCGTCGATCCTGAAGCGGACACGCAGGTCATCGGCCGCCGGCTCGACATGGACGTCGGACGCCCGTTCCTGCAGGGCCTGGCGCAGGATCAGGTTGACGTACTTGATGATCGGGGCGTCCTCGACCACAGCGTGCAGGTCGGTGAGCTCGAGCGTCGTGGCGCTGAGCTCGGCCGCCGACTGATTGGCGACGGCGCTGCGGGCCGCATTGTCGGCCTCGGTGTCGTGCCTGTACATGCGGGAGATGTAGTCGGTGATCTGACGGGGGCTCGAGACGACCGTCTCCACGCCTCGGCCGAGGACCGTGTGCAGGTCGTCGAGGGCGAACACGTTCGAAGGATTCGCCATGGCCACGATGGGATGTTCGCCCCGGAAGCCGATCGCCAGCAGCTGGTGGCGCCGGGCCATCGTCTCGGGCAGCAAGATGATGGCTCTCGAGTCGATGGGGAAGTCGTTCAGGTCGACGAATTCGAGGCCGGCCTCATCGGCCATCCAGCGAATGAGGTCCTCTTCCGAGACGAGGCCCAGCTCTTTCAGGATCACTCCGAGAGAGCGCCCGGTGGCTGCTGATTCGCGCAGAGCCGCCGCCATCTCCTCGGTCGAGACCAGCCCCGATGCGACGAGCACCTCAGCCAGTGCCGGCTTGGCCGCCTGCCCGGGCGCCTCCCCCTGCTCCAGGGCCTCGACACTTGCCTCGGTGCCGAGAGCCTCGGCTATGACCTCGAGGGAATCAGCAGGCTCTTCGGCTGTGTCGGCCGCCGCTTCGGCTACCTCGCGCAGCACCTCGTCCACCGACTCGTTGACGACCCGCTCCGCCTCAGCTGCGGCCTCGGCTGCCGCCTTGACGTCCGGATCGGTGCCGTCCAGGTCGTGGCCGGCATCTACTCGGGTGGCCTCGCCTGCTTGGCTGACCGGGTCGGAGTTGTCCGTGCCGGCCCGGCCTACTTCAGCCGGGTCGACCCCATTGGCGTAGCTTGCCGAACTGGCGGCCTCGGTGGGGGCTTCCTCCTCCCCGGGCGGCTCGATCGCTGGCGGTGGTACGGCCGAAGTTGCTATTTCCGGACCGGCGGGCGCCTTGCCGCTGCCGTTCGCCGGCCCGTTCGCCGGCGCCTTGACATAGGCCCGCTCGATGAAGGTGTCCACCTGAGACTGGGCGACGACCACGGCGTGGATGTCGCGACCCACGGCCGTGCGGACGTCGTCCATGGCGAGGAAGTTGTCGGGTGTTGCCACTGCGATGACCGGCGTTCCGTACTTCCAGCCGATGGCGAGAGCGTGGTAGCGGCGCGCCAGCGGCTCGGGCAGCAGCCCGGTGGCGGCCCGGTTGACCGGGTAGCGAGTGAGGTCGACGTACTCCAGGCCGACCTGGCGGGCGAGTGCCCGGGCCTGCTCGACCTCGGACCTGCCCGGGCCGGTTCGGCCGGGACGATCCTGCTCCACAGTGCTCATACTCCGGGGCCTCTTCGCCCGGCGCGGGCGGTGATCCCTACGAGGAGGAAGGGTGCTTGCCCCTGCTCTGCGATGATCACCCTGTCGCTCCCGTCATCCGCGAACCGTCGCGGGCTAGCCCCGCTTTCGCGCTCTCTGCGTTTATTCCACTACTCAGTGTAGTCTACGAACGGTGGCCCGGCCCGCGGGCCATCATGTCGAGGTCTTGATGAACGTCTCAGAGACGCATGCCGCCGTCGTCGTCATCGCCGGCCTTTTCGGTCTCCCGCTCGGCTCGTTCGCCGGTGTGGTCACCGATCGCGTGCCTCGTTCCGAGTCGGTCGTGCAGCCGCGGTCACATTGCACGAGCTGCGGAAGGACACTCGGAACTGGCGACAATCTTCCGGTGGTCTCCTACTTGTTGCTGAAGGGTCGGTGCCGTGCCTGCAAGGCGAAGATCCCCCCCGGGACTTCACGATCGAGATCGCCACGGCGCTCGCCTTCGCCGCCCTCGCGTGGCGCCTCCCGACGCTGTGGGCCATCCCGTCCTACTGCGCCCTTGTCGTAGGCCTCGTGGCGCTGTCGGCGATCGACCTCGAGCACCAGCGACTGCCGACCGCCGTGCTGTACTGGACCGTCGCCGTCGGCGCGCCGCTTCTCGTGCTCGCCTCTGCTCTCTCCCACCGCTGGGGCAGCCTCGTACCGGCTCTCATCGGCGCCACTGCCGGTTTCCTCGTCTTCTTCGGTATCTGGTTCGCCGTGCCGCGGGGATTGGGCTTCGGAGACGTCCGCTTGGCCGGGCTGTGCGGCGGGTGGCTCGGGTGGATAGGGGCATCGGTCATCCCGGTCGGCTTCCTGGCGGCTTTCGTGCTCGCCGGCGTGCCGGCAGTGGCCATGGTCGTCACGGGCAAGGCCAACCGCAAGACGAAGCTCGCCTTCGGGCCATACCTGGCTCTCGGGACTGTGGTGGCGATCTGCTTCGGCCGGACCATCGCCCACGGGTGGGCATCGGTCTGAGAGCCGCTTCCTGCCCTGCGGCTGGGACAGGCAGTTCTGCGGCAGGGGAACCGAGTCGGCGCGGACATGCGTCCTGCCGGCGTCAGCGGGCGCCGCTCGGGATCAGCCCTCGTTGCTGCAGAGCGACTCGGAGGTCGTGCGGGTTCGAGGACGATTCGGTCGCCGCTCTCAGGTCGATCACGCCCTGCTCGAGCAGGTTCACCAACGACTGGTCGAAGGTCTGCATGCCGTAGTACTCGCCCTCCCGGATGACCTGGGCGATGTCGGCACCCTTGGAGGGGTCGATGATCGTCTGCTGGATGCGACCGTTGACGATCATGACCTCGAGCGCAGGGACACGACTTGCCCCGTCGGAGGTAGGCACGAGCCGCTGGCAGATCGTCCCCTTCAAGGAGCCGGCCAACGTGATCCGAGCCTGGCGGTGCTGGTTGGCGGGGAAGAAGTCCACGATCCGGTTGATCGTCTCGACGGCATCGACTGTGTGCAGCGTGGAGAGGACGAGGTGGCCCGTCTCGGCGGCCGAGAGGGCGGTGGCCACAGTCTCGGGGTCCCGCATCTCCCCGATGAGGATGACGTCTGGATCCTCCCGCATGGCCGAGCGGAGGGCGATGAGGAAGCCCTGGGTGTCGAACCCCACCTCGCGCTGGCTGATGGAGGCCATCTCGTCTCGGTGGAGCACCTCGATCGGATCCTCGACAGTGACGATGTGGCACTCGCGCGTGTGGTTGATGTGGTCGATCATCGCCGCCAGCGTCGTCGTCTTTCCCGATCCGGTCGGTCCCGTGACGAGCACGAGCCCGCGCTGCTCGTCGGCCAGGCGCCGCACGGCCTCGGGCAGGCCGAGGGCGTCGAAGGACCTCGCCCCGGACCTGACCAGACGGAACACCAGCCCCACCGAGCCGCGCTGGCGGTAGGCGTTCACGCGGAAACGCCCGAGGTCCAAGATGGCGTAGGCGAAGTCCGCCTCCCAGGTGTCCTCGAACTTCTCCCAGATGCGCTCCGACATGATGTCTTTGGCGATCGCTTCGAGATCTGCCGGTTGCGGGCCCTCCGCGTCGGTCAGGCGGGTCAGGTTGCCGTTCACCCTGATGCGAGGCGGCGATCCGACCTTGAGATGCAGGTCGGAGCCGTCGGCGGCCGCCAGGCGATGGAGTAGGAGATCGAGGTCGGAACGATTCATGGGATCGCGGCGGGCGGCTGCGGGGAGGTGGAGGCGGAATGGGGGCAGACCCCGAAGGTCGCCCGCTCCGCCGATCCGAACAATGCTCTCACGTAGAGTGACGTTACCATCACACAGCGGATGGAAAAAACCGGACCAGGTTCCCGTTCGTCGTGCGTTGGCACGCAACGACAGCCGTCTATCGTCACCTGATCGGAATAATAATCTGTTTCGATTCTCAGACAGAAACGGCATGATCATGCCATGACCCCCACTCAATCCGCAGCCGCCTCGTTCGCGGCGGGGAGCAAGACCGTGGGAGCGACCGGCGCTGCAGAGGGGTACGGGGTGGGGTACGTGTCAGATCTTCCTGCAACAGACTTTCTCGTTCTGGATTCGTGCCACAGCACCTGGCTGTTCGACATTCCGGCCAAGCGGTTCCGCCGCATCCTGAAGGGCCTCGACGTCGACCCGGCAGTGGCGGCGACTGACTGGCGGAGCTATGACCGCCTGGAGCTGTCCGAGGGCTCCGAGGCCTTCGTGGTGCTCCTCAACCCGGCCGGCACGCGACGCATCCGGTCGTGGCGCCACGTGGACGGCTGTGAGCAGTGCGAGGGAGAGCAGACCGTCGAGTTGTCCCTCGAGGAGATCCGGCGGCTGTCGCATCCCTGAGGGGTCGCCCAATGGCCGGCCATAGGGTGGAGACATGACCGATCAAGACGGAGGGACGCCGACGAGCGAGCCCACAACTGCTCCGGTGGAGGTGGTCACGGCGGGACAGCCGGACGGGACGGCGCCGGCAGAAGTGCTCGACGCGGTCGAGAAGCCGGCCAAGGTGATGCGGATCGGCTCGATGATCAAGCAGTTGCTCGACGAGGTCCGCCATGCGCCTCTCGACTCCGCCAGCCGGGCCCGCATGAAGGAGATCTACGAGACCTCCGTCCGGGAGCTCGCCGGCGGGCTGTCTCCGGATCTGGCCGCCGAGCTCGACCGGCTGGCTCTGCCCTTCGAGACCGACATCCCGAGCGACGCCGAGCTGCGCGTGGCCCAGGCCCAGCTCGTCGGGTGGCTGGAAGGGCTCTTCCACGGCATCCAGGCGACGCTGTTCGCCCAGCAGATGGCCGCCCGCACCCAGCTCGAGGAGATGCGCCAGCGGGGTCTCCCTCCGGGATCCCCCCGCCCTGAATTCGAGCCGCGGCCGGGCACCTACCTCTGACGACCGAGCCCCACGGGCTCGGGACCTCAGCAGTCCGAATCCGCCTCCGTACGACCGGGCCCTCTCTGCGGCCCGCCGTGGCGCGCTATGGTCGGTCAGGCCGAAACGACAGTGATGTAACTCGTCCACAGCTGTGGAAGAAGCCTGTGGACAGGGGGTGGACCGGGAGTGGTCGAAGACAGAGCGGGGTCGCACCCGAGACCGACCGCCAAGCCCTCCTTCGCCCACCTGCACACCCACACCGAGTTCTCCATGCTCGACGGAGCTGCCCGCATCCCCGATCTGGTGGCGGCCGCGCTCGAGGACGGCCAGCCGGCGCTGGCGATCACCGACCACGGCAACATGTACGGGGTCCTCGACTTCTACAAGCATTGCCGGGCACAGGGGATCACCCCCATCATCGGGACCGAGGCGTACATGGCGGCCAACTCCCGCCTCGATCGCCCGGTCCGCCGTGGCCGGGTGGACGACACCGGCGGGGACGGAGATCGGGGCGAGAAGCTCTACTACCACCTGACGGTGCTCGCCGAGACGAACACCGGCTACCGCAACCTCGTGAAGCTCTCGTCGGCTGCCTATCTCGAGGGCTACTACTACAAGCCCCGGGTCGACTGGGAGATGCTCGAGCGGTACCACGAAGGCCTCATCGCCACCACGGGTTGTCTCGGCGGAGTGGTCCTGCAGGCCCTCCTCGCCGGTGACGAGCAGAAGGCCAAAGCGCTCGCCGGCCGCCTGCAGGACATCTTCGGGCGCGAGAGCCTCTTCGTCGAGCTGCAGGATCAGGGGCTGCCGGCGCAGAGGCGGACGAACCCGCAGCTAGTCGAGATCGCCCGCTCCCTCGATGCGCCCCTTTTGGCCACCAACGACAGCCACTACTGCCGCCGTGCTGACGCCGATGCCCACGACGCCCTGCTGTGCGTGCAGACCGGCGCGGTGCGCAGCGATCCCAACCGCTTCCACTTCGAAGGCCAGGAGCACTACCTGAAGACGGCAGGCGAGATGAGGCGGCTGTTCGCGGATCACGAGGACGCCTGCGACAACACGCTGCTCATCGCGGAGCGGGCCTCGGTGGAGATCGAGCTCGGCAAGCCGGCGCTGCCCCGCTTCCCCCTCCCGGCCGAGTTCGCCGCCTCGAGCTACGAGGAGGGGGCGGCTCGCATACCTCCGGCACCTGACCGTCTCGGGGGCCCACGACAGGTACGGCCCCACTCTCCCCGAGCCCGTCGTCGAGCGGATGGAGTTCGAGCTCGGGGTGATCGCCGAGATGGGTTTCTCGGCCTATTTCCTCGTGGTGTGGGACCTGATCCTTTACGCCCGCACCCACGGCATCCGCGTCGGCCCCGGGCGTGGCTCGGCTGCCGGCTGCCTCGTCGCCTACTGCCTGCGGATCGTCGACCTCGACCCGATCCGCTACGACCTTTTGTTCGAGCGTTTCCTCAACCCGGGCCGCAAGCAGATGCCTGACATCGACATGGACTTCGACGAGCGCTATCGGGGCGAGATGATCCGCTACGCCGCCGAGCGCTACGGCGCCGACCACGTCGCCCAGATAGTGACCTTCTCCACGATCAAGGCCAGGGCGGCCGTGCGGGACGCCGCCCGCGTGCTCGGCAAGCCCTACCTCGTCGGCGACCGGATCGCCAAGGCGATGCCGCCGCTCGTGATGGGGCGCGACACGCCGCTCGGCGCCTGCCTCGAGAAAGTGCCCGGTCGCGAGGACGGCTATGCCGCCGCCGCCGGCCTTCGCGAGCTGTACGAGGCCGACGACGAGGCGCGTGAGGTCATCGACGTGGCCAAGGGTCTCGAGAACCTGCGCCGGCAGGACGGAATCCACGCGGCGGCCGTCGTCATCACCGACGAGCCCCTCACCGAGCACCTGCCCGTCCAGCGCAAGCCGGAACCGGGCCAGGACCCGGCCGAGGCGCCGATCGTCACCCAGTACGAGATGCACGGCGTGGAGGATCTCGGGCTTTTGAAGATGGACTTCCTCGGGCTGCGCAACCTCTCGGTGATCGAGACGGCGCTCGACCTCATCTGTCGAGTCGACCGGCAGCCGTCCGGACATCGACTCGATCCCCCTCGACGACGGCCCGACGTTCGAGATGCTGCGGCGGGCCGACACGATCGGCGTCTTCCAGCTCGAGGGCGGCGCCATGCGGATGACCCTGCGCGCTCTCGCACCGACCTCGTTCGACGACGTGGCGGCCCTCGTCGCCCTCTACCGGCCGGGCCCGATGGCCGCCAACATGCACCGCGACTACCCCGAGCTGAAGAACGGCCGCAAGGTCATCGCCTACCCGCACCCGGATCTGGTCAAGATCCTGGCCGACACCCACGGGCTGATGCTCTACCAGGAGTCGGTGATGCGAGTCGCCCAGCACTTCGCCGGCTACAGCCTGGAGGAGGCCGACAACCTCCGCCAGGCGTGCGGCAAGAAGATCCGCCCTCTCATCGCCGCCGAGCGGGAGAAGTTCGTGAAGGGCTGCCTCGACCAGGGCTATGGCGAGGCCCTCGGGACCGAGCTGTTCGACATCATCGAGCCGTTCGCCGACTATGCCTTCGGCAAGGCCCACTCCTACGGCTACGGGCTCATCGCCTACCAGACGGCCTGGTTGAAGGCGAACCACCCCGTCGAGTACCTCGCCGCCCTCCTCTCGTCGGTGAAGGACGACAAGGACCGCACGGCCGTCTACCTCGCCGAGTGCCGGTCCATCGGGATCGAGGTCCGCGTGCCGGACGTGAACGTCTCCAAGTCGCACTTCAAGGCACTCTCCGAGGAGAAGGTGATCAGCTTCGGGTTGTCTGCCGTCCGCAACGTCGGCCAGGCCATCGTGGAGCTCATCGTGGCCGAACGGGAGGCGAACGGGCCCTTCGAGGACTTCTTCGACTTCTGCTGGCGGGTGGACCCGAGCGCCTTGAACAAGCGGGCCGTCGAGTCGCTCGTGAAGGCGGGCGCCTTCGACTCCTTCGGGCATCCCCGCAAGGGGTTGAGCATCGTCTGTGAGGACGTCGTCGACCGCACCCTCGCCCGCCGGAGGGAGAGGGAATACGGGGTCTCGACTCTGTTCTCGCTCCTCGAGAACGACGGCGAGGGGCCGGCGGGCTCCCACGCCTTCGACGACACGCGACCGCCCATCCCCGATCTCGAATTCGACAAGAACGAGCGGCTCATCTTCGAGAAGGAGATGCTCGGCCTGTACGTGAGCGACCATCCTCTCCTCGGCCTCGAGTCCGCCCTCCGGCGCGAGGCGGAGCACAGCATCCGCTCGGTGCTCGACGCTGAAGCCGCCGCCGGGGCGGGCGTCCTCGCCGACGGGGCCGTCCTCGCCGGCGTCGCCGGCGTCGCACCCTCTGTGCAAGGTGGCGGCTGGGTCGGCTCGGTCACCACCGGGGGTGTCATCACCGCTCTCACCCGCCGCTACACCAAGCGCGGCGAGCTCATGGCCACGTTCGTTCTCGAGGATCTCGACGCCACGATCGAGGTCATGGTCTTCCCGAAGACGATGACCGAGTACGGGTGCCTGCTCGAGCAGGATGCCGTCGTCGTCGTCCGGGGCCGGGTGGACAACCGGGACGAGCAGGCCAAGCTGGTGGCGATGGAGATCCGCCGGCCGCAACTCGTGGCGCTCATGGCCGGTGCGCCGGTGGAGGTGACACTGCCCCTCCACCGGCTGACCGACTCGATGGTCCAGCAGCTCCGGGAGCTCGTCACCGAGCACCCCGGCCCGTCGCCCGTGCACCTCCGCGTGGGCCGGAAGCTGATCAAGCTCCCACCGCAGTTCAACGTGGATCCGCAAGGAGGGATCATCGGTGCCTTGAAGGAGCTCTTCGGCACCTCCGCCGTGGCATCCTGAGTGCCCCCGGGCAGCCCGTGTGGCAGCGATGCCGCGTGATCCAATAGACTGAGCCGAAGTCCTGGGGAGTCGCTCGATCGGAATCGCTCAGCGCCGGCGAGGCGGCTGACGGCAGCACTCGAACGTCCGGCGTCCTCATGGCTACTGCCAAACGAGGCGCGAACGCAACGGGAGCACGACAACCACATGACGAATCCCAACCCCATCGAGGTCGCCACCAAGGACTGCACGGCACTTACGGATTCCGAGCTGGCAGAGATGGCGGACCTGTCAGCGGGTGCACGGGCGAACTGGGAGGTAGGTTTCCTCTCCAAGCAGCAGGAGGAGTGGGTGCTCGTCACCCACGCCCGGGAGGAGGACCGGCTGCGGGGATACGCACTCTCCACCCTGGAGCGGATCGGGGGCACCCCGAGCCTTCTCATCGGGTTGGCGTGCTTCACGAGGACCCGGACCGGGCAGTCCGGCCCTGGAGGCGGTCATGCACGACCTCTACCGGAGGGCTGTGCTGGCTTTCCCCGACGAGGACGTGCTCGTGGGGACGCGCTTTGCCTGCGCCTCGGGATATGCGGCTTTTGCCGGTCTCGATGACATCGTCCCGAGGCCCGATCACAAGGCGACGGGGGAAGAGCGCGCCTGGGGGCGTCGTCTCGCCAAGCGCTTCGGCTTCGAAGGCCACCTCGACGACAGGAGCTTTGTCATCAACGGCGATGGAGACCTGATGGGCCTGCTCGACTTCGAGCCCACGAGGCCGCCGAAGGATGCCGAGCGGTTCGACCAGTGTTTCGAGCCCCTCGACACCGAGCGGCACGACACGCTCGTCGCCTTCGGGTGGGCGATGGCCGAGGCGTTGGCGGAGGGATCCCTGCCTCGCTGACAAAGGCAGCTGGCTGTCGAGATTGTCGCCCACAGCGGCTGGCAGCCCCGGATTCCCGACGGTAGGAGCAGCAGAAGTTGGTCCCGCCCCGCCGCCGGGTATCCGCCTGCCGGTGAACGACATGCCGGCCGGCCCGTCCGAGGCGCAGTTACCGCCGGCGAAGCGGGTGGCCCTCGTCCTCGGCGCAGGCGGCCTGGTCGGTGTGGCGCATCACGTCGGTGTCCTGGCGGCGCTCGAGGATGAACTCGGGTTCCGCCACGACCAGGCAGATGTGCTCATCGGGACCTCCGCCGGAAGTGCGATCGCCGCCTATTTGGCGAGCGGCTGGAGCACGACACAGCTGATGGAGATGGCGCCCGAGCTGCACCGGGCCGCCCCCGGGCCCGTCGTGCCGGCGGCCCGCTCGAAGCTTCTTCCGCCGGGGGATCGGGTCGGCCTACGTGGTGGCGCGCGCGACGGTCCGGGTGCCGTCGTTGCTCTCGTTGCCGCCGGTCGGGTTCCTCCGGCGAGCCTTCCCCGCCGGCCTCGTCACGATGGGTGAGGGGAGCAGCATCCTCGAAAGGGATCTCCCACGGAGCTGGCCCGACCGTCAGCTGTGGCTCGCCGCCTACGACCTCGTGAGGCGGTGCAGGGTCGTGCTCGGCCGGCCGGGCTCCCCCTACACGGCGCTTCCGGCGGCCGTGCGGGCTTCATGTGCCATTCCCGGCGTCTATGCGCCCGTGCGTGCCGGCGACACCGTTCTCGTCGACGGCGGGGCATGGTCCCTCACCAATGTCGACCTCGTGGCGCTCGCCGGATGCGACACCGCAATCTGCGTGGCCCCGATGGCCTACGACCTGGCCCGGCCTCCCGAGGGACGGGATCGCCTCGTCCGGGAGGTCGCCACTCGCATGCTCGCCCGCTCGACGGAGCGCCTGCGCCGCCTCGGCGTCAAGGTCGTGACGATCGCGCCGGGGCCGGCCGAGGTGGCCGTGCAGGGCTCAACCTGATGCGGGCGAACGGGCTCGACGCCGTGGGCGCCGTAGCCTACGAAGAGACAATCCGCCGGCTCCGGCGCCCCGACTCGGCCGGCGGCTTGCACGACCTCGTGAGCGACTCTGCCTGATCGGGAGGGATCGCCCGGGAGGCCAGCTTCTCGGCTCCGATCAGATCCTCGGGAGCGCCCCCAGCACCACCTTCGGCAGCTGCCCCCGGCTACGGTGACCCGAAGCCGACCACGAGCAACCGGGCCGACTCGGGTCGGGGGAGGTCGTCGATCGAGGTGCGGCCGGAGAGGGAGAGCCCGTGAGCCCGGCCACCGAGGCTGAACTGGCACCATGGGCCGTCCGGTCCGCTGCCGAAACGTGGGTGCCCGTCGGGCGCGACGATGACGACCGACGGCCGTGTCCCGTCGAGGTCGGCGTAGGAGATCGACGAGGCGAGGGTCCCGAGCAGCGGCCGGGTGGTGTCAGCTGTCACCAGGTGCCCGACGAGGCGCCTCATCGCCCGCCGGCGGGGGCGGCGCAGGCGAACCGGCTGTGTGGCGAGCGGCACTGCCTCGGGCCGGCCGGGGTCGGGTGGCTCGTCGTCCTGTCCGAGAGTGATCTCGACAGCGGAAAGGGTGCGCCCGAGCCGGATCGGGGGAGCATCCTCGTCCGGATCAGCGTCGACTGCCCGCGCCCGGACGAGGGCCCCGGATTCGAGATCGGCCGCCACCCAGTCCGGGCCGGGAGCTAGGACGAGGCAGCGCAGTACGGCACCCGGGCCGTCGGCCCGTAGCTTCCCGGCCTCGAAGTGGCGGGAGGCGGGGATGCCCACTCGGTGAAACCCGCTCACTGCGCCATCATGACCGGCGCCCGCTGCCGGTGCACCGATGTGCGGGAGCTTCCTGCCATCTGGCGGGAGCACCCGCCTCCGGCGGGCGACGGGGACCGACGGGCGGGCCTACCGGGAGGTGGCGACGCGCACCGACTCCAGCTCCCGGCGGAGGTCGTCGGCGGTGGGGCTCGGGAGGCGGCACTCGCCGAACCGGCACACGTAGCCGAACCCGTCCTTCCGCCCTTGGAGGAGCGGCAGCGGGAGTGACTGCGCCCCCGCTGCCGGGCCGGCCCAGGCGAGCACGCGGCGGGGGATGAAGGGGCGTCCGGCCTCCTCCACCAGATCGGGCCGGTCACCGGTCACGGCTACCTCGATCGGCCCGAGAGCATTGATGAGCGCCGCCCCGAGCAACGCCGGCACCGCTGTCGGGGCCTTCACATAAAGGGTGCTGCCGGCGGCGAGCAGGCGGACGGCGGCCGCCGCCAGGTCGTCCCGGCCGAGCAGTGTGGCGAGGCGGATAAGCGCGTCTGCGGCGACGGAGGAGGCGGCCGGGATGACGTTGTCGTAGATCTCCCGCGGCCGCACGACGAGCTCCTCCGCGTCGCTGCCCGTCGTGAACAGGCCCCCGGTCTCACCATCCTCGAACAAATCCAGCAACTGCCCGGCGAGCGCCGATGCCTTCGCCAGCCAGGCCGGGTCACCGGTGCACTCCGCCAGGCGCACGAATGCCTCCATCATCCACGCCACATCGCTCGAGTAGCCGAGCACCGTCGTCCTGTCGTTCCTGGCCGAGTCGCCGTCAAGGGAGCGGAGCACACGGCCGTCGCTCCTCGAGAAGCGGGACGCCAGCAGCCGGCCCATCTCCTCGGCTGCTAGCCGCCACTCCTCGTCCCCGGTGGCGAGGGCGGCTTCGGCGAGCGTGGCGCACATCATGGCGTTCCACTCCGTGAGCACTTTGTCGTCGAGCCCGGGGCGGATCCGCCGAGCACCGCGCCTCGAACAACGTCGCCCGCGCTTCTTCGATGGCGGGCGGCCGCAGCAGCTCGCCCCGCTGTGGGCGGTGGAGGATGTTGCGGCCCTCGAAGTTGCCTTCGGGCCGCACGCCCCACCACTCAGATGCCATCCCGGCGAGCTCAGGCCCGAGGCGCTCGTTCAGCTCGTCCTGGTCCCAGAGGTAGAAACGCCCCTCCTCCCCCTCCGAGTCGGCATCCTCCGCCGAGGCCAGGCCGCCCCCGGGCAGCCGGAGGTCGCGCAGCACGTAGGTGACGATCTCGTTGAGCACCTGGCGCCAGCGGGCGTCGCCTGTCAGCTGCCAGGCGTGGAGATAGACGCGGGCCAGGAGCGCCTGGTCGTAGAGCATCTTCTCGAAGTGCGGGACGAGCCACTCCCGGTCCACCGAGTACCTGGAGAAACCCCCTCCCACATGGTCCCAAATCCCCCCGCCGGCCATCGCCTCGAGAGTGGCCTCCACGACGTCGGAGCGGCGACGGGTCGAGGTGCTCGCCCACACCCTCGGCGTGCGCCTGCAGAAGGAGGTCGAGCAGGAGCGGCTGGGGGAACTTCGGCGCCCGCCCGAAGCCGCCGTGCAAAGGGTCGTACATCTCGGTCGAGGCGCGCCGCCGCCTCCTCGAGGGACGCCCGCACGGTGCCGGGCCCGAGGACGTTGCCCTCCGCCCGGGCGTCCCCGTCCGGCAGGTCGACGAGCGGGGGCGGCGGGGCGAGGCGGGCGGCAATCGCCTCGGAGAGCGCCTCGGCCTGATGCACGACTTCCTCCCGGCGTGTCGCCCAGGCATCGGCCACTGCGGCGAGGACGGCCCGGAACTCCGGCATCCCCCGGCCGGGCCGGTTGGGGAAGTAGGTGCCGGCGAAGAAGGGGCGCCCGTCGGGCAGGGCGAAGACGCTCATCGGCCAGCCACCTTGACCGGTCGCCGCCTGCACCGCTTCCATGTAGACGGCGTCGACGTCGGGCCTCTCCTCCCGGTCGACCTTGACGGCGACGACGAGATCGTTCATCTCCTGCGCCGTTGTCTGATCGGCGAAGGACTCGTGTCCCATCACGTGACACCAGTGGCAGGCCGAGTAGCCGATGGAGACGAACAAAGGGCGGTCCAGCTCCCTTGCCCGGGCAAAAGCTTCCTCGCCCCAGGTGTACCAGTCGACAGGGTCGTGACTGTGCTGGCGCAAGTAGGGACTGGTCTCTACGGCCAGGCGGTTCTCGGCTGGAGAGGCGGATGTCTCAGGCGGGTCTGCCACGACAAGAGCGTAGGGTGACCCGGGTGGAGCTCAGCCTGGAGGGGAAGGTCGCCCTCGTCACCGGAGGATCAAGGGGGATCGGGCTGGCGACGGCGAGGCGGTTCGTCGAGGCGGGTGCACAGGTGATGCTCACCTCCCGGAAGGCCGGGGCGCTCGAGGAGGCGGCCGGCTCACTCGGGCCGACAGCCGCCTGGTTCGCCGCCAACGCCGGCGAGCCCGAGCAGGCTGAGGCCTGCGTGGCTGCGACCCTGGAGCGCTTCGGCGCGCTCGACGTCCTCGTCAACAACGCCGGCACCAGCCCGTACTTCGGGCCGCTCATCGACCTCGACCTCCCCCGGGCGAACAAGACGGTCCAGGTCAACCAGACCGCCGTGCTTGTCTGGACCCAGCTGGCGATGAGGGCGTGGATGGCCGAGCACGGTGGGGCGGTGCTGAACGTGGCCTCGATCGGCGGCTATGCGGTCGAGCCCTGGATCGGTTGGTACAACGTGACGAAAGCCGCCGTCATCCACCTGACCCGCCAGCTCGCCGGGGAGCTCGGCCCGAATGTGAGGGTGAATGCCCTGGCACCGGGGCTCGTCCGGACAGACCTGGCGAGAGCGCTCTGGGAGCCCGGTGAAGAGGCGGTGGCTGGGCGGCTCCCGCTCCGGCGGATCGGCGAGCCGGACGACATCGCCAAGGCGGCGTTGTTCCTCTGCTCCGGCGCTGCGTCCTGGATCACCGGGCACACCCTCGTCGTCGACGGGGGTGCGCTCGCCACTCCGGGGACCGCCGTCGGCCCCTGAGTGGCCTAGCTATCATCGCCGCAGCGCGCCAAGGGTGGCGCCTGAGCCTGGAGGCCTCCATATGCAGACCACCCAGACGGAGCTTGACGCCGTGCCGGTGATCGCCAAGGCTGCTCCGCCGACCGGTGCCGAAACGGCCGGCGCGGAAGCTGGTGAAGGCTCAGCTTCTTCGTTCGAGGACGAGGAGACCGATCTCGTCGAAGAGGAGCTGCTCGTTGAGGAGATCTCGATCGATGGAATGTGCGGGGTCTACTGAGCCCCCCACGGCGGCGCCTGCCGATGACACCGCCTTCGATGCGGGATCTGCTGGGCCCCCCCGCCGGCGCCGATCGATCACACCGCCTTCGATGCCCGGATCGCCTACGAGCTGCATCCTGACGTGGCCCTTCGGCCGGAGCCCTTCGGCGCCCTCGCCTACCACTACGGCAACAGGCGGCTGACATTCCTGCGCTCGCACGAGCTCGCCGAGCTGGTCAGGGTGCTGGGGGAGCATGACTGCGCCGCCGCGGCGATGAGAGCTGTCGGCATCGACGACTCCCGCCGCCGCCCCGTCGAGGCCGCCTTGGCGTCGCTGGCGTCCCGTGGGTTCGTACGTGCCCGCTGAGCGCCTCGCCGACCAGCTGGCCCGTGGGCTCGATGCTCCCATCTGCCTCACCTGGGAGCTCACCTACGGCTGCAACCTGTCATGTGTCCACTGCCTGTCGAGCTCCGGCCTGCGCGACCCGGACGAGCTGTCCACGGCAGAGGCGCTCGGCGTCGTCGACGAGCTGGCCGCGATGCAGGTCTTCTACGTCAACATCGGCGGCGGCGAGCCCACGATCCGGCCCGACTTCGAGGAGATCATCTCGTACGCCCTGGGGCGCGGGGTCGGGGTCAAGTTCTCGACGAACGGCACGACGATGACGACCGCCCGCGCCCGCCGGCTGGCCGCCATGGACTACCTCGACATCCAGATCAGCCTCGACGGCGCCACGGCTGCCACGAACGATCCGGTCCGGGGGGCGGGGAGCTTCTCCGCCGCCGTGCGGGCGATGGAACGCCTCGCCGATGCCGGCTTCGGGCCGTTCAAGTTGAGCGTGGTCGTCACCCGCCACAACGCCGGCGAGCTTGAGGCCATGCTGTCCCTGGCGGGCCTTTTCGGCGCCGAGCTGCGCGTGACCCGCCTTCGGCCGGCGGGCCGGGGGGTGGGGGTGTGGAACGAGCTCCGGCCGACGGCTGCCCAGCTCCGGGACGTGCACCGCTTCCTCTCGGACCACTCCGAAGTTCTCACCGGGGACTCGTTCTTCCACCTCGGCCCGCTCGGCAGCGAGCCGCTCGCCGGCCTGAACCTGTGCGGGGCCGGGCGGGTCGTCTGCCTGATCGACCCGGTCGGAGACGTCTACGCCTGCCCCTTCGTCATGCACCCGGACTTCAAGGCGGGCAACGTGAGGTTGCCAGGAGGCTTTGGCGCCGTGTGGCGCGAGAGCGACCTGTTCGCCGGTCTGCGGCGACCCGCGGCGGGCGGAGCCTGCAACGCCTGCGGTGCCTACGCCTCTTGCCGGGGCGGGTGCATGGCAGCGAAGTTCTTCACCGGGCTCCCGCTCGAGGGCCCGGATCCGGAGTGCGTCCTCGGCCACGGTGAGGCTCTGCTGGCCGCCGCCGGAGCGAGCGGCGCCGGCACTGCCGCCGCGGGCCGCAGCGGCGCCGGCACTGCCGCCGCGGACCGCAGCGGCGCCGGCACTGCCTGCCGCGCGGCCGCAGGGGCGGCACTGCCGTCGCGGGACCTCCGGGCTCGATGCGGGGCCACACGCATCCCGGCCGGCCGGTTCCAGTCGCCTTCGGGGCCGGTCGCTTGGCCCGGTGACCGGCCTCCTCGATCCGGTCAGCCTCGGCAGCCGCAGCGCTTCGAACCGGGTCGTCTTCGGCCCGCACGTCACGAACCTCGGGCGGGGGCGGGCGCTCTCCGAGCGGCACGCCGCCTACTACGCCGAGCGGGCGGCCGGAGGCGCCGGCCTCATAGTCATCGAGACCGCCTCGGTGCACGATTCGGACTGGCCCTACGAGCGGGCACCCCTGGCAAGCGACTGCCTGCCCGGCTGGGCCGAGATCTCCCGCCTGTGCCAGTCGGAGGGGGCCCTCGTCCTGGCCGCCATCGGCCACTGCGGCGGCCAAGGGTCGAGTGCCTACAACCAGAGGGCATTGCTCGGTCCGTCGTCGGTGCCCGACGTCGTCACGAGGGAAGTGCCTCTCGCCATGGAACTGAGCGACGTGGGCACCGTCGTCAACGCATTCGGTGTCGCCTCGGAGATGGCGGTGACGGCGGGCTGCGCCGGCGTCGAGGTGAACGCCGGGCAATGGAGCCTCCTGCGGCAATTCTGCTCGCCTCTCACCAACCACCGCGGCGACGAGCTCGGGACGGACCGGGCGTCGTTCCTGCGCCGCGTCCTCGAATCGGTCCGGGCGGGGGCCGGGAACGGTGCGGTCGTGGGCCTGCGCTGGTCAGTCGACGAGCTGGCGCCCTGGGCCGGGCTCGTGCCGGAGACCGCCGCTTCGATGGTGGCCGCGCTCGTGGCGGGAGGGGGCGTCGACTACGTCGCCGTCGAGCGGGGATCCGCCTACGGGACGGGGGCGACGGTGCCGGACGGCCATGAGCCGATGGGGTTCAACCGACAGGCCGCCGCGGCCGTGCGTGCGGCCCTGCCGCTGTCTGTCGCCGTCGTGGTGCAGGGCTCCATCGTGGAGCCGGAGATGGCGGCCGAGATAATCGGCGCCGGGCAGGCGGACCTCGTCGAGATGACGAGGGCGCTCATCGCCGACCCGGTGCTCGTGCGCAAGGTCGCCGCCGGCGAGGGCCGCCGCGTCCGCCCCTGCATCTTGTGCAACCAGGCATGCCAGGTCCGCGACCCGCGCAACCCGCTCGTCTCCTGTGCCACCGATCCCCGGGCCGGCCACGAGACCGTCGACCAAAGGCCGCCGGAGTCCTGGCCCGCGGTGAGGCGCCCGGCAGCCCGCCGGCGACAGATGGCACCGGCGAGGCCGCCCGGGCTGCTCGTGGTGGGCGGAGGACCGGCGGGGCTCGAGTGCGCCCGGGTGGCGGCCGCCGGCGGCCTCGATGTGACCGTCTTCGAGAGAGCGCCCTCTTTCGGCGGCATGGTGTCGGCAGCCTGCCGGGCACCAGGCAGGCAGCGCCTGGCCCGCTTCACCGAATGGCTGGAGTCCGAGTGCCGGGCGGCCGGAGCCGAGCTCGTCGCCGATCACGAGGTGCTCTTGGAGGAGCTCGACTCCCACGTTGGGCCGGTCGTCTGCTGCACGGGCTCCCGTTCCGGGCGCCGCAGCTACGTGCTCGGCCCGCTCGCTTCGGTGCTGGAGCCGGCCGACGTCCTTTGCGCCGAGCGGCTGCCCGGTGACGGCGTCCCGAGCCCGGCGGTCGTGTGGGATCCCGTCGGCGGCCCGATCGGGGTGGGGACGGCCGAGATGCTGGCCGGCCTCGGCGCCGCCGTCACTCTCGTCACGCCGGACTTCGTTGCCGGCGAGCAGCTGGCCCGATCGGGAGATCTCGCCCCGGCCAACGTGCGCCTGCGCCGCGCCGGGGTGGACATCGTGCGCACCTCGGTAGTGCGTTCGGTGGAGCAGTCGGTCGTCGTGGTGGAGGATCGTTTCTCCGGCGAGGTGCGCTCGATCGAGGCGGCGGTGCTGGTCGACGCCGGTCATCGCCTCCCCGAGGACACGCTTTACAGGGCGCTGTCACGGTTCAGGCCTGCCGCCATCGCCGGCGACGCCGTGGCGCCGCGGACGATCCTCGAGGCGGTGCTGGAGGGACGCCGCGCTGCCACGGCTGTGCTCGAGGACTGCGGGCTGCTCGAGCGGGCTCCACGGCCGGCCACCTCGGCGGCAACCGGCGGCCGGCCCGCCCGAAGCCGCCGGGTCAGGACGCGGGCCTCGGCAACACCGAGCCAGCGCTACCCGCTGCTGTTCTCGCCGCTCGCGCTCGGTCCTGTCGTTGTGCCCAACCGTGTCGTGTTCTCGGCCCACCTGACGAACTACGCGGTCGACAACCTGGCTAGCGAGCAGCACGCGGCGTACTACGCCGCCCGTGCTGCCGGCGGTGCCGGTCTCATCATCACCGAGGAGCACTCGACCCACCGCTCCGACTGGCCCTACGAGAAACTGATCCACGGCTACCTGCCACAGGTCGTCCCTACCTACCGACGGATGACCGATGCCGTCCACCGCCACGGAGTGCCGATCTTCGCCCAGATCAACCACAACGGCGGCCAGGCGAGCAGCATGTACAGCCGTCAAGCGGTGTGGGCACCGTCACCGGTTGCCGACCCGCTCTTTCGAGAGGTCCCCCATGCCGTCGACGACGACGAGATCGCCGAGATCGTCGCCGGCTACGTGAAGGTGGCCGAGCATTGCAGAGCCGGCGGCTTCGACGGGGTCGAGCTGCAGTGCTCGCACAGTTCGATAGTGCGGGGTTTCTTGTCGCCGGCGACGAACCTGCGGACGGACCGGTACGGAGGATCCCTCGAAGGACGTGCTCGGCTGTTGCTCGAGTTGCTCGTGGCAGTCCGGGGCGCCGTCGGGGCCGATCTCGCCGTCGGGGTCCGGCTCTGCGGCGACGAGCTCATCGAGGACGGCACGACCATCGACGATGCCGTCGCCGTGGCGAGGCTCGTGGAGGCCCAGGGCTGCACGGACTACATCAACACCTCCATCGGGGTGGCCACGGCCACTCTGTACATGATCGAGGCGTCCATGCACGTCCCGCCGGGCTATGCCGAGTTCATTCCATCCGCCATCCGGGACGCGGTCTCGCTGCCCGTGGTGGGCGTGGGCCGATTCAAGGACCCGCGGCAGGCTGAGCGGGCGCTCGAGCAGGGCTCCTGCGATCTCGTCGGGATCGTCCGGGGCCAGATCGCCGATCCCGGCTTCGTCGGCAAGGCCCGTTCGGGACACACCGAGTCCATCAGGCTCTGCCTGTCGTGCAACCAGGAGTGCGTGGGCAGGATGGGACTCAACCGGTGGTTGGGGTGCATCGAGAACCCGCGCACCGGGCGGGAGGCCGAGCCGGCCGCCGATGGTGGAAGGGCCACCGGCACGGCCGGCGGCTCAGGTGCTGGCGCCAGGCGCGTCCTCGTGGTCGGAGCGGGGCCGGCAGGGCTGCAGGCGGCCATCGCGGCAGCCCGCCGGGGCCACCACGTCACGGTGCTGGAGCGGGCCGCAGAGCCGGGAGGACAGGTCCGCCTGGCGGCGTCGATACCGAACCGGGCAGAGCTCGGCGACCTGGTCCGAAATCAGCTCCTCGAGTGCCGTGAGCTTTCGGTCGACGTGCAGCTCGGCGAGGCGGCGACGGCGGAGACGGTCATCAGCCGCCAGCCGGATGTAGTCGTGGTTGCGACCGGCTCGCGCCCGCGGCGCCCGTTCTGGGTTGCCGACGCGCTGGCGGAGGGCATCGCCGTCCTGGACGTCACCGAAGTCCTCGCCACGGACAGCGAAGACGTCCCGGTCCGGTCGGCCCCGCCGGTAGCGGGGAGGGTGCTAGTCGTCGACGAGGTGGGCTTCCACCAGGCGACGAGCACGGCCGAGCTGCTCGCCGACCGGGGGTGCTCGGTCGAGATCGTGTCGCCGGCGATGGTGGTCGGCCAGGATTTGGGCGTCACGCTCGACCTGGAGGGCTTTCAGATGCGGGCGGCGGCAAAGGGGATCCGCCAGGCGACCGACCGCGTGGTCATCGGAGCCGCCGACGGTGCCCTCCTGCTGCTGCACCATCCGACCGGCGAGGTGGAGAGACGGGAGGTCGACTCCGTCGTGCTGGCGCTCCCCGCCGAGCCGGAGGACGGGCTGTACTTCGAGCTGCGCCGGCGGTCGCCCGGCTTCGCGCTCCGGCGAGCGGGCGATTGCGTCGCTCCCCGCAGGGCGCACGCCGCCGTGATCGAGGGCGAGCAGGTGGGGCTGTCGTGCTGAGGTCGCTGGCGGTCCTCCCCGTGAGACACGGTGAGCTGGCGACGGGTGGGGACGAGGCGCTCGCCGAGGCCGGGGGCAGTGGCCTGCTCGTCGGGAGCGGAACAGAGGATCTCGCCGCATCTCTGCTGGCTGAGGGCGTGGCTCGAGCCCTCGCCGTCATCGAGCTGGCTAGCTTCCGCCCGGGCGGCTGGGCCGAGGCCATCGCCCCGGCCATCGGCGACGCAGCCGTCGTCGTGCTGCCGGCCTCGGCGGACGGCCGTGACCTGGCCCCCCGTCTCGCTGCCGTGCTCGGCTGGCCGCTCCTCGCCGGGGCGATCCGCCTGTCGCGCGGACGGTGCCGCCGTCGTCAGGTGGCGGGGAAAGCAGATCGTCCTCTGCGAGGTGGAGGGCCCGTTCGTGGCCACGCTCCTTCCCGGCTCCCGCGCAGCGCCTGAGTCACCGAGGTACGGCGGTGCGGCCGTGCCCGCCGGCGGCGAGCGGGGCGGGCCGGCCCGGGACGCACCGGCGGTGCACGAGGCCGAGCTTGTCGAGCTCCTCGAACCCGACCCGGCCGTCATCGACCTCCGTGAGACCGCCCGCATCGTCGCCGGCGGCGCCGGCCTCGGAGGCCCCGAGGAGTTCGAGCTCCTGACGCAGGTGGCGGGCCGGCTCGGCGCCTCGGTCGGCGCCACGCGGGTGGTCACCGATGCCGGCATCCTGCCCCACGATCGTCAGATCGGCACGACCGGCGTGAGCGTGCGGCCGCGCTGTTACATAGCCCTCGGCATCTCCGGTGCGGCGCAGCACGTGGGCGGTCTCGGCTCGCCGGCCCATGTCATCTCGGTGAATCTCGACCCGAGTTGCCCGATGATGTCAATGGCGGACCTCGCCCTCGTCGCGGACGCGCCGGCAGTGCTGCGGGCACTCGCCGGGCGGCTGGCGGCGGCCGCGGTCGGGTCGTGACCCGCTTTGATGCCGTCGTCGTCGGCGCCGGCCCGGCCGGCTCGGCCGCCGCCCTGGTGCTGGCGCAAGCGGGCAGGTCCGTCTGCCTGCTCGAGCGGGGCCCCTTCCCCGGCTCGAAGAACCTGTTCGGCGGCGTCGTCTACGGGAAGGTGCTCGACGATCTGGTCCCTTCCTGGCGGGACGAGGCGCCGCTCGAGCGGTGGGTGACGCGGAGGGCCACGATGGTGCTGACCGGGACCCAGTCACTCTCGGTCGACTTCCGCTCGGCCGCCTGGGGACGACCGCCTTACAACGGGGCGACTGCCCTCCGGCCGCGTTTCGATGCCTGGCTCGCAGAAGCGGCCGTCTCCGCCGGCGCTGATCTGGTCACCTCCACGACGGCGACCGGGTTGGTGAGGAAGCCCGGCACCGGCGCCGTCGCCGGCGTCACCACCGACCGTCCGGAGGGCACCCTCGTGGCCGAGGCGGTAGTCGCCTGCGACGGGGTGAACGCCTTTCTTGCCAGGGAGGCGGGTTGTGCCGGCGAGCCTGACCCGGGCCAGTTCACACTGGGGGTGAAGGAGGTGCTGGCGCTCGGGGCAGAGGAGATCGAGTCGCGCTTCGGCCTCCCTCCCGGGGAGGGCGCCGACTTCGAGATCCTGGGAGGGAGTGGAGGGGTGGCCGGAGGGGGTTTCTTGTACACGAACCTCGAGACGGTCTCGGTGGGGCTGGTGCTCAGCCTGCAGCAGCTGACCCGGTCAGGCCGGCGGCCGGAGGACCTGCTCGCCGGCCTGAAGGCGCACCCGGCCATCGAGCCCCTCGTCGGCGGCGGTGACCTCGTCGAGTACGGGGCCCATCTCATCCCCGAGGCCGGCCTGGCGATGATGCCGCGGCTGGCGGCGGACGGCTTCGTCGTCGCCGGGGATGCCGCCGGGATGTGTCTCGCCGCCGGGCTCTGGCTCGAGGGCGTCAACTTCGCCATCGCCTCGGGCGCCGCCGCCGGGAGGGCGGTCGTGGAGGCGCTCGCGGCCGGCGACCTCAGCCGGGGCCGGCTCGAGTCGGCCTACCGGCGCGAGCTCGGGAAGGGCTTCGTGCTGGCGGATCTCACCCGTTTCCGCCGGGCGCCCGAACTGCTCCTGTCCGAGCGGATGCAGCACCGCTACCCCGAGCTCGTCTGCAATCTCGTCGAGCAGATGTTCACCGTCGGCAACCCGGCGCCGAAACCAGGCCTTCGCTCCCTCGCCCGCGCCGAAGCCGCCCGAGCCGGTGTGCGCTGGCGGGACCTCGCCCGCGACGCCTGGGCGGCGATGAGGACCTTCGGGTGAGCGGGCTGGCCGGCGGGGCGCCGGGCGGGGTGGCCTTCGAGGACAGGATGGCGACGACGGAGTTCCGGGTCGCTCCGGAGCCGCACATCGTGGTCGACGGGGACTCGTGCCGTGGTTGCACCACCCGGGAGTGCGTCGTCGCCTGCCCGGCCGGGCTGTTCGTACCGGTCTCGGACGGCGGCATCCTGTTCAACTACGAGCAGTGCTTCGAGTGCGGGACGTGTTACCTCGTCTGCAACACCGCCGGCGCCATCTCGTGGCGGTATCCCGAGGGGGGCGCCGGCGTCGTGTACAGGAGGAGCTGAGATGTCGTTCCCATCGGTCGTCGGCGTCTGCTGGAAGGTGGTGGACCTCGACTCCACAGTCGACCCGCTCACCGGAGAGGTGCTCCCCGGTCGGGACGTGTCCGGCGTATCGCCTGCCGACGAGGCCGCTCTCGAGTGGGCGCTCCGCATCGGAGCAGGCTGGGGCTGCCCGGTCGTCGTCGTGGCCGGCGGCGACTCCGGTTGCGAGCCGGCGCTCCGGGCGGCCCTGGCGGCCGGGGCGTCGCGCGCTGTCCGGGTGCCGATCGCCCCGGGCTCCCCGAGCGCCGTCGTGGCGGCCCGGCTGGCGCCGGTGCTGCGAGCGGCGGGAGCGGTCGCAGTGGTGTGCGGCGATGCGAGCCTCGACCGGGGGAGCGGCTCGGTGCCGGCGTTCCTGGCCGGCGAGCTCCGCGCCGCCCAGGCGCTCGGGCTGGTGGACCTGTCGCTCGAACCGGGGGACCGGACGCTCCTTGTCGATCGCCGTCTCGACCGGGGGAGGCGGGAGCGGTTGCGGGTGCGCGAGCCGTTCGTGATCTCCGTCGAGGCGGGCACGGCCCGCCTCCGGCGAGCCTTTCTGCCGGCGTTGCTCGCCAGCCGGCAGTCCGAGCCCGAGGTCGCAGAGGCCGGGGGGGAGCCTGACGTCGGCGGCTCTTCCGAGGATCGGCCGGGACATCTGAGGACCGATGCCGTGAAGATCGTCGGGATCGAGCCGTTCAGGCCTCGGGCAAGGGTGGTGGCGCCTCCGCCGGCAAGTCTCGGGCCCCGGGAGCGGGTGCTGGCCTTGTCCGGGGCGCAACTCGGGCGCCAGCCGCCCCGGACGCTGACCCTCGGCCCCGACGAGGCTGCCGCCGCCCTCCTGCAGGCGTTGGATGACTGGGGTGAGCTGCCATGAGCGGGTTGCTCGAAGACGGACGAGGCGCGGGTCGGGTGGCACTGGTCACCGGTGCTGCCCGCGGGATAGGCGCCGCCGTCGCCATCGGCCTGTGCCGGTCCGGATGGCGGGTGGTGGCCTTCGACCTGTGTGCAGACGACCCGGCCCTGGCCTACCGGCTCGCCGGCCCCGATGACCTCGAGGCCACCGTCGGGACGTGCAACGGTGCCGGCGGCGAGGAGAGGGCCGTGGGAGTGGTGGGCGACGTCCGGGACCAGGCGATGCTCGACGTGGCGGTGGCCACGGCTCGTGACCGCTTCGGCGGCCTCGACGCCGCCGTCGCCGTCGCCGGCGTCATCGGCGGCGGTCAGTCGACGTGGGAGATCGGGGACGGCCTCTGGCAGACGTTGATCGACGTCAACCTCGGCGGTGTCCGGCGGTTGGCCCGGGCGGCGGTGCCGGCGCTGCTGGAGCGGCCGAGGCCGCGGTCGGGACGATTCGTGGCGGTGGCGTCCGCGGGGGGCTCGGTAGGGCTGCCCCTGCTCGGCGCCTATGTGGCCGCGAAGCACGGGGTCGTCGGCCTCGTGCGCAGCCTGGCCGCCGAGCTCGGGCCTGAGGGCGTCACGGCGAACGCCGTCTCGCCCGGGTCCACGCGCACCGACATCCTCGCCGCCAGCGCAGCCGTGTACAACCTCGGCGATCCGGAGGAGTTCACTGCACACCATCTCGAGCCCCGCCTGCTCGAGCCGGCGGAGGTGGCTGCCGCTGTCCTGTGGTTGTGCGGACCTGCCTCGAGCGGGGTGACGGGTGCGGTGCTGCCCGTCGACGCCGGCATGACCGCCCGGTAACCGCGGCTGGCCGAGGCCCCTCAGGGCGCGGTACCGTCCACGCCGGTAGTACCAGTCGCCAAGCGCGGTCTTGGCGCTCATCCATCGTTCGTCATTCGTTGACAGGAGCCGTGATGCAGGCCAGAGCAGCCGTCTTGTGGGGCGTGAACGAGGACTGGCAGATCGAGGATGTCGAGCTCGACGACCCGGAGCCCGAGGAAGTTCTCGTACGGATGTCCGCCGCCGGCCTCTGCCGCTCGGACGAGCACGTGGTCACCGGCGACATCCCGATGGTGCTCCCCGCAGTAGGTGGGCACGAGGGCGCAGGTGTCGTGGAGAAGGTCGGCAGCCACGTGACGAGCGTCGAGGCGGGCGACCACGTCGTGATGAGCTTCATCCCGAGCTGTGGGCGGTGCCGTTGGTGTGCCAGCGGCCACCAGAACCTCTGTGATCTCGGGCGGTACCTGATGGCCGGCCTCCCGATCGCCAACGGCGTCCAGAGGATGCGGGTGAGGGGCCAAGGGCTCGCTCCCATGTGCCTGGTCGGTTGTTTCGCCAGCCATCAGGTGATGCACGAGGCATCGGTGGTAAAGATCGACCCCGACATTCCCCTCGACAAGGCAGCTCTTGTCAGCTGCGGCGTCACGACCGGATGGGGATCGGCCGTGCACACCGCCCGGGTGGGTCCGGGCGACGTCGTCGTCGTGGTTGGCACCGGCGGGATCGGCTCCGGTGCCGTGCAGGGCGCCCGCATGGCCGGCGCCAGGTGGATCGTGGCAGTGGACCCCGTCGAGATGAAGCTCGAGATCGCCAAGTCCCTCGGTGCCACTCATACGGCGAAGGACGTCTTTGCGGCCTATTCGATCGTGAACGACATCACGAACGGCCGGCTGGCCGATGCCGCCATCATGACCGGCGTCGCCGACGGCGAGCTGCTCGGCCCGGTGATGTCGCTTGTCCGCAAGGGGGGGACTGCGGTGGTGACGGCGATCGCCCCGTTCTCCCAGTCCCAGGTCACCCTCAGCCTGTTCGAGCTCACCTTGTGGCAGAAGGAGGTGCGGGGCTCCCTCTTCGGGGGAGGCAACCCGCGCGTGGACATCCCCGACCTCCTCACGTTCTACAAGGAGGGGTCGTTGCAGCTCGACGAGCTGGTCACGAAGACCTACCCGCTGGAGGGGATCAACGAGGGCTACGAGGACCTGCGCCACGGGCACAACCTGCGGGGCGTCCTCGTCTTCGACTGAGGGCTCGCCTCTGCCGGTCGGCCTCGGCCGGCTCTCCGCCTCTTGATCGTGGGGCGGCGGGGCGCGGCCGGCGCATCTCGGGCGCCGGCAAGGTTGCCCGCGGTTGTCTCCACCTGCCGGCGATAACCGCGTACAGCAGTGCCGGACGCACGGGGGTTCGGTGACCCGCCAGCGGGCCGAGTGAGCCAACCACGCCCGGCGCAACCTCGACCGTCTCCATCGGCCCGCTCAGCGAGGCGGCGCCACGGCGTCGCCGGCGGGCAGCATCGAGTCCTTCACCGCCACGATCCTGTCCACGGACTTGACCACCTGTGCCATCGAGAGGGCGCCGGACGAGACGGCGGCCTCGAGCCCGGCGAGAGCTGCAGGGAAATCGGACGCCGTCGTGACCATGGCCATGTCCGCCCCGGCCTCGATCGCTTTCACGACCGCCTCGGCCCCGTCGAGTCCCGTCGCCGAGATGGCGCCGGCGTCGAGACTGTCGGTGAGAACCACCCCAGAGAAACCCATCCCTCTCAAATACCGGTACGCCCCCGGGTTCACTGACGCCGGAGCACGCCCCCAGTCCGGCTCTGTGACGTTGCTCATCATCACCACCCGCACGCCGGCGGTGATTGCCCCCTGGAACGGCACGAGGTCGTGCCCGACGAGATCCGCCAGCGGTGGATCCTCGGCCGGCCCCAGATCGGTGTCCCCGTTTGCATGGCCGAGCCCGGGGAAGTGCTTCACGACGCTGATGATCCCCCCGGCCGAGAGGCCCTTCATGAAGGCCAGCCCGTAGGTTGCCGCCGTCGATGCCGCCTCGCTGAAGGAGCGAAGATTCTCCTCGTCGATGGTGTCGGTGCTGCTTGCCGTGTCGAGGACGGGTGCCAGGTCCATCGTCATACCGAGCCGCCGCATGGCGGAGGCCACTGCCGTCAGATGCGCAGTGACCTCGGCCGGCGTCCACTCCGAGACCATCTGGCGCGGCCACGGCAGCGGGCCGACCAGGTTCGAGAGGCGCGCTATCCCGCCACCTTCCTCGTCGGTCGCCATGAACACCGGCACGGAGGCAGCCCGTTGCAGCCCGGAGACGCCCGCCGCCAGCGCCGTGGCGGACCCGGCCGGCGGCTGGCCGAGGAAGACCAGCCCTCCGGCTCCCTCCTCGGCGGCCGCCGTCGACGCCGGCAGATCGGAGTACAGCCCTCCGACCATGATCAGCTGGGCGAGCAACCGGCGCTCGCTCCATCGGCTCGGCACGGTAGTTGTCGTGGGAGCGACGGTCGTCGTGGTCGTGGGGGCGGACGTCGTCGTCACCACGGTGCTCGCCGACGTGGTCGTGGACGAACCCGGCCTCGACGTCGACCCGCCGGCGTGGCCCGAGCCGCCGCATCCCCCAAGCACGACGGCAGCCAGCACAGCCCCCGTTCCAAGGCGGGCTGTGCGGCGGGCTGTCACAGGAAAGCTCCCTTCGTCAAACGGGCTCCCTCCAGTGAGGCGAGCTCGTTGCGCTTGACCTTGCCGAGCGCCGTCCGGGGGATCGCCGCCACGACCACCAGCTCCCGCGGGGCGGCGAAGGCCGCCAGCTCGCTGCTCACCAGCTCCCGGAGCTCCCCGAGGAGAGCCGCGCCGCCCGGCAGGCCCATCTGTGCCCGCCGGGCCGGCGGCGGCGGACAGCACCACGTAGGCGACCACCCGCTCGCCCCATTCGGGATCGGGCACGCCGGCCACAGCCGCATCGGCCACCTGATCGTGACGGCGCAGCAACTCCTCGACCGCTGATGGCCAGACGTTCTCGCCACCGGTGATTATCAGCTCGCCCAGCCTCCCGAACACGACGAGGCGGCCGTCGGCGGCGATCTCACCGGCGTCTCCCGTGGGCAGCCATCCGGCCGCATCCTTCGGGTCGAGACCGTCACGGTAGGCCCGAAGCAGCATCGGCCCCCGCAGCTGCACCTCGCCGCCGTCGACCCGCACCTCCACCCCGTCGAGGGGCAGGCCGTCGTAAACGACGCCACTGCCCGTCTCGGTCATCCCGTACGTCGTCACCACGTTCGGCGCCAACCCGCCCGGCGGGGCCGTACCCCCGAGCACGATGCGGCGGAACCCGCCGGCGAGGCGGTCCCCGAGGCGCCGGAGCGTGGTCGGCACGAGCGAGGTGAGAGTGGCCCCCCGGTCGAGGGCCGCCGCCGCCCCCTCCACAGAGAAACCCTCCACCACCTCACACGGCACGCCCTCCAACAGCGACCTCGTCACCACGGACAGGCCGCCGACGTGGGAGAGCGGCAGGCAGGCCCACCAGGTGTCCGTCCCGGAGTCGACTCCGAGGCGGCTGCTGGTGGCCCGCGCAGAGGCCGCCACGGCGGCGTGGGTGAGCACGACGCCCTTCGGCTCCCCGGTCGTGCCGCTCGTGGCCATCACGAGCGCGTCCCCGTCCTCGACCGGGAGCGGATCAGCCAAGACCTGAGCCCCCCGGCCGGCCGGCGGAGCCTTGGCACCGAGCCTGCCTGTGCCGGCACCTGTGACGAGCACTGCAGGGCGCAATGACTCGAGCAGGCGCCGGCGCGCCGGGGCCGCCAGTCGCAGATCGACCGGAAGGACGGCGTCGCCGGCATCCCACGCCCGCTTCAGTTCCTCCACGAAGCCGGGCCCTCCCGGCATCGCCACGGCAACGAGGCGGCGCACGGCGCCACGTTAAGGCGTGGCCCGTCGGACCGGAGTGCAGGCGCCCCGACCTGAGGCGACCGGCCCCAGCAGCACCACCACCGGCACCCCCCGGCCGACGGCACCGGACCCGGAACGAGGAGCGGCCAGTAGCCTGAGGCACCGTGTCAGCCGAATGGAAAGAAACCCAGTCCTACCAGGACATCCGCCATGACGTCGCCGGCGGGGTGGCGAAGATCACGATCTGTCGCCCGGAAGTCCGCAACGCCTTCAGGCCCCAGACGCTCTTCGAGCTATCGCGGGCCTTCGAGGACGCCCGGGATGATCCCGACGTCGGAGTGATCATCCTCACCGGTGAGGGTCCCGATGCCTTCTGCTCCGGCGGCGACCAGCGGATCCGCGGCGAGGACGGCTATATCGGCGACGACGACGTCGCCCGGCGAGGCATCGGCCGCCTCAACGTCTTGGACCTGCAGATTCAAATCCGCCGCCTGCCGAAGCCCGTCGTCGCCATGGTGGCCGGCTACGCCATCGGCGGCGGACATGTCCTGCACCTCGTCTGTGACCTGACCATCGCGGCGGACAACGCCCGCTTCGGCCAGACCGGGCCGATGGTGGGCAGCTTCGACGGTGGTTACGGTGCCGGCCTGCTGGCGCGCACCGTCGGCCTCAAGCGGGCGAAGGAGATCTGGTTCCTGTGCCGGCAGTACGACGCCGAGACCGCCCTTTCCTGGGGCCTCGTGAACGCAGTGGTCCCGCTCGATCGGCTCGAGGTCGAGACCCTCGAATGGTGCGCCCGCATGCTCGAGCTGTCGCCGATAGCGCTGCGGATGCTGAAGGCCGGATTCAATGCCGCTGACGACGGGCTGGCCGGCATCCAGCAGCTCGCCGGCGACGCCACGATGCTCTTCTACATGACCGAGGAGGGCCAGGAAGGTCGCAACGCCTACCTGGAGAAGCGCCGGCCCGACTTCTCCCGCTTCCCACGCCGGCCCTGAGCGGCCGGGCGCCGCGTGACCACTCGGGCCGACTGGGTCACCGGGGCGCGCCCCCGCACGCTGCCGGCCGCAGTGGTGCCGGTGCTCGTCGGCACCGGCGTTGCCGTCGCCGGCAACCATGTTCTCTGGTGGCGGTCGGCCCTGGCTCTCGTGGTGGCACTGGCGCTCCAGGTGGGGGTCAACTACGCCAATGACTACTCCGACGGCGTTCGAGGCACGGACTCCGCCCGGGTGGGGCCGGTCCGGCTCGTGGCATCCCGGCTGGCTGCACCGGCCCAGGTCAAGAAGGCGGCCTGGCTGAGCTTCGCCGCCGCCGCCGGCGCCGGGCTCGTCCTCGCCGTAGTCACGAGCCCGTGGCTGATCGCCGTCGGCGCGGCCTGCGTGGCGGCAGCGTGGTTCTACACCGGCGGGCCGAGGCCGTACGGGTACGCCGGCTTCGGGGAGCTGTTCGTCTTCGTCTTCTTCGGTCTCGTGGCCGTGATCGGCACGGCGTACGTCAACCTCGGCCGGGTCACCGGTCTCGCTGTGCTGGCGGCCGTGCCGGTGGGCCTGCTCTCGGTCGCCCTCCTCGTGGTCAACAACCTGCGGGACCTCACAAGCGACGCCGCCGCCGGCAAGCAGACCCTGGCCGTGCGCCTCGGAGACGGGCCGACACGCCGCGCCTACACAGCCTGCCTCGTCCTCCCGTTCCTCTTCGCGGTCGGGCTGGCGGTCGGTTTCGACAGGCGCTATGCGCTTCTGGCCCTGCTCGCGGTGGTAGTGGCCGTCCGGCCGATTCGCCGTGTGCTCGGCGGGGCGGCGGGGCCGGAGCTCATCGGCGCCCTCGGCATGACCGGTGCGCTCCAGCTCTCCTTCGGCCTCCTGCTGGCGATCGGCATCGCCCTGTGAACCAGGTGCTAGGCCGGGCCGGCGTCGCCGGCGACGAAGTCCACCACGAGGCGGCCGAAGGCCTCTGGCTGCTCGAAGGGGACGGCATGCCCGCAGCCGGGCGCCAGCACGAAGAGGGCGTTCGCGCCGATCGCCGAGGCCAGCCGCCGGCCGGCGTCGACGAACTTGGCGTCGTCCTCGCCGGCCACCACGAGCACCGGCATCTCGAGGGTCCCCACCTCCTCCCACAGCGGGAGCTGGGCGCCCGTCCCGAGGTGCCGGAGCGCGCTCGCGAGGCCGCCGGCGGTGTTGACGAGCCGGGCCTCCCGATCGGCCTGTTCCCCCGTGAGGTGGGCAAAGAGCGGGCCGGCGAGCCACTCGTCCAGGAAGCCCGGGACACCTTCGTCGCCCCTCGCCTCGATCTCCTCGGCCAGGCGGTCGTCGGCAACCTTGCGTTGCTCCCGCTCGTCGAGGTCCTCGATCCCCGCCGTCGTCCCCACGACGACCAGCCGCTCGACGAGCTCTGGGCGGGCAAGGGCGAGATGAAGGGCTACCCGTCCGCCGAGCGAGTAGCCGACGTAGGTCCCGGCGCCGCCGGCGGAAGCCACGAGGGCGGCCGCCGCGGCGAGGCCCCCCGTTGCCGGTCCCGACCGCCCGTGCCCCGGGAGATCCGGCAGCACCAGCTCATGTCCGGCTCCGAGCACCGCCTCGAGCGGGCGCCACGACAGGGCGGACTGGGTGAAGCCGTGGAGGAGCACGATCGGCGGCCCGGTGCCGGCCCTCGTGACGTGGAGCGCCCCTGCGGGCGCATCGTCGATCGGGACGGTGGCGGCCGCGGGCGGACCGGCGGGGACGGTTTGCGGGGCTCCGGTCACAGATGACGAAGCTACCCGCCCGGACGCAGGCGGAATTCTGCTCGACCCTCGTCGACGAATGGGCCCGCGCCGGAGTTCGCACGGCGGTCGTCTCCCCCGGCTCCCGCTCGGCTCCGATGGCTCTCGCCCTCGTCGCCGACGGCCGCCTAGACGTGCGGGTTCGCCTCGACGAGCGCTCGGCGGGATACATGGCACTCGGCGTCGGCCTGGCCTCCGGGGTGCCTGCCGTCGTGCTCACAACGAGCGGCACGGCCGCCGCCGAGCTCCATCCGGCTGTCGTCGAGGCCGGCCTGGCCCGCGTGCCTCTCATCGTCTGCACGGCCGACCGGCCGCCTGAGCTGCAGGGCGTGGGAGCACCCCAGACAATCGAGCAACGCGGCCTGTACGGTGCCTCGCTCCGCTGGTCCTTGGAAGCCGGCGTGCCGGACGAGGCGGCTCGGGGCACCTGGCGCTCGCTCGGCAGCCGTGTCGTCGCAGAAGCCGTCGCCGGCCCGTCCGGCCCCGGCCCGGTCCATGTCAACCTCGCCTTTCGCGAGCCGCTGCTCGCGCCGCCCGGCACGGCGGTCGAGATCCCGCCCGGCCGCCCCGACGGCCGGCCATGGCATCGTGTGGCGCCCGGCCGGCGGGTACCGGATGCCCGCCTGCTGGAGGATCTCGGTCCTCTCCTCACCTCATCGCGACGAGGCGTGATCGTGGCCGGCGCCCGCTGCGGCGACCCTGAATCCGTCCTGGCGGCAGCCGCACTGCTCGGCTGGCCGGTGCTGGCCGATCCCCGGTCGGGCTGCCGGCGCGCCGGGCACCCTGTGCCGGCGGTGGGATCGACGTCGACCGAAGGCTCCCCGCCGGCGGGAGCGATCGGGCCGGCAGCCGCCGGCTCCTCCGCGCCGCCGGCGCCGGTGGTAGTGGCGGCGGCCGACGCCCTCCTGCGCGACGACGACTTCCGGTCGGCGCACCGGCCCGAGGTCGTTCTCCGCCTCGGCGAGCCGGCGGCCTCAAAGGTCCTCGCCGGCTGGTTCGCCGACACCGCTTCCCGCGGCACGGTCCACGTCATCGCCGACCCGGACTGGTCCTGGCGCGATCCCGGGCGGGAAGCCGCCTTCCATGTGCCCTCGCGACCCGGGGGAGCTGCTGGCCTTGGCCGTCACGTCCCGCGCCGGCCGAGCGACGCCCTCACAAGGAGCGTGGGCCTCCTCGTGGGCGGCGGCGGAGGAAGCCGCTCAGGGGGCGATCGAGGCCGTGCTCGCCGGGAACGACGAGCTGACCGAGCCGTTCGTGGCCAGGCACGTTTTTCAGCGGGAGGGGGTGGCCACGATCGTCGTGGCATCCTCCATGCCGGTGCGCGACCTCGAGTGGTTCGCCAAGCCGGTGCACCGGCCGCCGGCGGTCTTCTCCAACCGGGGCGCCAACGGCATAGACGGGGTCGCCTCGACCACACTCGGGGTGGCCGCCGCTCGGGCCGGGACGACGGTGGGGATTCTCGGCGACCTCGCCTTCCTGCACGACCTCACGGCCTTCGTTCGCCCCGATGTGCCCGAGGAGTGGCCGAAGTGCGTCTTCGTGGTCGTCGACAACCGGGGGGAGGGATCTTCTCCTTCCTCCCGCAGGCCTCTCAGCTCGAAGAGGAGCGCTTCGAACGGCTGTTCGGCACACCGCAACGCCCGGAGGTGGCGGGCGTGGCACGCGCTCTCGGGGCGAGGGTGATGGAGGCCGGTACGAGGCGGGGTTTCGCGGAGGTGTTCGCCCAGGCGCTCGATCTGGCGGCCAATGTGGCCGGCGCCGAGCCGGGTCCAGTGGTCGTCGTGGCCCGGACCGACCGGGACCGCAACGTGCAGGTTCACGACGAGCTGAACGCCGCCGTGCGGGCTGCCCTTGTTGCTACGGGCGGCGGCTGAGCCTCAGTCGAAGCGCCGGGCGTCTTCGGCGGCGTAGCGGGCGACGACCGAGTCGGTGGCGGCCGTCTGCTCGATCGCCTCGACCACGTGCTCCAGGCCGGCGGCAGGCAGCGCGCAGGTCATCTCCTCGGGCCGCATCCCCGTTCTCGCCCGGCTGAGAGCGCAGCCGACGCTGGCGGCGGGCTCTCCCTCCTTGGCCACGGCCACGATGTGGCACTGGGGCTTGCCCTCGATGCGCAGGCCGGGGATCGAGTCCGACAGGACCATCATCTGGCGGCCGTTGACCCGCAACATGATCACGTCGGGGGAGACCCCGGCCGGCACGGCCTCGAGCCGGCCGTAGGAGATGGCGCCCGGTCGCTCGCTCACCGACGGGATGGCCGGGAACATCTCCGGCGTCACCCAGCCTGACGAGACGAGGGCGGCGACGTCGTCGTTGCCCGCCACCTCCTCCAGCGAGGCAAAGCCGTGGGTGAAGCGGCCGACGCTGCAGTTCCCGTGGTCCTCCGCCTCCGTCGAGAAACCCCCCTCTTCCCCCACAGCCTCCACCCAGAACACGCACGAGGCCGGCACCCGGCCCTGGCGGCCGTCGGCGGTGGGCTCGCTCAGGGGGGCGTCGAAGCGCCGCACGGCCTCCGGCCGGCGGTCGGAGAAGGACATGAAGATCGGTGGCACTGAGAGGTGCAGCGCGCCCGACAGGCGCCCGGCGAGATCCGCCCAGGAAGAGGCGACGTCTGTAACGGTCATGCGGTCACGGTAGCGGGCAGGCTCGGATCGACTGCCCGGGTATCGCCGGCGCATCGTGCCGTGGCACTGTTGACCGATGCCCACCGTCTCGGAGGATCTCGTCTTTCGCGGTCTCCTGTACCAGGAGACGCCCGGTTGCCGGACGGCCCTCGACTGCCGGGCCGCTGACCGCCTATCACGGGATCGACCCCAGCGCCGACAGCCTGCACATCGGGCACCTGTACGGCATCTGCACGCTCCGGCGCCTGCAGGACGCCGGCCACCGGCCCATCGCCGTCGCCGGCGGGGGCACGGGACTCATCGGCGACCCGGGGGGACGGGACGAGGAGCGGCCCATGCTGTCGCGCGAGCAGCATGCGGTCAACATGGCCGGCATCCGGGAACAGATGGAGCGCCTCCTCGACTTCGACCCGGGGCGGGGCTACAGCCAGGCCCTGCTCGTCGACAACGCCGACTGGCTGGTCAACTACCGGCTCGTCGACTTCCTGCGGGACATCGGGAAGCACTTCACGGTCAACCAGATGGTGGCGAAGGAGTCCGTCCGCAGCCGCATCGAGCGGCCGGAGCAGGGCATCTCCTTCACCGAGTTCAGCTACATGCTCCTGCAGGCCTGTGACTACCTTCACCTCTACGACGAGTACGGCTGCCGGCTCCAGTTCGGCGGAAGTGACCAATGGGGCAACATCACGATGGGCGTCGAGCTGATCCGCAAGGTCCGCCAGGCCGAGGCCCATGCCTTCACCTGGCCGCTGCTGCTCAGCGCCGAGGGCCGCAAGTACGGCAAGAGCGCCGGGAACGCCATCTGGCTGGACGCTCGGCGGACACCGGTCTTTGCCTTCTACCAGCACTTCCTCCGGGCGCCGGACGATGAGGTGGGGGCTTTGCTGCGTTTCTTGACCTTCCTCGGCCATGACGAGATCGTCGCTCTCGACGAGGCGACGGCCCTCCACCCCGAGCGCCGGGCCGCCCAGCGCGCCCTCGCCCAGGCGGTCACTTCGTTCGTCCACGGCCCCGACGAGGCGGCGAGGGCCGAGCGCGCCACCTCCGCCCTCTACAGCGAGGACATCGCCGCTCTCGACGAGGAGACGCTTCTCACGGTCCTCGCCGACGCGCCGACACTCGTCCTTGCCCGGGCGCGGCTCGGGGGCCCCGGAGCTGCCTGCGCGCCCGAGGGCAGGGCGACCGGGCACGATGGTGCGCAGGCCGGCCACGGCGGGCCGGCGGAGACGGCGGAGACGGCGGAGGCGTGTCACTCGTGGACGCCCTCGTCGAGAGCGGCCTTGTCTCCTCGCGGAGCGCCGCCCGCGGGGCGATCGAACAGGGGGGCGCCTACGTCAACAACTCCCGCCGCACCGAGACGTCGTCCCGGATCACGCGGGCCGACCTGTTGCACGACCGCCTCGTACTGCTACGGCGGGGGCGGCGGGACTACTGCGTCGTGCGTTTCGAGTGAGGCCGAGCAAGTGCAGAGGGGCGGGAGCCCTGCTTGCCATCGCTCTGCTCGCCACGTCCGTCTCGGGATGCTCGATCTACTCGGGCAACTCGACAGAGAAAGTGCGGGAATGGGTCATGCGGAGCGCCTTCATCGCCGATATCAACACGGTGCTGAGTGACGTCTCCGTCATCGAGCGGACCATGAAGACCGGAACGCCGAAGGAGCTGCGGACGATCTGCTCCGGCCTCGCCGATGACGTCGGTACCACCTACGAGACCCTGCCGGCACCGTCCGCCCAGCTGACCACGGCCGTCAATGTGCCCGTGCAGGTCATGTTCGCCGCCTCCAACTCCTGTTCAGTGGCTTCCTCGGTCGACTCCTCCCGGACCAGGCACGCCTTCTCGCAGCTCGAGAAAGCCGAGTCGGAGCTGAAGCACGTGCAGTCGCTGCTGGCCACCTTCGGCGTCCGTTGGCGGGCCAGGTTGTGAGTGCCTCCCTGGCGGGCCTGCGCCCAGACAATGTGGTCTGAGGGGGTGCCGGAGCGGCGCGGCTACCGTGGCGTGGCATGTCCACAGAGGGCGCGCCGGCCGGCTCCACTGGCTCGCCGGGCCCGCCAGGCTCGTCCGGTCCTACCGGCTCGCCGGTACCGGCTCGCCGGCCCACCGGCCGATCCGGCCCGGCTGGCCCGATCGGTCCGTATCCGGACGGCGTCGAGCCTGTCTCCTACGACCGGCTGCGGCGCCGCGTCCTCTGGCGGCTCCCGATGGGGCTGTACCTGCTCGGGAGCGCCAGCGCCGACCGGAGCCACCTGAATTTGATGACGCTCAATTGGGCAATGCAGGGTATCCCTCCAGCCGAAGCACCTCGTGGTGAGCATCGAGGTACATGCCGTGACGCACGAGCTGGTGAGCGACGGCGGCTGTTTCTCGCTCTCGTTGGTCAACCGGGAGCAGCGAGCCGAGGTGCGCAAGTTCGTCAAGCCGGCGCCACATGATCCGGTCGCTCGCACGCTGGCCGGCGTGCCCTACCGCACGGCCACCACGGGCGCGCCCGATCCCCGAGCTCGCCATCGCCTGGGTCGACTGCGAGGTGCGCCACGACCTGAACTGCGGCAGCCACACGCTCTTCGTCGGGGAGGTCGTCGACGCCGGCTTTGCCGAGGGAGGTGAGGACGCCCCCGTGCTCCGGATGGAGGACACCCGGATGAGCTATGGGGGCTGACCGTTGAGCCCGCGCCAGAGCGGGCCCTTCAAGCGAACCCAGGGCTCCTCTGTCGAGATAGCACTACCCGACGGTGTGACCGGCTGGCGGTTGGTGGAGGACGCCGGGAGCTTCTCGGAGCTCCTCGAAGAGCTGTCCTCCGAGCCGGCCTACGCCATCGACACCGAGTTCCACCGCGAGCGGACCTATTACCCCCATCTGGCCCTCGTGCAGATCGGCTGGGCGGGCGGCATTGCCCTCGTCGACCCGCTCGCGGTCGACGTCGGGCCCCTCGGGAAGCTGTTCGAGCGAGGTGCACTTGCCGTCCTGCACGCCGCCGACCAGGATCTCGAGGTTCTCGAGCGGGCGTGCGGGCGGGCGCCCACGCAGATATTCGACACACAGGTGTCGGCCGGTTTCCTCGGCTTCTCGTCCCCGTCGCTGTTGAACCTGACCGAGGCGGTCCTCGGCCGGCGCCTGCACAAGGCCGACCAGCTCGCCGACTGGGTGCATCGGCCTCTCTCGCATGCCCAGCAGGCCTACGCAGCGGGGGATGTCGCCTATCTGCTCGAGCTCCACGACGTGATCGGCGAGCGGCTCGCCTCGCTCGGGCGGACCGAATGGGCCGCCGAGGAGTGCGCCATCTTGCTCAGAAAGGACCGCTCGGCGACGGTTCCGGAGGAGGCGTGGTGGCGCCTCCCGCACTCCCGTCAGCTACGGGGGACGAGCAGGGCCGTGGCCCAGGAGGTGGCGGCGTGGCGCGAGCGCCGGGCACAGCGACAGGATTTGCCGGTTCGGTTCGTGCTGTCGGACCTGGCGCTGCTCGCGGTGGCGCAGAGGCCGCCGGCGCACCGTGACGACCTGCTGCGAATACGCGGCGTGGACAACCGCCATCTCGGCGGCGGCGCGGGCGCCGAGCTCTTTGCCGCCATCGAGGCCGGCAAGTCGCTCCCGGTATCGCGGTTGCGGCTGCCGGCGGAACCTCCTGAGGGAGCGCCCGAACCGGCCGGTCATCGCCCTTGCGAGCGCTTACGTCCAGCAGCGCGCCTCTGACCTCGAGCTCGACCCGGCGGTGCTGGCGACTCGGGCGGATCTGACGGCCTTCTTCCAGAAGAAACGAACCGGCCGGCTGACCTCCGGGTGGCGCTACGAGCTGATCGGTGCCGAGCTCGAGCGGCTGGCGGCGGGTTCGGCCTCTCTCGCCTTCGACGGTCGCGGCTCGCTCGTCCTCGAGCACCGGGGCGGAGGCGGCTGAGCCCGGGCTCATCGCGACGTCCACGCGGGCCCGACGTCCATCGCCGGGGGCGGCCGGCGATCAGCCGTCTTCCGGCCGGGGGCGCAGGTCGATTCGCAGCGTGAGGATCCCCTCTGTGAGCTGACCGCTCGCGTCGCCGACCATGGCGAAGTCCTGGAAGTCGGTCTTCATCTGCTCCAGTATCCGTTGGCGCTCGGCGCCTTCGACGGGCGGCAGACCACGCCGGCCTGACGGCGTCGGCCCGATCTCGGAAGCGGGCGATCATCGCGTCGACGTCGAGTTCCTCCGGCATCGAGCCCGACGATAACGGGGCTGCGGGGCCGGAGGCCGGCGCGGGCACGGCGGATGAAATCCTGCTCGCCGGGGTTATGCTGGCGCCTCGCGAGAGCGGATTGGCCACGCCGCACCGCAGTCGGACAGGCTAGCCGGAGCCGCCGACGAGCCAAAGATGGGGGCGATGTCCTTGTTGCCTGGGAGTAACTCGTGAAAAAGGGACGCCACCGCCGATTCGAAGAGGCCCGCAGCCTGAAGCGTGCGTTCGAGGAGCGTCCCGAGCCATGCCCGGAATGCGGTGCCCTCAAGCCCGTCCCTCACGCCTCGTGGTGCCTCTATGAGTCCGAGGAGCTGGAGGAGAGCGAAGCCGAGGAGGAGCGCCCCGGCTACTGAGCGGGGTTTTTCGGCCGGCCGGCCTGCCGGTCGCCGCATCGATGGTACGGCCGTGACCGTCGGCCCGCCGCCCTCGGACGGCGCGGTCACGCTCGAGCCACCGGAGATCTCCGCAGCGCCGGGTGGGGGAGCGGGGTGGTCTTCCGGCTCTTTCGCCGCAGGCGAGGTAGCCGGCGATGAGGGCGTACACGCCGGGCCGGTCATGGCGGTCAGCTCGGCTTCCATGGAGCGATACACGGGCATGCCGCCGAGAATGCCTCGGGCGCCTCCGTGCACCACCAGGCGAAGTCGGCTCCACCGTGGCCCCAGTGCCTCCGCCTCCACTCGGTCAGCGTGGACGTGACGTGGCCGTCTTCTCCCACCGCGTCCTCCCGGCGCAGCGGGAGCTGCCAGCAGACGTCCGGCTTCAGCTCGAGTGGCGCCATCCCCCGCTCGAGGGCTGCCCTGTGCAAGGCGCAGCCCGCCCCGCCTTCGTGGTCAGGACGGTTGAGGAAGATACAGGCGCCCCCGACGAGGCGGGTGATGGTCTCCCCGCTCTTCGTGCGCCGGAGCGGGCCGTCAGCCCGCCTCCCCTTCGACCTGAACTGCCATTGGGCCGAAGTGAGCGTGCTCGCTGCGGCCAGCACCCGTCCGCGTCGGCATCCCCGGTGAAGTGCGCCCCGTACGAGCAGCAGCCCTGCACGAGCTCCGGCGCCGGCTCGGTGAGCACGCCTTGGCAGCCACGTCCGAAGATGCAGTTCCAGGAGCTCTCGAGGAAAGTGACGTCGATCACCCACGTGCGGTCCTCGTCGGGATCGTCGAAGCTGAGCCATTCGTGTGCATCCGGCGGCACGCCGGGCGATGTCATTTGCGCGGTCATGGCACCGCGCCTCCTCCCGGCGAAGTTCCGCGCCGGTGGGCTCGGCACAGCAGAACCACGCCTCACTCAGGCGGGGGCGCCTGCCCGGCGGCTGGGCGCCCGGACCACGGGCGCCGGGGGCTCTGCCGGCAGCGGCGCGCCGGCGCCGGCGCCGCGGCGAACAGCCGCTCGAACGTGACGTCGAGCGCCTCGGCGGTGCCGGAGGCAGCCTCGGCCACAAGTGCCAGTTCCTCCTGCAGGACGTCGAGGGCGGGATCCGCAGCCACCCAGCCGGCGCTTCCCACCTCGTCCACCTCGCCGGTGAGGCCCGCGGCGAGCACCGGGTCCGGGTTGTCGAGGAGGAGGGATCCGCGGGGAAGCAGGAGCCGGATGGCGTACTGGATCGGGATCCGTGCTCCAGACCAGGTCCTGCTCCGCCGCGAAGAGGAACAGGGCGGCGACGGAGTCTCGGGTCGTCCAAGGGGTGAACGGGAGCCATGAAGGGCGAACCTCGACGCCGGCGGCCCGGACGATGGCGAGGGCGCGGCGGGCGTCGTCCGCCTTGTGACCCTTGTCGAGCAGGGCGAGGACCGTGTCGTCGACGGACTCGAACGCGGAGACCACAAAGACGAGACCACACTCGGCGAGCTCCGGCCAGACGGGCTCGTGGCGGAGGATGTGCTCCACCTTGACTGTGGCGTCGAAGGACAGCTCCGGATGCGCCGCGTGCAGTGCTCTCCCGACCTCCAGCGCGTGGCGGGGCCGGTTCAGGAAGTCGGGATCGGCGAAGCTGATGTGGCCCGCCCCGGCAGCCACGACCTGGTCGATGTCGGCGAGCACGGACGGGACCGGGACAGGCCGCGACCGGCCCCGGTAGACGCCGGCCACCGGGCAGTGCCGGCAGCGGTGGTTGCAGCCGCGGCTTGCTTCCACGCTGGCCGCCGTGACCGACGTGCCAGCCCCGAGCAGGCAGGCATAGTCGGCGAGCGGTGGAAGCTCCCGCCGCAGCGGACGCGGGCCGGACGAATGCGGCACCCCCGGAAATGGGCGAGCCGAGGTCGACGGTGACGCCCGGTGGCTCAGCCTTGCCGGGGGTTCTGTCTTTGCCCGACAGCCAGCCGAGGAGGGCAGGCACGGGGTCACCGGCTACGAGGAGGTCACCGGGGCGAAGGAGCTCGTTGCCTTCCAGCACGGGCGCGTAGAGACCGTGGCAGGCCAGCGGCAGGCCGGGTCGTGCCGCCCGGAGGCGCTCGATTACCCCGAGAGCAAGCCGTGTGGCGGTGTGCATGGGCACGGACACCACGGCCGCATCCGCCCGCCCGATCGCCTCCTCGGGCCAGCCGCTCTTGGCGAGATCGACACAGCGCGTCTCGTGGCCGGCTTCCTCGAGGGCGGCGGCTGGCCCGGCTATCCCGAGCGGCTGATGGCCGAGCTCGTAGGTGGAAAGCAGAAGGACCCGCACGCGCCCAACGTACAGGCGCCGCCAAAGGTGTAGGGCGGCGTCGAATCCTCCAGGTGGCGCCAATCGTGCCGGGCGACGCCAGTCGACACCTCAAGCCCACCTGTTCCGCACGGCTGCAGCGCCCGGTGTCAAGACCGCGCCCGGATCCGGCGGCGGCGGGCGGGGCCGCCCGGGACGGGGTCGATCCGAACGTTGAGGCGCTCTCCGGCCGCCCTTAGCGACGCCTCGACCGATTCGGCGCTCTCCCCGGCGGCGAAGACGAAGCCGAGGTAGCGGTCCCCCTCCGGGAGCGCCCGAACGGCTCGCCCGGGGGGGATGGTGATCTCCAATCCCGTGATGCCCGGTGTCGCCCGCGCCTGCTCGATCCCTTCGACCGCCCGGAGGACCCCCGAGGACGGAATGGGGATCATGAGCACCCCGGCCGGCTGCCGGAGACGAGGCGCGGGCCGTGGGAGGCGAGCCGCGGTCGCCAGCACGAGCTCCTCCAAGCTGGAGCCGTTCTCGAGCACGATTGCCTTCGAGCATCGGCCGCCGATCGTCCGGGCAGCCACTTCGAGCACGCTCACCGGGTCTGCGCGGGGCACGGGCGCGCCGCCGGCACCGGGCACCCGGAGCTCGGCGTGGACCGGGCCCTCGGTCAGCCCGAGTGCGCCCACCGCTGATGCGGTCACTTCGTTCACCCGAGCGAGCAGGTGGGGGGCGAGGCGGGAGGGGGAGACGTAGAGGGTCTCTTCGAAGTAGGGGCCGTCGAGCGGATCCGGCTTGTCGAAGACGGCGATGATCTCGAGGGTGCCGTCCGAGAGGATCCCCTCGACGGCGACCTCGGCTCCCGGTACGAAGACTTCGACGATCAGCTCCGAATCCGCCGGCTCGCCGGCATCGGCCTGGATGGCGGCGATCCACTGAGCAGCCGCGGCGGCTTCTTCTGGTGAGTCGGCTCGGATCACGCCGCGGCTGCCCGAGAGCGTCCGCGGCTTCACCACCACCGGGCACCCGATCCTCTCGGCGGCCGAGGCGATGGCGGCCGGGGCCGGCGGGACTACGGCGAAGTCGGGTTGGGGGACTCCGGCCCGGGCGAACATCGCCCGCATGGCTCCTTTGTCCCTCGTGAGGGCGACCGCTCCCGGCGGGCTGTGCGGCAGGTGGAGCTCGCGGGCGGCCAGGGCTGCAGCAAGCGACCCCTGGTCGTCGACGGAGATGACGGCAGCGGCTCGGGGGGCGCCCCCCGCCGCCGTCCGGCGAAGGTGCTCGACGATCCGCCCGGCCGCCGCCGCCGGCTCGTCGAGCCCAAGCTGCAGGAAGCGATCGCCCATCACCTCCGCCAGGGCCTGCGGTTGGTCCGAGCCGACGACCACCTCCAGACCCAGGCGCTCCGCCGCGGCCAGGTACTCCTCCGCCCGATAGGTGCCGGTCGGGAGCACGAGGAGCACCATCATCGAGGTCCGGTCCATTCTCTCCCATGATGCCGGAACTCCACCGGAATCGGTCCGGAAGGAGACACACCACGACCCCAGACCCGCAGCGGCCGCATTACCCTTGGGACATGAGCCTTGACGAGGTGCTCCGGGTGACCGAGCCTGCCCACTCGATGGTGCTCGACATTCGTGCCGGCGAGGAGAGCGCGGGCGACCTCGCCCTCTGGCTGGAGGTCAACGGCTCCTCCGACGGTGCCTACACCTACGACATGTGGTTCCAGCAGGCCTCCGACGCCGGGTCAGGAGACGCGGTGCAGGAACGGGACGGTCTCACGATCATCGTGGCTGCCGGCAGCGTGGACAAGATCCGGGGAGCGACGCTCGACATCGGCAACAGCGGTGGGGAGCAGGGCCTTGTGATGCTGAACCCGAACGCGCCGGCGCCCTTCAGGCCGGCGGTGGCCGACCGGCCGGAGGCGGATCTGTCCGGGCCCGTGGCCCAGCGAATCCTGTCGGTGCTGGAGGAGGACGTCAACCCGCAGATCGCCATGCACGGAGGGTGGGCCGATCTGGTCGCCTTCGAGGAGGGCACTGCCTATGTGCGGATGTCCGGCGGCTGTCAGGGTTGTGGGCTGGCCAAGGTCACCCTCAGCCAGGGGATCGCCGTGGCGATCCAGGATGCCGTTCCCGAGGTCCGCGAGATCGTGGACGTCACGGACCATGCCACGGGCGAGAACCCCTATTACGAGCCGGCCAAGAAGTAGCACTGCGAAGTAGCGGCCCACGATTGGAGCGGGGCCGGGGCTGTTCACGCCCGGGCGGTACGGTACGTTCATGCTGCGCTTCCTCACTGCCGGCGAGTCCCATGGCAAAGGACTGGTCGTGGTGGTGGAGGGAGTGCCCGCCGGTCTGGCCTTCACGGCCGAGGATGTGCAGGGCGAGCTCGCCCGTCGGCGGCTCGGCTACGGCCGCGGCCCGCGGATGCGCTTCGAGCAGGACTCCGTGACGCTTCTGGCGGGCATCCGCCACGGGCGGACCCTCGGTTCCCCCATCGCCATCGAGATCGGCAACACCGAGTGGCCGAAGTGGGAGGAGGAGATGTCACCTGCCCCGGGCGCACCGCGCAAACCCTTGACGGCGCCGCGCCCTGGCCATGCCGACCTCGTCGGAATGCTCAAGTACGGCTTTGCCGACGCCCGCGACGTGCTCGAGCGAGCATCGGCGAGGGAGACAGCGGCTCGAGTGGCAGCCGGCAGTGTGGCGAAGGCGCTCCTTGCCGAGCTCGGCACCTCGGTGATCAGCCACGTCGTCGCCCTCGGGGGCGTCAGCGCTCCGGCCGGCCTGCGGCCGTTGCCGTCCGAGATCGACCGCGTGGACGAGTCGGCAGTCCGCTGTGCCGATCCGGCCACGGAGGCTGCGATGGTGGCGGAGATCAAAGCGGCCGCCAAGGTCGGGGACTCCCTCGGCGGCTCGGCCGAGGTGCTCGCCTACAAGGTGCCGGTCGGCCTCGGCAGCTACGTCCACTGGGACCGGAAGCTCGACGGCTTACTGGCCCAGGCGGTCATGAGCATCCAGGCGGTGAAGGGTGTGGAGATCGGGGAGGGTTTCTCGGGGTCCCGGGTACGGGGCTCGGAGGCTCACGACGCCATCTACTGGGACGGCGAGGCCGGCGACTACGTGAGGGAGACATCGCGGGCCGGCGGGATCGAGGGTGGCATGTCCACCGGCTCACTCCTGTGGTTGAGAGCGGCCATGAAGCCCCTCGCCACGCTCAATCGGCCCGTTCTCGCCACTGTCGACGTGGCCACGAAGGAGGCGACCGTGTCGTTCAAAGAGCGCACGGACGTGACCGCCGTGCCGGCGATGGGCGTAGTCGCAGAGTCGATGGTGGCGCTGGTGCTGGCCGGCGAGGCGACGAGGAAGTTCGGCGGCGACTCGGTCGGCGAGCTCGTCCGCAATGCCGAGTCCTACCTGAAGGCGATGCACGACACGCCGTCTGCTGCCTCGTCTGGCCCGACGGCCACCTCCACCTCGGCCGGCCCGACGGCCACCGCTGCCTCGCCTTCGCCGGCCTCTGGCGCGGCGGCTGCGCCCGACCCCCCGGCCGACCGGTCAGCCGGGCACGCCGGCCCGAGGTGAACGAGCACGTGATGCTCATCGGAATGATGGGCGCCGGAAAGTCGACGACCGGGAAGCGTGTGGCCCGGCTCCTCGGCCGGAGGTTCTACGACAGTGACCAGGAGATCCTCACGAGGACCGGGATGACTGTGCCGGAGATATTCCGCGTCCACGGCGAGGCGGCCTTCCGGGCGCAGGAGCGTGCCGTTCTCGCCGGGGCGCTCACCTCCGGTGTGCCGGCGGTCATCGCCGTCGCCGGAGGGGCGGTCTTCGATCCCGACTCGCGCCGCCGCATGCGAGCAAGCGGTGTGATCATCTGGCTGCGCGCCACTCCCCACACTCTTCGCCGGCGCGTCGGCTCGGGTGTGGGCAGGCCCCTCCTCGACGAGGATCCGGCCGGAACCCTCTACCGTCTCGACGCCCTGCGCCGGCCCCTGTACCAGGCGCTCGCCGATGATCACATCGACGTGGACGGCGTCACTCCGGGTGTAGTCGCCGAGAGGGTCGCTCGCCTGGCGAGAGAGCGGCTCGAGGCGCGCCGGACGGCAATGGCCGCCTGCGGCGAGCTCTGACGATGTCGCTCACCCGTGTGCCGGTCCGGCTGTCCGACCGTTCCTATGACGTGCTCATCGGCAAGGGGGCCCTTGCCGAGCTTGCGTCATTGGTGCCCGGCACGGCCCGCCAGGCCGTCGTGGTCACCCAGCCGGGCGTCGGAGTCGAGATCGCCGCGGGCGTTCCCACCGAGGTCGTGCACATCCCCGAGGGCGAGAACTCGAAGTCCCTTGCCACGGCGGAGGAGCTGTGGCGCCGGTTCGCCCGGCTCGGGCTCACGAGGTCGGACGTCGTCATCGCCGTCGGGGGCGGGATGGTCACCGACGTGGCCGGCTTCGCGGCGTCGTGCTGGCACCGCGGCGTAGGTGTCATTCATGTGCCGACGACCCTGCTCGGCCAGATCGACGCCGCCGTCGGCGGCAAGACCGGGATCAACCTGGTCGAGGGCAAGAACCTCGTCGGCTCTATCTGGCAGCCTCTCGGGGTCGTCTGCGACACGAGCACGCTCGCCTCGCTGCCGGCGGCGGAATGGCGCTCGGGCCGGGGGGAGCTGGCCAAGTACGCCTTTCTCGGTGTGGAGGATCTCGACGAGCTTTCCCTCGAGGAGCAGGTAAGGGCTTGTGTCGCCTGCAAGGCGCGCATCGTGGAGGCCGACGAGCGAGAGGGCGGGGCGAGGATGACGTTGAACTACGGGCACACGCTGGCCCATGCCCTCGAAGCTGCGGCCTTGGCCGGGCTGGCGGGGGAGGCGGCCAGGCCGGGCGAGCCGGGCACGAGCTCGCCGCCGTTGCTCCGCCACGGCGAGGCCGTCGCCATCGGGCTCGTGTTCGCGGCGGAGCTGGCTCGGGCCCTCGGACGCATAGACGAGGCCCGGGTCGCCCGCCACCGGCAGTTGGTGGCCAGTTACGACTTGGCCGGCCGGCTGCCGCCGGGTGCCGACCCGGACGAGCTCCTCGACCTGATGGCAAAAGACAAGAAGGCACAGGGGAGCCTCACGTTCGTTCTCGACGGGCCGGCCGGTGTCGAGCCCGTGACCGGCGTCGACCGGGATCTGGTCAGGTCCGTGCTCGAGAGGCTGGCGGATCCGGAGAGCACTCCATGACTGCTCCGGCCGGGGAGCAGGGCGCAGGGGAGCGACCGATCCTGCTGCTCCTGTCCGGGCCCAATCTGCAGCTGTTCGGCCGGCGCCAGCCGGAGATCTACGGCACGGCGACCTTGGAGGAACACGTCGAGCGGGCCCGGGAGGCGGCGGACCGGCTCGGGCTCGTCATCCGCCACCTCCAGAGCGACTCGGAGGCGGAGCTGGTCGGAGCGGTGCATGCCGGCCGTGACTCGGCGGCGGCCGTCGTCGTCAATGCCGGCGCTCTCTCGCACTACGGCTGGGCCCTCCACGACGCGCTCGCCGCCTTCCCCGGTCCCGTCGTCGAGCTGCACGTGTCGAACCCCAACGCCCGCGAGCCATGGCGGCGGCGGTCGGTGATCGCGCCGGTGGCGGACGGAGAGGTGGCGGGTTTCGGGGCGGCCGGCTACGAGCTGGCGGTCGAAGGTGCAGCCCGTCTGTTGGCGGCGGCCGGTCGTCAAGGTGGCGGGCACGATTAGCCGCCGGGCACTACTAGCTCGGCCGGACCCGTGTGGCGCTGCCGGGCACAACTAGCTCGGCCGGCGCCCCTCCTCTCCGGGCCGGCGGTTGGGGTGTGCTGGTCAGGGTGGGTTCGGGTCGCCCTGCGGGTCCGGAACACTTAGAGTTCGCCAATGCCGAATGGACGTGACCGGTCCCTGCTCGCCGAGATGCAGGTGGCACGGCGTCTCGGGCGACTGCGGGGCGCCCTCGAGGAGGCCTCGTGCGATGCCCTCCTCGTCACGAGCCTCGTCAACATCCGCTACCTCACCAGCTTCAGCGGCTCGACGGGCATGCTGCTCGTCGGTCCGGACGAGACGCTCTTCGTCTCCGACGGCCGGTACCGGGACCAGTCGGCCGAGGAATTCTCCCGGGCGGGCGTGGAGGTGTCGAGCGAGATCGGCCGGCCGGGCGAGCAGCTGGCGGCGCTCGACCAGGGGCTGAAGGGGGTCGGCCGGCTCGGCGTGGAGGCGGAGCACATATCGTGGGCGGCGAAGCAGCGTCTCGCGGCCACGATGTCCACGATCGCCTCGGGCTCGACGAAGGTCGTGCCGACCCGCGGCCTCGTCGAGGAGATGCGGGCCGTGAAAGACGAAGGCGAGCTGGCCCGTATCGAGATGGCGGCGGAGATCGCCGACGTTGCGCTGGCCCAGGTGAAGGAGCACCTGACAAAGCAGGTGACCGAGCAGGAGTTCGCCCTCGAGCTCGACTTCGAGATGCGCCGGCGGGGAGCTGACGGAGTCGCCTTCGAGACCATCGTCGCCAGCGGCCCGAACAGCGCCCTCCCCCACGCCCGGCCCTCCGAGCGGAGGATCCCGCCGGGTGATGTCGTCGTGGTCGACTTCGGGGCGGAGGTGGACGGCTACCGGTCCGACATGACTCGGATGCTCTGCGCCGGCACGGTGGCCTCCCCCGAGATGCAGGATCTCCTCGACGCCGTCCTCGTCGCCCAGCGGGCCGGGGTGCGGGCGCTCAAGCCCGGTGTGCGGGCCGGCGATGTCGACGCCGCCTGCCGTGAGTCGCTCTCCACTGCCGGCTACGGCGACGTCTTCCTCCACGGCACTGGCCACGGTGTCGGGCTCGAGATCCACGAGGCCCCAGCTGTGGCGCACGGCGGCGCCGATATCCTCGAAGAGGGCGCCGTCGTGACAGTTGAGCCGGGCGCCTACCTGCGAGGCCTTGGCGGCGTCCGGATCGAGGACACCCTCGTGATCACTTCCAACGGCGCCCGGACGCTCACCAAGTCGACGAAGGACACTTTCTGCTGATGGCCCTTTCCACCAACGACCTGCGCAACGGCATGTCGCTCGACCTGCCCGATGGCCTCTTCTCCGTCGTGGAGTTCCAGCACGTCAAGCCGGGAAAGGGTGGGGCCTTCGTCCGCACCAAGCTCCGCAACGTCCGGACGAAGGCGGTCGTGGAGCGCACGTTCCGGGCGGACGAGAAGGTCGAGCAGGCCGTGATCGACAAGCGCGAGATGCAGTACCTCTACCGGGACCAGGGTCAGTATGTCTTCATGGACAACGAGTCCTACGACCAGATGCACGTCGACGGCTCGACCCTGGCGCTCGCCGCCTCCTACCTGAAGGAGGGCGACTCGGCGATCCTGCAGATGTACGACGGCGAGATCGTGGGTGTGGAGCTGCCCGCCACCGTGGAGCTGACGATCGCCGAGACCGAGCCCGGGCTCCAGGGAGACCGCGTCTCGGGGGGCCGCAAGCCGGCCACGCTCGAGACCGGTCTGGTGGTCCAGGTTCCCCTTTTCGTGAATCCGGGCGATCGCATCAGAGTTGACACCCGGACCGGTGAGTACAACACCCGCGTCTGAGGGTCGGCGGAGGCGGAGAGGGGGGCGCGACCTCGCCGGGTGGGGCGATCGCCGGCGGTCGCGGGAGCGGGCGCTCGAGCTCTGCTACGAAGCGGAGATAAAAGGAATGACGCCGGCGGACCTGCTGGTCGACCTGCCGGTCAGGCCGGAGGACTACACGGTGCGGCTCGTAGTGGGCCTCACCGCACGGAGGGACGAGGTCGACCGGCTGCTTTCCGCCCACTCGGCGGGCTGGGCGATCGACCGGATGCCGGCCGTCGACCGCGCGCTGCTGCGGGCGGCCACCTACGAGCTGATCGCGGAGCTCGACGTGCCGACGGCCGTCGTCATCGACGAGGCGATCGAGCTGGCCAAGGAGTACTCGACGGAGGACTCGGGCCGCTTCCTGAACGGGGTGCTGGCCTCGATCGCCGCCGAAGTCCGTTCGGCGACTGCTTTGTGATCGGCGGCGGCGGAACGGCACGGGCCGGCGCCTATGAGGCAGCCGGCGTGGACTACGGGACCCTCGACGCCGCCAAGCGGGACGCCATCGAGGCGGCCGCATCGACGCTCCGGCTGCCCGAGCTGAGAGGGGCGTCGGTCGTGGCGGGCTCGGTGGGCGAGCCGGCGACCCTGATCGAGATCGGGAGCCTCCGGCTCGCGGTCGTGCTCGAGTGCCTCGGCACGAAGTCCGCCATCGCCCACGACCTGGAGACCCACCTCTCCTTCGACCCCTGGCCCCCCATCGGGATCGACGCCGTGGCGGCGATCGTGAACGACCTAGCCTGTGTGGGCGCTGTGCCCCTCACCGTGAACGCCTACTTCGCCACGGGGTCACCCTCGTGGTATTCCGGGCACCGGCACAGTTCCCTCGTGGCGGGGTGGCGCCAGGCGTGCCAGTCCGCCGGTGCCGCCTGGGTGGGCGGCGAGTCGCCGACGCTGTCGGGCCTCGTCCACCCCGAGCAGATCGACATCGCCGGCTCGGCCCTCGGGCGGATCCCCGACGGCCGGCCCGCCTGGCTCGGGGCCAGCCTGAGCCCTGGCGACGAGATCGTGCTCGTGGCGTCGAACGGCCTCCATGCCAACGGGGCCTCGCTCGCCCGGGCGGTGGCGGCCTCACCGGCGGCCTGCCCGGCCGGATGGGCGGAGCCGCTCCCGAGCGGCCGGAGCTTCGGCGAGGCGATGCTCGATCCGAGCGCCCTGTACCCGGGTCTCGTCGAGGCTCTTCACTCGGCTCGGGTGCCCGTTCACTACGCCAGCCACGTCACCGGCCACGGACTGCGCAAGGTGATGCGGGCCGACCGTGAGCTCACATACCGCGTTCGGGAGCTCCCGCCGGTACCCGAGTCGCTGGCGTTCCTGGCTTCCCGGGCCGGCCTCGACGCCCGGGAGGCGTACGGCACCTTGAACATGGGCGTCGGCTTTGCTTTGTTCCTCGGAAAAGGATCGGGCATCGACGCAGTGGCCGCTGCGCAAGACGCCGGCCACCACGCTCTCGTGGCAGGCGTGGTGGAGGAGGGCGCCCGTCGGGTCGTGCTCGAGCCGCTCGGGGTGACCTACGAAGGTCCCGAGCTGGCGCTGCGCTGAGCCCAGACCCAGCGCCATCCGCGCCGGGCGGCTACGATCCCGTCGGACGTGAAGCGGGTCCGGTGAGGCCCGAACGGACGAGAGGAAGCCCGAGTGGCCGAACGTGAACGAAGGTTGACGCGCCCGAAGGGGCGCGTTTTTGTCGCCCGTGCCCGGGTGATGGACGCCGACGAGGTGTCGAGGGCACTGAAGAGGATCGCTCACGAGGTGATCGAGCGGAACCATGGCGTCGACGGCCTCGTGGTGATCGGCCTCCAGACCGGCGGTGTCCCCCTCGCCGGCCGGCTGGTGAGGGTGCTGAAGGACATCGAGGGGGTGAACGTGCCCCTCGGGACGCTCGACGTCGCCTTCTACCGAGACGACATCGGCCTGCGGCCCGTGCTCGCGGAGGAGGTGACGAGCATCCCGACCGACCTCACGGGAAAGACGGTCATTCTCGTCGACGACGTGCTTTTCACCGGGCGGACCGTGCGAGCGGCGCTCGACTCCCTCGCCGATCACGGTCGTGCCACGGCGGTCCAGCTGGCGGTCATGGTCGACCGGGGCCACCGGGAGCTCCCGATCCGCCCCGACTACGTCGGCAAGAACCTTCCCACGAGGCGCGACGAGCTCGTTGACGTCACCCTGGACGGCGTGTGCATCGGGGAGCTCGCCATCGAGGGAGGCTCGAGATGACGTCGCCGGCGCTCGCGGCGACCCGCAAGGGTGCGGCTCAGCAGAAGAACGATCCCGCCGGTGCCGGCGTAACGCCAGCTCGGGAAGTCCTGCCGGACTCCGCCGCGGGAGCCCGCCACCTCGTGTCTATCGCCGATCTCAGCCGCGACAGCATGCTCGACATCCTCGATCTCGCCGATGCCTTCAAAGAGGTGGCCGAGCGCCCGATCCCGAAGGTGCCGGCGCTTCGCGGCAAGACCGTGGCCACCCTCTTCTTCGAGCCTTCGACCCGCACCCGCTTGTCGTTCGAGACGGCGGCGAAACGACTCTCGGCTGACGTCATGACCTTCACCGCTTCGACGTCATCGCTCGAGAAGGGGGAGTCCCTCCGCGACACCGTCGAGACCATCGATGCCATGGGCGTGGACGTGATGGTCGTCCGCCACCAGTCCTCCGGCGTGCCGGATCGCGTGCGCGAGTGGACGCGGGCGAGCGTCGTGAACGGCGGCGACGGCCAGCACGAGCACCCCACCCAGGCGTTGCTCGACTGTTACACGATCCGCGAGGCGCGGGCCGAACGCTCGCCGGCTGACCCTCCAGAGGACCTCGCGGGGCTGCGCATCGGGATCGTCGGCGACGTCCGCCACAGCCGCGTCGCCCGCTCCGACGTGCTGGCCTTCGCCGCGCTCGGGGCAGATGTCGTCCTCGTCGCGCCCGCGGACCCTCCTCCCGCCCTCCCTCGAAGGCTGGCCGGCCAAGGCGACGGCCGACTTCGACGAAGTCCTCCCGACGCTCGACGTCGTCTACCTGCTCCGCATCCAGAACGAGAGGACCGAAGCCGCACTGCTGCCCTCCCTCGAGGAGTACCACGAACGGTTCGGCCTGACGAGAGAGCGCGCCCGCCGCCTCAACCCGGAGACGCTCGTGATGCACCCGGGCCCGATGAACCGAGGCGTCGAGATCGCCCCGGAAGCGGCGGACCTGCCGGCCTCGCTGATCACCCGCCAGGTGCGAAACGGCGTCCTCGTCCGCATGGCAGTCCTTTTCCATCTGCTCGGCGCCGGGGCCGCCCCGGGATGGGACGAGCGTGACGACGCCGGCGGCGGCAACGGTGCCGGCGCCCCGGCGCGAGGGAGCTCGGAATGATGACCGACCTGCTGATACGGGGCGGCTTGGTCATGGACGACGCCGGCGGGCGGCAGGCGGACGTGCTCGTGCGAGGCCACGACATCGCCGCCATCGGGCAGGACATCGATGTGGCCGGAAAGGCGCAGGTGCTCGACGCCGGCGGGTGCGTGGTGGCACCCGGCTTGGTCGACCTGCACTGCCACCTGCGGGAGCCGGGAGGCGAGATCGCCGAGACCATCGAGACCGGCAGCCGCGCCGCCGCCCTCGGGGGCTACACCGCCGTCGTCGCCATGCCGAACACCGAGCCGGCGCTCGACCACCCCTCGGTCGTCCGCGACGTGCTGGCCCTGGGCCGTTCGGCACTCGCCGAGGTCGCCGTGGCCGCCGCCATCACCGTCGGTCGCCGGGGGGAGAAGCTCGTCCCGATGGCGGAGCTGGCCGCGCTCGGGGTGAAGCTCTTCACCGACGACGGGCGCGGCGTGCAGGACGCCGCCGTCCTCCGGCGGGCCCTCGAATACGCGAGCGACCTCTCGGTGGTTCTCGCCGAGCATTGCGAGGACGAGGAATTGGCAGCCGGCGGCCAAATGCACGAAGGGGCGTGGTCGAGCCGGTTGGGCCTGCCCGGGCAGCCCGCCGTGGCCGAGGAGGCGATGCTCTCCCGGGACCTGGCCCTTGTCCGCCTGACGGGCTCGCCGATGCACTTCCTTCACCTGTCGAGCGCCGGCTCAGTCGACCTCGTCCGCCGGGCGAAGGCCGGCGGCCTCCCGGTGACAGCCGAAGTCACGCCGCATCACCTTTGCCTCACCGACGCGAGCGTCGCCGGCTACGACCCGGTCTTCAAGGTAAACCCGCCGCTGCGGGAGCAGGCTGACGTGGACGCCGTCCGGGCCGGGCTCATCGAAGGCGTGATCGATGCCATCGCCACCGATCACGCCCCCCATGCCGCCGAGACGAAGGAGAAGCCGTTCGACTCGGCCCCCTCCGGCATGATCGGCCTCGAGACCGCTCTCGCCGTCTCCCACAGCCTTCTCACCGCCGGACCGCCGAAGTGGCCGTTGCGGGATCTGCTCGGTGTGTTATCTGGCCGACCCGCCCGGATCGCCGGCCTCGACCGCGCCTCCGGCGGCCGCCACGGCGGTCCAGTCGAAGAAGGAGGCCCGGCGAACCTCGTCGTGTTCGACCCGGCTTGTGAATGGTCGGTGCAGCCGGACCTGCTCTCCTCCCGGAGCCGAAACACCCCGTTTCGGGGGATGTCCCTGCAGGGGCGCGTGCGGCACACCGTGCTCGAGGGCGAGGTGGTCGTCATGGACGGCGCGGCGCAGCGGTGACCGAAGGGGGAAGGCCGGCCGGAGTGCGACCGCCGGCGGGACCAGGCGCGCCGGGGACGGCGCCGGCGGGATCAGGCGCGCCGGGGACGGCGTCGGCGGGATGGAGGACACCGGGCCGGCCGCCGTCCGGGCCGCGATCGACATGGACTGCGCCGGCCGGGATGCGGCCGCCGGCGCTGTGCGTGCTGGCCGACGGCACCGTCTTCGAGGGCGAGGCGATGGGCTCGTTGCTCCCGGCGGCGGGCGAGGAGGCTGAACAGCCGCCCGCCCGGGTCGCCACGGGCGAGCTCGTGTTCAACACCTGCCTCTCTGGCTATCAGGAGGTGCTCACCGATCCCTCCTATGCGGGCCAGGTCATCGCCTTCACCTATCCCCACATCGGCAACTACGGCGTGTCCCCGGAGGACGAGCAGGCAGGGCGTCCGTTCTGCCGCGGGGTCGTCGTGCGCGATGTCACGGACCGGCCGAGCAGTTGGCGGAGCCCGGAAGTCTCGAGAGTTTCCTCGTCCGCCACGGGATCGCCGGCGTCACCGGAGTCGACACGCGCCGTCTCACCCGTCACGTCCGGCAGGCGGGAGCCATGCCCTGTGCGCTCGGGACCGCTCCCGAGGCAGAGCTGCTGGCGGCGGCGCGCACCGAGCCGGGCACGAGCGGCGTCGACCTCGTCGCCGAGGTGAGCACCAAGAAGCCCTACCGGGTCGGCGACGCCGGGGCCGGGCGGCCGACTTAGCGTGGTCGCCTACGACTACGGCATCAAGTCGACGATCCTCGACCGCCTCTCGCGGATCGCCAGCGTCGAGGTCGTCCCGGCGACGACGCCGTCCGAAGAGGTCCTCGGGCGCCGGCCGGACGGCGTCTTCCTCTCCAACGGCCCGGGCGACCCTGGCGCCTTGGACCATCTCGTGAAGGAGGTCGGCCGGCTCCTCGGCGAGCTGCCCGTCTTCGGCATCTGCCTCGGCCACCAGCTGCTGGCGAGCGCGCTCGGGGGGAGGACGTACAAGCTGGGCTTCGGGCACCACGGTGGCAACCACCCAGTGAGGCGGATCGAGACGGGCACCGTGGAGATCACCAGCCAGAACCACGGTTACGCGGTGGCGGACGGCACTGTCGAGGACGCCGCAGTCACGCACGTGAACCTGAACGACGGGGTCATCGAGGGCCTCAGCCGGCCGGATTTGCGGGCATTCGGGGTCCAGTACCACCCGGAGGCCGGGCCGGGCCCCCACGACGCCCGCTACCTGTTCGACGCCTTCGGTCGGCTGATGGAGGAGAGCCGCTGATGGGCCGGCGCACCGATCTGGAGTCGATCCTCATCGTCGGATCCGGGCCGATCGTCATCGGTCAGGCGTGCGAGTTCGACTACTCCGGGACCCAGGCGTGCCGCGTGCTGAAGGCGGAGGGCTACCGGGTGATCCTCGCCAACTCGAACCCGGCCACGATCATGACCGACCCGGAGCTGGCCGACCGGACCTACGTCGAGCCGCTCGAGCGTCGACGTGCTCACGGCCATCATCGAACGGGAGAGGCCCGACGCCCTGCTGCCGACGATGGGCGGGCAGACCGCGCTCAACCTCGCCACCGCTCTCGCGGAGCAGGGAGTGCTGGCCGAGCTCGGGGTCGAGCTGATCGGCGCCACGGCGGAAGCGATCCGGACGGCGGAGAACCGTGACCGGTTCAAGGCGGCGATGCGGGAGATCGGCCTCGAAGTGCCGCCGTCGGGTATCGCCGTCGCCCCGCTCGCCATCGAGGCGGCCGGGCGGCAACGTCGTGACGTCCACCGAGGTCTGGAGGAAGCCGTCAGGATCGCCGAAGAGGTCGGCTTCCCGGTGATAGTCCGGCCGTCGTTCATCCTGGGAGGCCGCGGCACGGGCATCGCCCATAGCCCGGAGGAGTTCGCCCGTCTCGCCCTCGCCGGGCTCGTCCGCCAGCCCCGTCGGGCGAGATCCTCGTCGAGCGGTCCATCGCCGGCTGGAAGGAGTACGAGCTCGAGGTGATGCGCGACCGCCTCGACAACTGCGTCGTCGTCTGCTCGATCGAGAACTTCGACCCGATGGGCGTCCACACGGGTGACTCGGTGACCGTCGCCCCGGCCCAGACGCTCTCCGACGTCGAGTACCAGAAGATGCGGGACGACGCCTTCGCCTGCATCCGCCGGGTCGGCGTGGAGACGGGCGGCTCCAACATCCAGTTCGCCGTCGATCCGGCCACCGGCGAACGGCTCGTGATCGAGATGAACCCGCGGGTGTCCCGGTCCTCGGCGCTGGCGTCGAAGGCCACCGGGCTTCCCGATCGCCAAGATCGCCGCCCGGCTGGCGGTGGGATACACGCTCGACGAGATCGCCAACGACATCACCAAGGCGACGCCGGCGAGCTTCGAGCCGACCATCGACTACGTCGTGACGAAAGTGCCCCGCTGGGCCTTCGAGAAGCTCCCCGGCGCCCCCGACGCCCTCGGCACACGCATGCAGTCGGTCGGCGAGGTGATGGCGATCGGACGGACCTTCGAGGAGTCGTTGCAAAAGGCGCTGCGGGGCCTCGAGCTCGGGCGGGCGGGCCTCAACTGCGACCCGGGCGAGCGGCGTTTCGACGCCCTCCCCATCGACGAGCTCGTGCAGCAGGGCGACGGTCCCGACGCCGGACCGGCCTTTCCAGCTCGAGTCGGCCCTGCGGCGCGGCGTCGGCGTGGACGAGCTGGCGGAGGCGACCGGGATCGATCCGTGGTTCCTCGACCGCTTCGCCGGCATCGTCGCCGAGCGGGAACGGCTGGCGGGCTCGCCGGCACAGCCTTGCCAGGCACCGACGCCTTCTCCGCCCTCGGCCGGCGGGACTGGCGGCGGGCGAAGACGGCTCGGGTTCTCCGACGCCCAGCTCGCCTACCTCTTCGGTGCTTCAGAGGAGGAGGCGCGCTCGGCCCGCCTGGCAGCCGGTGTGAAGCCGACCTTCAAGACCGTCGACACGTGCGCCGCCGAGTTCGCCGCCGAAACCCCTTACCACTACTCGACCTACGAGGACGAGGACGAGGTGCGGCCGGCCACGCCGGCCGCGGGTCGTGATCCTCGGCTCGGGGCCGAACCGGATCGCGCCAGGGCGTCGAGTTCGACTACTGCTGCGTGCACGCCTCGATGGCGCTGCGGGAGGCCGGCTTCGAGACCGTGATGGTCAACTGCAACCCGGAGACCGTCTCGACCGACTACGACACCTCCGACCGCTTGTACTTCGAGCCGGTGACCGAGGAGGCGGTGCTCGACGTCGTCGAGGCGGAGCAGGGGGCAGGCGCCGGCGGCGTCGTCGGCGTCGTCGTCGCCCTCGGCGGCCAGACGCCGCTCAAGCTCGCCGGCCGCTTGCCGGCCGAGCTGGTCCTCGGCACGAGGCCGGCGGCCATCGACGAGGCGGAGGACCGGGAGCGGTGGGCTGCCCTTTGCGCCCGTCTCGAGATCCCCCAACCGGCCGGCGGCACGGCCCGGACGCTCGCCGAGGCGGCCGAGATCGTCTCACGGATCGGCTTTCCGGCGCTGCTTCGGCCGAGCTACGTGCTCGGCGGCCGGGCGATGGAGATCGTCTACGACGACGAAGGCCTCGGCGCTCGGCCTTCGGGGCCGTTGTCGCTCGCCGCCGAGGGACTGTTGGCGACGGAGCGCCCGATCCTCATCGACCGGTTCCTCGAGGACGCCATCGAGGTCGACGTCGACGCCGTCCGGGACCGCGCCGGCGAGGTGCTCATCGGGGCGGTCATGGAGCACGTCGAGGAGGCCGGCGTCCACTCGGGCGACTCGGCGTGCGTCATCCCGCCGCCGACGCTTTCGGCCGAGACCGTCGCAGTGATCGTCGGCCACACGTGCTCGATCGCCGAAGCTCTCGTCAGTCGAGGGACCGATCAACGTCCAGTACGCCGTGAAGCAGGGACAGGTCTTCGTCATCGAGGCGAACCCGCGGGCCTCCCGGACGGTGCCCTTCGTGGCCAAGGCGACGGGCGTGCCGCTCGCCAAGGTGGCGGCCCGCGTGCTGGTCGGTGCCACACTCGCCGAGCTGAGGCTCGAGGGTCTGCTGCCGCCGGCGGCCGCCGCGCGTCCAGGCTCTGCAGCCCCGCCACGTGAGCGTGAAGGAAGCCGTCCTTCCCTTCGACCGGTTTCCCGACGTCGACTCGCTCCTCGGGCCCGAGATGCGCTCGACCGGCGAGGTGATGGGCATCGACCGGACTTTCGGGCTGGCTTTTGCCAAGAGCCAGATCGCCGCCGGCAACCGGCTGCCGGCGGGCGGCGTCGTCTTCATGTCGCTCGCCGACCGCGACAAGGAGCTGGGGGGGTGGCCGCGTGCTGCTTTCGCCGAGCTGGGTTTCTCCATCTTCGCCACTGAGGGGACGGCGGCACACCTGGAGGCGAACGGGGTAGAGGTCGCCATGATCGTGGCCAAGGTGGGTGACGGTGCCGGCGACGCCCCCCAAGCCCCCCAGGCGGACGGTGGCACCCACGCCGGCGATGCCGTCCAGGCCGCTGGCGCCGCCCACGCCGCCGACGCCCACGCCGGGAGGGAACCGGGCGATGGCCGCTACTTCGATGCCCGCTGCGCCGATGCAGTCGAGCTGATCGAGCAGGGGCGGATCCAGCTGGTCGTCAACACGCCGAGCGGGCGTGGGCCACGGGCGGACGGGGCCTACATCCGTCGAGCGGCGTCGGCGAACGGCGTGCCGTGCCTGACGACGGTGGCCGCTGCGCGGGCCGCCGCTGCCGGGATCGCGGACTGGGGACGCCACTCCTGCAGGTCTGCTCCCTGCAGGAGCACCATGCGGCGGCCGCCGACCTCGCCGGCGTCACAGGAGCCGTTGTTCGATGTCGAGCCTGCGTCGCCCGGCGCGGCGCCGGCCGCCGCATGAGCGCCGGCTCGGGAAGGCCACGTCCTCGCGGTGTCGGAGCGGCCGGCCTGGCGACTCGGGTCGGCTCCGTCACACTGCCGAACCCGGTCATGACAGCTGCCGGCACCTCCGGGCCACGGGGCCGAGCTGGGCGACTACTTCGAGCTGTCCGCCCTCGGAGCAGTCGTCGTGAAGTCGCTCTCGGTCGACCGTGGCCGGGCAACCCGCCGCCTCGCGTCTGTCCGGTCCCGGGCGGCATGTTGAACAGCGTCGGGCTGCAGGGACCGGGCATCGCCGCCTGGGCCGAGACGGACCTCCCGCAACTCCTCCGGAGCGGGGCCCGAGTGGTCGTGAGCATCTGGGGGCGGCGTGTGGAGGAGTTCGCCTCCGCCGCCTCGCTCGTGGCACGGCCGTCGCTTCGCGAAGAACCGGAGCCACCCCTTTCGGCGCCTCGGCCGGCATCATCGCCGTCGAGGTCAACGTGAGCTGTCCGAACCTGGAGGACGCAGCCGGATGTTCGCCCATTCCCCCGCACGCGACCGCCGCCGCCGTGCGCGCCGCCGTCGAGCAGCGGGCTGCCTGTCGTGGGCGAAGCTCTCGCCGAACACCGACGCGCTGGTGGAGGTGGCCGGGGCGGCTCTCGATGCGGGGGCGGAGGCGCTGACCCTCGTAAACACCCTCTGTCGGGCTCGCCATCGACATCGACCGGCGCCGGCCGTCGCTCGGAGCCGGAGGCGGGGGGCTGTCCGGGGCGGCCCTTCACTCCGTGGCGCTGCGAGCGGTCTACGACTGCCGGGCGGCCTACCCGATGCCGCCATCGTCGGCGTGGGCGGGATCGCCGATGGCGCCGGAGCGCTTCGGATGCTCCTCGCCGGCGCCAATGCGGTCCAGGTCGGCACGGCTACCCTGGCCGACCCGCGGGCGCCCCGGCGGGTGCTCGACGAGCTGAGGGCGCTGCTCGTGCGGGAGGGCGTGGGGTCAGTCGCAGACGATCGTCGGGGCCGCTCGTCGAAAGGCGGCCGTTCCGGCCAGTCTGCACCGGCAGGTCTTCGATGATCGATTCGTGAGCATCGCCCGGCGTCCGCCGCCGCCTCGGGCTGGCGCTCGATCTCCATGACCTCACCGCAGCCCTCGAGCTCGCCAAGCTGCTGGCTCCCTGGTTCGGCGTCGCCAAGGTCGGACCGGAGCTCTTCATCTCCGCCGGTCCCGACGCGGTGCGCAGCTCTCGCCGGCGAGGGCTTCGAGGTGTTCCTCGATCTGAAGCTTCACGACATCCCGACCACGGTGGCCCGCGGAGCTGAGCAGGCCGGCCGGCTCGGAGCGACCTACCTCACCGTCCATGCGGCCGGCGGCGACGGCCATGGTGCGGGCGGCGGTCGACGGCTTCACAAGCGCGATGGATCAATCGAGGCTGCCCCCCGGCTCGCCAGTGAGCGGCCGGCCCGGCGTCCTCGGCGTGACGGTGCTCACGAGCGAGGCCGACGCTCCGGCAGAGACACTCCGCGCCCGGGCCGATGTCGCAGCGATGACAGGCTGCGCCGGGTGTCGTGTGCGCTGCCGGCGATGTTGCGGTCGTGCGGGGGACAGTGCCGGATGATCTTCTGGTCGTGGTTCCGGGCATCCGCCTTCGCGGCGCGTCAGCCGACGACCAGGAACGGACGGCGACGCCGGCAGCCGCCACGAGGGCCGGCGCCGGGCTGCTCGTGGTCGGACGCACCGTTACCTGCGCCGATGAGCCGGTAGCCAGTGCCCGCCGGGTCGCCACGGAGGTCGAGCTGGCTCTCGCCGAGGCGCCCCGCTAGAACAGCCTCGGTGCGCGGGCTCGGGCTCGAGCCTCAATTTCGCATGGGCAGTTGTACGAAAGGTTACGAATGCGCTACAGTGCCCAACTTGTGGTCCTTCAAACGGGGAGGACCGCGCGTGCGTGCGATGACAGCGACGTCGTCCAGATCAGGAGGACACTAAACGGTCATGCAACGTAAACTGAGGCTGGGAACAGCCTGGAAGGCGGGGGCTGCGCTCGGCGTGGCTGCCCTGTTACTGGCGGCCTGCGGGTCGGGGAAGCGCAGGCCCCGAAGAGCACTGGCTCGACCGCCGTGACGACGACGTCGATCGCGCCGCACAAGACCGGCGGGACGGTCTACTGGGCCGAAGCAGCTGCGGCGTCACACCTAACTGGATCTTCCCCTTCGCCAGCCTGAGCTACTTCTCGGTGGCCAACCTGACCCAGTTCCAGTACCTCATGTACCGGCCGCTCTACTGGTTCGGGCCTCCGACCGCGACGGCGGCCACGGTCGACTACGCCGCTCTCGCTGGCCAACGCGCCGACGTTCACCGACGGCGGCAAGACGATCGTCGTCGACCTGAAGGGGTGGAAGTTCCACGACGGCCAGACGATCGATGCCCAGAGCGTCATCTTCTGGATGAACATGATGAAGGCCGAGGCGGCCAACTGGGCCGGCTACGTGCCGGGCCCGCAGTCCTTCCCGGGCAACATCGTCAGCTACTCGGCCTCGAGCCCGACGGCGCTCTCGGTCACGTTCCACCTGACCGGCGCCTTCAGCCCCACCTGGTACATCTACAACGAGCTGTCCCAGATCGACCCGATGGCCGAGGCGTGGGACGTCACGTCCCTCACCGGCGCACCCGGCTCTGGTGGCTGCGGCAAGGTCTCCTCCGGCGCCATGACCGGCTCGGCGACGATCGAAGGCCTGCGCGGCGGTGTGGAAGTTCGACACCGACAACAACGGCCAGGCCAAGAGCCCGCAGATGGCAAGCGACCTCTCCACCTACGGCACGCAACAAGCTGTGGGCGGAGGGCGCCGACGGGCCGTGGATGCTGTCCGCCTTCGACGCCTCGAGCGGCCAGGCCACCTTCGTGCCCAACCCGAACTACAGCGGGCCGCAGAAGCCGATCATCAGCAAGTTCATCGAGGTGCCCTACACCTCTGACACCGCCGAGTACTCGTCCATCAGCACCGGTGGTGCGAGCGCTCCCGCAGGTGGGCTACATCCCGCCCCAGGACGTCCCGCAGTACGCGGGCAACCCGGGCGGTGTCGGGGCAGAACGCCTCCGCAGTGTCGCCAGCAACTACAACCTCGTTCCCATCGAGAGCTGGCAGATCAACTACTTCCCGTACAACTTCAACTCGACGGGTGACGGGGGCCAGGCCGGGCCGATCTTCAACCAGCTCTACATCCGCCAGGCGTTCCAGTACGGTGTCGACCAGCTCGGGATCATCAAGGGCTACTACAAGGGCTACGGAGTGCCGACCTACGGGCCGGTGCCGGCGTACCCGCCGAACCCGTTCGAGAGCTCTCTCGAGAAGTCCCCGAACGGTCCTTACCCGTTCGACATCGCCAAGGGCGTCGCCCTACTTAAGGCCCACGGCTGGAACGTCACCCCAGGTGGGACGGACACCTGCGCCAAGGCGGGATCGGCGGCCGAGCGACTGCGGCGCCGGCATCGCCAAGGGAGCGAAGCTCAACTTCTCGGAGGTGTACGCCTCCGGAGCCATCACCTTGACCGAGGCGGTGACCGACGAGGTCGCCGCAGTGGGCCAAGATGGGCATCCACGTCACCACCAGGCAGGAGTCCTTCAACCAGGTGCTCGGCTACGCCGCCCCCTGCAAGAAGGGCCCGTCCTGCACGTGGGAGCTCGCCAACTGGGGCGGTGGGTGGATCTTCTCACCTGACTACCTCCCGACCGGCGAGGAGATCTTCGCCACCGGCGCCGGGTCGAACTCGGGCAACTACAACGACCCGACGAACAACTCCCTGATCCACCAGACGAACATCAGCTCCAGCACCACGATCTTCGACAAGTGGGAGAACTACCTCGCCCAGCAGCTGCCTGTGGTGTGGACCCCCATCTCGGAGACACGGCTGAGGTCTCCAACAAGCTGGGTGGCGTCACCCCGCTCAACTCGCTGTTCAACCTGACTCCGGAGTACTGGTACTTCAAGAAGTAGGATCACGCAATGCCCGGCCCGGGACGACCGTCCCGGGCTCGGGACGGGGCAAGGACGCCCGCCTGGCAGCGGTTCAGCCGCTGCCAGGCGGGCTTGCCTCAGACGCTCATATGGTGAAATCGCTCCGGCTGGGGGTACACTCCCCCCAGTCGCAGCTGGGATCAGGAACTGCTCTCGCAGCCTCGATGCTGCGGGCGCCCTACCGGGGAGGGTTAGGGCCACGATCGGGTTCATCTATCCGCCGGATATTCCAGGCGATCCTGGTGCTGATCGGCGTGATGCTGATCACCATCATCCTGTTCCACCTGGTGTCTCGATACACGCTCGCCAGGGCGATCGTCGGGCCACGGGCGACCCCGGCTCAGATCGACGCAGACGATCACCCAGAGGGGCTTCGACAAGCCGATCTGGATCCAGTTCTGGTGGCAGGTCGAACAACTACCTCCACCTCAACTTCGGGAACTCGTTCAACTTCAACGAGCCCGTGAAGAACCTGATCCAGCACGACCTGCCGCGGACGCTCGCCCTCGTCGGCACATCGACCGTGCTGGCGCTCATCGTCGCCATCCCGCTCGGCGTCTTCCAGACGATCCGGCGCAACAAGCCGTCCGACTACGTCCTCTCGAGCCTGGCGTTCATCTTCTACGCCATGCCGCCGTTCGTCCTCGGCCCGCTGCTCATCCTCTTCCTCGCCGTCGACATCCACGTCTTCTGCGCCGACGATCAACCCGAGCCAGTCGGTCTTCTCGATCATGACGAACTGGAGGGAGTTCACCCTCCCGGTGCTCAGCCTCGCCGCGGTGACCGTGGCCTCGTTCAGCCGCTACATGCGCTCTTCGATGATGGACGCCCTCGCCGAGGATTACGTCCGGACGGCCAAGGCCAAGGGCGCCGGCCGAGGAGCGGGTGCTCTTCCGCCACGCCTTCCGCAACGCCCTCATCCCGATCATCACCCTGATCGGGCTGTCGTTGCCTGCGATCGCCGGCGGCGCCGTCATCACCGAGACGGTGTTCAACTACCCGGGCATGGGCCTTCTCACCTTCAGGGGGCCAACCGACTTCGACGTGAACGTCGTCGTGGCCACGACGGTGGTGGCCACAGCTGCTGACCGTCGCCGGGTCACTGCTGGCCGACATCCTGTACGCGGTTGTGGATCCGCGGATCCGTTATGCCCGCCAATGACCAACGAAGGGGTGGGCCCCAATGGCTGAGGAGTTGCTGGCCGGAGCTTCGAGAGCCGTCGCGGTCACAGAGACCGAGCTCGACGGTCCCGGCTGCAGCGCTGGGCCTGCCGCCCGGGGCGATCGGCGGCACCGGAAGGTGGTGAGGCGACCAGCACCGGGAGCATGGCCAGGCTCATCGGCCGGGTCTTCATCGAGAACAAGATGGCGGTCGTCGGCGTCGTCATCATCGTGCTAATGGTGCTCTTCTGCTTCGTCGGTCCTCTCATCTACAGGACGGACCAGGTCACCCCGAACCTGCTCGGCTCAACCTCGCCCCGAGCGGCCAGCACGTGTTCGGCACCGACAGCCAGGGCTTCGACCTGCTCGGGCGGGTCATGAAGGGGGGTCAGGCGTCGCTCGAAGTGGGTCTGGCGGCCGCCGCCGTCGCCACTCTCTATCGGCGTGGTCTGGGGTGCCGTCGCCGGCTTCTTCGGCGGTGTCGTCGACGCCGTCATGATGCGTATCGTCGACGTCGTCCTCTCGATCCCCGGCCTGCTCCTCCTCATCACCCTCTCGGTCATCCTCCAGCCGGGCGAGCTCATCCTCATCTTCATCATCGCCGCGCTCGCTTGGCTCTACCCCGCCCGACTGGTCCGAGGTGAGACGCTCACCCTCCGAACGCGGGAGTACGTGCAGGCTGTCCGCGTGATGGGCGGCAGCGGCCGGCGGATCGTGCTTCCGCCACATCATCCCGAACGCCATCGGGACGATCGTCGTCAACGCAACATTCCAGGTGGCCGACGCCATCTTGACGCTGGCGGCGCTGAGCTTCCTCGGTCTCGGCATCCAGGCGCCGAACACCGACTGGGGCCAGATCCTGTCGAATGGCGCTTCGGCCAGCTGCCCAACCCTTACTGGTGGGAGATCGTCTTCGCCGGCGTCGCCATCACCCTCGTGGTCGTGGCATTCAACTTCATCGGCGACGCCCTGCGGGACTCTCTCGAGGTGCGTCTCCAGCGCCGTGCTCAGCCGGCGTGGCGTAGCCGCACAGGCGCGCGAGCCAGCAGCTCGACGGCAACCAGCCGGCGCCTCAGCGACATCGACGGTCTCGTCTGCCGCCGCCTGCGCCCAGGTCAGCCGAGCTCAGATGAGGACTGTTGCGACCTCTTCCTCGTCCATCGGGCGCTCGAGCGGGAAGTGGCAGGCGGCGAGGTGGCCGCTCCCGAACAGCCGCAGCTCAGGCTCCTCCTCGGCGCACTTGTCCTGCGCGTAGGGGCACCGGGTGCGGAAACGGCAACCGGAGGGAGGGTTGATCGCCGAGGGCAGCTCGCCGGCGATGATCTGGCCCCGCCGGGCCCTGGCGACGGCCGGCTCGGCCACCGGGATCGTGTCGATCAGGCCGCGGGTGTAGGGGTGGGCGGCGTTCTCGTAGATGGCCTGTGACGGCCCCACCTCGACCAGCTTGCCGAGGTACATGACGCCGATGCGGTCGGCGAGGTACTTGACGACGGCGAGGTCGTGCGAGATGACGATGTAGGAGAGCTGGTGGCGGTCCTGCAGGCCCTTCATCAGGTTCAGGATCTGCGCCTGGATCGAGACGTCGAGGGCAGACACCGGCTCGTCGGCCACGATGAGCCTCGGGTTGAGGGTGAGCGCCCTGGCGAAGCCGATCCGCTGGCGCTGGCCGCCGGAGAACTCGTGCGGGTAGAGGTCGTAGGCCTTCTTGGCCAGGCCGACCTCGGAGAGCAGCTCGAGCACCCGCTGCTCCTGCTCGGCACTTGTTGCCGATCCCCTGCACGACGAGCGGCTCACGCAGGATCGAGCCGACCCTCATGCGCGGATCGAGCGAGGCGTAGGGGTCCTGGAACATGAGCTGCAGCTCCCGGCGCTGCCGGCGCAGCTGCAGGCCCCGCATCTTCGTCAGGTCCTTGCCGTCGAAGCAGGATCGAGCCGGAGTTGGCCTTCTCCAGCCCGACGATGAGGCGCCCGATCGTCGTCTTGCCGCACCCTGACTCGCCGACGAGCCCGAACGTCTCGCCTTCGCGGAGGGTGAAGGAGACGTCGGAGACGGCGTGGACGCTTCCCGACCTTGTGCTGGATGACGGCGCCGGAGGTGAAGGGGAACTCCTTCACGAGGTGCTCGATCTCGAGGATCGGCTTGCGGTCGGCCAGCTCGCCGACCCGCGCCTCGGCGCGCTCGAGGGCCTTACCGCGTTCGGCTCGTCGGACAGGGTGAGCACGAGGCGCCGCTCGTTGCCCTCGCCGCCGACCGGGTGGAAGCAGGCGAAGACGTGATCGGGTTGCTCGACCGCCGGGGCGAGCGGCGGCTCCTGCTCGCGGCAGATCTCGGTGGCGTTCGGGCAGCGGGGGTTGAAGCGGCAGTTCGTGCAGCTCCTTGCTCAGGTCCGGCGGCAGGCCGGGGATGTTGTAGAGCCGCTGGGTGCGGTCCTGGTCGAGCTTCGGGATCGACTGGAGCAAGGGCGGAGGCGTAAGGGTGCTGCATCCGGTGGAAGAGCTCCTCGGTCTCGGCGCCCTCCACGATCTTGCCGGCGTACATGACGAGCACGCGGTCGGTGCGGCCGGCGATGACGCCCATGTCGTGGGTGATGAGGATGATCGCCGTCTTGAGGCGGCTGCGGAGGTCGTCGAGCAGGTTGAGGATCTGGGCCTGGATCGTGACGTCGAGCGCCGTCGTCGGCTCGTCGGCGATGAGAAGCTTCGGGTCGCAGGCGAGCGCCATGGCGATCATCACCCGCTGGCGGAGGCCGCCCGGAGAGCTGGTGAGGGTAGTAGTCGACCCGCTCGGCGGGCCGGGGCATCCCGACGAGGCTGAGCACCTCGATCGCCCGCTCCTTTGCCTCCTTCTTGCTCACGTTGCGGTGGAGGCGGACGCCCTCGGCGATCTGCTGGCCGAGCGTCATCGTCGGGTTGAGCGAAGTCATCGGGTCCTGGAAGATCATCGCGACCTCGTTGCCGCGGATCTCCTGCATCTGCTTCTCGTTCATCGGAGACGACGTCGCGGCCGTTGACGCTGGATCTGGCCGCGGGCGATGTGGCCGACCGCCGGGCAGGAGCCTCATGATGGAGAGCCCGGCGTGCTCTTCCCGCAGCCGGACTCGCCGACGATGCCCGACGCACTCGCCCTCGGCGACGGTGAAGCTGATCCCGTCGACGGCCCCGACGTTCGCCGATCGCAGGTGGAATTCGGTCCGAAGATCCTCTACTTCGAGGACGTTGGGCATGTGATCACTCCTTCCGTGATCGGCCGCGAGCCTGCGCCGACTCCTCGTGGGGTCCCTGGTCGCCCCGGGTGTGCCGCGCTATCGTAGCGCCCCATGCCACAACCTCCCAGCCTGACGCCAGAGCAGCGACAAGCCGCGCTCGCAAAGGCAGCCACAGTGCGCCGCGAGCGTGCCGAGCTGAAGGACCACCTGAAGAGCGGTCGTCTGGACCTGAAGCAGCTGCTCGACCGGGCCGCCTCAGACGAGACCGTCGGGAAGATGAAAGTGCTCGCAGCTCTCGAAGCCCTGCCCGGCACCGGCAAGGTGAAGGCGCGCCGCATGATGGAGACGGTCGGCGTCAGCGACGGGCGACGGCTGCAGGGACTTGGCGCCAAGCAGCGCGAGGCGCTGCTGGAAGCCGCCGAACGCCCCTGATCAAGACACACGCCCGGTCCTGATCCTCGTCCTGTTCGGTCCCGGCGGCGTCGGCAAGGGCACCGTCATCCGCTCCGCTGCTGGAGCGTGACGGCAAGCTGTGGCTGAGTCGGTCCTGGACGACGCGGGCAGCGCCGCCCGAGCGAGCCACCCGATGCGTACAGCTTCGTCAGCCGGGAGGAGTTCGAGGCCAAGGTGGCCGAGGGCGGGTTCCTCGAATGGGCGCGGGTCCTCGACGACCTGTACGGCACGCCTTCCCCGCAGGCTCCCCCGGGGCGCGACGTCGTCCTCGAGATCGACGTGCAAGGGCGCCAGGCAGGTGCTCGCCAAGGTCCCGGAGACGCCTCTGCGTCCTGATGCTCGCACCGTCCGAGGATGCCCAGGCCGCCAGGCTGCGCGGCCGCGGCGACGACGAGGAGCACGTGCAGCGCCGGGTGGAGCTCGGCCGGGCGGAGGAGGCCGAAGGGCGCCGGATCGCTCACCACGTCATCGTCAACGACTCCCTCGAGCAGACCGTGGAGCAGTTGTTGGCTATCATTGACCGAGAGCGCGGGGTTCGTCTGCGGCGCGCCTTTGAACGGCTTGGATCGTCTCGCCGAGTGCCGCACCTCCCGCCGCAGTGGTTCGAACGTTCACGACAAGGAGCCTGATGGCTGAGCCGCGCAGCACGATGATCGACCCGCCGATCGAGATTCTCCTGTCAAAGGTCGACTCGAAGTTCACTCTCGTGACCCTCTCCGCCAAGCGGGGCCGCCAGGTCAACTCCTACTTCAGCCAGCTCGGCGAAGGTCTCGGCGCCATCGTGCCGCCCCAGGTCGCCTCGGTGGCGCGCAAGCCGCTGTCGATCGCGCTCGAGGAGATCGCCGCCGGCAAGGTTCGCCCGGTCTTCCCGGCGGACCGGGAAGGTGACGGCACCGGTGTCGAGGAGGCCGCCGAAGGCGACGAGGAGGCGGTTCCCACCGACGCCGGCGAGGGTGACGACCAGGCCGGCTGAGCCGGCTGGGCCACAAGAGCCGGCAGCCTCGGGAGGCTCCCGGGACACCGCCCCGTCGCCGGCCCCTCAGCCGCTGAACGGCTGCCGGATCGTCCTCGGGGTGAGCGGCGGCATCGCCGCCTACAAGGCGATCGAGGTGTGCAGGCGGCTCGTGGATGCCGGCGCACACGTGTCGCCGGTGCTGACGGACGCCGCGCTGCGTTTCGTCGGGGCGCTCACGTTCTCGGCTCTCGCGTCCGAGCCGGCGCACACGTCGTTGTTCGGGGGTGCCGACCCCATCCCTCACGTCACTCTCGGACGACGTGCCGACCTGGTGGTCGTGGCGCCGGCGACAGCACGCCTCATAGGCGCCTACGCCGCAGGCATCTCCTCAGACCTTCTCGTGGCCACGCTGATCGCCACTGCCGCCCCGGTCCTCCTCTGCCCGGCCATGCACGCCGAGATGTGGGAGCACCCGGCCGTGCAGGAGAACATCGCCACGCTCAGGCGCCGCGGTGTGCACGTGCTCGAGCCGGCCTCCGGGCGTCTCGCCGGGGGCGACAGCGGCCCGGGTCGGCTCCCGGAGCCGGCGGAGATATTGGCCGAGGCGGCTCGCGTGCTGTCGCTTCCCTCCGGACGAGGCCGTCGGGTCGGTCCGGGGCGGCCGGCGGGATCTCGAGGGCATCCGGCTCCTCGTCACCGCCGGAGGCACGAGGGAGCCCATCGACCCGGTCCGCTTCATCGGCAACCGCTCGTCGGGAAAGCAGGGGCATGCCCTCGCCGAGGCGGCGCGGGACCGGGGGGCCGAAGTCACCCTCGTCACGACCGTGCGGGGCGACGGCGCCCCCGGTCGCCCGCCTGATCGAAGTCGAGACCGCCGCCGAGATGGCCGATGCGGTGCTCGGCGTCGCCGGCGACCAGGACGTCATAATCATGGCCGCCGCCGTGGCCGACTTTCGGCCCGTGACCGTGGCATCCTCCAAGCTGCGCAAGTCCGCCGGCGTGCCGCGGGTCGAGCTCGAGCCGACGACCGACATCCTCGCCGAGCTCGGCCGGAAGCGGCGGGACGGTCAGGTCCTCGTCGGCTTCGCCGCCGAGACCGACGACGTGACCGAGCGGGCCGCCGGCAAGCTCCGCTCCAAGGCCGCCGATCTCGTGGTGGCGAATGACGTCGGGGCGGAAGGGGTGGGCTTCTCCCATGAGACGAACGCCGTGACAATCGTCACGAGGGACGGGGAGACCGGCGTGCCCCTGGCCTCGAAGCGGGCCATAGCCGACGTAGTCCTCGACGCCATTGCCGGCCGGCTCGCCACCACAAGCCCTGCCGGCCAGGGCGGGGATGCTCAGCTCGAACGATGAAGGAGCCCTGTTGAGAAATTTCCACTTCACCTCAGAGTCGGTGACCGAGGGTCATCCCGACAAGATGGCGGACCAGATCTCCGATGCCGTCCTCGACGCCATCTTGGAGGCCGACCCGGGCGGGCGGGTTGCCTGCGAGACCCTGCTCACGACAGGGCTGGTGGTCGTGGCTGGAGAGATCACGACCTCTGCCTACGTCGACGTCACCCGGCTCGTCCGGGAGACGATCTGCTCGATCGGCTACGACCGCGAGGAGCTGCATTTCGACGGCAAGAGCTGTGGCGTGGTCGTCTCGATCGACGACCAGTCCCCGGACATCGACAGGGGCGTCACCGCGGCGCTCGAGGTCCGCGAAGGCAGCGCCGGCGAGGACGTGCTGAACGCTCAGGGCGCCGGGGACCAGGGGATGATGTTCGGCTTCGCCTGCGACGAGACGGTCGACCTCATGCCGTTGCCGATCTGGCTCGCCCACCGCCTCGCCCGGCGCCTGGCCGATGTGCGCAAGGAGGGCACGCTCAACTACCTCGGGCCGGACGGCAAGACGCAGGTCTCGGTGATGTACGAGGACGCCCGCCCGGTCCGCCTCACTACGGTGCTCATCTCCACCCAGCACTCGAAGGGCGTCGACATAGACGCCCAGCTGCCCGAAGACCTACGCGAGCACGTCATCGACGCCGTTGCTCGGTGACCTTCCGGACGGGCTCGACGGGGGCTCGTTCCAGCTGCTCGCCAACCCGACCGGTCGTTTCGAGCTCGGAGGGCCGGCCGCCGACACCGGGCTCACCGGCCGCAAGATCATCGTCGACACATACGGCGGGACGGCGCATCACGGCGGCGGGGCGTTCTCCGGGAAGGATCCGTCCAAGGTCGACCGGTCGGGCGCCTACGCCGCCCGATGGGTGGCCAAGCACGTAGTGGCCGCCGGTGCCGCCCGCCGCTGCGAGATCCAGGTCGCCTACGCCATCGGTGTCGCCCGGCCGCTCTCGGTCATGGTGGAGACCTTCGGCACCGAGACGGTGGATCCGCGAAAGATCGAGGCGGCCGTGGACGAGCTGTTCGACCTGCGGCCGGCCGCCATCATCCGTGACCTCGATCTCCGGCGGCCGATCTACCGGGCCACCGCCGCCTACGGCCACTTCGGCCGGTCCGACGCCGGTTTCCCGTGGGAGGCAACCCCGAAGGTGGACGACCTCTGCAGGGCCCTCGGTCTCTGACGCCGGGTTGAGTCCGGGTGCTGAACCCGGCGCCGGACGGCTCCCGGCGCCGGCCAACGGGGGACAGTTGCCGAGGTGCTGCCGGACGTCTCCGGGCTGGACAGGACTTTCCACTACCTCGTGCCGGCGTCCTTCGGCGAGGTGCAAGGTGGGCACCGTCGTCCGCGTCGTCCTGCACGGGCGCCGGACGAGGGGCTGGGTAGTCGGCACCGGCACGGCCGTGCCCGAGGGCGTCGACCTCAAGGCGATCAGGGAGATCGTCTCGCTCGGGCCGCCGCCGGACATCGTCGAGCTGTGCCGCTGGGCGGCCTGGCGCTACGCCGGCCGGCTGCGTCCCCTCCTGCTGGCCGCCTCCGCCCCGAGGATCGTCCGGACACTCCCGGAGGCGGCGGTTGTGCCCCCTCTCACCGGCGCGGGGCCACGGGAGGATCCCGGGCTGCAGGCGGCCCTCGGGGAAGTGCTCTCGAGCGGCGATGCCGTGTTGCGACTCCCGCCGACGATGCCCCGCCTCGATGCGGTGCTCGGCCTGCTGGAGCGCTGCCGCACTGCCGACAGCACCGGCGACCCACTCGTCCTCGTCGAGTCGCGCTCGGACGCCCTCATTCTCGGAGGGAGGCTCCGTGCGGCCGGATGGCCCGTGAGCATCTTGCCGGAGGACTGGGCGGCGGCGTCAGCCGGCGGCCGGGTGGTCGTCGGCACCCGCAACGGCGTCTTCGGCCCCCGGCAGCCCTTCGCTCGTCGTCGTGCTCGACGCGCACAGCGAGTCGTACCGCTCCGAGCGGGTTCCCACCTTCGATGCCCGGGTGATCGCCGCCGAACGGGCGCGGGCCGCCAGAGTCCCGGTGTGCTTCGTCACGCCCTGCCCCAGTCTCGAGCTCCTGGCCGGCCGGCGGCTCGTGACCCTCGAGCGCTCGAGAGAGCGACGGGGCTGGGGAACCGTGGCCGTCCTCGACGCCCGGGAGGAGGATCCCCGTGAGCGTGGCTATCCGGCCAGGCTCGTCACCATGATCCGGGCGCGCGCTCGCCGAGCGCCCGAGGGAACGGATCGTCCTCGTGCTCAACCGCAGCGGAAGGGCTCGCCTGCTGGCCTGCGGCCTGTGCCGGACGGTCCAGCGCTGCCCCGGCTGCGGTGCCGGTCTGGTGCAGCCGGTCCGCCCGCCGAAGGGCGAGCTCGGCGAGCTCGTCTGCCCGCAGTGCCAGCCTGCGCGTCCCCGGCCATCTGCCCGGCGTGCGGCTCCGGCGCGCCTGCGGATCCTGCAGACCCGGGGTCATGCGTGCCCGGGAGGAGCTCGCCGCCCTCCTTGGCCTCGAGCCGGGCGATGTCGGCGTGGTGACGGGCCCGCAGGCGCCCCTGCCCGGACTGCCCGCCTCCTCGTGGGCACCGAGTCCGTGCTGCACAGAGTGCTCGGCGGCGTCGATGGTGGGCTTCCTCGACTTCGACCATGAGCTGCTGGCGCCGCGCTTTCGCGCCGGCGAGCAGGCGCTCGTGCTGCTGGCCCGGGCGGTCAGGATCGCCGGCGGTGGCGGGGGCGGCCGGGCGTAGTGGTGGTCCGCACGAGCATGCCCGGCCACGAGGTGGTGCAGGCCGCCCAGCAGGGCGACCCGGCCATCCTGGCCGACGCCGAGCTGCCCCGGCGCCGGACCCTCCGCCTGCCGCCGGCGAGCGCCCTCGCCGTCGTGAGCGGGGCAGGTGCCCGGGATGCCGTGGAGCGGCTCGCCGCCGCCGCCTGCTCGCTCGACGTCGCGCCGCTCGAGATCGCCCCCCTCGGCGAGGGTCGGTTTCTCGTCCGGGCGGTGGCGCACGATGTCCTCTCCGAGGCGTGGGCGGCCGTGGTGCGCCGGGCAGCCGGCGGGGTGGGCGGCCGTCGATGCCCGGGTCGAGGTCGATCCGCTCGACATCTGAGCCGGCGGGCGGGACGGCACGCTGTCCGCCCTGCTAGCATCGTTGAGTCGGCCTCGGCCGGCGCAGGTGATGGTGCCCGGACTGGGGCTCGCAGGCTCTGCCTAGGAGCGTTCAGGCCGGTCAGCGCCAATCACCGTCCCCGTCACCGCTCGCCGCCGGGCGCGTCCGGCCGGCGTCAGAAAGAAAGCCCTCCTCACACGTATGCCCGACAAGACGGCGACCATCGCCGAGCACCGGCTCCACGAGACCGACACCGGCTCACCCGAGGTGCAGGTGGCGATCCTCACTTCACGGATCAACCACCTCACCGAGCACCTGAAGTTCCACAAGGGTGACCATCACACCCGGCGCGGTCTCATGAAGCTGATCGGCCGCCGCCGCCGGCTGCTCGACTACGTGAGGGCCAACGACGTCGACCGCTACCGGGCGCTCATCGCCCGGCTCGGCATCCGGCGTTAGGCACCGGGCGCGGAGGCTGGTTCGCTCCGGCTCGGGCAACAGGGGCAGGCTCGACCAGTCAAGCAGTTGAGGTAGCCCATTTGACATAGGAGGGGAACGCTCCCGTCCGGGCAGTGGGAGCCCTCCGATCTAACCCAACAACGGCGCCGGCGGTGCCAGCTGCCAGTCGCCGCGTACCGGGCCATCGTGGCGCCGGGTGCCGAGCAGTCGGCTCTCGGGGTGCCCGCTGCGCGAGCCCGGTGCACGACGACTGGGAACTGGTCGAGCAAAGGCGCCTCGAACCTTAGGAGTGTCATGGCGGAAGCCATCACCGTGTCGGCGCCCCGTAAGCGGGACCGACCGCACCCTGTCCTTCGAGACAGGAAAACTTGCCGGCCAGGCCGACGGCGCCGTCGTCGCCCGCCTCGGGGACACCATGGTCCTCGTCACGGCGACCGCAGCCCGCAAGGTCCGGGAGGGGACCGACTTCTTCCCCCTCACCGTCGACATCGAGGAGCGCATGTACGCCGCGGGCAAGATCCCGGGCTCGTTCTTCCGCCGGGAGGGCCGGGCGACCGATCAGGCGATCCTCACCTGCCGGCTCATCGACCGGCCGCTCCGGCCGTCGTTCCCCGAGGGCTTCCGCAACGAGGTCCACGTCGTCGGCACCATCCTCGGCGCCGACCAGGTGAACCCGCACGACGTGCTGGCCATCAACGGCGCCTCGGCCGCTCTCATGCTGAGCGGGATTCCCTTCGAGGGCCCGATCGGCGCCGTCCGCCTCGCCTACTCGACCGAGGGCGAGTGGCTGCCGCACGCCACCTACCAGGAGGGTGACGCAGGCGACCTTCGAGCTCGTCGTGGCCGGGCGGGCGCTCGGCGAGGAGCCCGACGCCGACGTCGCCATCATGATGGTGGAGGCGGGTGGGACCGAGCGGGCGTGGCAGTACTACGAGCAGGGCGCCCCGAAGGTGACCGAGGAGGTCATCGCCGGCGGCCTCGAGGCCGCCAAGACCTGGATCCGGGAGTCGATCGAGCTCCAGCGGGAGCTCGTCGCCAAGGCCGGCCGCAAGGAGACGATCCCCTTCGAGCTCTTCGTCGACTACGGCGCCGGACGTCTACGGCCGCGTCGTCGGCGTCGGGCGCCGAGCGCCTCAGTCGAGGCGAACGCCCTCACCGGCAAAGCCGAGCGCAACGCCGCCCTCGACGAGGCGACCGCCGAGATCGTGGCCAAGCTGGCGCCGGAGTTCCCGGACCGCGAGCGTGAGATCAAGGCGGCCGTCCGGTCGTTCACGAAGACGGATCGTCCGCAAGCGCATCGTCGAGGAGGGCATCCGCATCGACGGCCGTGGCCCGACCGACATCCGCCCGCTCGACGCCGAGGTCGAGCCTGATCCCGACCGCGCACGGCTCGGGCGCTCTTCGAGCGGGGCGACACCCAGGTGCTCAACGTCACCACGCTCGGCATGCCGCGCATGAACCAGATGCTCGACACGATCGGCGTCGACGACTCGAAGCGCTACATGCACCACTACAACTTCCCGCCGTTCTCGACCGGCGAGACCGGCTTCATGCGCGGCCCGAAGCGCCGGGAGATCGGTCACGGGCTGCTCGCCGAGCGGGCGCTCCTCCCGGTCATCCCGCCCGAGGACGAGTTCCCGTACGTGCTGCGGCTCGTCTCCGACGTGCTCTCCTCGAACGGCTCCACGTCGATGGCCTCGGTCTGCGGCTCGACGCTCTCGCTCATGGACGCCGGCGTGCCGATCAAGGCGCCGGTCGCCGGGATCGCCATGGGCCTCGTCTACGCCGAGGGCAAGTACACGCCGCTCACCGACATCCTCGGCGCCGAGGACGCCTTCGGCGACATGGACTTCAAGGTGGCCGGCACGTCCGAGTTCGTCACGGCCCTCCAGCTCGACACGAAGATCGACGGCCTGCCCGCCGACGTGCTGGCCGAGGCGCTCCGGCAGGCTTACGACGCCAGGCTCATCATCCTCGAGGTGATGGCCGCCGCGATCGCCGAGCCCGCGCGACGGACGTGAAGCCGCACGCCCCGAAGATCGTCAGCTTCGAGATCCCGATGGACAAGATCGGCGAGGTGATCGGCCCGAAGGGCAAGGTCATCAACGCCCTCCAGCAGGAGACCGGAGCGGAGATCAACGTCGACGACGACGGCTCTGTCGGCACCGTGACGATCGGCGCCAAGGAGCGCTCCGTCGTCGACGAGGCGAGGCGCCGGATCGAGCTCATCCTCGACCCCCCGGCCGCCGAGGTGGGCGCGGTCTACGCCGGCAAGGTCGTGAACATCACCAAGTTCGGCGCATTCGTCAACATCCTCCCCGGCCGTGACGGCCTGGTCCACATCTCCCGGCTCGGCCAGGGCAGGCGGGTCGAGCGCGTCGAGGACGTCGCTCGAGCTCGGCCAGGAGATCGAGGTCCGCGTCGACGACATCGACCCGCAGGGCAAGGTGTCGCTCTCGTTGGCGTCCTCACCGGCCCCTGACGGGGACGGCGGCGGCTCGCGTAGCAGCTCCGACGGCGGTGCCCGTGGCTCAGGGTCCGGCGTCCACGGCGAGCTCGGGCCAGCGTTCCGGTGGAGGGCCACGCTCCGGCTCCGGCTCGAGCTCGGGAGCAGGCGGTCATTCCGGCACCGGCGGCTCAGGCGGCAGCGGCCCGGAGGTGGGCGCCTCCGACACCGGCGGTGTCCGCAAGGCCTCCTTCGAGGACAGCTTCGATGCCGAGCTGGAGGCCACCTACGGCGCTCTCGGGCCTCGGGAGACGCCGGAGACCGCGCAATGGCGGCCCCGGCTCGTCCGGCGGCCGGCGCGACGGCGGCCGTCGCCCGGGAGCCCGGCGCGAGGGCGGAAGCAGCGGACCGCGCCGCCGGCCGCAGGGGAACCGCTGAGCGTCGGCGCCTCGTTGCCCCCGCGAACGCCTGCTCGGCCCGGAGCCCGCTGAGAGCCGCGGCGTGATCAAGATCTCCCAGCTCGGCTCGGGCCTGCGCCTCGTCACCGAGTCGATGAGCGACGTGGCGTCGGCCTCGGTCGGCGTCTGGGTGGGCACGGGCTCGCGCGACGAGACGCCGGCCCAGTCGGGCATCTCGCACTTCCTCGAGCACCTGCTGTTCAAGGGGACGGCCAGCCGGACGGCGCGGGACATCGCCGAAGCGGTGGACGCCGTCGGGGGCGACATGAACGCCTACACGACGAAGGAGTACACGACCTTCTACGTCCGCACCCTGTCGGAGCACCTCGACCTCGGCCTCGACATCCTCTGTGACATCCTCCGAGAGCCGGCCCTCCGACCGGACGAGGTCGACGCCGAGCGGCAGGTGATCCTGGAGGAGGTGCTCATGCACCGGGACGAGCCGGCGGACGTCGTGCAGGAGCGCTTCAGCGAGATCATGTTCCCGGACCACGCCCTCGGCCGGGAGGTGCTCGGCCTGCCCGAGGTGATCGAGGACGTGACGGTGGAGGAGATCAGGGACTTCTTCGATCAGCACTACCTGCCGGGCAACATGGTCGTGGCGGCAGCCGGCGACGTCGAGCATGACGCTGTCGCCGAGGCGATCGAGCACCGGTTCGCCGGCCGGGACGGCGGCTCGGCTCCTTCGAGGATCCCGCCGCCGGCCGCCCCGTTGCCGCTGCGCGTGGAGGGCCGCCGGACCGAGCAGGCACATCTGGTGATGGGGCTGCGCTCGCCGGAGCGGCGCTCGCCGGAGCGCTACAACCTGGCCGTGCTCAACCATGCCCTCGGCGGCGGGCTGTCGAGCCGGCTCTTCCAGGAGGTGCGCGAGACCCGCGGCCTCGCCTACTCGATCGGCTCGGACCGGATCGCCTACGCGGACACCGGAGCGATGGCGGTCTCGGTCGGCACTGCACCCGAGCATGTCGCCGAGGTGCTCGGCCTAGTCCGATCAGAGCTGGACGACTTGCAAGCGCGATGGCGTCACCGAGCGGGAGCTCGAGGTGGCCAAGGGTCATCTGCGGGCCGACCTGCTGCTGTCGCTGGAGGATTCGGGGTCGCGGATGGGCAGGATCGGTGCCGGCCTGCTGCTCCACGGCGAGGTCCTCGGCATCGAGGATCTCCTCGGCCGGATCGGCTCTGTGACCGCCGCCGGCGTGGCCGCCACGGCGGCGAAGGTGCTCGAGGGCTCCCGGTCGCTGGCGGTCGTGGGACCGTTCGACGAGACCGACTTCGCTGCCTGATCTGCGGCCGGGCTCGCCTGATCCGGCCGGTGTAGGCGCTTCCTTCCGCCTGCGCCGGCCTGCTCACCTCACCGTGCCCGACACGCCCCCCGGCCCCGCCGCCGGTTCACGTGGGCGGAAAACGGGTATCCCCCAGTGTCAGCTCGTGACATGAAGGGAGCACTTATGAGCAACACGGACAAGGCCAACAACAAGATGGACGAGGTCAAGGGCCGCGTCAAGCAGACCGTCGGCGCAGCTACCGGAGACGAGAGCGAGCGCCGGGAGGGCAAGGCCGACGAGACGAAGGCAAACCTGAAGCAGGCCGGCGAGAAGGTGAAGGACGCCGTCTCCGATAGTTGAGGCGCACCGCGGCCATAGCTGAGCGGCAGCCGTATCGCCGTAGAAGCGGCCGGGCCGCCGAGGGCTATGGGGCAGACTTGGCCGGTGATTCGAGTCGCGGTGTTCGGCGTGTGCGGGCGGATGGGAGCTACGACGGCGGGCGCGGTGGCGGCTGCCCCGGACATGGAGCTCGTCGCCGGCATTGACCCGGGCTGGGTAGGCCGAAGGCTTTCGGCTCCGGGGCAGGAAGGTGAGGGGCCCCCCGGCAGCGATGACCAGAGCGAACGTGGAAGCATCGTCGTGGCCGGTGCCGCCAGCGCGGTGGAGGCTGCGGGGGCGGAGGTGGCCGTCGACTTCACGGTGGCGTCGGCGGCGCGGGAGAACCTGCGTTGGTGCGCTGACCACGCGGTCCACGCTGTCTGTGGGACGACCGGGCTCACATCGGCGGACATGGACGAGATGTCCGAACTTTTCGGGCCCGGTCGGCGGGCCAACGCAGTGATCGCCCCCAACTTCTCCATCGGGGCGGCACTCATGATGCGCTGTGCCGAGCTGTGCGCCCCTCACTTCGCCAGTGCCGAGATCATCGAGCTCCACCACGACCGCAAGCGGGACGCCCCGTCAGGGACCGCAATAGCCACGGCATCGGTGATGGAGGCGGGGCGGGTGGCCGCGGCTAGCCCGCCACTGCCCCAGGACCCGACGGAGCGCCTCACCCTCGAGGGAGCCCGGGGAGCTACGAGCGCCGGCGGAGTCCACATCCACTCGGTCCGGCTGCCCGGCCTCGTCGCCCACCAGGAAGTGATCCTCGGATCGGTGGGCGAGACGCTTGACGATCCGGCACGACTCGACCGACCGGGTCTCGTTCATGCCCGGCGTTCTGCTCGCCATCCGGCGGGTGGCCATGCTCGACGGCCTGAGCCTCGGGCTGGCTCCGCTGCTCGGGCTGTGAGCCCTGCCGCCAGGCGGCAGGCGACCGGCGGCTCGTCTACGGCGGACACGCGCACGCGTCTGCTGCAGGCCACCTACGACTGCATCGCAGAGAAGGGGCTCGGTGCGACCTCGCTCGAGGATGCCGCCCGGGCAGCCGGCGTCTCGAGGGCGACGCTCTACCGGTACTTCCCGGGCGGGCGAGAGGAACTGCTCGGGGCGGTGATCACCTGGGAGACGTTGCGTTTCTTCCAGCGATTGGCCGAGGCCGTGGCTGATGCGCCTGACCTCGAGACCCTCCTCTGCGACGGCATGCTCTTCGCCCACCGCTCGATCGCGGAGCACACCGTCCTGCAGCGGATCCTCGGGACCGAGCCCGAGCTGTTGACGCCGCAGCTCACCGTCGACGTTCCGAGGATCATCTATCTTCTCCGCACCTTCTTCCGGGGGCGGTTCGCCGGGTACGAGCTCCCCGTCGGGCTGTCGCACGAGGACGCAGCCGACTACGTCGCCCGGATGGTGCTGTCCTTCATCGCCTCACCCGGCCGGTGGAACCTGTCCGACCCGGGCCAGGTGGGCGAGCTCGTGCGCAGCGAGATTCTGGCCGGTCTCGTCACCTGACGCGACACACCATCTTGACACTGAGACACAAGTGGGCATACTGTCTCATGGTGGGTATGGTGCTTGCTGCTCGAGATGTCTCGCAGGCACCAGCGGTCAGCTCACGGGCCAGCCGGCCCCGTGTGGTCGACGCCGCCCTGGCCTGCATCTCCCGCTTCGGTCTCACCAAGACCACGGTGGACGACATCGCCCGTCTGGCCGGCCTCTCACGCGCCACCCTCTACCGGCTCTTCCCCGGCGGCCGGGAAGAGATCCTGCGGGAGATGGTCGAGGGCGAAGTGGCGGGCTTCTTCCGGAACGTGGCGGCGGCCATGAACGGGCACGATGACCTCGAGGATCGTCTCGTCGCCGCCATGACGTCGGCCGCAGGGCAGCTGGCGTCTCACCCGGCGCTCGGTTTTCTGCTGGCCAACGAGCCCGAGCTCGTCCTGCCGATCGTGTCGTTCTCGGGCCTCGACCGGGTCCTCGAGATGACGTCCGCGTTCCTGGCGCCGTACCTGGCGGATGAGCTCGAGGCCGAGGATGCCCGCCGCGTCGGGGAATGGATCACCCGCCTGCTCCTGTCCCACGTCGTGTGCCCGCCCGCAGCGGCCGAGGCGGCTGCGCAGCCGGCGCCGGTGAGGAACTCCTTCCGGGGAGCGGTAGGGACCCCTTTCGCCCTCCACCCCCAGATGCTGGACGACCAACTAGCGAGGTCGCTCGTGCGGCGCTTCGTCCTGCCGGGGATAGGCGTGTTGAGACGCCAGAGCACTGCCGCCTCGTCGTCGCCCGCCTCGTCCTCGCCCGCCCCGTCCTCGCCCGCCTCGGGGTCCGCAGGCCGGGCTGCCTTGCCGACCGCGGGCGAAATCGACATGCAGGTGACAGGAATGGACACGACCGACGGCGACAGGTAGCCGACCGTCACTACGACGCAGGAGGTTCCTCATGGCAGCAACGATCGACCAGATGATCGGGCGGGACGGGATGGACGACATCGAGGCGATCCTGTCGGTCTCGAACACCGACGTGGACGAGCTGCTGCACGCCGTCCGGTCGAATTCCGAGGCCATCTTCACCTGGGACTACGACAAGGGCTCCCGTCCCAAGCTCGATCGCCTTTACGAGAAGGCGAAGCACTCGATGTGGAACGCACAGACAGACCTCCCGTGGGAGACCGAAGTCGACCAGCAGAAGCTCGTCGAGGAGCAGAAGCTGCTCATGGGCCCGCCCCTGCACACCTATGCCGATCTGCGCGGCACGGCATTCGAGAAGTGGTCGCAGAAGGAGTGGGACCAGCTGGCAATCGAGGGGCAGAACTGGACGCTCTCACAGTTCCTCCACGGTGAGCAGGGAGCCCTCGTGTGCACGGCCAAGGTGGTCGAGTCGGTGCCGTGGATCGACGCCAAGTACTACGGCGCCACACAGGTGATGGACGAGGCGCGACACGTGGAGGTGTTCGCCAAGTACCTCGACGAGAAGCTGTCCGGTCACTACCCGATCAACGCTCACCTGAGGCTGCTGCTGGACGACATCATCGCCGACAGCCGGTGGGACATGACGTTCCTCGGCATGCAGATCATGGTGGAGGGCCTTGCTCTCGCCGCCTTCGGCTTCATGCACGCGCTCACCACCGAGCCGTTGCTGAAGCAGCTGCTGCGCTACGTCATGTCCGACGAGGCCCGTCACGTCGCCTTCGGCGTGCTGGCCCTGCAGGACTACTACACCGAGCTGTCCGGGTCCGAGATCCGCGAGCGGCAGGAGTTCGCCTTCGAGGCGGCGGTGCGGATGCGCGACCGCTTTCTCCAGCAGGAAGTGTGGGACCGGATGGGCGTGCCGCCACGCGACGTCATCCCGATCACTCTCGCCGCCCCGGACCGGGCGATGTTCCAGGTGATGCTGTTCTCGAAGATCGTCCCCAACCTGAAGAAGCTCGGGCTGCTCGACGCCGGCGACGGCTGGCTACGCCAGAAGTTCACCGAGCTCGGGGCGATCCAGTTCGAGGATCTGTCGGACACAGAGGAGGAGTACGCCGCCTTTCAGCTGGCCGAGGGACAGGTGGCCCCTGCCTGAGGTCGGTGCCTCGCCGGCGCCAAGCGCTCCGGCCGCGTCGACCGATGACGAGCCCGGTGCTCTCCACAGCAAAGCCTTTCCGGCGCACGTGGCTGCGGGACCGAGCGTAGGAGCCGTCTCCGGGCTACAGGAAAGACAGTTTCATTGCACCGTGGGCGGCTAGCCCGGCTGGTAGCTTCGGTCGGATGACAGGGCGCCGGCAGGGTCGCTTCGGGGCGATCGTCACCGCCATGGTGACGCCCTTCGACGAGAGCGGGAAGCTCGACTTGGACGGCGCCCGGCAATTGGCCCATCATCTGAGCACGACGGGGAGCGACGCCCTCGTGGTCGCGGGCACGACCGGGGAGGCGCCGGTCCTGTCGGACTCCGAACGGCGCGACCTGTGGCATGCCGTCACCGAGATCTCGAACGTGCCGGTCATCGCCGGCTCGACCACGAACGACACTGCTCACTCCGTGGAGCTGACACGGGCCGCCGAGGCGGCCGGTGTGGCCGGCATCCTCGCCGTCACGCCGTACTACAACCGACCGTCCCAGGTCGGGATCGCCCGTCATTTCACGGCCGTCGCCGAGTCGACGTCGCTCCCGGTGATCATCTACGACATCCCGGTGCGGACCGGCCGGAAGGTCTCCTCCGAGACACTTCTCCGCCTGGCCCGCGAGGCCCGGAACATCCTCGGTGTGAAGGACGCCGCAGGCGACGTGGCCGGCAGCGCCAGGCTGATGGCGGAGGCACCGGCGGGTTTTGACCTCTACAGCGGCGAGGACTCGCTCACGCTCCCGCTCCTCGCGGTCGGCGCCGTCGGCGCGGTCAGCGTGGCTTCCCACTGGGTCGGCCCCGAGCTGGCCACGATGGTCGAGGCGTATCTGGCCGGCGAGGTGGAGACGGCCCGGCAGCTGAACGCCGACCTGATCGAAGCGGTCGCCTTCCAGTCGAGTGACGAGGCACCCAACCCACTGCCGGCCAAGGCGATGATGCGGGCGCTCGGGCTGCCGTCGGGCGAGTGCCGCCTGCCTCACGGGCCGGCGCCGGGATGGCTCGAGGAGCGGGCTGAGGCCGTCCTGGCGGATCTGGAGACTTGGCGGGCCGGCAGGGCTGGTGGCTGAGCGCGTCAAGGTCGCCTTCCTCGGCGGCCTCGGCGAGATAGGGAGGAACTGCGCCGTGCTGGAGCAAGCCGGCCGGCTCGTGGTCCTCGACTGCGGCGTGCTCTTCCCCAACTTGGAGATGCCCGGTGTGGATCTCGTCCTGCCGGATCTCGGTTGGCTGGCCGAGCGGAGTGGCGACGTGGACGGGATCGTGCTCACGCACGGGCACGAGGATCACGTCGGGGCGCTCGCCTATCTGCTCCGTGACGTGCGGGCGCCGGTCTACGGCTCAGCCTTCACGCTCGGCATCGCCCGGAACCGCCTGGAGGAGGCGAACCTCGCCAAGTCGGCGAACCTGGTCACGGTGCACGACGGCGAGCGCCGGACCATTGGCCCTTTCGAGGTCGAATTCATCCCGGTGACCCACTCGGTGCCCCACGGTTTCGCCGTGGCGTTCCACACAGCCCAGGGCGTCGTCCTGCACAGCGGCGACTTCAAGCTCGACCTCACTCCTGTCGACGGGCGGCGCACCGACTTGGCGCGCATCGGCGAGATCTCCTCGAGCGAAGGCATCAGGCTGCTCCTGTCGGACTCGACGAATGCGGAGGAACCGGGCTTCACCGGCAGTGAGCGCTCGGTCGGGGATTCACTGCGGGCGATCTTCAGCGCGAACCGCGACAACCGCATCGTCGTGGCGTGCTTCGCCAGCCACGTCCACCGCATCCAGCAGCTCGTCAATGCGGCCATGGCCTCGGGCCGGCGGATAGCGCTGCTCGGCCGCTCGATGGTGAAGAACGTCTCGCTCGCGAGGGAGCTGGGTCTGCTCCAGCTGCCCGATGCCTCCATGGTGGACATCGAGAAGATCGACGAGGTCGAGCCGGGCCGTCTCTGCATCATCTCCACGGGCTCCCAGGGTGAGCCGATGTCGGCGCTGGCTCTCATGGCAAGCGGTGAGAGCCGCTGGCTGTCGGTGACCGACGGCGACGTGGTCGTGCTCAGCTCACACGCCATCCCGGGGAACGAGTGGGCCGTGGCAAAGGTGATGGACGGGCTCGCCCGGCGGGGCGCCGACGTGATCCATGCCGGCACCGCCCACGTCCACGAGAGCGGGCACGCCCGTCAGGGAGAGCTGGCGACCCTGCTCTCGATCGCCCGACCACGTTCGTTCATCCCTGTCCACGGCGAGTACCGCCACCTGCTGCGCCACTCGCGCCTCGCCATCGAGATGGGCGTCCCCCCGAGCGAGGTTCTCGTGTGCGAGGACGGGGACCGCGTCGCCCTCCACGACGACGGCATCGACTTCGACGGCGAGGTATCGGCGTCCTACATCTTCGTCGACGGCATCGCCGGCGACGTCGGGATGGGTGTCCTGCGCGACCGGCGTGTGCTGGCCGAGGAGGGCGTCGTGGTCGCAGTGGCGACGCTCGACCGCAAGACTGGCGAGCTGGTCCGTGAACCGGAGATCGTCAGCCGGGGCTTTCTCTCCGAGCCGGGCCACGAGGATCTGGCCGAGGAGATTCGGGCGGCAGTGGTGAAGGCCGTCGAGGTGGCGGCCGGCCAGGGCACGCGGAACCAGGACGCCATGCGCCGGGTGGTCCGCCGTACCGTGGGCCGGCTCGTGAACGAACGGACGAGGATGCGCCCGATGATCGTGGCGGTGATCGTAGAGGCGTGACGACCGCCGGCGGCTGTGTCCCGTCTGGCTGGAGGGACTGCTGTTAGCGTTGTTGCCACTGTGGCATCGACTAAGCAGAATGCCCGCTCGCGCGCCGGTGCCGGCCGGTCCGCCGGCAGAGGTGCCGCTGCATCGAGCCGCTCCACCGGCGGCCGGGGCGCCAAGGCAGCCGGTCGAGCAGGCAAGCAGGCGAGCGGCCGGACCGGCAGGGCGAAAAAGGCGACGGCCAGATCGAGGCCGACGACGGGCTCGGCGGGTCGGCGGGGCCACGCTCGCCGAGCTGGTTCGGCCACGGGCAGACGCCCGGCACGGTCCAGGCCGTCGGCGCTCGAGCGGGGCGCCCGCCGGCTGCGCGCCACCATAACTGCGCAGCCGGACGACGCCTGGGGGGTCCTCCTCGTGCTCGTCGGCCTGCTCGCCGCCCTCGGGATCCATTTCGGCGTCCTCGGGCCCGTCGGCACCTCGGTCAGGGTGAACGGGGCGAAGCTGTTCGGCTGGGGTGAGGACGTCGTCCCTGCCGCCCTCGTGCTCGGGGGCGTCCTGCTCGTGGCTCAACAGGCGCTCGGTGGCGCCCTCGGCGCGCTCGCCTCGGCGCTCCTTCTCACCGTGGCCTCGGCCGGCCTTGCTGACCTCCTCGGGGGCAACCCGGGGCCGGGGGCGAGCTGGGCTCGTCTCGGCGGGGCGGGCGGCCTTGTGGGCTCGGAGCTGGCCGGCACCATGGTGAGAGGCATCGGTGAGGGCGGCTCAGGGGTCGTGCTCGGGGCCGTCGCCTTTGCTGCGGTCTGCTGGTTGTCAGGGGCGCGGGTGGTCGTGGTCGTGAGGCGGGCGGCAGCCTCGATCAGCTGGGGGCTCCGGGAAGCCGTCGACTCCCTGGCGGACTTCCGTCACCGGGCGATCAGCTCCTCCCCCGGGAAGTCCCCTTACTCGCCTTCGGTCAACACCCCTGGTGTGCTGGACCGGGAGGCCGAGCTCGGTCATGGCCCGGACGACGAGGGCATGGCCGGCGAGCTCGAGCCGATGCTGTCCTGGTCGCCGGCCGGACCCGAGAGCGCCGTCGGACCAGATCGCCCCACCGGCAGAGCCGGCCGGCGGGGCGGCGGCAGGAGACGCCCAGGCGGACCCGGCCGGCGCCCGACCTCCACCTCGCGCCGGCGGGCTCCTCGAGGCCGCCGTCGCCCCGCCCACCGGCACCGCCGAGCAGCTTTCCCTTCCGGTCCCGATGGCGGGTCAGAACTGGCGTCTCCCACCGCCGAAGCTGCTGAAGCGGAGCAAGGACCAGGCCCAGGATCGGCGGGAGATCGAGGGAAGGGGTCGTGTGCTGGAGCGGTCGCTCGCCGCCCACGGCGTCGAGACCCACCTCGTCGGCTTCACGGTCGGCCCCACCGTGACCCGCTTCGAGCTGGAGCTGGGGACCGGCGTGAAGGTGGCCCGGGTGACGAACCTGAACCGTGACATCGCCTACGCCATGGCCTCCCCCGATGTGCGCATCCTCGCCCCTATCCCCGGGCGGTCCGCCATCGGCGTCGAGGTGCCCAATCAGCAACGGCAGCTGGTCACGCTCGGCGACGTCCTGGCCACAAACGACGCCCGCCGGGCGACTCATCCGCTCGAGGTGGCCCTCGGGAGGGACATCGCCGGGCGGGCCGTGATGGTGAACCTGGCCGAGATGCCCCATCTGCTCATCGCCGGAGCGACGGGTGCCGGCAAGTCTTCGTGCATCAACTCGGTCATCTCGTCGATCCTCATGCGCGCCACGCCCGACGACGTGCGGCTCATCCTCGTGGACCCGAAGCGGGTCGAGCTGGGCCAGTACAACGGGCTGCCCCACCTCCTCACCCAGGTCGTCGTCAACCCGAAAAGGGCAGCCAATGCCCTCGCCTGGGCGGTGACGGAGATGGAGCGGCGATACGACCTCCTCGCCGAAGCAGGGATGCGGGACATCACCGGCTACAACGCCGCCGTTGACCGGGGCGACTTCCTCGACCCGATCGAGGCGGCGAGGGCGACGGTGTCGCCGCCGCCGATGGCGACCGCCGGAACCGTCGAGCCGGCGGCTCTGGCGCCGGAAGAGACCGCCCCCCGAGAAGAGGCGGCCGCGGCCGGGCCCGATGCACCGCCGCCGGCGACGGGACCTGCCGCACTGTCGCCGGCGACGGCGATCACGGGCGAGGACGAGCCGAGCGTCACCGGCTTCGCCGCCGGCGACGGATTCGCCGGGAACGGCGGTCACGATCCGGGTGGGGCCGATCCCGGCCGGCTCGCCCGGGGGGGCCCACCCGTGCCAGAGGGAGCACTCGACCCGGCGACACCCCACCGCCTCCCTTTCATCCTCGTCGTAGTCGACGAGCTGAACGACCTCATGATGGTGGCGGCGAGAGATGTCGAGGAGTCGATCTGCCGCATAGCCCAGATGGCACGCGCAGTCGGCATCCATCTCGTGATAGCCACCCAACGACCCTCTGTGGACGTGATCACCGGGGTGATCAAGGCGAACATCCCTTCGCGGCTGGCCTTCTCGGTGTCCTCCCTGCAGGACAGCCGCGTGATCCTCGACCAGGCCGGGGCGGAGCGCCTCGTCGGCCGGGGCGATCTTTTGCTGCTGACGGCCTCGTCGAGCGTCCCACGGCGGATCCAGGGGCCGTGGGTGGGGGAGGACGAGGTCCGCGGCATCGTCAGCCACTGGCGCCGCCAGAGCGGGCCGCGCTACGTGAACGGGGTTGAGGGCGACGAGACCCTCGGAACAGGTGGAGGGGTCGGCCGGGAGGACGACGATGACGAGTTGCTCGCCCAAGCCATGGAGATCGTGGTCCGTCTACAACTAGGATCTACCTCCATGCTGCAGCGAAGGCTCCGCGTCGGGTTCTCGCGTGCCGGCAGATTGATGGACCTCCTCGAGCGCCGTGGTGTAGTGGGACCATCAGAGGGATCCAAGGCCCGCACGGTTCTCATGACGCCGGAGGAACTCGACCAGCTCGACCGGTGACGAGCGGCTCGGCCGACCAGGCCGGCCCCGGCTCGCGATCTCCCCGGCAGGACGAGCAGGCGGCCGCGGCCGAGACGTCGGCGGTGCGAACGAAGGGCAAGGCTGCCCACCTACGTCCCGGGGCGCAGGTCACTCGACGAAGACGGCCTGTGGCCGGACGGGCCTCGACCACCGGGCTGGTGATTCTCCTCGTCCTCGGGGTCGTGCTGCTCGTAGTCGTAGGTCCTGGCGCCGGGGGCACGTCTCCCGGAGTTCTCCCTGGTGGTCATCGCAGCTCGCCGAGCGCCGACGGAGCCGTGGCACCGGTCCTCCGAGGGCGGCTCCCCTCGGTCATGAGGTTCCCGGGCAGGGCGGCGAGGCTTCCGCTCCCGGTGAAAGGCGAGTCCGCCGTCGTCATCCCCGGTCTCGGGGTGGTGGGGGCGAGCCCGGCCGAGCGAGAGGTGCCGATTGCCAGCCTGACGAAGATTATGACGGCCTACATCGTCCTGAAGGACCATCCCCTCTCGGCCTCGGGGACGGGCCCGGTCTTCCAGATGACGGCCGCCGACCACGCACGGTGGATCGCCGCCGCCACGAGGGACGAGTCCAACCTCGAGGTGAAAAAGGGCGAGAGGCTCGACGAACGCCAGCTGCTGGAGGCTCTCATGATCCCCTCGGCGGACAACATCGCCGACTACCTCGCCGTCTGGGACGCCGGCAGCATCCCGCGCTTCGTCGCCAAGATGAATGCCGAAGCCGCCCACCTCGGTTTATTCGCCACCCACTACGCCGATGCGAGCGGCTTCGACCCGAAGTCGCGGAGCACCGCCCTCGACCAGGCAATGCTGGCCGGGACAGCCATGGCCAACCCTGTGCTGCGCTCCATAGTCGACAACATCCACGTCTCGCTCCCGATCGCCGGCCGGATCTGGAACGTCTACAACCCGGCGATCGGCGTCGACGGCATCATCGGCGTCAAGTCGGGTTTCACCCACGCCGCCCAAGCATGCTTGGCCACAGCCGCTTGGCGTCGCGTCGGCGGGAGGAGATACCTGGTCGTGAGCGTCGCCGTCGGGATGCGGCTCGGCCTGTGGCAGGCGGCGCACGTCGACGAGGCGCTGCTGAAGACCGTCTCGAAGGAGTTGAGCGTCCAGACACTCCTTGCAAGCGGTGCCGTCGTGGCGACGGCGCGGGCCCCGTGGGGCGGCCGCTCGGTGAATGCCGCCGTCAGCGGCGGGCCGATCCGCCTCGCAGGCTGGCCCGGTCTCGCTTTCCGGACGGCGGTCATCCCGTTCTTGGGCGGCGCGTCCTCGGGTGCCCGGCGGTGGCCGGCCGGCGCCGGCGTGGGCAGCCTCGAGCTGTCCACCGCCGCGAGCAGCGCCGCCGTCGCCCGGGTGGTGCTGCAGGAAGGGCTGCCACCGCCGCCACCCGGCTGGTTGCCGGCCGCCCCGGCGAGTTGACGGCGAAGCCATCATGAGGGCCAGAGCGCCGGCCTCCTCGGCCAATATCGGCCCGGGCTTTGACGTGCTGGCCGTGGCCCTTCAGCTTCACGTCGAGGTGGAGGTGGTGCCTGCTGCCCGACTCACCGTCCGTGCCGAGGGCGAGGGAGCCGACCTGCCTCGTGACGAGAGCCACTTGGCCGCCGCCGTCGTGCGTGGGGTGCTCGGGCACGATCGGGTTGCCATAACCGTGCGCTCGTCGATACCGGTCGGACGAGGTCTCGGGTCGTCGGCGGCGCTCGCCGTGGCGGCGGCGGCGGCGGCCGGCTCGGACGAGCCGCTCGCCGTGGGGGCACGCAGCGACGGGCATGCCGAGAACGCCGCCGCCTCGTTTCTCGGTGGTCTCGTGGTGGCGACGGTGGGAGCAGCAGGCTCAAGCCCGGTCGCCCGCCGGCTGCCGCTCGACCGGCGGCTGGCCTTCGTGGTGCTCGTCCCGGACCGGGTGCTGTCCACTGCCACTGCCCGGGCCGCGATGCCCCGGTCCGTGGCGCTGACCGACGCCGTCCACAACCTCGGCCGGATGGGCTTGCTGATAGCCGGCCTGGCGGACCGGCGGGCGCTCGTGTCGGCTGCCGGCGAGGACCGCCTCCATCAGGCGGCCCGGACGCCATTGTTCCCGGAGGCGCCGGCGTTGCTCGACGCCCTGCGCCGGGGAGGGGCGACAGTGTCCTGCTGGTCGGGGGCCGGCCCGTCGCTGCTGGCGATCTGCGACGACGCTCGTGTTGCCCGCCACGTGCAGACGGTGGGGGAGAAGGCGCTGGTCGATCTCGGCGTGGCGGGCCGGTGCTCGGTGGTCGAGCCGGACCTCGACGGGCTCGTCGTCACCCCCTGACTGCGCGACAGCAGCTGGAGGGAAGCCCGTCATCAGCGGAGGGCCAGAGGCTCAGGCGTCCTCGGCGGCCACGCCCTCGGCGATGTCGTCGAGGCCCTGGGCGAGCGTGTTCCAGGACAGCGTGGCGCACTTGATCCGGACGGGAAACTTCACCACGCCCTGCAGGGCGGCCAGCTCACCGAGGTCGTCCGGGGAAATGGTCTCGCTGGTGTTATCAGGGGCGCCGTCGCCCCCGATCGAGTGCTCGTGGATCGACATCATGGCCTTGAACGACGAGATGAGGCGCCGTGCCTCCTGCACCGACTTTCCCTTCACGGCCGCCGACATCATCGATGCCGACGACTGGCTGATCGAGCAGCCTTGGCCGGCGATGCGCAGCTCTGTCACCGTCTCGCCGTCCACCTCGAGGTAGACGACGACCTCGTCGCCGCAGAGCGGGTTGAAACCCTCGACGCGATGGGCCGGAGGCACCGGCAGCTCGCCGCGGTTGCGCGGCGAGCGGTAGTGGTCGAGGATGATCTCCCGGTAGAGGTCTTCCAAGCCTGTCATCGTCACTGGTCGCTCCTGTGTGGGCTGCGTCGGATGGTCTGATGGGTCCACTGGTCGCTACGAGACGCCTGAGGCACTCGGTGCGCACCGCCCCTCGGCTGAATCTCAGCCGAACAGCTGACCGGCTTTCGAGAGCGCGTCGGAGAGAGCGATCACGTCCTCCTCGTCGTTGTACAGGTACAGGGAGGCTCGGGCGGTCGCGGCCACCCCCAGGCGGCGCATGAGGGGCTTGGCGCAGTGGTGGCCGGCCCGCACGCACACACCCTCGGCGTCGAGCACCTGGGCCAGGTCGTGGGGGTGGATGTCGCGGTAGCCGATAGAGATCGCCCCCCCGCGCGGCCCGTCGTCGGGATGGGGACCGTAGATCCTCACGTCGTCACCGTGGCGCTCCTGCAACGTGGCGAAGGCAAAACGGGTCAGGGCCTCCTCATGAGCCGTGATCCGTTCCATGCCCACCGACTCGAGGTAGCCGATGGCCGCCCCGAGGCCGATCGCCTCCGCGATCGGTGGTGTGCCGGCCTCGAACTTCCACGGCACCTGGTTCGTGGTGAAGCCGTCGAGGCGCACGTCGCTGATCATCTCGCCACCGCCGAGGAACGGCGGCATCGCCTCCAACAGCTCCTGGCGGGCCCAGAGCACCCCGATGCCGGTGGGGCCGAGCATCTTGTGGCCGGTGAAGGCGAGGAAGTCCACACCCATCGAGGCGACGTCGATGCGCCGGTGGGGCACCAGCTGAGAGGCGTCGCAGACGACGAGAGCGCCGGCGCCATGGGCGGCCTCGACAATGGGCCGGAGGTCGTTCAGCGTCCCGAGCACGTTCGACATCGCCGAGACGGCGACGAGGCCGGCGCCGTCGACGAGCCGGTCCAGATCCGACAGGTCGAGGGTGAAGCTGTCGGTGAGGCCGATGTGGCGAAGCTCAATGCCGCGCTCCTCGGTCACCATCAGCCAGGGCACGAGGTTGGCGTGGTGCTCCATTTCCGTGACTACGACAGCCTTGTGCTGTGGGAGGAGGCGCCGGCCGTACGAGCTGGCGACGAGGTTGATGGCCTCGGTGGCGTTCTTGGCGAAGACGATCTCGGTGCCCGGGCTCGGCGCCCCGATGAAGCGGCCGACGGTGCGCCTGGCCTCCTCGTAGAGGCGGGTCGCCTCCTCGGCGATGGCATAGACGCCCCGGTGCACGTTGGCGTGGGTAGTCATGTAGTAGCGGTCCATCGCCTCGAGGACCTGCTGGGGCCGTTGCGAGGACGAGGCGGAGTCGAGGTAGACGAGCCGCCGGCCGGCCTGTTGCCGGCCGAGGATGGGGAAGTCCAGCCTGAGGGCGGCGCCGTCGATCGGGGCGGCCGCCCGCAGGTACTCCTCGGAGGCCGGACCCTGGCCCGGGGAGGCCGTCGGCACGGTGGCGGCCGTGGCAGGCGTCGTCACGTCCGGAAGGCCTCGTAGCCGTCCCGGTCCAGCACGTCGGCCAGTTCCGGGCCTCCGGAACCGACCACCCGTCCGTTCACGAGGACGTGCACCCGGTCCGGCGTCAGCTCGTCGAGGATGCGGCGGTAATGGGTCACGAGCAGGATCCCGAGCTCGGGACGGGTGCGACGGACCTCTATGACGCCTTTGGCCACGACACGGAGGGCGTCGACGTCGAGGCCGGAATCCGTCTCGTCGAGAACGGCCAGCTCGGGCTCGAGGAGAGCCATCTGGAGGATCTCGTTTCTCTTCTTCTCACCCCCGGAGAAACCCTCGTTCAGGTACCGCTGAGCAAAGCTCGGATCCATCTCGAGGCGCTTCATCCACTCGAGCAGGGCGACCCGTACCTCGAGGACAGAGATCTCGGTGCCCTTGCGCGCCGCAACTGCCTGCCGGAGAAACTGCGAGATGGGCACCCCCGGGATCTCCTCGGGGTACTGGAAGGCGAGGAACACGCCCGCCTTGGCCCGGACGTCGACCGGCCACCCGGTGATGTCTTCGCCCCTGTAGAGGATGCGACCCGCCGTCACCTCGTAACCAGGGCTGCCGGCGATGGTGTTGGCGAGCGTCGACTTCCCCGAGCCGTTCGGCCCCATGAGGGCGTGCAGCTCACCGGCGCCGACAGACAGGTCCACCCCCCGCAGGATCTCGACGCCCTCCACGGCAACGTGCAGGTCGTCGATGACGAGCAAAGGGCCTCCCGGCATTTGCGGGGAACGCTCAGAAAGCTCGGTCACCCCGGTCCCGGTCGTCTCGGCTGTCGCGGTCGTCTCGGCCACCCTCTCATCGTAGTGGCGGGACCGGATTAGCACTACGGCCGTAGGGGAAATAGCCCGGAACCTGACACTCCCTGGCAAATTTTGGCCGCCGGCCCCGCACTCCTCGGGCTGCGAGCTGTCCGGCGCCGGCCTCACACCCGGGGGCTGCTACCAGCCGCGGGCTGCCCACTCCTCGAGGTGGGGCCGCTCGGCGCCGATGGTGGTGTCGGCGCCGTGACCGGGGAGTACGAGCACGTCGTCACCGAGGCTGGCGAACAACCGCCTGTCGATCGACTCGATGATGGCGGGGAAGTCGCCCCCCTCGGCCTTGGTGTTGCCCGGGCCGCCCGGGAAGAGCGTGTCGCCGGAGAGGAGCACCGGCGATCCTTCGATCAGGAAGCACATCGAGCCGGGCGTGTGGCCGGGGGTGTGGATCGTCCGGAGCCGGAGCCGGCCGACCTCGAGGACGGTGTCGTCCTCGAGCAACTGGTCATAGGAAGGCAGCATGCCGGCGTCCTGCGAAGTGACCGCCACCTCGTAGCCGGCCTCCCGCAGCGCGGGGACGGCTTGGATGTGGTCCCAGTGACCGTGGGTCTCCACGACGCTGCGCACACCGAGGCTGCGGCACAGCTCGAGCAGCTGCTCGTGCTCGTTGGCGGCGTCTACGAGGAGGGCATCGCCGGTCTGCTTGCACCGGACGACGAAGACGTTGTTGTCCAGCGGCCCCACGACGACCTTGTGAATCTCTGCCTGACTGTCCTCGTAGTGCACCTGGCCTCCTCGTGAAGCGCCCAATGGTCCGGCTTGACGACCCCAGACTAAGGTTCGGGCCACGCCGGCCGGGACCGGCGCCGGCGACGCTTCGACCCTGGGCCCGAGGAGGCATCGGTGAACTTTGGTTTCTCCGAGGAGCAGGAGGAGCTGCGGCGCGCCGTGCGCCGATTCCTCGAGGACAAGTCCCCCAGCTCGGAGGTCCGCCGGCTGATGGAGACGACCGATGGGTACGACCCGGCCGTCTGGGCACAGATGGCCAACCAGCTCGGCCTGCAGTCCCTCACAATCCCCGAAGAGCACGGCGGGGCCGGCTTCGGCTATATCGAGCTCGTCGTGGTGCTGGAGGAGATGGGGCGGGCGCTCCTCTGCGCCCCCTATTTCTCCACGGTCGCCCTGGCGACAAACGCTCTCCTCGCCTCGGGCGACACGGCCGCCCAGGCCGGCTACCTGCCCGGCATCGCCAGCGGCGAGACGATGGCCACGCTGGCCTACACCGAGGACAGCGGGCGGTGGGATCTCGACGGCATCACGCTCGAAGCATCGCCCGGCGAGGACGGATGGACGCTGTCGGGGGTGAAGTCCTACGTGCTCGACGGCCACACCGCCTCCCTCGTCCTCGTGGCGGCGCGGACTGGCGGTGGAGTGAGCCTATTTGCCGTGGCAGGCGATGCTCCGGGCCTACAGGCGACGCCGCTCGCGACCATGGACCAGACCCGCAAGCAGGCCCGGTTGGAATTCTCGGCCGTGCCGGCTCGACTGGTCGGCGCCGAGGGCGCAGCCGGCCCGGTGCTCCGAAAGACCCTCGACCTCGCCGCCGTGGCGCTCGCCGCCGAGCAGGTCGGGGGCGCCCAACGGGTGCTCGAGATGAGCGTCGACTATGCCAAGACGCGTGTGCAGTTCGGCCGGCCGATCGGCAGCTTCCAGGCCATCAAGCACAAGTGCGCCGACATGCTCCTCGAAGTCGAGTCCGCCAAGTCTGCGGCCTACTACGCCGCCTGGGCGGCCGCCGAGGACAACGACGAGCTCCCGGTGACGGCCTGCCTGGCCAAGGCCTACTGCTCGGAGGCCTATTTCCACGCCGCGGCGGAGAACATCCAGATCCACGGCGGGATCGGCTTCACCTGGGAGCACGACGCCCACCTGTATTTCAAGAGGGCGAAGTCCTCCGAGCTGATTCTCGGCGACCCCACCTACCACCGGGAGCTGCTCGCGCAGCGCATCGGGATCTGACCGCCAGGCGTCCCGGGGCGGCGCCGCAGGTCGGCTACAGGCCGAGCAGCTTGGGGAGGTCGGACATGTGGTCGAAGACGACCGCCCCGGGCAGTCGCAAGCGCTCCGCCGGAGTGAGACCGCCGGCATATCCATAGACGCTCATCCCGGCGGCGAGCCCAGCCTGTAGCCCGAAAGGACTGTCCTCTACGACAGCACACTGATCGGCAGCCGTGCCGGGGGCGCTCGACATGGCGGACAGGAAGATGTCCGGCGCCGGCTTTCCACGGGGGACGTCGGCTGCGCTGTAGATCCGTCCCTCGAATCGCTCGTACAAGCCGGTGAGCCCCAGTGTGAAGCGCATCTTCTCGTGTGTGCCGCCCGAGGCGACGCAGGTGGCGACGCCGGCCGAATCCAAGAGGTCGAGCACCTCGATGACGCCCTCGACGGGCCGGAGATCCCGTTCGAAGGCCTCGCGGTAGCGGCGGTCGGTCTCGAAGGAGCTCCCAGGCGGGATCGGGTGCCCGAGATGCTCCTCGATCTCCCTCGCGCAGTCGGCCTCCGACTTGCCGAGGAAGCGCTCCACGACCTCGGCGGGCGAGAGAGCCCAGCCGAGCTCGTTGAGGATCTCGACGTCGATCGGCACCGCCAGGCGCTCGGTGTCGACGAGGACGCCGTCGCAGTCGAAGATGACGAGGGCAGGGGGCTGTTGCTTGGCCACCGGGACAACGTACGGTCCGTCGGCGCACGGCCGGCTATGGCGGCCCGGTCCTGCCTCCTTTCCCGAAGATTTCCGGCCAAATTGACAGGACAGCCGACTGCGGTCTCGCTAATCTGAGTCCACCAGAGAAAGGAGGTGGTCCAATCACATGAGTAGTCAACGTCTTGGGACCCTGGAGGTGGCTGGCCGCTAGGCGGCTTGCTGGACCACCTGGTGAATTCCAGTCAGACACCCTCGGCTGTACGGGTCGGAAGCTGGTCCCGTCCGACGTAGTCCGGAATCCGAGCCTTTCAGCAACAACGTCTTGCATCGTGGGCGGTCCCTGTAGGGGCCGCCCACGAACGCGTGCGGCGGCAGTTCTTCAGCACCTGACTGGCCCCGGCAGCGGCAGGGCGGCATTGGCGGCGGACGCTCGGCTCGTCTGCAGCCCGATGGGGCACAGGTGGCAGCCAGGCCCGGGGCCACCTCGCCGTGACCTCGCCGTGACGTGTCTAGGCCGTTTGCTTCCTGGCCGTGGCTTTCCGGCCCGTCGGCTTCTTGGCAGCCGACACCTTGGCCGCCGTCTTCTTGGTAGGAGCCGCCGCCTTGGCAGGAGCCGCCTTCTTGCTAGGAGCCGCCTTGCTCGCTCCCTTCTTGGCGGGAGCGGTCTTGGCTCTCCTGCTGGCGCCGCTCTTCTTGACGGGCGCTGCCTTGGCTCTCGTCCCGGCCGCCTTGGCGGCAGCCTTCATCGCCCGCTTGTGCTCACGGACGAGGAGGAGGGAGTCCGGGCTGTCGATGTCCGCCACCGACATGTGACTGCCTGCCTCGCCGAAGGGCGCCGAAGCCTCGACCCATCCGGGCGGCCCCGCCCCGAGCTGCTTTCCGAGGAGCGCCACGAAGATCTTGGCCTTGTGCAGGCCGAAACCGGGCAGCGCCTGCACGCGCCGCAACAACTCGGCTCCCGTGTCCGCCGTGGTCCAGATACGGGCCGGGTCGCCGCTGTACTCGGCGAGGATGTGGCGGGCGAGCGCCTGCACTCTGTCCGCCATGGCGGCCGGGTAGCGGTGCAGGGACGGGCGCTCGATGAAGGCTCTCCGGAGGTCGTCCGGCTCCATCTCGGCGATGTGCCGGACGTCGAGTGTGCTCCCTAGGCGGCGGGTCAAGTTGAACGGGCCCTCGAACGCCCATTCGAGAGGTATCTGCTGATCGAGAACCATGCCGATCAGTAGCGCCAGCGAGTCGTTCGAGAGCAGCTCGTCAGCCTCCGGCTTCCCGCTTAGGTGGAGGGCCATTTGCCCAGCTTAGGAGTCCGAGAGCGGCTGGGCACTACACAAGAATCTCCGAAGCGCTCGGCGAGGCACCGGCAATCCTGCTCCTGCCGCGCCAGGCTCGTGGTGTACGACCTCGATCGATTCGCCCGAAGCCGCTCGACCTCGAGCGCTCCATCCGCATCTTCGCCACCCGCAAGCTCGTCTTCACCACCGTGCAGTCAGACATCGACCTCTCCACCTCAGATCGCCGGACGAAGCTTCGACAATGCAGATGAGGGCGCGAGCTTCACACCGTCGTTTACCAGGTCCCAAAGACTTAGCGCGGGGCCTTCTTCGATCAATCTTTTCGCTACTGATGCCGATAAACAACCCATGGGGGTGGCTCGCTGGCTTCAGCGATGGATGAGGCGAGCGTTGTCTTCATGGGTGCTCCTTGGCGTCGCGCTGAGCAACGCTCGCCGGCGTGGGGCTGTTCGCCGAGAGCCTCCTTCAGTCGCACAGGCATCTGCAGGCAGTCACCGCGGCCGTCGAGGACGCCCGCGTGATCTCGCGATTGACGGCAGTGCGCGATATCGGGTCGGAGAACAGTAAGACGCCGCTCACGACGACAGAACGGGCCGACCTTGACGGTGACGTGACCGGACTCACTGGCGGGGGCGATCTGCTGAACTTATCAATCTGGCGAGAAGACGGCGACGTGCTCTACAGCGGTGGCGTGGTTGGAGGCACCTTTCCCGTCACTCCGGCTCGCCTGGTCAACGTGCTCTTCTTCGACGCGACAAGCCCGAAGGTGCCACGTACCGCAGCTATCACGGTCGTGCTGCATGCGGCCATCAGCAAGACTGGGCCGCCGCTATTGGTCGGAGTGACGATCCCGGATAAAAGCATCGAGGGTTCGCAATCCTCGAGCAGCCTGCTGAGCTTGCTAACGCTAATCGCAGTACTCATCGCGGGTGCGGCACTGGTAATGATGCGTGGAAGGCTTCGACAGCGCACGTACCAGGCCAATCACGACGGGTTGACACGACTGGGCAACCGCATGTTGCTGGAGCGCACGGCGAATGGGCTGTTCGAAGCAAGCGAGCCATTCGCTCTCCTCACGATGGATTTCGACGGCTTCAAGCGGGTCAACGACTCTCTCGGTCACGCGGCAGGGGACGACCTGCTTGTGCTCGTAGCTGGAGCGCTCCGCGGCTGCATCCGCCCCCAAGACCTCCTCGTACGGCTCGGCGGTGACGAGTTCGCCGTCCTCATGCCCGGCTTGACTGCTCCGCACCTCGAGGCGGCAGCTAACCGTCTCCTCGGTGGTGTGCGCAGGCAGTTCACGGCGCGCGGCGTGGACGTGGACTGCGACGCCAGCGTCGGCGCTGCACTCGCCCCGCAGGACGGCAGCGACTTCGGGCAGCTGCTCCAAGCCGCCGACATCGCGATGTACCAGGCCAAGCGCGGCAAGCTCGGTGTCCGTGTCTTTGCAGACTCAGACGAGGAAGTGAACGCCGACGACCTGCGGACTCTCGTCGACCTGCGCGGCGCCATCGAGGCGGGGCAGTTGGTCCTGCACTATCAGCCCGTTGCTGTCACCTCCCCGAGGCTCGGCAGCGACGATGGAAGCTATCTCGAAGCACTCGTCCGCTGGCAACATCCCACGTGCGGCCTGATTCCGCCCGATCGGTTCGTTCCCCTCGCCGAGGACACGGCGCTCATCCATCCGATGACCGAGTGGGTACTGAACGAGGCCGTCCGCCAATGCGCCTCCTGGCGTCTCGATGGGCTCGATACCACTGTCGCGGTCAACATCTCCCCGCGCTCACTTACCGATCCGGGCCTGGTCGGAATCGTCCTTGCGACGCTCGCCCGGCATCAGCTTCCCGCCTCGGCGCTACATCTCGAGATCACAGAGTCCGCCGTCATCTCGCGGCCTGAGTTGGCGCGAGACATTCTCACCCAGCTTGCCGGCCTCGGGATATGCATCTCGATCGACGACTTCGGCACTGGTTACACCTCGCTCGCGCACCTGAAGACTCTCCCAATCGAAACGCTCAAGATCGATCGATGCTTCGTCAGCGACCTTCTCACCGACCACTCCGACGAGGTCGTCGTCGCCTCGGTCATTAACCTCGGTCACGGACTCGGTATGCACGTCATCGCCGAGGGAGTCGAGGATCAAGCGACCCTGCGACGCCTTGGCGAGCTCGGCTGTGACCGCGTGCAGGGTTTCCATCTGAGTAGAGCCCTTACCGCCACCGCCGCAACTGCTTGGCTGCGACGACAGGCACATAATCTCGAAGTTGCGCTGAACTGACTGAAGATACGTGTTTGAAACCAAAGGCCTTGGCGCGTTCCAGGCGTCGCTGGCCGGCGGCATGGACCGCCGTGGGTGGCGCCGACGGCACGGGAGCGCCCCACTCCGTCCTGCCTTGATCCTCCGCGGGGCAGCGGTCTAAAGGGCGACGACGGGGACGAAGTCACTCTTGCCAGCGTCATCTAGCATGTTTTCGCGCATGTGGGCGTCGAAGAGCTGGTATCGGCCCTTTCCGGCGCCCTTGGCCATGTACATAGCGAAGTCGGCGTCTCGGAGCAGTTCGGCGGAATCGACCGTGTCGGGACTCTTTCGAGCCACGCCAATGCTCACGGCGACGTCCAAGCTCGTTCCACAGATAGTGAACGGCGCTTGCAGCACGTCGAGGATGCGCTCGGCGAGTTCGACGGCGATTGTGCCGTCGTCGTCTTCGGCGACGACGATGGCGAACTCGTCGCCACCCAGGCGGGCTACGAGATCGTACGGGCGGACGCACCCCTTGAGGCGGGACGCAAGCTGGAGGAGAAGTGCGTCACCGCCTTCGTGCCCAAGTGAGTCGTTGACGTCTTTAAAGTCATCGATGTCGATGAAGAGCAGGCTCTCGCGCCGGATTCGGCGGTTGCTGCCCAGGCCAAAGGACGCTGTCAGTCGCTCGCCGAGGGAAGCGCGGTTAGGCAGCCCAGTGAGTGAGTCGTGAGTCGCCTGAAGGGTCAACGCGAGGTGATGATTCTGGAGCACGCCTGCCATACCGTTGAAGGCTTCGGCCAACTCGCCGAGTTCATCGTGTCGGCTCACCTCGATGCGGTGATCGTACGCGCCTGCCTGCAATCTGAGGACGCCCTCGTGCAAGCCGGCCACCGGGCGCACGAGATCCTTGGCCATCCGGCGTCTGAAGTACACAGTCACGCCGAGGGCGAGTATGAACCAGCCGCTGAGTGCGGCTATGAGGAGTCCTTCGAGAGTGGCGCCGCGGGCCAATCCCTTGTTCATAGCGTCGAGAGAGGGACCCTCGAGGTTGTTGAGAAGTGCGCCGGTCTGATCACTCGAAGCGCCGTAAGTCGGGTTCTCGGTCTCGTGGTTTCCATGGAGTGCCTGAACCTCGTTGCCCCATAAGCCATAGCGCGTGAGGCCTCGCTGCCACGACTGGCGAATGGCGACGATTGAGGCTCTCAGGCCGTCGGTGGTCGGAAAGACTTTGGCGGCGGAGGCGAAGAGGCTGGAGAGCTGTTGCTGTTGTGCCACGTACGCCGACCGATTGACACGCTCGTCGCTCAACAGCTTGTGACCGACCTCCTCGTGGCCCACGAGATCGGTCTGTAGCTGGGAGACAGTCGCCGACTCACGGTGGAGTTGGTGAGCCGTTCCTTGAAGCTCGTTCACGACGGACCGCACACCGACGATCGATGCAGTCGCCGCTACGAGCAGAACCAGCAGCATTATCGTGAACGCCCGCGACCACTCACGTCGCAGGCTCCACGTTCGGCGTTGCTCGTCCACGGCCACCACGTTGTTACTAAGTTCGGTCACAGGTACCTCCGGCAACCGTGTCGTGGCGCCATCCCTGCTCTGGACGGTCCGCGAGTGGCTGTTCGTATTGAGAAGTGTCGTTGACCCGCCCGCCCCTCTGTCGCCAGCATCATCGGCTTGTAGTTGCCTTTCGCAGACTTGATCCATCACCGGTCAGATCGGCGAACATCCGTCCTTCACGAACAACACCTGCAATATCGGTCGAATCCGCCTCGGACTTGAGGACACTCAGAGCCGCGCGCCTGTGTGGGTGGCTTCGGGTGGGCGCGCTATCGCCACTCGTGCGTCAGCGGCTCACGATGAAGGCCCCAAAGCTGCACTACTGCGACGGGAGCGTTTCGCGCGGCTCATCGACGCCGGCAAAATCGCGCCGATCATCGACAGCCCCTATCCACGGCAGCTGGCGGCCGACGCCATGCGTCACCTCGGAGCGGGTCACGCTCGCGGAATGATCGTGATTTCGCTGACGCATGCGGGCCGAACCGAGGAACCCCGGGTCGAGGTGGTGCGGGATGCCGGTCTCCGTCGACCGACCGCGTCCGCCCGCTGTCATCGCGAAGCCGCGATCAACCCCTTGAGATTCTCAGGCCTGCTTGAGAGGCAGGGTGAGGCGCGTCGATGTCCACGCTGCACCCCGACCTGCGGGTCACGAGGCGATGATCACAGTCGACCGCGAGATCCGCATCCGGCTCTGCATTGAGACAGAACGAGCCCACGGGGTCACACTGTTCGGATGGGCACCATGAGGTTGACTCACCGATTCGAGCGCTTGGCCGCCGAAGCGATGGGCGCTCCGATCGAGGGCTGGGACTTCTCCTGGTTGGAAGGACGGGCGACTGAGGAGCGACCGCCTTGGGGTTATGAGCGGTTGCTCGCAGATCGGCTCTCAGATGCGTCCTCGCTGTGCGACGTCGACACCGGCGGCGGAGAGGTGCTGGCCGAAGCTCTCCGATCGGCCGACCGCCGGCCTGGAGCACGTGGCGACCGAGGCGTGGCCCCCGAACGCAAAGAGAGCGAGAGAACGGCTGGCGTCGGCGAAAGCCAGTGTCGTCCTTGCTGCGAGCTCGACGGTCCCATTCGCAGGAGGCATCTTCGACCTCGTCGTAAGCCGCCATCCTACCGACTACGACTGGGACGAAATCGTCCGCGTCATCACTCCCGGAGGCGCTTACTTTGCCCAGCACGTGGGGGCCGCCTCCAACCACGAGCTGTCCGCCTTCTTGTTGGGGCCGTTCCAGCCGGCGGAGGACCGGAGCCCCGAAAGGGCGGTCGCGGAGGCAGAAGCGGCGGGACTCGAGGTGAGCGATCTCCGTACAGCCCGTTGTCGTGTGGAATTCTTCGACATCGGAGCAGTCGTCTACTTCCTGCGGCTCGTCGTCTGGACGGTCCCAGACTTCAGCGTCGAGAGCTATCGATCGCGACTCATCGCCCTCGACGAATACATAGACCTGCACGGACGTTCGTCTCGCATTCACGAGATACCTCATCGAAGCGCGCCGGCCTTTGTAGGCGTGACAACAACGCTGGGTCGGACGCGCCGCAGAGCGGACCCGAGCCTGAGTTGCCCTTCGCCACAGTTTGGCAGCCTTCGGCGAGTCACGACGCCTCACCGCGGTTCACAGATTCTCCAGTTGCGGCTGCGCCTCGGCCACTCGGGCTCACCGCCTGCACGGACTAGGCGCGCTGGGTGGCGCTCAAGCGGACCGGCGTGGGTTGAACGGATCCGACGCCCTAGGGCTCAACACGTCGCGGAACTTGCGCCGCGAAGTAGGGGTCTCATCGATTACGCGGTATTACCGGCACCGCGGGACCTCCGTGAGGGCAAACAAACAGCTCTCGATGGGAGGTTATACGACGCCTGGTTCATCGACCGAGACTCCGTCGTAAGCAGGGGCTAATCCGAAATGGTCCACCGTCTGTATACGTGTGCTCGGATGGCTTTGATTATTTTAATTATTAAGTAAGCAACCCGAGACTGAGGAGTCATTGGGCCGAGACGTCTATACGGGCGTACCTCGCAGCGTGACACATGTCCGAGCCGCGTTGGAGCTTTGGTGGAGGCCGGACGATCCTCAATGCAGCTACGTGCTCGTACTCACGCGGGGATGTGACAGCCGCGGCGACGTAACAAGGCGGGTGCGCTCCGCAGCGTCGGCGGGTTCAAGAGCCCGTTGAAGGAACCCCTCGCCTGCCCAATAATCAACCCTCGCGCCGAACCTTCGGCTCGGTGCGACCAAGGCGGCGCCGCAAGCCCCGCACAGCCCTATTGACGGGGTCGCGCAAAATCAGCTTACTCTGAAGTGGCTGCACGGGGCCGTAGTACTGGCTTACTGGACGGAGTAAGGAGCGCGGATGCGAAGGACGCTGGCTCCCGGGGAGGAGAAAGCAATGCGAACCGCCGAAACCCCGGGGAGCGAGCCGAGAGCCTCGATGGCTCCGGTCGCCCAGGCGAAGGCTGCAAGTGGGTCGGCCGTTGAGATCTCGCATCTGCGCAAGACTTACGGTCCGCTCGTCGCTGTCGACGACGTCTCTTTCTCCGTCACCGAGGGCGAGATCTTCGGAATCCTCGGCCCGAACGGAGCCGGCAAGACCACCACCGTCGAGTGCGCCATCGGCCTCCGGTCCCCAGATTCGGGGACGATCCGGCTGATGGGCATGCACCCGCAGACCGACAGGGCCCAGATCCACGAGATCACCGGAGTGCAACTGCAGTCGGGCGCTTTTCCGGCCAAGCTCAGGGTCGGCGAGATCATCGACATGTACCGGTCCTTCTACCGCCATCCCGCCGACGTGGACGAACTGGCCGGGCCGCTCGGTCTCGCCGATAAACGAAAGTCCTACTACCGATCCCTGTCCGGCGGCCAGCAGCAGCGCTTGTCCGTGATACTGGCGCTCATCGGCGCGCCCAAGGTCGCAGTGCTCGACGAAATGACAACCGGACTCGACCCGCAGGCCCGTCGGGACGCCTGGGAACTCATCGAGCACGTTCGTGACCGCGGAACGACAGTCCTGCTGGTTACGCATTTCATGGAGGAAGCCGAGCGACTATGCGACCGGGTGGCACTCATCGACTCCGGGCGCATCGTCGCGCTGGATACTCCGGCAGGCCTGGCTGCCCGGGCCGTGGGCGCGAAGACCGTCCGGTTTCTTTCGTCGGCCCCGTTCGACGAGAGCCTGCTGACCCGCCTGCCTGAGGTGACCTCGATCGAGCACGACGGCCACCACGTGGTCGTCAGCGGCACCGGTGAGCTCGCCACCGCTGTGATCGTCGCGCTGCATGCGGCGGGCGTGGAGACGCAGGACGTGCGGATCGACGCATCGACTTTGGAGGACGCCTTCGTGCGACTCACCGGCAGGCACCTGCACGAAGAAGGAGGAGCACGGTCATGACCACGCTCACGCTCACTCGGCCGCGAGCGCCGCGCGCCGCCTTCGGCAACATGGTGTTGAACGAGGCCAGGCTGGCCTGGCGGCAACCGGCCGGGGTGATCGCCGGGGCGGGGATCGCCCTGCTGCTCGTTGTCGTCTTCGGTGAGATCCCAGTGTTCCGGCACCCTTCGGCCAATCTGGGCGGCTATTCGCCGTTCGACATCTACATCCCGATACTCATGGCCTTCTCGATCGCGATAATCGCCTTCACCTATCTTCCTGGGCCTCTGGTTTCCTACCGTGAGCTCGGCATCCTGCGCCGCCTGTCGACGACGCCGGTGCCCGCGTACTGGGTGCTGGCCGCGCAGATTGTCGTCCAGGCCTGCCTGATGGTGGTCACGTTGGCACTGCTTGTCACCGTGAGCATCGTGTTCTTCGGGATCAGCGCCCCAAGGAGCCCGGGCGCCATGGTGCTGGCTCTCGCGCTGTGCATGGCCGCGCTGTTCGCGATCGGGCTGACGATCGCGGCCGTGGCCCGGACCTCGGGTGCCGCCAAGGGCCTCATGGCGGCGGCCCTCTACCCGATGATGTTCTTCTCCGGTCTGTACTACCCCGTACAGCTGATGCCGGCCGTGATCCAGGACATCAGCCACTACTCCCCGCTCGGCGCGGCAGTGCAGGCGATCGGTGACTCATGGGTGGGCCAGTTCCCTCCCGCGCAGCCGCTGCTGGTCCTCGTGGCATACGCAGTGGTGTTCGGATTCCTCGCCAAGCACTTCTTCAGGTGGGAATAGCCCGTAATCGCTCGCGATGACCGGGTGCGGCAGGCATCGCTGCCCCTTGGCCGGTGCGCCATGCCTCGTGTTCCACGCGGTTACCGGCTTCTCGATCACGACCCTCGTGCATCCTCGACACCTGCAAGCTCGTCGTCGCCACTGTTCAACGAGCCGCCATGGCCACTACGAGCTCGTCCCGAGTGGCGATCCCGAGCTTCCGGTAGACGCTCCGCAAGTGGTATTCGACCGTCTTAGGGCTGAGGAAGAGCGCCGCTGCGGCCTCCCGGGTCGTGCGGCGCTCGGCCGGAAGCAGTGCGATCTGCAGCTCTTGTGGCGTCGACTGTGTGGGGCCTGCCGGGTCAGGTCGCCGGACGGTCTCCCCGCTGGCGGCCAGCTCCGCACGGGCGATCTCGCCCCATGGCTCGGCCCCGAGGTGGTCGAAGATATCGATCGCCTTCTGCAGCTCCCCCCGGGCTGTCACTCGCTGCCAGCTCTCGAGGGCGTGGTCGAAAAGCTCGAGCGGGGCGCACGCGTCGCCGACGTCGGGTGCGGTCACGGCGCGTCCACCGTCCTCATGGCCCAAGCCTTCCCGAATTCGACCTTCGTAGGCTCGGACTACCACGACGGTTCGATCGCCATCGCCCAGAAGCGAGCAGACGAGGCCGGTGTCGGCGACCGGGTCAGCTTCGAAGTCGCGCCGGCAGCCGCATACGCCGGACGCGAGTTCGACCTCGTGACGATGTTCGACTGCCTCCATGACATGGGTGACCCCGTCGGGGCGGCTCGCCACGTGCTGGCGTCACTGGCCGCCGACGGGACCTGGCTGATCGTCGAGCCGGCTGCCGGCGATCGCGTGGAGGACAACCTCAACCCGGTCGGCCGTGCGTATTACGCCTTCTCCACCTTGCTCTGCACTCCGTCGTCGCTGGCACAGGAAGTCGGGCTGGCGCTCGGGGCCCAGGCCGGCGAGGCGAGAATCCGCAACGTCGTGACATCGGCCGGGTTCACCAAGTTCCGGCGGGCCGCCGAGACGCCGTTCAACCTCGTCTTCGAAGCACGGCCCTGAGCGCGCCGACAAACGCAACGGCTGGGCGTGGCACGGGAGCTAGCGCGAGGTCCGGGGGCCACGCGAGCCGCGTGACGGCGCTCCACCCGGCAAGCTCAGCAGAGGCGCGGATCGACCGCCTCTGCATCGAGCCCGTAGCGGGAGATCGCCTCCGCCACGACGTCGTCTTTCACCTCGCCCGTGGAGGCCAGGGCCGCCAGGACGGCCACGGCGATGTGGGCAGCGTCGATCTCGAAGTGGCGGCGCAAAGCGGCCCGCGTGTCTGATCGCCCAAAGCCGTCAGTCCCGAGCGGGGTGAACGGTGCCGGCACGAACCGAGCGACCTGGTCGGAGACGGCCTTCATGTAGTCGCTCACGGCCACGACGGGCCCGTGTGCCTCTGCCAGCGCCCGGCTGATGTACGCCTCTCTCTGAGCGCTCGACGGGTGGAGGCGGTTCCAGCGCTCGACCTCGAGAGCGTCCTCCCGGAGCGCCTTGTAGCTAGTGACCGACCAGCACTCGGCGGCGACGTTCCACTCCGAGTCGAGCAGGTCCCGGGCTTCCATGGCCACCTGCCAAGTGGTGCCGGAGAACAGGATCGTCGCCTGCGGACGCGACCCGTTCGCCGTCTTGGTCGCCTCTTCCTCCGGCGCCTGGCGGCCGGTGCGTTTGCGTCCGGATGCCTTGGCCCCGCCGGCCTGGTCGGCGCCGGCGCCTCCCTCGCCCGATCCCGCGGCCTCGGCCACCGCGGCCGGATCCGGCGCCGGCGCGAACAGGTAGCAGCCCTTCAGCACCCCGTCCCGGATCCTCTCCCGCTCGGCCTCGTCGTCCGGCAGAGGGGGCATCGGGTAGTTCTCGTTGTAGAGCGTGACGTAGTACAGGACGTCCTCGGCCTCGGGACCGTACATCTGCTGGATGCCGTCGGAGACGATGTAGGCGAGCTCGTATGCGAAGGCCGGGTCGTAGGCCCGCAGGTTCGGCACGGTGGCGGCGAGAAGATGGGAGTGGCCGTCCTCGTGCTGTAAGCCCTCGCCGTTCATCGTGGTGCGCCCGGCTGTGCACCCGAACAGGAACCCCCGGGCGCGGGCGTCGGCCGCCTGCCAGATGAGGTCGCCGACGCGTTGGAAGCCGAACATCGAGTAGAAGAGGTAGATCGGCAGCATCGGCGTCGACCAGGAGGCATAGGCGGTGCCGGCGGCCTGGAAGCTCCCCATCCCGCCGGCCTCGCTGATGCCCTCCTGCAGGATCTGGCCCGTGCGGTCCTCGGCGTAGGACAAGAGGAGCCCGGCGTCGACCGAGGTGTAGCGCTGTCCCTCGTAGGCGTAGATCTTCGCTTCGGCAAAGAGGGCGTCGAGCCCGAATGTGCGGCCCTCGTCGGGGATGATCGGCACGACGTACCGCCCGATGCCCGGGTCGCGGAGCAGGTTGCGCAACATGCGGGCGAAGGCCATCGTCGTCGAGACGGCCTGGCCCCGAGAGCCGTGGAGGAACTCCTCGAAGGCGGCCGGCGCCGGGGCGGGCAGCCCGCGAGCGGCCGCGGCCGCGGACGGCACGTTGTGGCAGCGACCCGCCGAGGGCGTTCAGGCGAGCCTCGAGGTAGTCGCGCTCGGGCGACCCCGGCGCCGGCACGTAGTAGGGCGGGTGCTCGGCATCGAGGGCCGAGTCCGGTATCTCGTCTTGCAGGTAGAGCCGGTCCCGGAGCAGACGGAGCTGCTCCCGGGTCATCTTCTTTATCTGGTGGGTGGCGTTCCTCCCCTCGATCTCGGGGCCGAGCGTCCAGCCCTTGATGGTCTTGGCGAGGATCACCGTCGGCGCGCCTGACTGGTCCGTCGCCATCTTGTAGGCGGCGTAGAGCTTCCGGTAGTCGTGGCCGCCGCGGGGGAGCTGCTGCAGGTCGTTGTCCGAGAGATGCTCGACCATCTTGCGCAAGCGGGGGTCCGGGCCGAAGAAGTGCTCGCGGATGTAGGCGCCCGGACTGGGTGGCATAGGTCTGGTAGTCGCCGTCGAGGGTCGTGTTCATCTTGTTGACGAGGACGCCGTCGACGTCGCGGGCGAGCAGGTCGTCCCAGCGGCGCCCCCAGATCACCTTGATCACGTTCCAGCCGCAGCCGCGGAAGAGCGCCTCGAGCTCCTGGATGATCTTGCCGTTCCCCCGGACCGGGCCGTCGAGGCGCTGCAGGTTGCAGCTGACGACGAAGACGAGGTTGTCGAGCTTCTCCCGGGCGGCGAGGCGCAGGCCGGCGTGCGTCTCGGGCTCGTCGGTCTCGCCGTCGCCGATGAAGCACCAGACACGGGAGGCGGACGTGTCGACGATCTCACGGTGGAGGAGGTAGCGGTTGAACCTGGCCTGGTAGACGGCCGGCAAGCGGGCCGAGCCCCATCGAGACCGTCGGGTACTCCCAGAACTCGGGCATGAGGCGCGGGTGGGGGTAGCTGGAGAGCCCCTGGCCGCCCACCTCGAAACGGAAGTTGTCCAGCTGCGCCTCGTCGAGTCGGCCCTCGACGAAGGCCCGGGCGTAGATGCCGGGTGAGGCGTGGCCCTGGAAGTAGACCTGATCGCCGGCGAGCCCGTTCGCCTTGCCCCGGAAGAAATGGTTGAAGGCGACCTCGTACAGCGAGGCCGACGAGGCATAGGTGGAGAGGTGACCGCCGATGCCGGCGTCCTTGGCGTTGGCCCTCGTCACCATGACGGCGGCGTTCCAGCGGATGTAGGCGCGGATCCGGCGCTCGAGATGCTCGTCGCCAGGGAACCAGGGCTCCTCGTCGGCCGGGATCGTGTTGACGTACGGGGTCGACACGGTGGCCGGGAAGCCGACCTGGGCGGCCCGCGCCCGCTCGAGCAGCTTCATGAGAAGGAACCTGGCCCGGTCACGACCCCGTTGCTCGATGATGGCGTCGAAGGAGTCGAGCCACTCACTCGGTCTCGGCCGGGTCGATGTCGGGCACCTGGTGCGAGTAACCGTCGAAGATCACCCTCCGATTCTCGCGCCTCGCGGAGGGTCCGGGACGGCCCCGCCTCGGGCGCTGGCCGCTCCGTCTCGCACCTAGGGTCGTCCGAGTGTCAAGCTTCTTTCACATGCCCCTCGCGGTGACCCGGTCGTCGTCTACACCGACGGGGCCTGCCTGGGGAACCCCGGGCCCGGCGGCTGGGCGTGGGCAGTATCCACGAAGTGGTACCGGAGCGGTTCCGAACCGCAGACGACCAACCAGCGAATGGAGCTGCTTGCGGTCATCGAGGCGGTCGGGGCCTTCCCGGGGCCGCTGAGGATCGTGAGCGACTCCACCTACGTCGTCAACTGCTTCAAGAACAGGTGGTACCTGGCCTGGCGGGCCAACGGCTGGCGCAATACCCAGAAGAAGCCCGTGGCCAACAGGGATCTCTGGCGGCCCCTCATCGAGGAGGTGGTGGATCGGCGGCCGGGCGAGATCGAGCTGGCCTGGGTGAAGGGCCATGCCGGCGACCCGATGAACGAGCTCGCCGACCTGCTCGCCACCGAGGCGGCCAGGTTGCAGCGGGCGTCGTCGGCCGAGCCGCCGTCCCAGGGTCGGTCATGAACCGAGAGCACGCGATTGGGTCGGAGTGCCCGGTGTCTCATACTCTGCGGGCATGCGGATCGAGAACACGTCAGCGCTGGTAACCGGAGGGGCATCGGGCCTCGGCGAGGCCACCGTCCGGGCGCTCGCCGCCAAAGGGGCCATGTGCACGATCTTCGACCGGGACGAGGTCCAGGGCGAAGGCGCTCGCCTCGGAGCTCGGTGGGGGGACCTCCTATGTCGCCGGCGACGTCGGCGATCCCGGAGGCGGTGGGCCAGGCGGTCGAGCGGGCTGCCGAGTCCGGCGAGCTCAGGATCGCCGTCAGCTGCGCCGGCATCGGCTGGGCGCAGCGCACGGTCGGCCGCCAAGGCGAGCCGCACGACCTCGAGGCCTTCAAGACCGTCGTGAACGTGAACCTGATCGGGACGTTCAACGTGATGAGGCTGGCGGCGGGCGCCATCGCCCGCACCGAGCCCGGCGAGGACGGCGAGCGGGGAGTGGTGGTGAACACCGCCTCCATCGCCGCCTACGAAGGCCAGATCGGGCAGATCTCCTACTCGGCCTCGAAGGGGGGCGTCGTCGGGATGACCGTGCCGGCGGCACGCGACCTGTCGGCGAGTGGGCATCAGGGTGAACACGATCGCTCCGGGCTTGATGGACACGCCGCTTCTCGGCCTCCTGCCGGAGGAGCAGCGGGCCGCCCTCGGAGCAGGCGTCCTGTTCCCGAAGCGCCTCGGGTACCCGGCCGAGTTCGCCCAGCTGGTGTCACGATCGTGGAGAACCCCTACCTGAACGGCGAGACGATACGCCTCGACGGCGGCCTCAGGATGCCGCCGAAGTAGGAGAGCCCCGCGCACCGGCGGGCACGCAGGCCGGACCGCGGACTGAGCAGCGGCCGGCAGAGAGGCTGGCGACTGAGTGGCGATCGACCGAAGAGCTCGCCTGGACGGACGCAGTCGGACTGGCCGAGCTGGTGCACGCCGGTGAGGTCAAACCGATCGAGCTCGTGAGAGGCCGCCATCGAAGGCGATCGAGGCCGCTCGACTCGACCTTGAACGCCGTCATCCACCGACGATTCGACGACGCGCCCGCCGAAGCCGAGAGCCGAGGAGGCCGAGGCGCCGGCGAAGCGCCGCTCGACGGCCGCCCTCGCCGGCGTGCCGATGCTCCTAAAGGACCTCGGCGGGGCGATGGCCGGCGAGCCGATGCACTGCGGCCTCGGCTTCGCCAAGGCGGCCGGCATACCGGGCCGACCGGACAGCTACATCGTCGAGAAGCTGCGGGGAGCCGGGGCGCATCATCCTCGGGCGGACGAACGTGCCCGAGCTCGGCACGACGCATCACGACCGAGTCGATCGCCTACGGCCGTGCCGCAACCCGTGGTCGACCGATCACACGACCGGCGGCTCCTCGGGCGGCTCGGCGGCGGCGGTAGCGGCCGGAATGGTGCCGGTCGCCCACGCCAGCGACGGCGGCGGCTCGATCCGCATCCCGGCCAGCAACTGCGGCATCTTCGGGCTGAAGCCGAGCCGGGGGCGGGTCAGCCCGGGCCCGGCCCGGCGGAATCCGCCTGGGCGGGGTCGACGGTCCAGCATGTCGTCACGCGGACGCGTGCGGGACTCGGCCGCCCTGCTCGACGTCCTCGCCGGCGAGATGCCCGGCGACCTGTTCGTGGCACCGCCGCCGGAGCGCCCGTTCGCCTCCGAGGTCGGCGCGGAGCCCGGTGCTGCTCCGGATCGGGTGGCTCGACCATCCCGCCGATCCGAGGGCTACACGGGCCATCCGGAGTGCGCCGAGGCCGTGCACGAGGCGGTCAAGCTCCTCGAGGAGAGCGGCCACCGTCTCGAGGAGGCCCACCCGACGAGCGCTCGGTGACCCCGACTTCCAGCGGCACTTCCTCGTCCTTGTCGCCACTTCGGTGGCCGCCGAGCTCGAGCGACTGGAGCGAGATGCTCGGGCGCAGGGTCAGCCCGGAGGAGTACGAGCCGGACAACCAGATCTTCGCCGTCCTCGGCTCGTCGGTCCCGGCCGACGACCTACCTCGAGACGCAGTACTCTGGTTCGAGACATGGCGCCGGCAGATGGCAGGCTTCTGGAGCGACGACGGCTACGACCTGCTGTGCACGCCGGTCATCGCCTTCCCGCCGGCCCGCATCGGCGAGCTGTCGGAGCCGGTGCTCGGCCAGCAACGGGTGATCGAGACACTGCAGTACACCGCCCAGTTCAACGTCACCGGGCAGCCGGCGATGTCGGTGCCGCTCCACTGGACGAGCGACGGCCTGCCGGTCGGCGTCCAGCTCGTGGCGGGCTATGGAAAGGAGGGCCTCCTTCTTCGAGTAGCCTCTCAGTTGGAGCAGGCGGCACCATGGGGGGAGCGCCGACCGCGAGTGCACGTGTGAGCGGGACGAGCGTCCGTTCGTCGAACTCGCCGCTCCCGGCGGCACACCTCGAAGCCGATTCCTGCCCGTTACCCGGCGCAACCTGACGAAAATGAACACATCTCAATGACTTATCAACTCTCCCATCTCGATGCCCTCGAGGCCGAAGCCGTCCACATCATCCGGGAGGTGGTGGCGGAGTTCGAGCGACCCGCCCTGCTCTTCTCGGGCGGCAAGGACTCCGCCGTGCTGCTCCACCTCGCCGTGAAGGCGTGCTGGCCGCAACGGCTGCCCTTCCCCGTCGTCCACGTCGACACCGGCCACAACTTCCCCGAGGTCCTCGAGTACCGGGACCAGCAGGTCGAGGCTCTCAAAGTGAGGCTCGTCGTCGGCTCGGTCCAGGAGGACATCGACCGGGGAGCGATCGTCGAGCACCCGGCGCCCGGCGCCACCCGGAACCGGCTGCAGACCTTCACGCTGCTCCGGGTCCTCGAGGAGGGGACCTACGACGCCGTCTTCGGCGGCGGTCGCCGCGACGAGGAGAAGGCGAGGGCGAAGGAGCGGATCTTCTCGCTCCGCGACGAGTTCGGCCAGTGGAACCCTCGCGCCCAGCGCCCGGAGCTGTGGAACCTCTACAACACGCGCCACCGCCCGGGAGAGCACTTCCGGGTCTTCCCCCTGTCCAACTGGACCGAGCTCGACATCTGGCAGTACATCGAGCAGGAGTCCGTCCCCCTTCCCTCGATCTATTTCTCCCACCGTCGCGAGGTCTTCCGCCGAGCCGGGATGCTGCTCGCCACCGGCCCCTTCATCGGCCCGCGGGACGGTGTGGCCGACGAGGCGCCGTTCGAGGCCACCGTGCGTTACCGCACCGTCGGCGACATGACGTGCACGGCGGCCGTCGAGTCGACCGCCTCCACCGCCCTCGAGGTGATCGTCGAGACAGCCGTCAGCCGCGTGAGCGAGCGGGGTGCCACACGCGCCGACGACAAGTTCTCGGAGGCCGCCATGGAGGACCGCAAGCGGGAGGGTTATTTCTAGATGGAGCTGCTCCGTTTCGCGACCGCCGGCTCGGTGGACGACGGGAAGTCGACTCTGATCGGCCGCCTCCTGTACGACTCGAAACAGGTCTTCGAGGACCAGCTCGAAGCCGTCGAGGCCACCAGCCTCGCCCGGGGCGACGACTACACGAACCTCGCCCTTTTGACCGACGGCCTCCGGGCCGAGCGGGAGCAGGGCATCACGATCGACGTGGCCTACCGTTACTTCGCCACGCCGAAGCGAAAGTTCATCATCGCCGACACCCCGGGCCACACCCAGCACACCCGCAACATGGTGACCGGGTGCTCGACCGCCGACCTCGTGATCCTGCTCGTCGACGCCCGCATCGGCCCGACCGAGCAGACCCGCCGGCACGCCACGGTGGCCTCGTTGCTCGGCATCCGGCACCTGTTGGTGGCGATCAACAAGATGGACCTCGTCGACTACTCGAAGGCCCGCTTCGAGGAGATCCGCCGGGAGATCGACAACTTCGCCACCCGGCTCCTCGTCACCGACATCACCTGCATCCCGATGTCGGCTCTGAAGGGCGACAACGTCGTCGACCGCTCGCTCGAGATGTCCTGGTACGACGGGCCGTCCATGCTGCACCACCTCGAAGAGGTGCACATCAGCTCGGACCGGAACCTGATCGACCTCCGTTTCCCGGTGCAGCGCGTCGTCCGGCCGATCGCCGCCAACGGCCTGCGCGACTTCCGGGGCTATGCCGGCACCGTGGCAAGCGGCGTCCTCGAGGTGGGGGACGAGATTGTGGTGCTGCCGTCGGGTTTCTCGTCGAGGATCGAGTCGATCGAGACGGCCGACGGCCCGCAGCCGGAGGCGTACCCGCCGATGTCGGTCGTGGTGCGCCTCGCCGACGACCTCGACATCTCCCGGGGCGACATGCTCTGCCGGCCGCACAACCAGCCGAACGTCGGCCAGGACGTCTCGGCGATGGTCTGCTGGATGGCCGAGGCGCCGCTGCGGACGGGGGCAAAGTTCGCCATCAAGCACACGACGCGGTGGGGTCGGGCGCTCGTGAAGGACCTCCAGTACCGCCTCGACGTCAACACCCTCCACCGGGACCAGCACTCGGGCGAGCTGGGGCTGAACGACATCGGGCGGATCAATATCCGCACCACGGTGCCGCTCTTCTTCGACGAGTACCGCTCCAACAGGACCACCGGGAGCTTCATCCTCGTCGAGGAGTCCTCGAACGCCACCGTGGGCGCCGGCATGATCCTGCGGGCATCCACCTGAGGATCGCCGTCGCCGCCACGTCGATCCTGCCACCACGACGTGTGGACACCTTCACCTCGGAGCTGAGCCGCCCATGATCGAGATCCCGACCGCCGCCGACATCCTCGCCGGGAAGCCGGAAACTTCTCTGCCCCAGGGCACGATCTGGTTCACCGGCCTGTCCGGCGCCGGAAAGACGACGGTCGCCGCCACCTTGAAGGTGATGCTCGACGAGAAGGGCCTGCGAACGTTCCTGCTCGACGGCGACCTCCTCCGGGAGGGACTCAACTCCGACCTCGGCTTCGAGCAGAAGGACCGGGTGGAGAACGTCCGGCGTGTCGGGGAAGTGGCGCTTCTCTTCTCGAGCGTCGGCTACCTGTCACTCGTGACGGTGATCAGCCCTTACGCCGCCGGCCGGGCAGCCGTCCGGAACCGGCACGCCGTCAGCGGTGTGCCATTTGTGGAGGTGCACGTCGCCACACCCCTCGAGGTGTGCGAGGAGCGGGATCCGAAAGGCCTGTACGCCCGGGCCCGCAGCGGCGAGGTGAGACGCTTCACGGGCGTCTCAGACCCCTACGAGGTGCCCGAGTCGCCCGAGCTGGTGCTGTTGACGCCGGGCAAGTCCCCGGAGCAATCCGCCGGCGAAGTGCTCGTCATGCTGGAGGCCACGGGTCTTCTCTCCGCCGGCCCAGGCTGAGGGCCTCGGTAGGCTCGGGGCGCACAACCAGGGAGGACGAGGCGCCCGTCGCCGAATTCTTGCGACCGCTCGGAGGTGATCCGGCTGAGCCCATCTGAATCAGACTCGCCCACGAACTTCGACGTCGTGGTGATCGGCGGAGGCCCGGGCGGGTACGCCGCCTCTCTGTACGCCGGCGCCGCCGGGCTCAGCGCCGCGGTGGTCGAGAAGGACAAAGTCGGCGGGACATGCCTTCACCGCGGCTGCATCCCGGCCAAGGAGTTCCTCGAGACCGCCGCAGTCTTCCGCACCGTCTCCGGTGCGAAGGAGTTCGGCGTGCAGGCGAGCCAGCCGACCGTGGAATTCGCCACGAGCCAGGACCGCAAGCAGAAGGTCGTCGACCAGCTCCACCGCGGGTTGTCGGGCCTCATGAAGCAGCGCAAGAACCAGGTCTTCCCCGGAACGGGACGCCTGCTCCCGGGCCACGTCGTGGAGGTCACCGCCGCCGACGGCTCGACACAGCAGATCACGGGCGACAACGTGATCCTTGCCGCAGGCTCGGTGCCCCGGACGCTGCCGGGATTCGAGATCGACGGCCGCTACGTGCTCACGTCGGACGAGGTGCTCTCACTCTCGACCCTGCCGGGCTCGGTCGTGGTCATCGGCGGAGGCGCCATCGGCTGTGAGTTCGCCTCCATGATGGCCGATCTCGGCGTGCAGGTGACACTGCTCGAGGCGCTCCCGAAGCTGCTCCCCGGATGTGACGACGACGTCGCTCAGGTCGTGGCCCGATCCTTCAAGAAACGGGGCATCACCGTCCGCACCGGCGTTCCCGTCCACGGGCACGAGCCGGGCGAGCAGGGCACGACCGTCAGCTTCGGCGACGGGGAGAAGGTGGTCGTCGACGCCGTCATCGTCTCGGTGGGCCGCCGGCCGCTCTCGGACGGACTCGTGGCCGAGGGCGCAGGGGTGGAGGTGGACGAGCGCGGTTTCGTCGTCGTCGACGAGTGGATGCACACCTCCGCCGACGCAGTGTTCGCCGTGGGCGACGTCGTGGCGACTCCGCAGTTGGCTCACGTCGGATTTGCCGAGGCGATCCTCGTGATCAAGCAGCTTCTCGGCGAGCCGGTTGTCCCGGTGAACTACGGAGCCGTGCCGTGGGGCATCTACTGCCATCCCGAGGTGGCCTTCGTCGGCATGACCGAAGAGGATGCACGGGCGTCGGGGATCGACGTCGCCGTGAAGAAGGACCCGTTCGGCGGGAACAGCCGGGCCCGCATCCTCGGGGAGACCGACGGGATGGTGAAGGTGATCGCCGAGAAGCTGGCCGACGGCACCGCCGGCCGGCTTCTCGGAGTCCACATGGTGGGTCCGTGGGTGACCGAGCAGCTGGGCCAGGCCTACCTCTCGGTCAACTGGGAGGCGACGCCGCAGGAGGTGGCGGCGTTCATCCAACCCCACCCCACGCTCTCCGAGTCGTTCGGCGAGACCGTGCTTGCATTGACCGGGAGGGGATTGCACGTTGGCTGACATCACGATGCCGCAACTCGGAGAGACAGTGACCGAGGGAACGATCATCCGCTGGCTGAAGCAAGTTGGCGACGAGGTCGCTCATGACGAGCCGCTCTTCGAGGTCTCGACGGAGAAGGTGGACTCCGAGGTGCCGTCGTCGGCCGAGGGGTACCTGACCGAGATCCTCGTCGAGGAGGGTGCCACCGTCGACGTCGGCACGCGGCTGGCGGTGGTCGGGGACAGTGCCGGCGCCGCCGCGTCTGCTGCCACGAGCGGTGCGGGTGGCGCCCATGACGGCTCGGCTGCAGGGGAGGCGGCTGTGCCGGCTGTCACAGAAAACGTGGTTCCTGCTGACGATTTAGACGAGCCTGCGGACCCGGGTGACGAGTCGACGAGTGGAGTCGGCGCGGACGGGGGCGACGGTGACGGCGGGACCGTGCGCTCGTCGAGTGGCGCGGCTCGGGGAGCGGCGCCCTCTGCTCGGACTGAAGAGGGACCGGCTGCGTCAGAGGCTGCGCCTGCGCCGGCTGGAACGGGTGCCCCGACTCCGGAGCCCGGCTCGGCCCCTCCCAATGCCCAACCGATCGCCGGAACCTCGGCTGCGGGGGGCGACGGCTCCGGGGGATCGGGAGCTGCTCTCCTGTCGCCGGTCGTGCGCAGGCTTCTGAACGAGCACGGCCTCGACCCTTCAGCAATCAGCGGGACGGGGCAGGGTGGGCGGATCACCCGTGGTGACGTGCTGTCCTACATCGACAACCAAGTCTCCCAAGGCGACGGCGGCAGGGAGAAGGCGCCGGCAGCAGTCACGGACCAGGCCGCTCCCGCCCGGTCAGCCGCTCCCCGTTCGCCGGCTCCACCATCCTCGCCGGATCAGCCGGCGGCGGCTCGCTCGTTCCCCCCGGCCGCGGCTGGAGAAGAGGACGAGATCATCCCCTTCTCCAACATCCGTCGTCTCACCGCCGACCACATGGTGCGCTCGAAGGCGACGTCGGCCCATACCCTTGTGGCGATCGAGGCCGACTACGAGGGCGTCGACAGTGTGCGCCGGCGCAACAAGGAGCGGTTCAGGAAAGAGGAGGGCATCTCCCTCACCTACCTCCCCTTCGTCGCTCGGGCCGTGGTGGACGTGCTGCGCGACTACCCGCAGCTCAACGCGTCCGTCGGTGAGGACGCCCTCCTCGTGCACCGTGACGTCAACCTAGGCGTGGCCGTGGACCTGGACCGGCAGGGCCTCATCGTGCCCGTCGTGCGACAGGCCGACGGGCAGTCCCTGCGGGGACTTGCCCGGGCCATAGCCGATCTCGCTGAACGGGCGCGCTCGAGGCGCCTGTCTGCTGACGACGTCGTCGGTGGCACGTTCACGATCACGAACCCCGGCCCGTTCGGGACGTTCTTGACTGCGCCCATCATCAGCCAGCCGCAGGTGGCCATCCTGTCGACCGACGGCGTGAAGCGGCGCCCGGTCGTCGTGCCGACTCCTGACGGAGGGGAGGCGATCGCCATCCATTCCGTCGGGATGCTGGCCCTCTCCTTCGACCACCGTGCCGTCGACGGCGCCTATGCGTCAGCTTTCATCCACGACCTGGCCCGCGAGGATCGAGACGCGGGATTGGTCGACGGAGCTGTGAGGGCGGGCGATCCGGCGCCATGACGCTCCGGTGACAGCCACCCTCGATCGCACGGCCCCGCTCCGGGTGCGGTGGCTCGGACGTGTCGGCTACGAGGAGGCATCCGATCTTCAGCACGTGATACGGGACTCCCGGGCCGGCGACTACCTGCTCCTCCTCGAGCACCCCCCCGTGTACACCCTCGGAGTGAGAGCCCGCCGTGATCACCTGCTGGCGAGCATCCACGAGTCTGGGGCGCAGATCTGCAAGGCAGACCGCGGCGGTGACGTCACCTATCACGGGCCCGGCCAGCTCGTCGGCTACCCGGTGCTGGACGTGCCCGTCGGGCCGCGATCCGTGCCGGCCTTTGTCCATCGGATCGAGCAGCTCGTCATCGACGTGCTCGGTGACCTCGGCTTGGAGGGGGCTCAGAGGCTCGATGGGTACCCGGGTGTATGGCTCGGCACCGAGAGCGGTGGCAGCCCCCGCAAGGTATGCGCCATCGGCGTGCGGGTGGACCGGGGCCGGTCGATGCACGGCTTCGCCCTCAATGTCCACCCTGATCTGTCGATGTTCCACCACATCATCCCCTGCGGCATCCCCGACAAGGCAGTCTCCTCCCTGGCGGCTGAGGGTCTCCCCGTCACGATGCACCAGGTCGTGCAAGCCGTCTCCGAGCGGGCTGCCGGAGCCTTTTCCTTCGGCGGCGCCGCGCCGCGGGTGCTCGAGCGACAAGAGGCTTCCTGGCGAAGGCCGGCCCCGGCCAGCTTGTCGGTTGCGGTCACGCCGGCCCCGGTCAGTCCGTGTGTTCCGGTGAGTCCGCTGCCTCCAGTCAGCCTCGCCGGTTCCGGTCAGTCCGCTACCTCCGGCCGATCAGCCGGACCCGTCACCGCAGACGCCCTTGGAGCGGCGGCTCCGCCGCGCCGGTGTCGAGCCTGGCGAGGGGATCGCCTTCCGGGACCGCAAGCCGGACTTCGTCCTGGCACCGGTGAGGATCGGCCCTGATGTGCTGCGCCTCCGCTCGATGATCCGCGACCTCGGGCTCGTCACCGTGTGTGAGGAGGCCGGCTGCCCGAACCTCTCCGAGTGCTGGGCGGACGGCACGGCGACGTTCATGATCAACGGGGAGCGGTGCACGAGGGCGTGCGGTTTCTGCCTCGTCGACACCCGCCACCCCCTACCGCTCGAGGTGAGCGAGCCCGAGCACGTCGGCGACGCCGTGGTCAAGATGGGCCTCGCCCACGCAGTCGTGACGGCGGTGGCCCGCGACGACCTCCCCGACGGCGGGGCGGACGCCTTCGCCCGCACGATCGCGGCGATCCGCTCGCGCGCCCCGGGCACCACCGTCGAGGTGCTCATCCCGGATTGCAAAGGGGACCCGGGGTCGCTCCGCACGATCTTCGACGCCAGGCCGGACGTCCTGAACCACAACATCGAGACCGTCCTCCGCCTGCAGCGCGCCGTCCGCCCGTCGGCCTCCTACGCCAGGAGCCTGACGGTCCTCGGCCGGGCGAAACGGGCCGGTCTGGTGACGAAGTCCGGCCTCATCCTCGGGATGGGAGAGACCCGAGCAGAAATCCTCGCCACGCTGTCCGATCTCCGGGCCGTCGGCGTTGACATCGTCACGATCGGCCAGTACCTGCGGCCGAGCCAGCGTCACCTGCCGGTGATGCGCTGGTGGACGCCGGCGGAGTTCGAGGAGATCGGGGCGGCGGCGGGGGCGATGGGTTTCGGCCACGTCGAGTCGTCGCCGCTCACCCGGTCGAGCTACCACGCCCGACGGGCGGTCGCCCGGGCCTCGACGAGAGGAGGAGTGTGACCATGCCGGAAGGGTTCCCTCCCCTCGACCCGGTGCTGGCCCGGGCGGAGCGCCTGGCGCGAGTGCGCGACCGCATGCGGGAACTGGGCGTGGACATGCTCCTGCTCTCGCTCGGGGCCGACCTCCCGTGGCTGACCGGCTACGAGGCCATGCCGCTCGAGCGCATCACGATGCTCGTCCTCCCTGCCGATGACGAAGCGACCCTCGTCGTCCCGTTGCTCGAAGCGCCCCGCGTGGTGCACGACCCGCGGCTCTTCGCCCTGCGAGCCTGGAGGGACAGCGAAGATCCGATTCGCATCATCGAAGGCCTCGTCGGCTCGAGGCGACAACTGGCGATCTCGGACCGATGCTGGGCCGCCCATCTGCTGTCTCTCGAGCAAGCCCTGCCAAAGGGCGTGTTCAGGCCGGCCAGTGAGGTGACCTCAGCCCTGCGGGCGGTGAAGGATGCCGCCGAGGTCACGGCCATCAGAGCTGCGGGGGCGGCGGCCGACCGCGTCGCCGAAGCGCTCCTTCAGGGGGAGATCGCTCTTGTCGGGCGCAGCGAGGCGAGCGTCTCGGCCGAGATCTCACGACGCCTGCTCGCAGAGGGCAACGCCAAGGTGAACTTCGCCATCGTCGGCAGCGGGCCCAATTCGGCGAGCCCTCACCACGAGCCGGGCGAGCGGATCATCGGCCCCCGAGAGCCGGTCGTCTGTGACTTCGGAGGGAGCCTGCACCTCGGCGGCGACACTGTCGGATATTGCTCGGACATCACTCGCACCGTCGTCACCGGCGAGCCGGACGCCGACTTCCGAGGTCTCTATGACGTGCTCGAGGCGGCCCAGCGTCGAGCGGTCACGATGGCGAAGATCGGCACCCCGTGCGAGGCAGTCGACGCCGCCGGCCGGGAGCCCATCACAGAGGCGGGCTACGGCGAGGAGTTCATCCACCGGATCGGCCACGGCATCGGGATCGAGGAGCACGAGGATCCGTACCTTGTGGCAGGCAACAGCCAACTACTCGAGGCCGGCCACGCCTTCTCGATCGAGCCCGGCATCTACCTCGCCGGTCGTTTCGGCGCCCGGATCGAGGACATCGTCGTCGCCACCGCCGAGGGCCCGCTCTCGTGCAACAGGGCCGATCACGGGCTGCACGTCGTCGAAGCCTGAGCAACGACGGCTCCGCGGGTAGCCTCCGCCTCGTATGAACAGCACCGGCACGAGCACGGTCGAGGGGATCGACGAGCCGCCCACGACCGACTGGCTCGAGGCCAACGTCGGGCTGAAGCCACCGCTGACGTTCGCCCTCGCCGCCGGGGGCCGGTCGAATCTGACATTCCGAGTGACGGATTCGGCGGGCGAAGACGTCATCCTGCGGCGCCCGCCCACGAGCCATGTCCTTCCCACGGCACATGACATGCAGCGCGAGCACCGGATCATCTCTGCTCTCGGGCCGACGCCGGTCCCGGTTCCGCGGGCGCTCGCCCTCTGTCTCGACGCCGGTGTCACCGGCGCGCCCTTCTACGTGATGGAGTTCGTGGACGGACATGTGCTCCGCGACCCGGTCACGGCGGCGGCCACGCTGGACAGCAAGGGGCGCCGGCGTGCCAGCGAGTCGCTCGCCGAGGTTCTCGCCGATCTGCACGACGTCGACGTAGATGCCGCCGGCATCGGTGACCTCGGCCGGCGGGAGGGCTACATCGACAGGCAGCTGCACCGCTGGCATGGGCAATTCGACCAGTCTCAGCTGGAGGACATCGACCGGGTCCGCCTGATCGACGAGGTCTACGAACGGCTGGTGGGCTCGGTGCCCGCACAGGCCGCGACCACCATCGTGCACGGCGACTACCGGCTCGACAACACGATGCTCACCGACGACGGCTCGGTGGCCGCCGTGCTCGACTGGGAGATCTGCACGCTCGGTGACCCGCTCGCCGACCTCGGGACCCTCATGGTCTACTGGGCGGAGCCCGGCGACGAGATGACGCCCCTCGGTGCGGCGCCGACGACGGCCGGAGGCTTTGCCTCCCGGGCGGAGATGCGCGCACGCTACGGCGAGCGCTCGGGACGCGACGTCTCGGAGCTCGCGTACTACGTCGCCTTCGGCTACTGGAAGCTCGCCTGCATCCTCCAAGGCGTCCGCGCCCGCTACCACGGCGGGGCCGCCGCCGGCGACCGGACCGGCGTCGACCTGTTCGGCACTCAGGTGTCAAGGCTCGCGGTGGCGGCGGCGGAGGCTGCGGACGCGGCAGGACTGCCCCGATGAGCATGAGATGAGCCCGAGATGAGCGATCCGTTCTCCCTCTACCGCCTGACAGGCGAGCAGGCGCCCGAATCACCGGTGCTCGTGGTGGCGCTCGAGGGCTGGGTCGACGCCGGGCTGGCGGGGTCGACGGCGCTTTCCGGCTTGCTCGAGACCATCGAGACCCGTCCCTACGCCGTGTTCGATCCCGAACCGCTGATCGACCAGCGAGCCCGGCGGCCGAGGCTGCGAATAGCGGACGGCGTCAACGAGGGGCTCACCTGGCCCGAGCCGGTCGTCCGGGTCGGCACGGACCGGCTCGGGTCGGGCATCGCCGTGCTCACCGGTCCGGAGCCCGACTTCCGCTGGAAGCAGTTCGCCTCATCTGTGGTGAGCCTGGCGGGAGCCATGGGTGTCCGGTTGATGGTGGGTTTCGGGGGGTTCCCGGCGGCGGCGCCGCACACCCGGCCGATCCGTCTCGCCTCCACGGCCACCTCCAGGCTCCTCGCCTCCCAGGTCGGGTTCGTCGACGGGACGATCGAGGTGCCGGCCGGCGTGGAGGCAGCGCTCGAGGAGGCACTCGGGCAGGCAGGCATCCCGGCCGTCGGCCTGTGGGCGCGCGTGCCCCACTATGTGGCGGCGATGCCCTTCCCGGCAGCGGCCGTCCAGCTCCTCGACGGGCTGGCCGCGGTCTCCGGCCTCGTCATCGACTCGAGCGTGCTCGAAGAAGCGGCCACCACCGCCACGGCCAAGGTCGACGAGCTGATAGGTCAGAGCTCGGAGCATCTCGCCATGGTCCGCCAGCTCGAGCACAACGTCGACTCCCTCGAGGGGACTCCCGAGACGCTGCGGGAGGAGGACATGCCCTCGGGCGACGACCTCGCCGCCGAGCTGGAGAGGTACCTGAGAGGGGAGTCGGGCGGCTTCGACTGATCCTGGCGCCGCCGGCCCCGGTGCGGCCGGCGGGAGCCGATCTGGGTGGCGAGTAGTTTGCCCGGCATGCTCATTGACGGAGGGTTGGGTTTCGACCCGGAGAACATCGGTCAGCAGGCGCGCCGTGTCGAGGAGGACGGCTACGACGGCGGCTGGGCGACCGAGACGGGCCACGACCCTCTCCTGATCCTGGCGGCGGCGGCGCCGCACACGGAGCGCCTCGAGCTCGGCTCAGGGATCCTCGTCGCCTTCGGGCGCAGCCCGATGATCACTGCCACGATGGCCAACGACGTGCAGCTGCTCTCGAAGGGCCGCCTGTTGCTCGGGCTCGGCTCGCAGATCAAGCCGCACATCGAGAAGCGCTACTCGATGCCCTGGTCGCATCCGGCTGACCGGATGCGGGAGTACATCCTCGCCATGCGGGCGATCTGGGCGGCGTGGCAGGACGGATCGAAGCTCGATTTCCGCGGTGACTTCTACACCTTCACCTTGATGACGCCGTTCTTCAGCCCCGGGCCGAACCCGTTCGGGCCCCCGAAGGTGTTTCTCGCCGCCGTCGGCCCGCTCATGACCGAGGTGGCCGGGGAGGTGGCCGACGGCCTGCTCGTCCACGGCTTCACGACCGAGCGGTACCTGCGGGAGGTGACGTTGCCCGCCCTCGACCGGGGGTTGGCGAAGGCGGCTGGTGCCGACCGCCGCCGGGGCGGCGACAGGAGCGGCTTTCAGGTGTCGTATCCCGGCTTCGTCGTCACCGGGACCACGGACGCCGAGCGGGAAGCGGCCGCCGTGGCCGTGAAGGCCCAGATCGCCTTCTACGGCTCGACGCCGGCCTACCGGCCGGTCCTCCAGCTGCACGGTTGGGGAGACCTGCAGCCGGAGCTGAACGCGCTCTCGAAGCGGGGCGAGTGGGCCGCCATGGCATCCATCATCAGCGACGAGGTCCTCGAGGCTTTCGCGGTCGTGGCGCCTCCGGGCGAGGTTGCCCGGAGGGTGCGCGAGCGCTTCGGCGACGTCGTGGACCGCTTCTCCTTCTATGCGCCCTACCAAGTCGACCCCGAGGCCTGGCGGGGCATCTTGGCGGAATCTCCGGGCCGGCTAGTCAACACGGAGCAAGCCGGCTCGTCAGCCGGCGCCGCTACTCGCCGGGTTCTCGCCGGGGCGAGGATTCAGGGGACGATGTTGACGACGTGGGGCGGCCTGGCGATCACCCGCGCCGGAGCTCGTTCTCCGAGCAGACTCCTCACCCGATCCGACGCCAGCGCGGCGGCGACCGCCTCGTCCTCGTCGATCCCGGGGTCGACCTCGATCCGGTCGCGCAGCTTGCCGTTCAGCTGCACGATCATCGTCACCCGGTCGGCCTTCAAGTAGGCAGGATCGGCCACGGGCCACGGCCGTGTGTGGACATGCTCGTCGGTCCGGCGAACATAGGCCTCTGCCGCCAGGTGAGGGGCGAAAGGTGCGAGCAGCTCGAGCAGCACGTCTGTGGCCTCGCTGATCGACACTTCGTCGGTCCCGGCGTGGACGTGGCGGTAGATCGTGTTCGTCAGCTCCATGAGCGCTGCCACGGCGGTGTTGAAGGCGTACCGCTCGATGTCGGCGCTCACGCGGGCGATCGTGCGGTGGACCTCCCGGCGAAGCTGGACGGCGTCGAGCTGCTCCTTGCTCGGGTTACCCGCCGTGGCGACGGACCCGGTTGCCAGCCGCCACACACGGGCGAGGTAGCGGGAACAGCCCTCGATCATCTCATCGGTCTGGTCGGACCAGTCCATGTCCTCCACCGGAGGCCCGACGAAGAGGTGGAACAGGCGAAGGGCGTCGGCCCCGACCTTGGCGAAGTACTCGTCAGGCGATACCACGTTGCCCTTTGACTTCGACATCGCCCGGCCGCCGAGGCGGATCATGCCCTGACAGAAGAGCTGCGCGAACGGCTCGCGAAGCTCCGGCGCGGACAGGCCGGTGTCCCCGAGCGCCCTCGTGTAGAAACGGGCATAGAGGAGATGCAGGATGGCGTGGGTGATGCCCCCGATGTAGCGGTCGACGGGCAGGTACCTGCGGACGGCTGCCACATCAACAGGCACTGTCTCGTCATGAGGGCTGACAAAACGCAGGAAGTACCACGACGAGTCCACGAAGGTGTCCATCGTGTCCGTCTCCCGCGTGGCGGGGCCCCCACAGACCGGGCAGGTGGCGTGGAGGAATCCCTGATCGAACTTGAGCGGTGACTCCCCGGTCGGGCGGAATTCGACGTCCTCGGGGAGGAGCACCGGCAGCTCGTCGACGGGCACGGCCACGATGCCGTCAACCGGGCAGTAGAGCACCGGAATCGGACATCCCCAGTAACGCTGGCGGCTGATGAGCCAGTCGCGGAGGCGGTAGTTGACCATGCGAAACCCTGTTCCCGCCGCCTCCAGCCATTCCACGGCCTTGGTCTTGGCCGCGGCGACGTCGAGCCCGTTCAACCAGTCGCTGTTCACGTGGGGGCCATCTCCGGTCCAGGCTCCCTCGTGACCGTCCGGAGGTTGGACCGTCCGCACCACCGGGATGCCGTAGGCCCGGGCGAATTCGAAGTCCCGCTCGTCCTCTGCCGGGACGGCCATGATGGCGCCGGTCCCGTAGCTGCCGAGGACGTAGTCGGCCACGTAGACCGGGATGGGCTTGTCGGTCATGGGGTTGATGCAGTAGCTGCCTGTGAAGGCCCCCCGCTTGTCCAGGGTTCCCTCCGCCGAGACCCGTTCGAGCTCGGTCGCCGAACCGGCCCGCTGCCGGAGCTCCTCGACGGCGTCACGTTGCTCAGGCGTCGTCAGCGTCTCCACGAGCGGGTGCTCGGGCGCCAGCACGGCATACGTCATCCCGAAGGCGGTGTCGGGCCGGGTCGTGAAGACTTCGATGACGACGCCGGGATGCCCGACGACGGCCATCTTGAACTGGGCGCCTTCCGAGCGGCCGATCCAGTTGCGCTGCATGACCTTGACGCGCTCGGGCCAGTCGAGCCCGTCGAGAGCCTCCAGCAGTTCGTCGGCGTATTTGGTGATCCGAAGGAACCACTGCGCCAGCAGTCGCCGCTCCACGACGTCACCTGAGCGCTCGCAGGTACCGTCGGCCAGCACCTGCTCGTTGGCGAGCACGGTTTGACAGCCCGGGCACCAGTTGACCGGTGCCTCTGCCCGGTAGGCGAGGCCGGCCTTCAGGAACTCGAGGAAGATCACCTGGTTCCACTTCATGTAGTCCGGATCGTGGCTGCGCAGTTCGCGCCGCCAGTCGTAGACCGCCCCCAAGCGCCGGACCGAGCGCTTCAGCTCGCCCATGCGGGCCTCGGTGTACTGGCGGGGATGGACACCGCCCTTGATGGCTGCGTTCTCCGCCGGCAGGCCGAACGAATCGAAGCCGAACGGGCTGAGGACGGCGTTGCCCTTCATCGTCTCGTGCCTGACGAGAACATCGCCGAACGTGTAGTTCCGGATGTGACCCTGGTGAGCCGGTCCGCTCGGATACGGGTACATGCAGAGCACGTAGGAAGGTGGCCGAGGGTCGTCCAGATCGATCCGGTACGTGCCCTCGTCCTCCCAGCGCTGCTGCCAGCGCGTCTCCACCTCCTCGAAGTCGTATCCGTCCGACATGGACCACAGGCTAACAACGCACTTGATCGGTTCCTCGGGAGGACCGGGCCCTCCTGGTGGGCACAGCCCGGGGGCAGCCGCCCTCCAGCGTTCGCGCGACCTGGCCTGAGCGGCGCGTTCTTCTCGACGACCTGTCCGCGTAGCGGGCTTGGGGGACCTCGGGCGGCCAGCACGCAAACCCGCCCTGGTAGGGTGTTCCCGCCTTCTGGGGGCGTAGCTCAGTTGGTAGAGCGCTTGACTGGCAGTCAAGAGGTTCGAGGGTTCGAGTCCCTTCGCCTCCACCGAAAACCCCAGCTAGATGGCCTAGAAGGACCGCCCAGCAGGACGGTCCTTTTCTTTTACCCCTACTCTCTCCCCTACAACGGAGCGCTGGATTAGGGTAATCTGGTCGTGTGGGAGACGGCACCGGTCGACGAGCTCGTTCGATAAGCAGCGCGGACATCATCGGACACTGCTGCCCCGAGAGGAGGATCGTGGATGACGGTCGCAGCCCAACACGACACCTTGATCAGTGAGCCTCCTCCGGCCGTGTCGTCGGAGACCGTGCTCGAGAATCCGGTGGGTGGCGACCACCTCATGACGAGCGGCAAGCCGCTCCGGACGGAACGCGGCATCCGCGAGATCGAGCGCGACGTCTTTCGAGTGCGCGTCAGCAGGGGGAGTCGTGACCCTCTTACCGGCAGCCCGAAACAGCTCGAGCGGATCGTTCGGGGCGGAATCCGCGAGGCGCGTCGAGTCCACTCCGAGCTTGAGACCGAGGTGAAGAAGGCCCGCCACGGTGGTCCGACGATGACCGTCGGAGAGTTGCTCGACGCCTGGTTGGTACTCTGCGCGAAACGGGTCGGCAAGCCAGGCAGGGCCGGCTTGGAGCAGAACACCTACAACAACTACGAGCTCCAGGTACGGACGTTGAAGGCCACGCAGCTCGCGTCGATCACCCTCAATCGGCTGACCACCCGGCAGCCGGTCGAAGAGACCTATGAAGGGCTAGGCGAGGTTCTCGGACAGGCTCGCAAAGTCCAGGTGCACAAGGCGCTGCGGGCGGCTTTCAACCACGCGATCGGGGAGGGATGGATGACAATCAATCCCGCCGCCCTCGTCCGCGAGAAGCCGTCTCCACCGCAGACCAGTCGGAAGACGCCAACGAAGGTGCAAGTGGAAGAAGCGTTCGCCGAAGCAAGGAAAGTCCATCCTGACCTCGACGTGTTCCTCGCGACGGCGGCGCTCACCGGACTTCGTCGGCAGGCGCTGTGTGGACTTCAGTGGTCGGACATCGACTTCGCAGCGCAGCTCGTGTTCATCAGGCGAGTGATCAACATGGTGAGCGGGAAGCCGGTGATTGTCGACCACGCGAAGCACCGGCGCGACAAGCCTGAGTTGCCGCCGAAGTACCTGGACCAAGCGCTCGTGCCGGTGCTGGATGACCTCCGTGAGCGCCAATTGCGCCGTGCCTTGGCGAGCGGTACGACGCTTCCCGACGATGGATGGCTCTTTTCTCGCGACGGCATGGGACTCGATCATGTCAGCCCCGATCACTTCGGTCGCCTGGTAACGGACGTCATGGACCGACTCGACCTCAACGCGACCCTCCATTCCTTGCGCCACCACCGCGGCAGCAAGCTGGTGAGCGAAGGCGTCGATCCGGCGATCGCCGCACGAGAGCTCGATCACGCCTCGCTCAGCTACTTCCTCAACACCTACGTCCACCCCGTGCGGAGCACGGTCGATCCGAAGCTCAAGGGAGTGGGAAAGTCCTACGACATCGGCCTGGACGGGGAGCCAACGCGTCGAAAGAAGGCGTCGAGCCAGGCGAGCCAGCCACGCGGCCACTTCGGTACTACCGACTCGAAAGCCAACGGTCGAATGGCTCCCGAGAGACGCGCCAAGTTCGTCCAATCTTGAAGGCCCCGGGTAGCTCGCCGGCCTTTGCTCGACGGTAGACCGTCTCGGCGCAGACCCCGAGCTCCCATGCGGCCTCGGAAATAGAGAGCGTTGCTCGAACGTCGTGCTGCCTTGCATCGTCTGGCCGGATGGGACGCGGCGGTCCCACACGCTCCTTCACGAGCGTGATGAAATGTCGTCGCTTCGCGTCGGCTGTGTCCTTCGGCCGTCCCGCATCCCCGCGCAATGCTCTGCTACTGCCCGTGGCGGCCCCGGTCGTTCGGCCGATCCGTTCGGGGTGTGATGAATCAGGCCGCTGACTCTTCATCGTTCGAGCCGGCGTTGTCGTCTAGACGGCGGCGATACGGCAGTCTTCGTTGCCGAGGATCCGACGTTGCCGCTCCGCGTGAGAACTGCCTCCGTTGCACGGTCCACGCCCTGTCGGATATCGCCCGCAGCAAGCGAGATGGCCTCCTTTTCGATCCCGAGATCGCGCCGGATCGTTCGAAGGCTTGCGACGAGACGCCGCCTTCGGCGCCCTACCCACCCTTCCTGGGGCAGCCCGAGGGCGCGCTCCCACGGACTGCCGTCGACTCCCGACGGTCCCTTTTCTACGGATGCTCGCCAATCCTCGATCGCGATGAGCCCCTGCTGCCAGCGCAGCAAGCGCGCGTCATCCCGCGGCCGGTCGCCGAGAAGGGAGGTGACGTACTCGGGCGGCGCGTTCGATGTCTGCGCGATCCGACGTTGTCGTGCGGAGGACAGCGCCGAGTCGATGAGCTCGAGGCGGTCGAGAGCGCTGCGCACGTCCGAGCCCCCTTCGCGCCGGACCCGCGCCTGCTCGACGATCGCCGCCTCGACCGCCGTCATGGCGGTTTCCGCCTCCCGTGTCTCGCGCTCGGTCGCGGCGCGGCACGCGAAGCGTCTCGCGGAGTCGTTGTCGGGTGTGGGCGCGTTCGGGCTCGTCCGCGTCGGACGACGCTCGCCTCAGCGAGTGCTCGGCGCCGATCGCCTCGTCGAGCTGCACGAGCGCGACGCCAAGGCGACGATGCGTGTCGTCCTCCCGCCAACGAAGGTCTGCGGCGGGCCCCCGGCCGATCAGCGCGCCGAGCGCCTCGCGCTCGGCGCCGAGCTCTCCTCGCGGCCTCGTTGCGAGTCGGGCGATCTCTCTCGCTGCTTCGAGCTCTTCGAGGGCGAGTTGCTCGTGCTCGCCACGTGCCCAGGCGCGACCGATCTGCTCAGCTTCGGCGGCTGGACTTTCCAGCACCTCATCGGGGTCGACCAACACGAACAGCTCCGTCGAGTCCGTCGCGCGGCTCGCCGCCACGAGCGCCGCCTCGGCGGTGAGCGATTCGGCACCGAACACGAATGCGCGGCCTCGCCGCCGCAGGTCGTCTTCGGGAAGGCCACGAGCGACCTCACCCACAGTCTGGCCCTGGCCTTTGTGGAGCGTCCAGGCATACCCGTAGTCGGTGAAGCGCTCCACGTAGTCAGCCGGCAGCGTGATCAGTCGGCCCTCACGCGTTTCGAGGGTGAGCTCCCCCGAGGTCGCATCCAGGCCCACGACCACTCCGCGGGTGCCGTTTCGCACGCCGAGACCGGACGCGTCGCGTGCCTTTCCGAGCCGTGCACGGTTGCGGAGCAGGCACAGTTCGTCACCCACCCGGTAGGTGCGCTCGGCGAGGTCAGCCCGGGGCCATTCCCCGAGGGTCAGCTCGGCGCCGGAGAGCCGGCCTTCGGCCTCGGTACGGGCGCGCGCCAGGTGGTTGAGCACGCGAGCCGCGTCGCGCGAGTAGGCATAAAGGACGGCGTCGTCGCCGGCCTCTCGCACTGACCACCACGACTCGACCATCTGGGTGAGCAGCTCGCCCGGCGACTCGGAGACATGGACGCGGCCATGGCGGGTGTAGTCGCCGGCGGCCTCTCCCGTGCGCCCCTCCCGCAGCGCCCGGAGCGCCTCGCGCTCCCAGCACTCCACCTGGCGGGCGTTGTCGTTTAGCCGACTAGCGCCCACTCGGCGGGAGAGGGCGGCGAAAGCTCCGCCAGCCTCGATCGAGGGCAGCTGGCGGTCGTCTCCCGTGAGGACGATCTTTGCCCCGGCGCGGCCCGCGTGGTCAAACAGCCGGGCGAGGCGGCGGGTGTCGACCATGCTCGCCTCGTCGACGACAACGACGCTTCGGCGGTGAAGCTCTCGCCGCCCGGTGAGACCGCTCGGCAGCGACAGCTCGTACAGGAGGCGGTCGAGGGTGACAGAGGCGATCTTCGAGCCCGCTTCGAGCTGACTGGCGGCCTCCGCCGCGAGGGCGGCACCGATGACCTCGTAGCCCTCGGCGCGCCAGGCAGCCCGAGCCGCCTCGAGGGCGAATGTCTTGCCCGAGCCCGGCACGCCGACGACGAGGCTCACCGCATCTCCCGAGGAACAGACCGCCCGGACCATGGCGCTTTGTTCGTCACTCAGATACGGCCGGGTCGTTAGCACCTCCTCGAGGCTCTCCGGGCGGACCACGCCGCATCCGGCTCTGCGTCCCTGAAGGGCGGTGTCGAGGACGTGAGCTTCTGTCGCCAGCAGCTCGGTGGTCGAGTAGCGCGGCTCGCAGACGAGCATCTCGGTCCCCGACGCAGGCGAGCGCATGAGGCGGACGACGCCGGAGCGGACGGGTCCACTTCTCGTCGTGAGCGGCTGGCCGTCCTCGTCGGCGACGACGAGCGGCACGATCTCCTCGCGACGAAGCGTCGCGTCGGTGAGGCGCTCGAGGGTGGAGAGCTTCCCGCCCTGCCGGTGCGACTCCGCCCAGGCGACAAGGGCGTCGTCGCGGGTGAAGGCTGCCTTGTCGCGCGTGAGCCCGCGCGGCCCGATGAGCAGTTGCTCGACCGTGTGCTCCCCGGCCTCGCCGAGTAAGACGCGCCGGTTCGTCCCGTCAAGGACAGAGCCGACGCGTGCCGTGTCCCAGCCGAGCTTGTCCGCCCGATCGCTCCATTCCGCCCGCAGCTCCTCGAGCTCGGCATCGACCTTGGCGTGGCGGGTGGCGAGACAGGCCGCCTCGCTCGCCGCCCGACCGCTGCCACCTCTTTTCTCAAGCATCGCCTCGATGGTGCTCCGGCGCCTCGAGAACTCGCGCAGCGTCTCCTTGTCGAAGCCCTCGAGCTCGGAGAGGCCGCGGCTGTCGAGCTCGGACCACTTGCCACCGAGGGCGGCGATCCGGTCCCGAAGCTCCGCCCGGTAGATCACGCCCGCCGCCCGGCGGTGGAGGTAGATGGTGCGCGAGTCGAGCGCCGTCCAGCGTTCGTCCTCACCATGGGCGACGTTGAGGACGATGCCGTGGGTGTGCAGCTGCGGGTCGAGCTCACGCGAGGAGGGGTGGGTGAAACAGGCGATGGCGAGACCGGCCTGCACATGCCCGTCGCGACCGCCAAGGCCGCGACGCGCCCGGCCGCCCTCTTTCTCCAGGAATGAGAAAGTCGTCGCCACGGCGTCGCTATGGGCCCAGGCGAGCCGATCTCGGAGCGGTTCGTCGGCGAGCGCCCAGGCGAGCGAGATCGACTTCGGGGCCGAGAGGGTGATGTCCCAGCCGGGCGTGCGGTCCGCCGCCACCCGTTCGAGGAGGCGGCCGCCGTCAGGGGCCTTGCCGGCAGAAAGGGCGAGGAACTGGTCCGGTACGACGGCACCGCCAAGCCCGAGGTCCGAGGCGCCCCGACCCAGCCAGAACGTCTCCCCGCCCCGCGAGGCGTAGGAGAGGTAGTACTCGATCTGGCCCGCCCCGATCTTGTGGGCGCTCAGCACGGCTCAGATCCCCCTTCAGAGCCGTCGACAGCGACGAGACGGTGCGGGCCGGGGCGCTTCGCGCAGTCATCCTCGACAAAGGAAGAAAAGGCGACCTCGTCGGGCCGCCACTCGGCGGGGGCGCCCGCACGATGGCCGCGCTGGGCACAGCCCATGCGGTCCCACTCGGCGATGCGGGCGCGACACTGGGCGAATCTCTCGTGCCAGACAAGCGGCGCGTCCGGTTCGGCCTCAGGGTCGGCGTAGGCGACGATCCAGCCTGTCCAAAGGGCTGTCAGCTCTTCGGTGATGGCGCCGTGGCACCACCAACACGACGGCACGAGGTCGCCCAGGTCGTAGCGCTCGACGAGCCAAGAGACGAACTCCGAGAGCGTCTTCCAGGTGTCGCCTGCACGTTTCTCATCGAGCTTGCGCCAGCTCCAGGGCGGGGGATCGCTCATTTCGCCGCCCCTGCCCTGTTCCCGGACGGAGCGGTCGTGCCGGCAGCGGAGCCATCTGCGAGCTGGCGGTGCGCTCGCGTGGCGCGCCGCAGCCGGTCGGCCCGCTCGATGGCGGTACGCACGCGCTTCGCACAGGGCCGTTCCCACCACGGTTTGAGGACGGCCTCCACAGGTGGCGTGCGCCGGTGGAGAACGAGGACGCGTCCCTCGGGGAGCGATCTGATGTGCTCGAGGGGAAGGACGGCGCGGGGGCGGAGGGAGGTCGACCACGTCGTTCCGCCCGCCCCGCGGCTGGCACTCCCGACCTCCTCGTCTACCTCGCCGGCGAGGCGGCTGATCCGGGTGAGGTCCTCGGCGTGGCCGAGGCCGCCGAAGACGACCCGGACGGTCGAGGCGTCCCAGATGGCGTCGGCCCGGTGCTCGCCCCAGCGGGCGCGGGCTTGGGCGAGGGACTGCAGCACGACGAGCGTGCATATGCCCGAGCCCCCACCCGCAGAGAGCAGCGTCGGCAGCGACGCGAGCGGGGCGATGTTGGCCGCCTCGTCCAAGAACAACGTGAGCGGCGGGTCGAGGCGACCGTGGACCGAATGCGCGGCGAGGCTGAGCGCCCGCTCGGTCAGGTCGGCGATGAGGGCGGTGATGAGCGAGGCCACCGAGAGCTGCTCGTCGGCAGAGCCGACGATGTAGAGGGTTCCTTTTGCGAGAAGGAACTTCTCCGGGTCCAAGGCCTCGCCCGCAGGCGGCGAGCAGGCCCTTAGGACGCGGGGATCGGCGAAACAGTCAAAGGCACGCCGCACACCGCCCCAGACGCCGTCGCGGGTATGAGGATTGTCCGATGCCTGGCTGGCGAGTTCGTCCGCCCAGCCCTCTGCGGCACCGGGGGCCGAGCGAAGGATGCGGACCGGCTCGGCGTCACCGGGCCGCCCGGCCCAGGAGACGACGTCAGTGATGCTGCGCCCGTCGAGGGCGGCGGCATGCAGGTAGGCGCGGATCACGGCGGCGGCGGACCCCGCCCAGAAGTCGGCGTCCGTCGTCGTGCGCTCGAAGCCCGCCCCCGTGGCAAAGCCCCGCGCCCGGAGGATCGCCGTGAGCGGGTCCTCACAACCCGCCACGGGCGACCATCTGAGGCATTTCGGCCACCCCGAGGCCCCCTGGGGGTCGAAGACCTCGACCGGGTCGGGCCGCACCGATGCGGTGTGACGAAGCACGTCGGGCCTCGTGGAAGTGACGATGGCCGCACCAGGCGCCTCGAGGACGCCGGGGATGATGAGACTCGCCCCTTTCCCCGAGCGCGGCGGCCCGAGCACCAAGAAGCTGTCCTCGAGGCTCGCAAAGAGGGCCCTTTTACTCGAGAGCTCACGCCCGAGGTAAAGACCGAGCTCATGTGGATCGGGCCGCCGAACAGACAGCCCCGGTCGGACCTGGGCAGAACGCGCCCGCACGGACCTGACCGAGAGGCTGCGGCGCATGTCCGCGCTCAGAGGCGAACCCCGCCCGGCGCCGCGAGCGCGTGATACGGCGCATGGCGCTCAATCCGACGAAGCCGGCGGTGCACACGAGGAGCAGGGTGACGGGGTAGACGAGAAAGGGGCCTGGCACGAGGGCCCGTGTGGAGGCGGGCCAGGAAACCGCCGGGTCACTGGGATGGCGGGCGATCTCGAAAGCGAGGGCGACGACCACGGCGGCCGGGGCTGTCGGAAAACGCCCGTTGACTACGAGGGCGGCGATTCCGCCACCTAGGTAGCAGCAAAAACCCGGTCCGAGAAAAAGGAGCGCGATCCCGAGCGCCACGAGCTCTGCCCCGCCGGTCGGGGCAGGGCGGTTCTGTCCGAGCGGTCGGCCGTTCGTCGTCACCGCGTCACCGTCCGGATCGGCCGGTGCTTGGCCGGTCGTGGCAGGGGGGAGACGCTCCGGCCCCAGGTCCTGCCGGGTACAGGGTTCTTCTCCCCAGCTTGGCTCCGGGCGAGGACGTCTTCTGTCGCGGCATTGTTCGGTCCGGGGACAAGCCCGAGGGCGCCCGATATCACGCGGGCGGTGCCGAGGGAGCGCTCACCGGCCGAGCGGACAACGGCGACATCCCCGTTCGCCCAGCGGGCGATGTAGGGAAAGCTGTACCCGTCCGTCGAGAGACCCGCCGTCGCGCAGACGAGGTAGGCGACGGACTCCGCCTCCACCTCGGCGAGGCCGCGGCAGGAGAAGGCGCCTAGCTCGAGGAACTTCGGGTCGTCGTGCAAAAGGATGTGGCCGAGCTCGTGGGCAAGCGTCTTTGCCGCCTGGGCGGGCTCGAGGTCGTCCCGCACCGAGACGCTGCGTCGCATGAAGTCGGTGCGGCCGTTCGCCGGCGAGCAGTCCTCGCGCACCAGGCTGAACCCGGCCTCGGCGACCCGCTTCGCGAGGCCTTCGTAGAGGGCGACGGGTGCCTCGCCCGACAACAACTCGGGCGCGACCTCAGGAAGCGGCGGCCCGTCGGTCTGGGAGATGTCGAAGACCGTCGCCACCTTGAAGCCCGTAAGTACTCGGCGGTCTTTCGCCTTGTCCTCGTCGCGACGGCGAAGGACGGTGCTTTCTGTGGCTTCGTTGCCTTCCTCCGGCGTCCGACGGACGACTGGGGCGAGGACCGCCAGGCCGCTCTCGCCGCGCCGGACCTGACGGCCGAGTGCCTGCCAGGCGCGATAGCCGGCCACACGGGTCGGCTCGATGCCGCGCTCGGCGGATTGGACGGAGATGAGAAGGACGTTGTTGAGCGAGTAACGGTGAAAGCGCCCCGCGACGGCGAGCATCGCCGCCCAGTCCTCGCCCTTCACGAGACCCTCGACGGCCTCGACAAGCCGCTCTTGGGTCTCTGCTAGGCGGTCGGGGCGCTCGCCGGCGGATCGGCCTCGCCCGCTCATCGGCCGAGCTTTCGGCGAGGCGAGCGCGCCGCGACGGGGTGTGCCACGCCGGGTTGGGGCGCGACGCCATGGCGCGCCCGGGCGAGGACTGCCGCCGTTACCCGATCGTCGGCGCCGTCTCTGCTTTCTCGGCGCGCAGCACGGTCTAGGCCGCGCCTTTTGGTCGGTTGTGCTGGTCGATCGGGACGGCCCAGCGCCTCGGTGCCTTGCCGGGGCCGGGCATCGCCGGCTCGGAGCCCCGAGGCGATCGTGCGGAGCGCCTCGGATTCGCCCAGCCCCGCCGACAGGGCGGCTTTGAGTAGGTGGGCGCGCGCCTCCTCGGCGTCGAGCACCCTGGCGCCGACGAGGGTGCCTAGCGAGAAGGCGGCCCGATTCAGCCGGTCGTTTCGGTTCCCCTCTCTTGTCGTGGCGACAGCTGCACATTCCGCCTGAATAGCTATCCGGACGTAGTGTTCCGAGCTGAGCCGGACCGGGGGGCGATCGACAGTGGGCCGCGCCGATCCGGGCCGGCACCACGAGACGAGCCAGGACGGTGCGGGCGCGAGGGGCTCGGTTGGGAGCCGGTCGAGGACCCTCCCGCTCGCCGGGTCGACGAGCCGGTAAGTCGCCCCGCTCGGGTGGACCGAGGGCGGCGCGACGACATATCCGCCCTTCCCGCGGACGTCGACGCCCTCGATCACGCCGGCCCGGGTGGGAAGCCCGCTCGAGGCGAACCAGAGGTGCCAGCCCCTGGCCGTCCGCACGAGCATCCCGGGTGTAACCGGCTCCGGGCAGACGGCGGCAAAGGCGCGCCTCGCGATGTCGCCGTCGAGGTCGACGACGTCGAGGCCGGCGCCTGTGCGGATGCCGACGTTCGAGCTCGGGACGCGGCGCCACCAGTCGGAGATCTTCTCCACGTCGGTCGTCGCCTCGCTGAGGCCGTGGGTTACGAGCAGCCCGTTCGGCGCCTTGTCCCTTGCTCTGAGCGGCAGGACGGGCCAGCCGCGGGCGGCGTAGTCGAGCGCGGCCGCAAGGAGGGGTTGCGCCTCGACGTAGCGCCGGTCGGTGTCGGTCATCGCCTCGCGCTCCCGTCCACCCACGAGACGGCGGCGGGGAGGAAGGGAATCTCGGCGCCGTTCTGGTAAGTCGTCCACGGCTCCCAGTCCGTCCCGCCCGCCGATATCGAGAAGGCCGCCCCGGCGCCACAGCGCGGGTCGTAGTCGCAGGAAGCCGAGAACTGGGTGTGGACCGAGTTGATCTGCCAGAGGCCTCGGTCGACCGTCCCGTTGGCGTCGTGGTCCGTCGCTGTGGGATCGCCGCCTGATTCGGCGAGGGCGATGGCGATCGCCATGACGAGAGCGGAGCCCTTGAAGCCAGCTGCCTTCGGCGACGGCACCGATCTCGGGGATGGTGAGCTCCGCGCCGCCGGCGGGGACGACGACTTCGGTCGCGCCGGCGGCGAGCCCTGCGCCGTCAGACGGGGCTTCGAGCCCGAGGCCGCCAAGCGCGCCGGCAAAGGCGACGATCGCCCCTACGAGAAAACCCGCAGCGATGATGCCGATCCGAGCGAGCGAACCGCTCGCTGAGGGCGTCCCTGACTCGCTCATCGCCCGACTCCAGAGCGACCCGGGCTATGGCCGAGCATCTCGGCGTCGGTGTCGAAGGCGTCGAGGAGTCCCGGCGGGACGAGGTGGCGGACGAGGGCGACGTGGTCGCCCACATGCCAGAGGCCGACACCGCGGCGAAGGTGAGTCAGGATCTCGGCCTCGGCCCGCGTCGAGGTCGAGGAGCGAGGCGGTCTCGCCTACCGCTGCGTCGCTGTGGGCAAGAAGCACCCGGCTGGCGGTGTCGGCGACGAGGCTCGCCGCGAGACGGGCAGCCTCGCTCCGCTCGTCACCGACGGCTCGGAAGTCCGAGAGGGCGTGTGTGACGAGGACCACGGCTGTGCCGAGGGACCGGGCGAGCTTCATCGTCGAGCGGAGCCAGCGCCCGATACCCGGATCGGCAAGCACCTGCCAGGTCTCGTCGAGGACGAGGACACTCTGGCGTCCCGGCACCGCCAGGGTGGCCGTCAGCCACGAACCCGCCGCCACCATCGTCGGGGCGAGGACCGAAGGGTTGCCGTAGACGGCGGAGAGGTCGACGTGGACGCCGGGGCTTAAGGCATCGAGGCGCACGGTCGAGGGACCGTCGAACATGCCGGCGAGGTCGCCGTCGGTGAGGCGGCGAAGCGATAGGGCGAGCTCCCGGCAGCTCGAGGCCAGCTCGGGGGGATTCGTGTGAAGCGCTGCTGCCGCAGAGGCGCTCGGCGACAAGAGCGCGTTCGACGACGCTTCCAAGCATCGGCGTCGGAGAAAGCTCGGTGAGCGTGACATCGAGTGAGGCCCGCTCTTCGGGACGGAGTGCTCGCCCGAGGCCAGACTCTCCGAGGGCAGAAAGGATTTCGGTACGCCGTCGGTCGTGCTCGTCGACGCCCGCGGAGTCGGCAAGCTCGAGCGGGTTGATGCGTGCCCGCCCGCCTGGCGAAAGGCGGAGGCTCGGCAGCCCGAGCAGGCGGGCGAGTGCTCCGTACTCCCCTTTCGGGTCGAGAATCGCCACGCTTCGCCCGAGAAGGGCCTGCTCGGCCCAGCTGAGTAGCTTCGCCACGGTCGACTTCCCGCTTCCCACCTCGCCGAGGACGAGGAGGTTCGGGTTCGTGATGAGGCCGGAGGCGTAGGCGGTAAAGGGCTCGAAGCAGAACGTCGCTCCCGAGCGCACGTCGAGGCCGAGGAGCGGTCCCCCGTCAAAGTGGCGGTCGGCCTGCAGGAGGTAGAGGCTCGCGAGGTGCCGCGTGGTTGCCCGGTGCGGGGCGAGGGTGAGGGTCATCGCCAGCCTCCTCTGAAGCCGACGATGCCGAGAGGCAGCGTCGCGACAAGAGCTTCGGACTGGCGTCCGTAGAGGCGGCGGAGCTCGACGTGGCTATGGGCGCCCTGGCTCACGAGTGCCCGACAGCTCGTCTCTAGCTCCTCGGTACTCGTCGCCGACACGCACGCCAAGAGCGCGAAGCGAGCGTCCGCAAAGCCGCTTGCAACCTCTTCCTCCCGGGCGAGGGCGGCGTCGTGTGCCTGGTCCTCCCGGGCGCCTGAGTAAAAGCCCCACCGCGCCCGCATCGCCTTGTCGCTTTCCTTCGCGACGACGGCGCGCTCGGCTCGCCGCATGGCGCGCTCGGGTCGGGCGAGCTCGAGATGGAGGGCGAGCGTGCGCCGGGCCACGGGCACGTCGGCGAGCACAAGAGGCCACGCCCACTCGGGTCCGACCGGGAGGCGGGGGAGCGCGGACGCCTCGAAGCAGGCATGGAAGACCGAGTCCGTCCGGATCGTTCCCCAATCGCTTCGCCAGGCCTGGGGGCCAGAAAGGGTTGCCCGTGGCTCACTGCAGCTGTTGTCGGCCACTACGAAGTCCCCGAGCTGCCCGCCGCTCAAGGGGTCGAGCACCGAGGCCAAGCTCGAAGCCAGCTCGAGGGCTCCAAGGGGCTGGGTGGCAAAGCCCGCCGTGTCGAGCAGCTCGCCGATACGAACGCATTCGGTCACGACGGCGCTCTCGAAGCTGCTGTGCCCGAGACGGCCGAGCGTGACGGTGAGGAGGACCTCATGACGAACTGCCGCGGCCCTCGAGCGACTCGAGCTGCGCCCGGTAGATCGCCAGCGAACTTGGGTCCGCGGATGCGGCCACCGGCGCGAGGAAGCGCTGCTGTGACTTGAGGTCGTCGGGGACGACTCGCTCTGTGAGCTGCAGGCGCTGGAGCTGACGCGAGTCGCGGGCGAGGGCTCCGAGCAGCTGGCCCCACGAGGCGACGGCACGTGCCTGTTCGTCGGCATCGGCGAGCCCGAAGCGGGGACCGGTGAGCACAAAAGTGAGCGAGGCGGAGCGCCGTGACCCCGTGACGTCGGCGACACCGACCTCGCCGAGATAGGTCAAGGCCGGCCAGATGACGAGGCGACCGAGGCCGGGAAGCTGCCAAGGGACCGAAGCGGTGGGCGCCGGGGGGTCGATGCCTGCACCTGCCCGGAGCCCGTGTTGCCGTAACGGCGCGGTGGCGCTCGTCGGCTTGCTGAGCCGGCGGGCAAGCGGGCCGATCCAGGTGACGAGTGGCCGCCCGCCCGCCGGCGCGAAGGCGACAACCGCACCGAGGGCGAGGAGCCCGAAACCGGCGAGTATTTGGCGGGCGCCCAGCACGGCGAGAAGGGCGAGCACGACGCTCGTGCTCACGATGGCAAGCTGAGAACGGGCAAGGCCGAGGACGCCGCTCTCGCGGCGCGGGCCGAAGCGGTAGGTGGGGGTTTCGTTCATGGCGTGCTCGAAGGTGGCGACGAGGGACTCCGGGTCGCCGAGGCTCTGGTCGACAAGGCGGGCGTTGGGGACGATGGCGGTCGCGCTCCGGCGAATGAAGATGGGGCAGAGGTCGCGCTTGGGGCTCCTCGTTGGGACGATGCCGGGCGCCCGGCCGGGGCCGAGCCGCCGGGGCCGCTGCTGTCGGAGCTCTCTGGCCTGGCACTCCCTCCGTTCTGTCCCGCCGGCCTAGGCCCGCCTGAGGGAGGAGTGGGCCTCGGGCCCTTACCTGACGGGCCGGCGGTGCCCGGAGCGCCGCCGGAGGCATCGCCACGCCCAGAGCTGCCAGCGCCACCAACCCGTCGGACAAGGGTGCTCGTAGAGCTGGCACCGGCGGCGAGGCGCGACGCCGCATATCCCGAGCGCACGAGCACGCCCCCGCGGCCCGGGCTCAAGGCAGCCTCGGCGGCGAAGGGCACGACGCGAAGAGCGATTGGAAGCCCGAGGGTGGCAAGGCCGAGGAAGGCGACGCCGTTTACCATGGCGTCGATGTCCGACCCGGGCGTGGTAAGGGAGAATGACGACCTCGTGAGGGCAGCCGCACCGAGAACGAGCACGACGATGATCACGAGCTTGGATACGGCGATGGCGGTGAGGATCTCTCCGAGGCGCCGAAGCCACGAGGCGGTCTTCGGCCACAACAGCCCGGACAGCCCTAGCGGGAGGAACGCCGTCGCTACAAGGACGAGGACTGTCCGCATGGCGAGCTCCAGCCACAGCACGAGTGCCGCGAGCGCCGCGAGAAGGGCGAGGAGGACGGCCCCGGTAGTCGCGACAGCACCGCCTCCCAATGCTGTCGTCACGCCGAGGGCAGTGCCGAGACGGGCAAGGGCGGCAGAAAGCGAGATGCCGGAGGTGTGCTCGACGACCTCGCAGGAGACGTCGACGAGGCCGAGCAGAAGCTGGACGAGGGCTAGGGCAAGAAGGCTCCCCACGCCTGCAAGGACGAGCCGGCCGAGGACTCGCGCTAGTCCGCCAACACCCTCGCCATGAGAGAGGCTCTCGAGGACGCCGGCTAAAAAGAGCGGCAGTGCGGCGAGGCTTGCCACGGTGAGCATCGCCCGCCACGGACCCTCGAACCAGCTGTGAAGGTTGACCGCGGTGGTCGACACGGCGGCATGGGTGAGACCACCGATCGCCCAGGATGCGAGCGAGGTGATGCCTGAGCGGGCCGCGTGGGCGATGGCGGAGAGGACTGCGGAGACGATGCTGCTCGTGATGCCGGCCAGGAGCGGGTGGGCGAGTAAAGAACTCATGGCTCAGTGGGCCGATCGGCCGAAGCTGAAGAACCACTCGATGAGACTCGGTCCAAAACCGATCACGAGAGCGGCGAGTGCCGAGACGATGACGGCGGTCCGACCCCGCGAGGCGCCCTGGTAGTTGTTCGCGTGGGACGAGAGCGCCCAGACCGCCGCGCCGATGATGACGGCTGCGATGGCGGCGAGCTCGGCGTCGAACTGGAGACCGCCGAGGAGCGAGACGAGAGAGCGGCTCCCCGGCAGCCCGGAGGCGTCCGGCGAGACGTTGATGCCGCTCTGAAGAACGAGGGCGCTCATGCCGCGTCGCCGGTCATGTTCGCGCCGCCCCTGTCAGTGTTGGCGGACCACTCGTCCTGGTACGGCCACAGGAACGCGACCCCTGCCTCGGTGTCAACGTCCAGGCCGCCGGTGAGCGCCGACGGAACATCACGCCGATCGAGCAGGGTCCTGTTGGGCGCCGGGCGGTTCTTTCGCATCGCTGCCTCCTTTGTGCTCGGGAAACAGCTGCGATGTTGCGCCCACGGTGTCCCTGTGGGCGTCCTCAAAAGCGTCCTCGCGATCGTCCCAGGGATCGTCCCAGGACGAGGTCAGAGGGCATGTTTCGAACGAAAAATATTTTCGACCGAACTCTGGCGGGATGACTCCTGGGCACGTTGGCCTGTGAATTCGCACGATGAGCGGGCAGCTGGGCACCAAACTCAGCAAGCACACATGGCGTGCAGGTCGCCTTGGTAAGACCGACCATCTTGCGGGCCGTGGTGTCGTATGCCGGGACTGCATACCGGCGGACGACTAACGGATTACGGCAGCTGGTGGGCACCGTTCCGGCGGGCCAGTTCCTGGAGTCCTTCAAGGGCCACGCGACTTCGGGCCTGATACGACTGCAAGTCGGGCTGGGTGACCCTCCGTTGACGGCGGGCGTCAGGACTAGCGATTTCGCTAGCGGCCTTGCACCTAGTAGGAGTCGCGACCACCTTCTCGGCGCCGCCTCTTGCGTTCGCGGGCTTGCCGCTCCTTGAACATGACAAGCCGCCTGCGGGCGAGGGTGATCTCGCGCTGCTCGCGCTTGTTGCTCGGATCGCGTGCTTTGTCGTAACCGTCTAGCAGCAGCACGATTCTGGTCCCGTAGGCGTGGCAGAAAAGACGGAGCAGGACCTTCCCGCACTTGCCTTCCTGTCGACCTGGCGCCGCGTCGGTGAACATACGCTTGATCTCGGCTGCTGTGTGGCGGATGCGGAACTCGAACAAACCTTCCCCCAGCTGCTTGCCCCACTCGGTCTGACAGACATCGATCCCGCGGTGACTCAGCACGTGCTCGAGGCCGGACAGCAGGGCTGCCAGTTCAACGTCCGTCAGGTCGGAGTCCATCCACTCCTCGACCGGACTCCGGCCTTCGTCCTCGAAGAACTCGATGGTGAACTCGCCGGCCATGGACCGGGAGCCCCGATTCGCTACTCTGAGTACGGCGCGAGCCGGGAAACACCGGCGACGACGAGAGCGTCGACGACACGTTGCCATTCGGACAGCAAGCTTGGGTCAGCAGCGGCTTGGCGGACCTCGACTAGCCACGAGGCCAACAGAAAGCTGCGCTTCGCTACTCTGCCGGGATCAGCGAGCACAAGACAGGCGACCCACGGCAGGCCGGTGCGGGCCTGGTCCTCCGCTGCCAGCGGCGCCACGAAGCCGATGAGGTGATCTACGCACATCGGGTTACCTTTCGCGAGCGGCAGCCACTGCTCGACGGCGGATTGCCAAGTCAGCGGATCCCACCACACGAGCGGATGCTTCTCCATCTCTCGGTAGAGATAGGAGACCTCCCCGGCGGAGTTCGGCATGAGCGAGGCAAGCATGTAATCGCCGTAATGCCCCCCACGAAAAGGCGTGTGACCCGACTGGTGCAGGCCGATGACGTGCGAAACAACAGATGGCCAGATTCGTGCTGCGGTCGCCGCTCGGTCTGACGACTCCTCGGCAGCGGCCGACACGCGCCCGCAGGAAACTGCCGAGCAGCGTCGGGTTGTCGGCATAGGCATCGATGTGCTCGTAGACAGGTGTGTCGTCACCGTCGGTGGCGATAGTGAGAAGCGCCCGCGCGGCGATCAACGCATGGGTGCCTCGGTGATCCATGTCCTGCTCATACGAAAGCAGTGACCGGCGGTGCGCGGCAAGGAGTACAGCGAGAAGATCACGAGCGGGCTCCGAGACACAAATCCGGCCCGGGCGGCCGGTGCGAGTGCTCGAATCGCTGCGTCTAGGCGAGAGAAGTAGACCGCGTCATCCGCCGTGTCGGCGAGCGACTGTGTGACCGGGTCGGTGAGTTCCTTGACTCGGCGGCCGCCCGTATCCGGGTCCCAGGAGCCGAAGGCGCAGTCGCGCATCGTCTCGATGGCGACCTGAAGCGCTGTGGCGTGGTGACATGCTCCGTCGTCCGTGCACGGGGCAGTCCCACACCCGATCGAGGCCACGTGCGAGGTGTACCCGCACCTCATTGGCGACGGATCGGGCGAGGCTACTGCTGCGGCTGCCGCACGTGAGTACGTCTCGGAGCCGTCCCCGGTGTCAATGGACGCTGCGGACCGTAGCAGCGCACCGGCAGCAGAAGTAGCGGGAAGCACGCGCGCCGCGCTTCGGTCGGCGCCCTGTTCGAAGTAGGACTCCTCGAACTCGTACTGGCGAGGGGAAGCTTCGCCTGCTGCGACCCGGAGCACTGCGTCTACCGCAAAACGTAGTGCGTCGGGCGGCAGCTCAACGCCGGACACGATGTGTGCTTCGAGGGCCGCAGCAGCGACGGCCACTGGTGAGTCCCACTGATCTCCAGGGCCGAGAGCGGCCGGATTATCGAGGAGCTCCTCGGGCCACGGCAAGATCGGCGACGAGATCCTCGGCGTTCACTGATTCGACCGTGTCCCTCTTGGGTTGTATGTGGTACCGGACCATGAGGCGCGTTGCCTCCTGTGCTCGTTGCACCTCTTCGTTGCCGCGCTCCATCGCCTGAATGACGTCGTCGGACGGCTTGCTCTGGATGTACACGCCGCCATCCGCCGCGTGTGCCTCGTACGTAGCACCATCGAGGCTGCTCGCCCACGCCCGCACCGTGACGAGTTGATGTTCGACGACCGCCACATCGCCGTCGTCGCCAAGTGCTTCGGCGATCAATCGTTGTGCGGTCGCAACAAGTTGTTGACCGATCATGCGGAGTTCATCCGCCCGCGAGTCGTCGGCTCGCAGCACAAGCAGCATGGCGGCCTCGCGGAGAGACCATGCGGCGCCGCTCCGCATCGGACGAGGCCATCGGAGGGTGCGGCCGGCCCGGTGCTCTCGTGGACAACCCGCGAAAACTCGTGGTGCCAGACGATCGGCTCTGCCAGATACGGGTCGAGCAACCGGTCAGCGTCCTCGAGATGGCGAACCAGCAGACCAACGACGAGGCCGACCATCGCGAGACTCTCACAACCGTCGAGCAATGTGGCGACAATGTTCGCGACGGTGATCCCGATCTCAAGCAGTTGGTCACACACACGCTCGAGTGCCTGTAATGCACTCATGCAGGGGTAAGGACCGATCCCGGTGCCACGATACCAGAACCATACGTGCCCGTCACCGACGTAGACACGGCGCGTCCCTGTGATGTCGAGCTCGGTGCGGTACGCGCCGAGCGCGCCGTCGTCAACCGGAGGGCCGTAATGGTGAGAACCTGCCAGGGTGCGCGCCCGCGCGAGCGCTGCGTGGTTGAGCATGCGATTCAACACTGCGACGCCATTGCGGAAGTCAGACTGGAGTAGCGCCATGAACGGCCCCCGGTACCACGCTGCGAGAGGCGTGACAGGGAAACTACGAGCGTCGTGGTATCCCTGATGCCGTCCTCGTGGAAGCCCGATCCGTCTTCCTCGTCGTCGAGGTAGTAGGCCTCGGTTAGCTCGGCAAGGAAGCCGAGGCGGCAGGTCGCGAGCGCCCGACCGGTGAACAGCCTCTCCACGGCGGGACCGAGCCATGCTGGTGCGTGTTTCGCAACGCGGCGGAGGATGGTCTCACCTTGTTCGCCGAGATCGGGACCGAGCAGCGCAAGCAACTCGACCATGATGTCGTCGGTGATCTCCTCGGGAACCTCCTGGCGTGCACGACGTCGGCGTGCGCGGATAGCCGATCTCGGTGAAGAGAGCGCTGTGGCTCTCCGTAAACTTGCGTTCTTCCTCGATCTCATCGGCTGAGCGCGCTGCCCGCGCCGCAGCCCCGGCCTCGCGCTCCTCTTCCACGCGGCGGTCCGCCTCCGCGCACGCGGCGACGAGCCGGTCGCGTAGGCGAAGGCGCAGCGGATAGTTGGCGCGGTGTGTCGGCGATAACCAGAGCGCGCAGCCAATCCCGCAACAAATCTTGCATCTGCTCGTCGGACCACCAGCAGCGTCTCGTCGTCGAGCAGCATGTTGACGAGCGGCTCGACAGCAACGGTTCGGACGAGGCCCTTCTCGTCGCGCAGCCTCTGGTCGACGAGACGGCTGAGGCGTTGCAGGCCTGCACCGGGTTCGGCGCGCAACTCTGGCCACGCGTCGCGCAGTACCGGGTCGGGATCACCGACCGTTAGCAGCGCTTCGCCTGGCACATCGCCCCAGCGTTCGCCGTGGCCGGCATCGACGAGCTCGTCGAACGCCTCCTGCAAACGAGCGAACCTACCGTGTAAGGGGTTAGAGCGGGCGTCCTGGGTCGGCGAGCAACGCTTGGCAGGCAAGTCGTGCAGCGCCGAGAGCCCAGCGCGGTACGCCGGCATCCACCAAGCTTCGACGTAGGGTTGCCCGCTGCCAGGATGAGTCGAGCGACCGCGTAGCGGCGAACCTCGTCGTGCGCGAACTCGGGTCCGATCCTGAACGGATCGTCCGGCGAGGTCAGCAACAACCCGTCGTGGCGGAGTCCATGGAGCGCGGTCGGATCGATCCCCCCGACGACGTCGAGGGCATCGCCGCGGCCGAGCGCGAGGTCGGCCAGACGCAGGAGCGCAAGCTCCCGGGCATCCGGCGTGCCACGATCGGGTTGCCCGTAGCGGCGGACCAACCCAGACCACACCTGCCGCATGGCGTCTGCGTCGCTGAGCGGCGTACCTGCGAGGCCGCCCCGGACGAGCAGATCTACAACCACGGGACGGCGGAGCAGTTCGCGCGACCGTGGGTTGGTAGCGAGCGTTGTCAGCTCGCCGAACGTCGCAACAACGTCGTCGATCTCAGGGTCTGTCAGCGGTGGTACGAGATAATCGGCGACATTGCCGCCAGACCGTTCGGTGATGATGTCGCGTACAAGTTGCTTGGCGTCGTTTGCCGTCACGGCGATGACCGACACGTCAGCTTGGAGCGCTGCGTCGACCAAATAGCGAAAGGGTTCGAGCATGCCCTCAGAGATTGCGTCCGCGCCGTCGATCACGAGGAGGCGGTGAGGAGCGCTCAGTTCCGCGAGGAGCGTTGCCAGTGGAGTAGCGAGGTAGTACTCGAGCTCCAGGGTCATTATGGGCAGATGCCGCAGGTTGATGCAGAACGCCTGCGTACTCTCAGGATCGCTGCTGACAGCGCTGGTCACCGCGCCAACCACCAATGCGCTCTTGCCAACGCCGGAGTCTCCGTGCGCAACAACCGCCGTGTTCCCTGCTTCCGCGAGTGCGAGCAGTTCCGCCGCCGCGTTGCTGCGATCGAGGTGGATGGCGCGACTGCCATCGCCGGGCGCGATCTCGTCACGGATCGAGGCGATTGCCCGCGCATGAAGGTGGGCTAGTGCCGTCCACCCCTGCCGATGGCGACGCGTCTCGGCGTCGAGCACCTCATGTGCATCTCGCCGAAGCAGACGCAGGTCCACGGAGGCGGCCTTCGGTAGATACTCTTCCGCTAGCGCGACGAGCCGGTCACGTAGCCGCGAAGCACCATAAAGGTCCGCACCGCGGGCGACGGGAGATCAAGGCATTCGTCACCGCAGCCCAGTCCGCTTCGTCGGGCGTCTCGAGTCGTGGCATGAGCACGATGAGCCGCGACAGCAGTTGCCACGTGCGCTGCTGCACGACCTCTGGGGCTGGATCGGCGTCACCAAGGTCGATAAGTGCAAGCCTGACGAGCGCTTCGATTTGAGTCAGACGCTCCCGGATAGCGACGGAAAACTTGTTCGGCTTGCGAACGAGGTCGAAAAATCTCGGCGGCTCCATCTGTTTGGAGGCGAGACCGGCGAGCCACCCGAGTTGTTCGGCGTGAGCTTGCGCACCGGCGACGACGAGCGCGGCATGATCGCTCCGGACCGTCGAGGGGTGCGTTGATGACCTCATTCACGAAGGCGCGGATGAGCTTCTTGGTCGACTCGTCGCTCTGGACGATGTCGGGTGAGCGGCGTACCCCAACTGCGAGCACCAGTGACGGCTCCAACTCGTCACCGCGGGCTGCGCGGATGACGAGATCATCGACCGAGTGCTCTGGAGCCTGCTGGAAAGCAACACTCACTACGAACCGGCCATCGCCCAACTCCACGGCCCCATCACCGACGAGCAGGAGCGCGAGGTAACGGACGGCGACCTTTCGCTCGAACGTGACGCCGCCACCGCCGGTAGCGTACGGGCTCATCCCTCCTGCGGTCTTCGCCGAGCTTGGTTCGCCTTGTGTTTCTTCCAGCCAGGAGCGAAGCACGGTGTTGTCCGTGTTGAGGTGCCAGCGGTCGGCTCGCCCCTCCCGGCTTGACGCCGCCAAGCCGGCCTCACGGAGCTTCCCCAGCACCGCCGTGGCCGTCGTCGGAGCAACGCCCAGTGCGGCGGCCACCATCCGGCCAGACATGGGCGTCGGATTGGCGGCCAAAATCCCCAAAGCGTTGTAGGCCGTTTCTCCAAGCGTCGTCTGGAGCATCTCGGTGGTCGAGGCCATGACCAGGATTATAACTCCTATGTCCAGGATTCCTGGACATACTCGACGAACCGATCCCAAATGTGCTCCCCGGCGGCCAGAAGGGGCACCCACGGTAGGTTGACGACGGTATGTCTTAAAATGCATACTGGTTCTCGAAGGAGCTTGACATGGCACGCACCCTTGGTGACTACGTACAGCGCTCGAAGCGGGCGAACAGCCCCGAGGTCGAGCGCGGCGCGGGGGGTGTTCGACCAGGCCTACGGGATCGCTCACCAGGTGATTGAGCTCCGCGAGAAGCACCACCTCACACAGGTGGAGCTGGCGGAGAAGACCGGGCTGCCGCAAGCGCAGATCAGTCGTATCGAGCGCGGAGTCGTCAGCCCGACGAGCGCCACGCTGGCAAAGATCGCAGGAGCGCTCGATGCCGACCTGCGCCTCGTCGAGCGTGCTGAGCCGAGCGGCCGGAGGAGGGCCGCCGGCTGACGCATTTCGACGACGGCCCGCTCATCCTGCGGCCATCCCGCGGACGCCGCCGTGCACAGTCGTTCGCCGGCGTGCGGATAACTCGCTGACCTGCCCTGCTAGTTCACCGGAGTCCGCGGAAATCCGCCGCAAACACGTTCGCAACGTGGAGGCGGTTCGACTCCCGCTCATCTTCACCCACCCCACCCACCAGCCATATCGGCAGATTGTGTAGGGACTAGCGCGAGCTGGGATGACTCCATCGACATGACGGCGCAGCACAGTGCCTTGCGCGCCTTTCTGATCACCGCAGCCGAGTGAGGCCGCGCAATCCGAGAAAAGACAAGTGTCGTCGAGGAACGCGTCGTGGATCGGCGAGCAGCCGGACTGTCACCTATCGCGCGGCGAGCATTACGATGAGGGCTCCTATCGTCATGAACGGCGGCATGGGCAACGTCGCTCGGACTCCGGAGAGGCAGTGCCGCGGATCGCCAAGAACACCGCGGCGGCGACAAAGGCGACGAGTGTCCCGGTCCACACTTCGCTCCAACCGAGCCAGCCAAGGTAGAGGCCAATCACTGCTGCCCACTTGACATCGCCGAGTCCCATTCCACTGGGGAAAGCAAGACCGAGGGTGAGGTAGAAACCGGCGAGTGCTGCCATGGCGATTACGGCCGTGGCGAAGGGCCACCAATGGCCCCCCAGTGACGAGGCGAGCGCGAGGAGGGCCACGCTAGCAAGGCAGGCGGGAAGCACAATCACATTCGGTATGCAGCGGGGAGGCGAAATCGGTCGCGCTGACGACGGTGGCGACGGTGCCGAAGCATAGGTAGGCAGGAAGTTGTGGCGACCACCCGAACCGCCAAGCCATCGCCACCTCTATCGCAGCGCCGGCGATGCAGACGGCGATGATCCTCTGGCGAGTCTCGAAGCCAGGAAAAGTCGATGGGCGTTTCACGGAGCGGACCTCAAGCGAGGCGACGGGCGCCATTGCCGTCCCCTTGTTGTGGGCTGTCGGACTCGGCGGCCGGCGAGCGGTGGCGAGACGTGAGGGACTCGTAGAGGAACCGGGTCTCGTCGTGAATCGACTCCAGAGGCTCGACATCGTCCTCCACGACGGCGGTAAGTCGACGCATCGTCGCTCGGACGCCGGCAGGGTTGCCGTCGCGGTGATGGGCCTCCATAAGGATGCGGTAGAGGCGCTCGTCATAGGGGTTGGCGAGCAGTCCCTGCTCGGCTGCGCGCAGCGCGGCGGAATAGTCGTGGCGCTCAATCTCTTCGAGGGCGACCTCTCGGGCGAGATCGGTTACTGCGGCGGCGACCAGCGAAGAGAAGCCTTCCGTCATGAGCCACGGCCAGTCCGCCTCGCCAAATGGCCGGCCCCGCACGAGGGAGAGCGCCTCGTGGCGGGCGCCCCGGTCATCTTCCTTCGCGAGGGCCGAGAAGCGTGACCAGTCGCTCGTCACCTCCCTCGCGACCAAGAGTCCGTTGTGCTCGGAGAGCAGCTGCTCGCCGGTCAGCCAGCTTCTGCCGAGGCAGCGCCGCGCCTCGTAGCGATAGTTGCGAAGCGTCTTGTCGCTGTGGCGGGCGTTTGGTGAGAGTACGGAGGCGATCGTGTCGAGACTGCCGCCGCCTCGGTGAAGCCCAAGCCAGACGAGCAGCTCGGTGACCTTGCTCAGGTTGGGCTTGCGAGCAAGGCCGCGGAACTCGACCTGGCCGAGGACATTCACCTCGACTTGGATCCCGCCCCTCCCGTGGCCGAGGCGTCCAGCGTCGGCCGCCGGAGACGGCTCGACGACGGCTTGCTCAGGGAGCAGCTCCTCCTCGTGGAACATCGTCGGCTCGCCGGACACGGCGGGAGCCTCGAGGCACCTGCCGACTTTGTCCGGCGGTGATGTGTCGGCCGAACGACAAAAGAAAGGCGGCGCCCCACCCTCCGATGAAGCCGATTCTTTCGGCTCGCCCTGGAGGTTCCCGTCGACTGCGGCGCAATCTTCTGCTTGCTCCCCAGGTGGCGCCATCGCTTCGGGGTGAGAGTCCCCTCCAGGCACTTCGGTGGGATCGATGACGTCGTAGGGGGGCGCGTCTGGGGCGACGTCGGCCCGAGTGGCGGCGAGGCCGAGAAGAGCGCCGATCCCGGCCAGATGACCGCCCGGGACCCGTTGGGCTCTTGCCCGGCGCGAGAGCATCGGCAGGTCGACTGTTCCATCGCTGTGCGCGACGAGCCGCCACCGGGCGCTCGCCGAAGGGCCGGGGACGAGAACGACAATGCCGTGGCGCTCCGGTTGCTCGAGGCCATCGATGGCGCGCTGGTCCTCTCTGGTAGCCGGTGCGTTCGACACGACGACCAGACAAGCCCACTGCTCGGAGGGCGACCTGAGACGTGCCCCCGCCGCGCTTGACAGGCCGCTTCCAGCCAGCTGGCGCGCCATCGACTCGTGATGGCCGGCGATCACCGGCAGGGCGCCTGTGAGCGAATCGAGCGTCGTGCAGCGGTTCGGGTTCGCCTGTCCCGTCCCGACACCGACGTCGTAGAGCTCACAGCACTCCACCCAGCTCGCCACGGAGAGTTCGAGGGCGATGGCAGTGGCTATCTCGGTGGCGACCGACTCGTCGCCCGCGATCGCGATCCGTCCTCCCGCCTCGAGGTTCAAAAATACGATGCCGTCGTCGTCCTCGCCGATCGTGACGAGGCTGGGCAGCATGCTCGCCCCCTCGCCCGCCGCGAGGAGCGCTCGTCGTACGGTGCGATCGTTGCGGTCCAGGCTCCACCGATCGGGGCTGCTGTTCGTAAAGGGCAAAGGCGCAGGCATCGGCCCCTCGAGGAGGAACTCGAAGCGGTCGGGGCCGAGCACCGCCCCTAGGACAGTGGGAGCCTGGTTGGCGCCGGCCGTAGCCCGACCGAACAGCCGGATGGCGCCATCGACAATCCCCGCGGCGCGAGGGTCGGACGAAGCGTGAAGGGCAACTTCGAGATCGGCGAGTTCCCCTGTGGGAAGAGGAATCCGCCGACCCGGGCGACGGTGCCGCTCCTGCACCCGTCGAAGCTGGAGCAGGGCGGCGAGCAGACCGGCGGAAACGACGCCGAGGCCGATCGGCGCGAGCGGGACGGACGCCGGCGAGCGAGATTCGTCGCCTGGTCCGCCGGAGTGGGCGCCGCCCGGTTTGTGATGTGTGCCCGGAGCAGCCGCTCCGGCCGGGGACGACGGTTGGGGAGCCGTCGGGACGGGAACCGGTCGTGACTTCCTCGTCGTCGGCGCGCCCGGAGACGGCGCCGCCGGGTGCTCTGGCCTTGGACGGCCGCCCGCCGGCGCGGGCGGGTGCTCGCCGCTGTGCGGGAGCCTCGTCACGTCGGGGGGAAGTACGAAAGTCCAGCCCGGATAGATCCAGTTGGGATCGACGAAGATCTGCCCATCGGGCTCGGGCCTCCCGTCGTTGAGGGCGAAGATCTCCCGCCACCTGAGTGGGTTACCGAGGTGGCGCTCTGCGATGCCCCAGAGGGTGTCCCCTCGTTCGACGACGTAGTCGGTCGACGTCGCCGTAATGGCTGAGTGCCCGTTGGCGGCCGGCGCGTTGCCGGGGCGTCCCGGATCACTGAGCAGCGCCACGGCGACTGCCGGCTGACGAGACTGGACGACCGCCAGGCTCGAGGTGAGCGGGACATGGCCGCTCTGCGCAGCGCTTCGAGGCGGCACGGCGAGAGCGGCGACGAGGACGGCGGCGACGAGGTGACCGGCGAGGGGCTGGAGGGGGCCCGCAATGACGACGCGCCGTGGGTGGCGCCCCCGGACCGCCGCGGGGACCTCCACGATCACCGAGATCGCGAGCATCGCCCAGGTGATCCATACGACACATGCAAGCGCATCGAGAAGGTCCGGGTCCGAGAGGCTGTGCCGACCGAGCCCGGCGGCAAGCTGTGACCAGCGCGGGAGCGAGTGGGGGAGGGGCCAGTGGACGTAGTGCCAGAGCGCCCATGGCACTGCGAAGAGGAGGGCGACGAGGAGGGAAAGGGCACACAGCCCCTTCGCGATCCTGATCGCGCGGGTCATGGCACTGGCCCAGTCACGCCGTGCTCGGGAAGAGCGCTGCCACGACCCGTCACCGTCAGGCTCCCGATTCCTGCGATGCCGAGGATCTGCATCGGTTGTCTGATCGAGACGCTGACTTCGACGTCGTCGCCGTTCACCTCGACCGTGCCGCTGTGTCCGGTGGCTGCCAGGTAGGAGTCGGCGTCCTCGGCGGCTTGTGCCGGGTCGAGGACGACCCGGCCGGTGGAGCGCAACAGCGGAAGGTCGATCGCCTGCGCACCGGCCCGGGCGGCGGCCTGGGCCTCGTCGATCGCCTGGATTTTGGCGGCAAGGGTGAGCCCGCCGTCGATGACGAGGCCGGCAAGAAGCAACAGGGCGAGGGTGAACACGACGACGAAGGCCGTCACCATCCCGTCCTCGCCCCGGGCACACCTCCCAAACAGACGAGCTCGCATCATCGGTCGATGCTCCGGTAGGTGTCGATCGGAGAGACGAAGCGGTTGGAAACCGTTTCTGTTCCCGGCAGATGGAGGCCCGTGAGGTCCGACAGCGCCACCGCGCAGGAGACGGTCACCGCCACCGAGCCGCCCGGTACGAAGTGGGTCGTGTCAACCGAGACGCTCAAGTGTCCACAGGTGACGTGCTCAGATCCAAGCGCCGAGGTTGCGATCTGTTCTGCCATCGCCGCGGCGGAGGCCGGGCTGCGAGCGATGGAGGCTGCCCGGGCGGCCTGGGCGGCGGCGCCGTCCACGTTGATGCGAGCTCCGGCGAGACGCCCGAGGGCGACGACGAATAAGAGCAGCAGGATGAGAAGCGGCGTGAGGATGACGAGCTCGGCCGTTGCCGAGCCGTCTTCGTCGCGCGCCCGAGCGAGCAAGGCCCTCATGGTCCGCTCGTGAACCGTTCGGTAGGCCCGGTGGCTTCGGAGCGGACCGGCAGGCTCAGGAACGGAAGGACAGCTTCGGCCTTGCCCGTGACGACGACAGTCGTGGTGATGGCACCCCTCGTGGCGCTCACCTTCGGATGGGAAAGGACGCCCGATCCGAGCTGGGAGAGGACGCTCTCCGCCTCGGCGGTGGCGGCCTGGCTGGTACCCCCCTCGACCCGGCCGGCGGCGAGGCCCTGTGCCGCAACGGCCTGTGCGACGTGGGTAGCGTGCTCCCACACGGCGAACTGGACTATGCCCAAGATGAGCAGCAACAACACGGGAGCGGCGATCACGAGCTCGGCAGAGGCCGAGCCGCGTTCGCTCCGCCAGCTGCGCCGGCCAGCATCCATGACTCAGCTACCAGCGCCGGTCGAGATGTGATGGGCGGCGGCGATGACCTTGGCGGCGATGATGCCGACAGCGGTGATCGCCATGGCTACAAGGAGGGCGATGACCACGACCGCCTCGGTCGAGTAGCCGGCCTCGGGCTCTTCCCGCAGCATCTGGAGGCGGCGCCTCAGACTGGCTATGAGTTGGGCTATGACGGTGAGCTCTTCGAACACGGGAGTCTTCTCCTTCGTTGTCGGCTGTCGGATCGGTTCTGTCTTGTGGGGTGTTGGATTTGTCGCACGAGAGGCGACGTTCGCCGGCCCGGCGACCTCGTCAGCCTCACCGTCGGGGCGGCGAACGCTGCGCCCACACCACCGACCGGCGCGATACGTCTAGCTGATTGGACGCTGTACCGTCTATCCAGATAGACCGTCGACGTGACGGCTCGGACGTTGATCCGCAGGCTCCGTGAGCGCGGCTGCGAGCCGGTGCGCCAACGGGGATCACACCAGATCTGGCGATGCGGCAACTGCCAGACCGTGATCCCACTCCACACCGGCGACATCCCCGCCGGCACGCTCCGCTCCATCGAGCGGGACCTCGAAGCCTGCCTCGGCCCGAAGTGGCTCACCCAATGACCAGCACGGAGGAGAACATGAAGACCTACACCGCCCGCCTTAAGCGGGAGAAGGACGGGCGCTGGATCGTCGAGCTCGAGGAGGAACCACGAGTCCACACCTGGGGCAAGACCGTCGACCAAGCCCTTACCCGCATGCGCGAAGCCACCGCCTTGTGGTTCCAGATCGAGGAAGACCAGATCGAGCTCGTCCCCCGACCCGTGCTGCCGAAGGCCGCCGACAGGACCGTCGAGCAGGCACGCCAAGCACGCGAGCAAGCCCGCAGCGCCGACCGCCTCGCCGTCGAGCGAACCAGGAAAGCCGCCGCCGCACTCACCAGCCGCGGGATCAGCATGCGCGACGCCGCGGCCATATTGGGCATCTCTCACCAGCGGGTCCACCAGCTCCTCGCCACCGACGTGCCACCGCGCCGCAAAGCCGGCTGATACGACCAGCCAGTTCGCCAAACCTACGTGTCGAGACACAGCCGTCACGGCTCGTCTACGCTTCGGTTCTCGGCGATCGAGGCTTCAGAATTCTGACCCACGGCTTTCTCACAGTCCAGCAAGGACATGCTCGATGGCCGGGAAGCCGACAAAGCAGAGGAACCCGGCAAAGAGCAGCACGACGGGGAGGCTCATCTTCTCGGTGGCGGCCTGGGCGGACGTCTCGGCCTCTGCCAGCTGGTGGGAATCTGAGCGAGGCCGCCTTGGCAAAAAGCGAGGCGCGCACCCTGGCGCCCTCGGCACCGGCGAGGCCGACACTGGCGGCAAGCTCGCCGAGCTCGGCCACCCCGAGCTCGTGGCCGAGGCGCTCGAGGGCCGCCCACGGGGTCTCCCGGGAAAGGCGGGCCGCCTCTAGGGAGTGGCGCAGCTCCTCGAAGGCCCACCCCTCGCCGACACTGGCGGCGCCCGCAAGGGCCGTCTCGATCCCACCGCCACCGGCAAGGGAGACGACGACGAGGTCGAGGAAGCTTCCGAGGGCGTGGCGGAAGTCACGCCGGCGGGCCTCTGCCTCCCTGCGTATCCCGAGGTCCGGGAGGAAAAAGCCGGCGAGGGTGCACAAGAGCGATCCCCACAGTGGGACAACGAGGGGGAAGTGGATGCCCCCGATGGCCAACAAGGCGGACGTGGCCGGCACGAGAACGAGGCCGAGGATGGCGAGGGTGACCTTCTCGGCGAGGTGTCGCTCGGGGCTGCGGCCGAGGACGGCGAGGTCACGCCGTACCCGCGACCAGATGAGTGAGATCCCGCCTGCTCGCGAGAGCAGCTCGGCGAGCGGACGGCCGAGCCGGGCGGCAAAGCCGCCGCAGTCCCTGGGCGTAGCCGTCGCGGCAGGCGCGGGGACCCGGCGCAGGCTCTCCAGGGCGTCGGCGAGCGAGGGCCGAGGCGGGACGAGACCCCTTAACACAAGGAACAGGCCCGCACCGACACCGGCGCCGCACACAAGGGCGACGATCATCTCGTCTTCTCCTTGCTGCCCGTCGCCCGAGCGCCCAGCAAGCGCGCCGGTTCGACCGGACGGCTCATCTTTGACATCCAGGCAAAGGAGAGCGCGAAGAGCCCGCCCACAAGGAGCAGGACGAGCTGGCCGACGGCGCTGTCGTAAGGGGAGAGGTAACCGTGGTTGAGCACGGCGAGGAACAGGGCGAGACCAACGGTCATCCCGACGATGAGCTTCACCGAGGTGCGCGTCCGGGCCCGGCTTGCCTCCACCCGAAGCCGCATCGTCGCCTGCTCGCGGGCAGCTGTGGCGAGCGTCCCAAGCAGCTCGCCGAGGCGACTCGCCTGGTGCTCGGCGGCGAGCAGCAAAGCCGCGACGACGAGGTCACAGGTCGGGTCGGAGACGTCGTCCGCAAAGGCTCTGAGCGCCGGGCCGAGCCGGTCGCGTTCGAGGCGGGCGGCCAAGGTGGCCACCTGTGCTCGGACGGCGGGTGGGGCTACAGCGGCGGTGGCAGCCACGGCTTGCTCGAGGCCGGCGGCACCGGCCATCGTGTCGCGAAGCATCTCTGTCCAGCCGGCGATCGCCTCGACTCTGGCGATGGTGTTCGCCTGGACTTTCGACTCGCTGAAGAGGGCGGGGACGGCCCAGCAGGCAGCTCCTGCAAGAAGGGCGGCGACCGGCCATCTCGTGATCGACCCGACGATGACGCCCGCGCCGACTGCCAAAGCGAGGCGCAGACTAAAGCGCTCGAGTCGGGCGCGGGAGAGGGGAGATCTCGATCGCCCCGCCTCGACGCCGCGGATGCCGATGATCACCAGTGTGATCCCGAGGCCGACACCTGTGCCGAGGAGGACGCCGAGGGCCGTCACTGGTCCCACCACCCGCCCGGGCGCTCGAGGAGCCCCGGGTCAAAGCCCATCTCGACCAGTACGTCGAGCGTCTCGGAGCGAAGGTTCACCGCCGGGACGGCCCGACCGCCGGGACCGGGGCGGAAGATTCTCGTTCGAGACCACCATCGGGCCATCGGCGTCGAGGACCTCGCGCACCGATGAGACGAAACGCCGACCCGTCGAGTCCTGGGCGAGAAAGACGACGAAATGGACGGCATTGGCGACGAGCAGGTTCGTCGCCTCGAGCGGCAGGCGCTCGGGCGCCTGGATGGCGTAGGTGGCGAGCTTGGAGAAAGCGCCCTTCGAGCTCGACGCATGCAGCGTGGCCATCGAGCCGTCGGTGCCCTGGGACATAGCGTTCAACAGGGCGAGGACCTCCTCGCCCCGCGCCTCGCCCACGATCACCCGGTCAGGGTTGAGCCGCAGCGCCCAGCGCACCAACTCGGCCAGGCCCACCCCGCCTTCGCCCTCCAGGTTTGGCTCGCGCGCCTCGAGCGCGATTGCATCAGGGTGAAGCTCCGGGAAGCGGTCAAGGCCTAGCTCCAAGGAGTCCTCGATCGTGACGAGACGCTCCCAGGGCGGGATGTCGGCCGCCATTGCCCGGAGAAGCGTTGTCTTTCCGGCCCCCGTGCCCCCGCAGATGACGACCGACTTCCGGGCGAGCATGAGCGACCTGAAGAGCTCGCGAAGCACAAGGTCGATCGTCCCCATCCTGATCAGGTCGTCGGCGGTGACCTTCAAGTAGCGGTGGCGTCGGATCGAGAGGCACGGCCGGGCGGCCACCGCCATCAGCGCGAAGAGCCGGGAGCCGTCAGGGAGCTGCAGGGAGAGGCGGGGTGATCCGAGGTCGAAGCGCCGCTCGCCGATGCCGAGGCGTGCCGCCGCGTTGCGCAAAAGCTCGACGAGCTCGGCGTCGGAGGAAGCGATGGGGCCGGTCCGTTCCCGGCGCCCGTCGGCGTAGCGGACCCAGACCTGATCGGCCCCGTTCGCGTTGATGTTCTCGACCGACGGGTCGTCAAGGAGGCGCTGGAGGCGCCCGAGGCGGAAGAGGGCGTCGAAGACCCCTTGCGCGAGGGCGTCGTCCTCGTCGTTGCGCCGGATCGACCGGCCGGCGGAGAGCGCCTCCCTCGCGTCGGCATCGAGAACCTCTGCGATGAGCTGTCGGCCGAGAGCCTGCTCGTCTAACCCTCTTAATGGTGGCCGACCACTCAGCTGGTCGGCCCGCTGACGCTCGGACAGCCCGGCGAGCACCTGGGCTCGGAGCCGCTCGACGAGGGTGGTCTCCACCGTCATTGGTGCGTCCCCGAAGAAGCGTGACCGTTGGAGGAAACCGCCTCCGGCGGCTGACAAGGCGGAGCGGATGATGCGCCGAGGCGTTGTCCTAGATCGTCGGCGAGCGTGCGAAGCGCCCGGACGAGCGGCGTGCGCGTGAAGTGGCGAGAACCGACAGGCGCGGTCGTCAAAGCCTGCGCCGTCTCACGGTCCGAGGGAACCTGTCCCGCTACCTCGATGTTGAGGGCGTCGGCCACCTCGGCCGGCGGGTAGGGACCAGCACCGACCAACACGACTGTCTGTCGGCGGACAGCGCTTTCGCGAATCTCGAGGAAGGAGGCCAAAGCGTGCAGGTCCGCCAGTTGCGGGCGGACGGCCAGCAGGGCGAGATCGGCCCTTTCGAAGAGCTCAAAGGTGGGTGTGTCGCCCTCGAGGCGACCGCAGTCGAGGAACACCTCGGCATCGAGCTCGCCGAGGCGGCGGAAGAGACCAACCAGCATGGCGACAGCCGAGCGCGCCCGTTCTCTCCCCGGCGGAGCGCAAAGCACGAGGGTCTCGCCGTTATTGAGGCTCTGGCAGTGCTCGAGGAGCCGGTCCGGGTCATCGCCCCGCCGGGCGGCAGCCGCGAGGCTGATAAGGCCGGGCGCGGCTGGGAGCCTTGCTGTCGCGGCGACGGTTCCGCCGGCAGGGTCGACCTCGACGAGGAGGTGCCGCCCGCTCACGGGCCACACCATCGCCAGGCCGGTGGCGAGCGTGGTGACCCCGCACGAGCGGACCGACGCGACTGCAACGATGCTCATCGCTCTTGCTCTCCGCTGCCTGATCCGGGGGGGAGCTCGACGAGGGCGACGTCTCCTGCTGCAGAGATGGTGGCGACTTCTGCGGCGTCGGAAGGCACCACCTGTAATGACACGACGACATCGGCGTCCGAGCTGCCCGGGGCGGGGTCAACGGACACGACGACGGCGCGGACTGAAGCCGGTCGCCCCGGGATGGCGGTCGCAGCTGACGAGGTGCCTCCGGCGACGGGGACGACATCCACCTGGTCCCCTGATCCCAGCGAAGGCGGGTAGGCGCCTGCCTTGAGGGCGACCGCGACGACGTAGTGGCCAGCGGCCCCGGTCGGAGGTCGCCCGAGGTCATCTGGCGCGAGCAGCGTGCCGGCAACAAGAGGGACGGCGGCCACCTGTCCGACCATCCTCGGCTCGCTCGACGCGAGCACCGTTGTGAGGCCAGCTGTTGGTGGCACCTTCACCACTTGCAGATCTCCGGCGTCGATCACGTTGCCAGCTGGGATTGATCGGGCGATGGAGAGCACGTCCTCGCCTGTGGCTGTGCGGAGCGAGACGACGCCGAATGCCAGCGCACAGCCCAGGATGAGAAGGACGCCGCCGAGGATCCAGGGGAGACGCCGTCGGCGCTCGAGTGACGACGGCGTCGAGGCCTTATGGCCCGTAGGGCTGGAGAAGGCGCCATTTCCGTTTGCGGACGTGGTCTGGGTCGTGACCGGCATCTGCCTCCTTCTCCCTAGTTGCCGGGGGCGTTGTTGATCGCCTCGGATTCCGCCACCCGCACCGCCAAGCGAGCAGACGGTCCGGCGACAAGTCCGAGATTCCCTCCACCCCGCGCGCCGCTGGCGCTCCAGGTGACTCTCCAGTACACGGTCGCGGTGACTTCGTAGGCGCCATCAGGCTGGCCAGCTGAGCTCTGGCGCCAGGTGTACGAGCAGTCGGTGGTGCCGTTCGGCCGGGACGGGTTGTAGGGGCTACCGGGACCGACGCAGGTGACCTTGTCGCCGTCGCCCATATTCCAGACGACCCTGGCCGGTGTTGCTGTGGCGGTCGCCGTCACCGGGCCGGCACTTGCCGCCGCCGACCGCTCGCGCCAGGCGGTCGGGTTTATCCACAACCACGTGCTCACGTTTACCAACTGGTCGCTCGCGGTTGGGGGGGCCATCTCGATCGAAGGCGTGGCGAGGGGCAACCGCGCGACGGCCTCCCGGGCCAAGAATGCGGGGTTCACCGCTGCTGGAGCCTTGGCGTCGGTGACCCAGATCGGCCGCATTGGGTTGATCACGCCTGGTCCAGCGCAGGTCACGAACACCCACTGCCCGGGAGTTGGCCCTCCGTCGCCGAGCAACTGCTCGGCCTGGACAGGGGCAACCTTGTAGGTGCACCCGTAGGGTTGGTCCGGGTTCCGCCGTCCGGGCGGATCGCCTTGGCCCCGCTGTGCCCATGGCGAGCCGGCTGGCGGTATCCAGGAGCGCTCGCCCGCGGTGACCGTGATCGTCCCGCCGCTGGCGCTGGCACTGGCCCCGGTGGACGAGTTCTGCCCAGCTGGATCACCTGCTAGGGCTGTTCCGGCCGTGGTCGCGACGACGAGCGCGATCGTCGCGAGAAGGCTCAATAGCCGGGCAGGCACCTCCCATCGGTGACCGACTGGGTGGCGACCTTCCAGGCCGATCCGGTGAGGACCAGGGTCGACCGAACCCCATCGTGTTCCGGAGGAGTGACGGGCGGCACTGGCTTCCCCGAAGCGGCGTAGACCAGCTTCGCAGTGCTGTAGACGCAATCCACGATCGTCGCTGTGGTGGAAGTCATCGCTATGGCCCGTGGGTGCAAAGTGAAGGATCCGCGACTCACGATCCCCGCGTAGTGGTCGCTGAGCAGGTTTCGGCGAACCCGCTGGAGCAGGGGGTTCACCATTGTGGCGGCAAGCACAGGGTCGGATGAGCTGGCTTTGGCCGCCGCCTGCTCGAACGCCTTCCACTCGGCCCTGTAAGCGGAGAGAACCGCGGTCGCCGCCGGGGTAGTGGTCGAGGTCGAAGCTAGGTGGGACGTCGTAGTCGTCGACTGACGCACGGCCGACGGAGGCGAGCCACCACACGACGCGCAGAGCACGGTGACGGCCAGCATCAAAATGCCTGCCACCGCTAGCGGTCTCGACGAACTCGGGAGCCGAGCCATGCCACAGGATACGGCCCGGTTGTTTATCACTGAGGACCTCCTGGTCCCGAATACAGAGGCCTTGGACGGGGTAGCCCTCTTGACACAGATTCGAGCAACCCGGACGTGGCGGGTGCTCGCACGGAACGGTGGCGACGTAATCGAGCGTGCCCGGCGGAGGGACGTACGACGCGAGTGGCTGAACCCGCAGACCCGAGCGGCAGATCTCCTCCATCACCTTATAAACACGCCAGCGGCCCCGCGGTAACAAGAAATCTTGGCGGGGACGCAAATTCCTCTCTGAACTGGGACGCCGCCTGGCCGGCCGTCACGAACAAGGTCCGCCGGATCCTGCAGAATCCGTGGTGCCCCCACGACCACGATCGACGACGCTCTGCAGACTGCAGCGCTGCGGGCACTCTGTCGGTCCGAAGGCTTCGACAGCCACGAAGGCATGGTGGCCTGGGTGACGGTGGTGGCCTGGCATGAGGTGCAGAACGAGTGGCGCCGCCAGGCTCGGGTCGAGCTGGGCGAAGTTCCCGAGTGTGCCGACCGAGCTGACCCTGCTGCTGCGGTCGAACGTCGCCTGGAGCTCCAACGGGTCGTCAACAGTCTCATGGACCTCAGCGTCACGGAACGCGAGGCGATCCTCGGGGCCCCCGAGCCAGCGGCGGATGCGGCCGAGCGGGCGCGTAATGAAGATGCGTCGGTACCGGGCCCGGAATCACCTCGCGGCGCTCGCGGAACCGAACTGGGCGCGAACGAGGACGCAAGTGGCAGATCCGCGTCGACCCTGAGGTGTGTCTAGGAGGCCGCCCGGCAAACCTCATGCGGCGTTGGCGAGTTAGCGGTGCAACGTGGTCGACGATGCTGCGATTCTGCGCCTCGGGCGTCCCTGTGGTCGTCCCAGGGATCGTCCCAGGGATCGTCCCAGGGATCGTCCCAGGACCAGGTCACAGGGCACGTGTTCAGCCGAAGATATTTTGCGCCGGAGCCCCGGGTTTCAACGATGAGTACGGCGTGCACCCAGTCGGGTACGTGGAGCGGTCGCCTTGAGTGCCGATCCAGCTGCATCCATGGGCGTCCGATCGATCAGCGATCCCGCAGCCCGGCATGAAGATCTCGGCTGCCGTATTCGGCCGGACCGAGACCCGCTGCGCTAGAGCACGAGAACGACGGGTCGTGGCCACCAGTCGAGAGCGCCGTAACGCTGTTTTGGAGGGGCACGGGGAAGCCCCGCTTCTACCAACCGTCGGTGGGCGCACGACGGGCGCTGAGAGTCAGCGTGTCGGTTCTCGTCGAGGCGGTCGGGACTCTTCTTCGCCCAGTAGTGGTGTCAACGCACTGCTGACCGGAGGCTCCGGCGGCCACCGGTCCGGGCTCCTTACTGGCGGTCACTCTTTCCTCGGGCAACTGGGGAACCTACCCTGGCGTCTATGAGACGGGAGGACCGCCGGCATGAGGATGGATGACGAGAGCAAGCCGGATGACACGTCCTTGGCCGAGCGAGTCGATCGTGCACTCCAGCTCGCTGACGGTATGCACGATCATCTGCGGGTTCTCGACGCCCCGGTCATCGTGAGGGCCTTTCGACAACACCTATTAGACCTGCTCGACGGCCGAGCCGGCCTCGCCTAGTCGCTCAGAGCGCTCGGCGGCTCTTAGGTGCGAAGACGAGCAGACGGTCGCGTACGGTCCACGGCGCGGCTCCTCGGTGACGGGTCGACTGCGGCTGCTGGCGTCGGGCAAGAGCACCGCCCTACGCGCCGGGCGCCGGCGTCCTCGGCGCCGACGGGGTCTATCCTTCAGAGTTGGTCCGCCGAGCTGGGTGACTCGAGCGTGGTGTTCACTTACGATCGCGACGCCACCTTGCCCGAGGTCACAGCGTTGCGACGGCGAAGCTCGTTCCGAGCCGGACCTTGGGCGCCCAATCGGAGCGAAGACGTGACGCGCGATGTGGGTGCCGCAGGACACAGGCGAGCGCGACGTCGACTCGTTGCCGACCGGTCCTCGATATTGCCCCTCGTGCGTGTCCCTGTCGCCCTCCTCGAGCCGCATCTTCGTCGAGCGTGCGTCACTCGTATTCAGCATGCTGAGTTCGGCTCGCCTCCCGGCTCGTCGGCGAGGTCGGCTGACGGCTTGCATCTCTTGTCTCTGAGGGGAGTACTGGCAGCCACACCTGATGCACAACGAAAGTGCAGGTTCACTGTTGTCGGATCGCCGAGTCGGTGCGAACGTGCAGCCTTGTGACCTGCCGGAGTCTCCAGCCAGTGCGATTCGTCTCCGGCCATCTCGACCCGGGGGCGGCGCAGCGCACATCTGCTTCACACGCCTTCGCGGCGACACCCGAGTCGAATGGTGACGGCGAGCTTTGAGCCGTCAGAACCGGTGAGGCGGGAATGGCGCTCGAGGCGATTCAGGCCCAGGCCGGGCACCGTTCGTTCGAGTCGACGAGGATCTACTCGCACCTCGCGAACGACTGGCTCGCCGGCGAGTACCGACGGGTCGCCGAGCAGGACCTGTCGGTCTCGTGATGTCGGCCGCCGTCGCACTAAGGGAGGATCACGTCGGCCTCGTCGCGACCTACACATAGCGATGCAGGAGCTCGACAAGAAGACCGGCCGGGCGACCGTTCAGGCGGCCAAGGCCTTCAGTGCGAAGGTCGAGCGCGCCGGTGGCTTTCAGGCGATAAACCGCACCGAGCAGATCGACGGAGTGCGCAAAGCCCGGTCGTTCTGCTCGTAGATGATGCTAATAGCACAGCTAGTCGTCGATCAGTGTTCGGTCAGTTCGAAACGCTCCCCTCGCCTGCTTGATAGACATTGGAACGTCCGTGGGTCTGCTACAACACGTGGCCGAATCACTACTTTAAGTGATCGGAGTTTGACCCGGATGGGTTGGCGGCGATGCCGGCGGGGGAGCCGCTCGAGAACCCGAGGGAGAGGTAGCCGACGAGGCTGAAGCCGACGAGGTTGACCACGGCCACCTCGTCGGCCGAAGGCACGATGACGAGGGCTTGTTAGATAGTGGGCGAGACGTTGGCGATGGCCACTGCGCTCGGCGTACCCGAGAGGGTAAGGACACTGCTGGCGGTCCCCTTCGAGGGGTTCACCTCCTGCAGGCCGCCGGACTCCACCGCCAGGACCTGTGACGGCGCCGAGCCGCTCGTGTCGTACTCCGCGAGCGAGCTGGCCGAACCGGCGAGGGCGACGGTGTCGATGACGTCTCCGGTGGTGGAGTCGACGGCCTGGAGCTCGGGGGTGCTGCCGCCCACTGCCACGTAGACCTCGCTCGCCTCCGAAGCCGTGGGGGAGGCCTGGCTGACGCCCGGCAGCGCCACGAGGGCAGCGAGGGCCAGCATGGCGGTGAGAGCTGCGCCGCCGAGGCGTCGCCAGAGCCCGCCGCCACGACGCGGCCGCCGAGGCGCGCCAGAATATCCCTGGTTCTGAAGTATTACCGCCATTGGTGATCCCCGGTCTACGCGTTGAGCCAGCCACTCAACGTGAGGATAGGTACACCTCCTGGCGGTAGATGTCAAGCTGGGAGAGGTTGTGACGACGGCGGCGGCCCCTCATGGCGAGTCGTACGATGCGCTGTGCCTCACGAGCAATACGAGCGCCTCCTCGTCGACCTGTCGGCCGTGCCGCCCGCCGACGAGTCCGATGTTCGGGCGTGGGCTGTCGACCAGTCGGTGTTCGTCGCGGCGTGACGGCCGGCACGAGGAGAGAACGGGACGCCGCTGTCGGTGTAATCACGGCGGTCGGCGCTCGGCACTCGGCGCGTTCCTTCGAGGGCTTCGGCGCGATGGACGACGTCTGGGAAGGCGCCTATCGTACTGATCGTTGCCGCGTCCTGTACCGACAGTCACTGGAAATACGTCGTGATCGGACTATCCTCCCGGCATGGCCCGAACGATCGAAGTACTGCTCGTAGACGACCTCGACGGTGGTAACGCCGATGAGACGGTCCCTTTCGGACTTGATGGCAGGACCTACGAGATCGAGCTGAGCAAGAAGAACGCTTCAGCTTTACGGAAGACCTTGGCTCCCTACATCGAGAACAGTCGCTCGGCTGGACAGGCGTTCGGACCGGGTCGAGCACGGACAGCCAGCGCTCGAGGAAGTGCGTCTAACAAGACTCTCTTCTCAGAGCTCACTGTTGAGGAGAAGACGCGATTTCGGGCGTGGGCGAATATGCCGACCGCGAGACGAGTAAGCGATGCCCGCGTCCAGGCGTGGGAGGAAGCTGGGAGGCCTTGAGGAGCTGCCGCCCAGGGCATTTGTCGCAGCCCAGCCAAGTCTACGAGGCAGCGGGCGAGGCTACGAGGAACCTGCCGGTTCCTCGTCGTCAAGTCGACACGCCGCGCAGGATAAGTGCCTCTCGGGCTTCTCCGTAGCTTCCGGCAGACCAGCCTTGACAGGCCGCACCTCACGCTCCGACAGCCACCGGTCAAACTCGACAAGGAGGTAGTCGCGGTCCTCCACCTGTTCCTCCACGTCCGGAACAGTAGGAAACGATCGCCAAGAGGATGTCTCCCTCGGCCGACTCACGTTGACACGAGATCGTGGCCAGCGTTTGCGTCGTGCTCGATCATCTTCCAGCCCGGCAGGGGAACACCGTGGCGAAGTGTAGGGAGTGTCGGCACCGACACGGACTGCGTTGGACGGTTCTTCGAGATTGCGCCGCGCCTCCCGATCAAAGCGCGCCCACGCCTTACGGTACGCCCACTCGCGCAGGCGACTCACGCGGTAGAGATGAACCAGTGCTCCTAAAGTGATGCGCCCTGCGACTACTAGTGCCACCCAATATATTACGGACCACCAGATCTCAGCCTTGTGGCCCTGCACGTCGAGCCCCAGCATTGCGGCCCCTCCGACGCTACCTAGTGCGCTGATCGCTAGAAGCAGGCGCGGCAGCGCGAAGCACCGCGAGGCGATTCTATGGGTATCGCGCTGGGTAACCATTGTCACGATTGCCGCCGGCAGCAGCAATATTAGCGCGCCCGCAATGTTCGCGTTGACGTACTTGCTGTGGCCATTAGCTATAGTGAAGTGTATTGGCCGCAAGTGAAAGTAAAAGATCGCCGATATACCAAAGAGGATCCAGCTCGCCAAGAGGCTCTCTGTGAAGAACCCCGACCGGTAAGCGTAGATATTTACGATGAAGAAGGCATTATCAACTGGAATCGAAGATCTAGCAACGTGAACATGTGCCACTTCAGGAAGGCGATCGTCATCGCGGCTGACCATGACAGTCCGGTGTGGAAGGCGCATAAAATGCCTCACCGGAGACATTATCATGTTCCGGATGGACCAAGCAATCGAATTCGACGTCAGCAATGGTCTTTGGATACGCGAGAGCTCGTAGAGACGTCCCCGGAACCAGCCTCTAGGTTGCGGCCGACGGCGAAGTTCAAATCGCAGACGGGCGTCAACGACTCTAAATCCTTGAGGTGCCTCCAGCAGAAAGTGCGAACTCTCGGCTGTACCCGTGCCAGCTCGGACGGGAAGGACGACGGCCCTCGAGAGCGAACCACCGACGAGTTTCCGGAAGAGGCTGAGCGCTGTACGGATGTTCACAGTGCCGCTTGACAGTACGTGAGCCACCGGAATATGCTCGGTGTAGCTCATTGTTATGATAGCGCAGTCGTCATGGAGACTGCCGACGGGGATTTCGACCAGGAGAAGGTAATTCTCTTGCCACCGCCTAGTCTCGGTCAGGAAGTCCCCGAAGTGCTTCCCACAGAGAAGACCGTGGGCCGGAAGGACGGCCTCGAATAGACGGGTTTGTGCGTCCAGAGCATGATGGCGAGACATAAGGGCTCTGTCGTCAATCGGCTCGTTCAGGAGGGGCTTAACGTGTTTAAGAATGTCCGAACCTACCCGTGCAGAGTTCCACATGGCGCTGAGGCCTTCGTAAACGAAAGCTCGCTCCTGAAGTTGGGTCGGACGCATCAGCTCCCCTATTCCGGGAGCCTCTACCACGGTCACGAGATGGCTTTTGCGGGAGAGACGATGCAATGGCAGGATTAGTGTGTCCTCTCGCCAGATAGGTCGATCAGCCGGCGAGACTTTGCTCAGGTCGATAAAGAATGAGATGCGTTTGTCAAGCGTTCGCTCATTGTGCAGCCGAATGACTTCGACTCGACGCCTGATCCAGTTTGCGGAGTACCGTCGATCTGCTAACTTGAGGATCTTCAATCCCAAGTGTGGATGCTCGTTCACTGCGCTGGCTGGCTGTGCCACGCTCGTTGACTCCCGAAGTTAAGTTACCTTGCGAACACTGAGTATCTTCTGGCGGAAAACGGAGAGGGTAGCGCGCCGAGAGGGGAGATATGTGTTGCCGCATCGGCGGGTGCTCACGTCAGTTGCATCGGAAAGCGGAGAAACTGCGCCGCTACGCTACTGCGGACCGGCACACTATGACGGCATTGGGAGACTGACGCGAGTGCCGACGGCGCCGCTGCTGACGCGTTTGCTTCTGGGCCGGCGCAGGCGAGTGGCTCGGCCGGCACTCAGCCTCGACACCGCTCTTCTCTGGCATGGGTTCGGTCGATTAGCCATTTACCAAGGCGGGCGAGCTCGACTGGGCCACGGGTCGTATGGACTGCTACCGCCGGCTGGTGGCCGCTGCGGTGGCGGCTTGGGCGTCGTCCTCCCGGCGCTCATGGCGCTGGCGGCCCAAGAGGGCGTCGATTTCGGCCTCGATGGCCGTTGCACTATTAGCCGGACCGAGAGCCGGCCGACCGCATCGAGGACAAGTCTGAGCTCCTGGCCCGCGAACAGCTCGTTGATCTGTGCGCGGATGGCGTCCGTAGGCGATACTCCTAGTGCCGCGGGTAGGTCCTCCTTCATTGACTTGCAGGTCTTGAAGGAACCTACGCCCGATGCGCGTTTACACCGGGATGGGCGCAACCAAGCGCAGCGCGTGTAGTGGGTGCCGTTCGAGGTACAGACGGCCTCGATGCGCCGATCGAAGCCGTCAGCCGGCAGCTCTCCGACGAGCTCACTCAGGTCGTCGCCGCCACCCGCAGATCCGGTGCTGCCCGCACGTCTACAGTGGCCGGGGTGCGAGGCTGATCACCTCGTACGCCCTGGGAATGGCGTCATGCATGGTTCAAGCCTTCAACACAAAAGAGGAGGTCTTTACCGACCTGCTCACTCGGGGTCGATGTGGTCTTGCTTACCGCCGAAGGGAACGTGGGATCAGCCGTCTAATCCCTGTCGGCCAGGAGCCGCCCCACTCCATCGAGCCGATATCAGCTCGAGGACGACGACCGACTGCCACACCGTACGGCAAACGCGAAGCTGCCACCGCACAAGACTCGTCGAGTTCAGACTGCCATAGCGGTTGCTCCGCCTTTGCCGCCGCCCTCCCGAGAGTTGAGAGTACGCCCTTGGTTGTGACGCCCAGAGCAGCCACCGCTGTCACGAGCTGAGCGATCAGCTGGTTCGTCCTGTCAAGGCTATGGATCTGAGAAATTCCAATCAGACCACCAACAACGACTATCAGCACTAACAGCAAAACCAGCCCGTAGCCGGACCAGACGAACCGACGGGCTAGCTGGCTCACTCGCTTGAGCAGAGCGATAGAGGCCACAACGAAGTCCGTCGCCTGAAGAAGATCAGTGGCCTGCAGTTCTCCCGTGAGCAGACTCCGCCATACCCGACCCTGGCGCGACAACGCTGTGAAGACGCCGTCGTCTTGGAGAGTTGCCACATTGTCCCAATCGCTCCAACGCATCAGGCTACCTTCGGCAGCATAGGCGGCGTGAGCTCGAAAGCTAGTCTTGAGCTCCGCCAACCAGGCGACGATCTCCAGGCATCGTCCGGTTCTGAGCACCTCTTTCAATACGTCAATTCGCTCGGCGTCAGGGGCGTGTACCGGAACGATCGCGGTCTCCGATAGAGCCCGCCCAAGGCCATAGGCCTTTCCCACTCGGAAGCCTGAGACCGTCAGAGCTTCCAGGAGGTTGATATGGAGGTTCCAAATCTCGAGCCGGATAGAGTGATCGTCCGGAGGATTGGCGCCGAGCAACGACTCCAGATGCTCGGTCGAAGGTGCTGAGCGACCTCCGGCGGGAGTTGGTAGCAGGACTCGAATGTCTGCCCCAACCTGTCGTGCCAACAGAAGTGCCTGCTCCGTCGGATTGAGACTCGAAACTCCTGGCAGTCGCTTTGCCGGCGTACCATGACCCGCAGCGCTGGTCACTTTCGGGACATGGTAAATCTCGCTGACGTGCCAACCGAGTGCTACAGCCCGCTCTATCTCGGTCTGCTGAACGTCATCTGTCATGGCCACCTACCCAACCGTGTCACAGCCGCACGTTCGCTCTCCGCGAAGCTACACGGCCGCGAATCGGACTGACACGCGTTCTCGTTCGCTCCCTCGCGGTCGCAGCGGCTGATCTGCGCTGAGTCTGCGCTGAGTCTGCGCTGAGTCTGCGCTGAGTCTCCTAGAATGATGACGTGTTTGCACGTTGGAGCTCCGAAATGCATTTTATCGAGGTCAGCCGAGTCGAGACCGCTTAACTCGGCGGTGAGCCACTCCTGTGTCGTCATCAGTTTCGGTTGGCATCCTCGGCTTGTTCTTCTGCGAGCGCCCGGTTCAAACTGTTTCTCCCGCTGAGAAATCGCCGGTCGCACCGGAGGTGACGCGAGCATACGCAACGAGGCAGCCTCCGGTCCTACCGCTCGAGCGACGATCTCCACACGGAGGAGGAGACGGGCTCCGCACCCCTGTCCGCCATAATATGCTGCCCCTGGGGCGGATGGACGCTTTGATAGTCGCGTCGGGAACGTTCGAGACGTAGGTGGAGCTCGTCACGTACCCCATCGGGTCGGTTGTCTGCAGCGCTTACGCAGTGCAACGGCGCTTCGGGTACGCCTGTATGCACCCCGACGACGAGGGTCAGCGACGGCTGGGCGGCTTATACCTGGACGCTTCACTTCACCACGCCAAGGTGCAGGATCTTCACGCGGACCTCCGGTGCGGCGCTCCTTCCGCAGGTGACGATTGAAGCGGTCACCGGGGTGAACGAAGCGCTGTGCTGTAGGGCGACGTGGGGAGGCCGTCGGGACCAGGCGGGCGGGACGTTACCAGCCGTGACCGGTTCGCTGTTGAAGCTGAACACGGCTCGCAACCGTGCAGGTCTGACGTAGGGGGCGGCCGGGGAATCTAGCTTGGGCGAGGACGGACTCCCAATGGCCTGACGGTCAGTCACCACGTCCTGCGTCCACGGGTTCTTCGGGACACACCGTTCGGCCCTCGGTGTGCCTCTTGCCTACGTGTCTGTTACCGTCAGGAAATATATCGAGAGCCCGCTGATAGGCGCTGTGAACGAGAAAACAAGGGCACTTCTCGAAGTTCGATTCCGAGTCGAGATACAAGGGATCGTCTAGATAGACGATTGCGCGAGAGCCTGATGTACCGGTGCAGCAAAGGAATCCGAGAGAGTACAGAAAGCGCGTCAGCGGCTGATAAAGATCGAACCACGTGTAGCCTTCGCCTGGTGCCCACAGATTTTCACTCAGTGCGCTCAGCCAACGAACGCCGGCGTAGTCTCGCTCTCCAATCAGAAGCATCGCCTCCTCCAACCTCTTCTGTAGCTCAGCTTTGTCAATTTCGAGCCGAAGCTCGGCGAAAGGCGGGTCAAGGAGCCCGAGGCCGAACTGAAGGCAGTCAAGGCGGCCGTTCGTCGACGAGGTCCCTGAGACGCCTGTCAGCTCGGCGGTGAGCACGTAGGCCCTCTTGAGGCCAGACTGTCGGGTCCTTTGGCCAGGACCTCGCACCGTGCGGTGTTGGACTTATCCGCCCGCCGACGAGCACAGCTGATTCGCTTTCGCGACGTATTGATTGGCCTGGGTCAGGTAGCCAGCGATCGTTGCTGTGTCCGCAGTCACGGCCTTCTGGTACTTCGAGAGGGCCGCGTTTGCATGGGTGAGCGTCGTAGCCTCGTCGGAGGCGGCTGGAGGCCCACCGAGCGGTATATAGCTCAGATCGGCGGACTCGGCCGATGCAAGGCTCGCCCAATCAGACTGAAGGGAAGCGGTATCTTGTCGGAGGCTGGTCACGTCCGGCTTGTTCGAAGACACGTCGTCCTGGAAGCCGCCCTGATCGTCTTCCAGCGAGCCCTGATCGTCCTGAACCGAACCCGCGTCATCGCAAACCTCGCTTGGGTTCGATCGGGCGTCACTTTGCGCTTGGACGAGATCGCTCTGGGTCTCTTGAAGGTCGCTTTGCACTGCGCCGACGTCTGACGTGAGGCCTTGCTCATCGCTCGTCACATTGGAGATATCCCCGGTGATGTTGCTCTCGTCCGTGTTCACCGCTTCGGCGGCACTGGTGATTGCCTGCTGCTCGTGGACGGTCGCCTGCCGTGCCTGGGCTTTGGCTGCTGCTGCGGCGGCCCCTGCTGCCCGGGCGGATGCAGTCTGAGCGGCCACGGTCTGCAGCTTTGCGACCGCGGCGTTGTATGTTGTCACGCTGGCCGGGCTGAACTGGAGCGTTGCAAGCTGCCCCATTTGCTGAGGAAACGAAAGCACGAGATTGGTGCCCTGCATTGCACCACTAATGCTCCCGCCGTTTGAGGTAATCACGTCGTCCTCGTCGTCGATCGTGACTGCCGAGCCGGAGATTTTCCCGTCGATGGAGCCGTTAGCTGTGTCGACTTGCGCCCTGTTGGATGAGAGATACGCAAACTCGACGGTTCCCGTGAGGTTGGCCCCCGACTGAGTAAACTGAAGGAACACGGCCTGCCCGGTCGGGGTTCCGAGAAACCCCGGGAGCGCTGTTGCAGCGGTGGCAGGAGATTCCGTTCCTGCCGTATGACCGGAGCCGCATGCACCGAGCGTCAGGGCAGCGATGAGTAACACCGCTGAACGGCGTGCTCGATGCCAGGGCCCCGAAATTGTCATGCCAAGTCCACGGTGCGTGTATCGGCACTTTCAGCGGTGGACTCAACCACGACGGCGACGCGTGCCCAGCGCCAACATGGAGAGACCCGCGGCGTGCGCTTCCCCCGCCGGATGTCGGACGCGGAGGCCTTTGAGCAGCCTGTCACCGCGCGCCGACAGTTCGATGCCGTCGAGCCCGAGAACCGGCTTGTCGCTCGCACGCTCGAAGCTGGCTTCGAGGAGGCCCTCTCTCGGCAGCGCCGCGCCGCGGCTGACCTGGCATCACAGCGGGTTCGCCGCCCCACAAGGCTCACCGATGAGGAGCTCGCCTGGGTGGGCCGTGCCGGTGCCGACCTCCACGAACCTCTATGCGGACGGGTACGCCACGATCCCGAGGCAACAGCGGACCAAGTCTCGTCGCTGTCGACGGCGGCTAAGAGCTGGTCATGGGCTGGTGATGCCGGAGCGGAACTGGCTGCCCAGCCGCGGCATTCCGCGCGGCCATCGGGCCAGCAGTCTGCAGGTGCCGCCGCCCCGTGAGGAACGCCAGGCCGTAGAGCACAGCCACGAAAACGAGGAGCCAGCGGTACCCGACGATGAGCGAGGCGTATTCCAGTACTCCGCCGACCATGGCGCCGAGCAGGTTAGCCCCGAAGGCCGTGCCCGAGTCGCCGACGTCGCGAAAGCGCTGGGCGAAGACCATGTTGGCGAGGAAGATCGGCGCGAAAGCGACGATCACCGCTAGGACGAAGCGGGGCACGGCGGACAGAGACAGTAGCGCCGACGGCGGGACCGCCCAGGCGACAACCAGCGCAGCGAGCAAGGCGACGTACAGCAAGGCCGGGCGGATGACTACATGCCGAGAGACCTCTACCGCCGCCAGCACCGCCACCAGGACACCGGCGGTCACCAGCGCGTTGACGAACCAAGTGGTGCCGAACAGCAGCGCGAACTGCACGATGTTCTTCGTCTCGAGCAGCATGAATGCCGCCCCCATGAAGAACAGGTCGACATAGCCGGTCATCCTGCGATACGGGCCAGCGGCCGGGCGTACGAGCAGGATCGACGCCAGCAGGATGAGGGAGAGTGTGATCCTGTATAGCCAGGGGATCGAGTTGCCGTCCAGGTAGACGAACGGGTGGTCGTCAGTGGCCGCCGGTACGACGTGGGCCGGGCGATGCCACACGCTGCTGCAGTGGAGGACGGACGGATTGATGCTGCTGGAGAGCATCGACAGCGAGGAACCCTGGTTATCAGCACAGGGGGCGTGCCCGAAGGCGACCTCCAGGGTGTTCGCCAGCCGGTCGCGGAGCCACGGCGTCCGGTAGTAGTTGTACATGGCGAACTCGCCATCGACCGGTTTCAGGTGTGCCTTGGCCGCCTCCACCGCCTGGAGCGTGAACAGGTAGCTCTCGAGGCGCAGGGAGGACTGCCCGGATACGAGGGTCAGCGAGTCGGGCAGAGCGAAGAGGATCATGTTGTACTTCGTGTGCGTCTGCTCGAGGAAGGCCCGGCCGTCGTTGATGTGCACCGAGACCCGGTGGTTCTGGTACGGGTGGTCGGGGTTCAGCTGCTTGCCGAGCTGGTACAGCTCGGGATCGATCTCAACCGCGTCGATGTGCTTGGCCCCCTTTAGTAGGGCGTTCGCGACGTCGTCGCCGGTCCCGGCGCCGATAATCAGGACGTTGTTCAGCGGGTTGCTGGGATCGTCCAGATACGGCTCGGAATAGACCCTCTTCAGCTTGTGGGCCGGGATGATGTTCTGGTGCGGTATCCCGTTCACGTCGACGGCGTAGCCATAGCTCGTCTTGTAGACCGAGATACGGTAGTAGGGCGACCAGATGTCGCTCGACGAGAGCGATTCTGTCCAGAGCAGCAGCACGATGGCTAGAACCGCGGCCAGCTGGAGCAGCCCGACGCGCCGGCCGTAGAGCAACAGCATGACCACCGCCACGATGAGCGCCCAGACGACCGGCTTGGCGTCGAGGAACGAGAGCACTGAGAAGGCCGCGATGCCGGCGATGCTGCCGGCGATGTCGAGCCGGTAGGCATCAAGGGGTGGGAACCGGACAAAAGTCCGGGCGACGCCTTCGGCGATCGTCGCCATGACGCCGGCGACGGCGAGAAACACCACCGGCAGCGTGACCCACGTGGGAGGACCGCTCGCGTGGAACGCGCCCGTGCCGAAGAAGAGCAGCTGTGAACCACTCCGGATGACCTCGACCGGGAACACCCGGACGAAAAGGATCAGCAGGCCCAAGGCCACCGGCGCCCACGGGAAGAGGTTCACCCGGGCTCGCGCCCGCAGGAACCCGATGCCGATACCGAGAAAGCTGCCGAGTAGGACGAAGTTCGAGAAATACGACAGATAGATCACGAGCGCTCCGAGCCACCGGATAAGCGCCAGTTCGACAAACAGCATCAGGAAGCTCAGCACGAAGAGCTGGAGCGGGGGCGGCAGTAGTGTTCCGACGGCCGGCCGCGGCTCGCTATCGGCGGCGCCCGGCGCCTTTACGGCATCCCGGCCAAGCAGCAGGGCCGGCAAGTCGCGTACCGGCAGGCGCCTCTCTGACGACTGCGGAGGTGCGTAGGCAGGAGCGTCGTTGCTCATCGGCCGGTTCTACCACGCTCCTACGTGATGTCCGAGGATGGAACGTCGCCTTGGACAGGTCCTGTCCGTCGGCCCGGCGCCGGCCCGGGGCGGGCGCTACTACAGACTTAGATGCCCCCTTGACAGATGCCCACGTGAGGTGTTGACTCAACCACGCTCGGTGACAACAGCGCCGCCGAGCGTCAGGGGGCAGGTCATGAAGTCACCCATCCGGACTGGTCACGCGTCCCAGCACACGGGGATGGGTACGGCCCGAAAGCCGCTCTCGGTGATCATGCTGCTCGGCCTGCTCGCCGGCATCCTTGTACCCCTCGGCAGCGCGGCGGCGGCATCGCCGCGGCACCATGTTGCCGTAAAGCACGCCACGTCGTCTCACCCGAAGGCCTGGCCCACACCTGTCGGCGGCTGGGCCAAGTCGATCAACCCCGCCCCCTCCCCCCTTCGCGTGACGCGGCGGGGCACCGCGTGGGCGCGGCCCTCGAGCCGCCCACGGGCGGCCTGGCGCGCTTCGCCTCTCACCACCTGCACGATCCCCGGCGTCCCGACGAGCCTGACCACGGGCAACCTCTCCTCCTATGACCCGTACCTGACCGGTACGGTGAATTGCAACGGGAGCGGGGGCCTGTGGGCCTATTTCAACGTCGAAGACTCCAACGGCAACGTGATCTACTCGGCCGAGTCCTCTGGGACGATAGGCATGGGCCTCAATGCGCAGACCCAGATCCCGACCGGCGACGTCCGTCCCGGCGACTCCTACAGCTGGTACATGTACGACTGCCTGAACGAGAACAACACGTCCTGCTCAGCGGACACCGCCAACCAGCCCTTCATCGTGGACCCGCTCCTCAACGCCGGCGACGACCAGACGGCCACCTACGAGTCGTTCCCGGCCGGAGACGAGCTGAACGTCCGGGTGAACGTGAACTCGGGCGATCTCGAGATCAAGCAGAACGACATTTCCCTCGCCGGCATTCTGAGCCCCGTCGTGATCGGCCAGGTCTACAACAGCCTGGACCTGGCACCGGGCAGTTCGAACGCGTCCGGCCTCGACCTCTCTCCTGGCTGGGGCCTCTCGGTGCCGGGCTCGGTCCAGCTCCAGAACGACAACGGGCCGGTGGCGCTTTACGACTCGACGGGAAGGGTCTGGCTCTTCACGGGCAACGCCTCCGCGGCCTGCGGCGTCAACTACGTCTCGCCTGGGGGCATCGACGCCACGCTCACCCCGGTCTGCAGCGGCAGCACCATAACCGGGTACAACCTCGCGTTCAACAAGACGAACGACACGCAGTACTTCCGGCTGACCACACCAGGCAACAGCGCCTCGACGGCTGTGCTCTACAGCGACGCCGACCGGGACAGCAACAAGGTCTACTACAACCCCGTCACCTCGAGCTCGACACAGCTGGCGAGCATCAACGGCACGCGGGGGACGGCGAGCACGGTCAACTTCACTCCCACCTCGGGCAGTCCACTCACCTCGATCTCCCAGGGCACGACGAGCCCCTACATCCGCAGCGCCACCCTTGGCTACACCTCGGGCAACCTCACCTCTGTCCTCGATCCGGCCGGCAACACGACGCACTTCTCCTACACGGGGGGCCTCCTCACCCAGCTGACGGAACCGAACGGCAACATCATCACCTTCGGCTACGACTCCCACGACCGGGTGACTACCGTCACACAGGACCCGACCGGCACCGACGCAGTGACGACGTTCGGCTACACCGACGGCGTGAACGGCAACACCGTGATGACCGATGCCCTCGGCCGCAAGTGGACCTACCTCACCGACTACGCCAACCGCGTGCAGACCGAGCTCGACCCTGGGAACAACGTGGTCTACGGCTCGAGCTACAACGAGGACGCCAAGCCCCTCACCCTGTCGAACGGCATCGGGACCTCCAGCTACACCTATAACGACGCCGCTCCGAGCCTCGGCGAGAACCTGATGTCGTCGACGGACGGCTCCGGGGCGATCACGAGCTTCCAGTACAACGGAGGCTCAAAGTTCTTGGTGAGTCAGTCGACCGACCCTGCCGGCAACATCACGATGTACAACTACAGCCCTACCTTTGATCCATCCTCGACCGAGAACCAGGGCCTCGTCATCTCGGCGAGTGTCGACTACAACATGAACGGCACTGCCAAGGACTCGGAGGACCCCGCCGGCAACAAGACGACGTACAGCTACGACAGCGGACAGACCCTCAACCTGATCACTCCGCAGACGAAGGTGTCCCCGCCGAGCGACCCGCTCAACCCGACGACCGTCACGAACGACCCGTTCGGCCGGATAAGCACCGTGAAGGACGGAAACGGCGTCACGAAGACGCTGACCTACGACGGGCTCGACCGCGTCACAGAGGTCCAGTACAGCGACAGCACGCCGACGGTGACCTACACCTACGACGGCGACGGCTACCTGAAGATTCGGGTGGCGGGAGGAGTGACGGTCAACTACGGTTACAACACTCTCAACCAAGAGACCTCCGACGTCATCACAAGCGGGGCGTCCCTCTCCTACGGCTACGACGCTGTCGGCGACATGACGTCGCTGACCGATGCACGTGGGACGACGACCTATCACTACAACGCCGACGAGGAGCTGAGCTACATGGTGGAAGGGTCGTCTGGCAACACCGACGTCTTCGCCTACGACTCAGCCCACCGCCGCACCGACACGTGGGACGACACGGGCGGCAGCACGCTCATCCCACCTGCCGCCTTTGCCATGCACTCCCACCTCAACTACAACGGCGCCGGCCACGTCACCTCGATCGTCATGAGCCGCGCCTCCAACGACGCCACGCAGTTCGAGAACCTGTCCTACTGCTACGTGGCCATCCCGAGCCCGACCTACAGCTGCTCGGGCGGGAAGACGACCGACAACGTCTACAGGGTCACCAACAACCTGACCAACCCGCCCACGACGACCAGCTACACCTACGACCAGGGCGAACGGGTCACAAGCGCCGGGATCAACAACGGCGGGGCGACGTACAACTACTCCTACACGACCAACAGCAACATCAGCAACTTCAACAGCACGACCTACGACTACAGCGCCAACCCCTGGAACGAGGTGGACAACACGGGCTGGACCTACGACTACGACGGCAACCTGACAGCTGACCCCGTCCTCGGCAGCCTGACCTACAACGGTGCCTCCCAGACCACCTCGGTCGGCGGCACCTCTGTCAGCTACGCCACCGAGGGCGAGCAGGAAGTGACCGCCATCGGCACCACCTCGTTCGTGAACGGCCTCGAGGGCATACAGTCCACGACCCAAGCCGGGGTCACCAAGTACTTCGAGCGGACGCCGGACGGCCAGCTCATCTCCGAGGTGACGCCCACCGAGAACTACTACGCCACCGACTACGAGGGTTCGGTCATTGCCCTCGTCGGCCCTGCTGGGACGCTGAACGGCACCTACACCTACGACCCCTACGGCAACGTCACCAACACGCTCACCACCCCGGCCATGAACAACCCCTGGCGCTTCACCGGCGGCTACTGGGCGGCGGGGGTCAACCTGTACCACTTCGGCGCCCGGTGGTACGACCCGTCCGTCGGCCGCTGGACCCAGCCGGACTCGGTCGTGACGCTGAACGACCCGACGAACGGCAACCTGTACGCCTACGTCAAGGATAATCCGGTGAGCCTGACCGACTCTACGGGTACGTCCTTCCTCGGCATCAGCTTCACTCTATGTCTCGGAATCTGTTTAAGCGTAGGCTCCGAAGGAAGTCTACCCACCGTAGGACTCGGAGTCGGTCCAGACGTAGGCATCGAGGCTGATGCAACCGAAAATACCGGCACTCCCGAGCCCGGCCCGGAGGCGGATGTATCGTGTTCAGGCGGGGGTCTGGTGGGTACGGCGAGCGCGTCAGCGTCGGGCTATGGCGCTGGCGCAGGCATAAGTACAGCGACCGAACTAGGATGCCAAGTTGGGGCGAGTTATACATTTTGACCCCCAGGCCGAGAATTGGAGGTCAAGTAGTTATGGCACCATTCGATAGAAAGGGGCCAGCAGTACGTTGGATACCACGTCCCCTGCGTCCGTTCATAAATAGGCTATTCATAAGAGCGGGATGGCCGGCGCCGTACGACGCGCAAGGGAATAAGATTCCGCGAGCAGAACGCTGAGGAGCTGGATATGCTACCCGATTTTATCGCCGCTACAAAGGGCGGTTCTCCTGTAATCGTCATTGTCGTCGTCGTGGTCTTACTTCTAGTGGTCATAGGCAGCTTCCTCTTCCGTCGTGGCCGATAATTCAGTGTGGGCAGTATGGTGGATCGTTACATCGCTAGTGGCTATGGTGCAGGAACAAAGAGACTTCATCGGAGCGTTGCGAGAAGACAGATGCATCTAAAGAGAGCCCGGACTGTTGGAGCTGACATCGTCTTTCGCGAATTTGCTCACCTCGATCAGCACGCTCACGCGATCCAGTCTGCGCCGAGGGTTGTAGCCGATTAGGGCTGCGACGGAGCACAAACGAGACGCGGTTCGGCGACCGAGCTCCGATTTGCACCTCATCCGAGGTGCCGCTTATGCGCAGAGAGTATCGCACCTGTCGACCTTCGAAGATCGGGCTAGCGCTCCTGAGTTAAGCGCCAAAGTCCCAGCTTGGCGGAGTGTAATACACGCCGCCTCGAATGAATTCGGCTCTGGTCGAAGTATTCGAGGCCTTCATGAGAGCAGCAAGGGAGTTATTGCTCACGACGGTAGCACCAATACCCAGCATAGTGTGATCGACGATTTGACCGTTCTGGAGACAAAAATTCCTGAGGGTAGTGCTGCTGTCTTCTTGCCAGGTGGGATCGGGAGATCGTGACGCTGCCAGAAATCGGCCCACCGGTCGGAACGGTTATCGTCCAGGTCTTCAGGTCGGCGCAGGTCCTTGTCGAGCTGTTGCCCCCACCGGAGAGCAGGGTCTCCCAGCTGTAGGAGATCTGCTTCAAGGTCTGGGTTGGGCTTCCTCCGGTTTGACGGACATCCACCATCAGGGGCACCGCCCCAGAAAGGATGTCCAAAATGGAGACCGTGGAGAGGAAGAAGCCGCGTCACCGCCGGTCGTTCACTCCGGAGTTCAAGGCTGAGATCGTCGAGTTGTGCCGGCGCGGCGATCGCAGCATCGGCCAGGTGGCCCGAGACTTCGATCTGACCGAGACGAACGTGCGCAGCTGGGTGAAGCAAGCTGAGATCGACCAAGGCGAGCGGCCCGGGCTCACCACTGAGGAGCGGGCCGAGCTCACCAAGCTGCGCAAGGAGAACCGCTCCCTGCGCGAGGACGTCGAGATACTCAAGCGAGCGACAGCTTTCTTCGCGAAGGAGACCCGATGAGGCTGGACCCCTTCATCGAGGCGGAGAAAGTCGCAGGCCACAGCGTCAACAAGGCGTGTGGACTGCTCGAGGTCTCCCGTGCCGCCTACTACGAGCGCCGCAACGGCGCCCCCCGCTCTATCTGCACGGTTCAGCCGGCGCGTGTTGTCGCAAAGGACGGCGAATCGGATCCTGCACCCTGAGAAGCCCGTCGGGCGTTTCAAGAAGTCCGATCTACGAGTGTCTGCCAGTCAGATCGGGACTGTCAGAAGCACCTGCCCGATTACGATCAAAGGAACCAGGATCAAGAGAACACCATTAGCGTGGCGTCCGCGCTCGGCCTACTAGATCAAAGAGTCACACGGGCCGCTCCGGATATTGGCCATAGTTCAACTCACGTACTCATAGAGATGCTGTAGCCGAGGCAGTATCCAGAAGGTGCCTTTCCGTGAGGGGTCTGGAAGTCCGAACTCCCCCCAGCTTCCCTTGCGGAAAGGCCAATTCGAAGTCTTGCAGCCGTCAATACTGAGACAACGCGGTGAAACGGGGGCTAAGGTTCGTCCGCCCCCCCTATAGAGTTGCATGTTGCATCTGATCAATGAGCAATCGCACACGATCATTAAATACTCGCTCTATGATGCGTCCAAACCATACGGACAGCCCACCATGGATCAAGACAGATACCCGTGTCTTATCAGTTAAATCTTGAGCCCTGACGGACACCTGCATCGGAAAATTGTCTCGTCCGCTCTGCACGGACAAACCATGAAATCGAGCTCGCTGAGGAGAACCGAGTGTAGCGTAGAGTGTGCCACTATCTCTGGTGATGATGCGCCCGCGGTGCCACCGCCGTAACACGGCCTCCAAAGCGGATAGCACCTCATCAACAGGCTTCGGCGACTCCCAGTTGCAGGTAGCGGTATGTATGCTCACCGTCTGTACAGCTCGATCCTAACTAATCACCAATTCGTAATGTCGTTTGCGACACTGCCGACAAACCCACCTACGAAGCCGGTTACACCGCCTCCGACGTATCCCGCAGGGCATCCAATGGTACCAAAGGCTTCGCCGGCCACACAACCCGCAGCGGCACCGGCCGCTGCGTCGTCTACGCCGGAGGTAAAAGCATTGTTAAAGTAATTTAGTGCCGTATTGAGCACTCCACAGTCACTAATTTCGAACGTCCAGGATATGCCGCAGCGCCCCGACGGGTCGCTGTTGTTCACCGGATTGTCCTTGACGTAGGCGTACAGGTTGCCGTTCGTCGGGTCGTTCAGCGTCACGACCGAGTCCGGCTGGGTCCAGCGACCGACGGACGGATCGTACCACCGGGCGCCGAAGTGGTACAGGTTGACCCCCGCCGCCCAGTAGCCGCCGGTGAAGCGCCAGGGGTTGTTCATGGCCGGGGTGGTGAGCGTGTTGGTGACGTTGCCGTAGGGGTCGTAGGTGTAGGTGCCGTTCAGCGTCCCAGCAGGGCCGACGAGGGCAATGACCGAACCCTCGTAGTCGGTGGCGTAGTAGTTCTCGGTGGGCGTCACCTCGGAGATGAGCTGGCCGTCCGGCGTCCGCTCGAAGTACTTGGTGACCCCGGCTTGGGTCGTGGACTGTATGCCCTCGAGGCCGTTCACGAACGAGGTGGTGCCGATGGCGGTCACTTCCTGCTCGCCCTCGGTGGCGTAGCTGACAGAGGTGCCGCCGACCGAGGTGGTCTGGGAGGCACCGTTGTAGGTCAGGCTGCCGAGGACGGGGTCAGCTGTCAGGTTGCCGTCGTAGTCGTAGGTCCAGCCCGTGTTGTCCACCTCGTTCCAGGGGTTGGCGCTGTAGTCGTAGGTCGTGCTGTTGAAGTTGCTGATGTTGCTGTTGGTCGTGTAGGAGTAGTTGTACGTCGCCCCGCCGTTGTTGATCCCGGCGCTTGTGACCCGTTCGCCCTGGTCGTAGGTGTAGCTGGTCGTCGTGGGCGGGTTGGTCAGGTTGTTGGTGACCCTGTAGACGTTGTCGGTCGTCTTCCCGCCCGAGCAGCTGTAGGTCGGGCTCGGGATGGCCACGTAGCAGTAGGACAGGTTCTCGAACTGCGTGGCGTCGTTGGAGGCGCGGCTCATGACGATCGAGGTGACGTGGCCGGCGCCGTTGTAGTTGAGGTGGGAGTGCATGGCAAAGGCGGCAGGTGGGATGAGCGTGCTGCCGCCCGTGTCGTCCCACGTGTCGGTGCGGCGGTGGGCTGAGTCGTAGGCGAAGACGTCGGTGTTGCCAGACGACCCTTCCACCATGTAGCTCAGCTCCTCGTCGGCGTTGTAGTGATAGGTCGTCGTCCCACGTGCATCGGTCAGCGACGTCATGTCGCCGACAGCGTCGTAGCCGTAGGAGAGGGACGCCCCGCTTGTGATGACGTCGGAGGTCTCTTGGTTGAGAGTGTTGTAACCGTAGTTGACCGTCACTCCTCCCGCCACCCGAATCTTCAGGTAGCCGTCGCCGTCGTAGGTGTAGGTCACCGTCGGCGTGCTGTCGCTGTACTGGACCTCTGTGACGCGGTCGAGCCCGTCGTAGGTCAGCGTCTTCGTGACGCCGTTTCCGTCCTTCACGGTGCTTATCCGGCCGAACGGGTCGTTCGTGACGGTCGTCGGGTTGAGCGGGTCGCTCGGCGGGGACACCTTCGTCTGCGGAGTGATCAGGTTGAGGGTCTGTCCGCTGTCGTAGCTGTACGTCGTCTTGTTGCCGGCGGGGTCCTCCGAGTCCTTGGCAGTGCCGTTCATGTTGTAGTCGACACTCGCCGAGATGACGAGGCCCTGGTTCTCGGTCGAGGATGGATCAAAGGTAGGGCTGTAGTTGTACATCGTGATGTTGCCGGCAGGGTCGGTCGACTGACTCACCAAGAACTTTGAGCCTCCGTTGTACTGGAAGCTCGTGATCGCCCCGGAGCCGTCCGTCGACGACATCAGGTTCTCGCCGAGGCTCGGAGCGGCGTCGTTATAGGTGTAGCTGGAGGTCCCGATGCCGTTCGACAGGGTGAGGGGCTTGGCGTCCTCGTTGTAGCTCGAGCCGTAGACCACGTTGTTCCCAGGGTCGAGCTCGGTCTGCACGCGGTTGGCGTAGTCGGTGAGGTAGGTCCACTTGCGGCCGAGGGCATCGGTCATCACGGTGTTGCCGTTCACGCCGTCGGTGTAGCCGAACGTCGTCACTGCGTCGGTGCCGGTCGGGTCCTGTGTGACGGTAGTCACCCGGTCGTGGGAGTCGTAGCCGAAGGTGATGATGTTGCCGTTCGGTTCCGTCAGCTGGGTGAGGAGGCCCCCCGTGTAGGAGAAGTGCGTCGTGTTGCCGGCCGGATCGAGGACAGAGGTGAGGTTGCCCGAGGTGTAGCCAAGGGTGGCGCTGCGGATGTAGGGGCTCGTCGTGCCCTGGGAGATCGAGGTGAGTGGACTGCCCGAGGTGGGAGTGAAGTTGACCGTGCTCGCCGTCCCCCGCGTGCCGTTGATGCTCGCCAGCTGTGTCGAGCTCGAGGTGACGGGGTTGTAGTAGACCTTGTTGCTGTCCCGGTCGGCGTCGCTGTAGAGCACAGCCGTCGAGGCGCTGTTGCCTGGTGTGGTCAGCCGGAAGTACTGCGTGTCGTTCGTCTTGTTGAACGCGAGGTTGTACCCGGTTATGGTGCTGCCGCTGCAGACCGGGGTGAGCGTGGCGTCGATGCCCCCAGGCGAGACGTAGTTGACGCCGCAGGCCGCGGAGGCGTTGCCCGTGAAGAGCCAGACCCTTCCCGTCGAGTCGTAAAGCGCCACCGGCCCGTTGTCGTTCTGGAGCTGGACCGAGCCCGGCACCGAGAGGCCCCAGCCAGGAGAGAGGTCGAGGCCGGACGCGTTCGAACTGCCCGGTGCCAGGTCCAGGCTGTTGTAGACCTGGCCGATCACGACGGGGCTCAGAATGCCGGCGAGGGAAATGTCGTTCTGCTTGATCTCGAGATCGCCCGAGTTCACGTTCACCCGGACGTTCAGCTCGTCTCCGGCCGGGAACGACTCGTAGGTGGCCGTCTGGTCGTCGCCGGCGTTGAGGAGCGGGTCCACGATGAAGGGCTGGTTGGCGGTGTCCGCTGAGCAGGACGTGTTGTTCTCGTTCAGGCAGTCGTACATGTACCAGCTGTAGGAGTCGCCGGGACGGACGTCGCCGGTCGGGATCTGGGTCTGCGCATTGAGGCCCATGCCTATCGTCCCAGAGGACTCGGCCGAGTAGATCACGTTGCCGTTGGAGTCTTCGACGTTGAAATAGGCCCACAGGCCCCCGCTCCCGTTGCAATTCACCGTACCGGTCAGGTACGGGTCATAGGAGGAGAGGTTGCCCGTGGTCAGGCTCGTCGGGACGCCGGGGATCGTGCAGGTGGTGAGAGGCGAAGCGCGCCAGGCCGCCCGTGGGCGGCTCGAGGGCCGCGCCCACGCGGTGCCCCGCCGCGTCACGCGAAGGGGGGAGGGGGCGGGGTTGATCGACTTGGCCCAGCCGCCGACAGGTGTGGGCCAGGCCTTCGGGTGAGACGACGTGGCGTGCTTTACGGCAACATGGTGCCGCGGCGATGCCGCCGCCGCGCTGCCGAGGGGTACAAGGATGCCGGCGAGCAGGCCGAGCAGCATGATCACCGAGAGCGGCTTTCGGGCCGTACCCATCCCCGTGTGCTGGGACGCGTGACCAGTCCGGATGGGTGACTTCATGACCTGCCCCCTGACGCTCGGCGGCGCTGTTGTCACCGAGCGTGGTTGAGTCAACACCTCACGTGGGCATCTGTCAAGGGGCTTCTGCCGGCGGCTCTTCCTAACGACCTGGCTAGCTGACGCTCTTGTGCCTCAATAGGGGCGGGCGGCCGTTCTCGTCGTTGTTCGACGACTGCGAGCGTGGGGAGGCCCTGGTGATCAAGGTAGCAAGAGTTCACGAGAGCGCTCCTCGGCCTTGACGGTTCGTCGTGACCGTTGTCACGAACGAGGCGATCGAGTGTCAACGCCGGGTGAAAACTGCGCGGTGATCGCCGATGGTTTCCACCGGTAATCGCAATTGATCGGTCATCGTGGCCTCTTCGAACTTGAGGAGGGAGCGATGGGAAGACGTCCGAAGTCAGCCGAGGTACGGGGACGGTTCTGGGAGGCAAGGGCGAGCGGTGCCACCCTGCAGGAGGCTGCAGCGGCCGCCGGGGTATCCCGCTCGGCCGTGCGGTACTGGCTGCAAGCATCTGGCGGCATCCGGCCGCGATCATCGAAGCCGCGCTCGGCTCTGCGACTGTCGCTCGCCGAACGGGAGGAGATCTCCTGTGGCCTCGCGAAGGGCCTGACCCTCACCCAGATCGCCGCCGGCATCGGGCGGTCCGATCTCCACGGTCTCGCGGGAGGTGAGGCGCAACAGCACCGAGACGGGGTACCGGGCCGTGCGGGCAGACCGGATGGCAGACGCCCGTGCCAAGCGACCTCGGCCCCCGAAGTTGGCCGAGAACCCCGAGCTGCGTGCCTTCGTCGAGGAGCGCCTCGCGAAGCGCTGGTCACCTCAGCAGATCTCGAGGCGGCTCATCGAGGAGTTCCCGGACGATCCGATGATGCGCGTCTCCCACGAGACGATCTACACATCGCTGTACGTGCAGGCCAAGCGGGGCCTTCCTGGCCAGCTCAGCGTGCATCTTCGCAGCCGGCGAGTGGCACGCCGCCCACAGCGGCGTCTCTCTGTTGGTCCTCCGAGGATCAAGAACATGACGCCCATCCGGCTGCGACCAGTCGAGGTTGCCGAACGGCGAATGCTGGGCCACTGGGAGGGCGACCTCATCGTCGGCCGGCACGGCAAGTCGCACGTCGGCACGCTCGCCGAGCGCGTCACCCGCTACGTCGTCCTGCTGCATCTGCCGGACGGGCCCGGCACCGACAGCGTCACCTCAGCGCTCATCGCCGCCATCGAGTCGCTTCCACTCGAGCTCCGGAGATCTGTGACATGGGACCGAGGCATCGAGATGACACGGCACGAGCTCTTCACGCGCGTAACCACCCTGCCCGTCTACTTCTGCGACGCCAGGTCACCCTGGCAACGTGGCCTCAACGAGAACACGAACGGACTGCTCCGCCAGTATCTGCCACGCAACAGTGACCTCTCGGCGAAGGGTGCTCCAGAGTTCCAAGCCATCGCCGACGAGCTCAACGATCGACCCCGCCGTGTCCTTAAGTGGAAGACTCCACGTGAGGCCCTGACCGCCTCTCTTGCGTTGAAGGCTTGAAACCATGGGCGGTAGGTGCTCAGTGTTGGACCGGCGTCGACATAGCCCAACCAAGCGCTTCCATGAAGTCGGGAGTGCCCTGGGCGATGCTGGACGCGGCCGATCGATCCGACGTAGAGACTGTAGTGGTGGTCCAGGTCCCTCCTCGTCGTGATGGCGCACCAGAACCCCGTGCTCAAGTCCGCGCCCCGAGGGAGGCTCTGAAGCAGACTGGGCGGACCGTTGATCAAGATCCCTGATGGGCTCCTTGCCTCCGATGAGCCCTACGAACCCGAGGTGCGACGCTTCTACTGGCTCCAAGACGGCTTGCGCGATCCCGCTGATCCTGAACCGCAGCGCCCCGCCGTCGTGATGGCGCTGCCAGCAGACGCCGAAGGAGAAATCCCCGTCGTCACCAGGTCGTCCACGGAGAAAAACGGCCAGTTCCACCCCCGTTGCCCGAAGCATGGCCTGAACAAGGACGGCTGGCTCAATCGGTTGCGGTGGGTGTCCACCGAGCTGTGGACGCCAGCGAACGCCCGGTCTGTTGAGCTACTTCTTGACGAGGAGACCTTCTCCTATGTGCTCCGGGACTTCGACCTATGACCGCCCTAGACGAACTCCGGTGCGGCCAGGTCGGTGACGACTTCCTGGCGCTCCTGCAGCGCACCATCCGTGCCGTCGCCGTCGCTCGGAACTTCCCAGCCCCCGACGGTCATGACGGCTGGGACGCCGACGCCGTGACTACGGCAGTGGGGGACTTTCTCGCCTCCCCCCAGACCCCGCGACGATTCATCGATCTGGCTACCCACTGCCGCACCGACGACGGCCTGAAGCGCCGCCTCCAGGAGACAGTTCGCAATTACTTTGCCGACAGCGGCCGCCGAACCCCAGTTGGCCGCCTGGTGCTGCGGATCAATGAAGTCCTGGCGACCGAGCCGGCCTTCGAGCGTCGAGGCCGCTACTGGTCGTTGAAGGGGTGTACCGTCGAGCCGCCGCTCTTGGATATCGATGCTCTGATCGTCGCAACGGCGGCGGTAGCCGTTGTGGTACCGACTGCCTGGACCGGCGAGCGGCAGAGCCCTGACGCCGATACTGCATCTGTCATACGACTGGCGCATGCCGCTTTGACGGCCGCTGGTGGACCGCTCCGCACGGCGGATATCGCTCAAGCGGTGGCAAGGCGTCTGGGACTCGGTGGCGCTCCGCTATCGATCGAGGCGACGGCCTTCGATCCGCCTTCATCGGGAACGTCGGCGGACACGACTGGGGACGAGGCGCTATCGAACATGCGTGCCCGAGAGGTCTTCTTCGGGTGCTTGAACGACTCCGAGCGGGTATCGATTGGTCTGCCCGAGTGGCCCGTTGCCAAGCTAGGGCCGATACTCGGTCTGAGTGGGTCGACGGCGGCGCTCATCCGCAAGCGAGCCGTGGCGATCTTACGTAGCGAACTCCGCGACGAAGAGGGGGGCCAAGCCGTTGCCGACGCCGTCTTCGAACTCGCCCGATCCTGGACGGAACTATGGATGAACTGACCCGATTCGACGTACCAAACCACTGATGTACTCGTACCCGGCAAGCCATCCGCTCGACACGGACCTCCTCGACTTCGTCGAGGGCACGCTCGACGACGCTGCCAGCGATGTCGTCGAGACGCACCTCGCGAACTGCCTGTTGTGTCGGATCAAGCGCCAGAGGCTCACAGGTGTGGCACCGATTGCGTTGGCTGACGTTCGCGACCTCACGATTCCAGGGTTCGGGTCGATTGAGGTCGAGGAGGCGCCTGGGATCGCGGCCCGGCGAGGTGAGTTATGGCTAACAGCTTCCGACGAGGCAACGATGGTCCTGGTCAGAACAGTTCGCGACAACGATTATGGGGTTGTCGTCGTTCCGGTGACGCTGGACGTTGAGGTGGCTGACAGTGGAGCTCTTGTCCTCGACACCTCGGCTTCGCCGCTTGCAGTGCCGATCGCCATCTATGACCGTCTCCCCGTCAGCCTGCCGTCATCGGCTCTGTCTGGCCGCGTGATGCCCCTGCGGAGTGGGGTCGACCTACTTTCGCTGGTGGCTGGGGAACCAGGGGTTTCGCGGGGTTCGCCCCTGGAGGGGTCCGCTGACCCAAGGCTGGAGGTCCGTCAGTACCTGTCAGACCGCCTGGTCGCGTTGGACTCATACGAGACCGACGACGGCAGTGACGGCCTGCCTCCGAACGACTCTGACAGCCGTCTTGCTGCCCTGCGTGACGGGATCGTCCTGCGGCGTGGTCCAAGCTGTGAGGCAGAGAAACTCGGGTCGCTGCCTGGGCTGCCTGAGACTCCGGGTGCCTGGCGAGGCTTCGCGTGTATCAAGGAGTTCACGCTCCGAATAATCGTGATCGATACACCTGGCGGTTTTAACGACGAGCGCGACTATCGCTGTGCTCAGGTGCTGCTGACCAGGCTGGACGGCTCGGCGCTCGTCGTCTGCAACTTGCACTCTGATTCCGCTGATCTGTTCGATGCCCCAACGCTCTTCCACGCCTTCGAACTGCCCGATGGGGTGCGGGCAACGGAGCCCCTCATTTCAGGATTTTCGCTTGTCGATACAGTCGCGAAGTTCCTCGAGCTGAAGCGGGTCATGATGTCGGCTATCGGCACGTCAGCACAGCACGCCGCCCGCGTCGACGTGCAGGAGATACTGGCCGAGCAGGTTGCCGGTGCCGTTGAAGCAACCGTAGGGCGAGCGTCACGACTCGGTGCTGAGAAGCAAGCCGGATACCTGGCTCTTGAGGGACTGGGGAAGGGTCTCACCGAGGTTCTTAAGACCGCACTTGAGGCTGACTTTGACCCGCAGTCGATTGTGAAAATCTTAGAAGGCGAAGACCGGTGATTACCTACGTAAGCCTTGAGAACTGGAAGTCGTATCGCAACTTCGAGCTCAAGCTGGATCAAGGAACGACGTTCCTGGTCGCGGCCAACGGGGTTGGCAAGACGTCCTTTATCGACGCTGTCCAATGGGCTCTCGACCGGGGCGCAGCCCCATCTAGAGCCATGATGCGTCGACGGTCTAGGATGACATCTGTCGTTGTCGAAGTCTTCGCTGGCGACGCAACCATCAAGGTGAAGCGCTCTCTCACGCTCGGTAGGGCGAAGACGCCCGCCGACAAAGTTGATGCCTGGATCGACAACGAGGTCGTCGAACCTGACGAGGCCTTCCAACTGCTCGCAGATACCTGGAAGGTCGACAACCGCTTCTCGTCACGGGTGGCTTTCCTCACTGATCGATTCCTCGACAAGGACGCTGAGCCGGATCTGCGGTCACACCTAACTCGGCTGCACGCCCTCGACCGCGTGCAGGACGCGATCGTTGCTCTTGGTCCAGCCATCAAGACCGCAACCGATCTTGCGGATAAAGCCAGGAAAGAGACGAAGGCCAGCGAGGATGAGCTTCAACAGGCCATCACCGACGAGCTGACAGCTGCCACGGCAGCAGAGGCCGCCCGCGCTCAAGCGGAGAGTCTTCGTGCCGAGGTCACCACCGTAACGAATGAACTCGCCGTTGGTCAGCGGACGAACCAAGCGCGTACCGCTTACGCCGCCTGGATTACTCGCCGGGCCGAGATCGTCGCCGATGCTGAGTCCATCCTTGGCCCCATACCTGAGAACGCTCCGCTGGGCGTCTCCTTGCGATCTGCCGAGGCTGGAGCCAGCCAGCAGCTCACCCAGTTAACCGAGCAGCGAGCTCGACTTACCGAACGAGTTGCCGCACTCGAGGGATCATTGGAGCGACTCCGGACGTCCGAAGGAGAGTGTCCCGTCTGCCGACGGCCGCTTGATGAGCAGAGCCGTACCCACGCCGAAGAGGCACATAAACACGACGAGGAAGTCGCGACTGCAGAGCTTGAAGCCCTCGATGTCGGCACCTTCGCTTCGGTGGCGAGCACCCTGCGCCGGCTCGTCGAGCGTACCGAAGCGCTCGGCGATGCCCCACCCGTGCCAGACGGGGAACCAGCCGACCTCGACGCACTGTCTACTCGCGTCGATGAGGCCAAGGAGGCGTTCGAGACAGCGCTCAGCGATGCCGGTCAAGCCGAGCTTGTTGCAGCCAACTCGACGACTAGGCGCAACGGGCTGGAGGATCAGCGGAACGCCAAATCCTCGGTGGCGCTGTACACGCGAGTGGCCGCCTTGGAAACGGCTCGGTCGGCTCTAGAGGCCACCGTCACCAAGGTGTTGGAGGCGCAACTAGGGCCCGTCAGCGACGAAGTGAACCGGCGTTGGGAGGCTGTGTTCCCTGATCGACCTGGCCTTCGTCTCGATTCGACTGGGCAGATGGCACGGATCTTCGACGACGACGTGGAGGAGATCGACTTCAGTTCCTTCAGCTCAGGCGAGAAGGTCGTCGCCAAACTCCTACTACGACTCGCGACGCTGACCTCGACGACCGAAGTCCCGTTCTGTTGGATCGACGAACCGCTCGAACATCTCGACCCGGACGCCCGGAGCTACGTCGCTCAGACGCTTGCCTATCTGACTTCGGCTGACGCACTCACCCAAATCGTAGTTACCACCTATGAGCAGGACCTCGCGCTCCGGCTGGCAGATGACGCAGGCGAGCAAGTCCGGCTTGAGTTCCTCAAGACCGCACCTGTCGCTTCCCAGTAGCCGCTGACGCGTACTTCTTTCCACGAATTGTGGACGAGGGGATGGGAGTGCGACGTAGATGAGGGGCGAAGGCCGATGGTCGGCCCGAGGTAACAGAGATGGCCGGAATGACCGGCCGTTTTCCCAACCAGGAGCTTGGCCGTCACACCCAGGGTGGAAGCTGAACTCCCGATCGTCGACGCATCGGGAGGTGCGCATTCATGCAGTTTGAAGGAGCAAAAGTTACGGAGCAGGGCGTCACGTTTGGCATCGTGATCGTCAAGCCCCGCGTCCTTGGGAGCACGCCAGACCGTGCCGGAGCGCGTTCCCTTGGCGCCAGAGCGTTCGGTCGCATCCCGATCATCCTGATGGCTCAGGACAGCCGCGGGGTGCCGACGTATCAGGGACGCCGGGACATCGTTGGCTTTCTCAGCAAGATCGCCTTCCAGCGAATTCCCTGGAAGAAGTACACCCTCTAATCGGGCCAAGGAGACCGTTACATGGCATCCAAGTGCAACAGCAAGGGCCTCGGTGCCGTTCCGTGGGCCGTCATCGTCCCGTGGTGCACGCCATCGTCGACCTGGCCACCGATGCCCACTGCCCGGATTGCGGCAACCGAGTTGTGCTTTACATCTGCGTCAACTGCAAGAAGCCGGTGTGGCCCCAGCGTGGCCAAGCGGCCGCGTAACCAACAAGAAAGGAAGAGTTATGGATAATCCCCAAGCCGTCGAAGATGTCGCTGAGCGTCACCATGAGCCGGTGACGATCATCGTGAACGGCCGCCCGAAGGAAGTCAGCGAGCGGGAGCTGACCTTCAAGGAGGTCGTCGACCTGGCCTACAACAACGATCCGCCGCACGGTCCCAACGTGGTGATCACCGTCACCTACAGCAAGGGGGTGGATGGTGCCCAGGGGTCGCTCTTGCCCGATCATCACGTCAAGGTGAAGGCCGGCATGGTTTTCAATGTCAAAGCCACAGATAAGTCGTAGCCCTGACCTCCAGAAGCTACGGAACGAGGGCTTCGACATCGAGGTTCGCGATGGGCATCTGCTCCTCCATGACGTCCCGTATGTGAACGCCGACCGGGAGGTCAGGCGCGGCACCTTGGTGTCCACCCTCACTATGGCCGGCGAGGTGACCGGCCCTCCCCAGCCCCACACTGCCATGTTCATCGGCGAGTATCCCTGCACGGCCTCCGGTGTCGAGCTGGACGCCATCCGGCATTCCGGCGGCCAGCAGCTCACGCCGAACCTCACCGTCAACTGGTCTTTCTCCAGCAAGCTCCACGGCGGCGTCAACTACCCGGACTACTACGAAAAGATGACTGCCTACGTAGCGATCCTGGAGAGCCAGGCTCAGGCCATCGACCCAACTGCCAATGCTCGGACCTTCCCGGTGGTCCGGGCTGAGGAGGATGACGACTCGGTCTTCCACTATCTGGACTCGGCGTCGAGTCGGGCCGGCATCACCCTTGCGAGCGCCAAGCTGGCACTGGCTCGCTTGGCCATCGTGGGGCTCGGCGGCACCGGGGGCTACGTGCTTGATCTGGTCGCCAAGACCTGGGTCCGAGAGATCCACCTGTTTGACGGTGACACCCTCTACTCCCACAACGCCTTCCGTGCTCCCGGCGCGGCCTCGGCCGACGAGTTGAATCTCAAACCCAAAAAGGTCGCCTACCTCCGGGACCTGTACTCCAAGCAGCGCACCGGGATCAGTGCTCATGATCATCGCATCGACGCCACCAATGTGCAGGAGCTGTCCGGCATGGACTTCGTGTTCCTGTGCATCGATGGCGGCGACACCAAGAAGCTCATCGTTGAGCAACTGGAGGCGATGGGCATCCCCTTCATCGACACCGGCATGGGTGTCGAACTGGTCGACGGCACGCTCGGCGGCATCCTGCGAGTGACTGCAAGCCTGCCCGGACGGCGAGAGCATTTCAGATCACGCGGGTCGCTGGGCGATGCCCAGACCAACGAGGACTACGACGCCAACATCCAGATCGCCGAGCTGAACGCCCTGAGTGCCGCGTTGGCCGTGATCAAGTGGAAGAAGCTGTTCGGCTTCTACGGTGACCAGGTGGACGAGCTCAACACCTCCTACACCATCGACTGCAACATGCTCCTCAGTGAGGACACTCCGTGAAGCGGCAGGCCATCGAGCACGAGTTCGTGGAGTTCATACCCGAGCAGCTGGAGGATGGCGTCGTCTACGTGACGATCGAGTACGCCACGGCCGTCCACCGCTGCTGTTGCGGCTGTGGTAGAGAAGTCGTGACGAACGTCTCGCCAACCGACTGGAAACTGATCTTCGACGGAGAGACGATTTCGCTCGACCCCTCGATCGGGAACTGGAGCTTCCCTTGCCAATCTCACTACTTCATCCGGCGGAACAAGGTGGTCTGGGCGGGCAAGTGGTCTCCGGAGCAGATCGCTGCCGGCCGTGAGCATGGTCGGGCGCGGAAGAATGCCTACTTTGACTCGGCCGAGGGCGATTACGGCGAGCCTGCCTCTGGAACGGCTCCCACAAGACGCCGGACACCCTGGCAGTGGTTGAAGCAGCTGCTCTCTCACTCGTGACGGACGCCTCGGTCCCCTTGACGAGGACCCGTTCACGAACATATGTTCGTCTCATGGTGAGCGACTACAACTCCAGACTGACCGAAGACCGCTTGGCCAGCATCGAGCACGGCGCTCGGGAGCGCCACGCCCTCATGGACCGAGTCATCATCGAGCTTGTCGAGGAGGTCCGGCGCCTTCGAGTGGCCGCTACCCAGGGCTCCGCCAACGTGAGAGAGCGCCCAGACGAGCTTTACCCACCGAAGCCAGGATGATCGTGGAACCAGTGGTCCCGCCACACCTCAAAGCACTCAGTCATGCCAAGCGCCCGGAGAAGATTTCCGCGCTCCTCATCGGCGAAGTCACCCAGACCCAGCTGAAGGAGCTCGATCCGGGTGGAGGCCGCGATCAGCTCCCAGACTTCGAAAATCTTGGCAACCGGAGTCGGTCGCTCGGGTCGGTGTCATGGACGTCACGACCACGACTCGCTCTGAGCGGGCACGGTTTGGCGCCCAAGTCCGTAAGCAGGACTGCGCAGCTTCGCAATCTTATGTGGTCGTGGAACCACCATGAGAAGCCCAACGAGGCGTGGGTATGGGTGCAGCTGCGCGTGCCCGGCGGCTTCTTCCCCTACAAAAACCCTACAACGCCCCGCGAATCTGCCGCAGGTAGCAGGCTTGCGATCAGAAGAACCGCAGCTCAGGTAGGGTGCAGTCGGCTCGAGTAGTGCCCGTAGACAGTCTTCATCTGACTGGCAGTCAAGAGGTTCGAGGGTTCGAGTCCCTTCGCCTCCACCAGAGCCGGCCAGGTCAGGGGCGATTTCGCTGGCCATGGCAGCTCCTCCGAGCAAGTGATACAGCCGTGTGAGAACCTGATGAGAACCAAAGCGTTCTGGACCACGCTCGCAGGCCGCAAGGCCCTGGGAATGGCCGAACGGCTTGAAGTTTGCCGCTGTGATCTTGATCCGGAGGCGAGCTTCACGAACGCAAGTTGTTTTGGGAGCACGGCACCCTGCGTCCCACCGAGATCGAGACGGATTCGGCTCCGGCGAGCAGCACGGGGATGCCGGGCACCCGCACCTCGCGGCGCCTCGGCCGCCAGCCGGGAGTCGACACAGGCCTGCCATGGTCCCTTCGGGGCAGCACACAAGGTGGAGCGAGGGTGATCCCCGCGATCATGGGTGGCCGCCAGCAGGACGCTATTCGGAGGCACGACCCAGTGCGTTCCCAACTCCTTCTGGGCCTCTTCCGCGTTCTCCGGGTGCTGGTACATCCTCTTTCGCTCGGGCGGACCCCATCCCGCCAGCTCTGCATCGCGAACGATTATCTTCTGCGCTTCGGCGTCTTCTTCCTGTCTTGCACTTTTGGAGAGAGTGAAGGTGCGCTTCAACACCAGAACGATCACGAAGGCGGCAAGAATAGCAAGCGCGCCGATGGCATAAGGTAGTCCGCCTCGTCCGATCACAGCCACCAGGTACACACGTCCCACCTCCCCGCGCAGCACTTACCCAGGAACGACCGCTTCGACACAGCCAAGCAGACGGCCATAGGCGCTGTCAATGGCCAATTCGATGACCTCACTGGTGGCCAGGAAAAGTCCCCGCCCCTCGTCGTCTGATCGTTAGCTCTTGGCCGTCCTTCCTGCCTTCTGCTTCGCCTCTTTCATGCGGTACGACTCGCCTTCTGTGACGACGACGGTGGCGTGGTGTAGTAGCCGGTCGAGGAGGCTCACGGCCGTGGTCTGCTCGGGCAGGAAGTGGCCCCAGTCCTCGAAGGACCAGTGCGATGCGATGCCGAGCGAACGTCTTTCGTAGGCGGCGGCCACAAGGCGGAAGAACAACTGGGCGCCGGTGTGGTCCAACGGGGCGAAGCCGATCTCGTCGATCAGCACCAGGTCCGCCCTCACGACCTGCTCGATGAGGCGGCCGACGGAGTTGTCGGCATAACCGCGGTAGAGAGTCTCGACGAGCTCAGCGGCGGTGAAGTAGCGCACCCGATAGCCGTGCTCGACGGCGGCGTGGCCGAGCGCGAGGAGTAGGTGCGACTTGCCCGTGCCGGCCGGCCCCACCAGACAAAGATTGTCCTTTGCCCGCACCCATTCGAGGCTCGAGAGGTACTCGAAGGTGGCCGGCTTCAGCGACGACTGTGAGAGGTCGAACTCGTCCAGGTGCTTGATCACGGGGAAGGCGGCGGTCTTTAATCGCATCCTTGTGTTCGACTCGTCCCGGGAGGCGATCTCGGCCTCGATGAGCGTGCGGAGGAAGTCCTCCGGCGACCAGCGCTGGGTCTTTGCGCTCACGAGCAGCTCGGGCGAGAGCTGGCGGATGGCCGACAGCCGGAGCCGCCTCAGCCCGGCGTCGAGGTCGGCGGGGAGCAGGGGTGCCGGGGCGCTCATGACAGCTCCCGGGTGGCGTAAGCAGAAAGTGGCCGCACAGGTGCCTTCGGCATGTCGAGGATGACGGCCTGGCCCGGTTCGACCGGACGGTGAACGCCATGGCCTGCCTCGATGATCGCCCGCACGTCGCTCGCCCGGAAGCGGGAGAACTCGACTGCTCGCTCAAGGGCGGCGACGAGCACGTCGCGGCCGTGGGCCGACTCGAGACCGGACAGCTCGGCCAGGTCCGATGCCAACTTGGTGGCACCGGCGGCGGCGGCCTGCTTGATGAACTCCTCGGCGACGGGCCCCAAGGCGACGAAGGCCCTCTCTTGTTTTGTCTTCGGTCTCACGCCGCGTTGTGGTGCCGGTCGTGGGCCGCCGTAGTGCTCGTCTTTCACCGACGACTCGCCGGGGGCGACGAGGTCGTGGGTGGCGACGATCTCGCCCAAGAAGACGACTTCGACGACCTTGTCGCGAACAAGCACCTGCACGGTGCGCCCGATGTGCTCGTTCGGCACCGAGTAGCGCCCTGAACCGAAGCGGACGCAGCTCAGCTTGTCGACCTTGCGCATCGTCATCTTGCCGATGACGGGCCGGAGCGACGGCAGGGTGCCGAGCAGAGGGCGCTCCTGTTCGAGACGCTCGACCGGCACGGCGGATATCTCGGAGTGCTGTTGGTGGTTGACTTCTTCCATCCAGATCGAGGCCTTCGCGTTGGCGAGGCCGGGTCCTTTGTCGGCGAGCTCTTCTGGAACGATGAGGTCGGACTTGACGTAGCCGACCAGGTTCTCGACGAGTCCCTTCGACTCGGGGTCGGCTGCCAGGCAGAAGTCCGGCCTGAAGCCGTAATGGGCGGCGAAGCGGACGTACTCCGGCGTCGGCACGACGAGGCCGGCGACGGTGTCTGCTCTCAAACAGCCCATCCTGTCGGTGAGGCAGGTCCTCGGCACTCCGCCCAGGTACTCAAAGCACGCCGCCAGTGCGCTCAGCGTCGTGTCGGCGCCGAGGTTGTCGGAGAAGTAGACGAACCTCACCCTCGACCACGCCAGCACGGCGCAGAACACGTAGAGGAATCCTGACTGGCCCCAGTCGAAGGCGAGGACGTCGCCCGGCACCCACACTCCCGGCCGGCGCCCCCGCCCCCGCTTCTTCTTCCACTTGGTCTTCTCCTCGGCCACGAGCCGGCGGAAGTTCCGGTCGGAGCCGATGTAGTCGGCAGCCCGTGCCACCGGCAGCAACCGCTTCGCGGTGATCTTTCCCTCGGTCTTTTCCACCTTGGCGGCGACGAGCTCGCGGACCGACTCGTAGTTGTGCTCTTGCTCTTCGGCCGGCTGGGCCGCTCGGGCGGCCCGCACGACCCGTTTCACCGTCTTCGGCGTCGTGCCGCAGATCTCGGCGGCCCCACGGTAGGTGCCCACCTCCCGGTAGGCGTCTTGTATGTCCATGCGCTCTCTCACTGATTTCATTGGTGTGCCCCTTCGGTTGGCAGGTGATGGTTGGCATCACCACCGTGCCGACCGGAGGGGCACCTCTGGCGGATGGTTCAGTGAGGGGCGGGGACTTCCTTTGGCCACGCGCGGGGACTTTTGCTGGCCACCAGCGGGGACCTCACTTGGCCACCAGCGGGGACTTTTTCATGGCCACGGACAGGCGCCTGAGGTTCCAGTCCGGCTGGTGAACCGCCGGAGCCATGATCGACGGGACTGGGGCACTCCGAGCGGGGCTAGGACTCAGCAGGTGGGACGGCGCCCTGCACGACGGCTTCGGGCCACTTCAACCGTTCCTCTTTCGTCATCTTGTGAAAAACGGCTGCTTGTCGGCTACCTGGCGGCTCACCGTCTCGGCCTGCGAGCGATGGACCGATATTGAGACTATCCTTACTACCGGTAAGAAGTAAGGAGGAGAGGATGGACGCTGCCGCGAAGGTCACGACGAAAGGGCAGGTGACAGTTCCCAAAGCGGTTCGTGACGCCCTCGGGATCAAGGAGGGGGATGAGGTCGTGTTCCGAGTCGAGGGCAACAGGGCTGTGCTGGCCCGCACGGCGGACTTCTTGGAACTGGCCGGTACGGTCAAAGTGCCGGCGGCCAAGCGCAACGTGGCGTGGGACGAGGTGATCCGGAGGACAAGAACGGCGCGGGCGGCCGCACGTCGGTGAGCGCCTTTGTCGATACGAACGTCCTCGTCCGACATCTGACAGACGATCCGCCCGACATGGCCGCTCGAGCGACGGCCTTCCTCGAGACGGCGACCGAGCTGCTGCTAACCGACCTCGTCACCGCAGAGACGGTGTACGTCCTCGAGTCGTTCTACGAGGCGCCTCGGGACCAAGTCGCCGACGCGGTTCGATCACTGGTCGCGTTCGATTCGGTCGTGTGCGTCGACCCGGCGCTCCTCTTGCGGGCCGTCGAGGTGTACGAGACCGAGAGGATCGACTTCGCGGAGGCTTACCTCGTGGCGTGTGCCGAGAGCACTGGTATAGGGAAGGTCGCATCCTTCGACCGGTCGTTGGATCGTGTCCTTACCGTCGAGCGGGTCGAACCGCCGCACCTCTAAAGGGCATCCCTTTCAGCGGTGGGCGACGAAAACAACGACGAAGGACGCCGTATCGTGGCCGGACGTCTGGCCCAGGTGGTCGTAACGGGAGGCGGCTCGTCGCTGTGACCTCGACATGGAGCGACGGCACGAAGTAGGAGATGGCCGTAGCGGTGCTTGGTCCCTTCACGCCAGGAATGCCGTTCAGGCGAACAGGGCGTTCGTGGCGTTAGGCGGCGGGGACCGCGTTGAGCGGGACGATGGCGACCTGCGGAGTAGGTGGAGCCATATTGCATCCGGCCGAGTTCCTGATCCATCCCAACTGGACGAGAGGCGGAAAGTGCGGGCCACCGCACAAGCCGTAGTCCAGGACCATCCATGTCTTGGGCACCGATATCTCGGCGTCGCCGTACGCAACGGGAAGTCGTCCCGACGGGACAGGCGACAGGTCTATTGGCTCAGCCGTGTGCACGTTGGACGCCGTGGCCGTGCAGCCAGCCGCCACGAGCGCCACTGCCACCAGTAGGACCAACCGCCCGAGCCACAGCAACGCCCTCATGACCGGTACGTCGCCTGAAACTGCGCCTGTGTCATCGGCTTCAGGCCAGAGAGCGAGTCCGTCTCGGGAGTGCCAAGAGACGACAGCTTTGGGCGACGGCCACCAACGCCAAAGCCGGACACGGACCAGTTCGACTTCGTGACGATGGCGGTCTGGACCGGCCCCGATGGAGCCGTGCCGCCGGGAGCCGTCTTTGCGCCCACGTCGGTGAAGGTGCCGCCGGTGATGACGAGAAGGTAGACCGGTGACATGAAGGCTCGACGCCGCCTTCGACTGCACTCTGGGCTGCGCCGTCTGTCGTAGCTATCCAGGTGACGCTCCGAGGATGCGGGTTTTCGTCCTCGGCAGCGAGGTCAACGGCGAACTGGTCAATCTCCCGAGACAACAGATGGCCGTGGTGCTTGCTCGTGGAGGATGCGGTCGGCGGCCTGCCGTCGAGGTACAGCCGGCGGCCATGATCGCCATAACCACCAGCGATACCGCCGGTATCCGCCTCATGTCAGCTTTGACGATTGATAGCATCTGCGGGGTTCCACCATCCCGGCAAGGACCGGCTGCGGTCCCCCCCGAGAGGCCTCTATACGTCGCGTAGGCAACGGCAAACCGACGGTCGGGTTGATGTCGGCTGCGGAGGGAGGCGGGTTCAGGTGGTTCAGGTGCGGCCATCGACCACGAGCGGGACATCTACGAGCTAGGCCGACCACCGGAGCCACCATCTCCATGTTCCCACATGGCCACGCAGCGAGCGTTTCGCGTACGGTCCTGCCGACGGCGGCGACCTCCGGGCATAACTGGTGCTGCTGACGACAATCATCAACCTGCGAAAGTCACACCCGTTCGCCTCGCGAAGCCGCCGGCGTGAACGGCGTGGGTAGGTCCGCCGGTAGCGGTCCCGCTTCATCAGCCGCTGCTCCACGATTCGCCAATCTCAGAGGCGTAGCGAGCACCACTGCGCTAGAACTCTAAGCGTGGCCGCTGCCTGAGGATGCCGGCCGCGCTCCCACTCACTGGATTACTTTGTGCCTTCTCCGGACCGGTGGTTGCTAACGATGACCCCATGTGTGCCCAGATACCCCACGGCCCAGCAAGCGTTAGTCCTCTGCGGACATGAGACGCTGAGCAACTCTCCAACTTGATTTGAGAAGCTCTGTGCTGTCCATCTATGTCCCCCGCTCGTTGTCGCGATGATCACCGGCACCGTACCCATCGCCCCCTTTGTGCCGACCGCCCAGCAATCGGTCTTGCTCGGACACGAGACGCCGTAAAGTCGAAAAGTCGCGGTAGTGACTACCTGTGTTGTCCATGTCGCCCCCCCGTTATCTGTTGCGATCACAGCACCCTGCTGAGCGGATGAGTCCGCCCCTCCGACCGCCCAGCAGGCTGTGAGGCTAGGGCACGCGATGCCATCTAGAATCGTGGTCCGTACTGGAATCCTCTCTCGTGTCCAGGCTCGCCCGGCGTCCCGTGTCGCGAGCAAGTAGCCGTCAAACCCAGTCACCCAGCACTGAGATGTCGTCGGACAGGAAATGCCCGAAACTCCCCCGGACAGCTGGCGGGGGATCCTGTCGTTCGTCCAGCTTCTTCCCCCGTTGACGGTCGTCAGGATAACGCTTCCCGCGCCATCTTCCCCACCGACGAAGCAACGGGAAACGCTCGGACATGAGACGCCGTAGAGATCGACGACTCTCGGCACGTGTTCGGGTCTCCAAGTGCTTCCGCCGTCAGCGGTGGCGACGACAGCGCCGGCACCGGCCCCGCCGATTCCTACAGCCCAGCAGCGGGAGGCGTCGGGGCACGAGACGCCAGTCATAGTGCCGATCCCGCTGGAGATCGTCTGGGAGGACCACGATCTTCCGCCATTCGCTGTGTGGAGCACCTCGCCATGTTCAGCTATCGTCCCCACCGCCCAGCAATCCAACCGTTTCGGGCACGTCACGGCGACCATCAAGTCTTGGTTCGCGAACCTGAACTCTCCACGCATGTGGAGTCACCCGGCTGCGGGGCATATCTGTCCGAGTGGCCATACCGCCGGTGGCTCCGACGAAGACAACGAGCGCGACACCACCCGCAAGAGCCACTATGCGGATACGTCTAGTCACGCTCTTGGCCTTCCCGCCCTTGCAGAGGCGACGCGAGCTGTTGCAATCATACTGGGAAACCTGACGTTGTCGGGCTCGCGATCGGCGTAAGCGCCTGTACGTCGGACCCATCTGGCGAGTAACACACGCTAGGGAGCGACGACACCTCCTCGGACCGGCTCCCTCCTGCAGCTACGGACTAGCCGTGTCGTAGTCTCAATAAGGCTCGAGCGCTGCCAGTACTGTGAGACATCAGCGTCTTCAGCTTAGGCGCTCGCCATGTGTTTAACCACGTCCTGGATGCGATTCACCATCATGCTGCAAGCCCTGCCTATCTCGTCGCGTATCGGGCAGACGACGCCTGCCGACCAGGCTGTGACCATGTAGGTGTGACCAGACGCCAGGTATGTGAGCCCGATGTCGTTTGCCAGCGACATGGGGCCACCTAGCTGCGAGTTTTGCCAGCGGCATGGGACCACCCGCGTTGCCAGTCATGGGACCACCCTGACCATCCACCACCTCCGGCCGAGACGACATTCGGCTGGGCCTCCGAAGCGGTTTCCGGGGAGGGGGCCCGATGGCATTCAGGGAGGTATCGGTGGTCCAGATCAAAGAGGCGCTCCGGCGCTGGCTGAGGGGTGAGGGTGAGCGCACGATCGCACACGGGATCGGCGTCGACCGAAAGACCGTGAGGCGCTACGTCTCTGCGGCGGTCGAGCTCGGGCTCGACCGCGACGGCGGGGAGAACCAGCTCACCGACGAGCTGATCGCTCAGTTGGTGGACCGGGTCCGCCCGCACCGGCCGAACGGCCATGGGGAGTCCTGGCAGGTGCTGCTCGGCGAAGAAGAGCGCATCAAGAAGTGGGTGAAAGAGGACCTCACTGTCGTCAAGATCGGCGCGCTGCTTCGTCGCCGCGGCGTCGAGGTGCCGCACCGGACACTGGCGCGTTTCGCCGTCGAGTGCTGCGGTGCCGGCCGGCGACGGACGACGGTGCGCGTCGACGATCCACCGCCTGGGACCGAGTGCCAGGTTGACTTCGGCCGCCTCGGGCTCGTCCCAGACGGTGAGCGTCGCCGCGTCTGCCAGGGGCTCATCTTCACGGCGTGCTACAGCCGGCACCAGTTCGTCTGGCCGACGTTCCGCCAGAGCACCGAGGAGGTGATCAAGGGCTTCGAGGCCGCCTGGTGGTTCTTCGGCGGGGTCTTCCCTGTCGTGATCCCGGACAACATGAAGCCGATCGTCGTTGAGGCCGAGAACACCGCCCCGAGATTCAACGACGTCTTCCTCGAGTACGCCCAGTCGAGAGGTTTCCTCGTCGACGCTGCCAGGGTGCGCACTCCGACCGACAAGCCCCGAGTCGAGCGGGCCGTGCCGTACGCCAGGAACAACTTCTTCGCCGGCGAGACCTTCGTCGACCTCGACGACTGTAGAGGGCGGGCGGAGACCTGGAGCAGAGAGACCGCCGGCATGCGTATCCACGGCACGACCCAGTGCCGGCCCATCGAAGCCTTCAGGGCCGAGGAGCTCGAGAAGCTGCTGCCGCTTCCGGGCAGCCCGTTCGACATCCCGCGTGGAGCGAGCCGAAGCTGCACCGCGACTTCCATGTGGAGGTTGACCGTGCCCTCTACTCGGCCCCCCACCGCTTCGTCGGTCAGCACTTGAAGGCGAGGAGGGACTCGCACACCGTGAAGCTGTACCTCCGGGGCGAGCTCATAAAAGTCCATCCCCGCGTGGCGCCAGGCAAGCGCTCGACCGACCCGGCCGACTACCCGAGCGGAAAGGAGGTCTACGCCATGCGCGACGTCGACAAGCTCAAGTCCGCCGCCTCAAGCCACGCGGGCGATCGGCCGCTATGCCGCCGCCCTATTGGACACGCCGCTCCCGTGGACCAAGATGCGCCAGGTCTACCGGCCGTTGGGCCTCGTGAAGAAGTGGGGCCCGGGGCGCGTCGATCAGGCTTGCCACCGCGCCCTTGAGGCCGAGGCGGTCGACGTCAACTTCGTGAGCCGCATGCTGTAACGCGCCCGCGAGGACCTCGAAGAGAGCACCGGCCCACGACAACCGGTCGTCATCGAGGGCCGCTTCGCTCGGGACGCCTCGGAGTTCGCGACGACAAGGCAGGCTCGGCGATGACCGCGCCCACACCGAGCGTCTCACCCGAGCTCAGATCCCTCATGCGCACCCTCAAGCTCGGGCGCCTCCTCGACACCCTGCCCGAGCGCCTAGGCCTCGCCCACAGCCACGAGCTCAGCCACATGGAGTTCTTGGAGCAGCTCTTCTCCGACGAGGTGCAGCGCCGCGACGCGCGACTCGGCCGGCCGCCGTGCGCGGGCCGCCAAGTTGGACCCGACGATGACCCTCGAGGCCTGGGACAACACGGCCAAGATCACCTACGACCGAGCCGTGTGGGCAGAGCTCGTGTCGCTCCGCTTTGTCGAGCAGGCACGAAACGCCTTCATTCTCGGGCCGGTTGGGGTTGGGAAGACATTCCTTGCCACCACGCTCGGCCACATCGCCTGCAGGCGTCGCATCGGCGTGCACTTCGAGCGGGCCGACCGGCTCCACAAGCGCCTGAAGGCGGCACGACTCGACGCCAGCTACGACGCCGAAATGCGAAAGCTGATCGGAGTCGAGCTCCTCCTCATCGATGACTTCGCCCTCCAGCACCTTGACGTGCTCGAAACGGCCGACGTGTACGAGATTCTGCGTCGAGCGGCACCACTCCGCCGCCACCGTGCTGACCTCGAACCGAGACCCGAGTGAGTGGCTGTCATTCATGGCAGATCCGCTCCTCGCCCAGTCCGCCGTCGACCGGCTGAAGAGCGCTGCCTGGGAGCTCGTCATCGAGGGCGAGTCCTATCGCCAGCACGAGAAGCCGACAATCGGCGAGGCGACACCCGAGCCTTTGAAGACCCGCCGCAGACGGCGCGCTTGACAATCCCGCCGGCCACCGAGATCATCACGCCAGCCGGTCGTTGTGGACGCGAGGTGGTCCCATGCTTCTGGCAACGGGGGTGGTCCCATGGGACTGGCAAGCGACACCTGAGACCGGCTGCGGCGTAGTACCCGATCTTCGACCCAGTGATGCCGAATACGATATTCGTCTGCCCCTTAGGGAGTCTGGCTCCTTTCAGAGGCTGAATGTCGGCGTGCGCGGGGGGCCATCCTCGATCGGCACCGACCAGATCATGGTGTTGAATCACTCCAACATGCACAAGACGAGGCAAGCCATAGTGGCCGGCTGGTACGAGCGATGCCGACTCAAGGACGACGGTGGACGACGAGGTGTTGAATACGAGCACCGTGAAATCGGCTGACTCTCCTGGCCGTACGGCCATACCGCCACCGTCGATGACGACCTGATCATTTGCCCGCAGTGACTGCAGCTGCCCGACGCTAGTCGAACTCCCACACGCGCTCGCCGTGGCTAATGAGCCAACCAACAGCCCGGTCAGCATCAGACGGCGGAGCACGCAGACCACCCATGTCATCCTATCGAGGGGACGTTACCCGGTAGCGTTGTAGTTGGCGGGTACGTTGGGCACGCAGTTCTTGCCACAAGCATACGTGTCTCCCGAACCATCGTTCGTTGTCCGTCGGTCGTAGATATCGTTCGTGAAGAGATCGCAGTCGAACGGTCGGACCTGAAGATACCGCCGTGACTGGCGATTGTTGCGTATTCGTATGGGTCCCGGCCGCCAGTGCATCCGCCGTAGGGATGGCTCGGAGGAGAATTGGCGCCTTGGTAGGCATCTCCTACCGCCTGTAGGGCTTGTGTCATATATTGAACGCCGGGGCCAGGCTGCAGCGCCGTTGTGTTCGAGCTTCTCATAGTGGAGGTGGCCGTTAGCATAGATGAGCGTACGAACACCTTGGAAGTGCTCTCAGATCCGCTAAAGGAGTTTGACACGGTGTAGCTCCCTTCCTCGCCCCACGACCCAACAGCCAGCTCCAGGCTGACGCTGAAGTCGCTATTCGCCGCCGAGGCAGAAGTGGACTTCGGCGAGGTGAGCTTCTACCTCCGCGGCCTTGTCGTCGCCGGTCGCGGCGCTGACGACAACTTGAAGCCGGCCACTTCGTTCACGCGACACTCGTGCCGGCCGTCGATAGAGGCTTGTTGGCCATCGCGAACTGGCCTTTCGGTCTAAACGGGGCGGTGATGATCACATTCTTCAACTACAGGTCATCTTGTCGACAAGCCGGTCGGCGATCAGGTCGTCGACCACCACCATGCCGGTGGTCGAGCCGGAGTCAGCATCCTTGATGGGTGTGCTCTCCGCATCTGGCCGGCCTCGTGAGCGGGCTGATCAGCTCGCGCAGATCGCGTAGGCGGTCACGGTCACTTGTACATTGACGGAGTTCGAATACTCTGCCGTCCACCCAGCGGGCTCCGCGCCCTCGGAAGGGTGTGGTTGGGAGCCGACCGGGATTACGTCCACGCTTAGGGCACCGGTGCCGATTCCCCCGCCGATCACCGATGTGTGTGCCGGACAGTCGGCGACCGCTAGCCCCGGCCCGTCGGCGGGTGCGGTCGATGAGGCTGATGTGCGCGTGTAGCCGGGCGGCTTGGCGGCGCACAGCGCATACACGTAGAAGGGCTGGTCGTTACTGCTGCCGTTGTACTGGAAGGCCTTGAACGTCCGCGCGCTGGTCGGATGCGCCGACGTGAGATATACCGACGCCTGATCGCCAGTGGAAAGGACTCCGCCACTTAGGATCACTTTCTTCGCCGGACAGGTCGCAACCCCACTGGTCTGTGCTCCGGCCGGGTCGTCGACGATTGTGGATACGCGCTCGGTACTCTGACGGCTTCTTCGCACAGACCGCTGAGACGACAACGGTGTTGTTACCAGTGCCGGTGTTGTTGACGTGCACCGTCCAGCCTCCAGGCGAGCTGCCATTCCAGTAGCTCGAGTTGATCGAGGACGTCAGAAACCTATAAGAAGAGAAGTACATCCCCCCGCCCCACGTCGCCGTACCTGGCGGGCAGGGGGCCGTTCCCATGGAGTTGAACTCGCTCTGCGGCGCGGTCAGTTCAGAGCTGACGATGACGTAACGGGCCGGCCCCGTAGCGCCGACAACCGTCTGCCTAGCCGACGGGAACCCAACCGCCAAGGCGGACGGAGTGCCGCCGGCCAACATCGCTAGGGTGCCTACGCCCAGCGAAATCCGCACACCCGCCGAACCGAACACGCCCACTCCCCCTGCGAAACCTCCGCTGTGGATTCGGAGTGTAGCCTGCCTCGCTGCCGCGTACCAGGTGTGCCCGGTCCAGGGGGGACTCTGATGAGCGCTGGAGTCGCGAGGGCCGACGGGACACACGAGGTGGCTACTCATGGGGAGAGGCTGATCGTCGTTGGGCACTGGTCGGGACTCCCGCAGCGTGTGATCCCGCTAATGAGTAACGCGGGCCTAACACTCAAGTTCTTCGACACCATGAACCCGGACGACGCGGCGGAACTGTATCTAGACGAGCATCCCTCCTTCGTCGAGCACGCAGCCGTCGCCGTGGAGCCGATCTTCGGGGTGTGGTCGATTACGGCGGCTTTGACGATGTGCACGAGCATGAGAGCGTCGCGGAGCTTGAGATTCCCAACGGACGGCTGTGGATCGGGGATATCCGGAGTCAAAAGGTAGGGGAGCCGTGGGCAGAGGTCGTCCCAGGGGGAATATCTCGTCGAGGTCGGCTCTGCCGAAGCGTTTCGCATACGGCGAATCCCTGCACGCAGAACACGAAGCAAGTAGACGATCACGCCCACACGAGAACTTTCAGGAGTTGCAGGCTGGCGCGTTGAGAAAGTGAGTTTCCGCGTGCTCCGGCCGTGGCGTGGCAAAGAGAGCGTAAATGACTCTCTCGACCGTGCTCGCCGATCGCAGCGGCCACGGTGTGTGTAAGGTCCAAGTACGGGCATGATCGGGGCCTCAGCGGGCCCTTGCGTAGCTGCGGGGCCCGTGGTCTCGCCCGCGAGCGTCGCTAGGGTGCCGGAGTGACCACGCACCGTACCGGTGATGAGCGTGCTGTGATGGAGTACCAGCTCGAGGCGCAGCGCTCCGACCTTGCGACCCTCCTGGACGGCCTTACTGAGGAGGAGGCGCGGGCCCGGCTGGTGCCGTCACTGACCACGCCGCTTGGGCTCTTGAAGCACGCCACCTTCGTCGAGCAGGTGTGGTTCCACCACCGAGTGGCCGGCGTGTCGCGCGAGCAGGTCGGGATTCCTGAGACTGTCGACGAAAGCTTCGCCCTGGCTCCGGAGGACACCGTGGTCGAAGTCCAGCGGCGCTACTTCGATGCCTGCGAGCGCTCGCGGGAGATCGCGGCCGAGCACGACTTCGACGAGGTCTTCGACTGGCGAGGAACTCCGGTCAGCCTGCGCTTCCTCCACGCCCACCTGCTTACCGAGCTAGCCCGCCATGCTGGCCACGGGGAGATCCTGGTCGAGCAACTCCGCGCCCGCCGCGGAACGGGCGACACCGAACCCGGCAACTGAACGCCACCGCCGACTCGTCACGCTCCGGCGGCACGTTGTGACCATCCCAGAAGGGGATCCGCGAGCGACACACTTGAGGACCCGGCGGGTGGTTCCCGCAGGAGGTTCGTCCAGTGGGATCGATTCTGCTTCTGCGATGGTCGAATTCCGTTGATAGTGCTCGTGGTCATCGTGTCTTACTTGGGTTGGTCGGGGTGGTGAGCCGCTCTTCGAGATGGACCGTGACGGTGTCGCCGTCTTGTTTGGCGATGGCCGCCCGGGTGTTGGTGTCGAACGCCAGCTTGTGAGTACCGTCACCGAGGGCCATGAACGAGCCGGCAAAGGGGTAGCCGTCGACGGTGCCGCGTACCTTGACGAGCCCTCGGGTGGCGAAGTACTCGGCGGAGCCGGGCATCACTACGTAGGTCCAGCCGCCCTTAGCCGGGCTCTTCTGCAAAGCCGCGGTGAACGTGTGGTCGAGTGCCATCATGGCGCCGAGCGGTACATGAGTGAGCCCGGGGTGGTGAGTTCTTCGCCGGTTTCGAGCCAGGTCTTCAGCCCTGACAAGATCATCGGCCAGCCGCCGTAGAGCTGGGAATTGGCGTCGTCCCGCAGTTGATCGTGGGTAACGGTGAGCCGGCAGGAGTCCCCGACAGGCTCGATCTCCCAGGTGACCCGGCTGGTGCCTTCGGCGGCCACGTCGTCGCCCCACAGGGCGGTCATCGACTGCACCAACCGCCGGGGCGGTTCGACCTCGAGGTTCTGGCCTTCGCCGAGGCGGCGTGTGCCGTTGGGATGGCGCATCTCGAAGCTCGATCCGGGCGTCCACTCCGAGTAGATACGCATCCCGAACTGGTAACGGGCTCGAATGTCGGGGTTGACGATCGCCTCCCACAGTCGTTCGGGGGTGGTGCGGATGTAAATCTCGAAGATTTTCTCCATGGTTGCCTCCAGGTTGCATTTCAGCTCGACGAGGCCAGAGGCCCACGTCTCGGTGTACTTGCTCACCCAGCGGTCGTGGATGAGCCGGATCGGAATCGGGTTCAAGTAGTGCAGCTTTTGCCGACCGCTCCGCCGGGTGACCACCAGGCCTGCCCTTTCGAGGACGCCGAGGTGCTTGGCCACCCCGATGCGGGTCATCTCGAAGTGGTCGACTAGCGCGGAGAGGCTCTGGCCGTCCGTCTCGAACAACGCGTCCAGCAGGTCCCTGCGAGTTGGATCGGCGAGTGCCTTGAACACCGGGTCCACGCCATCACTATAGGAAACTAACTGGTTTCCTGTCAAGCGCGGCCGTAGGCGCGGCCTGCGGAGAACGTCGGGGGCGCCTCAGCAGCCCACTTAGGTGCGGCCGCTTGGTGGCGTTACGAGGCAGACCTGCAGATAAGCGACCGCGTTCTTCACTCTGTGGCATGAGTGGTAGCTTCCCGGAAAGCCCAATTGGCGCAGAGCCTCGGGGACAGCCTTCCCAGGTGACGGCTTGAAGACAGATGCATAGACCACCCACCAGGTCCGGTGGCTGTGCTGCACGGTGAAGGCCACATGTCGCCACCACGTTTTGCTCATGACCAGCTCGAGCTGGCCCCCCGCCCGGACGACCTGTGCGTTCGCCGGCAGATCAGGTGTGAGAAACCCGAGCGGCCCCCCGGAGGCCAGCACCATACCGGCCCCGCTCAGGTCTTGGAAGGCCCGCGGGCTCAACTCGAAGTAGGACGGTCCGAACGTGCCCCGCGTACCGAGCGGCGGCACGACCGAGTAGAGGGGGCTCAGCGCGATTGCACAGGCGACGCCGACGAAGAGCGCCTCCCGGGGGACCCGGTGAAGAGCGATGAGCATGACCACGACGGCGGCGGCGGCCATCTCGAGGGGGGCGAGGTAGCGGTAGAAGCCGAGGACGACCGCCCACAGGACAAAGCCGGCGAGGAAGGAGATCTCGAGGAAGATGGCCTGCGGCCTGTCTCTCTTGAACAGGTCGATGACGAACATGAGCGCCACGACCACGAGGGCGAAGAAGAGCACCGGCGATCTCTCAGGCACGCCGTAGGAGCCGTTAAGCGGGTTCTTTCCTCCGAGGAGGCCTCGGAGATACTCCCAGAAGGCGCCCGGGGACTTGGCGGCGCCGATGCTGAAGTCTCCGGGCCGGAGGTCGGACGAGTGGAACAGGCCGTTGTAGAACGGGAAGAGCGGATCGTGGTACCGGTGCCACAGCATGAGCCCCATCGGGAGGTAGAGGGCCGCCGCCACGACCACCGCCGGCACGGCCACGGCCGCCCCGAGGGCCACACAGCGCCGGAAGCTCCACCCCGCCCGGTCACGGGCGAGGAGCAAGGCCACCCCGAAGCCGAGGAGGATGGCCACCGAGAAGGCCGCCTCGGTGAACTTGAGCTCGCTCGCCAGGCCGAGCAGCAACCCGGCGAGGCCGGCGTGGGCGAAAGGGCGGCGGCGCGTGCCCCGCGCCGAGACGATCCCATACAGGAGCGCCGCAGCCGCGAACAGCAAGAGCGCCAGAAGGACGTCGCTCGAGGTCTCTCCGAGCTCGGCGCGATAAGATGGGGGAGAGGAACGCTCCTGTACCGGCGACGAGGCCGGCTAAGACCGCGGCGAGCTGTCGTTCGGTGGCTGCCCTAACGCCCCGCCACACGCAGATGGCCAGCATAGAGGCGGCCAGCGACTGCAAAAAGGCGATCGAGTCCACGGCCCGGCTTGGCCGCAGATGGGTGATGAGCAGGTAATAGATCGAGTTCAGCTGGGCGTCGAGGTACGTCTGCCACTGTCCGGGGAGTGCCATCGGCCCCCGGAAGCCGTTCAGAGCTCCGAAGCCGGAGTAGTACTCGTAGTTGCCGAGGTCGAAGGTGACGGGCTTGCCCAGGTGGCGGGCTCGCTGCACCGACAGCACGGCGAACAGTGCGAGGAAGCCGACGCAGATGCCGGTCGCCAACGCGAACCCCAGCCACCTTCGCCCGCCCTCCGGCGCGGGCGGCTCGACCGGCGTCCGCGGGAGCCCGTCTACGGGCGTCGTGACGTCGGGCCCGGCAGCGGGAGCCTGCCGCCCCGCACCCGAAGCCTCGAGGTCGGGCACAACTGCTATCTGCAGCTCAGCAGGAGCGGCATTGCCAAAGGCATCTGGGTCAATGTCTGAGCCCGCCACGTCTCGAGCCAGCCTGCCGAAACGCTTCGGAGATGCCGCCTGCCCCGGCAAGGAGATCGACGAAGGACGGCGGCGGCGGTGCGGTCCTTCGTCTGTTGACCCTAGGTGGCATTAGTGCCACACACTATGCTGCGCCGCGGCCCTGGTGGATATTGGCGAACACTCGCTCGCCCGTCGGCGGGCTGGGTAAACCGGTCCCGGGATACGCCGTGAGCCCGCTCACCGCTTTAGCCGGCCCCGCTCTCTACATATCCGAAGCCAGTCGGCGACGAGTGCGACCCTGCATGCCCATCTGCGCCCAGCCTTTTTGGCATTCTTGTAGTCGTCCCGTCATCCTCCCTCGTATCCGGGAGATGTGGCCATCCCTACTTGGCGTACTTCTCGTCGCTACCCGATCCTCCCGCTACGAGACGACCAAGTCGCTCTTCCGGCATCGGTGTATACGACGAAGTTGCCATCACCTTGGATCACCGCATACGAAGGGCCTCGACCGCTCGTCCCAGTATCCCAAAGTGGTTTCTGAGGCCGCTCGCCTGTGTAGACCACGAGATTGCCGTCCCGCTGCATCACGGCATACGCCCCGGGATTGTTGTCCGTGCCGGACGACCACAGTGCGTGGCCGTCCGGTGCGTACTCGACGAGGTTGCCGTCTCGTTGCATGACCACCTTGTAGCTGTTGGAAGAAGTAATCGTCTGCCCAGAGCCCAGCTGCTGGCCGCTCGGCACGGTCGCCCCGGTCGACGACACCGTTCCGAACGTGGAGACCACCGCTCCTGTGGGCACGACGAGAAGATTTTGGCCGATGCCCATGTCAGACGGCGTCGCCGAGTACGCCACTCCTCCGCCGGGAGCTCCGGGAAGCAACTTCGCACCGATTAGCTTGCCGGTGGTCGTGCTGATCTCGTACACCCGCGAGTTGGCGCAGCCCACGTAGACGACTCCGCTCGCAATGACAGGACCAGCTACGACTGCGCTGGGCAGCTCGGTGGTAAACCGCGGGGTCAGGTCGGCAAGGGTCTCGGAGAAGACTGCGTTCCCGGACGCGATGAAGGCGTTTCCGTCGTCGAAGGCCGGGGTGCCGGCGAACGTACCGTCGGTCGCGCCAGTTGTCTCGTTGAACACGAGCGATCCCGTCTGGGAGAAGAACTTGTCGTCCGTGAGCCAGGAAGATCCACCTCCACCTCCGAAACAACCCGAGTTCTTGCTCCAGAGAACAGCACCAGTCTGCAGGGAAAGGCGGAACTGAGAACACCCTGCGTTGACGTACACACCGGTAGTGTCGACAGCAAGGGCACTTCCATCGCCATCCAGATCACCGTTCTGCCAAAGCACGGCGCCGTTCGACTCGGAGATCGCGTAGACAGTCTCGCCACTCTGGACGTACACCACTCCTGCCGTGGCAACGGGCTCCCCCGAGAAGTCGCTCGTCGCTCGAGACCACAGCTCGGAGCCGTTGGCCGCATTGAATGCGACAAGCGTGCCGTTGAAGTTATCGACGAACAAACGCCCGTTGTCGTATGTCATGACGTAATAAGAGTACGTACCCGCGAGTGGCACGGGGGGCCAAGCCACTTTTCCGGTCGCCCCATTGAGCGCGTAGAGCCAGTTTGAGGCGCCGTACGTCGTGGTCTCGAAGACCATGCCATCCGCAATGATCGGGTACGAGGCCGTCCCACTGAGTGTCACCGACCACAGCTCGCGTGCCGCGGGCGACAGCACCGAGCATGAAAGCCCGGTGTGCGCGCTGTTCAGATAGTGCGCCGTATCGGGACAGGGCGTGTTCGCATTAATGGAAGTGCCACTGGCGTAGGCCGGGACGGCAGTACACGCAAAGATGCCCGTCCCCAGCAGGATCCCAAGAGCGAGGCGTCCCCGCATGTCATCTCCCTCACCGTGCTCTTTGTCCCGTTCCCCGTCGAGGAATATGTCATTGTGAACCATGCGCAGAGCGTGACGCCAATCGGGAGGACCCTATCGTTCCTTCTCAACCGCCGAAGGACTCCGGCGGTGCGAAGCTCGGTCAGCCGAACGCTGTGACTGTGGCCCCGGTGGGCACCACGAGCAGGTTTAGCCCGAGGCCAAGATCGGACGGACTGCGTGAGGCATACGTCCCACCGCCGGGCACTCCAGGAAGCGACTTAGTAGTGATCACTTTGCCGGTGGAGGTGCTGATCCCGTACACCTTCGAGTTGGCCGTACCTACGTACACGGTGCCGCTGGCGATAACTGGCCCGGCAAGGATGGCGCTGGGCAAGGTAGTGGTGAACCTGCGGGCTAGCCCCGCGAGGCTCTTGCACGTGATCGAGTTGCCCGAGGCAAGGTATACGTTCCCATCGTCGAATGCAGGTGTGCCGGCGAAGTGGCCTATCTTAGCTGCCGTGGTCTCGTTGATGACGAGTGCATATATCTGAGAGAAAAAGTCATCGCCCGCGAGCCATGAGATGCCTGGAACACCACCATAACATCCTCTACTGATGCGCCAGAGAATGTCGCCGGTATTCAACGAGAGCCGGAACTGAGAACAGCCGCCATCGACGTAAACACCACTGGCATCAACCGCGACTGCGCCTGCACCGCCATCGAGAACCGGTGATGTCCAAAGCAGGTCTCCGTTCGACTCTGAGATCGTGTACACCGCGCTTGGCCCCTGAACATAGATCACCCAGGCTGTCGCCACAGGCTCTCCCGAGTTTTCACTCGTCGTTCGAGCCCAGAGCTGGGCACCATTGCTCGCATTGAAGGCCACCACTGTGCCGTCGACGTCATCCACGAACAAGCGGCCGTTGTCGTAGGCCATGGTGAAGTAGTGCCCAGAGCTTCCAAGTGGAACCGGACCCCAGGCCTCCTTCCCGCTTTGCGCATTTAGCGCGTAGAGCAATCCGCCTCCAGCGGCGGGAGTCGTTTCAAAGACCATCCCGTCGGCGATGATGGGATAAGACGCGACATCGTTCAGAGTCACGGACCAGAGCTTCGGAGCCGCAGGAGATAGCACGGAGCAGGAGAAGCCGCTGTGGGAGCTGCTGATGTACTGCGCAGTATCAGGACAGCTCACTGTCGTGGCAGCGGCGCCGGCGGCAGTTGGCGAGGTTATTGCACATGCGAGGACGCTGCTCGCGAACAGGATCCCGAAAGCGAGGCGTGCTCGCATGTCATCTCCTAAAGGTGCTCCGCCTGCGTTCCCCGCGGGAACGTGCACCTTACCCCACCTGCTCGGTTGTGGTGTAATCAAATCCGTCGACAGCACATCGGCCAGGAAGACGAGCAAGGCACCGATGGCTGCCATGCAAAGGAGGCCGAGGGCGGCGGTCCGTTCCATCGAGCGGGCACGAGCGCTCGCGTGCACAGCCTCGGTGGGGTCCGCCGGAGAATGAGCCCTGATGATGCTCTTGTAAGATTCTGTCCGAGGACCGGAGGCGGATGGTCCTTCAAAGACTCGGATAGAACAGATTGCCCTGACTGGTGCTTAGAACGGCCCAGCGCGACGGCAAACCATTGCCTGTGCCAGAAGGCCGACGCGTTGACAGGGGATATCCAACGGCGCTGTCCGCTGTCGATGTAGAAGACGATGTCCTTGCAGTCGTGGATGACTTTCACCTGTATGGACGGAGATGACCTTCGCCAGCGTGCCACGTCAGGATGACAGTGCTCGCAGGCGGTGATGGGCGTGTCGGTCGGTTCGACGCCCGCCTATCCTGCCCTCGTGACGGTCTGGCATGACGTAAAGCGGGCGCTGCTCGATGTACGAGACACGGCGCGCTCGTCCAGTACCCGGACCCACGCGGAGCCGCGGACCGGCAACCGCCTATCGATATTGCCCTCGCTCCATGGGCTACGGATGTCGCTGAGGACCTACGTTCGCCGATTTGGGGAGGATCTAAAGCAGATACTTGAAAATGTCAAGTGGTAACGTACGGCGTGTGAAGTCCTATGGCCAGTACTGCGCCCTCGCTAGGGGACTCGACGTCATAGGCGAGCGGTGGTCCTTGCTGATCGTCCGGGAACTGCTGGACGGTCCCCGCCGCTACGGCAAGTTGATCGAGGGGTTGCCGGGGATCGCGACCAACCTGCTTGCCGAGCGGCTACGCCACCTCGTTGGTGCCGGCGTCATCGAGCGCCGGAAGGACGGCGGCTATAGGCTCACGCCGTGGGGTGAGCAACTGCGCGAGCCGCTTTACGCTCTGGCTCGCTGGTCGGCCCCGGTAGTGATGTCCAGCCCTGTCGGCGATGATGCCTTTCGCCCCGCATGGCTCGCCACCCTGTGGCAGTGATGTTCGAGGGCATCGACCGACGCCGCCCGGCCCTGATCATCGAGGTGCGCGTCGGCAACGAAGCGTCGACCATCGAATCGAGAGCCGGGCAAGTGACGTTACGACCAGGGCAGCCGCTGTCGCCCGACATCGTGCTGGACGGTCCTCCCGATGCGATTCTTGGCCTGCTCACCGGCCGGCTCGACCCTGCCGCCGCGGCCAGTAGCGGCGTGGTCATCGCGGGTGATGGCCGCCGTATCGCGCGGCTCAGGCCCAAGCTGGGGCCTGGCGTGACAGGGACAACCAACCTGGTGAGCTGTTCGTAGCTGTACCGGATGCCGAACGTGTTACGGCAGCAGAGTCGCACGCGCTGTCCCTTTGTTCGCTGTCGCACCGATCCTCAGCGGACGGCTTCTGCAGTGGAGCGGCCCACCTGGAGGGGTCGCGCGGTCGGCGTACTCCGCAAAGGTTTGCTTCATCTGTCATTTGGGCGGGGCGGTCGGCTGAGCATTGTGCGAACCGCTGGGGAGCTCTCGCCAGCCCGAAGCTCGCCAGAGAGGTTGTCCGGATAAGCGAGCGGCGCCGATCAGGAAGGCTGTTGTGAAGACGAGATCGACCGGCACCAGCCCGAGGCGCCCGCTGGCGATTGCGGTGATGGCGTCGAGGAGTTGGATGAGGGCGGTGACCACCATGAGTGCCACCAGAGCTCGCCTGGCCCGCAGCCTCAACATGGCCAAGAGCCCGGCGGACATGGCCAGATTGCGGGTGAAGAAATATTCGGCGTAGCTGCGCCCCGCCGAACCGAGCTGTTCGCCGGCGGGATGGAGAGCCAAGACGCCACCTGTGGCCGTGAGGAGGGCACCGACTACGACGAGCGCCACCAGCCAACCACGCCATGGGGATGCGGTTGCAGGTTTCGGAATGCCTACCCGCCAAGTGGACGATGGTCGCGGTTCAGGGACTTGTGCTCGTGCGCCGGGCGTCGTTGGTGAGAGGCGGGCGTCGTGGGTCAGCAGCCGAACGGTGAAGCTCACGACGAAGACCAAGGCAGTGATTGTGGCCAGCTTCTCGAACATGCCGCCGAGGCTGCCGTGGTCCATCGTGGCCGCGAAATGCGGCGAGGAACACGACCATGAGCCCACCGCTGAGAGCGGCGTAAAAGCTCCAGCGGCGCCAGTCTGATTCACGACGGAAGCGGTGGGCCAGTACGAACATCCCGGCGATGGTTGCTCCGAGACTGACGACGGCGGCCAGGTTGTGGACCTGCGCGTGCGTCGAGCTGACGGCAGGAGCGGCAACCCCCGGTGGGAAGCCCAGCCCGGGGTCCTGGCTGAAGACACCGGCAATGATCAGCGTGAGGCCGGTGATGATCCTCAAGCGTGGATACCAAACCGACCCAGGCCCAGGCATCAGGGTCGCGCGCCAGCCAAGCGCCGAGACGCAGGTGAGCACCCCGAAAACTATGAAGTTGGTGACCTGGACCCAGCCGCCCGGCCCGAGGCTCAATGCGCTCATCGGCTGGCGGAGCGTGCCATAGCCGTGCCGGAGGGCTCCGTCTATCAGGTAGGTGGCGTTGAACAGGACCGAGCCGGCCAGGCCGGCGGCGAGCAGCCAACGGTGGGCCGGAGAGTTGCCGACAACGCTCACCCGCAGGCGCGGCCCGCGGTGCGCCCCTGTCCCACTGCCGATGTCGGGATCAGGATTGGGTCGTCCCACACCTTGCTGATTTGTCATCACCGACATGGGCCTCCTACTTGACAGTGTGCAGTTTACCGTACGCCCGTAGCCTAACACCCGATGCGCTACAGTTGTCAACTGATGCCTCGAGGACACATGATCCAGTCGAACACCGCTCCACGGCGCGCAGGACGCGTCCAGCGGCGCAAAAATCCCCGGGGCGAGGGCGCCCGGCTCCGGAAGGACCTGATCAACAGCGCGTATGACCTGCTCGCCGAGACAGGCGATGCCGGCCAACTGTCCATCCGCTCGGTCGCGGCCAGGACGGGGGTCGCCGCCACCTCCGTCTACCTGCATTTCGCTGACCTCGAGGAAATCAAGGTGGCCGTAGCCGAACGGGCCTTCGCCGAGCTGGCCACAGCCCGAGCCGCGGCGATTGCCGATATCAACGATCCAGCCGCTGCACTTGTCGCCCGCTGCCAGGCCTACACCCGCTTTGGTCTGGCTCATCCCGGCCAGTACCGGCTGATGTTCGGGTCGGACCTTCCTGCTGACGTGTTCATCGGCTTCTACAACTCCACGGAGTCTGCGAGCCGAGTCGCCTACGAATCGATGACCGACGCCATCTACCGTTGCCAGCAGACAGGAGCAACCCGTGACGACGCCGACCCGAGCTTGCTTGCGGCCCTGCTCTGGCCAGCCCTGCACGGCCAGGTCATCCTCCGACTCGACCGACCCGACTTCCCCCGGCCGCCCCTTGACGATGTGATCACCGAAACCGTTCAACGCCTCATCGGCCTCGACCGCTCCACAACCGGGTCGCCAAGTGGCTTGGAGCCTCAATAGGCGAGGATCCCATGATGATGGGTCAACTCTCGAACGACGCCAATGCACACAAGATGGGCCGCCTCAGCGAAAGGTAGGAGCGATTCCACGGACCACTGCGAGCCGGGGCACGAACAGCACCGCAGTGGCCGAAAGCGATCGCTTCATCAGTCGTAGTGGCGAAGCTCGGGCCATATTTGCGTCCACGGATGGCGAGGACCGCGGCACAGGTAGACGTGGCCGCCCCACTCTTGGTTGTGGATGCCGGCCTTGTTGTGGAAGGTCCCGACCGCACGCACCGAACGAAAGAACTGAAGAAGATACGAACGATAGCCGGTTACGTCACGAGGCCCTGGGGCCACGGCGAGCACGGTTTCGGTTCGAAGGGGCGGTGGTCCCCACCACCACTCACTGTTCTGGTCGCCGAACGCCACGGGCAACCCGGCGGACCGGCCGAGCTCGTTGAGGGCACCGGCCTCGCCGTAGTCTGTGGCGATGATGGCCGATCGAGCCCGGGTCGCCGCCGGCAGGCGACCCCATGCAACACCGACGGTGTGCACGAGCTCCGGCCACCCAATCGACTCTCCCGGAACCTGGTTGATCCCATAGGTCCAGCCGATGTCCGCCGGCGGCAAGACGGGAAGAACGATGGGCAAGGCGGCCAACGTCGTGAGGGCGGCCGCCACGAGGAGCCGCAGCCGATGAGGCCGTGCTCCGAGCCAAGCCTCGAGAGCCACGAACCCCCCTGCCAGTAAAGGAACATAGGCACCGGCGAGGTAGTAGATCTTGCCACCGGTCGTGACGGCAAAGAACACGAACAGCAGGCCATAAGCGACCACGAGAGCCTGACGCATGGGCTGGCGTGAATGCCACAACCACCGCAGCCCGACGATCCACACCGGAACGAGCGCCAAGCTCGTCATGATCAGTTGCCCGGCGACCCATGTGCCGATCTTGCCCGCGCCGCCGTTCTCGGCATTGAGGTGCTGGGTCATGCTGACCGTGGCCCACCCGTGGGTGGCCTGCCACCACAGGTCGGGGATGGTGCATGCCGCCGCGATCGCCGCGCCGGCCAGGAACCACCAGCTGGCCAAGAGGTGCCGGCCCCCGGTGACAAGGGCGCCCGCAACGACGGCGACGGCAAAGAAGCCGATGCTGTGCTTGTTGGCCAGGCCGACGCCCAGGATGCCGCCTGCCGCTAGCCACCAGCGGGCTTGCCCCGTTCGTTCGATGCGGAGCCACACCAACGCCAACGACGCCCAGGCCAGCAAGTCGATAGCCGTCGGGCCCATGAGGTGGTCGACTGCCAGAAGGGACGGCATGGTCGCCGTACCGAGGGCAGCGCCGAGTTGGGCGCGCCTGCCGCCACCGAGCTCTCTTGCCGTCAGCGCGCCGACGAGCACGGTGCCAGCACCAGCCAGCGCCGGCCACAAGCGCAGTCCAGTGAGCGAAACACCGAACAGGCCCAACGAAATGCGGGCGAGCAGCGGCGTGAGCACGGGTTGGTCCACGTAGGCCGCCTGCAGATGGCGGGCGCAATCTAGGAAGTACAGCTCGTCGCGGTCGAACCCGTACCACGGTGAGAGCACCATCAGCACCACGAAGAGCCCTCCGGCCACCCAGAACGCGCCGGTCGCGAGTGACGGCAGAGCAGCCGGTGGTCCGAGATCGGCATCGCTCCGTTCACGACGTACGTCAGAGGGAGGCGCAGGGCCGGTGAAATCAGTCACCGTATGGACACGCGGTGACGGTCCCGGTCCAGATCAGAACAATGCTGGAACGATCATCGAGAGGAGCAGCGCGCGCCTGTTCCGAAGCAACCGACGCACCTCCAGTCGAACGATGACAGCACTGAGCCCTTTTATCACAGGGCCGGCCCGCGGTCGAGATTTATAGGAGCAAGCGTCCCCATGCGCCATGAGCGCAAAGCCTTCGAGGAACCGCCTCGTCCGGAAGGCTTTGATCGTGTGCTCCGGACAAACCCAGTCCCGCCGGCCCGAAGGCACGGCGGGACTGGGTGTTGCCCGTCTGGAAGAGCGCGGAGACTACCTCTTGACGTCGACTTTGACGTGCACGAACTTGTTGCCCGTCTGCGAAAGGCCAGGGGCATCGTCGTAGATGCCGAAGGCGTCCCGGGCGATCGTGTTGTCGTTGACCGTGACCGTGATCGTCTTGCCCGTGCCGCCGTTGTCGACGAGCACACCAGTGGTCGACGAGTCACCTGTGCCGGGGTCGCCGAGAATGTCGTTCGTCCCGATCGAGTTGCCGGAGAAGGTGTCCCCGGAGACGTCCGACAATGGGGCGTGCTGATGGATCGTGATCCCGCTCAAGCCGTTGCCGGCGATCTCATTGCCGGTGGCGGTGTTGTCGTACGAGCCGCCTCCCTGCGTCCCGGAGGCGAAGAGGATACCGCCGCCGTCGCCGGTCGTCCCGTTCGAGATGACGACGTTGTCGTGAATGGTGTTCTCGAAAGTCCCGCCCTTGGTCGGGGTGGGGACTCCGGAACTGTTGACAGCAGAAGCGCTGTGTCCGACAACGGTGATCCCGCAGTCCGACTCGTTGTCCTCGACCAGGTTCCCGTCCACGGTGTTGTGGTCGTTCGGGCCGAAGTCGTCGTCGAGAAGGACGCCGCCGGCGTTGAACTCCGAGGTGTTGCCAAGGATCTTGGACCATGTGCTCGACAGGAGGTGAATTCCTTCGCCACAGTCGCCGGGGACCTCACCTTGCCCCACGCACTGCGCCCACCCGCTCGTGTTGCCGCCGTTGTCGTTGTGCTCTACCACGTTGTTCGCGATCGTGACGTGATTCGAGAGCAAGGCCAGGATTCCCTCGCCCAAGGCACCGCTCACGGAGAAACCCTGCACCGTGGCGCCGCTCGCCAAGAAGAACGTCACGCCGTTGTCCAGGTTCGTGGCATTGATGGCCGCGCCAGGCTCGCCGATGAGCCGGATCGACTTGTTGATCGCCGCCCCTGTCTTGATCGTCGGCTGTTGCGGCGCACCGGTCTTGATGGTTGTCGACCCGGAGTAAGTCCCGGCACAGACCATGACGGTGTCCCCGTTCGACGCGGCCTTGATGGCCGGGTTGATCTGGTGGAAACGGGCCGTCCGGCAGGCGGCCGACTCTCCCTTTACCGTCTTTGCCGGCGCCACCCAGAGCGTCTTGGCGGCTCCAGATGTCGCTGCGCCGGCCACGCCGGCGCCGCTGGCGACGATGGCGCCGAAGAGCACCGCGGGCACAATCGCCCGCCCGATTCTTGCGTACATTATCTACCGCCTCCTGTAGTCGAAGAGCACCCGCGCTTCGGGATTGACCTGCTGTCCATGGCCCTGCAAGCCCCGGCGCCCCAAACGAGACCGCCATCCGCTCCGGTGCCGACCTGAACATAGGGAAGGAGGTCGTCGCCGTCAAATCCGGGCGGCCCTGTTGGCCGCACACCAGACCTTGAAGCCTCGGCTCGCCCCACCTTTGGCGCGACACTGTGGTCGTGGTGAGTGATCCCGACGTTGGCGGACTTGCGACGGTGGCCGAAGACACGTGGTTCGGCCGGGATCTCCCAGTGCTCGTGGCCGTCGTGACGCTCTTCGACCGACCGAACTTCGGATTCCTCACCTATCAGCAAGTCGCCGATGAGATCGGCTTGCGGGGCGATGTCGTGAGCCGCGCCCTGCAGGCGTTGAAGGGCGGCGGGTACGTCGAGACGCGGCCGGGCGGCAGTGGCGACGCCAGTCAGCACTGGGTGACAGGTATCAGCGCCAGTGCGCGTGTTGTCACGGGGCAATGGCCGTCGGAGTCCGCCGTCGTCGAACGGCTCCTGACCGTCCTCGAGGAGCAGTCACGCTCAGCAACCGAGGAGCAGAAGGGCAAGCTCCGGCGTCTTCGCCAAGCGATGATCGAGACCGGCACCGACGTCGTGGCAAAGATCATCGGCGAGGTTGTCGGTACCCACCTCCCCCGAACGTGATGATCGAGAACTCGCGGAGCGCTGTGAGAGCAGCTATCGGGCGGCGACCACCGGTCGTGTCAGGCACCCTTCGGGGCCACGTCACCGGCATGGCCGCCGCCTCTCGTCGTGGCCGTCGGCGTGTAGAGGTTGGCCAGGAGCCCCACCAGTGGGAGCCGGTTGATCCGGCCACGGACGAGGGAGGCCAAGAGTGACCGCTGTCAGTGTGAAGGGCCTGCGCAAGTCCTACGGCGCGCTGCATGCCCTCGACGACGTCAGCTTCGAGGTGGCGCCGGGCGAGGTGTTCGCACTCCTCGGTCCTAACGGTGCCGGCAAGACGACGTCGATCGAGATTCTCGAGGGGTTCATCAACCGAGACGAGGGTGCAGTGCAGGTGCTCGGAGTCGACCCCGGCCAGCGACACCAGCAGCGCTGGTTGCGGACGAGGATAGGGATCGTCCTCCAGGAACTGGCGGTCGAACCCTATTTCACCGTTCGCCAGGTACTGGAGCGCAATGCCGGCTTCTACCCCTCGCCTCGCCCGGTAGGCGAGGTCATCGAGCTTGTCGGGCTCGCCGAGAAGGCCGACGTCAAAGTGAAGACTCTTTCCGGGGGCCAGCAGAGGCGCCTTGACGTGGGTCTCGGTCTCGTCGGCAATCCCGAGCTCCTCTTCCTCGACGAGCCCACGACCGGGCTGGATCCCGCTGCGCGACGTACCACATGGGACCTGATCCGCACTTTGTCGACCGAGGGCACGACCGTGCTGCTCTCCAGTCACTACATGGATGAGGTGGAGGCGCTGGCGCAGAATGTCGCCGTGCTGGCTCGGGGGCGCATCGTGGCCACTGGGCCGCCGTCAACGCTCGGGGGGCGCGACCACGGACGCGTCACGATCCGCTTCGGACTTGCAGACGAGCTGGTGGCGGATCTGCCCGTCAGCCCGACGGCCCTCTATGGCCGCACAGTTGAGGTGGTCACCGACGACGAGGTGGCCGTCCTGGCCAGGATTCTCAACTGGGCCCTCGACCGCAATGTCGAGCTTCACGGGCTCAGCGTCACCCGAACCACGTTGGAGGACATCTACCTCGACCTGACCCGGTCGAACGCCGACCAAGAAAAGGGTGGGGACGAGTGAGCGATCGCGCCGTGACCGAGGCGTCGGAACCCGGAGGTTTGTGGGACCTGGGGCTCGTCGCCCACCTCGTTCGCTACGAGCAGCTGTCGTTCTGGGTGAATCGGGTCGGCGCCGTGTTCACGATCGGATTCTCCGTGGTCTTCTTGGTGCTGCTCGGGGCGACGGCAGGCAATTCGCGGATCAAATACCTCGGGAACATCAAGCTGATTCAGTACTATGTGCCGGGCTTTGTCGCCTACGGGGTCATGGCGGCCGCCTTCACCAACCTCGCGATCACCCTCGTGGTGCGTCGCGGAGACCGGCCTGCTCAAGCGACTGCGCCTGAGCCCGCTACCCGCATGGGTGCTCATCGTTGCCATCTTCATCAGTACGGCGATCGTCGCCGTGGTCCAGGTGGCGCTGTTGCTGGTCATCGGCCGGCTCGGCTACGGGGTCCATCCACCCTCCTCGATCGCCGCCTTCGTAGTTGTGCTCCTGATCGGGATTGCCAGCTTTGCGGCCATGGGAGTGGCCATGAGCACGGTCATCCCGAATCAGGACACGGCGGGGCCGGTGACGAGCATCGTCTTTTTCGTACTGCTGTTCTTGTCCGGACTGTGGTACCCGATAAGGGCCGGATCCGGCCTGGCCACGTTCTCGAGCTACTTCCCTGTGCGCCATTTCCTCCTGGCCGTGTCGGCGCCCTTCGAGTTCCAACGTGGGGTCTCGCCCTGGGCCTGGCACGACCTGCTGATCGTCGCCATCTGGGGAGTGTGCGCCACCGTGGTCGCCCTGCGGCGGTTTCGCTGGTCGCCACGCAGAAGTTGATCTCGGCGCTGCGCCGCGCACAGGCCCCTCCGGTAGAGCAAGGGAGGGTATGGGTCATCCGGCACACTCGCCTTAGGCGATGCGGGCGGCGAGCACACATACGTCATCGCTTCGGGGTCCCCGCATCAGCCGCCAGAGGAGCACGTCATCGCAGAGGGCCTGCGGCGCCAGGTCGGACCTGCCCTCCGCGTCAGCCCGCAGCCTCTCCATGCTGACGTCGAGGCTCTCACCCCGAGCCTCCATGAGCCCGTCGGTGTAGAGCAGCAACGTCGTGTCCGGCCGCATCAGCTTGGATTCCTCGGAGTAGACGGAGTCCGGCTGGGCGCCGATCATGACCCCGTTGCCCGGCCCGCGGGGGAGAAACCCGCACCCATCGGGTCGACAACGAAGGATGGGGGGATGACCGGCGTTCGTGCGGACCAGGAGCTTCTCCTCCGGATGCCACACGGCGACGATGAGAGTCGCCGTCGTCTCCGGATCGAGCCGGCACAGCATCCTGTTCACGCGCGTCACGATGCGAGCCGGAACAGGGTCCTCGTCGGCGAAGGCTCGTACGGCATTACGCAGCTGCGCCATCGCCGCTACGGAGGGAACCCCGTGCCCGGCGACATCACCGATGACGAGACACGTCCCGCCGTCTACGGGGAAGGCGTCGTACCAGTCCCCGCCCATCGGCGTGTCGCTGGCGGGCAGGTACGCCGCCGCCACCTCCAGATGATCGGTGCTGGGCAGCCCGGCCGGTAGGAACGCTTCCTGCAGCACCCGAGCCTCGGCTCGGTCGGATGCAATCAGGCGGACCGGTGGGCTCAATGTCGTCCGCTCCAGAGCTTCGGCCGCCAACTGGGAGATGAGGGTCAGGCGGGACATCTGCCGGAGCCCGAACCCTTGTGGCTCCCGCCACGCCAGGCCGATGGCCCCCATCATCACACCGGCACGGGAGCCGAGGGGGATGGAAGCCGTGGCGGCCAGACCAGCTGCGATGGTGTCGTCGAGAAGAAGCGGATAGTTCGCGCCGATCGCCTCCAAGGAAGGGAGCATTACCGGGAGCCCCGATTGAATTGCCTGGCAGAGCGGGGTGGCTTCTTCAATGCCGAACTCCACCCACCGCTCAGCGATGGCGGGGTCGAGCGAATCACCGTGGACGACCTGGACGCGCCGGCGCTGCTGGTCGAAGGTTGCCAGGTTGGCGAACACGGCGCCGCTCGCCGGTGCGGCCCAATCCGCGATCGCAGTGCTGACCTCTTGCGGAGTGGCGGCTCCCGACAGCGCAGTGGCGAGGCGCCAGACCTCGCCACCGGCGAACCCGATCGACGCCCCGGACCGCCTCCCCACCATCTCCCCCTCGGATCGCGTGTTCACGAGTCCTGTCCTGCGCCCAGACCTTACCGAGGGGCCGCACTTCGGTCGACTAGAACCAGGGCGCAAACCGTCCCGGCGCCAGCCGCCCATCGGGATCGAAGACCTGCTTCACCCGGCGCATGAGGTCGACCCCGGGAGGCGGCGGCCCTGCGAGCAGGGCCGGGTCTTCCAGGTCGGGCGGGTGCTGCCGTACCGAGACGCTCCCCCCGAGGCGGGCGATCGGCTCGCCGCCAGGACGCAAGCACGATGCCGTGGGCGGCGGCGTCGCCACCGGTGAGCCGGGCGGTGTGCACGCCGATTCCAGCGTGGCTGGCGAGCTCGACGTCGGACGCCGGCGCTCTCGCCCGCACTCTCGCAGCGCCGTGTCGGCGGCTTCGAGCTGGCTCGGGAGCGTGACTGCCCGCAGCACGGTCACCCCGTCACCTTCAGCGCCGCCGCCCGAGGTCGACGGGGCCGACCTGCTCCCAGGCCGCCACGTCCTCCTCCCCGCCGAGCAGTTCGGCATCAAGCCCGCGCCCGCGGGCGAGCTCGGCAGCGGCCTCCGCCTGCGTCGAGCGCTCCCTCTGCGCGTCCCCTCGAAGCGGGCCCAGCACGAGCCCTGCGGCAGAAGTCGAGAGCACTCGGCTCGAGCGGCGACGACGAGCACGGCGAGCGCGAGGTCGCAGGCCTCCGCCGCAGTCGCCCTCGACCCGCACCGTCAGGCGGCACGTCGGGAAGTGGGTGCAGCCGCAGCGAGATGTCGGCAACGACCCCGAGGCTGCCGTGGGCCGAACAGAAGAGCTTGGCCAAGTCGTAGCCGGCGACGTTCTTGATGACCTGCCCGCCGGAGCGGGCGACGGTCCCGTCCGCAAGCACCACGGTGACGCCGATGACGAGGTCTCTCAGCGTCCCGTAACGGTGGCGCAGCGGGCCGGCGTCGCCGGAGGAGAGGGCGCCGCCGAGTGGTTGCGCCGTAGCGGGCACTCGCCGGGTCGAGGGCGAGGAACTGTCCGGCGCTCGGCCGAGCCTGGCCTGCAGCTCGGCGATCGGCACGCCGGCGCCGGCGACGACGGTGAGGTCGCCTGCCTCGTGAACGAGCGGCGCCCGGAGCGACGCCGTGTCGAGCAGGAGCTTCGCCGAGCCGCGCCCGTGTGCCCACGGCGCCGAAGCGCCGCCGCCATCGCACTCGACGGTGGCGCCTGCTCGTGCCGCCTCGGCGAGCAGGTCGCGCGCCTCGCGAAGGCTCGTCCGGACGATGCGACGGTGGACGATCTCACCATCGGTCGATCACCCCGGCCTCCTCGAGCGGGCTGCGGCCGGTACGGCCCGGGGCGCTCGCCGCAGAGCCTCGGGGTCGGGAAGGCCTTGCCGGGATTGCAGCGGCCCTCTGGATCAAAGGCCGTCCGGACGCGCAGCATGGCGAGAGAGGTCGTCCTCGGAGAACATCACCGGCATCGAGCAGGCCTTGTCGACACCGACGCCGTGCTCGCCGGTGATCGAGCCGCCGGCGTCCACGCACAGCTGGATGATGCGGCTCGCGACCGTTTCCGCCCGCTCGACCTCGCCAGCCCGCGCCGGCGTCGTAGAGGACGAGGGGGTGCAGGTTGCCGTCACCGGCATGGAAGACGTTGGCGACACGAAGGCCGGCCTCGGCGGCGAGGCGGGCGATCTGTGCCAGCACGGGACCGAGCTTTGTCCGCGGGATGACGCCGTCTTGGATGAGGAAGGCCGGGCTGAGCCGGCCGACGGCGGCGAAGGCCGCCTTGCGCCCCTGCCAGATGAGCTTCCTCTCAGCTGCATCGGCGGCGACTCGCACCCTCGTGGCGCCTGAGGCCATGCAGGCGGCGGTTGCCGCCGCGAACGTCCGCGAGCACTCTTCCCGAGGGCCGTCCACCTCCACCACGAGCACCGCTCCGGCCTCGAGCGAGAAGCCGGCAGCGACCGCCGCCTCACACGCCTCGATCGCAAGGTGGTCGAGCATCTCGATCGCCGCCGGCACGATCCCGGCGGCGATGATGGCGCTCACGGCGCTACCGGCGTCGGCTGTCGTGGCGAACTCGGCGACGAGGGTCTCCACGGCCTCGGGAAGGCGCAGCAGCCGTACCGTGACCCTGCGTTGCGATGCCGAGCGTCCCCTCCGTGCCGATGAAGACCCCCCGCAGGTCGTAACCGGGCGACTCGACGACGGCGCCGCCGAGGCAGACGACGGAGGCGTCCGGCAGCACAACCTCGAGCCCGAGCACGTGGTGGGTCGTGAAGCCGTACTTGAGGCAGTGCGCTCCGCCGGCGTTCTCGGCCACGTTGCCGCCGATCGTGCAGATCACCTGGCTGGACGGATCAGGGGCGTAGTAGAGGCCGTGGGGGGCGGCCGCCTTGGAGATCTCGAGGTTCGTCACACCCGGCTCGACCACCATGCGCTGGTTCGCCGGGTCGATCTCGAGGATCCTCCGCATCCGGGTGAGCACGATCAGCATGCCCTCGGCGTCGGGCATCGCACCGCCGGACAGAGCCGGTTCCCGAGCCACGTGCCACGAAGGGCAGCTCATGGGTGGCACACACGGCCACGGCGGCCTGCACCTGAGCTGTCGTCTCGGGCAGCACGGCGATGAGAGGCGTCGCTCGGTGCCCGGTGAGCCCGTCGCACTCGTAGGTGCGCAGCTCGGCTCGATCGACGAGGATCTGGTCCGGGCGATGAGAGCCGCGAGAGCTCGCTCGCCAGCTGCTCGACGCGTGATGCGGGCGGCTCACGAGTTGGAAGGCCTCCGGGCCGAGGCCGCGGATGGAGGCATCGAGCAGCTGGACCGGATGCACCGTCGGAAGCGCCTTGCCGAGGTGTCGCTGCAGCTGCAGCAGGCAGCCCGGGTTGCCGGCGGCGACGAGCGCTGCCGCCCGTGCTCCGGACGGCGTCCGCCTTGGCAGCTGCCGAGCTCATCGGCCGTGGCGGGCTCGAGCAGGTTGTAGATGCCGGCGGAGCCGCAGCAGGTGTCGCCGTCGGGCACCTCGAGGAGGGTGAGCCCGGGGATCGCCTCGAGGAGCCGGCGGGGCTCGCTTCGGATCCCCTGGGCGTGGGCGAGGTGGCAGGCGTCGTGGTAGGCCACCCTGACGTCGAGCCGGTGCCGCTCGGCCCGCGGCTTCGAAGCTCGCGAGCAGCTCATGGACGTCACGCACCTTGGCGGCGAACGACGCCGCCCGGGCGGCGTAGGCCGGATCGTCGGCGAGCAGGCGGCCATAGCTCTTCATCGCCGATCCGCAGCCGGCGGAATTGACGACGACGGCGTCGAAGGAGTCATCGCCGAATGCGTCGATGAGACGACGGGCCGCCTTCCGGGCGTCCTCTCCCCTGCCGGTGTGCAGCATGAGGGCGCCGCAGCAGCCCTGGGAGCGGGGCGCGATGACGTCGCAGCCCTCGGCAGACAGCACTCTCGCCGTCGCCTCGTTCACAGGAGCAAACAGCACCCGCTGCACGCACCCGGTGAGCATTCCGACCCTCAGCCGTGCCACCCCTTCGGCCTGGAGGCGCCCATCTGGAGACAACCCGATGCTGCGGCGGCCCCCGAGTCCGACGGCAAGGGGGAGCCGCCACAGCTCAGCCAAGGTGGCATCTCGGGCAGCAACTCGACGAGCGCCGCCACGAACGGGAAGCGCTTCGAGAGGCCGCTCACGGCGAAGCAGGCCGGGAAGACCGAGGCGCCTCGCCGACAGGGCGACGGTGGCGGCCAAGCGGAGGCGCCATGGGTGGGGGAAGAGCGCGAAGACGGCGAACCGGAGCACCCGCTCTGCGAAAGGGCGCTCGTAGAGCGTCTCGAGCTCCTCTCGCGCAGTCCTCGATCGCCTCGTCGTATGCCACCCCTGACGGGCAGGCGTCGAGGCATGCGAGGCAGCCGAGACAGGCGTCGAGATGCGGGGCGACGGCAGCCGGCTCGGCTTCTCCTTGGCCGAGAGGAGGCGCATCAGCTGGATCCGGCCGCGGGGAGAGTCTGCCTCCTTACCCCAGAGCGGTAGGTGGGGCAGGCGGGAAGGCAGAAACCGCAGTGGATGCAGGCGTCGAGGGGCGAAGCGATCGGGGAGTGAGACTCGCACTCGGGCTCCCGCCGCCCTTTCGGCACTGCCAGTCTCGGCGACGAGCTCATGGGAGACGGAACCGGCGCATGGGACAGGTGAACCTCCTAGGCACCCTAGCGCACCCGGGCAGATTTGCCGAACCCACGGCGCCGCTCTTCGAGGGCCGCGTTGTCTTCTGTGGACATCCATGACCCCGACGACATCGGCGCGCACATCAGGACGAGATCGGGGGCTGGTCCGGCGGCTCGCCTGACATAATGCGCCGTGACCGCGCGAGTTCCGACGATCGTCGCCACCAGCATCGGATTCAAAAGGGGAGGTCACGGTGACATGGATTGGCGGCTCGGGCCGGCGTACCGGTTCGCCGCCTCTTTGGCAAATGCCGGCGACAGCCCCCGCGTCTGCATCGTCGGGACCGCCCAGGGCGACGCAGCCGAGCCACTGCTCGCCATGTACTCGGCCTTCGGGCGGGCCGGCTGGCGAACCAGCCACCTGGCGCTGTTCCCCGAGCCGAACGTCGCCGACATCGCCGAGCACCTGCTCGCCCAGGACATCGTGTGGGTGGCGGGGGGCAGCGTCGCCAACCTTCTCGCCCTCTGGCGCCTGCACGGGGCGGGTGCGGCGATGCGCCAGGCATGGCAGGCAGGCGTGGTGCTCATGGGGGTGTCCGCCGGCTCGGTCTGCTGGTTCGCCGGCGGGACGACCGACTCCTTCGGCCTACCTCTCCGGCCTGTGACCGACGGCCTCGGCTTCCTGCCGTATTCGAACAGTCCTCACCATGATGCCGAAGAGCAGCGGCGACCCACCATCCACCGGCTCATCGCTGACGGGACGTTGCCGGACGGCTATGCGACTGACAACCGCACGGGCCTCATCTTCGAGCAGGCAGATCTCGTCGACTGCGTGAGCGAAGCGGAGGGAGCAAGGACGTGGCGGATCGTGCGGCGCCCGGACGGGACGGTCGAAGAGATTGCGCTGCCGACCCGTGTGCTGTCCTGAGCAGCGGGAGACCGGCGCCGGGCACGTCGGCCTTCACCGGATCATGGGTGGCAGGGGGCTGGAAAGATCAGTTCCTGTCGCGTGCGCGGGTCGATGTTGGAACCGGTGAGGATCAGGCAGATCCGGCCCACATCTCCGAAGTTCGTGTGTCGCGCCATGGCAAGGGGCAGGGCTGCGGCCGGCTCGACCATGAGCCCGGTGAGATCAAACAGCTGGTAGACGGCGGCCGCTATCTGTTCCTCGTCGACCGTGGCAACGTCGTCCACCCACTGGTGCATCCAGCCAAGAGCACGGGATACCGGCTGGCGCACTGCCACGCCGTCGGCGCGGGTGTCGGCGGTGTCGGTCGGGACGGCCCGGCCCGCCCGCCAGCTGAGGGCCATCGACGGCGCCGTGGCGGGGACCACACCGAGTATCCGGGTGTCCGGGTATAGGTCTTTGACCGCGCACGCGAGGCCGGAGATGAGGGCCCCGTTCCCGACAGGTACGAACAGGGCATCGAAGTGCTCGGCGGCGAGCTCAAGGCCGATCGAGCCGGCGCCTATCGTGATGGCGGCGTCATGCCCGTCCTCGACGAAGAGGCCCTCCTCGAGGTGCTCGGCCGCCTCCCGGGCCGCGAGCTTGGCCTCGTCGAAATCTTGACCGTGCTCGATGACTGTCGCACCGAGCTGGACGATGCGATCGACTTTGGCAGGGTTGGCCCTCCGCGACACGTACACCGTGACCTGCCGGTCCGTCCGGCGGAAGCTGTACGCCATCGCCTGGCCGAAGTTGCCCGCCGAGGCGCAGAGCAGGTGGCGGGTCGACTCTGGGGTGGCCGCCGCCAGATAGGAGCTGCCCCGCCCTTTGAACGACCGGATCGGGTTGCAGAACTCGACCTTGAGCCAGCACTCGACGCCGAGCTCCCTTGACAGCTCCGGTGACATGAACTGAGGCGAGTCCCTGAAGACCGGATTTATTTGGCCTCGGGCCTGCCTTATCGCCTTCGCGCTCACTTCCTCGTCCACTGACTCATGCTAGGTCGGGGCGGCAACACGGGCCTGGTGACGAACGACGACGCCGGTGCGGCGGCCGACCCACGGGCATGAGGGCTCGGCTCCTGTGGCAATTTTGCTCGGACGGGCGCCACGCCCGGAGCGCCAGGGCGCCCGCCGCGCCCTGGCTACCCAATTGTCTAGATGCTGCGCCGCCCCCCGCGTCGGCTTTACCGCCCGAGCGGCGCTCGAGCCCGTCGAGGACCTCGTGGCCGGTTCAGTTCCTCACGGCAAGAGAACCGGAACTCTCACCTCCGGCGAACTGACTGCCGACGGCCGTACAGGTGGACGATGCGCAGGCCAGGCCGAACAGCTGGTTGACGCTCTCGTTCTTCGGGCCGGGGTTTGGCGTGACGTTCTCCGTCCACGTCCTGCCGTTCCATGTGTCGGCCAACGTATTGTCGTAAGCGCCGAACTGTGTGGCGTAGCCCACCGCGACGCACCTCGTCGCACTTACACAGTGGACGCCGGTCCACCCAGCAGCTTCACCAGAGGGGTTGCCGGTACCGATTCCCAGCGTCGACCACTTGCGACCGTTCCAGGTCTCGGCGAGCGTGTCAGGATTCTGACTGTCCCCGTTGGCCCCAACGGCCATACAGCCGTTGCTGTAGCACGAGATCGCCGCAAGGGTGTGGGAGGTGCTCGGCATCGGCTGATTGCTCCACCTTGTGCCGTTGTAGCCGAGCGCCAGCGTGTACTGCTTGTTGTCGAACCCGTTGCCGACGGCCTCACACTTGGACACAGAGACGCAGGCGATGGCGGTCAGCATGCCGCTCGGTGCCCCCGAGACGGACCGCTCGGACCACGATTTGCCGTTCCAGTCTTCAATGAGGGGATACGACGTCTGTCCGTTGCCGCGCCAGCCGACTGCGGTACACCTCGACGCGCTGGGGCATCTGATCGCATTGAGGCCGTTGTCGTTCGACATGGGGTTGTAAGGGTTCAGGTTGGCCCACGTCCGGCCGTTCCATGACCATGCTGCAGCAGCTTCGGTGGAAGTCTGGCCGACCGCAATGCAGTCCTTGGCCGAGATGCAGGCCAACCCGGCCATACCGGCTGCCTGCGCCGGCGAGGCTATATCCGACCAGCGGGTGCCGTTGTACTGAGCTGCGCCGTCACCAACCGCCAAGCAGTACTTCGCCGCCGGACACGAGACCGCCTCGAGCGTGACATTGTCATCGGCCTGGGTCTTCATCAGTGCCCATGTGATGCCTGAGGCGCTTGCGATCCCCTGGGTGAGGCCAACGGAACCGACTAGGACCGCCAGCGCGAGGGCTGAAAGTCTTCTCGCCGTCAGTTTCATCCGCCCTCCCTAATTGGATTGGTTAGGTGACCATCCGTTTTGAGGCTCGGCCGGAATGTAGTGCCTGTCGACATCCCGGTGCTAAAGCCGCGGCCGGTGGGGCGAAAGACTATGCCGTCTACGGAGCTGTCGGCGGGGCCGCGTGGTTCGGGGAGCAGGGCGCCGGCACCCGGGCCGACGCGCCGGGGAGTGCCCGGCGCGGAGCTGCTGTCAGGCCAAATCCATCGCCGTGGCGGGAACCGGATGGCTGGTCTCGGTGTCGGCATTCGCCGTGCGCAGGTAGTCGATGGCTCGGCGGTAGGAGCCGAGCAGGCTGTCCTCGCAGTAGGGGAGGTCGTGCTCTGCGCAGAAGGCCCGGACGATCGCCTGTGCCCGGGGCAGGTTGGGTCGGGGCATCGTCGGAAAGAGATGGTGCTCGATCTGGTAGTTGAGCCCACCGAGCATGAAGGTCGTGAAGCGACCGCCGGTGACGTTACGGGCCGTGATCACCTGTCGTCGTACGAAGCTCATCTGGGCGTCGGGGTCGATGATGGGCATGCCTTTGTGGTTGGGAGCGAAGCTGAGGCGCAGGTACACCCCGAATATCACTTGCTGCACTGCGACAAAGGCAATGGCCTTCAGCGGCGAGAGAAGCCAGAACACCGCCGTCAGGTAGAGCGCGGCGTGCAGGCTCAACAGGAGACCTTCGACGACCGCGCCCCGGTCTCGTCGCTGCACGAGGGCCTGGAAGCTCGTCCGGTGCATGCCGAATTCGAGGAACACCAGAGGAACGAACGTGACAACTTTCCAACATCTGAAAAGCACGCTGGTGATGCCCCGGCGGGCGGCGATCTCGGCTCCGAAGCTGCGCCCCATGGCACCGGAACCGATGTCCGGGTCCCGGCCGACCTGATTGGGGTGGGCGTGATGTGCGCTGTGCTTGGGAACCCACCAGCCGAAGCTCAAGCCGGTCAAAGTGTTCCCTACCACGAGACCGAGCAGCCAGTTCGCCCGGCGGGAGCCGAATACCTGCTGATGGCCGGAGTCATGGCCGATGAAGAGCACCTGGGTGAACGTCACGGCGAGGAAGGCGGCGACTGCGAGGACGGCCCAGGAGCCGTTGACGAAGAACAACGCTGCCCACCCGACGGCAAAGGCGCCGAGCGTGGACGCGATCTTCACTCCGTAATATCCCGGCCGCCGCTCCAACAGCCCGGCCTCCCGGATCCGCACGGCCAGCTCTCGGTACTCGTTCGGCGCCGTGGTGACGGCCGTGGTCATGTCTTTCGTCCCCAGTGGAATCGATGTCTGATCACGTCACCGGGGGCCCGGGCAACGCCGAGAGCGACCGCTCTCCTTGACGGCGCCAGCCTATCGTCCAGGCGCGACCGCGTGGAGTCGCCACGTGGGGGAGCTCCGGGGAACGCGCTGACCTCAAGGCTCTCTTCCGGACTGGTGTCGAGTGCCGGTTTCACCACTATCTGTAGTCGCATCAGCACTGCTAGGGACGACAAGAATTGCTACCATCGCTTTGCGAGGCGACGGTAGTAGGGCTCCCCAATCAGCTCTGGTCGGTGAACCTCGTTCATGCAACTTCTACGAGGGGGAGCCTTCCTTTGCAGCGCAGACCCGCTTTGACAGCCCTGTTCACGGCCGCGGCCAGCCTCACGCTCGCCTCGCTCTGCCTGACCTCGCCGGCAACGGCGTCCACGCAGCTACCCGCCGCCGTCTCCCAGACGCCTGTCAGCTGGACCCCGAACGTCTCCGCCGGCGCCTCGCGTTGCAACAGCACTTTCTTCGGTCCGGGCAACTTCTCCTGTGTCTCGGAGGTGTACAGCACCGCCTACGTGGGCGGTGATGTCGTCGCCGCCGGCTCATTCACCGAGGCCTGCCAGCCGGGGACCGGCGCCGGGCACTGCGCCTCGGGCACCGAGGTGACCAGAGACGACATCTTCGCCTACTCGGCCGCCACCGGCGTCATCGACCCGAACTTCGTGCCCCTGCTGAACGCCGGTCCCGCCTGGGCAGTCGTAGCGGGACCGAACAACACGGTCTATGTCGGCGGGACGTTCTCGACGGTCGATGGTGTGAAGCACCAGGGCCTCGTGCAGCTGAACGTCAGCCCCGGCGTGACGACCGGCGCGACCGCTGACGGCTCGATCGTGACGGGCTTTACAGGCAGCGTCAACAAGCAGGTCCGTGCCCTTGCCCTCAGCCCGGACAACACGGCCCTCTACGTGGGTGGCGCGTTCACGAGCGTGGACACCCACGGCACCTTCGGCACAGGCGGCCCAAGTGTGCAGAGCCTCGCCCGCCTGAACGCCACCACCGGGGCGGTCGACAACTCCTTCGCCTATACCCTCGGCGACCCGCTCAAGGGCGAGGCGACCCAGATCGAAGCGATGGCGCTCTCAACGGACGGAAGTCACCTCGCCCTTGCCGGTACGGCGCAACAGGTGAACGGGGCGTACCGGCCGAGGCTGGCCATCGTGGACACCGGCGGCACCCTCGGTGCCACCTCCAGCCTCTCGGCCTTCACCGCTCCCATCCTGGCCAACAACTGCTCAGCCGAGCACGACTACGTCCGTGGCGTCGACTTCTCCCCCGACGGCACGTTCCTGGTCGTCGCCGACACCGGCTACCAGAACGACGGCTCGATGTCCTACAGCGCCTGTGACGCTCTGGCCAGGTTCGATGTCAACTCCACCGACGCCGCGGGCACAGGCACGGTGAGCGTCCCCCCGGCCTGGATCAACTACGCCGGCGGCGACTCGTTCTACTCGGTGGCCATCGCCGGCAACGTCGTCTACGCCGGCGGGCACAACCGCTGGGACAACAACTACTGCGGCAACAACAACGTCTGCGGTCCGAACGCCGAGCTAGTCGACGGCCTCTCGGCGGTGGACGCCAACACCGGCATAGCGCTTGGGTGGTGGCACCCACTCACGCTGCGCGGCCACGGCACCGAGTATGTCCACACGTTCCCGGCCAACACCTACGACGGCACGCACGCCGGGCTGGTGCAGGGCACCGACGTCGACGACATCGCCGGTGCCTACCACGGCGAGGAGGCGCTCTTCCCCCTCGCCGCCCCCGTCACCTCTTCCACCCCGGGAGGGCCGATCCCCTCCGGGATGTTCAACGAGGAGGGCGGCTCGAACACCGGGACCCCCCTCTGCCTCGACGACGCCGGCAACAGCTCCACGAGCGGCGCTGCAGTCGAGGTGAACACCTGTTCCAACGACGCCGAGCAGAACTGGACCATCGCCACCGGCGGCACGATCCAGGTGAACGGTCTGTGCCTGGACACTGCCGGCGCTGCCGCCCCCACTGGGACCCCGGTGGAGCTCAACGCCTGCTCCGGCGGCCCCACCCAGCAGTGGACGCAGGGGGCGGGCAACACAGTCATCGACACCGGGGCTACGGCTGCCGCCGGCACCCAGATTTGCTCTGACCGATCCCGGCTCGAGCACGACAACCGGGACAGAGCTTCAGGCTCAGGCCTGCAACTCGACAACGAGCCAGGTATGGCCGCTTCCGGTCGCCCAAGGGCCCGGGACGACCCTCGCCACTGGTGAGATCTATCCCCAGCTGACCCAGTCGACGACCCAGGTCCCCTGCCTCGACGACGCCACCAACTCCGTCGCAGCAGGTAACAAGGTCCAGCTCGTCATGTGCATCGGCAACGCCGAGCAGAAGTGGACGATGGAGTCCGACGGCACGATCCAGATCGACGGCCACTGCTTGGACAGTGCGAACGTCACTCCCGGGCCTTCCCTGGTGGTCCTCAACCCGTGCGACGGCCTGTCCTCACAGCAGTGGAGCGTGGGATCGAACCACGAGCTCGTCAACACCGGCGCCACCACGGTGAACGCCACGCCCTACTGCCTCGACGATCCGGGGTTCAACGCCACGAACGGCACCCAGCTGGGCATCTACTCCTGCAACGGCGGCAACAACCAGGCCTGGAGGCTTCCGGCCGCATAGGCCGGGCATCCGTGCACCTGCGACGTGGCGGCAGCCGGAGCTTCCCGGCGCCGCCCGTCGCCTGGCGGATTGCAAGGACACTCCCGCTCTGCTGCTCGGGGGAGATCCTCGGCTGCGCCCCTCGGTGACTCAGGCGACAGCCCGGGACCCTTCCGACGCCGGCGTGGGTGCCAGGACAGGACGAACTAGCCGAGACGGCGGCGCCCGTCATCGATGAAGTCCAGCACCCGGATCACTTCCGAGCTGTCGTGGTGGCGGATGGTCCAGTCCAGGCGGCGGAGCGCCATGTGGGCGAAATAGGCGGCAAGCGCCTCGGCCGTGCAAAGCTCCGAGGCACGCTCCCAGACGCGAGCCGCCACAGGCGGTGCCGGACGGGCGTGTGTCAGCCCGAACCAGAACGTGACCAGGTCAAAGGCTCGGTCGCCGGGCACGCATCCCTCCCAGTCGACGACCGCTGAGAGGGCTCCTCCGACCCGAAGCACATTGCGGTGGTGGAAGTCGAAGTGAACGAGGTCCCTGCAGGGCAGGGGATCGAGTTCCTCACCGACGGACTCGATCCAGCCGAGGATTTCTTTCGTCTCTCTCGAGAACTGTCGCAAGCTGTCGTGCAGGCAGAAGCCCTCTGCGCCTTCGGCCAGAGTCCCGGCCAGGTACTCCGTCCAGCCCTGGCCCAGATCTGCCTCCCCCGCCTGCATGTCGTTCAGGTCGAAGATCACGTCGAGCAAGGCGTGGCCGACCACGTCGTATGCCTCACCTGCTACGGCGTCCTGAAAGACGATGACCCCGCCGTCTACGGCGAGGGGCGGGTGGTAGCGGGGCGCCGGAAAGCCCTTCGCACGCAGCCGGAGGACCCGCCCGACCACCCGGGCCAGCTCGTCGTAGTAGGCCGGGTCATCGGTCCACTTGAACACGAGACGTCTCCCGTCCTCGGCACGGGCGAAGTAGGCGCCGACTTCACCACCCGAGCAGCGTCCTTCCAGGGCGAAGCTTTGACCATGGCGAGCCTGCACCGCCGCCAGGGCGGACTCAGGCGTCATTCTGAGCACTTTGACGACCGGCGATGCTGCGATACGGTACGCCTTCGGATGGCTCGACGTGACCCCGCACACGACGTGTTGTTCGAGCCGCTCCGCATCGGGCCGAAGACGATCCGGAACCGCTTCTTCCAGGTACCCCACTCGACGGGCTTCGGAAGTCACCGGCCGCGCTCGCAGGCGCGCTTCAGGGCCACGAGAGCCGACGGCGGCTGGGGTGCGGTCTGCGTCGAGATCGCCTCGATCGACCCCGAGTCGGACCGGAACCCGGTGCCGACGCCGGCCAGGCTCTGGGACGAGCAGGACAGCGAGAACCTCTCGCTCGTCTGCGAGGAGGCTCACGAGCACGGATCCCTTGTCGGAGTAGAGCTGTGGCATTCCGGCGCCCACGCGGAAGCCTCACCGAGCCGGCTACCACCGGGGGCACCGAGCCAGATCCCGTCGGACGCCTATCCGATGACCTATCCCCGGGAGCTGAGCAGCGACGACATCCGGCGAGTGCAGGGGATGTATGTGGCGGCGGCGGTGCGGGCCGAGCAGGCCGGCTTCGACATCGTCTATGTGTACGGCGCACATGGCTACCTGCCGTCTCAGTTCCTGTCCCCCTTCTACAACAATCGCCAGGACGGCTACGGCGGCCCCCTCGCCAACCGGGCACGGTTCTGGCTCGAGACGCTGGAGCTCGTCCGCCAGGCGCTCGGGGACCGGTGCGCAGTCGCCGCCCGGATCGGAATCGATCCCACGGGCCCGGCAGGCGTGGCGCCTGACGAGGCGCTCGAGTTCATTCGGCTGGCCGACGATCTCGTCGACCTGTGGGACGTCAACACGAGCGTGATCGCCCGGCCGTGGCTCGACATGCGCCCGGCTCGAATCGGACCGGCGGGCTACGAGCTCGACTGGACGAGCCAGGTGAGGGGCGTGACCAAAAAGCCGGTGGTGCTCGTGGAGCGCCTGACCGATCCGGACCGGATGGCCGAGCTCGTCAGGAGCGGCGTCTGCGACCTGATCGGCGGGGCACGGCCGGCAATCTCGGATCCTTTCCTGCCCCAGAAGGTCCAGCACGGACGAGCCGCAGAGATCCGCGAGTGCATCGGCTGCAACGTCTGCGTCGCCCGCGTCGGCGCGGTGGATCACATTGCCTGCACGCAGAACCCCACCGCCGGCGAGGAGTACCGGCGCGGGTGGCACCCGGAGCACGTCGAACCAGCCTTGAATGCCGACCGCGGGGTCCTCGTCGTCGGCGGAGGACCGGCCGGGATGGAGTGCGCGATCGTGCTCGCCCGACGCGGAATGCGCCAGGTCCATCTCGTGGAGGCGAGCGATCGAGCTGGGGGGTGTGGCAGCCACGACGGCACGGCTGCCCGGGCTGGAGCAGTGGGGCCGTGTCGTCGACTGGCGGCGCCACTGGCTCGAGCGGCTCCCCAATGTCGAGGTCTTCACCGGAGTCAGGCTCGACGCCGCCGCCACCCGCGCCTACGGCGCCGAGCTCGCCGTCATCGCCACGGGGGCGCGCTGGCTCGGGACCGGGGAGAGTCATCTCCGGCACTCGCCGATCCCCGGGGCCGCCCTGCCTCACGTGCTGACGCCTGAAGACGTCCTCCTCCGGCGACCATCGGCCGGCCGCTTGCTCGTCTATGACTGTGAGGGCTACCTGATGGGGGTGGGGATGGCGGAGATGTTGGCCATGGCGGGATCACAGGTGATGCTGCTAACCCCGCATGCTGTCGTCGGGCCATACCTCGACCGCACCTTCGAGGGGGCGCCGGTGAGACGGCGCCTTCACGACCTCGGCGTGGAGATGCGGACAGACGCCACTCTGGAAGAAATCGGACCGGATTCCTGCACCCTCATGCACTACGGCGTCCCGAGCGAGGTTGCCGCCGACGGTGTGGTACTGGTCACGGCCCGGCGCTCGAACGACGACCTCCTGCGCCAGCTTCGAGCCGACAAGGCCGGTCTCGAGGCTGTCTTCGCCATCGGCGACTGCGTGGCGCCCCGCCAGGTCGCCGACTGCATCTTCGACGGCCACCGGCTGGCCCGGGAGATCGACCAGCCGGATCCGTCAACACCGCTCCCGTACCTGCGGGAGCGGGCCATCTTGCACATGTAGGGCTCCGCTGCTGCTCGGGCACGCGCCGCAGCGGACCGGCCGCTCAGCCTCGTGCAGGCTCGGCGGCGGCGAGGCCGGATGCTCTCGCCAGGGCCGGCTGCACGTCGTCCAGGTGATAGACGCGCTCGGACGGTTCGATGCCGTCCAGGAACATCTGGAACACCGCGGCCATTCGCAGCACGGCGAGCGGTCGGAGGAGCGCCCACGCCCGGTATGGGTCGCTCCCCGGCACTGCCGCAGCCCATGTCGCCAGCCAATGTCGTTCGATCCTCTCCCGCGTTGTCGGGTCGAGTCGCTCGGCGACGGCCATGTCGAGCAGTGGGTGGCCGATGCGCGAATCGCCCCAGTCGAACCAGATCGGCGGCATGACCCCGATGCGGGCGTTGCCCGGGTGAGCGTCCCCGTGCACAAGGACGTCACCGAGGCCGCACTCGTCGATCGCCCGCATTCGTCTCTCCGCCGTGTCGAGCAGCCGCCGGAGATCCGGATCTCCCGGTGCCCGCCGGGCGACAACAGAACACAGTTCCGCTAAAAGCGCCGGCCAGCGGGCGTCGGGCACGCCGGCTCGAAGCAGCGCCGGCGTCATCGCCACTGTTGCGAGCTGAAGCCTGACGAGATGGTCGATCAGCTGACACGACTCGTCGACGGTCGACTCGTAGCCGTCGCGTCCCGGAAGGTCGGCGAGAAGCATCCGCTGGCCATCGCTAGCCACCAGCTCAGGGGCTTCACGGCCCCGGAGGGCTCGCAGCACAGGTGCTTCATGGGCAAAGAAGCCTGGTACGCACTTCAACCAGACCCGCCCGGCGCCGCTCGGGATCGACCAGATGGCTGAGAGGTTCCACGTCCGGTGCTGCGTCGGGGACCCGGTTGGCTCCAGAATCCTCGCCGCCCAGGCGAGGTCTGCCGTCGGACCACCCGGGCGCGCCCAGGGCATTCGCAGCGCGTGCCCGTCGATGACGACTCGGCTCGCCCGCAAAGGGAGGTCCTCTGCTCCGTGGACGGCCTCGGCCAGATAGCGGACGTGGGCTCCTGGCTCGGACGGTCGCAACGTGCCGTCGAGCAACCTGAGGACGACAAGACGGGGATAACGCTGCTGGATCGGCTCGACCTCCTGCCACCACGGCGTGGCCACGCGGAAGGGCTCCAGCTCTCCGAGAACGACTCCTTTCGCATCGCAGACGACCAGCGTGACCGTTCGGCCGCTCATCTCCACAGGGGGATTCTAGGTCGGGCAAGCCATTTTGGGCATGGACGCCTGGCCGCCGACTGTGTGCAGAGCCGGACGTTGTCGCGCCACACGACGAGCATCACTCGCCCGATGATGGACGTGCCGGGGACCTGCCCCCAGTACCTGCTGTCGTAGGAGTTGCCCCGGAAGTCTCCCAACATGAAGTAGTCGCCCGCCCGGATCGTCTGACGCCGGATCGGCTGACCAAGGGCATCTCTCTCCTGTCTCGGCAGCCACGGCTGAGCAATAGGCCTGCCGTCGATGTAGACGGTGTCGTTCCGCGACCAGATCGTCTCACCGGGAAGGCCGATGATCCGTTTCACCAGGTCCTCGCCTGCCGGCGCCGAGTAGTCGCGGGCCGGTCGGGTGAAGACGACGATCGCTCCCCGGCTGAGGCTGTCACCCACCTTCAGCACCAACATCCGGTCACCGGGCCGGAGCGTCGGCCACATCGAGCAGCTCGGCACGAAGAACGTCTGCAGCACGAAGACCCGCAGCAGCATGGCGATCAGAGCCGCCACGACCGCCACCACGAACCACGCTCTCAGCCCGTGAAGCAGCCCCCGCTTAGGCGGCGAAGTCGTCCCAGTCGGCTGCTCCTCCACGTCGGCCCGACTGTACCCCGTGACAAACTGACGTCCTGGGCACGATGATCCTCTCTAGCTGCCCTGGACCACCTGCCGCCAGGCGTGGATGGATGCCTGGTCGGTCACGATGTAGCTGCCGCCGTGTTGTGCCAGCCCGCCGACCTGCGTGGAGTCGAAGAGAGTGCAATACACCGCACGGCTGCTCCTGCAGTAACTTCCGATCGCAGTCAGCCATGCCGCCCGCCCGCGGACGGTCGTGGTGGCGAACTCGGCAAAGCCGAAACGGAGCCCGGCGGCCCTCGAGACGTCGATTTCCGGAGCCATCCACTCCGACGGTGGAGCAACGCCGTAGCCACCGCCGGGGAAGACGTCCCAGGACACCATGGAGATGATTCCGCCCGAGGGAAGATAATTCCGCCAGTCCCGGTGCGAGTACGGGTTGACGTCCCAGCCCATCAGGATGAGGTCCGAGTGCAGGTCGGGGTTATGGGCTGCGTCTGCCAACCGGGCGACGCGTTCCCAAGCCGCCCGGTAGGCGGCCGCAGTGAACTGGCCCTTCTGAATGTTGTTCTCCGGCTCATGGAAGTAGCAGTAGTAGATGGGAAACGTCCTCGGCGCAGTGTCGAAGAAGTGCGTAATGGCGGGGTCGGCAGCACCGGAGAGCACCGCGCTCGGGGATGCGTCGAAGGAGACGATCACAGCGGAGTGGTTGGCCGTTCCCAGCCCCGACCAGGCATTGGCCGGGGGCAGCCCGACATAGTAAAAGTGAATGATCGGCATATGGCCGAACTGGGCGGTCTTCGTGCGCAGATCGGTGAGGTCCGACACCGATGAACCGAACAAAGTGCCCGAGCTGGTCCCGGCCGTGCGTTGGCTGTCATGGCCACCTCCGGGGGCACCAATTTGGGTGGCACCAGCCAAAGTGGCCGGGACGAGCAGGAGAGCGGTGATCCCGAGCACGGCAACGGCCCGAACAAGAGTGACTGCTCGGCCTCCAAGGTTTAGGGCGCGACGCATTTACGTTATTCCTCCTTGATTGGCTGAATGGTCATAGGGCGTCCCCACAGGGGAGCATTGCCTCACATGCCGCCCTTTGATCGGCATGGCTCCGGATGGCCTGTGCCCTTCTCGGGGCACACGTCGGACGTGAAGAGGCGGGCGGTCGCCCATCTCGCGTTATATCGAATAGACCTGCTTGCTCATATGAAGGCAGGGGGCTGTCAGTTGTCGACGGAGCGCGCCGCTGCCGAGGTCACAGAGCGCAGCCGACTGTCAAGGCGACACGAGGCCGCCAGCTCTGCGCACGATTCGACTCGAGTGGATAGGCGCCTCGGGCGCCGAGGGTTGGTGCACTGGTCCGTACCATCGCTGCATCGCAAGCGCCGGCGAGGTCATTGGCCTCTCAACCCGCTCTTCCGCCGCGCGATCCGCTGGGAACAGTTCGGGACCACAAGTGGCAGTGGGCGAGAACCCAGCACGGGTCTGGTAGCCGAAGAACGGGGATGAACATCACATAAGTAGGCCATGAATCTCCAAGTGACCGGTCGGTTGGCAAGGTGGGCGGCCCGGGAATCTCCGGGCGGTGATGCACCAAGCTGTTGCGCACGCACGAGGCGGGCGCCGCACCCAGCACAGCCGCCGCCCGAACACTCGCGCGTTCCGCGCCGCGTCGTGATCGTCGGCTATTCAAGCCGATAACCCACCGCAATGCAAGTGAAAAATGATGACGCCGATGAACAGGTCACGCGTGACTGCTCGTCATGCACTGCAGGGTTGAAGTAGCTAGGGACGAGGATGTTCACGCAGGTGAGCGCGCATAAATCGCCTTCACGGCGTGACCTCGGGGAGGCGCGCTGCGTGTCCGGCATAGCTGAGGCGAACGAGCCTTCATGGCCTGCCATACCACCGATCTGCTTGGACTCTTGGCGTCGGTGGCTCGACTAACGAGCAGGTCAGAGCCGCTCTTGAACGACCCGCGCACCGTGCGGTGCGGAGGAAGCAGAAATATTTCAGGATGCTGGCCCTGAGCAGTCAGAAGGTTGCCTAACCAGGCTATTTGGGCAGCTTCGACCTTCACTCATTTGCAATGTGGACGTGCATCACCACCAGCGGGACGGCAATCTCAACTGCTATCTGCCCGCTGCTCGGGGCGCCGAATGTGCTGCTCACAGCGGGTTCTCCAGCCGTCGTGGAAAAGAATCACAAAGTCGGAGCGGGCGGCCCGGTGGACGCTCAGCGGTCACTCGAAGCACGGATGGAGGAGCAATCGAGAAGGGAGTGGGCGTCGACGCGGACGATCTTCTTCTTGTCGTGCAGGTTCACATCGTCGTGCCCAGCAGGGAAGATGTGCCGGCGTCCGAAGAGTCAAACGATGTGCAGGTGCAAGTCGCCGCCTGGCGTGGTGGCGGCGACTTGCACCTGAGGGCTTTACGTGCTCCCGGGGGCACGTCAGTGGTGGTGCCAGGGTCGGCTCACCGCATGCCGGCAAGTGCCGCGGTGGCGTACGGTTGCGACCCTCCGCCCGGCTTCAGCCGAGAGGAGGCCCCGTCCTGCAGCTGGTCGCGGCTAGAAAGTATCAGGTGGGCCTCCCATCTGACGTCGGTCGTCATGGCAACGGTGAGGGCGGCGGCGCTGTTGGAGCGGCGTCCGGCGCGGCTGTGGGCCTCCGAGCAGAGGGGTACGTCCTTCTGCGCCAAGCGGTGCGCCGGACGAGCGTCGAGGGGGCGCTCCGGCTGCTCAACCTGGCGATCCGCCGCCACGGGCTCACAGCTGAGGAGATCCAGTCCTGCCAGCAGACGACGTTCTTTCCCCACCTGCGGTGGGAGCCGGAGGTGTGGGCGGTGCTGCCAGCCGGCCACGTGCCGAGCTGCTCGGCTTCAGGAGGGCGACGAGTGGGCGGAGCCGCAGCTTCTGCTGCGCTTTCCCGACGAGGTCGGAGGACTGGCCCCTGGAGCCACATCTCGACGAGCCCCCGCCGTGGGTCGAACGGGCGGCGCTACCGCGGCATCGTCGGGCGTGGCGCTCACGAGCGGCGGGGCCCGACGACGGGGTGCCGTGCGTATGGCCGGGATCGCATGCCGGCGAGCCGCGGCCGAGCGCCATCGTCCCGATGGAGGCTGGCGATGCCCTCGTGATGCACCCTGCCCTCGAGCACTGCGGCTCGCTCAACCGCGGGCCCTCTGTCCGTGCGGCGATCTACTTCCGCCTGCTCGGCGGCTCGTGACCGGTCAGGTCCCGCGGAGGGTCGGCCCACGCAGCTTCTATGACTATGACTACATCCGTCCCCGGCCCGGGTAGAGCCAAGGGACGGACGGCGGCGGTCATCAAGCTGCGCATCCTGCAGCGGAAGGAAAGCTGTGGGACAGACGACGTTGATCACCGGCGGGGCCGGGCTTCATCGGCGCCCACCTGGCTGATGAGCTGCTGCGAGCAGGCGATCAGGTTCGGGTCCTCGACTCGCTGATCGACCAGGTCCACCGCGACGGGCTCCGACCGGCCTACCTCTCGCAGGAAGCCGAGCTCGTCGTGGGCGACGTGCGTGACCCGGACGCGGTCCGCAAGGCACTCGCCGGGGTCGACCGGGTCGTCCACCTGGCCGCGCGGGTCGGCGTCGGCCAGAGCATGTACGAGATCGCCGAGTACACGAGCGTCAACACCATCGGCACCGGCGTCCTGCTCGAAGGCGCTGATGGAGCAGCCGCGTCGAGCGGCTCGTGGTGGCCTCGAGCATGAGCGTCTACGGCGAGGGCCTCTACATCGACGAGGACGGCACCGCCGTCGCCACGGCCGGGCGTCCCGCGCGCCGCCTCGAGGCGGGCGACTGGGAGCCGATCGGCGGCCGACGGCTCAGCTCTCCGCCCGGTGCCCACGCCGGAGACGAAGCCGCCCGAGCCTGTCGTCGGTCTACGCGCTTACCAAGTTCGACCAGGAACGGCTCTGCCTGCTGTACGGCGAGGCATACCAGGTGCCCACGGTCGCCCTGCGGTTCTTCAACGTCTACGGGCCGTACCAGGCGCTCTCCAACCCGTACACCGGGGTGCTCGCCATCTTCGCCTCATGCCTGCTGAACGGGCGCCCTCCGATGATCTTCGAGGACGGCGAGCAGCGGCGGGACTTCGTGAGCGTGCACGACGTGGCCGCCGCCTGCCGGCTCGGCCTCATGACGGCCGACGCCGCCACGGGCAAGGTGGTGAACATCGGCAGCGGGCAGAGCGTGTCGATCAACGAGGTGGCGCGGCGGCTCGGCCGGATCCTCGGCGCGCGAGCTCGCTCGTGCCGGAGGTCACCGGCAAGTACCGCGTCGGCGACATCCGCCACTGCTTTGCCGACATCAGCCTCGCCGAGGAGGTTCTCGGCTTCCAGCCTCAGGTGGACTTCGACGACGGGCTCGTCGAGCTCGCCGGCTGGCTCGGCGGCCAGGTGTCGGTCGACTCGGTCGACCTCGCCACCGCCGAGCTCGAGGCGCGGGGGCTGACGCTGTGAGGGAGCGGACGCTCATCACCGGAGGTGCCGGCTTCGTCGGCGCCAACATGGCCGACCGCCTCCTTCAGCGACGGCGGCGAAGTCGTCATCCTCGACGATCTCTCCCGCCCCGGTGTCGACGGACAACCTCGCGGCTGCTCGAGAGGCACCATCCTCGGCGACTCGACGTCATCGAGGGCGACGTCCGTGACCGCGGCCTGCGTGCGAGCCGCCCTTCGCGGGCGTCGACCGGGTCTTCCACTTCGCCGCCCAGGTGGCGGTGACCACGAGCGTGCGAGGATCCCGAGCGCGACTTCTCGGTCAACCTTGCCGGCACGCTGAACGTGCTCGAGGAGCTACGGCGGCTCGGCCTGCCCGCCGCCGCTGTTGTTCACCTCGACCAACAAGGTCTACGGGGACCTCGCCGACGTCGACACGACCATGACCGGGGACCGCTACGAACCGGTGGACGGAGAGCGTGCGGCGCCTGCGGCGTGGGCGAGGAACGGCCCCTCTCGTTCTGCAGCCCGTACGGCTGCTCGAAGGGAGGCGCCGACCAGTACGTCCTCGACTACGCGAAGAGCTACGGGCTGCCGACGATCGTCTTCCGCATGAGCTGCATCTACGGCCCCTACCAGCAGGGCAACGAGGACCAGGGCTGGGTGGCCCATTTCGCTCAAGCAGGCTCTCCACGACGAGCAGATCACGATCTTCGGTGACGGCCGCCAGGTGCGGGACATCCTCTTCGTCGACGACCTCGTCGACGCCATGCTGCATCGCCACCGACGGACGTCGCGCGCTTGAAGGGCCAGGCGTTCAACATCGGCGGCGGCGCGGCGCAACGCCGTCAGCCTGCTCGAGGTGCTGGACGATGATCCGTGAGCTGACGGGCAGGCCGCCGAAGGTCGCCTTCGGCCCGCGGCCGCATCGGTGACCAGTCGTGGTACGTCTCCGACACGAGCCGCTTCGAGAGAGCGACGGCTGGTCGCCTGCCGTTCCGGTGGCGAAGGGCTTGGAGCAGCTGCACGCCTGGCTGTCGCTGGCACGACGAGTCGAGCGGCGGTGCTCGAAGGCTGATGCCGTCCGTGCCAGCGTCCCGCTCGGGCCGCCGTGCTGACCGGGCCGAGGCGATTCGAGATGACGACCTGGCACGGTGCCCTCCGTGCCGGGCGAGGCGGCCCGTGTCGAGGTCGAGGGCTGCGGCGTGTGCGGGTCGAACGTGCCCGTCTGGGAGGGCCGACCCTGGTTCGACTACCCGCTTCGACCCGGCGCGCCCGGCCACGAGGCATGGGGCTTCGTGGCGGCGGTCGGCGACGGAGTCGGCGCCGGACGTCTGCCGGCCCGGTGACCGGGTCGCGCTCCTGCTCGACAACGCCTTCAGTGAGGCCGTCGACGTGCCCGCCTCGAAGGTCGTCGTGCTCCCCGACGCCCTCGGCCGACCAGCCCTTCCCGGGCGAGGCGATCGGGAGCGCCGTCAATGTCGCCCGGCGGAGCGGCTTTGGCTCCGGCAGCGACGGTGGCGGTCGTCGGAGTGGGGTTCCTCGGTGCTCTCGTCGTCGCCCTCGCCGCTCGCGAGCGGCGCCCGTGTCATCGCTCTCTCCCGGCGGGCCTGTACTCCTCGAGATCGCCCGGCGTGATGGGCGCGAGCGAGCTCGTGACCTGTCGCCGCCGGTGACGATGCCGTGCAGAGAGTGGACGATCTCACCGGCGGCGAGCTGTGCGACGTCGTGGTGGAGGCCGTCGGGTCACAGGAGCCGCTCGACCTCGCCGGGCAGGCTCACGAAGGTGCGGGGCCGAATGGTCATCGCCGGCTTTCACCAGGACGGGCCCCGCACGGCCGACATCCAGCTCTGGAACTGGCGGGGGATTGACATCGTCAACGCCCACGAGCGGGACGACGGGACGGCGGCTCGAGGGCATCAGGCAGGCGGCCGACCCTCGTCGCGAGTGGCGAGCTCGACCCGTCGCCTCTCTACACCCACAGCTTTCCCCTCGACCGGCTCGGCGATGCGATGGATGCGATGACGGAGCGACCCGGCAGGCTTCGTGAAGGCCCTCGTCTGCCGATGAGGCCGCGACTCGGGTTTCTCGGCGTCGGCTGGATCGGGCGGAGCCAGGATGGAGTCGGTCATCTCCGCCATGGCAGCCGACGTCGGCGCGGTCGCCGACGAGTCACCCGAAGCGGCTCGAATCGGCTGCCCGGCTGAGCGGGGCGCGCGATCGTCGAGCCGGCGGAGATGCTCGAGCGGAGCCGTGCCGCTCGACGGCATCGTCATCGCCACCCCGAGCGCCCTGCACGCCGACCAGGCGGTCGCGGCCCTCACGGCGGGATTGGCGGTCTTCTGCCAAAAGCCGCTCGGCCGCGACGCAGCCGAGTGCACGGCCGTCGTCGACGCTCGCCCGGCAGGCCGACCGCCTGCTCGGGGTGGACTTCTGCTACCGCCACCTCGAGCGCTGTGAGGCGGATGCGGGAGGTCGATCGAGAGCGGTGCCATCGGCGAGTGTCTACGCCGCCGAGCTCGTCTTTCCACAACGCCTACGGGCCGGACAAGGCGTGGTACGCCGACATCGAGCTCTCCGGCGGCGGCTGCTCATCGACCTCGGCATCCACCTCGTCGACCTGGCGCTGTGGATGCTCCGCCGACGGCGACGTCGATGTCGCCGACGCCTCCGGGCGGCTGTTCGCCGGCGGCCGGCCCCTCCCGGGCGGCGGAAGCGGAGGTGGAGGACTACGCCATGGCACGCCTCGACCTCTCGACCGGCGCCGCCGTGCCATCTCGCCTGCTCGTGGTTCCTTCACGCCGGGCGTGACGCCGTCATCGGCGCCGCATTCCACGGCACGGCCGGGCTCCGTCGTCGCTCGAGAACGTCGACGGGTCGTTCTACGACTTCCGGGCCAGCCACAACACGGGCACGAAGAGCCGGCCGCTCGCCGAGCCGCCGGACTGACTGGGGCGGCCGCGCCATCGTGCAGTGGGCGGGAGAGCTCGCCGGCGGGCGGCGGCTTCGACGACGAGCCGCTCGAGGCGTGGTCGAGGTGGCCGCCGTCATCGATCGGATCTACGGCCGGTGACGAGAGTGCTCATGACGGCCGACACACTCGGCGGGCGTGTGGACATACGCGCTCGAGCTTGTCCGACGCCTTGGCCGGCCTCGGGATCGAGGTCCACCTGGCGACGATGGGCCGCCGGATGAGCGGGCCGCAGCGGGCCGCCCTCGCGACAGCTCCGCCGTCGCCGAGGTCTACGAGAGCGACTACAAGCTCGAGTGGATGGACGAGCCGTGGGCACGAGGTCGATCGGGCCGGCGACTGGCTGCTCGAGTGCGCATCGGCTGCCGCGCGCCGACGTCGTCCACCTGAACGGCTATGCGCACGCCACGCTCCCCTTCGCGGCCCCGGTGGTCGTCGTGGCCCACTCGTGCGTCCTGTCGTGGTGGCGGGCGGTGAAGGGCACAGCGCCGCCGGCCCTTCCTCGACGACTACCGGGACCGTGTCGCCGCCGGCCTTGCCGCCGCCGATCCGGTCGTGGCACCGACGGCGTCGATGCTGGCGGAGCTGAGCGCGTTGGTACGGCCTGACCGGCGGCGCCGTCGTCCACAACGGCCGCAGCGCCGGCTGGGTGAAGCAGTCGACAAGGAGCCGATCATCCTCGGGCCGGCCGGGTGTGGGACGAGGCGAAGAACCTCGCGCCTGCTCGACGAGGTCTCGTCGTTCCTCCCCTGGCCCGTCGTGATCGCCGGCGAACGGACTGCGCCCGGAAGGAACAAGGCTACCGGCGGCTCTGACAGCACCCGCTTCCTCGGTGAGCTCGCCTTTGCCGAGCTGGCGGACTGGCTGCTCCGAGCGGCGATCTTCGTCGCTCCGGCCCGCTACGAGCCGTTCGGCCTGGGCGCGGTCGAGGCCGGGCTGGCCGGATGCGCCCTCGTCGTCGGTGACATCCCGGCCATGCACGAGGTATGGGGGCCGGCCGCCGTCTACGTCGACCCTGACGACCCCGACGGCCTCGTGTCCACCCTGAGCGGGCTGTGCGCGGACCAAGGACGCCTGGTCCGACTGGGCGTCCTCGCGCGGGAGACGAGCCGCCCGCTACACGCCCGGGTCGATGGCCGCCGGCCTATGCCGGCATCTACGCAGCCTGCCGGTGAGAGGTGGAGGGCAGAGCGTGAAGGTCGTCCTCTTCTGCCACTCGATCGATCTCGGACTGGAACCACGGCAACGCCCACTTCCTGCGGGGTGTCGTCGCCGAGCTGCTCGAGCGTGGGCACGAGGTGCGCGTCTTCGAGCCGGAGGACGGCTGGAGCCGGGCCAACCTCGTCGCCGACCACGGGCCTGCTGCCGTCGAAGCCGTGCGGGAGGCCTTTCCCTGGCTTGACGAGCACGACCTACGACCTCGCATCGCTCGACGTCGGGTCGGGCGACCGCAGGGGCCGATCTCGTCATCGTCCACGAGTGGAGCGATCCACGCCTCGTCGCCCGTCCTCGGGCGAGCGGCCGGGCGGACGGCGGCTACCGGCTCCTCTTCCACGACACCCACCACCGGGCGCGTCACGAGGCCGGAGGAGATCGCCCGTTACCAGCTCGAGCACTACGACGGCGTCCTTGCCTTCGGGAGCGTCATCCGCGACCTCTACCTCGAGCACGGCTGGGCCGAGCGCGCCTTCGTGTGGCACGAAGCGGCAGACATCCGCACCTTCCATCCGGTCCCCGGCGTCGGCCCGACGGGGCGATCTCGTCTGGGTCGGCAACTGGGGCGACGGCGAGCGGAGCGAGGAGCTGCGGGAGTTCCTCCTCGAACCGGTGCGGGAGCTCGGGCTGCGCGGCGGACGCTCTACGGCGTCCGCTATCCGCCACGAGGCCCGGGCGGAGCTGGCCGCGGCGGGCATCGACTATCGAGGCTACCTCGCGAACCACCTCGGTACCGGCGGTCTTTGCCGCTCACGGAGTCACCGTGCACGTGCCCCGCCGGCCCTATGCCGAGATGCTGCCGGGAATCCCGACGATCCGGCCCTTCGAGGCGATGGCCTGCGGCATCCCTCTCGTCTCGGCGCCCTGGGACGACATCGACGGGCTCTTTCAGCGAGGGGAGCGACTATCTCGTCGCGAGGACCGGCGCCGAGATGACCAGCGCCTGGACGCGAGGTGCTGCACGATCCAGCGCTGGCTGCCTCCTTGCGGCGGCACGGCCTCGAGACGATCCGCAGCCGCCACACTTGCGCCCACCGCGTGGACGAGCTGGAGGCGATCTGCGAGGAGATCGGCCTCGACAGGATGGTGCGGAGATGAGCGACGGCCTCGAGATCGCCTTCTTCGGCTCGAGCCTCGTCTCGTCGTGGTGGAACGGAGCCTGCACCTACTACCGGGGCCTGCTGAGAGCGCTCGCCGGCCTCGGCCACGAGATCACCTTCTTCGAGCCGCTCGCCTACTCCCGCCAGGAGCACCGTGACATCCCCGACCCGGACTATGCCACCGTGGTCTTCTACCGGGCCGAGAATGCCGACGACGTGCGGGCGACGGTGGAGACGGCGGCCGGGGCGGACGTCGTCGTCAAGGCGAGCGGGGTCGGCGTCTTCGACGACGTTCTCGAGGAGGAGGTCGCCCGCGTCGGCGAGCCCGGGACCGTCCGGGTCTTCTGGGACGTCGATGCGCCGGCCACTCTCGCCCGCCTCGCCGGCGACCCGGCCGACCCGTTCCGCACTCTGCTGCCGAGCTTCGACCTCGTGCTCACCTACGGCGGGGGCCGTTCCGTCGTCGACCGGTACGAGGCCCTCGGCGCCCGGGAGTGCGCCGTCATCTACAACGCCCTCGACCCCGCCACCCACCACCGGGTCGCGCCCGGACGACCGCTACAGCCGTCGACTGCGCGCTCCTCGCCAACCGCCTGCCCGATCGGGAGGAGCGGATCGAGGAGTTCTTCTTCAAGCCGGCCTCGTTGCTCCCCGAGCACCGCTTCCTTCTCGCCGGCAACGGCTGGGAGGACAAGGTCGATGCCGGCCAACACACGCTGCATCGGGCACCTCGGGACGGCGGAGCACAACGCCTTCAACTCCTCGCCCACCTTCGTCCTGAACGTGACCCGAGACTCCATGGCTTCCCACGGCTGGTCTCCCGCCACTCGGGTATTCGAGGCGGCCGGCGCCGGCGCCTGCCTCATCACAGACGCCTGGGAGGGGATCGAAGAGTTCCTCGCTGCCCGGAGAGGAGATCCTCGTCGCCCAGCGACGGGGAGGAGGTGGCCGCCCACGTGGCCTCGGTGGCTCCGGGCCGGGCAAGGGAGATCGGCGAGCGGGCCGGCGCCCGGGTCCTGCTCCGAGCCACACCTACTCCGAGCAGCGCCGCCCAGGTGGATCGCCTGCTCCGCACCCACGCCGGAGCGGCCCGGTGACCGCCGGCCTGCGCATGGTCGATCCTCGGGCTCTCCATCACCTCGTCGTGGGGGAACGGCCACGCCACGAACTACCGCGGCCTCGTGCGGGCGCTTTCGGCGCCGTGGGCACGACGTGCTCTTCCTCGAGCGGGACGTGCCCTGGTACGCCGCCGGCGGGACCTCCCCCGTCCCCCTTACGGCCGGACCGAGCTCTACGGCTCGCTCGAGCAGCTGCCGTTCGCAGTTCGGCAGGAGATATCGCCGGTGCCGACCTCGTCGTCGTCGGCTCCTATGTTCCGGAGGGGCTCAGCGTGGGGCGGCTCGTGACGGGGGCCGCCGGCGGCGTCACGGCGTTCTACGACATCGACACGCCGGTCACGCTCGCCGCCGTCGCCCGGGGCGACTGCGAGTACCTCACGGCCGAACTGATCCCGGAGTTCGACCTGTACCTGTCGTTCACGGGCGGCCCGACGCTCGAGCCGGCTCGCCGAGCGAATTCGGGGCACGGGAGGTGCGGGCGTTCCACTGCTTCGTCGACCCCGAGACCTACCGGCCGGCGGATGTCCCGCGCCGATGGGACCTCGGCTACCTCGGCACCTACAGCGACGGACCGCCAGCCAGGCCTCGAAGCGCTCCTCCTCGAGCCGGCACGCCGCCGGCCCGAGCTGCGCTTCGTCGTGGCCGGCCCGCAGTACCCGGCCTCGATCGACTGGCCGCGCCAACGTCGACCCGCCTCGAGCACGTGGCGCCGCCCGGACCATCCGGGGTTCTACTCGGCCCAGCGCTTCACGCTCAACCTCACGCGGGCCGACATGCTCGCCGCCGGCTGGTCGCCGAGCGTCCGGCTGTTCGAGGCCGCCGCCTGCGCCGCCCCGGTCGCTGTCGGACCGCTGGGCCGGCCTGGAGCAGTTCTTCAGGCCCGGAGAGGAGATCCTCGCCGCCGCATGCACCGAAGAGGTCCTCGCGGTGCTCGGACAACGTCCCGGAGGAGGCCGGGGCCGGCTCTCGGCCAGAGGGCGCGGGCGCGGGTGCTCGCCGAGCACACCGCCGAGCACAGGGCACGAGATCTCGAGAGGCTGGTCCTCGAGCTCGCTCTCGGCGAGGAAGGCAGCCGTGACCCTGCAGTCGAGCGGCACGAGCGCTGGGGACGCCGAGGTCGGCCTGCTCGGGCCGTGGTTCCACAACCTCCACCTCCCTGACGGCTCCGAGACCGCGCCCGATCATCCGCTCGGTGACTTTCCCTCTTTCAAGTGGCGCCAGATCGCTCCGCCGTCATCCCCGAGGACCTGCGAGGCTGCCGGGCGCTCGACATCGGCTGCAATGCCGGCTTCTACACCTTCAAGCTGGCCGAGCGCGGCGCAAAAGTGGTGGCGATCGACCACGACGAGCACTATCTCGCTCAGGCCCGCTGGGCGGCGCGGCAAGTTCGGGCTGGAGGATCGGGTCGAGCTCAGGGCCCTCGACGTCTACGACCTGGCCCATGTCGAGGAGTCGTTCGACCTGGTGATCTTCATGGGCGTGCTCTACCACCTGCGCTACCCGATGCTGGCCCTGGACATCGTGAGCGAGCAGCGTGGGCGGCCAGCTCATGGTGCAGACGCTCACCCTTCCCGCCGAGAGCCCGGCTGGACGTCCCCTCCGAGACGTCGAGACCCCGGCGGACATCGCCATGCACGAGCGCCACCGCCTCCTCGAGCCGGGCTGGCCGTCGATGGCCTTCGTCGAGCACGAGCTCGCCGGGGACCCGACGAACTGGTGGGTGCCCAACAAGAGCGCCGTCGAGGCGATGCTGCGAACGGCGGGCCTGCAGGTCGTCGCCCGGCCGGGCGACGAGATCTGGTTGTGCGAGCCGGCGGCCCGGCGGGCGGCGGCGCCGGACCGTGGCCGATACCGACCCGGTCGGGCGCTGACCGCCGAGGAACCGACCGTAGGGCTCAGGATCCGAAGGCGATCAGCTCCAGGCCGGCCGCGGCCGCTGCCGAGGGGTCGAAGATCCCCCGTCCGTCGAGGATGAGCTTCCCGCGCATGTGCTCGGCGAGCCTGCTCGAGGTCGAGATCGGCGAACTCGGGCCAGTCCGTGGCTACCACGACCGCATCGGCACGGCAGACGGCTTCACCGACGTCGGCACAGACGCGGATCCCCATCGCGTCGAGCTCGGGCACGTTCTTCACCACCGGGTCGTGTGCAGTGACGACCGCGCCCGCGGCATGCAGACGGCGAATGATCTCGAGAGCCGGCGAGTCGCGGACGTCGTCGGTGCCGGGCTTGAAGCCAGCCCGAGCACGGCGATCCGCCGCCCCTTCAGCACCTTGAGCGCGGCCTGCAGCTTGCGAACCACAGTCTGGCGCTGGGACTGGTTGACCTCGACGGTCGCCCGCAGGATCGGCGACCGGTAGCCGTAATCGGCGCCGGTAGCGATGAGAGCACCGAGGTCCTTGCCGAAGCAGGAGCCGCCCCACCCGATGCCGGGCCGGAGGAACCGGGAGCCGATCCGGGCGTCGGCCCCGATCGCCGGGAGCACCTGCCTGGCGTCGGCGCCGACGAGCTCGCAGATGTTGGCGATCTCGTTGGCGAAGGAGATCTTCGTGGCGAGGAAGGCATTGGCGGCGTACTTGACCATCTCGGCCGACTGGAGGTCGGTGATGACGAGTGCCGGCTTTCGATCGGGCCGGCCACCGGCGAAGGTCTGGTTGAGCACCGGCTCGTACAGGGAGGCGATCCGCTCCGAGCCGCCGTTCTCGCCACCGAGGACGATCCGGTCGGGATAGAGGAAGTCTTCGATGGCGGCCCCTTCCCGGAGGAACTCGGGGTTCGAGACCACCGAGAACGAGGGCGGCCGACCCTCCGGCAGGCGATCCTCGATGATGGTGCGCACCCAGTTGCCCGAGCCGACGGGAACGGTGGACTTGTTGACGACGACGGCACCGGGCTGCAGATGATCCGCCACCGCCACGGCGGCCTCGGCCACCTGTGACATGTCGGGCGTCCCGTCCTCCTGGGGAGGAGTGCCTACACAGAGGAAGATGACCTCGGCCGTTCCGGCTGCCGTGGCCGCATCAGAGGTGAAGCTCAGCCGCCCGGTCTCGAGCGTCTCCCGGAGCAGCTCGGACAGTCCGGGCTCGACGAAGGGGAGCTGCCCGGCCGAGAGCTCGCCGGCGCGGGTCAGGCTGACGTCGACACCCACCACCTCATGCCCGAGCCACGCCAAGCACACTGCCGTCACCGTGCCGACGTACCCGGTCCCGACGACCGCCACCCGGGTCCGAGAGTCGGCCGCCGTAGCTTTCATGTCGCGCTCCAAAGCAGCAGTTGAGGGCTCCCCACAGGTCGCTTGCCGAGCCGCTTACCGGCTGCTCAACCACTCGCAGCCTCGCCAATTGATTCCCCGGCCGCTCCGGCTGCAACCATGTTCTGCAAGAAGAAGCTGGTGACGGTCGGCATCGCGCGAGATGCTGGCACCGTGCTCAGGGTCGCTCCCGCTGCGGTGATGTTCCACCACCACCTGGGCGGACGCTCGCTCGATCGTGCTGCTCTCGCTCGCCAGCGCGGCGTCGTACGGCCTCGGTGCCGTGCTGCAGCACCGGACGGCTGCGAAGGAGCCGGCGGAACCTGTCGATGCAGGCCGGGCTCCTCGTCCGGCTGGCGCGCCGGCCCATGTGGCTCGCCGGCAGCCTGCTCGACGGCCTCGGCTACCTCTTCCAGTTCCTGGCGCTTCGGAGAGGCTCCCTCGCCCTCGTCGAGCCGATCCTCGTGCTGAGCCTCGTCTTCGCCCTTCCCGTCGCGGCCAGGCTCGACCGGCGGCCGGTCGGGCGCTTCGAGCTGGTGCCGGCCCTGGCCGTCGTCGCCGGCGTGGGCTTGTTCCTCGGGGCGGCCCAGCCAGGCGTGGGCCGCCCGGACGCCTCCCCCCTGGCCTGGGTGGTGCTCTCGGTCGTCGTGGCGGCGCTCTGCGGCGCCGTGACGCTCGGCGCCCGAGGGGCTCGCGCCGACGGGCGGCGCTGCTCCTGGCGGCGGCGTCCGGGACGGCGTTCGGCTACGTGGCGGCGGTCACCGAGCGCACCGGGCGGCTAGTTGAACCAAGGTGCGCTGCACGCTCTTTGCAGCTTCGCCCCGTACGCGTTGGTGGTGGCCGCGGCGGTCGCTCTGCTGCTCACCCAGAGCAGCTTTCACGCCGGGCTGCTGCGGCTGTCGCTGCCCACGATCACGATCGCCCAGCCGCTGGTGCCGTCGCCATCGGCCTGCGGCGTCTTCGGCGAGCGCATCGACACCCGCCCTGATCGCCATCGCCGGCGAGATCTTCGGCGTGACCCTCGCCACCCTCGGCGTGTTCGCCCTCGCCCGCTCGCCCGGCCGACACGCGCGACCCTGAAGGCGGCGCCCTCGGGCTGAGGCGGCGGCCGTCACGGCCAGGTGACGGACGACTGCCGCCGTGACGTTGTCGGTGGCGCCGTCCTCGAGGGCGAAGCGGACGAGCTGGGCCGCCGCCTCTTCGGAGGATGCCGACCCGGCCAGGATCCCGGCGACGTCCGCAGGCAGCTCCGACAGGCCGTCGGATGCCACGACGAGGGCGTCGCCGGGGTGGAGCAAGGCCGGGCGCATCGACGGGGGACCACGGCGGCCTGACGCCGATCGCCTGGGTGACGACGTGCCTGCCCGGGTGCTGCCTGGCGGCGTCGGCGGTGATGCTGCCGGCCCGCACGAGGTCGGCGGCGACGTTCTGGTCCTCGGTGACCCGGACTCGCTCCCGCCGCGGTGACGAGCCACGCCGGGCGAGTCTCCGACGTTGCAGACGAGCCACGTGCTCTCCTCCTCGGCTGACCGCCGTGGCCACCGCCAACGTGAGGGTGGCGCACATCCCGGCGACGGACTCGTCGGCGGCCCGGCCGGCGAGCACGGCCTCGTTGGCGTCCTTCACCGCCTGTTCGACGGCAGCGCCGCTCGAGCATCTCCGCCGTGCGAAGCGAGGCAGGCAGACGGCGGCATCGACAGCCAGCTGGGCGGCTGTGGCCCCGCCGGCGAGGCCGTCCGAGGCCGTCGCTGACGATCGCCCACCTCGGCGAGACGGCGCACCGGTCCTGGTTCTCGGATCTGCCTCCGACGTCGGTCGCCCAGCCGACCTCGATGAGAGGGGCCGTCATGTCTCGGAGTCCTTGGCCATGGTGCCACCTCGTTCTTCACCGACCGCTGGCCCGGAGGAATGTGGGCTCTTCACGGACTGATGGTCTAGCGCCAATAGCGGGCATTGAGGAGGGTCGATCGCCGGCGAGCCGGGAGACGGCGTAGTGGACGAACCTGCCAGGGCGCCGACTCCTTCCTCAGAGCCCGATGTGCCCTCCGCGTGACCATCGGTCAAGCTGGCGGCGTGGAGCAGGGCCCCGAAACCCCGACCAAGGACAGGCACGAGGCGGATCCCGCAGTCGGCGGGGAGGCCGGCTACCCCCCGGCGTCGTCCCCGGCTGCCTGCTCCTCTGCTCGCGGTCGATCAAGAAGCGTTGTTCCCCCGCCCGCCCCTCTACACCGCCGGCGAGCTGGCCGCCGCCGCCGGCGTCGAGCTCGAGGTGGCCGAACGCCTCTGGCGGGCGATGGGATTGACGGTCATGCCCACCGACGAGAAGCTGTTCAGCGAGGACGACCTCGAGGCGCTCGGTGCCGCCGTCGCAGGCGCTCCAAGCGGGGGCCAGCCTCGACGAGCGTCGTCTACCAGACGCGGGTGACGGCGGCTGCTCTTGCTCGGGCAGCCGAGGTGTGGAGCGACGAGATGGTGGACCGCGTGGCTCGGATGCGGGCGGTGGGCCTCGACGACGAGCAGATCGCCGAGGCGATGCTCGAGGGGGAGGCCTGCCCGACATCGATCACCTCGTCGGCTACTTCTACCGGCGCCAGCTGAAGGCGGCGCTCTGGCGGAAGCTGGCGGTGCCGGATCACCCGGCGAGGCCGACGCCCTTGACGGTGGGCTTCGTCGATCTGGTCCGCTTCACCGCCCTCACCGAGGACATCGACGAGGAGAGCCTCGGCGAGATGATCGACCGGTTCGAGTCGGTCGTCCACGAGCGGGTCATCGACCGGGGGGCGCGGATCGTGAAGATGATCGGCGACGAGGTGATGTTCGTCTCGGGCGAGCGTGGAGGACGGCCGTCGACATCGCCCTCAGGCTCGTCCACGACTTCGCCGAGGACGAATCCGTCCCGCCGGCCCGGGCCGGGCTGGCCTGCGGCCCGGTGCTCGCGCACGGGGGGGACTACTTCGGCCCGGTGGTCAACCTGGCCGCTCGCATCGTCGACGTGGCGCGGCCCTCGACGCGTCGTCGTCTCCGCCGACGTCCACGACGCGCTCTCGTCCCGAGCCGGATCTGCACTGGCGCCGCCTGCCGCCGAAGCGGCTGAAGGGGATCGGGCGGACGGCGCTGTGGGCCGTGAGCGACAGGAGCCGCCGCCCGTAGACGCCCGGCCGGCTCCTCTGCCGATCTGACGCGCCCCGGTCGAGCGGCCGGCGAGATGGCCGCAGAAGCCCTACGAAGTTGACGTTGACGTAAACATCAGCCGCTATGCTGTGCTGACACCATGCCCAGCAACGACCGCTACAAGTGGATCGCGCTCTCGAACACCACGCTCGGGATGTTGATGGCGACGATCAACTCCTCGATCACCCTCATCGCCCTCCCTGACATCTTCCGGGGCATCGGCCTCAACCCGCTCGCGCCCGGCAACGTCAGCTACCTGCTGTGGATGCTCATGGGCTTCCTCGTGGTCACCGCCGTCCTCGTCGTCACCTTCGGGCGCATCGGCGACATGTACGGGAGAGTCCGCATGTACGTGCTCGGCTTCGCCGTCTTCTCCGTCGGCTCGATCCTCCTCTCGGTCGACTGGATGCACGGCGGCAAGGGTGCGCTCTACCTCATCGTCATGCGGGTGGTGCAGGGCCTCGGCGCCGCCATGCTGATGGCGAACTCGGCCGCCATCCTCACCGATGCCTTCCCTGCGAACCAGCGGGGCCTGGCCCTCGGCATCAACAACGTGGCCGCCATCGCCGGCTCGTTCATGGGCCTCGTCATCGGCGGTCTCCTCGGGCCGGTGGACTGGCGCCTCGTCTTCCTCGTGTCCGTGCCGATCGGCGTCCTCGGCACGGTGTGGGCGTACCTGAAGCTCGAGGAGCGGGGCGTCCGCAAGCCGGCTCGCCTCGACTGGTGGGGGAACGCCACCTTCGCCGCCGGCCTGATCGCCGTCCTCGTCGGGATCACCTACGGCATCCAGCCCTACGGCGGCCACACGATGGGATGGACGAGCCCGATGGTGCTCGGCCTTCTCATCGGCGGCGTGGCTCTCCTCGTCGCGTTCTGCGTGATCGAGACTCGGGTGGCCGACCCGATGTTCCACCTGCCCCTCTTCCGCCTCCGGTCCTTCACGATGGGCAACCTCGCCTCGCTCCTCTCCTCGCTCGGCCGGGGCGGCCTCATGTTCATGCTCATCATCTGGCTGCAGGGGATCTGGCTGCCCCTCCACGGCTACTCGTTCTCCGCCACGCCGCTGTGGGCGGGCATTTACATGGTGCCGTTGACGGTCGGGTTTCTCGTGTCCGGCCCCTCGCCGGGCTACCTGTCGGACCACTTCGGCGCCCGCTCGTTCGCCACCGGCGGGATGGTGCTCTCGGCGGTGGCCTTCATCCTCCTCGAGACGCTGCCGGTCAACTTCGGGTACATCTGGTTCGCGCTCTTGCTGTTCGCGCTCGGGCGCCGCGATGGGGCTGTTCGCTTCTCCCAACCGGGCCCAGATCATGAACAGCCTGCCGCCTGGCCAGCGGGGCGTCGGCGGCGGCATGAGCGCCACGTTCCAGAACTCGGCCATGGTGCTGTCGATCGGCGTCTTCTTCAGCTTCATGGTGCTCGGGCTCGCCGCCAGCCTGCCCAGCCACCTCTTCCACGGGCTCGTAGCGGCGGGCGTGCCCGCGCGCCAGGCGACCACGATCTCCCACCTGCCGCCGGTGGGCACGCTCTTCGCCGCCTTCCTCGGCTACAACCCGATGGGTGTGCTGCTCGGCGCTTCCATCCATCACCTGTCGGCGGCCAAGGCCCAGATGTTGACCGGGCCGCAGCTACTTCCCCAGCCTCATCGCCGCGCCCTTCGAAGCCGGGCTGCGCAAGGCGTTCGACTTCGCCGCCGTGGCCTGTCTCGTGGCGGCGGCGGCCTCCTGGTTGAGCGGCGAGAAGTACGTCCACGACGAGGCGAGTGAAGCCGCGGGAGGCTGACGGGAGGGGCGCCCCCGGGCGGCCTGTGCTTGCGGCGGCTTCGGCGAACGCCCGCAACGGCTCCGAGGGGAGCGAGGTGGGCGCCCCGGCTGCCACGGCTCCGGTGCCCGCCGGGCCCCGTCGCCCGGACGAGGCGGACGTGACCATCGGGTCTCGCCGATGAGCCCTGGAACCGCCGAGGCGGCGCCGGCCGGCCCGGCTCGTGCCGAGGCAGCGGCGGCGGGCGACCCGGCCGCGGCCGGCCGCCCGGCCGCCGAGGCGGCGCCGGCAGATCTTGGAGCTGCCGACGACCTGCCCAGCCCGCTGATCTCGATCGGCGAGGCGGCCGAGCTTCTCGGCACGACGACCCGGACGCTGCGCTACTACGAGCAGCTCGGCCTCGTCAGGCCGTCGAGGCAGTCGAGCACGGCCCAGCGCCGCTACGGGGCGGAGGAGCTCGACCGACTGCAGCAGATCCGGGAGCTGCAGACCCTCCTCGGGCTCGACCTCGACGAGATCGGTGAGCATCTGGCGGCGTGGGACCACCTCGAAGAGCTGAAGGCGGAGTACCGGTCGGGGCCGCCGCCCGCCCGGAGGCAGGCGATACTGGCAGAAGGGCTCCCCATCCTCGAGTCCGTCCGGCGACGCGTGGAGGACCGCCAGGAGCAACTGGCCGCCTTCGCCTCGCACCTCGACGAGCGGATGAGGAAATATCACGCCGCCATGGGGAGCGCGGGGCCCGAGGACTGAGCTACAACTCACGGCGTGCGTTTCGTCGTCATCGGAGGCGGTCCGGCCGGGACAGCCGCAGCGTCGACCGCCGCCCGCCTCGGCGCCGAAGTGGTGCTGGTGGAGAGAGACGTCATCGGCGGCGCTGCCAACCTGTGGGACTGCGTGCCTTCGAAGGCGCTCATCGCCACCGGAGCGCTCGTCTCGAGGGCACGGCGGGCCGAGAGCCTCGGCCTCTCGCCGCTCTCCCCATCTGTCGACCTCGCCTCTCTTGCCACCCGCGTCCGCGAGGTCGAGGACCGCCTCGCAGCGTCGACGACCGGCCAGCTCGAGAGCCAGGGTGTGCGGATCGTCTTCGGATCGGGTCGCCTCGCCGGGCCTCACCAGGTGGCCCTGACCGAGATCGCCCCGGCGGGCACCGACCCGGCGGCCCCGGGTCCTGAGAGCGTGATCGAGGCCGATGCCATCCTTGTCGCCACCGGCTCGTCACCTCGAGTGCCTGACTGGGTGACGACCGATGGTGAACGGGTCCTCACGACGCGCCAGGCCTATCCGCCTCCTGTGGTGCCGGAGCACCTCGTGATCGTCGGCTCAGGGGTGACCGGGGTCGAGTTCGTCCACATGTTCTCGTCGCTCGGCTCGGCCGTGACCCTCATCGTGTCGCGCCAGCAGGTGCTGCCCCAGAAGGATCCGGAGGTGGCCGCGGCGCTCGAGGCCGACTTCATCGCCCGTGGCGTGAGGCTGCTCATGGGAGCAAGGGCGGTCTCGATCGAGCGGAACGAGAACGGTGTCGTCGTGGGCTGCGACGACGGGCGCCTCGTCGAAGGGGAGCCATGTGCTCCTGTGCATCGGCTCGGTCCCCTCGAGCGACGGGCTCGGGCTCGAGGCTGCCGGCGTGAGGGTGGACAAGGCCGGTCACGTGCCGGTCAACCACCACTGCCAGTCAAACGTGGCCCACATCTACGCCGCCGGTGATGTCTCGGGCCGCCTGCCGCTTGCGTCTGTGGCCGCCGTGCAGGGCCACAAGGTGGCCGAGCACGCCATGGGCCTGCACACGCGCCGGCACCGGCATCTCGACTACGACAAGGCCGCCTCGGCGATCTTCACCGAGCCCGAGATCGCCGACGTCGGTCTGGCCGAGGCAGAGGCGTTCGCCCTCGGCCGCAAGATCCGGGTGACGAAGGTGCCCTACGCCGCCAACTCGAGGGCCGTCATCGACGGCGATGCCCGTGGCTTTGTCAAGATCGTGTCGGATCCGGCCACAGGCGTCGTCCTCGGCGGCTCGATCGTGGGGACGAACGCCGCCGAACTGGTGAGCGTCATCGCGTTGGCCGTGACGGCGAACCTGCGGGTGATCGATCTCGCCGAGAGCCTCTTCGTCCACCCGACGCTCGCCGAGGCGCTGGCGGAGGCGGCCGAGTAGGGCTCCCTGATGCGCCGGCCGTTGCCGGGGCCCGGGCTCCGGGCCGGGGCGCCCTATAGCCGAGACTCAGGCCGGGTGGCGCTGTGGGCCGAGAGAGCTCCGCCGCTGGAATCGCTCCCGGCTGATGGTGCGCAGCACCCGCATCCCGTCGGAGAAGGCGCGGAGGTTGCTGGCCCCATGTATCCGCTGGTGCTCGTAGCTCGGAATCTCGACGATCGTGAGCCCGCACATGGAGGCTCGCACGTTGAGGAAGGCCTCGATCTCGAACCCGTCCCCCCACAGGTAGCCGTCGTCCGCATTGCCCACGGTGAGCCCGAAGCAGGGCAGGACGTCCCTCCAAAAGGCCATGTAGCCGTAGCAAAGGTCCGTGAACTGCTGCCGGTAGATGATGTTGACCAGCCCGTTGAGGATTCGGTTGCCGGCGGTCCGCAAGCGGGTTATATCGCTCGAGCCCCCGCCTTTGATGAAGCGTGAGCCCTTGACGAGGTCCGCCCCGGCTGTGAGGGCCTCCATGAAACGATCGATCTCCTCGGGGGCCATCGACCCGTCGGCATCCATCATCAAGATCACGTCTCCCCGGCAGGCGCTGAAGCCGCACACGAGGGCGTTCCCCTTGCCAGTCCGGTTCTGGACGACGAGCTTCAGGTCCGGCCGCAGTTCGTGGGCGACGGCCACGGTCTCGTCGAGTGAGTGACCGTCGACGAGCACGAGCTCACAGTCCTTTGGCAACCGCGGCAGCACGTGTGGAAGGTTCCTGCTCTCGTTGAGCACCGGGAACACGATGCTGAGCATCGGGCGGTCCGGCCTTTCCGTGCCGAGGTGTTCCCCCACCTCCGAGTGGCCCGGAGCGTTCCGCTTGTCCCTACGGGTGGCGGCGTGCGGCGTGCTCAACGGCTACTGACAGCTTTCCTGAGGTGACGAGCCTCGCCCGGCCGGGGGGTCCGAAAAAACGAAGTCTGATCCGGGATCTGTCGTGGTGTGGGCATGTGCGTCCTCGAGGCGTGCGCCGCAGGGCCGTGATCGGCGCCATCCGGCAGCGTTAGGTCGGGAGTCTTACTGGCTGCGGCTTCCATGGTGTCACATTGCGGCGCCGAAATGCCGCGCCGACGTCCCCAATTTAGTTGCACTGCGGGTGGTGGCCGGCGTCACGAGACATACTCGCACATTGTCCACCGCATTCTTGACTCTATGGCAAAAGTAATAAGTGCCCGGAAAGCCCAGCTGGCGCAGGGACGGGGCGACTGTACGGCCCGGCGGCGGCCTGGACGTCGTCGAGAACACCACCCACCACGTCCTGTGGCTGTGCTGTACGGCGTAGGCGACGTGGCGCCACCACGATTTGCTCATGGCCAGCTCGAGCTGGCCTCCGGCCCGCACGATCTCCGTGCTCGCCGGTATATCAGGGGTGAGAAACCCGAGCGGCCCACCTGCCGCCAGCACCACTCCGGCCCCGCTCAGGTCCTGGAACGCCCGTGGGGTTACTTCGAGGTACGACGGTGCCGAACTTGCCTCGCGTTCCGAGAGGCGGCATCACCGAGTAGAGAGGGCTGAAGACGACGGCGCAGGCGATGCCGACGAAAGCGCCTCGGCGAGGACCCGGTGCAGAGCGACGAGCATGACCACGACGGCGGCGGCGGCCATCTCGAGCGGGGCGAGGTACCGGTAGAAGCCGAGGACGACTGCCCACAGGAGGAAGCCGACGAGAAGCGAGATCTCGAGGAAGATGGCCTTCGGCTTGTCCCTCTTGATCAGGTCGACGACGAGCATGCACGGCGACGATCACGAGCCCGAAGAAGAACACCGGCGACTTCGACCGGTGACCCGATAGAAGCCGTTGCTGGTCGTTGTGGCCGCCGATGAGGCGCCGGATGAAGTGGCGCCACAGGCTGAGGCGGGCGTCTTGGCGGCGTAGCCGAGGCTGAAGTCTCCCGCGCCGCAGGTAGGGCGAGTGGAAGAGGCCGTTGAAGAACGGGAAGAGCGGGTCGTCGGTACCGGTGCGAGAGCATGAGCGCCATCGGGAGATAGAGGGCCACCGGCGACCACGACCGCCGGCAGCGAGCACCGCCGCCACCAGTGCCAGGCAGCGACGGTAGGTCCATCCGGCCCGGGACGCGGGCGAGGAGCAGCGCCACAGCGAAGCCGGCAGAAGGATGCCACCCCGAAGGCCGCCTCGGTGAACTTGAGCTCGCCGCCACGCCGAGCAGCAGCCCTGCGAGGCCGGCATCTGCCGAACGAGGCGCCGGCTCGTGGCCGGCGCGGTCAGGATCTCGGTAGAGGAGCGCCGCGGCCACGAACAGGAGGAGCGCGAGCAGCACGTCGCTCGAGGTCTCCCCGAGCTCGATGCCGAAAGAGCGGGGAGTAGAAGGCGCCCGGCGCCGGCGACGAGGCCGGCGAAGACCGCGACAGAAGCTGCGAGCCGGTCGGCTGCGCGGCGCCCCGCCAGACGAAGAGCGCCAGCACGAGACCGGGAGCGACTGGAGGACAGGCGATCGAGCTCGACTGCCCTGCGCGGCGACAGGTGCGAGATGAGCAGGTAGTAGATGACGTTCAGCTGGGCATCGAGGTAGGTCTCCCAGTGGCCCGGGGAGCGCCGCCGGCCCCCGGTAGCCGTGAACGGCGGCGTAGCCGGAGTAGTACTCGTAGTTGCCGAGATCGAAGGTGACGGGCTTGCCGAGGTCCGGGCCAAGCGGATGACCGGACAGCACGGCCGACAGGAGCCGACGAAGCGACGCAGATGGCGGCCGCCGCCACAATGGGAAGCCTGGCCGGCTGGCCGTCCTGCTCCCGAGGCCCGATCGGACGCGCCCGGCGGTTCCCTGCAACAGCCGGTCCGGCCTCGCACGATGGGAGCAGCGGCTCCTTCAGCGGCGGCGGGAGCTCAGACACTGAGACGCCCCGCAAGGGCGTGTTCATCGGGCAGGGACTGTAGCAGTGAGCCTTGCTCGAGAGGTGCAGGCCAGCCGTTGCCGGCGGCGCCTCGGCACTCCGGGCGTGGCAGCGCCCGGCTCGACCACGTAGTCTCGAGGCGTGCCCGAGCCCGCCCGACGGTTCGTCGTCCGCACGTTCGGGTGCCAGATGAACGAGCACGACTCCGAGCGGATCGCATCGCTGCTCTCGGCCGAGGGCATGGAGCGGACAGATGACGTCGCCGCGGTGGCCGACGTCGTCGTCCTCAACACGTGCTGCATCCGCCAGAACGCCGACGACAAGCTCTACGGCAACCTCGGTCACCTGAAGTCGCTTGCAGGCCAGGCGGCCGGACGCTGCAGATCGCCGTCGGCGGCTGCCTCGCCCAGAAGGATCGCGAGCTCGTCCTCGAGCGGGCGCCGCACGTGAGCGCCGTCTTCGGCACTCACAACGTCGGCCGGGTCGTCGGGCTGCTCGACGAGGCTCGCCGGACGGGCGCTCCGGCCTACGAGATCCTCGACGCGCCGGCGGCCGAGGACGCCGCCGAGTTCCCGGTGGCGATGGCCGTCCGGTCGGATCTTCCCCACGCGGCGTGGGTCACGATCCAGGTCGGCTGCGACAACTCGTGCGCCTTCTGCATCGTGCCGTCCGTACGTGGCCCGGAGGTGAGCCGGCCCTTCGGTGATCTCGTCGCCGAGGTGCGGGCACTCGCGGCAGACGGGACGCGTCGAGATCACGCTCCTCGGGCAGAACGTCAACTCCTATGGCCGCGACCTGACGACGCGGTGGCGGGCCGCCGGTGGCTCGAGCGGGGAGGCCCGACGCCCCGCCGGCGCCGCCGCTGGGCGACGGCGCCTGCTCGGATCGTCCACGAGACCGGGACAGGCCTGGGTCGAAGAGGGCGCCCGGCGGCCGCGGCCCCTCTTCGCCGACCTGCTGCGGGCCGCCGGAGCCGTCGAGGGCATCCGCCGGATCAGGTTCACGAGCCCTCACCCGAAGGACCTGCGGCCCGAGACGATCGCCGCCATGGCCGAGACCCCGGCCGTCTGCGAGCAGCTCCATCTGCCGTTGCAGGCCGGGAAGCGACCGGGTCCTCGCCGCCATGCGGCGGGGCTACACGGCCGAGCGGTACCTCGAGCGCCTCGCTGCCGCCCGGGCGTCCATCGACGACCTGGCCGTCTCGACCGACATCATCGTCGGCTTCCCGGGCGAGACCGAGGACGACTTCCGCCGGACCCTCGAGGTCGTCGCCGAGGCGGAGTACGACAGCGCCTACACGTTCATCTTCTCGCCCCGGCCCGGGACCGGGCTGCGGGGATGGCGGGCGACTTCGTCCCGCCCGAGGAGGTGGCGGACCGCTTCGACCGGCTGAAGGTCGTCGTCGAGCGCTCGGCCCTCGCCAAGCACGCGGCCAGGGTGGGCCGGGTCGAGGAGGCGCTCGTGGAGGGCCCGTCGAAGAAGGACCCGAGCGTGCTGACCGGGCGCACCCGCCAGGGCAAGCTCGTCCACTTCACCCCTCCCGCCGGCGGCCTGCGCCCCGGTGCGTTCGTGAGCGTGCGGATCGACAAGGCGAGCCCCCACCACCTGATGGGGACACTCGTGGGGGACAGAGGCACGCTGCCCGCCGGCTCTGCGGATCGCCACGCCCCGCTCGCCGGTGGTGGGGACCGAGACGCCACCCTCGACGGCGGACGGTCGGCTCGAGCCGGTGGGCGGCGGGCGCCGGCGATCCCTGTGGGCGTGCCCATTCACGCCTCGCCTGAGCCGGTCCGCTCGTCCCCGATGTGACAGCCCGACGGCAGGGCCGACGGCATCATCCGCACGGTCGGCCTGACGAAGATCTACCCCGGGACGGACTTCAAGGCCGTCGACTCGCTCGACCTCGAGGTGCGGGCCGGGGAGATATTCGGCCTCCTCGGCCCGAACGGCGCCGGCAAGACGACGACGGCCGGGATGCTCACGACCCGGGTGATCCCGACGTCCGGCTCCGCCTTCGTCGGCGGAGTCGACGTGGTGGCCCACCCGGCGGTCGCCAAGCAGCTCCTCGGCATCGTCTCCCAGCAGAACACCCTCGACAGGCAGCTCACCGTGTTCGAGAACCTCTACTACCACGGCCTTTTGTTCGGGATGCCGGCGAAGGAGTCGAAGCAGGTGGCCGCTTCCCTGCTCGACCAGTTCCAGCTCGCCAAGTGGTCCGGCGCCTCGGTCTACGCCCTCTCGGGTGGCATGGCGCAGCGCCTCATGGTGGCGACGGGCGATCGTGCACCGGCCCGCCGTGCTGTTCATGGACGAGCCGACCGCCGGCCTCGACCCGCAGAGCCGGCTCGCCCTGTGGGAGATCCTCGGCGAGCTCAACGCCGAGGGCCAGACGATCCTGCTCACGACGCACTACATGGAGGAGGCCGACCAGCTGTGCGGGCGGGTGGCGATCATGGACCACGGCCGCATCCTCGCCCTCGACACCCCGGCCGCCCTGAAGGACAGCATCGGCGCCGACACCCTCGTCACCGTGCAGGCCGCCGGCGATCCCGCCGCCCTCGCCTCCCACCTCCGGACGAGCCTCGACGGGGTCGTCGGCACACGGCACCGTCGAGGGCGGCGTCGAGCTGCGCATCACCGGCAGCGACCGGGTGCTCCCACGGGTGCTCGATGCCGCCGAGGCGGGCGGTTACGTGGTGCAGGACCTGTCGGTGTCCGAGACGACCCTCGAGACCGTCTTCATCAACCTGACCGGGAAGGAGCTGCGCGAATGACCACTACCGGCCTGCCCGGCGCCGGTGACGCGACCGGAGAGGCCGCCGGGCTGCGGCACGACGTCCGCCCCCGCATCGGCAGCCAGCCGCTGCGGAGCGCCTTTGCCGCCAGCCGCTCCGCTCTCGCCGCTCTCATCCGCCGGGACCTCCTCGTGCTCCGCAAGCACATCGTCGAGTTCGTCCTCCGCGTCCTCATCCAGCCGTTCCTGCTCGTGTTCGTGTTCCTCTACGTCTTCCCCACGATCGGCCAGGGGATCGGCGGCGGTCACGGGACGCGGGCCGAGTCCGGCTTTGCGACCGTGCTCGTCGCCGGCGTCGTGGCGATCAGCATCATGTTCCAGGGAATCCAGTCCGTCGCCCTCCAGCTGGCCCAGGAGTTCGGCTACACCCGCGAGATCGAGGACCGCGTGCAGGCGCCGTGCCCGATCTGGCTCGTGGCGGTGGCGAAGGTGCTCTCCGGGGCCGCCCAGGGCCTGCTGTCGGCGCTGATCGTCTTCCCGATCGCGGCCGTCGTGCACGCCAAAGGGGTGGAGCCCCACCTCGTGTTCCACTGGTGGATCATCGTCACGCTCATCCCGATCGCCTGCGTGGCGATGACGTCGCTCGGGCTTCTCCTCGGGACGCTGTTCGAGCCGCGCAACATCGGCCTCATGTTCGGCTTCATCGTCCTCCCGCTCACGTTCCTCGGCGGGACCTACTACCAGTGGACGCGCCTCGCCCCGGTGAAGATCGGTGGGTTCCACTGGCTGCAGACGGTCGTGCTCGTCAACCCGCTCATCTACGTGACCGAGGGGATGCGGGCCGCCTTCACGTCGGCCACCCACATGCACCTGTACGTGATCTACCCGGTGCTGGTGGGTTTCTGTGTGCTGTTCCTCTCGCTCGGGCTGAGGAGCTTCCGGAGGCGGGTCCTCTCCTGACCCTGCCGGATCAGGCCTTGCGCCTCCGAGGCGAGCGCCTCGCGGCGGCGGCAGCGGCGCGGTGGCGCCGGGCCGCTAGTTGAGCCCGACGATCTCCCCGTTGTCGTCGATGTCGATGCGCTCGGCCGCCGGCGACGAGCCGAGGCCCGGCATCGTGCGCATGTCGCCGCAGATCGGGTAGACGAAGCCGGCCCCGACCGACGCCCGCACCTCCCGCACGGGCAGCCGCCAGCCGGTCGGCGCGCCCTTCAGGCCCGGGTCCGACGAGATCGACAGGTGCGTCTTCGCCACGCAGATCGGCAGCTCGCCGAAGCCGTTGCGCTCGTAGGTGTCGAGCTGGCGGGAGGCCAGCGGCGAGTAGTCGACGCCGTCGGCTCCGTAGACCTTGGTGGCGATGGTCTCGATCTTCTCCCGCAGCGACGCCTCGCTCGGGTAGAGGAGCCGGAACTCGCTCGGCTGTGCCGCCGCCTCGACGACTGCCTCGGCCAGCTCGATCGCACCCTTGCCGCCCTCGGTGAAGTGGTTGCTGACGGCCGCCCGGACGCCCATCGAGGCGGCGATCTCCGCGATGGCGGCGTGCTCGGAGGCGAAGTCGCCCGGGAAGGCGTTGATCGCCACGACCGGTGTCACGCCGTGCAGCTGGACGTTCTCGATCTGCTTGCGCAGGTTGGCGCCGCCGATGTGGACCTCGTCCGGGTTCTCCTCGAGCAGCGCCGGCGGGAGCGCCTTGCCCGCCACGACCCGGTGCCGGCCGGAGTGGGCCTTGAGCGCCCGCACCGTCGCCACGACGACGGCGGCGTCCGGTTCGAGGCCGGACGTGCGGCACTTGATGTTGAAGAAGCGCTCCGCTCCCATGTCGGCACCGAAACCCGACTCGGTGATGAGGAAGTCCCCGCCGCGGATCCCGATCAGGTCGGCCACGACCGAGGAGTTGCCGGTGGCGATGTTGCCGAACGGTCCGGCATGGACGAGGACGGGCGTGTTCTCGAGCGTCTGCAGCAGGTTCGGCTTGATCGCCTCCCGCATGATGACGGTCATGGCGCCGGCACCCTTCAGCTGCTCGGCGGTCACCGCCTCGCCGCCCGGCGTGTAGCCGACGACGATCCGGCCGAGGCGCGCCCGCAGATCCTTCAGCGAGCGGGCGAGGCCGAGGATGGCCATCACCTCGGATGCCGCCGTGATGTCGAAGCCGGTCTGGCGCGGCACGCCGTCGTCCTTCGACCCGAGGCCGATGACGATGTTGCGGAGCGAGCGGTCGTTCACGTCGAGCACGCGGCGCCAGGTGATGTTGTGCAGGTCGAGGCCGAGCTCGTTTCCCTTGTGGAGGTGGTTGTCGACCATCGCCGACAACATGTTGTGGGCGGCGGTGACGGCGTGCATGTCCCCGGTGAGGTGGAGGTTGAACATCTCCATCGGGACGGCCTGGCTGTAGCCGCCGCCGGCGGCCCCGCCCTTGATGCCGAAGGTCGGTCCCATCGAGGGCTGGCGGATGGAGATCGTCGCCCGCTTGCCGATGTGGCGCATCGCCTGGCCGAGGCCGACGGTCGTCGTCGTCTTGCCCTCGCCGAGCGGCGTCGGCGTGATCGCCGTGACGACGACGTACTTCGCCTTCGGGCGGTCCGCGAGCGCCTCGATAGCCTGCAGCTTGATCTTCACGACGTTGTCCCCGTACTGCTCGAGCAGCTCGCGGGGGATGCCCATCTCGTCGCCGATCTCGATGATCGGCCTCAGCTTGGCCTGGCGGGCGATCTCGAGGTCGCTCGGGAAGGGCATGTCAGATCTCCTTGTCGGGGTAGCCGTCGACTTCATGGCGAACTCGGCGCCGGCGTCGAGGAGGGCGTCGAAGAGGTACTGGCCGGACGAGCGGTCGCTCTCGATCAGATAGGAACGCTCGCCGTCGAGGTCGTCGCGCACGACTGTGCAGCGCAGGCGGGCCACCGACGACCGGAAGCTCGACCCGTCCGGCGTGGCGCGCTCGGACAGGTCGATGGCGCAGATCTTCTCGAGGACGCTGTGGGCGAGTCGCCGCCGGCGAGGCGGAGGACGACCGATCCGTGCGTCACGTCGATCAAGGTGAGAAGGCCGGCGTCAGGGGGGCCTCACTGGCGTCGCCAGCTTCTGGCGCGCCGCGTCGCGCCCTTCGGACGCCGCACCCGTCGCCTCTGTGGGTGCGCCGCCACCTTCGATCCTCCCCGGTCCCCCGAGCTCCGCCACCGCACGGGGGGCCGTCCCGGCTGGGCTGAGGACGAGCCATTCGTCCGGGCCGGCGCCGATCACGAGGCTCCCGTCGGTATCTCGGCGCGTCCTGCCGAACGGGCAGTCGAGGCGGCGAGCCGGCTCTGAGCCGGGGTGCCGTCCGCACGAGAGTCTTGGTGAGGGGAGTGAGGTCGATGAGGCGGAGCGGCGCCGGTCGACCGGGCGCCGGAGACCTCCCAGCTCTGGTGGGAGCGGACCGGGGCCCGCTGGGCGATGGGCGATCGGGCGACGGGGCTCGGAGCGGCCTGTGCCGGCGGGCTCGTATCGGTGCTAGCCACGGAGCCGTGTCCCTTCCGGGTCGAAGTGCGCATGGTGCTCCATCACCGTCGCCGTCGCCTCGGCTCCGTCCGGCAGGCGGATGGTCACGACAGAGCCGGGCTCGGGCGAGACGGGCGGAGACGATGCCGAGGCAGATCGAGCGGTCGAGCGTGGGGGAGTAGCGGCTCGAGGTCACTCGGCCCTCGATCGTGTCGAGGCCGCTCACGATCTGGCTCGCCTCGGCCGGCACGAGCTTCGGGTCCGTCGGCTGCAGGGCCGACGAGGCGCGGCTCGTTCTCCCGGGACGCCTCCCAGGCGAGCTCGGGCTTGCCGGCAAAATCGGTCTTGTCGAGCTTCACGAGCCAGTCGAGGCCGGCGGAGAAGGCCTGTGTGACGCCGTCGGTGTCCTGGCCCACGATGAAGTGGCCCTTCTCGAGTCGCATGATGCGCTGTGCCTCGAGGCCGAAGGGAGCCACGCCGAGGTCGGCGCCTTGCTGCATCGAGCGTCTCCCACACGTGAAGGCCGAAGCGCCGCCGGCACATGGATCTCGAAGCTGAGCTCGCCGGTGAAGCCGATCCGCCACATGTGGCAGCCGGGGACGCCGGCGATCGTCCCGGTGCGCACCTGCATGTACTTGAAGGCCTCCGGCGACAGGTCGACGCCGTCGACGAGGCGGCCGAGGAGCTCACGGGAGCGGGGGCCGGCGATGTTGATGCTGGCATAAGCGGAGAGGACGGAAGTGACATGAACCTGCCACGACCGGAAGGTCGTCTGGAGCCAGTTCTCGATCCACTCGTGGACGGCGGCTGCCCCGGAGCTCGTCGTCGACATGAAGTAGTGGTCCGAGGCCGAGGTGGCCGGTGACGCCGTCGTCGATGACCACGCCGTCCTCGCCGCACATGACGCCGTAACGGACCGAGCCGACGTCGAGCTTCGACCACTTGTTGACGTAGAGGAAGTTGAGCAACTTCGGCACGTCCGGGCCGCGCAGGTCCAGCTTGCCGAGGGGCGTGACGTCGATGATGCCGACGTTTCGGCGGACGTTGCGCACCTCGGCCGCCGGGTCGCCGTAGTGCTCGGGGCGGATCCACTGCCCGGCGACGATCGGCTGGGCCCCGTGGGCCTCGTGCCAGGGCTGCATGGGCGAGTACCTCGATCGGCTCGAGGATGCGCCCGGCGAGAGCCCCGAGGCTGATCGGCACGTGCGGCGGCCGCCAGACCGTGGTGCCGGTCTCCTCGATCGTGCTGCCGTTTGCCTCCGCCAGCACGGCGACCGTGTTGATCGTCTCCAGCTTGCCCTGGGTCGGCCCCATCGTCGCCGTCGTGTAGCGCTTCAGCAGCTCGACCGAGTCGTAGCCCTCGCGGGCCGCCGACACGAGGTCCTTCGAGGTGACATCCTCGGAGTAGTCGACGAAGCCGTCTGTCTCCGACTTGAACAGTGCCGGGTGCGGCGCCGGCTCGAGCGACGGGAACGGGAGGGAGGGTGCGCCTCAGATTCCGGCGCCGAGCGCGCCGGCGGCGGCGAGAGCGCCGACGGCGCGCCCGTGGGCGACGAGGGCGTCGGTCGTGCCGTCACCGACGATGCCGCCGGTGGCAAAGACGCCCGGGGCGCTGTTGCCGCCGGGCACGAAGCGGGCTGCCCGCTCGTCGTAGCGCGGGACGGTCGCCGGCCATGTTGAGGAGCAGTGTGGGCGCCGTCCAGCCCGTCGCCGTCACGAGGAGGTCGCACTCGATCGTCCCGCCCGTCGCCGAGCTCGACAGCCTCGACGCCGCCGTTGCCCCTCGCCCGCACGATGCCGCCACCCGAGCGGGCGTCGACGACGCCGGCGATCTCCACCCTGGCCCGCTCGAGGTCGGCCACGGCGGCATCGCCCTCGCCGTTGGCGCTGAAGACGACCGCACGCTCGCCCGGCCTGACCGCGAAGAGGCGGACGAGGCGCCGGACAGCCGACGACAGCATCACCCCGGGCAGGTCGTTGCCGGCAAAGACGTACGGGCGCTCGATGAGGCCGGGGGCGACGACGAGCGACTTGGCCCGTGCCTTCACGAGCCGCTCCACGACGTCGGGCAGGCTCCGCTGCACGACGGCCACCCAGTTGTCGTCGTAGCGCCCCGTGACGGCCGAGTCGACGAGCACCTCGATGGACGGAGCCGCCGCCACAGCCGACCGCAGCCGCGCCAGCTCTGCCAGCTCGGCCGCGCCGCCGTAGCGGAGATGGCCGCCGAGCTCGTGCTCCTCCTCGACGAGCATCACCCGGGCGCCCTGCTCCGCAGCAGCCACGGCCGCTGCCATGCCGGCCGGCCCACCGCCGGCGACGAGGACGTCGGGGTGGGCGTAGCGCTTGTCGTAGCGCGCCGTGCGGGCTGTCGAGCAGACACCTCGCCGCCGGCTGCGAAGCGCTGCAGCACCTTCTCGTAGGCCGGCCACAGCCGCTGCGGCTTGATGAACGTCTTGTAGTAGAAGCCGGCCCCGATGAACCGCCCGACCACCTGGTTCGCCGTCCCGACGTCGAGGCGAAGCGACGGCCAGGCGTTCTGGGTGGTCACGTTCATGCCACGGCGCCACCCGGCGGTGGGCCGCCCGGACGTTCGGCTCGTCGTCCACCTGCAGCAGGCAGCCGGGGTCGTGGTAGCTGGCCGTCAGCAGGCCGCGGGGCCGGTGGTACTTGAAGCTGCGCGAGAAGACCCGGTCGCCGCTGGCGGCGAGAGCCGAGATGATCGTGTCCCCCTCGAACGCCTTGCGGGGGGCGCCGTTGAAGCGTGAAGGTGAACGACCTCGTCCGGTCGATCACCTCGGCGTCCTGCGGCTCGAGGCGCATGCCCGCCCGCGGCGGGGTCCGGCGAAACGTGATCACTGCCGGCAGCCTCCGGGATCTCGTCTCCCGGCAGGCCCGTCCAGCGCACCTCGTTCGAGACCGTGTGGCGGACTGCGAGGAGGAACTTGCCGCAGCCGGCCGAGTGGAACCACTGTCTCGGTCGTCCAACCGGCGGGGTTGGTCTTCTCGTAGAGGTAGCGGCGCCATTCGCCGGGCTGGTCGTCGGCTCCGACGAGCAGGGCGGGATCGCGAGCTCGCCGACGTAGGCGAACTCGCTCGAGTTGCGCCGGCCGCAGTGGGGGCACGGGATGAGGATCATCGGGCTCTCGTCATCTCGTCTCTCAGTGCCCGACCGCGGCGGCGCCGCGCTCGCTCGCCAGCCGGCCGTCCTCGAAGCGGGCGAGGTCGAAGGCGGCGATGATCTCCGGTGTCTTCCGGTGGCGACGAGCTCGGCCATCGCCTCGCCCGAGGCGGGGCCGGCCTTGAACCCGTAGGTGCCCCAGCCGACGTCGACGAGGAAGCCGTCGACGGGCGTGACGCCCATGATGGGTGAGAAGTCCGGCGTGATGTCGCACAGCCCGGCCCACTGGCGGAGCACCCGCATCTTGGCGATCGACGGCATCAGCTCGAGGACGTGGCCGGCAAGCTCCTCGGTGAACTCGAGCGAGCCCGCGCATCGAGTAGGAGGCGTACGGGTCCGTGCTGGCGCCGAAGACGAGCTCGCCCCGGTCGGTCTGGCTGACGTAGACGTGCAGGCTGCCGGAGACGACGACGGTGCGCAGGAACATCTTCACCGGCTCGGTGACGGCGGCCTGCAGCGGATGGGTGATGATCGGGAGGGCGACGCCGGCCATGTCGCTGACGAGGCTCGCCCAGCCGGCCGTGCAGTTGACGACGACGGGGGCGGCGATCTCACCCCGGTTCGTCGACACCCCGGTGACACGACCGCCTCCGGTGCGGATGGCGAGCACCTCGGTGTTCTGGTGGATCTGGACGCCGAGGGCGTCGGCCGCCCGTGCGTAGCCCCAGTTGACGGCGTCGTGGCGGATGATCCCGCCCGGAGGGTGGTAGAGGGCACCGAGGATCGGGTAGCGGGTGTCGCCCGAGACGTCCATGAAGGGCACGAGCGCTTGATCTCCTCCGGCGAGATCACCTCGGAGTCGACGCCCTGCAGCTTGTTCACCTCGGCCCGCCAGCGCATCGTGCGGAGCGAGCCGTCGTTGTGGGCGAGGGTCAGGTGGCCGCGAGGGGCGAACATCACGTTGAAGTTCAGGTCGGCCGCGAGCGTCCTGTAGAGCTGGACCGAGCGGTCGTAGAAGCGGACACCTTCGGGGGTGAGGTAGTTCGAGCGCAGGATGGCGGTGTTCCGGCCGGAGCCGCCGCCGCCGACGTAGCCCTTGTCGACGACCGCCACGTTGCGGATGCCGTGGTTGCTGCGCCAGGTAGTAGGCCGTCGCCAGGCCGTGGACGCCGGCGCCGATGATGACGACGTCGTAGGTCGGCTCGAGATCGACGCTCCCGCCACACCCGCGGCCAGTCGCTCGTGGGCGAGGCCGTGGCGGAGCAGGGTGAGGGCCGAGTAGGTCGGCGGCTTCCGTCCGGCGCTCCGCGTGGCCGTTTCCTCGCCAGCTCACCTGTGCCCGCCCGGCCTTGGCAGGCCTCTCCGCTCGCCCCACCGAGTGCCTCCTCAGGCTCGATCCGAACTGTCGGAGGCTAACACTTCGGTGAAACTCGGTCCACTCTGGGTAAACCGGCCGCCGGCCGGCGCTCACCTGCATGGCCGGCCTCAACGGCCGCCGCCGGCGCCCTCGTCCGGCGCCCGCTCCACGGTGACCTCGATGCCATGCACAGCCGAGCTCCCGCCCATGTCCGACTTCTGGCCGGGATTGAGGACGTTGACGTTCGTGCCGCTCGGCTCGAGCTTCGGCCAATGGCCCTTGTGCACGACAGCAACCGAGACGGGCACGTCCGGAGTCGTCGAGACCGGGGCGAGCAGCTCGCCGGCCGCGGTCCGCAATATCGCCATGTCTCCGCTGCGAAGCCTGCGGGCCGCCGCGTCGGAAGGGTTGAGGATGACCGTCTGGGCACCGGCGTGCGACCGTGCTATCGGGTCGTTGCCGTAGCTGTCGTTGAGTGTCCAGAAGGAGGCGGGTGACAGCAGCCGGAGCCGCCCGGCCGGCGGGGGCTGGTCGGCCTCCGGGAGCGGGAGCCGGGGGAAGCCGTCGGCTTCGGCCCGTTCCGAGACGATCTCGATCCGCCCGCTCGGGGTGGGATATCGCCCGTCCCCGAACTGCAGGCGCGGCCCACCGCCCGGCCACAGCGTCCCGTGGGCGGCCAGCTCTTCGAAGCCGAGGCCGGCACCGGCGTCCGAGAGGAGCCGTGCGAGCACGTCCTCGTCGCTCTCGTACAGCTCCGGCTCGTCGTAGCCCATCTGACGGGCCAGTCGCCGGAAGATTTCGGAGTTGGGGAGGGCGTCGCCGGGTGGGTCGAGCGCCTTCACCTGCGCCGCCAGGCTGTGGTGGAAGTACGAGGCGACGAGGTCGTCGTGCTCGAGGAAGCTCGCCGCCGGGAGGACGATATCGGCCAGGTCGGCGGTGTCTGTCTGGAACAGGTCGACGACCACGGTGAACAGATCCCGGCGCGACATGGCGGCCTTGAGCCGCCGCTGCTCGGGGTTCGAGGCGGCGATGTTGATGTTCCAGCAGAACAGCGCCCGGAATCGGTCAGCATCCTCGAGAGCGGCCGCCAGGTCCATTTGGCTGACCGGCGCCGGCGGATCAGCGGCCAGCGAGGTCCCGAGGAGATAGTCGCCGTCCAGGCCACGCGTCTCGTATCCGTTCAGGTACAGGTAACCCCCGCCCGCCTTGCCCAAGCTCCCCGTCACGGCGGGAAGCATCGCCACGGCGCGCACCACGTTCCCACCGGTCGCCTGGCGCTGCAGGCCCTGGCCGATCCAGAGAAGCGAGGGGCCGGCTCCATACCAGTGAGCGGCCCGCTCGATCTTGGCCGCCGGCACCCTCGTGATCTCGGCGACCCGATGAAGGTCGACCCGGGCGATCTCGGTCTCGAGCTCGTCGAAGCCCACCGTCTGCGCGTTGACGAACCGCCGGTCGACGAGACCGTCACGCCACAGCACGTAGAGGAAGCCGTAGGCGAGGACGGCGTCGGTTCCGGGGCGAAGCTGGAGGTGGAGGTCGGCCTGTTTGGCGGTCTCTGTCCGAAGCGGGTCGACCACGACCACCGGGCAGCCCGCCTCGGTCAGCCAGTGCTCGTGCTGATGGGGGGCGGACGCCGACGGGTTGGCCCCCCAGACCACTATGGAGGCGGAATCGGCCGCCGTCCGCGGGTCGAAGCCCTCGAGCGAGGAGCCGTAGACGTACTCGAGGGCGGCATGGCCCGCCTTGTTGCAGATCGTGTCCGGGTCCACCTCCGTTGCGCCGAGGCGGTTGAAGAAGCGCATCGGGAAGTGGTAGCCGATCATGGCAAGCGTGCCGCTGTAGTGGGCGTTCAGGACAGCGGCGCCTCCACTCTCGGCCACGATGTGCTCGAGACGATCGGCGATCTCCCCGGTCGCCTCCTCCCAGGAGATCGCCTCGAAGCGTCCTTCGCCCTTCGGCCCGGTCCTGCGCATCGGCCGGCCGAGGCGGGCCTCCCTGTCGAGGAGGACGCCGTTGTAGGCGGCCGAGCACTTGCGGCAGAGCTTCCCGCGACTGACGGGATCGGCCTTGTCCCCCCGCACGAGCGGCGGCCGGCCCGGCCGCCGCAGGACGACGACGCCGCACGCGTCGTAGCAGTCCCTCGGACAGGTCGTCCGTATCCCCTCCTCCAGGTCGGCCACCGGCTCGGGTCTAGCGGCGGGGACTGCCGTACGCGATGACAGAGAGGAATTTGATGGGCAGCTTCACGAGATCCGTCGGGCCGTGCACTATCTCGCCGGAGAATTGCAGAGCGTCACCCCGGCCGAGGGTGTAGCGGTCAGAGCCGTAGCCGTACTCGACCGTACCCTCGAGCACGTAGATGAATTCGATCCCCGGGTGCTGGAAGAGAGGGAAGACCTCGCTGTGCTCGTTCAGCGTGACGAGCATCGGCTCGACGACCTTGTTGGGGCCCCTCATCTCGCCGAGCAGCTCGTAACGGTGCCCGACCCGCGTTCCCTTCCGTACGATCTCGACGCCCTGGCCGGCCCGGACGAGAAGAGCGTCGTGCTCCTCCTCGAGGCCGCGGAACAGCGACGTGAGGGGCACAGAGATCGCACCGGCCAGCTTCACGAGCGTCCCGAGGCTCGGGGAAGCCTGGGCGTTCTCGATCTTCGACAGCATGCCCTTCGAGATGCCCGAACGCTCGGCGAGCTGCTCCACGGTGAGGCCGAGCTGGTTGCGGTATTCCCGGACCCGCTGGGCGATGACCCACCCCACTCCGGGATCAAGTGGGTCCTCCCGAGGTGCGCCGTCGCCCGATCCTGATGGTGACCGGTCCACCACCGCCCTCTCGGCGCTCTGACGGCTCATCGGTTCGTCCCCTTCTCCGGCCGACAGCCCCCGCTCGGCCGCTCCCGAGTCTATGCGGGACTGCCGGTGTGGCTCCTGCCCGTGCGGCGTGCCGCCGGCCCAACATGGTCGAGACGGCCGCACGGCCGTAGGCTGCTGCGACACTTGATCGACGAAACGGGAGACGAGATGAGCAAGCAAACCGCCTTCCATCCTCGGCTGGCGGCGATGACCGACCGGTGGATGGACCTCTTCGGCTACCTGGCCCCGTCCGTTGTCACCGACACCCTCGAGGAGTACCGGGCGGTGCGTGAGACGGCGGGATTGATGGACTTCTCGATGCTTCGCAAGATCGACCTGAGCGGGCCGGGCACGCTCGAGCTGCTCGACTCGCTCCTCACGCGGGACCTGAAGAAGGTCCAGCCGGGCCACATCGCCTACGGCGCCCTGACCGACGAGGCGGGCAAGATGGTCGATGACTGCACGGCTTCGGTGTTCGCGCCGGAGCGCATCCGCTTTTGCGGCGCCAATGATCGTGACTTCGACATCTTCTCGGAGGCGGCCGCCGGCACCAAGGTAGAGGTGCGCCACTTCACCGACGAGATGCCGCACCTGTGCGTGCAGGGACCCGCCAGCCGGTCGATCCTCCAGCCGCTCACCGACTCCGACCTGTCGAATGCGGCCTTCCCCTATTACACCTTCAAGGAGACAGTCACCGTTGCCGGGATCCCGGTCTTCATGACGAGGCTCGGCTATACGGCCGAGCTCGGCTACGAGCTATGGGCGAACGAGGACCGGGCGCTCGAGCTGTTCGACGCCCTCGTGGCGGCGGGGGAGCCGTCTGGGATGCGCGTGATCGGGATGGATGCGCTGGATCTGTTCCGGATCGAGGGAGGTTTCATCATCGGTGGCGTCGAGTACGACCCGACGGTGTCGCCGTACGAGTGCGGTCTCGGCTGGGCCGTCGATCTCGACAAGGGTGACTTCCAGGGACGGGAGGCGCTGGCGGCCGCCAAGCAGCAGACCGAGGTTCGTCTCGGCAGTGTGGTGCTCGAGTCCGGGGGGGCGGCGGCTTCCGGCGCCCGCCTCTCGAGCGAGGGCGGGGATGTGGGATATGTCACCCAGGCTGTCGAGTCCCCGTATCTCGGCGGCAAGACGCTCGGCCTGGCCAAGTTGCGCCGGCCGCACAACGCCGTCGGCACGCCCGTGACCGCCACCGTCGACGGGAACGAGGTGAGCGGCGAGGTGGCGCGCCATCCGGTCTACGAGCGGGAGCGGAAGAGGGCGAAGGAGAAGCCCTAGTCCCCTTTGCTGGGCGGCGGCACCGGCGAGGCGTCTACGCCCCTACGTCCTCGAACCGGCACGCAGCCGCTCACGGCGGCGTGCCTCGACGCCTCTCAACGGCGAGGCGTACCAGACCAGCGCGGCGACGGCGGCGGCCAGGCCGCCGCAGAGGTTCGGGTACAGGTGGTGGTGGAGGGCGGCGGCGACGGCGACATAGACGGCCAGCACTACGACGATGCCCGGCCACCACCACAACAGCCGGACGGCGCCGGCGGCGACGATGCGCAGCTCGGTGGAGACCAAAGGCGGCGCCTGGCCCGTGGCGTCAGCCGGTGCCCCTGCAGGCGTCACGTCCCCCGCAGGCCCCTCCCCCGAAGGTCCCTCGCCCGAAGGCCCCTCCGCCGAACGCCCGCCAGATGGCTCCCCGTCGCGTGGCGGCCCGTCGGGTGCGGGCGGGAGATCCACCGGTCAGGACCGGGGTCGGCTCTTGTCCGGGTCGTAGAACGGGAAGCGCACCACGGTGGCGCCGGCCCGTTCGCCGCCGGCCTCCTCGCCGGCCCGCTCCACCTGCACACGGCTCCCCGGCTCGCAGTAGGCCACCGCCACCCGGGCGAGGGCGATGTTCTTGTCGAGGACCGGGGAGCGGGTGCCGCTCGTCACTATGCCTGCGTCCTCGCCGCCGGAGATCACCCGATCGCCGAGGACGAATGGATCGGCGGCTTCGATCTCGAGCCCGACGAGCGCCCGGGTCGGGTCGGCCCGACGGCGGGCGAGGGCCTCCTTGCCCACGTAGTCGTCGGTCTTGTTCTTCGGGACGGTGAAGCCGATGCCCGCTTCGAAGGGATCCTCGCTCCCGTCGTACTCGTATCCCTTGAAGATCAGCCCCGCCTCGATCCGGACGATGTCGAGGGCGTCGAGGCCGAAGAGGGCGATCCCCTTGTCGGCGCCGGCTTCGTAGACGGTGTCGAACACCACCGGCCCGTCGTCGGGATGGCACCACACCTCGTAGCCGAGCTCACCGGAGTAACCGGTCCGGGACACGAGCACCTCCGGTCCGTCCTCCCCGAGGCGGCCCTCGGTGAAGGTGAACCACCTGAGATCGGTGAGCGAGGGTCGCCCGGCCGGCGTGACCACGATGGATTTCATGATCTCCCGGCTCAGAGGACCTTGCACGGCCAGATTGTGGAGACGATCGGTGGAGTTCTCGAGGCTGACCTCGAGCCCGAGCCGGTCGGCATGCCCGGCGAACCAGCTCTCGTCCTCGTCCGTGTAGCCGATCCAGCGGAAGCGGTCGGAGCCGAAGCGGAAGACCGTCCCGTCGTCGACCACGTTGCCGTCTGCATCGCACAAGGCGGTATAGACCACGTCACCGTCGGAGAGCCGGCGCAGGTCGCGGGTGACCGTCGCCTGCAACAGGGCCCCCGACCCGGGGCCGGTCACTTCGACCTTCCGCAGCGGTGTGAGATCGATGATGACGGCGCGCTCGCGGCAGGCCCAGTACTCGTCGAGGATGTCCGCCGCGTAGCTGGACGGGAAGTCGTAGTCGGCGTACTCGGCAAAGGTGGCGCCGTGGGCAGCCGTTCGGCTGTGGAATGCGGTCTGGCGAAGCGTCAAGTTCTCAAGTCCTTCCGATCAGCTCCACGGGTAGGGCGAGTGGCTGACAGGGTGCAGCCGGCCGGCAGCGTAGCGGTCGAAGCGGAACGGCTCGAGGAGCGGCTCCTTTGCACCGACCAGCTCCCGGGCGACGAGCTCTCCCACGCCGATCATCTTGTAGCCGTGGTTCGAGTCGGCGATGAAGTAGGCGTTCTCGCTGAAGGCGTCGAAGACCGGGAAGCTGTCCGGGGTGAAGCAGCCGAGCCCGCCGGAGGGCTCCTCGTCGAACACCTCCCGCTTGCCCTCGAAGCGCTTGTGGCAGTGGGCGAGCGCCGAGCTCCACATCCGGGCGAAGTCGTTCCCGACGACGAAGTCGCGGCTGGCCGGCCCATAGGGGTCGACCGCCACCTCGTCGAGGGGCCGGTCGACGACATAGGGGACGCCGCCGCCCTGCACGCCGCCGAAGTTCAGGTCCGGCTTGTAGTAGATGCCCCACAGGTCGTCGGTGACAAGGCTGCCGTCGGTGTCGTCGTAGAGGGGGGCGTCGGTGTCTACGTGCAACACCGGGGGCATCTCGCCGCTGTCGGTGAGGAAGAAGTCCGGCGGGAGCTTGAGAGTGCCTTCCTGCAGGCACCAGTAGGTCCACATCGGCCGGTCGTAGGTCTGGCCGTCGCGCCCGAGGACCTCGACCGTCTCGGGCAGATCGAGCATCTGCCAGAAGCTGCGCACCCACGGGCCGGGGGCTACGACCACCTGCTCGCACTGGATGGCCCCCTCGCTCGTCTCGACGGCGGTGACGGCTCCACCGTCCACGCGGAGACCTTCCACCCTCACTCCGGTGTGGATGTCGGCGCCGGCGTTTCTCGCCTTGGCCGCCAGCCCCCTCACCGTCCCCATGTTGTTGGCGTAGCCGCCGCGGCTCTCGTGGAGGATGACGGCGATGTTCTTCGCCTGCCAGTCGGAGAACATCGACTGCATGTACGACCGGCAGGCGTCGTCGCCCTCGACGAGCTTCGAGGGGTATCCGATCGCCTGCTGCTCCCCGTAGATCTGCGCCACATCGGCCGCCATGACCTCCGGCCCGATCTGCATGTAGCCGACGGAGTTGTAGGCGAAGGCGGTCGGGTCGGACTCCCACACCGAGACGGAATGCTCCATCAGCTCGCGCATGGCCGGCTGGAAGTAGTTGTTCCGCACGACGCCGCAGGCGATGCCGGATGCACCCGCCCCGATGTCGCTCTTGTCGAGGACGATCACGTCGCCGTGGCGGAAGCGCCCTGATTTGTCGAGAGCGGCGGCCAGGTGCCAGGCGGTCGACAGGCCGTGAACCCCCGCCCCGATCACGACGAAACGGGCGGACTTCGGTGGTGCCATGGGCTTGTTCATCTCCTTTGAAAACGAGATCGGGCCGAGGACCGGCACTAATGGCCGGCCGGCGACTCCCAACCCTCGAGGGTGGGCGGCTCCCAATGCTGGCCGACGATCTCGGAGTCGTCCTGCCACGGCCCCAGCATGCGCTGGGGGAACTTGGTGTGTGCCCCCTTCAGCCGGATGCCGTACGAGTTGCCGCCCTGCAAGTGGGCGATGAGCACCTTGCGGGCGATCTCGTCCTCCCTCCCCGCCGGGATCGGGAAGTGGATCTTGAGAAACGAGTTGGAATACCGGTCGAAGACCGCCGGCACACCGTCCTCGGCGAGGAGGTGGACGTCCTCCAGCCAGTTGAGGTCGGGCCCGGGCGTGGCGGCCAGAAGGTCTATGTCCTCGACGGCGGAGATGTCGTGCTGGTATGGATACGACTGGCCGGAGAGCTCCTCGGAGTCGATGGTGACGTGACGGATCTCGGTCATGGCTCAGCCCGTGAAGTCGTCGATGTGCTTGGTGAACAATTGCTTTATCTCTCCGAGCATTCGCTCCTCGGTCTGGCCCGGCACGTAAGTGGTGCCCGCAAGCGGCACCTTCGCCATGGCGGCCGCCTCCACGGTGAGGGCGCACAGGTCCTCCGGCTCGAGGCTGTGCACGTTGGTCTTGCCGCAGGCCCGGGCGAGCATCTGCACCTCGAGGGTCAGGGTATGGAGGAAGTTGTAGACCCGCTCGGCCGCCTCGTCGACCACGAGGCGCTTGCGCAGCTCCGGATCCTGGGTGGTGATGCCGACCGGGCAGCGGCCGGTGTGGCAGTGGTAGCACCGCCCGGCCGGGACGCCGATCGTCCCCTCGTAGTCGGTGACGCCCGGGATCTCCTTGTTGCAGTTGAGCGCCATCAAGGCCGAGTGGCCGATGGCGATGGCGTTCGCCCCGAGGGCCAGTGCCTTGGCCACGTCGCCCCCGTTGCGGATGCCGCCGGCCACGACGAGGTCGATCTCGTCGGCGAGGCCCACGTCCTCGAGTGCCCGCCGGGCCTCGGGAATGGCCGCCATGAGGGGGATGCCGGTCTCTTCCGCCGCCACGTGCGGGCCGGCGCCCGTGCCGCCCTCCGCACCGTCGAGGTAGATGATGTCCGGGCCGCACTTGGCCGCCATCCGCACGTCGTCGTAGACGTGGGCGGCGCCGAGCTTCAGCTGGATGGGGATCTGGTAGTCGGTCGCCTCCCGGATCTCCTGGATCTTCAGCGACAGATCGTCCGGGCCGAGCCAGTCGGGGTGCCGGGCCGGGCTGCGCTGGTCGATGCCGACCGGCAGCGAGCGCATCTCTGCGACTTGCTCGGTGACCTTCTGGCCCATGAGGTGGCCCCCGAGGCCGACCTTGCAGCCCTGTCCGATGAAGAACTCGCAGGCGTCGGCGAGCATCAGGTGGTGCGGGTTGAAGCCGTAGCGGCTCTGGATGCACTGGTAGTACCACTTCGTCGAGAGATCCCGCTCGGGCGGGATCATCCCGCCCTCGCCCGAGCACGTCGCCGTGCCGGCCATGGAGGCGCCGCGGGCGAGCGCCATCTTCGCCTCGAGCGAGAGGGCCCCGAAGCTCATGCCGGTGATGTAGATCGGGATATCGAGCTCGATCGGGTGCTTGGCGAAACGGGCCCCGAGGACGGTGCGCGTGGCGCACTTCTCCCGGTAGCCCTCGATGACGAAACGGGTCAAGGTACCGGGCAGGAACATGAGCTCGTCCCAGCTCGGCATCTTCTTGAAAAGCGAGAAACCCCGCATCCGGTACCGCCCGAGCGAGGACTTCACGTGGATGTCATTGATGACCTCGGGCGTGAAGATTTTCGAGTGGCCAAGGATGCTCGTCTGCGAGAGTTCGTCCTCCACTGTGCTCCTGTCGTGTCTCTTGGCGCTCAGAGCACCAGCTTGCGTTCGTTCGGCTCGAGGGAGTCGTAGTTCCACAGCTTCCTCGCGCAGACGAACTTCTTGAACGTGCCGGGGCTCTCGATCCCGTAGTAGCCGAGCTTGCTCGAGAGCATCTCACCGTCCGCCTCGGTCACCTCGGCCTCCTCACAGTCCACTCCGAGGGAGGCCACCTTGCCGCCGACGAAGATGGCCCCGTCGTACATCGAGTCGCCGAGGCCAGGACCGACGTTGCCGCAGATGATCTGGCGGCCCCGCTGCATCATGAAGCCCGTCAGCAGGCCGGCGTTGCCGCCGGCGATGATCGTGCCGCCCTTCTGGTCGATGCCGGTCCGGGCGCCGACATCGCCCTTCACTACGAGGTCGCCGCCGCGGATGGCCGCCCCGGCGAGCGAGCCGGCGTTCTTCTCGATCACGACCGTGCCCGACATCATGTTCTCGGCCACCGACCAGCCGACCCGGCCGGTGATCTCGACCTCGGGGCCGTCGATCAGCCCGACGCCGAAGTAGCCGAGGCTGCCCTCGAACCGGATCCGGCACCGCTCCAGGATGGCGACGCCGATGGAGTGCTTGGCGCCCGGGTTCCTTACGGTTATGTCCTTCACTGCCTTCTCGGTGAGAAGCCAGCGAATCTCGAGGTTGATCGTCCGCGTCGTGTGCCCGGTGGCGTCGAACACGGCCTTGGAACCGGTGATCTCCGAGGTGCGGGGCGGCTCCGCGTCCGGCTCGACGAGGCCGCGGGCGTCGTACTTGATGGAGCGTTCGCCGACTGCTACCGAGTCCATACGAGCACCTCGCCCTCGTAGGGGTCGTGCGTGTCGATCTCGTGGTCGATGAGCGCCCGGATGGCTACCTCCTCGGAGGCGAGCGCCACGAGGTTGTCGGACTCGAACAGCACGAGCGGCTTGGCGGCCATCTCGTCCTTCGCCATCCCGAGTGCGTCCTTCGTCACGACGACGTAGGTGAACACGCCGTCGAAGTCGGTCAGGCTGTCCTTGATCGCCGTCTCGAGCGGGACGCCGTTGTGCAGCTTCTCGGCGATGTAGACGGCGATGATCTCCGAGTCGCACTCGGACTGGAACCGGTGACCGAGCCGCTCGAGGCGCCGGCGCCATTGGTGGTAGTTCGTCAGCTGGCCGTTGTGGACCACGGCGACGTCACCGAAGGGATAGGCCCAGTAGGGGTGGGCGCCGGCGATGTCGACGTCGGACTCGGTGGCCATCCGGACATGTCCGATGCCGTGGGTGCCCCTGAAGCTGTCCAGGCCGTACTGGGCGGCGACAGTCTCGGCGTCGCCCGAGATCCTTCACGATCTCGAGCGAATGCCCGATGGAGAGGACCTCGCAGCCCGGGATGTCCTCGACGTAGTCGACGAGGGACTTGAGCTCGCCCTCGTAGTCGATCGTCACCCGGACGGCGTACTCGGTCACCCCCTCCAGGCGGTCGACGGTCGCCCCCACCTTGCCGAGACGAGCCTCGAGCTCCATCCGGTGGCGCTCGAGCCGCTCGCTCCAGCCGATCGAGCCGGCACCGTTCGGGTCGGCCAGCTTCACGCGCATGACGACGTGCTCCATGGGCTCGCCGTAGAGGGCGAAGCCGGTCGAGTCCGGTCCCCGGTGCTTCATCGACTGCAGCATGCGGGTGACTTCTAGCCCGATGTCGGCGGGGCCGTCTCTGTGGATGACTCCTGCGATGCCGCACATAGCTCTCTCCTCTCCGAGGATCAGGGAAGGATGTCCAGGTACTCCTGGACGTCCCAGTCGCTCACCGTGGAGATGAAGCGCTCCCACTCGTCGTTCTTGTAGTGCATGAAGACTCGGTACATGTCCCCGGGCAAAGCGGAGCGGCACGACCTCGTCGTCCTCGAGGGCCTCGAGAGCCTCGCCGAGCGTGCGGGGGATGCGGCGCACCTTCTTGCCGGCCGCCATGGCGTCGTAGATGTTGCGCTCCTCCGGCTCGCCCGGGTCGAGGTTGCGGTCGAGGCCGTCGCGGATCGTCGTGAGCAGGCCGGCAAAGGACAGATAGGGATTGACGGCCGAGTCGACCGACCGGTACTCGAAGCGGCCCGGGGCGGAGATCCGCAGCGCCGTCGTGCGGTTCTGGAAACCCCAGTCGGCGAAGATCGGCGCCCAGAAGCCGGCGTCGGCGAAGCGGCGGTACGAGTTGACCGTCGGCGAGGTGATCGCCGAAAGGCCGCGGAGATGCTCGAGCACGCCGCCGATGGCGTGCAGCCCGATCTTGCCGGGAAGGCGCGGGTTGGGCGTGTCGGGCAGGAACATGTTCTCGTCGCCCTGCCAGAGCGAGATGTTGTGGTGGCAGCCGTTGGCCGATACGCCCATGAAGGGCTTCGGCATGAAGCAGGCAAAGGTGCCGGTCTCCCGGCCGACCTGGCGGCAGATCTGGCGGTAGGTGGTGAGGCGGTCCGCCGTCACGTCGGCGTGGTCGAACTGGAAGTTCAGCTCGAGCTGGCCCGGGGCGTCCTCGTGATCGCCCTGGATCATGTCGAGGCCCATCTTCCCGCCGTACTCGATGACCTTGTGGATGATCGGCTGCAGCTCGGAGAACTGGTCGATGTGGTAGCAGTACGGCTTCGTCATCCCCTCGACGGACGGCTTGCCGTCGGGTCCCTGCTTCAGCCACATCATCTCCGGCTCGCAACCGGCCCGCAGGTGGAGGCCCGTTGCCTCGGTGAACTCGGCGTGGATGCGCTTCAGGTTGCCCCGGCAGTCCGAGGTGAGATAGGCGCCCCCGTCGACCTCCTCCTCCCTTCCGCGGAACAGGGTGCAGAACACGCGGGCCACCTTGGGATCCCACGGCAGGACGCAGAAGGTGTCCACGTCCGGCAGGCCGACGAGCTCGCGGGCCTCGGCCCCGTAACCGATGTAGTTGCCGTGCCGGTCGATGAACAAGTTGGCCGTCGAGCCGTAGACGAGCTGGAAGCCCTTGTTGGCAATGCTCTCCCAGTGGGGCGCCGGGACTCCCTTGCCCATGATTCGGCCGGTGACCGAGGCGAACTGGTAGTAGATGTAGGTGATGCCATCGGCATCGATCTGCCGGCGGACCTCGGCGATCTGGTCGTCGCGGCTCGGCTCGGCGAGGAAACGGTCGAGATCGGACATCTGGGCGGCTCCCCCCGCCGGGGCGTGATCCCCGGGGTGTTTCTTAGCAGGAAACACTGACTGCTCTCATGATACGAGGACTGAGCGGCCGGCGCAACGTGGGGCCGGGTGAGGGTGCGCTCCGAGGTGGGCGCCGGGAGGTCGAGGCACCCTCAGCACGTCATCCTCCTGATCTCCACCACGACCGCTGTCGGCTCGTGGTGGACCGTGACCGCTGACATAGGCTTTCCGGGCATGGGAGCCCGTCGGCGGGAATGACCGAAGGCGTCGCCACAGGGGTCCCGCCCGCTGAAGCGTCGGTGCGGGATGACGGCAACGTCCTGTTGGCCACTTTCGACGTACCCTTCGACGAGGCGGCGGTGGCGTTCGCAGTCGGTGCCGCTCTCGACTCAGGTGGGATGCTGATCGTGGCAAACGTCGTCGAGCTACCGCCGCTCCCTTTGAGCGTCGCCATCGGCGCCGAGATGCTCGAGTACACCCCGGAGCTCGCCGCCTCGCTCCTCCGGCCAGTCGAAATGGCCGCCGTTCGGGGGGTGAGAGTGGAGCGCCTGCGGGTGAAGAGCTTTCGACGAGTTGAGGCCCTCGTCGAGGTGGCGTCCGAGCGTGGTGTCAAGCTGCTCGTGCTCGGGCCGGACCGCTCGAGGGTGAGCCGGCGGCTTTACGAGAAGGCCGCCAAGGCCGTGCGCGAGCGGCTTGACTGTCTCGTGTGGTCGAGCTGGGATCTCCCTCTCAGCTGACGGCCCGAGACTCGCCCGGGCGGCTTTGCGCCGGTGGTCCCGCCAACTCCGGATCAGGGCTCCCGTGCCGCCGGTGCCCGCCCTGCCCCTGTCGGTGAGGGCGCCGGCTCAAGGACACAGACCACCCGGCGGCGGCTCATGGCTCGCCGAGTCGGACTCGATCTCCCACCTCGGCAGTGACTCGTATATCCGCAGCAACCGCTTCCGGTGCGACGGGAGGAACCAGTAGTAGAAGACGGCCAGCAAGACGAGCGCCGGCACGACGAATTCATGGTTCACTACAACGGCAAGTGGGGCGAAGATGGCTGCCACGACGAGGAGCCCTGACGCCGCCAGCCACTTCGCCCGGCGGACTGAGTGGACGACTCTCCGGTACTCAGCGGCCGGCACGGCGGAAGTGTCCCAGAGCCGCTCACAGCTCGGGCAGACCCATTGGCATCCCGGGCTTACCGAGCCCCTCGTCCCGCAGCTGCAGCCGACGAACAGGCGAAGCGTACGGCCCTTCCCCATCCGTCGCCGCATCGCCCAGTCATCAGCGGCGGGGGGCAGGCACCACCTCTTCGAACAGAGACAGGTCCGGCTGTTCCACGGTCATGTCCCGGAGCTGGAAGGGCTGCCTGTCCTGAACGACGCGCCGATAGACGAACAGCAGGATCGCCACGATCTCGATACCGATGCCGATGAGCACCTGTTTGTAGCTCCCGTAGCCCGTTACGCCGAAGGACCACGAGCCGAACGCGATGAACAGGGCGTTGACCGCCGCTAGGCCACCGGCCACCCACAACCAGCCTCTGGCAAGTTTGATCGGCCTCGGCCACGAAGGGCGGTCCTTGCGCATCAGGATGACGGCCGTCGTCGTCAAGACCATCGTGAGGATGTAGCCGAGGTTGCCCGTGGCAAGGATCTGCAATGTCGAGTTGAGCAGGATGACCAAGCCCACGTTCACCACCATGTCGACCGTCATCGCCCGGCCGGGCACGTGAAAACGATTGAGCTGGCCGAGCCAGCGGATCGTCAGCCCACTGCGCGAGATCCCGTAGAGAGCGCGGGAGCCGTCCATCGTCGCCGAATTCATGGACAGGAACAGGCTCGCGATGATGAGCGGGATGACGAAGTCGGCCCCGACGCCGACGATCTTGTCGAGGGCCGGCGCGTAAAAGGCGACGGGGTTGGCCGCAATGGTCGACTGTGACAGAACGCCGGAGAGCCCGAGAGGAAGAAGCAGGTATACGAGCAAGGAGAACATCGCCGCCCGCCGCAGCGCGAGCGCCGTGTCCCGCCTGCTGTCCTGGTACTCAGGTGCGAAAGTGGCGCACGCCTCGACACCGTAGGACGACCACCCGGCGATGTACATCCAGGCGAGGAAGACCTTCCAGCTCTGGAAGGACCACACCCCGCTCGAAAACAGCCCGAAGGTGAGGAAGTGGCCGTGGTAGTGACCGGTGAAATACGGCAGGATGCAGAAGAGGAACAGCGGGATCATCAATAGGACGCCGGTCACGTAACCGACCCAGACGGCGGGACGCACACCGGCTGTGTTGAATATCCACACGAGGAGGATCAGCCCGATGGCGATGACCTTCGGCAGAGTGAAGAACTGGATTCCTCCTGCCGCCACCTTCCATGTGGCGCTGGCGAACCACTGGGTCTGGATGAGGGAACCCACGATGAGCCCGAAGATGGCGAGCACGGTCGACCAGGCGAACCAGTAACCGACAGCCGCCATCGCCCCGAAAGGCGTGAAGTACCTCCGCCAACCCTCGAACGCATAGATGGGAAGGCCGCCGGAGCGGTCCGGGAACATGGTGGCCGGCTCGGTCCAGATCTTGTTCTGGAGCACGGCGATGAACATCGAGAGACCCCAGATCATCACGGCGCCGAGACCGCCGAGGGACCCGATTGTGAAGCCGAGGCTGCCGAGGAGGAAGCCCGGGTTCGCGAGGGCGACTACGAAGCCGTCGTACCAGTGCATCGCCTTCAAGAGCTGGTGCTCTTCGATGCCCACAACCGCGACGGCCGGAGGAACGCTCCCCTTGCCGCCGGCGCCTACGGTGTCAGCCATCTCCCCTCCCGGCAACATCGAAGTTCTAAGCCCCGCCGAGCTCGTCGACGAGCGTCCCCACGTCTCAGCCGGGCCGGCGGGGGGTTTCCCCTGGCGCGCCCGAGTTTCTTCGCGGTGGACTCTACAGTTACGGGTTCGAACCGGCAAGCATCGACGCGATGCCGGCGTGTAATCGACAGGCGGTGCGCGAAGACGATGCCAGCACGAAAGTTCACCACCGCCGAACCGGGGGACGTGCACAATCCGACGCCGGCCTGCCGTCCGATCCTCCCGGCGCCGGAGAGCGGCTGGCAGCAGCTGGCGATGGGGGAGTGGTCGCTCGAACGGGCCGGCTGGACCGACGAGCATCCCTTCGACGAGGTCAACTACGTGCTCGAGGGACTCCTCGTCGTCGAGTGCGGCGGGGAGCGGCTCGAAGCCGGCCCGGGAGAGGTCATCCAGGTGTCCGCCGGCTCCGCCGCCCACTACCATGCGCCCGAGTACGCCCGGATGATCTACGTCTACGGGCCCAACCCGGGCGGTGAGCCGTCGAAGGTGATGAGCGAACTGCCCGCCGACCATTGAGGTGTGAGCCGTGAAGACGGTCGTGTGCGTGAAGCAGGTCGCCGTCCTCGGCGACGAGATCGAGTTCACCGACGACGAGCGTGACGTCGACCCCGACTACCTCGAGCGGTCGCTCAACGAGTGGGACGTGTCGGCGGTGGAAGAGGCGCTCCGGATAAAGGAGGCAGTCGGCGAGGGTGAGGTCGTCGTCGTGACGGTCGGCGACGACGAGTCCGAGGAGGCGCTCCGCCGCTGCCTGGCGATGGGGGCCGACCGGGCGATCCGTGTCACTGCCGAGGGCGTCGACGATGCCGACCCGCTCACGGTGGCCCGGGGCCTTGCCGCCGTGGCAAGGAGAGAGGAGCCCGACCTCGTGCTCACGGGGGTCCAGTCGAGCGACTCGGTGCAGGCCGCCACGGGCGTCATGCTCGCCGAGCTACTCGACCTCCCCCGGGTGGCAGTCGTGTCCAAGGTCTCCGTCGACGCCGGCGCCCGCAGGGCTGAGGTCCACCGCGAGCTCGAAGGCGGCCTCCTCGACGTGGTGGAGGTCGATCTGCCCGCCCTCCTGACGATCCAGACCGGCATCAACGAGCCGCGCTATGCCAACTTGAGGGCGATCAAACAGGCCAACCTGAAGGAGATCGAGGAGGTGCCCCTCGACCACGAAGGCCCGGGCGCCTATCGGGTGCGGAGGATGTTCGTGCCCGAGCGGGGGGCGGGAGCAGAGCTGCTCGGCGAGGATCCCGGCGAGGTCGCCGCCCGTATCTTCGAGCTCGTGAGAGGAAGGCTGTCGTGAGCGGGACCCTTGTCGTGGCCGAGCACGTGGCGGGGAGGCTCCGCGATGTCACGCGGGAGCTCGTCACCGCGGCGCAGGAGCTTCCCCGTCCCGTGGCGGTGGCCGTCATCGCCGCCCGCCCGGCCGCCTTTGCCGATGCCGTCGACATCGCCGGCGTCGACGAGGTCATCGCCGTGAGCGCCGGCGGCGACGAGTTCGAGAACGACGTCTACCAAGATGCCCTCGAAGCCCTCGTCAAGGAGCGGGAGCCGGACGTGGTCGTGGCCGGGTTCACCGTGAATTCGATGGGCTTCGCCCCGGCCGTCGCCGCCAGGGGGGGATTCGGCTTTGCGAGCGACGTCTACTCCTTCTCGTTCTCCGACGGCCAGCTCGTCGCCCGGCGGGCGTTCTACGGGGCCAAGGTCAACGCGGAGGTCGAGCTGCCGGCGGGCACCCCGGCCGTCCTCTTGCTGCGCCCGACGGTGTGGGCTCAGGCCGAAGGCGCCGGAAGCGCCTCCCGGAGCGAGATCACCGTGCAGCCGCGGGCTCCTCGGGCCCGCCACGTCGCCTTCGTCGAAGCACCTGTCGCCGACGTGGACATCACAGCGGCAGATTTCCTCCTGTCGATCGGGCGCGGGATCGGTGACCGGGAGAACATCGACCGCTTCCGGGCCTTGGCCGAGAAGATGGGGGCGACGCTGTCTGTCTCGCGGCCCATCGTCGACTCCGGCTGGATGCCGTCCGCCCGCCAGGTCGGCCAGTCGGGCAAGACCGTGAAGCCGAAGGTGTACCTCGCCTTCGGGATCTCCGGGGCTGTGCAGCATCTCGCCGGCATGAAATCGAGCGGCACGATCATCGCCGTCAACACCGACCCGGAGGCGGCCATCTTCGGAGTCGCACACTACGGGGCGGTGCTCGACCTGTTCGACGTGGCTGACGAGCTCGAGAAGCTGTACTGAGCACGCCCGGCTCGATAGGCGCCGCCCGAGTGCCCATCCGAAGTGCCTGAGACACGGACCGTCTTCGACGGCCTCTCGCTGGCGGAGATCATCCTCTGGTATGGGCTGATCGTCGCATCGACGGCCGTCTTCGGCTGGGGCGTGCTCCGCCTCGTGGCCAAGTACCGCGCCGGGCGGCAGGACAAGAGGATCCCGGCGTCCGAGCTCGTCAGCCGGTTGGCGGCGATGACGGGCATCGTCTTCTCCCACAAGTGGATCAAGCGCCGCGACTCGCTCGCGGGCCTCGGCCATCTGCTGATCTTCTACGGCTTTTTGACGCTGTTCCTCGGCACGACCATCCTCGGGATCGACACCGACTTCACCCGGCCGGTCTTCCACTGGAACTTCTGGCAGGGCGGCTTCTACCTGGCCTACAAGCTGGCGCTCGACATCGCCGGCGTCATGCTGCTCGCCGGCCTTTCCCTCATGGCGTACAACCGGGCGATCCGCCGCCCGGCTCGCCTCGACTACGGGCGCCCCGACCGGGTGCCCGGCGAGTACGACCGGAGCCTCTACCGTGCGGGCGACTGGGTCTTTGTGGGGACGCTCGGCTTCTTGGCGCTCTCGGGCTTCCTCCTCGAAGGCTTCTGGCTGGCGCAGTCCAACCAGCATTTCGCCGACTGGTCACCAGTCGGCTGGGTGCTCATGAAGTGGTTCCGGGCCATGGGCCTCACCGGGTCCTCGGCCGAGCTGGCCCATCACGTCACGTGGTGGTTCCACGGCCTCGTGGCGCTGTGCTTCGTGGCCTCCATCCCCTTCACCAAGGCCCTGCACATGCTGGCCAGTCCGGCCAACGTCGCCGTGCGCGACCCTGCGGCCGGCAAGCGGCTCGTCTCGCTCGCCGCTGACGCCGCCGCCGAGGACGTGGGCTACGCCCGGGTGACGGATCTCACCTGGCAGCATCTCGTCTCGCTCGACGCCTGCACCAAGTGCGGCAAGTGCACAGCCGCCTGCCCCGCCGCGGCGGCCGGCCAACCGCTCTCGCCCCGCGACCTCATCCTCGACCTGCGGGAGGCGGCCGAGGCCCACCTCGGTGCGCATGCCGCCGTTGACGCCGGCACAGCCGTGCGCCCACCGCCCCGCCGGGAGCCGGTCGTCCTCGGCGAGCCGATCCGGCCGGCGTCGGTGTGGGCATGTACCCAGTGCATGGCCTGCGTCGAGATCTGCCCGGTCGGCATCGAGCACGTGCCGATCATCAACCAGTTCCGCCGTCAGCTGGTCGAGCAGGGCGAGATGGACGCCCTCTTGCAGGGGACCTTCGAGACCGTCCACAAAGCGGGCAACTCCTTCGGCGAGCCGAAGCGCAAGCGGGGGAAGTGGGCGGACGGGCTCGACTTCCCGATGAAGGACGCCCGCAAGGAGCCGGTCGAGCTGCTCTGGTTCGTGGGGGACTATGCCTCCTTTGATCCCCGCAGCCAGAAGGTGTCCCGCTCGCTCGCCCGGATCCTGCACCACGCCGGCGTCGACTTCGGGATCCTCTACGAGGGGGAGCGGACGGCCGGATGCGACGTGCGCCGGGCAGGCGAGGAGGGCCTATACAGCACGCTCGCAGAGCAGAACGTGGCGACGATCTCGGGCTGCGACTTCGGCCGGATCATCTCGTCGGATCCTCACAGCTACCACACGCTGAAGAACGAGTACCCCGCCTTCGGCGGCGACTGGGAGGTCGTGCACCACAGCGAGCTGATCCTCGAGCTGATCGAGGCCGGGCGTCTGACGCCGGCCCGCCCGCTCGGGTACCGCGTCACTTACCACGACCCGTGCATGCTCGGGCGGTACAACGGCGTCTACGAGGCGCCCCGGCGCGTCCTCGAGGCGATCGGGGCACAGCTCGTCGAGATGCCCCGCAACCGGGACAACTCGCTCTGCTGCGGGGCCGGCGGCGGCCGCATCTGGATGAAGGAGGAGCGGCCGGAGGGCTCTCGGCGCACGAGCGAGCAGCGCATCGACGAGGCGACCTCGCTCGAGAGCCTCGATTACTTCGTCGTCGCCTGCCCGAAGGACGTCACGATGTACTCCGATGCCATCAAGACCTCCGGGCACGAAGGCGAGATCGAGCTGCGTGAGCTCGCCGAGCTCGTCCTCGAGTCGCTCCAGCTGCCGGAGGCAACAGGCCCCGAAGCCGAAGCGGCCACGCGAGCCTGACAAACGGGCCCCACGCCGGGCCTGACAGCAGGCCCCACGAGCCTGACAGCCGGCGCCGGGCTGCCGCCCGGCGCCGGCTAGAGGTTCAGGCCGGCATGGGCTCCATGTCGGAGTTTGCGAGCTGGGCCTCGAAGGACTTGTTGTCGGCGCTGCCCCAGAGCCGCCGCTCCCGGATGAAGGGGAGCGGGAGGGCGGGATTGGCGCTGTCGATCTCCCTCGCCAAGCGGTGGCCGTCGAAGATCGAGTCGACGATCATCCGCGGAGCGGCCGCGTCACCGATGAGGTACAGGGCCTCCACTCCGTTCTCCTCCAAGGCGCCCCCGTCTGCCTTGAGCTCCCGGTACAACTGGTCGTCCGACAGCCTGGCCGTGCAGAGCACGACCGAGTCGACCTCGAAGCGGTCCTTGTGCGACGGATCCCAGATGTTGTAGCCGGTCACCAGGCCCGGCTCGATCTCCTCGATCATCGTCTCGGGGTGGAGGTGGACGCCGAGGCGGTGGAGCTCCCGGTGCATCATGGGGGCCTCGAGGGTGAAGTCCATGTACTTGGCGATCTCCCCCCGCTGGGTGAGGAACCACACCTCGTGCCCCTCGCCGGCGAGCTTCTGGGCCAGCGTCACGCCCATGTAGTACGCCTCGTTGTCGAGAACGAGGACCCGCCGGCCGACTTCCTTCCGGCCGAGGGCGACGTCCTGCGGTGTGAGCTGCCAGCTCTCGTTGAGGGTGTCCGCCCCGGGGATGGTGTCGTGGGTGGCCGAGTTGAGCCCGTCTGTCGCCCAGTGGCAGCCCGTGGCGATGACGACGATCTCGGCGCCGTACTCGCGCACCTGACTGGCGTCGAGGCGGCTCGAGGTGTGCACCTCGACGTTCTTCAGCTTGTCGAGCTGGATCTGGCGGTAGTTGACGACCCGCTTCCAGTCGCCGAGGCCCCGGGCGGTCCCGCGGAAGATGTTCTCCTTGCCGTCGGAATAACCCATCGAGGACACCCAGTTGACGTGGCCGCCGATTTCCGGCTCCGCCTCGACGAGGTGGACGGCCGACATCTCCCGCTTTCCGAGGATCATGGCGCACTCCATGCCCGCCGGCCCGGCTCCGACGACGAGCACGCTCTTGTCGGCGTTGGCCGCCTTGTGGAAGCGCTCCGGGTGCCAGCCGCGACGGTATTCCTCGCCTGCGGTGGCGTTCTGGGTGCAGACCATCGGAGGGCCACCGATCTCCCAGCGGGAGATGCACTGGTTGCAGCCGATGCACTCCCGGATGTCGTCGAGTCGGCCCTCTGAGATCTTGTTCGGCAGGAACGGATCCGAGATGGAAGGGCGGGCAGCTCCGATGATGTCGAACTGGCCGGAGTTGATGATCGCCACCATCGTGTCCGGGCTGACGATCCTGCCCACGCCGACCACAGGCTTGTTCGTGTGGTTGCCCGGCTTGATCCGCCCCGTGAACGGCTTCTCGTGGTTCTCCTCGAAGAAACGCGACGGGCCGGCGTTCTGCCCCCATTCGGCGATGTCGCCGACGGTGAGGTCCCACAGGTCGACCAGATGGTCGGCGTATTCGACGAAGGCGATGCCGTCCTTCTCGAGCTCGACGCCGGCCGAGCCGTAGAGGCTGTCGACGGCGAACCGGGAGGCGATGGCGCACGTGTCCCCGACGGCCTCCCGCACCTTCTCGAGGCTCTCGCGCCAGAACCTGGCCCGGTTCTCGAACGACCCGCCGTACTCGTCGGTCCGCTTGTTGGACCAGGGCGAAAGGAACTGGAGGGGGAGGTAGCTGTGGGCGCCGTAGACGTAGATGATGTCGAAGCCGGCCTCCTTAGCCCTGATCGCCGCGTCCACGTAGTACTTCTGCAGGAGCTGGATGTCGTCTTTGTCCGCGTATCGGGGGTAGATGTTCGACTCGAACTCAGAGGCGATCTGGGACGGGCCCCGCGGCGTGTCCCGAGTCTCGTGGCATGGGGCGTGGGGGCCGCCGTACCAAAGCTCGATGCCGGCGAGGGCGCCGAACTGGTGGAGGCGGTCGCACATGGCGGCCAGGTTCACGATGTCGCCGTCGTCCCAGATCCTCGCCGAGACGCGCATCGTGTCGTCGGACTCGGGGCTGATCGAGCAGTACTCCGTGCAGCATGCGGCCCAGCCGCCCTCGGCCTTGATCCCCCGGTGGTAGGCCTGCATGCCCGGCTTCTCCGAACCGGCGCCGATGCAGTGAGGAACCTGGTAGAAGCGGTTCCGGAGCGTCTTCGGGCCGATCTTCACCGGCTCGAAGAGCACGTCGTACTTCGGATCACGCGCCACAGCGTCCTCCTTGATCGTTGATCTCTCGTGTCACGCAGCCCGTTCCAGCCCGAACGCCGAGCTCTCCAACGGGTGCCTCGTCCACCCGGGGCGGTTCAGCCCCATGTCCCTTGTCAGTAAACGTTGTTGACTCTAGGTGGTCGTCTTCTGGTCTGCAATGCGCTTCGGCGGTCGCCGCCCGGGCTCAGTTCCCGAGTCGCGGCAACTCGATGCGCCACTGCCGGCTCGCCACGCGGAGGTTCCTTCGAAGGCGTCGAGGCCAAGGGTGACAAGGAAGTTGGCCGCGTCGCCGGTCATCATGCCCCTCGTCTCCACGCGGACGTCGAAGCAGTCGCCGGCCGGACCGCACGCCGGACCGCAGGCCAGCCGGGCTGACTGCTCGGTGACGACGGTGGCGCTGAGCGGCGCGTCCTTCTTGATGCGGTAGAGGGTCACGTTCGACCCGTCGATCTCGGTGTCGTCCTCGACGAGGCGGCAGTGGCCGCCGACGTCCCAGTCGAAGCTGAGCTGCGATTCTCCGGAGGAGAGGTCATGGGTGATGGTCCGACGCGTCGGGCGCCGCTCGAGCACCTCGACCGGCGCTCCGGGCGGGTCCTCCGGCGGCCCGAACGGCGCCGGCTCGGCATCGGCCGCCCGCGGCTCCCGGACAGGGAGCTCGATGAAGCTCGTCCTGCCGCAGGCGAGCGTCAGCTCGACGCGCTCGGCCGCCGGCCAGATCCATGGCCAGTAGGTCGAGGAGACGGAAAGACGGATCCGGTGGCCGGCCTCGAAGCGGTGGGCGATTGCCTTGCAGGGCACCACGACCTGCTCGAAGCGGCCGGGCTCGACGGGCTCGAAGTGATCGAAGCCGTGCCGGCGCGTGAGGTTGAGCATCCCCCGGCTGACGAGGAGGGACTCGCCGGTCGGTGCGACGTCACAGAGGCGCACGACCACTGCGGCCACCGGTTGGTCGGCGGCGACCTCGAGCCCCACCGTCGGGGTGCCGAGGATCTCGATCGGCTCGGACAGTGGTGCCGAGCTGAACGAGAGCGATCGGCCGTCCTCTGCCCTCTGGTCTGCCGGCCAGTCACCCGCTCCCCCGTCGGCGGTGAGGGCGCCGGCGTCGAGGCCGGCGTCCTCCTCCCCGCGGTGGCGGAGCTCGCTCCGCCCGGCCGGCGACCGGCGGAGCCCGGCCGTGCCGCCGTCGGCGAACAGCACCAGCGGGTCGGCCGCCGTTTGCGGTGGCCACGTCGGCTCGGCCACGAAACGACCCGGCCACTCGGGGTGGAACGAGGCCGGCTCGGTGTAGTGCTGCATGAAGACCCGGAGGGCCGGTTCGTCCATGATCCCGTTCGCCACCCCCTTCAGCCAGTGGTCCCACCACCGCAGGGCCTCTTCGAGATAGCCGATGCGGGGACCTGGCACCGACGAGTTGGGATAGGCGTGCGACCACGGGCCGATGAGCCCCTTCCGCGGCCCCGACAGACCGGCGAGCAGGCGGAGGACGGCGTCGCTGTAGCCGTCCGACCAGCCGCCGACGGCATAGACGGGTATCTCGATGGCGCTGTAGTCCTCGCACACCGAGCCGTGGCGCCAGTACTCGTCACGTGACTGATGGGTGAGCCACGGCTCGATGAAAGCGGGCGTCTCGGTGATGCGCCTGTGCCAGGCCTCCCGCCACCCCTCGCCGGCCACCCGAGGATCAGGCGGAAGGGCGTTCCAGGTCAGCATCGACACGGCCCACTGCAGCATGTCGATGCCGAGGACGCACCCGCCCCGGTAGTGGACGTCGTCTGAGTAGCGGTCGTCGCTGGCGCACATGGTGATGATCGCCTTCAACGCCGGCGGTCTGAGAGCGGCCACCTGGAGGCTGTTGAAGCCTCCCCACGAGATGCCGGTCATGCCAACCGCCCCGTCGCACCAGGGCTGGCCGGCCAGCCAGGCAATCACCTCGACACCGTCGGAGAGCTCCTCGGCGGTGTACTCGTCTTTGATGATGCCCTCAGAGTTGCCCGTCCCCCTCAGGTCGACCCGGGCACAGGCGTAGCCGCGCGCCGCCAGGTACGGGTAGACGGCCGAGTCCCGCGGCACCGTCAGGTCGCCGTAGCGGTAGGGGAGGAAGTCGAGGATCGCCGGCACCGGGGCGGTCTCGGCGTCCTCGGGCAGCCAGATGCGCCCGGCGAGGCGTGTCCCGTCAGGAAGGGGGATGAAGGCGTGCTCCACCTCCGGACGGGCCGGAGCCGCCGTCCGGCCATCAGGTGGCTTCGTCCATGTGCTCGCTGAAGCGGAGGACGAAGAGCCCGAGGAGCAGGAAGACGACCACACCGACTCCGACGCCGAGAGAGATGAGGGTGTTGTGGAAGTCGACGTTCGACAGGTGTGCGCTGAGTGTCAGGTGGGCCGAGGCGCTCAGGATGTCCCGCACGCCCGCCAGGATGCCGATGACGAGAAACGGTCGGACCGGGAAGACCGAAGTCCTCAAATGCCGGAAGACCGTGTGGACGATGTCGAGGAGGATGATGACTACGAGGATGCCGTCGATCGCCCCCACGACCGTGCCCGGGAACCCGCTCCACTGATCGAAGAAATTGATCACCGTCCGCACGAGGACGACTGCCGCCACCGTCAACAGGCTGATCACGATGGCGTACTCGATGGCGACGATCATCGAGGTGATGGCGCTGTCCGCCCCGTTGGGGGACTTCTCCGGCGTCCGGGGCGGGCCTCCCACGGCGGCCACCATAGTGCCGGGCTCCGCGCCGGCCCCGTCCCACGGTGCCGCCTCGGTCCGGTCTCGGCGGATCCCGGCCGGAGGGTCCCGCGGCGTAGAATGGCCCGTCGTGGGTGTCTTCTCCAAGGTCCTTCGCGCCGGCGAGAGCAGGAAGGTAAAGAACCTCGCCTCCGTGGTGCCGCTCATCAACGGTCTCGAGCCGGAGATGCGCGCCCTGGGCGATGCCGCCCTTGCTGCGAGGACCGTCGAGTTCAAGCAGCGGCTCGACAACGGCGAGGACATGAACGACCTCCTCGTGGAGGCCTTCGCGGTCTGCCGGGAGGCGGCCTGGCGGACGATCGGCCAGCGGCATTTCGACGTGCAGCTGATGGGCGGGATGGCGCTGCACTTCGGTGGGATCGCCGAGATGAAGACCGGCGAAGGCAAGACCCTCGTCTCCACGCTGCCTATCTACCTGAACGCAATCGGCGGCCGAGGCGTCCACCTCATCACTGTCAACGACTACCTGGCCTCCCGCGACGCCAAGTGGATGGGCCAGATCTACAAGTTCCTCGGTCTCTCCGTCGGTCTGATCGTGGCCGACAACTCGGACTTCGCCGCCAAGCGCGCCGCCTATGCGAGCGATGTGACGTATGGGACGAACACCGAGATGGGTTTCGACTACCTGCGTGACAACATGGCCCCGGCGAGGGACGCCATGGTCCAGCGGGGGCACGTGTACGGGATCGTCGACGAGGTCGACTCGATCCTCGTCGACGAGGCGCGCACCCCGCTCATCATCTCCGGGCCGTCCGACGACTCGACCCGCCTCTACTACCAGTTCGCCAGCGTCGTCCGGTCGCTGAAGCCGGAGATCGACTACGAGGTCGACGAGGAGAAGCGGGTCGTGCTGCCGACCGAGACCGGCATCTCCAAGGTCGAGCGGCAGCTCGGCGTGGAGAACCTCTACGACGGCGTCGCCGCCAACTTCGTCCACCAGCTCGAGAAGGCTCTGCAGGCCAAGGAGCTCTACCACCGGGACAAGGAGTACCTGGTCGCTGACGGCGAGGTGAAGATCGTCGACGAGTTCACCGGGCGGGTGCTCGAGGGCAGGCGGTGGGAGGACGGGCTCCACCAGGCGATCGAAGCCAAGGAGCGGGTCAAGATCCAGGAGGAGAACCACACCTGGGCCACGGTGACGCTGCAGAACTACTTCCGCATGTACGACAAGCTCGGCGGGATGACCGGCACGGCGGAGACGGAGGCGGCCGAGTTCGCCTCCACCTACAACCTCCACGTCATCCCGATCCCCACGAACCAGCCGATGATCCGCGTCGACCAGCCTGACCTCATTTACAAGACAGAGGCGGGCAAGTTCGGCGCCGTCGTCGACGACATCGCCGAGCGGTACGAGACCGGCCAGCCCGTCCTCGTCGGCACGGCTTCGGTGGAGCGGTCCGAGCACTTGTCCCAGCTGCTCGAGCGCAAGGGCATCCCGCACACCGTGCTCAACGCCAAGCAGCACGCCCGAGAGGCGCCCATCGTCGCCCAGGCGGGCCGGCTCCATGCGGTCACGGTCGCCACGAACATGGCCGGCCGAGGCGTCGACATCGTGCTCGGGGGCAACCCGGAGGGTCTCGCCCGGGAGGAAGTGGTGGCGACCGGCATAGATCTCGAGACCGACGAGGGGCAGGCCCGCTACGAGGAGCTCCTGGCCAAGTTCACGGAGCAGTGCGCGGCGGAGGCCGACGAGGTCCGGGCGCTCGGAGGGCTGTACGTGCTCGGCAGCGAGCGCCACGACAGCCGCCGGATCGACAACCAGCTCCGCGGCCGCTCCGGAAGACAGGGTGACCCGGGAGAGAGTCGTTTCTTCCTCTCGCTCGAGGACGAGCTCATGCGGCTGTTCGCCACGGGCGCCGTGAGCTGGGTGATGAACCGGGCGCTTCCCGAGGACGTCCCGCTCGAGGCGAAGATGGTGACGAAGTCCATCGAGCGGGCCCAGAACACCGTGGAGGCGAAGAACGCCGAGATAAGAAAGGACGTCCTCAAGTACGACGAGGTGATGGACAAGCAGCGCAAGGTCATCTACGAGCGCCGCCTGCAGATCATCGACGGCGAGAACCTCCGGGAGCTCACCGAGAACCTCCTCACCGAGACGATCCAGAAGATCGTGGCCGATGCCGCCCCGAGCGACTTCCCCGAGGAGTGGGACCTGTCCCGCCTCGTCGCCGAGGCATCGAGGTACTACCCGACGAAGTTCACCGCCGAGGAGCTCGAGCAGGCGACGAGCGCCGGCCAGCTAGCCGAGAGCCTCCTCTCGGAGGCCTTCGCCTACTACGACGAGAGGGAGGAGGGCTTCCCCGGGGGGGCCGACACCGCTCGGGAGCTCGAGCGCCACATCATGCTGCAGATCATCGACCAGCGTTGGCGGATGCACCTTGTCGAGATGGACTACCTGCGGCACGGCATCGGGCTCCGCGGCATGGCCCAGCAGGACCCGCTCGTGGCCTTCAAGAGGGAGGGCTTCGAGATGTTCGGCCAGCTGATGGACGGCATCGACGACGACTACCTCCAGTACGTCATGCACGCCCAGATCGTCACCGAGGAAGTGACCACCGATCTGTCCCAGGCGACATACGTGGCCGCCGACGATCCGATGGATGAGCCTGGCGTCGTGGCTTCGGGGTCTGGTGCGGGCGCCATGGCCGATCCGGCCAGAGCCCCGGCTGGCTCCGCCATGGCACCCGCCCGGGGCTCCGGGACGCCGGCTGCCCGCGGAGCTGGCCTGGGTGCCCGCCGAGACGGTGGGGCCGTTCCTGTCGGCGGTGGGCCGTCCGGCGATGGCGAACGGCGTGGGCCAGCCGGCAACGGGGCCGGTGGTGGTGCCAACGGGGCGGGCGGGGGCAACGGGCAGGCGCGGCCGGGCTACGGCGCGCCGCCGGCAGGCGGCGGCGGCGGTCAGGCCCCGGCGAAGGTCGGCCGGAACGCTCCGTGCTGGTGCGGAAGCGGGAAGAAATTCAAGCTCTGCCACGGCGCCAACTGAGGGAGCATGGCCACCAGCCCCACAGCCGGCGCGCCCCTCGAGCGGCCGGACTTCAGCGACGAGCTCGGTGCTCTGCGCGTCCGGCTCGACGCCGCGAAGACGTACCTTCGCCTTCCTGACCTGCTGCAGCGCCTCGCCGACCTGGAGCGGGAGGTCGCAGAGCCCGACCTTGTGGTCCGAGCCGGACAACGCCCGCAGGACCACGACCGCCTACGGGCGGGTGAAGGGCGACGTCGATTTGCTCGAGGAGCTCGACCGTCAGCTGGTCGACACCGAAGAGCTGCTAGCGATCGGCCTCGGCGAGGGAGAGGAGGGTCTGGCGGAGGTGACTCCCGACGTCGAGGAAGCGATCGCCTCGCTCCGCGCCTCCCTCGAGGACGTCGAGCTGCGGAGCCTGTTCTCAGGCGAGTACGACGAGGGCGACGCCATCGCCGAGATCCATGCCGGTGCCGGCGGCACCGACGCCCAGGACTGGGCGGAGATGATGCTGCGGATGTACCAGCGCTGGGCGGAGCGCCGCGGCTTCGAGCTCGAGCTCGAAGAGGTCTCGGCCGGCGGGGAGGCGGGCATCCTCTCGGCCACCTTCGTCGTCCGGGGGCGGCACGCCTACGGCCTTCTCGCCGCCGAGCGGGGCGTCCATCGCCTCGTGCGTATGTCGCCGTTCGACTCCCAGCGCCGGCGCCAGACCAGCTTCGCCTCGCTCGACGTGACCCCCTTCCTCGAGGACGCCTTCGACGAGGTGTCCGTCGACGACAAGGACCTCCGGATAGACACGTACCGCTCGACGGGTGCCGGCGGCCAGCACGTGAACAAGACCGACTCCGCCGTCCGGCTCACGCACCTGCCGACCGGGGTCGTCGTGGCCGTCCAGAACGAGCGGAGCCAGCACCAGAACAAGGCGAAGGCGATGCAGATCCTCGCCGCCAAGCTCGCCGAGCGGCAACGGGAAGCGCACCAGGAGGAGATGGCCGCCCTCACCGGACCGGAGAGCGACGTCGCCTGGGGGAGCCAGATCAGGTCCTACGTCCTTGCCCCCTACCAGCTGGTGAAGGATCTGCGCAGCGGCTACGAGACCGGCAACGTCGATGCTGTCCTCGATGGCGACCTCGACGAGCTGATGATCGCCTACCTCCGCTGGCGGCGAGAAAAACAAGGCTCCTGACCTGCGCCTACGCCCCGCAGAGGAACGGGTCATCCGCGGTAACCGACTCGTCGCGGGTTCCCGCTGGTAGCGTGAGCAGCGAGTTCGGCGCGGCGGCGCCTTGACGGATTCCCCCGAACCCCGGGGATCCCCCCACCCGGAAGCGAAGGACTGATGATCCGTTTCGAGAACGTCACCAAGTCCTACAGGGGCTCCATAGTCGCTCTGCGGGACGTGTCGCTCGAGATAACACAGGGGGAATTCGCCTTCGTCGTCGGCGCCTCCGGCTCGGGCAAGACGACGATGCTGAGGCTTCTGCTCCGCGAGGAGCGCATCGACCGAGGCCGGATCTGGGTGGCCGGGCGGGACATCGGGCGCCTGCCCAGGTGGCGGATCCCCTACCTGCGCCGCAATCTCGGCTTTGTGTTCCAGGACTTCAGGCTGCTGCCCAACAAGACGGTCTTCGAGAACGTCGCTTTCTCCCTACAAGTCATCGGGCGTCCCCGCCAGATCATCAACACCCAGGTCCCGCAGGTGCTCGAGTTGGTCGGCCTGAGCCAGAAGGCGGGACGGCGCCCCGAAGAGCTCTCGGGTGGTGAGCAGCAGCGGGTGGGCATCGCCCGGGCCTTCGTGAACCGGCCGCTGATCCTCCTCGCCGACGAGCCGACCGGCAACCTCGACCCCACGACGAGCCAGGAGATCATGGGCCTCCTCGACCGGATCAACCGCACGGGCACGACTGTCGTCATGGCCACCCATGACGCCAGCGTGGTGGACATGATGCGCAGGCGGGTCGTCGAGATCGAGGCGGGCAGCATCATCCGCGACCAGGCGCGCGGCTTCTACGGGACCGACCCTTCGACCTCATCGTCGCGGGGAGTGCCGGCGGTGACGGTTTCGGCCGGCGTCGGCGCGGGCGTCGGGAGCGCCGGGGTCAGCCGCCCCCGGCGGAGGCGATGAGGGTGCCTGCATCGGAGGCGGCCGGGGTCGCTCAAGTGCCGGTGGCGAAGCCACCTCGGGTCCGCTGAAATGCCCGTGTCGATCGGCTACGTGACCCGCGAGACGGCGACGAACCTGTGGCGCAACCGCCTCATGGCTCTTGCCGCCGTCTTGACCGTGGGGGTGTCCCTTTCCCTCGTGGGAACGGCTCTGTTGCTCCGCCAAGCCGTCAACAACCAGCTCAGCGTGCTGAATGCCAACGTCAACCTGCAGGTCTTCATGAAGGCGGGCGCCTCCACGCCCGAGACGGACGCGATCCGGTCGCTCATCGCCGGCACCCACGAGATCAACTCGTACAAGTACCTCGATCACCAGCAGAGCTACGAGCAGGCGGTCCGGCTCTTCAGGGCCGCGGGCGAGACGGCGGCGATCTCGGCGTTGACGCCGGCGACCACCCCGCCGGTGTTCCAGTGCACGCTCGCCCACCCGGGCGAGGCGGCCACCGTGGCGCACGTCTTCGACGGGCAGGCCGGCGTCTACCACGTCGCCTACCCGGCAAAGTCGATCCACGACCTCGAGTCGCTCTCCAACGTCCTCCAGATCGTCCTGTTGGGGCTGGCGATCGTCCTCCTCGTCTCGGCGATCGTGCTCATCCTGAACGCCATCAGGATGGCTATCTTCGCCCGCCGGCGGGAGGTCGGAGTGATGCGCCTCGTCGGGGCCACCTCGTGGTTCATCCGGTTGCCCTTCATGGTCGAAGGGCTCCTGCAGGGCCTCGTCGGCGCGGCACTCGCCGTGGGCATCGTCCTCCTCGGCGACCTCGGCATCAAGGCGCTCCTGCACCGCTTCCCCGAGTTCGCCACGGCGGTCGTTCCCACCCACGACGTGCTCGTCACCGAGATCCTCGTGCTCGTCACCGGAATCATCGTCGGCGTCGGCGGCTCGGCGATGGCCGTCCGGAGGTTCCTCGACGTCTGAGACCGGGCGCCGGCGGCCCGGGTACGCTCCCGCGCCGTGAAGGGCGTCCTGCTCGCAGGCGGCACCGGGAGTCGCCTCTACCCGCTCACGCGGATCACGAACAAGCACCTGCTCCCGATCGGCGACCGTCCGATGGTGAACTACGGCATCGAGGCGCTCGTGGCGGCCGGCGTCACCGATGTGATGGTGGTCACGGGGGGCACTCACGCCGGCGAATTCCTCCGGCTCCTGTCGAACGGGCACGAGTTCGGCGTCGACCGGCTCTTGTACGCCTACCAGGAGCGGCCGGGCGGGATCGCCGAGGCGCTCGGGCTGGCCGAGCGGTTCGTCGGCGACGAGCCGGTCGTGGTCATGCTGGCGGACAACATCTTCGAGTGCTCCATCGCCCCGACGATCGAGCGCTACGCCGCCCAGGGTGCGGGCGGACGCCTGATCCTGGCCGAGGTGAACAACCCCGAGCACCTCCGCCACGTCGGCGTGGCCGAGCTGGACGGCGACGGCCGCATAGTCCGCATCGTCGAGAAGCCGGAGCTCCCGCCGAGCAACTACTCGGTGACCGGGGTCTACCTCTACGACCCGACCGTATTCGCGATCCTCTCGACGCTCGTTCCTTCCGGGCGGGGCGAGCTCGAGATCACAGACGTCAACAACCACTACGTGGAGGCCGGTCAGATGGAGTACGACATCACAGCCGGTTACTGGGGGGACGCCGGCGAGTCGATCGAGGCGTACTACACGGTCAACGACCGGGTCCGCCGCCACGGCGCCAACAAGGGCTGATCGAGGCCGCCGGCCGTCAGGAGAGGGCGGCGCGCTGGGCCTTGAGGTCCTCGAGCGAGCCGACGCCCAGCTGGCGCAGGGTCTTGTAGTCGAGCTTTCCCGAAGGGCTGCGGGCAAGTGAGCCCACGGCGAGGACGTAGCGGGGCACCTTGAACCTGGCGAGGCGCGCCTCCACGTGGGCGATGAGCTCCGGCGGGTCCGCCGACATGCCGGCCCGCAGCTCGACCAGCGCGCAGACGGCCTCCCCGAAGCGATCGTCGGGCACCCCGACGCAGGCGGCATCGGCCACAGCCGGGTGCGTCTTCAGCACTTCTTCGACCTCCTCGGGGAAGACCTTCTCGCCGCCGGTGTTGATGACCGCCGAGCCCCGGCCGAGGAGCTGGATGGAGCCGTCCTCGCCCACCGTGGCGAAGTCACCCGGAAGAGAGAAACGCCTTCCGTCGATCGTCACGAAGGTCGCCGCCGTCTTGGCCTCGTCCTTGTAATAGCCGAGCGGCAGCCTGCCCCCGATGGCCAGCCGTCCGCGTTGGTTGGAGCCGGGGCCGATGTCGTTGCCGTCGTCGTCGAGGACGCGGGCATCCTTCCCGAGCCGGAAGGAGGCCGTGGCGGCCTCACTTCCCGAGGTGGAGACCGAGGACCCCATCCCGATGGCCTCCGATGAGGAGAAGACGTCGACGAGGATCATGTTGGGGTTGTGGCGGAGCAGGTCGTGTTTCGTCTGCTCGCTCCACATCACGCCGGACGAGACGATGGCGAGCAGGCTCGAGAGGTCGTAGCGGCCGGGCTCGGCGTCGAGGGCGGCGACGATCGGGCGGGCAAAGGCGTCGCCGACGATCGTGACGAGGTTCACCCTCTCCGAAGCGATCGTGTCGAGGAGCTGCGGGGCATCGAAACGCCGGTCCGGCAAGGTGACTATGCGACCGCCGAGCGAGAGGGAGAGAAAGGCGGTGAACGAGCCGGTACCGTGCATGAGCGGGCACGCCGGCAGGAGCGAGGGCGGGGATTCGTCGAGGGCAGAGAGAGCCTGCCGAACGCCCTCGACTCCGCGGTCGTCGGGCAACTGGATCAGGCTGCCGGCGTTCAGCACGGCGAACAGGTCGTCCTGGCGCCACATGACCCCCTTCGGCAGGCCGGTCGTGCCGCCGGTGTAGAGGAGGTAGAGGTCGTCGGGGCTGCGGCCCCATGGCCCCTTCACAGAGGTGTCCGCACCGGCCGGCAGCAAGGAAGCGGCACTTTCGTAGGCGACGGCGAAGGACGGCACCGGACCGGAACCGTCGGCTACGTGCAACCACAGGCGGACCTTGGGCAGCTTGTGGCGGACCCGAGAGGCGATCTCCGAGAAGGCGCCGTGGAAGACGACAGCCTCCGAGTCGGAGTTCTCGAGCAGGTAGACGACCTCTTCGTCCCCGTAGCGGTAGTTGACGTTCACCGGCACGAGGCCGGCCTTGAAGGAGGCGAAGACCGACTCGAGGTACTCCGGGCAGTTGTAGAGATATTGAGCCACCTTCGCCTGGTGGCCGAGCCCGGCATCGAGCAGTGCCGTCGCCACCCCCGCCGCCCTCCGGTCGGCCTCGGCCCAGCTGAGCCGGCGATCGCCGTGCACGAAGGCGGTCCTGTCCTGGCCTCTCAGCTCGGCGCACAGCTCCCAGACGTCGGCGAAATTCCAGTTCGTGGCGGGCCTTCCTGCCGCTTGCATCCCGGCCAGGCTAGGGGCGCGGAGGCACGCCGTCCCTGTCAGGTGGGAAGGGCGGCGGCAACGGCGGAGGCGGCCGTCTCGTGGCGGAAGACGAAGTCCGTCTCGATGAGGCGCCGCGACAACACCCGCTGGCTGACGAGCAACGTCTCGTTCGCCGCCATGGGGCCGAGAGCCGCTCGGAGCAACGGCGCCGGCAGGGCCAGGACACCCGGCCGGTGCACGGCGGCGGCGATCTGGGCGGTGAGCTCGATGTTGCGGACCGGGGCCGGCGCCGTGGCGTTGAGAGGGCCTGCCGAGCGCGGCGTCGTCGATTGCCCGGAGCAGGACCCGCACCTCGTCCTCGAGTGAGATCCAGCTCGTCCACTGGCGCCCCGAGCCGAGCCGGGCGCCGAGCCCGAAGCGGAACGCCGGCAGCATCATCTTGAGCACACCGCCGTCGCCGAGCACGATCCCCGTGCGGACGTTGACGACCCGGATGTTCGCCTCCCGGGCAGGGTTGGCCGACTCCTCCCAGGCCCGGCAGACCTCAGGCAGGAAACCCACCCCGCTCCCATCGCCCTCGTCCACCGCCCGCTCGCCCGTGTCGCCGTAGTAGCCGATGGCAAATCCGCCCACGAGCACGGCGGGCGGCTGTTCCATCGCCGCCAATGCCCGGGCGACTATGTCACCGACGGCGATGCGGCTCTGGCGGATGGCTTCCTTCTTCGATGCCGTCCACCGCCCGACAAGGGAGGCGCCGGCCAAGTGGACGGCGGCATCGATGCCTGCTCCATCGAGCGTGCGGCCGGGGAGCCGGCTCGGGTCGAGCCGTCGCGCCTCGAGGTCGAGGCCCACCTCGCCCAGCGCCGGCGCCGTCCGGACGACAGGCACGATCTCGTCGCCGCGTTGACGGAGGGCGGCCACAAGGGCGCTCCCGATGAAGCCCCTTGATCCGGTCACGAGCACGCGCATGGTGTGCGACGCTACCGACCGGAGCCGTCGGCGGCGAGCCGCACGGCTGCCTCCACGAGAGCGGCGAACTCGGCCGGGTGGCTCTGGTGGCCGCCATGGCGCGCCCCGGCCACGACTTGCAGAGAGCCGCGAGGCAGCCTCGCCGCCAGCCAGGCAGCCGCCTCCTGGTGACGGTCATCGGAGTCGCCTCCGACGGCTACGAGAACGGGAAGCTCGATGAGCTCCGGGTCGTAGGGAGGGGCGTCGAGGCGGATGGCGGTCAATTCGGCCACGAGAGCAGCCCCGTCCTTCCGCACCTCCTCCCGTGTCTTTAGGGGGAGGCGCTCGTATCTCTCCTTGCCGATCATCCGGCGGAGAAAGCGGTCGGCGGCCTCCTCGCTCGACACGCCGCGGAAGCCCGGCGGCTGGCTCCCGTGGTCGGGCCAGTCCGTCCTCCACGCGAGCGGCGGCTCGTAGACGAGCCCCGAGCCGACCAGGTCCGGCCGGCGGGCCGCCAGCGCCAGCACCAGGTTGCCCCCGTAGCTGTGGCCGGCGATCGTGCAACGGCGCCCGTCCACCACCGCCTCGAGGTCGTCCACGTGGTCCTCGAGACCAGCGGCGGGCGGCTGCACCTCACGCGAGCCGGCGTAGCCGCGCCGGTCGTAGGAGATGACATGGCAGGTCTTCATCAGGCGCGACCGCACCCTCGCAAAGCTCGTATGACGGTCCATCGAGCCGTGCACGAGGACAACGATCGGCGCCTCCGGGCCGGCGTCGCTCGGCAGATCATCCACGTAGAGGCCGTCAGGCCCGTCGACCCTCAACTGAGAAGGGTTCAGCGCGAAGGCGGATCGAGGGCCGGCCCGAGCGGTGCCCCGGCGCTCTCGTAGCAGTCCTCGTGGAAGTGGTCCACCCGTTGCCAGGTCCCGGACTCGTAGACGTTGGCGATCACCTGGCGCGGATGTGTGCGCGCGGCGAACTTTATTTGCCGGCCGCACAGCGTGCAGCTGGCGTCGTTACCCGGGTCCACCGGACGGACGACAGCTCTCGTAGCCGTCGGGGCCGGGTCGCCTGCCATGGCCTCACGCTAGACCCTGGAGTGGTCGAATGGGCACAGGGCGCGTTCGGCAGGCCGCTCCGGGGCCGGCGCGGGCGGTCCTGCACGGCCGTCGCCGCACACCCTCGGTGTCTTCGACGAGGCCCCGCAGTACTATCGAAACAGTGCCAGGGAATGCCATGAGGGACGGGTCGGCCGGGGCTTACGGCCCGAACGCATGGCTGGTAGAGGAAATGTACGAGGCCTACCTGGCTGATCCGACCTCGGTTGCCGAGAGCTGGCGTGAGTTCTTCGCCGACTACCGGAGCCCGGCCCGCACGGCCCCGGAACCGTCTGGCAGCGATGCCCACGACCGATCGGTCGATACCACCGCCGACTCCTTTGACGCTGCGACCGATACCGCCGCCGTCGTCGAAACCGACTCCGGCGTCGAATCGGCCGCCGCGGGCGCCTCCGGGGGCGCTGCCGTTGACGCCGCGGCAGAGGTGAGGCCGGCTGGCGGTGGGGCGAACACTGGGGGCGCTCAGAAAGGCGGCACCGCAACTGCCGGAGCTCCCGGCAGGGGTGCGGCGACCTCCGGAGCTTCTGCTGCCGCAGAGAGCCGTGAAGCAGCCGTCGGCGGGGCGAATGGCAGCTCGGCCGGATCGGCGGCGGGCGGTCGTGGCGCAGCCGAGGAGGGTTTCGACGAGGCGGCGCCACGGGCGACCGGCTCACGGAACGAGGGCGCACGGGCGACCGTCGGCGAGAAGGCACGGGTGCCGGTCCCGTCGCAGGCGCCGCCCTCGCCCGCGCCGGCAGCAAAGCCAGCGCCGGAAGCCGAGGTCGTGACCCCGCTGCGGGGAGTCGCGGCGCGCCTGGCAGCCAACATGGCGGAGTCGCTGTCGGTACCGACGGCTACGAGCGTCCATCCTGTCCCGGCCAAGCTCCTCGAGGTGAACCGCCAGATCATCAACAACCAGCTCGGGCGGACGACCGGCGGCAAGGTGAGCTTCACGCACCTCATCGGCTGGGCCGTGGTGCGGGCCCTGCAGGCGGTGCCGGCCCTCAACTCCACGTTCGTGACCGACTTCGACGGGAAGGGGACGCCGGGGGTCATCCGGCACAAGCACGTCGGCCTCGGCCTCGCCGTCGACGTGGAGAAGCCCGACGGGAGCCGCGGTCTCTTCGTGCCCTGCCTGAGGAATGCCGACGAGCTCGAATTCGCCGGCTTCCTCCACGCCTACGAGGATCTCGTCCGCAAGGTGAGGACGAACAAGCTCACCGTGGACGACTTCTCCGGCGTGACAGTCACCGTGACGAATCCCGGCACGCTCGGCACGACGCAGTCGGTCCCCCGGCTCATGCCCGGGCAAGGGGCGATCGTCGGAGTCGGTGCGCTCGCCTACCCGCCCGAGTACGCCGCCGCCGACCCGGGGGCCCTCGCCGAGCTCGGCGTGTCGAAGGTCGTCGTGCTGACCTCGACCTACGATCATCGCGTCATCCAGGGTGCCGAATCCGGCATGTTCCTCTCCCGGGTCCACGAGTTGCTCGTGGGCGACCACGGCTTCTACGACGAGATCTTCGACTCCCTCGACGTCCCCTATCAGCCGGCCCGCTGGCACCGCGACGTCAACCCGTTCAACCGCGCCGATGGAGAGCGGGGGCGGCTCGTCAAGCAGGCCGCCGTCCAGCAGCTGATCAACATCTACCGGGTGCGCGGCCATCTGATGGCACACCTCGACCCGCTCCGCCGGCACGCCCCCCGGCTGCACAAGGAGCTGGACCCGCTCACCTACGGGCTGACGGTCTTCGACCTCGAGCGTCACTTCGTCACAGAAGGCCTCGTCGGTGAGACGGAGCTCCCGCTCGGGCGCATCCTCGGCATCCTGCGGGACGCCTACTGCAGGACGATCGGCATCGAGTACATGCACATCCAGGATCCGGTGCAGAAGCGCTGGATTCAGGATCATGTCGAGGGTGTTCCCGGCACACTCAGCCCGGACGAGCAGCGGCACGTGCTCGAGCGGCTGAACGCGGCCGAGGCCTTCGAGCGCTTCCTTCACACCCGCTATATCGGCCAGAAGCGCTTCGGGCTCGAGGGGGCCGAGTCGACGATCCCGCTCCTCGATGCCATCCTCGACGAGGCCGCCGGTGCCGGGATCGAAGAAGTGGTCCTCGGGATGTCGCACCGGGGTCGGTTGAACGTGCTCGCCAACATCGTCGGCAAGTCCTACGGCGAAATCTTCGCCGAGTTCGAGGGCAACCTCGACCCGGAGAGCGTCCAGGGCTCCGGCGACGTCAAGTACCACAAGGGCGCCACGGGCAAGTTCGCCGGCCGGAACGGGTCCGAGCTGACCGTGATGCTGGCGTCGAACCCTTCCCACCTCGAAGCTGTCGACCCCGTCGTCGAGGGCATGGCACGGGCCCGCCTGGACCAGAACCCGAGCATCGAGGCCTTCCCCGTTCTGCCGTTGCTCCTGCACGGTGATGCCGCCTTCGCCGGGCAGGGCGTCGTGGCCGAGACGATCGAGCTGTCGCAGCTGCACGGGTACAAGACCGGTGGAACGGTCCATGTGGTGATCAACAACCAGCTCGGCTTCACGACGCCGATCGAGTCGGCACGTTCGTCGGTCTACCCGACCGACGTGGCCAAGACGGTGCAGGCGCCGATCTTCCACGTGAACGGGGATGATCCGGAGGCCTGCGTGCGGGTGGGCCGGCTGGCGCTGGCGTTCCGGGAGGAATTCCACAAGGACGTCGTGATCGACCTCGTCTGCTACCGCCTGCACGGGCACAACGAAGGTGACGACCCGAGCTTTACCCAGCCCCTCATGTACAAAGAGATCGAGCAGCATCGCTCCGTCCGCAAGCTCTACACCGAGTCGCTCGTGAAGCGCGGTGACATCACGATGGAGGAGGCCGAGGCGGCCCTCGACGACTTCTCCCAGCGGCTCCAGCAGGCTCTCGACGAGACCCGGGCCACCTCGCCGCCGAAGGTCGGGCGCCTGCCGAGGCCGGCTCAGGTGGAGGTCCCGCCGCTCTCGGCGATCGCCACGGGAGTGGCCCGCGAACGCCTCGACGCCATCGCCGCCCTGCTTCACAACACGCCGGCCGGCGTGACGATCCACCCCAAGCTGGCCCGCCAGTTCGAGCACCGCGCCGAGATGTACGCCGGGGGAGAGGTCGACTGGGCGCTCGGTGAGGCGCTCTCTCTCGGCAGCTCTCTCGCCGACGGCACCGACGTCCGGCTGGCCGGCCAGGACACCGGGCGCGGCACGTTCAGCCAGCGCCATGCCGTCCTCGTCGACTACGAGACGGGCGAGATACACGTGCCGCTCGCCGGTGTGGCCGGGCTTGCGGGCATACCCGAAGGCGGCCCGGGCCGGTTCATGATCTACGACTCGCTGCTCTCGGAGTATGCCGCCGTGGGCTTCGAGTACGGGTACTCGGTGGAGGCTTCACGGGCGCTCGTCGCCTGGGAGGCGCAGTTCGGGGACTTCGCCAACGGCGCCCAGATCGTGATCGACAACTTCATCGCCGCGGCGGGGGAGAAGTGGGGCCAGCACTCCGGCCTCGTGCTGCTCCTCCCTCATGGTTACGAAGGCCAGGGCCCGGAGCACTCCTCGGCCCGGATCGAGCGCTTCCTGCAGCTGTGCGCCGGCGACAACATGACCGTCGCCCAGCCCACGACGGCCGCCCAGTACTTCCACCTGTTGCGGGCTCAGGGGATGCGAAGCATGAGGCGGCCGCTCATCGTCATGACGCCGAAGTCGCTGCTGCGGGCGCGGCAGGCCCGCTCGCCGATCGATGCCCTCGTGGAGGGGCGCTTCGAGGCGGTGATCGACGACCCGGCGGTCGAGGACGGTTCCCTCGAGGCGGCCGCGGTCCGCCGCGTGGTGCTCTGCAGCGGCAAAGTCGCCTACGAGGCCATGGCGCGCCGGGAGGAGCTCGGGCCCGATGGCGCCTCGATCAGCGTCGTGCGGGTGGAACAGCTCCATCCGTGGCCGGAGGGCGAGCTCGCCACGACGCTCGAGTCGTACCCGGAGCTGGCGGAGGTGGTCTGGTTGCAGGAAGAGCCGGAGAACATGGGAGCTTGGACCTACGTCCACGGCCGCCTGCACCGACTCCTGCGCGAGCGGGCATCGCTCGTCCACGTGAGCCGGACGGTCGCCGGCAGCCCGGCCACCGGCTCGAGCACGATCCACCAGCTCGAGCTGCTCGACCTGCTCGATCGCTCCCTGGGGCGCCCGCAGGACCAGGAATGAATTAGCGCCGCATGGCGCGAAACGCCCGCCGGAGCCAGCCGAGGTGCTTGACTGATCCGGAGATGGTTTTCGAGCACATCGTTGTCGACGGGTCGAACATCGCCACCGAGGGCAGGTCGACGCCCAGCCTCGAACAGCTGGAGACGGCGGTGAAGGAGCTGCGGCGGGAGTATCCCGATGCGGAGGTGACCGTCATCGTCGATGCCACGTTCGCCCACCGGATCGACGCCGGCGAGCTGCCCCGCTTCGAGCTCGGCGTGCTGGCCGGCGAGTACGTGCACCCGCCGGCCGGCGCCATCGGACGAGGCGATGCGTTCCTGCTGAGGGTGGCCGAGAAGGTTGACGCCACTGCCTTGTCGAACGACTCCTTCCAGGAGTTCCACGGGGAGCATCCGTGGCTCTTCGATCGGGGGCGGTTGATCGGAGGGACGCCGGTCCCGGGCGTCGGCTGGATTTTCACTCCCCGAACCCCCGTGCGCGGTCCGACGAGCCGCAAGGCTGTGAAAGACACCGACCGCGCAAAGCGGCAGGTGTCAAAGGCGATTGAAGCGGCCACGAAGGAGGCTGTGGCGCCTGACGGCCCTCCGTCGGCAAAGGTCGATCGCGAGCGGGGCGCCACCCGCCGCTCGGAACGTTCCCGCGCCGCGGCCACCACGGCACCGGCAGCCGTGAACGACCCTCTCACGTTCATCTCGTTCATCGCCGAGCATCCGCTCGGAACCGAGGTGGAGGGTCAAGTCGCCAGCTACACATCCCACGGTGCGGTCGTCATGATGGGATCCACCCAGGGCTACCTGCCGCTCGCCAACCTGGCCGACCCACCCCCGCGCTCAGCCAGGGAAATCCTGAAGCGGGGGGAGCACAGGCAGTTCGTCGTCAAGGCTCTCGACCCTCTGCGCAGGGGAGTGGAGCTGGCTCTGCCGGGGGTCTCACGGGTTTCTGGGCAGCCGAGCGAGGAGATGATCGCCGCCGAGATGCGGATCGCCAAGAAGCGTGCCCCGGCCAAGCCGGCCAAGCCGGCCAAGGCCACGGCGCTGGCGGACAAGGCACCGAAGCAGGCAGCCAAGGCGTCGAAGGCATCCAAGCGGTCGAAAGCGACGGCGGCGGCGATGGCGACGGAGGATGCGAAGCCGCCGACCGGGGAGCCGCCGGCGGAGGAGGAGCCGAAGGCCGAGGCCCCTATGCCGGACAAGAGCCCTCCGCGCAAGAAGGGGCGCGCCAAGAAGGCGCCGGCGAGTGACGGGACACCCACAGCAAGCCACGAGCCCGCTCTGCCAGCACCTGGAGGCGAAGCCGACAGGCCCGTGGAACAGCCGGCGCCAACCAAGCGCGCAAGGAAGGCGCCTGTGGAGAAGAAGCCGGCCGGCGCCGCTCCGGCGACCAAGGCGGCGAAATCCGGGCGGAAGCGGGCCCCCTCGAAGGAGCGACCGGCCGATGGGGAGTCCTCGCCGGCCGGCACGGCTCTCGTGGGTGGTGCCGACGGCACACCCCGGCGCCGGCGCCGGGCGCCGAGCGACTCATCCGCCGAGCCAGTGAGCGGCTTCGGCCGCCCGGAGGAGTATCTGCCTCACCGGGAGCCGTTCCTCCTGCTCACGGAGATCACCGATCTGCAGCCCGGCGCCAGCGCACGCGGGTACTGGCAACTGACGGGGGAGGAGAGCTTTTTCGGCGGGCACTTTCCCGGCCGGCCCACGCTGCCCGGTGTCCTCATGGTCGAAGCCCTTGCTCAACTCGGCGCCGTCGCCATCCTGTCGGACGAGCGCTTCTCCGGGCGTCTTCCTTTGTTCGGGGGCATCGACCGGGCGAGGTTCCGGCGCCAGGTCACGCCGGGTGAGCGCCTCGACCTCGAAGTGACCCTGGATCGCATGTCCGCCCGGGCCGGGACCGGGCACGGGGCGGCGACCGTCGAGGGGAGCCGGGCGTGCGAGGCCGGTCTGCTCTTTGTGCTTGCGCCGCAGTAGGCGGCCGGGCGGCCCGTAGCCCACCCCGTAGTGGTGCATCGATGCCCGGGCGGGGGGCCCCGCTATCTGCGGTAAGGTACACGCGCTGGAAAGTAGTTGAACGTATCACTGCCGAGTGCAGATCACGTGTTGCGCCATCGATCGAGGACAGGGATCGAGCCGCTGTGCTGACGATGGCGCCGGCAGCCCCATTCGCAGGGACGTTTGATGCACGAGTACGGGAGAGCCGGCGCAGCGGACGGCGGAGCGGAAAGGGCACGCTCACGGGTGCTCCGGCGACGCCTCGGGCGAGGACCGCGGCGATACGAAGGATCACCATGTCGAGTGCCTCATCGCCCTCGTCATCATCACCACCGTGCTGCTCGCCGGGGTCCTTGAGATCAACATCGCCATGACGACGAACAATCAGCAGCGCTACCGCATCGAGGCGACGAACTTGGCGGTCGCGACGCTCGAGCAGGTACAGCAGGAGGCCGCTGCCGGCACGATCAATCCGGTCCAGACCACGTACCCGCCCCAGAAGTCAACGCGCAGACCTTCTACGTCAGACCCAGTACACAGTCGAGCAGCAGAGCAACGGGTCGATCACGAGCATCTGCACCTCCACCTCAGCAGAGACTCGTCGGAGATATGGCAGGTCTCGGCCACGTGAGCTGGATGGGATGCAAGGCCAGCAGCCCCTCACCGAGACGACCGAGAGTCGCCCCCGGCGCCGCAAGCGCCCAACAGCTCGCCGACGGCGAGCTGGCGATCGAGGTAGTCGGCCTGACCGGCACACCGCTGACTACGCCGGTGAACTTCTCCGTCACGCCGGTGGCGGTCGGAACCGAGACCAATACCCGGCGCAGCGATCCCGTCGGGCCTCAACACGGGAAACGACGGGTGCGGGATCGTGACGAGCCTGTCGACGGACCCAACTGGCCTACAGGTCGTCACGCTGACCCAGAAACAGGCTGGGTCTCCGCCGGTGAGTTGAGCGACGTCAATTCCGAGCCTGCGAAAGCAAGCTCACCGTCTCGGCCGGGCAGGTGACAGGCTTTCGACTCCGTTCCAGGTGGCTCTCGGCGCGCGCACGACCTCGATCGCCTTCAGCCGGTCAACTACTCATGCGCGGAGGGTCCCGAGCGTGTCCTATTAGAGCTCGAGCTTCACTCCTAAGCGAACCTGCCCGTCACTTTCGCAAACCCGTCCTCCCGAACGGGCAGTACACGTTCGGGAGCGGACATCGGCGGTGCCTCGGAACTGCTCTATCCGTTCGCCAACGGCTACTCGGTGTTCGCCGGCGACATGTCCGCGAGCAACCCCGGTTATGTCCCCCTGATCCCCCCGGGCAACACCACGCAGCTTTATCCGGAAAGCCAAGAACCCGCCCGGCTCGCTCTCCGTCAGCCCCAGCAGAGCGCCTCCACCACCGTCCCGGTCTACGACCTCAGCCTCAAGCTCACAGGTGCCCTCTCGGGAGCATCGCTGACGGCCACGGAGCAGGGTGGGCCTCTCTCCAGTACACCCTCAACGCCCTAAGCCGGGGCATGAGCGACACGGGCATGCCTCTCGGCCAGTATCTCCTCAGCGCCACGGTGGGGGCCCGGGCGGACCGTTGTCGGCACCCCTTACGTCTGGATCACACCGAGCGGCGTGTACCAGTCGAGCACGCTGATGAGAAAGCCGTCCGACGGCACGCCGTCGTTGGCCGCTTCGGCGTGACGGAGCTGTGATGCGCATCCACAGGGCCCCCTCGGCCGACCAAGGTTCCGGCTCCGGCTCAACCGGCATGCTCCTCCGCCGGTCGGCCCCGAGCACGGCTCAGGCAGCGGCCGCGACCAGAGGCGGGCTTCACGCTGGTCGAGCTCATCATCACCATCGCCCTCCTATCGGCCATCATGGCCATCTCGACCCCGGTCATCATCGGCATCCTCACGAACACCCAGGCTGAGAGTCTCACGATCCGGGGCCTGGAGCAGTCCGAGCTGGCCGGCAAGGTCTTCACCCAGTACCTCCGCTCGGCGGTTCGCTGGTCAACATACAGACGAACGACCTCACGTTCACCACATACAGCCGGAACGATCAACGGGGTGCCTCAGCTCCAGACGATCGAGGCAGAGCTGTGCCCGACGAACTCGGCGGCGGTGGATCAGCTCGAGATATTCTTCGGGCTGCCGCCAGGGGCCAACTCGACCGGAATCCACACCTGCGCGCAATCCGGCAGCACCACGACGACGTCGATCCCTGCCGGCATCCGGTTCGTGCAAGCTTTCGACGTCAACCTCCGAACGTCGCCGGCTCGGACATCTTCCAGTACTACACGCTCAACGGCAACGCCTTCAGGCGAGGGGACGACGGGCAAACGGAGCCGCCCATCCGAACAGATGCAGGCGGTCGGCTGTCGATGAATTCGTGCCGCCGCCCCGGCTCTTCGACCGAGGGATATCACGCGAGCTCGGCACGACGGTCCAAACCGTGAGTTTCTTACGGAACTGAGGTCACCCACGACATGAGGAACCGTCGACCCAGACGATCGAGCATCGAGGCCGACCGGCCTCGACCGCCTCGTGCGGTCTCGGATTCCAAGGCGGGGGCTCGAGGGCGACGCCGGGCAAGCCCTCGTGATGGCTCTCATCGTGGTGTTCATCGTCTCGCTGCTGCCGGCGATCGTCATCACGAGCTCCTCCAACAGGTGGGCGATGGCAACAGGGCGACGACTACGAAGCTGCCCTCGCCGCCGCCCAGGCCGGGGTCCAGGAGTACCGAAACCTGCTCGACCAGTACGGCTACCGGCTACTGGCAGTACAGCGGTGACCAGGGAAAGACGATCCCGGCCACATCGGGAGGTGCCAACCCGGCGTTGTACGGCTGGGAAGCGGTGCCGAACTCCAAGCCGCAAGGGAGTTCACCTACGCGCCGGACACGAGCCAGCTCACAGTGGCGAAGACGGCAGCACCCCTTCGGCGGGCAGGTTCTATTCGTCGTCACCGGTGCAGCCGGAAACGGCGCCATGAAGGCCTACCGTCGCATCGAAGCCTCCTTCAGCCTCTCGGGGGTGCTGACGGACCTCTACTTCTCGAACTTCGAGCAGCCGGGCCCGGCGACATGGACCAGTGGCAGAACACCTACACGGTCGGCGCTCTCGGGCATGCAGTGCCCTCAGGAAGTCGACGAGTATGACGAGGCGACGGCGACCACGCCGCCGGCGGGCGCACACGGGGTAACCCGGTCGAGCCTTACGCGGCCGCGCTCTGCCAGTATGACTCCGTGCGCCGAACACCTTCATCGACTGGTACAGCCAGAACGTCTCACCTGTCCTACCCTCCCAACGGCTTTCCGGGCACCACGGCATACAGCGCCACCAACCCTATTACGGCCCGTGGTACGGGAATTGGCCGGATCCGCTCAACAGCGGCTTGTCAATTCGGCGAGCGCTCCGACGAGCGGCAAGGCGAGCGGGGATCAGAGTGCCTGCAACGAGAACTACTACATCAGCTCGGCAACACTTTCAACGGCCCGGTATACAGCGCTGGACGAGCTCACCACGTGCGGCACGCCGTCCTTCACCGGTGCCCCCGCGTTGCAGACCGCCATCGCCTCTGCGTTCCCGTTCCCGGGCGGCTGGCCAGGCACGAGGCCGGCCGTCGGCGGAGTGTCCTACCCGTACGGCTACGTGGAGGATCCGTGGGGGGAGTGCGGGACGAGAGGCACCGTAGGCGACTCTCCAAAGTTCCGGGGGCAAACGGCTCAGGTACGGGCTCGGTCACGTTCGGAGTCCAGCAGAGCCTTCCTCCAGTGGAGGACTCGCTCGCCCCGGACATCGAGAACAACCAGTTCCCCGGCTGCGTCTACACGGGGCCGACGATGATCCGCTTCTATTGGAACGCCTCGACGTCGAGCGAGACGATGGATGTCTGGAGCCCTCTCACGAAGGACACGTATCAGACGCGGGGGCGCCCCTGCGGTGCGATAGACGGCACCACGGGCGGCCCCGGTGATCTCTGTGGTGGGACCGCGTGCACCTACAACTGCCGGCGGGCGTGGCGACGAACACTCAGGTCTGCGCCGTTGCGCAAGCTCGGGTTTGCGCTGTCGGGCCAGGTGGATCGGCCGGGAACTTCGCCCAGGTCGCCCTTGCCAAGCCGGAAGTCATCTGGGTGCAGGCTCTGCCTTCGACCACGACCGGGGATCCGAATTACTGGACCACAGTCCCCACAGCGGAGAGCAACTCGACAGCCGCCGGATGCATCGACCCGTGGGTCGGCCCAGGCTCGAGTATCGGGCCGACGACCTGCAACGAGGGAGACCTGATCGTCGGGGGCGCTGTGGGCGGACAGGTGACGCTCGGGTCGAGCAACAACATCGTGCTCTCCCGCAGTCTCGTCTACGACTGCGCACTGAACGCCAATGGGACATACCAGACGAACCTCGCCAACTGTTCTGGATCGCACCACGGTCGTGGGCCTCATAGCCGACCAGTCGATCTGGCTCTCCCGCCCGGTGCTCGGCTCGCCGCCTACGTGCCCCGACGACAACGACATGCCGCTGTCGGCGGTCACCTGGAACAACATCATCCCGACCTACTGCGATATCCAGAACCCCATCATCGACGGCGCGACCGCGGCCCTCGCCGGCTTCTTCGAGGACCAGAACTGGAGGGAAGGCGTGAACAACGGCAACATCTACTTCAACGGGTCGGACGCCGTAAACGACGCCGGGCAGTACGGCACGTTCGGCTCCGGCGGCGGCATCCTGACCGGCTACAACCTCAACCTCAACTACGATCCCCGCCTGTTGGTTGACCCGCCCCCGCAGTACGTGCAAGCGACCGACAGCGTCTGGCAGGTCGCCGGCTGGGTCACTTGTGGCAACACGACTCCCAATCCGGATAGCGACCCTCCCACCGGCTCGAATTTCGTCAGCTACAGCGACTGGTCCACCTGCTCGAGCCTCCCGGGCTCCTACGCGCCGTAGCGGCTGGAGAGTGACGGGCTGACGGGCTCGGCATCGTCCTAGCCCCGGGCCGTCGCCGGATACCACTTCACGCGGATTCCCGTTGCGCCGGAGGCGCCTCGTCCGCGACGCTAGCCAGCGATGCGCATCGCCACCTGGAACGTCAACTCGCTGAAGGCCCGGCTGCCGAAGGTGCTCACGTGGCTCGAGGTAGCCCGACCGGACGTGCTCTGCATGCAGGAGACCAAGCTCGCCGACGGCGCCTTTCCCACGATGCCCTTCGCCGGCCTCGGCTACGACGTCGCGTACCACGGCAACGGGCGGTGGAACGGTGTGGCGATCGCCTCCCGGGTGGGCCTCTCGGACAGCCATCCCGGCTTCGAGGGCGAGGAGCTGGCCGGGATCGAGGAGTGCCGGCTGCTGACCGCCGTCTGTGGCGGCGTGCGGGTGGCGAGCGTGTACGTGCCGAACGGCCGCTCGGTCGGGAGCGAGCAGTACTACGCCAAGCTGGAGTGGCTGAAGCGGCTGCGCCAGGATTCTGGTCGAGCACTGCTCGGCCGACGAGCCGCTCGCCATCTGCGGCGACTTCAACATCGCCCCGGAGGACCGCGACGTCTTCGACATCACCAAGGTCAACGGAGGCACCCACGTCAGCTCTCCCGAGAGGGAGGCTCTCGGCAGCCTCCTCGAGTGGGGACTGTACGACGCCTTCAGGAGCGTCTATCCCGACCAGGGCTCGCTCTTCACGTGGTGGGACTACCGGGCCGGTGACTTCCACAAGCACCGGGGGATGCGGATCGACCTGGTGCTCGTCTCGCGCCCTCTCGCCCCGGCGGTGCGTTACGCCCTCATCGACCGGGAGGCACGAAAAGGCATGAACGGCCCGGAGCCGCCTTCAGATCACGCCCCTTTGTTCGTCGACTTCGACTACGAGGTGGCGGCGACGAAGGGGCCGGCGTCCGCATAGCCCTGGCGGACGCCCTGGCCGGCCCGTCGCTCGAGCTGCTCGGGCTCGTACAGCATCCAGTAGGCGTTGCGGGCGTGCTTGCGGGCCCTGTCCTCGCCGACGGGGACCAGCTTGCCCGGGTCGTCCTCCTCGGCCTCGTGGACGAACACCTCGAGGATGTGGGTGGAAGTGAGCAGTTGGGCCATCATGATCCCCTGTGACGCCTCGTGCGCACAGACCTGGTCGATGGCGGCCCGACCTGGCATCCCGAGGGCGACCACGATGGCGCAGCCGTCCTGCTCGATGAGGCGCTTGCAGGCGACGGCCAGATCTTTGAAACCGGGCACCGTCCGGCGGATGACCTCGAAGGCTTCCCCGTAGCCCGGGCACGACTTCAGTTCGTCGAGGGCATACCCGCCGAGGTCGAGGCGGGCGAACATCGTGTCGACGACACCAATCTTGTCCACCTGGTCATCCTGCCAGCAATCGGGCGGCGATCCGGCCACCGGCGACATGGCGTACACCCGGCGCCGGTGAAGAAGATCACCCCGCCGGCGCGCCATACAGTGACCGGAGACAACGTTGTGGAGGGAGCCGTCGTGGCCTGGGACTTCTCTACCGAGCCGGAATTCGCCGAGCAGCTGGACTGGATGGAGCAAGTGGTCCGGGAGGAGCTCATCCCTCTCGAGACCCTGGACCTCGACGAGCGCCAGATGTCGTTTGCCCTCGCGCCTGTCAAGGAGGAGGCCAAGGCGCGGGGGCTGTGGGCCGCCCACCTGCCTCCGGAGCTCGGGGGCGGCGGTTTCGGCCAGGTGAAGCTGGGCCTTATGCACGAGATCCTCGGTCAGACCGTGTACGGCCCGGTTGCCTTCGGGAACAACGCACCCGACTCGGGCAACGCCGAGCTCCTTGCCCTCGGCATCGAGGCGACCGGGCGCGACGACCAGCGCCGCCAGTGGCTAGAGCCGTTGCTCGCCGGCGAGATCCGGTCGGCCTTCTCCATGACCGAACCGGGAGCGGGCGCGGATCCCACGTTGCTCTCCACAACAGCGGTGCTCGACGGCGACGAGTGGGTCATCAACGGCCACAAGTGGTTCACCACCAACGGCTCGGTGGCCGACGTCCTCATCGTCATGGCCGTGACGAATCCGCATGTCCATGCGTACCAGGGCTGCTCGATGATCCTTGTGCCGGCGAAGACGCCGGGAGTGGACATCGTCCGCGACGTCTCGACGATGCAGGATCCCGTGGAGCACTTCGGCAAGTTCGGCGCCCATTCCGAGATCATCTACCGGGAGGTCAGGGTGCCGGCGGCCAACCTCATCGGGCGGGAGGGTGAAGGCTTCCGGCTGGCCCAGCAGCGCCTCGGCCCCGGCCGCATACACCACTGCATGCGGTGGCTCGGCCAGTCGAAGCGGGCGTTCGACATGCTGTGCGAGCGGGCTGTTTCTCGCTACACCCACGGCGGCTACCTGGCGGAGAAGCAGACGGTGCAGAACTGGGTGGCCGACTCCCTGGCCGAGATGACGGCCGCCCGGCTGATGACGTTGCAAGCCGCCTGGAAGATGGACCAGGAGGGCGCCGCAGGCGGCCCGGGTCGAGATCGCCATGATCAAGTACTACGGCGCCCAAGTCCTCTACAACGTGATCGACCGGGCGATCCAGGCCCACGGCAGTCTCGGCTACTCGACGGACATGCCGCTCGAGGAGATGTACCGCGCCGCCCGGGCGGCCCGCATCTACGACGGGCCTGACGAAGTGCACCGCGTGACGGTTGCCCGCCAGGTGCTGAAGCGCTACGAACGGGTGGACGTGCCGACCGAGCACATCCCCACGCGGCGGGAGGCGGCCATGAGGAAGTTCGCCGGCCTGCTCGACGACATCGCCCTCGAGGGTTGAGGACCAGCCGAGCGGCAACGCTGAGTCGTCACAGTCGCGGGCGGGGAAGTCGTCCCTGTCGGTGCTTCGATAGCCTCGGACGGCGGCTCCCATGAGCAGGCTGCCACTGTCCCTTCCCTATGCCGCCTACGAGGAGCTGGGAGAGAGGCCGCACGTGATGGTCGACGGGGCGGCCCGCCCGGGATCGGTGCTGACCCTCTCGCACTGGCCGCAGAGCCCGACGCCGTCGACCCTCGCCCGCGATCTCTCCACGGAGATCGTCCTCGACCTCCAAAGCCGCACGCGCCTGCTCGAGCCGGCTGTGTCACCTCGGCCAGGCACAGAGCCGACCGACGGGTTCAGCGGCTGCGGTCGCCGCGGCCACGAGCGCAGTGGCGGCGACGTGTGACCACTTCGACGAAGACGGCGTCACCGCCCTCTTCGGCCTTGTGGACCCGGAGGCCGCCCTCGCCGTCGCCAAGACCCTGGTGGACGTCGCCTCTTGCGGTGATTTCGGAGTTGTCCGCGCCGATGTGTCTGCCCGCATCTGCTTTGCCATCTGGCCACTCGCGATGGAGGAGGCCGGCTCCCGCCGCCCGGCCGCGACCGGCGGACGCCCACCGCCAACTTCGGAGCTGTACTCGGCGATCCTCCCCCGGTTGCCGGAGCTGTTGGCGCACCCCGAGCGATTCCGAGCGCTACTGGGCAGAGCAGTGGGCGGCGCTATCGGCGGGTCGGGCGGCGCTCGAGAAGGGTGCTGTCACTATCGACGAGTACCCGGACGTCGACTTGGCGGTCGTCCGGCGTCTCGACCCTCCGATGAACGGCGCCCCGCCGGCGCCCGGCGACACTCCCGACGACGAGCGCCCTCCCCGAAGGCTCCGCAGGCGCCCTTCCGCTGCATCCGGCCGCGGTCCACTCCGCCACGTCCGCCAGCCGGATTCTCGCCTTCGACGGCGAGAGATGCGAGCTCTACTTCCGATACGAAAGCTGGGTCCGGATTGTCAGCCGGCCGGTGCCTCTCCGGCCCGACCTCGGTCCGCTCGCGCTCGAGCTGAGCGAGGCGGAGCCGTCGGGAAGGCGTTGGAAGGAGAACGGGGCCGGAGCCCTCGTGGCACGGGTAAGGCCGGCTGACGGGCGAACAGAGATCGATCCGGCGGTCATCACCACAGCAGTGCACCGCTACCTCGCCTCCGCACCGCCCGCGTGGGATCCGTTCCGGGCGGGAGGCGGCTACATCCCGCCCGGCGAACGGGCCGGCTACCTCTCGCCGTGCCCTGGCTCTTCCGACGATGCCAGAAGCCGCCGCCGGGCGCGGTTTCGCCGGCGCACCTGAGGCAGCCTCGCTTCGACGCCGCTCGCGACCGCCGCCCCGCCGGCCAACCGGGCGCTCAGTGGACCGGCAGCCCCCACAGGGGCATCCAGCGCTCCTTCTGCTCTTCGAGCTTGAGGTCTTCCTTCAGCACCTCGGCCAGCCGTAGCTCGCTCGGCACGTCCCGCTTCTCCCGGCCCGGAAACGGCATGAACGGGTAGAACGTCCCGCGCTTGTAGAGGTAGACCAGGTAAGTGCCGGCACCGGCACCGGCCGCCGCCTCCGCCTTGGAGAAACCGAACACAGAGCACAACAACGAGGGCCCATAACCCTGCTCCGCCAGTGTCGTGTTGACGACATGGATTTGGTTCACGAGCTCCTGGAAGTCCGGTGACTCGACGACGAGCCACTCGTAGGCGTACTGGTCGGTCTCGTGGTGGATCCGTCCTCCCGACCCCGAGTCCAGCCCGAGCAGCTCAGCCATCTCCTCGGACGTCTTCTCGAAGCGCTGCCCGGCCATCGGCTTGTAGCAGACGCCGGCCTGGTTCGTCGGCACGAGGTTCTCGCTTGCCTGGAGTGTGATCACGGCTCCCGGGAGACCGAAGAGCGCATCAAGATTCGCCTCGGCGGGCTTCGTCCTGCCGAGCAGGACGTCGAAAAGCTTCATCGCCTCAGCGCGAGCTGCCCATCTTCGCTTCCAGCTGGGCGAGCTGCTCCAGGCGCACCTCGAGTGAGGGGTGGGTGGAGAAGAGGTTCGCCATGCTGGCTCCGCTGCCGCCCTTCGTCAGTGCAGGGGCGAAGAAGAAGGCGTTGAAGTTCTGCGCCGTGCGAAGGTCCTGGCTCGGAACTCGGCCGATCTCGCCGGTCACCTTGATGAGGGCGTTCATGAGCAAACGGGGCTGGCCGATGAGGATCGCCCCGGAGCGGTCGGCAGCCAACTCCCGGTACCGGGAGAGCGCCCGGATCAGCAGGAAGCTGATGAAGTAGAACGCCGCCGAGATCCCGAAGGCCGCCAGCTCGAAGAGCACCAGCTGACCACCTCCGGCCTGGTTGTTCCGGCCGCCGCCGCCGCGGCGGCCGCCGCCTCCGAAGAGGGCGCCGTAGAAAAGGACCCGCATCAGCAGCCCGGAGATGATGCCGAGGAAGCTGGCGATCGTCATGACGGCCACGTCCCGGTGGGCGACGTGGGAAAGCTCGTGCGCGAGGACTGCCTCGAGCTCGGGCTCGTCGAGGCGACGGAGGATGCCCGTCGTGACGCAGACGACGGCATGGCTCTGGTTGCGGCCGGTGGCGAAGGCGTTCGGCATGTCCATCCGGGCGATGCCCACCCGCGGCTTTTGCATGTTGGCCAGGTTGCAGAGGCGGTCCACGACGGCGTGCAGCTCCGGAGCCTGCTCGGGTGTGACGACCTTGGCATGCATCGCCCACAGGGCGATGCGGTCGGAGTAGAAGTACTGCGCCACGACGAGCACGACCGGGATGAGGATGACCCACTCGATCCTCAGGTGGCTGAGGGCGAGCGCCGTCACGAGCAACGCATAGAGGAGCCCGATGAGGAAGACGGTCGCCATCATCCTCGCCGTGAGCCCACGGTCAGCCGGGAATCTGGTCTTGGTGGACACTTTTCTCAAGCCTCTCCTGTGTCCTCGGACGCGAGCAGCTGCCGGACCTCCTCGAGGGAGGCATCCGGCTGAGGCAGCGTCAGATCCGAGGGGACGATCTTGGATGGGTCTACGGGGGTGCCGCTGCCGCGCACCGTCTCGAATGCCTTGTTCAACACCTCATGGAAACCCGGCTCGTCACCGGCCTCGATCTTGTGTAGCAGGTTGGCGTCGAGCTCCTGCAGCTCCTTCAGCGGCTCGCCGCCGAGCTCGTACTGCCCCTCGCCGAGAATCCGGACGATCATTGCTAGCTCCCCTGCTCGCCGAGCGAGAACAGCTCGTCGGCGGGGGCGGCCCCGGGCGGGACCGTCTGACCGGCTCCGGGCCCGGCTGACCGCTCACTTGTCGCCGCTTCCGGGCCGGACGGGCTGGAGGCAGGCGCCGGCGGCTCGACTACCTCGCCCGGCAAGGCGTCGCTGTCGCCGGCCGCGTCCTGCTCGCTCGGTGCGCCGGCGCCGAGGGCTCCGGAGGGTGGGGGCGGTGCCAAGGCACCTTTCATCTGAGCGAGCTCGAGCTCGATCTGTGACTGCTGGCTGGTCTTGTCCAGCTCTGCCTGGAGGGAGTCGGAGGAGCCGGTCATGTCCGGCAGAGCTCCTGAGGCGAGCAGCTCGTCGACGGCCCCGGCTCTGGCCTGCATCTGGGCGATCTTGTCCTGGGCGCGCTGCATGGCCATCCCGGTGTCGCTCATCGACTCGGAGATGCCGGAGACGGCCTCGCCGATCTTGGTCTGAGCCTGGGCGGCGGTGTAAGAGGCCTTCAGCGTCTCCTTCTGGGTACGGAAGGACTCCACCCTGGCCTGCAGGGTCTGGGTGGTGACGATGAGCTTCTGCTCCTGCTGGACGAGCTGGTCGTGCTGGGTCTTCAGCCCTTCGAGCTGAGTGGAGATGCCGGCCCGGCGGCTGAGTGCCTCACGGGCGAGGTCCTCCCGCTGCTGGGCGAGCGCCTGGCGGGCCTGGTCCTGCAGCTTGGCGGCCGAGGACTGGAGTTGCTGAGCCTGGAGCTCTATGCGCTTGCGGGCGGTGGCGACGTCGGCGACGCCGCGCTTCACCTGCGCCAGTTGCTCGATCTGCTTCTCGTAGGAGAGGTCGAGCGTCTCGCGAGGGTCCTCGACCCGGTCCAGGGCCTTGTTCGCCTTGGCTTGGACGATGCCCGTCAGTCGCTTCATAACACCCATGCGCGTGTCCTCTCTCCTGCGCTTTGCAGCAATAAGCAGTGTAGAGCCGCGTGGCGCCCACGAGCACCCGGTCCCGGCCCTGCCGCCCTGGGGTGGTGCATCGGGCGGAACGTTCGGGCGTGCCCGGCCGAGCGCCCGCTGTAGGGCCCTGCCGGCCGTGCTGTGAGCCGGGCTTCCCATGTCCGGCATGCCCGGTAGCGTGGTCCTCGATGGACGATCGCTTCTGCCTCCTCACGGTCCACGCCCACCCCGACGATGAGTCGTCGAAGGGCGCCGGGACCGTTGCCAAATATCACGACGCCGGCGTGCACACCGTCCTTGTCTGCTGCACCGGGGGCGAAGAGGGCGACATCCTCAATCCGGCCATGGAGACAGACGAGATCCGGGCCGACATCGCCGGCGTGCGTGCCCGGGAGCTCGAGGCGGCCACGAAGATCATCGGCTACGACGAGGTGATCAAGCTGGGCTACCGCGACTCGGGGATGCCGGACAGCGAGGCCAACTCGCGGGCGGGCGCATTTGCCGCCGCCCCGTTGTCCGAGGCCGTCGGTCGCCTGGTGAGCGAGATCCGCAGGGTTAGGCCGCAGGTCATCGTGACCTACGGCGACGACCACAGCGGCTATCCCCATCCCGATCACATTCGGGTGCACGACATCTCCGTGGCTGCCTTCGAACAAGCGGGGGACCCGCAGGCTTACCCGGATGCCGGGGAGCCGTTCCAGCCCCTCAAGCTCTATTACACGCTCTGGTCCCGCAAGCGGATGCTCGACACCCATGCGAAGTTCCTCGAGCTCGGCCTCGAGTCGCCTTTCGACGACAAGTGGTTCGACCGCCCTGGTGGCGACGACAAGATCACGACGTCCGTCGAGCTCACGGGCTACGAGGACATCCGTCGCGAAGCACTCCTGGCGCACGCCACGCAGGTGGATCCGACCTCGAGGTTCTGGTTCGGCCTGCCGCCCGAGGTCATGCGCACGATCCACCCCTTCGACGACTACAGCCTCGCCCGCAGCCTGGTCGAGACCGCTCAGCCGGAGTCGGATCTCTTTGCCGGGATCTGGGCCAAGGTCAGCTCCTGAGATGGGCCGGTGAGCCGCAGGGACGCCGTCAGTTTCTTTGAGAGGCTGCTGAGGTTCTGAGTAGGATCGTCCGGCGCACTCGAGCGCTTCGAGTCTTGTTGCGGGACGAGTTCCGTCCCTGTCCCATAGGAAGGACCTGACCCATGGCCAAGTGGCTCACCCAGGAATGGCTCGACGAGGGCAGGGAGCTGGGCGAGTCCCAGCCCGAGCGGCCCGGCGCCACCGCCCGGATGCAGTACGTCGTCACGGGTGCCCCGGACGGGGACGTCAAGTACTACTGGGTGCTCGAGAACGGGAAGCTGCTCGAGAGCAAGCTCGGCGAGTTGCCTGACGCCGAGGTGACGCTCACCCAGAGCTACGACGACGCCATGCGCATCCAAAAGGGCGAGCTCGATGCGAATGCGGCCTTCATGCAGGGCCGGGTGAAGGTGACCGGCAACATGGCCAAGCTGATGTCGCTCCTTCCCATCACCAACTCCGCCGAGTACAAGCAGCTCCAGACGGAGATCCTCTCCCGCACGGAGTTCTGACAGGGCCCGCATGGCCGGTGCCTGAAGCTGTCAGGCGTGGGAGCGCATGAGGTCGCGCAGCTGACGGTACCCGACGAGGAGGATTTCTCCGCGCTCGAGCGCCGGCCGCAGGCCGGGATCCTCGACAAGGAGCCGGTGGTCGTCGACCCGGTCCGGCCAGTCCGGCGACATCGCTCTCAGCTCGGGGGTGTCGTGCGCCGGGTGCGCATACACCTCGGTCACCCCCGGTCCGAGCTCGTCGAGGGTCTGCTCGACCTTTGCCCGGCTGCCGACGCCGGCTATGTGGAGGAAGTTGTCGGGGAAGACCACCCCCCGCTCGGCGGCGAGGGAACGGAAGGGGAAGCCGATCATCCGTTCGGTCTCGGCACCCGAAAGCCGAAGGGGCAGGCGGAATTCGGCGGCGAGGTCGAGATATACGTCGAAGAACTCCGGGCGGAGCTGGAGGGTGCCCATGTGTGAGTCGAGGTGGCTCACGTCGAATCCCCAGTAGATGGCCCGCTCGATCTGCGCCCGGCACTCGCGTCTCACCTCGTCGAGGTCGGCGTGCTCCCAGACGTCGGTGACGGTGCGGGGGAAGCCGCCGTCCCCGTCGAGCAGCGACGGCGCCTGGGTGATCGGCCCCCACCGGTAGAGATCCCACTCGGCGTTCAAGGTGAGCTGCACGCCCACATCCTCACCGCGGTATCCGGCGGCTGCCCCTCTGGCCCACGGGCAGGGGACCATGAGCGAAGCAGATGTGGCCACACCGTGGCGGAGGGCGTCGTAGACGCCGGTATTGGCCGCTTGGGAGCTGCCGAGGTCGTTGCAGTTGACGATGAGGAGCCGAGCCTGCCCGCCGAAGCCGAGCCGCTCGGCGAGGCTGGTCACAATCCCGACCGTAGTGGGTGGCAGATGGGGCCAAGCCGGCACCCATCTAGGATGCGGCCATGGTCCGCTTCGGCGTCACGGTGCCATTCGACCCTGCTCCCCTCGCCGAGCACGAGGCGCTGTACCAGGAGATCGCCGCCCTCGGCTACAGCGACGTCTGGAGCGCCGAGGCGTCTGGGACCGACGGGTTCGTCCCGCTGGCCCTGGCGGCGGCGTGGGCTCCGGGGCTGCGTCTCGGGACGGGCATCGTGCCTTCCTTCACCCGGGGTCCGGCCACGCTGGCGATGTGTGTGGCCACCCTCGCCGAGGCAGCTCCGGGCAGGTTCCAGTTCGGCCTCGGCACGTCCTCGGACGTGATCGTCGAGCGGTGGAACTCCATTCCCTTCGTCGAGCCTTACAAGCGCAACCGGGACATCGTGCGGTTCCTGAAGGCTGCCCTGGCGGGCGAGAAGGTGACCGAGACCTACGACACCTTCAGCGTGCGGGGTTTCCGGCTCGAGCGGCCGCCGGCGGTGATCCCGCCCATCCTCGTAGCCGCCCTCAGGCCGGGGATGCTGGCCTTAGCCGGCCGGGTCGGGGACGGGACGGTGATCAACTGGCTGTCGGCCGAGGACGTGAAGCGCATCGTGCCCGAGGTCGGCGCCGGCAAGGAGGTCGTCTGCCGGATCTACGTCTGCCCGAGCGAGGATGCCGCCACAGTGCGCGCCGGCGCCCGGAAGCTCATCGCCGCCTACCTGAACGTCGAGGTATACGCCCTTTTTCAGGAGTGGCTCGGCAGGGGGCCGAAGCTACAGGCCATGTGGCAGGCATGGAGGTCGGGCGACAGGAAGGCCGCTGTCGAGGCGATCGGCGATGACGTCGTGGACGAGCTCGTCGTCCATGGCAGCCCGCAGCAGTGCAAGGAGCACATCCAGGCCTACGTCGACAACGGGGTCACCGTCCCGGTCGTCATGCCCCTCCCCTTCGGCGTGACGAACAGGGAGGCTGTCCACCTCCTCGCCCCTCGTCCGGCGCCGAGCTGAGAGCCCGAACACCGCCGGCCCGGAGGGAACTTCGGCGGGAGGACGAGGCCGGCTCTAGGCCTCCGGGCGGTTCGCCGGCCGGCCCGTCGAGATTCGGCGGCACCTGGTGTCAGCCAGGTGTGGCTCGCCGACGCTCGGCTACGGCTTCCTGCAGCTTGGCGTCCTTGCTCCGCACGCTCGCAGCCAAGGTCTCGACATAGCTGGTGAGCGCTCGCGACAGCCCCTCGTCGCCGAGGGCGAGAATTCGTACAGCAAGCAGGCCGGCATTGCGGGCGCCGTCGATGGCCACGGTGGCGACCGGGATGCCACTCGGCATCTGCACGATGGAGAGCAGTGAGTCGAGCCCGTCGAGCTTCGAGAGGGCGATGGGCACCCCGATCACCGGCAGCGTCGTCAGGGCGGCGAGCACGCCGGGCAGATGGGCCGCTCCGCCGGCGCCGGCGATCACCACCCGGATGCCGCGACCGGCGGCGGCCCGAGCATAGGCGGTCGTGTCCTCCGGGGTCCGGTGGGCGGAAAGCACCCGCATCTCCCAGCTGACCCCGAACTCGTCGAGCACAGTCGCAGCCCCGGCCATGACGGGCTCGTCCGAGTCGCTCCCCATGATGATGGCCACGCGGGCGCCCCGGTCCTCGCCGGCGGTCTCGCCGACCTCGCCCGCATACCGCGAGGGTTCAGCAGGTGAATGGGCGGAGCTCAAGATCTGATTCCTTTCACCGGGGGGTCTGGCAACGGCGAGATCGCCTTTCCGACCTGGCCGAGCACCAGCCCGACGACCACACCGGCAAGCACGTCGGAGGCATGGTGGATGCCGACATAGACGCGGCTTGCCGCCACGACGGCAGCGATGCCGAAGTAGAGAGGGCCGAGATCGTCACCGTCGGCGAGCAGCGTAGCTGCGCAGAATGCGGCCGTTGTGTGCCCGCTCGGAAAGCTGGAGGTGATCGGCACCCGGAAGGGATACGGGTGCTCTACAGGGGTTCGCGGGCGACGCCGCCCGATGAACGACTTCAGCACCCCGTTCACCGCCACGGACTCGATGCCGACGGCGGTGATCGCCCGGACGGCGCCCCGCTCGTCGTTCGGGCGCCCCCGCAGTGCCCGGAGAAGGGCGAACATCACCCAGCAGAGGCCGAAGTCCCCGAGTGCCGAGGCCGTGTAGAACGTCCGGTCCGCAAGATGGTTGCCCCGCCACGTCTTGAACACCCGGTCGACCCGATCGTCGAACCGATTGACGAACGGGCGCATCAGGACTGGATCGTATCGGCGGCCTGGACTCTCCTCTCTGCCGAGGCCCGCTCGGGGTTCCCCCCGAACGCGGGGCAGTACCGCTGGAACGAGCACCACCGGCAGAGCATGGATGGGTTGGGGCGGAAGTCGGATCGCTCGCAGGCTCTCTCGATCGCCGTCCAGACGGCCCGGGCTCTCAACTCGACGCCTCGCAACGACTGGTCGGTGGCGGCGGCCGAGACCACGACACGGTCCCGCAGGTACATCAGCCGCACGACCGACGGGCGCTCGCCGAGGACCGCCTCGCACAGCCGGGCGTAAAGCTGCAGGGACGAGAGCCGGGAGCGGGCCTGCTCGAGGCGGGGTGCCCGCCCCGTCTTGTAGTCGACGACTGCCAAGCCGCCGTCGGGCATGCGGTCGAGCCGGTCGATGACGCCCCGCAGTGTGATCCCGTCGATCTCCGCGTGCAGGTCGAGCTCGACACCGGTGGCGGAGACTGTGTTCGGATCCTCGAGCTCGAAGTAGTGGTCGACGAGCACGGAGGCGTCACTGAGGAAAGCGTCGCGCTCTCGGTCACCGAGGTCGAGCTCGCGCACCTCGGCTTGGCTGCTCAGCTCTTCCCATGCCCGGCCGAGAGCCGTCTCGGCCTCCGCCCGCCCTCGATGCCCAGGCTCGAACTCGGAGATGAACAGCTGGAGGGCCCGATGCACCAGCGTTCCCTTTACCGCCTGCGGCGACGAGGGCTCGGGCAGGCGGTCGATGACGGAGAACCGGAACGACAGGGCGCAGCTCGTGAAGGAGCTGATCTTCGAGGGGGTGAGGGTGGTCGGCAACGGCAACGGCATAGTCGGCCAACGCTAGGCCGGGGGTGTGTCAAAAGCGCGGATCATCGCCTCGGCGATCAGTTGCGGCTGTTCGAGGGGCCCGAAGTGGCCGAGCTCGGGAAAAACGGTGATCCGTCCCCGCACGAGCCGCTCAGCCATCGCCCTCAGTACGTCCTCTCCGTAGGCGGCGGCCTCGCCGCCACAGGCCAGGTCCACGGGGCAGGTCACTTTCGGCAGTTCCACGAAGGCCCGGTGCGAGAGCGCCTCGGAGTAGATGAGCGCCTCGTCGGCCGGCGCGCAACGGAGGACGACAGACCCGTCCTCGCAGTCTGCGAAGCCGAAGTCGACGTAGTCCTGCAAGACGCCCGCGTCGAGCACGTCGAGAGGTGGTTTGGACGAGAAGTTGGACAATGCCTCGGCTCTCGAGCCGAAGCGCTCCCGGCGGCGGCGCGCCCCCTGCGACAGCAGCTGGTCGTCATCAGGTGGTGGCGGATCGAGCAGGGGCGGCACGACGGGCTCGTAGCAGTACAGGTGCCGGAACGTGCCGGGTACCGCCTCCTCGGCCAGCAGCAGGGCCGCCCCGCCGCAGGAATGGCCGAACGCCCGCGGTTGACCGAGCTCGATCCCGGACACCACTGCGAGCAGGTCCTCGGCAAAACCTGCCCATTCCCCCGCCCATCCCTCCCCGGCCCGGGAGAGGCCGTGGGCACGGAAGTCGAGGGCGAGGCAGTGGAACCGGCCGGACAGGTGGCCGGCGAGCAGGCGGAAGGTCAGCCCGAGGAAGCCCGTGGCGTGGGCGAGCAGCAGGGGCTCCCCGTCGCCTCCGAGGTCGTGCACCGCCACCAACCCCCCGTCACCGCCCGGGATGAACGTCGGCTCGGCAGGCACCGCGCACTATAACCATGCCGTGACGACGGTGAACGGGCGTGGTGGTGGCCGCCCGCCTGCGATCCTCGTGGACCGCCTCTCGAAGAGCTACGGCGACCTCACGGCAGTCGACGAGGTGAGCTTCGAAGTCGAGAGCGGGGAGACGTTCGGCTTCCTCGGGCCGAACGGCGCCGGCAAGTCGACGACGATCTCGATGCTGTGCACCCTGCTCAGGCCAAGCTCCGGCCACGCCACCGTGGCCGGAGCCGACGTCGTCACGAACCGGAGCCTCGTCCGGAGCCGGATCGGCCTCGTGTTCCAGGACCCGACGGTGGACGACTACCTGACCGCAGAAGAGAATCTCCGCTTCCACGCCGAGCTGTACGGCGTCCCGAAGGGCACCGTGAAAGGGCGAATGGACGTTGTCTTGAGCATGGTCGGGCTGAGCGAGCGCCGCCGCGACCAGGTGAAGACGTTCTCCGGCGGAATGCGGCGCCGGCTGGAGATCGCCCGCGGCCTACTGCACTCGCCGAGGGTGCTCTTCCTCGACGAGCCCACCGTCGGCCTCGATCCCCAGACCCGTTCACACATCTGGGACTACATCACCACTTTGAAGGCATCCGAGCAGATCACGATATTCCTCACCACCCACTACATGGACGAGGCCGAGTACTGCGACCGGATCGCCATCATCGACGGAGGAAAGATCGTGGTCCTCGACACGCCGGAGGCGCTCAAAGCCGGCGTCGGCCAGGACCGGGTCGAGCTCGGGACCCCGGAGCCGACGGCGGCGATGGAGGCCCTGAAAGAGCACTTCGGGATCACCGCGACGATATCCGAGGGGTCGGTGACCTTCTTCGTCGACAGCGGGGAGGAGTTCGTGCCGAGGCTCTTCGCCGAGCTCGAGCTGCCGATCAAGTCCGTCCGGGTGGCCCGCCCCACCCTCGACGACGTCTTCATGACCTACACCGGCCGGACGATCCGAGATGCCGAGGCCTCGGGCGCCGACGCTCTGCGCTCGAACCCGTTCATCCGGGCCGGGACGAGAAGAAGATGACCTCGACGGCCCTCACCCGGCCGGCCGCGGTGAGAGATGCCGGCGGCAGGTTCGCTGACGACGTGAGGGCGGTGAGGGTGGTCTGGAAGCGCGAGCTGATCCGCTTCTCCCGCAATCGCACCCGCATCGTCACGGCCCTCGTACAGCCGATCCTCTACCTCTTCGTCCTCGGGACCGGTCTCTCGGCCATCGTCCGCAGCGGCGGCCACTTCAACTTCAGGACGTTCATGTTCCCCGGCGTCGTCGGGATGACCGTGCTGTTCACGGCGATGTTCTCCGCCATCTCGATCGTCTGGGACCGGGAGTTCGGCTTCCTGCGGGAGATGCTCGTGGCGCCCGTGCGCCGCTGGGCGCTCGTGGTCGGCAAGTGCCTCGGCGGTGCCAGCGTGGCCACGATCCAGGCGGCGATCATGCTCGTGCTCGCCGGAGCCGTCGGCATCCCGTACGCACCCGTCATGATCGTCTCCCTCCTCGGGGAGATGATCCTGATCGCCCTCCTGCTGACGGCCTTCGGAGTGCTCATCGCCAGCCGCATGCAGCGGATCGAGTCGTTCCAGGTCGTGATGCAGTTCGTCGTCCTGCCCATGTTCTTCCTCTCCGGTGCCATCTTCCCGCTCTCCCGGCTGCCGTCGTGGCTGGGCGCCCTCACGAAGTTCGATCCGCTCACCTATGCCATCGACCCCATGCGCCGGACGGTGTTCGAGCACCTGAACGTGCCCCCGGGGATCGTGCGCGCCTTCAACCCCGGCGTCAGCTGGAACGGCTGGCACCTCCCGATCCTGTTTGAGCTGGGGCTTGTGGCCGTGGCGGCCCTTGCCCTGCTGGCCGCCGCGGTGGCGCAGTTCTCCCGGGTCGAATGAGCCTGAGCACCGCCGATGCCCTTTTGCTAGTGGCGGCCGGGCTCGGCGCCGGCACCGTGAACGGCGTCGCCGGGGGAGGGACGCTCGTGTCGTTTCCCGCCTTGCTGGCGGTGGGGTTGCCGGCGCTGCCGGCCAACGTCACCTCGACCGTGGGGATCTGCCCGGGCTACCTCGGCGGAGTGGCTGGTTTCCGGGCCGAGGTCCGTTCCCAGCCGCGGCGGTGCCTGCTCCTGTCAGTCCCGGCCCTCGCCGGCGCCGTCGCCGGAAGCATCCTGCTCCTCGTGACTCCGCAGAGTGCCTTCCGCAGCCTCGTCCCCTACCTGGTGCTGGTGGCCTGCGCACTCTTTGCCGCCCAGCCCTTCGTGGCAAGACGGCTGGCCCGCCGTGCCGGCCGGGCCCGCCAGGGAGGCCCGGTCGGTAGGGGCGGTAGCTGGCGGGGGGGATGCTGGCTCCGGCGATGACACGGCCGGAGCTCCGCCGCCGGCCACGGCGCCACCCGCCTCTTCAGTGACGGTCGCCGCCCGGGGGGCCGGGGAGGGGGCGTCAAGCACGACGGAGTCGGCCCCGCCAGAGCACCTGGGCGTCGCCGGCGGCGGGACACTCGCGGGCGCGGTCTACGGCGGCTACTTCGGGGCCGGTCTCGGGGTTGTTCTGCTGGCCCTGCTCGCCTTGGCCGTCCCGGACGATCTCGTCCGGACGAATGGCCTGCGCAGCGTGCTGTCGCTCGTCGTCAACATCGCAGCGGCTCTGGTCTTCATCATCCACGCCCACGTTGCCTGGGGAGATGCAGGCCTGCTGGCGGGCTCCAGCCTGATCGGCGGTTACGCCGGCGCCCGGATCGCCCGGCGCCTGCCGACCGTCGTCTTCCGGGCCCTCGTCATCGGGCTCGGGGTGGCCACCGCCGCTCGGCTGCTCGCCGGCTGAAGCCGAAATTGCTGGCGGCCCCGCCTGGTTAGCCGGCGGCCGGCCGGGTAAATCTCTTGCATGGTTCGACCGGTAGCGGTTGTCACCGGCGCGTCCGCCGGGGTGGGCAGAGCAACCGCAGAGGAGTTCGCCCGCCAGGGATTCGATGTCGCTGTCCTTGCCCGGGGGAAGGCGGGCCTCGACGCCGCTGTGGCGGCGATCGAGGGGCTCGGCGGCCGGGGCCTCGCCGTCGAGGTGGACGTGGCGGACTTCGACGGAGTCATGAGGGCGGCCAAGCACGTGAGCGACGTCCTCGGCCCGATCGACGTATGGGTGAACAACGCCATGACCACCGTCTTCGGCTATGTCACCGATGTGGGACCGGCCGAGTTCAAGCGGGCGACAGAAGTGACGTACCTGGGGCAGGTTCACGGCACGATGGCAGCCCTCAGCGTCATGGAGCCGCGGGACCAGGGAACGATCGTGAACGTGGGCTCGGCCTTGGCCTTTGTCGGCATCCCGCTCCAGGCGGCCTACTGCGGGGCGAAGTTCGCCTGCCGCGGGTTCTTCGAGTCCGTGCGAGCCGAACTCCTCCACAAGAAGAGCCACGTTCGTATCGCCATGGTGCACCTGCCGGCCGTCAACACCCCCCAGTTCGGCTGGTGCGAGAACAAGCTCGACCACCTTCCCCAGCCGGTGCCCCCGATCTACCAGCCCGAGGTGCCCGCGAGGCGAATTGTCCGGGCGGCACTGGAGGGTCGTTCCGGGATTGTGGGGAGCTGGAACAGGCTTCTCATCGCCGTCGACGCCGTTTTCCCCACGGTCGTGGCTCACTTCGCTGCCAGGACCTGCGTCGACGGCCAGCAGACCGACAAGCCGGCGTCACGGGCGCCGTCGGACCTCTTCGAGCCGCAGGACAGTGTCCGCGACGCCGGCGCGCATGGCACCTTCGACGACCTGGCACACGGGATCCGGACCCCGCAGTGGTTGAAGACGCTGCCGGCCACGGGCGCGGCCTTCGTCGCCGCCGCCGCCGACACGGCCCGGGACCGATTGGCCTCACATCGCCACCGGTGGCCGCCGGCAGCGGCCAAACGCAATTCCTGAAACCCTGGCCGCCGCCGGCGGCCGGCCCGCATCACCCGACAACAAGCACGGAGGACGACATGAGCGATGGCACGGTTGCCGATTACATCCTTTCCCGGCTGAGGGCATGGGACGTCGAGAAGGTCTTCGCCTTCCCCGGCGACGGCATCAACGCCATCCTCGGGGCCTTCGGGCGGGCGGGCAACAACCCCCAGTTCGTCCAGGCGCGCCATGAGGAGATGGCCGCCTTCGAGGCCGTCGGGTACGCCAAGTTCACCGGCCGGCTGGGGGTCTGCATGGCCACGTCCGGCCCTGGGGCCATTCACCTCCTCAACGGGCTCTACGACGCCCTTCTCGACCACGTGCCGGTGGTGGCCATCGTCGGGCAGACGAACCGATCGGCCATGGGCGGCGGTTATCAGCAGGAAGTCGACCTGAACACACTGTTCAAGGACGTCTGCCACAACTTCGTGCAGACGGCGATGGTGCCTCAGCAGTTCCCGAACCTGATCGACCGGGCCATCCGCATCGCCCTCACCAGCCACGCCCCGACGTGCATCATCGTCCCCTCCGACGTGCAGGAGCTCGACTACGAGCCTCCCGGGCACGCCTTCAAGATGGTCCCCTCGAGCCTCGGCCTCGACTTGCCGGTGCTGTCGCCGGACACGGCCGCGCTCGGGAAGGCGGCCGACATCCTGAACGCCGGCGAGCGCGTGGCCATCCTCGTCGGCCAGGGCGCCCGCGGCGCCCGGGACGAGGTCATCGAAGTCGCCGAGCTGCTCGGGGCCGGCGTGGCCAAGGCCCTCCTCGGCAAGGACGTCCTCCCCGACGACCTGCCCTTCGTCACCGGGCCGATCGGGCTCCTCGGCAGCCGGCCCAGCTACGAGCTGATGATGGGCTGCGACACCCTCCTCACCGTGGGCTCGAGCTTTCCCTACACCCAGTTCATGCCGGACCTCGACCAGGCAAAGGCCGTCCAGATCGACGCCAGCGGAGCGATGATCGGCATGCGCTACCCCTACGAGGTCAATCTCGTCGCCGACGCCAAGGCAGCCCTGAAGGCGCTCATCCCGCTCCTCAGCCGGAAGACCGACCGCTCCTGGCGGGAGAAGACCGAGCTCAACATCGTCCGGTGGTGGGAAGTGGTCGAGGCCGAGGCTCTCATCGACAGCGACGAGCCCGGCCAGGTGAACCCGATGCGGGTCCTGTGGGAGTTGAACGAGCACCTGCCGGCCAATGCCATGGTGGCCTCGGACTCCGGCTCGGCGGCCAACTGGTACGCCCGCCACCTGAAGATGAAGGGCGACGTCCGGGCCTCGCTGTCCGGCAACCTGGCCACGATGGGGCCCGGCGTGCCCTATGTCATCGGTGCGAAGTTCGGCCATCCGGACCGTCCGGCCATCGCCATCGTGGGAGACGGGGCCATGCAGATGAACGGCCTGGCCGAGCTCATCACGATCTCGAAGTACTGGCGTCAGTGGGCAGATCCCCACCTCGTCGTCTGCGTGCTGCACAACAACGACCTCAACCAGGTGACGTGGGAGATGCGGGCGATGGAGGGCTCGCCCAAGTTCGTCGAGTCACAGGAGCTTCCCGACGTCTCCTATGCCAGCTTCGCCAACTCGATCGGCCTGCTCGGGATCGACGTCGGCAAGGGGGAGCACATGAGCGCAGCGTGGGCCGAAGCCCTCGGGGCCGACCGTCCGGCGGTGATCGACGTCCGCACCGACCCGAATTTCCCTCCCATCCCGCCCCATGCCACCTCGGCCCAGATGAAGGACATGATCAAGTCCCTCGTCGCCGGTGACGAGGACGCCTGGCAGATAATCAGGGAGGGAGTGAAGACCAAGGTGCAGGAGTTCCTGCCCCATTCGAAGGAGGACTCGTGACGGCGGTGCCGGTCCATATTCTCGGTGGCGCTGACGACGACGGGGAGCCGCAGGTCCGCTCCGTAGTCGTGGCCCTCGACGGTGCTGCAGGTAGCAGCGCAGAACTCGTCCCGGTCGGCGCCCGGATGTCTCGTGCGTCCAAGGCCGGGGCCGAGGCCACCGCTGAGCGGGCGAAGTCGGCGGGCCGGCGGGCGCGGGCCAAGAGCGAGGAGGCGCGGGCCAAGACCGAGGAGGCGGCCGCAAAGGCAGCAGAGGCGGCCGCCAAAGCCAGGGCACAAGTTGAGAAGGCTCGCGCCAAGACCGAGGAGGCGGCCGCAAAGGCAGCAGAGGCGGCCGCCAAAGCCAGGGCACAAGTTGAGAAGGCTCGGGCCAAGACCGAGGAGGCGGCCTTCGAGGGTGTCCGGGCCACGAGGCGCCAGGCCCGGCTCGTCGCGGCGCGGGCCGCCACCGCCCGCAGGGAGGCCGAGGAGGCTGCCGGGCGGGCGAAGGTCGCCCAGCAGAAGGCGGTGAAGGAGGCCAGGAAGGCGGGCAGAGGCAGCCGCAGACGGGCGCGAAAGGCGAGGATCGTCGTCGCCGAGAAGGCCCGGCACGTGCAGTTCGGTTCCGGCCATCAGGCCGAGCCCCCAAAGCGCCGGAAGCGGCCGGGTAGGAGCAGAACAGGCCGCCGTGCTGAGAGGAGCGGCCTCCCCGGATGGATTCCGACACCGTCGTCCAAGGCCGCAGGAAAGGCGAAGGCGGCTCAGAAGGTGCCGAACGCCATCGGGATCGACCGCCTGCTCCGCGACGTCCAGACGGGTCGCTTCGAGCAGATGATGTCCGCCCTGACCGCCGCCGGGGCGGCGATAACGGCCGTCGAGATATTCACCGAGCACGACGGGGCCAGCTTCGGCAACAAGATGATGTGGTGGCCGATCGTCATCGTGCCGACGGCGGTGCCGATCGGCATCGCCTCTGTGGTTTCGAAGCGGGTGGCCAAGACCGCCCTGCCGGTCGTCTCGGCCATGATCCTCTTGAACGGCCTGCAGGGCACCTTCTTCCATTGGCGGGGCATCGCCCAGAAGCCGGGCGGATTGAAGAACTTCCGCTACAACATCGAGATGGGGCCGCCCGTGTTCGCCCCGTTGCTCTCCAGCCTGGTCGGGGGGATGGGCCTTTTGGCCGCAGTGCTCCGGCGAGAGGGCGAATGAGCGCCGACGCCCGCCGCCGGGGCTCCAACCGGGGAAAGACCGGCACGACCCCGGGGAACAAGGGCCGCTTTGATGGCTACGACGTGCTTGCCCAGGCCAAGCACTGGGACGAGACGACCCGGCGCCTGGTGCTCGGCCGGCTCCCGGAAAGCGACGGCGGCGACGCCGGCGGCGCGGACACCGGGACCCGGATGCAGTTCTTCACCGAAGCCGAGGCGGTGATCGCCGGCATCCTCGTCGACCACCTGCTCGCCCAGTACGCCGAGCCGCGGGTCCCCGTCCTGCAGCTCGTCGACCAGCGTCTGGCGGAGGGCTCCACCGACGGCTGGCGGTACGAGGACATGCCCGAGGACGGCGATGCCTGGAGGGCGACGCTCAAGGCTCTCGACGAGGACGCCGTCGAGGCGCTCGGCCAGGGCTTTGCCGGCTGCAAGGAAGAGGATCAGACGGCCCTTCTGCAGGGCGTGAAAGATGCCAAGGAGTGGCACGGCTGGAGCGCCGAGCATGTCTGGAGCCTCTGGACGCGCTACGCCTGCGCCGCCTTCTACTCGCACCCGTGGGCCTGGAACGAGATGGGCTTCGGCGGCCCGGCCTACCCGCGGGGTTACAAGGTCCTGAACGAGGGATGGCGCGAGCCGTGGGAGCGGCCGGAGATCGACGCCGAGGACCCGGTGCCGTGGGCGTCGCGCACCGAGGAGGCTCGCAAGGCCCACGAGCGCCGGGTACCCCGCCCGGACACGAGGTAGCGCCGTGAGCCGTGTGTCGGATGCCGGCGTCCGCCAGCGCAACGCCTCGGCCTGGCTCATCCCGACCGGGCAGGAGCGGACGAACTGGCGCCTCCGTGACGAGATGCGCCGCTATCCCACCACCGACGAGGTCGACGTCGTCATCGTCGGCTGCGGCGCCGGAGGCCTGACCTTGATGCAGCGCCTGGCACGGGCGGGCTTCAGTGTGGTCGGCCTCGACGCCGGACCATGGTGGGATCCGGACGCCGACTGGGTGAGCGACGAGGCAGGCTCGCACAAGCTGTACTGGACCGAGCCCCGAGTCATCAGCGGAAAGGATCCGGTCGGCCTCGGCTCGAACAACTCCGGCCGGGGCGTCGGCGGGTCGATGATCCACTTCGCCGGCTACGTGCCGAGGTTCCACCCGTCCGACTTCGCCACCATGTCGAATGACGGCGTCGGAGCAGACTGGCCGATCTCGTATGCGGACTTGAAGCCGTACTACGAGCTCATCGAGGAGGAGCTGCCGGCGGCGGGGGAGCCGTGGCCATGGGGCGACCCGCACTCCTACCCCCACCACGCCCACCCACTCGGCCCGAACGGGCAGGTCTTCCGGCGGGGCGCCACCGCGCTCGGCATCGGCACCCGGGTCGGCCCGGTGGCCATCCCGAACGGGCGCTTCGGGCACCGGAACCACTGCATCTACAGGGGTTTCTGCCTGCAGGGGTGCAAGGTGAACGCCAAGGCCTCGCCGCTCATCACCCACCTGCCCGACGCCCTCGCCCATGGGGCCGAGGTGCGGGCGAACTCGATGGTGACGAGCGTGGTGGTGGAGAACGGCCGAGCAAAGGGCGTGGTGTACCAGAGCGAGGAGGACGGGAAGGAGCACTTCCAGCCTGCCCGCCTCGTGGCGGTTGCCGGCTACTCCATCGAGAGCCCCCGCTTGCTCTTGCTGTCGGCTTCGAAGGAGTTCCCCGACGGCCTGTGCAACGACCACGGCCAGGTCGGGCGCTATGTGATGGTGCAAGGCGCGCCCCAGACCGCCGGCCGCTTCGACGAGGACGTGCGCATGTACAAGGCCCCGCCGCCGGAGGTGACGAGCGAGGACTTCTACGAGACCGATCCGACCAAGCCTTACCGGCGCGGCTTTGCCATCCAGAACGTCGCCCCGATGCCGATCACCTATGCCGAGCACGTGGCTGCCCAGGGGCACTGGGGCGAAGTCCTGCGCGAGTACATGCGCGACTACACGCACTGGGCGGTCCTCGGCTCCCTGTGCGAGTTCCTGCCCCTGTACGAGAACTCGGTCACCCTCGCCGACGAGAAGGACCGTCACGGGCTGCCGGTGGCCAACTTCTCCTACAACCAGTGTGACAACGACCGCCATCTGACCACGGCGGCCCAGGGCGTGATGGAGGAGATCCTCCGGGCGGCCGGCGCCGGCGAGGTGATCACCATCCAGCGGTTCGCCCACCTGGTCGGCGGGTGCCGGATGTCGCAACGGCCGGAGGACGGCGTCGTCGACCGCGATCTGCGCACCTTCGCCGTGCCCAACCTCTACATCACCGACGGCTCGGTGATGCCCACCCAGGGATCGGCCAATCCGGCTCTCACCATCATGGCGCTGGCGGCCCGGTGCGCCGACCACCTGGCGGCGCGGGCGCGCAGCGGACTGGCGGCATGAGCGGCCGACCGGTCGGGTCGCCAGGTGCCCGTCCCGCCGGGGAGGCCAAGGCGCGGGCCGGCGCCCCCGTCGAGTCACTCGACGTCGAGGTCTACACGGTGCCCACCGATCAGCCGGAGGCCGACGGCACGATCGCCTGGGAGGCCACGACCGTCGTCGTGGCGAGGGCGGCCGGAGGTGGCGAGGAAGGGCTCGGCTGGACCTATGCCGGCGCTGGTTGTGGGCCTGTCGTCACCGGGCCGCTGCGGGGGGCGGTTGTGGGCACACCCCTCACCGATGTGCCGGCGATGTCGGACTCGATGATCCGGGCCTGCCGGAACCTCGGCCGCCCGGGCGTCGTCTCGAGCGCCATCTCGGCGGTCGACACGGCGCTGTGGGACCTGAAGGCGAGGGTGCTCGGCCTGCCGCTCTGCCGGCTCTTCGGTAAGTGCCGGGAGTCGGCGCCCATCTACGGCAGCGGGGGCTTCACCACCTACTCGGACGAGACCACGACTGCGCAGCTCGAGCAATGGGTGGGCGACTGGGGCATCGGCCGGGTGAAGATCAAGATCGGCGAGTCGTGGGGCTCCGACGTCAGCCGCGACCTCGAGCGGGTGGCGCTCGCCCGCTCGGTCATCGGCGCCGGCTGCGAGCTATTCGTCGACGCCAACGGCGGTTACGGGAGAAAGCAGGCGATCCGGGTCGGCCGGCAGCTGACCGAGGAGTGGGGCGTGGTGTGGTTCGAGGAGCCGGTCTCCTCCGACGACCTGGCCGGGCTGAGAGAGGTGCGAGACCAGTGCGGCGCCGACGTCACCGCCGGCGAGTACGGCTACGACCTCTCCTACTTCGCCCGAATGGTGGAGGCGGAAGCAGTCGACTGCCTGCAGGTCGACGTGACCCGCTGCGGGGGCTACAGCGAGTGGCTGCGGGCGGCTGCCGTCGCCGCCGCCCACAGCCTGCAGGTGTCCGGGCACTGCGCTCCCAACCTGCATGCCCACGTGGCCGTGGCGGTGCCGAACATGCGCCACCTCGAGTACTTCCACGACCATCACCGCATCGAGCACATGCTCTTCGACGGCGCCCTCTCCCCGAAGGGTGGGGCGCTCGTCCCCGACCTCGACCGGCCGGGCCACGGCCTGACCCTGAAGGAGTCGGACGCCGCCCGCTACCGGGTGGGCTGAGCGCGCCACTGCCTCCCGTCCGCTTCATCGGGCACCCCGCTCTTTTTCTGGCGGGGCCAGAGCTAACCAGAGCTAAGAGGCCGCCCGGGGCAACTTGGCAGACCTGCCGGTGCGCCCGCCTGCGAGCAGGGGCGCAAAGAGGTCGCCGTGGCTCGAGACACGCCGCAGGACGTCCTCGGGGGAGAAGACCAACCTGGACAGGTCGCCGCTGTCGGCGCAGGCGGCCACCTCCTCCCACGTGACGGGCGTCGACACCGACGGGCGCTCCACGGCTCGCATCGAGTAGACGGTCACGGTCGTCTTGGCCGGGTTGTTCTGGCTCCAGTCGATGAGGACCTTTCCCGGACGGAGTGACTTCGACATCCGGGAGACCACGAGATCGGGGACCTCGTGCTCGACGGCCTCGGCCACCTCGTGCGCCCAGGCGTTCACCCGCTCTCCGTCCCAGCGGCGCTCGGCCACCCTGCCGTACAGCTGGAGGCCCTTCGACCCGCTCGTCTTCGCGAGGAGCTCGACGCCGTCTGATTCGAGATGCTCCACTAGGTGCTGCGCCACGAGGCAGCACTCGACGATCGTCGCCGGCGCCCCCGGGTCGAGGTCGAAGACGACGAGATCCGGTGGCGACGGCTGCTTCTGCCGGTTGACCCGCCACATCGGCGTGTGGAACTCGATGGCGGCCAGGTTGACGAACCAGGTGAGGGCGGCGAGCCCGTCGATGAGGGGGAAGCGGGTGGTGTCGCTCCCGCGGCCCTTTCGCGGCAGGACGGCCGTGGCTATCCAGTCCGGGGCATGGCGGGGGAGGTTCTTCTCGATGAAGCCCTGTCCCCCCACGCCGTCGGGGAACCGCTTCACGCGTGACGGGCCGGCCCTGCAGGTGAGGGAGCATCACCGGGGCGATCTTGGCGTAGTAGTCGAGCAGCTCGCCCTTGGTGAAGCCGGTGGGGAAGAGGTGTTTGTCGAGATTGGACAGCGACAGCTCCCGGCCCTCCACGGTGACGGGCACGCGCTCAGGACTCACGGACCACCTCCGCCGGGGACTTGTCCGCCCGGAGCCCCCGCCATGCCGGCTGCCGGAGGCGCCCATCGTTCGTCCACTCGCTGAAGGCGACCTCACCGACCAGGTCCGGCTCGAGCCAGGTGGCCTTCTTGGCGTAGTTCGGGGGCACCTTGGTGGAGAAAGGCGACCGGTCACGAACGCGCTCGGCGAAGGTCCGCCCGAGATCGCGCAGTATCTCCTCGGAGAAACCCGTCCCCACCTGCCCCACATAATCCAGCCCGCCCTCCTCGGTGGGGATCCCGAGCAGGAGGGACCCGATCGAGCCCGAGCGCTTTCCCTCGCCCGGTGTGTAGCCGCCCACGACCACCTCCTGGGTGCGGAAGTTCTTGACCTTCCGCCAGGCCGGCGAGCGGCGGCCGGGCTGGTAGCGGGAGTCGGTCCGCTTCGCCACCACCCCCTCGAGGCCTCTTTCCAGGCTGGCGGCGAGGACGTCACTGCCCGGACCGGGGAGGCTCGGCCCGATCGTCCAGTTCGCGCCCTTGGAGAGCTTGAGGGACTCGAGCAGCTTGCGCCTCTTCGAGTACGGCTCGTCCAGGCGGGGAGAGCCGTCAAGGTGGAGCACGTCGAAGACCACGTAGACGGCGGGCCGGGAAGAGGCGCCGGCGCGCGGTGATCGCCGGCGCGCCGGGCGACCGCCGTCGCCGTCCGCCACGGACCCGCCGGCGTGCAGGCGCGGCTGCAGCAGCTGGAAGCGGGGGCGACCTTCCTCGTCGAAGGCGACGATCTCGCCGTCGAGGATGACCTGGCGCGCCCCGAGCGCCTCTCCGAGCGGCCGCAGCTCCGGGAAGGACGCCGGTCAGGTCGTTGCCGTTGCGGCTGAGGAAGCGCGCCCGGCCACCCTCCACGTAGGCGATCGCCCTCACCCCGTCCCACTTGAACTCGTATGCCCACCCTTTTGCCTCGGTGGGAAGAGCGCCGGCGATGGCGAGCATCGGAGGCAGAAGCTCGGGGAGCGGCTCCCATCCCGGGGGGGCCTCGTCCATCCTGTGGATCATCCAGTTCTTCCCTTTGGTGGCAAAGAGCACATACCGGCCCTTCGCCCTCTTGCCGTGGAGGACGACCATCACCTCCCTGTCGGACCACTTCTCCTCTTCGTAGGTCCCCTTGTCCCAGATCGTCACGGCGCCGCCGCCGTACTCACCCTGCGGGATCGTCCCCGAGAAGTTGCCGTACTCGAGCGGGTGATCCTCCACGTGCACAGCGAGATGATTCGTCGCCTTGTCCATCGGCAGGCCCTTCGGCACGGCCCAGGAGACGAGCACGCCGTCGCGCTCGAGCCGGAAGTCCCAGTGGAGCGAGCTCGCATGGTGCTCCTGGATGACGAAGCGCCGGGCCTTTCCGACGGAGGTTCCCTTCCGGCCGGCATTCTTGCGTGCCGCGGCTTTGCCCATCGGCTCGGGCGTGCGCGACTCGTCCCGCTTGGCCCGGTAGGTGTCGAGCTTGCTCGCCGGCCCGGCAGCCGGCGGTCACGAGGCATCCCTGATGGCCTACCCGCTCGGGGCCTGCTCACGCCACCCGGCGCGCGCTTCGGCTACAACTTGGGTCCGGCGCTGGGTTTCTCTGACGAGGAGGTTCGGATGGATCTCGACCGGGCACGGCACTTCTTGGCGGCCAACCACCGGGCTGTCTTCCACACGAGAAGGCGCGACGGCTCACCGCAGCTCTCGCCCGTCACATGCGCCCTCGGCGAAGAGGGTCACGTCATCGTCTCCTCCCGCGAGACGGCTATCAAGGTCAAGAACGCCCGGCGGGACCCGGCGGTGTCGTTGTGCGTCTTCGGGGAGGGCTTCTTCGGGGAGTGGATCCAGGTCGACGGGCGGGCCTCGATCGTGTCGCTGCCCGAGGCGATGGACGGGCTGATGGAGTACTACCGCACCGTACGAGGCGAGCATCCCGACTGGGACGAGTACCGGCGCGCCATGGAGCAGGAGGAGCGGGTGCTCGTGGTCGTGGAGATGGAGCGAGCCGGCCCCGACCGGTCAGGTTGAGCCACCAAGGGAGCGGCCCCGGCTGGAAACCCGTCCGCCCAACCTTTAGCGTGGGACCATGAGCGCCCTGGCCGGAGGCCCTGCGCCGGTGGTGGCGCGATCGGGAGCCGACGTCGTCATGCGCCGCCTCCTCCGGGTGCCCGATGCCGGCCGGACCCCCTCCCGGACCGAGGCCGCCCAACGGCTCGTTCAGCGCCTCGATCCTGCTCTCGGCGCTGCGCTGCCTGCTCGGCTACGTCGTCTTCCCCATCGTCTCGCCTGCCCTCGGGGCGGCCGCCGGCGTGGGCCCGGCCGTCGGCATCCCTCTCGGCCTGCTCGCCCTCGTCTTCGACATCCGCGGCATCCGCCGTTTCTGGCTCGCCGACCACCGGTGGCGCTGGCCGATCACCGGCCTTTACGTGGTGGTGATGGTTCTCGTCACGATCCTGCTCGTGAGGGACGTGATGCACGTCGGCTGAGGCCGGTCACGGCACGAGGTAGGTACGGGATCCTCCAAGGGACACCCAGACGACCTGCCCCGACGGCGGCGGCCGGATCGACACGGGACGTCCGTAGCGAACCGCCGTCCAGCGGGTCAGCAAGGGCTCGAAGGACAGCGGACCGAGCGGAGCGACCGTGTACCCCTGCACCCGGCCTGACCCGCTGACCCAGACGCTCACCGTGGCCGGGCTCACGCCGAGATCGAGGGAGGTGTGGCCGCCCGGCGAGCTCTTCGGAGGTCCGAGCACGAACGAGTACTCCGTGGTGGCCACTCCCTCGACCTTCTCCTCTGCCACCTGACGGAGCCTCGTGACACTGGCATCGAGCGGGGAGAAGTAGGAGAGCAGTATGCCGAGCCCCTCGGCGGCCACAGGCAGGTCGGTGCCTCCGGGCAGCCTCAGGATCGGCAGCGGAAGCGCTGTCAGGGAAACGGCGTTCCACCGCCCCGGCGCCACCTCGGCGTAGAGCACGCCCCCGATGCGCGAGGAACGAAGCCCGTCCCCGGCGGTGGTTGTCGACGGGCCGTCCGGGAGGTCGTCGACGCCTCTCTCGAGGCTCCCGAACGATGTCCTACCTTTCACTGTCAGCACCCAGCTCACCGAGCCCGACCTCATCGACCCGCTCACGTCGGCGGCGAGCTGGCGGACGCCGAACGGCACTGGCCGGGACGCGGTGGTCGCCAGCCCGACGGCGGCCGCAGCGGCACCGGCGGCCACGACGGCGGCGGCGGCGAACATGACCGGCCGGCGCCGCCGGTGCGGTCGCTTCGAGGCAGTGGCCGCCGGCGTGACCGGGCTCGTGTCGCGGCTGATGGCGAGCTGCTCGGGCCACCGCACCCCGGCCGTGGGAGGGACCGGCACGGCTCCTTCGAGGTACAAGTCGACCGGCGGCAACACCGGCCCGCCGGGCGCGAGGGCGGCGTCGCCCGGATCCGAGCCTGGGCGGCGGACGTTCATCCGCCTTCCTCGCGCGCCGGGTAGTAGTAGGACACCTTGTACATCTTGAACTCGGTGAACGTCTCGGTCCGTGTGACGCCGCCGATGGCCGGGATGCGTTCCGACAACAGCTCGAAGAGGTGGTCGTTGTCTCGGCAGACGACCTGGATGTAGATGTCGAAGCGGCCGGCACAGGCGCTCACGTAGGTCACCTCGGGAAAGTCCACCAGGGCCTCGATGACGCGGGCGTGGGTGCCGGACTCGACCGAGATGAGCACGAAGGCCAGGACCCGGTAGCCGAGCCGGAAAGGATCGGCGATGGCCACGATGCGGAGCGCCTGCGTGTCGAGAAGTCGGCGCACCCTCCAGCGGATGGTGCCTTCAGAGACCCCGAGCGCCCGTCCGATCTCCCGGTAGGGGCGCCGTCCGTCCTGTTGGAGATGCCCGATGATCCGCCGGTCGAGGTCGTCCAGTGCCCCCTCGCGAAATGGGGGGCTCGCAGGCAGCAGCAGCGGTTGCAGTTCCTGTCCGTCCCCCGATTCTGGCGGCTCCACTCGGGCCGCGCCTAGTCGTCCGGAGGGGCGAATTCGGGCGCGTACCAGAAGCCCGACCTCTGGCCGCCATCGACGTCGATGGTGGCCCCGTTCACGAAGGATGCCTCGTCGGAGGCGAGAAAGAGCACGACGCGAGCCTGCTCCTCGGGAGCGGAGTAGCGCCGCATCGGGATCTTCGGGCGGTAGAAGGCGTCGAAGCTCGGGGTCAGGTCGCTCTCTGTCATCTCGGTCACGACGAGGCCGGGGCAGACGGCATTGCACCGCAGCCCTCGATGGCCGAGCTCGGTGGCGAACATGCGCGTGAGGAGAACCAGCCCGGCCTTGGAGGGGCAGTAGGCGCCGAAGGGGGACTCGGCGACGAAGGAGTCGATGGAGGCGATGTTCACGATGGACCCCCCGCCGGCCTGCGACCATGTGCCGGGCCGCCTCCTGACTGGCGACGAAGGCCGCCGTGAGGTTGGTCTCGAGCGTGTCGTCCCAGTGCTCCTCGCTCACCTCGAGAACCGGCTCGGTGACGGCGATGCCGGCGCCGTTGACGAGGACGTCGAGCCGGCCCCTGGCCGCCGTCGACGCCACGACCGCCCGCAACCGGTCCCGGTCTCGCACGTCGAGGGCAACGGCCTCCACCCGCCCGGCGGCCCCGCCTGGGCGCCCGGCGGCGGCCTGTGCGGCATCGGCCGCCAGCTGCTCGAGCCGATCGAGGCGTCTCGCCACGGCCACGACCGTGGCCCCCTCGGCGGCGAAGGCGAGCGACGTGGCCCGCCCGATGCCGCTCGAGGCCCCGGTGACGAGCACCGTCCGGCCGTCGAACCGGCCGGCGGTCACGGCGCCGGCTCAGGCCGAGGAGCTGACGGCACCGTGGACGAGCCGCTGGAAGTGCTGGATGAGGTGTTCGGAGTCGAGGAGCAGCCGGCCCTGGCGGACCCGGCCCGAGTCCATTCCGCGCTGCACGGACTCCACGAGAGCCTGGTCCTCGGCACCAACGGCGATGTTGAACTCGATCATGTCCTTCACCACCTCGGGCGAGGCGTCCTTGTCGAAGAAGTACTCGGACACCACCTTGGTCCTTCTCGGGGAGAGGGGCACGAAGTAGAAGGCCATGGCGTTCATCGGGCCGGGGTTCTGGACGATGGTGAAGTTGGGCCACAGGTAGGCGAACTGGGCTCGCGTCACCGGGCCGGCCGGGTCATAGGGCAGCTGCGGCGTCCGGTCCTCCCGCCAGGTCCTGAGCGGTGTGGTGGCCCGCGACCAGTGGACGCCGGATTCGAGGGCATAGCTGTCCGGGTCGACCTCCATCAGCCGGCTGAAGCTCGGGTGGGCGACCGGGCAGTGATAGCACTCGCCGTAGTTCTCGACGACGATCTTCCAGTTGGCCTCCACCTCCCATACGCCGTGCTGGCTGAAGCCGAGATCCTCGAGGTCGAGGCCGTCGTCGAGCATGCGGGCCGGCAGCTCGCCCAGCTCCTCGGCGAGGGGGGCGGCATCCGCACAGACGCTGGCGAAGACGAACGGCCCGAAGCTGCCCACCTTCACCGGCTCGAGGCAGAGCTCCTCCTTGTCGAAGCTCTCCTCGCGCTCGGAGCGGGGGGCGGAGATCAAGCGGCCGTCGAGGTCATAGGTCCAGGCGTGATAGTGGCATTGCAGGGTGTTGCGCCGACCGGCGCCCTGCACGACCTCGGAGCAACGATGACGGCAGACGTTGACGAAACCGGCCAGCTCACCGCGCCGGTTCCGCAGCACGACCACCGGCACCCGCCCGATCACCGCCGTGATGAAGTCTCCGGGGTCTCTCACCTGCTCCAGGCGGCCGACGTACTGCCACGACCGCTCGAAGATGTTCCGTTGCTCGATGGCGAAGATCTCGTCGTCGCAGTACCACTCGGCCGGGATCGTCCACCCCGCCTCGATCTCGTCCCGCAGCTGGTCTGTCAACGCCATGGTCACCTCGCCGTAGGATCGGCCGTCTCTTTGATGCGAAAGCGTAGCGCCTGAGTAATACGAATTGCGAAAGAAACTACGCCGTGGCTGCGCTTACGCGAGGGCGATGTTGACAGACCTGTTGCGACGGACCTACCGTCGGCCGACCACAATGCTTGCCGGGGGTGGAGGAATGGACCGAGAAGAGTCAGCAGCCACGCGTACGGGGATCCCCGCCGGCCACTCCCGGCGAGACTTCCTCAAGTACAGCGGCGGAGCTGCCCTGCTTGCCGCCACCGGGGGAGTGCTCGCCGGGTGCGGCTCGTCCACCGGAGGAAAGACGACCACGGCCGGCGCGAGCGCCGGCAAGCCGGTGCGGGGCGGCCAGCTGATCGCCGGCCTCACCGGAGGCGCCTCGTCGGACACCGTCGACGGGCAGAAGGGGGTCAACAACGTCGACTTCTCCCGCATCGTCAGCCTCTACGACGCCCTCGTCATCTGGGACCTCAACTGCAAGCCCGAGTTGGCCCTGGCCGAGTCCATCGAGCCGAACTCCGACGCCACCTTGTGGACGATCAAGCTTCGACCCGACATCGTGTTCCACAACGGGAAGCCGCTCACTTCCGCGGACGTCATCTACAGCTACCAGCGCGTCGTGGCGAACGACCTCGGCGGCGCCTCCTCGCTCGCGCCGTGCGACATAAAGAACATGAAGGCGGTCGACAAGTTGACCGTGCAGATTCCCTGTCATACGCCGTTTGCCACCTTCGTCGACTCGATCATCGGCTACTACTACTACCTGAGCATCCTGCCGGTGGGCTTCGACCCCGCCAAGCCGGTCGGCACGGGGCCGTTCAAGTTCGAGAAGTTCTCCCCGGGCGTGCAGAGCACCTTCCTCGCCAACAAGAACTACTGGAAGAACGGCACGGACGGGAAGCCGCTTCCCTACGTCGACTCCGTCGTAATCTCCGACTACGGCAGCGAGACGACCCAGGTGTCGGCGCTGCAGGCGAACCAGATCCACGTGGCCAACCTGCTCTCGTCGGACTCGATCTCGAGCGTCCAGAGCTTCGCCAACGTCCTCATCTCGAATGCCGGCGGGATGACCCCCTTCACCATGCGCGTGGACCAGGCGCCCTTCAGCGACGTGAACGTCCGTCAAGGGCTCCGCTGGGCCGTCGACCGCAAGCAGATGCTCGAGCAGGTGTTCTCCGGCCACGGCACGATCGCCAACGACATCTTCTCGCCCTTCGACCCCCTCCAGGACAAGTCGATCCCTCAGCGTGAGCAGGACCTCGACAAGGCGAAGTTCTACCTGCAAAAAGGCGGCGTGTACAAGAAGTCGCTCACAATGCAAACGGCCGACGTCGCCCAGGGCACCCTCAAGGCCGCCCAGGTGCTCGCCCAGCAGGCGAGCAGCCTGGTCAACATCAACCTCGACCAGGTGACGGTCACCTCGTTCTACGGCTCGGAATACCTGAAATGGACCTTCGCCCAGGACTACTGGTACTACGCCAGGTACCTGCCGCAGATCGCCCAGGCGACATTGCCGATATCGCCGTTCAACGAGACCCACTTCGCCAGCCCGGCCTCCAACCCGCTCCCGCCCGGCATCGGAGGCCGCTACATCAAGCTGTACAACGAGGCGGTGGCGACGCTCGATCCCAACAAGCGGGCGGACATCGCCCACGAGCTGCAGATGATCGACTACGACTACGGGGGCTACATCATCCCCTATTTCCCCCCGGTCATCGACGGCTACGCCAAGAACGTGGGCGGGGTGCTACCCAGCCTGACGGGCCTGTCGCTCACCAACTACGGGTTCCAGCGTTTCTGGCTGACCTGAGCGCGCTCCGGCCGGCGTTGCCCGCCGAGGCGGCTCCGGCCCTCGTGCCCGTCGATCCGATCCGCCGGCGAGAACCGGCGTTTGTCGCTGACCTGACCGCCGCTCAGGCGGGCTGAGGCTCCTCAGGCGGGCTGAGGCTCGGCGGCGCCGGCGACGGCGAGCTTGGGCACGTCCTCCATGAGTCGGATCGTGTAGTCCTGCTGGGGGTGCTCGATGATCTCCTCGACCGTTCCCGTCTCCACGACGCTGCCGGCGCACAGGACGACGGCGTCCTGGGCGATGCTGCGGACGAGGGCGAGGTTGTGGGTGATGAAGATCATCGACAACTGGTGCTCTCTCTGCAGGCGCCTCAGCAGCTCGACGATGATGGCCTGCACGGAGACGTCGAGGGCGGAGGTCACCTCGTCACAGACGAGGAGATCGGGCTCGACGACGAGGGCCCTCGCGATGGCGACCCGCTGGCGCTCGCCGCCGGAGAGCTGGTCCGGGTACCGGCGGACGAAGTCCTCGCCGAGTGAGACGTCCTCGAGAATCTTCTTCACACGGCTCGATCGCTCGGCGAAGGACAGGTCGAAGAAGTGCTCGAGCGGCTGGGCCACGATCTGGCCGATCGTCTTTCGTGGGTTGAGCGAGGTGTAAGGGTTCTGAAAGACGTACTGGATCCGCTGCAGGAGCGCCTTCGGCCGGCGGCGCGCCCCTTGAGCCGGCCGAGCTCCCTCGAAGGTCATCTCGCCGGTCCAGTTCTCGTGCAACCCGACGATGCAGCGGGCGAGCGTCGTCTTGCCCGAGCCGGACTCTCCCACGACGGCGAGGCATGATTCGGGCATCACGTCGATGTCCACGTTGAAGAGGACCGGCGTCGACCCGTACCGGGCGGAGACGTCTCTCAGCGAGAGCACGGGCGCCGGCGGTGTCTCGGACACGCTCCGGTGGTCGAGCAAGAGGGGGCGGACCCGGTCGCGATCTGTGATCTCGGCCGCCCGTAGACAGCGTACGAGCCGGCCGCTCACCATCTCGGGCTCAGGGTCGATCGACCGGCACGGCTCGGCGGCGAACGAGCAGCGTGGAGCGAACGAGCACCCCTTCGGGCGGCGGCCCGGCCGGGGGGGCTGGCCCTCGATGCCCGTCAGGGCCTCGGCCCTCTCCGGCGACGGCACGGCCGCCAGCAGTCCGCGGGAGTACGGGTGCACCGGGAAGCCGAACACCTTCGCCGTCGACCCGAGCTCGATCACGCGGCCGGCGTACATGACGGCTACTTCGGTGGCGAGGCCGCCGACCACGGCGAGGTCGTGGCTCACGTAGACGGCGGCCACTCCATAGGAGCGGCACAGCGTCCGTACGGTGTCGAGGACATGTCGTTGTGTGGTGACGTCGAGACCGGTCGTCGGCTCGTCGAGCACGATCACCGAGGGCCTGCAGGAGAAGGCCATCGCGATGGCCACCCGTTGCTGCTGGCCGCCGGAGAGCTGGTGGGGATAGCGGCGCAGCATCTCCGGGCTCGAGTCGAGGTGGGACTCCGACAGGACCTGTGCGATCCGCTGGGCAGGGTCGTCGTCGCCCTCGTGGGCCTTCAGCGCCTCCCTCAGCTGCGACCCGATGCGCAGCGTCGGGTTGAGCGCCGCGCCCGGATCCTGGGGGACGTAGGCGACGCGTCCGCCTCGCAGCTCCTGCAGCTCGTGGTGGCCGAGGGAGAGCAGATCGGTCCCGTCGAGCAGTACCGACCCCCGGCTCAGCTCGAGGCCGCGCCGGGCATGGCCGAGGAGGGCGAGGGCAACGGTCGTCTTGCCCGATCCCGATTCACCGACGAGCCCGAGGACGTGCCCGGCCGGCACCTGGAACGACACGTCGCTCACCACGTCGGGACCGCCGTTTGCCAGGCGGACCTCCGAGATCTCGCACCTCGAGCCGCACCGGTGGGGCCATCGGCTCCGCCGGGTTCATGACGCCGGTGGCCAAGCGGGCGTGCGCGTCGCTCATGCCGCACGCAGCCCGATGTCCTCGAGGAGGGCTGCCTCCTCAGGCCGGCGGTCGACCCCGATGGCGACCCGTGCGACGGCATCGGTGAAGGTGTTGGTGCCCACCGTGAGGAGGGCTATGAGGATGGCCGGCACGACCACCGCCCACGGGTTGGCCACGAGCCCCGTCTGGTTCTCACCCACCATGAGCCCCCAGTTGGCCGCCGGGGGAGGCTGCCCGAAACCGAGGTAGGACAAGCCGGCCATGATCACGATCGAGTAGGTGAGCCTGAGGCCCGCCTCCACCATGATCGGCGAGATGAGGTTGGGGATGATCTCCTTTGCCATCACCCTCCACGGCTTCATCCCCTGCAGTTCGACGGCCTTGACGAAGTCGCGCTCGGAGATCTCGAGCGTGGCGGCTCGGAGGACCCGCGCCACCGCGGGCGCGTGGGAGAACCCGACCGCGAGGACGATCAGCCACAGCTTGGGGCCGAGGATGCTGACGAGCAGAAGGGCGAAGACGAGCTGGGGGAAGGCGAGCACGACGTCGACGGTCCGCATGATGAGGCCGTCCCAGCGGCCGCGGAGATAGGCGGCCGACACGCCGGCGATGGCCCCGACGACGATCCCGAAGACGGTGGCGGCCAGCGCCATGACGAGCAGCACCCAGCCGCCCTCGAGGACGCGCGAGAGCACGTCGCGCCCGAGGGTGTCCGTGCCGAACAGGAACTGGCTCGAAGGCTTGGAGAAGTCGGGGGCGACGAAGGCGGTCGGGCTGTGCGGGGCGACGAAAGGCCCGATGACCGCGACGAGCACCACAAATGCGGTGAGAGAAAGGCCGATGGCCCCTCTTGGGGTCCGGACTGCTTCCCCGAGGACCGTGAGCCACTGGCGCCGGCGGAGCCGGGTCGGGGCGCTGTTCCCGGCCGGCGGAGCGGCTGGTGCGGCGACGGCCATCGCTAGCGCGCTATCCGCCGGCGAGGGCTGGCGAGGAGGGCGATCACGTCGGTGACGATGTTCATGAAGACGTAGAACGCAGCCAATATCACGACGATGAGCTGGATATGGGGGATGTCCCGGTTCTGGACGGCGTAGTAGAGGCCCTGGCCGATGCCCGGGTAGGCGAAGACGTTCTCCACGATGACGATCCCTCCGGCGAGGTAGAGGAAGCTCAGCCCGACCACCTGGATCGTCGGGGCGATGGCGTTCGGGAGGGCATGCTTTACGACGATCTTCCAGGACGGGATGCCCTTCAGGTGGGCCATCTCCACGTAGTCCGACTCGAGCGCCTCGACCATGGCGGCCCGCATCATCCGAAAGATGTACGGGGCGATGACGAGAACGAGCGTGGCGATCGGCAGGACCAGAAGCTTCGGCTGGTTCCAGAAGTACGTGCCCGGTGGGAGCAGCGAGACGGCGGGCAGGAGATGGGTGACTGTCGTCGAGAACAGCAGTATGAGGGCGATGCCGACCACGAATTCCGGCAGCGACGTGATGGCGAGGGCGACGGCTGAGGCGATGTGGTCGAACCACCCGTCCTTGCGCAGCGCGGCGACGGCGCCGAGCGCCATGCCCAGCAGCGTGCCGATGGCGCCGGCGATGAAGACCAGCCCGGAGGAGTCGACGAGCCTCGGCTCCACCTGGCCCCATACGGGTTGGCCGTTGGCGAGCGAGTTGCCCAGGTGGCCACCGAGGAGCCCGGTCAGCCAGATCCAGTACTGGTCGAAGACGCCCCGGTTGAGGTGGAGCTGCCGCTCGAGAGCATGGAGCCTCGCCGGCGTGGCCGTGCGGCCGAGGACCGAGTAGGCGGCATTGCCGGGCAGCGTCTGGGTGGCGAGAAAGACGATGATGGACACCGCCAGCAGAGTCACCACCCCGATGAGGGCCCTCCTGGCGACGAGGTCGATGATCGGGTGAGCGCCCCGCCACGGGACGACCGGCGCCGGTCCGGCGGGCACCGCGCCGACGGGCTGCGGGGGGGCGGTCACTACAGCCATCTGCCAGGCCTCTCGGAGGTAGGGACTCCGCTCGGTGTCACGTCGTCGCCTTCCTCCCCCAGTCGATCCGTCGAGCCGGCGTGGAGCGCTCGATCTGCGGCTCGGCCGGACGACTGCCGGAACTGGAGTGTAGATCGTGGACCTTGATCGTGGAAGCCGGGCTGGGCGCCGGGCGATCTTTCCAGGTCGGATAGGTGCGCTCCCAACCCGGCGCCTCCGGAGTCCGTTCACTTGTAGTGGACCGTGTTTCCTTGAAGGATTAACCTGCGTCCCGCACGGACGTCAACTCGAGCTGGGAGATCATCGGACTGCCATGAGATGCCCGCCGTAGACCTCTCGATCGCCGGCCGAGTCGTCCCCCGCCACGGGGAACCTGCCAGAGGAGAGATCGTCGTCGCCGGGGGGCGCATCGTCGATGTGCGCCCCGGGGAGCCGGGCAGCGAGCGGGCTGAGCGGCGCATCGACCTCGGGTCGGCCTACCTCCTCCCCGGTGCCATCGACTGCCATGTGCACTCCGGCAGCCACCCGGGCGAGGGGATCGGAGCCCTCACGCGCTCCGCGGCCGCAGGCGGGGTGACGACGGTGGTGGACATGCCTTACGACGCCGAGGCACCTGTGGTCGACCCGAGCGTCTTTGCGGAAAAGGCGGCTCGCATAGCCCGGGAGGCTCACGTCGACGTGGCACTGCTCGGCACCGTCCGGCCGGGCAACGGGGCGGCCGATGTGGCACCGCTCGTGGAAGCCGGCGTCGTCGGCTTCAAATTGTCACTCTTCTGCACCGACCCGAGGCGCTTCCCCCGCATCCCCGACGAGCAGTTCATCGAGGTCCTCACTGCGATCGGCCGGGCCGGCAGCATCGCCTGCGTGCATGCGGAGAACGAGGAGATCATCAAGCCGCTCGTCGCCAAGGCCCGCGCGTCCGGCGCCTCGGCTCCTCTCGATCACTGCCGCTCCCGCCCTCCCGTGAGCGAGACACAGGCTGTGCTCACCGCGCTCGAGTACGCCCGGGAGACCGGCGGGCACCTCCATCTCTGTCATCTGAGCCTGCCCCGGTCAGTCGACCTGGCGTCGGCCTACGCCGCCGAGGGGACCCGCGTGAGCGTGGAGACCTGCCCGCACTATCTGTGCTTCTCCGAGGACGACATGGCCGTGCAGGAAGGCAGGCTCAAGATCAACCCCCCGCTGCGGTCGGCGGCCGACAGGGAGGCCCTCTGGCGGCGGCTGTCGGACGGCAAGGTCGACGTGGTGGCGTCGGACCATGCGCCGTGGCCGCTCTCGGACAAGACGAAGCCGGACATCTTCGACAACCATTCCGGCGCGCCCGGCGTGGAGACGCTCCTCCCGGTGCTTGCCTCTCGGCTCTTGGGCAGGGGAGGGACCATGTCCGATCTCGCCCGGCTGATCTCGTCCACGCCGGCGGCCCTCTTCGGCCTGGCGGACCGCAAGGGCGCCCTCGAGGCGGGCATGGACGCCGACATAGTCGCCTTCGACCCGGAGGCGACGGTCACCATCGACGGCGGTCGCCTTCACTCGAACGCCGGCTGGAGCCCCTACGACGGGATGACCTGCGAGGGCCGGGTGGTGCTGACGGTCTCGCGGGGCGAGGTGGTCTGGGACGGCTCGCGCCTCAGTGGCGCGGCCGGACGCGGGCAGCTTCTCCGGCCGAGGCGGTGAGAGCGGAATGAATGCCGGGCCGGCGCCTGTGAGGGCAGGTCGCGGTGTAGGGCTTCGCTGTGGGGGGTGGCGACAGGAGGGGCTGCTCCGCATGCTCGAGAACGTCCTCGAGATCGGCGAGCGACCCGAGGACCTCGTCGTCTACGCCGCCCGCGCCAAGGCGGCGCGGGACTGGGACTCCTTCGACGACCTCGTCGTCTCGCTCCGCAACCTGCGGGAGGATGAGACGCTCGTCGTCCAGTCGGGCAAGCCGATCGGCGTCTTCCCCAGCCCGCCGGAGGCCCCTCTCGTGGTGATGGCCTGCGGGAACGTCGTCGGGCACTACGCCACCCAGGAGTGCTTCGAGGAGCTGGCCGCGGCCGGCCTCATCATGTGGGGAGGCCTGACGGCAGGGGACTGGCAGTACATCGGCTTCCAGGGCGTCCTGCAGGGGGTCTACGAGCTCCTGCAGGCCGTGGCAGGGGAGCATTTCGCCGGCTCGCTCGCCGGGCGGCTCGTCCTCACGGCCGGCCTCGGCGGCATGGGCTCTGCGCAACCGCTCGCCATCGCCATGGCGGGCGGCCGCGGCATCGTCGTCGAGGTCGACGAGGCCAAGTGCTCCCGGGCCTTCGAGCGCGGTCACCTCGATGCCGTCACCGACGACCTCGACGAGGCCCTCGCCGCCACAGCGCTCCCTCCGCGATCGACCGGGGTCGTGGGCCTGCTCGGGAATGCGGCCGGCGTCTACCGCGAGCTGGCCGACCGGCAGGTTGTGCCCGACGTCGTGACCGACCTGACGGCAGCCCACGACGCCGTCTACGGCTACTGCCCCCTTGGCTGCTCACCTTCGCAGTGGTCGGCGCTTCGCCGGTCCGATCCTGCCGCTCTCGCTCTGCGGGCGCGGGAGTCGATGGCCGTGCAGGTGGAGGCGATGCTGCGTCTGAAGGCGGCCGGGGCCGTCGTCTTCGAGGACGGCAACAACCTGCGCGTGCAGGCCGACGCGGCCGGTGTGAAGGGCGCGTTCGAGATCGACGGCTTCGCGGAGCGCTACATCCGTCCCCTCTTCTGTCGCGGCATCGGCCCGTTCCGGTGGGTGGCTCTGAGCGGTGAGGCAGGAGACCTCGCCACCCTCGATCGGTTGGCGCTCGAGTTGTCCTTCCGACCCGAGGTGAGCTCGTGGATAGAGCTGGCCGGTCGTCACGTCGAGGTGCAAGGGCTGCCGGCCCGGAGCTGCTGGCTCGGCCACGGCGAGCGCTCGGCATTTGCCGTGGCGGTGAACGACCTTGTCGCGAAGGGGCGTCTCGGGGCTCCGGTGCTGTTCACGCGTGACCACTTCGACTCCGGCGGGATGACTCATCCGCACATCGGGACCGAGGCGATGGCGGACGGGAGCAGCGCCATCTCGGACTGGCCCATCCTCGACGCCCTCCTGCTGTCGGCCAGCGGAGCCGACCTTGTCGCCGTGCACGCCGGAGGGGCGGGGTATGCCGGCTACATGCAGAGCGCCGGCGTGACGATCGTCGCCGACGGTACCGAGGCGGCCGGGCGGCGATTGCGCCGCAGCCTCGACGCCGATACCGGGCTCGGTGTGCTTCGCTACGCCGATGCCGGCTACCCGGCCGCTAAGGACGCCGCCGCCGCCGGCGGTCTCGGCCTACGGCAGGCCCGGCACCCGCTAGCTCACGAGGGCCCGCCACGAGAGGCCCGGGCGCCGGCGGAAGATGGGCGGCCTGCCGCCGCAACGGGCCGGCCTGCAGCCGCAACGAGCCGGCCTGCCGCTACAACGGGCCGGGCAACGGGGCGACCTGCGGTGACGAGAGGGGAGTCCTAGATGAGGGAGCTGACGCCGGAGGACGCCCTCGACGCGGTCTGGGGTGGATCGGTGCTCGCCTGCGGGGGCGGGGGCTGGGTCGACCACGGGATGATGATGGGAGAGCTCGCCACGAGGATCGGCCGGCCGGTGCTGTGCTCGCTCGAGGAGATCGAGGACGACGCCACAGTTGTCACCGTCACTGCCATAGGGGCGCCGGCCTCTCCGGACTGGGAGATTCGCCCGCTCGACTACGTGCGGGCGCTTCAGCTGGTGGCAGACGAGCTCGAGCGGCCCGTGGCCGCGGTCATGACAGCCCAGAACGGCTCATCGACGACACTGAACGGCTGGATCCAGTCGGCTGTCCTCGGCGTGAAGGTTCTCGATGCCGCCGGAGACGTGCGGGCGCATCCCACAGGCAAGCTTGGTGCCCTCGGCCTCACCCGGCGCGCCGGCTACCGCACGGTGCAGGCCGTAGCCGGGGGCAACCGCCGGCTCTGCGGCGGCCTCGAGGTCGTGGTGCGGGGCGAGGTGATCCCTACGAGCGACGTGCTGCGCGACGTCTGCGTGCGCGCCGGAGGGTTCATCGCCGCGGCCCGCCATCCTGTCGAGGCCGCCTTCGTGAAAGAGCACGCCGCCGCGGGCGCCATCGGCTACGCCCTCTCGATCGGAGCGGCCATGCGTCGAGCCGCTCCCGGGCCGGAGGCGGTGCTCGAGGCAGTGATGGCCAGCACCGGCGGCCGGATCATCGCCCGCGGGCGCGTGCAGCCGGTCACACCGCTCCGGACCGCCGGCGGCTTCGATCACGGCGCCATCGGTGTCGACGGGTGTGTGGTCCGTTTCTTGAACGAGTACATGACCGTCGATCGCGAAGGCGAACGGCTCTCCACCTATCCCGACGTCATCGCCACGCTCTCGCTCGAGGATGGGCGCCCTGTCTCCATCGCCACCATGGCAGAGGGCCAAGAGGTCGCCCTGCTCGTCGTCGACAGGACCCGACTCCCGTTGTCCTCGAGCACGCGCGACCGTTACGCCCTCGAGGAGGTGGAAGCGATCATGGGCATCGACATCGTGGACGTCGGTCGGGGGGCCGGCCTGTCGTGACGAGCCCCGAGGTGTCACCTCGACTCGAGCGGGTGGGGGAGGAGCTCGAGACCCTCTCCTCGTTCCGGGATCCGGCCGCGCCGGGGTGGACGCGGCGGGTCTTCTCCGACGTGGACCGCGAAGCCCGTCTGTGGGTAGCCTCCGAGATGACGGCCGCCGGCCTCGACGTGGAGGTCGACGCGGCAGCCAATCTCATCGGGAGGCTCCCTGGGAACGGTGAGCGGCCCGGCGCCATCGTGACTGGGTCGCACACCGACACCGTGGCGGGAGGGGGCCGCTTCGACGGCATCATCGGGGTGCTCGGCGCCATCGAGGCGGTCCGCTGCCTCAACGAGGCCGGGGTTCAACTCGAGCACGACCTGATCGTCGTCGACTTCCTCGGGGAGGAGCCGAACGACTTCGGCCTCAGCTGCGTGGGCAGCCGCGCAGTGGCCGGCAATCTCGGCGATGACCATCTCGAGCTCGTCGGCCCGGACGGACGCACACTTGGTCAGGCGCTCGCTGCCGCCGGAGGTGAGCCGGGCGAACTCGCCCGGGCGCGCTGGGATGCCGGGCGGGTGCACTGCTTCGTCGAGCTCCATATCGAGCAGGGGCCGAGGCTCGAGGAGAGCGGGGTGCCGATCGGCGTGGTGACGGGCATCGTCGGGATCGACCGCCTCCTCGCCGGCTTCGTCGGCCGGCCCGATCACGCAGGCACGACGCCGATGGATCGCCGGCGGGACGCCCTCGCCGGTGCGGCCGAGGCGGTGCTGGCGATCGAGCGCCTCGCCGCCGGTGCCGTCACCACCACAGGTCGTCTCGTGACACGGCCGGGCGCTTCCAATGTCGTTCCTGCCGAGGCAGACCTGTGGGCGGAGGCCCGCAGCGACGACGAGGAATGGCTCCGCCGGTTTGCGGGCGCCGTCGAAGGGGAGATCGCCGCCATAGGCGACCGCCGGGGGCTCGGGAGCTCGCTGCGGTGGGTGTCGCACGAGGAGCCGGTGCTCGCCACCGACTGGGTGGAGGCCTTGATCGCCCGGGCCGCCTCCGCAGATGGCCCGGCGCCGCTGTTCCTGCCGAGCGGCGCCGGCCACGACGCCGCCCAGATGGCGCGGCTCGGCCCGATGGGAATGATCTTCGTCCCGTCCCGCGACGGGCGGAGCCACTGCCCGGAGGAATGGACCGACCTCGATCAGGTGGGAAAAGGCATCGCGGTTCTCACCGAGACCATCCGGCTGGCCGACGGCTCCCCGGGGACGACCCCGTCATGAGCGACCGGAGCGGGGAGAAGTTCACCACCCACAGCTGTGTATCGTGAGTCCACTGCTCGATATTGGCGACAGGCCTGCTTGGCCCGAGGACGAAAGTGAGGAGGCCCTGTGACGCAGCTGATCGAGGACCGAAAGATTGGGACGCGGGAGCCAGGCCGAGCACGAGGTGAGGTTCGAGCCGTGCCCGAAGCGGGTGCGGGTGTACGTCGGTGGGGAGGCGGTAGCCGATTCGAGACGTGTCCTCACGATGTTCGAGACGAATCACCTTCCCGTGTACTACTTCCCCAGGGCCGATGTCCGCATGGACCTGCTCTCCGAGACGGACCATCACACCGACTGCCCGTACAAGGGGAGGGCCAGCTACTACTCGGTGGAGGTAGGCGGCCGGGTGGCGGAGAATGCCGCCTGGACCTACCCGGCGCCGCTGGCGCAGGCGCCGGCAGAGCTGGCTGACCACATGGCCTTCTACTGGGGCAAGATGGACGCCTGGTTCGAGGAGGACGAGGAGGTCTACGTCCACCCGCGTGATCCCTACAAGCGCATCGACGTGTTGCAGAGCTCCCGCCACCTCGAGGTTCGAGTGGCGGGCGAGCTCGTGGCGGAGACCCGGCGGCCGGTCCTGGTCTTCGAGACCCACCTGCCCACCCGCTACTACATCCCGAAGCTCGACGTCCGCCTCGACCTCCTCGAGCCTTCCGAGCTGACCACGCAGTGCCCGTACAAGGGCGTCGCCTCCTACTATTCGGTGAGGGTGGGCGACGAGCTCGTCTCCGACATCGCCTGGTACTACCCCCATCCCACACTCGAGTGCACGAAGATCGAGAACATGGTCTGCTTCTTCAACGAGAAGGTGGAAGGGCTCTACGTCGACGGTGAGCTGCAGGCCAAGCCCTCCACGCCGTGGTCCTGAGCGAACGCGTCGAGCCGTCACCACCGCCGGCAGGTAGCTCATGACGGTAGTGCTCAACAGTCGGGACGACTTCTCGCTCGAGAACTTCCGCCGCGTCACGGCCGGGGGGGAGTCGGTCGAGATCGGCCCGGAAGGGCGGCGGACGATGGAGGAGGGACGGGCCAACTTCATGGCCCTCCTCAACTCCGATCGCACCCAGTTCATCTACGGGGTGACGAGCAACTTCGGCCCCCGGGCCAAGGTGACGATCCCTCCGGAGGAGCAGGGGTCCCACGCCCGAGCCCACGGCGGCCGCGGCTCGTGGGGCCGCGGCTTCGGCGGCGGCTACCTGGACGAGCGCGTGGTGCGGGGGATCATCTTCGCCCGGCTGTCCAACTTCGTCGCCGGCAACTCGAAGGCGCGGCCGGTCGTGGCCGAGAAGCTGGCCGCTCTCCTCGACGGGCCGATGCCGAAGGTGCCGCTCGACGGTGAGGTGGGCGCCGGCGAGGTACTGCCGATGGCGCACGTGCTGAGGGACTTCGACCGGGGCGATCTCGAGGAGGGCGAAGGCAACCCGCTCTCGAACGGGTCCCCCTGTTCCGCGGCCCTCGGGGCCGACGCCGCCCTGCAGGCACGGCACCGGCTCGAGCACGCCGAGCAGATCCTCGCCTTGTCCGTCGAGGCCTTCCGGGCACCCCTTGAGGACTACGACGAGGCACTCGAGGATCTCTTCGGCGACGAGGGTGACGCCGCCGCCCTGAGGGCGCTCCGCCGCCATCTCGGCGGTGCCTCCACAGACGACCGGCGCCACGACGACGTGCCGGCGAGCTACCGGGTCGTCGGCCGCCTCCTCGGCCAGGTGCACCGGGCGGTGGCCGGGCTCGAGGACGTCGCCCGGATCTCGCTCAGGTCCGTCACGGACAATCCTGTCTACGTGCCTCCAGACGAGAGCCACCCCTTCGGCCGGGCGTTCTCCACCGGTGGGTACCACAACGCCATGGTCTGCCCCGCTCTGGGCACCCTCACGGCCGCCTGGGCGGATCTGGCGGTGCTGATCGAGCGTCATGTAACAGCGCTCAGCACCCCGGAGGTCTCGCGGCTGCCGCGGCAGGCGACGGTGGGGTTCCGACGCCTCATGAACGACTTGGTGGAAGAGACGCGGGCGGCGGCCATGCCGACGCTGCTGCCAGCGGCCGTGAACGATGCGCAGGACGACGTCTCCTCACCGGTCTTCAGCGCTCATCGGCGCCAGACGCGACTCTGCGGAGTGCATCGACGTCCTGCTGGCCATGCTCGCCGCCGAGGCGAGCCAGGCGCTCTTTGCCACCTCGCGCCGTCCGGCGCCCCCTCTGGACGGGCTGCTCGCGGAGGTGCGGTCTGCCTTTCCCCCCTCGAGGGCGACCGCCCGCGCCACCTCCGGGACGAGGCGGCGACGTTGGCGAGGGCACTGGCCGGCTCGCCGTGAGCGGCTCCTCCCCCTTCGGTTCTGTGCCTGCCCCCGGCGGGCGAGCCCAGCCCTCACAGTGCTCCCGGACCGGAGCGCGCCGGCGTACCATGAGCACTGGCGGCGGTTTCGGGGGGGCGGCGGATGACATCCCGGTCGACCGGCCGCTCGAGCGGACGCTCGCCATCGCCCGCCACGCCGCCATGGCGCCCGACCGGCCCGCAGTCTCGTCGCCCGAAGGCGAGCTCACCTTCGGCGCCCTGAACGGGCGGATCAACAAGCTGGTGCGGGCTCTTCGCTCCCGCGGGCTGCGACCGGGCGACGCCGTCGCCCTCATGTGCTCCAACCGCCACGAATTCATCGAGGCCTACTTCGCCGCCACCCGTGCCGGCCTGCGGCTCACCCCGATCAACTGGCACCTCACGGGAGGAGAGGCCGGCTACATCCTCGACAACTGCCAGGCGAGGGCGTTTCTCGCCGAGGGCCGCTTCGGGCGCGAGGCGGACGAGGCCGCCCGGGCAGCCCCCGAGGCCGACGGTGCGCATCAGCATCGGCCAGGCCATCGGGGGTTTCGACGACTACGAGGCATTGCTGGCGGACGAGTCCCCCGACGACCTGGACGATCCGGTGGAGGGTTCCGTCATGCTCTACACCTCCGGCACCACAGGCCGCCCGAAAGGCGTCTACCGCCGCCGCCAAGCGAGCTTCCGCTTCCGCTGGAGCTTCGACTACCGGCCCGGCACGGATCGCGACCTCGCCGTCGGCCCGCTCTATCACACCGCACCGGCCGCCTACACGCTCTCGACGGCGCTTCCGAGAGGAGTGGGGACGGTGCTCGTCGACCGCTGGGACTCCGCCGGGGTCCTCGAGCTGATCGAGCGCTACCGGGTCACCCACACCCACATGGTCCCGACCATGTTCCATCGGTTGATCTCGCTCCCACCCGAGGTGCGTGACTCCTATGACCTGTCCTCGCTCCGGGTGATCGTCCACGGAGCCGCTCCGTGCCCGGTCTCGCTCAAGCAGAAGATGTTCGACTGGCTCGGCCCGATCATCTACGAGTACTACGCCGCCACAGAGGGCGCAGGCACTTTCGTCGAGCCGCCGGAGTGGCTCTCGCGGCCGGGCACGGTCGGCAAGCCCGAGCCGTCGGACCACGTCTTCGTCGGCGACGCCGGCGGCGTCCAGTTCCTTCCGGCGAGGTCGGGCTGGTCTACATGAAGGCGCCGCCGGAGGGCCGCTTCGAGTACTTCGGTGACACGGCCAAGACGGCTTCGGCCTACCGGGGGGACTACTTCACCCTGGGCGACATGGGCTACATGGACGAGGACGGCTACCTGTTCCTCACCGACCGGGACGCCAACGTCGTCATCTCCGGCGGCGTGAACATCTACCCGGCGGAGGTCGACGCCGTGCTTCTCGAGCATCCGAGCGTCGCCGACGTGGCGGTGATCGGCATTCCGAGCGAGGAGTGGGGCGAAGAGGTAAAGGCCGTGGTCCAGCTCGAGCCCGGCCGCTCCCCCTCCGACGACCTGGCGCGGGAGTTGATCGAGTTCTGCCGGGGCCGGCTCGCCCACTACAAATGCCCCCGGACGGTGGACTTCGTCAGACAGCCTCCCCCGGCAGGACAACGGCAAGATCTACAAGGGCGTGCTGCGCGAGCACTACCGCAGGTCGCGGGAAGCACTCCACCAATGAGCTGACGCTCCGCCGGTCAATCAAGCAAGCCGGAACGCTCCGCTCACTGGTGAGCTGCTCCTGCTCGATCAAGGATCGTCCAGCCTGCCCGCCCGACACCGCCGGTGTTTTACGCCGTCGGTGTCGGGCGACCTCGCCGGCGGGTCATGACATCTGACAGAGACGACAGTCCTCTGCTCGCCGCCCGACCGAATGCGGTCGTGAGTGCGCCCACCTCGAGCCCGAGCTCACGCACCGAGACGCCGTCCACGGGCGGCACCTGCTCCCGGACCGCTTCCAGGAAGCCCGCCAGGGCCGAGGGGGGCTTGCGGTCGGTGACGGAAAGGGCCTGGCTGCAGGCGACGGCGAGGGATGCCAGGCAGGCGTCGAGGCACCAGGAGACGCGGCCGTGCTTCGCGTAGGCGAAGAACGTCGGCGAGGCGACGTCGTTCTGGCCCTTGAATCCGCCGCTCTCGCTCGCGGGCAGGAACGTCCGAGCGGCCTCGTGCCGCGCCTCCTCCCCGAAGCCGGTCTGCACGAATGTCAGCGCCGCCGTGCCGCCCGAGCCGGCGCCCGTGGCGCTCAGATGGTGGGGAAGCAGCGAGACGCTCTCGTCGTGGAGCTTCATGGTGTGCCGCTCGGCCAGGCCGCGACAGATCGGCCCAGGCTGCCGAGACCCCGTCGATAGCGGGGTAGGCGCTCGCATTGTGGTACCCGCCGGTCGAGAACGCCCGGCCATGCGGATGCTCGGCGTCGGGCAGGACATAGACGGGGTTGTCCGTCACCGATGCCAGGGCGATCTCGGCGACCTCCTCCAACGTGGCGAGCGCCCGATGTGCCTGTCCGAGGACCCGGGGAAGGATCCGGTAGCTCACAGGAGCCTGAAACGACCGCCGCCCGACCCGGGGGGCGTCGGCCAGCAACACCTCGAGGGCGTCGAGGGCCCTTCCCTCGTAGGGGTCCCGCCACAGGGCCTTCAGCGCTGGGTCGTAAGCCTCGAGGGGCGCCTTGAAAGCCTCGATCGAGAGAGCAAAGACTTGCTCGGCGAGCTCGAGGCGGGCCCTCGCCTCGATAGCGGTATCGGCCGCGAGGGCCGCCGAGCACGGCGACCCGTTGACGACCGCCATCGGCTCGCCCTCCTCCAGGTCCTCGAGGACAAGCGTGCTCATGACGTGGGCCAGCGGGACGATCTCGCCCGGGCCCACCTGTCCCGCCAGGGGGACCTTCGCCAGCGGGCGGTCGAGCATCTCTGCGATGCGCTCGGCCACGACCGGGCGCGCCTTGGCGTTGCCCTCGATGTAGTTCGTCAGCCTGGCGAAGATGATGCCCCGCACGGCGCTCTCAGGCAGGTAGCCGCCCCCGAAGCTGCTCCCGTGATGGCCGCGTCGCGCCCAATCAACCGCACGGCGACGTTGCTCGTCGGGAGTGATGGCGTTCATCGCCTGCTCGCCGCTCCCGCTCGTGGTCCCGTAGATGAAGGCGCCCCGGTCGCTGTCGAGGAGGGCCATGAAGGATCTGCGGGCGTCCGCCATCGCCTGCAATGCCCGCGGCCCGATCTCGATACCTTCTCCGTCCCTCGCCACGCGCCGGTAGTTGGCCAACGTGAAGTCGTCCCGGGATTCGAGCACCACTGTCATCCGTATTCCCTTCTCTTGTCTCTTGTGCTGTGACTCACTTGCTGCGGCTTGCCGAGTTAAGCCGATCCGGATGAGTGATGCCCGCTTTCGATCAAGAAGGCGTGGTAACGTCCCCGTAAACTTCACGAAGTCGTGAGGCTGGACAGTTGAAAGGGGGACCATGGAAATCGACCATGGCCGACTGGACGATCTTCGCAGGGGCCACGGCCCGGCTCAGGAGCACATCATCGACGAGTTCGTCGCCGGGCGCCTGTCGCGACGCGATTTCTTGCGCCGCGGCACGATGATCGGGCTGTCGATCCCGCTCCTCGGCGGCATCCTCGAGGCCTGCGGTAGCACGAAAGCCACCTCCAAGACGACCACCTCGTCTCTACCGTCCGGCTCGACCGGCAAGGCAAAGGCAGGCGCCACGATCAAGATCGGCGTCACGGTGCCTGCGGCCGCCATCGACCCCATCCTCATCGAGGACACGGGCGGCCTCGTGACCCTCGGCCAGGTCGCCGAGTTCCTCATCTTGAGCGACCAGCACCTGAACTACCGGCCGTGGCTGGCGACGAGCTGGAGCCCGAACAGCGACAGCAGCATCTGGACCTTCAAGATCCGCCAGGGGGTGAAGTTCAACGACGGGACGCCGATGACGGTCGACGACGTCGTGTACAGCTTCCAGTCCCAGTGCGATCCGAAGACCTCGGGGAACGCCCTCTCGGTCTTCGGCGGCACGCTGGTTCCCGACGGGGTCGTGAAGGTCGACGACCAGACAGTCGCCTTCCACCTCCTCGGCTCGGACGCCAGCTTCCCCGACGCCTGCTCGTCGGACAACTACAACACGGTCATCGTCCCGAAGAACACCGACTTCTCCAAGTATCAGTCGTCGAACTGGCCCGGAACCGGGCACTTCATGAAGACGAGCTATACGCCGAGCCAGGGGGCGACCTTCGTCCGCAACCCGCATTACTGGGGGACGCCGGCCTTGCCGAAGGAGGTGCAGTTCACCTACTACGCCGAGGAGGCGGCGGAGACGGCCGCCCTCGAGGCGGGTTCCATCCAGGCCAACAACGGCTTCACCGTCTCGACGAGCCCCCAGCTCTTGGACGGCAACTTCGACATCGTCGCCTTGAAGGCGAGCACCCACCGGGAGCTCTCCATGCGCTGCGACGAGGGCCCGCTCAAGAGCAACCTGGTCCGGCAGGCCATCGCCTACACCCTCGACCGGCCGGCCATAGTGCAGGCCCTGTTCAAGGGCTACGCCCAAGTCGGCAACGACAGCCCGTTCGCCCCCGTGTTCAAGTCGACGGACACGAGCGTGCCGCAGCGGACCCAGAACCTGAAGCTGGCCAAGCAGCTGCTGGGCCAGGCAGGGTTCTCGCGGGGCTTCTCGGCTTCGCTTCTCACCGAGACGACCGGAGAGATACCCCACTTCGCCGAGATCGTGAAGTCCTCGGCCGCCCAGATCGGCGTCGACATCAACCTCACGATCGAGACGCCGCAGAAGTACTACGGCCCGGGCACCTTCGGGAAGTCGGACTGGCTGGACGGCGAGATGAGCCTCGTCGACTACGGCTCACGGGCCGTGCCCAACCTCTTCCTCAAGGCGCCGCTCGAGACCACGAACGCCGCCAAGGGCACCGGAGCCTGGAACGCCGCCCACTTCAACGACCCGACGTTCGACACCCTGGCGCAGGACTTCATCGCGGCAGCGTCTCCCGCCCAGCAGAAGACGCTCGCCGGCAAGATCGAACGGCTTCTCCTCACCGAGACGCCGATCATCTTCGCCTACTTCTACGACGGCCTTCTCGCACAGCAGAAGGGCTTCACCGGCTGCTACCCGACGCCGCTCGGACAGGTGTTCCTCTGGAACGCCGGCCCGACGACCTGAGCCGGATCACGCGAAAGCAGGCGACCTCGCCAGCGAGCCAGGCCCGTCGGTGAGCGTTCATAACGTGGGCTGAGAGGACGTGGGCTCGTCAGCAAGAGCTGTGCCCGTCGACCTCGATCTCAGCCACCGACTCGTCGAAGCAGATGAGGCCGGCCACCTTCGGGCATTCGGGGATCGGGAACGGGTAGCTCCACGCCACGTCGGCGAACAGCTTGTCCCCCAGGACGACTGAGAAGTAGCAGGCGGTTCCGAGATAAGGGGACTTGTCCCTGCGCTCGCTCGGTGCGAGAGCGGCCATGGCCGTGTCCAGGCGGGAAAGGTAGTAGCGGGCCGGCTGGTTCGTCTCGAAGACGGCAACGCTCCGGCGGCTCTCAGCGAGGACTCGCCCGGCCAGGGTTACGACCACGTGGCGCCCACTGTGGATGGCGTCCACCCGGTGATACGGCACACGAGGTGAGCCGTGCACCTCGTCGTCCTCCTCGAACCAGGCGTCGACGGCCCCCCATTCGAAGGCGAGCCGGCCCCGCAGTACGTCGAGGCCGGGCGGGGGATCGAGGGGCGAGAACGCGGCTGAGCTGCCGGCGGAGGAGCGAGCGGAGGCGCGGGAGGTCGCCTGGAGGTGATAAAGCGCCATCGTTCCGAGGCCGGCGACGCTCGAGGTCCGGCCGGAGTCGGCGAGGAGATCCCGCCGGACGTCGTCGGCCGGGAAGTAGTAGACGGCTTCGCCGGCATCGCCGCCGTACAGAACGGCATCGTCCGAGTCGGCCACCACGACACCGCCGGCGACAGCACGCACCCGGCGCAATGCCATCTCGCATCTCCCGGCCGGCCCGAGGTCGTTCGTCGTCTCGTCGAGGGGCGGGGCGCGCGCTCTGACGCGGCCCGGCGGCCGTCGGGGCCCGGCTACGGCCGAAGGTGAACATGAGCGACGAGGCGCCCCCACCGGCCGCCGGCTCACCGTCGGCGGCCGGGCCATCGCCGCTGAGCCCGGACGAGCCGCCGCCACCGCCATGACCCGCCGACCCGCCGACAGCGGTGCTCGGCGATTCGTCCTTGTCTCCGACGGCACCCGGCCGCCGGCCGCCGGCCCGCTCGACGTCCATGTCGATCTGCTCGTCGGGCGGCCCCTCGACGCGCCCGTTCGGGCGGGCGAAGTCGTGCTGCATCTGGCCGGGCACGGCCCCTTTCATGCTCGCCGGCGGCGGAACGGCGAAGAAACGGCGGGAGGGGTAGAGGAGCTCGCCGCCGGCCGTGCTCCGGCGGACACCGAGATGCGGCAGCTCCACGCCGTCGACCTCGATCGTGGTCTCCGGGCGCTCGTTCCAGAAGCACACATGGCCGGTGATCTTCCTCACATCGCAAAGTGGTGACCGGTAGTACCAGGCAGCGTCGTTGATCTGCACGGCACCAGACCTGTAAGAGAGATAGCTCGCCGTCCCTTTGTAGGGGCACTTCGAGTAGCTCCGGCTGTGCACGAAGAGCTCCCGCCGGATATCGGTGGCGGGTATGTAGTAGCGGGTCACGAGGCCTGTCTCGAGCAGCAGCACGGCCCGGCTCGTCTCGGCCACGATCTCTCCTTCCAGGCGCACGACGACGTGCCGGGAGCTCGAGAGGGTCTCGGCTCGCAGGTAGGGATCGCGGGCGTGCACGTGGATGAATTCGTCCTCCTCGAGCCAGGCGTCCATGCCATGCCAGTGGAACGAGATGTACCCGCGAGTGTCCGGCGATCCCGGCAGGGGAGCCTCGTAGGTCCAGGCGCTCGCCCGGGCCACTCTTGTGCCGACTCGGACGTCGAAGTACGACGCCACCCCCTTGTAAGGAGAGAACGTCGTGTGGGCGCTCCTCTCGAAGAGATCGGTTCGCACATGGGCGAGCGGGAAGTAGTACACCGGCAGGAAGCCGTGCTGTCTGAGCAGCATCATTTCCGTGCTGTCAGCCACCGTCTCGTTGTTGAACAGGACGCGCACCCGCCGTGGGCTCGTGATCCACTCGCTCGATCTGCCGGCTGCTCGGGTGTCCACGGCTGAAAGGATAAACGTGGGCTCCTCCCCCTCTCGCCGGGACCCGCCGGCGACAGCGAGGGGCCACCGGTCCTCAAGTTCATTTCCCGGGCCGCTTGGTAGGGTGACACGGTGCCTCTCCGACCACCGGTGAAGAGGCGATGAGCGCCGTCGAGGACACCGACGCCGCTCCGCGGGCGCCCCTCACGCACCGCCAGATCCAGATCGTCTATTTCGGGCTCATGCTCGGGCTCATGGTGGCTTCGCTCGATCAGACGATCGTGGCCACGGCACTGCCGACTATCTCCGGGGATCTCGGCGGCCTCAACGAACTGTCCTGGGTCGTGTCCGCCTATTTGCTCGCATCGACCGCCACAACACCGTTGTACGGCAAGCTCGGCGACCTCTACGGCAGGAAGATCATCTTCCAGGTCGCCATCGTCATCTTCTTGCTGGGCTCGATCCTCTCCGGCCTCGCCCACACCATGATCGAGCTGATCATCTTCCGGGGTATCCAGGGACTAGGCGCGGGCGGAATCTTCCCCCAGGTGATGGCGATCATCGGCGACATGCTCTCGCCCCGGGTCCGGGCGAAGTACCAGGGATACATGAACGCCGTCTTCGCCATCTCGGCCATATCCGGCCCGGCCATCGGAGGGCTGTTCACCCAGCACCTGTCGTGGCGCTGGTGCTTTTACGTGAACATCCCGATCGGAGGGGTCGCCCTCGTCGTCACGAGCGTCGTCCTCAACCTTCCCTTCACGCGGGTGCGCCACCGGGTTGACTATGCCGGCGCCACGCTGCTCGCGGCTGCCGTGGTGGGCTTCCTGCTCGTCACGGTGTGGGGCGGCAGCACTTACCCGTGGGCCTCCCCCGAGGTCGTGGGAACCCTCGCCGCCGTACTGGTCCTCGTCGGCCTGTTCGTGGCCCGCGAACAGCGGGCTCCCGAACCGCTCCTGCCGCTCAAGCTGTGGCGCAACTCGACGTTCCGGATTGTGAACGCCACCGGGTTTCTCGTCATGACGGCCTTCATCGGGACGGTGACGTTTCTGCCGTTGTTCCTCCAGCTCGTAACCGGCGTCACCCCGACGCTCTCGGGGCTGCTGCTCGTCCCGCAGTCGCTCAGCCTCATGGTGGCCAGTGTCTTTGTCGGGCGCCGGGTTGCCCGGACCGGGCGCTACAAGCGCTACCCGGTGGTCGGGGCGGTGCTCCTGCCGCTCAGCATCTTCCTGCTGGCCACCCTGACCGAGCACACGCCGTTGTACCTGGTCGGGCTGTACATGGTGGTGCTCGGCGCCGGGATGGGGCTCATCCTCACCGTCATAGTCGTCGCCGTCCAGAACGCCGTCGCACAACGTGACATGGGCACGGCGACAGCCTCCTACATGTTCTTCCGGAGCATCGGGAGCGCTTTCGGAGCAGCCGTCTACGGCACCATCCTGAACGCCCGTCTTCGTTACTGGCTGCCCCGCCTGCTTCCCCGGGGCACGCATGTGTCTGCCGCCACCCTCTCCTACAGCCCAGCTGCCGTGCGGCACCTGCCGGCGGCGGTGAAGACAGGGCTCATCGACGCCTTCAGCAGGTCCCTGCACGTCGTCTTCCTTGTGGGGGCACCTGTGGTGGCTGTCGCACTTCCGGTGCTGTTCATGATGAAGGAACTGCCACTGCGCACCGTCGCCCACATCGAAGGCGGCGCTGCCGCAGCCGCCGCTGAGGCGGCCAGCCCCGGTCCGGACATCGGCGCTCCTGAGCCACCAGAGCTCGACAACCTCGGTGCCGATCCTGGGCGGTCGCCTGCGGACGGGAAGAGCGGCCGCCGCCGGCTCGGCCGCAGCCCTGCTGCCGGTCCGTGAGCCGGCTGCCGTGTCGGCCCCTGTCTCGCCTGTGTCCTGGGCCCGTGTTCTCGCCTGTCTTCTCGCCAGTCTTCTCGCCAGTGTTCTCGCCCGCCGGTGAAGCTGATTAGCATCCCAGCCGGCCGCCTCGCTCCCCGACGAGACCGGCCAAGTCGCACCAGAAGTGCCAGGACCGAGGCAGCGCATGCCAAGTCGGGGTAGCCGCACCCAGCTGGAGGAGAGACTCATTGACAGCAAGCCACTTTCCTGTCGAGGCGGGGCACATCATGATGTTCGCCCGCGCCATCGGTGACCCGAACCCGATCTATCACGACGCCGAGCACGCCGCCGGCGAGCGAGTGCGGCGGCATCATCGCCCCTCCGACTTTCGTGCAGGCGAGCGCCCAGTTCGATCCTGACTACCCGCTCCGCCCCAAGCCTGGCGGGGAGTGGCATGGTTCAGGTCGGGAGCCGACCGGCAGGTCAAGTCGGAGCAGCGGTGACGGCGGCGGGGGCAGCCTGCACGCCGAGCAGCACTTCACCTACCACCGTGACCTGCACCCCGGCGACGTCCTGACTGCCACGGCTCGTCCGGGGGACTCATGGGAGCGCGAGGGCCGTCGGGGCGGCAAGCTCAAGTTCTCGGAGAACGTCGTCGAGTTCCGCGACGAGTCGGGCGAGCTCGTCGTCACCGCTCGTTCCGTGGCCGTCCGCACCGAGCGCGTCGTCGAGCAGTCCTAGCCATGCCACTCAGCGCTCAGAGTCTCTCCCAGGGTGACAGCCACGAGGCCGTCGTCGTCGACAACCTCACGCGCACCCAGATCGTCCAGTACGCCGGAGCTTCAGGGGACTACAACCCGCTGCACACCGACGAGATCTTCGCCACACAGGTGGCCGGTTATCCCGCCGTGTTCGCCCACGGCATGCTCACCATGGGGATGACGGGGCGCATGCTCACGGACTGGGTGGGAGACGGCCGCCTGGTCTCCTTCGGCGTGCGCTTCAAGCGGCAGGTGTGGCCCGGTGACACATTGACCGCCACCGCCACGGTCGAGGCCATAAGGGACGAGGACGGCCACCACTACGCCGATCTCGCCGTCTCGACGACGAACCAGGACGGCGAAGAGGTCCTGACCGGTTCGGCCACCGCCAGGATAGACGCTTGAGGCTTGGCGGAAGCTGCCGGTACTGCCGGCTTTGCGGCCCGGCCGGCGGACCCTGGCCGAGCTGAGCCCGGGCGGGCGGAACCGCCGAACGATGTCCGCCGGCTACCGGTCCGGGAGGCTCCCGGCGGATCTGCCGAGGTACTGGTCCAGAGAGCCTCTAACGCCCTTGGCCGGCGAGCGACTCGACGTCGACCTCGAGGGCGTGCCCGGCGATGGGCGTGCCGCTCTGGATCACGAGCCAGATCTTCTCTCTGTCGCCGAGCAGGCCGGGGTTCTCCAGCGGGTCGCCGTCCACCACGACGAGGTCGGCCAGCTTGCCCGGCTGCACCGTGCCGATGAGATCGCCGAGCCCGATCGCCCGAGCAGCCACCGAGGTGGCCGAGACGAAGGCGGCACGTACGGGCAGGCCGTGATGGATCATGCGGAGAATCTCGATCCAGGCACCGCCCTTGTTCTTCCAGGCGTCCCCGCCGAGGGCGATCGGCGTGCCGGCGGCCTGTGCTGCCTGGAGGGTCAGCTCGCTTTGAGCGATGTTGGCATGGGCGTTCCTGTCGAGCTCGTCGGTCCAAGTCCGCTGCCCCTCGCCTTCGAGCCCGATCTGGTCCTCCCGCCCGGCGTTCCAGTACGAGCTCGAGAACGTCGGCACGAGGGCGATGTCCTTCTCAGCCATCTTCTCCAGCAGATCGGGGCGCTGATTGAGGTACATGCCGTGCTCGATCGTGCGCATCCCGAGCTCGATGGCCATCTCACAGCCGGGCAGGCCCTCGGCGTGGGCGACTACCACGTAGCCGATCCGGCTGGCCTCCTCGACGGCGACGCGCATCTCCTCGAACGTCAGCTGCGCGGCCATGCCGGCGGCGCCCCCGCACGGATCGACGACGAGGCCGGCCTCGAGCTCGACCGAGCGGGCCCCGGTGGCCATCACCTTGATGAAGTCGGCGCCCCGCCGGATCTGCTCCCGGACGGCTTTGCGGATCTCGTCGCCCCCGTCGGCCTCCCGGTACATCGTGTCGAAGAGAGGCCCGCCGGGGGCGGTGGCGGAGATGATCTGCCCGCAGGTGAGGATGCGGGCGCCACGGAAGGCGCCGTACCGCATCGCCTGCCGGGCCGGGAACACCTGGTCTCCTATGGTGCCCATGTCGCGTACCGTCATCACGCCCATGCGGAGGGAGTCCTGCAGCTGGGTGGCGAGGAAGTGCGAATGGCTGGCGGGCAGCTGCAGATCAGCACCCATCTTGGATGGCGCTGCCCGGCCGATGGCGTGCACGTGGGCATTGACTATGCCGGGCATGATCGTCTTGCCCTTCAGATCGATCGTGACAGTGCCCTCTTCGGCGGAATCGGACGCAGGACCGACGCGGGTGATCTCGCCGTCCTCCACGAGCACGCTCATGGCATCGCGGGCAGGTGAGTCGGTGCCGTCGAACAGGCGGCCGTTCGTCAGGCGCAGGCGGCCGGTTGCCCGGGGCGGGTCAGCCAGCAGGGCGGGGAGGCGGATTTCAGTCACGACCGCGGAACACCGGCCCCGTCGGCGAGGCGGGAGGAGGTTGCCGCCGGGCTTACTTGATGACAGGATCGACCCCAATCGCGCCGCCGAGCCCTCGAGGCCGGCACCGGAGAAAATGGCAGCAGGAGGACAGAGTCGAGAATGACGGTCGTGGTGAACACGAGGGACGACGTTACTCTGGAGGCCTATCGGCGCGTCGCCTACGGCGGGGAGCTCGTGGAGATCGGGCCCGAAGCGCGCCGAGTGATGAAGGCGCGTCGGGCAGCCTTCCTGTCGGCGAAGGCACCCGAAGGGGGCGAGCCTTTCCAACGGGCCGGGAACGGCGGGAAAGACGAGGGCGAGCTCGGCCTGTGGGCGACGGAGGCAGGATCTTCACAGGGGTTCAGCGGCGGCGACCTTGACGAGTCCGTCGTGCGGGGCATCGTGCTCGCTCGACTGACCAATCTCGTCTCCGGACAGGCTCCGATCCGGCCCGAGGTGTGCGACCGGGTCACGGCGCTGCTCGGCGGACCGCTGCCAAGGGTGCCCCTCGACGGCCAGACCGGCCCGGGTGAATCACTCCCGCTCGCCTGCGTGCTCGGAGGTCTCGAGCGGGCAGATCTCGACGAGGCGGAGGAAGCGGCGCTGCTTGGAGGTTCACCATGCGCGGCCGCCCTCGCCGCCGACACCGCCCTCCACGCCCGGCACCGGCTCGAGCACGCCGAGATGATCTTTGCTCTTTCCATCGAGGCCTTCCGGGCGCCTATGGGCGCTTATGACGCAGCCCTCGACGATCTGTACGGCGATCCCTACGAGGCCGAGGCGCTCAGGAATCTGCGGGAGTATCTCGAAGACGTCGACGCGGCCGGGAGAAGGTTCCACCAGGCCCCGGTCAGTTACCGGATCATCCCCCGGGTTCTCGGGCAGGTACGCCGGGCGGTCGCCGCCATGGAGAAGGCGGCCTCCGTCTCACTACGCGCCGTCACCGACAACGCCGCCTATGTCTCGGCTCACCGTCGCCTGGCGCCCGGGCGCGGACTGTCGAGCAGCGGCGCTCACAACGCCCTGGCCTATCCGGCCTTGAACGCCCTCTCTGTGGCCTGGGCGGAGCTCGCCTTCCTCGGCGAGCGTCAGGTCACGGCGCTCAACACGGCGGAGACTTCTGACCTACCTTTCAGTCTCGCCGTGCCCGACGTCCCTCGGAGCGGCACGTACGCCTACGGCTGGGCGGCGAGTGGCTTCGTCGAAGAGGCGCGGGCGGCCGCCACGCCGGCGCTGCTGTCGTCGGCGGTCAGTGATCCCTACGACGACGTCATGTCGCCCACCTTCGTCGCCTATCGCCGGGAGCGCCGGGCGGCAGAATGCCTCGACGGTGCACTGACGATTCTCGGCCTCGTCTCGAGCCAGGCGCTCTTCATAACCGACCGGACGCCGCCGCCGAAACTGGATTCGCTGCTTGCCTTCGTGCGCTCGATCTTCCCGCCGATCGTCGAGATCAGCGAGCGCCATCTGAGCGCCGAGGCGACCCGTCTCCAGGGTGCGCTGTCCGAAGGAGCGATTACCGGCAGCCTCGTGCCAGCAGCGTCGGCCACAGAGCCGGACGGCTCGACCAAATCCAGCAAAGGGGTTCCATGAGCGGCATCGACGTCGAAAGCCTCGTAGCCATAGACGTGCACACCCACGTCGGCAAGTCCACCCGCGTCTCGCCCGGCGGGGAGCCGCCACCGGAGGCAGGCCAGGCGATGAGGGAGTACTTCCGGTCTGACACGCCCCAGATGTCGGTCCCGGAGATGGCGGACTACTACAGGCAGCGGAAGATGGCCGCGGTCGTCTTCACCGTCGACGCCTCTTCCCGGACAGGCAAGGATCCCGACGTCTCCAACGAGGAGATCGCCGAGCTGGCAGCCGAGCACGACGACGTGATCATCCCCTTCGCCAGCATCGATCCTGCCAAGGGCAAGAAAGGTGCCGTCGAGGCTCGCCGGCTGATCGAGTCATACGGCGTGAAGGGCTTCAAGTTCCACCCGCCAGCCCAGGCCTTTTACCCGAACGACCAGATGGCCTACCCGCTGTACGAGGTCATAGCCGAGCACCGCCTGCCCGCCCTGTTCCACACTGGGCACGCCGGCGCCGGGGCTCGTACCCGGGGAGGCGGTGGCATCCGGCTCAAGTACGGCAACCCGATGTTCATCGACGACGTGGCAGTCGACTTTCCCGACATGCCGATCGTGCTGGCGCACCCGTCATTCCCATGGCAGGACGAAGCCCTCTCTGTGGCCATCCACAAGCCGACGGTCTTCATCGACCTCTCCGGCTGGTCGCCGAAGTACTTTGCTCCCCAGCTCGTCCAGCACGCCAACACGATCCTGCGCGACAAAGTCTTGTTCGGCTCTGACTTCCCGCTCATCACCCCCGACCGCTGGATGGCCGACTTCGAGAATCTCGCCATCCGGGAAGAGGTGCGCCCCCTCATCTTGAAGGAGAACGCCATCCGGCTGCTCGGCTTGGCCGGCTGACACGCGCCTGCCCCGGCTGCACTGACGAGCCCGCCGGCCGCCAGGTAGCGGCTACTCGGGCGAGACGAGAGGCCGGAAGGCCAGGTAGCGGCTACTCGGGCGAGACGAGAGGCCGGAAGGCCTGTTCCATGAGCGTGGCCGCCTGCTCGAGCTGGAACGGCCCGGTGGAGACGATCTGACTTACCACCTGCGGCCTGTTGTACAAGCCGATCTTGTAGCCACCGGCGGCGATCACCTGGCCGTTCAGCCAGTCGGACGTCTCCGAGGCCACGGCGACGACGGCGGGGACGACATTGTCGGCCGAGCGCTCATCAGAGTCGCTCGCCTGGCGCCGGCGCTCGTCGGGGATGGTGGCGGCCATGCGGGTGGCGGCGAGGGGCGAGATGGCGTTCGTCGTCACCCCGTAGCGGCGCAGCGCATTTGCGCAGGAGTACGTCAGCCCGACGATGCCCAGCTTGGCAGCAGAGTAATTCGGCTGCCCGGGAGCACCGTGCAGCCCGGAGACCGAGGTGAAGTTGATCAGCCGGTGATGAGCGGTCTCGTCACGCAGCTCGCGCCAGTGGACGGCGGCGTGCTTGCACATGTTGAACGTGCCCCGCAGGTGCACCCGGATGACCGCGTCCCAGTCCTCCTCGGGCATGTTGAAGATCATCCGGTCCCGCAGGATGCCGGCCACGTTGGCGACGACGTCCAGCTTGCCGAACTCCTCGATCGCCGACCGGACGAGGAGCTCGGCGGCCTTGTGGTCCGAGACGTCGTCGGTGTTGGCCAGCGCCCGGCCCCCGTCGGCGACTATCTCGTCGACGAGCTGCTGGGCCGGCCCGGCATCGGCGCTCGTGCCGTCGAGCGCCACGCCGAGGTCGTTCACGACGACGGCGGCGCCCTCCCGGGCGAACTGCCGCGCCACTGCCGCCCCGATGCCACGGCCTGCTCCGGTGACAACGGCGACCCTGCCCTCGAGCAACCCGCTCACAGCGCCACCTCCGCCCTCTGCAGGGTGCGCAGCTCCTCGACGGGGATGTGGCAACGCATCATGTGGCCCGGCTCCACTTCGACAAGAGGCGGCTCGTCCGACTCGCACACCCCGCTGTCGAGGCGTCGAGGGCAGCGGGTGTGGAAGACACAGCCCGAGGGTGGATGCGCCGGGCTGGGAATGTCGCCCGTCAGACGGATCCGCTCCTGCAGCGTGCCGTCGAGACTGGGGACAGCAGAGAGGAGCGCCTCGGTATAGGGATGATGGGGGCCTGAGAACACCGTCTCGGCAGCCCCGTACTCCATCACCCTTCCGAGGTAGAGCACGGCGATCTGGTCCGCCAGGTAACGCACGACGCCGAGGTCGTGCGAGATGAACACGTAGGTGACCTTCTCCCGGCTCTGCAGATCGGCGAGGAGGTTGAGGATGGCCGCCTGCACGGAGACGTCGAGCGCCGACGTGGGCTCGTCACAGACAAGGACACGGGGCGAGCCGGCAAAGGCGCGCGCGATGGCGACCCTCTGCTTGAGGCCCCCCGAGAGCTGCACCGGGCGCAAGGCCAGGTGTCGTGGCTCCATCCGGACCGACCGGATGATCTCGACCAGCCGCTTCTCACGCGCCTCGCCTGACAGCCCGGCCAGCTTGGACAGCGTCCGGGAGATGAGGTGGCGGACGCTGTGCCGCCTGTTCAGCGCCGAGTCGGGGTTCTGAAAGACGATCTGGATCGCCCGTAGCTGCTCCCGCTTCCTTCCCGCGCAGCTCGCAGCCAGCTGGGCGGTCTCGAGCTCGATGACCGAGCCGGCATCGGCCGGAATCAGCCCGAGCAGCACCCGGGCGAGCGTCGTCTTGCCGCTGCCGGACTCGCCGACGAGACCGAGAGTCTCGCCGAGTCGCAGGTCGAGGTCCACCCCGACGACGGCCTGCACCCGCTCGCCCCCGCCCACGAAGGTCTTCGACACGCCCCGGAGGCGGATTATCGGCGGCGCGCTCGCATCGAGGGTCCTCAAAGTGACGTCCTCCGGCGTCGCCCGGGGCAGCTCCGGCGCCTGCTCGTGATAATGACAACGGGAGCCCCGGGTGGCGGTCACCTCGTACATGGGTGGGGTCTCGGTGACACAGCGGTCTTCGGCGAGCGCGCAGCGGTTGGCGAAGATGCAGCCCACAGCCACCTCACCGGGCGCCGGGAGAAACCCGGGGATCGTGTCGAGACGGCCGTGGTCCTTCCGGTGGCCCCGCCGCGGGACGCAGCGCAGCAGCCCGACGGTGTACGGGTGTCGAGGCTCCTGGAAGATCTCCTGGGCGGGGCCCTGCTCGACGATCTCTCCGGCGTACATGACCCCGACCCGGTCGCACATCTTGGCCACCACGGCAAGGTTGTGGCTGATGAACAACAACGCGGTCTGGAATTGCTCGCGTAGCGTCGCCACGAGATCGAGCACCTCCGCCTCGACGGTGGCATCGAGCGCTGTCGTCGGCTCGTCGAGCACGAGCAGCGTCGGCTCCGCCGCGAGGGCCATGGCGATGACGACGCGCTGCAGCATGCCCCCCGAAAGCTGGTGCGGGTAGGCGCCCAGCACGCGGCCGGGGTCCGAGATCTGCACAGTGCGGAGCGATTCCTCTGCTCGTTCCAGCGCCTCTTTCTTGTGCACGCCGGCAATCTCGAACACTTCAGCCACCTGGCGGCCGACCTTGATCGACGGATTGAGGGCCCGCCCCGGCTCCTGATAGACCATCGAGACGGTCCGTGCTCTCAGCTGGCGGAGCTCGTCTCTGCCGAGCGTCGAGATGTCGCGGCCGTTGACGGCGATGGTGCCTCCGCTCACCCGGCCGTTTCTCGCCAGGTAGCTCGTCACCGCCAGCGCTGTGGTCGACTTGCCGCAGCCGGACTCCCCCACGAGCCCGAAGGACTCCTGGCGGCCGATCTCGAACGAGACGTCGCGCAGCGTGAGGCGGTCGTGGCCCCGCACCCGGTACGCGACGTCGAGGTGGCTGACCTGGAGGGCCAGGTCGGGGGCAAGGCTTGATTCAGTGGGCTGGGCAACCGCGAGCGTCATTGGACGAAGACCGCCTCCATTGAGTCACCGATGAGGTTTACCGCCACGATGAGCGATGCCACCGCGATGGCCGGGAAGAGAGTCTCCCACCAATATCCGGCCGCCAGGTACTGGTAGGTGTTGGCGATGTCAGCCCCCCAGTCCGGCGTCGGCGGCTGGATGCCGAAGCCGAGGAAGGACAAGGTGGCGATGGCGAATATGGCGTAGCCGAGGCGCACCGTGAACTCCACCACGATGGGGGCGATGACGTTCGGCAGGATCTCGACGAACATGATGTGCAAGGCGCCCTCGTCCCGGAGCCGGGCAGCGGCGACATAGTCGAGCTCGCGCTCCTGGAGAACGGCGGTCCGTACGGTCCGAGCGATGATGAGGGCGAACACGAAACCGATGACGAGGATGAGCGTCAGCGAGGAGGGGCCGAGGGCGACGATGAAGATGAAGGCGGTGATCTGGACAGGAAGGGAGAGCACTGCGTCCACTATCCGGCCGAAGATGTTGTCGACCCAGCCGCCGAAGTAGCCCATCACGAGACCGATGGCCGCGCCGGCCACGGTGCCCACGAGAGTCGCCAGAGGGGCGACGATGAGGATGCTGTGCGCTCCGACGAGCACGCGGGAGAGGACGTCCTCGCCGAGGGCGTCCGTCCCGAACCAGTGGGCGCCCGATGGGGCAGTGTTGATGTTGAGCAGGTTCTGTGCCAGCGGGTTGTAAGGGGCGAAGTGGGAGCCGAAGACGGCACAGACGATCCAGAACAAGAGGATGAGCGCCCCGACGACGAAGGTCGGCGAGTGGAGCAGCAGGCCGAGGTGCTCCCGGCGGATGCGGCGGACGGAGCTGTCGAGTGCTCCGCCCACTCCGCCGGCCGCGCCTATGAGCGGGACCGGTGCGAGCGAGTCGGGGTCTGTGAGCGGCCGCTCGGCCTCCAGAGCCGTCGGCGCCGGAGAGGCCACAAGGATGTCACGAAGGTCATCGCCGGCCATTATTCGGCGCCCCCCAATCGGATACGTGGATTGAGCACTGTGTAGAGGACGTCCGCGAGCAGGGTCGCCACGAGGTAGACGATCCCGATTACGAGGACGCCCGCCTCGAGCATGGGGAAATCCTTGTCACTGGCTGCGGTGTATATCAATCGCCCGAGACCGGGGTAGTTGAACAGAGTCTCCACCACTACGAGGCCGCCGATCAGGTAGCCGGTCTGGGTGGCGATGACGGTGATCGTCGGCAGGAGCGAGTTGCGGAGCACGTGTCGCCGGATGACCACCCGACGAGGCAGTCCCTTCAGAGTCGCCGTGCGCACGTAGTCCGACGCCAGAGCCTCGATGGTGCCGGCCCGGGCCATGCGGGCGATGTAGCCGAACAGGACGAACACGAGCGGGATGACAGGCAGCAGCAGGTAGCGGATCTGCGTGATGATCGAGGCACCGGCTGGCGCGTCGGCCGGATAGGGGAGGACCTTCAGCCCGATGGCAAAGATCACGATGAGCACGATGCCGGAGACGAATTCCGGCATCGTCGAGAGCGACAGCCCTGTCACGCTGATGATCCGGTCGACCACTCGGCCCTGGTTGAGGGCGGCCACGACGCCACCGAGGATGCTGAGCGGGACGACGATGATGAAGGCGAGGAGTGCAAGCTTGAGCGAGTGCCCGAGGGCGGGGTACAAGAAGGTGCTCACCGGAGAGTGGAACTGGTACGACGTGCCCATGTGGCCCTGGAGCAACCCGGTGAACCAGCTCCAGTACTGGGCGACCAGGGGGCGGTCGACGCCGAGGGTGTGGTTCAGTGCCTTGACGGCGCTCTCGGCGGCGAAGGGCCCGAGGATGGCCCGACCCGGGTTGCCGGGGAGCACCTGACCGGCGAAGAAGATGATCACGCTGAGGATGACCAACGTGATCACCGCGAGAAAGAGGCGCTTCAGTAGGTACCGCCCCATGTCAGCCCCTCCCACTTCCGCGTGCCGATTGTCACGGCGTAGCGACCAACTTGGCGCAAAGTTACCAGGCCTGTGCGATAGAGCGCTATCGGAGCCCCCGCCGCCGAGGATGACAGGCCCGGGGTGTGTGAGAAAGTCGGTTCATGGTCGAGGACGCATCACCCGCCGGTATCACCGCGGACAAGGGTGGACGGCGTGCCACAACTTGACGGTGAGGCGGTGCTGGTCACCGGCGCCGCCTCCGGGATCGGTCTTGCGATCGCCACCCGTTGCCTCGATGAAGGCGCCGTCGTGGCCGCTCTCGACAACAACGGCCCTGCTCTCGAGGAGGCGATCGGGTCCCTCGCCGCAGCCCTCCAGCCCCGCGTCATCGCCCTTCGGGCCGACGTCGCCGATCCGGGGCAGGTCCGCCGGGCGGCTGACACGGTGGAGGGGCGGCTCGGCCATATCGGGGCGGTGGTCAACGTGGCCGGCGTCGGCGGCTTCACCGGCGACGTCGCCGAGACCACCCTCGACCAGTGGGACCGCACGCTGGCGGTCAACCTCTCCGGCGTGTTCCACGTCTGCCGGGAGACCATGCGGCTCCTTCGTGCCAACGGAGGTGGGCGAGTGGTCAACATCAGCTCCCAGTACGGGCTGGTTGGGCCGATCGGCAGCCCGGCCTACGCCGCGGCCAAGGCCGGGGTGATCGGTCTCACCCGGGCGATGGCAGTCGACCACACGGGGGAGGGCATCCTCGTCAACTGCGTCTGCCCCGGTCCGATCGACACCCCGATGCTCCGGCGGCCGACGACGCACGCCGACCTCTCCGCCGAGGAGGCCGACCGCGCCGCCAGCCGCTCGCTGCTGGGGGGCCCGGGGAGCCCGGAGGACGTCGCCGGTGCTGTCGCCTTCCTCCTCGGCCCGGACGCCCGCCACGTGACGGGCGCAGTCCTGACCGTCGACGGCGGCTGGACGGCCGGCTGAGCGAGCCTGCCCACCACGACTTCGGAAGGCGCGGTCCTGGCCGTCGACGGCGGCTGGACCGGCGCGGCTGGCGAGAGCCGTGCAGCCTCGCCGACCCGGGGGGCACGAGAGGCCGGGCAAGATCGGGCCTCAACCTGCGAGTAGGGGAAGGTGTGGCGATGGCCGAGGCGATAGTGACGAGAGCGGCGGTGCTCGACGAGATCGGGGGGGAGCTTGTCGTCCAGGACATCGAGCTGGCGGCGCCGGCCCAGGGGGAGGTGCGCGTCCGGCTCGAGGCGAGTGGCGTCTGTCACAGCGACTGGAACGCTGTGACCGGCCTGGCGCCGAGCCCTCTTCCCGCCGTCCTCGGTCACGAAGGGGCGGGCATTGTGGAGGCTCTCGGTGACGAGGTGACATCGGTCTCGGTCGGCGATCACGTCGTGCTGTCGTGGTTGCCCTCCTGCGGCCGCTGCCGGCGCTGCCTCGAGGGCAGGCTCTCGCTGTGCGAGGTGGCGACCACCAACATGGGCGGCGAGCTGCCCGGAGGTGGCATCCGGCTGTCCCGCGACGGCCGGCCCGTCCACCATTACTCCTACCTCTCGACCTTCGCCCGGCATGCCGTCGTGGCTGAGCGGTCCTGCATCGCCCTACCGCCGTCTACCGATCTCGAAGTCGCCGCATTGGTGGGCTGTGCGGTCATGACCGGCATCGGTGCGGTCATCAACCGGGCCAAGGTGGCCCCGGGCTCGAGTGTCGCCGTCTTCGGGGCGGGCGGGGTGGGCCTCTCGGCAATTACTGGGAGCAAGGATCGCCGGCGCCGAGACGATCATCGGCGTCGACCCCCTCGAGTCCAAGCGTGCTCTGGCGATCTCGGTCGGTGCCACGGTGGCGCTTGACTCGAACGAGCCCGATCTTCTCCAGGCGCTCTTCGATCACTCCGGCGGTGGCCTCGACTACGCCTTCGAGGCGGCGGGCATGACCAGCTCCACCGCCCTCGCCTTCGCGGCTACACGCCCCGGCGGAATGATCGTCACCATAGGCATACCGCCTGAGGCTGCGACGGTGACTCTGCCGGGGCCCGAGCTCGTGCGGTCCGAGAAGATAGTTACCGGAACCCTTTACGGCTCGTCACGCCCGGCGCTCGACATGCCGATGATCCTGCGCCTGCATGCCGCCGGCCGCCTGCCCCTCGACCGGCTCGTCAGCCGCCGCTACCCGCTCGAGGACGTCAACGTGGCCTTCGCCGACATGCGGAAAGGAGAGGTCGCCCGCGGTGTTCTCCGCCCCTGGGATGCCGGCGCCGGAGCCGGCCCGACGAAATCGTGATCGTGAGAACGAGGATCGGCTTAGCCCAAGAGATCGGCCCGGCTCCAGAGCACTGCTTACTTGAGGAGCCGCCGGAGCAACCCGCCGAGGCCGGCGTTCGTCCTGCGGTAGGCGGCCCGGCGCACCACGCGCCTGCCGTACGCAGCCGGTCCCTTCTCCGCCGCCTGTACGTTGCCGAGGCCCCGGGCGGCGCGGTAGAGCTGACTCCGGAGTGACTTGCCGCGTGCCATGAGCATCAATCCTAGAAGTACCCCGGTAGCCGCAGCGCTCAGGCCGAACGGGGAGCGGGGATGCCGCCGGGAGGGGCGTGATGCAGAAGCCAGACCGGGTTTGACACCCCTATGACTCCTCCGTATCGGTTGACCACCTGTGTCCGCACGAAGCTGCTCTTCCTGCTGTCGATCGCCTGTTTGACCGAACCGCCGCCCTTGGACAGCTCGGTGGCCCCGTAGGTTCCGATGACTTTGGTGTTGGCGCTCGGGTCGGCCTTGCCGGCGTAGTCGACGGCCCCTTGAAGGACCTGCACGGAGCCGCCCGTCGGGATGCGTGTCCCGGTGACGACTAGCTCGCGGCGAGGCCACGCCCGAGACGCTGGCCGAGCCCATCGGGCACGTGCCGTCCACCAGCATGTCCAAGCTGCCCCGGTACTCGGACAACGACCCGCACCAGGAGCGTCCGGCGGACAAGGCAGAGAGGAGGTGGTGCTGCGCGGTGCTCTTAGCCCAGGCGGAGGTGAACCAGTTGTTCTCGATCCCGCGCCAGTCCTGGCCCATGTGGTCGTCGTTGGTGCCGTTACCTGTGAGGAAGACGGCATTGCGGGACATCACGTCCCACAAGGCCACATGGTGGGCGAGGTCGACCCCCGCCCGCACGGTGTAGCCCACCTCGAGGAGGTCGGCCCCGAGTACAGCGTGCCCCGATGCGGTGGGAAGAAGGTCTCTCGCCACCCGGGTCAGAAGGGAGTCCTGCTCCGCCGCCGGCAGCTGCGGCCCGCCGCCGTAGCCGAAGGGGTGGTTGTAGCTGACCAGGCCGCCGGCCGCGTGCGATCTGGGGGACCGCGGTGTCCCGCAGGAAGGCCGAGTAGCCCGATGACCCGGTGGCGCCGTAGTCGGGCATGGAGACCTTCCCACCGAACCAGTTGAGGTGGGGCAGCTGGCGCGACACCTCGAGCCCCTGCTGCTGCACCACGGTCGGGTACTTGGGGGCGAGAGCGGCCTCCATCTCCATCTGCTGGTGCAGGAAGGCCCCACCACTCAAGGTTCGGTTGAACCGCAGGTAGTCGAAGTACCCGCCGACCTCTCGCCGTGGCTGGCGGCACTCGAGGGTCAGCTCCCAGAGGGCGAAGTCCCGGTGGTCGAGGGCGGGCCACAGGGCGGCGATGTCGTCCGAAGGGGTGATCGTCACTGTGCGACCACTTGTCCGGCGCCCGCACCGGGATGGTGATGATCCCATCCACACCGTGGGCGACACGGGTGGCCCGGACTCCTTCAGGAACGAAGCGGTACGACAACGAGTAGTCGCCGGCGGGATGCCCGCCCGCTCCCTCGTGGTAGGAGCTGTCGATGAGCAGCTCGAGATACCCGTCGCGTCCACCCGCCGGTCAGCCGGACGTCGACGGTGAGGGACTGACCGGTGAGGTTGTCGCGGTAGTTCCAGCCCGGCCGGATGACTGTCGGCGTAGTAGCCGAGCTTCGCCCGCGCCCGTGTCCTGCTCTTGGCGCTGACATGCATGCTCCCGCCGGCCACGGGGTCATTCGGCGACGAGGGCGAGTGGACGATTCCTCCCTCGGACCGGCTCGCCAAGGGCCCGCTCTCGGCCCTCGTCCAGAGCCAAGCACCGCCCTCGCCGGGGGCGCCTCTTTCTTTGGTGAGGCTGGTGAAGTGCACCGTCTTTCGGTAGCCGATGCCGTCCATGCGCGCATCGTGATCGGTCCACCAGAGCACGTCGACGGCATTCGAGGCTGCCTGGAACAGCTGGCTGTCCATGGAGCCGCTCTGCTCGCTGAAAGAGGAGTGGACGTGCATCGCCATCGAGTAGGCCGATGTGCCGTCTGCGGCGGCCGGCCGGGCGGCCGAGCGCAGGTGCAGCCGAGGAAACCGTCTGAGCAGGCCTGCAGCAGCGGCGGCACCGGCTGTCGCCTGTAAGAAGTTCCGTCGGGATAGCCCGGTTCCGGGTGTGGTCGGCGGATGGCTCGCCGTCGGGTCGTCGCACATGACCTGCTCTCCCAAAAAGCGACTCAGATCGACCCGGTTCAGGCTTTAGACCCGGTCAATCCCCCTTCAGCGAAAAACTCTGAAGCACGGACCTTACAGTCCGGCACCGACATAGTCAATGGGTTGTAAAGCCTGCGCCAATGAAACCCCAAGAAAGCACCGGTATTGGCTCGAACTGCTCAGGCAGCCCGGGGTGTGGGGATACCGCCAGGCGGAGGCGCCCGCAACAGCCACACCGGATTGGATGCGCCCACGATGGTGCCCGATGACCGGAGCACCTGGGTCCGGAGAAAGCTGCTCTCGGTGGTGTCGACCTGCAGCGTCACCGAGCCGCCCGAAGCTGCGAGCTGGGCAGCACTGTAGCTTTCGACGACTTTCGTGTTCGCACTCGGGTCAGTCGTGCCTGCGTAATCAACCGCGCCTTGGAGCACCTGCAGGGAGCCGTCGGACGGGACTCCTGTGGCGGTGGCGACCAGCTGTCGGGAAGTCACGCTGGACACGCTCACCGAGCCCATCGGGCACGACCCGTCCACCATCATGTCCAGAGCCCCCCGATACGCCGCCAGCGACCCGCTCCAGGCGCGACCGGCGCTCAAAGCTGCAAGCAGGTCGCGACTGCGGCCGTGCTCGCCGCCCAGGCCGAAGTGAACCAGTTGTTGGTGATCCCGTACCAGTTCTGCCCGTAGTGGTCGTCGGTGGTTCCGTTGCCGGTGAGGAAGGCGGCATTGCGGGACATGATGTCCCACAATGCGATGTGATGCTCGAGGTCGCAGCCCTCTCGGACGTTGTAGCCCACCTCGAGCAGGTCGCAGCCGAGGGCGGCGGATGACGAGGAGGTGGGAAGGAGCGCTTTGGCCACTTTGGCCAGCAGGGCATCCTGCTGGCTGGTAGGCAGCAGCGGTCCGCCGCTGTAGCCGAAGGGGTGGTTGTAGCTGACCAAGCCGCCGGCAGAGTGCATCTGTGGGATGGCCGTGTTCCGCAGATAGCTCTCGTAGCCCGAGCCGGTCGTGCTCCCGTAGTCGGGCATCGTGACGTCACCGCCGAACCAGTTGACGTGAGGGAGGTGCCGTGACACCTCGAGGCCCTGCTGCTGGACCACCTTCGTGTACTGCCCGGCGAGGACGGCTTCCATCTCCATCTGCTGGCTCAGGAACCCGCTGCCACTGATGCTCCGGTTGAACCGCAAGTAGTCGAAGTAGCCCTCGACATTGTCACCATCGCTCGCTGCGCTGAGGGTCAACCCCCAGAGGGCGAAGTCCCGGTAGTCGAGGTCGGGCCACAGCGACGAGATATCACTCGACGGCGTGAGCGTGAGCGTGGTCCAGTCGCCGGGCGCCGCCGGCGCCACGGGGACGGTGATCACCCCCTGCACACCGTGGGCGACGCTGCTTGCCGGCACACCTGGAGGGACGAACCGGTAGGACAGTGTGTAGTCGCCGGCCGGCTGGCCGCCCGCTGCCTGGTGGTAGGAGCTGGTGATGAGCAGCTCGAGATAGCCCTGCGTCCAGCCGCTCGTCAACAGGACGTCGATCTTGAGCGATTGGCCGGTCAGGTTGTCGTGGTAGTTCCAGCCGGCAGGATGGCTGTCGGCGTAGTAGCCGAACTTGGCAGTGGCGCCCGAGCTGCTCTGGGCGGACAACTGCATGCTGCCGCCGGCCACGGGATCGTTCGGGGAGCAAGGAGACTGGACGATCCCGCCACCCGACCGGCTCGTAAGCGGGCCGCTCTCGGTCTTTGTCCAAATCCACGGGCCGCCCTGACCGGCGCCGCCGGCCTCCTTGGTCAGGCTCGTGAAGTGCACCGTGTCGCGGTAGCCGATGCCATCCATCCGGGAGTCGTGGTCGGTCCACCAGAGAACGTCGACCGAGTTCGTCGTGGCCTGGAAGAGCTGGCTGTCCATCGATCCGCTCTGCTCGCTGAAGGAGGAATGGACGTGCATCGCCATCGAGTACGCCGAGGTGCCGTCTGCGGCGACCGGGCGCCCCGCCGAGCGCAGGTGCAGGCGTGGGAACCGCCTGAGCAGGCCGGCAGCAGCGGCGGCGCCGGCTGTCGTTTGCAGGAAGCGGCGGCGGGACATTCCAGCTTCCACCATCGTCGACGGATCGTGCGTCTTCGTGTCGTCGCACATTGGCTAACCCCCAAATGAATCAGATTGACCGAGATCGGGCGACAGACCTGGTCGGTTCTCTTTTGCCATTGGACCTCGAGCCCAGAAATTCACATTCGCTCGCGCATAGTCAAATCTAATTAGGCGGACCGAAGTCAATGGTTTCGCGGGGCGTTTCGGACGCGCCCAATAGGTGGCCGTTTCTAGTCCGAGGCTCGGTTATCTAGCGGCACATGTATGGCTGAGAGGGACCGAGGCCGGTGTCCCTCAGGCTGACTCAACAATCGGACCGAACGTCATCTGAGCTTTCCTCGATCAAGGCCTGCACCTGGGCGGTCCGCCTGGGTGGCGTCCGGGCCCCCGTGCTCGGTGGCCTCCCGCCTTCCCCGCTCCATGTAATCTCCGCACTGATTCACCCACATGACCGACAGCCGACAGGAGGTGGGAACCGATGACGTCTACCGTGCTGCTGGCGCTCGCCGTCTTCGGGGCTTGTGCCGTCGAGTCGGTAGAAGCCTTCACCCTCGTGCTCGCAGCCGGCACGACGCGCGGTTGGCGGAGCGCCTACGAAGGCGCGGCGAGCGCCATCGTGCTTCTCGCCGTGCTCGTGGTCGCGGTCGGTGTGCCGCTTGTCCACTACGTCCCCATCGACGTGCTCCGGGTCGTTATCGGAGCGCTCCTTCTCGTACTCGGGCTCGGCTGGCTCCGAAAGGCGATCCTTCGCGCCAGTGGCCACAAGGCTCTGCACGACGAAGATGCCATCTACGCCAACACCGTGGCCGAGCTGGCGGACGGCTCTCGATCGTCACCTCGGGGTCGAGACGCCGTGGGCTTCGCCGTGGCCTTCAAGGGAGTCCTTCTCGAAGGGATGGAGGTCGTCCTCATCGTCCTGAGCCTGGGAGCGTCCTCGCACCACCTGGGCTTGGCGGCGGCCATGGCCGGGGCGGCAGCCATAGTCGTGATCGTGGTGGGGATCGCCGTGGCTCGGCAACTGCGGGAGGTGCCCGAGAACACCCTCAAGTTCTGCGTGGGCGTCATGCTCACGAGCTTCGGCCTCTTCTGGGTCGGCGAGGGGGCCGGGCTGCGCTGGCCGGGCAGCGACATCGCCATCCTCGTGCTGATCGCCGGATTCGGGCTGCTCGCGCTCGGGACGACGAGGTGGCTGAGAGCGCTGACACCCGGTTTGCGGCGCGAAATTCCGGCCGGCAGGCGATGAGCATTCTCGGCAGAGGGCTCCGCTCCTTTGGCCACTTCTGGCTCGACTTCCTCATAGGCGACACGCCGGAGATATTTCTCGGCACTCTGCTCGTCGTGGCCGCCGCTCTCGTCTTCCGGCACGACCGAGCCATCGCGATCCCGCTCGTGCTCATCCTCACTACATTGCTGCTCGTTTCGAGCACGTACCGGGGCCGTAAGAAAAGGTCGCCGGCGGGTAAGGCCGAGGGGCAGCGAACCTAGCTTCGCTGAGAGCGGTCCGACCTATCGGACACTGCGCTCCGGAAGATTGCCCGAAGCGGGCCGAGCGTCTAACCTCATCGTCAGTTAGGCGCGGAAACGAACACCTTCCTTTCGTCCTCGCGCTCGCTCTGAGGAGGACGAGATGTCCGAGACCCTCCCATCGACGGGCCAGGAACCTGAGGCGCATCGTCCTACAGGTCGCGTTCCGGCTCCGCCGTCCATGAAGTCCATTTCCGCCCTCGCGAAAGGCTGCGGCAGGTCCGCCATCAGGAGCCTGCTGACGATCGCGTTGATTGGCTGCGTGTGTCTCATCACACAGTCGTTCTCACCTGCTGCTCTCGCCGGGGAGGCCGGCGGTCTCACCATTTCGGGTAACACGTTCCTGCTCGGCGGCCAACCTTTCGTCCCGCGGGGCTTCAACTCCATCGCCGCGCTCAACTCGGCGTGGTGTACCAGCCCGAGCACGCAGACAGCCGCCAACAACTTCGGCAGCGCGGAGCTCTCCGCCGCCCAGAACGCCTGGAACGCCAACACGCTCCGGCTACAGGTGAGCCAGCCTGTCCTCGCCGGCTCCAACGGGGCCGCCTACGCCGCACAGGTGCAGAACGAGGCCGACATCGCCCTCAGCGACGGGTTCGTTGTCGATATCTCCATGCAGGACCAGTCCCTCGCCTGCGGGCCCGCCGAACCGCTACCGAGCGCGGAGACAGAGACCGCTTGGATGAACCTGATCGACCACACCACGCTCAGCAGCGATGCGAATGTCATGTTCGAGCTCTTCAACGAACCGCAGAACACCCCGATCACAACTGCCACCACCAACACGCAACAAGAGACGTGGGTGGACTGGGAAGATGGCGGTCGAGTGATCGATCCCACGTCCAGCCAGACCTGGTCCGCCTACAGTCCGGTTGGCTTCCAGGACCTGGTGGATTACATGCGACAGACGCTGAACGTCTCCAATGTTCTAGTTGTCGATGGGGCCAATAAAGGAGCCACCTTGGCAGGCGTGCCGACCTTGAGCGACCCTGGCACCAGTTATGAGATCGCCTACGCCGTGCATCCCTATGTGTTCACCGATGGAGAGACCAGCTGGAGCACGCGGTTCGGCCAGTTCGCCGGCACGAATGCCGTCCTTGCCACCGAGTGGAACTTCGCGGGCAGCGGGTGCGGAAAAGCGGCGGAGACCATGGCGCCCCAGTTCCTCAGCTACATGAAGTACACGGTCCACGTCGGTATCCTCGGCCAAGCCCTTGACGTGTTCAGCGGCAACCTGATGGCCGACACGTCTCTCGATCCCACGCAGTGCGGCACGGCGAGCCCGGGCAGTGGATACGACTTCCTCTACGACTACCTCGAGCCCGACACGCAGCCCCCCACCGTTCCGACGGGTCTGACGGCCACGGCAGTGAGCACGAGCGAGATAAGCCTGAGCTGGAGTCCCTCGACCGACAACGTCGAAGTGGCCGGTTACCAGGTCTTCAGCGTCGCCGGCGGGAGCGAGACCCCTATAGCCACGGTCACCACTGGGACGAGTTACCTGGTCACGGGGCTCAGCGATGCCACCTCGTACACCTACGCTGTCGATGCTGTCGATCCCGCCGGCAACGCCAGCCAGCTGAGCAATCAGGCCTCTGCCACGACACCTTCGGAGACTCCGACCGTACCTGGCAACCTCACCCTGACTCTTGGTCCCGGGAGCATCGATCTGTCCTGGTCCGCCAGCACCGACGACGCGGGCGTGACGGGTTACACGATCTACCGTGACGGCATCGTGCTGGCGACGACCTCGCAGCTGACCTACTCCGACACCGAGGTCAGCCAGGGCTCGACATACACCTACGCCGTGGCCGCCTACGACGAGGACGGCAACTCGAGCGCCCCGTCAGCCAGCCAGTCGCTGACGTACCCTGACACCACCCCGCCATCCAGGCCGTCGGGGCTCAAGTTGACCCCGGGCGTGAAGAGCATCACCCTCAAGTGGAACGCCTCCACCGACAACGTGGGCGTGGCGGGCTACCGCGTCTACCAGGGGGGCACCCTTATCGCGAACGTAGGTGGCGCCACGCTCACCTATGTCGACCGAGGACTCAGGTCCCGGACCCGCTACAACTTCCACGTCGTCGCCTTCGACGCCGCCGGCAACCTGAGCGCCCCGAGCACCACGGTGTCCACAAGCACGAAGTAGCCCCACCCGCCGCGGGTGAGTTCAGCACTCGGGCGAGCGAGGCCTGCGACGGGTCAGCTAATCGCTCGGACGAGCGAGGCCTGCGTCGGGTGAGCTAATCGCTCGGACGAGCGACGCCCCGAGTTGCTAGGCGCTCGCTCCCTCGCCTCGAATGGCAAAGAGCTGAGCGAGCGCCACATGCAGTGGGCATCTACCCGCTGTCCCTCCTCGACGGGTCGTGCCGTTCCTTCGGAGCTATCCATTCCCAGGCTCCCGGCCGCCCCTTGATCTTGTAGCCGTGGTGGGTCTTCAGCTCGTGATGTTGTGGGCAGAGGCGGCAGAGGTTGTCGAGGCAGGTCGGCCCACCGAGAGCGAACTCGGCGATGTGGTCGTTCTCGAGCCCGAAGGACCGGCCACAGCCCGGCACGACGCAATAGGGGTCCCTGTACTGGAGCGCCGTGCGCTGGTGGGCGGTGAGGGTGCGGCCGTAGTGCACGACAGAGCGCACGTCGAGGCCTTCTGTGATGACGAGCTTCAAGAAGCAGTCGGTGAGGAGCTCTCTTGCGATCGACAGCGGGACCGGGCCGACGCCAGGTATCTCACAGAATCTCGCCCGGGGCCATCTCCCCCCGTCGCAGGGCCGAGAGGTCCACCCGGCAGATGATGGTGGCCGGCGGGGGAGGGCGCCGCCCCCCGCCACCGGCTTCACCGGTATGGGAGAGGCCCGGGCCTGTCCGGGGGGAGGGGGGAAGGCCCACTCCTGTGCACGAGGGCGGCTCCCTTACCCCGGTACCCTCTGTCGCTCTGGAGCAGGTGAGGAGCCTCGGCCACATCGCCAGGGCCGGCCCAAAGGTGGCTCAGCTGATCTGGTGAGGGCGCGCCGGTGACCCGGGCCAGGAGGGCATCTGCCATGTAGGCCTCGCTCGGCTCCTGCCGGTTCTCCTCCCGGGCCTTTTCGAAGAAGCGATCCGCTAACGGCTGCAGGCTGGCCAACAGGGCGGCGCCCCCATCAGGGGTGAGGGAGAACTGTCCCTTCGTGGCGCCGTCTGCACCCTGAAAGACCCGGAGGTGGCGCTGGCGACGGACCCGCTCGTAGCGGGCCTCTGCCTCCTCTGTGGAGCAGGCGGCGGCCTTTACCCGCTCGCACTCGTCACGCAGCTCCCGCAAGGAGCCGGTCCGGGCCGCCTCGAGGAGGCCCTTCTCTGCCCCCGGATCGGCCGAGGCGGCCTCGGCGATCGTGTGGGCCTGGGGGGCGGACAGCTCCCCGGATCGAAACGCCCGCCCGGTGGCCTCGAGCCAGGTGAGGCGAGAGGCCGTGTCGAGCTCGGCCCGGGCCTGGCCGAGGGGCTCACCGGCCTTGCCGGCGAGCCAGACCGAAGGGTCCTTGAACCCGGCTCGGCGATGAGCGCTTCCTTCTGCAGCCCGGCCGGCAGACATGGTCTTGCCGGCCTGGCAGAGCCTCTCTCCTTTGATGAACACCTCGACGAGGAAGGTGGCGTCCTCAGAGGTGACCGAGTCGAGGTCGAGCAGGGAGACGAACTGGTCGATGCTGGCCACGGCCGCCTCGAGGGTCGCGATGGACATGCCAGGACTCCTTTAGATGGGGAGCAACAAGGCGCCGAGCGCGAGAAGGATCGAGGGCGCTCGACCTGTCGTCATCGTGGACGAGGCGAGCGAACAACTGTTCGTAGCCTAGCAGGTGGGTGTTCGTTCACGCGGAGGCCTTTCCCCGATCAGCTCGAAGAGACGTGACAGGCTCACGTTCCCGCCGGTCACCACGACGCCGGTCCGCCCTCCCTCGACTCCGATGGCGCCGCTGAGGATCGCCGCCAGTCCCACTGCTCCGCTCGGCTCCACGACCAGCTTCATCTGCTCGAAGCAGAACTGCATCGCGTCCAAGATGTCGTTCTCACTGACGAGGACGATCTCGTCCAGGTTTGCCTCGTTGATCGGGAAAGTCAGTTCGCCTGGTACCGGGGTGAGGAGACCATCGGCGATTGACCGTGACTCCCCGGCGGCCTGCCGCATTCCATTCAGAAACGACAGGTGGGTGTCAGCCGCCCCTTCGGGCTCGACCCCGACGAGCCGGCTGCCATGGGCCTTGACGACCGTACCTATGCCCGCGATGAGCCCGCCGCCGCCTATCGGTACGACGACGACGTCGAGATCGGCGACGTCTTCCAGCAGCTCGAGGGCGACGGTACCCTGACCCGCCATAACGGCGTAGTCGTCGAACGGTGGAACGAGCACGGCACCGGTACTGTCCACGATTGACTTGGCCAGCTCCGCCGGTTGCTCAGTGCTCCGATCGTAGAAGCGGAGCTCACCACCGTAGGCCGTGATGGCGGCGATCTTGACCTTCGCGGCGTCGGCCGGTACCACCACGGTCGCTGATGCACCCACGATCGATGCCGCCAGCGCCACGGCGGCACCGTGGTTGCCCGAGGAGAAGGTGACTATCCCGGCCCGTCGCTCGGCAGGGCTCAACTGCAGCACGCGGTTGAGCGCCCCCCGGAACTTGAACGAGCCGGTTCGTTGGAAGCTCTCGAGCTTTACGTAAACCTGAGCGCTCGTGGCGCGGTCAAGCGAGGAGAAGTCGAGCGTCGCCGTGCGCCGGATCTCGCCTGAGATCCTGGCGGCAGCTTCCTCGACATCGGCCAGCGTCAGGGGAGGGGTGTGGGGACTTTGCGCGGTGTCTTTGCTCTTCACGACTCCGAGGTTATGCGTGCGTGAGCTGGGACCTCAGGCCGGGCGCGCCGACGGATACCTGGGCGGTCCTGTGAGAAAACCCTCGCGCGGTACCGAAATCGAGCCGCGGCTGGCAAAATCATGTCTCGTTCCGTTGCGCGGAGGTGACGATCTTGTCCGGAGCCGGCCGATGAAGGGGAGAATCTGGCTCCTCGTAGGGATCGCTGCCGGGGTCGCCGTCGCAGTGGGCAAGCTGGTCTTCTTTGCCGGGGCGGCCACGTCTCTCTCAGATACCGCCCAGCGGGTCGTGGGCACGGCAGGATTGACGCTCATCCACTCTGCCGCCCATCGCGGTGCTCCCCGACGCGCCGTCGAGGGATTGACGGCGGTCTTGGCCGTACTGGCGCCCGGTGTGACGGCCCTCCTTCTCGTCTGCGCCGCCCGGGGAGCACTGCGCCTCCGAGCACTTATCGGCTTGCTGCTCGCCGCGCTCGGCGTGGCAGCGTTCTTCTACCTGCCCCACGGTGTGGCAGCAGGCGTTGCCGGCTTGGCTCTCGTGGCTGCGGGGATCGCCGTCCTCGCAACCGGACCTCTCGTCGCCGCCCCATTGGCTGCACTTGCCGCCCTCATTGCAGCGGCGTTCCTTCCTCGACTGCTCGCGAGCAAGAGCACGCTCCCCAACCTGCCCGTCAGCGCCTTGCACCAGGCGCTATTCACGAGTGCTGGGTCGCCTCTGTGGCTGCGGATCGTGGTCCTCGCCTTGGCAGCGCTTCCCTTTGCCTTTGCTGCTCGCCTCATCGTGCGGTGAGCCCTGACGTGGTTCAGCTGATGTCCCCGTAGAGATGGCGAGGCTCGGCGAACACCTGGCGCACGATCGGCTCGAAGAACTCGTACGGCAATGACTCGTAGTCCGGGTCGAACGACCGCTGGTCGTAGAGCTCGCAGAATTCGACACAAGCGTCGAAGTACGGGCTGTCCCGGTACCTGTCGCGGACGTTGCGATCATCTCCGTAATGGTGGGCGTAGTAGTAGAGCTGGAAGAGGCCGTGGTGCTTCACGATCCACCAGCACTCCTCCGAGACGAACGGCCGGAGCACTGCAGCCGCCAGCTCGCCGTGAGTATGGGGCGCCAGCTCGTCGCCGATGTCGTGCAGCAGAGCCGTCACGACGTACTCCTCGCTGCGCCGGTCGCGGTGTGCTCGGGACGCAGACTGCAAGGAGTGGCCGAGACGGCTCACCTTGTAGCCGGCGAACGAGCCCTCCAACGCGAGCAGGGCGACGAGCACGCGGTCGGCGAGCGTCTTAGTGCGCTCCAGCTCATAACGATCGAGCAGCTCATAGTCCGCCCGGGTACCATCGGCCATCTGAGAGAAGCTGACTGTCTGCATGTTGTCCTCCTCGGCCGGCTGGAGGCTAGCGCGCGCTTCTGACCGTGTGCAGGCCGAGGTGACGCCGAGAAGTCAACCGCAGGAAAAGGTCGGGACCATCGCCGGGAAGTCGGTGCTCACGCGCCGCGGGACCTTCCAGCCTCGCAAAGGGTCACAACTCTTCACGACTGCTTGACTGGCGGGCGGCACGGGTGCACTCCGTGACCGACCCATCGGAGGTCCAGGATCGTATTCCCACGCGACCCCGGCACCTCCCCGCCGCTCTTTTTATCGGCGCGGTCGGAACTCGGCTTGAGCGGACCTGCTGAGGGGAATGAATGAGCCGGCTGTTCAACCTAAGGCGCTGGGGGGCGGACTCAAAGCTGTTCAAGTGCTCCGCGTTGTGTGCCGATACTCCTTGCAAGGATGGGAGGGAAGGCCCCGAGGCCGGGGAACTTGTGGGTCCTCGGGCTTCCTCCTCCCTCCTCTCAAGCGACATGGTTCCAGGCGAAAGCCGGAACAGCCCGAGGTGTGATTCCCGGCGGAGGGATGAGCACTATCGATCAGCGGCGGCTGAGAGCGGGCAGTGGCGTTTCATTTCCGGTGGCTGGTGCTGCCGGGAATGTTTCGCGTTCACCTCCGCGTCGACCCCATGAGCGGTGGGCTTGAATGCGTCCCTCTCAGTTTCCTATGGCGAGCGAATCGGGATAACCGGTGTTCACATCAGGCTGCTGACCGACGGCGGTGCAGTCGGAGCCCCCGGAGGCGCAGGCCACGGCGGTCAGTTCGTCTCCCGGAAAGGTCATTGCAAGGGAATCGTCCGGGCTGGGGGTACTGCCCTGACTCCAATGTCTGCCATTCCAATCGAGCACGAGAGTATCGGTATAGCTCACACAGTCGCCGCAGGTAAGCAGCCACCCCACCGCCATGCAGCTCGACGCACTCCCGCAGACAACAGCACTGGGAGTGTCACTCGTGTATTCGCGATAAGGCGATTCAGCCAGAGCCCATTTCGTGCCGTTCCAAAGCTCGCTCACGGCCTGGTTGCCGGACGAATCCGGAGTTCCGTCGCTGTACTCCTCCCAGCCGACCGCCATGCAGCCGCCGCTGTAACACGACACGCTCGTGAGTCCGGCCGGCCCATCCGACTGATCGTTTTCGGGCAAGGCCGGAGTGGCCTGTGCGACCCACTTCGACCCGTGCAGGCCCATTGCGAGGGCAGTGGACGAGAAGCCGTTCTGCCCGACCGCCTCGCAGTGGCTCAACGAACTAGCGCTGGCGTTGCACGACACGCTGGTGAGGTCACCGAGCGGGCCTCCCTTCGTGGACTGGTCGGCCCACGTTCTTCCGTTCCAGTATTCCGCCAGCGGATACGAGGGCCCACCGTCGCCGTGGTAACCCACCGCCTCGCAGATGGAGGTGCCGGCGGTGCACCTGATGGCGTCGAGACTGTTGTGGGTGGAGGGAGGATTGAAGGCGGCTTGGACACTCCACGCGCTCCCGTTCCAGTACCAGGCTCGTGCTTTCCAACCCTGCCCCTCGTGAAAGTACCCCACCGCGATGCAGTTGACGGACGAGGAACATGCCACGCCGTTCAGCGTGTCCAGCAGCGGCTTTGCGGGCGCGGGCAGGGACGCCCAGCGTACTTCCGTTCCAGCCGTACACCGTGGCGTCTCCGGTGTCATTGACCCCGACGGCCATGCAGCCGTTGCTGTAGCACGACACTCCGGTCAGTGTGGCGCCGTCACCTGCCGGCGTCGTCTCGAGTGTCCATGATGGGGACGCGCTCGCCGCCGGTGGGACAACCATGACACTCATGAACGTCATGACACTGAACGCTCTCAGTCGTGCTCTCATCTAGCTGCCTCCGTCTTGACTTCGCGCTCAACGGAGGCTCAATCTCGCCCCCTCCCAACCCGGCGACACAGGGCCAGGGCCGCACGCGCGCTGGAGTGACCTCGCGTGACACGACAAGGCTACAGCCAGGCGCACCAGATTGCCGGAGCAGCACCGAAATGCGCTAAAGGCCCATCTCTGTCCTCTTGGCTCGCTCCAACCGGTAGGGCTCGTGACGAAGCGATATGTCGACCAACCAAAGGGGAGGGCTCAGGACGCTTCGCGTGCGCGGGTTCGGCGGACACCTGCCTGGCCCGGACGGGTGAGCAGCAGTCACTCGGCTGGATGATTCCGCGGGTATTTCGGCTACGGGCGGACGCCGGACGCGTGGAGCCCTCGAGCTAGTGAACCTCACGCAATGAGATGATCGACGAGCTCGTCCCATAACCCGCAACGGTGGCCCTGGATACTTGTCGCCCTAGCAGCGTGGCCCTCCCGCCATTTTTAGAAATCGATCCGCGCAATGGTGCCCTTTGTGAAGCTGGCGACCCAGGCGGCGTCATCGCCGACGGCGATGCCGACCGCCGTCTCACCAACTGTGATGCTCCTACCCTCAAATCTGCCAGTGGCGGGGCTGACCCGTTGCACGATTCCTGGGTGTCCGCCATTGGTGTTGTTGGTGTCGTATACCGCCCACACAGCTCCGCCCCCGATGGTGAGCGAGCTCGGCGGACCGAGACCGGAGTAGGAGAGTGCGCCGGTGCGAGTGTTGATTCGGGCAAGACTGCGACCTGCTACCCAAACCGTACCGTGGCCGGCGGCGACGACGAGGATTTGGCCTAGCATCGGAGTCGGCCCGGTGACAGGTCGGACACTGCCCGTTCGCGGATCAATACGGAGCAGCGCCGGTCCCTGTGGGGCGACCTCTCCCGTCGCCAGCCAGATCGCCCCTCCACCGGCGGCGATCGCCTGTGCCTGAGCTACTGGGATGATGGCGCCGAAGCGTCCGGTGTCGATGTTGACGGGAACGACCTCGCCGGCGCCATTTGCTGGCGAAACCATCACCCAGACTCGGCCGTAGCCCACCACGAGGCCGGTCGGGCTCGGCGGAACTGAGATCGTGGCGACGACGCGGTTCGTGAGCGGGTCGATCTTGGTGAGCTGGTCCGTTCCCGAGTCGGTGACCCACACCGCTTGGCCGCCGACGGCCACGTAGCGGTAGTCACTCGACCCGGGCACCGGGATGGTCGCCACGACCTTGTCGGTAGCGGGATCGATGCGACGCAAAATCGCGCGATCCGGGCGCCCACACTGACCCGTCACCGAAGGCGATATCGGTGACAAAGCCAACATGGATGACGTCTGTCAGCCTTGCTCGGGGGATGCTCTGGCTGTGCTTCGCGCCCGGCTGCACTGCGTGGCGTTGACCTGCATACACAAGACTCAGACCGGCGACCGCAAGGGTGGCGGCGACGAGGACGCTCAAAGCGGGGACCGCCCGGCGACGGCGTCGCCGCCGATGCCGTGTCCGGATCACATCGACCGGTGGTGGCTCGCCGATGCCGCGCTGTACGACCTCGTGAAGCTGGTCGAGGATGTCAGGCATGAGCCTCTCCTTTCAACTGCGCTCGGAGCGCTGCTCTAGCGTCCATTAGCGTTGTGGCGACGGTGGAACGCGAGATGCCGAGCAGGTGGGCAACCTCGTCTTGGGAAATGTCGAGTCCGCAGTGGAGCACGACGACTTCGCGCTGCCTTGTTGTCAGTGCCGAGAGAGCGACCCCGACTTCTTGCGCGGCGAGCGCCGAACCTGCTGTGTCCGGTCCGGCTGACTTGTAGAGGTGGGCTTCCATGCCGGCTCTCTCACGTTCGCCACGATCCCGCCGCGCTTGCCTGCGCAAAAGGTTGCGCCCGACCACGAACACCCAGCCGGTCGGCGAGTCCATGTGGCGAACCTGTGCCCACCGTGCGAACGCACGCGTGAACGCCTCGTCGGTGGCTTCGGCGGACTCACCCAGGTCGCCGCAGTAGACGACGAGTGCTGCGAGGACCTGCGGACGTGCGACTCGGTACCACCTATCGAAGGCATCCTCGGGATCGGAGTCAGACCTCATCTCGGGCATATAAGTCCCAGCGGGGTCATCGCGTTGGGCTGATCGTCGAAATGCAGGGGTGTCTGCCTCTGAGGAGGTTGCCCAGGCACCAGAACCACGGCGGAAGGTGCCCAGCGGGTGCCTGAGGCACGGCGTCAGAGCATGAACCGGACAGGCACAGGCGTCATCGTCATGCCGTAGTACATGACGACTGTACGCGCGCGCAGTTGCCATGACACGAGAGAGGCACGAACAACTCTGCGACCAGGGCAAAGAGGGGAGCGGGCGACGGGGATCGAACCCGCATAACCAGCTTGGAAGGCTAGCGCCGAGCACGCTCGCTGTGTGGCGAAGTCCAGGTGAGAGGGTTTATCTGGCCCGGCCGAGTCCAGTCCGTGCCACCCTCGTGCCACTTCGGACGGCCGACGAGTTGTCGATAGGGGTCAGGGAGGCTGGTGCGGTGAGAACTTCGAGCGCCTCGGCGAGCACACGGTCGCGGTCAGCGGTCGCGTGCTGATACAGCAGGGCCGCGGCCGAACTCGCATGGCCCGCCCGGTGCATCAGCTCGGCAACGGTCGCGCCCGTCGCAGCGGCGAGCGTCAGGCCCGTGTGTCTCAGGTCGTGGAGTCGGAGATCTGGCCGCCCCACGAGGGAGCGGGCCTCTTGCCACGCCTTGTTCAGCACGGGCAGTGCGAGAGGCCGTCCGTGCTCGCCCGTCAGGACGAGGGCGTCCGGCTCGGGGCCGACGAAGCGTGTCAAGTGGTCAGAGAGGGAGGCGGCGACGTGAGCAGGCATTGTGAGCGTCCGGCGACCGGCCGAACGTCTTCGGGCCCTTTCGTGAAAGCTTGTCCGCTCATACCGAAAGTGCGTGTCTGCTCAACCTTGATCGTGGCGTGAAGCGGGTCAACATCGCAGCGGCGAAGGCCAAGCAGTTCGCCGCGGCGGAGCTGACACCAGGCTGCGAGAGGGACCACTATGCGAAGGCGCTCGGGCATGGCATCGGCGAGGGCGGCCACCTCGGCAACTGTCGCGACCTGCCTCTCCGGTGCGTGCTCTACTCCCGCACCCTCTACACGGCAGGGAGAGCGAAGAATCAGCCCGTCGGCGACCGCTGTCCGCATGATGCTGGCGAGCAGCCTGTAGGCCTTGGCCGCCGTCGTCGGGTGGCGTCCAGCTATTGCGGCGTGCCAGCCCCGCACCGAGGATGGCTCCAGACGGGCCAGAGTGGTTGAGCCGAGCTGCGGGATGATGTGGCGGGTGAGCAGGTGGCTGTAAAGCTCAGCGGTCCTGTCAGCGAGGTCCGGACGCCTGTCTAGCCAAGTTGAGGCGTACTCACACAGCGTGACTTGCCCGGCCCTCGGGTCGATCCAGGACCCGCGCAGCACGTCCGCCCTGACCGTCGCGAGCCATCCGTCGGCGTCTGCCTTGCCTGCAAACGTGCCGGGCGCGGCAACGAGTTGGTTTGTCACGGGGTCTCGGTACCGGGCCTGGTATCGCCCGCTAGGCAGTCGTCGAACACTGCCGAAGTGTCTGCGCTTGCTCATCTCGCTCCCCCTACGTTCCTCTAGGCCGCCTGTGAGCGGGCGACCGCCCTGACGGTGCTCGGATGCCACTTGACGCCCCCGTGAGCTGTCTGAACGCCCTCAGCATTGAGCTGGCGGGCGATCTCGCTCCAGCCGCCACCCGCCGCGTGGGCCGCCACAATTCGAGCAACAGTCTCGGCGGGGAGACTGGCGGGGCGGCCGAGTCGTACGCCTTGGGCTCGCTTGGCGGCGAGGGCTTCTCGGGTGCGTACACCGATGGCCCGGCGCTCCCACTGCGCCACGGCGGCCATGATCGTCGCGACCAGTTCACCTGTTGGGGTCGTCGGGTCGAGCCCGATGTCAAGCGCTGTGAACGCCCAGCCCTCCCGCTGAGAGCGGGCCAACAGGTCGGCCGCGTCCATGACGGACCGTGTCGCTCTGTCCAGCTTGGCGACGACGAGCACGCCCGCCTCCCCGGCAGCGAGCATGGCGAGCGCACGGACGATGCCAGGGCGGCCGAGCGACTTCGCCGAGAAGCCTGCGTCCTCGATGATCTCGACGACCGTCCAGCCTCTCCGATCGCACTCTGCCGTGATCGTTGCCCGCTGAGCATCGAGGCCGAGCCCGCTTCCAGCCTGCTCATCGGTACTCACCCGCACGTATCCGATGGCTCTTGTCGGGTCGGGGGTCTGCCTTCTCGCTCTTGCCATGAGTCAATCTTACACTAAACGACCGTATTCTGCAAGCCAGAAGAGCCCACGCCGTGCCAGCAGCCGGAAATGAGTTTCGCTTTCGCCCCAGCCGGGTACCCGCTCTTCATTCGTGCGGCGGAAGGTAGGCAGGCTATGAAGAGGGCTGCAGGGTTGAAATGCCGCCTGACCGGCCTGTCGCTGGCCTTGCTCGGTGTATCTGCGGTTCTCGCCGTAGGTGGGTGTAGCAGCGGTGGCTCGGCCACAACGCACACGACCACTCCGGCTGGCCACGTGCTTACAATTACAGCCACGAACGGTGCTATTCCGGGGACCCCGTCTTACGTCCAGGTCGATCAGGAACTGGTCGGTGACATACCGGTCACGGTGGCTAACCAGAACGGAACCACCGTCGCCAGCGGCGATTACAACTCGAGTGCCCTCCGCCTGAACGTCCCCGATGCGACCTTCTACAAGATCACTCTTGGCAGCGTCGGATCGCTTACATTCTCCCGGGGAGAACTGGTCCAAGACGGCTGGAAGGCCGCTATCAGTGTCGGTGGTCCTTAGTTCGGCCCTGCTCGGACGCCAGGAAGTCGTCGAGGCTCGGTGAGCGGCCGGTAGCCAGCACTTCCAGGACCACGATGGCCCCTTCGAGCCGAGCCACTACGTGCGGAGGGGCAGTCAACTCGCCGCACTCGATCGCCGCAACTAGCTTGCTCAGCGTCGAGGCCATCTCGGCTGGGCGCTCATTCTCCGTCGTCATCGTCACCTCCGTCCTCCGGTGTATCGGGTGCTCCTGTCAACAGCTCGGGTTGCGTCCTTGCCAGAATGGCTTCGAGCCTGCCCTCGGCGTCCTGCTCGAAGGCTTCCAGCACCTCGACGTTGACGCCGCTCGCAATCAGCTTCTCGGCCAGCCGCTCACGGTGTCTCTTGAACACCTCGTCGGTCAGCACCTCGACCTCAACGTAGCGAGGCACCGGAAGGTCCGCCCCGAAGAGCTTCGCCTTCCGGTCGAGCAATCGTGCGTACGTGTCGAGCGCCCGAAGGGCTCTCTCACCTTCACCTGCTGTACGTGTCGCTCGTCGCCGAGCGCCATTTGGTGTCTTTCTGCGGGCGGGAGCCGCCGAGCCCGTGATGATCGACCTTGCCACCGAGAGCGCCTCGTCGAGCTGTTCGGCGATGTCTCGGCGCACGGCCTCAACGTCATCGAAGGGCTCAGCGGCGATCGCCCGCTGCACGGCGGCGTAGGCCCTGCTCGGACCCGAGAGGCCGAGTTGGCAGGCGATCTCACGGTACGTCACGTGCTGTCGCCGAAGGGCGAGAGCCTGGTCGTCAGACATCGTCCGGTCCTGTTCCGCTTCGCCGTGACGCCTGGGTCGCGAAAATCGCAGCAGGTGTCACCGGTAGCCCTTGGTCGTTCCGGAACGATGGCACACGATCAAGCCCTCCTGCTCCTCAAAAATTCGCAGGCGCACAGGTCAGCAACCGGAGCACCGGCAGTTGGCCGCTGACAGTCGGGACACCGAGGAACGTCACGTCTCTTATCCTCACCATGACCCCTCTCCTCTTCACCGCGATCCTCGCGAGGACGTATTTGTCCTGCTCATTCGTGTCGATTTGCGCATTTGGTAGTCCACTACTCGCCGTCTTCAGGACTTTCGAGCCGCGATCTGTTCACTGCTCGGAACGGCTCGTGGTCAAGCGACGCGAGCCAGCCGAGGGCACGACCACCTGTTCGTAACAGGAAACCCTGATGGTCGCCGCAGCATTTTGCCGAAAGGGCCGCACCATCGTGATCAACCCGAGGTCGGCGAGACGCTGGCACGAAGCGGCCACGATCGTTCGAGTTGGTGGCACGTGCTCGGACAGTTCCACGAGGGTGCCAGTCCACTCGCTCGTCCTGAAATCGGCCAGGAACACGAGCGCCACGAGCACGGCGAAGTCGGGCGTTGTCAAGCGGTATTTTCGTGACAAGTCGAAGAAGGCGAACCTGTCGGCCTTGATGAAGTTGCGGTGGAGCACGTCATCGCCCGAGCACTCGAAGGGAGTCAACGTGGTCCCTCACCGGACAGCTTCTCGGCGGCCTCGGGCTAGGAGTTCGTCGAGATCGTCCGGCGACAGCAACACTCGGCCACCTAGGCGGTAGGACGCTACGCGCCGCTCGGCAATCAGCCGCCGAACATGGCGGGGCGTGGTCCCGAGATACTCGGCGGCCGGAGAACGTCGAGTGGGGCTCGTCGTCCAGGCTGGGACGACGAGGGGAGTGGAGAGCGGGCCATGAGAACCTCCAAGGCGCGAACATGAAAGGACTCTTCGGTTCGGCCGGGCCGCTCTCCGCGTCGGTCACACTTCGCCGACGTATTGGTACGGATCATACAGAAGTGGCGACCTGCGGGCGTGGATCGCCACTTCTGGTACGACCGGCGCTCCTTTGGGAAACTCTTCTGGATGAGCGAGCAGGCGGAGTGGCGACAGCTCGACATTCGATGCGGACCATGCAAGGTCCTCAGGGGGAGAGTCTCCGTGGTTCTCGTCGCCTCGCAGGCGTGGCCCTTGGATGCCCTCTCCTGGAGCAGGCGAGACCGTACTGGTTCTCGCAATCGGGCTAGGAGCTGGACCGCTGGGCATGTCGACGCCGACGGTGAGCCCGCAGCACGGACGGTCCCGGCGCTTTTTCAAGTGAGCCCCGACGAGAACGGCTTCATTCTTGCCAATTGCGACCGCTGCGACCTCGACCTGCGACTCGACCAGGCGAAGCTCGCCGAGGAGGTGCGCTCGGCCATTCGGTCGGGCCACCGACGGCTCTACCTGAACGTGGACGGCAGTGTGTCCCCGGCACCTGAGGTGCAGTGGGAGCCGGGAGGCGGGCTATCGATTGATGCCGGGTGGGCGCGGGAGCCTCGCTGGCCGATCCGTGGTTCGCGACGTTTGGACGTTTAAGGTGTGCCCGTGCCCCTGAAGCCTGGAGCGGTTCGTGATGCTGTGATCGCCTATCTTGCCCGGGCGGATCATCCTGCCAGCGTCAAGGAGATACATCGGGCCGTTTGCGAAATGATCGGACAGGAGGTACCCCCTTCCAGTGTCCGCTCGGACCTGCGACTCAACACGCCAGAGCGTTACACCAAGGTCGGCTGGGCCCACTAGAGACTGACCAAATGACGATCTTCCGCTACGGCCAAGCCGAGCTGGCGCTGGGGGACTGCCTTCAGTTCCTCCGTGACCGACCAGAGAAGTCCGTTCACGGCGTCGTCACCGATCCGCCGTACGGCCTTCACGAGTACACGCCCGGGCAGCAGGCGAAGCTGCGAGCAGGCCGTGGCGGTGTATGGCGGATCCCCTCCGTCTTTCGACGGACACCTGCGCTCCCCGTTGCCACGATTCACCGTTCTCACGCCAGCTGACCTAGCGCGACTGGATGAGTTCTTTGGCGAGTGGGCTCTCGCTCTCACCCCCGCCCTGCTGCCCGGTGCTCACGTCCTGATCGCCAGCAATCCCCTGGTCTCGCCCGTTGTCAGTGCTGCGCTGTCACGGGCTGGGCTCGAGCTGCGGGGTGTCGTCGTCCGACTCGTCATGACGATGCGAGGTGGCGACCGCCCCAAGGGCGCTCATGAGGAATTTGCCGACGTGACAGTCATGCCTCGTTCGCAGTGGGAGCCGTGGCTTCTCTTCCGCCGCCCAATCGAGACCCGCACCGTGGCGGAGAACCTGCGGAAGTACCGCACCGGCGCTGCTCCGCCGCATCTCGGCCGAGCAGCCGTTTGGCGACGTGATCAAGTCTCACCCGACGAGGGCGTCCGAGCGGGCGGTTGCCGAAGCATCCGAGCCTGAAGCCGCAGGACTTTCTGCGTCAGGTGGTCCGTGCGATCCTGCCCCTCGGGGACGGCGTCGTGCTTGATCCGTTCGCCGGATCAGGCTCGACCCTGGCTGCGGCGGAGGCGGTCGGGTACGACAGCGTCGGGGTCGAGAGTGACCCTCACTACTTCACGATCGCCGTAGAGGCGATCCCGAGGCTGGCGTCGCTGAAGGTTTAGCTTCGCCGCTGAGCCGGTCCCGTCACCCTGGGCGACTTCATCGCCGCCTGCCGCCAGTTCCCCGCGGACCGAGCGGGCACGTCCTTGTAGACCCACCCTTCTCGGAACTTTGCGATGCCCGCTGCATCCAGCGTGGCGGTGCGCGTCCCCAACTCACCACGAGGATTGCGGCGGAAGTGGTCAGTCGTCACCTCGGCGAGATAGATCTCGCGGAAGACCAAGGGTTCACGCTGGTCAGCAGGTTTGTTGCGGTCATTGTCGACCTCATAGACGAAGACGCACATGGTCTGATTGCGGGCCCCATGAGTATCGACAGCCCCTCCGGTCTTCCGAGTGCTCTTGATCTCGACGCCCTCTGCGCCCGATTTGATCGAGTCGTTCGGATAGCGGCCCTGCACGATGAGATCAGGATGGCCATTGTGGTACAGGTTCACGGTGAGGACACGGCTGTGCTTGGCCAGGGACTCGGTCACCATGTCGGAGAGGGTGCCGCTGAGGTTGGCCGGTCGGAGCATCTCATCGAGCCGTTGGAGCCCTCGTTCTACCAGGAAGGTGTTCACGTCGAAGAAGAAGTCGTAGACGTCCTGCATCGCCGACTGGAAGTCCTGGAGCCGAAGTGAGAACGGCAGTGCGAGGCTGGAATTGAACTTCGAGCGGTCGATCTCGGCCTTGGGAAGCGCCACGGGTGACCAAGCTATCTCCACGCCGTGTCCGGCGTCAGGAACCTCGTCAAACAGGCGAACGTGCAGGTTCAGAGTGCCTCCGGTTCTTCGCTGCGGGAGCGTTCCAGGGTACGCCTGTTGGCATAGAGGCAATCCAGGATCTCCAACTCGGAGCTTGGAAGCGGCGTCTCCAGCATCCCGGACGCTGACGATCAAGAGCCTCCGGCTGAGGCCGAGGGCGAACCTCACGTCGCCGCCAGTTGCTTCGATCCATTCGAGGAGGACCCTGGGGTGCGGTGCATCACGTTGGAGGTAACCCTCTCCTACCCAGTATTCGTCGAAGTGTTCGATCACGTCTCGAGCGTCCTTCGCACCGGGTAGGGCGGCGTCGAAAGCTGCATTGGCTGCATCTATTCGGGGCCAGGTCCGGCTGTCGGCGAGACTCCGGACGAGAGTGGAAGAACGGCGCACGTTTCGTAGCGATACCACGAACAGGTAAACATCCCCCTTCGCCACGAGCCCGAGGGCGTCCTCCGAGGCCAGCACACGGACGGCCTGGGTGCGAGTGGCGTGCTCCCAGACCTGAAGATTCGCAAGCGCCTGATCGACCGTGAACTGGGGCATGACCGCCAAGGAGGCCAGCTTACGACGGCCATGCGGCCAAGGTCGTGCCACGAACGTGCCACTTCGTGCCATTTCTGGCGGTCATTCCAAGGCACTGGCGGACAAGGTTGGTCAGCGTCCAAGGGGCCGGTGAACAGCCCAAAGAGGCATCTTGCGAGGGAGCGGGCGACGGGGATCGAACCCGCATAACCAGCTTGGAAGGCTGGGGCTCTGCCATTGAGCTACGCCCGCGGCGCGGGACAGGTTAGCCCGGGATCCGCTGGCCTTTGCTGGTCAGGATGCTGCGGCAGCAGCCGGCTACCGCCGGACCCGCCGCTCAGCCACCGGCGTCGGGGCGCGCGCTCACCCCGGCGCTGCGTAATCTCGACACGTGCTGGAGCCTCCCGCTCGCTACCGCTCCTCGGACGAGGACAGCGCCCGGTGGCTCGGTTTCCCGTTCCGTCCTGGAGACATAGTGATCAGCACCCGGTCGAAGAGCGGCACGACGTGGATGCAGATGATCTGTGCCCTGCTCGTCTTCCAGTCGGTCGACTTCCCGTCGCCGGTGGCGGAGCTGTCCCCGTGGCTTGACTGGCTGGTCACTCCCCGCGCCGACGTCTACGACCGTCTCGCCAGGCAGGCGCACCGTCGGTTCATCAAGACACACACGCCGCTCGACGGCGTTCCCTTCGATCGCGGTGTCACCTACATCGTCGTCGGCCGGCATCCGCTCGACATGGCAGTCTCGCTGTACTACCAAGGCCTCAACCTCGACCGGGTGCGCATCAACGAGCTGGTCGGCTCCCCGGCACCAGCCGAGCCGCCTCCACCGCGTCGGCCGCTGCGGGAGTGGCTCCTGTCGTGGATCGACCGCGATGTCGACCCGCACGAGGCGCTTGACTCTCTCCCCGGCGTCCTGTGGCACTACGGCGGGGCCTGGGATCGCCGCCACCAGCCGCAGGTGGTCCTCGTCCATTACGACGATCTGTCTGCTGACCTCGAGGGCGAGATGCGTCGCCTCGCCGGCGTGTTGGGAATCAAGGTAAAAGAAGAGATCTGGAGTGACCTTGTACGGGCGGCCTCGTTCGAGCAGATGCGGGGCCGGTCCGAGCAGGTCGCGCCGGGGACGGCGGGAGTCCTGAAGGACCCGGCAGCCTTCTTCCGGCGCGGCACTTCCGGGGCCGGCGGCGAGGTCCTCACTGCCGACGAAGTGTCCCATTATCAAGCACGCGTGGCCGAGAGGGCCCCGGCGGACTTCCTCCGGTGGCTGCACCGCGGTCGACTGCACCAGCACCTTTCGCCGGCTCCGTCGCCGACGGCACCGGGCCTGAGCCGGCCTGAGCTGGGATGAGCTCACGGCCGTTCCGTACTGGAACGCGTCTTCGGCCGCCGGCCGGGAGACCCATGCACCCACCCGATTCAGCCGCTCCGGTGCTGTCCCCACTGTCGGTAATGGACGAGCTCTGATTCAGGGCGGCGCCGGGCGCTGAGGTCACGCCTCGGCGCGGCGGGATCAGCGTGGCCGACCGCCACACAGCCGACGAGGTCGTAGGTATCGGGGATTCCGAATGCCGCCCGGAAGGCGGGTATGTCGTCCGGCACGATCCCGAACAACAGCGCCCCCAGCCCCTCGTCGACGGCGGCGAGCAAGAGGAGGAGCGCGACACAGCCAGCGTCCACGTACCAGTACGGCACCGGCCATCGAGCTTCGTCCCGGTCGGTCCAGCCTTTGTCGGCTTCGGCATAGCGACTCAGGTAGACGTCCTTCGAAGCCAGCACCGCAATCACGAGTGGAGCGTTCTTCACGCCGGCGCGTACCTCGGGCGACCATCCACCTGCGGTCGGGGTGTGAGTGGCCCAGAGCCGGTCCACGTCGTCGGGGTGGTCGGCGACGAGCAGCGCGTAGCCCTGGCTGTAGCCGGCCGATGGGGCGCGGAGCGCAGCGGCGATGATCCTCGCCCTGGCCGCAGGTGTGACCGGCTCGGTGGTGAAGTGCCGCACCATCCGACGGTGCCTGATGACTTCCTGGAACTCCATTTCCCTTGATTAGCACCCTGTCGCCGGTGACGGATGACCAGCGGCGAGGGCGCGCCGCGGCCTAGCTTCGGCCCTGTTGGCGCTCTGAGACCTGGGCTGGTCGGAAGGCGAGTACGCTTGGCGGGGAGCTTCGAGTTGTTGATCGGACGCCCACACGAAGCGTTGCTCCAGACCCTGGTGGCGCAGAGCCGCCGCCCAGGAGTCCGGAATGAACGAGCTGAAGGTTCGCCCTGCAACCGTCGATGGTGGAACGGCCGCCCCACCCGTGGAGGCACGGCTCACCGTCGTGGGGTCGCTTGTCACCGCCCTCCTCCTGATCGGTCCGCTGGCCGGTGTGGCAGTCGCGGCGGTCAGCTTGTTTGGGCATGGCGTGACAATCCTTGATCTCGGCCTCGGTGTCGTCTTCTACGCCGTCACCGGGCATGGGATCAGCGTCGGCTATCACCGCATGCTGGCCCACCGAGCATGCAAGCCGACTCGCGGCGCCAAGATCGCCTTGGCCGTAGCGGGCTCGATGGGTTTCGAGGGTGCTCTAAACGGCTGGGTGGCCATCCACCGCCGGCATCACGCCTACACAGACCGGCCCGGTGACCCGCATTCGCCGCACCTCCACGGCAACAGCACCTCCGAGCGGATCCGGGGAGCGTTTCACGCCCACGTGGGATGGCTCCTCCGCCAGCAGCCGACCGAGATCGCCCGCTGGGCGCCTGATCTGGCGGCGGATCGCGATCTCGTTCGCATCAGCGCGATGTTTCCTCTCTTTTGCGTCGTGTCGCTGGCGTTGCCGACAGCGATCGGCTGGGCGGTCACCGGCACCTATGCCGGGGCCGTGGGCGGCTTCGTCTGGGGGGGACTCGTTCGGGTCTTCCTGCTGCAGCACTCGACCTTTGCCGTCAACTCGGCCTGCCACATCTGGGGGCGGAGACCCTTCAAGACCCGGGCCGACGACCGGGCCACCAACTTCGCTCCCCTCGCTGTGCTGGCGATGGGTGACAACTGGCACAACCTGCATCATTCGAACCCTCGGTTTGCCCGGCACGGTGTCGAGCGCCACCAACTGGACTCGACGGCCCGGGTGATTCGCATCCTTGAGGCGGCAGGGCTGCTCAACGACGTGCACTGGCCTACGCCCGAAACCCTGCAGGCGAGAAGGGTCGGAGGTACCACCGACGTGCCCCCCTACGAGTCGGGCCAGTTGTTCGACGGCGCGCGGGAAGACGAGCTCGTTTCCAGCTGAGAGAGGCCTGACGGGACCGGGATCGTCCGGCGTCCGAGCGGCGCCGGACGATCGTCCGCCAGACTGGGTGCCGTTTAAAGACATGGATTTTGAAGCGGCGCCGGACGATCGTCCGCCAGACTTCGGAACTAGCGGCCGTCCGCCCGGGCCGCTCGCGACCTCAGGATGTCAGCGCGGCGCCGGAGGGTCGCCCACCAGTCCCAGCGCGGCCTCTAGGAAGCTGAGGATGTCGGCGCCTTCGGCGATCTGCTTAGCGGTGGGCTTGCCGGCACCGTGGCCCGCCGAGGTCTCGATGCGGATGAGGATGGGGGCATCCCCACCCTGAGCAGCTTGCATGGCGGCGGCGAATTTGAACGAATGGCCGGGTATCACCCGGTCGTCATGGTCACCGGTGACTATCAGCGTGGCCGGGTAGCGCGTTCCGGCGCGGACATTGTGCAGCGGCGAATATGCCCGTAGCCATCGGTACTGCTCGCGATCGTCGGGGTCGCCGAAATCACTCGTCCACGCCCACCCGATGGTGAACTTGTGGAAGCGCAACATGTCGAGCACGCCGACCTCCGGCACGGCTGCCCCGAACAGCTCCGGGTGCTGAGTTATGCAGGCGCCGACGAGCAGGCCACCATTCGAACCGCCGTTGATCGCAATGCGATCCGGTCGCGACCACCCGGAATCGGCGAAGTAGCGGGCGCAGGCGCAAAAGTCGTCGAAGACGTGCTGTTTGTTCTGCAGCCGGCCGTCGTCGTGCCATTCCCGGCCGTACTCTCCGCCACCTCGCAGGTTGGCGGCGGCATAGATTCCGCCGCGCTCCATCCAGAGGGCTGTGGCGGCCGAGAAGCTCGGTGTCAACGGGACGTTGAACCCGCCGTAACCGTAGAGCAGCACCGGTCTGTCCCCAGAGGGACTCACATCGCTGCGCCGGGAGAGCAGGATCGGTACCTGCGTCCCGTCTGCCGATGTGGCGAAGACCCGCTCGGTCACGTACCGCTCGGAGTCGAACTGGGCCGTCGAGGACCGGAGAAGCTGCGTCTCACCGGTGCGGATGTCGTGGGACCAGAGCGAGCCGGATTCTGTGTACGAGACCGCTCCGAAGTAGACGAGGTCGGCGTCGGGGTGCCCCGAGACACAGCCGTCGGCGGTGTCTACCAAGGAGGCGTAAGGGGGGAGCGGTATCTCCCGTACGAGCTCGCCGTCGAGCTCGTGAACACGGAGCACCGAGTGGGCGTCCTTCAGGTAACAGCAGACGAGGGATGGACCGCACTGGCGGGCGCCGACGAGTGTCTCTTCTGTCTCGCCTATCACCTCCTTCCAGTTGGAGCGCTCCGGCGCGCCGAGCTCTGCCACGACGATGCGCCGCCGGTCGCAGCTGTCATTCGTCAGCAGCAAGAAACGCTCCCCGACATTGGCCACCACGGATGCCTCGACGGAGAAATCGTCGACGAGCGGCCGCAGGCCCCGGTCGGGCTGCTCGAGGTCGATCACGTGCAACTGCGACTCCGGCGCCGTGCCCCGGCTGATGGCGATCACCAGGTAACGCCCGTCGTCGGTCATAGCTACCTGCGGTAGCCAGTCCGGCTCATCGGGGGCTGCGAAGACCACCTGGTCGACCGACTGGTCTGTGCCGAGCCGGTGGAACAGTATGCGGAGATCGCGAGTCTCGGCCTCGTATTCTTTCCCCGCTTCGGGAGGAATGGGGGCACCATAGAAGAAACCCGTCCCGTCCCTCCTCCACACCGCCCCTGTGAACTTCGACCATTGGACGAGGTCAGGAAGGTCACTGCCGTCGGTGACCCGCCTGACGTGCCACGTCAGCCAGTCCGAGCCGGCAGAGGCCGTCGAGTAGACGAGGAGGGCGCCGTCGCGGCTTGGCTCGGCGCTCGTGACGGCGACCGTGCCGTCCGGAGAGAGAGTGTTCGGATCGAGGAGCACATCACCGTCGGCCTCGGGCGAGTCCGTCACGTAAAGCACGGGCTGTGCCTGCAGCCCGGAGTTGCGGAACTGGAAGAGCTTTCCTCCCCGTTCGATCGGCACGCCGAAGCGGGGGTAGTCCCACAGCTGCGCCAGCCGAGCGGAGATCTGGGGCCGAGTCGGCACGGCGGCGAGCCATGACTCGGTCAGCTCGTTCTCGGCCCGTATCCACGCCACCGTGTCAGGCGCGTCGGTGGCCTCGAGCCGACGGTACGGATCGGAGATGGTGTCACCGTGGTAGGTGTCAGCCTCCGGGCCGGTGGGAGCCTCGGGATAAGAAAGATGCACGGCGGTCTCCTTCGACGGTTGGGGCGGCGGGCCAAAGAGGCGTGGTGAGCTTGGGAGTTGGTCTACCCGGAGAGGCCGTGTCGCAATTGATCGGGGAGGCGGTGTCGGGGAGGCGGGATTTGAACCCGCGGCCTCCTGCTCCCAAAGCAGGCGCGCTGCCAAGCTGCGCCACTCCCCGGGCCTGCGGGTCGAGTATACGACCCTCTTGTCGTCCCATACGGTGACAGCGGTAGGCTTCGTCTCGGAGCGCCGGGAAGTCTGGTCGGCATTTTTCACAAGGCTGGCCGCGCGCCAGCCGCCCGACCTGACGAGGTGATGGCAGTGACCGGTTCCGGCTCGAGGAGGCAGGTGCCCGGGGGAGGCGAACGCCGCAGCAGTCCGCCCCACCGGCTGCGCCGGGTCGGCTGGCAGCGCGAGGAGCTGCGCACGACCTTCTGGATCGTCCCAGCCCTGCTCGTCGTGGCGAGCGTCGTGCTCTTCGCCATCACCTACGGCCTCGACGTCGCCTCCTACCACCATCACCTGCACTACCCGTTCTGGATTCGCACGCTCGATCCCGATGCCGCCAGGCAGGTCCTCATCGCCATCGCGGCGGCCGTGATCACCGTCGTCGGCGTGGTGTTCTCCATCACCATCCTTGCCCTGACGCTCGCCTCGCAGCAGTTCGGCCCGAGGATGATGCGGAACTTCGTGCGCGATGTCGGGAACCAGCTGACGCTCGGTGTCTGGGTGGCGACCTTCGTCTACTCCGTGCTGGGGCTTGGATCCATCACGAGGGGGACCGGCAGTGTCGGCGGGTTCGTGCCTGATCTGTCCATCACGATGGCCGAGGCGCTCCTGTTCGTCGATGTGGGGATCCTCATCTACTTCATCCACCACATCGCCAAGTCGATCCAACTTCCCGAGGTGATCGCCGGCATCGCCCGCGACTTACGCTCGGCCGTAGATGCCGAGTTCCCTGACCCCGCCGGTGCAGCCCCGCCGGCAGGGGCGTCCGACGCCGGCCGACTGAAGACGCTCACCGAGCTGCTCGACGCCGACGGGGTGACCATTCCCGCCCTCGAGAGCGGCTACCTGCAGTTCGTCGCCTTCGGCCAGCTCGTGCGCATAGCCGAGGACGCCGACGCCGTCATACGTCTCGCCCACCGCCCGGGCCATTTCGTGGTCGCCGGCCGCCCCCTCGGTACCGTCTTCCCACCGCAGGCTGCGCCGAAGATCGAGGAGGCACTCGCCAGTTCCCACGTCACCGGTCCGCACCGGACGCTCGTGCAGGACCCTGTCTTTGCCATCGACCAGCTGGTGGAGATCGCCATCCGCGCTCTCTCGCCGGCGGTCAACGACACCTTCACCGCCCTCACGTGCATCGACTGGCTCACGGCAGGTCTCTCCCAGAATCTCAGGGCGTGAGCTTTCCGAGGGCATCTATCGGGACCGCCGGGAGGAGATCCGACTCATCCAGCTGCCCCCGAGCTACGAGCGCATGGTGAACCGGGCCTTCGACAAGGTCCGGCAGGCCGGCGGGGCCATGCCCGCCGTCGTGATCCGCCTCCTCGACGCCATCACGCACGTAGTGGAGCACACCGTTTCCGGCCCGCAGAGGGTGGTGCTCGGCCGCCAGGCGGAGATGATCCTCGGGGCCGCCGACCGCGCCGTCCTGGAACCGAGAGACCTCTCGGACATCCGGTCGCGCAGCGAGCGCGTGAGATCGACGATCGCCCGCCTGGACCAGCTGGCGGGCGCCGACGATCGTCGCCAGATGGACCGGCGTGCTCAGAGCTTGTCTGGCCCGTTCGCGGCCGACCGGTAGAATCCGCTGGCCATATGCGTTCCTCCTCAGAAGTGCTCGAAGGCAACAAGGTCAAGCTCTCCGTCGAAATCGATGAGGAGGAGCTCGAGTCGGCCGTCGACGAGACGGTGCGACGACTGCAGCGAGAGGTGAACATGCCCGGCTTCCGGCCCGGGAAGGTCCCCCGGCGGCTGCTGGAGGCACGCCTCGGAGGCAAGGCCATCAGGGAGGAGGTCATCCGGCACGCCCTGCCCGACTACTACGCCCAGGCTGTCGAAGAGGCCGCTCTCGACACGATCGCCGCCCCGGAGATCGACATCACCTCGGGCGAGGACGAGGGTCCGCTCGCCTTCGATGCGGTGGTCGAGATCCGCCCGAAGGTCTCGATCGCCGGCTACGAGGGCTTGGTCGTGACGGTCCCGTCTCCGGAGGCGACCGAGGAGGAGATCGAGGCCCAACTCGACCGGATGCGCCAGCAGTTCGCCGAGCTTCGCGACGTCGAGCGCCCGGCGAGGGACGGTGACGTCGTCACCGTCGACGTGCAGGCGACCCGTGACGGCCAGCCGGTCGAGGACCTCGCCACGTCCGACTTCGTGTACGAGGTCGGCACGGGCATGCTCGCCGAGGGAGCCGACGAGGCGCTCCGGGGAGCCAAGGCCGGTGACATTCTCGAGATCGACGGCGCCGAGGCGCCGGGTGGGGCGGCCAGGCTCAAGATCCTGGTGAAGCAGGTTCGAGAGAAGATCCTTCCCGCTGCCGACGACGACTGGGCCTCCGACGCGTCGGAGTTCGAGACGCTGGCGGAGCTGCGAGACGACATCCGGGGCAGGATGACCGGCCTGAAGCGGCTGCAGGCGCGGATCGCCCTGCGGGAGCAGTCGATCGAGGCCCTGGCGTCGCTCGTTGCGGAGGATGTTCCGACCGCCCTTGTCGACGAGGAGACGATCCGTGTCCGGGATCGTTTCCTGCAGCAGCTGGCCGAGAGCCGCATCGCCCTCGAGCAGTACTTGGAGGCGACGGGCAGGACGCCAGATGAGCTCGTCGAGGAGTTCAGGTCCAAGGCGGCCGACCAGGCCCGGGCGGACCTGGCGCTGCGGGCGCTGGCCGAGGCAGAGGATTTGTCGGTGTCTGACGACGACTTGGCCGTCGAGATGGCCCGCTTGGCCGAGGAAGCGGGCAGGCCGGTGCGCGAAGTGGCCCGACAGATCGCCGGGGGTCCGGGTATCGAACGGCTACGCTCGGAGATCAGGAACTCGAAGGCCGTGACGTGGCTCACCGAGCATGTCGATGTCGTCGATGATCAGGGGAAACCTATGGACCGAGCGTTGTTGCTCGAGCAGGACACAGCCGAGGACGACTCGGCCGGAGGCGAGGGACCGAACGGCGCGGGCGGCGCGCAGAGGTCAGATGAGGGCGGGGAGGCGAACACGGGCATCGTGGACGACGCAGGCGCAGATGACGGCGCAGCCGGTGACGGCGAGGCGCCCAACGGTGAGGAGACCCCGGCTTGACCGCATACAACTATCTCGTCCCGACCGTCGTCGAGCAGTCGAGCCGCGGCGAGCGGGCGTACGACCTGTATTCCCGCCTGCTCCGGGAGCGGATCATCTTCGTCGGGACGCCCATCGACGACACGATTGCCAATCTCGTCTGCGCCCAGATGTTGTTCCTCGAGTCGGAGGACTCCGAGAAGGACATCAACATCTACATCAACTCTCCCGGTGGCGACATCACGGCTCTTTTCGCCATCTACGACACGATGAAGTACGTCCGGCCGGACAAGTCGACGTTCTGCTTCGGGCAGGCCGCTTCGGCAGCGGCAGTCCTGCTGGCGGCAGGGACGAAGGGCAAGCGGTTCGCCCTGCCCCACGCCCGCATCCTGCTCCACCAGCCGTACGGCGGCGCGGCGGGTCAGGCGACCGACATCGAGCTGCAGGCCAAGGAGATCCTCCGTATGCGTGATCTCCTGAACGAGATGCTCGCCGACGACACCGGCCAGGCGATGGCCAAGATCCATCAGGACACCGACCGGGACTTCATCATGAGTGCCGAGGAGGCCCGGAAGTACGGTGTCATAGACGAGGTGATCAGCAATCGGGAGGCCGTCGGCAGCACGATTGCTGCTGTCGGCGCAGCCTGACGGGGGAGGGGGACTGTGGCGAAATTCGGCGACGGGGGGGAGCTCGTCAAGTGCAGCTTCTGTGGGAAGTCCCAGAAGCAGGTCAAGAAGCTGATCGCCGGGCCCGGCGTCTACATCTGTGACGAGTGCATCGAGCTCTGCAACGACATCATCGAGGAGGAGCTCGCCGAGCCGACCGAAGTCCGCTTCGAGGATCTGCCCAAGCCGAAGGAGATCTTCGAGTTCCTGAACGACTACGTGGTCGGCCAGGAGCAGGCGAAGAAGATCCTCTCCGTGGCTGTCTACAACCACTACAAGAGGGTCCAGGCGGGCGCCTACCGCGAGGGCGAAGTCGAGATCGCCAAGTCGAACATCCTCCTGCTCGGGCCGACAGGCTGCGGGAAGACCCTCCTCGCCCAGACGCTGGCCCGCATGCTCAACGTGCCCTTCGCCATCGCCGACGCCACTGCGCTCACCGAGGCGGGCTACGTCGGCGAAGACGTGGAGAACATCCTGCTCAAGCTGATCCAGGCCGCAGATTACGACGTGAAGAAGGCGGAGACGGGGATCATCTACATCGACGAGATCGACAAGATCGCCCGCAAGTCGGAGAACCCGTCGATCACCCGTGACGTGTCGGGAGAAGGGGTCCAGCAGGCACTTCTCAAGATCCTCGAGGGCACGACGGCGTCGGTGCCTCCCCAGGGCGGCCGCAAGCATCCCCATCAGGAGTTCATCCAGATCGACACGACGAACATCCTGTTCATCTGCGGTGGGGCCTTTGCCGGGCTGGACAAGATCATCGAGAGCCGGATCGGCCGCGCCGGGATCGGCTTCCGGGCAGAGGTCCGCCGGGGGAAGCACTGGAACGAGGGAGAGCTCCTCATGTCGGTGCTGCCGGAGGATCTCCTCAAATTCGGCCTCATCCCGGAGTTCGTCGGCCGGCTTCCCGTCATCGGAGCGGTCTCGGGCCTCGACCAGGAAGCCCTCGTCCGGATCCTGATGGAGCCGAAGAACGCCCTCATCAAGCAGTACCACCGGGTCTTCGAGCTCGACAACGTCGAGCTCGAGATCTCCGAGGACGCTCTCGAGGCGATATCTGACCAGGCACTGCTCCGAGGCACCGGAGCGCGGGGCCTGCGGGCCATCCTCGAGGAAGTGCTGCTCGACGTCATGTACGACCTGCCGAGCCGGGAGGACATCGGACGCTGCGTGGTCGACCGGTCTGTCGTCCTCGAGCGGGTGGCGCCGAGCCTCGTCCCCCGCGGGGCGCCGAAGACTCCAGAGCGCTCCCCCCGCCGCGCCGCATCCTGATCTTCCCACGGTCGGGATCCTCTGAACTCTCGCCACGAGTCCGGACCGTTCTCGCCCCCCGCTGACGGCTACGACGCCAGCATCGGGGAGGCGCTGGCCTGGCTCGACCGCCACATCAACCTCGAGGCGATCGAGTCCGGCACCGCCGGACGGCTCGCCGTGCCGACTTTGGAGCGCATCGGGAAGCTCGTGGCGGCAATGGGCGACCCGCAGCGCTCCTTCCCGTCGATCCACGTCACCGGCACGAACGGCAAGGGCTCGACGGCGCGGATGTCTGCCGCCCTGCTCGGGGCGAGCGGGATCCAGACCGGCCTCTACACGAGCCCGCATCTAGAGCGCATCAACGAGCGGATGGTGGCCCGCGACTCCGAGATCACCGATGACGCCCTGGCAGCCCAGCTGGCTGCCCTGGCCGAGCTCGAGGTGTTCGTGGGGATGAGGGCGACGTGGTTCGAGCTCGTGACCGCCGCCGCCTTCCGCTGGTTTGCGGACGAGGCGGTGGAGGCGGCCGTCGTGGAGGTCGGCCTGGGCGGCCGGTGGGATGCCACCAACGTCGTGGACGGCGAGGTGGCCGTGGTCACCAATGTCGAGCTCGACCACGTGCAGCTGCTCGGCGGTACCCGGGGCGAGATCGCCGCCGAGAAGTCCGGCATCGTGAAGGAGGGCAGCGTCGTCATCCTCGGCGAGACGGATCCGGAGATCGGGCGCATCGTCGAGGACGAGGCGGTGAAGGTCGGCGCCGCGGCGGTCTGGCGGCGCGGCGTCGATTTCGGTGCCGACGGCAACCGGCTCGCCTACGGCGGTCGGGTCGTCGACCTGTACACCCCGGCACGCCGTTACGACGAGGTCTACATCCCCCTGCACGGGGCGCACCAGGCGGACAACGCAGCCGCGGCGCTCGCTGCCGCGCAGGCATTCTTCGGGGCGCCCATCGCGGAGCCGGTCGTCACCCAAGCCTTCGCCGCCGTGGAGGTCCCGGGCCGGCTGGAGGTGGTTCGCCGCCGGCCTCTCGTAGTCCTCGACGGCGCCCACAACCCGGCCGGGGCGCTCGCCGCCGGGATGGCGCTCGCAGACGACTTTTCCGCCTGCCGGCAGGTGATCGTGGTCATGGGGTGCCTCCGGGGTCACGGCGGACCGGCAGCCCTGCTGGAGGGCCTCTCCCTCGCCTCACTCGACCCGGCCCGGCGCGGCTTGGTGCTCGCCTGCACAGCCCCCTCCCCGAGAGCCGTGCCGGGCTCGGAGGTGAAAGAGGCCGCCGGAAGCCTCGGACTCGATGCCGAGACGAGCGGAACCGTCGCCGAGGCGTTGGCACGTGCCCTCGAGCTGGCCGACCCGGAAGACCTGATCCTCGTCACCGGATCCCTCTACGTGGTGGGTGAGGCCCGCACCGCGCTGCGTTGACGCGCCGGAGGAGTGGACGTCCCCGGCTAGCGTTCCCGATCCGTGAAGCGGACCCTCGTCATCTGCAAGCCGGACGCCATCGCCAGAGGCCTGGCCGGAGAGATCCTGGGCAGGCTCGAGCGCAAAGGACTCCGCCTGGTGGCCTGCGAGCTGAGGACGATCGACGCCGCCACGGCCGGCCGGCACTACGCCGAGCACGAGGGCAAGGCCTTCTACGGTGACCTCATCGAGTTCATCACCGGCGGGCCCTCGCTGCTGATCGTGGTCGAGGGACCGGAGGACACCTGGAAGATCGTCCGGCTGCTCATGGGGCCCACGAACCCGGCCGAGGGAGCGCCCGGCACGATCCGCGGGGATCTCGGCACCGTGCTCACCGAGAACCTCGTCCACGGCTCAGACGGGCCAGAGGCGGCAGGGAGGGAGATCGGCCTCTTCTTCCCCGGACTCTCCTGAGGTCGGATCAGGCTCGCACGACCGCCGGCGGCTCGAGGACCTGAGAGCCGGTCCGGCTGGTGGTCGGTTCAGGCTCGCACGACCGCCGGCGGCTCGAGGACCTGAGAGCCGGTCCGGCTGGTGGCTGACCCGGCGTCACTGGCCCGGTCGCCGCGGTCGACGAGCCAAAGGAACCACGCCAGCGCCGCCATCGTCGCCACCGCCGCCCCGGCGATCACGACGATGGAAGGGATCGGGGGCGTCCAGGCGCCCGGAGGCTTGAGGGTCAGGTCGAGCGGGCCGGCGTCCCCGACGGCAAAACGACGAAGCAGCCCGTACAGCGCCACCAGCTGTGCCAGCAGCATGGCTGTCACGAGGACAAGCGCCATGAGCCGTGAGCTGCGGCTGCTTGAGCGATCACGGCGCATCGATGCTCCCGCCAGGCCGGCGATGAGAGGAAGGCCGGCGGCGAGGGGCAACACGTAGCGACCCTGCCAGATGATGCCGTCGGTCCTGGCGTGCAGCGAAGCGAGCACGACGGGGGCAAGGACGGTCCCCACGACGAGCAGGGCCATCGCCAGCCGCGCCCGACCTGATCCCCGCACGAAGGCCACGATGACCAACGACAGCAGGCAGCCGCCGACGAGTATGAGGAGCCCAAGGGAGGCGTGCGTGTTCCTCGGGTTGAACCCGCCGAGCATCTCGACCACGTAGCTCCACGTGCGGCCGAAGATCGCCCGCATGATGGTGGGATAGCTGTCGTGCACGAAGGGGTTGGGGAGGTTCCTCACGAAAGCGAGAGAGTCGGTCCCGAGCGTCCAGGCGATCGCCAGGCCGGTGGCGACGGCGACGGCGACGGCCCCGACGCGGACCGATGAATCGCGCCAGATCTCCCGCAGTCGAGCCGGCGGCGTCAAGACCACGAGCGTCACGAACAAGATGGCGATCAGCCAGAGGGGTGAGAGGCCGCGGGTCAGATCGAGGACGGCCGCACTGAGTGCGGCCACGACGACGAGAGGGCGCGGGATCGGCCCCGGTCGTCGGCGCACAAGGAGTAGCAAGGCGGTCCAGAGCGAGACGGCAGAACTCACCTCCAGGCCGCTCGGCTCGACGATGCTCCCGAGATACAGGACTGCCGGAGATATCGAGACGGCGATGCCGGCGAGGAGCAGGCCCCCGCCCGCATACCCAAATGCCAATGTCACCGCCAAGGCAAGCAGAGCCGCGCTCACCATTGCACTGAAGAAACGCATCATGTAGAGGGCGTTCTTACTGTGTCCGAAGAGGCTTGGGATACCCACAAAGAGGTAATAGAGGGGAGGGTACCGCCCTACATGGGTCAAGGCCCTCACCGGAGCCGACGACTCGATGATGGCCTTTTCACAGCTAGCCGAAGACATGGGAGAGAGTTTGTAGCAGTCCGAGCGGTAGGTGAGTTGTGAGAATGTCTCCGGCACGATCATCCACATATATGCCCGAGACATGTGCGGGAGCGGTTGACCCAACCACTCCCCTCGAACGACGGCAGCCGCCTTTATCACATGAGACGGTTCGTCGAACCCCGAGCCGAGGGGGGTGGCCACCACCCAGAACCACTCGACGGCGCTGAGGAGGGCGAACGTGACCACCCAGATCAAGAACAATGGATGCGAGGGCACTCCAGCCGGGCGCCGGCCGTCACCCGCCTCTGCCGGGGCCTCCACGGCGCCAACTGTAGCGATGCGGGCACTGTGGGATGCGCTTACGCCATCGGCTCCCTCGCCCGCTCCCGGGAGCGCCGCCACCAGCTCGGGGCTCGACTGCCCCTGCGCAGAACCCGAAGCGGATTAGGCTTGGTGGCACACGACGGGCCGTCCAGTCGTCAGTCGCCCGCCTTGTCGGAGGCGAGGCGATCCCTTACCCTTGAAGGGACTGCTCCCCGACTTCTGGAGCTGTGGTTTTGATGCCCGAGAGCCGCTTCTCGTTCCTCGGCCGCGACATGGCGGTCGACCTCGGTACCGCCAACACTCTCGTGTACGTCCGCGGAAGAGGGATCGTCCTCAACGAGCCCTCGGTCGTCGCCATAAACGTGAAGGACGGTCATCCGCTCGCCGTCGGCGCCGAGGCGAAGAGGATGATCGGCCGCACCCCGAGCAACATCCAGGCCATCAGGCCGCTCAAGGACGGCGTCATCGCGGACTTCGAGGTCTGTGAGATGATGCTGCGCTACTTCATCAGGCGGGTCCACCCGCGCGCCCTCTCGAAGCCGCGCATCGTCATCTGCGTCCCGTCCGGCATCACCGGGGTGGAGAAGCGAGCCGTGCAGGAAGCAGCGGAGTACGCCGGCGCTCGCAAGGCCTACATCGTCGAGGAGCCGATGGCTGCTGCCATCGGTGCCGGGCTGCCCATCCACGAGCCGACCGGGAACATGGTGGTCGACATCGGCGGCGGGACAACCGAGGTGGCGGTCATCTCGCTCGGCGGCATCGTCGTCAGCCAGTCGATCCGCATCGGGGGCGACGAGCTCGACGAAGCGATCATCTCGTTCGTGAAGAAGGAGTACAGCCTCGCCCTCGGCGAGCGCACCGCCGAGGAGATCAAGATCGCCCTCGGGTCCGCGTGTGAGCTGGAGGAGGAGCTGCACGCCGAGATTCGCGGCCGTGACCTGGTCACCGGGCTCCCGAAGACGGTCGTGACGACGACCGAGGAGATCCGCCGGGCAATCGAGGAGCCGGTGGCCTCGATCGTCGACGCCGTCAAGGTGACCCTCGACCGCTGCCCGCCTGAGCTCGCGGCCGACATCATGGAGCAGGGGATAGTGCTCACCGGCGGCGGAGCGCTCCTGCACGGTCTCGACGTCCGCCTCCAAGCCGAGACGCATATGCCCATCGTGGTGGCGCCCGACCCGCTCAACTGCGTGGCACTCGGCAGCGGGATGTGCCTCGAGGAGTTCGAAGCACTCCGGCAGGTGCTCAGCTCCTCGTCGGACCGCTGACGCCAGGTCGCCGTGGCGACCTCCCGGCGCAACACGAGTCAGCGCCTCACCCTTCTCATTCTCGTGCTGGCCTCGATCACGGCGATCACCCTCGATTACCGCGGTCAGTCGACCCATGCCTTCGACAGCGTCCGGAACGGTGCCCGTGACGTCCTCTCGCCCGTGCAGCGCCTCCTCTCGGACGCCCTCCGGCCGGTGGGCGACTTCTTCTCCGGCGCCGTCAACTACGGCGGGGCGGTGAGCGAGAACGCCCACCTCGAGAGCGAGCTCGGCGCCCTCAAGCGACAGGCGCTCGAGAATGCCAGTGCCGAGCAGCAGCTGCAGGAGATTCTGAGCGAGCAGCACCTCCCCTATGTCGAGAACATCCCCGGCGTCCTGGCCACCGTGATCACCGGGTCGACGTCCAACTTCGAGCTGACGCTCGAGATCAACCGGGGGACGTCCTCGGGCGTCGGTCAAGGGGATGCCGGTCGTGGCCGGCGCCGGGCTCGTCGGCACGGTCGCCTCGGCCGGATCCTCGACGGCCGTCGTGCAGGTGATCACCGACCCGCGGTCGTCCTTCAGTGTCCGGCTCGGCAACGCAGGTGCGGTCGCCGTCGCCACCGGGCAGGGCGGCTCCAGCCCTCTCAGCCTCTCCGGGGTGACGGCGGACATGTCGCCCCGGGTCGGAGAGACCGTCTACACGAGTGGCACGAGCGGAGCTGCCCTACCCGGCGGCATCCCGGTGGGTACGGTGGCCTCCGTGCACTACGTCGCGGGCTCGCTCACGAAGTCCGTTCTCGTCAAACCCTTCGCCCAGTTGCAGTCGCTCGGTTACGTGAGTGTCCTGCAATGGTTCCCGGCGCCTTGACCCCCCAGGTCTGGGCGCGCCTCGTCGTCCTGCTCTCGGCGACTGCGGTGCTCCAAGTAGCCGTCCTCGACGGGATCGTGATCGGAGGGGCTCATCCTGACGCCTTCCTCGCTCTCGCCATCGTGAGCGGCCTCGTCGCCGGTGCCCAGCGTGGAGCTCTCATAGCTTTCGCGGCCGGTGTCGTGGCGGACCTTTTCGTCGTCACGCCCTTCGGCCTGAGCTCACTGTGCTTTGTTCTCGTCGGCTTCACCGCCGGCTTGGCGTCCAGCCTGAGCGGCGGCCGGGCCCGGAACAGCTTCAAGGTGGTGACGGCCGCCATCGGCGGGGTTGCGGCCACATTGCTGTACTCCCTCGCCGCCAGCCTGATCGGCCAGCCGGACCTGGCCCGACACGAGCTGGTCGTGGTCGCGGTCGTCGTGGCGGCCGGCTGCGCCGTCCTCGTCCTGCCCTTCGGGGCTGCCATGTCGTGGGCTCTCGGTGGCGACACAGGGGGGGAGCGACGGCTGACCACTTCTTCCGGCGGCAGCGCGACCCACTGGACGCCGACCCCCGCCCCCTCCGGACCGGGGGGGCCGTTGACCCCCCGGCCCCGTTGACCCCGCCGGCCCCGTGGCGAAGGAGTCGAGGGCTCCGGCGGGGATGGCTCCGGAGAGCTCGCCGTCGCCGGGGCGACGTGCCTGTCCCTCCCCGTCCCCGCCGGCGCCGGCCCGCCACTTCCGTCCACGACCTGACCGGCCGGCCCGCCGCAGGCGGTTCTTCCCTTCAGCCGCGCTCGCCCGCCGGCGACCTGGTCTCGCCGCGGCCCCGCGTCCCACCCCGTCTCGCCGCCGGCGGGGACGGGCGCCGCCGGATCTCCTCGAGCCCGCTGAAGCGCCTCGAGGAGGAGGAAAAGGAGCTGCGGAGAAGGAGCCAGCCTGTGCATCCCCGCACCAGGCTCGGCGTGATGGGAGTGGTCGTCCTCGGGCTGTTCTCGATCATGATCGTCCGGCTCTGGTCACTCCAGGTGCTCCAGGGCCCCACCTACCAGCGCCTGGAGCACGGCCTCACGACCAAGACCGTGGCCATCGCCCCTCCTCGGGGGTTGATCCTTTCCCGTGACGGCCAAACCCTTGTGGCCAACCGGGTCATGCCGGTCGTGACGCTGGACCGGCACGTGGCGGCAAACGAGCCGGGCGTGATCGAGCGGCTGGCAGTGGCTCTCGGAGTCCCGGCGAGCACCATCAACGACGACCTGGCCAATCAACAGGACAGCGTCTATGAACCGGTGCCGGTTGCCGTCGCCCCGCCCGAGAGCGTCATAGTCGGGCTGGCGGAGCACAAGGCGGAGTTCCCCGGCGTGACGATCAGCTACGTCGCCGAGCGCACCTACCCGGACCACGAGTCCGGGGCGCAGATGCTCGGATACGTCTCCGACATCACGGCGGCTGAGCTCAAGCAGCTCAAGGCACAGGGCTACCTCCCGAGCGATGTCATCGGCCAGTCAGGCGTCGAGGCGCAATACGAGAGATGGCTGCGGGGCACGCCGGGCGAGCAGGAGTTGCAGGTGGATGCCCTCGGCAACCCGGTAGGGACGATCTCGGTCCGGGCGCCGGCGGCGGGGGACGACGTCGTGCTGAACATTGATGCCGGCCTCGAGAACGTCGCCCAGACGGCCCTCGCCACCCAGATCGCCAAGCTGCGCAGCGAGCACCTGCCCGCCGACTCCGGCGCCGCCGTCGTCCTCGACCCCCAGGACGGCGCCGTGCTCGCCATGGCCTCGTACCCGACCTACAACCCCACCTGGTGGGTGGGCGGGATGAGCACGTCCCACTACGCCTCGCTCACGAGCCAGGCGTCGGGCTACCCCCTGCTCAACCGGGCGATCCAGGGGCTCTACCAGCCGGGCTCCACATTCAAGCTCGCCACCGCCACGGCGGCCCTCGACCGGCGGCTCATCACGCCGACCACCCTGATCTCTGATCCCGGCTATTTCACGATCCCGGACTGCACCGGTGGCTTGTGCACGTTCCACAACAACGAGAGCGAGAGCTGCGGATCGTGTGACGTCAGCACCGCCCTCACCATCTCGGACGACGTCTTCTTCTACACGCTCGGTTACAACTTCTGGGTCGACCAGAGTCGTTACGGCCAAGCAGCCGTCCAGCAGACGGCCGCCTCCTACGGTCTCGGCCAGCCGAGCGGGGTCGACCTGCCGGCTGAGTCCGACGGCCAGGTGGACAGTCCCGCAGTGCGCAAGCAGCAGCACGCCGCCGACCCGAAGGCCTTCCCGAACATCTATTACGGCCCGGGCGACAACGTCGAGATGGCCTTCGGTCAGGGTGAGACGGTCATCACCCCGCTCGAGCTGGCCAACGCCTACGCCACCTTCGCCAACGGGGGCACCCGGTACGCGCCCGAGGTGGCCGCCGGGATCGTCTCGCCGAGCGGGAAGCTGGTCAAGGCCTTCAGGCCGAAAGTCGAAGGGCACGTCTCTCTGCCGCCGCGGACCTACCGGGCGATCTATGCCGGGCTGCGGGGGGTCATCACCAGCCCGGCCGGCACCGCCTATGCCGCCTTCGAGGGGCAGTACCCCTCCTCCAAGCTCCCACTGGCGGGAAAGACGGGCACAGCCACGACCAGTTCGAACGCAAAGGCCCAGCCCACAGCGCTCTTCGTAGCCTTCGGCCCGGCCACCGGCAGCCGGAGCGCCCCTCGCTATTGCGCCGTAGTGGTCATCCCGCAAGCCGGCTACGGCGCCGAGGCCGCCGCACCCGTCGTGCGGACGATCCTCACCTATCTGGCCGATCACGGCCTCGCCAAGCTCCGGTTGGGGGCACCGGCGGGAGGCCACTAGAGAAGTACCGGTCCCTCGGACGAGAGGCCTCGGGCGCCGCCGCCCCATCGTTTTTCGACAGAGCGCCGGTCAGCGGATATCTCACGTCACCGATCAGGCGGCCACCGCCGGGTAAACTGCGCCCAGGATGACGACGCTCACCCCGCCCCGGCACGAGCCGGTGGCTCCCGCGTCCGTCATCTGCTCCGTCCTCGTTCCGCTGCTCGCGCGCCGCCCTGGAGGCGGCCGGGGGTCGGGCGACGGGGACGGTCGGGACACTGTGCTCGTCCATGACGAGCGCGCCCCGGTCTGGCGCGCCGCCGCCTCCCCAGGCGTCGCGGCCGCCGCCTGCCGGGTGCGCACGGCTCGCCGATCCGGCGTGCCCTCGAGAAGGGATCTTCCCGATGTCGGACTCCATCGCCAGCGGCCCGGCCCCTGCCGAGCCCGGGCCGCGGACCTCGCCTCCGGACCACCCGGCTGCCGCAGGCGCACCCCCTGTGACCGGGGACCAAGCAGGGCCTGCCCGCCCGCGTCCGGACACTTCCAGCCCTAGCCCCAGCTCCAAGCCCCGGATCGGCGATACGCGCCCGGCGCCTCCGGCGCCCGGCCCTCCGCTGACCTCATCTGGGCCGCCCGCGCCCGCTCCCGGCGCATCGCCGCGGGCCGGTCGTGCGGCGAATGGGCGGACGACTCAGCCTGCCGGCTCGGACGGGCGTACCCGCCCGGCGGATGCCGGCGCCGGCCCAGAGGGAGGCGCGCCGGCCGGCGGAGGTGGCGGCGCCGGCGGTGGCGCCCGAAGACGGCGAGGCGGTCGCGGGCGCAGGCGGAGCGGGACGTCAGAGGGCGCTGACGGCCGCTCGGGCGAGGGGCGCGGAGCCGGAGGACGTCCAGGCGATGGGCGTGGCGCCCCCACTCGCGTACCCGGCGGTCGGTCAGAGGCCGCCACCGGGACGCCTCCGCGGCCTCGGGACGCTGGGTCAGACGCCGATGTGGCTCCGAGCTCTCTCAAAGTGCCCGAGCCCGGCACGAACGGCTTGGTCGACGAGCGTTCGATCCGGGGGAGGGGCAGGGGCCGGGAGGCCCGGACGCGCCCACTCGGTCGCTACCTGATGTGCGTTCACGTCGAGCCGGAGCGGACTCAGATCGCCGTTCTCGAGGGCCGCGCCCTGGTCGAGCACTTCGTGGCGCGGCCGCAGGACGAAGCCCAGCAGATCATCGGCAACATCTACCGCGGCCGGGTGAAGAACGTCCTGCCGGGGATGGAGGCCGCCTTCGTCGATATCGGGACGCCGAAGAACGCCGTGCTCTACTGGGGTGACGTCGCCTTTGACCGGGACGACATCGAGCGGCAGCCGGGCGCTGACCGCATAGAGCACCTCCTGCGGCCGGGCCAGACCATCGTCTGCCAGGTGACGAAGAACCCGATCGGGCTGAAGGGGGCCCGCCTGACCCAGGAGGTGTCCCTCGCCGGCCGTTTCGTCGTGCTCGTGCCGGAGTCGGGCACCTACGGCATCTCCCGGCGACTCGACGACAGCGAGCGGCGCCGGTTGCGCAAGATCCTCGACGAGGTGCGCCCCGAAGGGCACGGCCTCATCGTCCGCACGGCCGCTGCCGGCGCGTCGGCAGAGGACCTCCGCCGCGATGTGCGCCAGCTCGTGGCGAAATGGACAGAGATCGACGAGCGGGCCCGCCGCCTGGCGGCGCCGAGCTTGCTCTACTCCGAGCCGCACATGGCGGTGCGGATCATCAGAGAAGAGCTGACTGAGGAGCATCGGGCCGTCCTCATCGACGACCCGGAGCTGTACGAGGTCGTCAAGTCCTACGTCGCAGCTTTCGATCCGACGCTCGCCGAGCGCATCGAGATGTACGACGCCACCGAGGAGCCGCTGCCGCTCTTCGAGCGCCACCATGTCCACGAGCAGCTGCACAAAGCGCTCGACCGCAAGGTGTGGCTGCCGTCGGGTGGCTCGCTCATAGTGGAGCGAACCGAGGCTCTCACGGTGATCGACGTCAACACCGGCAAGAACGTCGGCTCGTCGAGCCTCGAGGACACCGTCTTCGAGAACAACCTGGAGGCCGCCGAGGAGATCGCCCGCCAGCTCCGGCTGAGGGACATCGGCGGCATCATCGTGATCGACTTCGTGGACATGGAGATCAAGGCAAACCGCCAGACGGTCATGGGTGCCTTCCGGGCCGCCCTGGCGAGGGACAAGACCCCCACTCAGGTGTTCGACATCTCAGAGCTCGGCCTCCTCGAGATGACCCGCAAGCGGGTGGGGGAGGGGCTCGTCGAATCACTCTCCGAGACCTGCCCGATGTGCAACGGGCGCGGGATCATCTTCGAGGATCCACACTGAGCAAGACGCCCGCCGCAGCTGTGCACACTCGGGCCAATCGGGTCGGTCTGACTGCCTTGCTATCCTGGGAGCCGATATGTATGCCGTGATCAATGCAGGAGGCAAGCAGGAACGCGTCGAGGTCGGCGAGCTCGTCGACGTCGAGCTCCTTTCGGCCGAGCCCGGCGACGAGCTCACCCTGGTCCCACTTCTCGTCGTGGACGGTGACGACGTCGTCACGGCGGCCGACGCTCTTGCTGGGGCCCCGGTGAGGGCCACGGTCGTCGGCGAGGTGAAGGGGCCGAAGATCGTCGGCTTCACTTACAAGGCAAAGTCCCGGCAGCGACGCCACTATGGCCATCGCCAGCGGTACACCACTCTCGAGATCACCGGTATCGGTGCCTCGGAGGTGTCCGGCACGAGGAGCGCCGGCGTCCCGGGCGCCGCAGGCACAGCCCCGGGCGATACGGAAGAGGACTGAGGAGAGCTCGAAGTGTCAAAGACGAAGGGCGGAGGCTCGACGAGGAACGGGCGGGACTCCAACGCTCAAAGACTCGGCGTGAAGGTCTACGACGGGACCTCGGTACGCGCCGGGGCCATCGTCGTGCGGCAGCGGGGCACCCATTTCCACCCCGGCGAGAACGTAGGCCGTGGCAAGGACGACACCTTGTTCGCCACGATCGACGGACGGGTCAAGTTCGGCTCTCGGCGCGGCCGTCGCCTCGTCGACATTCTGCCGCTCGAGCCCACCGCGAACTAGCCAGGGCGGGGGATGGCCGCACCTCCCGCCAAGGGTCACCTCGTGGTGGCGTCGCCGACGCTCGAGGATCCGAACTTTCACCGGAGCGTCGTGCTGCTGCTGGCGGCTGATGACGACGGCGCGCTCGGTGTGGTGCTGAACCGGCCGAGCGACACCCTTATCGGCGAGATCGTGCCCACCTGGGCGGATCTCGCCTCCAGCCCCCCGGTGCTCTTCGTGGGGGGCCCGGTCCAGCCGAATGCGGCCATCTGCGTGGGGAAGTGCCCCGCCGCACCCGATGACGACTCCGACGGCTACTCGCCTCTCACCGGCGACCTCGGTACCGTCGACCTGCACCGCGAGCCGGACGAGATCGGAGTCGGCCTGGACGGCCTGCGCGTCTTCACCGGCTACTCGGGCTGGGGTCCCGGCCAGCTCGAGGCCGAGATCGAAGCCGGCGCCTGGTTCGTCCTCGAGCGCCGCGCCGAGGACGTGCTCTCTCCGCAGCCCGAGGCGTTGTGGGAGCAGGTCCTGCGCCGTCAGGGTGGATGGCTGGCGGTGCTCTCCCGCCATCCCGTAGACGCCTCCCTGAACTGAGCTGCCGCCGTGCCAGGATTTGTAGACGAGGCGCAGGTGCACGTAAAGGCCGGCAACGGGGGCGCAGGCTCGGTGTCGTTCCGCCGGGAAGCCCATGTGTCGAAGGGCGGCCCCGACGGCGGCGACGGCGGTCCGGGCGGAGACGTCATCCTCGAGGCGTCGAGGCAGGTCGTGTCGCTACTCGCCTTCGAGAACCACCCCCATCGCCGGGCGGGCGACGGGACGCACGGCTCGAGCAAGCGGCGCCACGGCCGGGGAGGCGCAGACCTCGTGGTGCCCGTGCCCGAGGGCACCATGGCCCGCTCCCTCGAGGGCGATCTTCTCGCCGACCTCGTGGTCCACGGGGACCGGTTTGTCGCCGCAGAAGGCGGCCGCGGTGGCCGGGGAAACGCCCGCTTCCTGACAAACCGGCTGCGGGCCCCCGCCTTTGCCGAACAGGGCGAGACCGGCGGGGAGCATTGGCTGAACCTCGAGCTGGAGCTGCTCGCAGACGTCGCCCTCGTCGGCTGGCCGAATGCCGGCAAGTCGACGCTCGTCTCCCGCGTCTCGGCCGCCAGACCGAAGATCGCCGACTACCCCTTCACCACCCTCGAGCCTCATCTGGGCGTGGTCTACGTCGGCGGCAGCCGGCATTCGTCGGCAGAGGGGGCGCGCTCGCAGTTCGTCATCGCCGACATACCGGGCCTCGTGGAGGGGGCGGCGGAGGGCAAGGGGCTCGGGCACCGTTTCCTCCGACACGTGGAGCGGGCCCGCGTCCTTGTCGTCCTGGCAGACCTCGGCCCCGGAGACGGGAGCGGCGGCCGCTCGCCGGCCGAGCAGGTCCGCGTGCTCCTCGACGAGCTCGAGCGTTACCGGCCCGACCTGCTGCAGCGTCCTCGCCTCGTCGCCGGCTCGCGGGCGGACCTGGTTGTCCCGCACGAACGCCCCCGGCTCTCCGACTACGGGGGTGATCTGGAGCTCTCAGCGGTGACCGGAGAAGGCCTGAACGAGCTGGTCGGGGCGTGCGCTGTGCTCGTCGAGGAGGCCCGGCAGGCCGCGCCGGCGCCCCGGACGACACCGGTTGTCCATCGCCCGCCACCCGAGGGAGTGACGGTCACCCGGGAAGGAGCCGGCTGGAGCGTCGCCGGCAGAGCTGCGCTGCGGGCAGTGGCGGTCTCGGATCTGACAGATCCGGATGCGGTCGCCCACGTGCAGCGACGTCTCCGGCGCCTCGGCGTCGACCGCGCCCTGCGCCGCGCCGGGGCGAAGGAGGGAGATGCCGTGCGGGTAGGAGAGATGGGTTTCGTCTACGAGCCCGACTGAGGGTGGCAGAGCCGCCCGTCCTCGAGCTCGACCAACCTGTGGCAGCCTTTGGCTCGGTGACCATTGTGGTGAAGATCGGGTCGAGCTCGGTCACGACAGCAGCGGGGGGAGTGGACCGGGAGGCGATCTACAAGCTCGCCCGGGAGGTCGCCACCTTGCGCCACCTCGGCCGGCGGGCTGTGATCGTCACGTCGGGCGCGGTGACCGCCGGAGTGGCGGCGATCTCGCCGGGCATCCACCGCTCGGCCGACCCGGTGACCCTGCAGGCGCTCGCCTCGGTCGGCCAGCACCGCCTCATGCGGGTCTACGACGACGCTTTCGAGGCGGCAGGGCTGCTGGCCGGCCAGGTGCTGCTGGCCCCGATCGACTTCGCCTACCGGCCCCGGTACCTGCACGCCCGCGAGACCCTCGACCGGCTGCTCGAGCTAGGTGTCGTCCCGATCGTGAACGAGAACGACGCCATCGCCGACGACGAGATCCGCTTCGGCGACAACGACAGGCTCTCTGCTCTCGTGGCCCACCTTCTGCGGGCCGAGCTCCTCGTCATCCTGACCGACACGGCCGGACTGTTCAGTGCCGACCCCCGTCTCGAGGAAGCGGCGACCTTCATCGAGGAGGTCATCGAGATCGATCACGAGCTCGAGCGGGCCGCCGGCGGCCCGGGGACCGACTCGGCCCGCGGTGGCATGGCCTCGAAGCTCGTCGCCGCCAAGATCGCCGCCTGGTCCGGCGTGCGCACCGTTATCGCCTTCGCCGGCCGGCCGGAGGTCCTCGTCGATGCAGTGCGCGGCGAGCCCGGCGTCGGGACCGTCTTCCTGCCGCACGCCCGCTCGCTGCCGGCGCGAAAGCTCTGGATCGCCTTCGCCCTGCCGCCGGCCGGGCAGATCATCGTCGACGCCGGCGCCCGGCGCGCCCTCGTCGAACGCGGCACGAGCCTGCTGGCGGCCGGTGTTGTAGGGGTGGCGGGAGGTTTCTCTGCGGATGAGGCGGTCGAGATCTGCGGCCCGGACGGGGCCGTGTTCGCCAAGGGGATCGCCCACGTCCCGGCGTCGAGGGCGAGCGAGTGGCGGGGCCGGCGGACGGCGGATCTCCCCCCGGACCTTCCGAGGGAGGTGGTGCACCGCGACGACCTCGTACTGCTGACCGACTGCTGAGCGCCCTCAGCGGCGGGGGCCCGCCTCCGCGTCGGCGCCCCCGTGAGTGCCCGGCAGAGGACCGCCATCGAGCACGCCGGCGGCAGCCGCCTCCTCCAGCACCGTGCGGGCGAAGCCCCAGAGCGTGCTCGAACCGGCCCCGATGCGCGAGTTGGCCTCGAAGACGCGATCGGCCGTGACGCCATGATCGCGCCACGTCCGCCCGTCGACGGCACGGTTCATCAGGAGCGGGAGGAGGCGGTCGATGGCGGCAGCCATGCGACCGGTGGCGGACCTGCCCTCTTCGAACTCCTCCCAGAGCTCCCGCAGCTCGGTCCCCTGGTCCACCGGCAGCAGACCGAAGATGCGGTCGGCTGCGCGGCGCTCCCGTTCGGCTTTCCGGGCCTGGGCGGCGGGGCCGGCGTAGAGGAACGTGTCGCCGGCGTCTATCTCGACAATGTCGTGGACGGCGAGCATCAGCGCGAGGCGCATCGGGTCGACAGGCTCGTCCGAGTGCTCGGCCAGCACCCAGGCGGCCACCATGACGTGCCACATGTGCTCGCCGTCGTTCTCCAGGCGTGACCCGTCGACGAGGTAGGTGCGGCGAAGCACTGTCTTGGCCCGGTCGAGCTCCATGACGAAACGGAGTTGCTGTTCTAAGCGCTTTCCGCCGCCTGATCCCTCGAGCGCGTCGAGTAGCCATTGCATCCGGCCATCATGGGTCATCGGGCGGCGGCCCGGGCGCACGGGCGTCGGAGCCGCACCGACGGCACTGCCGGCCTCCGGACGCACGCGGCACCACCTGGCCATTAGCGTGGCGGAGTGACCGAGACCGTCAGCCACGGCACCCTCTACGTGCCGACTGACCCTGAAGGGCGACAGTTCTACGGAGACCACGAGACCTTGTGGCCCCTGCCGAGGTCCGAGGCGGACGGATCAATGATCCGGGACGAGCCGACCGTTGCCTCGCCGACTAGCCCGCTCGCCCTCTTCAGCGCCGACGGGCTGCTCGAGGAGCTCAACGAGCGCATCTTCGTCGCTGCGGTCACGCCGACTGCCCTCGTCGAGGACCGACCTTGGGGGGTGGCGGCCGACGGCGCCCGGCTCCTCGCCGAGACGCCGTGGTCGACCTCGGCGGCCGCCCGCTTCGCCCTCGACTGTGCCCACCACGTCCTTTCGCTGGCAGATGCAGACAGTGTCCGCCTGAAGAGCGGCGAGACTCTCGTGGACGTGGTCGACGCGGCAAGGCAGTGGCTGGCCGACGCCGAGTCCGCCGACGCCGGCCTGCTCGGGCGGGTGTCGAGGATCGCCCTCGCCCGTCGCCTGCGGCGCAGCAGCGACAGGGTGGCTGCGCTCGCATTCGGCCGGACTGTCGCCGACGAGGCGAGCGACATCGACGCCATGGACGATCCGGAGTGGGAGGCGATCGCCGCCACCCGTGATGCAGTGCTGGCCGCGGTGGACGCCGTCCGCCATCAGGCGTTCCCGCAACTCGCCGAGAGGGAGAGCGCCCGTTACGAGGAGGACCTCGTGAATGCGTCGCCCGAGCCCGAGCCGATCTCCACTCCATGGGGCACGTTCGTGGTGGGCGCCCCCGGCGGCATCGTGCCGGCCTCCGTGGCGGCCCGGGACGCCGCCGAGCGGGCCCGCCAGGCGGCGGCTGACGCCGGCGGGCGGGAGGCGGAGGCGGCCGAGAGGGCGTGGCAACGCGACCGCCTCATCGCCGCCCTTCACGGCGACGCCCCCTGACGGCGCGCGACACACGCACCGCCTCATCTCCTCCCTTCACGGCGGCGCTGCCCGACGGCGCCGGAAAAGGCGGCCTCACCGCCGCCCTTCCCAGCGGCGCTGGCTGAGGGCGCGAAGCGACCCGCACGGCTCCCGAACTGCCCGGTGTCCCCGGGTACCCTGTCCCATGGCTGAACCGACTGCGCAGGCGGCAGGAGATCTGTCATCTCACCTGGACGATCCGCCAAGACCCAGCGTCGGCGGCACGGGAACCAGCATGCACGAGCTGGGGCTTCGCGCCGTGGCCGCCTCGAGGGAAATGGCGCTCGCCGCCGGCGCCGCCAAGGACGAGGCGCTCCTTTCGGCAGCCGACCAACTCGTCGCCCGGGCGGACGAAATTCTCGCGGCCAACGAGGCCGACGTCGCGCAAGCGACTCGCGCCGGCGCCGAGCCGACGACCGTCGACCGGCTCCGGCTCAACGATGCCCGCATCGGCCAGATGGCCGCCGGCCTGCGCGCCGTCGCCGCTCTGGCCGATCCGGTGGGCGAGGTCGTCGAGGGTTACGTGAGGCCGAACGGGCTCGTGGTCGAGCGCGTGCAGGGTCCCGCTCGGCGTGGTCGGGGTCATCTACGAGAACCGGCCCAACGTGACCGCCGACGCCGCCGGCGCTCTGCCTCAAGGCCGGCAACGCGGCGTTCCTGCGCGGGTTCGTCCGGCGCGCTCTCCTCCAACATCGTCATCGCCGGCGCGATCCGCGACGGCTTGGCGAAGGCGGGCCTGCCGAGCGACGGGCATGATCCTCGTCGAGGACACCAGCCACGAGGCGGCCGAGGACTTCGTCCGCCTCCGCGGCCTGATCGACTGCCTCATCCCCCGGGGTGGCCCGGGGCTCATCTCGATGATCCGCGAGAAGGCGACCGTCCCGTACGTCATCGACGGCGACGGCAACTGCCACGTCTACGTCGACGCCGCCGCCGACCTCGACATGGCCGAGCGCATCGTCCTCAACGCCAAGACCCAGCGGCCGAGCGTCTGCAACGCCGCCGAGTCACTCGTCGTCCATGCCGACGTGGCGCGCCGACTTCCTCCCCCGCATCGCCGGCGTCCTCGCGGCCGCCGGCGTGGAGCTCGTGGGCGACGCCGGGCTGTCGCCTTGGCGCCCGGGCAGGTGAGCCCCGCCGCCGACGGACGACTTCGGGAAGGAGTTCCTCGACCTGAAGCTCTCCGTCGCTGTCGTCGACGACCTCGACGGCGCCATCGCCCACGTCCGGCGCTACTCCTCCGGCCACTCCGAGGCCATCGTGACGAGGGATCTCGAGGCGGCGCGACCGCTTCGTGCGCGAGGTCGACGCGGCGGCGGTGGTGGTGAACGCCTCGACCCGTTTCGTCGACGGCGGGCGAGCTCGGGCTCGGGGCCGAGGTGGGCATCTCGACCCAGAAGCTGCACGCCCGCGGCCCCATGGGCCTCCGCGAGCTCACGTCGGTCAAGTACGTCGTGTACGGGCAAGGCCAGGTGCGGACGTGAGCACCACGGATCGCCGGAGGGCAACGGCGCTCGGCCGTCACGGGGCCCTCCCGGCTGGGGCGGGGACCTGCCCGTCTCCGAGCCCCGCTTCGCCTCGGTGGACGAGGTGCGCGACGGCCTGGCCTCGGTGGGCTACCTGGCCGACGACGGGCTCGCCGGCGTCGTCTACCTCGCCGACCGGTTGTTCAAGCCGGTGCTCGTGGAAGGGCCGGCCGGCACCGGCAAGACCGAGCTGGCCAAGTCGGTCGCCCTCCTGACCGGCGCCCGGCTCATCCGCCTCCAGTGCTACGAGGGCCTCGACGAGGCAAAGGCCCTCTACGAGTGGAACTACAAGAAGCAGCTGCTCCGCATCCAGGTCGAGAACGGTCCCGGCTCGCCGAAGCTGGACGGCGCCGCCGGCCGCCGGCCAGGCTGGGAGGAGATCGAGGAGGACATCTTCTCCGAGGAGTTCCTCCTCACCCGACCCCTGCTCGAGGCGATCCGGGCGACGGAGCCCGTCGTGCTGCTCGTCGACGAGGTGGACCGGGTGGAGATCGAGACCGAGGCTCTCCTCCTCGAGGTGCTCTCCGACTACCAGGTGTCCATTCCGGAGCTCGGCACGGTCCGGGCCACCCAGATCCCGCTCGTCTTCCTCACCTCCAACAACACCCGCGAGCTGTCCGAAGCGCTCAAGCGGCGCTGCCTCTTCCTGCACCTCGACTACCCCTCCGTCGAACGCGAGCGTCAGATCGTCCTCATGAAGGTGCCCGGCATCAGCGAGGAGCTGGCCGAGCAGGTGGCCCGCATCGTCCGCTCCCTCCGCTCCCTCGACCTGAAGAAACACCCCTCCATCTCCGAGACCCTCGACTGGGCGAGGACCCTCGTGCTGCTCGGGATCGAGAGCGTCGACGAGAAGGTCGCCCGCGACACGCTCCACCTCCTCTTGAAGTACCGCTCCGACATCGAGAGCTGCCGCCAAGGAGCTCGGCCTCGGCGACCGCGGCCGACCTGCAGACGACGCGGAGCGACTCAGTGCTCGACCTCCTGACGGGTTTCGTCGGGGAGTTGCGCAGCGCCGGCCTGCCGGTGTCGGTGACCGAGGCGGCCGATGCCGCCGAGGCGATCCGGCACCTGCCGCTCGAGGACCGCCAGGCGCATCAAGTACGCCCTCGGCGCCACGCTCGTCAAGTCGTCCTCGCACTGGCGGGCCTTCGACACGGCCTTCGAGGTGTACTTCTCGATCCGCGGGCCCGCAGTACGACATCGCCGGCGACGACGCCCTTACCGGCGGGTCGCCGGACGAAGCGGCCCCCGGCGCCGGCCGGGGCGAGGGCAGCGGCAGAGGAGAGGCCGGCGCCGGAGGCGGTGAGCACGTCAGCCCCGAGGAGATCGCCGCCATGCTCTACAAGGCGCTCAGAAACGGGGACCAGGCCATGCTTGCCGCCGTCGCCCGGCTCGCCGTCGGCCGCTATGCCGGCATGGAGCCCGGGCCGCCCGGTGGGCGGGACGTACTACCTCTACCGGACGCTGCGGAACCTCGACCTCGACGGCGTGCTCGCCCGGCTCGTCGGCGAGGCCCGTGCCGCCACCGAGGCGGCGGCGCCACTGCCCGGTGGCGGCGAGGGCGAGGCGGGCGAGGCCGCCGGCCGGCCCCGTCCTGCAGGGCAGCGGGCTCGGCGAGCTCACGCTCCCTCGAGGAGCGGCTCCTGTCCGACGAGTACAAGGCGCGGATCGAGGAGCTCCGCAAGCAGATCGAGGCGGAGATCCGCCGGCGCCTCGTCGCCGACCGCGGCGTCGAGGCGCTCGCCCGCTCCCTCCGCAAGCCGCTCCCCGAGGACGTCGACTTCATGCACGCCACCCGGGAGGAGCTCGTCCAGATGCGCCGGGCGATCCATCCCCTCACGCGAAAGCTGCAGGCGCGCCTGGCCCGCAAGCGCCGCCACCTCCGTCGGGGATCTCTCGATTTCCGCGCCACGATGCGCCATTCGCTCTCCTACGGCGGGCGTGCCGGCGGAGCCACGCTTTCGGCATCCGAAGCCGTCCAAGCCGGAGATCTTCGTCATCGCCGACATCTCCGGGTCCGTCGCCGCCTTCGCCCGCTTCACCCTCCACCTCGTCCATGCCATCGCCGAGCAGTTCTCCCAGGTGCGAAGCTTCGTCTTCATCGACGGCATCGACGAGGTGACGGCGATCTTCGACCGCTCGGACACGGTGGCCGAAGCGATCCATCGGATCAACCAGGAAGCCGACGTCGTCTGGATCGACGGCCACTCCGACTACGGGCACGCCTTCAGCGTCTTCTGGCAGCGCTGGGGGCGGCAGGTTGGCCCGAAGACGAGCATCCTCCTGCTCGGCGACGCCCGCTCCAACTACCACACCTCTGAGGCGTGGGTCGTGAAGGAGATCCGCCACCGGGCCCGTCACGTCTACTGGCTCAACCCGGAGCCGCGCGAGCTACTGGGGGAGCGGCGACTCCATCGTGGAGCAGTACGCCCAGTTCTGCGACGGCGTCTACGAGTGCCGCAACCTCCGCCAGCTGGAGGCTTTCGTCGAGCACCTCGTGTGAGCCGCCGACCGATGCCCTCCCTCGCCCGCTCGGAAGTGGCTGGCGTGGCCGGGCGCCTCGTATGAGCCGGCAAACCATGCCGCCGGCCTCCCGGCCAGATCTTGCCGCCGGCAGCCGGCTCGCCATCATCCGCCACGGCGAGGCGGTGAGCAACGCCGAGGAGATCGTCGCCGGCCACCTCTCCTGCACCGGCCTCACCGAGCACGGCCGGCGCCAGGTCGAGGCGCTCGCCAACCGGCTGCGCCGGACGGGGGAGCTCTCGGGCGCCGCCGCCCTCTACTCGAGCATCCTGCCGAGGGCGATCGAGACCGCCGAGATCCTCGCCCCCGCCCTCGGGCACCTCGAGATAGAGAAGACCTGTGACCTGTGCGAGCGCCATGTGGGGGAGGCCGACGGCCTCACCTGGACCGAGTACGAGGCCCGCTACGGCGATTCCAAGCCGGGAGAGGATCCGTACCGCCCGATGGCGCCTGGTGGGGAGTCATGGGTGGGTTTCCTCGATCGGGCGGAGGCAGCCCTGTACGAGGTCACGGCCGCCCACCCGGGCCGGCTCGTCGTCGTCGCCGGCCACGGCGGCATCGTCGGGGCGTCGATGATCCGCTTCCTCGAGCTCGCCGACCACGGGTCGCACATGCGCGGCTATGCGGACAACTCGTCCATCACCGAATGGTCCTGGACCGGGAGCCGCTGGTGGTTCGTCCGCTACAACGACGCCGCCCATCTCGACCGGGAGGCATGGGGCGCCGCCCACGGCCTGCGCCGACCCCCGCCTGGCTGGGTGGGCCTCGACCCCGAGTGACCGACTTGGCCGTGGCCAGGCATTGGCGCGGAGCCCTGCGCGACCGGCCTTGTCGTCGGTCGCCTCAGGGCTCGCGCAGCAGCTCGGCCACCCGGAACGACAGGTCGATCGACTGGCGGGCGTTCAGGCGGGGATCGCACGCCGTCGTGTAGCGGAGGGGCAGCTGCTCCTCGAGGATGTCGCCGATACCACCGAGGCACTCGGTGACGTCCTCCCCGGTCAGCTCGACGTGCACGCCGCCGGGCCAGGTGCCCATGGCCCGGTGCACGGCAAAGAAACCCTGAATCTCCCCCAGCACGTCATCGAAATGCCTCGTCTTGCGACCGGACTCGCTCACGAAGGTGTTGCCGTGCATCGGGTCGCACACCCAAGCCACCGGATGACCGGCGGCTCGGACCTGCTCGATGACGGGTGGGAGCTTCTGCCTCACAAGGTCCACGCCCATCCGGCTCACGAGGGAGAGGCGGCCCGGAACCCTCGATGGATTGAGCCGCTCGCACAGCTGGAGCACCTCGGCCGGATCGATGGTGGGACCGAGCTTCACGGCGACCGGGTTGCCGATCCCGGAGGCGAACTCGATGTGCGCCCCGCCCACCTGGTGAGTGCGCTCTCCGATCCACAGCAGATGAGCCGAACAGTCGTACCAGTCCCCGGTGAGCGAGTCACGGCGCGTGAGGGACTCCTCGTAATCGAGCAGGAGCGCCTCGTGGCTCGTGAACAAGTCGACCTGATGGATGGGCGAGTCGACGGTGAGGTCGACGCCACAGGCGCGCATGAAGCGCATCGCCCGGTCGATCTCCTCCGCGATCGCCTCGTAGCGGCGCCCTTCGGCACTCGCGGCGACGAACTCCTGATTCCAGGAGTGCACCTGGGAGAGGTCGGCGAAGCCACCTTTCGTGAAGGCCCGGAGCAGGTTGAGCGTGGAGGCGGACTGGTGGTAGGCGGTCAGCATCCGGCGAGGGTCGGGGATGCGAGCGGCCGGGACCGGCACGTCGTCGTTCACGATGTGACCCCGGAAGACCGGCATCTCGACATCGCCGACCCGTTCGGTCGCCGCCGAGCGAGGCTTGGCGAACTGACCGGCGATGCGACCGACCTTCAACACCGGGACTCCGGAGCCGTATGTGAGCACGACGGCCATCTGCAGGATGATCTTCAACTTGTCGCGGATGGCGTCGGCGGAGAAGTCGTCGAAGGACTCCGCGCAGTCGCCCGCCTGGAGCAGGAAAGCCCGCCCGGCGGTCACCTCGGCGAGCGCCCGCGTGAGGCGCCGGGCCTCGCCGGCAAAGACGAGGGGGGGCCAGCTTCTCAGGGTGGCGTGCACCTCGTCGGCGACCTTGGCATCCGGCCACTCCGGGAGCTGGACGGCCTCGAAGTCGCGCCAGGAGGACGGCCGCCACGAGGGCGAGCGCCAGTCGACCCGCGTCAAACCGTCTGCAGCAGATACTCCCGCCATGCCGGCGTCCATAGGGGTCAGCCTACGTGAGGTGCCGCCGCCGCATAACCTCGTCCGATGAGCCGGGACGGGATCGGCATCCCGCGGACCTTATGAGGATCGGCATCTTTGGAGGGACCTTCGACCCGATCCATGTCGGTCATCTCGTCGCCGCCGTCAACGTCCGCCACGATCTCGCCCTCGACCGCGTGCTCCTCGTCGTCGCCAACCAGCCCTGGCAGAAGGTGGCGGCGAGGCCCGTGACGCCGGCGGCAGACCGCATTGCCCTCGTCCAGGCAGCCGTGGAGGGCTGCGGCGGCGTCGAGGCATCCTCGCTCGAGGTCGACCGGGGCGGCGTCTCCTACACCGCCGACACCGTGGCAGAGCTGGGCGACCAGTACCCGGGTGCCGAGCTCTACCTGGTCGTCGGAGCCGACGTGGCGACCATGCTCGGGAGCTGGGAGCGCATGGAAGAGGTGCGGGCCAAGGTCCGCCTCGTCGTGGTCAACCGGCCGGGCCACCGGGTTGTCCAGCCGGGCCCGGGGGGACCACTCACCGGATGGCGGGCGACCGCGGTCGAGATCCCCGCCATCGAGATATCGAGCACAGACCTGCGGGACCGGGCCGCGACGGGCCGGCCGCTCGACTACCTCGTGCCGGCGGAGGCGATCCGCGTAATGCGCGAGCGCTCCCTGTATGTTGTCGAGAGATGAGGGTCCCAAAAGGCGGCAACACGAGTTGAGCATCGAGGTCGTCACGATCGCCGCCGAGGCGGCGTCGGCGAAATCCCTCGACGAGACAGTGGTCATCGAGGTGGGCGATCTCATCGCCATCACGGACTACTTCGTGATCTCGAGCGGCCGTAACGACCGCCAGGTGAAGGCGATCGCCGAGGAGGTGGAGCGCCGCGTCAAGGGCCACGACGGCTCCTCGCCGCGGGCAATCGAGGGCCTCGCCGATGCCCGACTGGGTCCTGATGGACTACGGGGATTTCGTCGTCCACGTCTTCGACGGGGAGGCCCGCTCCTACTACGACCTCGAGCGGCTCTGGTCCGACGCACCCCGGCTTTCCGTCACGGCCAGCATCGGGCAGATGGGCCGCGTCGAAGCCTGACCCGCCTCGTCGACCCGGAGTGCTCTGGAGGCCATGAGGCCGTCGGGCCGTCGGACCGTCGGGCCGGATCAGGCTCTTTGGCTGTCAGCCGGATGAGGTTCACCCGCCAGAGGTGAACAGGGAGGCGTAATCCGCCCGCGAGACGGCGCCCGGGATGTACTGGTCGTTGCCGCCGAGGACGCCGGCCTTGGCGCCGTTTCGGTAGAACTGGATTTGCCTCACATCACCGGGCGCCTTGCAGAGCGTGTAGACGACCTGAGCGAGCTCGAGGCTGGCAACCTGGCCCGGGAGCCGGTAGTAGGTCGAATCGAGCGCCACCGGCAGGACGCCGTGAACTGGCGATCCGATCACCTGGAAGTTGGCGTTGGAGGGCACGGCTGTCGTGTAACCCTCGGCGTACTGCTTTGACGACGGCCCGTCCTCCAGAGCTTTGAGCACCGCCTCCGGTGTGTCCCCAGGTGGCTCCCGCACCGCCGTGGGCACCTGTCGGAGCTCGGTGTTGCTCTTGTAGAGGAAGTAGACGGGCACGTCGACGGCACCGTGACCGTCCGCAGGAGGAATCGGTGGGATTGCCCGGGATGGCAGGGGTGGCCGCGAGGGCGAGCGGCAGCTCGGAGGAAGGGAGTGCCCTCGGGCTGGACTCGATCGGCACTCCGCAGCCGCCGGCGACGAAGAGCCCGGCCAGAGCGGCTGTTGCGGTGAGCCGGCGGCGGCGGATCATCGACCGGGGCCGCATCATTCCTCCTCTTCCGGCAGAAGCGGGAGCTCGATGACAAAGCGGGCGCCGCAGGCGCCGTTCGGCTCGAGGTAGACGTGGCCGCCCAGCTGTCGGGCATGCTCGGCGACGATGGCGAGACCGAGCCCGGTGCCCTCCCCCGTCCCGCGGCGTCTCCCGCTCGTGCCTCGCGAGAACCGATCGAAGACCCGATTCCGCTCCTCGGCCGGGATGCCGGGCCCGCGGTCCTCCACGGCCACCCGGCCCCACCGTGCGTCGGTCTCGACGGTCACCCGAGTGGCGCCGCCCGCGTAGCGCTCGGCGTTCTCGAGCAGGTTGGCCACGATCCGCTCGAAGCGCCTCTTGTCCACGAGGACCCGGCGGTGTTCGGCAGCCTCGGGGATCTCGATGAAGACCGGTGGCGGAGAGGCGGCCACTGTGTGGCGGACGAGCGCCCCGAGCGCCACCTCGTCGGTGTGCCAATCCCCGAGGCCGGCGTCGAGACGGGAGATCTCGAGCAAGTCGTCGACGAGACGGCGGAACCGTCCAACCTCGGCTCCGAGCAGGTCGAGTGCCTGGCGAGCCCGCTCGGGCAGCTCGTCGCGCCGGGCCTGCACGACCGAGAGCGACGTCGCCAGTGTCGTGAGGGGGGAGCGCAACTCGTGATTCACGTCCGAGGTGAAGCGCACTTCTCGCTCGATCCGGGTCTGCAGCTCGTCCGCCATCGAGTTGAAGGCCGAGGTGAGCACGGAGAGGTCGGCATACCGGTCGCTCTCGAGACGTGTGTCGAGGCGCCCCTCGGCGATGGAGAGAGCCGCCTCGGCCGTCTCGTGGAGGGGGCGGAGCGCCCGGCTGGCCGCCCACCGGCCGACGATGGCACCCCCGAGGGTGGTGACGAGGGCTGCGAGCAGCAGCGAGGCGAACAGAACGTGCAGAGTGCGGGAGATATCCCCGAGGGTGAACAACTGGAAGTACTCCGAGCCGGCCGACTTTATCGGTACACCGACGATGAGCACGGGCGAGCCGGACTCGACGACCACCTGGTCGGCCAGGTCCCCGGCGTGCACGAGGGCGCGCAGGCCCTTGGGCAAGAGCGAGAGATCGAGCGCCGACGGCGAGGAGGGGTACGACTGGTCACCGCGTACGAGGAGCGACTCGGAGTTGCGAGCCGTGGCGTAGTCGTTCAGCAACACGGCGTAGTTGGCGACGGGATGGCGGAGGGCGCCGCTCAGGGCCTCGGCGGTTCCGAGCGCCTCGTGGGTGAGGGAGGACTCCTGCTGGTCGATTATCGAGCTGCGGACCGAGATGTAGGTGATCGAAGCAAGGGCGCCGGAGAGCACGAGTGCCCCGAGGGCGAAGGTGGTGGTGACCCGGGCGCGAAGGCCCAGTCGGCGGCGGCGGCGCGGCGGCTGGGGCCGCCCGCGCTCTTGGTCGGGCGCAGAGGACGCAGCCGCCGTCCCGGCAAGCTCCGCCTTCGGATGGACGCCGCGGGCTCCATCGGCGAGCGACCGGTCATGGTTCTCGCCCGGATCGCTCCGGCGGGCGGACGTCGCGCCCGCTCTCGCCATCAGCGGCCACGTCCGGGAGTCACGGAGCCAGCTTGTAGCCGAGCCCGCGCACGGTGAGCACGTGGCGTGGCTCACTCGGATCCCGCTCGATCTTGGTGCGCAGCCGCCGCACGTGGACGTCGACAAGACGGCCGTCGCCGAAGTAGTCGTAGCTCCAGACCCGCTCGAGCAGCTGCTCGCGGGAGAGCACCTTGCCGGTGTTGGCTGCGAGCTCGCACAGGAGAAGGAACTCCGTCCGCGTCAGGTGCACCTCCTCGTTGTCCCGCCGGACGACGCCTGCCTCCGGCATGATCTCGAGGTCCCCGAAGACGAGAGAGACTGGTCCGCCGTCGGTGGCCCGGGCCCGCCGGAGGAGCGCCCGGATCCGCGCCGCGAGCTCCTTCGGCTCGAACGGCTTTGTCACGTAGTCGTCGGCGCCCGCCTCGAGCCCGGCGACGACGTCATGGGTGTCGGTCCTCGCCGTCACCATGATTATCGGCACCGTGCTTACACGGCGCAGCTCCCGGCAGCAGTCGAAGCCGTCCATGCCCGGCAACATGATGTCCACCACGAGAAGGTCGAACGGCTGCCCCATGAGCGCCCTGGCGTGGGCCTCGAGTGCCTCCTCGCCGTTTTCTGTCTCCTCCACGTCGTAACCTTCGTCCTCGAGGGAAAGGCGCATGGACGTCCGGATGCGCTCGTCGTCCTCGACTAGAAGGATGCGGCTCGACATGTCATCATTCTCCCGCAATCGGGTCGGTCGGCGGTACCTCGCGCCGATAAATCGCGCCGGTGCCCCGGCTCCGGTACCGTTTTACATGTGGGGTTTGAGCTGGCCGGCTTTGTGAAGTCGCTTTCGGGAGAGTCACTCGCCACTCGCCGAGCCTACGAGACGGACGTGAAGGCGTTCCTCCAGTGGCTCGAGCGAGCGGGGGTCAGCGATCCGCGGGACGTCGACCGACTGCTTCTTCGACGCTATCTCGCCTTTCTTTTCACCCGCCGCTATGCGCGCCGGACGATTGCCAGGAAAGCGGCTGCGCTGCGCCGGTACTTCTCCTGGCTGAGGCGGTCCGGTGCGATCGCCGTCGATCCGGCCAGACGGCTCAGCGCCCCGGCCGGCGCCGCCCGCCTGCCGCGTGTGTTGTCCCCGGCCGAGCTCGAGGAGCTTCTCGACGGCGACGGGACCGCCGGCGAGGCGCAAGGCACCCCATGGAGGCTGCGCGACGACGCTCTGCTGGAGCTGCTCTACGGCAGCGGGCTGCGCGTCGCCGAAGCATGCAGCCTCGACCTGGGCGACCTCGATCTCGTGGGGCGCACCGTGACTGTGTGGGGAAAAGGCTCGAAGCAGCGACGGGTGCCGCTCGGCGAGCCGTGCGTGGAGGCGCTCGTCGCCTACCTCGACGAGGGCCGGCCGCCAATGGCGGCCGCGGCCCCGGCAGCCGAGCGGCCTGTGACGGCTGTGTTTCTCAACACAAGATTCCGCCGGCTCGGCACCCGCGATGCCCGCCGCATCCTCGACCGGCGCTCACCGGTCCCGACACATCCCCACGCGTTGCGACACTCCTATGCGACCCATCTGCTCGACGGCGGGGCCGACTTGCGAGTCGTGCAGGAACTGCTCGGTCATGCCAGCCTCCGGACGACAGAGGTCTACACGCACGTCTCGACCGAACGCCTCGTGGACGCCTATCACAGCGCCCATCCGAGGGCCTGATGACTATCGACGACCGTCGTGTAGCAACAATCGAGGAGCTCTGGAGCGAGTACAAGGACGTGCCGGAGCGAAGTACGCGTGACCGGTTGATCCTGCACTACTCACCGATCGTGAAGTACGTGGCCGGGCGCGTCCTGTCCAGGCTTCCTGACAGCATCGACGGGGCTGATCTCGTCAGCTACGGGATCCTCGGCCTGATCGACGCCATCGAGAAGTTCGACCCCCTCCGCGGGGTCAAGTTCGAGACTTACTCGGTGCCCCGGATACGGGGAGCGATCCTCGACTCGCTGCGCTCGATCGACTGGGTCCCCCGGTCGGTCCGGACCAAGGCGCGAGCGGCCAACAAGGCATACAACAAGCTCGAGCACGCCCTGAAGCGGTCGCCGACAGATGCTGAGCTGGCCGCCGATCTTGGGATCAGCATGGCCGACCTCAACTCGCTCAACCGTCAGACGACGCTCGGAAGCGTGCTCCAGCTCGACGAGGTGCTCTTCTCGGGTCAGCAAGGCACCGGAACCCTCGGCGACACAATCGCCGACACGCGAGAGGAGCCGGGAGCGATCGTCGAGCGGGAGGAGGTGCGCAGGCTGCTCGCCACGGCGATCGTCGGGCTCGCAGATCGTGAGCGGACAGTCCTCACCCTCTACTACTACGAGGGCCTGAAGCTCTCCGAGATCGGTGACGTCCTCGGCGTAACCGAGAGCCGCGCCTGCCAGATTCACACCAAGGCCGTCACCCAGCTCCGCTACCGGTTGCGCGACCAGATCGGCTGAGCCGCGGTCCGACGGGAGCTCAGGCGGGGACCCGCTAAGATCCCGGCGGGTTCAATCGGGCCCCCATCATGCAGAAGTCTCGTCCGGGTACACCCGCGGTCGCACGCTGTGCGCCGTGCCCGGATCAGCACAACCGTCGGGAGGACATCACAACGTGGCCGTAGTCACGATGAAGCAGCTACTCGAAGCCGGAGTCCACTTCGGCCATCAGACCCGTCGCTGGAACCCCAAGATGAAGCGCTTCATCTTCGGGGAGCGCAACGGGATCTACATCATCGACCTCAACCAGACCCTCGTCCGGGTCAACACCGCCTACCAGTTCGTCCGGGACCTCGTTGCCGCCGGGGGCACGGTCATGTTCGTCGGGACGAAGAAGCAGACCCAGGATCCGGTGTCGGAGTTCGCTCTTGCCTGTGGCATGCCCTACGTGAACCAGCGGTGGCTGGGCGGGATGCTGACGAACTTCCAAACAGTGGCCGGGCGCGTTCGCAAGCTCGCCGAGCTCGAGTCAGCTCGGGACGCGGGTGACTTCGAAGCCATGCCGAAGAAGGAGGCCCTCCAGCACCAGCGTGAGCTCGAGAAGCTGGAGCGGAACCTCGGCGGCATCCGCCGCCTCGAGCGCCCACCGGACGCCATCTTCGTAATCGACACGAAGAAGGAGCACATCGCCGTGACGGAGGCCAACAAGCTCGGGCTTCCTGTGGTCGCCGTCGTCGACACGAACTGCGACCCGGACGTCATCGACTACGTCATCCCGGGCAACGACGACGCCATCCGGGCGGGCCGCCTCATGTGCAGGATCATCGCCGACGCCGTCGCCGAGGGGCGCTTCATCTCCCAGCGCAGGGCGCAGGCCGCTCACGCCGGTCCCCGCGTGCGGTGACGTTGCTCCGCCCCCGGTTCCGCCACCGCCGCCACCGTCTGCTCCCGCCGCTGCCGGAGAAGCTCCGCCGGCTGCCGCCCCAGCGACCCCGGCAGCGCCGCCTGCTCCCGCCCCGGCCGGAGACACCTCCGCCGGTTCGGAAGCAGCCGCCGCGACCCCAGCAGCCGGCCCGGCCCCCGAACCGCCGCCTGAGGCTGCGCCCGCCGGAGAGGCTGCGCCCGCCGGTGCGGCTGCCCCCACCGGAGAAGCTGCCCCCGCCGGTGCGGCCGCAGATCCGCGGACGACCTGGCGCCGGGCGCCGCACCTGCGGCAGCCGTCGCCGCAACGCCGGCGGAGCCAACTGCAACCGAGGAAGCTGCGGCCGCCACGGCGACGGGAGCGGCACCGGATCCGGCGAACGGGAGCAGGCGGGACGAGACAGTCGACGCAAGTGTGGAGGACTGAGGTATCCATGGCTGATTTCACGGCACAAGATGTCGCCGAACTACGAAAGAGAACAGGCGCCGGCATCCTTGACTGCCGCCAAGCGCTCGATGAGACGGACGGGGACCTGGACAAGGCCGCCCAGCTGCTGCGGGAACAGGGGAAGGTGAGCGCCGGCAAGCGCCAGGGTCGAGACCGGACCGAGGGTGCCGTGGCGGTGGTCGTGGAGAGCGAGCCGGGGTCGGACTCGGTCGGCGCGATCGTCGCGCTCGAGTGCGAGACCGATTTCGTCGCCAAGTCCGCCGAATTCGTCCAGCTCGTCGACGAGCTCGCCGCCGAGCTGGCCATCGGGGGTCCGGGCTCGCTCGAGGAACAGCGCGACAGAGTGGAGAAGCTCGCTGCCACGTTCAAGGAGAATGTCGCCATCGGGCGAAGCGTGCGTTTCGAGGCACCTCCGGACTCGGTGCTCGGCAGCTACCTGCACCTGCAGAACGGCAGGGGCGTGAATGCCGTGCTGGTCGAGCTGGACGGCGGCAGCCAGGACCTCGCCCATGACATCGCGGTACACATAGCCTTCGCCCGACCCGAGTACCTGCGCCGGGAGGACGTGCCGGCAGACCTCGTCGAGGCTGAGCGCAGGACTGCCGAGGCCATCGCCCGGAACGAGGGGAAGCCAGAGGCCGCCGTCCCGAAGATCGTCGAGGGACGGCTCAACGGCTGGTTCAAGGAGCGGTGCCTCCTCGAGCAGGCTTACGTGCGAGACGAGAAGCGCACGATCGCGGATCTTCTCGGTGGGGTGGAGCTGAGGCGGTTCGCGGCAGGTCGTTGTCGGTTCCTGAAGGACCAGACAGGTGACCGAGATGCACGTCATGCCCGTCGGCGAGCCCACCCTCGTCCCCCGTTGGTCGCGTGTCGTGCTCAAGCTGTCGGGCGAGGCCCTCGCCAGTGCGGCCTCAGACGAGACCATCGACGCCGCCACAGTCTCCCGCCTGGCGAGGGAGATTGCCGCCGCCGGGGTCGAGTTCGGTGTCCAGATGGCCGTCGTGGTCGGTGGCGGCAACATATGGCGGGGCACGACTGGCGCCGGCGAAGGGATGGACCGAGCCACATCCGACACCATGGGGATGCTCGCCACGGTGATCAACGCCCTCGCCCTCCAGGACGCGATCGAGCGGGAGGGGCAGCCGACCCGGGTGCTCTCCGCCATCCACATGGCCGAGATTCGTGAGCCCTACATCCGGCGCCGGGCGATCCGTCACTTGGAAAAGGGTCGGGTGGTGATCCTTGCGGCGGGAATGGGGAGCCCTTATTTCACGACCGACACCCCGGCCGCCCTCCGGGCGGCCGAGATGGAGGCGGACGCCATCATGAAGGGGACCCACTCTGGCGTCGATGGCGTCTACAGCGCCGACCCGCGCCTCTCGCCCGATGCAGAGCGCTACGAGGAGATCGGCTTCATGGAGGTGATCTCCCGGGATCTGCGGGTGATGGACCTGACGGCGATCACGTTCTGTCGCGACAATTCCATCCCGATCCTGGTCTTCGACATCATGAAGCCCGGCAACATCAGGGCCGCCCTCGCCGGGGAGCGGCTGGGTACGCTGATCTCGTGAGTGACGGCGAGGATCTCGTTCAGGCGGCTCTGCAGGAGTGCCGGGAGAAGATGCACAAAGCCGTCGATCACGCCCGGGCCGACCTGGCGACGGTGCGCACCGGCCGGGCGTCCCCGGTGCTGGTCGAGAAGCTCCGGATCGATTACTACGGCACCGAGGTCCCTCTCCAGCAACTGGCCGGTTTTCAGGTGCCCGAGCCGCGGGTGCTCGTGGTGGCCCCGTACGACAAGGGCTCGCTCAAGTCGATCGAGAAGGCCATCCTCGCCTCGGACCTCGGGATCAACCCATCCAACGACGGTTCGATCATCCGCCTCGTCTTTCCCGAGCTGAACACCGAGCGGCGGAAGGATTTGGTGAAGGTCGTCCGCCATCGGGCCGAGGAGGGGAGGGTGGCCGTGCGCAACGTGCGCCGCACGAGCCGCCACGAGCTCGAGGCGCTGGAGAAGGAGGGCGACCTTTCGTCTGACGAGCTCGAGCGCGGTGAGAAGGAGCTCGACAAGCTGACGCACGAGTTCGTTGCCGAGGTTGACCGGCATCTTGCGACCAAGGAGAAGGAGCTGCTCGAGCTCTGAAGCGCCCGCGGCCGGGAGGGCGGCCGAGGCGTGTTATCGACGAGCTTCCGAGGGAGACGTCCATGGATCACCCAGACCAACAGTTTCCGGCTCCTTCTCCCGACGAGGACGCCGCGGAGGCCCTGACACCGATGAGTTCGCCGACCGCGGGCGGGGCGGAGCCCCCCGGCGACCCGGAGCCCGGCGCCGCCGGCCCGGAGTTGCAGGAGAACACCGCACAGGCGGGCGCTGTCGTGCCCGGGCCCCTCTCCCGCCGGGAGGCTGCCCGAGGCGCCCATCGGGCGAGAGTGTCGTGGGCAGGACGGACCGCACAAGGGGGCGGGAACGCCCGCAGGGGTTGGCTGGAACGGATCACCCATGCCGTGACAGACGATCCCGCGCCCCGGCGGGAGCCCTCGGTCCCCGGCGTGGCCCCGGTAGGCCACCTCGAGCCGGTCGAGAACGAGACCCGGGCCGATCGTGTCCCTGACGCAGCCTCCATGGATCCTGTTCCCGCCACAGCCTTGGCCTCAGGCGCGGCGGCCAGCTCCAGCAGCGGGCACGCCGGTGAAGCCGGCGCGGAGGCTGTCCCGACTGTTGCGATCGTCGACCCCCGCGACGAGGTCGTGTTCGTGCCGGCGCGTCCCTCTGCGGGACAGCCGATTGTCCCGGCTGCTCCCCGGCGCAGCCCGATCATCGCCACGGCTACGGGCCTCGCGATCGGCGCTGTCTCATTGCTGTGTTTTCTGGCCGGGGCGGCGGCGGTGCTCGTCCTAACGAGCGTCGTCCTTGCCGTTGCCATGGCGGAGTGCTATCGAGCGCTCCAGCGGGCCCGATACCGGCCGGCGGCCGCCCTCGGGCTGCTCGCCGCCCCGGGAGCCGCCATTGCCGCCTACTTCGGCGGTCCACTCGGGCTCGCCCTCGTCGGGGCGGGCATGGTGGTCGCCGCCTTCTGCTGGTACCTCCTCGGAGTCACCCGCCACTCCCCGGTGCTGAATCTCAGCGCGACGCTCATGGGATGGACGTGGATCGGGTTGCTCGGCGGGTTCGGCGGGCTGCTCCTCGACCCGGCCGCCTTCCCTCATCGGACAGGGCTGGCTTTCTTCCTCGGGGCGGTCGAGGCGACCGTGGCCTACGACGTGGGCGGCTACCTGTTCGGCAGCTGGCTGGGCAAGCGCCCGATGGTGCCCCGCATCAGCCCGAAGAAGACCTGGGAGGGCCTCATCGGAGGCTGCCTGGCCGCTTTCGTCGTCGCCGTCGCCGTCGCGAGCCAGATGAGCCCGTGGTCCTACGAGAGAGGCGCCCTTCTCGGTCTCGTCGTGGTGGTCGTGGCGCCGATCGGGGACCTGGCGGAATCGATGGTGAAGCGTGACCTGCGGCTGAAGGACATGGGAAGCCTGTTGCCCGCCCACGGCGGCGCGCTCGACCGCATCGACGCCCTCCTGTTCGTGCTCCCGGCGACGTACTGCCTCGTGCGACTGCTGCACTGGTGAGGGAGCTCCCCGTCTCCGGCGCCGGCGAGCCCAGCCGATGAGCGGCGCCCGCAAGCGCGTCGTCGTCGTCGGCTCGACCGGATCCATCGGGACCCAGGCGCTCGAAGTTGTCAGGGCAGAACCGGAGCGTTTCGAGATAACCGCTCTCGGGGCCGCCACGTCTGTGGCCGCCCTGGCCGAGCAGGCAGACGAGTTCCGGCCGGCTGTTGTCGCCATGGCTGACGCCGGAGCTGCCCGCGAGCTCGAGGACCTCCTCCCGCCGGGCACGGAGCTCTACGCCGGCGAGGGGGCGCTCGAGGCACTCGCCGGCGATGGGCGACGTCGTACTGAACGCGGTGGTGGGCTTCGCCGGCATGGGAGTGACGGTGGCCGCTCTCCGAGCCGGCAGCCGTCTCGCCCTGGCCAACAAGGAGTCCCTCGTGGCCGGGGCCCCGGTGGTGCAGCGGGCACGCATGACCGAGGGTGCCGAGCTCATCCCGGTCGACTCGGAGCACTGCGCCATCCATCAATGTCTCGCCGGGCATGCCGGCGGCACGGACGCCGGCGCGGACGTGGCCAGGCTGGTGGTGACGGCGAGCGGAGGGCCGTTCCGCGGCAAGCGCCTCGACCAGCTGGCCTCGGTGACGGTCGCTGACGCCCTTGCTCATCCGACGTGGAAGATGGGCCCGAAGATCACGGTCGACTCCTCTACGCTCATGAACAAGGGCCTCGAGGTGCTCGAGGCCCACGAGCTGTTCGGAGTCGGCTTCGACCGCATCGAGGTCGTGGTGCACCCGCAGTCGATCATCCACTCGATGGTGGAGTTCAGCGACGGAGCCACCATCGCCCAGCTCTCCCAGCCGGACATGCGCCTGCCGATCGGGTACGCCATGTCGTACCCGGACAGGCTGGGTACGGCCTACGGCTCCCTCGACTGGTCCCGAGTCGGCCGGCTGGACTTCGAGCCGCCGGATTATCGAGACATTCGCCTGTCTGTCGCTCGCCTTCGAGGCCGGTCGGGCGGGCGGAAGCGCGCCTGCCTGGATGAACGCCGCCAACGAGGTCGCCGTGGCGGCCTTCCTCGAGGGCCGGCTCTCCTGGCGCGGGATCGCCGACGTCGTGGCGGAGACGTTGGCCGCCCACGAGCCGGCAGCGCTCGCGAGCGTCGAAGACGTGCTCGCCGCCGACGGCAGGGCCCGGGAGCTGGCCCGCGCCGAAGTGGGCCGCCGGGAGCAGGCGGCATGAACGCGGGCGAGCCCACATCGTCCGGGACAGAACGCGGCCCCGGCGGGCTGCCGGCCGACGCCGGCGCTGCAGCCGGGCAGAGGGCCGAGGTGGCACCTCGCTCCGATCGCCGTCTTCCGGCCGACGAGGTCACCGACCAGGCGAACCCGTGGCTCTCCCTCCTGAAGCTGCTCGCCGTGGTCGCAGCCGGCGTCGGGCTCGCTCTGGCGCTGAACGCCGTCCCGATCCTCGTCGTCGTCCTGGCCCTGGCGGCCATGATCATGCTGCACGAGCTCGGCCACTTCGCCACGGCCAAGTGGAGCGGGATGAAGGTGACGGAGTACTTCCTCGGCTTCGGGCCGAAGCTCTGGTCCGTCCGGAAGGGGGAGACCGTCTACGGCGTGAAGGCACTGCCGGCGGGCGGTTACGTGAGGATCGTCGGGATGACGATGCTCGAGGAGGTCGATCCGTCCGACGAGGCTCGCAGCTACCGCCAGTCGTCGTTCCCCCGCCGGGTGATCGTGGCGAGCGCCGGATCGGCAGTGCACATGGTGATCGCTCTGGCACTTTTGTGGTCTCTCTTCGTCTTCGTCGGCCAGAGCGTGCCGACCCCTCCCACGGTGGCCAGCCTGCTCCACTTCGCACAGGGAACGACGCCGGCACAGCTGGCCGGCGTCAGATCCGGTGATGTGTTCGTGTCGATCGACGGCCGACCGCGTCAGGTCCTTCGACGCCTTGTCGAAGGCGATCTCCGACAGCGTCGGCCGGCCCCTGCATGCAGTCGTCCGCCGCGACGGCCACCTGATCGGCCTGACCGTGACCCCCGTCGACGGGAGGCATGTCACCGAGATCTATCAAGGTGGCCGCCAGACCTACTCTGCCAGCCATCCGACCGGGATAATCGGGGTCGTCCTGTCCACCTCGCGGACACAAGGCGTCGGTCCGTTCGCAGCCGTCCCGAAGGCCGGGTCGGAATTCGGCTCCCTCGTCGTCGACACCGGACAGGGCCTCGGCCAGATCTTCTCGTTGCACGGGCTCGACAGTTTCTTCCATCAGGTCCGGAATGCCGGCAACGCCCGCTCGGGCACCGGCGCGGGCGGCTCGTCGGGGCCGGCGGGATCGGCATCAGGCTCGGGATCGTCGGGCGGTCAGATCATCTCGTTCCTCGGGGCGATTCAGATCGGCGCGCAGGCCTACAGGCACGACATAGGAGAGCTGCTCCTGCTGCTGGCCGCCATCAACCTGTTCGTCGGCATCGTCAACATGTTCCCCATGCTTCCCCTCGACGGTGGTCACGTCGCCATAGCCGTCTACGAGCGGATTCGTTCACGACGAGGACGGCGATACCACGCCGACATCACCAAGTTGATGCCTGTGGCCTATGTGTTCCTGGCCTTCATCGTGGTGATCGGGCTCGGCGCCCTCTACTCCAACATCGTTCAGCCGGTGCACCTGCCCGGGGGTTAGTCACCGGCTCGGGCCGTCGTGCCGGAGAGCTTTCAGCATCGCCCGGTAGGCTTCGACATATGTCCCGACCTGCCGTGATGGCTCCAGAGAGACGCCCCACCCGCCAGATCGCCGTCGGAAACGTCCCGGTCGGCGGTGGGGCGCCGATCAGTGTCCAGTCGATGACGATCACCAAGACCGCCGACGTCGAGGGCACGCTGGCTCAGATATACGCGCTGGCCGCCGCCGGCGCCGACATCGTCCGGTGCACGTGCAACGAGCAGGCGGCGGCCGAAGGGCTCGCCCGGATGGTCCCGCGCTCGCCCGTCCCCCTCGTCGCCGACGTCCACTTCCATCACGAGATGGCGCTGGCGGCACTCGAAGCAGGCGTCCATGGCCTTCGCCTCAACCCGGGCAACCTGCGCAAGCCGGAAGAGATCAAGCTCGTCGCCGCCGAGGCGCGGGACCGTGGCGTGCCGATCCGCATCGGCGTCAACGCCGGCTCGCTGCACCCGGAGCTGTACAAGCGCTTCGGCGGGGCCACGCCCGAAGCCCTCGTGGAGTCGGCCCGCATGGAGCTGGCCTACTTCGAGGAGGTGGGCTTCGACGACGTCAAGATCTCAGTGAAGGCCTCGAACGTCCCTCTCATGATCGCCGCCTACCGTCTCGCCTCAGAGACTTTCGATCATCCGCTTCATCTCGGCGTCACCGAGGCGGGGCCCGCCGCCGGCCGGCCTTCTCAAGGCGACGGCGGGAATCGCCACTCTCCTTTCCGAGGGCATCGGGGACACGATCCGCTACTCGCTCACGGCGGACCCGGTCGAGGAGGCGCGAGCGGGTCGCCAGCTCCTCGAGGCGCTCGGGCTGCGTGAACGCAAGGGACTCGACCTCATCGCCTGCCCTTCGTGCGGACGGGCCGAGATCGACGTGATCGGTGTGGCGAAGCAGGTGCAGGAGGCGCTCGAGAATAGGAGCCTTCCGATCCAGGTGGCCGTGATGGGATGCGTCGTGAACGGTCCCGGCGAGGCGCGGGAAGCAGATCTCGGTATTGCCGCCGGCAAGCACCGGGGCCATCTGTTCATCAAGGGCCAGATCATCCGCGTCGTCCCCGAGGCCGAGATGGTGGAGGCGCTCGTCGCAGAAGCCGAGAAGCTCGTATCCGAAGGCATCGAAGCCCGGCTGGCCGCCGCCGACACAGGGGCGGCAGCCGAGGCCGAGGCTGACCGGCAGGCCCTCTTCGCCTCCCAGGGGGACGATGTCAACGCCAGCGAAGAGCGCGTCGAGCTGATCCGCAGGACGATCCGCCACGAACGCGACGGCCACACCGGGAGCTGACCGCCCGGAGCGGATCTCTGCGGCCGTGCTCGCACCGCGAGCGCGCCAGCGGGTCGTCTGCCGCCCCTCGACGGGGAACACGGGCGTCCGTGACAGACTCGTGCCATGACCCAGGCCGGGACGGGCTTCGACGTCAGCCCACTCAAGGAGGAGGAGCTGGACGCCTTCTTCGAGATCGACGGGGTGGCCTTCGGGGGGCGGATGTCACCGCCGATCCGGGAGCTGATCGAGGCCCAGATGACGATCCAGCGTGCGATGGCGACCCGCGACGGCAACGAGGTGGTGGGTACCACTGTCTCCGAGCCCTCAGTCATCACCCTCCCAGGATTGAGCCGGTTGCCGGTGGGCGTGGTGATGGGCGTCGCCGTCGCCCCCAGTCACCGCCGCCAGGGTCGACTGACAGCGCTCATGCGCCGCCAGCTCGACGAGATGAGGCATAGCGGGGAAGTGCTGGCCACTCTCTACGCCAGCGAGGGCGGGATATACGGCCGCTTCGGCTACGGGATGGCGACGTTCGGGTCGCGCTACGAGCTCGACAAGCGGGTGGCACGACTCGATGCATCGGCGGCTGCCAGGATCCCCGGGCGGATCCGGCTCCTCCAAAGGGACGGGGCGAGCGAGGCGTTTCCCGCCGTGTATGCCGAGTACGCCCCGACGAGGGCCGGCGAGATCGACCGCCACAGCGTGCTCGACTTCCTGAGCGGCCTCGGTGATCCGGGTGCGGAGGATTTGAGCCGTCGCTTCTACGCCGTCTACGAGGAAGACGGCCGGATCGACGGCTATGTCGGCTACGAAGTGGCTCCCATGGCCTCGTCGCCGGACTCTTGGGCGCGCCGCGTGGTCTGTCACGAGTTGTGCCACTTGACGACCCCGGCCTACATCGCGCTGTGGCAGTTCCTGCTCGGCATCGATCTCACCGAGGAGATCTCGGCGCCTGGGCGCCCGGTTGACGAGCCGCTCAGGTGGCTGCTGGCAGTTCCTCGACACCTCCAGACCGTCTTCAGCGGCGACCGCTCCTGGATCCGGCTTGTCGACGTGCCGGCAGCCCTCGCCGGGCGCCGTTACCCGCAACCCGGGACGTTGGTCCTGGACATAAAGGACGACTTCTGCAGCTGGAATACGGGCCGCTACCGGCTACATGTACCGGAGGAATGGGCCGCGGCCGAGGTGGAGCGCACCGACGCCTCTGCTGACATCGAGCTCGACGTGTCCACCCTGGCGAGCATCTACCTGGGGACGATCTCCCCCTCGGAGTTCCGTATGTCGCAGCGCATCGACGAGAGGGCCGAAGGCGCCCTCGTGCGCGCCGACCGGATGTTCGCCAACGACCGGCCGCCCTCCTGCCTCAGCGAATTCTGAGCGGACCCCGAGCCCCACGAGCGGCAGCCCGCCCCTGGAGGTGGTCTGACCGGAGCTCGACGTGGCGCCCCACCGTTACAGCCGGCTCAGCTCCACCAGCTGTGAGGCGATGGGGCCTTCGCTGCTCGCCTTCAGGGCCAACTCCGCCAGATGAGGGTGACAGGTGAAGAAGATGATCTGGTGGCTGTCCGCCGCCGAGGCGATTTCCGTCGCCACGGCCTGCGCTCGTGCCGGGTCGAAGTTGACCAGCACGTCGTCCAAGAAGACCGGAAGCGAGACCGCCCGCTCGGCGAAGGAATCGGCCAGACCCAGCCGGAGGCACAGGTAGAGCTGCTCGATCGTGCCACGACTGAGATCGGTGGCCTCGATCGTCGCACCGTTCGCCTGCACTGCTCTGATGCTCTGACGCCCGTCAGTCCCGGCGCTCGGCAGGAGGCCCACGTATCGTCCCGCCGTCACCCGTTCGAAATGGGTCGCCGCCTTGGCGATGACCGCGGGCTGCCTTTCCCGCTCATGAAGCGAGAGCGTGCGGCGGAGGAGCGCCCGGGCCGTTCCGAGAACGAGATACTGGTCGAGCACATGGCCTAGCTCTTCCTCGAGGGCCGCCTGGCGTTGACCGAGGTAGATGACGCGGTCCGAGCTGGCCAGATGGGACATTGCCTCGGTCACCGACTGATGCTCACGGAGGGCCTCCTCCTCGGCCTGGCCGAGGGCGTCGCGAGCTGCCTCCAGCTCGTCGAGCTCCTGGCTCCAGCTGAGCACCTGGCCGCTAGTGAGCTCCCGACGGAGGCGGTCGGCCGCCTCACCGGAACCGAGCGCTTCATCGATCTCGGCCTCGGCGCGGCTGACCTCCTGGGCAAGGTCGACCCGTCTCTGCTCCAGCTGGCGTGCGTCGGCCGCCGCCTCGATCAAGGACGTCAAACGCTCCTCGAGCCTTTCCTCCGGCCAACCCACGTCACCCTCGGCGGTGTCCGGCTCCGGGCCGATGAAGCGCAGGCGCTGCAGATGGGCGGAGAAGGCGGCCACAGAGTGCTCCAGTCCCGCTACCGCTGCCTCGATCCGGCCGAGACCCTCCAGATCGTCCTGCAGCTCCACCACCGAAGCCACGGCCTCGAGGACGGAATCGGGTGTGTCGGCCGCTTCGAAACCGCACTCCCGCCGCCACCCGCCGAAGGCACGTTCTGCATCCTGCTGCCGAGTGCCGGCGGCCTCGAGGGCGCGTCGCGCCGCGGCCACGCGGCCCTCAGCCCTTTCGCGGGCCAACCGGTGCTCCTCGAGACGGCCCGCGAGCTCGCCTTCGCCTTGCAAGGCGATGTCGAGCCGTTCGACGTCCACTTTCGACGGCGGCGCGGCCAGGCCCAGCTGGCCGGCCAGGCGGCCGATCTGGTCACGGGCCCGGCGAGCGATCTCGGCCGCCTCAGCTCCCGTCGCCGGGTCGTGGGCCGAGGCGGCCCCGGTGGCGGGGGCATAGAGGCCCGCGCCGGGGTGCCGGCGGCCGACAAGAACGGCCCCGAACAGCACGATGGCCATCACGGCCGAAAAGGCACCTAGGAGCGGCTGACGGACCGCCACGAGGGCGGCGCCGAGGGTCCCGAGGACAAGCCCGGCAAGTATCATCGCCAACACCGCCGCCCAATCGCGGCCCGGTCCGGACCGACCCGCGGGCGCTCTGCTCAGGCCGGCGCCGAGAATGGCCGCTTGGGCCTCGTCGAGCTCGGCCATCCGCTCGCGCAGCTCGCTCACCGCCCGGCGGCAGGAGTCGATCTCACCTCGGCGCCGGGACGGGGGTGCCGGGGCGTCCATGCTGTCGCCCGCCGAGCCGGCGGCAAGTCCGCCGGCTCCCGGCGCTCCGGCCAGGGCCAGTCGTCCCTCGGCGGCGACTTCACGGAGCCCTCGCTCTGCCTCCTCGAGGAGAGCGGCCGCCGTCGCCCGCCCGCTCGAGACCTGGGCCAGCTCTTGTCGGGCTGCCCGGGCGCGCTCGGCCAGCAGCTCCGGCTGCGTGACCTGACCGAGACGCTCCCTTGTCCAGTCCGCTCCGAGCCGCGCGAGGCGCCGTTCCACAGAGGAGGAGAGCCTCTCGTGCTGGTGCTGCAGCTCGGCCAGCTTTCGCCGGCGCTCCCGGTGGCCGGAGACCTGGGCGGCCAGCTTCTGCAACTCGGGCTCGAGGCGCAAGAGAGCCTCACGCGAGGCCTCTTGACCGGATCCAGCCCCCGGCGAGGCAAGCCCTGCGAGCAAGGCACGCGAGCTTTCCGCCCTGCTGTGAGCTTTCCAGCAGGTCAACAGCAGATCGAGCTGGCGTTCGCGGGTTCTCTGCAGGCGGGACCGCTCGCGCACCTCCGTCACGCGCTCGTCCGCCTCGGTGCCCCGCCGGCTCAGCTCACCGAAGCTCGCCATCTCCCGCCGCGCCGTCGCCAGCTCGGTCCGGGTCTCCACGATTGCTCTCGCCAGCCGGTTCGCCCTGGCGTCCTCGCGCCGGGGCCGGGCGAGCTCCTCGCGGGCGTCGCTCAACTGCTTGATCGCCTTCGTGGCAGAGCGTCTCTGGCCGAAGATGCTCGAGGAGAAGAGAAGCTCGCGTACCTCGTCTGTGGTCAAGGTGTCGAGGTGACCGAGATCGTCGATGCCGATGGCGAAGACCGCCCGGAACAGGGTCGGGCTGGCGCCGGCGAGGACGCGCCCCAGGTCGCGTTCGTCCCCCGGGGTCCCGTCGGGCAGCTGCACCCGCAGCCCTCGTTGCGGGCCGGCGTGCCGCTCCACCACCCACTCGCCCCCGGCGTCGTCGACGAAGCTCACCCGTCCGCCGTGGCGGCCGCCGCGCACGGGGACATGAAAGCGGGGATTGTCCCGGCGCTGCGGGAAGCCGAACAGCACGCCGGTCAAGAAGTCGAACAGTGTCGACTTGCCCGCCTCGTTCGGCCCGTGGACCACGACGAGACCCGGGGCGAGCTCTTCCTCGCCGAGGGAAGCGAGCGCTCCGAAGCCGTCCACGTGAAAAGACGTGATCCGCATCAGGCGCTCCTCCCGTCGGCACCGGCCATGGTCACAGGCTCTCGGCGGCGAGCTCGCTGAGAGCGACCGAGAGGCCGCGCTCGAGCAACTCCTCGGCGGCCTGAACCGCCGCCCGGGTCCGCAATTCCTTCGGCAAGCCGTTCGTTATCTCCTCGAGCAGGTCAGGGTCGAGGTCTGGAGAGCCCCCAAGCTGCCGGGCGAGGTCGATCAAGTCGGCGGTGAAGCCGGACTCGTTCGCCATCTGCTCCAGGTCGAGCATCGACCCGGTCTTGTCCTCGATCCGGTCCCACCAGCAAAAGGGCACCGACGAGCCGGCGTCCGACCGAAGTGCGACGAGAAGCTCCTCGAGGGCGCCCGGTCGCCGGAGCTGCTCGTGGGCTGCTCCTCGTCCGGAGAGGTGTCCCTTCAGCAGGATCGAGCGACCGCCGGCGGCCTCGAGCTCGTCCCGGGCCGTCTCGACGCAGGCGTCACGGACGTTCTCGAGCGAGCCGAGATGGGTCACGTCGATGTCGAGGGCGGCATAGCGGACCAGGTCGCAGGCGACGAATTCCGTCCCCGCCACTCTGCCGTCGATGACGTCGACCACGACTGCCCCCTTGGCGCCCCGCTCGGCGGCTTTGGCGCTCCGAGCCTGCAGATTGCCCGGGTAGACGATCCAGGGCTCCTCCCCGTGCGGGCGGCCGCTCAGCACCATTCGCGTGTGGATGTGGCCGAGCGCCCAGTAGTCGAGGCCGCTCCGGCGGAGGTCGTCCAATGAGCAGGGGCTGTAGTCATCGTGGCCCTCGGCCGCCCCCGAAACGTTGCAGTGCAGCACGCCCACCTGCAGGCCGGGCACCGCCTGGCGGGAGAAGCGGCGGGCGAGATTCTCCGTGACATCTCTCCGCCAATAGCTGATCCCCTGCACGACGGCCAGGGGGGCGTCTTGCTCCCCGACGACGGCGACACCCAACTCGTCACTCGCGAAGACCCGGACGCGCTCCGGCCAGGACTGGATGGCGGACCAGCCGGCTTCTATCGGGTCATGGTTCCCGTGGACGACGAAGGTCCACACGCCGGCTTCGGAAAGGCGACGGAGGCCGTCGTGGAAACGCAGCTGGGCCCGGATGCCCCGCTCTGTCCCGTCGTAGACGTCACCGGCGACGATGAGAAAAGCGGCTCCCCGGTCGAGGCAGAGCTCGACGAGGTTGTCGAGGGCGTCGAGGGAGGCCTCCCGCAGTGCCGCCGCAACGTGGGGGGCGGTCTCTCCGATGCCCCTGAATGGCGTGTCGAGGTGCAGATCAGCCGCATGGACGAAGCAGAAGTCGCCTGCTGCGCGCGCGCCGGCGGCGGAGATAGCCATGATCGCGCACGATACCGAAGGGTTGTATCAGAGCGAGGGATGCTTGCGCCGCAAGCTCCCAGCGTGAGGCGCCGGAACCCGGGTGCAACAGAGGCCGGGGAGCACCTTGACGCCCCAGCACGGGACCCGGGCTGGCTACCGTGGTGAGCCGACCCACAGGAGAGACAGATGGCAGATCACACCGGCGGCGACGGCGTCGTCGATGCCCTCGAACAGGCCCGAGTCGAGGTGGTGTTCGGCATCCCGAGCGTTCACAACCTGCCGCTCTACGACGCCCTCCGACGGCGCGGGCGGATCCGGGCGATCACCGTCCGACACGAGCAGGCCGCCGCCGGGTGCGGCGGACGCCTACAGCAGGGTGACGGGGCGCCTCGGCGTGTTCATCAGCTCGACGGGCCCGGGGGCGGCCAACTCCATGGGCGGTCTGCTGGAGGCGTACGTCTCCGGCTCGCCGGTGCTGCACCTCACGGGACAGATCGAGACGAGGTACCTCGATGCCGGGCGCGGTTTCATCCACGAGGTGCCGGATCAGCCCGCCATGTTGAAGTCGCTCTCCAAGACCGTGCTGCGGCCCGGTTCCGCCGACGACATCGCCCTCACCGTGGCGGCGGGCATCGGCCGGGCGCTGTCGGCTCCGACGGGGCCCGTCTCTGTGGAGCTGCCGATCGACTTGCAGTACGCCTCGGCCGCCCCGGCAGGCCAGCTCGAAGACGCACTCTCTCCGGCAACGACGCCGCCGGCCCGTGAGAAGGAGCTGTCCGTGGCGGCCGAGCTCCTCTCGAGCGCCCGCCGACCGCTCGTGTGGGCAGGGGGCGGTGTCGTCTCCTCGGGTGCCGAAGCCGAAGTGGCAGCCCTCGTGCGGCGTCTCGGGGCCGGCCTCATCACGAGCCCGAACGGGCGGGGCATCCTGGCCGAGGACGATGCCCTGTGCCTGGGCAACCTCACGTGGCAGCCTCCGGTCCGCGAGCTGTGCACGAGGGCGGACCTGCTCGTCGGGATAGGCACGCGCTACCAGGGACCGAACACGGAGAACTGGAAGATGCAGCTGCCCGGAACGATCGTGCAGATCGACGTCGAGCCGGCGAGGCCGGCGAGGAGCTACCCGGCGACGGCCACTGTCACCGGCGACGCCCGCCAGGCCGTCACGGCGCTCCTCGGGCGACTCGGGATGTCAGCCTCGCCGTCGGCCGAGCCTGGCTGGGACGAGGAGGTGCACGCCGCCGCCGCCGCCGCCCGGGCGCGGCCTGCGGTCAACCCTCGGTTCCCAGGCGGGCCTGCTCGACGAGCTCGCTCCGTTGCTCGATCCCGGCACGGTGGTGGTGAAGGATTCGACGATCCCGGCCTATACCTGGGGGAATCGCCTGCTCCCTGTGCGCAGGACGCGGACGGCCATCATGCCGAACGGGTTCGCCATCGGCCTCGGCCTGGCACACGCAATCGGAGCTGCCGCCGGCACAAGTGGCAAGCCGGTGGTCCTGCTCGTCGGCGACGGCGGCATCATGCTGACCGTGGCCGAGCTCGCCACCATCGCCGAGGAGCGGCTCCCGGTCGTCGTGGCTCTGTTCAATGACGGCGGCTACGGGATCCTGCGCAACATCCAGGAGCGCCAGTTCGAGGGCACTATAGGAGTGGACCTCGGCCGGCCCGATTTCGTCGGGCTGGCGTCGGCGCTCGGCGTCGCCGCCTCCAAGGTGTCCTCTGCGGCAGAGTTCGGAAAGCAGATGCGCTCGGCCCTCGCCGCCGGAGAGCCTTTCCTCGTGGAGGTCGACCTAGGCGCCGTCGGGCCGATGACTCAGCCCTATACCGGGACTTCCCGGCCACCTGAAACCGCCGTCGGCTAACGGATCGGCGGCTGAGGCGCCGCCGGCTGAGGCAGCCGTCGGCTTAGGCAGCCGTTCTGAGGGGGCTCTCAGCCCGTCAGCCGGAGGTCAGGGCTCAGTCGGCCAGCCGGAAGTCCCGGTCAGCTGTGATCGACTCCGTGTCCATCTGCGCTTTCTGCAGCCGGCCGGAGTAGTCCCAGTTCATCGACTGCCACCGGGTCATCTGGTCAAGGACCCACTTGCCGCTCTGCCGACTGCCGTTGCCCGACTTGCCGTTGCCCCCGAACGGCAGATGAGCCTCGGCTCCCGACGTCGAGTTGTTGACGCTCACCATGCCGGCGCTGATTCGCCTCCGGAAGGCGAAGACCCGCTCCGGCGAGTGGGTGTAGATCGCCGCAGACAACCCGTATCCCGAGCAGTTGGCGATGGCCATCGCCTCGTCGAAGTCGCCGAAGGAGGCCACACCGATCATCGGACCGAACGTTTCGGTCCGGGCGATCTCGTCTTCGAGGCGCACCCCGTCGACGATTGTCGGGTGACAGAAGACTCCGTCGGCGGGATCGCCGATGAAGCCCTCCCGCGGCCTCTCCGCCGTTATCCGCCCGGTATGGGCGCTCCCGAAGAGGCGGTGGTGCGGCTGGACGAGCTGGCCGAGGTACTCCTCGAACCGTTCGGCGAAGCGGGCGTCGAGCATCGGGCCGTACAACACCGGCTCGTTGGGGTCGCCGATCCGGGCGCTCTCCAGCCGGTCCACCAAGCGGGCGAGGAACTCGTCGTGGAGCGATTCGTGCACGATGGCCGTCCCGAGAGACGTGCAGCGCTGGCCGGCGGTCCCGAAACCCGAAAAGAGCGCCCCGTCGACAGCGAGGTCCAAGTCGGCATCGGCCATGATCACCATGGGGTTCTTGCCTCCGAGCTCGAGGCAGGCAGATTGGATGTGACGCCCGGTCAGCTCGCCGATGAGAGAGCCGACGGCGGTCGACCCGGTGAAGCCCACCTTGTCGATGACATGCTCGGAGAGCCCCGCCTCGATCCCGGAGTATGTCGCCTGGCCCTCGGCGAGCACGAGGTTGAGGACCCCGGGCGGGAGCCCGCCGGCGACGAAGAGCTCGAAGAGCGCCGTGGCGACAGCGGCGGAGTACTCCGCCGGCTTCCACACCGCCGTGTTGCCGCAGACGAGCGCCGGCACGAGGTACCACGAGGGCACGGCGACGGGGAAGTTGCCCGCCGTGACGACCGCGACGGTGCCGACCGGCATCCGGTAGGTGAACAGCGCCTTGTCGTGCATCTCGGACGGCACCGTGTCCCCGTAGAGCCGGCGTCCCTCGCCGAGGAAGAAGTCGCACGTGTCGATGATCTCCTGCACCTCGCCGAGTGCCTCGGCATAGGGCTTTCCCACCTCACGGGTGACGAGACGGGCGAGGGCTTCCTTGTTCGCCTCCACGAGCCGGCCGATCTCGGCGATCGCACGGCCGCGGATCGGTGCGGGTACCTCCGCCCAGGACTGCTGAGCGGCCTTGGCGACCCGGCAGGCATCGGCGAAAGTAGCGGCGCTGGCGAGGGCGACGTCCGCCACGACGTCGTCGAGATGGGCGGGATTGGTCGACTGCATCTGCTCGAAGCCCTCGTCCACCGGCTTGCCGCCGATGACCGACGACACCGCTCGAGTGGCCATTGTCATGCTCCTCGCTTCTGCAGGACCCGGTCGAGGGCCTCGCAGGCCAGGTCGACCTCCTCGGCCGAGACGGCCAGCGACGGCCGGAACCGCAGCGAGACGTCTCCACAGGCGAGGGCAAGGACGTGCTCGTCGGTGCGAAGCGAGGTGAGCACCTCGTCCCGGGCAGCACCGGTGGGAAGGTCGACGGCGGCCAGGAGCCCGCGTCCCCGGGCGTTCGAGATGACGCCGCTGATGGCGATCCTCGAGCTCCCACAACCGCTGGAGGAGGTGGGCCCCCACACGGCCGGCGTTGGCGATCGCCCCGGTGGACTCGATGATCTCGAGCAGCCGGGTCGAGCGGACCATGTCGGTCAGGTTGCCTCCCCACGTGGAGCTGATGCGGCTCGGCACACTGAAGACGTTCTCCGGCTCGTCGTCGACCCGGCGCCCGGCCATCACACCGCCGAGCTGCACCTTCTTCCCGAACGCGACCACATCGGGCTCGAGGCCGAGCTGCTGGTAGCACCAGGGGGTGCCCGTCACGCCCACGCCGGTCTGCACCTCGTCGAGCGACGAAGAGCGCCTCGTGCTCGAGGCACAGCTCCTGCATGGCCTGGAGGAACTCCGGGCGGAGGTGGCGGTCGCCGCCCTCGGCCTGGATGGGCTCGGCGATGAAGCAGGCGATGTCGTGCGGGTGGGCGGAGAAGGCGGCGCGCGGCCGCCGCGAGCGCCTCGGCCTCCGCCTCCTCCACTTGGGCGAGATGCTCCGAGAGCGGAAAGCGGGCGGCCGGAGAAGGGATCCGTGGCCAGTCGAACTTCGGGAAGCGGTCGACTTTCACCGGATCGGTGTTCGTCAGCGAGAGGGTGTAGCCGCTCCGGCCGTGGAAGGCGTGGCGCAGATGCATGACACGCGTGCCGAGATCGGCCGAGCGTCCGGCCGCCTCGTTGCGGCGGGACTTCCAGTCGAAGGCAACCTTGACGGCGTTGTCGACGGCGGCGGCCCCGCCTTCGATGAAGAAGAGGTGGGGGAGGGCCGGGTCGCCGAGAACCCGCCAGAACGTCTCCACGAAATCGGCCAGGTAGGTGGTGGGGAAGTCGGAGTTGGCCGGCTTGTTCGCCGCCACGGCGGCGAGCTCCCCGAGGAAGGCCTCGTCGTCGGCGAGGCCGGCCGGGTTGAGCCCGAGCGGCGAGGAGGCAAAGAACGTGTAGAAGTCGAGGTACTCGGTGCCGTCGCGGGCGTCGACGAGGTAGGCGCCATGGCTGCGCACCGGATCGAACACCATCGGGTAGCTGTCGAGGAGGAGGTGGCGGGCGAGGACCTCGTGGACGTCGGACGGAGCGGTTCGCTCGCCCGTCGATGCGCCGGCCTTGCTGGCGCTTTCGTCCAGGCCCTCCCGACCACTCTGTCGTTCCGGGGCTGACATAGTCGCCAGCCTACCGGGCAGCGCCTTGCTCGACTTTTCCGCCCGTCATCGGTCCGAGCGCCGCCCGCGCCGAAGGCACATCACCGAAGCGGCCGACCGGGAACCGGCGGAGACCTCTCCCTTCCCGGCCGCTCCCCGTCACTGATCCGGCGGCAGGGGGGCCGGCCGGTACGCTTTGTCGGGCACTTGAGCGGAGAGGATCCATTGGGCTTCGACCTTCGAGGATTGATCGACACGCGCGGCGGCGAGAACTTCCGCCTCCACTCGGAATATCTCAACCCGCAACTGGCAAGAGTATTGAAGACGCTCGGCTTCGACCGCTTCTACGAACGGGGCGAGGGCTGCTACCTCTACGACCGGGCCGGTGAGCGCTACCTCGACTTCCTCTCGGGCTTCGGCGTCTTCGCCCTCGGCCGGTCCCATCCGGTCATAAAGAAGGCGCTCGTCGAGGCCATCGACCTCGACCTGCCGAACCTGGTCCAGCTCGACTGCGCCCTGTTGCCGGGGCTGTTGGCCGAGGCTCTCGTCGCCCGCAGCCACGACGGGTTGCAGCGCTGCTTCTTCTCGAACTCCGGCGCCGAGGCGATCGAGTGCGCCGTCAAGTTCGCCAAGTACGCCACGAAGCGCCCACGGGTCCTGCACGCCGAGCACTCGTTCCACGGGCTCACGAACGGCGCTCTGTCCCTCAACGGAGGGACGGAGTTCCGGGCGGGTTTCGGGCCGTTGATGCCCGGCTTTGACTGCTGTCGGCTTCGGGGACCTCGACTCGCTCGAGCGAGAGCTTCGCCGGGGCGACGTGGCCGCTTTCGTGGTCGAGATCGATCCAGGGCAAGGGCGTCTATCTCGCCGCAGCGGAGTACTGGACAGGCGCAGAGCAGCTCTGCCGGCGGTACGGGACGCTCTTCGTCGTCGACGAGGTACAGACCGGTCTCGGCCGGACGGGGAAGATGTGGGCCTACGAGCACTACGGGCTGCAGCCCGACGTGATCACGATCTCGAAGGCTCTCTCCGGCGGCTACATCCCGGTCGGGGCCACGCTGTGCAGCGCCGCGGTCTTCGACCGGGTGTACTCCAAGATGGAGCGTGCGGTCGTCCATTCGACGACCTTCGGGCGCAACCAGCTGGCGATGGTGGCCGGCCTCGCCACGCTGCAGGTGATGGACGACGAGGGGATCGTGCAAAGAGCGGAACAGACCGGTGCCGCTCTCCGGGAGGCGCTCGCGCCGCTCGTCGCGCGTTACGAGCTCCTCCACGAGGTGCGCGGCCTCGGCCTCATGGTGGGTCTCGTCTTCGGGGAGCCGGAGTCCCTGCGGCTCCGGTCCCGCTGGAAGATGCTCGAGTCCGCCCGCAAGGGGCTCTTCTCCCAGCTCGTAGTGGGCCCACTGTTCACCCGGCACCGCATCCTCACGCAGGTGGCGGCGGACAACGTGAACATCGTCAAGCTGCTGCCGCCCCTCATCGCCGGCCAGGAGGAGGTCGACTACTTCGTCGGCGCCCTCGACGACGTGCTGGCCGATGCCCATCGCAACTCGGCTCTCATCTTCGAGTTCGGCAAGACGCTCGCGCAAGAGCGCTCTGCAACGTGAGCGCGTCTGAGACCTGTGGCCGGCACGTCTGCGCCCGGCCGGGTGCGGCCGGTGCGATCGAGCACGTTCCCGGTCGCGGCGGGTGATCGCGTCGTCGTCACCGGCGCCGGCGGGTTCATCGGGTCGGCACTGACGAGGTTGCTGGCCGAGCGCGGGCGCAACCGTGGTCGCCGTCCTGCAGCCGGGGGCCGATCCGCGCAACATCGACGGGCTGGCCGTCGAGCGGGCGGAGGCGGACATGAGGGATGCCGCTCGCCGTCCGCAAGGCGGTCGACGGCGCGAGGTACGTCTTTCATGCCGCCGCCCTCTACCGATTCTGGTCGAAGGATCCGAGCGAGTTCTACGACGTGAACGTCGGCGGGACCCTGAACGTCCTCGAGGCCGGGGCCGAGAGCGGGTGCGAGCGCCTCGTCTACACGAGCACCGTGGGCACGATCGGGCTCGACGGAGCCGGCCCGGGCCGCGCCGCCGACGAGACGGACTGGCCGCGGATCGAGCACCTCTTCGGGTGCTACAAGCGGTCGAAGTACGTGGCCGAGCACGAGGTGCTGCGGGCGGCGGCTGCGGGGCTTCCGGTCGTCCTCGTCCAGCCGACGCTTCCTGTCGGGCCGCGCGATCTCGTCCCCACTCCGACAGGGCGGATCGTCCTCGACTTCCTCAACGGGCGGATGCCCGGCTACTTCGCCACGTCGCTCAACGTCGTCGACGTCGGACGACGTCGCAGCCGGCCATGTGCTTGCGCTCGAGCACGGCGGGCAGGGACGCAGCTACGTCCTCGGCGGCGAGAACCGGACGTTCAAGCGAGATCCTCGACATCCTCGCCGAGGAGACCGGGCTGCCGGCGCCCCGCGTTCCGGGTCCCTGCCGCCGCTCGCCATCGGTGCCGCCGTCTTGTCCGAGTTCGTCGAGGGACGCCTGGCCGGCCGCCCGCCCTCGGTGCCGCTCGAGGCGACCCGGATGGCCACGACGCAGATGATCTTCTCCGACGAACGTGCCCGGCGCGAGCTCGGCTACAGCTCGCGCCCGGCGCGCCAGGCGCTCGGCCCGCTCGGCCCGGTGGTTCGCCGACAACGGCTACGTGACGCCGGAGCGGCTCTCCCGGATCCGCTGGAGATGAAGCGGGCGCTCGTTCCGCCGCCGCGGCCGCCACCAGCCCGTTCTCGCCGCCGGGCGGCGGCTCTCGTCGGCACAGTGGCGCATCGCCGTTCTGCTGCGGCGCATGCTCGCCGATCGCTCGGCGCGCCCCGGGGTCCACCTCGACGGCCCTCTCCTCGACGACGTCGTCCTCCTCGACCACCACGACGACGACGCTGCCGGCACCCGTCGGGGTGCCGGGAAGCCAGCCGGCGGGCGCGGACGGCTTCCTCGGCCGGATCCTGCGGGTGCCGGTGGCGGCCGTGCCGGACGGGGCGACAACGGCGCCGCTTCCGACGCCGGGGACAGCGTCCTATCCGAGCATCGACCGGATCGCCTTTCGGCACTTCGGCTCCGGGCCCGACCTCCTCCTCATCACCGGCGAGGACGCCTCGATGGCGTCGTGGCCGGCGCCGTTTCTCGCTGCGCTGGCCCAGCACTACCGAGTGACGATCTTCGACCTGCCGGGCACCGGTTACTCCGGCCCGTTGCCGGCCTCGACTCAGTCTCGAGCGGTGGGCGGACGACACCGCCGGCCTCATCGAGGCCCTCGGCCTGACGCGCCCCACGGTGCTCGGGTGGGGCCTCGGCGGGGAGGTCGCTCTCGGCCTGGCGGAGCGGCACCCGGGGAGCGTCGGCTCGCTCGTGCTCGTCGACACCTCGGCCGGGGGCCGGGATGCGACGCCCCCGAGCCAGGCGGACGAACGGGTCCTGAGCTCTCCGCTCGTCACGGCGACGGAGCTGGCGAGGGTGTTCTTCTCGTCGCATTCCGCAGCAGCCGGGGCAGCGTGGCTGCAGGGCCTGGAGACGGCCCTGCCGGACGATCTGACTCAGCCGGCGGTCGTGGCCGAGGCGCAGCTGCAGCGGGCCGTGTGGAGGAGCGGCGAGCTCTCGGCCGCCCTGCGGGACGATCCATCTGCCCGTGCTCGTCGTGAGCGGGAGCAACGACGCCCTCTTCCCGGCTCCCGACGGCTCGCTCCTCGGGAGCTCGATCGCCGGGGCGAAGAGCATCGTCTACCAAGGGGCCGACTACGCCTCGATCATGGAGCAGACGACGAGGTTCGTGAGCGCCCTCGAGGCCTTCACCGGCTGATCGTCCGAGGCGCCCCGGGACGTCAGCGCCGGTGGTCGTACTCGTCGAGGATGAACATCGTCTGGGTCGAGCGCACCCCGGTGATGCCCTGCAGCCCGTCCAGCACGACGTCGCGCAGCGTCTCGACGTCCGGCACCCGCACGATGAGCACGAAATCGAAACCGCCCGCCGTCAGAGCCACATACTCCACACCGGGCAGCTCTTGCAGCTCGACCGAGCAGCTCGCGCCACGCGCGCTGCTCGCCGTTCACGATGATGAGCGCCGTCACGTCGAGCCCGAGGCGGCGGGGGTCGGTCCGCACCGTGAAGGCGCGGATCACGCCGTCTTCTCGGAGCTTGTCCACTCGCTGGTAGGCGTTCGCCCGGGAGATTCCGGCCCGGGAGGCCAGCTCGCTCACCGACGAGCGGCTGTTCTCGGAGAGAAGGTCGATCAGCCGGCGGTCGACGTCGTCGACGCTTCGTCCAGAGGATGCTCCGGCTCCAGCCATGACGTAGACGATATCGCGCCAAGGAGGGCAAAAGTTACACAATCTGTCTCGACATACGAGCAGATCAGGCATCATATCGCCCTGACCGGGCATAATCTAGAGACGGAGCTCGTTCGAGACGAGGAGGAACGACGATGGGGACTGCCAGCGGGTACTCGCCAGTGACCGCCACGCCCGGCGGCGACGTCGAGGTGGAGCTCGACGCCGATCACCCGGGCTTCGCCGATCCGCAGTACAGGGCGAGGCGCAACGAGATCGCCGCCCTGTCCGTGGGGTACACCGCCGGTGACCCGATCCCGAACGTCGAGTACACGGCCCAGGAGCACGAAGTCTGGCAGATCGTCTCGCGGGAGCTGGCGGCGAAGCATCGCCGTTACGCCTGCCGGGAGTTCCTCGAGTCGGCGGCGGCGCTGGCGCTTCCTTCGGACCACATACCCCAGCTCGGCGAGGTGAGCGAACGGCTCGGCGCCACTGACCGGCTTCTCGTACCAGCCCGTCGCCGGCCTGGCGCCGCTACGCGAGTTCTACGGCGCCTTCGCCAGTCGGATGTTCTTCTCCACCCAGTACATCCGGCACCATTCGGCGCCGCTCTACACGCCGGAGCCGGACATCGTCCACGAGGTGATCGGGCACGCCAACCAGCTCGCCAGCCCCAGGTTCGCCCAGATCTGCGAGGAGGTGGGCAATGCCGTCGGGCGGACCGAGTCGCCCGAGGCACTGGGGTTCCTGTCGAAGGTGTTCTGGTTCACGCTGGAGTTCGGCGTCGTGTTCGAGAGCGACGGGCCGCGGGCCTACGGCGCGGGCATCCTGTCGTCCTACGGCGAGCTCGACGTCTTCCAGGATGCCGACATCCGCCCGTTCGACTTCGCCGAGATGGGCACGGCCGAGTACGACATCACCCACTACCAGCCCGTCCTCTATGGCGCACCATCTTTCGCTCAGCTCGTCGACGACTTGATGAGCTTCTACTCGTCCTACGACGACGAGGTGGCCGCCCGCCTGATGGGTGAGGACAGCCTGCGCCCGAGGCTCCGCCCGACGGGCTGAACGCCGGGCCTGCTCGTTCCGAGAGAGCCCGAGCCGCGGCCCTACGGCCCGGGCCTGTTGACCGAAGTGAGCCGGCCGTCTCCGGCCTTCGCCCTCAGTTCGGTGAGGACAGCATGGACGCCGGCATCGAGCGTGGTGAGGGGGCGCTGGTCGAGCTCGGGCCAGACGGTGGAGATCATGCGCAGGTCGTGCACCTGGTGGTGCGTGTGCGGAGACCCGCTCACGACCACGCTGATCGGACGCTTGGACACGTGCCGCACCTTCCCCAGGATCGAGGCGACAGTGGACGGTTGCTGAGAGGCGATGATCTTCAGCACGATCGGCGCTTCCGGCGCCTCCCGAGCCGTGGCCCTCAGCAGTCGGAGCCCGTCAGCAACAAGACCGGCGGCATCGGCTGCGAAGATGTAGTCACGGATCGTGTCGAGCGGCACGTACAACATCAAAGGTTGGCGTGTGAGCGCTCTGGCGCACATCTGTGTGATGAGGCCCTGATCCTTGTTCAGCTTCTGGCCGGGACCGTACAAGTTGGAAAGTCGGCCGATCAGCGTGGGGGTCCCGGTCTCCCTGCTCCACCGGCAGACGAGCTCTTCCTGGTGTCGCTTGCAGTCTCCGTACGGCGAGATGGGCCGGACGGCAGAGGACTCGCTGAAGGGTGCTCCCGTCGAGCCGGCGTAGATGCCGCCGGCCGAGGACGCGACGAATAAGGCCCCATTCGCCATCCGAGCCGGGCCGAGCGCACCCGCGAGGGAGTGGAGCAGGAAAGACAACGCCTCGACCTCGGCCTCCAGTTCAAAATGCCCCGATCCGACGACCCCGGCGCCGGCGCACCAGGCGACCTGCCAAGGCGAACAACCGACGCGGTCGCGAAAGGAGCGGCACGCCTCGGCGAATTCGCACTGCGAGCGCCCGCGAATCGCCCCAGGACAGCTGCCCGCCGGGCCACCAGACGGTGCCCCGCCGCGCCAGCTCGGCTTGGAGGCTCTGTCCGAGCATGCCGCCTCGGCCGACCACCCAGGAGGTCGGGTCACTCATCTGGGACTTGCGCCGGGACAGCAGCGCCCCGGTGAAGAGGCCCCACCGTCGGGTCGGAGGTCATGAGATAGAGGGGCTTGCCCAATGCCATGCGGACCGAGGCGCCGACATACTCGGCGACCACACCGAGAGCAAAAAGGTTGGCGCCGCCGATCAGCAACAAGAGAACGGTGACGGAGGTCCAGCCTTGGACGGTGATGTCTCCGAGCAGTCGTCCGATTATCAGGACGATGGCCACTGCGACGCCGCCCAGGGCGAAGAGCGCCCCGGCAACCGACACGAGCCGAAGAGGCCGGGTACCAGACGTGATCACCAGCTGGGAGAAGTGCACCAGCAACTTCCGAAAAGAGTAGCCAGAAGGCCTGTCGTACAGCTGTCGGAACTTGACGGGGCAAAGAGCGGAAGTTCCCACGACCCACGTCAGGGCCACATCGAGATATACACCCGACCCGACATATGCCGCCACACCGCGGCCGATCTCACCGAGTATGAGCCGAAAGCTGCTGAACTCCGGCAGATCTCCCTTGGTGAGGAACCGGTTGGCCACGACCTTTGCCAAACGGGAGGCGATATTTCTCGTCGTCCCGTGGGGCGGATGGTTAGCAGGGGCGCCGTATACCAACTGAGCGGCCTCATCGAGGGCCACGTCGAGCAGCATCCCAATATCAGCGGGATCGAATTGCCCGTCTTCGTCCAAAGACACTATCCAGTCAGAGCCCGTCGAGGACATGCCGGCCAGCGTGGAGGCATGCTGCCCGAAGTTCCTCGACAGCCAGACTGCTCGGACGCATTGATGAAGGGCGACGAGCCGCCTGATGACGCGCTCGGAGCCGTCGGGCCCGTGATCGTGAACGAGGATGATCTCCTCCACCCGCCACGGGCGGCCGCCCGGCGTTTGGCGGGGCTGCGTCAGCGGGAGGACCTCGGCGACGAGTGGCTCGAGAGTAGTCTCGCCGCGGTACACCGGTACGACAATCGAGATCGTGTGCTCGCTGCCGACGTCGGTCTTCTCCATGGCGGCCATCGCCCCTAGGATAGGAGGTCCCGCCCACTGCGGACCGGCTAGCCGGCCCGCAGTGGCGTTCCCGATCGACCTCCCAGACGTCCGGTCGGAAGCTACGCTCGCCGTGGTCCGGCGGAAACCGCCCCCAGGGCTAAGGTGCCGGCATGCGCCAGGTCGACACCTCCGCGGGCCGATGGACCCTGCGAGAAGCCATCCTCGGATTCCGCAATCGGCTATCGCATGTTCAAGGTGATCACGCGGGGCGACCGGACTATGCGACGCATGGCCGAGGGCTATGTAAAGGCGCGGCCAGGAGAGAGAATCCTCGACGTCGGCTGCGGGTACGGCGATCTGTCCGACTGCCTGGTGGACGTGAGCTACTTGGGCGTCGACCTGAATAGCCGTTACATAACCTATGCCCGGCGTCAGCAGAAAGAGGGAACCGAATTCGTTGTTGGAGACGCCACCGAGCTGTCGCAAGCAGGGCTAGGTCCATTCGATTGCGCAGTCGCCGTCGGCGTTCTACATCATATGAGCGACGCTGACAGCACGAGCATGTTGCAGGCCGTGTCGTCGCTGCTCACCCCCACAGGCCGATTCGTCGCGGCGGAGCCGACATGGGATCCCGCTCAGCGCACCACGGCTCGAGTGCTTGCGGCCATCGATCGAGGACGTTACGTGCGCGAGCAATCCAGATATGAAGCACTCATCTCCCCTTGGTTCGCAACAGTCACCTCGGAGGTTCGCCATGACCTGTTCTGGTTCCCGTACACCCATTGCATGATCACGGCCACCGGCGGCGGATGATCTCGTCGCCCCGCCCGGCATCACGTCTTCCTGCAAGCGGCCCGATCGAGTCCGGGGGGACGATCCGCCGAGTCTCGCCCCTGTCAAGGGCTGTCGAGGTCGTCGCCGTGCTCGCTTCCCCGCTCATGGCGTTCTACGTCCTGCGGCTGCGTCCGATGGCGTCGTTTCGTATTCCCGACCCGGCGCTCGAGACGGCTTTCATCTTCCATCCGGCTGATGTCTTCGCCCGTTACCAGGCGCTGCTCCAACCGACGCAGCGGCTCCGGGAGGGAGCTCGGGTGGGCTTCCTCGTGCCCGCCCGGCTCGACTATCTCGTGTTCGGAGCTCTCCCCGGTTACTTCGTGACCCGGTACCTCTTCGCGTTGATCGCCGTCGTGCCGGCCTACCTCTTGCTGCGGAAGCTCTACGGTCGGTCCGCCGGCGCACTCGGTGCCATCGTGGTTCTCAGCTCTCCTGTCATCATCACGGCCTGGGGCTCGGACTACACCGACTCGGCAGTGGTCTCGTACCTGGCTGGAGCTCTGGCATGTCTGGCCATGCCCTGCAGCGACCGGCGACGGCCGATATGGGTGTTCCTCGGCGGCGGTCTGCTCACCATGGCCATCTGGTCCCATCTGAACGCCGTGCCTCTCGCGGGCACGACCGTCGCTGTCTACCTCCTGGTCTGGCTGGCGAGGGGACGGGGTCACGTCCTGAAGGACCTGGCCGTCCTCGCTGGTGCTGCTCTTGTGGTCACCGGCCTGCTGAGCATCGCGTCCGAGCTCGAGCTCGGGCATTTCAATTTCATCGGCCCAACCTGGGACGCGTATCGGCTGCTCAGCCAGTCCAGTTCGGTCCTCCGAGACCACTCCAGCAACTGGCGTTGGGTGCTCTACGACAGCTACCTATTGGTGCCGCCGGCCGTAGTCCTGGCCTGGGCGGTCACTTTCGGGCGACGCCTGCGTGCTGTTCCCACACCGCAGCTGTTTGCCGGCCTCGCCTGCGCCGGGCAAGTGTTCGCCTTCTTCGCTCTGCAGTTCGCCGGTGGCGTGCAAACGCTCGAGCTCTTCTATCTGTCCTCCCCGCTATGGGGAGCAGTGTGCCTGACAGTGGCGATCACGATGGCGGAGCTCTCCCGCCCTCTGTTGAGCCGTCCGGTGGCCCGCTTTCTCCCTCCCGCCCTTCTCCTTGTCGTGCCGCTCGGCTACGAGATTCTTCCGCACGTAGCACCGTTTGGATGGTCGCCCGTCGGCCTGGCTCTTGCTCTCTCGCTGGTGGTTGTGTGTGCCGCTGGAGTGCAACTGGTGCACAGATCCTCGTCGGCCGCCACCCTCACCGCGACGGGGCTGTCGGTCCTCCTCGCCGCGGCCCTGGTGCTCGTGTTGACCGTCGCCCCCGTCCCGAAGCACATCCGCCGACCGGGCGAGCTGCTCCAACCACCTGCGCCCTATGCAGCCGCTCTCGGTGGCAGTGCGGAGAAGGCCGTCCACGCCTACCAGAATCTCGAGCGAGGTGCCGGCGTTCGTCGGGAACGCCTCACAGGAAGGAGAGGTGCTGATGACGTGGTGGGACCCGAGTCAGTACGCCGCCCTCCTTCCCACGGCCGCCCTCTACCATGCCGCCCTCACGTCGCTCCTCTCGCCTCCGCCCAAGCTCTACCCCTTCGAGCGGGTCAGGCTGAGCAGGTTTCGACCTGCGCAGCTGCTCGTGCTCACGACAAGGAGCTTGGCGAGTGCGCCCGTACTGCAGGCCCTCTCGCAGTACCGCCCGTCTGTTGTGCGCGCCACGGTGTTTCGCAGCAGGCTCCTTGCAGGTGCACGCTCTGCTCCTGTCCCTCGGTCGCTTCGAGAGCCAGGCCCACCGGTAGCGGTCCGGACGGCGAACTTCTCAGGCGTCTCGGGTCATCATCCGCCACGCGCCGAGGATCGACCAGCCCACCAGCCAGGCGAGGATGACGCAGACGGCCACGGTGGTCGACTCCGGCAACAGGTGTGGACCGCCGTTCCCGCCTGGACCGCCCCCCCCGCCGCCCCCGAATGCCAGAGGAAGGCCGCCGGGCTCCAGGTGGGCGGTAGCGAGGCCGACGACCGAGCGCTGCAGGTTCGACAGGTGCGGGATGTGGGCCGTGGAGAAGATAGGGGTGAGGACGAGCTCCAGCACGAGCATGAGGATCACGGCGACCGTTCTCTGCCCCAGCAGCGACGCCAGGCCGAGGCCGATGATCAACCCGGTGGCTGCTTCCAGCTCGAGCCACAATCCGGCCTTCACCATGAGGGAGTCCGACGGGGAGAGAAACAACTTGGAGTAGGCCTGATAGTTCTGAGCCGCGATCTGCACGGCCGCAGCTTTGATCGTGGCGGGCGAGGGGGGAGCGGTTCCCACCGCCGGCGGGGGCCCGATGAACCCGCGGTTACCGCACGACACATTCGGCGGCGCATTCGGCCCGTTGAAAGGGAGATCGCAAATGACCAGCTTTGGGTGGTCACCCGCCCATGTCTCGAACCCGGTGCGTGAAAGACCGGCGGGGATGTTCGCCCCGTCGTAGCTGATCTTGGTCGGAGCCGCCAGGACGCACACCGCACAGACGATGGTGAAGCCGAGCGCCACCAGCGGCACCACGATGGCCAACCCGGCCGGGATTCGCGCCAGGTAGAGCGCCAGCCGGGAGCGGCCCGTCACGACCAGGTGGCGGAACATCCCTTCGGTGAGGTCGACTGAGCCCGCCGTGCAGCCCAACGTGGCGGCCACGATGAAGCCGAAGACGTACATGACGCCGGCGACGAGATTCGAGAAGATCTCGTAGCCGCCGGCGGGGCCGTAGGACTTCGGCGCGAAGGCGTGGGCAAGCAGCCGGATGACGAGGAAGATGGTCGGGAGGCCGATGTTCACCACGATGAGGGCGATCATGAGCCCCCGCCGTTTGCGCAGCTCCATGAAGCGCGTGGCGATCATGCCCCCAGTGGGCAGCCACGATCCTCGGTGGTCCCGTGTCGCCGGCCCCGACACGGACGGCGCGCTCGCTGCGGCGGCGGTCGTCACTCCGAAGCGCCCAGTCGGCTCGTCACCTGCAGGAACCACGTTTCGAGCGAGGCTTGGATCGGCTGGAACCGATAGACGGCAATCCCTGCCTCGACGAGCAGGCGGTTGATCTCGGCAATGACGTCGCGGGACGTCCCTGCGGGCAAGGTGATCCCCAGCCCGAGCGGCCCGATCTCGATCTGCGCCCCGATAGAAGTCCCGTCGATGAGGGCGCGGCCCCGATCAGGGTCGGAGCATTCCACCTGAAGCACGAGCGAGGTGCCCGACAGCAGCTCGGAGATGGGACCCTGCCTGATGATGTTGCCCCGGTCCACGATGGCCACTGCATCGCAGGTCCGCTGGACCTCGTCGAGCAGGTGGGAGGACAGAACTACCGTGCGACCCTCCGCCACGAGCGACAGGATCATGTCGCGCATCTCGTGCATGCCGGCCGGATCCAGCCCGTTCATCGGCTCGTCCAGGATCAGCAGCTGGGGATCTCCGAGGAGGCAGGCAGCAACCCCGAGGCGCTGGCGCATGCCCATCGAGTACTTCGACACGCGGTCATCGGCGCGATGGAGGATGCCGACCCGCTCGAGTGACGGCGTGATCCGCTGCCGCGCCGCCGGCTCGCGGGCGGCGGCAAGGATCTGCAGGTTCTGCCTCCCGGTGAGGTGGCCGTGGAAGCGGGGCTCGTCGACAATGGCCCCCACCCGCGCCAAGGCCGCACCGCGATGTTTCGGAACGGCGTATCCGAGCAGGGACATCGTTCCTGCATCGGCGTGCGTGAGACCAAGCAACACCCGGATGAGCGTTGTCTTGCCGGCGCCGTTCGGGCCGAGGTAGCCGAAGGCACATCCCCCGAGGGACGAGGAGCTCCACACCGTTCACGGCGACGTTAGCCCCGAACCGCTTGGTGAGCCCGTGGGTCTCGACGGCCCAACGGCTCTCGGCGGCCTCCCTGTCGGAGGTGGCGGGAACAGTGGTGGTGCTCATCCGGTGCCCCTGTCGAAGACCACTGTGCGTGAGGTTAGTCGCGCCGGCCCAACCACGCGCGGCGCGAGCCAACCTGCCCGCCAAGGCCATGATCGGTCATAGGACGATCTTCGCCCCGATAGCAGCCGGCCACCGGCGGTCACACGCACACCTTCGGCCAAGGCTCCCGCCTCCCGCCTGGGTATCTCCTCTCAGCAGGCGACTGAGCCATACGGCCGCGGTTAGTGCATACTGCCAACATGGTGTTTTCCAAACAGCTGCTGAGCGCACTAGTCGTATTTGCGGTTGCCGGAGCACCGGGCCTTTTGCTCGAGACGCAATCTGCTCAATCCCAAACGACCGCCGTCGAGGGATCGACCGGGGCAAAGGTGACAATGATCGAGGGGACGGCCACCATCACCGGGGCGCCGGCAGGCTGGCAGAATTCCGGCTTCTACGTCCAAGCGTGTCCTGCCTCCGAGGCGTTCAGCGTCGGATGCGCCCGAGGCGCGATCGGATCGCCCCCTGCGTCGCCCGGACACTACGGCGTCAAACTGAAGTCGTCCGGAACCTGGCACGTTGCGGCCTATTACTACGACGAGTACGGCCAGATCATCAATGGCGTTCCTCTGCCAGTGACGGTTGCCAACGGTGAGACAAGGATGAAGAACGTCACAGTCTCCTATGTGGTTCCGGCGGCTGAGGGCAGGGTCATCCTCACCGGAGCACCCAAGGACTTCAACTCGAAGGCATACATGGGAGTGCAGGCATGCCCGGCAAGGCGCTCGTTTCGGATCGGCTGCCGCGGGGGCACCGAAGCATACGAGAACATCTATCCGGGCAAGCCGTATTCGATCGACCTTGCTCCTGGGCCGTGGATGCTCGGCGCCTATTACCAATCCTTGGACAGCTCCCACATTGTTTCGGGCCATCCCGTCGAGGTCACCTCTCAGGCGGGTCATACTCTGACGGTGGATCTCAGGATCGCGTACCGGGGAGTCTGAGCCGGCTCGGGAGGTCTCGACGATCAGCCTGCGGAGGCAGCCGGCTCCCTCGCAACAGCTCGAGTAGCTCCTGACCCCTCTGCTCGCCGTGAAGATGCCAGCGGTCACGCCCTGCCCGCTTGGCGACGTAAAGAGCCTGATCAGCCCGATCCATGGTCACCTGGGTAGATCCACCCTCGTGAACCGCGACACCAGCGGAGAACGTCGGATAGGGAAACGAGCTCCATCGGCCGCGCAGGCGGTTGAGCATTGCCTCGGCACCGTCGTTGCCTGCACCACGCAATGCCACGAGCACTTCGTCCCCGCCGTAACGGAGGGCCTGGTCGCCCGCACGCAGTGCTGATCGGACCCGGTGGCCGAAGGCCGCCAGCACAAGGTCGCCGGCTCCGTGACCTTGTGCATCGTTGACCTCCTTGAAGCCGTCGAGGTCGAGCAGGATGACGGCGTCTCCCGGGCTGAGGTGCTTCAGAAGGCCCTCCAACTCGCCACGGCTCAACAGGCCGGTCAGTGAGTCCGTGGACGCCGCCAACATGAGCTCGTCTGTCCGGGTTGCGCTTCGGGCGGCTCCTGTGGCGAGGTTGAAGCCGAGGAGTGCCCAGATCGCCACGGACACGGGAGTCTTCACCTCCACCGTGGACGTCAGGCCGCCGACACAGAGAATCCATGCCGGCACTGCGAGAGGAATCATGGCCAGCGTGGTGAGGCGTGATTGGGTCAGTCCGAGATAGACGAATCCGACCGTAAAGAAACCGCCATAGGCCGGGGTGATCCCGGTCGTGAGCAGAGCGTCTGCCGTGAGGACACACAAACCGAGTGCCGGGAAGGCGATCAATGCCCTCGTGGGCCACCGATCCCAAGGCAACCTCGTCAGGCAGACAGCCACAAGGGCGCCTCCTGCTGCCATTGCTGCACTGGTGGACCGACCAGCTTCGCGTGACGGCAGGAACCAGACCGTACAGAGGACCACGAATGCGCAGGAGACGATGGAGATGGCGCCGAGGTTCGCGCCGTGTCGCCTCTCCTGCGCCTCCGGGTTCGCCTGGCTGACGCTCATATGTGGTTGGTATCGACAGTGCGAGATGCCGGGTTGAGGACGATCGGATCTTCTGTTGCCGGCAAGAAGCGTTGAACGAGGACGCTCCGCCGCAGCTTTGCTCCGTAAACCATGCCCTGCCCTGCGGGCTGAAGCCCTTTCGTGGCCGGCGCAGGGGGCCGGCGGGAGGGCGGGCGCTTCAGTTCCTGCTCTGCTGTGTCGATACTTCAGCTGGAGCCCCACAGGGGTTGCCACCCGGAGTCCCGGTGGGCGAATGCCCCTCGAGACGGCCGGATGCCCGGGCGGAATCGGGCAGCGTTGTCAGCGCGAAGCATCATCAGAAAACGGTGGTGGCGTCGTGCTCATTCATGTACTAGCGGTTCGGCGGAAGGACCCAGCAATGAGAATCAACGGCTCTATACTTTGGCGCGGTCATGGCGCTTCTTTACGCTTGGCAGCAACGGCGGCTGTCCTTGTGGGGGCCATGATGGCCACCTCGCTCGAGACCGCCCAGGTGGCCTCGGCCTCGTCCAGCTCCTCTTCGACATCTGATGCCGGCTCGAGCTGCACCGTGGCCAACGCCGGCCCGAGCCACACGATGTGGGGCACGACGGACTCGGCCGCTCCTCTCGACATGGCCACGACCGAGGGCCAGGTCTGTCGCAAGTTCCAGACGACGCGGCTCTTCTACAACCTGGGCGACACCGTCATCAACAAGGAGTCGGAGGCCCTCATTACAAGCGGCCACCAGCTCATCATCAGCATCGACGCCTTCACCCAGTCCTCCGGCCGCCAGCAAATCCCCTACTCACAGATCGCCAACACCACGACGTGGGACTCGTACTTCGAACAGCAGTTCGAGGCGATGCAGTCCTCCGCCCCCCTCACCTACTTCATCTTCGGCCACGAGGCCGACAGCCTGCAGGACTGCGCCGGCCTCACCATGCCGGCGTGCGGAGGCGAGTTCGTGCAGGCCTGGCAGAAGCTCCACAAGCTGGCCGCGAGCGTCGGTGCCACGCACCTGCGCTTCGTGTGGGACATGGAGGCCTGGAGCTACAACCCGGGCAGCAACCACAGCGGCCTTCCGAAGGCGTCCTACTTCTTCCCCGGCGTGAGCTATGTCGATCTCATCGGCGAGGACGGCTACAACTTCTCCGGGTGCCTGCAGGGCAGCTTCCAGGCTTCGCAGTGGGAGACCTTCGCCCACATCACCGCGGCGGTGAACACCTGGGTCTCAGCTAACGCCCCCGGTCTTGACGTGGCGGTCATCGAGTGGGGGAGCGTGGAGAATCCGGCCGACCCGAACGCCAAGGCGGAGTGGATCACCGACACGGCCGCCCTCATGCAGACTCCGGCCTATGCGAACTGGGTCCTCATGTCGTACTGGAACCAGGACGACACGAGCGGGCCCGTCCGCTGCCAGCTGCAGATCGACACCTCGGCCGCCGCCCTTGACGCCTATGCCGCCATGGGCATGGAGACCTTCTTCGGCGGCCCCTCCGCCGGTTCCACGGTCACCACCACGACCCTCACGTCGTCTGCGAGCGAGGTAGCCGCCGGGGAGAGCATCACCCTCAGCGCCACCGTCGCCGCCTCGGGCACCTCGAGCGAGCCGACCGGCACCGTCACCTTCGAGGACGCCGGTGTCTCGGTCGGCACCGGGACGCTCGCATCGGGCGGGGCGAGCCTCACCTTGACGCCTGCGGCCGGATCCCATGGCTACACGGCCAGCTACGCCGGTGACACCAACGACGCGGCCAGCTCGTCTGGCACCGTCGAGGTGACAGCTGACGGAGTATCCACCACGGCCAGCCTCACGAGCTCGAACGGGGACGTGCCGGCCGGCACCGGCGTCACCCTCACCTCGAGTGTGACCGCGAGCGACGGCTCGGCTCTCAGCGGCTCGGTCACCTTTGCCACGGCGGCGGGAACCTTGGGCACCGTCGCCCTCCAGTCGGGCACCGCCTCACTGCCGCTCACCTCGAGCACCGCAAAGACGCTCTCGATAACGGCCACCTACGGAGGCGACGGCACCCACACGCCAAGCTCGAGCCCGGTCCTCACCGAGGTCTTCTCCAACCCGATGGCCATCACAAAGGGGGCGGCGTCGCCGAATCCTCTCGTCAACATCACTCACATCACCTTCAGCCTCAGCGAGGCGGCCAGGGTGAGCATCGTGGTGGAGAACTCGAGCGGCACCATCGTCACCCACAGGGAGAGCGACATGAAGATGTCGGGGAACGAGAGCTTTGCCTACTACGCCTTGAACGACCAGAGCAAGAGGGTGGCGGCCGGCAGCTACACGGTCGTCATCTCCGCCGCCGACAGCGCCGGGAACCCGGCATCAGTGAGGCTTCCCCTCTCGATCTCCTGAGGAGCAGGGGAACCTGCAGGCGTCGCGCCGGGCGCCTGCAGGTTTACAACTACTACGGAACCGCAGCTGTCGCGGGAGGAAAGAGAGAGAGGGTGGGGACCGTGCCTTACCACGCCCCGGCCGCCCCCACCCTCTGTGTCGAGGCTAACACCGGCTGTCAGCAAGGCGGCGTGGCTCGGAGCTCAGCCTGGCTCGTCGACAAGCTGATCAGACGGCTAAGCTCGCTCCACCCGGTTGGCGTAGCGACCGGCTGCGCTGGACCAGGTCCTCGTTGAGCGTCTCGCAATTCGACCAAGGAGACGACCCGATGGCCCCACGAGCTGACGGCCGGGCACGACACGTGCTCGTCGGTCCGAGGAGGGGCTCCGAGCGTGGCCGTTGACCGGCTGATGCGCATCCTCAGCGAGCTGACCGCGGCGGGCGATGCCAGCTCGGGGGGTCAATCGTTGTGCGAGGTGGCAGCAGTCGTGACCGCGCTGAGCGGCGCTGCGATCATGCTTCCCGGCGGCGAGCTGCCCCAGGGCTCGTTTTGTACGAGTGACGAGGTTTCCCAGCTGATCCAGGAGTTGCAGTACACCCTCGGTGAAGGCCCATCTGTGGACGCACACCTCTACGGGCGGACCATCGTGGAGCCGGACCTGGCCGCACCGGCCGTGCCTCGCTGGCAAGCCTTCGCCCCGGCCGCGGTGGAGGGGGGCGCCCGGGCGGTCTTCGGATTCCCGATACGTGTCGGGGTGGCCCGTCTCGGTGCGCTCAACCTGTACCGCGACCGGCCAGGTCCGCTCAGCGATGACCAGCTTGCCGACGCGCTCGTGATGGCCGATATAGCTGCCGCGAGCCATCCTGGCCATGCAAGCCGACGCCCCGCCAGGGACACTCGCGGCCGAGATCGAGGCCGGCGTGAACTTCCAGTTCGTGGTTCATCAGGCCGCCGGGATGGTGTCGATCCAACTCGATGTCGGCGTGGGCGAGGCCCTCGTCCGGCTCCGAGGTCACGCGTTTCGCACCGGCCGCCTCATCGCTGACGTCGCCAAGGACGTGGTCGACCGACAGTTACGCTTCGCCGACACCGACCGCTAATAGGCTCGGGGGCTGCCGACGATTATGCTCCTCACTTCAGCTGGCAAGGCCGTATGATCGCTCTCGGTCCTTGGCTATATGGATGGTGTTGATGCCTAGAGAAATGCTGCTCGTCAGTACCCTGGTTGAACTCGCGGACAGCCTGGTGGACGACTTCGACGTCGTCGACCTGTTGACTCTGCTCAGCGACCGTTGCGTTGAGGTCCTCGATGTCGCCTCCGCCGGAGTGATGCTCGCCACGCCGGGCGGCGAGCTCCAGGTGATCGCGTCCTCGAGTGAAGCCATGCGCACCCTGGAACTTTTCCAGCTGCAATCCGACGAGGGACCCTGTCTCGACTGCTACCGCACCGGGAGGCCAATCGTCAACCTCAACCTCGGCCCCCCCGACAGTCGGTGGCCGCGGTTCGCCTCTCGAGCCCTCGAAGACGGGCTGCACTCTGTCCACTCGCTCCCCATGCGACTCCGGGGCCGGAGCATCGGCGCCCTCAACATGTTTCGTACCGATGATGGCGCCCTCGGCGAAGCTGACGTGGTCGCCGCCCAAGCCCTCGCAGACGTGGCGACCATCGCCATCCTCCAGTACCAAGCCGCCGCCGACGCCCAGATTCTCAATGCCCAGCTCAGCAACACGCTCAACCGGCGCATCGTCGTTGAACAGGCCAAAGGCAAGATCAGCGAAGCCGCCGGTGTGGAAATGGACCAAGCCTTCCTCTGGCTTCGTCACCACGCCCGCAGCCACAACCTGCGCCTCAGCGACCTCGCCGGCAACGTCGCCGAGGGGACTGTCAACCCCCTGTCGCTCGTCTCGCCGGCCACGGCAACCGCTGATCGCCAACCCTAGGACTGGCCGCCCGGTCTTGCCGTTGTCCGGTGCGGGCTGCACACACGCTCTCTCGCCGGTGATGCTGTTCAGGCGCCATCCGGAGGCATCCAGCTACTTGTCGTGACGAAGTAAACGCTGTCAGTGATATTGTCCTGTCGTTGAGTGGTGGGAAGCAGTCAGCGATCGGACGTGACATGGCACGACGCAAGCCTGGGTCGCCCAAAAATCCCTTCAGAACCACGCGGGCCGGCGCCAGTGCACACTCGAGCGGTGAGGAGGTGGTCAGCTCGCAGGCCCTCCTTGCCGGGATCCTGCGAGCGGCAAGAAGTCAATCCATCATCGCCACCGATCCCGATGGTCTGATCACGCTGTTCAACTCCGGCGCCGAAACGATGCTGGCCTATCGCGAACCCGAGATGCTCGGCACAAGCATCCGGCGACTTCATGATCCCGCCGAAATTGAGGAGCGCGCCGGCGAACTCGACATGGCTTGCGGCTTCCAGGTGGTTGTGGCGACACTGGAAGAACCGGAGGGACGCCCGTGGAGCTACCTGGCCCGGTCCGGAGCCCGAGTGATCGTGTCGATCACTGCGTCGGGCGTTCGCGACCGGAGCGGCGTGCTCACCGGTTACATCATGATCGGCACCGATCTGAGCAAACAGCGAGTAATCGAGTCGGCCCTGAAGGAGAGCGAGCAACGCTTTCTCGTGATGTTCGAATCCGCCCCGGGCGGGATGATGCTCCTAGCCCTCACGGCTGACAATCCGGGACGCTTTCTCCGAGTCAACTCCTCGATATGCGCCTTGACCGGGTACTCAGAGCTCGAGCTTTTGGGAATGAGCGTGAAGGATGTGACCCACCCGGACGACCGCGCCCGCCACGACGAACGCTTCGCGAGTCTTTTGGCCGGGCACAGTCCAGGTGACCAGGTCGAGCGGCACTGGCAGGACGCCAATGGGCACGACTTGTGGGTCCAGTTCAGCCTTCGCCTCATCCGGAGCGAGGGCGACGTCTACCTGGTCGGCCAGGTAGAGGACGTAACGGCCCGCAGGCTGGCGGAGGACCGGTTGACGCACCTCGCCTTTCATGACGAGTTGACCGGGCTGCCGAACCGAACGCTGTTCACCGACCGTCTCGAGCACGCAGTGAGTGGGACCGCGCGCTCCGGTGGGCACGCCGGCGTTCTGGTCATCGCCCTCGACGGCTTCAAGGCCGTCAATGACGCGGCCGGTCACAGCAGCGGTGACGAGGTGCTCGTTGAGGTCGCTGCGCGTCTCGCTCAGGCTGTCCGCCCGGGGGATACCGTCGCCCGCGTCGGAGGCGACGAGTTCGCCGTGCTCTGTGCAGATGTCGACTCGGAGAGCATTCAAACTGTTGCTGAACGCACGCAGCAGGCACTTAATGCGCCGCATCTGTTGGCTGCCGGTTCCTTCACCATCAGCGCCAGCGTCGGCGTTGCTGTCTCTACCGAGTACACCAGAGGCGGGGAACTGTTGCGGGACGCAGACGCCGCCGTGCATCGAGCCAAGCAGATGGGCCGGGGAGCGATTCGGCTCAGCCATTTGGAAGACCACGCCCATTCGGCTCGAGTTGCTCAGAGGCTCCGTCTCGAGGGAGAGCTCTGGCTCGCCGTCCAACGCGACGAGTTCGTCCTGTACGGCCAGCCTGTCGTGGACCTCACGAGTGGAGCAGTCGTCGCAGTGGAGACGCTTCTCAGGTGGCAACATCCAGAGCGTGGCCTGCTAGGACCTTCGGAGTTCCTCGAGATCGCCGAATCCAGCCCCCTGATGCTCACGATCGGACGGTGGGTGCTCGACGAGTCATGCCGGATGGCCGCCACGTGGTCCGGACTACTTGCACGCTACGCCATTCCCGTGCACGTGAACGTGTCGGCACGGCAGTTGGAGTCAAGACACCTCAGCACCGACATCGTCGCCGCGCTCAACTGCTTTGGGCTTCCCGGCTCGCTCCTCGTGTTGGAACTGACCGAGACTCAGATGCCGCCCATAGGCAATTCGTTGTGCGAGGACCTCGAAGCCTTGCGAGGTTGGGGCGTCAGACTCGCCATTGACGACGTCGGAACGGGATACAGCAGCCTCTCCCGGATCACCGAGCTTCCTGTTGACATGCTCAAGATCGATGTCTCGTTCGTATCAGGACTCGGGCACGACCGGGCATGCGATGCGGTTGTTCGAGCCATCCTCGGCATCGGTCGGTCCGTCGGGCTATCGGTGGTGGCGGAAGGAGTTGAGACCCGATCCCAAGCAGAGCTGCTCCACCAACTTGGGTGCAATACAGCCCAGGGTTACTTCTACAGCCGGCCACTCCCTGAGAGCGACCTCCTCTCCTACCTCCAGGCTGCATGCGCACCGACAAGTGCCCCACTTTTGTCGAGCCACAGTTGACTCAACCTCGTCGAATGGCGACCCTCTACTACTGATGATTGTGCGACAACCAGCCGATCCTCCCACGCCGACCACGCACCGATAGAGCGCTCGTCGGCCGCCGACGTTCGCACCTTGCAGCCGGGCGCAGAGCGTGGTCAGACCACCTCAGAGAGTGGTAAGGTGCTACAGACGTCCGGAACCCGCGGCTGTCGAGGTTGCAGCAGCTGGAGGATGCATTGGCAGACGAATTGGCCGAGGTTCTGAGTGAGTTCGCGCGGACGATGGTCACTGATTTTCCGATCCAGGCGATTCTGGACCATGTTGTGACACGCATTGTCGAGATCATGCCGATCACCGCGGCGGGGGTGACACTGATCTCTCCGGGCGTCCATCCGCGCTACATAGCCGCCTCGAGCGAGGATGCGCTGTCGTTTGAGGAACTGCAGAGCGAACTGAACGAAGGGCCCTGTGTGGCCGCTTACCAAAGCGGTAAAGCGGTCTTGGTACCGGATCTCCGCCACGAGGACCGCTTCTCTAGGTTCACAGCTCTGGCCATCGAAGCGGGCCTGGCAGCCGTCTTCACCTTCCCGCTTTATCACCGCGACCGTCAGCTCGGCGCTCTGAACCTGTACCGCGACACACCCGGTCGGCTCTCCGCAGACTCCATGTCGTCGGCTCAAACGCTTGCCGACGTCGTCACCTCCTACCTTGTCAACGCCCAAGGACGCGAAGACCTGCAGGACGCCCACAACAAGTCTCACGAGGCCACTCTGCACGACCCATTGACCGGGCTACCGAACCGACTGCTCTTACTGGAGCGGCTTGAGCACGCTTTTGTTCGGAACCGTCGATCAGGGCTTGTCTCTGCAGTGTTCTTCGTCGACCTCGACTGCTTCAAGGGTGTCAACGACACTTACGGTCACAAGATCGGGGACGAGTTGTTGATAGCCGTGGCCGTGCGCTTGGGCAAGGTGCTACGGGCCGGCGACACCTTGGCGCGCTTGTCAGGCGACGAGTTCGTCATCTTGTGCGAGGATCTCGACGTCAACGCAGCAGCTAACCTCATCACTGAGCGTCTTGGTACGCCTTTCGACAGGCCCTTCATCTTCTCGCGCGTCGAGCTGGACATTTCTGCGAGCGTGGGCCTCGCCTTCACCGGTCACGGCTGTGACAATCCCGAAGACGTTCTTCACGCGGCCGACATGGCCATGTACACCGCCAAAAGAGCCAGGGGCGACCCTCATGTCCCGCGGGCGGGTCGGGGACGTGGCGCACCTCTTCAGCGTGAGAGCGATCTCGAGACCGACATCGGTGAGGTCATGAGCCGCCACGAGCTACACCTCGACTACCAGCCGATCGTCCGGACTGAGGAGGGCTGCATCTCGAGCGTGGAGGCACTCCTACGCTGGGATCATCCGAAACGGGGGCTGGTGCCACCGACCGTCCTGGTGCCGCTCGCCGAGAGGTCCGGGTTGATCGCGGAGATAGGACTGTGGGTGCTGGCGGAGGCTTCCTCGGAGCAGGACCATTGGCAGAGCCGGTATGGAGTGGACGACGTGGCCATGTCGGTGAACGTGTCGGCTCATCAGCTCATGTCGGCAGGATTCACCGAAGCCCTCGCTGCGGTGCTCAGCACGGCGAGCGCCAGCCCGAATCTGCTGACCCTGGAGATAACCGAGAGCGTCTTTGTCCGTGACGGCGGACGGGGCCTGCTTGTGCTCAACGACCTGAAGGACCTGGGTGTGACGCTCGCCCTCGACGACTTCGGCACTGGCTACTCGTCTCTCAGCTACCTACTCCAGTTCCCCATCGACCTAGTCAAGATCGATCGGACATTCGTGACTGGGCTAGCTCACGATCGAGCTAGCCGATCGATCGTCAGCGCCGTGATAGGGCTGGCTCACGGTCTCGGGATGAAGGTTGTGGCCGAAGGGGTGGAGACCGCCGAACAACACCGTGAGCTGAGACGACTCGGCTGCGACTTCTGCCAAGGCTTCTACTTCGCACGACCCATGCCCGCTGCCAGGCTCGAGACTCTTATCCGACATGGCCCCGACGGCAGCAACCGGTCACTCCCGATGCTCTCTGCAGCAGGCTGACAACTTCTGTGACGTAAGGGCGGCTCCGGAACCGCTAGACCGCCAAGGGCCGAACCGCAAACGGGGTGCGCCGAGATCCGGAGAAGTTCGAATAATCTCGTGTGGCGCGAAGAAGGGGCACCCTTTCGAGTGCCCCTTCTCGGCGGTGCTCCCCTCGGTTTTGTGCCGGCGCTTGCCGGCACGACGCTGGATCGGCCCGGATTACGAAGTGACCGATAGCGAGCAGCCGTTGTTGTAGCTGCCGTTCGAGTAGAAGTTGGTCCGGCAGTAGACCATGCCGTGGTAGGTGCCGACCGTGGCGAACCAGATTCCGTCGAATTCCTCTGGCTCGGCCACGAGGATGTTCACCGGCTGGTTGTACCAGGGGTTCACGTGCGAGGTGCCCTGGCCGATCACTCCCCACCTGTAGCCTCCGGCGCATTGCAAGCCGATGGCGACGTAGTAGAGGTTGTTGCAGACAAGATGCATGCTCGTCGTTTCGATGCCCTCGCAGTAGTAGTAGTAGCCGCTCGAGCCCATACCGACCCAGAGCGCGTTGCCCGGAGCCACCCATGTCGCTGCCATCGACCAGTTCAGCTTCTCGCCGCAGTAAGCCGAAGGGGCCCCGTGGGTCCCGGCACCCCCGAGCTGCCTCGCGCTCGTGACACCATGAGGCAACGTGGCAGCCGACTGCCCTATTGCCCGGTGAACTATAGGACCTGTAACGGACGCTGTGGCCGCATTGGCGATTCCGTCGCCTGCCCCGACTGCAAAGAGTCCTCCGATTCCAACTGCTCCGGCAATGGCAAAGCATGAAAAGATTGACGAACGCCGTCCAAACATGTCTTTTGTCCCCTTTCTCCCACCCCCTGTTGGAATGGCCATAAGGCAATATGACAAGAACGGCGTCTCGGCGGTAGGGGTAGATTTACCCCTTCTGGAGGTGCGGTGTGGGTAGCGCCAGCGGGGGCAGTTGCCGTCGCCGGCGGTCCCGCACGGCGGATACGCGTCAGGGGGCGGCGCTCCGCGCGAGGATCAGGGACCGTGATGGCGCGCTCGGGCGAAGGTGCCGCGGAGGCCCGGCGATGGCTTTGAGATCGTCACCAGCGCGAGAGCAGCTGAGCGCCCGTGAGAGGGAGGTCGTCAGCCTCGTCGCTGCCGGGCTGACTGACCAGGCAATCGCCGACACGCTCTTCATCAGCATCCGCACCGTCCGGTCCCACCTTGACCGGATCCGCGACAAGACGGGTTGCCGGCGCCGGAGCGAACTGACCCGGCTCGCTCTCGATCTCACCGGCACGGGAACAGCTGGGGACCTCGAGTCGACCGGCGGCACGCTGCCGATCCGCTCGCCCGAGCCGGCGAGGGACAACCTTCCGGTCCAGTTGTCGTCGTTTCTGGGGCGGCGACTGGAGTTGGACCTCGGAACGAAGCTGCTGGCGTCTTCAAGGCTCTTGACAGTGACGGGACCCGGAGGCACGGGTAAGACCCGCCTTGCATATCAGCTGGCCGCCAACGAGATGCAGAAGTTTCCCGATGGTGTCTGGGTGGCCGAGCTGGCGCCTGTCCTGGCGCCGGAGCGCGTCGCTAACGCCTTGATGGCGGCCGTCGGGCTCCGCGACGAGCGGGGCCGCGACACGACTGAGACTGTCGTCGCCCACTTCCGGTCGAGAGAGGCCCTCGTCGTGCTCGACAACTGCGAGCACATCATCGCGGCTGCTGCCGCTCTTGCTGCTGAGCTCCTGAAGGGCTGTGGCGGCCTTCGAGTCCTCGCAACGAGCCGCGAGCCGCTCCGTATCGCCGGCGAGAGCGTATGGCAGCTTCCACCCCTCGCCCTTCCCGATGACGGCCTCACCTCGCTCGCGGAGATGGCGCAGGCCGACGCCATCGCCCTGTTCTGTGAGAGGGCGGGGGAGGCGAAGGTGGGTTTCGGGTTGGATAACGAGAATGCCGGACCCGTAAAGGCAATCTGCTCCCGCCTCGATGGCGTCCCGCTCGCGATCGAGCTGGCCGCAGCCCGTGTACGGACGCTGCCGCTCGAGGCGATCGCCGATCGCCTCAACCGCAGCCTCCACCTCCTCTCGAAAGGCGCTCGCGATGCGGCGGACCGCCAGGCAAGCCTGCGCGGTGCCGTCGCCTGGTCCCACGACCTGCTGAACGACGACGAGCGGGTTCTCTTCCGGCGACTGTCGGTGTTCGCCGGCGGCTTCTCGCTCGAAGCCGCCGAGTCAGTCTGCGCGGGCGAGATGCTTCGCCCCCAGGATGTCGTCGACACGCTCGACGGCCTCGTAGACAAATCACTTGTCACGCTCGGCGACCGGCGAGCGGGCGAACACCGGTACCGGCTCCTCGAGATAATCCGTGCCTTCGCCGCAGAACAGCTCGAGGATGCCGGTGAGGAGTCGGGTCTGGCTATGCGCCACGCCTCCTACTACGCCTCGTTGGCAGACGAGTGCGCGCGAGAAGGCGATTCAGCTGCCGGCGCCCTCGGCCGGCTGGAGGTCGACCATCCCAACCTGCTGGCGGCTGTCGGCTATCTCGCCGGCACTGATAGGCAGATGGACCACGGAAGGCTCCTCGTCGACCTGGCCGTCTTCTGGGACCTACGCGGCCACTGGCGACTGGGCCGCCAGGAGCTGCTCAGATATCTCGCTCGGGACGATGCGGACCGCCCATTGGCCGGCCAGTGCCGCCATGGCCTCGGCACCGTCCACTACAACCTCGGCGAGCTCAAAGAGGCGCAACTCTGCTACGAGGCCGGGTTGGCGATCGCCCTCGAGGTGGGCGACAGCTCTCTGCAGGGTCGGTGCCTCCGCGGCCTCGCCAGGCTGGCAGCAGGACGGGGTGACCACGTTCGCGCACAGCACCTGGTCGAGAGGGCGGCAGGCATCGCCCGCCAGTCCGGGGACCGGCGGTTGGAGGGTCGCTGTTGCGGCGACCTCGGCATCATCGCCACTACCGCCGGCGACTACTCGGGGGCCGAACCCCTCTTCGCGGCCGGAGTTGAGATAGCCCGGGAGGTCGGAGACCGCCGGTTCGAGGGCTACTGGGTCGGCGACCTAGGCGATGTCTTCTTGTGCCTCGGCGACTATCCCGAGGCAGAGGATCATTTCACCGAGGCGCTCCTCATCGCACAGGAGGTGTCGGACCGGCGGATGGAAGGCTTCTGGCTGGGCAATCTCGGCGAAGTGGCTGTGCGCCGTGGCGAGTTGGACGAGGCACGGCGCTACTACAGCGCCGCCAGGAACATCGCTCGCCAGCTCGGTGACACCCGCAACGAAGGCCTGTGGCTCGGTGCACTCGGTGACGTCGCTGCCAATGTTGGCGATTACGACGAAGCGAAAACTCTCTACGAGCAAGCCGCTGGTATCGCCCGGAACGTTGGCGACCTCGCCGTCGAGGGTCTGTGGATAGGCGACCTCGGAGTGGTCGCCGCCAGGCTCGGGGATTATCGGGAGGCAGAAGCGCTGCTCAAGGAGGCGCTCGACATCGCCAGCCGATTCGGCGACCGCCGGTTCGACAGCCTCTGGGTCGCCGCCCTCGCCGAGATCGCGGCGACGCTTGGCAACTTCGACGAGGCAAGGACGAGGTTCGAGGAGGCTCTCGGCGTTGCGGCGGAGCTCGGCCGGAAGAACAGCCCTCTCCTGGACTCGTGCGCCTCGCTGCTCGTCCGGATGGAACACTTCGAAGACGCCGCCGTGCTGCTCGCCGCGGCGGACAACCTCAATGCTCGCGGTCATAAGAAACGGGCAGACTGGGAGCAAGCTCGCTACGACGCCACGCTCTCCGCCTGCAGGGACAACCTCGGGCAGGAGACACTCGAGAAAGCGTCAAGCCGGGGCCGCACGCTCAACTGGGCATCGGCCGTCGATACGGCGCTAGCTGCCGTCAGATGAACCGGTTGAACGCCTGCACGGCGGCCCAGGCTCGCAGCGGCGCTGCCGGCCGGTGCGGGCGAGAGGAGTCGAACCTCCACCCCCGAAGGGACCGGGACCTAAACCCGGCGCGTCTGCCATTTCGCCACGCCCGCTGGGTGCGACGCCGGCATCTGCGGCCGGCTTCCCGAAGAGCGTACCGGGAGAGCGGCGGCAGAGGAGGGGAGCCGTCGCGAAAGCGAGGAGGGGCGGCGACCGGTAACCTCGCTCACAGGTTCACAAGGAGGATCGATGGCGACAAGGCATGACCCGGTTCGGCTCATGGATGGGATGAGCAGAGCATCCGCTGCGTCCGGCGTGGGGGAGCAGGCGAGCGAGATATACAAGCAGTTGCTGAAGGAGCGGATCATCTTCCTCGGCACCCAGGTCGACCAGGCATCCGCCAACCTCATCTGTGCACAGCTGCTCCTGCTCGAGGCCGAGGATCTCGAGCGGGACATCTTCCTGTACGTGAATTCTCCGGGCGGCTCGGTCACGGACGGCCTCGCCATCTACGACACGATGCAGTACGTCCGGTGCGACGTCTCGACGATCTGCCTCGGCCTGGCCGCTTCCATGGGCCAGTTCCTCCTGTGCTCCGGTGCCCCGGGCAAGCGGTTCGCGCTCCCGCACAGCCGGATCCTCATGCACCAGCCGTCCGGCCAGATGCAGGGGCAGGCGGCCGACATCGCCATTCAGGCGGAGCAGATCATCTACCTGAAGCGCATGATGGCGGAGCGGATCTCGTTCCACACCGGCCAGCCGATCGAGCGGATCGAGGCCGACTCGGATCGCGACCGCTGGTTCACCGCCGAGGAAGCCAAGGACTACGGCTTCATCGACAAGGTGATCGACCGCTCGTCCCTGGCTGCAACCGCCTGAGTCCCGGGACAACAACTCACGGGGACGAGACGCCCACGATCGGCTCCGGCAGCCCCGGCGTCTCGGGATGGGTGAGGCTGGGCGGGAAGGCGTAGACCACTCCGGCTTCGCTGGTCATGTAGTAACCGCGGTTGCCTTTTGCCGCCGTGATACCGACGATCGGCGAGAGAGGCGGCTTCCCCGGCTGTCCGAGGTTCAAGGTCACTCCGAGGCGGTGGATCGTGCTGTTCGCCGATACGAGCCACAGCCCTTTGCCGTCCCGGGCTGCCGCTGCACCGACGATGTGCGCCACGCCACTTGCCTGACCGAGACCAGCAGCGGATCCGAACCCGTAGGCATTGCCACCGGAGGTGACGACCCAGTAGCCACCGCCCCGAGGGTTGGCCACGACGGCGACCGCATATCCGTTGACCCTTCGCGGCTCGCCGTAGTAATGGGCGCCGAAGGCATAGACGTGCCCTTCGCCGTCGAGGAGGTAGTACCCGGCGTCACTGCCGGCGGCCGCCGCGATGCCGACGATGGGCGCCCCCGGAGGAACGTTGCCGCCGGTCCAGTCGTTCGTGGAGGTGTCCCCCTCCGAGCGGGCGTCACCGTAGGCGTAGACCCGTCCGTCTGACAGAGCCATCCAGTACCCACCGCCGTCCGAGGTGCTCGCCTCGCCCACAACCGGCGTGGAGATGACCGTGCTGTGGAGCCCTCCACAGTTGACGAGCCCGTTGTTCGTCAGCTCATTGCCGTCGGCGCGCACCAACCGGTAACCGGTGGTCTTGCCCGTCTGCGAACAGGCGACCTTCCCGTCGCCCCACGGGTCCGGGATGCCGGTATGGGTGGCATTGGCCCGCCATTGCGACCACTCAACCGAATCCGGCGTGCCGGGGAGGGAATAGTCGTACAGGTAGGCGACCCCGCCTTTCGTGCATGAGAACGCCATCTCCCAGCCGTGGCCACCCGAGTCCCGCACCGGCGATGTCGCCGGGGCGTCGTCGACGGAGCAGTAATGACCGAGCTCGTTCGCGGCCGAGCCGTACAGGGCGGCGCCGTTAGCCCCGTCCAGCACGAGGAGGCCCGGATTGGCTCCCACGAGCACGTCGCCCGGCCCTGATCCGCTCACGTTGACGACGGCGGGAGAGGAGAGGATCTGGTACTTGCTGCTGACATCTGCGGACCACAGCCTCCTGCCGGCCCCGCTCCACTCGCTCACGACCGACGGCCCGTGCAGGCAGTGAGCACACGAGGTGGATATGACGACAGGCGGGCCGCCGAAAGTCATCTGGGCGATCACCGGCGAGCCGAAGGTGGGACCGGAGGCTTTCACGGGCCAGCCCGGCACTGTGGCTCCGTTGCGGGCGTAGAAAGCGAATATCTCGTTGGTCGCCGGGTTGCGGGAGTACGGCGAGTTGAAGCTCGTGCCGACCACCACCGCCGGCTCGTTGCTCGGGTTGCCCCGCCCGGGGTTGATGACGCCTACGGCGGGGCTCGACCAGACGGTCTGCCCGACACAGCGCTCCCACATGAGCCACGGCGACTTGGTGCTGCTCGAGTAGCGGTAGTCGGTCACCCAGCCGCCGTAACACGGGGCGCCACCTGCAGACCTGAACCCTGTCGAGTCGCCTCCCATGATGATGTCCTCGCGGCCGGTATGGGACGTGTCGACGAGTGCGGCCGAGGACCAGATCGTGTCGGCGCGCTGGATCGGGAACCCCGGTATGAGCCAGCCGGCCGGCGTCAAGGCGTAGATGTAGTGGTCGTAGGAGCCGAAGACGATGTCCTGCACGCCGTTTCCGAGGATGTCGCCGACAGCGGGGGTGGCAAAGACCGAGTTGTCGTTCCTGGCGTTCCGCCACTGGGCAAAGGTGTCCTTCGTGTGGAAGACGAAGCGGACCTTGCCGGAGGCGAGGAAGGCGATGACCCCGCCGTTCTGGTACGGCACGCTCTGTGAGCCCGCTCCGACGATGATCGTCGGCGCCTTCGACGGCCCGTCGAGATAGGCGACGGTGGGGCTCGACTCGATCGCCGTCGGGCTATTGCCAGTGATGTCCACCTTCTGCGGCCAGCCGGGGAGCAACCTTCCGTCGAGGGCGTTGACCACATAGACCTCGCCGTTCAGGGAGGCCGCCACGACGGCACGCACACCGTCGATGGTGGCGAACGTCGGCGAAGTGAAGCCGGTCGCAGTCCCGATGCGATCTATCCACTTCGGCGAGCCGAAGCTGTCCGAGGTCGTGGCGTGCTGGGTGGAAGCGGCCGAAGTGGCCGTCGCCAATGGCAGAGCGGCCGTGGAGGCGGTCGCCGGCAGCCCGAGGAGGGCGGCTGAGACGGCCATGGCACCTGTCAGCAGAAAGGCCCGGCGTCGACCGAGGCCCGACCAGCCGCGCCAATGAGACCCATACCTGGTTTGCCCGCGCATCCCCTCGCTATCGGCAGATGGGCAGCCCGCCTTGAGGCCCGGTATTCAAGCTTCACCCTTGCCGGCGACGCCACAAGGGCGAGCCGTCACACGTAGCATCCAACGGGGATCTGGCCCGAGCCGTAGTCCCGGCGACGACACCCATCACGACCTGCCCCTGAGGAGCCAGCATTGCCAGACGAATCGTCCGAACGGCGGAGGATCGCATTCATTACGCCCCGCTATGGACCCGGCGTGGTCGGAGGGGCCGAGCAGATGGCGAGTGAAGCGGCCTTCGGTCTCGCCCGGCGCGGCCACGACGTCACTGTGCTCACGACGTGCGCAAGAGACCACTACAGCTGGGCGAACGTCTTCCCACCCGGAGTGACCAAGGAAGGTTCGGTCACGATCCATCGATTCGAAACGATGCCCGGAGTCCACGGTCTTTCGTGGGACCACCTGCAGCGCCGGTTGGTGAGCGGCGACACGCTGACCGAGCCGGAAGAGATCTCGTGGGTCAACGGCCGATTCCGCGTACCTGATCTCTACCTGCACCTCGCCGAGACTGCCCGGGACTACGACGCCCTCGTCTTCTCGCCGTACCTGTCGCCTACTACCTTCTACTGCGCCGGCATCGCTCCGGAGCGGACGATCGTCATGCCGTGCCTCCACGACGAGACCTACGCCCACCTCCAGTCCGTGAAGGCCATGTTGGCCGGGGCGGCAGCCCTGTGGTTCCTGACCGAGCCGGAGCATCGTCTCGGCCACAGGCTGGCGCCTCTGCCGGCAGAGCACCCCGTCATCGGTGGCGCTGTGGAGGTACCGACAGCATATGACCCGGCTGGGTTCCGGAAGCGCCACCGGCTCGAGCGGCCTTTCGCGCTGTACGCCGGACGACGAGAGGAGGGCAAGGGCTGGCACCAGGTGCTGAACGGCTTCGGGACGGCCGTCGTGCGGCACCGGCTGCCGCTCGATCTCGTCACCTTCGGGGTGGGGGATCCCAACGTGCCGATCGGGCTCGAGAGCCGGGTCGTCGACCTCGGCTACCTTGATCCTGCGGAGGTGCCCGACGCCTTTGCCGCCGCCGACTGCTACCTGCAACCGAGCGTGAACGAGAGCTTCTCGCGCACCATCATGGACGCCTGGCTCGGCGGGACGCTGGTTATCGCCAACGGCGGGAGTGACGTGGTCGGGTGGCACTGCGAGCGTTCCGGTGCCGGGATTGTCTACCGCGACGAGCTGGAGCTCGCCGAGTGCCTCCGCTTCGTGGCCGAGGCACCCTCGGCCGCCGCCGGCATCGCCGGCCGAGGCCGGGAGTACGTGCTTTCCAACTACACCTGGCCCCGGGTGCTCGACGCCATGGAGTCTTCTCTCGAGGCCATGCCATGAGGATCCTCGCGGCTGGTTCGGTGCCTCCCCCGGCCAATGGGCATCGCGCTGCGCTCCTGCAGGAGGTCGTCCGGTTGCGTGGGCAGGGCCACCACGTGGAGGCGCTCTCGCTCGATCCCCTGGCCGCTGCTCATCGCTACATGGCAGCACCCGGTCTGCCGGCTGCTCTCGAGGTCGGGCTTGCCGGGCGACGATTCGACAGGGTCGTGGTCCAGCTCGAGCCCGGCCTGCCGATTCGCCCTGGTGCGCGGCGCGCCGAGCGCGCAGCCGCCCTCATGGCCTTCGCCACCGTCCTCCGCCGTCTCCCCGAGGTGACCATTCGCTGGGACCGGCCGGATGATCTCCTCGGCGGTCCGGGAGGGCGGCCAGGGCTGGCACTTTGGGCCACGGCCCATCGGATCGACGTCGGACCCGAGGTCGACGCGGACAAGCTCGCCTCCCTGCTGCCCGACGGCTGGGACCGGCTGAGGGTCGTCCCCCGGGTGCTGCGAAGCCGATCACTGAGCCGGAGGTGGACTGGGATGACGGCGCCATCGTCACCGCGGCCGAGGTCAACGAAGTCGTCCGGCGCCGCGCCGCCGCCACCCGGCAATCGCTCGAGGTGTTCCGCCGACCGCAAGAGGGCAACCCTGCGGCGCCCCGCGTCGAACAGTGGGAGTGGCTCCCGGCTCCTGAGCTAGGCGTGCCCGAACTCGGGCAGCTCGCAGGCAAAGGGCCGCCCGGCCCCGCCGGGGTCCGGTCGATGCGCCGGCTGGCGGCGGGGGCCATGGCGGCAGCTGAGCGGCATGGTCCCACTCGGCCGGCTGCCCAGGTGGCGCGCCGGGCGCTGTCAGAGCTTCGGGCCGCCCGCCGCGCCCGCTGACCGCTCACCGCTCACCGCTGCCGTTAGCGGATTCCCATCGTGTCGAGGAGCGCCTCTGCGGTCTGCTCGATCGTCTGGCAAGCTGCCCAGGCGGCAGCCCGGGATGACAGATTGGAGCGCTCCTGCTCGTTGCCGAGCAGTTCGCCCAATGTCTCGGCCAGTTCCACGGGGGCCACTCGCCTGCGCACCTTCACCACGACGTCGTCGGGCAGCTCGCCCAGCCAGCCGAGCCGGCTCACGACAGTTGGGACTCCGGCGGCCAGGCAGTCGCCGACGGCCCCCGAGGCCTCCCCGCTGTCGCGGGCGCGGAGCTGCACTGCGAGATCCGCCCGGCCCAGGTGCTCCAGATAGGACTCGCGGCCGACCACGCCGGTGAGGTGGAAGTGCTCGTCGATGCCGAGATCGGCCGCCAGACGGTGCAGCGCGCCGGACACAGAATCCGACACGGGGCCGACGAATAAGAGCTCGAGGTGGTTGTGAGCCTGGAGCACTTCGGCGAATGCCCTGACGACCAGGTCCAGCTCCTTGACCGGGTCGACGATGCCGAAGGAGGCAATGCGGAGCGGCGCCTCACTATGTCGAGCGGCGGCGAGGTGCCTCACTGTGCGCAGGTCCGCCGGCGGGAGAGCGATAGCGAAGGGTAGGACGCCCAAGCGAGAGGAGAGAGCCGGCCCGAGGTCGGTCTCGGCCAGGCGGAGAGCCGCCGGTGAGTTCACGAGAACCTTCGAGGCATGAACGGCGATCGGACGCAGCAACAAAAGCCCGTAGGTCTCCTCGTCCGCGGCCGAGATCCGGTCGTCGTGACCTAGTCGCTCAGGGAGGCAGCCCCCGTAGCCGGCCCTTATGGCGCTCTCCAGACCGTCGGTCTCCGGCCCGAGAGAGCGTCCCGAGTACCTGAACAGGTTCGTCATCCGCACGTCGTGGGCCATCACGATCCCGTTGCCACCGCCGTGGCGGAGGGCGGCCAGGGCGCCGGAATGGAACTCGCTGTTGCCGAGGGTGTAGAGCACGGCGTCGTAGCCGGCCAGAGCAGCATCGATGCCGACGAAGGAGCGAGCGTCGTACGGGGCGGTTGCGGGCAGGTCGGGGGCGGCCGGCGCCCGGTCAAGTCCGTCGGCGAAGCAGTCCAGCTCCGCCTGCGGGTCCCGCCGGCGCAGTTCGGCCCGCAGGGCGGGCGCCAGCCTCGAGCCGTACCCCGCCACGCCGGAGGGCACTGGCGAAAAGGGCGATATGAGAGCGAGCCGACGGTGTCGCTGCGGCCGGCGCCATACCCGCCGCGGTCGCCGGGCCAGCGCATCCAGAACGGCGGCTGCGCTGCTCCAAGCCGGTTCCTGCGCAGGCAATACCGTCTCGCCGGCTCGACCCGCAGGATCTGCGACCGGGGGCAGGAGCGCCCCGGAGCTCTCTGGTACCGGCGCGACGAAGGTGACTCGGGCCGGATCGACCCCGATCGCCGCCAGGTCGAGGACGGCCTGCTCAGAGGTGGCCAGCACCGCGTCGGCATGACGGAGGGCCTCGAAAATCCCCGCTCGGCCACGCCACCTGTGGGAGGCCGACCGGCGCGTCACGCCGGTGTCGGCGAGCCCGTCCCCGTCCTCGACAGCCGCCGGCGGACCCGCGCCAGTATCTTGGCCGTGCACGACAGCGCAGAAGGACAGTCCGTCTCTCTCCACGACTGAAGGCCACAGCTTGGCTGTCTCGAGGGCGACGTCGCAGCAGAAGAGGCTGAGGTAGACGCGCGCCCCGGCATGTATGGCGCCCGGAGAGCCGGCATAGGTGACCTTGTGCGTCTCTAGCAGGTCAGTGATATCACCCGGCGGCGGCCAATCTGCTGCGAGCAGATAGCGGCCGACAAGATCGGGGCGATGCTCCTCGAGGGCGGTGGCAAGCTCGAGAGCCAACTTGAGCGGGAGCGCCGCCCTTGAGCCGGGAGACTGCAGCACGCGGAGGTCGACCACCACCGGCCCGGAGCCGCCCGCCTCACCGGGACGCCTGCGCTCAGTCATTTGGCGCCGTTCAAGGCCTCCTCCAGGACCTCGAGGCGGCCGCGGGCCGACTCGAGCAGCCGGCCGAGTAGCTGCGTGGTCTGGACGTGGGTCTCGATCGACGCCTCGACCGTACCGATCAGTTGCTCAAGCCTGGCATTCGTCTCGCTGATGCCTTGTTCGAGCGCCGAGGTCTCAGCCGAGAGCCTCTTCAGCTCGCCGAAGACGTCGGTCAACTGCCGCAGAATCTCGGTCTCCCGTTCCGTATGACCACGCAGGGCGACATCGATCACCGACGTCAGCCGCGATGCGAGACGCCCTGTCGATCGTCCCCCGGGGGGGCGGGCCTCGGCACTCACGGCGACTCCTTTGTTCGGCCGCCCGGAGGCGGCGGGAGCGATCGGGCCGGAGCCTACCTCTCCTGGCCGGGCCGGCTCGGGCCGGGCCGCCGAGACAGCCTCTCGGCCGGGGGGCACAACGGTTTGGCAGTCGCCGGCTGAGAGTGCCACCTCGCCCTCGCGCTTGCAGCGATTCGGGCACCTGGCGCCACTAGGATCGCCGGAATGACGGCGGTGGCCAAGCCGGGCCTCGGGTATGGCCCGCCGGAGCCTGAGGTGGCCCGCGAGGATCTCCCGCAACGGGTGGTGTCCGCCAAGGTCCCCCTCGGGAAGCGTCTCGAGGCGTTATGGGCGTCTCGGGAGCTGCTCGGGTTCCTGGTCCGGAAGGAATTGAAGGTCCGGTACAAGAACAGCGTTCTCGGCTTCGTCTGGTCCTTCCTCAACCCGGCGCTCGTGCTGCTCATCTACTACGTGGTGTTCAAGTACTTCCTCCACAACACCCAGCCGGACTTCGCCCTCTACCTGTTCGCCGGGCTGCTGGCCTGGAACCTGTTCAACAACTCGCTCCTGTCGGCCTCCGGGGTGCTCGTCTCCCACGCCGGCATCGTCAAGAAGGTCGCCTTCTCCCGCGAGATACTCGCCCTGGCCCAGGTCGGCACGGCGATCTGCTACTTCTTCTTCCAGACCTGTATCCTCGTGGTCTTCCTGGTCGGATTCCAGGTGCTGCCGGACTTCACCTACGTCCCGCTCCTGCTGCTCGCCTTCGTAGCCGACGTGATCCTGTCGGCTGGCCTGGCCGTCTTCTTGTCGGCGGTGAACGTCTACCTCCGCGACGTGCAGCACTTCGTCGAGGTGCTCCTCGTGGCGCTGTTCTTCGGGCCGCCGATCGTCTACGCCTTCCACGGCGTCGGCCTGACGAAGTTCCACCTCCGCATGCTCTACGAGGCCAACCCGCTCTTTTGGATTGTGATCGCGTTCCAGCGCTGCCTCTACGGCAATGTGGTGCCGCCGAACGGGAAAGTCGTGAACGGCCACCGGCTCTTCGTGATGCCGCAGTGGGGCATGGGCACGTACTACATCGGCATCGGAGCTGTCATCGTCGGCGCCCTTTTGTTCTGCCTGTTCGCCATGGTGGTGTTCGGGCGCGTCGAGGGCAACTTCGCCGAGGAGCTGTGAGCCCGTCATGAGCGTGGCCATCGACGTCCAGAAGGTATCCAAGCGCTTCCGGCTCTACAAGGAGAAGTACACCTCCTTGAAGGAGCGGATCGTCCACGCCGGCAAGGTGCCCTTCGAGGAGTTCTGGGCGCTGCGCGACGTCGAGCTCGAGATCCCCCAGGGGGAGACCCTCGGGATCCTCGGTCGAAACGGCTCGGGGAAGTCGACGCTGCTCAAGTGCATGGCCGGGATCCTGCAACCGACCTCAGGACAGATCCTGCTCCGAGGACATCTGGCGGCGATGCTCGAGCTCGGGGCCGGTTTCCAGCCCGAGATGTCGGGTCGGGACAACATCTTTCTCAACGCTTCCCTGCTCGGGCTCTCGCGGAAGCAGATCGAGGCGAGCTTCGACGAGATCGTCGCCTTCGCCGAGCTCGAGCCGTTCATAGACAACCAGGTTCGCTTCTACTCCTCGGGCATGTACGTGCGGCTGGGCTTCGCCGTGGCCGTGAACGTCCACCCTGACATCCTCCTCGTCGACGAGGTGCTCGCCGTCGGCGACGAGCGCTTCCAGCAAAAGTGCATGGAGCGGATCCAGCAGTTCAAGGAAGAGGGCCGGACGATCGTCGTCGTCTCGCATGCCGCGGACGTCATGCGCCAGACTATGTGACCGCGTGGCGGTCATCGACGGCGGTGGGCTGATCAGCGTGGCTGCTCCCGGTGAGGCCATCCGGGCGTTCCGTGACCGGCTGATCGAGACGGGGGATGCCGCCACGCCGCTGCCGGCGGTGGAGGACACCGGGGGCATCCCGGTCGTGGGGTCGCCGACCGGGCCGATCCCAGTCGTCACCGAGCGGCGAGTAGCCATCACCGGCTGCCGTCTCGAGCTGCCGGGAGCCCCGGAGCGGTCTCACGTCCTGCCCGGAGAGGGGCTGACGATCGCCCTTGATCTGCAGGTACGCCAGCCCGTGCCGAACGTCGCCTTCGGCTGTGCAGTCTTCCACCAGAACGGCAGCCTGCTGTTCGACTGCGACAGCACCATGATCGGCGAGCGCCACGATCTCGAGCCCGGCCCGTCGACGGTGATGTTCGAGTTCAGCGAGCTCCCCCTGCTCGACGGCCGCTACACGGTCAACGTCCGCGTCCAGGAGGCCGGCGCCGGCACCGTCTATGCCCGTCAAGAGCCGGCGGGCACCTTCGAGATGGTGAACCCCGGACGGGCGACCGGCTTGGTGACGCTGCCGTTCAGGGTCAACGTGAAACCCCAGCAACTGGGGTGAACGGCCCCCACCAGGACGGCGCCGGCGGTGCGCGGCGCGTAGCGGCGGCGGGTCCTGAGATGGACCGCGCCGGGGAAGGTTCTGGCGGCCTCGGCGGTGCGGAGCACAGCATCGACACGGCCTCGGTCGTCGCCGAAGCAGCCGCCGAGACTGTCCGACTGCGTGACTCGGGGGTCCTGCCGAGTGGCTTCGAGGCCGACCTCGACCTTCGTTTCCTCGCTATCGCCAGAGATCCGGAGGAGCTCGCCAGGGAAGCGGCCGCGGGCCCCTCCTCTCTCAGAGGCTCGGCGGGAAGGAAGGACGGCGGGTTTGGCCAGCTGTTCCCGCGGATGGCACGGCGGTCCCGGAGGGCCGCCGGCTCGATGGCCTACTCGACCCGGCGGGCGGCTGCCCCCCGAGTGCGTTCCATCGAGCGCTCCTCGATCGAGCGAGCCGGCCGGGTGGCGGAGTCCGTCGTCACCCGTGGCTACGTCGCAGCCGACCACGCCAACCGCGTCGCCTCCGGCCACAGCTCCGGCCGGCTGTTCAGCCGGCTGTCCCGGATCTCGCCGACCGGCCGTGCATTGCCCCCGGCCCCGCAGCGGGCTGCGTGGGGAGAGCGGGCGGGGGAGGCGACGGGAGGCGACCGGGTGGGGAGGGCGGAGGAGGCTGACCGGGAGCTCGAGGACTGGGCGATCGAGCGCCTGACGCGCTCCGGCGATGGTCCGATCATCCATGTCGAGTGCGGCGACGGCGCGCTAGTGCGGCGGCTGGCGAAGGCTGGCTTCGACTCGGCGGGCGCTGATCCCGCAGGCAGTGCCTCCCGAGGTTCACCAGAGGGGGACACCACCCACAGCGTGGTCCGCGCCGGCGCGCTCGAGTTCCTCGCCAGCTGCGCCAAGTCGTCGCTCGGCGGGCTCGTGCTCTCGGGTGTCACCGAGCGCCTGAGCCCGGGCCGGGCACGTGCCCTCGCCCATCTGGCGGCCACCCGCCTGCGCCCCGGAGCCGTGATCGTCGTCCTCAGCGCGCATCCCGACCACGAAGGTGGCGACGTCGTCAGCGCCGATCTGAGCCCGGGACGGCCCCTCCACCCGGTCACGTGGTGCCACCTCCTCTCGAGGTACGGGTTGGCCGAGCTCACCGTGAACGACCCGGTCGGGCGGTCGAGTCACCACTACGCCGTGGCCGCCCGCAGGTCCACGAGCCCGTGACGGTGCGGCCGATCCGCTTCGACCAGGTGATCCCCTCCATCGCCGAGCGGGACGCTGTCAGCCACCACACCTTGGAGACCCAACGAGTCCTCCGAGAGATAGGTTTCGTGTCGGAGATCTTCGCCCGGGAGATGTCGCCCGGCATGGTCGCCCACGCCCGGCCGCTCGCCGAGCTGCCGAGGGATGATCCCGGCCGGCAGTGGCTGTGCTACCAGGCCTCCATCGGCAGCCCGGCCGCCGAGGTGTTCGTCGCCCACCCGGGCGGCAAGGTGGTCACTTATCACAACATCACGCCGGCGCCTCTCGTCGAGTCATGGATGCCGTTCCTCGGCGAGGAGGTCCGTCTCGGCCGCCGGCAGCTTCCCGAACTGGCAGCAGTCGCGGAGACGGGCATCGCCGTCTCCAGTTACAACGCCGCTGAGCTGTCCGAGGCGGGATTCGCCACCACTGCCGTCGCCTCTTTGATGATGGAGCGGTCGAACTTCGACTCGGTGGCCGACGCCCGCCGCCGCGCCGAGCTGGCGGCGGCCAAGCAGGCCGGTGGGTCGGACTGGCTCTTCGTCGGCCAGATGCTCCCCCACAAGTGCCACCAGGACGTCGTCAAAGCCTTCGCCTGCTCATTGCAGGTGTTCGACCCGAAGGCGAGGCTCCACCTGATCGGCCGGGAAACCTGCCCCGGGTACATGCTCGCGCTCCACCGGTTCGTCGATGATCTGGGCATCACCTCGTCGGTCGACTTCGCCGGGTCGGTCACCCCGGCCGAGCTGGCCGCCTACTACCAGGCTGCCGACGTCCTCGTGTGCTGCTCTGCCCACGAGGGCTTCTGTGCTCCCATAATCGAGGCGATGCACCACGGTGTTCCCGTCGTGGCCTACGCAGTGGCGGCGGTGCCCGAGACCGTGCTCGACGCCGGGCTGTTGCTCAGCTCCAAGGAACCGCTGTTGGTGGCTGCGGCCGCAGATCGGGTGCTGCGCGACCCGTCGCTCCGGGAGGCGCTCGTCGAGCGGGGCCATGAGAGAGCGAGACGCTTCTCCCTCGCCTCCGCCCGGGCGGCCTTCGTCGCTGCCGTCGAAGAGGCTCTCGAGCGAGCAGGCTGACACATGGCGGTTTCATCGCCCCCTCCGCCATCCCCTGTCGCCGGGGCGGGCAGGTGGTGGTCGGGCCCGCTCGTCCGCTACGCCGTCGGTCTCATCCTCGGTGGGGTGGCATTGTGGGCGGTCACCGGCCAGCGCGGTGAGCTGACCGGGCTCGGGTCGGAGTTGAGCCGGCTCCATCCGGCCTGGGTCGCTCTCGCCGTCGTGGCGGAGTTCCTGTCCTTCGTCGCCTTCTCCCGCATGCAGGCACGCCTCCTGCACGCCGGCGGGTGCCGCATGAACGGGACTCGGATCCTCGCCATGACCGCTGCAGCGGCGGCGATAGCCAGCTCCCTGCCGGCCGGACCGGCAGTCGCCAGCGTCTATGCCTACCGGCAGTACCGGCGGGCCAAGGCGGACGAGTCCCTGTCCCTCTGGACGCTCTTCGCCACCCTTGCCTGCTCGGCTCTCGGCCTGGCGCTGCTCGCCTTTGCCGGAGTGCTGATAGCCGAGCAGCGCGGGGCCGCCTACGACCTCATCGGCGTGACGGCGGGAGTGTTCGCCGTCGCGCTGCTCCTCGTCGCCCTTCTCTGGCGACGCCGTCTCCTCGAGGCCCTCGCCGTTCGGTGCCTCCGGGCCGTGAAAGCCGTCACCCGCCGCCCGAAGGCAGACATAGGCCCGCTCGTCGCCGCGGTAGTCCGTCATCTCGATCGCGTCCATCTCGGTTGGAGCGACTTCCTGTCGGCGATGGCCTGGTCCGTGGCCAACTGGATGCTTGACTGCGGCTGCCTGGCGACCGGCTACCTCGCCGTCGGGGCCACCGTGCCGTGGAGGGGGTTGCTGCTTGCCTACGGGGCCGGTCAGCTGGCGGCGAACCTGCCTGTCACGCCGGGCGGCCTCGGGGTGGTGGAGGGCAGCCTCACCGTTGCTCTTGTCGCCTACGGAGGAGCGCAGGCTTCCACGGTGGCGGCCGTGATCCTCTATCGCATCATCAGCTTCTGGGCGTTTCTCCCCGTCGGGTGGGCCGTGTGGGGAGCCCTTGCCATCCGCGACCGCCGGAGCGACCGTCGTCATCCGCCGGGCCGTCTCGACCAGATGCTCAGCGAGGTCGAGCCGCCCGCGCCCCGCGCCGAGCCCGTGCCATGATTAGCGCGACGAGGTGAGTCCCATGAGCCGCCGGAGAACGTCGTCGATCGCCATCGCCCTGTTGTGCGGCCTGGCGACCACCGTTTCGGGCTGCACCTCGGGCGGCGCCATCCTCGGGACACGCGACAGCTCCTGTTTCCGGGTGCTGCCGGGCGCCCGGCGCGACGTAGGCTCGGCGGCCAGATTCGCCGGAGTGCGCCACCTGCCCCCCGGCGTGCTGATCGACTACATGAGGCGGGACCATGCAACGGTGGGCACGATCCCGGATCTTCTCGTGGACTCCCCGGGCGCCGCCTGCCTGGTGGCATTCCGGGGGAGCTTCACGACCGGGAACGTCCGCCAGGGCTGGGCACCGCTCCCTGGGCCGTACCGTGCGGCGGTCGTCGTCGTCGAGGAGTCGAGCGACCGGGTCCTCGCCACGGTGCTGCTCCGTTCCGGTCCGACCCCCTCGACTTCATCCATCGCTTTGCCTTCCAGCGCTGACCGGAACAGGGCGAAGCAAGGATCAACTGGTCAGGGCCCAGTCTCGTCAGCCCCGTCCGGCAAGGCTCATCCGGCAAGCCTCATTCCGTCAGGGCTCAGGCGGCCACTCGAGCTCGACGCTGATGTCGCCGGCGCCTGTGCCCGGCTCGGCCTCAGGGCGGGCAACAAGCTCCAGCTCGCTCAGCGTGGCCGCCCGGACGAGGTCGCCGCGGGCGAGTTCCAGCAGGGCGAGCACAGAGCCTGCTGCTGTGATCGTGCAGCGGGCGACCGGCGCCCTGACCGACCGGCTCGCCTCGCTCTTGCGGCGTCGGATTGCCCCGAGGGCGGCGCTGGTCACTTCGAGCAACTCCGGGCAGGCCTCGTCGCCGGCAGCTGCCGTCAGAATCCGCCGGGTCGGGCCACGCGGATCGGTGCACGGAGGCCTCGTTCCACCACGACCACACCTCCTCGGTGCAGTAGGGGAGGAACGGGGCGAAGGCCCGCTGGAGGACCTCGAGCGAGATGCCGAGGGCATGCCGGGCCGAGCCGGCACCGGCGGCGCCCGCCTCCCCGTAGGCCCGCGCCTTCACGAGCTCGACGTAATCGTCACAGTAGGACCAGAAGAAGGTCTCGAAAAGCTCGAGAGCCCGGGAGTGGTCGTAGCGCTCGAAGGCTTCTGTCGCCTCGGTGACGACACCGGCCAGGGAGGCCAGCAGTGCGGCGTCGAGGGCTTCGCCGGCGATCCCGAAGCGACCGGGTCGTGTCCGGTTCAACGGGAGAGGTCTCGTCGCTCAACGACAGCACGAAGCGGGAGACGTTCAACATCTTGATGGCGAGGCGCCGGCCCACCTTCATCTGCTGCTCGTCGTAGGCGGTGTCCACGCCGAGGCGGGCGGAGCCCGCCCAGTACCGCACGGCGTCGGTCCCGTATCGTTCGAGCGGCTCGCTCGGCACGAATGCAGCATTGCCCTTGGACTTCGAGATCTTCTTCCGGTCCGGGTCGAGGATCCAGCCCGAGATGGCAGCGTGCTGCCACGGGAGCTGATGGTGCTCCACGCTCGGCCCGCACGATGGTGGCGAACAGCCACGTCCGGATGATGTCGTGCGCCTGCGGCCTCAGGTCCATCGGGAAGACCCGGCTGAACAGGTCCGGGTCGTCGATCCACCCACCGGCGATCTGGGGCGACAGCGAGGAGGTCGCCCAAGTGTCCATGATGTCTGCATCGCCGACAAAACCGCCCGGCTGGCCGCGCTGTGACTCGTCGTAGCCGGTCGGGCAGTCCGTCGACGGGTCGACAGGGAGCCGTGCGAGCTCGGCGGTGAGCAGCTCATCGGGAAGCGCCTCACCGTCGGCGTCGAGCCGGTACCAGACCGGGAAGGGCACGCCGAAGAATCGCTGCCGCGAGATGTTCCAATCGCCCGTCAAGCCTTGGACCCAGGACTCGAAGCGTGCCCGCATGAACTCCGGGTGCCAGGAGAGCTCCCGGCCCCGCTGTAACAGGCGGTCTCGCATCGCCATCGTCCGCACGTACCACTGCGGAGACGAGACGATCTCGAGCGGGCGCTCCCCCCGCTCGTAGAACTTCACCGCGTGCTCGACCTCGCGGGGCTCGCCGACGAGATCGCCCGACTCCCTCAACAGTTCGACGACGCGCCGCTGCGCCTGTTTCACGGTCCGGCCGGCCAACTCGGCATAGAGACGCCCTGCCCGGGCGGGATCCTCGGACTGCCAGCCGGGCTCGCCGAAGGGTGCTTCACCGAACCTCCCGTCGCGCTGGATCGACCGTCCGCGTCGGCAGGGAGAGCTCCCGCCACCACGTCACGTCTGTGAGGTCACCGAAGGTGCAGATCATGGCGATGCCCGTGCCCTTCTCCGGGTCGGCGAGGCGGTGGGCAAGGATGGGCACGCGAGCGGCGAACAGCGGCGTCAGCACCTCGGTGTCGAACAGCTCCTTGTAGCGTTCGTCAGAAGGGTGGGCGACGAGCGCCACACAGGCGGGAATCAGCTCCGGACGGGTGGTGTCGATCGCGACGTCACCGGCCTCGGCGCCTCCCGCCCGGGCGAAACGGACTCGGTAGTAGGCGCCCTTTTGCGGGCGGTCCTCGAGCTCGGCCTGGGCAACAGCGGTGCGGAAGTCGACATCCCACAACGTGGGGGAGTCCTGCCGGTACGTCTCGTCCCTGGCCAGCATGTTCAAGAACCCCAGCTGTGACGCCCTTCGGGCCCGCTCACCGATGGTGGTGTAGTGGTGGCGCCAGTCGTACGAGAGGCCGAGCAGCCGGAGAAGGCCCTCGAATGCCTGCTCGTCCTCGGCTGTGAGCCGTAGGCACAGCTCGATGAAGTTCGGCCGCGAGATGGGCACGGGGGGATCGAACGCGGTGGCCGGGGCCTGAAAGGCGGGGTCGTAGGGCTGGGTGGGATCGCAACGGACGCCGAAGTAGTTCTGCACCCGTCGCTCGGTGGCGAGGCCGTTGTCGTCCCACCCGATCGGGATAGAAGACGGCCTTGCCCCGCATCCGCTGGTACCTGGCCATCATGTCGGTGTGCGAGTAGGAGAAGACGTGACCGATGTGGAGCGATCCGGAGACCGTCGGCGGCGGGGTGTCGATCGAGAACACCTCAGAGCGTTCTCTCGAGCGGTCGAAGTGATAGGTGCCGGCCGCTTCCCAGTGCTTCGACCACTTCGCCTCGAGGCCGTCGAGCGACGGTCGATCCGGCACGCGAGAGGCTTTCATAGCCCTAGTACCGTACTTGCGTGCTACGGCTCCACGACACAGCAACGGGGAGAGAAGCTCCCGTCGAGCCGCCTGAGGAGGGTGCGCCGCTCGGCCTCTACGTCTGTGGCCCCACCGTGTACGGGCCGCCCCACATAGGCCACGGTCGGCTCACGCTCGTCTACGACGTGCTGCGCCGATACCTCGAGTGGACCGGCCAGACCGTTCATCACGTCTCCAACGTGACCGACATCGACGACAAGATCATCGCTCTTGCGAAGGAGGAAGGCCGACCCGTGTCAGAGGTCGCTGCTCACTACGAGGAGGAGTGGTGGTCGGCGATGGACAGCCTGGGAGCCCTCCGGCCTCACGACGTGCCGCACGCCACCGACTACATCGACCAGATGGTCGGCCTGATCGAGGAGCTCGCCCGGCGGGAGGTCGCCTATGAGGCCCCCGACGGCATGTACTTCGAGGTGTCCCGGATAGAGGGCTACGGCCTGCTGGCTCATCAGAGCCTGGAGTCACTTCGCGTCGGCGCCCGGGTGGAGTCGAGCGAGGGAAAGCGGACCCCGTTCGACTTCGCACTGTGGAAGAAAGCCAAGCCGGGTGAGCCGCAGTGGCCCTCGCCGTTCGGGGCCGGCCGCCCCGGCTGGCACACCGAGTGCGTGGCGATGGCGTTCGAGTTGCTGGGGGAGGGCTTCTCGCTGCATGGAGGTGGCGAGGACCTGAAGTTCCCCCACCACGAGAACGAGCGGGCACAGGCCGTCGCCCTCGAGCGCCCGTTCGCCCGGGAGTGGACCCACGAGGGCATGGTGCTGGCCAAGGGCGACAAGATGTCGAAGTCGATCGGCAACATCGAGAGCCTCGCCCAACTTGTCGCCGAGCACGACCCCCGTGCCTACCGGCTGGTCGTCCTGCAGTCCTACTACCGGGCGCCGCTCGAGGTCCACGAGAGCCGGATCCGTGCCGCCGAGCGCACTTTGAACGGGATCGACTCTCTCGCCCGGCGACTCGCCGAAGCTGCCTGCGCCGTGAGGGGTCCCGCCCGGGCGGGCGCCACCGAGGCGGCTGAGCGGCTCGTCTCCAGCTTCGGATCCCACATGGACGACGATCTCGGCACACCCGAGGCGATGGCAACCCTGTTCGCCGGCCTGACGGAGGCAAATGCGGCGCTCGAGGCCCGCGATGTCGAGCTCGGAGGCGAGCTCGGCCGGGCGGTGCTGTCGTGCTTCGCCGCCGTCGGCCTCCGCCCCGCGGGGGAGTCCCAGGTCAGCGCGGAAGCCCTCGAGCTCGCCGCCAGGCGGGACGCCGCCCGGGCGGGACGGGACTACGACGCCGCCGACCGCCTCCGCGACGAGATCGTCGCCCTCGGCTACCGGGTGGAGGACACGCCGAACGGGACGCGGGTGTTCGGCTGACAGAGCCGCAGGCGCGCACGGGATCGAGGCGGCCCCTCGGGGCCGGATTTCCACCTGCTTCGCACCTCTGCTAGCCTTTGAGCTGAGCACTCGGTGATCTCTTGGATCCGGAGCGCGAAGCGGGAATGGGCCTTTTGGCGGCTGAACCTCTAAGCGTCTCCGTCCGACGGTCGGCGGAGGCTCGTGGCTATACAGCAATTTACGAGTGCAAGGGGGATCGCCGCCGTGGCGACCGGAGTAGTGAAGTGGTTCAACGCAGAGAAGGGCTACGGCTTTATCTCGCAGTCGGACGGAGCCGATGTCTTCGTCCATCATTCATCGATACAAATGTCGGGCTACCGCGCCCTCACTGAGGGTCAGGAGGTCGAGTTCGACGTGCAGGAGGGCCAGAAGGGCCTCCAGGCGGCGAACGTCCGGGCGGTCTAACCACAGACCGCAGCGCGCCCCTGAGCCGGGCTCTCCCGGCCGCGGGTTCATCAAACCATCACGTGGCGGGGCAATCTCGCTCGATCTCCTTGGCTGGTGACGAGGGGCCGTTTCGCCGTCGCCGTGGGGTAGGGCCGTGAGGCCTGTCGACCGGCAACGAGAGTTGATGTAGCGGCCGCTCGTTTTGCTTGCTACCATCCCGGAGAAATAGTTACTGCGCGGTCAGCAGTTGGTTGACGGCCTTCCCATGGCACGTTTCCAGAGTGCACTGCCCGACGCCGTTGGGTTTGTTCGCCATGGTGGCTCGCGCTGACAACTCCGACACGAGGTGGGTGGAGATGAGTGACTTCTCGCTCGAGATGAACGAGGACCAGCTGCAGGTGATCAAGTGGGTCCACGAGTTCGCCGAGAACGTCGTGCGGCCGGCGGCTCACGAATGGGACGAACGGGAGGAGACCCCCTGGCCGATCATCGAGGAGGCGGCTCAGGTGGGTCTGTACTCGTTCGACTTCGTCGCCAGCTGCTTCGCCGATCCCACGGGCCAGCTCCTGCCGGCCGTGAACGAGGAGATGGCATGGGGGGATGCCGGTATCGGGCTGGCCATCTTCGGCTCCACCCTCGGGCTGGCCGGGATCGTCTCGAACGGGACGCCGGAGCAGATCGGAGAATGGGCGCCGCAGTGCTTCGGCAGCCCGGGCGATCTGCGGATGGCGGCGTTCTGCGTCTCGGAGGCCGACGCCGGCTCCGATGTCAGCCAGCTGCGGACGAGGGCCGTCTACGACGAGGCCACCGACACCTGGACGCTCAACGGGACGAAGACGTGGATCACTAACGGCGGCATCGCCGATGTCCATGTCGTCGTGGCGAGCGTGGCGCCCGAGCTTGGGGCGAAGGGGCAGGCTTGCTTCGTCGTGCCGCCGAAGACTCCGGGCCTCGAGATGGGACAGAAGTTCAAGAAGATGGGAATTCGGGCCTCGCACACGGCCGAGGTAGTGCTGTCAGGCGTGAAGCTGCCCGGCAGCTGCCTGCTCGGCGGCAAGGAGAAGCTCGACGAGCGCCTGGCGAGAGCCGAACAAGGGCGGAAGGCGACCGGTCAGGCGGCCATGGCGACGTTCGAGGCGAGTCGCCCCACTGTGGCCGCCCAGGCCGTCGGCATCGCCCGTGCGGCCTACGAGTACGCCCTTCAGTACGCGAAGGACCGGCGCACCTTCGGGCAGCCGATCGTCCAGCACCAGGCGATCGCCTTCAAGCTGGCCGACATGAAGACTCGGATTGACGCCTCGCGGATGCTCTACCAGAGAGCGGCCTGGATGGGCATGAACGGCAAGGCCTACACCGCCGGCGAGGGGTCCATGTCCAAGCTGTACGCCGGGGAGACCGCCGTCTGGGTGACCGATCAGGCCATCCAGATTCTCGGTGGCTACGGGTACGTCCGCGAGTACCCGGTCGAGCGATGGCACCGGGACGCCAAGATTTACACGATCTTCGAAGGCACGTCCGAGATCCAGCGTCTCATCGTCGCCCGCGCCATATCCGGGATGCACATTCGCTAGGTTGTATAAGGAGTTCGTGGCAAGATTGGCCGCCGGCGCCGAGAGGGCGGGCTGCCTTTTTCTTCCCAGGCAATCGGTGGCGGGCACGACGTGCGCACCGTCGCTGGGCGCCTGTCGCTGGGCGCCTCGGACACGCCAACGCGGCGATGATGCTTCGGGTCTACGCACGTGCTCGATCAGGCAGACGAGCAGGTGGCCGCCGTTTTGGCGAGGGACTTGCGCATCATGTCCTCCTGACGGACCACACGGATTGTCGGAGGACGGCGCCGTCACTGCGGCGCCCAGTGCCGACCTCGTGGCCAAGCAATCGATATGGACAACAATCTTCCCGCCAGTAGCGTTAGGAGAACCCCGGACGCGACGCGGGTACCCGGCTAACTAATTCCAAAATCCGCCGAGGAGCTGTGCAGCCTGGCGCCGGAATGCCCTTTCTCGTTAACAGCGTTGGCTGGCTCGTTGCCTCGAGACCGCCGTGCCCGATGTACACGCCGACGTGTTCAGCGCGACAGCGACCGGCTGAGGCGCAGGAACCCGTCCGAGGGCCCCAGCCGGTCGCTCCCCACGAGCACATGGACACGACGAGCGGCAGTCGCTACATCAGTCGCCGCCTCCCTTGCCTTTCATTTTCCCTATTCGGCCGGGCGCCGGCGTCTCTTCTCACGGGACGACGTAGTTGACCGACGTGCCCCAGTTGGCCATGCCGTCTCTCGTCCCGCCGCAGGTCCCGATTGTCAGGGTGAATTTCGGCGGCAGGCAGTTCGGGTACTGGATGTACTCGGAGGCGAAGTAGATCCTGCCTCCCGACCCCGGTAGGAAGATGGCGCTGCCGTAGTCGCCCCAGCGCGGCCTAGTGGCACCGGGATAACCCTGGTACTCGCTGAAGCCGTCCTGTGGCGCCTGACCGAGATCGACGATGTGCACGACCGATCCCGTCAGCCCGTCCGATGTGCTGGTCAGCCGCCCGTAGGCGCTGCTCGGGTAGAAACCTCCGTTGTCGGCCCCGCCAGGTCCGCCGTTGCCCGACAGCGTGAAGGACATGATCGCGCCGTTGTTGCCACCGTCCGAGGAGCCTCCTTCTGCAGCTATGGCCGGGAACTCGATCTCCTCATGGGCCGGGGAGACATACCCCTCGCCGCTCAGGCCGAAAACCTGGTTCCGGTCGAAGCCGCCCGTGCCGACCACCCAGTAAACGGCGCCCTCATGTAGTTCGGGTACGGCCGCGGACGCCTGGTCGATCTCGGTGTCGACGGCGGCCCACAGGTGACCTTGTGCCTGCGAAGCCTGCGTGACCTGATCGCTGTTGGTGGCGATTCCCCCTTCGGGGCAGTGGGCGACCGGAGGCTTGCCCGTACTGAGCTTGGCCTTGCCGCATTCGTTGCCGAGCGGTATCGGCCCAGCCTTCTGGGCGGCGGCGACTCCCTCGTCGTAGTAGCGCGAGACACCGGAGAACAACTCGCCACCGAAATGGATGCCTCGGCAGGTCGAGCAGCCCTTGCTGTTCAGGTTGTCGAGACCGGTCCAATCGAAGACCGCCAGCTGGTTGCCGCCTAGACCGTAGAAGTCGAGGGTGGCTAGCATGAAGCCGGAGCCGCCATAGCTGTTGTCATACTGGGTCGGGTCTGGTGGCATCGCCGGGATAACCGAGAACCAGCACGTCTCACCGGCCTCGTGATACTTGTCGTCGCGGGCACAAGTGCCGTTCGGTGTCGGCAGCAGACCCATGTTCTCGATGGCCACGGTGACGGCGGGGTTCGGCTTCCCATCAGGTTCACTAACGGGCCGGCCCTGTTCGAGCGCGGTCTTGTCGAAAGCGAACTCCTGTGCCCCGTTGAAGGATCCGCCGCCGATGCCGTTCCCCCTCAGCGGGAACTCGTCGTAGAACAAGAGAAAGGCGTCCCTTGTGGTCGCGATCTTCACGAAGTCATTAAGCAGGTAGGGGTAGCCCGGCTCAGCGGGGTTGTAATCGGCGTGGAGCAAGTAGACGTTGTACGGGCCGAATGGATTTGAGCCCTTGGTGACTGCGATGCCCTCGTCGCACGCATTGGCAACGGCTCCGAAACAGCCCACGAATGCCCCACCCTTCGACTCCGGGCTGATCGAGACGAACTCGGTGAAGAATCCAGTGCCCGCCGTTGGCGTAGTCGTACAGGCACGAAGGGTCTCCGCCGCTGCTCCAGCCTCGCTTCGTAAGTCCCATGAGGGTGTCGAGGGGGATGACAGGCGACACCCGCTTCAGGGCCTTGTTGAAAATCTGGATCTCTCCGATGTTGTTGTCCTCGACCACGTAACCATTACCGGCACACAGGCCCTGGTCGGGAGGCTCAATATCTCTGGATAGCTGAGTGGGCACGCTGTCGGCACTGTCGACCGCGTTCAGGCCCTTCACGCCGACCGCCCCGCCCGACGAAGAGCTGATGGTGTCGCAGCCGGGACCTTGCGGCGAGCAGCTGACTGTCGGGATCGTCACACCCGAGCCACCGCTCCTCACAACTCGCGGGGACGGCAAGGCCTTCACGCTCGAGGACAGGCTCGCACGTCCGATTGCCGTCCTGCTCGGGGTGAGAGACGCCGTCGAGGGAGTCTGGTAGGGGCCGCTGAGCAGGTGACAGCCTGAGGCGCAGCCGGTAGCAGCTGGACCGGCGAAGGTTGGCGAATACCTACCGAGCGGTGATGTCGTCACAGCGCCTGTTCGAGCGGCTCTGACGCCGCTGCGAGACGCCGCCCCCGCCGCCCCCCCGGCCGTGACGACCAGCGCCACTGCGAGAGCGAACACCGACAGCGACGAAAGGAGCACAACCCGTCTTTGCATACGATTCTCCTTTGAATCGGCTGCCCCGGACGAGGCCCGACGCAGCGCCCGCCTCCCGCACATGGCACAAAGGTCCATCGGGTCGGCGGGGCACTCTCGAAATTTGCTTGAACACAAGTTCCGAGGAAGCGCTCACCTCCTCGCACTCTCTCCTACGGCACCCGCCCCCTTTCTCGAGTGACCGAGGGGCTGCTGCTATGTCGAGCCCCTCGCTCCCCGCCCTCGTCCACCGCCGCTCATTGCCATTTGCACCGCCAGTGTGACAATAAGGCGACGTGGGGTGAGCGTCAACCCTCCAGGATTCGGCCACAGGAGCTCGGGGAGTTCATCGTCGACGAGACGCGCCGCCTGAAGCCGAGGGGGTGCCGCTGGTTACGGCGCAGGTCGTCAGCAACGGTCCGGTCTTCAACTACGTCGGCCAGACCGGCAAGAACAATTGCAACAACGACAAGTACATAGTGCAGAGCTACTCGGTCAAATCTGCACGTCGTCAAGGGGACTACATCGCAATCGAGGCAAAGGGGACCGGCGCAATCTCCTGCTCGGGCGGCAACGGCGTGCTTCTCTACGCGCCGCCGCTGGCGCCGGGAGGGCCGATGTAGAAGGCTTCGAGCGGAGCCAGCTGCAACCTGCTCGTCCAGCTCAGCTACGTGTAGGTCCGGTGGGAGACTGACGGCAAAGGGGTCGTTGACGTCCCGCCGGGTGGTGGTGTGACAACCGGCATCCGCCATTCAATGGCTCCTCGCTATGTCCAGCGATACCCACTAGGTTCAGCTCGGGCCGCGGGGCCTGTAGGCGGTGGCGGCCCGAGGGCACGGGAATCGGCAAGGAACTGAACCGATATCGGAGCTGAGGCAAAGGAGCCGGAGATGCGCTTGTTGGAGAGACGGGGACTTGTGGCCGGGGCTGGGGCGACGGTGCTGGCGGTGTCCTTGAGCGTGTCCTCCCTCATAGTGGGGTCGGGCCAGGCCGCGTCCGCAGGAGCGCCACGGCCCCGGGGAGTTGCTCTTCGCGCCCGCGTCACCGCTACCCCGATCGCCGGCAGCGCCACAAGCAGCATGACCACCGCCGGGCAGGCTGCGCCGTCACGCCTGCCGTCGAGGAAGAGGCAGATTCAGGTCCTCTCTGCGGTGTTGAAGAAGATGCACGAAAAATACTCCAACAGCACGCCAGGGGCGCCGGACATCCTCGACTACGGGATCGGCACGCTCTGGCGTCAGGGCATCGACGGCGCCGGCACGACAATCGCCGTGATCGAGGGGTGGAACTTCCCGGGCATCGGCAAGCTTGTCGCCTCCTATGACAGGCAATACGGGCTGCCGAATCCGGACATCAGCACCATCTACCCCAACGGCAAGCTCCCCGCCCAGTGCCCTCCGGGGATGGTGAAGCTGGGTAGCTACGGTTCCTGCAGTGCATGGCAGGGCGAGCTCGCCCTCGACGTGGTCACGGCGCACCTCATCGCCCCGTACGCCAAAATCCTGATCTCAGCCACTCCAGCGGACAGTGAGGTGACCGAGGACGCCGCCAGCCAGGTGGCTCCGCCGGAAATGATGGTGGCACTCGAGCAGATCAGCAGCCACCACCTGGCCAACGTGATCTCGATCAGCGATGGCACAGGCGAGACCACTTACAGCTACGGCAAGGCGGAGATCCTCGCCCAGGACCCGGGAGAGCTTGCCGCGGCCGCGGCCGGCATCCCTGTGCTGGTAGCGACAGGCGACTGCGGCGTGGTGCAGAACCTGGCGGTCGCCAATGGGCAATGCGAGGACACCTCCGCGGGACCTGATACGGCAGCCTGGGACGACTCGCCCTGGGTGACCGGTGTGGGCGGCAGCGTGCCGAACCTGAGCCCGTCGGGGAAGCGCCTCGGCCCCGATCCCATCTGGCACGTCGGCGGCAGGTTCTCCGAGGGGGCCGGTTATTCGTCGGTGTTCAAGCGGCCCCGGTATCAGGACGGGGTGGCGGCGATCACCGGCTCTCAGATGCGCTCTGTCCCGGACATCACGATGGACGCCCAGGACGGCACCTCGGAGGCGGCCCCGATGCTTGGCGGGATCTTGGCACTGGCCACGCAGCTAAATCACGCAGACGTGGGACCGATCAACCCGGTTCTCTACGACGTGCTCGGACCACGTGGGGCACGGGACGGGATTGCCGACGTCGTGAGTGGTAACAACTCGGCCGAGACCCCTGCGGGCAAGGTCATCGTCCCGGGCTTCACGGCAACGAAGGGTTTTGATGTGGCGAGCGGCTGGGGCACGCTCTACGCGCCCCGTTTCGTGCCGAGCTTGGTGGCCGCCACCCGGGCGGAGCAACAGGACATCGCCGTACGGCAGCAGGCGCTTCGTGAGCTGACGTCTCTCCAGCACAGCATCGACCTCTCACGCACCGACGTGCCGGCCGGTGGCACCAGCTACTTGTTGGCGGGAGGTTACTTGCCCGCTCATCCCGTACAGCTGTTGATCGATGACCGCCCGATCGCGACACTGACAGCGAACTCACTCGGTGCCGTCACCTACATGATCGACCCGTCCCTGTTGCACCTGCCCGCCGGCAGACACAACGTCGCTCTGAAGAGCCTCCTGCTCACAGCCACAAGGAGTTTCAGCAGCTCTTGAAGATCGGATCTCTTGTCGTGGTCGGCTCACCGAGCCTCGCAGCGACGAAACGTCAGAGGTTGCCGGCTCCTGTCCTGCCGGTCTTGGTCCTGGTTTGCAGGCTGAGGCAGTCAGCCAGGATGTATTGAGCCGACTTGGCGAAGTTGTCTCCGTAGAGGCTGTAGCGGATGGCGTCTCCATCGTGCACGGCCGTGTAGGTCAGCGTGAGCCGATGCCAGCCGGTGTCGTGCAGGGTCACGATGGCTGTGTGACGGGCGACGCCGGTCCCACCGGCTGTCGTCTCCCTCATCGTGAGCGCCACCTGTTCCCCCGGCACGCTTGCCTTCACAAAGACGCTGCCCGTATAGGGCGCCCCACCCGTCGTTGAGGTCCCGGGAGAGCCCGGTACCCATGCCGGAGCGGCGTTTGTCACGCCGGCTGTACCCGAGAAGCCGCTCTCAGGTGAGATGCGAAGGGCCCATCGACCGTCGTAGCTGCCGCCGCCCGGCTCAACGCGTGAGACGACCGAATGGGAGTTGTACGTGCCCGTCCATCCTCTCTGACCCGTCTCCACGCTCACGTTGCCCGAGAGCTCCTTCATGCCCGCAGTGGTCGGGCAACTGGTCTCACCACTCGAGTTGTTCACCGTCACCGTCTCAGAGGCGGTGCCGACGTTCTCGGCGGAGTCGGTGGCGCTCACCGCGATGGTGGCGGAGCCGTTCGGGAGCGCCGTGGTGTCGAACTGCGCGGACCAGTTGTTCGTGCCGGTGGCCGTCTCGGCTGTGCCGCCGCCGAGGCTCACCTGCACCGAGCTGATCGAGTTGGCGTCGCTCACCGTGCCCGTGACCGTGAGCGTCCCCGAGACCGGGGCGTTGGCCGCGGGGGTGGTTATGGCCACCACGAGCGAGTTGTTCACCGTCACCGTCTCAGAGGCGGTGCCGACGTTCTCGGCGGAGTCGGTGGCGCTCACCGCGATGGTGGCGGAGCCGTTCGGGAGCGCCGTGGTGTCGAACTGCGCGGACCAGTTGTTCGTGCCCGTGGCCGTCTCGGCTGTGCCGCCGCCGAGGCTCACCTGCACCGAGCTGATCGAGTTGGCGTCGCTCACCGTGCCCGTGACCGTGAGCGTCCCCGAGACCGGGGCGTTGGCCCCGGGGGTGGTTATGGCCACCACAGGCGTGAAGCCGACCATCCCCGCCTGCAGGTAAGGCAAAAGACTCAGGTTGAGCGACAGAGTCGTGTAGTCCCAGAACGACCAGCTGATGTCATTGGCGGTATCGAATTCCAGGTTTGTGGTGACGTCGCTCTGCCAGGTGGAATCCGGGCACGAGTCCTGCGTGTGAAACCCGTTGAATTCGCCGATCCACAGCGGTTGACCGAAGTCTTGGGCCTGCTGCAGGTGCGCAGCATAGAAGGGAAGCGCCTGCTGGGTCTTGCAGCGGGAGGGCACTGGCTCGTTCCAATTGGCCGCGTAGTCGTGCACTGAGATGATCGCATTGGACATGTTCAGCGGCGAGCTCAGCATGAAGCCAGCGGTTTCATAGGTTGAAGACGAGTAATCCTCGTAGATCAAGGCGACAGGCGGGTCCACGCTGCGAATCGCCGTTCCGAGGTTTTCGTAAACCGAGAGCATGTCCGCACCGACTTGGCCCTGACAGCTGGTCCCGGCCGCCGACTGCGGCTCGTTCAACATGTCGAAAGCGATGACCTGTCCGTGAGATGTGACGTTTTCCGGCGCGAAGTACCCTGCTAAGAACGCTTCAACGGCTACCAACCCGTCTTGAGGGTTCTCCGAGACACCCGGTTCCGGGATGTTGTTGTAAAAGTCGCACATTGCCTGCGGGCGGGAGAGCGTGCTCGCATTGGGATACATCCAGATCGGAAAGCCGGTGCCCTGACAGTTGGCGACCTTCGAATTGTCCTTGTTCCATGCCGGAGACCAATCCGACTGGTGAATGTCGAGAACCACGGCGATCCCAGCCTGGTTGTATTCCTGGACTGCCGTGGAGAGGGCGTCGAGGTAGGTCACATTCCAGTTGTGCACCAGTCCACTCGGCGACGACGTCGGTGCACTGGGTTCGAGATCTGCCCAGCTGACAGCGAGGCGAACCTCGTTGAATCCCCATTGCGCCTCATCGGCGATCTCTTGGCTGCTGATGGCGCTCCAGTTGCTGTCGGGGCAAACGCTCGTAGGCGGTCCGGACACCAGAGCGGCCGAATCGATCCCGAAGAACCTCACCTGGTTGCCACCGCCGTCGTAGATCGCAGTCCCGGAGGTGTGGATGTAGCCGTTGATCGGACTAGCGGGACCGGCTGTGGTGGCCGTACTAACCGAATGAGCCGGTATGGCCACCGGCGTGCGTGCCAGGGCTGGTTCGGTAGCCGCCATAGCCCCGAGTGCGGGTAGCCCCAGGAGAACAATCGAGGCGGCAACTGATGCAACAGCCGCCATCGGGTTGGGATGTCTTGCTTCAGACCGTCGGGTACGCAAAATAGCCCCTCAAGCTACATAGCAGCCAAGGAACCTGGTTCTAACCCGGGTCCTAAGGATGACCACGCCGGGTCGAACAGTAACATCTTCGCGAGCAGGACGAAAGACTGCAGTTCTTCGGCGCCTCGAGCGGTGCGGTCCTCATGATCGCGTTGGTGTGTTCTGTCTGGTCTCGGTACAGGCTGAGCACCGCTTCCGGCGGAGTCTCGGGCCCAACCTGCCACCGGTCTGCAGGCCGCCGAGCACGTGAGAGCGCTGGGCATCGAGCGGTCGCAGCAAGGCCGCCTTCGTCTCATCCAGCGGGCGAGCCTCGCACCGTCCGACCAACGGTCACATTCAGCCGCTTCTGGACAAGCCCCTCAGACCGCCCCAGGCGAACTCGGCCACCCGCCGGGCGAGCAGGTCGGCCATCTCGCCCGGGTCCTCGTCCTCCGGGTCGCCCCGCCGGTGGGAGTGGCGGAGCCAGTCGCGGGTCACTCCCTCTGTCATCCCGACGACGGCGGCGGCGAGCGTCCTGCGGTGGTCGGGCTTGATGTCGGCCGCGATGAGCGGCGCCACGAAATCGGCGATGGCATCCTCGATCGTGCGCAGGCCACGGGCCAGCTCCTCGTCCTCGGGGGAGTCGAAGAGCATCGCGCACCGCGGATGGGTTCTCGATGGCGAACTGGAAGTAGGCCTGACAGCCCGCCTCCACCTGCCGGCGAGGGGAGGTCTCGGCGCCGGCGGCCTCGGCGAGTGCCCGGATCAGCCTCGCCGCCACGTCGTCGATCAGCTCGAGGTAGAGGGCGCGCTTGGACGTGAAGTGCTGGTAGAGGAGTGGCTTGGTGACACCGGCGGTCGTGGCGATGTCCTCCATCGTCGTGGCGTTGTAGCCGCTCGTGGCGAAGGTCTCGAGGGCAACGTCGATCAGCTGGCGCCGCCGGTGGGCGGCGGTCAGCCGGCGCCGCGGGAGCGCGGGGGAAGCTGCCAGACCGGACATCGTGGCGGAGCCTACCAACCGGTAACCAGAGCCCCGAGCCTCTCCGGCAGATCGCTCGTCGAGAAGCGAGCCCTGGCCACCTGCTCATTCCGGTCGAGGACGCCGGCATCCGGGTGGGCGACGAAACGTGCTGCCCGTTCCGGCTCGGTCAGGTCGAACCAGGAGAAGCCGAACCGTCTCAGCTCGCCGGCCACCGGGTAGTTGCCGATGGCGAGCGGCCGGCGGTGCAGGGCCGACTCGACGCTCGGGTTGCCGAAGCCCTCCCAGGTGGAGGGCAGGACGACGACATCGGAGGCGGCGTAGGCGTCTGCGACGCGCCCGCTCTCCGGTCGACCGACATGTGTCCGTGTACCGGCCGGCAGCTCGCTCGAGCAGGCGAGTCGAGCTCCTCGTCGTAGCCGTCCTCGGCCGGCCCGAGGAGCCAGTAGGTCGCACCGAGCGCCCCGGCGAACAGGAGGCCGCCGGCGACGTTCTTGCGCCGGAGGGCCCGCGTCGGCTGCACGACGAGGATCTCGTCGTCGCCGACGCCGAGGGCCGCCGCGGGTGGCCGGCGGTCACCCATGGGCGGGTCAGGGTCGAAGGAGTTGTAGAACGTGACCGCCTCGATCCTGCGTGCCGCCAGCTCGAGGCGGGAGCGCTCGTTGATGGTGACGTGCCACCAGGCCGGGTCGTCAGGCGGGGGTGGCACCGTCCTTGAACTGCGGGCGCTGCCAGGCGAGGTCGTGGTGGCGGAGGATCGCCGGCCTTCCGGCGAGCAGCCGCGCCAGCACCCTCCCGGGCTCGGGGTCGATCGGCAGCGAGCAGCAGTTCTCGACGACGACGAGGTCGGCGTCCTCGAGGGCCGCAGCAAGGCGATCCGACAGTTCGTCGTCCGCGACAGGCGCTACCTCCCCGGGTCCCTCGTCGCCGCCGGGCCGCCCACCGCCAGGCCTGCCCCCAGGCCCTCCACGAGCACGTCGGCGGTGCCGGCTGCCGGCCACGGTCGTGACGGCAGCGCCGAGTGACTCGAAGGCACGTTTCCACTTCGCCGCCTCGATCGACACCCCGTCGGTACCCCCGAGGCGGTACGAGACGATCGCCACCCGTTTCGGCAGCTCGGTCAGGCGCCGGCCGGCGGCGGGTCGGGGCGGCACCACGGCGCGACCGTATCGGCCGGTATCGTCCGGGCCGTGCCTGACGACGTGCTCTACGAGGTCGACGGCCGGGTGGGCCGGATCACGATCAACCGCCCCGACCGGCGCAACGCCCTCAACTCGTCCGTGCTGGCCGGTCTCCGGTGCGGCCCTCGCCGCTGCCCGCGCCGACGAGCAGGTACGGGTGGTGGTCCTCACCGGGGCCGGGGACCGGGCCTTCTCCGCCGGAGCGGACCTCATCGGGCCGGACTCGCCCGCCGCCGGCCGCCGGGAGCCGCCACCGGGCCGAGCCCGGCCGACCTGCACGAGGACGCGCCGTCAGCTGGCGGAGGTCTTCGAGGATCTGGCCGCCCTCGGCAAGCCGTCGATCGCCCGCGTGCAGGGGTACGCCCTCGCCGGCGGCATGGGCCTCGCCCTCGCCTGTGACCTCGTCGTCGCGGCCGACGACGCCGTCTTCGGCACGCCGGAGATCGACATCGGCATCTGGCCCTACATGGTGACCGTCGTCCTCCTTCAGTGGCTGCCCCCGAAACGGGCGCTCGAGCTCATGATGACCGGGCGCCGGATCAAGGCCGACGAGGCCGACCGGCTCGGGCTCGTCACCCGGGTGGTGGCCGTGCGACGAGCTCGATGCCGCCGTCGACGCTCTCGCCGCCACCCTGGCGGAGAAGCCCCCCGGTGCCCTCGCCGCCGGCCGCGCCTCCTTCCAGCGGGTGCTCCACCTCGCCGCCTCCGATGCGCTCGCCTACCTTCATCCCCTCCTCACCGTGGCCACCCAGACCGAGGAGGCGGCCGAGGGCCGGGCGGCGTTCGCCGAGCAGGCGGCCGCCACGGTGGGCAGCCGGCGGCCCCGAGCCGGCCGGCCGTTAGCCGGGTGCAGGCGAGCGACTAGAACGTGGGCATGCCAGGAAAGGCGCTTGATCACCGGGATCACCGGCCAGGACGGCTCCTACCTGGCCGAGTTCCTCCTCTCCCAGGGCTACGAGGTCGTCGGGATGTTCCGGCGGGCGAGCACGCTCAACATCGACCGGATCGCCCACATCCAAGCAGGACATCACGCTCGTGCCGGGCGACGTGCTCGACGAGGGCTCGATGATCGAGATCCTCCGCGAGTTCCGGCCGACCGAGGTCTACAACCTCGCCGCCCAGTCCTTCGTGCACACCTCGTGGCGGCTGCCGGTGTTCACCGGGGAGGCGACGGCTCTCGGCGTCACCCGCATGCTCGACGCCATCCGCCTCTCGGATCCCGGGCATCCGCTTCTACCAGGCGAGCTCGTCGGAGATGTTCGGCAAGGTGGCCGAGACGCCCCAGAACGAGCAGACCCCGTTCTATCCGCGGAGCCCCTATGCCGTGGCCAAGCTCTACGGGCACTGGATCACGGTCAACTACCGGGAGAGCTACGGCCTGCATGCCTCGCTCCGGCATCCTCTTCAACCACGAGAGCCCTCGACGCGGGCTCGAGTTCGTCACTCGCAAGGTGACACACGGCGCCGCCCGCATCAAGGCCGGCCTCGACTCCGAGCTGCGCCTCGGGAACCTCGACGCTCAAGCGGGACTGGGGATACGCCGGCGACTACGTGCGGGCCATGTGGTCGATGCTGCAACGCGACAGCCCCCAGGACTACGTCGTCTCGACGGGGGAGACGCACTCGATGCGGGAGCTGTGCGAGGTCGCCTTCGGGCGGGCCGGCCTCAACTGGGAGGACCACGTGGTCGTGGACGAGCGCTTCTTCCGGCCTGCCGAGGTGGACATGCTCGTGGGGGACTCCGCCAAGGCGCGCTCGGAGATCGGCTGGAAGGCCGACGTGGACTTCGTCGAGCTTGATCGAGATGATGGTCGACGCGGACATCGACCTCGTTCGCGGCCGGACCGCTTGAGCCACCGCCGCATCGCCCGGTCGCGCCCTCGTCCCTCCCGCCGGACGTGGCTCCGGTCGAGATTCGCCTCGGCCCGCTTGGAAACCTATGGCCTGCGGGCCGTAGCATTGAGCGATCCCAATGGCGCCCGCCGTTCGTCTCCGTGAGGCCGTCGCCCTCGCCGGTCGCTTCCCGCTGCTCGCCGGCGTGACGCTCGACGTCGGCGAGGGCGAGATCGTGCACGTTCGCGGGCCGAACGGCGCCGGGAAGACGAGCCTGCTCCGCCTGTGCTGCGGGCTCTTGCGGGTCCGCTCCGGCGAGGCGGCGGTGCTCGGTCAGGACCTCGTCGCGGACAACCGGGCCGTGCGGCGGGAGGTGGCTCTCCTCGGGCACTCCGCTTACCTGTACGAGGAGCTGACAGCGCCGGAGAACCTGCGCTTCGCGCTCCGTGCCGCCGGCGCCGATCCCGCCCGCGCCCCGGCGGCCCTCGAGCGGCTCGGGATAATCGGGCGGCTGGCCGGTCTGCCCGTCGGGCAGCTGTCGGCGGGTCAGCGACGCCGGGCCGCCCTCGCCGTGCTCGTCGCCCGCCGGCCGCGGCTCTGGCTGCTCGACGAGCCGCACGCCGGCCTGGACCCGGAGGGACGGGCGCTGCTCGACACCCTTGTGACCGAGGCCAGGGAAGGCGGGGCGACGATTCTGCTCTCTTCTCATGAGCACGACCGGGCAACGGCCCTCGCCGACCGCGTCGTCGAGATGGCCGGCGGCCGGGTCACGAGCGGCCAGTCCCCGTCGGTGCACGCCCACGAGCCGGCCGCGCTCGAGTCAGGCCAGGCCGTGCATGTGGCATGACGCCGCCCTCGTCTGCCGGAAGGACCTGCTGATCGAGCTGCGCTCGCGGGTGGGGCTGAACCAGGTGGTGCCGTTCGCGGCCGCAGTCCTGCTGCTCTTCGGTCTCGCCCTCGGGCCCGACCGGCGGAGCCTGCTGCCGGCGGCGGCGGGCCTGTTCTGGATCGCCGTACTCCTGTCGGCGGTCCTCGCCATACAGAGGAGCTTCGCCGTCGAGTCCGCCGACGCCGGCCGGGACGGTCTGCGGCTGTCGGGCCTCGACCCGGCCGGCATCTTCCTCGGCAAGGGCGCCGCAGTGGCGGCACAGCTGCTCGTTCTCGAAGCCGTGCTCACCGTCGGCGTGGCGGTCCTCTACGGGGTTCCTCTCGGGGGCGGGCTCGTGATGGCGGCCACGTGCGTGCTCGCCTCGGTCGGTCTGGCCGCCGTCGGCGTCGTCTACGGCGTCGTCTCCTCGGGCCTGCGCGTCCGGGAGACCCTCCTCCCCCTCCTGTTCCTCCCGGTGGCGGCGCCGGTGCTGCTCGCCGCCACCAAGGCATGGAAGGCGGCGATGGCGGGCACCGCCTCCCACGCCTGGACATGGCTCTTCCTGCTGGCGGTCTTCGCCGCGGTCTATGCCGCCATCGGCACGGTCGCCTTCGGCCCCCTGTTGGAGGACTCGTGAGTGCCATCTCGCTGCCGCACCAGACCAAGCCGCCCGAGGTTCAGGGTGAGCTGAGCCGGGACAGGCCCGGTCGCGGGCACCCGCCTACCGGAGCCGGCGGCCTCGTCGTGCGGGCGGTCGGGGTGCTGGCGCTGGCCGGAATCGCCGCCACCTGTTGGCTCGGGCTTTTCGTCACCCCCGAGGCAGTCAACTTCGGCAACCTCGTTCGGCTGCTCTACATCCACCCGCCCATGGCCTGGGTCGCCTTCCTCGCCTACGGCTTCGCCCTCGCCACGAGCCTGCTCTACCTGTGGCCGAGAACGCGCGACCCCCGCCTCGACCGCCTGGCCGGGGCCTCGGCCGAGGTGGGCGTGGTCTTCACCGGGCTCACGCTCGTCACGGGATCGATCTGGGGCAGGACCACCTGGGGCGTGTGGTGGACCTGGGATCCTCTCCTCACGACGACGGCGCTGCTCTTCGTGCTCTACCTCGGCTACCTCGCCCTTCGGCGCGTGCCCGGTGACCGTGAGACGGTCGCCAAGCGAGCCGCCGTCGCTGGGGTGATCGCCTTTCTCGACGTGCCCATCGTCTACTTCTCGGTCTCGTGGTGGCGAAGCCTCCATCAGGCACCCACGGTCGATCTCGCCGGCCGTCACCTCTACGTGCACGGCTTGATGGCCTGGACGCTGTTCCTCGGCTTCGTGTCGTTCAGCCTGGCCTGGGTGTGGCTCATGGTCCACCGTTACCGGCTCGCCGGCCTGCGGGACCAGGAGGCGGACGAGGGCCTCGAGGTGGCCATTGCCGAACGCCGGGCCGAGGGCCTCCCGTGAGCTATGTCGACGCCGGCTACTGCGTCGTCCTCGGCGTCGCTCTTCGCCTACGCGGTGAGCCTCCTCGCCCGTGAGCGGGCGGCCCGCCGCCGGCTTCCACCGGCGCCCGACGAGGACAACCGGAGCGGCGCCTCGTGAGCCGTCCGCAACCTCCCGCCGCTCAGCGCCGCCGTCTGGCTGTAGTGGGGGTTGTCGTCGTGGCGGCGCTGGGTTTCTTGGTGTTCAAGGGCCTCACGTCAGCCATTGTCTTCTTCAAGACCGCGAACGAGGCGGTCTCGCAGCGTGCATCGCTCGGCAACTCCGACTTCCAGATGGAGGGGATGGTCGTTCGTGGGAGCGTGCAACACCGCGGCCAGGACGTCTACGACTTCACCGTCGAGGCCGCCGGCGTGAAGGTGAGAGTCGACAACACCGGCGACCCGCCTCAGCTCTTCCGTCCCGGGTTGCCTGTCGTGGTGGTGGGGCACTTCGTCGGCTCGAGTGACGTATTCGCCTCCGACGAGATCATGGTCAAGCACTCGCAGAGCTACGTGGCCGCCCATCCGAACCGGGTGAAGGCGGCGGACGGCTCGACTCGATGAACGCCGTCGCCGGTCAGATCGGCGTCGCCCTCGGCCTCCTGTCGGCCGCCGCCGGGGTGATGATGGTCGTGGCCGGCCTCGTCACCGGCCGCTCGTCCCTGCTCGAGGCGGCGCCGAAGGCCGCCGCCGGCGTTCTCGCCGGCGCCCTGCTGGCGACGGCGGCGATGGAGCACGCCCTTCTCACGCACGACTTCTCGCTCGCCTATGTGGCCGACAACAACAGCCGCCAGACGCCTCTGCTGTACTCGATCACCGGCATGTGGGCGGCTCTCCAGGGGTCGATCCTCCTGTGGGCGCTCGTGCTCTCCGGGTACCTCGCCGTCATGGGACGCCGGTTCCGCCGCCGCGCCGCCGACCCGCTTGTGGCGACGGCCATGCTGGTCGCCCTCGTCGTGGCGGTCTTCTTCTTCGGGCTGATGGCCGGGCCGGCGAACCCTTTCGTGACGGTGAGCGGCCCGGTGCCCGCCAACGGGCTCGGGCCGAACGCCCTCCTGCAGGACAACGTGCTGATCGCCTTCCATCCGGTCTTCCTGTACCTCGGCTTCGTCGGGCTTCACGGTGCCTTTCTCGTTCGCCATCGCCGCCCTCGCCACCGGCCGCCTCGGCGAGGGCTGGCTCATCGAGACCCGCCGCTTCACCGTCGTCGCCTGGGCCTTCCTCACGGTGGGTGTGGTGATGGGCGCCTGGTGGTCCTACCAGGTGCTCGGGTGGGGCGGCTTCTGGGCGTGGGACCCGGTGGAGAACGCCGCCCTCCTGCCCTGGCTGTGCGCCACGGCCTACCTGCACTCGGTGATGGTGCAGGAACGCCGCGGGCTGCTCCGCGTCTGGAACCTGACGCTGCTGATCGCGGCGTTCTCGCTCACGATCCTCGGGACTTTCCTCACACGCTCGGGCGTCCTCGTCTCGGTCCACTCCTTCACCGACTCCTCGGCGATCGGGCCGGCGCTGCTGGGCTTCTTCGGCCTTGTCGTCGCCACCGGCGTGGGCCTCATCGCCTGGCGGGGCGACCGCTTGCGGTCGCCGGGGTCCATCGACTCGCCGGTGTCGCGCGAAGGCGCCTTCCTCGTGAACAACCTGCTCTTCGCGGTGTTCGCCGTCGTCGTGCTGATCGGCACGGTCTTCCCCCTCTTCGTCCAGGCGATCGGCCACCAGCAGCTCACGGTGGGGACGCCGTACTACGACTCCATCACGGTGCCGCTCGGGTTCGCCCTGTTGTTCTTCATGGCGGTCGGGCCCGGCCTGCCCTGGCGGAAGGGCACCGGCGACCTGCTCCGGCGCCGGCTGGCCGCGCCGGCGTTCTTCGCCGTCGCCGTCCTGCTGGCCTGCGTCCTCGGCGGCGTCCGGGGCCTGACCCCGTTGGCCGCCTTCGGTCTCGGCGCCTTCGCCGGAGGCTCGGCTCTCCGCCAGCTCGCCCTCGGCGTCAAAGCCGCCCACCGGGGAGGCCTCGGAGCATGGCGGGGCCTCCTCGGCCGGTCGAACGGCGGGATGATCGTTCATCTCGGGGTGGTGGTCGTCGCCGTCGGCTTGACGGCGGCCACCTCTTACGGTCACCGGGCGACGTTCGAGCTCCGGCGCCAGCAGGCCGTGACATACGAGGGCCACCGGATCGAGTACCTCGGCGCCCGGCCCTTCACCCAGCCGAACCGGAGCGGCATCGCGGCTACCGTCCTCGTCGACGGCACCGCCTTCCACCCGGCCATCAGCGACTATCCGGGCTACGAGGGGATCGCCACCCCCGCCGTCGACTCCTCCTACCGCGACGACGTCTATCTGACCTTGAGCAACATCTCTGCGAGCGGGCGCGGTCCGGCAGCCATCGGGGTAGTCGACCAGCCCCTCGTCCTGTGGCTGTGGGCGGGTGGAGTCATCACCGCGCTCGGGGCCCTGATGGCGGCGGCCCCCGGGCGCCGGCGGCGCCTAGCCGTCCCCGCCGCCCGCTCCCACGACCGGGCAACCGGCTCGCCGGTGGGTGAGCCCGGCTCCGGCTCCACAGCAGAGAGCGTGCTGACGGGCGCCGGCGCAGGCGCCGGCAGAGACCCATGATCGCCGGGGTGCGGCGCAAGGGTCGGACGGCGCGCTGGTCGGCCCTCGGCGTCGGGGCCGTCGTCCTCGTGCTCGTCGCCGTGCTGGCGACCCGGCAGCAGGCAAGCATGGTGATGGCCAACAGCCCGCTCGTCGGCAGGAAGGCCCCCCCGATCACGGCGCCGTCGTTCGCCGGCCGGACCGTGTCATTGTCGTCGCTGAGCGGGCGTTGGGTCGTGGTCAACTTCTTTGCCCCTGGTGCGACCAGTGCAGGCAGGAGGAACCACAGCTCGAGCAGTTCCTCTACTCCCGCCCCGAGGGCCGGCGCACGGCGGTGCTCGGCGTCCTCTACGGGGACACGGAGGCAGACGGCCGGTCCTTCCAGTCCTCGGCCGGCGCCAGCTGGCCCTCGGTCGTGGATCCGAACGGCCTTATCGCCTCCGCCTACGGGGTGGGATCGCTCGCCTCGTTCGTTTCTCGTCGATCCGTCCGGGCGCGTCGTCGCCTCGATCGAGGGGGCTGTGAGCTCTCCCAACTCGACCGGTGGATCGAGCAGGAGGCGGCCCGCGGTGAGTGAGGTGGCCGTTCTCGCCACTCTTGTCGGGTTCTTTGTCCCGCAAGCGGCCAAAACCCCTCGTCCACGTCGCTCGAGCGACACAGAATGACCGCCCGGCCCGTGAGCGGCGGCATCATGCTGCCGCCGACCCGTCGATTGGGCTCCCGCCTGACGTCGCGCGCCGCCTGGGCCCTCATGGCGGCGGCGGCCGTGGCCCTGCTCGTCATCGGCAGCATCCATCCGCCGCCCACGACTGCCGAGGCGCGGATCGCCCGCCTCGACAGTCTCATCAGGTGCCCGGCCTGTGAGGATCTCTCGCTTGCCCAGTCCGACGCCCCCTCCTCGGTGACCCTCCGCCGTGAGGTGGCGGCGTGGGTGCACCAGGGCTGGAGCGACGGCCGGATCGAACAGGCCGTCGTGGCGCCGCTACGGACAGGGGGGTCTGCTGCTCCCGGCGTCCTCTGGTGCCGACGCCGCTCTCTACGTGGTCCCGATCACTGTGGTCGCCGCCGCCGGCATCGGTGTGGGCCTGCTGCTCTGGCGACGCCGGCATGGTCGGGGGTGGCCAGGGCGGGCCTCGGGGGAGGAAGCGCCGTGAGCGGGCTGACCTCGCCATCCGCCCGGGCCGGGGGCACACGCCCGCCGCCGGAGAGGCGGCGCCCCGTCGAGGTGCGGAGGGCTGAACTGGCCGACGAGGCTGCATTCCTCCGGCTCTCGCTTTCGGATCTGGATCGCGAGCTGGCGGCTGGAGAGCTCGAGCAGTCCGACTACGAGGAGCTGCGGGACCGCTACGAGGAGCGTGCCGGCGCCGTGGCCGAGGCGCTCAGGCAGCTCCAAAGACGTCCCGACACCTCTACCGCGGAACGGGCGACGACCCGTACCCCGGGCCGGGCGGCAAAGCGGCGACGGCTCCGCCTCGCGACCCGCCGTCACCGGCTGGTGCTCGGTTGGACGGCGGCGGCCTGCTTCGGCGCCGCCGGTGTGTTGCTCGGCCTTGGAATCGCCGGCGTGGCGCCCTTCGCCCGTTCCTCCTCCACGCTGAGCGCTCAGAGCAGGATCGACATCGAGCTCGCCGAGGCGGGGGTCCTCGCCGGCCATGGCCACATCTCTCTCGCCGTCGACACCTACGAGAAGGTGCTCGCCCTCGATCCCGAGCAGCCGGAGGCCCTCGCCGACGGCGGCTGGCTCGTGCGCCTCGCCGGCAGGTCGGGCTCCCGCCCGTCCCTCGTGGCGCAGGGGGACCGGGAGATAGCCGCCGCGGCGGCCCTCGACCCGGGATACGCCCTGGCGCACGGCTATGAGGGCGTCACACTGCTGCAGGACAGCCACAACCCGCGCGCTGCTGTGGCGGCGTTCCGCGTCATGCTCGAGGACCATCCGTCAGCTCGCCTGCTCGCCTCGGTCCGGAGCGAGGCGAGCAGGGCATATGCCGCCGCCCACCAGCCGTTGCCGGCCGCCCTCGAGAGCCGGGGAAACCGGTGAGCAGGACGGCCGAGAGGAAGCCGGCGACGCGAGCGAGGCCGGGTCCGGAGGTCCCCCTGTGCGCGTGCTCGTGACCGGGGCCGCCCGGGCGATCGGGGCGGCGACGGTGAGGGAGCTCGCCGAGCGGGGCCACGAGGTCGTCGCCACAGCCCGCCGACCGGACCTCCTCGCCGACCTGCCGGCCACCTGCCGCCTCCGTCTCGACGTGACCGATCCCGAGTCTGTGGCCGCGGCGTTGGAGCAGGCGGGCGAGCTCGACGCCATCGTCAACAACGCCGCCCTCACGGGGGTGGGCCCGATCGAGTCGTTCCCCATCGATCGGTTGAGGGCGATGCTCGAGACGAACACGATCGGGCCGGTCCGGCTCGTCGCAGGCCGTGCTTCCCGCCTGGCGCGCCCGTGGCAGCGGGGTGATCGTCAACCTGAGCTCCGTGCAGGGACACATCGGGCCGCCGCTCGAGGGCGCCTATGCCGCCACCAAGCACGCCGTCGAGGCCATCTCGGAGGCGCTCCACATCGAGGTCGGTCACTTCGGCATCAGGGTGGTCATCATCGAGCCCGGATACATCGCCCCGGGCATGAAGCACACCGAGGACGTCCCCGGTCCGGACAGCTACGACGAGCTGCGGCGCCAGTGGGACGGCAACGTCTCAGCTGTCGCTCCGGCGGGGCGCACGCCGGCGGAGATCGTGGGGCGAGCCATCGCCGAGGCCATCGAGCAGCCGGCGACGCCGCTTCGCGTCGTGGTCGGAGATGACGCCGCCATGGTGCTCGCAGCCCGGCGCCGGCTGGAGGACGACGAGTTCGAGGCCGCGATGCGGGAGATCCTCGGCCTCACCTGGTGACGCCCTTGCGCCGGGGACGCGGCACCCGGTCTTTGCGGGATGACCAAGCCGCGCCTCAACCGGCCGGCACCTGGATGTCGGCGCCGGCCCACGCGCCGCAATGCCCGATGAGGCCCCTCAGGCGGTGCCGCCCCTCACCCGGCGGCGGTGGCGCAGACGTCGTCGCCTCTTGCCCGCGAGGAGAGCTGCACGGCGACGGTGTGGCCGCAAAGGACCGAGACGAGCCCTTCGACGAGGCCGCGGTCGGCGGCGCACAGGACAGGGTGATCTATCGCCGCCCGCCCGAATGGGCAGTGGCCGAGCACGACAGTGTTCTCGGCCGGCCCGGCTGCGTGGGCCGCAAAGCCGTGGGCCGTCAGCGCCCCAGCCACGGCCTGCATGGCCGAGCGGACGGAGCGGGGGGCCTCGCCGGGGGACATGTTGGCCCCGAGCGTTCTTCCATACTCGGCACCGACCTCGTAGGCCACCGTCTCGGCGACCTCCGGGTCGACGAGCGGCAACAGCCGGGCGAGCAGCAGCACCAGCAGGTCGTCTCGGTGCGCCGGGACGCCGGAGCTGTCCCGCTCTGCCGCCGCCTTGTAGCGCTTGGATGGCCGGCCGACGCCGGCCCCGCCGTGCTCCACGAAGACCCGGACATGGCCGGCGGCGGCAAGCTTGTCCAGATGATGGCGGGCCACGTTGGGGTGGAGGGCGAAACGCTGGGCCACCTCCGTGGCCGTGAGCCCCTCGCTGTCCCGGACGAGCAGGTAGATGCCCCGCCGGGTGGCGTCGCCGAAGGCCGAGGTGATGGCGGCCACAGCCGCAGAGAAACCCGCCCCGTCATCCACGGAGGCCGCACCTTCCACGCCGATATGGTACCGGGCGATGCTCCGTCGCTCGAAGGGGGAGCCGGATCGGGTTTCAAAGGGAGGCCCGGGCCCGGACGAGACCGCCCGATCCAAAGGGGTCGCCGCCTCCGTCGCGCCTCGCGGGCCGGGAGAGCGCCCTGACGGCCGGCACGGGGCCGAAGGTCCGACGCCGCGGTCGAACCCCTTCGCCGATCGCGCCTCGTCCACCCGGGTGCTCGCCATCGCCTCCGGAAAGGGTGGTGTGGGCAAGTCGAGCGTGACAGTGAACCTCGCCGTCACCCTCGCCCGGGCGGGCCATTCCGTCGGCGTGCTCGACGCCGACGTCTACGGCTTCTCGGTCCCGAAGATGCTCGGGGTGGACGCCGCGCCGAGCATGGAGGACGACCTGCTGGTCCCTCCGGAGGCGTGCGGGGTGCGGTGCATGTCGATGGGTTTCTTCGTGCCGGACGACCAGGCGGTGATCTGGCGCGGCCCGATGCTGCACAAGGCGCTCGAGCAGTTCCTCGTCGACGTGGACTGGGGAAGCCCTCAGTTCCTCCTCATCGATCTCCCCCCGGGCACCGGCGATGTCTCGATGTCCATCGCCCAGTTCGTACCCGGCGCCGAGCTTTTCGTCGTCACCACCCCGCAGCCGGCTGCCGAGCGGGTGGCGCAGAGGGCCGGGATACTGGCTCGGCAGCTGCGGCTGCCGATCCGGGGCGTCATTGAGAACATGTCCTGGTTCACCGGCGACGACGGTCGGCGCTACGAGCTTTTCGGCTCGGGCGGGGGCAGCCAGCTGGCCGCGGAGCTCGGCGTGGCCCTCCTCGCCGAGATCCCGTTCGTCCCTGCGCTACGCGAGGGAGGCGACACCGGCCGGCCGATCGTCGAGAGCGAGCCGGGCGGTGACGTCGCCACCCGCTTCCAGGACCTGGCGAGGCGGATCGTCGACCTTGGCCCGGCCAGGGTGTACCGCTCCGAGCTGTCCGTGCGGTGAGCCGCCTCCTCGGCTGATAGAGGCTCCTCGTATTCTTTGAGCGTGGAATCGGTTCATCCTGTAGCTGCGGAGCCGGTCGGAGAGCCTGGCGGCCCCTCGGCCGGCGGCGGTGCTGCCGGCGGCGGGGCCGGGGCGGCTGCCGGCGGTGCTGCCGACGTAGGTGCCGGCGACGGAGGTGGCGGCGGCGGGGCCGGGGCGGCGGCCGAGAGCACGCTCAGCTCGAGGGGCCACGCCTGGGCGGCCACGATGGAGGGCCACACCGGGCCGGCCGGAGTCCGCTTTGCGCACGGGGACTCCATGGCACGCGTGGCGCCGGCCGTCTTGTGGGATCAAGAGGCGCGGGAGGCAGCCGAGGCCGAGTCACTCGTCCCAGGCGCCACGGCCGCCGCGGGAGCCGGACGCCGGCTGAGCGACGAAGAGCCGGATCCGTGGCGGACGTGCTTCGAGCGGGACCGGGACCGGATACTCCACAGCGCCAGCTTCCGCCGGCTGGCCGGGAAGACGCAGGTCTTCGTCTTCCCGGCCGACCACCAGCGGACGCGCCTCACCCACGCTCTCGAGGTGGCCCAGGTGGCGACGGCCATCGCCCGGGCCTGCAGGCTGAACGTGGCCCTGGCCGAGGCGATCGCCCTCGGCCACGACTGTGGTCACGGGCCCGGGGGCCACGCCAGCGAGGACGCCCTCTCGCCGTTCGTGGCGGGCGGCTTCGACCACGCCGTCTGGGGTGCCGACATCACCGCTGCCCCCCTCAACTTGTGCGCCGAGACCCTCGACGGCATCCGAAATCACTCCTGGTCGCGTCCGGCACCAGGCACCCCGGAGGGTGAAGTCGTCTCTCTCGCGGACCGCATCGCCTACACCGCCCACGACCTCGAGGACGCCGTACACGCCGACGTGGTCCGAGAGGCCGATCTGCCGGCGACGGTGGCGGAACGCTGCGGGAGCACACGGGCCAGCCAGCTGCGGTCCTTCATCACCGATGTCGTCGAGACCACCTTGTCGCACGGCACAGTCGGGATGAGCGAGGCGGTGGCCGGGGCGTTGGCCGATCTGCGGCGCTTCAACTACGAGCGGATCTACCTCCGGCCGGCCTCGATCGAGCAGTCCCGACGGGTGGTGGACATGCTCGAGGCGCTGGTCGAGCACTACCTCGTCCGGCCGGCAGAGGTGCCCGACGGCTACGTCGTCCTCCCCGCAACGGCCGGCACCGACGTGGAGAGGGCAGTGAGCTATGTAGCCGGGATGACCGACCGCTTTGCCTGCGCCCAGGCCTTGGCTCGCCTGGGCTGGCCATCTGACCGCTTGCCCCGGGGATTCGACGCCGCCTGAGCGCCCCGGCCGGTCCGGCTCCGCCCGGGCTAGCCCCTACGATGTGCGCGGCCGCGCCGGCGCGCCCGCGTCCGGGCCTTTCCCCACTCGAAACGAGAAGGAGTACCGCGTGGACGTCCGCATCGGGATCATCCATACCGGCAAGGAGCTCGAAGTAGAGCTCGTGGACGGGAGCGAGCGAGATCAGGTGATCGCAGACGTCGAGAAGTCCCTCTCCAATCCCGAGGGCGTCCTGTGGCTCACGGACAAGCGCGGGCGGCAGATAGCGGTTCCGTCTGCGCGTATCGCCTATGTCGAGGTCGGGGCGGCAGTCGACGAGCGGCGGGTGGGATTCGGGACGAGGTAGGCGCCCGATCGGCACCTAGATGACTGACCTCCTCTCCCGCCGGCTGCTCTTTGTCACTGGCAAGGGCGGTGTCGGCAAGACGACAGTGGCGGCGGCCCTCGGTCTCCTCGGGAGCGAACAGGGCAAGCGCACCCTCGTGTGCGAAGTCGAGCCGAAGGGCGACCTCGGCGTGGCCTACGAGTGCGGTGCGACGCCCTTCGAGGGAGCCCGGGTGACGCCCAGGCTGACGGCCATGTCGATGGACACCGAGGCCTCGCTCCGCGAGTACCTCCGGGCGATCGTCCGCGTTCCTGTTGTGGGCCGGATCGGACCTGTCGCTCGCGCCTTCGACTTCGTCGCCACGGCGGCTCCCGGCATCAAGGAGATCCTGACGATCGGCAAGGTCTGTTTCGAGGTGATCGAGAACCGCTACGACCTCGTGATCGTGGACGCCTCCGCCACCGGGACGGTTGTCGGCCAGCTGGCGGCGCCGGTGGGGATCAACGAGCTCGTCCACGTGGGGGTGGTCCGGTCTCAGACCGAACGGATGATCGGGGTGCTGAGCGACCCAGCCGTCACCGGAGCGGTCATCGTCACCACGCCCGAGGAGATGCCGGTGAGCGAGGCCGTCGACCTCTCGGGCCGGCTGTCGCGCGAGACGCCGGTCCGCCTCGCATGCGTGATCGCCAACAGGGTGCTGCCCGAGCTCTTCGGCCGGCAGGAGGAGGCGATCTTCGACGAGCTCGTGCAGCCGGCCACTACGACCGCCCTGGCCGGGCAGATCGACTCCGATCCCCGTCATCTCGGATCCGTCCTCTCCGCTGCCCGTCTGGCTGTGACGATCCGGCGGGACGGCGCCGCCCACCTGGAGGACCTGCGGGCCCACATCGACGCGAGCGTCCCGCTCCTGTACCTGCCCTACCTGTTCGGGCGGGCCCACGGCATCCGCGCCATCAGGCAGGTGGCGCGCTCGCTGGGGGAGGAGCTGTGAGCAGCGGCCGCTCCCGGCGGTCGCGGAGCCAGCAGCCGGGAGCGGCCTCGCCCCGACCGCCGGTCGCCGAACGGGACGAGTCCCGCCACGCAGAGGAGCAGCGCGCCCAGCAACGGCTGCGGATCGAGCAGCTGCTCTCGGCGCGGGAGGTCGTCGTGGCGTGTGGGCCCGGTGGAGTGGGCAAGACCACCGTCTCTGCTGCCCTTGCCGCCACGGCGGCCGCCCGTCTCGGTGGCCGGGTGCTGGTCGTGACCGTCGACCCGGCCCGCCGGCTCGCGGACGCCCTCGGCATCGCGGCTCTGGGCAACACGGCCACCCGCGTGCCTGACGAGTTGTTCACGTCGGCCGGTGTGACGGCCAAAGGTGAGCTCCACGCGGCCCAGCTGGACATGTCCGAATCGTGGGACACCCTCGTCCGCCGGCACGCTCCCGATGCGAAGACGGCACGCCAGATCCTGGCCAACCCCCTCTACCAGAACATCACCAGGCGCTTCGCCCAAGGCCACGACTACATCGCCATGGAGCGGCTCTACGAACTGCACGAGGAAGGTGACTACGACCTTCTCGTCGTCGACACGCCTCCATCGAGAAACGCCCTCGATCTCCTCGACGCCCCCATCCGCATGACCGAGTTCTTCTCGTCCCGGTTGCTGCACTGGCTGACGGTTCCTTACCGGTCGCGCTTCGTGAACCTGGCGTCCCGTCCCTTCTACCAGGTGGCCGACCGGGTTCTCGGCAGTCAGTTCCTGCAGGACCTGGCGGACTTCTTCATCCTGTTCCAGACGATGAGGGACGGCTTCGTGGGGCGGGCGGAGGCCGTCAACCGCCTGCTGAGGGACGTGCGGACGACGTTTCTGCTCGTGACGACGCTCGAAGCGGTGCCCGCCCGGGAGGCCGAGGAGATGGTGGCCTCGCTCCGGGACCGCCGGCTCCACCTGGGCCTGCTCGTGTGCAACAAGGTGCTGCCGGCCACGCTCCTCGACCCCGACGCCGCCCGCGTGGCCGACGAGCTCGCCGCCGCCGCTTCCCGGGTGGGGCCGGCGCTCGCCCGCACCCTCCCCGCCGGGACAGGCTCACCAGAGCTGGTGGCAGTCGTCCTCGAGGAGGTGGCCCGCAGCTTCTCCAACCTCCGCCTCGTGGCCGGCCGGGAGGCCGCCCTGCTGAGTGAGCTGGCGTCCGCTCACGAGCTCACGTCCACTGTCGGCTACCGCCCGGGCAACGTCGCCGATCTGGCCGGGCTCCTCGACATCGGGGCGAGGATCTGGGGTGACCCGCCGCCGCCGGATCAGGCCGGCCGCACTACGGGCCGGTCCCCCCGTTCCTCCCGCTCTCCCCGCTCGCCGAAGTCGCACTCCTGAGGCGGCGGCCATGCTCGACTACCACGTGCACCTCTGGCCCCATCCCGAGCGCGCCGACGAGGCGGAGCTGGCCGTCGAGCGCCTCGCCGAGTATTGCCGGCGAGCCGCCGCTGCCGGCGTGACTGAGATCGCCCTCACCGAGCACTTCCACCGCTTCTCCCGGGGGAGGGAGATCGTGGAGGGTTTCTGGCGGGGGGAGGAGGACGAGGCGCTCCGTGACCACATGGTCGGCTACTTCGACCACCACGCCACGGCGGATCTCGACCGCTACATCGAGGTGGTAGTGGCTGCCAAGGCCGCCGGGCTGCCCATCGTGGCCGGCCTCGAGGTGGACTACTACCCGGGCCTCATGGACAAGGTCCGGACGATGCTCGACGGCTATCCCTTCGACGTGCTCCTCGGCTCGGTCCATTGGCTCGGCACCTGGATGTTCGACATCGTGGGCTCCTCGGTCCAGATGGGGGAGTGGGGGCGCCGCGGCACCGACGGCAGCTGGCGCGCCTACGGTGAGGCGATCGAGGAGCTGGCCGGCACGCGCACCTGCGACGTGCTGGCGCACCCGGACCTCATAAAAGTCACCGGGGCGATGCCGGACGCCGGTGTGCGTCGGGAGGTGGAGGAACGGATCGCGTCGGCGGCTGCCTCGAGCGGGATGGCCGCCGAGCTCTCCTCGGCCGGGTACCGCAAGCCCGTCCGGGCGGCGTACCCGGCGCCGAGCCTCCTGCGCCGCTTCCATGAACTCGGCGTGCCGCTGACGACGGCATCCGATACCCACGGAGTCGCCCACGTGGCCGACCGGGCGCCTCAGCTGCACGAGCTTGCCGTCTCGGCCGGCTACAGCACGCTGCGGGCCTTTCGTCACCGCCGGGGGGTGGAGGTCCCACTCGGTGAGGCTCCCCCGGCACGGAGCCCGAGCGGCTCAGGCACCAGCGCCCATGCCGGTGTCAGAGGAGAGGGAGCCGCGGCTGAGGCCGACGAGCCGTTCGACGTGAAATGACGTCTCCCCTGGACCTGGCCTTGGGCCACGCCGGCGTGGAGCCGGGCGGCAAGAGGCACCTCGAGCGCCTCATGGCCACATGGAACCTCCTGGCCGACCTGTGCTTCTCCGACCTGCTCCTCTACGTGCCCACCGACCGCCTGGCAGTAGGCGACGAGGGGCCGAACACGCACTATGTGGTCATAGGCCAGATGCGGCCGACGACGAACCCCACCCTGTTCGAGATCGACCTCGTGGGCCAGGTTGTAGCGGCGAGCGAGCTCCCCTTGGTCGTGGAGGCCATCCGGACGGGCAAGGTCACCAACGGCGAGCAGGCGCAGCGCGGCGGCCGAAGGTCACCTCCGCACCGAGTGCATCCCGGTCCGCTACTCCGGCCAGCTACTCGGGGTGATGTGCCGGGTATGGGCGCCGTCCATGCAGCGGCGGAGAGGCTCGCTCGAGCGCGTCTACCTCGCCCTGTTCGAGCGTTTCTCGGTCATGGTGAACGACGGGTTGTTTCCCTTCGCCGACGACGAGCTGCCCGTTGAGCACGCCCCACGCGTCGGTGACGGCGTCTTCGTCGTCGACGGGCTGGGCCGGATCACCTTCTCGTCGCCGAACGCGGTGAGCGCCCTCCACCGCGTCGGCATCGTCAGTGCCATCAACGGATCGACGCTCTCGGCCCTCGGGCTCGACACCTCCGCCATCCGGGAGTCCTTCGCGAAACGCCTGCCCGTCATGGAGGAGATCGAGCGACGTTCCGACACCACCTTGCTGCTGCGGTCCATCCCCCTCTTGGCCGGAGGCGAGGTGACCGGCGGCCTTGTCCTCATCCGGGACGTGACCGACGTGCGCCGGCGGGACCGTCTCCTTCTCACAAAGGACGCCACGATCCGGGAAGTCCATCATCGGGTGAAGAACAACCTCCAGACGATCTCCTCGTTGTTGCGCCTGCAGGCTCGCCGCATCGATGCCCCCGAAGGCCGAATAGCCCTGGCCGAGGCAGAGCGCAGGATCCGGGCGATCGCCGTCGTGCACGAGATCCTCTCCCGCGAGGCGAGCGACCAGGTGCCCTTCGACGAGATCGTCCACGCCCTCGTGCGGATGGTGCAGGAGTCCGACGAGGACGGCAACCCGTTCGCCGTGCGGGTCGACGGTCAGCTCGGCGACATCCCGGCCGAGATGGCGACGCCGCTCGCCGTCGTCGTGGCCGAGCTGCTGCAGAACGCCGTCACAGCACGCCTTCCCGTCAAACAAAGTGTTGCGGTCGGGCGAGAGGCCCCGCATCGATCTCTACTTCACCGACGACGGCGCCCGGTACGAGGTCTCCGTGCACGACAACGGGGCCGGCCTGCCGAAAGGCTTCGACATCGACCGGACGCGCAGCCTCGGCCTGTCCATCGTGCGCGATCTGGTGCGGACACAGCTCGGGGGCACGATCACGATGGACAACGTGATCTCGGCACTGTCGTCCACCTGAGCCTTCCGGCCCGCGCCCGGCGCGGCGGGGATAGGAGCGGCTGCCGCCGGCGGCGGCTGTCAGGCCGCCCGGCCTCGGGTGGGGCGGCCCTCGAGCAGGGGAGCGAGTCGCCGAGCCTCAGACGGTGCGGAGCCGGCGGGTTACGAGCCAGGCCTTGCGCAGCGTGTGCCTCTCTTCTTCCGACGTGCCGCCCCACACGCCTGATTCCTGGTTGGTGGCAAGGGCGAACTCGAGGCACCGCTCCCGCACGTCACAGCTCATGCAGACCGCTCGAGCCGCCTCGATCTGGTCGATCGCCTGACCGGTCGTGCCGATCGGGAAGAAGAGATCGGGAGTCGGTATCCCTGCAAGCAGCAGTCCTTCTCCAGTCATCGGTGTCCCACTCGATCGAGCGGGTCCAGGTCAGAGCCACCTTCGCCTCCTCTTTCCGTCGCCTGGAGTCCTCGCCGGCGATTGCGACTCGTGAACGCAGTCACAAAAGCCGCGGGCCGCCCAGAGACCGTGCTGCTGCGTCTAGAACCGTTGGTGCCTTGTGGTCGAAGGCGAACCGCGGGAGCTAAGGATACGGTTAACCTGCCCGCCTCGCAAGCATGTGCTCACGAGCACAGAAGAGTACCGCGTGTTCACCTTGCGCCTCCCCCTGAGGCCAGTCGAACACTGAGGGTGGCGCTCGCGGCGACCCGGAATGAGGTGCTTTTTCTGACCGCTATCTATGCGCATCGGGGCTCGACCGGGCCGGCGAGGGAGAACACCATCGAGGCCTTCACCGCCGCCCGCCGGCGCCTCGCCGACGGCGTCGAGCTCGACGTGCGCAGATGTGCCGACGGCACTCTCGTCGTGCACCACGACGCCGTCGTGCCCGGGGCCGGCCCGATCGACTCCCTCGGCCGATCCGAGCTGCCGGCGTGGGTGCCCACCTGGGCGATGCCCTGTGCGGCCTGTGCGATTTGCTCGTCAACGTCGAGGTGAAGAGCGAGACGGAAGGGCCAGGCCATGATCCGCGGGAGCGTTGCGCGGTCGCTGCCGCCCGCATGTGCGCCGAGGGCGGCCCCGGGTTCGGCCCGGCGGCGATCGTGATGTCCTCCTTCTCGCTGGCGGCCCTGCTGGCGGCCAAGAGCGAGGCGCCCGGAGCTGCAGCTCGGATGGCTGTGCGGGGCTGAGGCGGTGCCATCGACCTCCGCTGCCGGCTCGAGCAGGCCGTCCTGCCACGGCTCTTGCCGCCATCCATCCCTTCCACATGCTCGATCGATCCTGGCTTCGTGCGAGGAGGCTCACCGCGCCGGCCTGGCCGTGCGGGCATGGACCGTCGACGACCCCGAGCGGATCGCCGGGCTGGCCGCCATGGGCACCGATGCCGTCGTCACGAACGACGTGCCGGCTGCCCTCGGGGCCCTCGGACGGCGCGGTTGGTAAAAACAGGCCGCCTTCGGGAACAATCTCCCCATGAACGTCGCCGTCTGCGTCAAGCAGATCCCAGATCCTGCAATGAACCTCACGCTCGACCCGAGCACCCACACGCTCGTGCGGGAGGGGAAGCTCATCTTGGACGACTCGGACGCCTATGGCGTCGAGATGGCGCCTGCAGCTCGTGGAGGCGGCCGGCGGAGGCGACGTCGTCCTCGTCTCGATGGCGCCCAACAACGAAACGAGCGGCCTGCGCACCGCCCTCGCCATGGGGGCGGCCAGCGCGGTGCTCGTGAGCGACCCTGCTCTGGCCGGCTCGGACGCTCTCGGGACGGCCAAGGTGCTGGCCGCGGCCGTGAAGCGGGTGGAGCCCGACCTCGTGCTCGCCGCCACCGAGTCGACCGACGGCTACACCGGCACCATGCCCGCCCAGCTCGCCGAGCTGCTCGGATGGCCGTCGGTCACCTTCGCCAAGCACGTCGAGGTGGCCGACGGCACCGTGAAGGTGCAACGGCAGACCGAGGACGGCTACGACGAGGTGACCTGCCCGTTGCCTGCCGTCGTGACGGTGACCGCCGGCGTCGTCGAGCCTCGCTACCCGTCCTTCAAGGGCATCATGGCCGCCCGCTCGAAGAAGGTCGACGAGCTGACCGTGGCCGATCTCGGACTCGAAGCCGTCCGAGGTCGGCCAGGCGGGCGCCCGTCAGGAGGTGGTGTCGGTCGAGGCGGCCGAGGAGCGCAAGGCGGGCGAGGTGGTCGTCGACGAGGGTGACGCCCACGAGCGGGTCGTGGCCTATCTCGAGCAGATCAAGGTCCTCTAGGGCGCGGTCCGGACCGGAGACGGAGGAGAACGATGGACAGGATTCTGGTGGTCGCCGAGCAGAAGGGTGGCGAGCCGCTCGGCATCGTGCTCGAGCTGCTGACGGCGGCCCGGAGCTTCGGCGGCGACCGTAGAGGCCTTCACCTGGGGAGAAGGCGCGCGAGAGGCGGCGGAGACCCTCGGGACGCTACGGAGCGTCAAGCGTCTATGTCGGCGGTGACCTCGGAGCATCGCTTGCCCGGGCCGCGGGTGGCGGCGGCCATCGCGGCACTCATCGAGGAGGGCGGACCCCCCGACGCCATCCTCGTCGGCACGACCTACGACGGCCGGGACATCGCCGGCCGCCTCTCTGCCCGGCTCGACCGGCCGGTGCTCACGAACGTCGTCGGCCTCACGCGACAGCGACGGCGCCCTCGCCTCCGAGCACGCCATCTTCGGTGGCTCGCAGGTGCTGACGGCCCGCTTCACCGGCGAAGCGCCCGGGCATCTTCGTCGTGCGGGCGAAGTCGTTCGCCGCAGAGCCGGCTGCCGACGGCGGCTCGGCCGAGGTCGTCGAGGTCGAGCTGCCCGAGACGGGGCAGAGCGACGGGGCGAGGATCGAGTCCCGCAAGCTGGAGGAGCAGTCCGGGGCCGAAGCTCGACGACTCGGCTGTCGTGGTCTCTGGTGGGCAGGGGCCTCGGCTCGGCCGAGAACTACGCCCTCATCGAAGAGCTGGCGAAGCTTCTGAAGGGAGCGGCCGGCGCCTCGCGGGCCATCGTCGACGCCGGCTGGGTGCCCGTACTCCCACCAGGTCGGCCAGACCGGCAAGACCGTGAAGCCGACGGTCTACATCGCCTGCGGCATCTCCGGGGCGACCCAGCACATGGTGGGCATGAAGGGGGCGAAGAACATCATCGCCATCAACAAGGACCAGGACGCCCCGATCTTCGCCATCGCCGACCTCGGGGTCGTCGGCGACGTGACGAAGGTGCTGCCGAAGCTGATCGAGTCGATAAAGGCGCGCCAGGAGGGTCCACCCTTCGCAATCCCCCCACCCCCGCCACGGCCCGCCGGTGACCGGAGAAGCGAGCTGAGCCGCCTGGTCGGCGTAGCCACGAGCGCGCTCGGGCGGCGCCCGCCGTCGCGCCACCGAGGTGCGAGCCAGGGCCTGAGCCACCCCGCGCAGCGCCGGCGCCGGAGGGCGGAGGATGGCTCGCGCGAAAGTGCTCGTCTATCCCTTCAAATCTTCTCCCGCATGAGTAGGGTTCCCTCGTCGGCGCGTGCTGGACGCGCTGTGTAGGGGCCGAGGCGTGCTGTTTCCGACGACTGACTTTGCGATCTTCTTCATGATCGTGTTCGTCCTCAACTGGCTCCTCGCGCCCTTTCCCACCCGCTGGAAGCTGTTCATAATCGTCGCCAGCTACGTCTTCTACGCCTGGTGGGATCCCCGCTTTGTCATCCTGCTTGGCGGCCTCGACGCTGACCACCATCGCCGGGGGCATCCTCGTGCACCGGGCAGCCTCGCTCCGGCGACGAAGGGCGTGGCTCGCCGCCACCGTCGTTGCCGAGCTCGGGTTGCTCGGGTGGTTCAAGTACTACGGGTTTCTCGCCCTCAACGTCGACAACGCCCTCCACCGGTTGGGCCTGCACGTCTCGGCCCCGTTGCTCTCCGTCACCCTGCCCGTGGGCATCTCGTTCTTCACATTCATGGGGCTCTCCTATGTGATCGACATCTTCCGCGGAAGGCTCGAGCCGTACTCGCCGATCGACGTGGCCGTGTTCGTGTGCTTCTTCCCCCACCTCGTCGCCGGCCCGATCGTGCGCGGCTCGGAGCTGCTCCCCCAGATCCGCCGTTCCCAAAAGAGAGACCCCCGCCGGATCGACTTCCCCCGGGCCGCCTACCTCATCTTCGCCGGCCTGTTCAAGAAGGTGGTGATCTCGAGCTACGTCTCGGCGGCGATCGTCGATCCGGTGTTCGGCAATCCCGGGCTCCACTCGGCTCCGGAGGCGCTCATGGCCACGTGGGGCTATGCGGTCCAGATCTACTGCGACTTCAGCGGCTACACCGACATAGCCATCGGCTGCGCCCTCCTGCTCGGCTTCCGGTTCCCGGAGAACTTCAATTCGCCCTACATCGCCCGGTCGCTGCAGGACTTCTGGCGCCGCTGGCACATGACGCTGTCCTTCTGGCTGCGGGACTACGTCTACATCCCCCTCGGCGGCAGCCAGGGCTCCGACCTGACGATGTACCGCAACATCATGATCACGATGCTGCTCGGCGGCCTGTGGCACGGCGCCGGCTGGACGTTCATCGCCTGGGGTGGCCTGCACGGCATCGCCCAGTGCACGGGCCACTGGCGGCGCAAGCGGCGCGTGGCAAAGGGACTGCCGGCAATGAGGGAGGGGCGCTGGGCCATCGCCTGGCAGCGCTTCGCCACGTTCCAGTTCGTCTGCCTCGGTTGGGTCTTCTTTCGTGCCACCTCGTTCCAGAACGCCTTTGCAATGCTGAGCCGCATGGTGAAGGGATGGTCGCAACCCTCGCCGCTCGTCACCTTCCCCGTCGTGCTGGCGATCGTGTTCGGGATCGCCATCCAGTACGTCCCGCGGGATCTGTCCCACCGCTTGCAGGACCTCTTCGGCCGGCTCGGGCCGATCCTGCAGGGGACGACGCTCGCCGGCGCGCTGCTGGTCATCACGACGATGGGCCCTCCGGGCGTCGCCCCGTTCATCTACTTTCGGTTCTGACGAGATGACCACGACCGCCGAAGCTGCGCCTCGACCATGACACCGCCTCCCCCTTCACCGCCACCGTCCTCGCCGGAGTCCGCCCCCCGCCCGGGGCACGTCGCCGGTGCCGGGGGACAGCAGGCGGTATCGGAGCTGCACGTCCACGAAGCAGCTGAGACGTCTGTGCCCTCCGCCCAGGATCCGTCGAATGGCGCCGCCGGCGGCCGGGGCCTGTCCGGCGGAAAGACGCCCGGTACGGTCCTCGTCCGTCGGGCACACGCCCGCCCGAAGAAGCGCCCGGAGGCCGAGCGCGTCGACCGCCAGCTGTTCCTGCCCGAAAGTGGCCGGCAGGAGGCTGCCGGCAGGATCCTCGGCGCGGCGCTGATCTGCTTCGTGTTGTGGACGCTGTTCGACGCCAATCAGCTCTACCACTCCGCTCTCTCCTCGCCCGAGGGGTCCCGCCGTACCGTCTCGCTGACGATCGTCCGGCCTTTGGCGGCCCTGTCGAACAGCGCTCGGCCTGTCGTTCTTCGTGAACTGGGGCGACCACATGCTCGGCCGGGCGAGCGGGACGCCCGGAGGCGGAGGCCGCTACACCTTTCCCACGCCGGTGATCACCTCCCGGCCGGAAGTGCCCCTGCTGAACACCGGCGTGGCGCCGCGGCCGCACGTCGCCGGCACCCTTCCCCCGCCGCCGCCTCCGCCGAACAGCCTGCCGCCTCTGCCGGCGCCCACGGCTGCGCACCCGCTCACGATCCTCGACATCGGCGACTCGATCGGCGAGGATCTCGGCTACGGCCTCGGCCAGACCTTCACCGGTGACTCCTCGGTCAAGGTCATCGAGAAGGCAGTGGAGAGCACGGGCCTCGGGCGGCCGGACTACTACAACTGGCCGGCCCAGCTGCAGCTCTACCTCCGGCGCTACCATCCGGGCGCAGTCGTGGTCATGATGGGGGCGAACGACGACCAGGCCCTGGACGAGGACGGCAACTTCGTGCCGCTCGGCTCGCGGGCCTGGACGGCGGACTACACGTCACGCGTGGCGCTCATCATGGAGGAGGCCTACGCGGCGGGGGCCCGAGTGCTTTGGGTCGGGCTTCCTCCGATGGACTCGCCGAACGTCTCGTCCGCCTTCGCCAGGCAGCTCAACGCCATCTTCAGGACCCAGGCGGCCCTGCATCCGGGCGTGACGTACTTCTCGTCCTGGCAACTGCTCTCGGGCCCGGGGGGCCAGTTCACCCAGTACATCAGGGTCAACGGCAGCGAGACGCAGATTCGCTACCCCGACGGCGTGCATCTCACCCCGCAGGGCTGGGACCTGCTCGGGTCGGCGCTGGTGCAGCCAATGGAGCGAGCCTGGGGCGTGTCGCTGCCCTGAGGCAGGCAGGCTCCTCGGCGGACCTGATGGGACCGACCACTCCACTGGGCCGGCGGCCCGGCCCGGCCCGCACCGCCGGCGGCTGATTCACCCGGCAGGCGGGCGGCCGCCCGGACCGCCGGCGGCTGAGCAGGGTCCGGCGCCGGCTTAGGCGGGCTCCTCGGGGGGAGGGTCGTCGGTGCCGCGCTTGTCGTGGGTGTGGCGGCGGGCGCGTGCTTCCTCTATCTCGGCCTCGGCCTGCCGGCGGCCGACCCAGGTGGCGCCCTCGACCGACTTGCCCGGCTCGAGGTCCTTGTAGACCTCGAAGAAGTGCTGAATCTCCAGCCGTTCGAACTCCGGCAGGTGCCGGAGATCCTGCAGGTGCTCGAGACGCGGATCAGCCGCCGGCACGGCGATTACCTTGTCGTCCGGCCCCTTCTCGTCTGTCATGCGGAACATCCCGATCGTCCGGGCCCGGATGACGCAGCCAGGGAAGGTCGGCTCCTCGACCAGCACCAAAGCGTCCAGCGGGTCACCGTCGAGGCCGAGGGTCCCGTCGACGAAGCCGTAGTCGGCCGGGTATCGGGTGGAGGTGAACAACATCCGATCGAGGTAGATGCGCCCCGACTCGTGGTCCATCTCGTACTTGTTCCTCTGACCCTTCGGGATCTCCACGACGACCTCGAACTGCATCAACACCTCGTCTCAAGACCTCGTCTGCACCGTGAATCGCCGGACACTCGGGTCCGGCCCCCTTGCCGGCCGGAGCACCGCACGGCCGGCGACGCACAACCGTAGGGCAGAAGTGGCGCAGCCGCGGAGCCGCCTCACTTCCCGCGGGGCCGCCCGCTGTCACCGTCTGCAGCCGCTTCCAGCAGGCCCCGGAGAGCAGGTCCCAGGCCCGGTGCCGCCGCCACCAGGGTGGGCAGGCCGGGCTCTGCCGGGATCAGCCCCTCGATCCGGTCCAAGGTTGCGCCGGCTTCGGCGCAGACAAGGGCGCCGGCCGCCATATCCCACGGTGCCAGGCCGGCCTCGTAGTGGCCGTCGAGCCGGCCGGCCGCCACCCAGCACAGGTCAAGGGCTGCCGCCCCACCGCGGCGGACGTCCCGGACCCGCGGGAGCACCGTCGTGAGCAGTGCGGCCTGGTCGCTCCGGCGTCCAGCCGAGTAGGAGAAACCCGTCCCGATCAAGGCCTGGTCCAGCCTGGGGGCCGGACCGAGCCTGAGCGGCGTCAGGTTCCGCTCGGCTCCGCCACCCCGGATGGCCGTGAAGGTCTCGAGGCGGAGCGGGTCGTGGACGACTCCGATACGGCTCCCGGCAGCGTCCTGGCAGGCGATGGAGACGGCGAAGACCGGGAAGCCGTAGACGAAGTTGATCGTGCCGTCGAGGGGATCGATGACCCAGGTGAGACCTGACCGGCTGTGGCTGGCACTGCCCTCCTCGGCGAGGATGCCGTCATCTGGTCGCTCGCTCGCCAGCCGGTCTACGATCAGCCGCTCGCTCGCCCGGTCCGCCTCCGTGACGAGATCGGTGATCGTCGACTTGGACGAGATGCTGTCGGTGACCGAGCGGGAAGGGCCGCCGGCCGGAAAGTGCTCGAGGAGCAGGCGGCCTGCCTCCTCAGCCAGCTCGGCAGCCAAGACGAGCAGGTCGGAGTCGCTCATCGGGCCCGCGCCGGCTTTGGCGGCGCTGCAGTGCTCCGTCCGAGCTGGGCGAGCCTGGCCACCATGACCTCCATCACGAGCTCGGGCGGCCACCCGAGCCGGCCGCGTAGGTCGGCGTCCGCGGTGGCGATCACCTCGATCGCCCGGGCGATGCGGTCGTGGCCCAGCCGGCGGCCCTGCTCGAGTGCCTTCCGGGCGGGGAAGGGCGACATCTTGAGGAGGCTCGCTGCCTCGTCTGCCGAGCGGACCTCCGCTCCGTCGAGGCGCAGCATGGCGCCGAAGTGGCGGTGGAGGCCGGGGATGATCTGCAGCGGATGCCGGTTGCCGGCCTGCATCATGCGGTGGAGCACCAGGATCGCCGCCGCCCCGTCGCCGGTGTCGATGGCGTCGGTGAGGTCCCATGGCGGCACGTTGCCGCTATCGCCGAGAAAGGGCTCGAGCTCTGTCGGCCCGACCCGCCCGCCCTCGCCATAGGCGGACTCGAGCATGTCGAGGATGGCGGGCAGGCGCCCGACATCCTCGCCGAGATGCTCACTCAGCATCCTCGTCGCACCGGCGTCCAAGCGGACGCGGCCGGCGCGGATGCGGCCGGCCACCCAGTCGCCCCGGGCCCGCCCCTGCCCCGGGGAGGAGTCGATGACCTGGCCATGAGCCTTGATCGCCTTGGCCAGGGCCGGCGGCAGCCCGCGCCCGCCCGCTACGACGACGAGGACGGTCGAGGCCACCGGCTCGTTCACGTGAGCCGCCAGGCGGGCCCCCTGGGCGGCGTCGAGGCGTTCGGCGTCCCGGAGCACCACGATCCGCCTGTCGGCGAGGAACGGTGGGGTGGCGAGGGCGTCGAGGACCGGCGCCAGGTCTATGTCGTCGTCGGGCCGTTCCGGGCCGTGCTCTTCGATCGGAACGAAGTCCGAGCCGGTCAAGGTCTCGAGCAGTCGCGAGAGGGCTTCGGAAAGGAGGCCCGGCTCGGTGCCGGTCAGCAGATACGAGGTCGCCCCGGGCGGCGAGGACGGAGGGCCACTGCCGGTGGGTGGGCTCACCTCGTCGAGCCGCCGGCAGACATGACCGCCTCGAGGACGTCCCTCACGCGCACCGTGGCGGCCACGTCATGGGCCCTGATGATCCGGCATCCGCCACTGATGCCGAGGGCCGCCGCCGCCAGCGAGGCGTCCCGCCGCTCGTCGATCCCGAGGCCGAGGACCGCCCCGAGGAAGGTCTTGTTCGAGGCGGACAACAGCAGGGGGTAGCCGAGCCCGGCGAGGTCTTTCGACGAGCGGAGCAGCTCGAGTGACTGCTGGGCCGTCTTGCCGAGGTCAAGGCCGGCGTCGAGAACGATCCGGTCCGGCGGGATGCCGGCGGTCTCGGCCTGCCGGGCTAGTCCCCACAGCCGCTCTCGGACGTCGGTGACCACGTCTACGTATACGGGCTCGGGGTCGGGGACCCGCGGTTGGAGGCGGATGTGAGTGGCCACGACGGTGGCACCGGCGGTCGCCGCCGCCGGCAGGTAGTCAGGGTCGGCGAACCCGCTGATGTCGTTGCCCATGACCGCTCCGGCGGCGAAGGCCTCCCGAGCCACCGCAGCCCGCCAAGTGTCTACCGACACCGGGCAGTCGAACCGGCTCACAGCCGCTTCGACTGCCGGTATGACCCGCTCGATCTCCTCGGCGAGGCTCACGGGAGGGCCCGGCGCGGCCCGGACCCCGCCGATGTCGACGATCTCGGCGCCCTCCTCCACGACCGCCTCCACCCGGGCGAGGTAGCGGTCGAAGGCGAAATACTCGCCCCGGTCGAAGAACGAGTCCGGAGTTCGGTTGCAGATGCCCATGACGAGGGCGCGGTTCGTCACGTCGTAGCGGTATCCCCCGACCATGAGGACCGGAGCGATGGCCGCCCCGGCCGGTGCGGTCACGGGAGGCTCAGAAGAGCTTGGCAGCGAGCGCTCGCCGGTACTGAGCGCGGCGGGCATCGTCCTCGTCCATGGTCTCGAGGAGGTCCACGATCTGCTGGCGGGCTTCCTCGTCGCCGGGGACCCGGGCCAGCAAGGCGGAGAGGCGGGCGTCGAGATCGGTCGTGGCGGCGCCGGCCGTGCCGTCGTCTGCATGCCCGTCCGAGGAGGCCGAGCCTCCAGCCGCTTCGGCATCTGCAGCCGCCAGCCGCGCCCGCGCCGCGACGCGGCGCGTCTCAGCGGTCTCCGGGATCCGCTCGAGAAGCGCCAGTGCCTCTTCGGCCTCGGCCCGCTCGGCGAGCAGGCCGGCCAAGGCGACGACGGCACCCTCGTGACCGGGCTCGAGCTCGAGCGCCTTGCGGAGCGACTGCTCGTCTCCGGCTGAGGCGAGCTCGTCCGCCTCGCTCGGCAGCGCCACGAAGCGGTTCACGAATTCCTGCACCGAGCGCTCCGGCAGGGCGCCGATGAACTGGTCGACGATCTTTCGCTCGTTGATGGCGAACACCGCCGGTATCGACTGCACCTGGAACGTACTGGCCACCTGCGGGTTCTCGTCGATGTTGACCTTCGCCAGGGCGACGGCGCCCCCGGTGGCCTCGACGGCCCGCTCGATGATGGGGCCGAGCGTCCGGCACGGCCCGCACCACGGCGCCCACAGGTCGACCACGACCGGCACCCGGTCCGAGCGTTCCAGGACCTCCGTCTCGAAGGTGGCATCGGTGACGTCGATAGCGGCCATGTCGCCGAATGTACTGGCGGTGGCACCGGAGCATCCCGCCGTGGGCCGGGGGAGGGACACCACTTACAACATCCTCAGGTTGCCGCCTATGGCGCCGGCGCCGGCGCCGTCTCGGTGCTTGGCCCCCCGTCGGCCGTGGCGCCGTGAACGGCGAGCAGCTTCGTCAGCGCAGCATCCTGGGTGACCAGGTGGGCCTGGATCTGCAAGGCCTCGTGCAGCACCGCCTCGGCGTCTTTGTAGGTGTTCTCGGAGCGCCTGTCCGACGCAGCCGCGGAGAGGTTCTGCCCGACGATGATCACCGAGAGCAGCACGAGCTGCAAGAAGGTCTGGGCGATCCAGGCGATGATTCCCTCGCCCCCGGGCTTCAATGCGGCAGGCAGACCGATGAGGGCGATGGCGCCGAACACGTAGGCGCACCACATCGACCCGACGGCGCCGGTGATCTTGAGGGCCAGCCAGGCGTTGGCGCGGGCCACAGGAGTCGAACGGTCGACTTGATCGGCAACCTTGGTCGGATGGATCTCGCCTTTCTGGTGGGCGACTGTGCGGGCGTGGGGGTGGTACTCGAACCGACCCATCCTGATCGGCTTGGATGCGGATACGGATGCGTCGGACTCGGTCATGTCGTCTCCTCTGGCTCGCGGACCAGCGACGGGGAGGTCCGTGCGGCCATAGTTGGAGTGCCGCCGGTCCCGGACCGAGCAAGATCCTACGTTGAGGCCGAGCTCTGAGCAGGGATGCCACGAGCCGCCGGCGATCAGACGACGAAGTACTTGGCCTTCGGGTGATGACAGACGATCGCCAGCGTCGTCTGCTCCGGATGGAGCTGGAACCCTTCGCTCACCGTCACGCCGATCCTGCCGCCCTCGAGGAGCTCGACCACTTTGGCGTTGTCCTCCAGGTCCGGACAGGCCGGATAGCCGAAGGAGTAACGGCCGCCCCGGTGTTGTTGGCGGAAGAGGCCGGTGAGCGTGGGAGCGTCCTCGGCCGCGTAACCCCACTCCTCGCGGATGCGCCGGTGCCACAGCTCGGCGAGCGCCTCGGCCATCTCCACCGAGAGCCCGTGCAGGCTGACGTAGTCGAGGTAGCGGTTGGCGGCGAACAGCTCCGCAGTGCGCTCGGAGGCCGCCGGACCCATGGTCACGAGGTGGAAGGCGGCGTAGTCCTTCTCGCCCGAGGACACCGGCCGGAAGAAGTCGGCGATGCACAGGTACGGCTCCTTCTTCTGGCGGGGAAAGCTGAAGCGGGTGGCCTCGGTCGTGCGGCGGTCGTCCTCGTAGACGATGAGATCTCTGCCGTCGGAGTTGACGGCGAAGTAGCCCCAGGCCACAGACGGCACAAGAAACCCACCCGCCTTCGCCTCGTCGAGCCGCCCCCTCAGCTCGGCCCGCAGCCTCTCCTTGAAGTCGGCGTCGGTCTCCCCGTCCGTCGGGCGGTAGCCCCATTGATTGCGGAAGAGCGCCGTCTCGTTCAGGTAGGAGGCGACATCGTCGAGCGGGATCCCTTTTGCCACCCGGCTGCCGAGAAACGGCGGCGGGAAAATCTCGTTGTCCATCACCACCTCGGGCGAGCGCTCCGGGAGCGACGCCTCGTCGACGGCGGCCATCTGCTCGCTCCGGCGCGGGGGCAGCACCCGGCCGGAGCGTTCAGTGCCGAAGGTCGGGTCTTCCACGCCGCTCCGCTTGATCTCCATGATCCGGTCGAGCACGTGGAGGCCCTCGAAGGCGTCCTTGCCGTAGAACACCTTGCCCTCGTAGACGTCCCGCAGATCCTTCTCGACGAAGGTGCGGGTCAGGGCGGCGCCCCCGAGAAGCACAGGAAACGACGACCGCCCGAGCCTGTTGAGCTCCTCGAGGTTCTCCCGCATGATCAGCGTGGACTTGACGAGGAGTCCGCTCATCCCGAGAGCATCGGCTCGGACGTCGTCGGCCTTGGCGATGATCTCGGCGATGGGCACCTTGATGCCGAGATTGTGGACCTCGTAGCCGTTGTTGGTGAGGATGATGTCGACGAGGTTCTTCCCGATGTCGTGCACATCTCCCTTCACCGTGGCCAGCACGATCCGGCCGCGCCCGCCGGCGTCGGCCTTCTCCATGTGCGGCTCGAGGTGGGCGACGGCCGCTTTCATGGTCTCGGCCGACTGGAGGACGAAGGGGAGCTGCATCTGGCCGGAGCCGAAAAGCTCACCGACGGTCCTCATGCCTGCGAGGAGCATGTCGTTGACGATGCCAAGAGCAGGGTGGCCCGCCGCGAGCGCCTCGTCCAGCTCAGCCTCGAGCCCATTGCGGTCGCCGTCCACGATCCGCTCTTCGAGACGCCGCCCGACGGTCCAGCCGCTCCGGTCCTGCCTGTTCGTGCCCGCCGTGCGCGACGAGTCTTCGAACGCCGCGATGAGCTCGGAGAGCGGGTCGTAGCCCTGACGCCGGCGGTCGTAGACGAGGTCGGTGCAGATCTCGACCTCCCGGTCACCGATGCGGTTGAGGGGGAGGATCTTGCCGGCGTGCACGATGGCGGCGTCGAGGCCCGCCTCGATGCACTCGTGGAGGAAGACGGAGTTGAGGACCTGCCGGGCGGCGGGGGAGAGGCCGAACGAGACGTTGGACAGGCCGAGCACGGTATGGGTGCCGGGCAGCTCGGCCTTTATGCGGCGGATGGCCTCGATGGTCTCGATCCCGTCCCGCCGTGACTCCTCCATCCCTGTCGACAGGGGGAGGGCAAGTGCGTCAAATGAGGAGATCCTGCGGCTCGAGGCCGTAGCGGTCGACGGCGAGGTCGTGGATCGCCTTTGCCGCCCGCAACTTCCAGTCTGCGGTCCGTGCCTGGCCCTCGGTGTCGATGCACGTGCAGATGACAGCGGCGCCGTACTCCTTCGCCAGGCTGAGGAAGCGATCGAGCCGGGTGCCCGGAGCGTCGCCGTCCTCGAGGTTGACCGAGTTGAGCACCGCCCGGCCGCCGATCCACCGAAGGGCGGCCTCCACGACGGCCGGCTCGGTCGAGTCGATCACGAGCGGGATCGTCGACTGCCCGGCCAGCCGCGACACGACCTCGGTCATGTCCGCCACACCGTCGGCACCGGTGTAGTCGACGCAGACATCGAGGAGATGTGCCCCCTCACGCACCTGGTCCCTCGCCATCGCCACGGTCGTGTCCCAGTCCTTCGCCAGCATCGCCTCGCGGAACGCCCTCGATCCGTTGGCGTTGGTGCGTTCGCCGATCACGAGGAACGACAGCTCCTGTTCGAAGGGAACCGCGGCATAGAGGGAAGCCGCTCCGGCCTCCCTCACCGGCTGGCGCCGGGCCGGGATCAGGTCGGCACAATCCTCGACGACCCGCCGGAGGTGCTCGGGCGTGGTGCCGCAGCACCCGCCGATCACTCCCACCCCGAGCTCGGAGACGAAGCTCGCCAGGTGGCGGGCGAGCTCCTCCGGGCTCAAGTCGTAGTGCATGCGGCCATCGACCACCGAGGGCAGGCCGGCGTTCGGGAGCGCCGAGACGATGGTGCGGGCATGCTCGCTCAGGTGGCGAAGAGATTCCCGCATCTCGACGGGGCCGGTGGCGCAGTTCATACCGATGACGTCCGGCGACATCGCCTCGAGGGCACACAGGGCCGCCCCGATCTCCGTGCCGAGCAGCATCCTGCCGGTGAGCTCGACCGTGACCTGCACCTGGATGGGCACCTGCCGGCCCGCCGCCGCCATTGCCCGGCGACAGGCCTGAATGGCAGCCTTGGCCTGGAGCGTGTCGTAGCTCGTCTCGACCAGCAAGAGGTCCACTCCGCCGGCGAGCAGGCTGCCGGCAAGCACCTCATAGGAGTCCCGCAGATCGGTGAAGGCGATCTGCCCGAGAGTCGGGAGTTTCGTCCCCGGGCCGATCGAGCCCGCGACGTAGCGAGGGTGGTCGGGTGTCGAGTAGCTCCGAGCCACCTCGACGGCGAGGTCGGCGGACTGCCGGGCGAGCTCCGCGGCGCGCTCGGCCAGCCGGTACTCGGCGAGTACGACCGAGAAGCCGCCGAACGAGTTCGTCTCGATGACGTCCACGCCAACGTCGAGGAAGGACCGATGAAGGTCCTTCACCACGTCGGGCCGCGTGACGACAGAGCATCTCGTTGCAGCCGTCGTACAGCTCGCCCCCGAAATCATCCGGGCCGAGATCGCGCAGCTGCAGGTTCGTTCCGGTGGCGCCGTCGAATATGACGACTCGCTCGCGCGCGAGCTGCGAGGAAGGTAGGCGAGCGGGACACTGCCGGCCCAGTTTACCTGGGGCGGGGCCGAAACCCCGGCCTCAGCTCAAACGGCGCCCGTCCCCCGGGGGCCGGAGCCCGGCACGGCCGGCGGCGCAGTGGGCTCGTTGCGGGCCGAGCCGGCGGAGTACGCAACGGCGGGATGCGGCGAGCCAGTGGGGTTGCGCGCCGAGCCGGCGGGATGCGGCGAGCCAGTGGGGTTGAGTGCCGAGCCGGGATGCGGCGAGCCGGCAGGGGGGACCGTGCGTTCGGAGCTTCGCCTCGAGTGCTCGAGTGCGGCCCAGGTGGCACAGGCCGAGGCGAGGGCAGGGTGAAAGGCCCAGCGAACGAGCTGCTGCTCGGCAGCAGCCCGGTCCTCGCCGAACTCCATCAGGCTGAGCGCCAGCCGGCAGCCGTGAATCCGGAGCCGCTCGGAGGCTGTGCGGGGAGTGACGGACTCAACCTCCTCGAAGTGTCGCGCCTGCAGCGCTTCGGGCAGCCGGCGCAGGTGCCGGCGGGCCAGCGGCGGGAGCTTGCGGCGCACGGCCAGCGAGGATTCCCGCCACTCGGCCATCTGGAAGTCCACGCAACGCTTCAGCGTCCGGGCGAGCGGGCCGTTCGGGCCGCTTCGTCTCGCCGATCCCGAGACTGCGGGCCAGCTCCTCCAGGCCGAGATCGGCACCCTCGGGAGATTCCTCGAGGTAGGTGGCGAAGCGCCGCAGCATCCACGTCACCGACGGCCCGAGGACCGGCAGCCAGTACATCTCCGCATAGGCCGAGCGCGGGTCGTGACCCATCTCCTCGACTACGGGATCGAGCCACGCCTCGATGCGCAGGTGGCCCTGGGCAGTCCGATGGCTGATGCGACCGGGGCGGCCCCCTCCAACTTCTTGCGCGGCGACTTCGAGCACGCGCCGCCCCTGTGGAGCTTCCGGCGGTGCGACTTCGCCATCTTTGCCGGAGACGAGCTTGAGATGCCCTTGTCTCTCGGCGGTGCTCGGATCCAGCGTCTGACTCATTTTTTCGCCTCCAGGTCGAGCAGGATGACCTGTAGTATTTCATGTTGTTTCATGCATTTCAACATCGTCTGAGCAATTCTTAGCCGGTTCGTGAGTCTCCAGGTACCCGCTTCGGGATGGGTGGGAATGTTGAGTCAACTGGTAGGGTTTCTCTAGATGGAGCGCAGAAGGCGTGACCAGGAGGTAATACGGCAGTGGCGTCCTTCAGGGATCTCTTGAGTGAGGTCAAACAATCGATTCGGGAAGTGGATCCGGCAGCTGCCGAGGCGGCTCGGGACGAGGCCCTCTTCCTCGACGTGCGCGAGGGCGACGAGTACGCCCAGGGCACGATCCCGGGGTCGATGCACATCCCCCGCGGCTACGTGGAGCTGCAGGTAGAGGGACGCCTCCCGGACAAGGACCGGCCGATCGTCGTGTACTGCGCCGGCGGGACCCGCTCCGCCCTGGCGGCGAAGTCACTGCAGGACCTCGGTTACACCGACGTCGTCTCGATGGCCGGCGGGTTCAACAAGTGGAAGGACGAGGGGCGGCCCTGGATCACGCCCCGCACCCTTGACGCCGACCAGCGCAATCGTTACCACCGGCATCTCCTGCTCCCCGAGGTCGGCGAGGCGGGTCAACAGAGGCTGCTCGAGTCGAAGGTGCTGCTGCTCGGGGCCGGCGGCCTCGGGTCTCCGGCGGCTCTCTACCTGGCGGCCGCCGGCGTGGGCACGCTCGGCATAATCGACATGGACGTGGTGGATGCGTCCAACCTGCAGCGGCAGATCCTGCACAACCTCGACCGGATCGGCGACCGGAAGGTCGATTCGGCGAAGAAGACGCTGACGGCGATGAACCCGGACGTAAACGTGGTGACCTACGACACGCGCCTCGGGGCCGACAACATCCTCGACATCATCGACGGCTACGACGTCATCATCGACGGCACGGACAACTTCCCGACCCGGTACCTCGTCAACGACGCCTCGTTGATCAAGCGGATCCCGGTGGTGCACGGCTCGATTTTCCGTTTCGAGGGTCAGCTCACCGTCTTCAAGCCGTACGAGGGTCCGTGCTACCGCTGCCTCATCCCGGAGCCGCCTCCGGCTGAGCTGGCCCCGTCTTGCGCCGAGGCCGGCGTGCTGGGCGTGCTGCCGGGCATCGTGGGCTCGCTGCAGGCGATGGAGGCGATCAAGCTGCTGCTCGGGCTGGGCGAGCCCTTGGTGGGTCGCCTGCTCGCCTATGACGCTCTCGAGGCGTCCTTCCGCACCTTCAACGTGCGGCGGGACCCGAAGTGCCCCAGCCTGTGGTGAGGATGCGGGCGAGATCGTCATCGCCGAGTACGACGACCTGTGCATGCCGCATGTGGCGGTGTCGCTGCCGGCCTGAGGCCGGCGGAAGCGGCAGTCACCAGCGCGTGCAGGCTGACGGGAACGGCGGCCGGCGGCGCTTGTCCGGGTCTGGAACCACCCGGCTCGCTGCTGTCCGCGCTTGTCTCCGGGCGGTGGCGATAACCGCGTGCACGTGTCGCTGCGTGAAGGTTGCTCTGCTCGGGGATCGGCAATGAGACAACCCCGAGCAAGAATTGCGTTGTGCCCTGTACGCCTGCAGAACTGCGACAACTCCTGACCCCGATGATCGCGCGCAGTGCGGATGAGAACGGCATTCTTGCCTTCAGAGACGCCAGAAGAGCGGGCCTGTCCGAACGTCAGGTTCGTCGCCTCGTGGACAATGGGCTGCTCGTGAGGGAGTTCCGGGGCCTTTATCGCTGGGCCGGGGCGCCGGCGACGGAAGCCCAGCGAATCGAGCTTGCCGTCAAAGCGACCAGAGGTGTCGTCTCTCATCAGAGCGCGGCGAGGATGTGGGGCTTCGAACGAGGAGACCCTCGGGTGGTCCACGTGACTCTGTTGAGAAAGATGCGGTCACCCGACCGTCCCTGGCTGGTGGCGCACACGACGAATCGATCCCTGCAGGGGCTGACCGTGGCCCGCGGTGGCATAGAAGTCACGAAGCCACTTCGGACTCTCCTCGACGTCGCCGGCGAGCCGGTCACAGACGAGGACCTTGGCGATCTCTTCGCACACCTCGTCTCGAGGAGGCTGGTTTCGGCGGCTCAGGCCGTTCGGTTCGTCGACCGGCAAGGTGCGGGAGTCGCCGGCGTCAGACGGTTGCGAGGGCTGCTTTCCGGCCTGAACGGCGGTCCTGTGGAGAGCGTGGCCGAGCGGGAACTCCTACAGGTACTTGCCGGTGCCGGCATCGAGAAGCCGAAGACGCAGTTCGCCATTTACCGGGAAGGGCAATTTCGTCGCCCGGGTCGATGCTGCATGGCCGCGCTCCGCCGTCGCACTCGAGGTCGACGGCTACCGGTACCACTCTGACCCGCGGAGCTTCGTGGCAGATCGAGAGCGGGGAAACGAGATAGTCACCGCCGGTTACCGGCTGCTGCGAACCACGCCGATCACCATTCGCCGGCACCCTGACCGCCTCTGTGCCGATGTGATCGAGGCGCTGAAGCAGGCTCAGACTCGACGCCGTATGCAGTTGTCTCCGACAGGTCGGAGCTAACCGCCGGGCACGGCAGTGATCGAAGAAGATAGGCACCCCGAGCTTCTCCGCCGCGGACGCACCACGAGCGTGATCAAACCCACACCGCCTGTCCCAGACTCACGACCCGATCCCGGTCCACGCCGTCCCCGCCGCACCCGCCGATGTGCGGGGGATGACAACAGGCCCCGCAGTCCTTACGCTCGTGGGCATGGCTGAGCGCCGCGACCCTGGCCGGCACACGGGATCGGGCATCGACGTGAGGCGCTTCTACGGGCCGGGCGACCTCGACGGCTTCGACCCGGCCGATCAGCTCGGCGAACCGGGAGCGTTCCCGTTCACCCGAGGCATCCAGCAGGACATGTATCGCGGGACGCCTATGGACGATGAGGCAGTACGCCGGCTTCGGGACGGCCGAGGCGACAAACGAACGCTTCAAGTTCCTGCTGTCGGCCGGCCAGACCGGTCTGTCGTGCGCCTTCGACCTGCCGACCCAGATGGGTCTCGACTCCGATCACGAGAGAGCCGAAGGAGAGGTCGGCAAAGTCGGGGTGGCCATTGACTCCCTGGAGGACATGAGGATCCTGCTGAAGGGTCTTCCGCTCGACCGGGTGACGACCTCGATGACGATAAACGCCACAGCCGCCATCTTGCTTCTCCTGTACGAGCTCGCGGCCGAGGAGCAGGGTGTGCCGGCCACAGAGATCGGCGGCACGATCCAGAACGACATCCTGAAGGAGTACGTCGCCCGGGGAACCTACATCTACCCTCCGCGGCCCTCGATGCGGCTCGTGACCGACACCTTTGCATACTGTGCGAAGCACGTCCCGGGCTGGAACACGATCTCGATATCCGGCTACCACATCCGTGAAGCGGGATCCACGGCGGTACAGGAGCTGGCCTTCACCCTCGCTGACGGCATCGCCTATGTCGAGGCAGCCCTTACCGCCGGCCTTCGGGTCGACGATTTCGCGCCGAGGTTGAGTTTCTTCTTCAATGCCCACAACAACCTCCTCGAGGAGGTCGCCAAGTACCGGGCGGCTCGACGGATGTGGGCCAGGATCATGCGGGACCGCTTTCACGCCATGAACGAGAAGTCGATGCGGCTGCGGTTCCACACCCAGACCGGCGGCTCGACGCTCACAGCCCAGCAGCCGGAGAACAACATCGTCCGGGTCACGGTGCAGGCGCTCGCCGCCGTGCTCGGCGGCACCCAGAGTCTCCATACGAACGGCTTTGACGAGGCCCTCGGGCTACCGACGGAGCGGGCGGCGAAACTGGCCCTGCGAACTCAGCAGATCGTCGGCTACGAGTCGGGCGTCACCGACTCGGTCGACCCCCTCGGTGGCTCTTACTACATCGAGTGGCTGACAGACGAAGTCGAGCGGCTGGCAAGCGACTACCTCGACCAGATCGACAAGCGGGGCGGCGCCGTGGCGGCCATCGAGATGGGCTACTTGCAGGACGAGATCGAGCAGGCGGCCTACGAGCAGGCGAAGGCTGTCGAGGCCGGAGAGATGATCGTCGTGGGGGTGAATCGTTTCGTCGAGGAAGCACCGGGAGATCTGGACGCGTTCCCGATCGACCCGGCGCTGCAGCGGACCCAGGTGGAGCGCCTCGACGCCGTTCGTGCCCGGCGCGACCAGTCCGCCGTCGACGCCGCTCTGTCGCTCGTGGGGGCCGCCGCCCGGGGCACCCAGAACCTGCTCGTCCCGATGCGTGCGGCTCTCAAGGCCGAGGCGACGCTCGGCGAAGTGTCCGAGGTGCTCCGGGACGCCTTCGGCGTTTACCAGCCGGGTCGCTGACAGCACCAGGCGGCGTACGCAACCTAGGTTGCTGAGCAGCGACGCCGGCTCAGGCAACTGAAGACATCCTCCAGCCGGAGAGCCGGCCCGCTCGATGCGCGCGGCTCGCCAGCCCCCTCAGCGGGCGCTCAACTCGTGGCGCCCTCCCGCTCGTAGGCCCGTGCCGTCAGCCGCTCCCGCTGCTCGGCGTCGCCGGCGAGGTCGATCACCGTCCAAGCCATGGCGGACGCGCCGTCGGTCACGGCCCGATCGGCCGCCGGTGCCGCCGCCGCCGCGGCGAACTCGGGCTGGTGATTCACGGCCGGCAGCGAGTCGATCCCGAGCATGGGGTGGATGGAAGGGATCGCCAGCGAGACGTTCGCCATGTCGGTCGAGGCGCTCATCGAGCGGCCGCCCGGCTCTCTGAAGCGGCGCCCGAGCCCTTCGGCATTCGCCTGGTAAAGACTGGCCATCGGCTCGTCTGTGTGGAACTCGGAGTAGGTCGGACCCCGCTCGACGATCTCGAAGGTGGTCCCCGTCGCCACCGCCCCGGCCTCGAAACATCTCCTCACCCTCGGCGACCACGTCTCCAGGGCTTCCAGCGTCCGCGCACGCACGTAGTACTTCGCTGAGGTGAGCGCCGGAACGATGTTCGGTGCCGAGCCGCCGAGCGTGACGATCCCGTGCACCTGGTCGCCCTGATCGGCGTGCTGGCGCAGGAGCCCGATGGCGACCTGTGCCACGGTCAGCGCATCGGCGGCGTTGCGGCCCTGCTCGGGGAAGGCCGACGCATGCGCCTCCTTCCCGTGGTAGATGACGTCGAAATGCTCGACGGCGAGGCACGGCATCCGGTCGAACTCGAGCGGCGCCGGATGGATCATCATGGCGGCGTTCACACCGTCGAAGGCGCCCCGCTCCATCATGAGGATCTTCCCTCCTCCGCCCTCCTCGGCCGGCGTGCCGAGGAGGCGAAGCGTGATGCCGAGATCGTCCACGATGGGGGCCAGTGCCCGACCCGCTCCGACCGCTGCCGAAGCGATCACGTTGTGGCCGCAGGCGTGGCCCACGTCCGGCAGGGCGTCGTACTCGGCGCAGATGGCCAGCACGAAAGGACCGGAGCCTGCGGTGGCGACGAACGCCGTCGGCAGCTCGCAGACGCCCATCTCGACGGCAAGGCCGGCCTCGGCCAACTCCTCGGCGCACCATGTCGATGCGCTCTCCTCCTCGAAGGCCAGCTCCGGCTTCCCGTGAATCCTGTGCGACAGCTCCACGAGGCGCGAGCTGTCCGCGCCGACGGCGGCCACCACCCGGTCCTTCAGCGCCCTCACGTCGGCACCGCTCATGAGATCACCGCCGCTCATGAGATCACCGCGACGACGTCGCCTGCGCCGAGGGCGTCGCCCGGCTTGACCCTGAGGTCGGACACCGTGCCGCCCCGGTCGGTGCTGATCGGATTCTCCATCTTCATCGCCTCCAGGATGCAGATCGTCTGGCCCACTTCGACCCTGTCGCCTTCACCGACGAGAACCTTCACAATCGTCCCCTGCATGGGAACCGTGATGCGCCCGTCGCCGGCGACGATCGGGCTGCCCGACGAGCGCCCCCGCCCGCCGCTGCGGGCACTCGACCCGGCCCCCCCACCGCCGCCGCCACCGCCGCCGCCCGGCGCAGCACCAGCGGCGCCGGCGGTGTCCGGCACCCACAGCCTCACCCGGTAGCGCCGCCCGTCCACCTCGGCGTCGACCTCCCTCAGCACCCGGCCGGCGCCGGCATCGCCCTCACCTTCGGTGAGCGCGGCGCCGGGAGCGCCCGCCGGAGCTCCGGATGGAGCCGCGCTCGAGATGGCCGACAGGTCGAGGCGCTCCTCTACCCAGCGGGTGGAGTGGGAGGCGGACACGACGTCGTCGTGGGACAGGATCGCCACGTGAGCGGGGATCGTCGTCGGGATGCCCTCGACCACCGTCTCCGAGAGCGCCCGCAGCATGCGCCTCCTGGCGGTCTCCCGGTCCGCTCCCCACACGACGACCTTGGCCACGAGGTTGTCGTAGAACTGGCTGACCGCGTCGCCCGCTTCGTAGCCAGAGTCCGTCCGGACGCCGAAGCCGCCCGGCGGCCGGAAGCGGCTGATCCGCCCCGGACTCGGTACGAACCTCCCGCCGGCCGGATCCTCGGCATTGATCCGGCACTCGATGGCGTGCCCCCGCCGCCGCCCGGCGATCGAGTCCTGGGTCAGACCGATCGGCTCCCCGGCCGCCACCCGAAGCTGCAGAGCCACGAGGTCGAGGGCGAGCACCATCTCGGTGACGGGATGCTCGACCTGTAGTCGCGTGTTCATCTCGAGGAAGTAGAACTCGCCCCCCTCGTAGAGGAACTCGACAGTGCCGGCCCCCTCGTAGCCGCAGGCCTCGCAAATCCTGACTGATGCCTCCCCCATGGCCCGCCGGACATCGTCGGGAAAGTCGGGCGCAGGTGACTCCTCGACGAGCTTCTGGTGCCGGCGCTGATAAGAGCAGTCGCGCTCGCCGAGCCACAAGGACGTGCCGTGCCGGTCTGCGAAGACCTGCATCTCGATGTGCCTCGGCCAGGTCAGGTAGCGCTCGAGGTAGACCTCCGGCCGGCCGAAGTAGGCGGACGCCTCCCGTTCGGCCGACTCCATCGCAGCAGCGGCCTCGTCCGGACCCGCCACGACTTTCATCCCTCGCCCGCCACCGCCGAAGGCGGCCTTTATCGCCACAGGCCAGCCGTGCTCCTCACCGAAGGAGACCACCTCAGCCGGGCTTTGCAGCGGCTCGCTCCGGCCAGGCACGCCGGCGACACCTGCTCGCTCTGCTGCCAAACGGGAGCTGATCTTGTCGCCCATGATCTCGATGGCTTCCGGGGGAGGCCCGACGAAGACGGCGCCCGCCTCGCCGATGGCCCTGGCGAAGCTCGCATTCTCGGAGAAGAATCCGTACCCGGGGTGAACCGCGTCGGCGCCGCTGCGGCGGAGGACGTCGATGATGGCTTCTGTGTTGAGGTAGCTCTCGGCTGCGCTCTGGCCGGAGAGCCCGTAGGCCTCGTCGGCCATGCGGACGTGCAGGGCGTCGCGATCGACATCGGAGTAGACGGCCACCGTGGCAATCCCGAGCTCCCGGCAGGTCCGGATGACGCGGACGGCGATCTCGCCCCGGTTGGCGATCAGGACCTTTTCGAACACGGCTCCCCTTCCTCGGCGCCTATCGTCGCCTCCCGATGACCGAATCGCCTGCGCAAGGGCAGGTTGCCGGCCGGGAGGGCTCGAACGAGCAGGCTACCCGCGGGACCGCGCCGCCCCTTAGCCCGTCCCCGGCGAAAGAGGAGATCGCCGACACCGTGACAGAGACAGGCACCGAGCCCGGCGCGGCAAAGCCACCCTGGTTCGTCGATCCAGCCAGGCTGGATGTCGTCGACTCCACCAACCGCTACCTCACCGCACGGGCCGTTGAAGGTGCACCGGAGGGACTGTCGGTCGTCGCCGACCGGCAAACGGCCGGCCGCGGCCGCCTGGAGCGGAGCTGGATCGACGTCCCGGGCGGCTCGCTGCTCTGCTCGATGCTGTTCCGGCCGGTCATGGAGATGGACCGGTGGTTTCTCGTGTCGATGCTCGTCGCCCTCGCCGGCCTGGACGCCTGCGCAGACGTCGCCGGCGTCGACGCCTCCTGCAAGTGGCCGAACGATCTCGTGGTCGACGGCAGAAAGATCGGGGGGATCCTCGCAGAGGTGGTGAGGCCACCGGCCTCCCCGGCAGCCGGGTCCGGGCCTGGCCTCGTGGTCGGCATCGGGATCAACTGCAACTGGGGCGACGCCTGGGACGACTCCCCGCTCGGGCCGTCTCTGCCGGCCACCTCCCTCGACCGTGTCGCCGGCCGGCCGGTCGATCGAGAGGCTGTGACGCTCCGGCTGTTGGAGCGAGTTGCGCAGCGCTATTCGGCCCTCACCGGCCGGGCCGGCTGGACTGACGCGGCCGGCACCGCCGACTCCGAAGCGGCCGGCGGTCCGTCCGCCGACCCCCCAACCCCGATGCCCTCCGCCACCGGCCCGCCAACGCCGATGCCTCGCGGCCGCCGGCCCCCCAACCCGATGCGCTCGCAGCCGCCGGCCGGCGTCGCCGCCGCGGGCCGGGGCGCCGGAACGGTCCCTCACGGCGGAGTACCGCAGGAAGCTCGACACGCTGGGCAGGGTCGTCCGGGTCGAGCTCGCCGACGAAGTCTTCAGCGGCCGCGCCCTTGACGTCGACGACGGCGGCCGCCTGCTTGTCGACGTCGGCATGTGCATGAGAACCGTGGAGGCGGGCGACGTCGTCCACCTGCGCTGAGCCATCCGCCGGCCCACGGTTAGCCTGGCGGCCATGCGACTCCTAGTGACGGGCGGCGCCGGGTTCATCGGCTCCAACTTCGCCCGCTACTGGGCGGCACGGCACGGCTCGGACACGATCGTCGTCCTCGACGCCCTCACATACGCCGGCAACAGGGAGAACCTCGCCGACTTGGAGCCGAGCGGTCGAGTGGAATTCGTCCACGGCGACATCGGTGAGCTCGGCCTCGTCGAGTCGGTCCTCGACGGGGCGCGGATCGACGCCATCGTCAACTTCGCCGCCGAGAGCCACAACAGCCTTGCCGTGCTGGACCCGGGCCTCTTCTTCCGGACGAACGTCCTCGGCACCCAGGTCCTGTGTGAGGCCGCCCGCCGGCAGGGCACCCGCCGGTTCCACCACATCTCGACGTGCGAGGTCTACGGCGACCTTGCGCTCGACAGCGGGGAGGCTTTTGTCGAGGACTCGCCCTATCGCCCCCGTACGCCTTACAACGCCTCCAAGGCCGCAGCGGATCACGTTGTCAGGTCGTACGCCGAGACCTTCGGGCTGCCGGCCACGATCACGAACTGCTGCAACAACTACGGCCCTTACCAGTTCCCCGAGAAACTGATCCCGCTCTTCTGCACGAGAGCCCTCCGCGGCGAGCCGTTGCCGCTCTATGCCTCTACCAAGAACCGTCGCGAGTGGCTGCACGTCCTCGATCATTGCAGCGCCATCGAGGCGGTCCTCGAGCGGGGGCGGCTCGGCGAGACCTACCTGGTCGGCTCCGGCCGTGAGGCGAGCATCGAGGAGATCGCCGACGTCATCCTCGAGGCCACCGGCCAACCCGCATCGCTGAAGACGATCGTGCCTGACCGGCCGGGCCACGACCGGCGCTACCTCCTCGACTCGACGAAGATACGCACGGAGCTCGATTGGGAGCCCATCATCTCGTTCGAGGACGGCATTAGCGAGACGATCTCCTGGTACGAGGACCACCTGGCGTGGTGGGAGCCTCTCATCGGCCGTTCGCCCGTCGTCGAGGACGCCTGGGTGACTACGGAGGCCGGGACCTCCCCCCGACCGTGAGATCGCCGCGCCCGAGTGGGGAGTGGGAGCCGGCCGGTGCAGCCGCCGACGAGCTCGGCCCGGCCCTCCGGCCTGCCCTGTCCATGCCCCCTCCCGAACATCGTGAGGTCACCGTGCGCGTCCTTGTGACGGGCGCAGAGGGCCAAGTCGGCACAGAGATAGTCGCCGAGCTGGAGCGCCGGGCAGCAGAGCGGCGGCGGGGCCCTGTCTGGCAGATCGCAGCGGCCGGTCGAGGAGAGGTCGACGTGTCGAGGCGGGAGATGGTGCTGGCGGCGGTGGTGGGTTTCGAGCCCGATGTCATAATCCACGCCGCGGCGTTCACCGACGTCGACGCCTGCGAGTCGGAGCCGGAGCGGGCGCTCGCCGTCAATGCTCTCGGGACGCGTCACCTCGCCGAGGCGGCGAGGCTCGTCTCGGCCCACATCTGCTACATGTCCACGGACTACGTCTTCGACGGGCACTCGGAGCGCCCCTACACCGAATGGGACCGGCCGAATCCCCTCTCCGCCTACGGCCGCTCCAAGCTCGCCGGCGAGCACGAGCTCGACAAGCCAGCAACGATCGTCCGCACGTCGTGGGTGAGCGGGCGGCACGGCCGCAACATCGTGAGGACGATCCTGGCCCTGTCGGGCGCCGGAACTCCGCTCCGCTTCGTCGACGACCAGCGTGGCAGCCCGACGGTGGCGGACGACCTGGCCGGGAAGGTGGTCGAGCTGGCCTTGGCCCGGCGGCCGGGCATCTTCCACGTCACGAACCAGGGCGAGACGACCTGGTTCGGCCTCGCCCAGGCCGTCCTGCGCCACGCCGGCCTTGACCCGGAACAGGTGGAACCCATCGCCACCGCCGATCTCGATCCGCCCCGGCCGGCGCCACGTCCACCCAATTCCGTGCTCGACAACGCCGTCCTGCGCCTCGACGGCGACGAGCCGCTCCCCCTGTGGGAGGTGTCGATTGGCCGTCTCGTCGAGGCTCTCACAGGGGGCTGACCGAGCTGTGCGGGAGGTGACAGCTTGGTCGTCTCGTTGAGGCTCTCGCGGGCGACGGACCGAGGAGGCGGCCCGGTCACCGAGGACCCCGCTCGGGTCGCCGCGGTCATCGTCAACTACAACGCCGGCGAGTCGCTCACCGGCTGCATCGCCAGCATCTCGGCCGAGGAGGTCGAGGAGATCGTCGTCGTGGACAACGGCTCGGTCGACGGCTCGGCGGAGGCCGCGGCGGCCTCGTTCCCGGACGTCCTCATGGTGAATCCGGGGCGGAATCTCGGCTACGGGGCCGGCGCCAACCGGGGCGTCGCCGAGACCTCGGCGCCCTACCTCCTGATCTGCAACCCGGATCTCGTGGTCGTGCCGGGTGCCGTGAGGCGCCTGGTCGAGGTCCTGGCGAAGGACGGGGACGTCGGCCTCGCCGGCCCGATGATCAAGGAGCTGTCCGGCGTCGTCTACCCGTCGGGGCGCGAATTCCCCTCCCTCGCCGACGCCGTCGGCCATGCTTTCCTGGGCCTCGTCTGGGGCGGCAACCCCTGGACCCGCCGGTACCGCCACCTCGGGGCCGAGCAGCACCGCGCCCGCGAGGCTGACTGGGTCTCAGGGGCTTTCTTCCTCGTGCGCAGACTGGCTTTTGAGAGCGTCGGGGGCTTCGACGAGCGATATTTCATGTACCTGGAGGACGTCGATCTGTGCTGGCGGCTCCACCGGGCCGGGTGGCGGGTCCGATACGAGCCCGACGCCGCCGTCATGCACGAGCAGGGTCGCTCGGCGTCTCGGCACCCGTACAGCATGCTGCTCGCCCATCACGTATCGATGTGGCGCTTTGCCCGCCGCTCGGCCGACCGGAGCGAGAAGATGCTTCTCCCGCTCGTCTTCCTTGGACTAGTGGTGCGTGTCGTGCTTGCCTGGGCCGAGCACTTGGCGAGTCCCCGGTCCCGGCTGCGCCGGGGCCGGCGCTAGAGTGACGAGCCGTGCCCGGGGACAATTTCAGCCGCAGGGTCGCGCGCGCGGCCGCGGTGGGCGGCGGACGGTCGTATCGCTCCCGGACCCCTGTCATCTGGTACGCCACCCTGCTCGCCATCTGCCTGCTCGGTGTGGGTCTCGTCGGCTACAGCCGCTATGAGCGCCTCCACGCCGTGGCGGCGCCGGCCGCTTCGGCCACGCCGCCGACGGCTGCAAACGAATGGCAGGCTGCCGTTGCCGTCGACGTCTGCGGCAAGATCGTCCCCTACGCCCTCACCGACACCGTTGACCCTCAGGCGGCCTATGCGAACATCGGCAACGGCGTCGTCGACATCCAGCCCCAGCGATCGTCCACACCGACCTTGTACGAGGGCAAGCACGCTGTGCTGTCGGCCTTCCTCACTCCGGAAGGGGTCGTGCTGACTGACACGAGCCTCCGCTACCCGGGCAAGCCCGTCAGGCAGAAGACGAGCACTTCCACCACGACATCGACCTCCTCGTCCACTACGACGACAACCACCGCCAAGTCCAAGTCGAAGTCCAAGTCGAAGAAGGCGGCCCCGTCGACGACCAGTTCGACCACGACTACGACCGTGCCGCTGGTGCCGGGACCGGCGGTCACCCACACGAACAACCAAAGGTGCGGTTCCCGCCCCGCCGTCGTCCAGGTGAAGACGTGGCCGTCACCTTCGGCGAGATCGGGCACGCTGGTGACGTCGAACTTCGGCGGCATCCCGCTCAAGAACGGAGAGCTCATCACCATCGCCTTCGTCCCGAAGAACTCGCCCATCTCGAAGCCACCGGCCGCCGCCGTGAAGCAGGTGTCGCAGTTCCTGATCGTCAACCCCGGTGGAGTGGCTCCATCGACGACCACGACCACGCTGCCGACCACTGTCCCGCCGACCACCGGCACCTCGAGCACCACCTCGACCACCCCAGGCGGGAGCACGTCGTCCTCGGTCACCTCTTCAACCTGAGCCGGCCGCTTTCCAGAGCGCCTCGGCGAGCCTGATGGACGCCATCCTGCTTGTGGGAGGTGAAGGGACAAGGCTGCGGCCGCTCACCTACGACTGCCCCAAACCCATGCTTCCCGTCGTGGACCGGTCCCTCGTGGCCCACGTCGTCGGGTGGCTCGGTCGCCACGGGACTTCTCGCGCCGTACTCTCGCTCGGCTACCGGCCCGACGCATTCGCCGATGCCTTTCCGGCCGGTGAGATCGACGGCGTCGAGCTGGTTTACGCCGTCGAGCCGTCCCTGCTCGGCACGGCCGGGGCCATCCGCTACGCCGCCGCCGCCGCCGGCGTGTCCGAGCGGTTCCTGGCGCTTAACGGGGACGTGCTCACCGACTTCGACGTGAGCGCGTTGGGTGGCTTCCACGAGGCCCGCCGAGCCGAGGCGTCGTTGTTCCTCACCGCCGTCGACGATCCGAGTGCTTTCGGTGTCGTGCCGATCGCGCCCGATGGCCGCGTGCTCGACTTCGTAGAGAAACCGCCCCCGGGCACCGCCCCCACCAACCTCATCAACGCCGGCGTCTATGTGCTCGAGCCCTCGATCCTCGACCGCATCCCCGCCGGCCGGCCGGTGTCGATCGAGCGGGAGACGTTTCCTGCTCTCGTGGCCGAAGGCAGGCTGTACGCAATGGCCTCCGACGCGTACTGGGTGGACGCCGGGACGCCGGCGAAGTACCTCGATGCGCAGCTCGACATATTGCGGCACCGCCGGGATCCGGCGACCCTGCCTGTGGCGCCTGAGGTCAGCCCCGGCATTTTCGTCGCCGGCGATGCCGTGGTTGGCGGCGCGGCCACGGGCGTGGTCTACGCCGGCCCCGGCTGCGTCGTCGAGGCCGGGGCCTCGGTGACAGATTCTGTGTTCGGGCCGCAGGTAAGGGTGAGCGCCGGGGCTGCCGTCAGCCGGTCGGCGGTCTTGGCCGGCGCCGAGGTCGGCCCGGGCGCATCCGTGTCTGACTCGATCATCGGACCCCACGCCCGGCTGGGCGCGGGGTGCACGCTCTGCACGACCGTGGTTCGTGCCAACACGCAGGTGCCGGCCGGCGCCAAGCTCGTGAACCAGCAATATCCGTGAGCGGGCGGCCGAGGTCGTCGGCGGCGACGCGCTGCATGGTGACGGGAGGAGCTGGCTTCATCGGTTCGAGCCTTGTCGACCGGCTTCTCGCCGAGGGTCACGAGGTCGACGTGGTCGACGACCTCTCGTCCGGCTCGATCGCCAACCTGGCCGAGGCGCGGGCATCGGGGGGCGCCTTCAAGTTCCACCACCTCGGCATCAGTTCCGATGCTTTCCCCACCCTCGTAGGGCTGCGGAGGCCCGCCGTCATCTATCACCTGGCGGCCCAGGCATCCGTGGAGCGCTCCGTCGTCGACCCGATACACGATGCCGAGGTGAACGCGCTCGGATCCGTGCACGTGCTCGAGGCCGCCCGGGCGGCGGGGGTGGGCAAGATCGTCTATGCCGCCAGCGGTGGGACCCTCTACGGAGAGCTGGATGCGGCCGACCTGCCGGTGGCCGAGGGTGCCCCCTACCGGCCACTCGCTCCCTACGGAGCGTCGAAGAGAGCAGTCATCGACTATCTGGTCGCCTACCGGGAGCTGCACGGGCTCGAGTTCACGGCACTGGCCCTGGCCAGCGTCTACGGTCCGCGTCAGGGCCCAGACGGGGAGGCAGGCGTCGTGGCGGCGTTTGCCGCTGCACTCGCCGCCGGACAGGCCTGCACGATCTTCGGGGACGGCCTGCACACGCGCGATTACGTCTACGTCGATGACGTCGTCGACGCCTTCGCCCGGGCAGGACGCCGTGGCGGCGGCCTTGTCATCAACGTGGCCACCGGCCACGAGACTTCGAACCTCGATCTCTACTGGCTGATGGCGTCCGCAGCCGGGTCGACGGCACCTCCCCTTCACGCTCCGGAGCGTCAGGGAGAGGCTCTGAGAAACGCTCTCGATCCTCACCGGGCCGCCATCCACCTCGGCTGGAAGCCGTGGACTCCCTTGCCGGACGGAGTGACACGCGTGGTCGAGGCAGCACGCCGGAACAAGCCGCGATGATCACCGTGCTGTGCGGGGGGGTCGGGGCGGCCCGGTTCCTCTCCGGCCTCCTCGGCGTAGTGGCCGCCGGCGAAGTGACGGCCGTGGTCAACACCGGAGACGACACGGAGCTGCACGGCCTTTCGATCAGCCCGGATCTGGACACGATCACCTACACGCTCTCCGGGCGGGTGAACCCGGCCACCGGGTGGGGGGTCGCCGGCGACACGTTCACGGTGATGACCGCCCTTCAGGCGCTCGGGGGAGAGACCTGGTTCCGGCTCGGCGATCTCGATCTCGGGACCCACCTGTACCGGACCGGCCGGCTCCGGGAAGGGGCGAGCTTGTCGGCGGTCACGGCCGAGCTGGCGGCATCCTGCGGGATCGGGCTCCGCCTCCTGCCGATGAGCGACGACCCGGTCCGGACGAGGCTGCACCTCGAGCGGGGCGACGAGGTGGGCTTCCAGGAGTACTTCGTCAAGCTGCGCCACGACGTCCCGGTATCGGCGGTCAGCTATGCGGGGGCCAGTGCCGCCCAGCCGGCGCCCGGGGTGCTCGAGGCCCTCACCGACGCCGAGATCGTCGTGATCGCCCCGTCCAACCCGGTGCTGTCGATCGATCCGGTCCTGGCGGTGCCCGGTGTCGCCCAGGTGCTCAGGGACCGGCGTGACACCGTCGTGGCGATCTCCCCCATCGTGGCCGGGGCGGCACTGAAGGGTCCAGCCGACCGGCTGCTTGCCGAGCTCGGGGGAACAGCGAGCGCCGCCGGCGTGGCCCGGTGGCTGCGCGACGCCTGCGGGACCCTTGTCGTCGATGTGGCCGACGCCGGCTCGGCTGAGGAGATCGAAGCCGCCGGGGTCCGTTGCGTCGTCACCGAGACCGTGATGTCGAGCCCGGCCGTCGCCGCCGACCTCGCCAGTGCAGTGCTGCTGGCCGGCGGGGTCGCCGCCGGCACCCCCTCCGCCGCCGGCACGCCCTCCGCCTCCGGCACCCCCTCCGCCGCCGGCACCCCCTCCGCCTCCGGCACCCCCTCGGACGGAGGGGCACTCCCCGGCGGAGGCAGCACGGGATCTCCGGCCGGCGACGGCACGAGCGCACGAAGCCGATAGCGCCGGGGCAGACTCGGTCAGTGGAACAACTCTCCGCCTTGAGCCTCCTCGGCGTGACCGGGCTGCCGGAGGTGGCGCCGGGGGACGACCTCGCCGGCATGATCGCCCGTGCCGTCCGGCTCCTCACCGGTGACGTCGTGGTTGTCACCCAGAAGGTCGTCTCGAAAGCCGAGGGGCGGATCGTGGCCGTCGACCCGGCGGATGGGCAGAGCAGGGTGGCTCTCGCCGAGCAGGAAGCCGTGCGGGTGCTCCGCCGGCGCGGCGAGCTCCTCATCACCGAGACCAGTCACGGCTTTGTCTGCGCCAACTCCGGCGTCGACCACTCCAACATCGCCGAGGGACATGCGGCCCTGCTCCCGGTCGACTCCGACCGGTCGGCCCGGCGGATCCGCGACGGGCTGCGTGCCGCGGCCGGTGTCGAAGTCGCCGTCATCGTCTCGGACACCTTCGGGCGCCCGTGGCGCTACGGCGTGACGGACGTGGCCATCGGCTCGGCGGGCATTCGTCCCATCGTCGACCTGCGGGGAACCGAAGACGTCTTCGGCCGGACGCTCGTGGCAACAGAGATTTGCGTCGTGGACGAGATCGCCGCCGCCGCGGAGCTCGTCATGGGAAAGACGGCCTCGGTGCCGGTCGCCGTGGTCCGCGGGATCGAGCCCAGTTGGCTCGGTGACGGCTCGGTCGTGGGCGACGTCGTACGCAGCCATTCAGAGGATCTCTTTCGTTGAGAGACCCGGGGCACCTCCGCGGCGCGGACAATGGGGAGCCGATCAAGGCCGCCCTCGACGTCCTGCCGCTCGCCGGCCACCAGGCCGGCGTAGGAGCGTTCACCTCCCATCTCGCAGAGGCGCTTGTGCGTCGCGATGACGTGAGCTTGACGATGTACGCCATCGGTCGCCGGGCGGCAGCCGTGCAGGAACACATCCCGCAGCGGGCTGTGCTGAGAACCCGGTCGCTGCCCACCCGCCTCGTGAACCTCGGTTGGCAGTACACGAGCGTCCCCTCGGTCGAGCGGCTGACCGGTCCGGTCGACGTCGTCCACGGCACCAACTACGTCGTGCCGCCCACCCGCCGGGCGGCGAGCGTGGTGACGGTCCACGACCTCACGGCACTCCGATTCCCGGCGCTCTGCGCGCCCGCTTCACTCACCTACCCGGCGTTGGTCGGCAAGGCCATCTCGCGGGGCGCCTTCGTGCACACCCCCTCGCGTTTCGTCGCAGACGAGGTCATCGAGATGCTCGATGCCGAACCGGAGCGAGTCCGCGTCATCCCGCACGGGCTCGTGCCCGACGAGGGTCTCGGCGGTGACGAGTCGCCGGTCGACGGGCCGTACGTCCTCGCCCTCGGGACGGTCGAGCCGAGGAAGGATTACCCGACGCTCGTAACCGCCTTCGATGAGCTGGCGGCGGGGCTGCCGGAGCTGCAGCTCCTCATCGCCGGAGCTGACGGCTGGGGCTCGAAGGCGCTCGAGACGGTCCTCTCCGGCCTGCGCTCACGGGACCGGGTGGTCCGTCTCGGGTACGTCGACGCCCCGACGCGGAACAGGCTGCTGCGGCACGCCTGCGTGCTGGCCTACCCGTCGATCTACGAGGGCTTCGGGCTGCCGCCCCTCGAGGCGATGGCAGCCGGCGTCCCCGTCGTGGCGAGCGACGGGGGAGCGATCCCCGAGGTGGTCGGCGATGCCGCACTCGTCGTGCCTGCCGGCGACGCCACGGCGCTGGCGATGGCCCTGCGCAAGGTCATGGAGGAGCCGAACCTGCGCGAGGGACTGATCCGCCGGGGACACGAGCTCGTGAGGGATCGGCCCTGGGGCGACGTGGCGGCGGAGATGGTCCGGCTGTACCGCGACGCATGGTCTTCTCGCTGAGCCATGCAGACCATGCTGAGCACCGAAGTGGCGGGGATGGTCTGGATTGCGGCGCCGCCGGCCCTGCCTTGCTGAGACATGTGGGGCGCTGAGAGCATGCCCACCAAAGGGGCGGCGAGACCGAGGACGGCGGCGGGGATCGGAGGCCTCCGGTGACCGCGGCCGGCGATGGGCGAGCCGTCCCGACGGCGGCACTGTCCGTGGCGGTCGTGGCCGAGCAGCTCCGGCGCCGTGTGCCGGGCGGGATCGGCACCTATGTGAGCTGTCTCGTGGCCGGCCTCGCCGAGCTGTCGAGCCCGCCGCGACTCGCATTGATCGCCGGCCGCGACCGGCACTCGCGCCGCGCCGCCCAGCAGTTCGGCCCCGGACTGAGCATGGAGGTATCCGGCCCTCCACTTCCCACCGAGCTGTTGACCCGCCTGTGGGACCTCGGGCTTTTCGGCGTGGGAGCCGAGGGACGACGGGCCGACGTTGTGCACGCGACGTCGATGGCGATACCTCCCCTCGAGTGGATCATCCGACGGCGCACCTCGACACGAGCCCGCAAGCCTCTGCTCACCGCCATGGTGCACGATCTCGCCTGGCGGCGGTTCCCGGAGTCGTTTCCTCCCCGCGGCCGCCGGTGGCACGAGGACGGGCTTCGGCGGCTGGCACGAGAGGGGGCGGCTGTCGTCGTCCCCTCCGAGCAGACGGCGGGGGAGCTCGCCTCGGCGTCTGCCGGCTGGGACGTGTCGCAGATCGTCGTGATTCCCGAAGGCGCTGATCACCTGCCTGCTCCCGACGCCGGGGCAGCGTCCGGCTTCCTCCGCCGCCTTGGTGTGGACGGCCCCTATCTGCTCACAGTGAGCACGCTCGAGCCTCGGAAGAACCTCGAGCGACTCGTCGCCGCCTACGGGGCGGTCCGGTCGGCACTTCCGGAGCCCTGGCCACTCGTCGTGGTGGGTCCGGCCGGGTGGGGCCCCGCACTGGCGCCGGCGCCCGGGGTGGTGCTCGCCGGGCGGGCGGAGGAGGCCGTCCTGAGCGCGCTGTACACCTCTGCCCGTGTCGTCGCATACGTGCCCTTGGCCGAGGGCTTCGGGCTGCCGGCCGTGGAGGCGATGTCGGCCGGGGCGCCGGTTGTCGTCAGCTCCGGTGTGCCGAGCGCCATACCGGCGCTCCCTGGCGTCGACCCCTTCGATGTAGATGCCATCGCCGCCGCTCTGCTCAGAGCGGCAACGGACGATAGCTGGCGAGCCGAGCTGATCACCGCCGGCCGGCGTCACGCCGCCGGGCTCAGCTGGAAAGAGACTGCCAGGCGGCACCTCGCCTGGTGGACGGCGCTCCGCTCCGGCTGATGTCGATCGCAGTCAGCCTTGACGTGAGCGCCATCCCGCCCCGGCCGGCCGGAGCGGGTCGCTATGCACTCGAGCTGACACGGGCTCTTTCGGCCGAGATCGATCTCTCCCTCACAGTCGTCGCCCGTCGTGATGACACGGCACGCTGGCAGGCACTCGGCCCGAGCCGACTGATCAATCCCGTCTGGGCGACGCGGCCGGGTCGGATCGCCTACGAGCAGTGGCTGCTCGGACGTTCCCTCGCGTGGCTGACGACGCCCCGGATCGCCGTGCACCACGGGCCTCACTACACCTTCCCCCGTCACGTCGCCCCGATCGCCTCGGTCGTGACGATCCACGACTTGACCTTCTTCGATCATCCCGAGTGGCATGAGCGGGCCAAGGTGCCGTTTTTTCGCCGCGCGATCCGGCGGGCCGCGGCCGAGGCCGACGTCATCATCTGCGTCAGCCGGACCACGGCCGAGCGGCTGAACGATCTGCTCGAGCCGGCCGGGGAGGTCGCCGTCATCCCGCACGGCGTCGACCACACGCGTTTCCGCCAGGAGTCCGACCCCGCTCCGGACGCCGTGCTCATGGCCCGACTCGGGCTGCCCCCCGGGCTCCGCTTCGTGCTGCACGTGGGCACGCTCGAACCGCGGAAGGGGGTGGGCGATCTGGTCGCTGCCTTCGACGAGCTCATCCCGATCCACGACGACGTCGGGCTCGTCCTGGCGGGCCTGCCGGGGTGGGGAACCGCCGATGTCGAAGCGGCGATCGCCCGCAGTAGGGCGCCGGACCGTATCCGGCGACTCGGGTACGTGGCCGACGAGGTGGTGCCGGCGCTCATGAGGCGGGCGGCAGTCGTTGCGTACCCCTCCCTCGACGAGGGCTTCGGGCTTCCCGCGCTCGAAGCGCTCGCCTGCGGGGCACCGCTCGTCACGTCGGCAGGAACTGCCATGTCGGAGTTCGCCGGGCCGGCGGCCTGGACGGCTGCCCCCGGCGACCGCCACGCCCTTGCTCAGGCACTCACGGCAGCGCTCGGCAGTGACGATGCCGAACGGGCTCAGCGACGCCTGGCCGGCGCGGAGCGAGCCTCCGCCTTCACCTGGCACCGATCCGCCCGGGCACACGTCGCGGCCTACGAGCGCGCCGGCCGCCGGCGCGATGGCCGCACACGCTGAGGCCCGGCTCGGGCGGCTCCGGAGTCGACCGAGCTGTTGCACGGCAGGTCCTATGGTGGCCGGGTGCGGGCCTATGTGACCGGGGCTTCAGGCTTTGTCGGCGGCTGGCTCACTTCTCACCTGAAGGAGAAGGGTGACGAGATCCTCGGCGCCGACGAAGAGGTGGACGTGACCGATACGGATGCCATCGCCCGGTCGGTGGGCGACGCCGGCCCGGACGTGCTCTACCACCTCGCCGGCTTTGCCCACGTGGGCCGCTCCTGGAGCGAGCCGGCAGCGACGTTCCGGGTCAACGCGCTCGGCAGCCTCAATGTGCTCGAGGCCGCCGCCGGATGCGAGAGCGCCCCGCGGGTGATTCTCGTCAGTTCCGCCGAGGTGTACGGGCGGGCGCCGGGCCAAGAGCCGATCCCGGAATCCGCCGAGCTCCGGCCGCTCAGCCCTTACGCGGCCAGCAAGGTGGCGGCAGAATTCGTCGGGATTCAGGAGTGCCTCGGGCGCGGAGTCCCTGTGGTCCGGGTCCGCCCCTTCAACCACGCCGGGCCGGGCCAGTCCGCCGACTTCGTCGTGTCGGGCCTCGCTCGGCGGGTGGTCGAAGCCGAGATAGCAGGTGGCGGGGTGGTCCGGGTGGGCAACCTCGAGGCCAGGCGGGACTTCACCGACGTCCGCGACGTCGTGCGGGCGTACCGGCTCCTGGCTGAACGAGGCGAGCCGGGAGAGGTCTACAACGTCGCCGGCGGCCGGGTCGCCACGATCTCGGAGGTGGCCAGGCTCCTCTGCGAGCGTGCCCGCGTGGATGTCCGCCTGGAAACAGATCCGGCGCTCATGCGTCCGGTGGAAGTGCCGGTCTTGATCGGTGACGCCACCCGCCTCAGGGCGGCCACTGGCTGGTCCCCCCGGATACCCTTCGAGGAGACACTGTCCGACGTTCTCGCGAGCTGGCGGACGGCCCTTGGCGTGCCGACGTGAGCCGAGCCGCCTCGGGCCTCTCCGCCCTCGGCCCGCCGCGACGTGAGCCGAGCTGGCCTCAGGCCTCAGGACGCGGTCACGCCGGCCAGGAGCGGCTCAGGCGGCGAGTGATGTGAAGTAGCCGCGCAGCTGGTCGCGAACCTCGCGAGCCTGCTGCACGACCGCCTGCGCGCCCGGGGGCAACAGCTCGGATACCGGCTCCATCGAGGCGTCGAGACGCTCGAAGACACGGCCCATGGTGCGGTCCAGCTCTTTCACCGCCTTGGCGACGTCCTTACGAGCATCACCGAGCGGGGTATCGATCACCGAGCGCTGGCGCTCGATCTGCTCGAGCAACTCCCGCCGGCGCACCTGAGCCTGCTGAAAGCCCATGATGCCGAGGCCGACGGCCACATAGGCCGCGTCTTGCACGACCTTCGTCAAGTCGGCGGCCGTCTTCTGAAAGTCCTTGCGAATGTCGGGCACTGACTCACTCCTTCTCGGGGGGGCCACATCGGCCCGATCTCATGGTCGGCCGGGGTGCTCGGCCGGTGACGAGGGGAGGAAGTGCAAGGCCGCCGGCTCACCGGCCATTCCTCTCCCTGTCTGCTCACTATTGTAGCAGTACTGCTAACCTGAGCAAGCGGCCCAATCAGCTCGCAGGACGTGAGATCGCCACCATCCCGTGGCCGGATCAGGTCGTGGGGATCGAGCTGCCGCTGCTCCCGTTGGCGGGGGGAGGAGGCGGGCCGCCCACTCCACTCAACGATGACGCAAAGCGCGCCTGATCGGGCACCTCGCCATCCGCACTGCCGTGGACGGGTTGACCGAAGGCCTCGTCGACGAGGCGGGCGATCTCCCGCCCATCGATTGTCTCGTGCTCGAGAAGCGCCTTCGCAACGGCATCGAGGCCCAACCGATGCTCGGTCAGCGTCCGGTCGGCCTCCTGCTCGGCCCGGCGGAGAATTCTCTCGATCTCCTCGTCGACGACGCGGCTCGTGTCCTCGGAGTAGTCCCTCGTGTGCATGAGGTCCTCGCCGAGGAAGACGGTGCCCTGGGAGCCCCAGGCCATCGGCCCGATCCGATCGGACATGCCCCACTCCCGAACCATCTTGCGGGCCAACTCGGTGTTGCGCTGCAGGTCGTCGCTCGCTCCGGTGGAGAGGCCGTTGTACACGAGCTTCTCCGCCACCCGGCCGCCCATCCGCACCGCGAGCGAGTCCTCGATGTACTCGCGGGGGTAGATGTGCCGTTCCTCGGCCGGCAGTTGCTGGGTCACCCCGAGGGCCATGCCGGTGGGGATGATGCTGACCTTGAGCAACGGGTCGGCATTGGGAAGGACGTAGGCGAGCACGGCGTGACCACCCTCGTGGTAGGCGACGCGCTCCTTCTCGTCTGGCGAGAGGGCCATGGACTCGCGGGGCTGACCCATGAGCACGCGATCCCGGGCGGCGTCGAAGTCGCGCATCTGGATCCACTGGCTGCCCCGCCGGACGGCGTGCAGAGCCGCCTCGTTGACGAGGTTGGCCAGCTCCGCACCGCTCATCCCGGGCGTACCCCGGGCGACGATCATGAGGTCGACGTCCTCGCTCACGCGCTTGTCGCGGCAGTGGACCTGGAGGATAGGCAGGCGTTCTTCGAGGTCAGGGAGAGGCACGACGATCTGCCGGTCGAATCGGCCCGGGCGGAGAAGGGCGGGGTCGAGGATGTCGGGGCGGTTCGTGGCCGCCATGATCACGACGCCCTCGGTGGGGTCGAAGCCGTCCATCTCGTTCAGCATCTGGTTGAGCGTCTGCTCGCGCTCGTCATGACCTCCGCCGAGGCCGGCCCCGCGCTTTCGGCCGATGGAGTCGATCTCGTCGACGAAGATGATCGCCGGGGCCTGCTTGCGGGCGGTCTGGAAGAGGTCCCTCACCCGGCTGGCACCGACACCGACGAACATCTCCATGAAGTCGGACCCGCTCACCGAGAGGAACGGCACGCCCGCCTCACCGGCGACGGCGCGGGCGAGAAGCGTCTTCCCGGTACCCGGAGGCCCGACGAGCAGCACGCCCTTCGGCACGCGGGCGCCGATGTCGCGAAAGCGTGCCGAGGACTTGAGGAAGTCCACTACCTCGCTGATCTCCTGTTTGACGCCTTGATAGCCGGCGACGTCACTGAAGGTGGTGCGGGGGCGCTCGGTCGTGTACAGCTTGGCCCGGGAGCGGCCAATCGACATGATCCCTGACATCTGCCCCTGCGCCCGGCGGTTCAACCAGATCAGGAAACCGAAGATGAGGGCGATCGGCAACACGTAGATGAGCGCCGTCTCGAGGAGACTGCTCGAGGGGGTGGAATACGTGATGGTGACGTTGGCCTTCTGCAAGGCGCTCTGCTCCTGGGTGCTGAGCGTCAAAGGACCGCCGGCGGTGTACTCCTGTCCGTTGGTCAAGCGGCCGGTAATGGCACCCGTCGAGTTGTCGACGTTGGCCGTCTGGATCTTGTGCTGTGCCACATCGGACATGAAGCTGTTGAACGTCAGCGGCTTGGAAGTCGAGCCGTGCAGAAAGGAGGAGAGAAACAGGACGGCCACGACCACGAGCACGAGCGCCACCGCCCACCGCCACGGCTGCTCAGGCCCGCCTGACGCTCCAGCTCCCTGTCTTCCCGATCCACCGGGTCGCAGGTCTTGGGGGTTGCGACTCACGTTCCATATCGTAGGCGCCCACGGCCTCATCTCAGACGTCAGCTGGGCGGACGCCGCCTCGGCGGCCATCGCCCTGACCGACTTGAGCCGGGTGGCGGCGCACCCGCAGAGCCCGGCTTGACCGGCGATCCGTCCCCGGGCGACGCTCGCCCGGTGGACGACGTCTCTGCCCCGGCTCGTGGGAACCCCTTCGGGGTTCTCGAAGCTCTCCTGGGCATAGCCGCCGGTTTCCTGTTGTCGAGCCTGGCGGCTGCTGCCTACGGCACCACCAGCGGCCGCGGTGCCAGCCCGACGATCGGGAGCGACATCGTCACGTTCGTGGCGCTGTGGGCGGGTTTCTTGGGGGCGGTCGTCGTGGCGACACGCTGGCACATCGCCGGGCGCGCCGGTGCGGCCCCCCCGGCGAGCCCGCCGGCCGCCCCGGGGCGCGCCGCCGCCACGCCGACCTCAGCCCCGGTGGGAACCGGCAGCATCGTGGACGACTACGGCCTCCGGCTGCGCCCGTGGCCCGACCTCCCCCTCGGGATCGCCGTCGGGGTAGCAGCCCAGTTCGGCCTGGTTCCTCTGCTCGAGCTGCCGCTACAGCCCTTCGTGCACAACCTGAGCCGGCAGCTGGGGCATCCGACAAGCCGGCTCCTCGGGCCGATCAACGGCACCTCCTTCGTCATCCTGACGATCTTCGTCTGCCTCGGCAGCCCGCTCATCGAAGAGCTGTTCTTCCGCGGGCTGCTGCTCCGTGGCCTGCTCGGGAAGATGTCCGGCCTCGGACGGCGGGCGGGACCGGCTGTGGCCATGGTCCTCACCGGGCTGGTGTTCGGCCTGGTCCACTTCGAGCCGCTGCAGTTCCTCGGCCTGGCCGGCTTTGGCGTGGTGCTCTCGTACCTCGCCTACCGCACGGGACGCCTAGGCCCGTCGATCGTGGCTCATATCTCGTTCAACACCACGACCGTCGTCGCTTACGCGTTGACGCACTCCAAGTAGGCTGCCCGCGTCATGACCACAGAGCCGCCCGGTTCCGCCCGGGCCGGATTGGACGGCATCTTCAAGGCCTACGACGTCCGCGGCACCGTGCCCGACCAGCTGAACCCGAGGATCGCCTATGCCATCGGGGCGGCGTTCGCCCGGTTCGCCAAGAAGGAGCAGGGGGCGGCCCGGATAGTTGTGGGGCGCGACATGCGGGAGTCCGGCCTGAATCTGTCACTCGGCCTCGCGGCCGGCGCCTTGTCGGAGGATGTCGGCGTGGTTGACGCCGGCCTAGTATCGACGGACCTCCTGTACTTCGCTTCGGGCTCGCTCGACATGCCCGGCGCCATGCTCACCGCCTCGCACAACCCGGCTCGCTACAACGGCATCAAGCTCTGCCTGGCGGGGGCATCGCCGGTGGGACAGGACACCGGGCTCGCCGAGATCCGCCGCCTTGCCGAGGAGGGGTTGGAGTCCGCTCCCCTCGACGGCGGTGTGACGCTGTCAGCGGCGGATCCGCGTCTCGAGCATGCGGATCTCATCGAGGCGTTTGCAAACCACGTCCGGTCCTTCATCGACCCCGGCGCCCTCCGTCACCTGAAGGTGGTGGCGGACACGGCGAACGGGATGGGCGGGCTCGTGGCTCCCCGGGTTTTCGAGGGATTGCCGTTCGAACTCGAGATCCTGTTCGGGGAGCTCGACGGCAACTTCCCCAACCACCCGGCCGACCCCATTCAGCCGGAGAACCTTGCCTCCCTCCGGGAGCGGATCCTCGAGACGGGGGCCGACGTCGGTCTCGCCTTCGACGGGGACGCCGACCGCGTCTTCCTCGTCGACGAGAAGGCGGAGCCGCTCTCGGGCTCGCTCACGACGACGATCGTGGCCGCTGCCATGCTGGATAAGCACCCGGGGGCGACGATCCTCTACAACCTGATCTGCTCGAAGGCGGTCCCCGAGATCGTGAAGGAGCGCGGGGGCGTCCCGGTACGGACCCGCGTCGGCCACTCCTTCATCAAGGCGCTCATGGCCGAGACGGGCGCCGTCTTCGGCGGTGAGCACTCCGGCCATTACTACTTCAGGGAGAACTACCGGGCGGACTCGGGCATCATCGCCGCCCTCGTGGTGCTCGAGGTGATGTCGAATGCGGGCGCCTCGCTGTCGGAGCTGCGCAAGCCATTCGAGCGCTATGCCGGCTCCGGGGAGGTCAACACCGAGGTTCACGACGCCGCCCGGGTGCTCGCCGGCGTCGAGGAGCATTACGGCGCGGCCGGTGCCGCCCTCGACCACCTCGACGGGCTGACGGTCGACGACGGCCCGTGGTGGTTCAACCTGCGGCCGTCGAACACCGAACCGCTGCTGCGCCTGAATCTCGAGGCCCCCGACGCCCGGCAGTGCGCCGAGCATTTGGCAGAGGTAGTCGGCCTTGTGCGGGCGCTCGACGAGAGCGACGCCACCGGCGACGCCGGCGATGTCAGGGCGACGAGCTCCGGGAGCTCACCGACAGACGTGCAGACAGGGAGCTGACAAATGGCGCTTGACCCTCTTTTGCTCGAAATCCTGGCCTGTCCGGAGGACAAGGGCCCGCTCTTGTACTTCGAGGACGAGGAGACGCTTTACAACCCGCGCCTGCGGCGCCGGTACCGGATCCTCGACGGGATACCCGTCCTGCTCGTCGAGGAGGCCGAGACCGTGACCGAGGAGGAGCACGGGCGCCTCGAGGAGAAGGCGGCGGCTGACGCCGTCAAATTCGAACTTCGACCCGGCCGTTGCGTCCGGCCCCCCGCCGCCCTCCGGATCGTCGGGCACCGGCAGCGGGGAATCGCCGCATCCGTGATCACCGGCCCGGCGGCGACAGCCCGACCGGACCTACCTCCTCACGACGTGGCCGACCTTGCCCTCGCCCCGCAGGGACGCCACCACGTCGAGTGGGCATCCCTGCGGATGCCCGTGCTCGCTGCCGTGAGGGCGCGCTTCTCCGCTGAGCGGCCGCTCGAGGGCGTCCGGGTCGGGGCGTGCCTTCACGTGACGGCGGAGACGGCCAATCTGCTGCGGACCCTGACCGCCGGCGGGGCCGACGTGGCCGTCTGCGCCTCGAATCCCCTGTCGACCAATGACGACGTGGCCGCGGCCCTCGTCACGGTGGACGGCGTCGCCACCTTTGCCCGCCGTGCAGAGACGCCCGCCATCTACGCCTCCCACCTCGACGCCGTCCTCGACCACCGCCCCGCGCTCACGATCGACGACGGCTGCGACCTGGTGGCCCGGCTCCACCTCGAGCGGCCCCGGCAGGCAGAGGAGGTCCTCGGCGGCACCGAGGACACGACGACGGGCGCCCTCCGGCTGCGGGCCATCGCCGCCAGCGGCTCGCTCAGGTATCCGGTCGTGGCTGTGAGCGGTGCCGAGACGCGGCGCCTGGCCGACAACCGCTACGGCACCGGGCAGTCGACGATGGACGGGATAATGCGGGCGACAAACGTCCTCGTCGCCGGCACGACAGTCGTGGTGGCCGGGTACGGGAACTGCGGTCGAGGCATCGCCGAGCGTGCCCGCGGGCTCGGGGCGATCGTGATCGTGACCGAGACGGACCCCTGCGGGCGCTCGAGGCCGTGCTCGATGGCTACCGGGTCATGCCGATGGCGCACGCCGTGCGGGAGGGCCGGATCTTCGTGACCGCCACCGGCAACCGCGACGTGATCAGGCGCGAGCACTTCACCCACATGGGCGACGGCGCCATCCTCGCCAACGCCGGCAACTTCGACGCCGAGATCGACGTGGGTGCCTTGGCCGAATTGGCGGCCGTCTCGAGGCGCCAGGTGCGGCCTATGGTCGACGAGTTCGTCATCGTCGACGAGAGGGGCCCGCGCCGCCTGCTCCTTCTCGCAGACGGCCGGCTCGTCAACCTGGCGGCAGCCGAGGGTCATCCGCCCGAGGTGATGGATCTCTCCTTTGCCGTGCAGGCGCTGGCCTGCGAGTGGCTCGTCCGCCATCACTTGGAGCTGGAGCCGGTCCTCCACGACGTGCCCGGCGCGATCGACGCCAGCAGTGGCGGCCATGAAGCTCGCCACCATCGGCGTCGCCACCGATGAGCTCTCCTTGGCGCAGCAGGCCTACCTGGCCTCGTGGACAGGCGCGTGAGCAGGAGCCGGCAGGCGAAGAAGTGACTTAGACTCTGGCGGGATGGGCCAGCGTACGGGTCTGTGGTTGCGAGTCGATGCCAGTCGCAGGCGAAACGACCCACGTAAGGCGACTCGTGGTCGCTGAGCATGGTGCGGCTTAGAGGTAAGTCCTGCCCGTCGCGGTGCCGGCTGTCGGCGCCCGGCGGAGAGGGAGCAAAGCGCGCCTTCACGGCGCGGCCGGGCTCGTCCCTTGCGGGGGCCGAGCCGCCCGGGCCGGGCGCGTGAGCTCCTCAGCAGGCGGGTGTGGGGCCAAAGACCAGGTCAGCCGTGCGCCGGCCCATCGTTCGGAACGGCGACCGGACCGGAGACAACCGAGCCGTGCAAAGGGCGTCAAGAGGCCGGTGACCACGCCGGGCCTGCCTGAGGAGGACCGATGGACATTGTGGTCAACGCCCGCCGCGTCGAGTTGCCGGACGACTTGCGGGCTTCTGCCGTGCGCAAGATCGAGCGCCTCAACCGGTTCCTGGCCGGGATGGAGCGGGCCGAGGTCTCGTTCTCCGACGGCCGGCCGGGCCATTTGGCGGCATCGGTCACCTGCGAGGTCGTAGTGGAGGGACACGGCCACATCGTGCGGGCCTCGGCGGCCGGGGCGAAGCCCGGTGCCGCCCTCGAGGCCGCGCTGGACAAGGCGGAGCACCGCCTCACGCGCCTGAAGGAGAAACTGGTCGGGCGGTCGAGGCCCCGCCATCGGGAGGGACAGCGGCTCCGCCGCCGGGGATGAGGCCGACCTCGACATCGACCTCGAAGGGATCACGGAGCTCTGACAAAGGCCTTTGGTGTGCCGCCGCCGGCCCCGCCGCCGACCCCGCGGGCGATCTGGCCATCGTCGGCGCCACGGCCACGGGCAAGACGGCGCTCGCCATCGAGCTGTGGCGCCGGCTGCCTGGCATCGAGCTCGTCTCGGTGGACGCCATGGCCGTCTACCGGGGCCTCGACATCGGGACCGCGACACCTGCTCGGTCGAGCCGGCCGGGCCGGCCCGCGTGGCACCTTCTCGATCTCGCCGAGCCCGAGCGAGGAGTTCTCGGTGGCACAATTCCAGCAGGCGGCGGTGGCCTCGCTCGACTCCGTCCGCCGGCGCGGTCACCGGGCCGTTCTCGTCGGCGGCACGGGCCTCTACCACCGGGCAGTCGTCGATGGCCTGCAGCTGCCGGACGCTTCCCTGCCATCGCGGCCGCCCTCGAAGAGGAGGCGGACGGCGGACCGGCCTCGGTCGCTTCCCTGCATCGTCGCCTCGGAGATCTCGATCCCGTGGCGGCCTCCCGCATAGACCCGGCGAACCGCCGGCGGATCGTGCGGGCCTTGGAGGTGACGCTCGGAAGCGGGCGGGGCTTCTCGAGCTTCGGCCCGGGGCTCGGGCACTACCCGGCCCACCGGATCCGGTTCGCCGGGCTCCGGCTCGAGCGTGCCGAGCTGAACCGGCGCCTGGCCGCCCGGCTCGAGGCCCAGCTCGCCTCCGGGCTGGGTCGACGAGGTCCGTGCGCTGGCGTCACGGCCGGGAGGGCTTTCGCGAACGGCCATGCAGGCCATCGGCTACCGGGAGCTGCTCGAGGTTGTCACCGAGGGGCGCCCGCTGGCATCGGCCAGAGACGCCATCCTTGTCCGGCTGAGGGCGTTTGCCCGCCGGCAGGAAGCCTGGTTCAAGCGGGATCCGAGGGTCCGGTGGTTCGAAGCGGACAGCCCTCTGCTCGCCGAGGAGGTGACTCGAGTTCTTCATGGCTGCGGACGAGGACCAGGGCGCCTCCGGGCCGGCCGGGGCCGAGGGACCGGCATGGGAGACTGGGGTGCGATGACCGTCGTGTCTCTGCTCAAGTATCACGGACTCGGCAACGACTTCCTCATCTCGCTCCACCCGGCCGGGCTGCCCGGAGGCGACGAGCTCGATGCGGAGTTCGTCGCCACGGTGTGCGACCGCCACCGGGGCGTGGGCGCGGACGGCGTCATCGTGGCCCGTCCTCCGACCGTCCGGTCCGCCGGCGAGGCCGACACCCGGGCGGCCGCCGACGGGAACGACGGCCGCTCGCCAGGCGACGGGGCCGGGGCGCAGGAACCGGCGACGGTTCGCATGGAGCTGCGCAACGCCGACGGCAGCCGGGCTGAGACGAGTGGGAACGGCTTGGCATGCCTCGGCCTCGCCCTTGTCGATTCCGGCGTGGCATCGAGCCGCACGCTCGTGATCGAGACCGAGGCCGGGCTGCGCAGGATCACTGTCGGGCCGCGGTCGGGTGCCTGCTCGGAGGTTCGTGCCCAGATGGGACGCCTGCAGGTACGACCGCAGCCCGTCGATGCCGCCCTTCGTGCGGGGTGGGCATCGTTTTTCGTCGATGTCGGCAACCCCCACCTCGTCCTTGTCGCCCCCACACTCGACGGCATCGACGTCGCCGGGCTGGGCGGGCGGCTCGAGGCATCAAGGCCCGGCGGCCAGAACGTCGAGTTCGTCGCGCCGGGCACCGGCGGTGGACTCGACCTCGTCACCTTCGAGCGCGGTGCCGGCCTGACCGAGGCCTGCGGAAGCGGGAGCTGCGCGGCGGCGGCAGCTGCCCGCGCCCTCAAGATGGTGAAGGACCACGTCGAGGTGCGCAACCCCGGCGGAACGGCCGTGGTGGACCTTGACGGCGAGGACCCCTTTGCCCCGACCGCCACGCTGAGTGGCCCGACGTGCCGGGTCGCTCGGGTCGAGCTCGAGCTCGAAGCACGGGCAGCCCGCAGGTGAGGATTCGGATGGCTGGGCTGATGACGCTCATCGACCGGAGATTCCGGGAGAAGATCGTCCTCGTGGGCATGGTGTCATGGCCTCGCACGGTCGAGGAGGTGGAAGCGAGCCTCGACGAGCTGGCCCTCCTCGTCGACACGGCCGGCGCCGACGAGGTCGGCCCGCGTCCTCCAGCGGCGGGAGTCTCCCGACCCGGCCACCTACATCGGACGCGGCAAGGCGGAGGAGGTGCGGCGCATCTCCGAGGCGGCCGACGCCGACACCGTCGTCTTCGACGACGAGCTCACTCCGGCCCAGCAGCGCAACCTCGAGCAGATCCTCGGGCGGACCGCCATCGACCGGGCAGCCGTCATCCTCGACATCTTCGCCCAGAACGCCCATACCGAAGAGGGGCGGGCGCAGGTCGAGCTGGCGCTGCTCCAGTACCGTCTGCCCCGACTCCGCGGGCGGGGCCTCGCCCTTTCACAGCAGGCGGGCCGGATCGGTACCCGAGGACCGGGCGAGACGCAGCTCGAGGTGGACCGCCGGCGCATCATGCGGCGCATCCGCAAGCTCGAGGTCGATCTGCGCGAGCTCGAGCGGACGCGCAGGACCCAGCGTCGGTCCCGCACCCGCGGCGCCTACCGGCAGGTCTCCTTCGTCGGCTACACGAACGCCGGCAAGTCGACGCTCCTCAACAGCCTGACCAATGCCGACGTGCTCGTGGAGAACCGGCTCTTCTCCACGCTCGACCCCCGCACGCGGCGCCTCGAGCTGCCCGGGGGCGAGGTGGTGCTGTGCTCGGACACGGTGGGTTTCGTGCGAAAGCTGCCCCACCAGCTGGTGGATGCCTTCCATGCCACCCTCGAGGTCGTCGCCGCTGCTGATCTGCTCGTGCACGTCGTCGACGGATCGGCCGCCGATCCGGTCGGCCAGATCGAGGCCGTCCAGGGAGTGTTGAGCGAGATCGGCGCCGACCAGGTGCCCGTGCTGCTGGCGGTGAACAAGGCTGACCTGGCTCCCCGCCAGGCGGCGCGGCTGGCGGCGGCGATTCGCCGGGCGCCGTGGCTTTCTCCGCCCTGACGGGTCGAGGCGTGCCCGGCTCTGCTGACGGCGATCAGCGAGCGAGTGCGTGCCGGCGACCGCACGGTCGAGCTTGCCGTGCCGGTAGGAAGGGGAGACGTCGTGGCGGCAGTTCACAGGGAGGGGGAGGTCATCGGCGAGCAGTACGACGGGGAGACCGTCCATCTGCAGGCGAGGCTCGACGAGCGAGGGACCCGGCGCTTCGCGGAGTTCCTCCGATGACGGCCGCCCCGGAACATTGCGCCCGGCCGGCTTCGTGCCGCCGGCGTATCCCTTCGACCTGCTGACCGAGTTCGGCGAGCTGGCCGCCTCGCACGAAGGCGGCCCGGTCGACCTCTCGATCGGCACGCCGTGCGACCCGCCGCCGGCGGCGGTGATCGAGGCGCTCGGCAGCTCGGGCACCGAGCGCGGCTATCCGGCCTCGGTCGGGACCGCCGGAGCTCCGCCAGGCTGCCTCGGCGTGGATGGCGCGGCGGCTCGGCGCCGAGGTGGACCCCTCTCACGTGGCTGCCTGCGTGGGGACGAAGGAGTTCGTGGCCGGCGTGCCTCATTGGCTGGCGCTGCGCGAGCCCTCCCGTGACACCGTTCTCTACCCGCCGCTCGCCTACCCGACCTACGAGATGGGGGCGGTGCTCGCCGGCTGCCGGGCAGTGCCGGTCCCGTCCGGCCGACGACGGGCGGCTCGACCTCGGTGCCATCAGCGACGACGATGCCGCGCGGGCGCTCTGCCTATGGGTGAACACGCCGGGCAACCCGGCCGGCCAGCTCGAGGATCTGGCCGCAGTCGCCGCCTGGGGGCGCTCGCACGGCGTGCCGGTCTTCTCCGACGAGTGCTATGCGGAGTTCACCTGGGACGGCCCCGGCCGGACGGTGCTCGAGCACGGGCTCGACGGGCTCGTAGCGGTCCACTCGCTCTCGAAGCGATCGAACCTCGCCGGGGTGCGGGTCGGCTTCTTCGCCGGCGACCCCGAGCTTGTCGGCTACCTGGCCGCCGTGCGCCGCCACGCCGGCTTCATGGTGGCCGGGCCGGTGCAGCACGCCGCAGCCGTCGCCCTCGATGACGACGAGCACGTGGACCGGCAGCGGGAGGTGTACCGGGAGCGCCTGCAGCGTTTCTCCGCCTGGCTCGGCGAGGCGGGGTTGCCGGTGCCAGGAGCCAGGAGGGGCTTTCTACCTGTGGGTGCCGGTGCCGCCGGCGGTGGCTGCGACGGCCCGACCGGGAGAGTCAGCGGCCTTCGCCCTCGGGCGACATCTCGCATCGGCAGCCGGGATCCTGAGCAGTCCGGGCGATGCCTACGGAGCCGGCGGGTGCCGGCCACGTCCGCCTGGCGATGGTGCAGCCATGGAGCGCCTCGAGCTCGCCGCGCGGCGGCTCCGGCAGAGCGCGGTGCCGAGTTGAGGCGGGCCGAAGGCAGCCGGCGCCTGGCCGCCGGGCGGCGCTTCGGCGCGTGTCGAACGGTGAGCGCGGTTATGTCCGACGACCAAGCGACGCTCACCGTTCGGCCCCTGTCACTGAATGGCCACCGAATTGAGCGGCCTCAGCAAGGCGATAGACGAGCTGTGGGCCGGTCGGGAGGAGCTCTCCCCGAATGATGGGAAGGCCCGCTCGGTCGTGGCAGCAAGCCCTCGACCTGCTCGACGCCGGCACGGAAAGGGTCGCAGAGATCGGCCCGGACGGCTCCGTCGTCGTGCACGAGTGGCTGAAGGAGGCCATCCTGCTGTGGTTCCTCCTCTCGGAGGTGTCGACGCTCGAGGTCGGCCCGTTCGAGTACGCGGACAAGATCCCACTGAAGAAGGGCTTCGAGGCGGCGGGCGTGCGGGTCGTTCCCGGCGCCTCCGCCCGCTGGGGGTCGTTCCTCGAGCGCGGCGTCATCCTGATGCCGAGCTACGTCAACATCGGCGCCCGCGTCGGCGCGGGCACGATGGTGGACACGTGGGCCACGGTCGGCTCGTGCGCTCAGATCGGCGAACGGGTCCATCTCTCCGGTGGCGTAGGCATCGGCGGAGTGCTCGAGCCGCCGAACGCCGTTCCTGTGATGATCGAGGACGACGTCCTCGTGGGGAGCCGCTCGATTGTCACCCAGGGCGGGCGGATCGGCCGTGGGGCGGTCGTGGGGGAGGGCACCATCCTCAACCCGTCGATCCCCGTCATCGACGGCGAGACGGGCGAGGAGCTGAGCCGCGGCGTCGTGCCGCCCTGGAGCGTCGCCGTCGGTGCCATGCGCCGGCGGGAGCTCCCGGGGGGTGAGTTCTTCCTCCCTTGCGTCCTCGTCCTCCGCCGGCTGAGCGAGGGGGAGCGCCACGACAAGGCGCGGCTTGAACGAGATCCTCCGGAGTCACGGCGTGTCGGCGTGATCGACGCTCCGCCCGGCGGGAGCGGCGGCGGGAGGGGAAGCCGCCGACTCTGCTGCGACCACGTGGCCGAGCTAGTCGACATCCCTTCGGTGAGCGGGCACGAGCAGGCCATCGCCGATCACGTCGAGGCGGTCCTCGCCGGCCACGGCGGCCTCGAGGTGCGCCGCCTCGGCGACAACGTGCTCGCCCGCACCAACCTCGGTCTCCGAGAGCGCCTCGTGCTCGCCGGCCACCTCGACACGGTGCCGCCGAACGGCAACGACCGCGGCAATCCTCGACGACGGCTGGTGCAGCGGGCTCGGCTCGGCCGACATGAAGGGCGGCCTGGCCGTGATGCTCGAGGTCGTCTCCAGGCTCGAGCGCCCCGTCGTCGACGTCACCTTCATCGCCTACGTGTGCGAGGAGATCGACCAGGCTCACTCCGGCTTGGGCCAGATCGAGGCAGCCGAGCCCGAGCTGGCTGCGGCCGACGCGGCCGTGCTCGGAGAGCCGACGGCGTCACTCGTCGAGGCCGGCTGCCAGGGCGTGCTCCGGGTGCGTGTCGAGTTGCGGGGCGAGCGGGCGCACACTGCTCGACCCTGGATGGGCTCCAATGCAATCCACCGGCTCGGCTCCGCTGCTCGCCGCGGTCGCCGGCGACGAGGGAGACGGCCCGTGATCGACGGGTGCGAGTACCGCGAGGCGCTCCAGGCCGTGAGGGTCGAGGGGGGAGTGGCCAACAACGTCGTGCCCGACGCGGCCGTCCTGGTGCTGAACCACCGCTTCGCCCCGGACCGCGACGTCGACGAGGCCTCTCGCAGCCGTGGCCGGCCTCATCGAGCCTGAGCTCGATACAGCCGCCGGCGATGCTCTCATTCTCGAGGACTCGGCCCAGGCGGCGGCGCCCAACCTGGCTCACCCGCTCCTCGCCCGTCTCGTCTCGGCAACCGGGCGACCGCCGAGGGCAAAGCTCGGGTGGACCGATGTGAGCTTCTTCACGACGCGGGGCATCCCGGCGGCCAACTTCGGGCCGGGTGACCCCACGCTCGCTCACACCGCCGGTGAAAGGGTCGAGGCGGCCGACCTCGAGCGGTCGTACGCAGTGTTGCGCGAGCTCGTCTGCTGGCTCCTGAGGCCGCGGCCTCGGCATTGCGGTAGCGGCCGGTAGCCTTGTCCCAGGCCACAGCCGTCAGATCGTCGGCCGTGGGCGGTCCAGGGACCGTGGGGGGCGCCGATGACGAGAGACAGGCAGGCAGACGGCCATGGGCCCACTGCCGGGGCGCAGCTTGGAGGCCCCGCGACGGCTGAACCGGCGGCGACGCGCCGTGGGCGTGTCCGCATCTCGGAGCAGGACGTCCGCCGGCCGGTTGGTGGCTAGCGGCCGACGGAAGGTGGTACCCGCTGCTCGACCCTTCCTCCGGCGCCCGATCGAGCGAGCAGAACAGCGGGCAGGTCGCCGCGGCACCGGGCGTCGGTTGGTGGCTCGCCTCGGACAACAAGTGGTACCGGCCCGAATCCCTGCCGGAGACTTCTCCGGGTCTACGAGCTCCTGTTCAGACCGGGGGGAGCGGGAGAGGGGCAATCGATCCGGGCGTGGCCGGCGCCGGCGGCGCCCCGGGCCAGAAGCGCGTCCTCCCGGGTGGATCGAGGAGGACCGCCGCCTCCGACCGGGGATCGGGCTCTTGGTTCGCCGCCATGGAATGGGCGAGAGGAGCGGAGCCGGCAAGAGAGGAATCACCGGTCGCCCCGCCCCGCGCTCGAGACGGCCTCGGCTACGGCCGAGAGCGGCCTCGGAACGTCTGCCGGCGTGGCGGACAGTCCCGCGTCCGCCGAGTCGAGCGAGAGCGGCGGCCCTGGGCAATCCCCCGACGCGCCGGCGGCAACTCGGGCGATGCCGTCGCCCGGCAGGTCGCCCCGTCGCGGCTCGGCGGCGGAGTGGGACTTCATCCCGTCCGAGGATCTCGTCCAGGCGCCCGTCAGATCGCGGAGGGAGAAGCTGACGAGCAGGTTGCGCCGAGCCCCAAAGGCTGAGGCGGAGGAGACCGACGGCGAAGACGACGGCTCCACCGGTCAATAGATAGTGCACGGACCGCAGCGACCTGCCTCGTCCCGACTCAAGGCTCGCTGATACACCCCACCTCTAGGTTGGGTCTATGGGCATTCGCCGCAGACTCCGATGGCGCCTCACGGCAGCCTGGGCCGTCCCATCTGAGAGCGGCCGACCATCGGACAGGTCCCGAGGCGTAGCAAGCTCAGAGTCGGCGCACGACGGTGACGACCCGGCCGTAGATGGTCACCTCGTCGGGGCGGAACTCCATCTCGGACAGCCGGGGGTTCGCCGGGACGAGGACCACCTTGCCCCGCCGCCGCTTGAACACTTTGACCGTCGCTTCCTCATCGGGAATGCCGGCGACGACGATCTCGCCGGGCTCGGCTTCCGGCTGGCGACGGACGACGACGTAGTCGTCCGGCGAGGATGCCCGGCCTCGATCATCGAATCCCCCCGCACCCGGAGCATGAACAGCTCGCCGTCGCCCGTGAAGTCGGCCGGAAGGGGGAGGACCTCCTCGACCGACTCCTCGGCGAGCACGCCGGTGCCAGCAGCCACGTCGCCCACGAGGGGAACGTGCACAGCCGGACGCGACCCGCATCACAGCCCCGGTCGATGGCTCGAAATTGACCACGATCGCCCGCGGCTTCTCGGCATCCCGTTCGAGGTAGCCCTCGCGTTGGAGCACCTTCAGGTGGGCGTGAACCGTCGACGAGGACGTCAAGCCGACCGCCTCGCCGATCTCGCGGACCGACGGGGGATACCCGTGGTCTCGAATTCGCTCGGCGATGAATTCGAGGATCCGCCGGCGCTTGCCGGCGAGCGTCGCCTCGGACATCGGGACCTCCTCAGGTCGCTCGGGACTACGTCCACGGTAACGAGGACGATCGTCCAATTGCAAACACCCGTTCGTGGAACGTGCGTTCGGCGCGAGGTTGACAGCGAACACACGTTCGTGCTTCGATGTCGGCGAGATGCAGAGAGCAGGCCCGGACGCCGCCACGTGCCAGTCGCGGGGTGTACCGGTGTCAAGGAGGTGAAGGACCGTGGGTGCAGCAGCACAACTGCCGCTTGAGCAGTCGTCCGGCGCCCCTCGCCGGTCGCAGCGACGCGCTGCCGGCCGGGCTGGGAGAGGCAGTCGCCGGCGCGCCCTCGGCGCAATGGAACGTCCTCGCGGAGGAGCTTGTCGCCTACCCGCCTTGCCCTGCAGGCGGTCTCCGTCCGCAGCGCAGCTGGCGCACTGCCGGTGCCGCCCTTCAAGCCGCCCGCTCGGCGGCCGGCGGCGGCTCCGGGCCGCTCCCCGACGATCCGCCCGAACGCCGCTCCCGGCCCGCCGACGGGCCACGCCGGCCGAGGCCGACGCGAGTCCGGCCCGATAGGCGGGCGAGCCGTGCTGGTCATCGCCTCACAGCTTGCGGCACGCCTCCGACCGGGCCGTCCCGGCGCGACCGCGAGGGTTGCGGCGCCTCCTCCCCGGCGCCGCCACCCTCGCCGCGCTCGGGGCCATCTGGCTCGGCGCCGGGGCATTGTCGGCGGCCCACCAGCCGAGGACTGATCGTCATCCCGGGCTCGGTCCCGAGCCACGGCGGCTACCTCTACGTGGTCCGCCCGGGCGACACGTTGTGGGCGATCGCGTCCCGGGTGCAGCCGGGCGGCGACCCGAGACCGCTCGTCGACCGGCTGCAGGCGCAGCTGCACGGCGCGGCCCCTCGTCCCGGGCGACCGGATCATCCTCCCCTAGCTGGTCGACCTGCCCCACTCCCGGCTGGGCACTACCGTCGGTGTGGTGCGGTGCCCGTGGTGCGGGGCTATCGAAGATCGTGTCGTCGACTCGCGAGAGGTCGAGCAGGGGTCGGCCATCCGGCGGCGGCGGGAGTGTGTCGGCTGCTCGCGTCGGTTCACGACCTACGAACGGGCGACCGAGGTCGTCGTCGTCGTGAAGCGCTCCGGGCAGCGTGAGCCCTTCGAGCGCCGCAAGGTGGTCGGGCGGCGTGCGGGCGGCCTGCAAGAACCGGCCGGTCGCCGCCGAGGCGATCGAGGCCCTCGCGAGCGAGGTGGAGGAGGTGGCCCGGGCCGCCGGCCGCCAGATCGCCAGCGAGCAGCTGGGCCTTGCCGTGCTCGAGCGGCTGCGGGCGCTCGACGACGTCGCCTCCGTGCGCTTCGCCAGCGTCTACAAGGGCTTCGAGAAGGCAGGCGACTTCGCCCGCGAGCTCGGCCTGCTGGGGGCCGAGCCGCCGCCTGGCGAGGCGCGTCAGGACCGGCTGACGAGGGGACCGGCTGAGCACCGGAGCGCCGTGGCTGAGCTGATCGAGCATTGCCCGGCCCGTGTCCTGGCCGTCTACGCCCATCCGGACGACCCGGACATCTCCTGCGGGGGGACGCTCGCCCGCTGGGCGCGGGCCGGCAGCGCCGTCAACGTGGTGATCTGCGCCAGGGGCGACAAGGGGACGGCCGACCCTTCGGCGGATCCCGGTCGCCGTCGCCGAGCGGCGGGCGAAGGAGGCGAGACGGGCGACGGAGATCCTCGGCGTCGCCGGCCTGGACGTGCTCGGTCTTCCCGACGGGGAGTTCGAGAACGACGTCTGGCTGCGGGGAGAGCTGGTGAGGCTGATGAGGGCCTACCGGCCCGAGGTCGTCATCTGCCCGGACCCGACGGCGGTCTTCTTCGGGTCCCACCACTACAACCACCGCGATCACCGCATCGTGGGGTGGGCCGCTCTCGACGCCGCCGCGCCCGCCTCGTCCTCCCCGCTCTACTTCATGAGCTCCGGGCCGGCCCATCAGGTCTCGCTCGTGCTGCTGTCGGGTTCGCTCGAGCCGAACGCCTGGGTGGACATCGGCGAGACGATCGAGGTCAAAGTGCGGGCCGTCGCCTGCCACGAGAGCCAGCTCGCCGACGCGAACGACTGGTTCGCCTCGGCACTGCGTGACGGGGCGGCCGAAGCCGGCAGGAGCGCCGGCGTCGCCTATGCCGAGGCCTTCCGCGGCCTGTGGCTCGAATGACGCCGGAGGAAACGACGGCGGCCGCGCGCCTCGCACCGGGGCCGCGCCGGTGGCGCAGCAGCCGCCTCGACGTGCTCCACGTCGACATGGACTGCTTCTTCGCCGCCGTGGAAGCGCTCGACGACCCGAGCCTGGCCGGAAAGCCGGTGATCGTCGGCGGGACGGGGGCACGTGGAGTCGTGGCGTCCTGCTCCTACGAGGCTCGTGCCACCGGGGTCTCGTCGGCGATGCCGATGAGCGAGGCCCGCCGGCGCTGCCCCGCCGCGGTAGTGATCCAGGGCCGCCACGACCGCTACGGAGAGGTCAGCCGGCAGCTCCACGAGGTGCTGAGGGAGTTCACGCCGGTCATCGAGCCGATCGCCTTCGACGAGGCGTTCCTCGACGTCTCGGGCAGCCATCGCCTGTTCGGCGACAGCCGGCGCCATCGCATGGTCGATCCGGCCGGCGGGTCCGGGAGGAGCTGGCCCTCGACTGCTCGGTCGGAGTGGCGAGATCGAAGCTCATCGCCAAGCTCGCCTCCCGCGAGGCCAAGCCGCGTGCCACTCCTGCCGGCCGAATGGCCGGCGCCGGCGTCGTCGTGATCACGGCCGACGAGGAGCTGCCGTGGCTTCAGCCGCGTCCAGTCTCGGACCTGTGGGGAGTGGGGCCGCGCACGACCGAGCGGCTCGGGCGCTACGGGATCCGCACAGTCGGGGATCTGGCCGCCCTCGACGAGGCTTCGCTCGATCCGTCTCGTCGGCCGGGCGGCCGGGCGGCAGCTCTACCGCCTCGCCCGGGCGGAGGATCGGCGACCGGTCGTGGCGGACCGGGCCGTCAAGTCGATCGGCCACGAGGAGACCTTCGCCACCGACCGGTACGACTTCGACTCGTTGCGCACCGAGCTCGTCCGGTTGGCGGACTCGGTCGGCGGCCGGCTGCGAAGCGCCGGGGTCGTCGGGCCGCACCGTCACCTTGAAGGTGCGCTTCGGCGACTTCACGACGATCACCCGCTCCCATTCGCTCACCTCGCCGCTGCAGTCGTCCGCCGAGATCGCCGAGATCGGCTCGGCGCTGCTCGCCGGCACTCGACTCGGCCGGGGCGTGCGCCTGATCGGGATCACCGTCTCCTCGCTCGAGACGGCGTGCGGCCGGCGTCGCGGGCCGCCAGCTGGAGCTTCTGGCAGCTCGAGCTCTCGGGCCGGCAGGAGGACGATCGCCATCGGGCGATGGGCGAGGTCGACGCGGCAGTGGACGCGATCCGCCGGCGATACGGCATGGCGGCCGTCGGCTCGGCCGCCGTCGTCGAGCAGCGGCGGCCTGCGGGTGAAGGCGCTCGGTGACACGGCATGGGGACCGGCCGCCGCCCGGTCAGCCGGGGCGCAGGGAGGGGCCGACGCGCACCGAAGCCTCGCCGACCCCCGTCGGCGCGATCCTCCGCGCGCCGGCGTCGCCCGACCTCGACCGGGCGAGCCTCCGGGGCCGCGGTGCGGGCCGGGTTGCAATCTTCTGCCCGCGAGACGTCGCAGCGGTCGTCTGTGGCAAAATTTGGCGTTCGTGAGCGGTGCACCGCCGCCGCGCGGTAACGTCAATCACGCAGCCGGGATGCCGGAATGCGCAGTGAACGAGGGTGTCCCGACCGGTCGGGAAGGGGGTGTAGGTGCCGCTTTCCGAGGAGGAGCAAAGAATCCTCCAGGAGATGGAGCAGAAGCTCTACGAGCACGACCGTGAGTTCGTCGACCGCGTCAATCATGGCTCGCACCGTCTGCATGCCCCCAAGGGTGCGAGATGGTCCGTGGCCGGCTTCGTGGCGGGGTTCGCGTCTGCTCTTGTCCACGTTCCGCTTCTCCATCGCGCTCGGAGCGCTCGGCTTCTTCCTCATGCTCGTCTGCTTCGCTCGTCTTCGTGCAGCACCTCCACCAAGCCTCGGCGGCCGCCGTCCGCCCGGCCAGGCGGGTGCGCTCGCAGGCGCTCTCCGGCGAGCTGACGGCGATGCGCCGGCGCATCCGCTCCCGTTTCGGCCACCGCGGACTGAGGAGCGGCCTCGCTCGGCGGCCTGACGCCGGACGCCAGGCTGTGCCTCGCCGTCGACATCGGGGGCACCAAGCTCGCTGTGGGGCTCGTGACGCGAGTCCGGGGAGATCGTCTTCGAGGATCGCATCCGGACGCCGCGGGCTACGGACCCTGAGGCGCTGTTCAGGGTTCTCGGCGATCTCCTCGAGATCGGCATCAAAGCCGCCGCCGGCCGGGGTCAGCTCGTCGTGTGCGGCGTGGGCAGCGGAGGGCCGATGACCCTCGGCGGTGAGACCATCTCCCCGCTCAACATCCCCGCCTGGCGCGACTTCCGGCTGCGCCGACGGCTTGGGGAGCTGCTCTCCGGCTTCGAGGCCACGAAGGACGCGCCGGTCTATGTCGACAACGACGCCAAGGCGCTCGCCCTCGCCGAGGGATGGCAGGGCGCAGCTCGCGGTGAGCGCGAACTTCATCGCCATGGTGGTCTCCACCGGTGTCGGTGGCGGCATCGTCCTTGACGGTCGCCTCCTCGACGGCGCCAGCGGCAACGCCGGCCATATCGGTCATCTGATCGTCGAGCCCGGAGGGGCGCTCTGCCGCTGCGGGGCACGCGGTTGTCTCGAGGCCGAGGCGTCGGGCACCGCCATACAGGCGCTGACCGGGGCCCCGGCGGAGGTTGCTCCGCCAGAGGTCGTCGAGCGCACGGGGCGCCTCGTAGGCCGGGCGGTCGCCTCAGTGGCCAACCTCCTCGATCTTCGGCTGGCCCTCGTGGGGGGAAGCGTGGCGCTCGGCTTCGGGATCCACTTCTTCATCGCCGCCCAGCGGGAGCTCGATGCCTGCGCCCGGATCGAGCACTCGAGAGGAACCCGAATCGAGCCTGTCGGTCTCGGGCCAGGCGCGCCGCTCGTCGGCGCGGGCGCGGTCGGTTGGCGTGGCCTCGCCGTGGCGCGCTGGCCGGGCCTTGCCGCCCCTGAACGGCCCGCCGGCTTGCCCTCGTGAAGTCACCGCGGGCGAGAGCCGCCGCGCCACGAGACGCACGGCGCGGGAGGATGTGGCTGCTCGGGGCGTCCCTGGCGCTCGTGCGCCGGCCGAGCCTGTGGCGGACGGCACTGATCGAGATGCGGGTGACAGCCGTGCCGGCCTGGTGGAGGCGCATCCCGCCGCTGCCCGTTGCCGAGCCGGTCCTGGTTGGCTTTTCGGATGGAAACCGCCTACGGTGACGGCTCGGCGCGGCCTCCGCCGGACGACGTCATCGCGTGGCTGGAGTGGTGCCGCCACTCGCGACTGGCTGCTCCGCGCCGGCAATACCCGTGAGCTGGCACGACGTGCGGTATCGTCGCCGCTGATGGGCGGTACCGGAGCAGCGCTACGACGCCACGAGCGGCAACAAGGCTGACATGGCCGGCCGCGCGCTCGTTCTCAACGCTTCGTACGAGCCGCTGTCGGTCGTGACCGCCCGTCGCGCTCTTGTCCTTGTGCTGTCGGAGCGGGCAGTTCTCGTCCACGGCACCGGCTGCGAGCTCCGCTCGGCCCGGTCGAGCTTCTCCGAGCCCTCCGTCGTGAAGCTGATCCACTACGTCCGCGTGCCCCACCAGACCAGAGTGGCGGTCACCCGCCGGTCTGTGTTCGTCCGCGACGGGCATCGCTGCCAGTACTGCGGGGCGCAGGCCGAGAACATCGATCACGTCGTTCCGCGCAGCCGAGGCGGTGCCCACTCGTGGGAGAACGTCGTGGCCTGCTGCCGGCGCTGCAATACCCGCAAAGAGGATCGGCTGATCGAAGAGGCGGGCTTCCATCTCTCCCGCCAACCGAAGGCCCCCCGCTCTCGGCTCTGGCTGCTCGCCGCCAGTGGCGACGTGCGCGAGGAGTGGGCCCCTTACGTATCCCCGGCGCTCGGCCGCGCTGTCGGGCTCTGAGGGGTGAGCCCGGACGCCCGGCTTCTCGCGCCGCTCCCGCCCGGGACGGCCTGGACGGTCACCGAGCGTGCCGGCTCGCCTCGGGAGCTGCATGCCGCCGGCGACCCGCCGGATGGCCGGCTGATGGTCATCGTGAGCCCACGTCGGGCGCAGTCGTGCTCGGCAGCACTCAGGCCGCCTCTGACTTCGACTCCGTCCGCTGTGCCGCGGCCGGGCTGGACCTGGTACGCAGGCGCAGCGGCGGCGGGGCGGTGTTGGTGCAGCCAGGCGCCCAGGTGTGGGTCGACTTCTATCTGCCGGCCTCCGACCCCCTCTTCTGCGCCGACGTCAGCCGCTCGTTTGTCTGGCTCGGCGAGCTGTGGGCGACCACGGTGCTGGCATCTCCCGGCCTTTCGGCGCCCGTTGCCGTTGCCGGCGCGGCCGACTGCCGCGCCGGCGACTGGGCGCGCCGGCTGTGTTTCTGTGGCCTGGCACACGGCGAGGTGACCCTCGGCGGGAAAGAAGGTCGTCGGGCTCTGCCAGCGGCGCGACCGGGCCGGCGCCTGGTTCCACACGATGGCGCTGACGGCGCCCGACGTCGCCGTCGCAGCGGCCGTCTTGGCCGGAGACGAGCGCCACTCGTCGAGCCGCCGCCACCGCCCTCCGATCCTCGGCCGCCGCGCTGCCCAATGCCGACCACCATCAGCAGCGTGTTGGCGACCCTGCGTGATGAGCTCGAGGCCCTCGGCGGCGTGGCCGGTTGAGTGTTTCCTCCGGCCAGCGCGGGCCCGTTGTGGAGGAAAGACGAGGTAGGAGCGGGCGGGGGTCGTTGACGGTGGGGGATTTACACCATAAAGTGGCGACTAATGGGTGCCCGGTGGAGGGGCCGGTCGGGCGGAGGAAGCCGTTGTCGCCAGTGGAGTCGTTCGTCGGTCGCTATGACCGCTCCCTTGACACCAAGGGACGAGTGATCCTTCCGGCGCGCCTGCGCACCTTCTTCGACAACTGCGGCTATCTCGCTCCTCACGAGGACGGCTGCATCGCGCTGTGGACCGACGCGGAGTTCTCGGCCGAGGCCCTGCCGCCAGCATGGGCGTGAGCCGGAGGGCACGGAGGCCCGTCACGACGTGAGGGAGTGGTTCTCCCAGGTGAGCCGGGTGCAGCTTGATGGCCAGGGGAGAATGGCGATCGCGCCGGACCTCCGCGACCATGCCGCCCTCGACCAGGAAGTGCTCTTCGTGGGGGTCCACAATCGAGTCGAGCTCTGGTCCAAGCGGGCCTGGGACAGCCGCCGGCAACAATCGCGCCGGAGCAACGGATCGTGAGCGTGGCGCCCCTGCCCCCCTCGCCAGCAGTGCCGGCCTCGGCCGGCCCTCGGCCAGATTCGTCCGCAGCTCCTCGGCCGGCGCGCACGGATGGTCCCACCCTCTCCGCCAGAGCCCATCACCGCGCTGAGAGACTCCAGCTCCTCTCAACGGCCGGGGGGTTGCGGATGAACCGTGGCGGCGTGACCGGCGAGGGGAGATACGCCCACGAGCCGGTCATGGTGGACGAGATCGTCGACCTGCTCACCGCCACGCCGGACGGCCTCGTCGTAGACGCCACAGTCGGCGGGGGCGGCCACGCCGCTGCTCTCCTCGCGGCCTCCCCTCGCCTCCACCTGATCGGCCTCGACCGTGACCCGGCCGCCGTCGTCGGCCGCCCGAGCGCGGCTCGGCGCCTTCGGATCGCGGGCGCGGGTCGTGCAGGAGCCGCTTTGACCGTCTGGCCGAGACCGTCGCCGAGGAGGCGCCCGAGCGAGCCGGTAGTGGCGATCCTGTTCGACCTCGGGGTGAGCTCGGTCCAGTTCGACGACGGCGGGCGGGGATTCTCGTACCGCTTCGATGCTCCTCTCGACATGCGGATGGACCCGGGGACCCCGAGAGCGCGGCGGACCTCGTCAACAACTGGCCGGAGGAGGAGCTTGCCAGCCCTCATGGCCGACAACGGGGAGGTACGCTTCAGCCGGCGCATCGCCCGGGCCATCGTGGCCAACCGGCCCGGTCGGCATCGACCGGCGGAGCTGGCCGAGCTCGTCCAATCGGCGATCCCGGCGGCCGCTCGCCATCGGCGCGGTCATCCGGCAAAGCGCGTCTTCCAGGCTCTCCGGATCGCCGTCAACCAGGAGCTCGAGCTGCTCGGGCCGGCCCTCGACCGAGCCGTGGCCATGCTCGCAACCGAGCGGGCGCTGCGTCGTCCTCTCGTACCACTCCGGCGAGGACAGGGTGGTGAAGGATCGATTCGCGCAGGCCGCCGCCGGCTGGTGCTCCTGCCCGCAAGCTCTTCCCTGCGTGTGCGGCGCCGTGCCTGCCGTTCGTCTCCTCAACCGGGGAGCTCGGATGCCGCGTGCCGAAGAGGTTGCCCGCAACCCACGCTCCTCGAGCGCCCGGCTGCGGGCGGTCGAGCGCCTCGAGATGCCACTTGTCCGCCCGACGTCGATCGGGGGACGCGCCCGGTTCCGCCGGCAGCCAGGCGGAATCAGGCAGATTCAGCAGAAGAAGCTCTCAAAGGAGGGGTGATGGCTACTCGAGGTGAGGCGGTCATCCAGATCGCACCGCCAGGTCGTACAAGACGCCCCGGCGGTCGAGGCGCCCGAGGTCAGGACGGCTCCGGAGCTCGGCGTACTCGACCGGCGCCATCTGCGGGAGCGCAGGCAGCGACGCCAGGCCCGGGCGCTCGTCTCGATCTCGGTCCTCTGCGTCGGGTTGGCGCTGCTTCTCGCTGCCGTCGGCCATGCCGTCGTCGCCTCGGAGCAGATCCGCTCCGACGCCTTGCAGGCCAAGGTGTCGACGCAGCTGTCCGCTGGCACAGAACCTCCAGCTGCAGCGGCGCCGAGCTCGAGGCGCCGGTCCGCATCGAGACGATCGCCGAGAATCAGCTCTACATGGTCACGCCCTCCTCGACGAGCTATCTCGTGCCTGTGAAGGCGGGGGAGAGCGTGGCCGAAGCCCATCAGAACCCGACGTCAGCCGCGGCTCACCGCGCCGGCGGCCCCTCCCTTGGCGGGACACGCCAAGAGCCTCCACACCGGCTCCGGCCGGTCACCCCGACCCTCCACTCCGTGAGCCCTGCCGTGCCCGGCCGAGGCCGGGGGTCCCGCCAGCCCGACGCCGGCCGCCGAAGACGCGTCCGCCGGCCGGTCGACGACGCCGCCCCGGACGCCGCGCCCGCCCAGATCCACGGGCGTTCGTCGCTCGCCGGCGGTCTCCGGCCGGCGCTCCCCGGTCTCGTCACACGAGGGCCGGCGCACCCGCGTCGGCCGCGACGAGCGGGGCATCCGTGGCGACCGGGGCATCCGCGGCGACCGGAATGCTCGTGCCGAGCGCTTCTCGACGAGGGCTGGTCGGCCGCCCCCCCGGCTCGGACAGCGCGGGGCCACGCCCGGGGCCGCGGGCCTCCGCCCGCGCCCGCCGGAGCCGGCCGGCGCTCCTCCGGTCTTCGAGGCTGCTCTTCCGAGCGTGGTGCTCGCGCCTGTCAGGCAGGCGCGGCGCCCACAAACGCCGCTTTGTCGTACTCCTCGTGGCAATGATCCTCGCGGCGCTGGTCCTTGTAGCCCGGGTGGTCGATGTACAGGCCGTTTCCGCCTCTCGTTATGCGTCCTACGCCAACTCTGAGATGTACGAGAAGGTGACGCTTCCGGCGGTCCGCGGGGCGCTCTATGACCGCGCCGGCAACCTGCTCGCCGCCTCGGTCTCCCGCGTCGACGTCGTAGCCGACGACTACCTCGTGAAGAACGCCCACACGGCTGCGGAGCCGCTTGGCCGGCTGCTCGGCGTGGCGCCGGCGGCCATGGCGAGCGAGTTGCACGAGCACAGCGGCTATGTCGTCCTCGATTCCGAGGTCGGCTCGGCTCTGGCAGCCAAGGTGTCCGCCCTCAACCTGCCTTTCGTCACCCTCGTGCCCGAGACGGACTCCCTCATGCCGGACGGAGGCCTCTTCTCGTCGCTGTTCTCCATCGGACCGACCGGCCACGGCGCCTCCGGACTCGAAGAGCAGTACCGCGGCCTGTTGTCGGGCGTACCGGGAAGCGAGGAGCTGGCCTTCGGGGTGGGCGGGACACAGCTGCCGACCGCGGCACGGGACGTCCACCCCTCCCAACAGGGCGACGGCCTCGTGCTGACGCTCGACCAGGCCCTGCAGTACGAGGTGACGAACGTCCTGTCGGCCCAGATCAGTGCTACCAAGGCGGCTAGTGGCGTCGCCGTCGTGATGGACACCCGCACGGGCGGGATCCTGGCCATGGTCAACCTGCAGCGCTCCAAGGGGGGCGACGTCGTGCCGGCGACTCAGAACCTCGCCCTCGAGACCGAGTACCAGCCCGGATCGGTCATGAAGCTCGCCACCATCTCCGGAGCCTTGCAGGAGAAGTTGATCAAGCCGAACTCCGAGCTCACGGTGCCCGACACGATCTACGTCGGCGGGTCACCGTTCCAGGATGCCGAGTTCCACCCCACACAGGCGATGCCGGTCACGCAAATTTTGGCGCAGTCGTCCAATGTGGGCACGATAGAGATCGCCCACCTGCTTCGCCCCGCCGGCCTGTACCACTACCTGCGCGACCTCGGCTTCGGCCAGCCGACGGGGCTCAACTGGCCCGGGGAGGTCCCCGGGTTCGTCCCCAAGCCGGGCACGTCGCACTGGTGGGGCTCCTCGATGGGGGCGGTGCCGATCGGCACAGGCGAAGCCGTCACTCCCGTGCAGGTCCTCGATGCCTACAACGCCGTGGCGAACGGGGGGATGTTCGTCCCGCCACGCCTGGTCCAGGCCAAGGTGACCCCGGGGGGCACGGAGTCGGTGATCCCAGCGCCGCTCGCCACCGCGTTCTCGACGCCTCCACCGTGAGGGAGCTCGTCCAGATGCTCGAGCAGGTCACCGCGGCCGGGACGGCCACACTGGCAGAGATCCCCGGCTACACGGTGGCCGGCAAGACCGGTACAGCCCAGATACCGAGCCCGACCGGCGGGTACACGTCGGGGTGGATGGCGACCTTCGTCGGTTTCGTGCCCGCTCAGCAACCCAAGCTCACTGCCGTGGTCGTGCTCAACCACCCGGACCTGATCTACGGTGGCGGCGCGGCGGCTCCGGTCTTCTCCACCATCATGCGGTATGCGCTGCGCCACTTCGACATCTCGCCGCCGGCGACGAAGGGCGCGACGAGCTCAGCCGGGCACTCGTGAGGCCGGGGGAGCCCGCGACGAAACGGCGGGCTCTGCCGAGGTTCTCCCATGAGCCGGTGCGTCTCGAGGCGATCATCGAGCGACTGGGCCGGCCCGAGATCATTGGCGACCCTGCCGGTGTTCTGGTCGACGATGTGCACTTCGACGACCGGCGAGTGCAACCTCGGCTGCCCGACGAGCCGGGCGGTGACCTGTTCTGCTGCGTTCCCGGCTCGAGGAGCGACGGCCACGCCTTTGCCGCTGCTGCCCGCCGGCGCGGCGCCGTGGCCTTCTTGTGCGAGCGGCCCCTCCGAGAGGCTGCCGGCGATGCCCCGCAGCTGCTCGTCGGTGCCAAGGAGGTGCGGCCCGCCATGGCCGCAGCCGCCTGTGTCGTCCACCACGACCCGGCGTCACTGCTGCGGGTGGCCGGGATCACCGGGACCGCCGGCAAGACGACGACCACGTACCTGCTCGCCAGTATCCTCGAGGGAGCGGGCCTGAGCACTGCGGTCATCGGCACGCTCACGGGCGCTCGCACGACGCCGGAGGCTCCCGACCTGCAGCGGCAGCTGTCGGCGGCCGGCGAGGCCGGCCGGGTGGCGGTGGCGATGGAGGTCACCTCGCATGCCCTCGTCCAGCATCGCGTTGACGGCTACCGCCACGACGTCGCCGTGTTCACCAACCTGAGTCAGGACCACCTCGATTTCCACCTCACGATGGAGGACTACTTCGAAGCCAAGGCGTCGCTGTTCACGCCGGAGCATGCTTGCGCCGGCGTGGTCAATGCCGACGACTCATACGGCTGCCGGCTCCTGCAGTCCGCCTCCATCCCGCTGCGACCATTCCGGCTGGGCGAGGCCACCGCACCTCGAAGTCGGGCGCAAGGAGAGCACCTTCGTGCTCGATGGCGAGCGGGTCAGGCTCCGCCTGCTCGGAGAGCTGAACGTTCGAAACGCCATCGCGGCTGCTGCCGCGGCACGGGAGCTCGGAGTGGACGCCGGCACCGTCGCCGCCGGCCTCTCAGCCGCGAAGGGCCCACCGGGACGCCTGGAGAACGTGGAGAACGCCCTCGGAATCACAGTCGTCGTCGACTACTCCCACAAGCCGGGGGCCTTGCGGGAGGTGCTGGCGACCCTGAGGCGCCTTGTGGGCGACGGCTTGCTCATCATCGTGTTCGGGGCCGGGGGCGACCGTGACCGGAGCAAGCGCCCCCTCATGGGAGCGGCCGCCTCGGCTCTCGCCGATCTCAGCGTCATCACCTCCGACAACCCCCGTCACGAGGATCCGCTCGAGATCATCGAGGACGTGAGACGGGGGGCGGGAGGGGAGTCGGAGCTGATCGTCGAGCCCGACAGGCGGCGGGCGATCGCCGTTGCCCTCGCCCGGGCCGCCGATGTGGCCCCGGCTCCCGCACTCGTGCTCGTGGCCGGCAAGGGGCATGAGCGGACCCAGCAGATCGGCGACGAGCTCGTCGACTTCGACGACCGTGACGTCGTCATCTCCGAAGCGGCGAGGTTGGCCGCCACACGATGATCTCGCTCTTCACGTCCGCCGGCATCGCCATCCTCGTCGCCGGCTTCGGCACGCCGCTGCTGCTCCGCTGGCTCATCCGCTGGCGGATCGGCCAGCACATCCGCGAGGACGGGCCGGCTCAGCACGCGGCCAAGCAGGGGACCCCGACCATGGGGGGCATCGCCATTCTGGCCGCCCTGCTGGCCGGCTACGTGCTCGGCCACGTCGGCACGGGAACGCCGTTCACGAGCTCGGGCTGGCTCGTCATCCTCGCCGTAATCGGCACCGGGCTCGTCGGGGCGATAGACGACTGGCTGAAGGTGAGTCGCCAACGAAGCCTCGGTCTCAACAAGCGGGGCAAGGTGGCGCTCCAGCTCGCGGTGGCTCTGGCGTTCGCCTTCGGAGCCCTCCACGAGACTGGGATCAGCACGAACCTCTCCTTCACGCGCTACGACGCACCGGGGATCCATCTCGGCAGCGCCCTGTGGGTCGTCTGGGCCGTCCTCATCATCGTCGGCGGTTCGAACGCCGTGAACCTGACCGACGGGCTGGACGGGCTGGCCGCCGGCTCGTCGACATTTGCCTTCTCGTGCTTCGCCGTAATCGGGTACTGGGAGTGGCGTCACTTCTCCATCTACCGCGTGGCGCCCGCCCATGCCCTCGACCTCGCGCTCGCCGCCATGTCGATCGCCGGCGCCTGTGTGGGTTTCTTGTGGTGGAACGCCGCCCCGGCCCGGATCATCATGGGCGACACGGGGGCATTGGCCCTCGGCACCGGCCTCGCCGTGCTGGCACTCTCGCTCAACGTGCAATTGCTGTTGCCCATCGTGGGCGGCCTCTTCGTGATCGTCACGTTGTCGGTGGTGGTCCAGGTGGTGAGCTTCCGGGTCTTCGGGCGCCGCCTTCTGCGGATGGCGCCCCTGCATCATCACTTCGAGCTGGTCGGCTGGCCGGAGACGACGGTCACGGTCCGCTTCTGGATCTTCTCCGGGCTGTGCACGGCTCTCGGCATCGGGCTCTTCTACGCCGACTTCATCTCCGCCGGCGGCCTGCGGTGAGGCTCCCGTGATGCCGCAGGCGGCCCCTCGCCGTGCAGGAGAGCGGGCCCTCGTGGTGGGCCTGGGCGTGACGGGCCGAGCCGTGTCCCGGGCGCTGCTCGACCGCGGCTACTCCGTCACGGCCGTGGACGACTCGGCCGTGCAGGCGGCTGAGCTGCAGCGTCACGCCGCCGAGCTCGGCATCGATCTCGTCTGCGCCCCCGGCGAGGACGTCCTCGCCAGGCTTGCCGGCGAGGCTGACCTCGTCGTCCTCTCGCCGGGCGTGCCCCCGCGGCATCCCGTCCTCCGCCATGCGCCACCGGGCCGGACGATCGCCGAGATCGAGCTGGCCTGGCGTATCTCGGACGTGCCGATCGCCGCCATCACCGGCACCAACGGCAAGACCACGGTGACCAGCCTCGTCGCCTCGATGCTGGCTGCCTCCGGGGTGAACGCTGTGGCTGCTGGCAACATCGGGCCGCCGTTGATCGGGGTGGTGACGGACCCACCGCCCGGCCTCGAGGTGGTGGTCGTCGAGGTGTCGTCCTTTCAGCTCATGTGGACGGCGGGCTTTCGTCCCCGCGTGGCCTGCTGGCTCAACCTGAGCGAGGACCACCTCGACTGGCACCGGGATGTAGCCGAGTACGCCTCGGCCAAGGAGCGGATCTGGCAGAACCAGCAAGGCGATGATCTTGCCGTCGCCAACGCCGAGGACCCGGCGGTGCTGGGCGCTGCGCAGCGGGCGAGGTCGCGCCTCACGACGTTCGGGCTTGCTGCCGGGGACTTCCACGAAGAGGGTGGCCGCCTTCTCACCCCGGGCGGGACCGTCCTCCTCGACTCCGCCGAGCTGCCCCGATCCCTTCCCCACGACCGCGCCAACGCGCTGGCGGCCGCTGCCGTCGCCCTCGGTGCGGGCGCCACGATCGAGGGCTGCGCGGCGGCGCTGCGGGCTGGGGTCCCGCTCGCGCACCGGATCGAGCTTGTCGGCGAGGGAGAAGGCTTGACCTACTACGACGACTCGAAGGCGACGACGCCGGCGGCGGTGTGCGCCGCCCTGGCCGGATTCGAGTCGGTCGTGCTCATCGCCGGCGGGCGCAACAAGGGCCTCGACCTCTCGATCGTGCCCGCCTGTCTTCGGCGCGAGCAGGAGGAGGGCGGCCCGGGGGCCGCCCGGCTCCGGGCTGTCGTGGCCATCGGCGAAGCAGCCGGCGAGGTGACGGCGGCATTCGCCGGCATCTGCCCGGTCGTGCAGGCGGCCTCCATGGCCGAGGCGGTCTCCGCCGCAGCCGCCCTCGGGCGGGCCGGGGACGCCGTCCTTCTCTCGCCGGGGTGTGCGTCCTTTGACTGGTACGGCTCGTACGGCGAGCGGGGACTCGACTTTTCCAACTACGTGAGGGAGCTGCTCCGCCGTGAGCCGGCGGGCAGCTCCGCATCGAGACAGGAGGCGCCATGAGCACGACGACCGGCACTTTGGCGGACCGGCCGAACTCTGAGCGTCCCCTGCGGCGCGTGTCAGCCGGGCGCCGGGCGCCGGCCAAGGCCCTCCGACGCCGGCCTTCGCCGACCCGGCACGCCGGCGCGCCGGGTTCGCCCCTCGCCTCGGCGAGGCCGGTGGCGGCGGTGACCACCGCCCGGCCGAGGGCTTCCCGGGTGCTGTCGGCCGTCCGAGGCACACTCGAGCACAAGGTCCTCCTCGGGGCGGTGACCGGGCTCTGCCTCCTCGGCCCCCCGATCGTGCTGTCGGCTTCCGCTGTCGACTCGGAGATGGCGGGCGGCACGGTGTGGTCGCTGTTCACCCGGCAGTGCATCTTCATGGTCATCGCCATCGTCCTCGGGGTCATCGCCTCGAGGCTCCAGATCACGACGATCCGGCGACTCCACCTCGTGTTGCCCCTCGCGGTGCTCGCCCTGCTCACCGTGGTCTTCGTGCCGCACGTGGGGCATTTCGCAGGTGGATCGAGCCGTTGGATCGGTGCCGGGCCCATCCAGGTGCAGCCCTCCGAGCTGATGAAGCTCGCCCTCATCGTCTTCGCCGCCGACCTTCTGGCCCGGCGCGCCAAACGACCGGACCACTGGCGGGCCGTCGTGAGGCCGCTCCTCTTCATGCTCGCCGTGTCGGCGATCCTCATCATGAGGCAACCGGACCTCGGTACGGCCATCGTGATCGCCTGCATCACCTTTGCCATGCTCTTCAGTGCCGGCGTGCCGCTGCGCACCCTCGGTGCGGCCTTTGTGCTCGTGGCCGTGCCTGCCGGCTACGTCGCTCTCGGGGCGGCCTACCGCAGAGACCGGCTGCTGTCGTTCTGGAACCCGTTCGCCCATGCCACCGGGTCAGGCTTCCAGGTGGTCCAGTCTCTCTCTGCACTCGGGGTCGGAGGCGTCAAGGGCAACGGCATCGGGAGCTCCGCGGCCACCTGGGGATTCCTGCCGAACGCCCACACGGACTTTGTCTTTGCTGTCATCGGGGGCAATCTCGGCATCGCCGGCTCGGTGGCGGTCATCGCCGGCTTCGCCGCGTTCGGCTGGGCGGGACTGCGTGTCGCTCACCGGGAGCGGGATCCCTTTACTCGCTTCCTCGCCGTCGGCATCACCTGCTGGATCGTGAGCCAAGCCGTCATCAACATCGGCGGGGTCATCGATGCTCTGCCGGTGACCGGCATCCCTCTTCCCTTCGTCTCCTACGGCGGGTCCTCTCTCGTCGTGGTGATGATCGGCGCCGGAGTGCTCATCGGCATCGCCAAGCGGCAGGCGGTCACCGCCTCGCGATGAGCCACGGGCGAGCCTTTGCCATCGTCACCGGAGGGGGCACGGGCGGCCACGTGCAACCGGCACTGGCCGTCGCCGAGGCGCTCGTGGAACGCGGCCATTCTCGTGCCTCGCTCCGGTTCGTGGGGTGCCACCATGGCATGGAGGGGCGCCTCGTGCCGGAGGCGGGCTTCGCAATCACGCTGCTTCCCGGCCGCGGCATCCAGCGCCGCCTCACCGCCGAGAACATCGGCGCCGCCGCCGGCCTCACAGCTGCCTGCGCCATGGCGGTGGCCGAAGTCCGTCGCCGCCGGCCCCGGGTCGTCATCACCGTCGGGGGCTACGCCGGCTTCCCCTCCTCGCTGGCCGCCCTCGCCGAGCGGGTGCCTGTCGTCGTGGTCAGCTACGACACCGTCCCCGGCGCCGCCAACCGCCTCGTCGGCCGCTTCGCTGCCGCCAACGCCGTCGCCTACCCCGGCACGCCGCTTCCCCGGGCAGAGGTGACCGGGCCGCCGGTGCGGGCGGCGGTGCTGGCCGTGGACCGCTCCGCCGACGGGCGGGCAGAGGCGCGCGCCGCTCTCGGGCTCGACAAGGACCGCTTTCTCGTCCTTGTCACCGGCGGCTCACAAGGGGCCAGGTCGCTCAACACCGCCACGATCAAGTGGTGCGCCTCGTGGCGGGCCCGGCTCGACGTCGCCGCCTACCACATCGCAGGCGAGCGCAATCTCGATCAGGTCAGGCGGGACGCCCTCGCCGCCGGCCTGCTCGGCCATGCCACCGGGCTCGACTACCGCCTGGTCGGCTACGAGAGGTCGATGCCGGTGCTGCTGGCCGCCTGCGACCTCATCGTGGCCCGGGCGGGCGCCTCGACCGTGGCCGAGCTGACGGCCGTCGGCGTGCCGAGCGTCCTCGTGCCCCTGCCGGGTGCTCCGTCGGATCATCAGACGAGAAACGCCATCGCCCTCTCCTCAGCCGGCGCCTCGATCACGCTGCCCGATGGCGACTGCACGGGAGAGCGCCTCGGCACGGTCGTCGAGATGCTCATGCACGACGCGCCTCGCCGTCGGGAGATGGAGGCGGCCGCCCGGCAGCTTGGCCATCGTGACGCCGCCGGCCGGGTGGCCGAGCTGGCCGAGTCGGTGGCGGGGCGAGCGTGATCGATCTCTCCACACCGAGCCGCATCCACGTCGTCGGCGTGGGTGGGGCGGGGATGAGTGCCATCGCGACGGTGCTGTCGGCGATGGGCCACGAGGTCACCGGGAGCGACATCAAGGCCTCGCCGACCTTCGCCCGGCTGCGAACGGCCGGCTTGCACGTCACCCTCGGTCATGGCGCCGCCAAGGTTGCCGGGGCCGCCCACCTCGCCGTCTCGAGCGCCATCCCGCCATCGAACATCGAGATGATCGAGGCCGCCCGCCTCGGAATCCCCATCTGGACGCGGGCCGACGTCCTTGCCAGCATCGCCGGGCTGCGCCGCACGGTGGCGGTGGCCGGGACCCACGGCAAGACCACCACGTCGTCGATGCTCGCCCTCATCCTCGTCGCCGCCGGCCTGCGCCCCAGCTTCATCATCGGGGGGATCTGAACGACATCGGGACGAACGCGGTCTGGGACGAGGGCGAATGGCTCGTCGTGGAGGCCGACGAGAGCGACGGCACCTTCCTGCGCCTGGCGCCCGAGGTCGCAGTGGTGACGAGTGTCGAGCCGGACCATCTCGAGCACTACGGCTCTTTTGCCGCGCTCCGCCAGTCGTTCCGCGACTTCATGGCCGCGGCAGGCACCTGTGTGGTGGCCGCCGACGATCCGGGCGCCCTCGAGCTCGCCCCGGAGGCCGCCATCACATTCGGCCAGAGCCCGGTAGCCCGGATCCGCCTCGGTCCGATCAGCGGCGGCCGTGGCGAGGCGAGCTTCTCGCTCTTCGAGGATGACGAGGAGATCGGCCGGTTCGCCATCGCCATGCCCGGCGAGCACAATGCCCGCAACGCCGCCGCCGCCGCGGTGGCGGCACGGGCCATCGGCATCCCGGTGGACGTGATCCAGCGGGCGCTGGCACGTTTTGCCGGTGTAGCCAGGCGCTTCGAGTTCCGGGGGGAGCGCAACGGGGTCGTCTTCGTCGACGACTACGCCCACCTCCCTTCCGAGACCCGCGCCGCCCTCGCCACGGCCAAACGCGGAGGCTTCTCCCGCGTGGTGTGCGTGTTCCAGCCCCACCGCTACTCGCGCATCGCCAACCTGGCACCCGATTTCGCCGGGGCGTTCGCCGATGCCGACGTGCTCTTTGTCACCGAGATCTACAACAGCGGCGAGGCCCCCCGGCCCGGGGTGACCGGCCGGCTCATCGTGGAGGCGGTGCTCGGCCACGATGCCGGCAAGCAGGCAGAGTTCGTCCCCATCCACAGCGATCTGCTGGCTCGGCTGCAGGCGACGTTGCGGCCGGGGGACTGCTGCCTCATCCTCGAGGCCGGCGACCTCACCGGACTTCCCGACGAGCTCCTCGAGCTCGGCGGATTCTGAGGAGCCGGTGTTGGCCGGAGCAGCGGCCCTGCGCGACCACCTCCGCGGCCTGGCGAAGGCGCTCGGCGAATTGGCGCGGGAGCGGGTGCCCATCGGACCGCTCACCACGTATCGGGTCGGGGGCGAGGCGGCCGTGTTCGTCGAGCTCTCGTCCGAGAACGATCTCACCCGCCTCCTGAGCGTCCTGTCGCCCATGTCGGTCCCGGTGCTCGTGCTCGGCAAGGGGTCGAACCTTCTCGTGGCAGACGCCGGCTTTGCCGGCGTCTGCGTGCGCCTCGGGGAGGCGTACTCGCAGGTGCAGATGGAGGGATCCGATGTCATCGCCGGCGGCGCCTGTGCTTACCCCGTCCTCGGCCGGCGGAGTGCTGCCGCCGGCTTGACCGGTCTCGAGTGGGCGGTGGGCATCCCCGGATCGGTCGGGGGCGGCGTGCGCATGAATGCCGGCGGACACGGCGCCGAGACGAGCGAACGCCTCGTGGGCGCCCGGGTGGTCGACCTCGCCACGGGAGAGGACCGGTGGCGTTCTCCGGCCGACCTCGAGCTCTCCTACCGGCACTCGGCCGTCGGCCCGTCCGATCTCGTGCTTCACGGCCGCTATGGCCTCGAAGAGGGGGACGCGGAGGAGTCGTCCCGGCAGATCGCCGACATCGTGCGTTGGCGGAGGCAGAACCAGCCGGGCGGCCAGAACGCCGGCTCGGTGTTCACGAACCCTCCAGGCGACAGTGCGGGGCGGATCATCGAGCAGGTCGGGCTGAAGGGGTACCGGATCGGGACGGCGATGGTCTCGGAGAAGCACGCCAACTTCATCCAGGCCGACCCGGGCGGCTCGGCCGACGATGTCCGCCGGGTGGTCGAGGGCGTGCGTCGGCAGGTGTCGGACAGGCTGGGGGTAGAGCTCGCCGTGGAGCTGCGCCTCGTCGGGTGGGCCTGAGCCGGTGCAGGCAGCATCCCTCACCTTCGAGCTCCGATCCGTCATGCTCGTGGGGATGGGCCCCCCTCCGATGCCCCGGCCGCCGGGTGCCCAGACGACGTGACCGATCCCCGGATTCAAGCCCGCCGGGTGGACGTCGCCCGGCTGCTCGGGCGGAGCCGGCGCCGGCGAGTCATCGTGGTGGCCGTCCTCGTGGCGATGGCCGCCGGGGTCTTCGGGCTCCTGCACTCGCCCGTGTTCGGTGCTCGTCACGTCATGGTGAAAGGCGCCCCTGTCCTGCCGCGCTCCGAAGTGATCTCGGCGGCCGGGCTGGAGAATTCTCCGCCCCTCATCGACCTCCAGGCGGCCGTGATCGCAGCCCGGGTGGAGCGCCTCCCGTGGGTGGCCAGGGCGGCCGTCAGGATCTCGTGGCCGTCGTCGGTCTCGATCAGGCTCACCGAGCGGACACCGGTTGCCGACGTGAAGGACGCGGGCAGGTACGCCGTCTGTGACCCCACCGGCCGGGTGATCGAGATCCTCGGGTGGCGTACCCACTCCCTTCCCGTGGTGAAGATCACCGGGCGTCCCGGCCCGGCCGGCACGATGTTGCCGGCGAAGGACCGGCCGCTCACCGCCGTGGCGGCCATGATGCCGGAGTCGCTCGTGCGAAGGACCGTCGAGGTTGCCCTCTCGCCAACGGCCGGGATCGTCGTGGTCCTTCGCGAGGGGATCACGGCCGATCTGGGCGACGCCGGTTCGCTGGCTCAGAAGTTCGTCTCGCTCGAGACGGTGCTCGCCCGGGTGCCTTATGCCGGCCCGGTGGAGATCGACCTGCGGGTGGCCGCCTCACCCCTCTTGATCCGCAACCCGACCGGTCCTATGGTTCCTGGAATCACCGGCGGCTGAGGCCACCACGGTGAAGCCGCAGTTACCTGGGGGACGGAGCGCAATCGGGCGCAATGGTCTAACCTCCGGAATGTGTAGGTAAATGCAGGTGGTCGAGGCTGCCGCGGGTCACGGTGTAGGGGGGCTTTTCTCAGCCGCCGAGGTCCGCACAATCTCGAGCGTCCCGCCGAGAGAAGGGGAGAACAATCGCTCATGAGCAGTTCCGGCCAGAGTTTTATTGCCGTCATCAAGGTTGTCGGGGTGGGCGGAGGTGGGGTCAACGCTGTGAACCGGATGATTGACGCCGGGCTCCGCGGCGTCGAATTCATCGCGGTCAACACCGACGCCCAGGCCCTCTTGATGAGCGAGGCGGACGTCAAGCTCGACATCGGCCGGTCGCTCACCCGTGGGCTCGGTGCCGGCAGCGATCCGGAGGTCGGGCGGCTCGCTTCCGAGGAACACCTCGAGGAGATCGAGGAGGTGCTGAAAGGCGCCGACATGGTCTTCATCACCGCCGGCAAAGGGGGCGGCACCGGCACGGGCGGCGCTCCCATCATCGCCGAGGTGGCGAAGAACCTCGGTGCCCTCACGATCGGTGTCGTCACCCGGCCTTTCGCCTTCGAGGGACGCCGGCGCTCGAACCAGGCCGAGCAGGGTATCCAGCGCCTGAAGGAAAAGGTCGACACGCTCATCGTCATCCCGAACGAGCGGCTCCTCGCCATCTCCGACGAGCGCACCTCGATCATGGACGCCTTCAAGATGGCCGACGAGGTGCTCTTGCAGGGAGTGCAGGGCATCACGGATCTGATCAACGTCCCCGGCCTCATCAACACCGACTTCGCCGACGTGAAGATGGTCATGAACAACGCCGGTTCGGCCATCATGGGGATCGGCACGGGCTCCGGCGAGGGCCGTGCCGTGAGCGCCTCCCGTCACGCCATCACGAGCCCCCTTCTCGAGGCGTCCATCGAGGGCGCCCGGGGGATCCTGTTGAACATCGCCGGTGGGCGGGACCTCACGCTGTTCGAGGTGAACGAAGCTGCCGCCATCATCCATGACGCGGCTCACCCGGATGCCAACATCATCTTCGGCAACGTCATCGACGAGTCTCTCGGGGATCAGGTGAGGGTCACGGTCATCGCGGCGGGATTCGACCGCTTCGAGGACCAGAACGAGGAGCCGGCCCGGCGACCGGGCCGGCCGGCACGCGCCGGCGGCGTCCCGTCGCCCGGCTCGCTGGCGGGCGCCGGCGCAATGCCCGGGGACGCCGGCCTTCGTCAGGGCCAGCCGGCGCGTCCCACGCCCACCCGGTCCGAGCCCACCCGGTCCGAGCCCGTGCGGGCCGATCTGCCCGGGTCCCCGTCGAGCACCGCCCTACCCGAGGTGTTCTCCTCCGAGGAGCTGGCAGGAGAGCGCGACGTCTTCGGCGTCGACGACGATCTCGACCTCGACGATGATTTCGACGTCCCATCGTTTCTGAGGTAGACCGCCCGCGGCTGAAGACGGCGGTGTTCGAGCCGGCCGTCGCCGGGCCGATCTCGGTGATCCCGATCGCAGGGACGCCCGCCTACTGCGTGTTGACGACAAAGGCGGCCGGCGACATGCGTCCCGGGGCAGGCGGAGGCGATTGGGACCGGTTCGCGCCGACGCCGTGGAGCTGGGTGCGACAGGTGCACGGGGGAGCTGTCCTCACTCTGCCCCCCTCCGAGCACCGGGCTATGTCGACAGCCTTCGCCGCCCACGGCGTCGTCTCAGCCGACCAGACGGTCCCGGCCGGCTGCATCGCCTCGGAAGACGGAGACTTGGCCGCCAAAGGCGTCGTCTCTGCCAACGGAGTCGTCGCGGCCGACGGCATCGTCGCTTCAGACCCGACGCCCCGGCTGGCGATGTTCGCCGCCGATTGCGCCCTCGTGGGGATGGCGAGCCCCGAGGGAGTGATCGGCATCGCCCACTGCGGCTGGCGCGGGCTCGTTACAGGCATCATCGAGGAAGTGGCCGACGAGATGCGCCGGGCGGGAGCGTCCTCGATCGCCGCCCTGCGGGGGCCGTGCATCGGGCCGGAGTGCTACGAGTTCGGGGAAGACGAGCTGAGGCTGATCGAGGGCCGCCACGGCCCGGCGGTCCGCTCGGTGACCGCCGGCGGCGCCCTTTCCCTCGATCTGCCGGCCGGCGTGCGCATGGCGGCAGCGGCCGCCGGGATCGCCTCACTGGCGGAGGCGAGCTCGTGCACCGCCTGCGACGAGAGATGGTTCTCGTTCCGCGCCAGGCGTGACCGGGGGCGCCACGCCATGATCGTGACGGGCTCGACCAAGTGAGGGCCCGGTGGAGCTCATCGGTGCTCGCCGGCGCGACCAAGTGAGGGCCCGGCGGAGCTCATCGGTGCTCGCCGGCTCGGCCCGGGGGTCCTACGGTGGGGCAGTGGCGCCAGACGACGACGCGGGCAGCGGCAGCGACAGCCTGGCGGGGACCGTAGCGGTGGGGCTCGACCGGATCAGAGGGCGGATCGCCGCCGCCGGGGGCGATCCCGACCGGGTGACGGTCGTGGCGGTGACGAAGGGATTCGGCCCGGAGGCACCGCGGGCCGCTGCTCGCGCCGGGCTCAGCCAGATCGGGGAGAACTACGCCGCCGAGCTGCTCGACAAGGCCGCCCGGATCGAGGCCGACGGGGGAGCCCAGCCGTGCTGGCATTTCCTCGGCAGGGTCCAGCGCAACAAGATCGCCCGCTTGGCGCCCGTAGTCGGCTGCTGGCAGTCGGTCGCGAGGGCCGAGGAGGCAGTGGCCATCGCCCGGCGCTCGCTCCACCCGGAAATCTTCGTCGAGGTGGACATGTCGGGGGTGCCCGGGCGTCCGGGCTGCGAGCTGTCGGAGGCACCGGCCGTGGTGGCGGCCGCCCTCGAGGCGGGCTGCCAGGTCCGGGGCCTGATGACTGTCGCCCCACTCGCCACCGCCGGCGACGCCGTCAAGCAGGACCAGATAGCACGAGCGGCCTTCGCCGCGGTGGCCCGGCTGGCCGCAGATCTCGGTCTGAAGGAGCTGTCGATGGGCATGTCGGCAGACCTCGAGGCGGCCGTGGAGGCCGGTTCGACGATGGTGAGGGTAGGAACCGCCCTGTTCGGCGAGCGGCCTGCAAAAGATCCGCACGCGGGAGCGCAGGGGCTGCAAAGATAGACAGCCAGAGGAGGGCTCAGAATGGCTTCGTTCATGCAGAAGGCGCTTCAGTACCTGGGACTGAAGGACATCGACGATGAGGGTTTCTATGACGACGAGGAGGTCGAGGAAGGCGCGCCGGGCCACGCCCGGACCACCTATCCGGATCAAGGGCACGACAGCGGCCCTCCGGGTGCCGGCGCGACGGTGCGCCCGCTCGTGAAGGACGATCCACGCGACGGCTCGAGCCACGGTGTGGTGCGACCGTTGCTCTCCCACCGTCAGATGAAGCCTCAAGTGGTCGCCCCGACGCGCTTCTCGGACGCCCAGGAGATCGGTGACCTCGTGAAGGGCAACCACCCGGTAATCGTCAATCTGCAGGCGAGCGAGCGGGACCTCGCCCGGCGAATGATCGACTTCTGCTCGGGCCTGTCCTACGCGCTCTCCGGCGGCATGGAGAAGGTGGCCGAACAGGTTTTCCTCCTCACGCCCTCGAACGTCGAGGTCTCCCCAGAGGAGCGTCAGCGCCTGCAGGAGCGGGGTCTGTTCCGAGCCTGAGGCTGCTCCTGCCCGGCGGTGCGCTACCGTCCGTGGGATGCAGGAGAGGACTGACCGATGGGACCGGTAGGGCAACTGATCTACTTCATTCTCCTCGCTTTCCTCATCTGTTTGTGGGTGAGGGTGATCATGTCCTACTTTCCGGTCACGCCCGGTGGCGTGGCCGCGGGCGTGTCGAGAGTGGCGACGGCAGTCACCGAGCCCATCCTGCGCCCTCTGCGGCGGGTGCTACCCACGATGCGGGCCGGCGCCGCCGCCTTCGACCTCTCGCCCATCGTCGTCTCGGTAGCCGTCATCATCCTGATGAGGTTCGTCTGAGCTGCGGCCACTGATCTCCTCACCATCCACACCGCCCCAGGCGGGCGCGGATACCATCGGCATTCATGGAGATCTCCGCCAAAGTCCTACGTGATGTCGAGTTCAGTGGCAGCCTGCGGGGCTACAACACGGACGAAGTGGACGAGTTCCTGGAGCAAGTGGCGGTCGCGGTCGACCGCCTCGTTTCCGAGACGCGCCTCGCGTCGGAGCGAGCCGAGAGCGACCGGGCAGGTCGTGATCGCACCGGGGTCGAGGATGAGGAGAGCATCCGACGGACGCTCGTTCTCGCGCAGCGCACGGCCGACCTGGCCATCAAGGAGGCGCAGGAGGAGGCGGCGCTGCTGTTGGACCAGGCGCGGGCAGAGGCCGAGACCGTCATCACCGAGGCCCAGCAGACGGCGGAGCGCCTGGCGACTGATGCCGAGCAGGAACTGCGGGACGAGGTGGCCCGGCTGACCGCCCTGCGCGAGAGCCTCCAGACGGAGAGCGACACTCTCGTGAGCCTGCTCGAGACGGAGCGGGCGCGTCTCACCGAGTCACTGTCCACGGCGCTTCGCTACGTGGAGCGCACCCTGAGGCCGCCGGCCGCGGGCCTCTCGGCCGGCAGCGCCGCCAACCCCTTTGCCGGGGCCGACGGCGATCGCTACTCCGACGACGCCGGCGTCGAGGCGAGCACGGCCCCAAATGGAGCCGATGCTGGACCGGACGGTGAGGCGGAGGACAGGCGGCAGCAGATGGCCGGCGCGCAGGTCCGGGAGAGCCTCTTGGCACCGGGGAGGCCGCCGGCTCGCCGGGCCAGCAGCCACAGATCGACGACCTCGAAGCCAATATCGCCGAGGACGCCGCCATCGCCGGTGCCCCACCGGGCCCGGCCAACAGCGGCCAGTACGACTGGGCATCGGTCGCCCGCGCCCGCTCGGGTGCGCTCGTAGCCGAGGATCGGGCCGAAGGGGGCGCAGTCAGCCTGACCGGCCTCCAATCCCTCGAGGACCAGAAGGACCCCGGCCGCCGGCGTCCCTTCAGGCGCCGCGTCGACCTGTAGCCGTCCGGGCCGACGTCATCGGGGCCGCCTCACCGGCGCCGGTCTGCGCCGCCCCGAGCCCCAGAGGCTGTGAGCGAGGTGGCCGGCGCCGCGCCGTTCAGGTGGTCGCTTTCTCCACCGTGATCCACACGGGCTCACCGTCGCTCACCGTCGCCACCGGCTCGCCCCCGCCGTGGCCAGCACCCTCGGGATCCTCGAGCAACAGCTCTGTGGCGAGCGTCTGGCCGGCGACGTAGTCCCGCCAGGGAGCGAGCGCCTCGAGGAGCGGTCCGCGAAGCGCGACGCGTGCCCGGATCCGGTCCGATACCTGGAGCTGTGCCTCCCGGCGGGCCTGCTGGATCAGCCGGACCAGATCCCGGGCCAGTCCCTCGGCCTCGAGCTCGGCGTCCGTGTCGAGATCGAGCGAGACGATCGTCTCCTTTCCCTGCAGCACCCGGGACGACTTCTCGTCGAGGGGGCGGAGGCCGAGGAGGAATTCGCCCTCCTCGAGGCGCACGTCGCCGGCTACGACGTCGCCATGGGCGGATATCGCCCAGCGGCCCTCGCGGGCAGCGGCGAGGACCTGCTGGGTCTGGACGCCGAGACGCGGCCCGATGGCGCTCGGGGTGAGGACCAGGACGTGCTCGGCCAGAGCAGAGAAGTCGGCGGCGAAGTCGACATTCTTCACGTTCACCTCGTCGGCGATGAGGCTGGTGAGCGGCCGGAGCGACTCGGCGCCGGCGCCGGCGACGGTGAGCGTCCGCAGAGGCAGCCGGGCCCGGAGGCGAGCGGTCTTGCGGATCGAGTGCACGCTGGAGGACACCTCCCGGGCCAGGTCCATGGCCTGGGTGAGAGCGGGATCCTCCGGCAGACTCGACGCATCCGGCCATGGTTGCAAGTGGACGCTGCGCTCGCCGGTCAGCCCGCGGTAGACAGCCTCTGTCAAGAAGGGCAGAAACGGGGCCGCCACCCGGCAGAGCACATCGAGAACGGTGTGGAGAGTGTCGTAGGCGTCCTGCTTGTCACGGTCAGCGGCGGGGCTGCCATCCCGGGACGGCACCACTTCTAAGGGACCGCCAGGAGGGGCGCCGGGGGGACTGGCTCCGGCCGGACGCCAGAACCGGTTGCGGCTCCGCCGCACGTACCAATTGGTGAGAGCATCGAGGAAGCTGCCGATCGCCCAGGTCGCCCCGGCGAGGTCATAGGCGTCCATTGCCTCCGTCACCTGCTCGACGAGCTGCCGGGTCTTGGCGAGCGCATAGCGGTCGAGCAGATCGGTCTGGTCCGTCCGGAAGCGACCGCGCATCTGGTCAGCGTTCGAGTAGAGCGACAAGAAGTACCACGTGTTCCAGATCGGGTTCTCCACCAGCCGGACCGGCTCGGCGAGCGCCCTCGACTCCACCATGGCGTTGAGGCCCCGGAGCACCGGCGAGGACAACAGGTACCAGCGCATGGCATCGGCGCCGAGCTCGGCGAAGATCTCCTCGGGGTCGGGAAAGTTGCGCAGGCGCTTCGAGAGCTTCCGGCCGTCGTCGCCGAGCAGGATCCCGTGGGCGATGCACGAGCGGAAGGGGGGCCGGTCGAAAAGGGCCGTCCCGAGCACGTGGAGCGTGTAGAACCACCCTCTTGTCTGACCCACGTACTCGACGATGAAGTCCGCCGGGAAGTGATCCTCGAACCGCTGGCGGTTCTCGAAGGGATAGTGCATCTGGGCAAACGGCATCGAGCCCGAGTCGAACCAGCAGTCGAGCACGTCGGTTATCCGCCGCATCGTGGATCGCCCGCTCGGGTCGTCCGGGTTCGGTCGCGTCAGCTCGTCGATGGTCGGCCGGTGGAGGTCGTCCGGTCGCACCCCGAAGTCCCGCTCCAGTTCGTCCAAGCTGCCGTAGACGTCGAGGCGAGGGTAGGCGGGGTCATCGCTCTTCCACACCGGGATCGGCGTCCCCCAGAAGCGGTTCCGGCTGATGCTCCAATCCCGTGCCCCCTCGAGCCACTTCCCGAAGGCTCCGTCGCGGACGTGGGCGGGCACCCAGTCGATCTCCTTGTTCAACTCCACCATCCGGTCGCGGATCTTGGTGACCTCGATGAACCATGAGCTCAATGCGCGATAGATGAGGGGGGTGTCGGTCCGCCAGCAGTGGGGGTAGCTGTGGGTGTAGTCCTCCAGCCGCAACAGGGCGCCGGCTCGCCGGAGCCGCTCGACGATGCCGGCGTTCGCTTCGAACACCTGCATGCCGGCGAAGTCGGCCACCTCAGGCGTGAAGTGGCCGGCGTCGTCGACCGGGACGACGATCCTGATGCCGGCTGCCTCGCACAACCGCTGGTCGTCCTCGCCGAAGCCGGGTGCCATGTGCACCACCCCGGTGCCGTCCTCGGTGGTGACGAAGTCGGCCCCGAGGACGACGAAGGCGTTCTCGGCATCCTCGAAGTAGTCGAACAGGGGCCGGTACCGCCTCCCGAGCAGGGCCGAGCCCTTCACGCGACCGATCTCGGTCGAGCCTTCCAGCTCGGCTTCGTAAGCGGCCAGCCGGTCGGCGCCGACGACGAGGCGTTCGGTCTGTCCCGTATCGCCGAGGGGTCGCTCCAGCACGGCGTAGTCGACTTCGGGACCGACGGCGAGGGCCAGGTTGGAGGGCAGGGTCCACGGTGTCGTCGTCCAGGCCATCACCCGGAGGGGCCCGGCGACGAGACCTGGGGCCGCATCCTTTGCTTCCGCGGGCAGGACGTCGAAAAGAACCGTGACGGCCGGGTCGGTGCGGTCCCGGTAGCTGTCGTCCTGGCGGGTCTCGAAGTTGGAGAGAGGTGTCTCGCATTCCCAGCAGTAGGGAAGGACCCGGAAGCCCTCGTAGGCGAGCCCGTTGTCGTACAACCGCTTGAACGCCCAGATGACGCTCTCCATGAAGGACAAATCCATCGTCTTGTAGGAGTTGTCGAAGTCGACCCAGCGCGCCTGTCGGGTCACGTACCGCTTCCAGGCGTCGGTCGTCCGCTGGACTATCTGCCGGCAGAAGTCGTTGAACCGGCCGAGGCCGTATGAGAGCACCTCCTGTCGGCCGTGGACGCCGAGCTCCTTTTCTGCTTCGATCTCGGCCGGCAGGCCGTGGCAGTCCCAGCCGAAGCGGCGCTCCACCCGAAGCCCCCTCATCGTCTCGTACCGGGGAACGGCATCCTTGACGAAGCCCGTGAGCAGGTGGCCGTAGTGGGGCAGCCCGTTGGCGAACGGCGGTCCGTCGTAAAACACGTACTCGTTCGCGGGCGGGTGCAGCTGGACCGATGCCTCGAAGGTCCTGTCGTCACGCCAGAACGCGAGAATCTCTTCCTCGAGGGCGGGGTAGCGCGGCTGAGCCGCCACGACCGGGTAGGTCGTGGCGCCGGCGGCCGGCAGCGTCCTCTCGGCTTCTCGGGCTGACATTTCTCTAGCGTAGGCAATGTGCCGCCGGCTTCGTCTCTGCGGGCAAACGCCGGACGGATGGCCACGGCGGCGGCTAGTCTCTGGCACCCTTCATCGGGAGAGGAGAGCTCCGCACCGATGGCCACCACGACGGCGGCGGACAGCACGACGCGGACAGCAAAGAAGGCGTCCACCGACGCCTCTAAGCCCAATCGTGCCGGCAAACAGACGCAGATGAGCAAGACGGCCGAGGCGAGCACGCGCGCGGAGCCAGTGGCCTCGAAGCGTCCGGCACGCGACACTCCAAAGGCGGCGAGCCCCCGCCCGGCCGCGAGGAGCCCCCAGGGCCGCGCCAAGGAAGGCGGGACCTCGGGCGCCAAGAAGGCTCCTGCCAAGCAGGCCGCCGGCGGCGGGAGCGCCGTTACCGGCTCCTCCACCAAGGGCACACCACCAAAATCGGCCGGTGAGCGACCGCAGAGCGACCTGCCGGGCGTGCATCGCAGGTTGGCAAGCCGGCGAAGGGGGAGAAGGGTTCCCACCGCGGCCGCGGGCGGTGGGACGCCAACAGGAGCCAAGGCCGCCTCCGGCGGCAAGGAGACCTCCGGCCAGGGGACTCCCGCCGCCAAGCGGCCCTCTGCCGAGAAGGCCGCCCCCGACAGAGCCGCCACCCGCAAGGCGTCTCCCGGTGAGAAGGCGCCCTCCAAAGACAAGACGACCCTCGACGAGGCAACCTCCGCCGGCAGGACAACGCCTGCAGGCAACGCAACGCCAACCGGCAAGGCATCGTCGGCCGGCAAGGCAACGCCAACTGGCAAGGCAACGCCAACTGGCAAGGCAACGCCAACTGGCAAGGCAACGCCGGCCGGGAAGAAAGCGTCTGCCACGAAGACTGACGCAGCCGGAAGCCCAGCAGCCGGCGGGGCGGGGGCCGGGGCATCGGGTTCCGTCCGGCCCCCGGGCCTACTCTCGCCCCGGCGAAACGAGGCGGGGGGGCGAAGGACGGAGGGGTACACCGACGAGCGTTTTCTCACCCATCAGCGACAGTTGCTCGAGAACGAGCGAGTCACGTACGTCGAGCAGGCGAGAAGCCTCCGGGCCGAGGCCGAGTCCCTCGTCGAGGAGATGGAGCCCGGCGACATCCAGTTCGACGACGAGTCCGGCGAAGGGGGCACGGTCACCGTTGACCGTGAGCGCGACCTGGCGCTGTCGGCACAGGCCCTGACGGCGGTGGACGAGATCGACCACGCCATGGCGAAGACGTTCAATGGGACGTACGGAATCTGCGAGAACTGCGGCAAGCTCATCCCCCGCTCCCGCCTCGAAGCGCTCCCGTACGCACGCCTGTGCATCGACTGCAAGAGCGGGGGGCTGTCCCGCCGTTGACCAACGGCGGCAGTGCGGCTGAGGGCCCGGTCACCGACAGCACCGCTGACGAGGACTCCGCTTCCGGCCCTCATCTCGTCGCGCATCGCCGGCGCCGTGTCGTGCTGATCGGCGCTATCGCAGCGGTCGTCCTCGTCGCCGACCAGATCACGAAATCACTCGCCGTCGGGCACCTGAGCGACCATCGCGTCCACCTCGTCGGCCCGTTCTACCTGGCTCTCTCCTACAACACCGGGGTGGCGTTCTCCCTCGGGACCGGCCTCACGCTGCCCATCATCCTGATCGCCGTGGCCATCGTGGGCTCGATCATCTGGCTGGCCCGCGGCTCCCTCTCCATGATCGCCGCCGTCGCCGTCGGCCTCGTCCTCGGAGGGGCCATCGGAAACCTGTGCGACCGGCTCTTCCGGGGTCACCACGGTGCGGTGGTGGACTTCTTCTACTCCCGGTTCTGGCCGACGTTCAACGTCGCCGACAGCTGCATCGTCGTCGGCAGCTTCCTGCTCGTCTTCTCGCTGTGGAGGAACCGGGCGCCGTGACGGCCGGAGCGGTGCAGGTGCCGCTCTCGCTCGAAGGGGAGCGTGTCGACCGGGCGGTGGCCCTCCTGACCGGCCAGACGCGGGCGGACGCAGGTCGCCTCGTGGACAGTGGCGCGGTCACTCTCGACGGTGGTCCCGTCGAGAGGCGGAGCCGTCGCCTGCGCGCCGGGGAGCAGCTCTCCATCGACGTGTCGAGGCTCGGTAGAGGTGCCGACACGGCGGTACTGCAGCCCGCCGCGCCCGGTGTGGTCGACTTCACCGTGGTCTACGAGGCAGCTGACTTCGTCGTGGTCGACAAGCCGGCCGGCGTGGTGACACATCCCGGGGCGGGTAACCGCGAGGGGACACTCGCCGGAGGCTTGCTGGCCCGCTACCCGGAGCTGGCTCGCCTGCCGGCGGAAGGCTTCGGTGCAGCGGATCGGCCGGGCATCGTCCACCGCCTCGACAAGGAGACCTCCGGGCTGCTCGTGGTGGCGCGCAGCCCGGAGGGATACTCCTCTCTCGTCGCTCAGCTGGCCGCCCGGACGGCCAAGCGTTCCTACGTGGCTCTCGTCAACGGGCGAGTCACGGCGCACGAGGGGATCGTCGACGGCCCGATTGGACGGTCGGACCGAGACCCGACGGCCATGGCCGTCGTGGCCACCGGACGGGAGGCGCGAACCTCCTACCAGGTGAGCCGGCGATTCACCGATCCCGTGGTCGCCACCGAGCTCGAGCTGCGGCTCGAAACGGGCCGGACCCACCAGATCCGGGTCCACCTGGCGGCCATCGGGCACCCGGTCCTCGGCGACAGCCGTTACGGAGGCAGCCGCCGGGCGGCAGGCGTGACGAGATTGATGCTCCATGCCGCGCAGCTGGGTTTCTCAGAGCCTCAGACCGGAGAGTTAGTCCAATTCACCGCTTCGCCTCCGGCGGCTTTCCTGGACGCTCTCGGCCGGTTCAGCTGATCCGCCGGCGCCCCGGCCGCTCAGGTGATCTGCGCCCGAGCTGACAGCCAGCGCCTGCGACCGGCGCCAAGGGCTCTTTCCTTTTTCGCCTAGGCAGCGTCGTTGACGCCGTCCACCTCTGGCTGCTCGGCCAGGAATGCGAGGGCGGAAGCCTCGATGCGCCGGACCCGGCGGACACCGATGCCGAGTGATCTCGCCGTCGACTCGAGCGACGCCGGCGGGGTCCCGTCGAGGCCGAAGCGCAGGCGGATGACCGCTTGCTCGAGCTCCGGCAACCGGCCGATGGCCGCTTCGAGGCGGCCGAGGCTGATGGCGTGCACGAGGTCGTCCTCGAAAGGTGCCTCGTCGGCCGCGACGACATCACCCAGCGTGGCCGTGGCCTCACTGGTGAGCGGCTGGTCGAGACTGGCGACCACCCGTGGCAGCCTCGCCTGATCCGGGTCGGCCTCGAGCTCGGCTGCGAGGGCATCCTCGGGCAGCCTGATGGCCCGTCCCTTGGACTGCACAGCCCGCTGGAGAGCCTGGCGGATCCACCACGTCGCATACGTGGAGAATCGGAAGCCCTTGCGCCAGTCGAACTTCTCGACTGCCCGCATGAGCCCGAAGGTGCCTTCCTGGACCAGGTCGACCAGGTCGACCCCGCGACCCTGGTAGCGGCGGGCCCAGTGGACCACGAGCCGGAGGTTCGACCCGATCATCTGCTGCCGGGCCTCCTCGTCGCCCTGTTCGATCCTCTTGGCGAGCTCGACCTGGGCGTCCGCGCTGAGCAGCGGGTACTTGCCGAGGTCGTCCAGGAACAGGCGCATCAAGTCGGGCGCGCTTCCCCCCGATCGCTCCCTCCGAGACTCCGGTCGTGCGTTTGATGATCGGTGCTCGAGTATTCGGCTGTGGAGTTGGCGGAAATTTTCTTGCTCTCCTCTCGCTTGTCCTCTGCCGGTTGCAACATCTCAGGAGGCTCACTCATTCCGTCGAGCCGGGTATGTTTATCCCAGGTCGGGCTGCGGCGCTGATTTTCGCGCCGCCCGTTAGCTTGACCCGGTGAGCCGCGGGTCGCCTTTCCGGCCGAGTCGGATCACCGTAGTACGTCACGGGGCGACGGAGTGGAGCACGAACGGTCGCCATACCGGCAAGACCGATCTACCCCTCTCTTCGGAGGGAGAAACCGAAGCCCGAGCGCTGAGGTCGCGCCTCGGGGACCTGCGCCCCGTCGTCGTGCTCTCCAGCCCTCTACGCCGTGCGCTCGACACGTGCCGGCTGGCCGGCTTCGGCGACCGCGTAGAGACTACGGAACTGCTGGCGGAGATGGATTACGGCGACTACGAAGGGCTCACCACACCCGAGATCAGAGAACGACGCCCCGGTTGGGATCTCTTCCGAGACGGCTGTCCCGGTGGCGAGACAATCGAGGAGGTAGGAGGACGAGTTGATGCGGTGATCGCCCTGCTCACCGGTGACGAGCTGCTCCAGGACCGCGACGTCCTCATCTTCGCCCACGGGCACACCCTCCGGTGCCTGGCCGCCAGATGGCTTGAGCTTTCCGCAGTGGATTCCCGCCGCTTCGTCCTGCGGGCCGGGTCGACCGGCGTGCTCGGCTGGGAGCGCGAGTGGCGGACCCTCCACGGTTGGAACTGTCGATAGCCCGGCCTCGTCGGCGCCCCCTCGGGAATCCCTAGACGAGCGGCCCGATCGATGCAGCCACCCCGCCACGGGCACGCTCCACCATGTCGGCGAGGGTGAACGAGTCGAGGTGGTGGCGCATGTGCTCGCCTACCTCCGACCACACGCTGAGCAGTACGCACTGCCCTTCATGGTCACAGGCTCCGTTCTCGTGCGGCTGACCGAAGTCGCCGGCCATGATCGGGCCGTCGACGGCGCTCACGATCTGGCCCAGAGTGATCAGCTCCGGAGGCCGCGCGAGCACGTAGCCGCCGCCGACGCCGCGCTTGGAGCGGACGAGACCGGCACCCTTCAGAGCGAGAAGGATCTGCTCGAGGTAGGGCTGGGGGAGCCCGGTACGCTCGGCGATGTCGCGCACCGAGGTCGGGCCGGCCTCGTCAATCCGGAGGGCGAGAGACAGCAGTGCCCGGCTGGCGTAGTCGCCCCGGGTCGAGACCTTCACGTGGCCCATCGTACGACGGTGTCGGCTGGGCGCCGGTGAGGCGGAGGGCCGAGAGTCCGGGCAGGACCCGCGCGGCCGATCAGCACCCCGTCGGTGCCGTGCCGCCGCTGTCGAGAGTGAGGAGCGTGCAGATCGTCATCTTGGCGACGAGCCAGTGCCCGCTCGAGTTGACGGCGAAGCCCTTCTGATTTGAGAGCAACGCCGAGCCCGACGGTGAGAGAACGTCGTAGGTGACAAGAGCACAGGGGGAGGGAAGCGACTTCGCCGTGCAGGTGGGCTTGCTCTCGACGGTGACCGAGAGGACGTGGGCACCGCCGGCCTCCTTCGCGAGCGGCGACTTCAGCGCCGCGGTGAAGGCGCTCCTCAAGGAGGAACCGTCCTGGACGGCGGCCAGCTTCGGGGGAATCGCCGGGTTGGCCAGGTCGAAGAGGGCCATGTACGCCTTGTCGATGGACGCATCTGCGCTCCCGCTCGAAGGACTCGTCGTCGAGACGGTCGTCGAGAGCGACGTCGAGCTGGAGGCCGCCGTGGAGGACGAGCTGGCCACGGTGGAGGTGGTGGTGGGAGCACTGCTCGAGCTGCAGGCGGCAGTGGCAAGACCGAGGACTGCGACGGTCAGCATGGCGCCCATGACCGCCGGGGGGCGCCGCAGCCGGTCACGGCGACGGGGATAGGTCGGCGGCCGGCTCATGGAAGGAATTGTACGCACGAGGACGCCTGCCGCCGTCCTCTAGATTTGCCGGGGTGAGCATCGCCACGAAGCGGGGGGACGCGGGCCAGACGAGCCTGCTCTACGGCGGGCGGGTCCGCAAGGACTCGGCCCGGATCGACTGCAACGGTGCCGTCGACGAGGCGCAGTCCACCCTCGGCCTGGCACGGGCGCTCATCACGGCCGCCTCGGCGTCCGGGCCTCCTCCGTTCAGCACCGAGCTGCTCGTCGAGATGATCGTGGGCATCGAGCGCGACCTGTGGGTGCTGATGGCCGAGGTGGCGACAGCGCCCCGCCATCGGGCAAAGCTGGTCCCCGGGCAGTCGCTGGTCACGCCGGCGATGGTGGAGGGCCTGACGGCCATTGTCGACCGGCTCGAGGCGGCCGAGGTGATGCCTAAGGAGTTTGTCGTGCCCGGCCAGAGCGTCGAGAGCGCCTCCCTCGACGTGGCCCGGACCATCGTGAGGCGGGCCGAGCGCCAGGCGGTCGCAATGAATGCGGAGGGGTCTCAGGTCGTCCCCTACCTCAACCGACTCTCGGACGTGTGCTGGCTGCTCGGGCGGGCCCTCGAGAGCGAGCATCTCACCGCCCGGCCCTTAGGGCCGCGCCGCCGGCCCAGCGTGCAGCCGGCCGCCCAGGCCTGATAGCCAAGCCGCGGCTAGGTCGAGGTAGAGGGCGGCGCCTATCGGCAGCCACCGGCCCGGCCCGAGGGTGAATTCGCGCTGCCCCGCCGCAGGGGCCATGATGGCTTCATGACTCTCGGCTTCTCCATCTCCTCGTCCCCGCCGGCAGATGCCTCGGCGGTCGCCCAATTCGTGTTCGAGGGACTGGAGGGTGCCTCGCCCGAGCTCGCCATCGACGTAGGTCTGTGCGAGCTGCGCGGCTACAAGGCCCATCTCGGGGAATGCCTCCTCGCCAGCGACGGCGGGCTCCCGCGCGTCCTCGTGGGTCTCGGCCCCCGTGAGCGATTCGGGCCCCGCGAGCTGCGCAGGGCCGCCGCCGCCTTTGTGCGTCGCGTGCCAGGCGGTCATGTGGGCGTCATCGACGTCGGTCCGCTCCTCCGGGACGCGCTCAGCGCCGATCGCGCCGCCCAAGCCGTCGCCGAGGGGGCTGTGGCCGCTACCTACCGTTTCTCCGGGTACCTGAGCACCGACTCCCCGCCGTCGCTCGAGTCGGTCGCGATAGTCGTTCCCGAAAAGTCGATCGCCGGGGCGAAAGCCGGGCTCGAGCGCGGCCGCGCCATCGCCGCGGCCGTCTCGCTCGGGCGTGATCTCGTCAACACGCCCGCGGGCGACATGAGCCCGTCGCGCCTTGCGGAGGTCGCTACCGAGGTGGCGGAGCGCTCCGGGCTCGAGGTCACGATCCTTGACGAGGAGCAGATCCAGGCGGAGCGCCTCGGCGGTCTGATGGGCGTTGCCCGGGGCTCCGCCGAACCGGCCCGGCTCATCAAGCTCGTCTACCGGCCGGGGGGTGAGGCAGAGGGTGATGGATCGGGCGTGCCGACGGTGGCGCTCGTCGGAAAGGGGATCACCTTCGACTCCGGCGGCCTCTCACTGAAGAGCGGGGACGGCATGATGACCATGAAATGTGACATGAGCGGGGCAGCAGCCGTTATCGCCACGCTCGGTGCCTGCCGCGCCCTCGATGTCGGAGTAGCTGTGGTCGGCTACGCCCCGGCGACCGAGAACATGCCCGGAGGGAGGGCCACCAAGCCGGGAGACATCCTCACCACCCGGAACGGCAAGACGATCGAGGTCCTCAACACCGATGCCGAAGGGAGGCTCGTGCTCTCCGATGCCCTTGCTCTCGCCGCCGAAGACGAGCCCGATGCCATCATCGACATCGCCACCCTCACCGGTGCCTGTGTCGCCGCTCTCGGCACCAAGGTGGCCGGGATGATGAGCAACGACTCCCGGGTCGTGTCGGCGATAGAGCGAGCATCGGCCGAGGCAGGCGAGGGATTCTGGCACCTGCCGCTCCCGCGGGCGTACCGCTCCTTCTTCGAGTCGTCCGTCGCCGACATGAAGAACATCGGCCGGCCGGGCAATGCGGGGGCCCTCGTCGCCGGCCTGATCCTGGAGGAGTTCGTCGCCGACCGTCCGTGGGCTCATCTCGACATCGCCGGGCCGGCCTTCACGGACGAGGAGACCGACGAGTCCCGCAAAGGAGGAACGGGCTTCAGCATCGCCACCCTGCTCGAGCTCTTGTCAAGCTGGCAGGCGATCGGCGGGCCGGCTGACAATGCCGCCGACGGAGCGGTGCGATGAGCGGCCGTCAGCGTCCGGAGGCACTCGGCACCCATGCTCGAAAGAGCAGCTCAACCCGAGCGGCGGCCACATCTGCTGGGTCCTCCCGGGCGACCGGCAGGTCCGCCACGCCGTCCCGGGCAGCCGGTAAGTCGAGCGCAGCAGGCAGATCCGGTGAGGCCGGCCGATCAGCCGGCAAATCCGGTGCGGCCGGCCGATCAGCCGGCAAATCCGGTGCGGCCGGCCGATCAGCCGGCAAATCGGGTGAGGCCGGCCGATCTCCTCGGAAGGGCGTCGGCTCCCCCCGTGTTGCGGCCAAGGCGAGGCCGCAAGCCAAAGCGCACGCTCCCGCCGGTGCCGCTGATGCCAAAGTCACGGCGGTGCCGGCGGCCACCGAGGCGAGCTCAGTCACCGGGCCACAGCATCCGGCGACGCTGGCGATCGACATCGGCGGGACCGGCCTGAAAGCGTCCGTGCTCGACGCCAGCGGCCGTCTGCTCGCAGCCAGGGTCAGGGTGGCCACTACCTATCCGTGCCCCCCCGAGCTGATGGTGGACGACCTCGTCAAGCTGGTCAAGCCGTTGCCGGTGGCCGACCGGGCGTCGGCCGGCTTTCCCGGGGTGGTGCGCCAAGGGCGCGTGCTGACTGCCCCTCATTTTGTGACCGAGTCTGGCCCCGGCTCGGCGGTGGTCGACGAGCTGGCGCGTAAGTGGAATCGCTTCGACCTGGCGGGCGCCCTGGCCGACCGCATCGGCATTCCGGTCCGGATCGCCAATGACGCCGACCTGCAGGGATGGGCCGTCGTGAGCGGCAGCGGTCTCGAGATGGTCGTCACGCTGGGGACCGGGGTGGGCAGCGCCCTGTTCCTCGACGGGAAGCTCGCCCCGCACCTCGAGCTCGCCCACCATCCGTTTCGAAAGAACCAGACCTACAACGAGCAGATCGGGGAGGCGGCGCTGTCGGAGATCGGTCCGCGCAAATGGCGCAAGCGCGTCCTGAAAGCGGTGGCCAACTTCGAGATCCTGGTCAACTACGACCGGCTCTATCTCGGCGGCGGCAACGGGCGCCGCATGGCCGGCCACGTCGACCCGTCCATCACCATCGTCGACAACGTGGCCGGGATCCTCGGGGGCATCAAGCTGTGGGAGGTCGGCTCCCACGGAGGGGCTTAACGAGCCTGGGACCTACTCCTCGAGCCAGCCCGGGGAGGCTTCGAGGAGGAAACGGCTGACCGCGAGGGACCGGTCGAACGTGTCACAGAGCAGTTCCTCGCCCGCGAGCACCCGGGCGAGAGAGACCTCTCGGCGAGCAACGATCGTGAGGCGGCGCACAGGAGCATCGGTCACTGAGCCGAAAGAGTCCGTCGCCGATATCTCGAGCGGGAGCTCGACGCCGCCGACGCCTGCGAGGTCAATGGCGAGGCGGAGGAGGTCAGGCCCGTGCGGCAGGGGAGGTATGCCCCAGTTGAAGGTGAGGGGAAAGAACCATTTGTCGGCCGGGTCCGCCTCCTCCGGCAGCGCCACGACGGCGTCCTCGAAGTCGAGCAGCACCCGCGGTTCCACTTCCAGGGCGAGATGGAGATCGATCGGACCGCCGCATCCCTCCTCCGGGTGGAGATCGACCTCCCAGAACTGGCGCAAGGAGTACGTCTCGACGAAATGACGCTCGTCGTGCACGTGAAAGCCGTGGTCGACTGCGTGATCCTTTATCTCGGCCACATACCCGGCCACGTCTATTACCGCCACTTGTCGCGAGTGTATGCGGGCCGCACGTATTACGGTGCCCCGCAGTGGAGGCCGCGTCCCTGATCGAGGTGATGACCGAGGCAGCCGATGCAGTCGCGACCGCCTTGGAAGGTCTTTCCGACTGGGGTCCGGCAGGCACCCGGCCCGGCCAATACCGGTCCGATCTCGTCGCCGACGACGCCGCAGTCCGGATCCTCTTGGACGCCGGCTGCTCGGTGCTGAGCGAGGAGTCCGGCTTCACCGAAGGACCAGCCGGCTCACCACCTCTGTTGGCGGTGCTCGACCCGGTCGACGGCTCGACGAACGCCGCCCGGGGCATCCCGTGGTACGCCACGAGCATCTGCGTCCTCGACGACGAGGGGCCGCTCGCGGCCGTTGTCGTCAACCAAGCGAGCAGACGCCGCTACGCGGCGATCCGCGACGAGGGAGCGCAGCTGGACGGCCAGCCGATTTCGCCGACGACCTGCCGGCATCTCGGCTCGGCTGTCATCGGCCTGTCGGGGTACCCAAAGTCCTACCTGGGCTGGAAGCAGTACCGGGTGCTCGGGGCGGTGGCGCTTGATCTGTGTGCCGTGGCCGACGGAACCCTCGACGGCTACGTCGATTGCGGATGGAACGCCCACGGCGGCTGGGACTACCTCGGCGGCTGGCTGATATGTACCGAGGCAGGCGCCGTCGTCGCGGATGCTCTCGGCCGCGGGCTCGACGTGCGGACCCATTCGGAGCGACGTGCTCCTGTCGCCGGGGCCACGGCCGAGTTGCTCGCAGCCTTGATGAGCGCCAGACAGGGCGTCCAATAGGCGGACCGGCCGCTCCCGGCGGGCCGCCCTGCAGCATGGCCGCTGCCCGCCCGGCCAAGCTTGGATAGGGTGACAACGCCGATGACGTCGATGGATGGTCCGCAGCCGGGGGTCGGCGGCACCGCGCCAGTTTCGTGCTGCGCTCGGAGGGCGGTCACTCCGTGGCACTGAGCGAACCGAGGCTTGCGCGCCCATGACGGTGAGCGGCGGCGATGATCCTGTTGCCCTGAGCGGCGCCGAGGCGGGCGGAGTCGCGGGAATGGGCGGCGCTGAGTCCGTCGGCCAACTCGCGCCTTTGGCTCTGCTCCTTGCCGTGCAGGCGCGGGATCTGGCCGCAGAACAGCTTGCTTACCGCCGCCGTGAGCTGCCCGAACGCGCCGAGCTGTCCGAACTGGAGAGGGGCGATGCCACGCTGCGGAAACGGCTGGCCGACATCCAGTCGCAGCACGACGAGCTCGGCGCGGCCCAGGAACGGCTCGACCACCAGGTCGACATGCTCACCTCCCGGATGGCGGCAATCGAGTCGCGGCTGAGTTCCGGTGCGGCGGCATCGTTTCGAGACCAAGAGGCGATGGCGAACGAGACGGAGTCTCTAGCGCGCCAGCGGCGTTCCCTCGAGGATCAGGAGCTCGAGATCATGGAGGCGCTCGAGCCGATCGAGGCCGAGCTGTCGACACTGCATGCCCAACTGACGTCGGGCGAGGAAGCCCGTCTCATAGCAGCGGCGGCCCTTTCATCCTCAGAGGCTGTGCTCGACCAGGAGCTGGCGGCTGTAGCGGGGGAGAGAGACTCCCTTGCCGCCGGTCTGCCGGCCGATCTGGCGGCGATATACGAACGCCTACGTGCCAAGCTCGGTGGTGTCGGTGCTGCCCAGCTCGTCGACGGGGCCTGCAGTGGTTGTCATCTGAAGCTGCCGGCTCGCGAAAGGGATCTCGATCCAGCACGCGCCGCCGGGGACCGTCTTCTACTGCGAGCAGTGCGGCCGCATCCTCGTGCCCTAGAGGGCGTGGATCGCGGTGTGGAGCGCCCGTCACGGCAATCCCCCGAGGGACGTGTGAGAATGGTCGCGTGGCGAGTCGGCCGGGTGGTCGCGGCTTGCGTCGAGTTCCGGCTCGGCAGCGGGCCGAGGAAGGTCGGGGCTCCACAGGGCAGGGTGCTGGCTAACGGCCAGTCGGGGTGACCCGAAGGAAAGTGCCACAGAAAGCAGACCGCCGATGGCGCGAGAGCGCACAGGCAAGGTTGAAACGGTGCGGTAAGAGCGCACCAGCGCCCGGGGTGACTCGGGCGGCTCGGTAAACCCCACCCGGAGCAAGGCCGAACAGGGGACGGGTGGCCCGCCCGATGTCCCCAGGTAGGCCGCTTAGATGGATGGCCACCCCGCTGGGCTCGCCCAGCGGACAGAACCCCGCCTATAGGCCGACTCGCCACATTTACATAGTCTGAGCTGGCGGTTTAGGGATGGACGGGCGCTGTCTGACGCGAATCTGACGCGGCGCCGAGAGTTAGGACGGCGTCGACCGCTGCCCGCGTGCGGTCCTCGCTGTCAGGCCAGAGGTGCGAATAGGTGTCGAGCGTCTCGGCGGCGCTTGCGTGGCCGAGGCGGGTCTGGACGACCTTGACCGACTCGCCGTGTCGGATCAGCAGGCTCGCGTAGAAATGTCTGAGGGCATGAAACCCGGTGCCCTCAGGTGCGCCGGCCGCCTTCACAGCGGGCCGCCAGACGTCTGAGAACCGAGTTCGTCGGATCGGGTCGCCGGAGTTGTTGGTGAAGACGAATCCGGCGGGGCCAACGGGAAAGTCCCGAAGGTGCGCCGCGAGCGTCTCGACCACGACGGCGGGCAGCGGAATGGTCCGATACGAGGCTGCCGTCTTCGGGGGTCCAAACGTCGGGCCCGTCTTCGCCCCCAGGACGAGCTGGCGATCGACGGTGACCTGGCGGCGGAGGAAGTTCACCCGGTCGACTGTGAGCCCGAAGCACTCACCTTGGCGCATTCCCGTGCCGGCTGCGAACACCACGAGCGCCCGGTAGCGGTCGGGAATGGACTCGATGAGGGCCTGCACGGTCTCGACCGGGAGCGGTTCGACCCGACGGGGTTCGCTCTTCGGCAAGCGGATGCCGACCGCAGGGCTTGAGGCGATCACTCTGTCCCGTACGGCGGCCCGAAAGATAGCGACGACGTACCGGTACACGACCTCTATGGTGGCGGGCTCGAGGACCTCCGATCGAGCCTTCGCCCATGCTTGCAACTCTGACTGGCGAATGGAGGCGAGCGGGCGATGACCGAGAAACGGCAGCACGTGACGCCGGAGGTGGGTCTCCACCATGACGGCAGTGCTCGCTCGGTGGACCTGGACGGCCCGCCACTGCTCGGCGTACTCGCCGAAGGTCATTCGGCCGGCGGCGGGATCCACGTAGGCGCCTGCCAGCTTGCCGTGGTCGACGCTCGTCAGAAAGGCGGCGGCATCGGCCTTCCGGGCGAAGTTCTTTGATCTAGCGCGGCCGGCCGGGTCCCGATACCGAGCTCGCCAGGCGCCGCTCTTGTCCTTCGTGATGAAGCTCATTCGGTGTCCTCCAAATCCGGAGTGCGGGTATCAAGGCGTTACGGTGCGGGATCGATCGATGGCGCTGGCCACGGGGCGGATGGCCTTTGGGCGAAAGCTGCAATCTTGACTCATCGAAGCTTCCTACATCGGTGTGTCAGGGGGGCCCGGCCCACACCCTTAGCGCCGCGGCTCGACACGATGGGCTTCCAGGTAATGCTCGATGTCCCGCTCGGCGAGGACGATCCGCCGACCGGCTCGGCTGAACGCGATTCGACGCTCCTCGACCAGGCGGCGCAGGAGCCTCAACGTGAAGATCGGGTACGCCTCGGTCGCCTGTTCCAAGGTGAAGTAGCGGCCGCGTTCCTCGCGGTCTTGTAGAGCGTGGGTTCGGAGCGGGGGAATACTACAATCGTGCGCCCTCGGCGTCCCCGCGATCGTCCTCGCGATCGTCCCCATGATCGTCCTCGCGATCGTCCCAGGCCGAGGTCAGGGGCCTTTTATTCAGGCCGAGATATTTCTACGTGGAGCAGTCGCGGACGATGTTTCCGGCCGTTGTGATGGTCGAGTCGTCAGAGCTTCGGAGCGTGAGGCCCGACGAGCGAGGCCAGCTCAACGAAGCTGTGCGTGCGCTACCGACTGCCCTTGGCGTTGCCCGGGTTTCCTGGGTTACCCAGCTGCGAGCCCAGATTCCTTGGGCATGGGTGGGGCTTCCGCAGTATCGCCTCGTGCAACTTCTTGCTCAAGAAGTCGTCTCTGACATCGTCCGGTGACGATCGAGAGGACGCTTCTGGGGATGCCGAGGGCAAGCCTCATGTCGTGGGGTCCCTGCACAGGATCTGCGGCGACAAAGCGACGGGGTGGAGGTTTGCGCCGCCTCGACGAGGCCCGAGTCCGAGACGTCAGCGGCACCGGATCATGAGCGTGCCGGCCACAGTGGCCGAGTCTTCGAGGCGCACCTGGCCTATCGGCCGGCCGTCGGGCGGAGCAGTGCGCCGGGGTTCTGGCCCGGCATTGGCAGACGGGATTCCGGATCGGAGTGGCGCTGCTGGCTGCCCCTGCGCCAGCGTGGTGGGTTCGCCAGTCGGGGCCGGACCGATCCCGGTTTCACCCCGCCCCCTTGAGTGTCCCTTCCTCTACGGTCGACCCTACCCCCGCCCGAGCGCTCGACAATTCGTGTCCGACGAGGTCCGGACGGTCGTCGCAGGCCCAGGCGCGCACGAGGCCCGGTCTTGATCAGCCCCCACCGCCTGACTCGACCGTTGCGTTATGAGGACGGCTCTCGTCGGTGGTTCAGCAAGGGGAGATTCGATCCCACACCTGATGCACAAGGTGCCAAAGTCTCCTAGTCACGATGGTCCTTCTAAGGTACGCATAGTGGTAACGTCACTCGGAATGGTAATCTCTTCACTTTTAGTGAGGAGCAACTCGTGGCTGAGACAACGGGCCAGCCTGTTACCCGGCGCAGCAGCAGGTCGGAGCCAGCAGTACCGTTTCATATAGTGTTGCAGAGCAACCGTGAGGACGAGATGGAGATCCGCCACCTGTGGACTGCGGCGGGCATATCACCGGCCAGTGCCGCGTAGCTATCTCTGTAGTACGCTCGAGACGAGAGGTTGTAGTAGACACAAGTTGCCGTCAGTTCAGGCTGGCCTCCTACTCTCCCCGGTTCCCCGATAACGCGATGGGTGAGGCTTGTGGAGTAGACAGCGAAGCGGCGCGACCCGCACTCATGACACCCCTGTCGTAATCGTCGACTACCGGAACGAGGGAGCGGCTCGTTGCCTCCGACGCGTGATGTCGCCCGCCAGCGACATGGGACCACCTTGAGATGAGTTTCGCCAGCAGCATGGGACCACCCCTCCGCCAGTAAGGGGACCACCCGGAAGCATCCACCAGCGGCGGCGCCGCTGAGGTTGGACTCGCCACCACCGACAAGCGGCCCAGGTAGGTGGCGATGTCATTCCGGGAGGTTCAGGTGCATGAGATCCGTGAGGTCCTACGGCTTTGGCTGCGGGACGAGAGCATCCGCTCGATCGCGCGGTTGTCCTCGGTGGAGCGAAAGACAGTCCGCCGCTATGTGGAGGCGGCCGCCGGGAGCGGTCTTGTTCGCGAGGCGGGAGAAGGACAGCTGACGGACGAGCTGATCGGGGCGGTGTGTGAGCAGGTGCGTCCCCACCGGCCGGACGGCCACGGTGCGGCCTGGGAGGTCATCAAGGCTCATCACGACCAGCTGAAGGCGTGGCTCAAAGACGACGGCCTCACGGTCGTGAAGTGCCATGAGCTGTTAGGACGTCAGGGCATCGTCGTCCCCGAGCGCACGCTTCACCGCTATGCCCTCGAAGTGCTCGGTGTCGGACGCTCGGCACGACGGACGACGGTGCGGGTCGCCGACGGGAAGCCCGGTGTCGAGCTGCAAGTCGACTTCGGAAAGATGGGCCTCATCGACGATCCTGCATCTGGTCACCGCCGGGTGTGCTGGGCGCTCATCTTCACCGCCTGCTACTCGAGGCACTGCTTTGTGTGGCTGAGCTTTCGTCAGACAACAGAGGCTGTCATCTGTGGCTTTGAGGCCGCCTGGGAGTTCTTCGGTGGAGTCTTCAAGGTGGTTATCCCGGACAACATGTCGAGCGTCGTCGAGAAGTCCGACCGGCTCGAGCCGTGCTTCAACAAGGCTTTCGTAGAGTATGCCCAGGCCCGGGGGTTCCTGATCGACCCGGCCCGGGTACGGACGCCGACCGACAAGCCACGGGTGGAGCGCGTAGTTCACTTCACCCGCAACTCGATGTTCGCCGGCGAGCACTTCATCGACATCGACGACGCCAAGCGCCGGGCCGTCATCTGGTGCCGCACGCGAGCAGGGATGCGCGTCCACGGGACGACCCAGTGCCGGCCGGCCGAGCTGTTCGCCCTCGAGGAGCAGCCTCATCTGCTGCCGGCTCCTACTGCTCCTTATGACCTTCCCATCTATGCGACGGCCAAGGTGCACCGCGACCACCACATCGAGGTGGCAAAGGCGCTCTACTCGATCCCGGGAAACTTGATCGGCAAGTACGTCGACGTGCGGGCCGACAGCCAGTTGGTGCGGGTCTTCCACCGCAGCCAGCTCGTAAAGGTGCACCCCCGCACCCGTGCCGGCGGGCGGGTGACCGACCCGGCCGACCTGCCGACCGAGAAGACGACTTATGCCCTCAGGGACATCGACCATCTGAAGCACATGGCCAGCTCCCACGGTCCTTCCATCGGTGCCTACGCAGCTTTGATCCTCGAGCACCCGCTCCCGTGGACCAAGATGCGCCAGGTCTATGCCCTCCTCGGCCTCGTGAAAAGGTGGGGGCCCGACAAGGTCGAGGTGGCATGTGCCCGGGCGCTCGAAGCCGAGGCCGTCAGCGTCTCTCTCATCGGGCGGATGATCGAGCGGGCGACCGAGAACACCACGGCCGAGGTACCTCCGAAGGCCCCGGCCAAGCCGGCGCGCTTCGCACGTGAGCCCGAGCACTTCAAGACGAGACAGCCCGAGGCAGAACAGGCTCCTCGCGCCATTGGCGGTGCGTCATGAGTGCGCCCGCCCCGGTCATCACCCCGGAGCTGAAATCACTGCTTCGCCGGGTAAAGCTCGGCCGCAGCCTCGACACCCTGCCCGAGCGCCTCGCCCTCGCCAGGGCCCGCTCGCTCGGCCACGCCGAGTTCCTGGAGCTCGTCTTGTCCGACGAGGTCACAAGGAGAGACACCCACTCGGCCGACCTACGGGCGCGCACCGCCGGGCTCGACGGATCCATGCGGCTCGAGAACTGGGACGAGACCGCCGCAGTCAGCTTCGACCGGGCGATCCTCGACGAGCTCGTCTCGCTCCGCTTCATCGAGGCCGCCCACAACGTCTTGGTCCTCGGCCCGGTCGGTGTCGGAAAGACCTTCATCGCGACGGCTCTCGGGCACGCGGCGGTCCGGCGCCGCTACAGCGTGCACTTCGAGCGGGCCGACCAGCTCTTCAAGCGCCTCAAGGCCTCCCGCCTCGACAACAGCCACGATGCCGAGCTGCGAAAGCTGCTCCGCGTCGATCTGTTGATCCTGGACGATTTCTGCCTGCAGGCCCTCGACGCCACCGACACGGCAGATGTCTACGAGCTGATAGTCGAGCGGCATCGCCAGGCGGCCACGATCACGACCTCGAATCGCGAACCGATCGAGTGGCTCGGCCAGATGGCAGATGCCCTCCTCGCCCAATCGGCGATCGACCGATTGCAGTCATCGGCCTACGAGCTCATCTTGGACGGCGAGAGCTACCGGCGCCGGCAGAAGCCAACTCCTGGGGAGACGACCGAACCGATCCCACCGCGGAAACGTCGTCGCGCTTGACCACTGACTCAAGCCACGCCATCATCGGCCGGCCGACGCGGAAGCACCCGGACCCGGTCCCATGCCATTGGCGAAAGGGTGGTCCCATCAAGGTGGCGGGCGACAGCGTGACCGGGACTTCTGAGGCGCGAAGTCGGCGGGATGCGATTCTGGACTGGATATCAGGGCATCGGCTCAGCACCCACGTGGTCCCGGGCTCGCGGTCGGCCCTCGCCTGCGGCGCCAACGCCGAGATCGCCGTCGACTCATCGGGCCGGGTTGGTTCTGCTGCAGGTCGACGATCGAGTCCTACGATCCAGCGACCGGGCTGTTCAGATTCTGTCAGCGTGCCCAATCCGCCCGTCGTACCCGGCGCGCCGAGGCTCCTGCCGCCGCAGATCAAGAACCGCCACGTCGTTCAGCAGGTCACCGCGTTCGCCATCAACTCATCTGGAGATCTGGCGATCGCACGGATGTACTCCGCAACCGTTCAGGGCTTGACACCAGCGACGGGCACATCTCCGAGAATGTTGGCTGCGGCGAACCAGGCCAATGGCATCAGGCCGTCCAGTTGATCGCGTCCTCGGACTCCACGGCAATGCAGAGCACCACCGATGGGCATGAGACAGAGGGGTCGCCGGTGATCGGCGTCTTCGCGATGATACGCCGAGCGGACCACGACGAGCCGTTCCAACGCCAAGCCGTGCCGCTTGATCCAGTCGCCATGCAAAACGCCGGCGAGGTACAGGAGATGGATTGCAACAGGCTGAATGGGGTTCCATCCAGCTTTTGGAAACTTGACCAGGACCTGCCGTTCCACCGCACGGCGTCCGTCGCGTGGGGGGACTCCGACAGCTCCGACCCTGTTGCCATGCAGAAGGATGCCGACGAGCACGAGACGGAATAGACCCAGATCGAGGGCAGCCCGATCTTCTGAGGTGGAGACCAAGACGAGCCGTTCCATGTCAGGCTGTACGTCCCTTGGTTAGTGGTCCGCACCAGCATGCAGAACGACGCCGTGAGGCAAGAGAGCGCGTTGTACCTGAACGGCACACTCCCGGCAGGCTGGGGAGCAGACCAGTCAGACCCGTTCCACGTCACGAGCCTGCCCTCCTCGTCACTTGCCAGGCAGAACGAGCTGGCGGCGCACGAGACCGATGGGACAGTGGAGAGGTTGCGGTCGACGACTGGCAACTCGATGGGAGTCGACTTCGACCACCTCACACCGTTCCACGTCACGGCAAAGGTCCAAAACTCTCCCGGGCCGCTCGGGCTCGGAGTGCCGAGATGTTCGCCTACTGCCACACAAAATGACACCGAAGGACACGAGACTGAGGCGAGACCAGGGGCGATCCTCCTCGGCACTGACCACGAGGTGCCATCCCACACAAGGACGTTGCCGGCGCTGTCCACCGCCATGCAGAGCGCGGTGGTGGCACAAGAGATTGACGCAAGACCCGATCCGCCGCCATTCCTGTCGATGACCCGAGCCGCCGACCAGCTCGCCTGTCGGCCAGTGCTGTCACCCGCCCGGGAAAGTCCGTGGGACCCGACCACGGCGTCGACGAGTCCGACAACGAGGGCGGCGCTCGCAGCCAGCGCGGCGAGAACCTTGAGACGCGACGAGATCACCGTCCTCCCACGCCCCTGGGACAACCCGAGCGGGTGGTGGCGCCCGGGATAGCTCACCTCGGCGGGGCCGACGTCTGCCCTTTCACCGGCTTGAGTTTGCAGCCGTTGATCCGCCACGCGGGAGCGAAGCTGCTCCCTCGAACGGTTGCGAGTCTCCTCGGGAACCGTTTCTGCAGCGACGCAATCTTTCACCGAGGAAAGAATCTCGTCGGTCATAGCGCTGCCCTGCCTTTCTCTGGGTCGACGGCTTCTACTCGAACAAACGCCCTCACGAAGGCTCTTCGCGCCTTCGACAGTCTCGAGCGGACCGTCCCGACCGGGATCGCAAGCACACGAGCGGCGTCCTCGTAGGTGAACTCAAAGCCACCGACCAGCAGTAGAACTTCCTGAGCATCGGGACGGAGCCGTGCGAGGGCGGCGGCGACACGGGCGGTATCGCCGAGGCGCTCGATCATTGGCTCGATCGAGTCGAGGACGGGCTCGAAGCCGACGAAGCGTCGAGACGCGACCGTGGTCCTCGCCCTGTCGTGCTCGCGGCAGATGTTGGCGGCGATGCCGAAGAGCCAGCTCCGAAGCGGGCCGAGGTTGGGATCGAAGCTGTCCCACCGCACCACTGCGCGAGCGAACGTTTCGGCAGCTACCTCCTCTGCAGACGACAAGCCCACACGGTGATAGGCATAGCGATAGATCGCGTCGAAGTCCTCTTCGAAGCCTCTTTCGAGGGACGAGAAGTCCGCTCCCAGCCGTTCGCTCGCCGCTTCGACTTCGTCCACCCCCTTCGCCATGTTATTGGCGTGGTGGGTGTGGATGGTTCACTTTTCTTTTTTGGCCTCCGGCGCGACTTCAGGCCTGGATGAGCAATCGAACGAAAGACTTGTGGTTCAGCAACTCAGCACCTCTGTGGGAGAGCCCTCGATGCCCTTACGCGTCTCCATAACTGGGGCGCAGCACCTCGACGACGACGCCCGCCGCTTCAGCCGCCCGGGCGAGTAGCTCCGACTCCGTTGTCACCGCAGTGGTTCCGTCGAGCACGATGGCCGATGCCACCGCTTCAGCTGTCAACAGGTTGAGCTGGCCGGGCAGCGCGGACATCACCGGCACCAGCCAGCGAAGACTGAGCAGGCCGATCCCCTCAGCGAGCCGCTCCATGGCCTATAGAGCCCGGCTCCGCTCGACGTCCGACGGCCTGCTTAGCGCCGCTGAAAGGGTGCCCCCGCCGGGGTGACCGACGACCCGGGCGAGGCGCCAGTCGCAAAAGGGGGTCCCGCCTTTCGCCGCGATCTCCTCGACGACTGCACGGGGCGGGCTCTCCGGTGGCATCGTCGGCCTGCAACTGACACTGCGGGCTAACCGTCTCGAAGTAGTGGGCTCTGATCCCGATCTCGTTATCGAGGCCCACTGCGATGTCGCCGGGGAGGCGCACGGCTGCGCTCTCGTGCCGAGCCGGCTCGTCACCGACATCGTCAGGTCCTTCGACAGCGGCTCTGTGTCCGTCGCCGCCGCCGCGGAAGAGGTGCGCTTCACCTGCGGGAGGGCGGAGTTCGTGGTGCGGGTGGCGGTCGGGGCGAGATCACCCGCCTCGGCACCCCGGAGGCGGAAGGGATCAAACTGCCGGCGGCCACGTTCGCCGACGGGCTGCGCCAGGTAATCCGGGCTGCGCTCATCGACGACTCCCGTGCCCCCCAGCTGACGGGGGTCCTCATGAAGGCGACAGAGAAGGGGTTACGGCTCATAGCCACGGACTCCTACCGATTGGCCTTCCGCGACTTCGAGGGTCTCAGCGTCCTCGACTCCGACGGGAGCGTGCTCGTGCCGGCGAAAGCCCTCGGCGAGGTGCAGCGCCTCGTCGGGTCGGTGAAGGAGGACAAGGACGGCCAGGACGGCTCGGACATCGTCTTTCGGCACAGCGACCTCGACGCCGTCTTCGACCTCGGGGCCGTGCGTATCACTACCAGGCCCCTGCGGGGCCAGTTCCCTGACGTGGAGCGACTGGTGCCGAAGTCCTGCACTTGGACCGGGAGGAGTTCACGGCGGCGCTGAGGCGGGTGAGGCTGCTCGTACGGGACAGCCCACCATCCGATCGTAAAGACCTCCCCGGGCGGCCGCGCTGAGAAACGGCTGGGCCGAGGCCGCCCTGTCCCAGCCACGATCTAGAGGAGGAGTCGGTCGTCAACGACAAACAAGGTGAGTGGCGCTCAGCGCTGCTGCATCTCGGGTTCTCCGGCCGTGGCCGCCCGAGTGGCTTCCTCGTAGACTCCGGACTCGAGGTCCGCCAAGATGGCGGTACGGACTAATTCGGGCACGTCGAGCCGCCGAAAGACCCGACCTGAGGAGGGGTCAACTCGCCAGCGGCGGCCGCCTCGGCGCGCACCCGTTCAGCGATGGCTCGCAAATTCTCGATCGAGATGGCTGCCTGAACAAGCTATCGGGTGGGCGAAGCCCGAAACCTGGGCGAGGGGCACGCCGGGCAGCCACCCGCAGAACCGAACATCCGACCTAACAATCCCGTCTTCGGTCGTCTCACCGCGTTCCAAGCCCGACCGGCTTCCCCGTCCCGACCAGCCACAATGCGACGACGAGCGACACTCCGGGAACGTTCGGGACGGCCTCGACCGCTCTGTTAATCAGCGGGTTCTGGGTTCGAGTCCCAAGGGAGCAGGTACACCAGCTGATGTGCGTCCCCGAGGGCCGGCGGGACTAGCCCTGCGATCCGGGGCGTCGTGGACGAGAAGATCGCCCGAGGTCCCCCATGGCGCCTCGTCCAGCGTCTCCTCGGGCCCGAGCCACCCGAGCCGTCACGGAACGGCGAACGTGGAGCCGAGGAACCGAAGGCCGACGCGTTCCGCGACCCGACGGGACGACGCGTTCTCCCGGCTGGCGCTGTAGAAGAGCGTCCGGTCTGCAAGGTGTGGGTGCCTCGACCATCCACCCGTTACGGCAGCGCCCAATCCTCGGCCACGGAACCCGGGCTCGGTGTCAACACCGACCTCCGCGCCGCCCGCGCTCGACCGCACCGTCTCGGCGACCGAGGCGATCTCACCACCTACGAGGGCTACGCACCAGGGTTCCCACAAGTCGCTAGGTCCTCTGAAGCCGACCTCGGCGAGTCTCGCTGGCATCACGTGGTCGAAGCGGCGCAGGAGGTCAGCGCCTTCGTCTGAGCCTGACGAGACCAGACGGACGTCCTCGCCGCCGTAGAGCGGACCCGGGAACACCCAGAGGAGCCCGAGGTTGGCACCAGCGCCGAGGATGTAAACGTACTCCTGCGAATGGCGAGGCGTCGCGTCTGGGGTTGACAACGGTGGTTCATCGGAGAGGAGCGTCTCCAGCTCGTCGGCGACGGTGTCCGCCACATCGTCCCGCAAGACACCCAAGTTCCCGTCGCGACAGCCTGCGAAGGAGAAGCGTTTGCCTCTAGATCTGTCGGGCGCATTCTCGTAGACCATACGGCCACGTTCATCGAAGGTGAATGCCGTGCGACGATGGAGAGCCAGGATCGCTAGCTCACCGGACTTGCTGTTCACACCAACAGCTTGCTTGATCTTGAACGTGCAGGGCGATGGCCGATGCCACCGCCTCAGCTGTCTACAGGATGGGCTGACCGGGCGGCGCGGACATCACCGGCGCCAGCCGGCGAAGACTGAGCAGGCAGATCCCCTCAGGAAGCCGCTCCACTGCCAACATCGGCCACCGTGATGCCAGGTGGCGGACCCTTGCCGTACGAGCCATCGACGCGATCAACCGTCCCTTCTTGGTTCTTCGGGGCGCATTTGGACTTCTATGTTCTCCACCTTGAGCGCGCTGTACGAGTCGTCACCGATCAGGGCTACAAGATCTGGATCGAAGTTGGCCACGAGGCGTTTGCCGTGATCTTGTGCCAATCGTCGGAAGCCAACCATCGTCGGCCAGTACATCGGCGATGAGTGAGTTCCAGTCGGGTCGTCCACGCGCCGTACCCCTCGTACGAGCTGCCAAAGGGAGCGGGTCCACGGGCAGTTGCTGCCGGGCGCGGCCTCTCGAGATCCCGAGCTGTCGCGCCCGGTTACGGAGGCGGGGACGCCACGCGGGGCGCTCGATGCTGCGCACCATGTCCTCTGGAATCGTCGGTGTTCGGCTGATATGAAGAAATTCGATCTGGAAGACGGTTGGAACGCGCTTCTGCCTCCTTGGAGCTTGGCACCGGTTGGTCGCGGAACAACTCGGTGATCTCTCCGGGTGCCACGGCCAAGTCTTGGGAGACCTTGGCCACCGAAATGCCCAGGTCCTGGGCTCGCTTGCGAAGATCGACTGGATCCTGCGCCGAGCCCCGACCCACGGGGCGGCCGAGAGACGTCCCACCAGGTAGCGACATGTGCGTAGCCCACGGTGATCCCGTCGCTCGACCAGGTGAGAGTCCGCCACCGAAGCGAGACGGTGAACCTGCGCGACGGCAGCTACGCTGATCGACCCGAAGGATGCGTAAAGCTCGCCAACGGACGTGCTTGTCACGAGGCTCACCCCAGGCCGCCAAGTCCACGCTGGCGGGGCCGTCGTCGGCCGAGATCCACACCACAGTGTCGTCCGCCGCGTCAGATCAACGACCACGGGGTCGATTTGAACGCAATTCGAGTCGACCGCGAGAACGAGAGCAAGCGTCGCGTGCTCGTCCCATTCCGTGCCAAAGCTCTCCCTAATTCGCGGTCCCCGTGGGTGCTGGCGAATCCTCCTTCAGCCTCCCGAGGTCAGCGGCGCAGCAGCAGTGGGGGGCTGCTCAGGCAGGTTGCTGGACCTATGTCAGTCACGAGAGCTCGACAGAGGTAGCACCCATCGAGATGCAGACGCACGACGCCAGCGTCGGGTTCGTTGAGCGAACCCGTCGACGAACTCAACGAGTCCAGGTCGGTCGGACGGGTCATCGGCGGGTGGTCCTTCCAGCATCGTGCCGGACGATGTCATCGTCCGGCACGATGTGTCTACGGACAACCCGCACTGCTTGTCCGGTCAACGCCCGCTCCATTCGCGTGAAGGTCGATCAACGCTCGAATCACATCAACCTTGTCAGCGATTCCGTCGAGCGAGCGCGATTTGTCAATTGCCAACTCGATGACCTCACTGGTGGTCAGGAAATGTCCCCGCCCCTAGTCGTCTGATCGTTAGCTCTTGGCCGTCCTTCCTGCCTTCTGCTTCGCCTCTTTCATGCGATACGACTCGCCTTCTGTGACGACGACGGTGGCGTGGTGTAGTAGCCGGTCGAGGAGGCTCACGGCCGTGGTCTGCTCGGGCAGGAAGTGACCCCAGTCCTCGAAGGACCAGTGCGAGGCGATCCCGAGCGAACGGCGCTCGTAGGCGGCGGCCACAAGGCGGAAGAACAGCTGGGCACCGGTGTGGTCCAACGGGGCGAAGCCGATCTCGTCGATCAACACCAGGTCCGCCCTCACGACCTGCTCGATGAGCCGGCCGACGGAGTTGTCGGCATAACCGCGGTAGAGAGTCTCGACAAGATCAGCGGCCGTGAAGTAGCGCACCCGGAAGCCGTGCTCGACAGCGGCGTGGCCGAGGCCCACCAACAGGTGCGACTTGCCCGTGCCGGCCGGCCCGACCAGACAAAGATTGTCCTTTGCCCGCACCCATTCGAGGCTCGAGAGGTACTCGAAGGTGGCCGGCTTCAGCGACGACTGTGAGAGGTCGAACTCGTCCAAGTGCTTGATCACGGGGAAGGCGGCCGTCTTGAGACGCGTCCTTGTGTTCGACTCGTCGCGGGAGGCGATCTCGGCCTCGATGAGGGTGCGGAGGAACTCTTCCGGTGACCAGCGCTGGGTCTTTGCGCTCACGAGCAGCTCGGGCGAGATCTGGCGGATCGCCGACAGCCGGAGCCGCCTCAACCCGGCGTCGAGGTCCGCCGGGAGCAGAGGAGCCGGGGCGCTCATGACAGCTCCCGGGTGGCGTAAGCAGAAAGTGGCCGCACAGGTGCCTTCGGCATGTCGAGGATGACGGCTTGGCCCGGTTCGACCGGACGGTGCACGCCATGGCCCGCCTCGATGATGGCCCGCACGTCGCTCGCCCGAAAGCGGGCGAACTCGACCGCCCGCTCAAGGGCGGCGACGAGCACTTCGCGGCCGTGGGCCGACTCGAGGCCGGACAGCTCGGCCAGGTCCGCTGCCAGCTTGCTGGCGCCCGAAGCGGCGGCCCGCTTGATGAACTCCTCGGCGACGGGCCCTAAGGCGACGAAAGCCCTCTCTTGTTTTGTCTTCGGCCTCACGCCGCGTTGTGGTGCCGGTCGGGGGCCGCCGTAGTGCTCGTCTTTCACCGACGACTCGCCGGGGGCGACGAGGTCGTGGGTGGCGATGATCTCGCCCAAGAAGACGACTTCGACGACCCTGTCGTGAACAAGCACCTGGACATTGCGGCCGATGTGCTCGTTCGGCACCGAGTAGCGGCCTGAGCCGAAGCGGACGCAGCTCAGCTTGTCGACCTTGCGCATCGTCATCTTGCCGATGACGGGCCTAAGCGACGGCAGGGTGCCGAGCAGAGGGCGCTCCTGTTCGAGACGCTCGACCGGCACGGCGGATATCTCGGAGTGCTGCTGGTGGTTGACCTCTTCCATCCAGATCGAGGCCTTCGCGTTGGCGAGGCCGGGTCCTTTGTCGGCGAGCTCTTCTGGAACGATGAGGTCGGACTTGACGTAGCCGACCAGATTCTCGACGAGGCCCTTCGACTCAGGGTCTGCTGCCAGGCAGAAGTCCGGCCTGAATGAATAGTGAGCGGCGAAGCGGACGTACTCAGGTGTCGGCACGACGAGGCCGGCGACGGTGTCGGCTCTCAAACAGCCCATCCTGTCGGTGAGGCAGGTCCTCGGCACGCCGCCCAAGTACTCAAAGCACGCCGCGAGGGCGCTGAGCGTCGTGTCGGCGCCGAGGTTGCCGGAGAAGTAGACGAACCTCACCCGCGACCACGCCAGCACGGCGCAGAAGACGTAGAGCGGTCCCGACTGGCCCCAGTCGAAGGCGAGGACGTCGCCCGGAACCCACACTCCCGGTCGGCGCCCCCGCCCCCGCTTCTTCTTCCACTTGGTCTTCTCCTCGGCCACGAGCCGGCGGAAGTTCCGGTCGGAGCCGATGTAGTCGGCGGCCCGTGCCACCGCCAGCAACCGCTTGGCGGTGATCTTTCCCTCGGTCTTTTCCACCTTGGCGGCGACGAGCTCGCGGACCGACTCGTAGTTGTGCTCTCGCTCCTCGGCCGGCTGGGCCGCCTGGGCGGCCCGCACGACCCGTTTCACCGTCTTCGGCGTCGTGCCGCAGATCTCGGCGGCCCCACGGTAAGGTGCCCACCTCCCGGTAGGCGTCTTGTATGTCCATGCGCTCTCTCACTGATTTCATTGATGCGCCCCTTCGGTTGGCAGGTGATGGTTGGCATCACCACCGTGCCGACCGGAGGGGCACCTCTGACGGATGGTTCAGTGAGGGGCGGGGACTTCCTTTGGCCACGCGCGGGGACTTTTGCTGGCCACCAGCGGGGACCTCACTTGGCCACCAGCGGGGACTTTTTCATGGCCACGGACACGATTCGTGACTTCAGATTGTCGAGACGAACCTGAGCACTCTTCGCCAACCCGACCTCAGCCTCTCGTGGGGCGACACGACCGCCGGCATCTAGATAGGTCACGAGCTGGCGATCTTGTTCGCTCAGCTCATCCCAAATCTCCACAGCGAGCACTCGTGCAGACGCGGACACCGACGGCGGACCCGTTACGATCACGCCCACACTGACATCGTCGTCTTAGGAGGTCATCCCAGCAACGTCGCAATTGGAGACGTTCGCCGAAAACTCGGGTGAGGGTATTGAGCGAGAGGGGAGCGCCGGCCTGCGGTGGCGCCGAGGTCCATCTTCAGTCCCCGCCGCCTGGTCGATGACGACGGGCCGTCGGCAACAATGGGGGATCGGCGCGTACTCCTCTTGTTCGAAGCTGGCGTCGTGCCGTATGACCTCGTTCAGGTTTCCATCGTGGTCGTTCAGACGGGGCTGTCGCTCGCTTCGACAACCCGAACATTGCGATGAACGAGGCTCATTAGGCCAAGTCAGCGCCATGAGCGACTCGTTTAAGGGCTGACCCAGCGGAGCAGGAGGATTCTCAGTTCGGTAAGACGTAATGTTGCGAGCAGTTCCTTAAACGCGTGTCGCGAAGGCTCCCTGAGGTCGCAGAGAGAACGGCCCTCGGGGGAGACTTGGCCAACGCGCCATGGGAGGCGCGTCGTTAGCGCCGCCGCCGAAGTGCGGGAGGTCGTCCAGGAGGAACCACAGGCCTGTTTCCTCGCGGCCCGGTGCACGACCATTATCCCCTCCGAGCCGAAATTGGCCGATCCCTCGCCTACTGGCTCTGCTCAGTGGGGACGGTCAACCCCATTCCCAGCGGCACGCTCGGTGAGTAGACGCTCCATAATAACTGACGCAGTTACGGCGACGAACATCGATCTGAGGGTGCTCGCCGCGATCAAGGCGTTAACAACACCGGCGCGCCGAAAGGCCTACGGTGTGCGGAAGCTGACGCGGGGTTACCCGTAAATCATTAGCCTTTGAATGGTGGACAGGTGGACGCGGAGGCTGCCGGCGCCTTGCGTGCGAGAGCGTCGATGAACGAGCCCTCGCTGCCGGAGGGCTGGTACCGCGACCTGGAAGGGTCCGGCAACTGGAGATGGTGGGACGGGCGCAGCTGGGGGGGTCCTCTTAGATGCCCGGCCCAAGGACCAACCGTTCCTGGCCCGACACGTCTCCGAGCGCGGGCGTTCTCAACAATGCAATCATCTTGCTCTCCGCGCTGGCGGTTGCCACGGCGGCGGCTGTCGTGATTGCCGATCTCATTCGTGAGCGCCAAGCAAGCCTGAAGTGGCTTCTTGGGCCAGCCATTCCGCTCCTCGTCATCGGTCAGGTGTGGTCGACAGCCGTGATGAGGGCATGGACTGATTCGGCGGCGCTTGGCACCTGGCCCAGAGGCATGTCGTCGCAAAGGAGACCATCCCTGTCACACAAGACCTTGACAGTGTACTTGCCTAAGCCAATCGTGTTCGGCCTCGAGGCGACCTTCATCCTCGGATGGCTCGTGGGATTCACCGCTATCTTCTGGGCGAGGGACGGAGGGCCGGCGGTGCCCACGGCTACGTGTCGGTGGCCGCTCGTTGACCACGGGCTTACGACCTGCGTATCACATGCCACTTACCTCGAGGCTGGAGCCGCTTTGCAACGGCTGGTCGCCGGTGTCTTGATGGGGTTCTTTGCTATGCACCTTCTCCTAGCGCTTGCTCAGCGCGTCCGTCGCAGACGCGTGCAGAGGCATGGCGCTGAAACCTAGCGATTACGGTTGAATAAACCGGCTCATGCCGCCTGCCCATGCCAGTTCGTCGTCCTCTTGCGGCTGAGCGCGGTTAGGTGTGAGGTGGCACCGCAAGCTCGTAGTTCCTCGCTGCCGAGAAGCTATGCACGGCCAGTTCGTTGTCGGCGTCGCCGTCATCGCAGGCGGTGGATCCGTTGGAGCGTGGCGACTGAATCAGCTCGCAAGCCTGGGCGCCCTGGGTTTGGATCGGAGCGAGTTAGTTACCATCTCCCTGGCTCCCCGCCACACCGATTCGACACGGCGGCCAACCCGCAGGGCGGCTCGCCGACCCGTCGGGCGCCCGGGACCCGACAACGCCGTCCTCTGTGATGTCGATGGGGGCCGGCGCCGGCTGTCCCTGGTGCCGGTGGCCTCCACGGTTCGGTTCGGGGCGACGTCACTGCAGCCAGCAGGATCGTGAGTTTGCAACCGACTTTGGCCCCATGGCGATAACTGATTCTGGCCCCACCCTCGCCTGAGGCTCAGGCTCTTCTCTTCCGGGCGCGGGTCGCCTTCAAGCGGTAGGAGTCGGATCCGGTCTCGATGATGTGACCGTTGAAGGTGAGACGGTCGACGATGGCCGCGACGAGTCGAGGATCGGAAATGATGCGGCCCCACTCCGAGAAAGGGAGATTCGAGGCCGCCGCGACGGATGCCTTCGCCTCTCTCTCAGTGATTTATCTGGAACAACAGCTCTGAGCCGCGGGAATCGAGCTGGACGTAGCCGAGCTCGTCGAGGCACAAGAGCCCCGCTCGACGTATCGGGCGACGAGGCGACACGGCCTTCGCTCGTCAGCTGCCTCGACGAGCTCGTTCACGAGCTGGACAGCGGTCATGTAGCGGACGGCCCGGCCTTGCTCGCACGCGGCGATGCCGCGGCCTATGAGCAGATGGGACTTTCCTGTGCCTGAGTCACCGAGCAGCCCAGCCTTAGTCTCGGATGCGCGTGTTGGCGATTGGCACTGCTCTCTGCCTTCGTCATTACCCATCTCATACACCATAGTTGTCGTAAGCCCACCATGCTCGACCCACCCAGTCCTGACCGAGGGCGTTCCAATAAACGAAAAGCGGTGTGCCGACTCTAAAGTAATTATTCCATATGAAATGTCCGACCAGGCCCGGCCAGCTAGTCAGCCAGGTGACCCAGGTGTAGGACGCACCCCATTCGACGCCTCCACCTTCACCGACGCTCAGGCCTACACCAACTCCAACAACCTGAGTACTATCGCCAAAGTTAGGAGACGTGAAGTACGTGGCAGTTGTACCTACGTCAAGCGCTTCTGTCAAGGTGAGAAAATAGAACCATCCGCCCAAGCCCTGGAGAGTGTCCGAGTTGGTAACTTGCAGAAAATAGTGCGTGTCCGCTTGGACTCCGACCCCACCACCTCCTCTCCCACCAAAGGTGGTGGCTGTTAGACCTATTCTTCCGCGATATGGCCCACTCATGACTTGCACTATGCAACCATCTGCTCCAACGCTGAATGTCCACCACTGCAAGCTCTCCCCGGCACAGACGCCCATGGTCCAGCCACCGGATGGATCGTAGTTGCTGACCGGGTCGTCGCCGGCATAGGCGTACGGTTCATTGTCGGCAGCAACGAGCGGATCGACGCTCAGGAACTGTGAGGAACTTGGGTCGTAGTATCGTTCAAGTAGATAGACGAGGCCTGATAAATCCGTATAGCCGCCTGCGAACCCCCATGGTGTGGAGCCGACATAGTTTGCACCCACCCCTGTCTGTCCGACAGTGAGCCCGCCGATCTCGGCCGAGCCACCGGACTGCGTGATCGGGCTGCCGTACGCGTCGTAGTCCGTGTAGTTGACGAGCTGGTCATGGTGGGTACCTGACGACAGTTGCACGAGTCCTCTAACGTTATGGCTCTGGTCGCCAAGCAGCAGGTCGTCCAGTGGGGAGGACCCGGAAGAAGCGATTTGCTCCAGCGGAGTGCTAGATCCGGGCAGATAGAGGTAGTCTGACGTGCCATCAGAGAGCAGAATTGCCTGGCCGCTCAGTTCGCCCCACGTAAAGTTAGTCGTGTTCGATCCGACCGTGGCAGAGGTGCGCAGGCCGTTCCCGTCATAGGTGTACACCGTTGTCGTCGACGTGGGGCTTGACGTCGAGCAGGTGCTCCCATTGGTGTTGGCGCAGACGAGGCGGTTGCTATCCGTCTCCCACCCATAGCTCGCCGCATTGCCCGTCGGCGGTGTCATCCCAGTCCGCTCCCCATCGGAGTTTGTGGAATATGTGGTCGCTCCCGATGGAGCCGACGTGCAGCCGTTAGACGATGTGCCGGCATAGGCCCAACAGAGCGTCCCGGCGGAAGTATAGCCGGCGCTCTGGAACGCCGTGGTGTTCGCGGTGATGGCGCCCGTGCGGGTGTATGTATAGCTGTTACTGCCGGTGGTGCCGGTGATGGGACCCGAGGCGACTTGTTTGGTCTGGTTGTAACCGTAGCTGTCAGTGTTATTCGCCGTCGTGGCGATGGTCGGAGTTACTGCCGTGATGTTCTCGGTGGCGTCACGGCTCCCGACTGACAGGTCGAGCAGGTTGGTGGGCCCGGCACCGGTCGTCGTCTTTGCGTCCGAGACATTGTCGAGGGCGTCATAGGCATAGTTCGTAGTGATCGCACCGCTCTGGTGTGGCGGCGAGGCGCACGACGGGATGCTCGGCGCATAGGTGGAGACCCAGCACTGCTTGCCGTGGCCATTGTAGGTGAAAGTCAAGGTGTTGCCCGCCCAGTCGGTGAGGGAGGTGAGCTGGTTCGTCTGGTTGTAGCTGTAGCGCACGACTCCGGTAGGCGTGCCGGTCGACGAGCAAGTGTTGCCCGATGAGTTCGGATAACTCACGCAGGCGAGGTTCGAGCTGGCATCGTAGCCATAGGTGACTGTCGCCGCGGCGGCGTTCGTGGTCGAGACGAGCCGACCGGAGCTGTCGTAGCTGTAGGTAGCGGCCCCTGTCGGAGGTGAGCCGCACGAGGCCGACGAGGTTCCCTGGAACATCCAGCATCGCTCCCCGTTGGTGCCGTACTGGTAGCTCACCGTCGGAGTCCCGTCGGTATAGGAGATCTGAGTGAGCTCACCGGCTCCGTTGTAGCTGTACGTGCCCCCGGTGCCGCTCTGTTGGGTCGTGGTGAGCATGACGCCATTGGCGTCGTAGCTGTAGGTGGTCTGGTTGCTGCTCGGGTCAGTCGTGTTGAGCTCCCGGTCCTGCTCGTCGTAGACGTTGTATGTGGTTTCGGCGCAGGTCGAGTAGGTGAGAGGATTGCACGTCGCTGGGTTGCCGTTCTGGCCCATCACCGCCACTTCGTTGCTGTTGGCGTCGTAGTAGTTGGTTGTCGTCTCTCCGGCTCCCGAGCCGGACGCCGGCGGGACTGTCACGCTTACGGTGTTGCCTTCGGCGTCGTATGTTGTCGCGGTGGCGTAGTTGGACGGGCTGGTAGTTACGTTTCCGTCGGGCGGGATCTCGCTCGTCTGCTTTCCGTCTGCGTTGTACGAGTAGCTCGTCGTCGTAGTGCCCGATCCGGTCGGTGCCGAGCTGCAACTGGATGCGACCGCAGCGACATCACTCCAGCACAGCTCGCCGTCAGCGTCGTAGGCAGACGTCGTCGTGACCTTCCCGGTCTGTCCGGGGGGCGGAGGGTCGGCCTCGGTAAGCTGGTTGCCGTCTGCGTCGAAGGTGTAACTGGTCGTGCTCGTGGTCTCGTTGGCGCATGTCGTGCCGCCGCTCGGGTTCGTGTCCGAGAGCGTATTGTTAAGGTTGTCGAAGCTGGAGCTCGTCAGGTAGAAACAGGCCGGCCCGGCGGCGTTGCCGTCTGGGGCGACAGAGCTCAGCCGGTGGCCGTCGGGGTCATAGGAGTAGGTCGTGGTCTGGGTGCCCGTGCCCGTCGGGGCTGAGGAACAGGTGGGACTGGACACCGAGAGCGGCTCGCTCCAGCAAAGCTGGTCGTCGGGGTCGTAGGTGGACGTCGTGACGTCGCTCGCGGGATCGGTCGTCGTCAGCTCGTTGCCGTCGGCGTCATAGGTGGTGGTGGTCGTGCCGCCAGGAGCGTTGGTCGGCGAGATGGATGACAGCACGTTGCCGAACACGTCGAAGCCGGTGCTAGCCGTCTCGTATGGCGCCCCGCCCGTCGGGCAGCTGCCCGGGAGGCTGTCGCCGGCTGCGTGGCCGTCGGCTGTGAGCGAGGCGCACAGCTCGCCGGCGCCGTTGTAGAGGCTCGTGGTGACGTAGGTGTTAGAGACGGTGTTGCCTGTGCCGTCGTAGGTGGTGACCGACTTCTGGTCACCTTCGCCGTCGTACGCGTAAGCCGTCACATACGGGGCCGAGCCCGATGGGCAGGACGTGAGGCTGTCGCCGGCGGCGTGTCCGTCCCCGTTGAGCATGGCGCACTTCTGGCCGCTCGAGTTGTAGGCGTAGCTCGTGACGTTGCCGTCGGCGTCGGTCGAGGTGAGCTCGTTCCCGTTCGAGTCGTAGGTGGAGCTCGTCCTGTACCCCATCGGGTCGATTGTCTGCAGCACGTCGTTGAAGCTGTTGTAGACAGAGGAAGTCGTCCGCCCCATCGGGTCCACAGTCTCTATCACGTTGCCCGAGGCGTCGTAGGTCGTCGTGGTGAGGTTGCCATCGGCGTCGAGAGAGGTGGCCGGAAGCCAGGTGTAGGGGTCCGGGATCGAAGAGGTGACGGCCGAGTCCATGGGGTAGTGGGTGTAGGGAGAGGTGTTGTCGGTCTCGTAGCCGAAGCCCTTCACCTGGCTCAAAAGGACTCCGTCGACATAGCTGTCCAGGGTGACGTTGCCGTTGCCGTCGTTGAGGCTCGCCGAGCTGTCGTAGTTCTCGTTCGCGTCAGAGACGAGCACCGTCCCGGTGTCGGTCGAGGTGTCGTAGGAGGGGTAGCTGAAGGTCGTCGTCGGAGTGCACACCGGTGTACCCGAAGCGCCGTTGCACTGCGTCAGCCAGCTCGGGTCCTGCACTTCTGAGACCTCGCTGGCGGTGTTGTAGGTGATCCGGGTCGCCTCGGCAGACGAGCTCCCCTGGTTGTTCGGGCTCCACCAGGTCGAGAGGCGGTGCGGCGAGCTGTAGGCGAAAGCCCACTCGTGGGAGGTCGGGTCACCTGTCGAGGGGGCCGACAGGGTGACGCTCTGCAGGTTGCCGGCGCTCGTGTAGGCGAAAGTTGCCGTCCTCCCGGCCGAGTCCGTCACCTGGCTGATATGGCCGGTCGCATAGCTGAAGGTCAGCTCACGCACGCCGCTTTGCCCGGTGACCGTTGCCACCTTCCCGGAGGAGTTGTAGTTGAGTGCGACGGTGTTGCCGTTGGCGTCCTTCTCCAGGGCTAGTTCGCCAGTCGGCTGGTCGAAGAGGTACTGGACGGTGCCTCCTCTCGTCATGTCCCAGCAGGCGTCGCCGAGGTAGCAGCTCGGGACGTATGTGAGGCTCGCCTGCTCGAAGGTAGCCGGCTGGTAGCCGCTCGACGGGCAGGTCGAGCCGGTGAAGCTCGGCGGGTAGAAGACGACCGGGGTGCCGTTCTCCTGGGTGACGGTGATGTCACAGCCTGTCCCGCTGCTGGCGGGGACCTGTGTGAGGCTCATCCCGTAGGAGAAGGACCAGCCGTAGCCGAGTGAGCCGTTCACCGCGTTGGAGGCCGAGTCGTACTCCTGGGAGAAGTCGAGGCCGGGCCCGATGTCTGGGAGGGAGAGGTCGTTGTTGTTGAAGGTGTAGGCGCCCGTGGCGGTGTTGACGCCGTTTGCCATGTCGACGTTGCTCGAGGCGGCGACGGATGGGTTCACGTCGTTCTCGTAGCCGGCGAGGGATCCCCCCGACGGCCTGTTGTAGAGCGGGTCGACAGCCACGCCGTAGGGCCCGACCGCGGAGCCGAGGGCGATCGTCGACGGGCTGGCCGGGGCGTTGGTCACCGTGCTGAAGATGGAAAGTGGGGAGGTGGTCGAGCTAGACGTGGCGATGAAGTCGCTCCCGTCCGGCGTTACGCCGACGGCCCTTGCCGTCGCCGGCACAGAGACAGAGGTCGTCGAGCCGCTCGTGGTGTTGACGACGTTGACGGTGGCGGAGTTGCCGTTCAGGACATAGGCGCTCCCGCCGTTCGGCGAGAGCGAGACACCGATCGGGTTCTGGCCGACGGTGACAGAGGTTCCGGCGACAAGGAGCCCGGTAGTGGGGTTGATGGCAAAGGTCCGCAGGTTGCCGTTGCCAGTAGAGGGGGCGTCTGTGACGTAGGCGCTCTGGTCGTTCGGCGAGATGGCGATCCCCTGCGGGGTGCCCGTGAACAACGAGGCCTGCTTGGCCTGGTAAGTGTAGGTGCCGGCGGACTGGTCCAAGACGGTGACGTCGTTCGGGCCGCCGTCAAGGACATAGGCGCGAGAGCCGTCGGGTGAGAAGGCGATGGCCGTCGGCCCGAAGGTGTCCGTGCATGGAGCGGTGCTGCCGTCGACACAGACCGTGTTGATCACCGTTCTGTAGGTCGAGACATCGGCCGGGTTGGTGTCGATGACGGTGACGGCGCCGATGACGCCGTCGACGACGAGGAGCTGATCGCCGTTCGGGCTGACGACGAGGGAATGGGGCACCGCCCCTGTGGGAAGGGTGATGGTGGCGACCTTCGGGTTGCTCGTCGTGTCCATCAGGTTGACCTCGATGACCGAGATGGTGCCCGAGCCGGTGTTGGCCACGTAGACGAACTGGCCGTCCGGGCTGACGGCGACGGTCCCGGGGCTCGTCCCGACGGTCACGGTCTGGTCGATGATCCCGGTCGTGAGATCGACCATGGCGACGAGGTTGTTCTGCTTCTCGGCCACAAAGGCAATCGTGTCGAGACTGAGGTCGGTCGCCGGCGTGATGGCCGTCGCCGTCGCCCCAAGTGACACCGAGCTCTCGAGCGTGCCGGCCGTGCTGCCCGTCGTGGTCAAGAGGTCAAGGGTGGAACTGCTCGAGGACGGGACGGCGAGCGTGCCGCCGTCCTGGGTGAGGGCGACCGGTCCGGGGGCAAAGGTCGTCGGCAGGCAGGTGACGACATAGGGCGTCACGAGGCTCACGTCGACGACGTAGTCGGCGCCGAGCTGCTGGACGAGCAGGTTGCCGCTCCCTCCGCTGAGTGCGAGAGCGCCGGCGGTGCCCCCTGTGGCACAGACGACGTTGACCACGTTGTAGGGAGCAACGACGACTCCCGTGCTGAGGCTGCTCTCGTCGACGTTCTGTCCGTCAGAGAAGATGGCGACGTTGTAGGCCGGGTCGACGACGACAGATGTCGGGCTGAAGCTGGACCCGCCGGTGTAGGTGTTCTCTACCTGCCAGTTCACCCCCGTGGTGATGTACTGGAGGGTGGCCACCTGGTGGGAGGTGGAGTCGGTGACGTAGGCGTTCGCCCCGGACGGGTTGGCGGCGATGCCGGCGGGGGACCCGCTCGAGAACCCGAGGGAGAGGTAGCCGACGAGGCTGAAGCCGACGAGGTTGACGACTGCCACCTCGTCGGCCGAAGGCACGAGGACGAGGGCTTCTTGGATAGTGGGCGAGACGTTGGCGATGGCGACGGCACTCGGCGTCCCCGAGAGAGTAAGGACACTGCTGGCGGTCCCCTTCGAGGGGCTGACCTCCTGCAGGCCGCCGGACTCCACCGCCACGACCTGTGACGGCGCCGAACCGCTCGTGTCGTACTCCGCGAGCGAGCTGGCCGACCCGGCGAGTGCCACGGTGTCGATGACGTCACCGGTGGTGGAGTCGACGGCCTGGAGCTCGGCACTCGAACCGGTCCCGACCGCCACGTAGACCTCGCTCGCCTGAGACGCCGTGGGGGAGGCCTGGCTGACGCCCGGCAGCGCCACGAGGGCAGCGAGGGCCAGCATGGCGGTGAGAGCTGCGCCGCCGAGGTGTCGCCAGAGCCCGTCGCCACGACGCGGCCGCCGAGGCGCGCCAGAATATCCCTGGTTCTGAAGTATTTCCGCCATTGGTGATCCCCGCTCTCAGCGTTGAGTCCGCCACCCAACGTGAGAATTGGTACACCTCCCGTCACCGAATGTCAAACGGGGAGAGGTTGAGACGATGACGGCGGTGAGCCCTCATGGCGAGCCCTACCATGCGCTGTGGCTCACGAGCAGCCGAGCGGCTCCTGTTACGATATGATACGAACACATGTTCGACATCGTAGGAGGTGAGCTGTGGCCACGTACACAGTGACGAAAGTGCGGAAGGAACTGTCGGCGGATCGCACCCATGAGCACATCGAGGGGGTCTGCACCAGCGCTGGAACCCACTACACCCGACAGCAGGTCGTAGACGGCATCAGCGCCGGCAGTTGGAAGGCCAGCGCCGACGGCTATGAAGCGACGATCGAAGCCATCGGGTATTGCCCGAAGGCGAACTGTCTCGCCAAGCCGTACATCAAGACCAAGTTTGACAGCACCAAGAAGGACAATATGGAGAACCTCGACCACTGCTAGGAGCACGTCAGCTCGGCCTGGCTACCTGGACTGACCTCGTGCGGCTACCCTCGGGAAACAGGTCTGCGTGACAGCCAGCCAGGTCAATGACACCACAGTCCACTAGAACCATGCGAACATCAGTTCCCAAAAAGGAGTAGCATGGATGACCACCAGTACCACTGACGACCGACGTCGACTGCTTGCCCTCTGCGCCATCCGTATCGACCAGGAGAGCGTCGATTGGAATCTAATCGCCCGCGAAGTGCAGTTTGTCGGCGGGCTCGACGCCCTATGGGAAGGGAAGGTCCAAGAGCGTGGCGCCACCGCTGACGCATCGCAGAAGGTCCTTCGCCGGGGCATTCGCCATCCCGAGGAGCTGTTTCAGCGGGTTGATGCCGAACTGGCGGCCGCCGACAAGGTCGGAGCGCAACTTGTCACGGTGCTCGACGAAACGTATCCCGCGAACCTCCGTCTCATCCCTAACCTGCCGCCGTTCCTTTTCATCCGGGGTGCGGTCTGTGACGATGATGTGCGCTCCGTCGCAGTTGTCGGTACTCGCGACGCTTCGGAGGCTGGCATCCGCCGTGGCCGCCACATAGCAAAACTACTTGCGGAGCGTGGCGTCACGGTCATCTCAGGACTTGCCCGAGGCATCGACTCCGCTGCACATCGTGCTGCGCTCGACTCTGGCGGTCGCACCATCGCCGTGTTCGGCACCGGCATCACGAAGTGCTATCCGTCCGAAAATCGCGACCTTGCCGAGGAGATCATCCGCAGCGGAGCCCTCGTCTCGCAGTTCTGGCCAACCCGCTCACCTGGTCGGGACACCTTCCCGCGGCGCAACGTCGTTACTTCCGGGCTCAGCCAGGGCACCGTGGTCATCGAAGCGTCTAGTACGTCTGGGGCGAAGATGCAGGCACGCCTCGCCCTAGAGCACGGCAAGAAGGTCTTCCTTCTGAAGTCGCTCGTCACCGACCAGAAATGGGCACAGACGTACGTCCAGAAGCGTGGAGCGATCGAGGTCAGTGACGTCGAGGAGGTAATCCGGCACCTCGCCACGCCAGACAAGGTCCGACGAGCGAGCGAGCAGCGCCAGCAGCTCACGCTCTCGCTCCTGTGACTCACCGATGGCAGGACAGATCGAGCCGCCTGTCGGCCCACCCCTCGGTTTCCCCAAATGCCCAAAGTGCACTTATCTGCACTCCGGTCCGCCCAGGGTGTGCCTGACGTGTTCCCGAAAGTCCTTCGAGAACATTGCTGCGACAGCATGTCCTGTGTGCAGTCAGATCGTGGAGCAAGGACCCTGTCCCAACTGGCTCTGTAATGATCCGAACCGACGTATCAGCAGGATTCGAGCGATCGCGTATAGCTCCGGCGAACTGCGGACGACGATCCACCGTTACAAGTACCAGGGAAAGCACGGGTGGTCCCTGATCTTCGGTCGTCTCCTTGTCGCCTGGCTCGATCGGAATGCCCGCGATGACCCACCCGACCTCATCGTCCCGAACCCGACCTATCTCGGCGATGGTGGTGCGACCTTCGGGCACACCGAGCGCGTAATAGAGGCCGCCGCGACCCACGACGTACTCGGCGAGTGGGCATTCGACATCGACGAGCCACGTGCGCTCGTGAAGACGCGGGTAACGGCAAAATCCGCTGGTACGGGAGCTGCCGCCAAGCGGGCGGCTGCTGTCGAACTAAGGGGTGCGCTCACTTTGCCCGACCCCACACAGGTGCAGGGCCAACGCATCCTCGTCTACGACGACGTGTGCACCACTGGAAGCCAGCTCGACGCCATCGCTGGATATCTGATCGACGAGGGTGGTGCTGCCGAGGTTGAGGGCCTGGTCCTTGCACCCGCGCCCTGGAGACCCACCTTGTAGCCCACGTCGACCATCGGAATTTAGCCTGGCGTGGACTACATGAGGCCTTCTCCCCGATATGGCGGTTTACCAGGCTGAGTGACGGCCATCTGGATTCTCGCCCCATGGTGTACAGAATGCCGAGGCCAGGACGGCGAGGCTGACCAAGTCATCCGAGGCTTCAAGTTCGTGCCAGTGCCCCTGCTCCCCGCCGACATCGACGCCGGGTTGAGGCGGCTCCGGCTGTCGGCCATCCGCAAGCTCTCGCCTGAGCTGCTCGTGAACGCAAAGATCCAGCGCTGGTCGCCGGAGGACTTCCTCCGCACGCTCATCGAGGCCGAGATCGCCTCCCGGGACGAGTCGAACACAAGGATGCGATTAAAGACCGCCGCCTTCCCCGTGATCAAGCACCTGGACGAGTTCGACCTCTCACAGTCGTCGCTGAAGCCGGCCACCTTCGAGTACCTCTCGAGCCTCGAATGGGTGCGGGCAAAGGACAATCTTTGTCTGGTCGGGCCGGCTGGCACCGGCAAGTCGCACCTGTTGGTGGCGCTCGGCCACGCCGCCGTCGAGCACGGCTTCCGGGTGCGCTACTTCACCGCCGCTGAGCTCGTCGAGACTCTCTACCGCGGTTATGCCGACAACTCCGTCGGCCGCCTCATCGAGCAGGTCGTGAGGGCGGACCTGGTGCTGATTGACGAGATCGGCTTCGCCCCGTTGGACCACACCGGCGCCCAGTTGTTCTTCCGCCTTGTGGCCGCCGCCTACGAAAGACGATCGCTCGGCATCGCATCGCACTGGTCCTTCGAGGACTGGGGTCACTTCCTGCCCGAGCAGACCACGGCCGTGAGCCTCCTCGACAGGCTCCTTCACCGCCACCGTCGTCGTCACAGACGGCGAGTCGTACCGGATGAAGGAGGCCAAGCAGAGGGGAGGAAGGACGGCCAGGAGCTAACCCGATCAGACGACGAGGGGCGGGGACTTTTCCTGGCCACCAGTGAGGTCATCGAATTGGCCATTGACAAGACCGCTCGATGACGAGGCTCGAGCAATTCGTTGGCAGGGTTGCCGAAGGGCGGAATCGCGGAACACCAGTCCATCTCCGCCGAGCTCCGGGTGATCATCGAGCCTGCTTTCCAGGAGCTACGGGAACGGAGAGACCTCGCCGAGCTTGTCGTTGCCGACCTCAAAGGGCCCGGCCTGACCATCGACTTCTCCTTCACCGGGGTGATGCATGCCTCGTCGCTCTGGGTCAGCCGAGTTAGCGCGCTCGGGAGCCAGTTCCTGTCGTTCGGCTCGCCCTCACGAGTCGACGTCGCGACTCTCAGGGCGTCGCACCGATGGCCCTTCATCTTCACATGGGGCAAACCGAACGACCGAGGGTCCTGAGCGATCCCTGCCGGGAGCGGGCCCGGGTTCACGGATCCCTCAAGTCCTCCACTTCCTCACGGATCGTATTCAGAGCGGCGACACAACGGACTTCGACCGCTCGCCAAGCCTGTTCCCAGTTGCTTGCCGGCAGCCTGATCCCAAGGCGGTTCATGGCTCTCGCACCCCGATCGTCCGTGCCCGGATGCTGGCGCCACGCCCGCAAGTCGAAGACAGAGCGAAGCTCTTGCACGGCTCTCGTAGCACGGCTCGCCGAGTCATCGTCCAGTGTCGATGACAAATATCGCCCAAGATCCACGAGCTTTGTCTGTGGAGTGTTAGGGACCTCGACACGGCCAAGAATTCCGCATAGAGCGCTAAGAAGTGAATCAAGTTCGTTGGCGCTCTGGCAGCCTGCGGATAGCTTCGCAGCACTCTCGGCCCACCGCGATCTCGAACATGGGCTTCCCAGCGTGGAGGCGCCAGGCGAGGTTCAAGTAGTCAAACGCCTCTGGGATGCTGAGAGTCGACGGTCGAGCGAAGGCCTCTGGCGTCGCCGGCGCAATTTGCTCGAGCAGCCGATCCAGATACCCACCGACGTCCTCAATGCCGCGGTACCGTCGCAGATTCTGCGAGAGGGTCAGCTCCCACACAAGGTTCTCCTTCCGCTGCACCGCGCACAACCAGGTGCTTGGCTCTGCCGCAACTTGAGTTAGCACGAACTCGGCCGTGTCCTCCGATAGGTGGATCTTGTGGCGGTGAAACAGCTCATCAATCATGTCGTAGGACATGAGCTTTGGCTCAACGACTTCCGTTGGCGTAGGAGTCACGGCGCGTTCGGCCTCGACCATGATTGCAAGACATCGAAGAAAGATTTGCAGCCGCTCGCTCCAGGCTGGTAGCTGAGCCAATCCTGCCACGGTGAGGGTCACCGTCTCGGCCGGTCGTGGGCTAAGCGATCCGGAGTGAAGGCGGAGCCAGCCGCAGTGGGCATCGCCGAACGAGACGCGCGGACAAGTAAGCATCACCTCGACGGCATCCAATCCATCGGACTCGTAGAGCTGCGACTCTACGTACTGAAACACTGGCCACTGCCCAGCCTGTTCCCGAGCTCGCGCGACGGCTTGCAGTAACGACACTTGCTCAGGACCTGCGGCGACTCGGAGCGGGTTCTCCGAGACCGGACGGTCCTCGTCACCATCTTCCGACATGGTTCATAACTGTAGGATGCCGTCGCCGTCCCTCCAAGGCTGCACAATCAGCTTCTGAGGTCCGTTCGATCCTTCGCGGGGCTCTGCAAGCGGGCGACGCGCCGTAGATGGTAGCGGGGAAGGGAGCCGGACGTCATGGGCCAGCGTCTCTACTGCGAGGTCAGCGGAACCGTCTCGTAAGCCGGCGGCCTCGCCCGCCCCCGGGCGGCGGCAGTACAACGGGCGACGTCGATCCGCCCCCGGACGTTTACCACTTCGTGCAGTTCGACCAACGGGGCTCCGGGCGTAGCACGCCCTCAGTGGCCTATCTCCGGCACCGACTGGCCGCGAATACCAGGGGTGTACCTGATCGACAACGTCGAGCGCCAAGTGTTCGACCGTGGCTTGCCTAGTGAAACCCATCACTTCCGTGAGGGGCGCGAGCAGGAGCTGATCGGCTGACTGATGACACGATCGTGCGGGCTGGGCCCTCCACGGGTGACGGTCATCGCCAAGGCGGCGCATGCGCCACGGGCTGAGCGGGTCCAGTCTGATCGCTAGAACGTCCCTCCACTCCCTGCGGGCGCCCCTGGCCCTCGTGGCGGGGCCTCGGAGCCCCGTAGCTCGGCCAGTCCAAGCCGGCCCGCGCGCGTCTCGCTGATGGCTGTGCCGCCAGCAACGGACGGAGGGTCTGTCACACGCGCATCGTCCTCAGAGACGCCGCCGCCGACCGCGACGAAGGGTTCGGACAGCAATCTCCGTCGGTTCAGTTGGCTGCGGGCGAGGACCGCGGTGGGCTTGCTGACTTCCGAGTGCGACACTCCCCGTGCGGGGTGGGGAGAGTCTGTTGGCCGTCCGGCCAATGCGGTTTGCTGCTTCTTCTGGGAAGAAACCTGAGCCGGGCCCACGTTGCCGACCGCAACGATCAGGTACATCACAGCAGCAACCGCACTGACGACAAGGACAGCCGGCGCCGCTCGGCGCGCTTCGGGCGGTCGAAGCTGCACGTCTCGGCGGTCTCGACCGCAGAAGAATTCAGTTATCCAGCCCTCTGAAACTCCGAACAGGTGGCCGAGATCGTCCATGCAGCCGATGAGTACACGCGAAAGTCCGGTGTCGCGCAGCCGAATCGCAGGTAGGTACATCTCCAGCAGGAAGTACTGAAGGTCGGAGATTGCTATCGCCGCGACGCCGGCAGCGAGACCAAGGAGTGGATGCTGTGGGCCCCAGAAGTACTGAAACAGAAGCAACGCCGTCACGATCGGAACCACCAAGACCCCCGACCAGATCGGCCTTATACAGGCCCGGATGTCGTTCCGTCGGGCGAGTTCCGCTTTCTGGCCTTCCCAAGGCTGTTGCAGGCCCTGCCATAACAGGTGGGCGACCCGACCCGAGGCCGCGGCGGGACGGCCGCCCGCGATGAGCAGCACGAACACGCCTAGGAGGACCGCTATCGGCTCGACGGGCACGCCCAGCGCTTGAGCGAGGCGAGCTGGAAGAAGGGCAGCGAAGACGGACGCGAGGAGCTTGGGAACGCTCGACCTGCCGCTCTGTGACCTGCGAGTCATTCGTGCCGCCTCCGTTTATGTTGCTCAACGGTACGAAGTACATAAGGCCGAGTAAAGGGTCTGCGACAGTTTCCCCTACTCTTCCTCAGTAATTCGCTCCTTTTCCCCCGTTATGCCCAGTTTCGTCCACAGGCTGGGGATATACGAGCTACGGAGGGTTGGCGGTTGACAAGGGTACGGGGCCGCCCTACGTTCTCGCCTCGGGAGGTCGAGCCGAGGCCGGCTCGCGACCGCGAATTGGAGGGTCCGTGAACTCAGCAGAAGACGTCGTCGCAGCGTTGGGGCATCCGGAGCAGCGGGAGCAGCAGAACCTGCGCTTGCGCGCAAACGTCAAGGTCCACCTCGATCGCCTGGCGTCTGCGGCGGGAGAGTCGCTGCCGCAGTACTGCATCCGGGTTCTCGAGCAGCATGTGATTCAGAAGAGAGAGGACCTCACGTGCCTCTACGAGGAGGAGGCGCGACAGGCAAGGTTGCTCGCTCGCGTCGCGGTCGACAATCTCGATGCTCTGCCCGCTCAGTTGGAGTCCGCATCTCCAGGCAGGCAGCGCTCGAGTCCCCGCACCTGAGCGAGCTTCGCTACTCAGATCTCCAGCTGAGCATCCCCTGTTTAGGCGGAGGCCTCGCCGCAGCTGACAGTGGACGCCGCTCAGCGCGTCGATGACGACTCGGTGATGCGTCGGAGTTCCCATGAGGTCCACTTGACCGGCTCTACGCGTTGGAGTGGGGAGAGCGGGGTCAGGCCTCCTCGGCTTGACCTTCGGGGAGAGGGGATACGGTGCTCGCGAAAGCAAGCACCTGATGCGGAGTCCGCCGGAACGTGCCGAGCTATAACCGGCGAGCGGGGATGACTGACCCGCGTCGTTTAGCGACGCACTCGACGACTGCTAGGGATTAGGCAGCGGGCGTCGGTAGCATTGCTCAACATGTCGGTGTCGATCCTGAGCACGGCTAATGTTCCGGGTCCCGTCGATTGCGCGTGGGTAGGCTGCTTGCTGAGGGCGATGTTCCCTCGCGAACGTTCGCCCTTGTCGATCGCCGGCCTCGGGGACCACCAAATGACTGTGGAGTCCGTGACCTACTACCGGCGCATTTCGTCGTTGGGCTCGCTCGCCTGGCGGGCCGCCATGGGTAACCCTTGGACCGGAAGAGGCAAAAGCGCGCGCCGGTGGGGTCGGCCACTCGGGCGACCCGCCCGAAGCCGTGGTCGGCAGCCTCGGTGAGCACCGCGCCGCCGAGCGCGCTGACTTTCGACGAGAGCACCGGGTGAGGAAAATGGATACAGACATGATTGGTATCCTGCATGATGTCCGGGAGATGCTTGGTGTTGCTCACTTAACCGAGTACGTTGATGCAGCACCCAGCAGGCCTTACTATCAGCTCGCCTTGGAGAAGGCGTACGACGACGCCGTCTTGAGGATTGAAGCCCCCCCGGTCAAGTCGGCCGACGCCTTGCGGCCAGTATTGCTCACGTCAGCGATGTCGGACACAGATGAGGCCGAGGTTGCCGCACGGTCGCTGTTGTTGTGCGACTCCGTGGTGGTCGTAATACCTGAAAGCAGGCTCTATATACCCCGCCTCTTCCGTCTCCTCGTACTTCTTGAGGACGCTATTGATGCAGGCTTGGTGATCCCGCTGCCCGAACCAGTGACATATGCCGGCCTCCAGCGGAAGTGCAGCGCTTTCGATGCAGTATGGACGCGCCATTGCCCGCCGGAGGGCACGAGCGACCGTGCAGACCCAAATACCATGATGGCCGACCTCAATATCGCTCAGGCCGTCGACCTCTGCCTAAGTTTCCCCACCGCGTTCGACCTCGTGACGCGTTGTGCGATCGAGCTGGAGTTGGTCCGTGATCTCGTTACTTCCTCGTGTAACTCAAAGATCCAGCTGGCTTCCGGCCGTGACCGTCTGGTCTTCGTTCCCACTCTTCTTGACTTGCAGCTCCCCGACGTGAGGCTACACGCCGCCGAGCTCGTGCGCCTTCGACGCGATGGCGTTTTCCAAACTTGGCGCGCTGCCCTGAGCGCTGCGTTGCAGACAATTAGTTCTATGTCAGAAGAGGTCTTTCTTGATCCGGCGCACGCGGTTCTCGCACTCCTGTGCACAGAGTTGAACGCCGCGGCCCGTAGCTCGGTGGCTGAAACAAAGAGGTCCTCAGTACTGGCCTCGGCGCTCAAAGGGGTCGTCGCCTTCGGGTTGGGCTGTGCGGCCGGTGCCATCGGCGCGCTAGGAGGCGTCGACATGGGAGCTGCCGGCGGAGGCGCAGCGGTTGCTGCAGGGTTGTCGCTTGAGTGGCTCGGCGGCCGGCCGAAAGCGGGAGAGCGAACGTTCAGAAAGGTGACCGCGAGTATTTTTGAAGACACCTTCGGTGGGATCGGAGGCGTGGGGGCGAGATGGGGGATTACAACTGATGGCTTCCAGGTTCTGGATCCCCGAAGCGGCGCCGAATGACAAGCGTCGGGGGGAGCTTCCGGTTGCTGAGCCGGCTCGGCGTCTGAGCCCGCAGTATGCAGGCCGCCCTAATAGCGAAGGCTGACAAACGCTGCTCACTGAGTGATGACGTCCCAGACCGAGGCTCCGGATGAGGTCTGCCGTCAACACCGGGTCCGGATCGCAGTCGGTCGGGTCGGCGCCCTTTGGTTGAGCAGCGAACGTATACGCAGAATGTTCCGGCCGCCATCGAAGCTCAGATCAGACCGGGGCGCGTGCGAGCGGGGACTGCCCCTATATCCCCTGCCTGCCGAGAAAACCCTACGCCCGGAATTGGGCTCAGGGGCAGGCAACCATCGCGGGCGCGGGCGGCCACCTGATCCCGCGACCTCCGAGTAGCCCTGACCTCCATGCGTCACATTCCCCAGTTCAACGCGCGAAGAGCCACTTGACCGCCATCGGCTCACTTCCGCGATCTGGGTAACAATCTGGGTAACAACTCGTGTGAGAAGGAGAAAGCCGGAGCAAGCTTCTGGAAAGGAAGTCGCAGCTCAGGCTACCTATAGCAAGCACACGAAATAGCACGAAAGGTGATCGGTCTTCGCCCCGCCTATAGGCCGAGCGCCAGACGTAGCCCTTTGGCCTTGGTTTTAGGATCGTTGGTGACCGAAGGACACCAGGAGGACACAGGAGCCTCAGCCGCAGCCTTGGGTGGGTACCACGTGCACGGCCAACGTCCTGGTGAGTGGGGTGGCATTGCTGCAGCGGTCCGCCAGCGCGCATCCGCCAGTACCTATGATCCGGGGAGTCGCTCAGCGGCAGCCTCCAGAGTTTGGTGACTTTGCGCTGGGCGTCGTGCGTTCCGTCGCCGGCCATGGACGGCGAGGGCCTCGACGCTCGTTGGCGGGACCTGGCGACCCAGATCGGACATTGTGAGCAGCTGGCGCCCAAAGTCGACATCGCCCACCGTCAAGCCTCACCACCTCGCCCACATCCATCCCGGTCGCGCCAAGCAGCTGATTCACCCGTAGATTGCGTCGGCTCAGTGCTCAGGTTTGAGCCGGTCCGCAGCGACGAGGACCTTTATCGAGGACCTTGTCGGAGTAGATGTAGCGGCGATGCGGTAACTCGGCTGGCTTGTGCACTGTCCTACGGCGAGTGGTAGGTTGGCTACGCTCAGCGTCCGAAGTCGGGGGTACATCATCAACTGGTTCCACACAAGGCATTTTTGGACTCGGCAGTTGGACGCTGAACGGCGGCGGTCGGCCGGCCCGACACAGCTCAGGCGGGGTTGGCTGATCGGCATCGCCTCGGTCACCCCGCTTTTGATGACTGGTGTCGTGATGGCCCCTCCCGGGACAGCGGTCGGCTCGCCGCCGCCTGTCACAAACCATCTGGGGCGCCACACTCACGGGCGTCATAACCTCGTAATGGTGCCACCTGCAGTTTGGTTGCAGGTGACGAACATTCCTGCCAATCTTGGCCAGCTCGACTCGATCGCATGCCCAAGCGCGGTGGACTGTGTCGCTGTCGGCCAGACGACGAGCGCCGTGGGCGTGGCAATTGAGACCGAGAACGGCGGACTGTCCTGGACCACCGATTCCGTGCCCTCGAGCGGTCCCCTGGTTTCAGTCAGCTGTCCGGCCGTCGGAAAGTGCATCGCAGTGGGCGAGGGAACCTCCGGAGGCGGGGTCATCGACCTCCAGTCCCCCACCCACGACAGCTTCGCCGCCGAGTCGGTCCCTTCCGGCGTAGGCGAGGTGTCGTCAGTCTCCTGTTACGTGGCGAGCAGCATCTGTTCGGCGATCGGCTACCCGACGGGCGCAAGTGCCGCCGACGACATCATCACGACCACCCACGGAGGATCGAGTTGGGCAGCCCCGATCACCATCACGATCTCCGGCGCCTCGTCGGTGGCACTGACTGCGATCCAGTGCGTGCGCAACCAAACCTGTACTGCTGTCGGCAGCAGCAGCGCAGGTTCGACCTTCGTCTGGACGACCAACACCTGGTCGACCTATAGCTCCGCGACCTACACCTACAACGTCGGTCTCGACTCGATAAGTTGCCCGACACCAGCCTTCTGCCTTGGATCGGGTACCTCCGGCAGCTACACAGGAAGCGCCACAGGTGGGTCGTGGAGTGAGCACTCGGTGCCCGACCCCGCTTCCGGCGACCTTTGCATCTCTAGCACCGACTGCGTCGTGGTCGGAGACGTCTACGACCAAGGTGACCACGCCTTCGATGTCACCTTCGACGGCGCTGTTGATTGGTACATCGAGGAAGTTGCCGGTAATGCCAGTTCGATGTTCGGGGCGTCCTGCACCTCGAGCGGCCTGTGCTTCTCCGTCGGCGAGACCTCCACGGGCGGCGGCATCGTGCTCGTCAACAGCGGCGACTTCATGAACGGTCCACTTGGAGGATCCCTGACGGACAGCAATGTCTTTCCGGGAGATTCAGGCGAGACCTGTGTGCCCTGCCTGATCAAGTCGATCGAGGGTCAAGCCGGCTACGCGGTCAGCTTCGCAGGGGACCCGGTCGATACCGCCAACGGCGACCTGTCTGAGTCGGCGACCGACTCGAGCGTGGCTGGCTACGGCCCCGTGCTCGACTTTACGCGGACGTACAACTCCGAGCTGGCCGAGGACGAGGCGAACGACAGCCTCTCGCCCGGCCCGCTCGGCTACGGGTGGAGCGAGAACTGGGATGCCTACCTGAGCTTCGGGACCGGCACCGTGGCCGTGACCGAAGGATCGGGGGCCTCCAACGTCTTCACGGCCCCGAGCGCCAGCACTTGCCCGACAGGCGAGGTGGATCCGGCCGGCGCATCGACGGCCGACACCTACTGTGCCGCGCCACGGGAGTCGGCGGCCCTTACCACCAACAGCTCGGGTACCACCTACACCTACACCCTCGGCAGCGGGACGTCGTACGCGTTCAACTCGAGCGGCCAGCTGACAGCCGTCACCGACTCGAATGGCGCGAGCGACACCGTCGCCTACAACACTCCCACGCCCTCAGGATCAAGCACGACGTGCAACACCTCCTACGCCAGCTCGTGCGTGACCATCACTGGTCCGGGCGCGGGCGACCGCTACCTCGTGCTGGCCTTCAACGCCGTGAACGACGGCGGCCAGATCCTGCGGGTGACCGACCCGGCGCTCCGCCAGTGGAAGTACACCTACAACGCCGCCCATGACCTGACAAGCGTGAGCGACCCACGGGGCTATTTGACGCGCTATGGCTACGGCAACGACATCGTGAGCGGCACGTCGACGGCGGGTAACAGTGAGGACCTCATCACAACCGTGCGCCCGAACAACTGGACTGGCGCCTCCGGGCTCGGCTCGAGCGCGGTGAGCAACTTCTGCAACGGCACGACCGGGGCACCCGGCTACGAGACGGTCTTTTGTTATACCGACGCTAAATACGTCTACGGGTCGACGACAGAGTACGGCGGGGTCGTCAAACAGGGTGATCCCATGCAGGGCGTCACGACCTTCTCCTACTCCAACGGCTTCACAGAAACTCCACCCGAGCCCCAAGAATCAACCACGGTCACCGACCCCGACAGCAACACCACCACCGACAACTATGTCTATGGCGAACTCGTCGCGGAGACACTTGGCACTTCTGGCGGATCCTACGCAACGTGGTATTTCGTGCGGGACCCGAACACCTCCCTCGTCACCCAGGCGGTGGACCCCGACGGCGATGTCACGGTCATGAGCTACGACGCACTGGGCAACGTGATATCGAAGACCAACAGCCTTGGCCAGAGTTGGACCTCCACCTACAACGGCTTCGACGAGCCCACCTGCACCACGCTGCCAGAGGCGAAGTCGGGCTGTTCCAGCTTGTCGCCACCCGGCGCGGTTAGTGCCACGAACACGACGGTCACCCCGCCGAGCACGGCTCCGCCTGCATTTGTCACCTACGACGAGTATGACACCGAGGGCGACCCGGTGTGGTCCTCGGCCGGCCAGTACGCCCCCGGCGCTACTTCGGCGACGAACACCGAGACGAGCTACGACCTCTACAACGGCCAGTCGGTCACGATCGCCGGCGACGTCGACTCCTGCTCGGCATCGGCTCCCGAGCACGGACTGCCGTGCGCGACGGTGAGCCCGGCGGCGATCGACACCGAGACCGGCGCCAGCGCCGTCACCCAGCTCGGCTACGACTCGGACGGCGACCTCACGAGCTCCACGATCCCAGACGGTAACTCCGGTGCCGAGCTGGCGACAACGACGATGACCTACAACGCCGACGGTCAGGTGCTGGCGGTGATCGCTCCGCTCGGGAACATCGGCACGGGCAACGGTCCCGCCTACACAACGGCCTACACCTACAACGCCGACGGCGAGGTCACCGTGACGGCCGAAGGGACCGGATCAGCCGAGCGCACCACCAATGACGGATACGACTCCGATGACAACCTGACCTCGGTGGAGAATGCCCTGTCCGGTACGACAACGACGACCTATGACGCCGACGACGAGGCGAGCCTTGTCACCGACAACAACGGCAACTCCACCCTCACGTGCTACGACGGCGACGGCAACGTCGCGGAGGTCGTGCCGCCGGTCGGTGTGGCTGGCGGCTCGCTCACACCGCCGTCGTGCCCCACGAGCTTTCCGGCCGACGATGGCGACCGACTCGCCACCGACGCCACCACCTACCAGTACGACGTCCTCGGCCACATGACGGTCTCGACGACGCCAGCGCCGCAAGGCCAAAGCGCCAGTTACGAGACGACGACGAACACCTACGACCCTGACGGGCGCCTCATCGAGACCGAGACTCCCTCGACAGACCCCGTGAACGATCCGAATGGCGTCGTCACGCTCGACAACTACGACGCAGCCGGCCGCCTCCTTGCCACCTCGACGGGCACCGGGTCGTCGCTAGCGGTGACGAGCTACTGCTATGACCCGGACAACGACACGACCGCCGTCGTGCCTCCCGACGGCAACTCGGGCGCCTCGGTCACGGGCGGGCTCACCTTAACCGGCTACGCCACCTGCTCACCGTCGAGCCCGTACGAGACGACCTCTGCCTATGAGACTGGCTACAGCTTCGACTCGACTGGGAACGAGCTGACCGTGACACGCCCGGCGACGGCGGCTGCACCCTCAGGAGCGACGACCACGGACACCTACGATGCCGCCAGGCAGCTCGCCACGACTACTGACCCGAACTCCGTCAAGACGACGCTCATCTACACCCCCCTCGGCCAGATGACGGGCGAGACGTACTCGGGCACGACGCACTCGGTCACCGACAGCTACGACGCCGATGGCGATCTGACGCAGATGGTCGACGGCACGGGCACCTCAACATACTCTTACGATGCCTTCGGCGACGCTGCCTCGTACGAGAACGGGGCTGGTGAGAGTGTCGGCTACGTGGACAACAAGCTCGGCCAGCCGACGTCGATCACCTACCCCCTGCCGTCCGGCACGACGTGGGACACGACGGCGACCGAGAAGCTCATCTACGACGACACGGGACTGCTGAAGAGCTTCACGGACCTCGCCAACTCCAAGACCCAGTTCGCCTATACACCAGACGATCTTCTCCAGACGGTCACCTTCCCGGGCACCATCGGCACCGAGTCGCTCAGCTACGACAACGCCGACGACATCGATGAAGTGACCTCGGCGATGGCATCAACCCTTACCTATGCCGACAGCTTCGAGCCCTCTGGGGCCGTCGCGAGCGAGTCGGACACCGGGACGGGAGCGGGCACTTCGCCCGGCTACACCTACGACCCGCTCGGGCGGGTCACGACCGACACTCCGAGCGGAGGCTCGGCCACGACCTACACCTACGACGGCTCGAGCAACTTGACGACGCTGCCAGCGGGCCCCTCGGCCGGCCAGACCGGCACCTACGACGACGCCAGCGAGCTAACGGGCATCACCTCGACCGGGGGCGCCATCTCCCTTGTCTACGACGCCGACGGCGAGCGCCTCACCGAGAAGCAAGGCACGAGCACGCTCGCCTCCGGCGGCTGGAACGGGAGAGATGAGCTCACCTCCTACAGCGACTCGTCGGCCGACATGTCGGCGGCGGCTTACGATGGCAACGGCCTTCGTGAGTCCGACACCGTAGCCTCAACCTCGCAGAGCTTCCTCTGGGACGCTTCGAGCTCGAACCTGCTCGAGGACGGCTCGAACCTCTATCTCTACGGCCGGGCGGGACGCCGCTCGAGCAGATGAACCTCTCCACTGGGACGAGGAAGTACCTCGTCGCCGACGCTCTCGGCTCGGTGAGAGCCGTCGTGAACACCTCCGGCACGGTGGTCGCCACGGCCTCCTACGACGTGTACGGCACGCCGAACTCCGGCTCGAATGTCTCGGGCCAGACGCCCTTCGGCTATGCCGGTGGTTACACAGACCCATCCGGCCTCATCTACCTGATCGGGCGCTACTACGACCCGTCCACAGGCCAGTTCCTCTCCGTCGACCCGCTCGTCGATGAGACGGACCAGCCGTACGCCTACACCGGAGGGGACCCAGTGAACGGGACTGACCCGAGCGGGGACATCTTCTCTCCGACGGCACCGGGTGGCAACTGCCTCAACGTAGGGGTGCAAGGTACGACAGGCTGTACGACCATCGCCGAGCTGAACAGCCTCCTTCCCTCTGAGTGCTCCCGTCTCGCTGGTAGCAACTTCTTGCACGGCGTGAGCTGTGGAACGCCGAATCCGTGCGGAGAATCGCTGTTTTGCAGCCTGACCGCACTCGCCGAAGTCGAGTTGGCCGGCAGCGGTGCTCCCGAACTCGATGGCATCGGCACATTATTCGATGGGTTAACTACGGCCTGTACCGGTTCGTCTGTTGCCGCAGAGGACGGAGCCTCGGCAGACCTGCCCGGTTACAACTCGTTTAGTGCTGCGAAGGCCGATCTCGGTTCGCCTGGGCCGGGGAACGTCTTCGACCACGTAGTCGAGCAGTCCCAGATCGGCCGCAGCGACTTCGCCCCGGAGGACATCCACAATCCCTTCAACCTCGACCCGGTGGACGCCCAGATCAACCATCTGAAGGCCAACTACTACTCCAGTATCCGACCGTTCACTGGCGGCCAGACCGTTCGGGACTGGCTCACAGGCCAGAGTTTCGCCGACCAGTACAACTTCGGAATGGACATCAACGGTCGCCTTCAGAATGGGTTACCTCTGCCATGACCGTGCCTGACCCGTCTCCGAGCGTGGAAGAAATCCAAGCGGACTACCGCCGAATGGTTGTCGCGTGGGCTGAGGCTCGAGATAACCCTCCGCTCGCGAACAAGCTGTTCAAGCTGCATCACGTCTTCTACAAGCGGATCCGCGACTTGAAGGCCGGGCGGAAGGCGGTCGTCCACCTTCTTGGCGATCCCGAGGACGCTGTCCGTCTCCTGGCGGCGACGCACAGTCTCGGGTGGGCACGAGAAGAGGCGGTCGAGACCCTAGAGGAACTCGAGAAGCTGTCGAACCTGTACGCCGTGGACGCGAAGTACACGCTCAAGGCTTTCCGGGACGGGACGCTCAACCTTGACTGGTAGCGGAGACACGACGGACGACCGTCCGACACGGAGCCCTGAAAGTGATTAAACGAGGCTCAGGCCGCGGACTGCTGCTCAGGGTCCTCCTGCTCCTGCTCTCAGGCATCGGGTTTGGGTTGGCACGGCCAAGCAGTCACGTCGGCACGCATCGCACATACGCGTACGACCTCGTCGTGCACGGAGCGCTGACACGCTCGACGGGCGCGTCATTGGCGACAACCAGCCTGTTTGAGGTGACCGCGAAATCGGGGGTGCTCGAGGCGAAGCAGTCTGTAGTTGCCTTCGTCGTTGCCGCAGAAGGCGAAGAGGATCTCGAATCTTGCCACGGAGGCTCGTACCCAGCACATCCTGGAGGGCCATGGCCCCGGTTCAGGTGGGCACTTGTGGCCAGGTGCTGCTGGAAAGACTCTGTTCCCAGAATCTTGGTCAGCCGGCCAGATCATGAACGAGATCTCGGACATTGCCATCGATCCCGCGGCCTGGCAGGACGCCGTTGCGCAGGGAGGGCGAACCGTCTTGACGGGAGTCTCAGACGGCGTGGAGATTCGTGTTGTGGTGGACACACAGACGGGCGAGATCGTCACGGGCTACCCCGTCAACCTGCCGAGGAACCCATGACGGCCAGTGAGGCGTGGGAGCACGAGGAGGTTCAGGGACGCGCTCGTGGAGTCCTTGTCACGGTTGCCGACCAGCTGCCAGCGATGACCGTCGGGCTCGTTGACGAGATGATCGATCACAACGAGTGCGGTGTAGCTGTCGAGATTCTCAGCGAGATGCTGGTGGATTCGGGAGCTCGGATCTCTGAGGAGACGCTCGCCGGGCTATCAAGCCTCGTCGAAAAGATGAGCCTCGATCCTATCAATGTCGACCCCCTTCGCCCGCTGGTCGACGCGTCCGATCAGACCTAGAGCTAACAACAACCGAAGGTGTCTCCCCTTGATACTTGTAAGGGAAGTTCTCACAGAGCAGCTCAGAGGCACAGCTCAGAGGCACTCAGAGGCACTTGTCAACGTCGGGTGAAAACTGCGCGGTCATGGGCGGTAGGTGCTCAGTATTGGACCGGCGTCGACAGCACTTTTCGGCTTTTCTGAGCAGTACCGGTCGGGTCCCTGGACGGCGACCGTCCGTCATCTCGTCTGGCACACGTCGATAGGCAGTCCTTCGAGCCCAACCGAGGCCGCAGGCCGAGGGCGGGAGCCGCCGACCGCACGAGCCCGGCGAGCACCCTCCCAACTCGCGGCCCGAAGGGCGCCTGAGCGCCCGCTGGGCGCTCAGGGGTGAGAAAGACAAACCCAGGGACCGGTCCTGTGTGGAACGACTCTTGTCGAATCGTCGCATCCGCGAAGTTGACGGTTCTCCTCGTTTGCCTCCTTCGAGCTGACCGGCGAGCTTCGCCGGACCGAGTCCCGCGGCGTGGTGGGCTTTGAGGTGACCGAGACCATCCACCAATAGGTGGGGCCATCGGGTGATCCTCCGTGTGTTCAAGCCCGAACGCACAAAGGAGATCAGCCCGATGGCCCTCGACAAGTCTGCCCTGTCCGAGCCTCGCCGACGCACTACGGCGCGTCGACGGGTTGGATCTCGTGAGAGAAGCGGTTCGTCTCGTCTTCCAAGAGCTGATCGAGGCCGAAGCGGCCGGGGCGATCGGTGCCGGGCTCTACGAGCGCTCCGAGACCCGCACGAACGAGCGCAACGGGCACAGGCAGCGCATCGTGTCCACGAAGGCCGGCGACGTCAGCCTCGGCATCCCAAAGCTCCGAAAGGGGAGCTTCTTTCCCTCGATCCTCGAGCCGCGAAGGAGGATCGACCAGGCGCTCTATGCCGTCGTGATGGAGGCATACGTGCACGGCGTCTCGACCAGGGCCGTCGACGAGCTCGTCGAGGCCCTCGGCATCTCGTCTGGCATCTCCCGCTCCGAGGTCTCGCGCATCTGCGTCGGCCTCGACGAGCACGTGAGCGCCTTCAAGGAGCGGCGCCTTGACCACAGCGCCTTCCCGTACATCTACCTGGACGCGACGTACCTTCATGTGCGAGACGACCACCACGTCGTCTCGAAGGCCGTCGTCATCGCCACCGGCATCAGAGCAGACGGGCATCGTGAGGTGCTCGGCTTCTCGGTCGGGGACTCAGAAGACGAGGCCTTCTGGCGATCGTTCCTGCAGGGCCTTCGCCGCCGCGGGCTGAACGGTGTCCGCCTTGTCATCTCCGACCAGCACTCAGGTCTCGTCGCCGCCCTGCGCCGGACGATGCAGGGGGTCGCCCACCAGCGCTGCCGGGTCCACTTCGCGAGGAACCTCCTCTCCCGGGTCCCAAAGGAGCCACCAGGAGATGGTGGCCCCGCCGTCTTTCGCACCGTCTTTGCCTACGCGGCGAGAGAGGAGATCTCCGAGCAGTACGACAAGGTCGCCGACATGCTGCGGGCCAGGTTCCCAAAGGCTGCCGAGCTGATGGACGGGGCGAAGGAGGAGCTGCTGGCCTTCACTCGCTTCCCCCGCGCCCACTGGCGCCAGATCTGGTCGACGAACCCCTTATCTGTTAACCGGCTACAGATGACCATCTCGGCGACGGCTGCCTGAGGGTCCACCAGTCGGGGAGTCGCTGGATTCATTCTGGACAGAGCCGGAACCGGGAGGTGCCCCTGTGAGCGCATACGTCGAGCACCACGAGAGCGTTCATCGGCTAGCCGGATCCTGAGGAGGGCGTCGCGCCGGCGAACACCTTTCTCCGCCATCTGCAGGCCCGGGCGTTCGCGCCGACGACGATCCGCGCCTATGCCTTCGACCTCGTGAACTTCGCACGCTTCCTCGAGGAGCGGACGATTGTTGTCGGGGCGGTAGTTCCCACCGACATCTTCGACTGGGTCGATTGGCAGGCAGTGCGCCGACCCGGTCTCAACAAGGTCGTGCCGATCTCGGCAAGTAAAGGATCGGCATCCGCATCAGTGAACCGGCGCATCGCTGCGGTCCGGGCGTTCTTCGAGCACCAGGTGATGTCGGGCACGAGGGCCGACAACCCGGTACCGGCTCCTCGCCGAGGACAGGGCCTGAGACCGAAGACGCGAGGCACGCTCGGGCACCTTGGTCCCGGCCGGGCCCGCCAAGGCGGACGACTCGTGCGCCAACAGCGGTGCCTGCCGGAGTCGCTTGACCCTTCGGACGTCTCGGCGTTCCTCGCCGACCTCACGACCCATCGGGACCGCGCCGTCGTGCTCGTAATGGTGCTCGGTGGCCTCCGCTCGGCCGAGGTTCGTTCGCTCCGCTTGGCAGACGTCGACCAGGGCCGTCGCCAGGTTCGCGTGCTCGGCAAAGGAGGCCGAGAACGGACCGTGCCGGTAGACCGAGCGTTCTTCTCCGAGCTGGCGGCTTACCTGCGCACCGAACGGCCGCCAGCTCTCGCCACTCCCGAGTGCTTCGTCGTCCTCAATGGGAAGACGGCCGGCAATCCCCTGAGCGAGGCCGGCATGCGGAGCATATTTCGCTACCACCGCAGAACCTCGGGGGCGACAAGGGTAAGGCCTCACCGCCTCAGGCACACCTACGGGACCGAGTTGGCGGCCGCCGGCATCGACCTGCTCGTGCTCCGCGAGCTGATGGGTCACGCCAACCCCGAGACGACTGCGTCCTACGTACATCTGTCGAACGAGCACCTCGCCGCCGAGTACGCCGCCACCCGGGCGGTGATGGGCCGATGACCGCTGCCGTGGCCCGCTGGGCCACCGAGGATGATCACCAGCTCATCGAGGACTATGCCTTTTTCTGCCACGAGATCGGCGTCTCCGACCGCGCACTTCGTGAACGCCTGCGCATGGCTCGGGAGTTTCTCGCTGTCCACGAGGACCTCGGGGCATGGATGAGCCGACCGACCCGGACGCGCCTCGCCGACCTCGGCCGGATCAGGGCCTGGCCGCTCGTGTCGTGGGCGGCGCTGTGTGGACGGGTGACGATGGATCTCGATCTGCTCGCCGCCAAGGACGTCGGCAGCATGAGCGCCACCGTGCGCCACCTATGGCCGACGGAGTTCAACAAGCTGTGGGCGACCGCCACTCGGCTGGGATGGAGCTACTACTGGTCCCGGAGCGTCATCGACCAGTTTGTACCCGGCGTTGTCGCCTGGTCGTCGGTGCCGATCCAGCACATCTCCGGTGACCTGCTCGAGCGGTTCGAGAAGGCACTTGAGGACGTGACCAGCGCGTCGATCACCACTCGAAAGAACTGGCACGGGCGCCTGTTCGGCCTTCGCCAGCTCCTGTTCGAAAATGGGCAGTTGTCGGTTCCTCCGAGCCGCGGCCGGTGGGGAGCTCCGCTCGAAGCCCGCGTGATGGTCGTGCCAGCTGTCCAGATCCGCGAGGCTATCCTCCGCTATGTTCAGGCGCGCTCCGGCGTGCTGTCGCACTCCACGGTCATCGGGCTCATGGACGATCTGATCCCCTTTGGCGAGTTCCTCGGTGAGACGTTTCCGGAGCTGAGCTCGCTGCGGCAACTGGAGCGTCGTCACATCGAGGCATTCCTCGTGTGGAACCGCACGCGGACCTGGCGTGGCCGCGTGGCGCGTGATCGACGAGTCTCGGCATCGGTCGTGCACAGAGGTGTGCTCAGCCTGCGGAACTTCTTCGACGACATCACGCTGTGGGGTTGGGCGGAGCGACCTTCGCGTCGGCTCGTGTTCGCCACCGACGTCCCACGGTTGCCGCGTCCGCTTCCAAGGGCGCTCGCACCCGACGTCGACCGGGCTCTCATGACTGCGGTCTTGTCCCTCGACGACCTATTCGCCCGCTCGGCCATCCTGCTGATGCGCCGTGCAGGCCTTCGTATCGGTGAGTGCCTCGATCTCGAGCTCAACTGCGTGGCCGACTATGGCCGGACCGGCAGCTGGCTGCGGGTGCCGCTCGGCAAGCTCGGCACCGAGCGTGTCGTGCCCCTCGACGCCGAGACCGTGGACGCAGTCGACACGTGGGCGACCCAACGCGGCTTCCAGCGGCCGTATCCCCATCCCCGCACGGGTGAACCCACCGACTTCCTCTTCGCCGAACATGGGCGCCGCCTTCGCGCCTGGAGAATCCGCGCCGGTCTTCGTGAGGCCGCGAAGGCCGCCGGTCTTCTTGGTGCTGACGGCGCAGCCATGAACGTCGTGCCGCACGTCCTGAGGCACA
>CAVWEW010000009.1:0-102936 GCA_963754255.1 uncultured Actinomycetota bacterium
CGTGCTGAGCCGCGTGAACTCGTCACTGCTCCCCGTGCAGGTGACCCTCCGGCAGGCCGGCATCCCGGCCTCGGCACCCGTCGGCACCGAGATCCTCCGGCGGACGGGCATACGGGCCGCATTGGCCTACCTCCGCATCGGTGCAGAGCCGGAGCGGGTGCTCCGGGCCGACGTGGCCGAGACGATGCGGCGGCCGAGCCGGCGGATCGCCCGCAACGTCGCCGAGATGCTCCAGCGCAGCCAGACGACATCGGTCGGCGGCATCCGGCGCCTCGGCCGGGCCCTCTCGGGCGGAGACGCCGACAAGCTCGACCGGTACGCCGACGACCTCGAGACGATCGCCGGCGTGGTGAGCTCGGGCACGACGGCCGACGCGCTGCGGGCCATCCGGGAGGAGATCGGGCTCGGCTCGGCGATGGACGCCCTCGACGCTTCGCGGACCGAGGCGGACCGGTCCACCCACCTCGACGATCTCGCCGCTCTCGAGCAGGTGGCCGCCCTGCACCCCGAGCCGGCGACTTTCGAGAGCTGGCTCATCGGCCTGCTCGACCGGAGGGCGGACACGCCTGCGGCGGCCGGCATCACCTCCGCCGACGAGCCGGGGACGCCGTCCCCCGGGCTCGTGACCTTGTCGACCGTCCACCGGGTGAAAGGCCGGGAGTGGCCGCACGTCGTCGTGTTCGGCGTGGGGGCGGAGTCGTTCCCCCATCGGCTCTCGAGCGATACGGAGGAGGAGCGGCGAGTCTTCCACGTCGCCATTACCAGGTGCTCGAGGGACGTCGTGGTGATCGCGGACCGCGACGACCCTTCCCGGTTCACCGACGAGCTCCGCCGCGATGCCCCCGCCGTCGCGCCGGGCGCCCGGCGGGCGCAGAGCTCCGGCCGGTGGCCCGAGGCGGGTGGGCAGGCGGGCAGGGGCGGCCACAGGGGCGGCGGGCCGAAGGTGGATCACCCCGTCACCGGGCCGGGACGAGGACCGACGGCCGGGGATGGCCGCCGCCGGCCGGTCGGGGGTCGCGCCGAGGCGGGTGTGGCCCGGGCTAAGGGCGGGACTCCGCCCCGTGCCCGCAAGCCGATGGGCGACGACTCCCCGCCCATGGCTGCCCTGAGGGCATGGCGACGCGAGGCAGCGACGCGGGAGAACGTCCCGGCGTACGTCGTCTTCTCCGACGCCCACCTGGCGGGCATCGCCGCCGCCCTCCCCGGATCCGAGCGGGCGCTGGCCCGCTGCGCCGGCGTCGGGCCGGTCAAGCTGGAACGCTACGGCGACGAGGTGCTGGCCGTCCTGGAGCCGTTCCTCCAGGAAAGGCCGTGATTCCTTATAGTATAGCTTCTGCCGGTGGCACCCGCGATGGGGGCGGGCCGTCGTCGATGGCTGCGTTTCCCGGCTCTCCAGCGGGTCCCGCCGCCTCCGGCGGCCGGCCCACCCGGCGGTCGTCGGGCAGGATCTCCTTCGCCACAAAACCGAACGGCGTCTGCTCGTAGTAGGTCAGGACGGTGAGGGGAGGCGAGTAGGCATGCACGCTCACAGCCGGATGGCCGGCCTCGTGCGAGACGTCGTGCACATGCTCGGGCCCGAAGCTCCCGTGCCCACCGGCGCCCTGGATCCTGGTCTCGATGCCCAGGTGATCGGCACCGAGGTAATCCTCCCGGAGGCTGCCTGAGCAGACGGCCTGGGCGCCCGAGGATCCGCCGTGGTCGTGCCACTTCGTCTCCTGCTCGGTCTCCCAGGCCATGAGACGCAGGTCGAAGTTGGCCGTCCGGTAGAGCACGAGCCACCATCGCTCGTCGGCATCGTCGACGACGAGGTCCTCCCAGAGGTCCGGACGACCCGCCACGGCCACGACGACCCGGTCCAGGTCGGCCTCGGAGAGGCGGAGCCCGCCGAGAGAAAGGCTCTCGAGCAGCTGGCGGATCGCCGACGCCTCCGCCGGCGGTGCCTCGCTGGTCCAAGGGCGGGGTGACGTGGCAACTGACATTGGATCCACAGTAATTGAAGCGAAAGGGGTCGCGACACCAACCGAGCGGCCGGAGCGCCCGAGCCAGGCCAGGCCGGCTCGTCCTCCGGCACCGGTGCCGCCGTTCTCAGGGGCCGGTGCCTCCTGCCAGGTGGTCTCTCAGGTCGGTGCTACCGCTGCCGCCTGGTCGCCCTGGTCTCCCGTCTCGATTGGTCGCCCCGGTCTCCGGTCTCGGATCGGCTCTGCGAGGCCCGCAGGAGCTTCGATATCGAGACACCCGCCACCCCGGCGCCGATGACCGCAGACAGCCAGACAGCCGGCTTCGGGGCGGGAGGCCCGAGCGCCACTGAGCCAGGGCCGGCCGCCGCCAGGGCCGCCGCCGCGGCGGCGTTGGTCAAGGGGTGCTCGAAGCCGTTCTTCATTGCGAACGGGCCGTTGTCCCGGTGCGTCATCGAGGCCACCGTCATCGTCCCGACGATCATGAGCGGCCCGATGGGATAGGCGATGCCCGTGGCGGTGAGGAGGCCGCCGGCAAGCTCGGACGAGCTGGCGAGGATGGCCATCTCCCGGCCCGGCGTGAGGCCGATCTTCTCGAAGAAGCCGCCGGCCGCCTCGAGGCCCGGCCCCTCGAAGGCGCCGAACAGCTTCTGGGCGCCGTGAACGGCCAGGTACGAACCGAGCACAAGCCTGCTGCCGAGAATGGCGACGTTGCGGATCATCGGACCACCTTAGGGATCGGGGAGCGTGAGGCATCCCTACCCAGATGTGGCCCATCGAAGGCGTCCTCTCAGGCGGCCCTTGTCGGCCGGGTCAGGGGACCGACGGGCCGCCCGGACCGGTAGCCCTGCCGGAGGACGAGCTCCAAGCCCGCTGTACAGCACGCCGGCGACACGGCCGCCGCTGGGTGCACGGCCTGAGGGCCCGGCGAGCAAAGCCTGGGCGTCCGCTCCCTAGGCTGCGCCCATGACTGCGACGGAGGGCGACGACGCCGGCGAGCGGGCCTCGGCGGGGGCCACCGGCCAGGGCCACCGCCAGGTCCGCTTCGAGATCCCCCCGGGCGCCACCGAGATCGTGCTCGTGCGACACGGCGAGACGATCGCCTTCGACCCGGCGGACCCGTTTCCCCTCCTCGACGGCCACGGTGACCCTCCGCTCAGGCCGGAGGGGAGAGAGCAGGCGGTGAGGGTGGGCGAGCGCCTCGCCTCCTCGGGGCGGATCGACGCCATCTACGTCACCTCGCTCCGGCGCACTACGGAGACAGCCGCCCCGTTGGCCGGCCTGCTCGGCCTCGAGCCCATCGTGGAGAGGCGCCTTCGCGAGGTCAGGCTCGGCGAATGGGAGGGCGGTCTCTACCGGCTGAAGGTCGTGTCCGCCGATCCCGTGGCGATGGAGATGATCTCCCGGGAGAGATGGGACGTCGTGCCGGGCGCCGAGACGAACGAGGCTTTCGCGGAACGGGCGGCGGCGGCGATCGCCGACATCGCCGCCAACCATCCCGGCCAACGCGTCGTCGTCTTCTCCCACGGGGGGACGATCGGCATGATCCTGTCCCTCGCCTGCGGTGCCCGGCCCTTCGCCTTCCTCGGCTCGGACAACGGCGCCATGTCCACCATCGTGGTGTCGGGCGATGACTGGCACGTCCGCGGCTTCAACGACGTCAGCCATCTCCGCTGACCGTTCAGTCGGCGAGGGAGTCGAGGACGATGTCGATGTCGCTCTCGCTCGAGCGCGGGTTCACCACCGCGATGCGGATGGCCTGCTCGCCCCGGTGTGTAGTGGGCACGACGAAGGCGGTCCCGGACTCGAGCAATGCCGCCGACCAGGCGGCATAGTCCAGCGGACCCCAGCCTTTGCGGCGGAAGGCCACGATCGAGAGCACAGGCTCACAGATCAACTCGAGCTCGCTTCGCCGGCGAACCGAGGCGGCCGCGTACCGGGCCACCTCGAGCGTCCGTTCGATTGCCTCGGAGTACGCCCGCGTGCCGTAGGCGGCGAGCGAGAACCAGAACGGCAGTCCGCGCGCCCGCCGGGTGAGGTGCAGGGCGTAGTCCGACGGGCTCCAGTCGTCCGTGGCGTGCAGCGGCTCGAGATAGGAGGCGTGTTGCGCATGGGCACGCCGGGCCTTCTCGGGCTCCCGGTAGAGCAGCGCCGCGCAGTCGAACGGCGAGAAGAGCCACTTATGGGGATCGACGACGAAGGAGTCCGCCCGCTCGATCCCCTCGAACAGGGTCCGGACGCTCGGCGCGGCCAGCGCCGCCCCGCCGTAGGCGCCGTCGACGTGCAGCCATAACCCCTCCTGCGAGGACACCTCGGCGATGCCGGAGAGGTCGTCGATGATCCCGAGGTTCGTGGTGCCGGAGGTGGCGACGACGGCAAAGGCCTCCCGGCCGTGGGGTGCGGACCGCTCGTTGGCGAGTGCCTCCTCGAGGGCGCCCCCCGTCAGGCAGCCGTTCTCGTCCGGCTGCACGGCGATGAGGTCCACGTCCATGGCGGCGGCGGCGCTCTTGATGGAGGAGTGCGCCTCGGCGCTCGCCGCCACGGCCCACCTCGGCTCGCCGGCGCCGCCGCTGCTGCGCTCGCCTCGCCCCGACCGGCGGAGCCGGGCATCGTAGCGGGCCGCCACGAGGGCGGACAGGTTGGCGAGCGTCCCTCCCTGGACGAAGACCCCGCCGGCGCCGGCGGGGAAGCCGGCCAGGTCGGAGAGCCACCTGAGCGCCTGGTTCTCGGCGAAGACGGCGCCGGCCCCCTCGAGCCAGCTGCCGCCGTAGAGGGAGGACGCGCTCACGACGAGGTCGAACAACGTGCTCGCCGGCGTGGGGGCGCACGGGATGAACGAGAAGTACCTCGGGTGGTCTATGGACAGACAGGCCGGGGCGAGGACCTCGGTGAAGATCCGGAGGGCCCTCTCCCCGCCGATGCCCTCCTCGGTGATCGCCTCGCCGGCGGACGCCTGCAGGTCGGCGGGCGTCCGGGGGCCGTCGAGCGGCGGCGGCCGGAGATGGAGCCGCTCGGCTGTGTAGGCGAGGATGCTGGCGGCGAGCGTTTCGGTGGTTTCGTCCCATTCGTGCACGTGCCCTATCGTGCCTGCTCGTGACGAGTAGGCACGACTCGGAGCCCGGGCCGGGCGCAGGAGCGGGGGGCGCCGGCGCGCTCCTCGGACGCCGCGGGCGCCTCGACGCCTACGGGCTGACCGTGTTCGGTGAGATGTCGGCGCTGGCCGATGCGACGGGTGCCATCAACCTCGGGCAGGGTTTCCCCGACAGCGACGGGCCTCCCGAGGTCGTCGAGGCCGCAGTCGAGGCCATCCGCAGCGGCAAGAACCAGTACCCGCCCGGGCCGAGGCGTGCCGTCGCTCCTGCAGGCGATCGCCGAGCACGAGTCGAACTGGTGGGGGCTCGACTTCGACCCGGCCACCGAGATCCTCGTCACCGCCGGCGCCACGGAGGCGATCGCCGCAGCCGTGCTGGGCCTCTGCCAGCAGGGCGACGAGGTCGTCATCTTCGAGCCGTACTACGACTCCTACGCGGCCACGATCGAGCTGGCCGGCGCCCGGCGCCGCGTCGTGGCTCTGCGGGCGCCGCAGTGGACCTTCGATCCGGAGGAGCTCGAGCAGGCGGTCACGCCTGCCACCCGCCTCATCCTCCTGAACACGCCCCACAACCCGAGCGGCCGAGTGCTCGGCCTGCCCGAGCTCGAGGCCGTCGCCAGCGTGTGCATCGAGCACGACCTCATCGCCGTCGCCGACGAGGTGTACGAGCACCTCGTCTTCGAGGGGACCCATCTCCCCCTCTCGGGCATCCCCGGCATGCGGGAGCGGACCGTGCGCATCTCGAGCGCCGGCAAGACCTTCTCCGCCACCGGCTGGAAGATCGGCTGGGCCCTCGGGCCGGCGAATCTCGTCAATTCGCTACGAGCCGTCAAGCAGTTCCTCACCTATGCCTCCGGGACCCCGTTCCAGCACGCCGTGGCCACCGGCCTGCGACTCCCGGCGGAGCGCTTTGCCGCCGCGGCGGCGGAGCTGCGCCGGAAGCGGGACCGTTTCTGTGACGGGCTGGAGGCGCTCGGGTGGACGGTCGGCCGCCCGGAGGCGACCTACTTCGCCGTCGTCGACATCAGGCAATTCGGGGCGGTCGACGGCTTTCAGTTCTGCCGGTCGCTCGTGGCCGACGTCGGAGTGGCAGCAGTGCCCCTCTCGGTCCTCTACGACGACAAGCTGGCCGGGGGCCCGCTCATCCGCTTCGCCTTCTGCAAGCAGGACGCCGTGCTCGACGAGGCTCTGAGCAGGCTCGGGACGCTCAAGCTCCGGACCTGATGGGCTCTGCCTCCGGCGTCTGCCTCGCGTCGCCGGCACCGGCCCCCGCCTTCTCGTCGTCGCCGAAGGAGACCTCGATGTGCTGCTCCGGGCGGCGGCGGTTCTGCTCGGCCTGGGCGGCGAGCGACGCCTCGTCGGCCGAGGTGAGCGGCGGCTGCACGAGGGAGCGGGGCCACAGGCGGCGGTGGAGGACGACGTTCAGCTCGGCGGCGTAGACCGTCAGGCGGGCGGCGAAGTAGAGCCACGCCAAAAGGCCGAGGACCACGGCAAAGGTCCCGTAGACCTGGCTGTCGTTCTTCAGCGTGTGGCCGACGAGGTAGTTGCCCGCGCTCTGGAGGATGGTCCAGCCGATGCCGCCGAGAACGGCGCCGGGCAGGAGCGCCCTTGTCGGGATGCCGCCGGGGGTGAGGATGCGGAAGGCGCCGAAGAAGAGCGCGCAGTTCACGAGGAGCGACAGGACCACCGCTCCCACCTGGACGAGCCCTGCCTGCTTCAGCCCGAAGAAACCCACCCCGCTGAGAAAGGTCGTCGCCCCCACGCCGAGGCCCAGCACGAAGAGGAAGCCGAGGCTTCTCGCACTCCGCTTGAGGAAGTTGGGCCGGTCCGTCCCGGGCACGTTCCACACCTGTTGCATGGCGTACATGCAGCTGCCGGCGAGGCCGAACGACCCGTAGATGAGGCCGGCGATGCCCACGAAGAGGCCGATCAGGCTGCTGCGATGAAGGGCGTGGATGTTCTTGCCCAGCTCGGTGCCGACGAGGGGGAACTGGGCGAGGGCGGAGTCGAGGATCGTGCGCCGGACCGACGGATCCGAGCTGAAGACGAGGCCGAGGATCGTGACGAGGAGGAGGAGCAGCGGGAAGACCGTGACGAAGGCCGAGTAGGCGATGTTCGTCATCAGCAGCCCGGCGTTGTCGTCGCCCGCCTTCTTCATGACGCCGTAGGCGACCGCTAACGGCCTGACGCGCTGCTGGAAGGCATCGATCCGGCGCAGCACCTGCTTGACCAGATTCAATCCAGCCTCCTCACAACGCCTGCTACCCGGTCGGGCAATAGGGGAAACGGTCCCCGCCCGGCCGCCCGGATCCCCTCGAGGAGGTGTCGCCGGGTGGTGGGCGGCGGCCGGCGAGTATGTCCTCCCGGGCTGCTGGCATTATGCTCGACGCAAGCACAACAGGCTGTGGAGCGCCGCCGTAACCGCCATCATGCGAACGTGCGGGTCGGTACGGGCGGCTGCGGAAGGTGGGGTTCGTGGCTGAGCGAGTTGAACCACAGCACGGACGGCGCAAGACGGTGCTCGCCGACCTTCTGGCGGCGGAACGAAGCGCCCAGGCAGCTGCCAAGCACGCGGAGTTGTGGGCCGACCCACTCCGGAGGGCGGCCGCGTCTGCCATCACTCCGTTGTCGCTCGACGCCGTCCTCGCCGACGCCCTGCGGGCGACGGCTGCCGCTCTCTCCGCCGACGCGGCGGCCATCCTCCTCGCCTCCCCGGAAGGAGGCGAACTCGTTTCCCGGGCGTCCGTCGGCCTGGCGAGAGAGATCGAGGTCAAGATGCGGATCCCTGCCGGGGCGGGAGTCGCCGGGCGGGTCCTTGCCTCCGGACAACCGCTCATCGTCCCCGATCTCTCCCGCGTCGAAGTGGCGAGCGAGACCCTCCGCCGAAGCGGAGTGTGTTCATGGGCCGGGGTGCCGCTCAAGTCCGATGATCGAGTCGTAGGCGTGATGCACGTGACGAGCAGGCAAGTGGCTTACTTCTCCGAGGACGACCTCGAGGTTCTCGAGGTCCTGGCGGATCCGATCGCGGCGGCGATCCAGCGCGTGCGGCTCTTCGAGGCTGAACGGACGGCTCGCCAGACAGCAGAGCTTGCCGTCGAACGACTCCGCAGCCTGCAGCGGATCACGGCCGCGCTGGCCAGCGCCAGGAGCACCGATCAGGTCTGTGACGTGATCCTGCGCGAATCGGTGCCGATGAGCGACTCGAAGGACGAGCGCGGCATCTGGATGCTGAGCGGCGGGCGTCTCGCGCTCGTGGCCGGAGGGGCCCAGGCCCACCGGTACCCGGAGGTCCCGCTCGACTCGACGATGCCCGCTCTCGCCAACCTGGAGGAGGGGACACCGCTTTTCGTCGAGACCCGCGAGGAGTTGCTCGCCCGGTGGCCGGCCCTCGCCTCGGCGAGCACGGCCGCTTTCGCCGGCTTCCCTCTCATAGTGGACGGGAAGACGATCGGGGTGATGGCGATCGGATACGGCGAGGACCACGCCTTCGACGAGCCTGAGCGCGCCTACCTGACGGCCACTGCCGAGCAGGCCGCCCTCGCCCTCGACCGGGCGGCCGTGCGAGCCAACGAGGAGTCGGTGCGGGCACGGCGCGACTTCCTCGCCGAGGCCTCCATCGTGATCTCCGAGCCGTCCCGCCAGGGCGGCCGGGTGCTCGGCCGGCTGGCGGACTTCGTCGTGCCCCGTCTGGCCGACGTCTGCGTCCTGCTGCTGGCGCGTGGTGAGATGCTGGAACCGGCAGCGTTCGCGCCGGCAGGAGAAGTGGCCGGCCGAGGCGCCCCGGCTCCTCGGCGAGCTGCCCGTCAACGTCGAGACCCATGGGCCGATCGCCACGGTCATGGCTTCGGGCCTGCCTGCTCTCGTGGAGCATCCCGGACAGGGGGGCCTCGGTTCCGCCTACCACAGCTTCGCCTCCGGGCTCCGGTTGACTTCGGCCATGCTCGTGCCCCTCATCGTGCACGGTCGCACCACCGGCGTGATGCTGTTCGGCGGCCGGCCTGATCGAGACGCCTTCGAGCGGCAGGATCTGGACTTGGCGATGGAGATCGGATCTCGGGCCGCCGCCGTCGCCGAGGATCTCGCCGTGCGGACCCGGGAGCGCACCTTCACCGAGATGCTCACCCGGGCCCTTCTCCCGTCACGGTTCCCCGTCCTGAACGACCTGGCCTTCGCCGCTCGCTATGTGCCGGCGGACCTCGGACCGGTGGGAGGGGACTGGTACGACGTCTTCGAGCTGCCGGACGGCAAGATAGGTCTCGTCATCGGCGACGTCGCCGGTCACGGCGTGGAAGCGGCCTCGACAATGGCCCGCCTGCGCAACGGTCTGTTCGCCTACGCCACCGAGGGGCATCAGGCAACGGCCATCTTCGAGCGGCTGAGCGGCCTGCTGGGCGGCCCGAGCGGGGACTGGCAGGTGCAGGACCCCCTGGCCACTGTGGTGTACGCCACCTACGACCGCCACAACAGGCAGATCGTGACGTCATGCGCCGGCCATCCCCCCTGGCTGCGCCTGCACGGCGACAAGGCGGAGTACGTCCCCTGTGGCGGGCGGGTGCTTGCGCCCGGCCTCGAGACGAGATGTGAGGAGCACATCGTGACTCTCGAGCGGGAGGACACGCTGCTCCTGTTCACCGATGGCCTCGTCGAACGCCCGGGCGAGCCGTTCGAAATGGGGCTCGACCGGCTGGCCGACGCAGTCTCGGGTGCCGGCGAGATGCGCCTCGAAGCCATCTGTGACCTCGCCCTCGCGGCCACTGCCCCTGACCTGGGGCGGCACGATGACTGCTGCCTATTGGCGGTGCGGGTGCTCTGAGCGCCGCTGTCTCAGCGGCCGCTGAGACCGTCCATGAGCTCCGCGAGGTCTAGGTCCCGGTCTGTCACCCCGCCGGCGTCGTGACTGGTCAGGCGGACGTCGACGTGCGAGTAGACGTTCGACCACTCCGGGTGGTGGTTCATCTTCTCGGCCCTGATAGCCACCGCCGTCATGAAGGCGAAGGCCTGCACGAAGTCCGGGAAGTCGAAGCGCTTGACGATGGCTCGGCCACCCTCCTCCATCTGCCACCCGTGGAGGAAGGACACCCGCTCCTGCACCTCGTCCTCGGCGAGCGGATCCATCGGGCGCATGGTAGCGGCGCCGGCAGCCGGTTCTCCTCGTCGCTTCTCATCCGCTCCCGGCCGGACCTTCGGGGCAGACTGTGGCCATGAACGTCACCGTCCTCGGGGCGGGATCGTGGGGAACGACGCTGGCCTCGCTCATCGCCCCCCGGCACCCGACGATCCTCTGGGCGCGCAGCGCCGCCGTGGCCGCCGAGGTGGCCCATGACCACCGGAACAGCGCCTATCTGGCCGGCTTCGACCTCCCCACCGCATTGACGGCCACCGCAGACCTCAAAGAGGCCGTGTCGAGCGCCGACCTGCTCGTGGTGGGCGTGCCGACGGACGGCTTTCGAAGTGTCCTCGAATCTGCCCGGGGATCTGTGCGCCCGCACGTGCCCGTCCTCAGTCTCGCAAAGGGATTCGAACGCGGCTCGTTGCTGCGCATGACTCAGGTGATCAACGACGTCCTCCCGGACCACCCGGCGGCTGCCCTCACCGGGCCGAACATCGCCCGGGAGATCATGTCCGGGAAGGCAGCGGCGGCCGTAATCGCCGCCGAGGACCTCGGCGTGGCCGCAGAGATCCAGGCCGTCGTGAGGCGCGGGCTGCTGCGGGTCTATGTCAACCATGACGTCATCGGTTGCGAGCTCGCCGGCGCCCTGAAGAACGTGATCGCCATCGCGGCCGGCATCGCACAGGGCCTCGACGTCGGCGACAACACGCGTGCTGCGGTCATCACCCGCGGACTCGCCGAGCTGACCCGTCTCGGAGTGGCCCTCGGCGCCGAGGCGGCCACTTTTGCCGGCCTGGCCGGGATGGGGGACCTCGTGGCCACGTGCCTGAGCCCCTTCAGCCGGAACCGGGCGGTCGGCGAGCAGCTCGGGAAGGGCCGCGCCCTCGAGGAGATCCTGGCCGAGATGCACATGGTCGCCGAGGGCGTGAACACGGCCGACCTCGTCCTCGACCTGGCGGCGCACCATTGCCTCGACCTGCCGATCTGCCGGATGATCAACCAGGTCGTGCGAGGAGAGATGAATCCCATGGAGGCCTACCTCGGCCTCACCCCGGCCGGCCACGAAGCCGAGCCCGGTTGACCCGGGCTGAGCCGGCCGACGCTCCGGGGTTGGACGAATGCTTCGGGGTGCGTGAACCCTACGCTGTGGGTCGTGCTCTCGGCGGAGACGACTCTCCCGGCCCGGCCCACCAGCGTGGGCGCGGCTCGGCGCTTGCTCGTGCAGACGCTCGACGAGTGGGACCTGCAGGGTCTCGAGTACGACGCCAGCGTGGTGCTGAGCGAGCTCACGACCAACGCTGTGCTGCACGCGGGAACAGACGTGACGGTGAAGATCTCCTTTCACGACCGGGTGCTCACACTCGAGGTGCGGGACGGGTCCCCGAAGCTGCCGATGAGCAGCCGCTTCAACCCGACGGCGGCCACGGGCAAGGGCCTCGTCCTCGTCGAGGCGCTGGCCACCGAGTGGGGCGTACGGGCGGAGCCGACGGGCAAGACCATCTGGGCCACCTTCGCCGAGGCAGGCGCGCTCGACACGAGCACCCCGGCGATCAGGCGGCTCCGGCCGGCGGCCAGCCGTGAAGGGGTGGCGGGTCGCGCCTGGCGGGGCGAGACAGTCGACGAGGTGCGGGCGATCTCGTGAGCGGAGACGGCGGTGGCGATCTCGTAACCGGCGACGGCGGGGGCGATGTCGTGAGCGGAGACGGCGGGGGCGATCTCGTGACCGGAGACGAAGAGGACACCTCCACGATCCATCTGCTCGGGGTCCCGGTCGCCATCTGGTCCAGAGCCCAGGAGTCGGGGGCCGAGCTGATTCGTGAGTTCACCCTGATCGCCCTCGGCGACGCCCCGGGCGGGCGTGACCTCCCGCAGCGGCTCGTGACCCTCGTGCGCCAGATGACGGCCAGGTACGGCAGCATGGGTGAGGCGCAGACGGAATTGCTGCAACGGGCCGCTCTTGCCGGCGAGGAGACGGTGGACGAGCTTGTCTACGAGCTTCCGCCCTCCGCGGCGAGTGCCGCCGTGGAGCTCGCCCTCATGCTCGACGAGTGCGACGACTACTGCAAGGCCGGCAAGCACCTGCTCACCCTGGCGGCCGAGCCGGATGTCAAAGCCTTCCGCTGGTGGTTCCTCGGCGAGATCCGTGCCCAGGCATCAGGTGAGCCACCGACTCCGTGGGCTGAGAGCCTCTGGGCTCTGAGCCTGGGCTGAAAGCCTGCGGGCCTGGCGCCCGCACGGACAGCCCCCGGCCGGTTCAGCCGCGGGTATCCCACACGCTGATACAACCCTTCGCCAAACTGTCGGCAGCAGATGTCTTCGATGGAGGACGTGTCGTGGCCGACGTGGCAGAGCAGGCAGTCGATAGGAGGGTGGACTTCGCCCGCGCTCTCGGGCGCGGTGTGGTCGACTGGGCGCCGGAGGACTTCGTCGAGACGGCCTTGACGCTGCCGTTCGGGCTGAGTGCCTGGATGCGCCAATGTGCGGTCGATCCCGAAGAGGCGTGCGCGGCGATCTGGCTCCTGCGGGATTCCCTGGTGGAAGTCTCGGGTCTGCACCGGGCCAGTGAGCCGCGGCCGCTCGTCCCCGCTGACCGGAAGGTCGCCGTCATCAACATGACCGTCTACCTCGACAGCCTGGTGGGGCGGGCATGCCGCTGTGCGGGCACCGGGCGCCAGGAGATCCTGGCCGCCGCGGTGGCCAACCTGCCGTAGCGACACGAGTCGCCTCGGCGCCCGGCGCGGCGGGTAGGACTACTGCGACCTGGTCAAAAGCCGAGGATCGTGCTTGACTGTGTGGGATTGTCGTCGGCGCGCGGCGCCGGGTGGGAACCCGAATGCAGAAGGAGGCACAGTGGCGAGAGCAATCTGGACGGGCTCGTTGAGCTTTGGGCTCGTCAATGTGCCGGTCGGCGTGTACGCCGCCACCGAGGACAAGACGATTCATTTCAACCAGTTGCAGCGGGACAGCTCCGACCGGGTCCGCAACAAGCGCGTGAACGAGCGGACGGGCGACGAAGTGCCCTACGACGAGATCGTGAAGGGATACGACCTCGGCGGCGGGAGGTATGTGATCGTCGACTCCGACGAGCTAGAGGCGGTCGAGCCCGGGCGGTCCCGGAACATCGAGATCACCGATTTCGTCGAGGGCCGCGAGATCGATCCGGTCTTCTACAAGTCGACGTACTACCTGGCCCCCCAGGGCCGCGATGCCCAGCGGGCCTATGCGCTACTTCGTCAGGCGATGCTCGACGAGGACAAGGTGGGCGTGGCGACTTTCGTCCTGCGCAACAAGCAGCACCTCGTCGCCATCCGCCCGCAGGACAAGGTCCTCGCGCTGGAGACGATGTACTTCGCCGACGAGGTCCGCGATCCTGCGTCCGAGCTCGACACGCTGCCCGGAGACGATGTGAGCTTCCGCGAGCGCGAGATCGAGACGGCGAAGCTCCTCATCGACTCGATGACGACGGACTGGGAGCCCGAGCGGTACCGGGACACTTACCGCGAGGCGGTCGAAGAGCTGCTGGCGGCCAAGAGCCGGGGCGAGGTGGTGACCCACGAGCGGGAGGCCGAGCCGGCTCCGGTCGTCGACCTGATGGAGGCGCTACGGGCCAGCGTCGAGGCGGCCCGCGGAAAGCGGAGCGCGGCAGCCGGAGGTGGCTCGGCCCACCGCGGCTCGGATGGCGATTCTGCGTCGGCCGGTGGCGGCTCGACTGGTGGCGGCTCGACTGGGCGCAGCTCGGCCCGAGGCAGTACGAAGCCGGCCTCGGGCAGCAGGCGGTCGAAGTCCGACAGCGGCAGTGCCAGCACATCGGCCGCTAAGCGGTCAAAGCCGGCCGGTGGCGAAAAGGCCACCGCGGGACGGACGCAGGCGAAGACGCGAGCGAAGAAAAGCGCCGAGGACGAGGGGGCCGAGGCGCCGGCGCAGAGCAGCCGCCGCCGGAAGGCATCCTGACCCAGTTCGGGACCGGCCGGGCCCCGCCGAAAGGCGACCCGGCCAGACCGGGGAGGAACAGGCTCACCCGCAGGCATCCTGAGCCGTGAAGACGGGCAGGACGGTGCGCCTCACATCCTGGCGAGATCTCCGAACCTGGCGTAGTTGCTCACGAAGCTCAACTTGGCGACCCCGGTCGGGCCGTTGCGGTGCTTGGCGACCAGAATCTCCGCCGTCCCGCGGTCGCTCGACTCGTTGTTGTAGATCTCGTCCCGGTATATGAACATGACGATGTCCGAGTCCTGTTCGATGGCGCCGGATTCACGCAGGTCGGCCAGCATCGGCCGCTTGTCCGCCCGTGCCTCGAGGTTCCGGGAGAGCTGGCTGGCCGCCACGACGGGGATGGAGAGCTCCCGAGCGAGGATCTTGAGCCCCCGGGAGATCTCGGAGATCTCGACCTGTCGGCTCTCGGCCGAAGTGCGGCCCGTCATGAGCTGCAGGTAGTCGACCACGACCAGCCCCAAGCCGCCCTCGGTGCTCTTCATGCGCCGCGCCTTGGCACGGATGTCCATCACAGTGACGTTGGGATTGTCGTCGATGTAGAGGGGAGCAGTCCCGACCCGGCCGATGGCACCGGAGATCTTCGGCCAGTCGCTGTCCGCCAGCTTGCCGTTGCGGAGACGGTTGGCATCTACGCGGGCCTCGGCACACAGCACTCGCTGGGCCAGCTCGAGATGGCTCATCTCGAGAGAGAAGAACAGGACGGGCACCCCGCCGCGGGCAGCATGAGCCGCCATCCCGAGCACGAAAGCCGTGTTGTGTGTTGGGATCATGGATTCGCCGGCGAGGTAGACATGGCTGGCTGAGTCCACCGTGATGCATCGCACCGGCAGGGACTCGACAGGGACGATGCTCTTTATCGATCGTCTCGTGGAGCTGCCGAAACTTCGCTTCGAGCCGGAGCTCGCCAGAGCCTGACCCTTGCGATCGAGCCGGAACACGGGATCGAGCGGCGTCCAGGCGAACCGCCACTTCGTGCAACTGCGACCGTCGGGAGAAGGTGCCGTCCGGCGCCTCAGTTGTCCCGGTTTGTGCCCCAAGGAGCACACGAGCTCGCGGGCCTGCTCACAGAGGGCCCGGTTGGACAGGCATAGCTCGGCGCCCCCCCGGCTGTTGGCTTCTCCGGCCGCGTCGAGGATGCCCTGTAGCAAGGCGAGGCGCTGCTTGAACGAGGCGCGGAGGTACACAGGAGGTATATGCGCCGCCTTTTCTCCGCACAGGCCGGCGCGCTCCAGCTCTCGGGTCAGCTCTCTATAGCTTCGGCTCTGGGAGCGACCTGCCCCATGTACCGGGACGGTGGGGTTATGAGGCTCTCGGCGATGCAGGCGATACCCGGCGAGCGTGAGCTCAGCCTCAAAATGCCGCAGGTCCTCCTGACCTGCCGTGATCTCGGACCTCGCTGTGAGACCACCACCGAGACAGCATCCGAGCACGTAAGGGTCGACGGGAAGTTCGTGCTCCGGCAAGTCGAGCGGCCCGGCCAAGGCTATGTACCAGTTCGGCCTCGATCCTCCGCCTCGGACGAGGCCTTCGTCGAGCATCTGCTGTGTCGTGACGACCCGGGCGTGCTTGCACTCCTGACCCTGGTCACGTGCAGGCGAAGGGGAACCGGGGGCTGGACGGGGGGATCCCTGCTGCCGGTGCCGTTCTCGCGCCGACGTCCAGGCGGGGAAGTCGTAGGCCAGCCACTGATGGTCGGCGTCGGCCACCATGGTCGAGCCGTCGTCGAACTCCACCCGGTAGCACTGGCGTTCGAGTTGAACCGGGGAGACGTAGGTGATCGTGCACGGCTGGCCCCGGTCGTCGAACACCTCGTCTCCCACTTGGACCGAGCCCATTGTCGTCCAACCGCCAGGAGTTGGAATCGCGGTATCGAGGGCGAGTGCCTTTCCCATCGAAGGTCTCGCTCCCACCACGACGAGATTGGACGGCTGCAGGCCGAAGAGCTGCATGTCGAGGTCGTGGTAGCCGGTGGCCACGCCGGTGATGGTCTCGTCCCGGTTGGCGAGGTACTCGAGGTGCTCGAGGCTCTCCGTCAGCAGGTCCTTGAGTGCCCGGGTGGTGTCGCTCGAACGGCGTTGGGCGACTTCGAAGACCATCGCCTCGGCCCGGTCGAGAGTGGCCACGACATCGCCGGGCAACTGGTAGCCCATCTCGGCGATCTCGTAGGCGGTCCCGATGAGCCGCCGCAACTGGGCGTGCTCCTGGACGATGCGCGCGTAGCGGCTGACGCTCGAGATCGCCGGCGTGTTGGCCTGCAGCGAAACGAGGGTCGAGATGCCGCCTGACGGGTCGAGGGTGCCGAGGCGGCGCATCTCCTCGGCAACCGTCACGGCGTCCGCCGGCTCCCCCCGCCCGTAGAGGGACGTGATGGCGGCGAAGATGTGACCGTGTGAGGGCCGGTAGAAGTCGTCCGCCCCCACGTCTTCCACCGCCACCGCGATGGCGTCCCGTGAGAGCAGCATCGCCCCGAGGAGTGACTCCTCCGCCTCGAAGCTGTGCGGGGGGATCCTCGAGATGCTGCCGCCGGCGCCCTGACCACCGGCGCCACGGCCGCCGGGCTCCCACTCCCCGCGGCCGCGGCCGCTCGACTGGCCGGCAGAGGCGCCTGCGGCCCGGGAGAGCCGGGAGGCGCGCGTAGGTTCGTGTGGGAACGGCGGGACGGTTGCCATGTGTGACTCAGGATGCGCTTGTCTGCCTGGGCATCGCTAGACCCAGAAGCTGTTGATTTCTCACCCGAATCGGTTGGTCCTCCTGTGGACAGCCTCGGGATGACGACGATGGGGCAGGATCGCCCCGCTCCGCCGGGGCACGCCGAAGCAATCGGCCGTCACTCGCTTGGGAGAAATGGGCACCGGCGAGGGCTGCGACCACACTCGCCGTCACCTATCAGCCCGCCGGAACTACCTCGACGGTGATGCGGAACTCCACCTCGGGATGGAGACGAACGGCGATCTCGTGCACCCCGACGGACCGGATGCTGTCGTCGCTCACGAGGCGGCGGCGGTCGAGCTCGATGCTCGCCTGTTCGTCCACGGCCGCCACCACGTCCTGCATGGTGACCGATCCGAACAGGCGGCCTTCGACCCCGGCCCGAGCAGGAATCCTGATGACCATCGGGACGAGCTTGCGGGCGACTGCCTCCGCACCTTCACGGTCTTTGGCATCTCGCAGGTCGCGCGACCGACGCATCGACCGCGCCTGGTTCTCGATGCCCGCACTGGCCTCGATGGCATAGCCGCTCGGGACCAGGTAGTTGCGGGCATAGCCGTCGGCCACCTCGAGCAGGTCGCCCCGCTTGCCCACTCCACCTACGTCGGCTCGGAGAACGATCTTCACCCGTCGTCCTCCCCGGCACCTACCGGGGCGAGCCGGGCGGCACCACCCTCGGGGCGGCCCGCCTCGTCGCCGACAACCCCGTCGAGGGTCAAGGCATCGTCGGGCTCGGGAGCGCCCTCGGCGTCCGGGGCCGGCACGCCCCTGCCGCCCGTGCCACGCCCGGGACCGCGGGGTCCGGGGCGATCGCTCATCGTGCGCTGCGTGTAGGGGAGCAGCGCCAGTTCTCGGGCCGTCTTGATCGCCATGGCGACGTCGCGCTGGTGCTGGGCGCAGTTGCCCGAGACGCGCCGCGCCCGGATCTTGCCCCGGTCGGACATGAACTTGCGGAGCAGGCCGAGGTCCTTGTAGTCGACGTGGCTGATCTGGTCCTTACAGAAGATGCAGACCTTCTTCTTGCCTCGCCTGGCGGACTCTTTCGGCGCCCTCCGCGTACCCCTGTCGCGATCGTTGTTCCGCGCCATCAAAAAGGCTCCTCGTCGTAGTTGGCGTAGGCGGTCTCCTGCTCCGGACGGGCGCCGACAGCAGCAGGCGGCTGCGCAGGAGCGGTTCGGGGTGCTCCGGCGCTCTCGCCCGGCCCCTTCCTCTCGTTCTTCGTCACCTGGGCGCTCGCCCAACGAAGGCTGGGGCCGATCTCGTCGGCCACGACCTCGATCTTCGAACGCTTCTCGCCCTCCTGGGTCTCCCAGCTGCGCTGCTCGAGACGACCGGAGACGAGGACCCGGGCGCCCTTGTGGATGCTCTCGCTCACGTTCTCGGCGAGCTCCCGCCAGCACACCACGTCGAAGAAGGACGTCGCCTCCTCCCACTCCTGTGTCTGGCGGTTCTGCCAGCGGCGGTTGACGGCCAGCCCGAAGCTCACCGTCGACTGACCGCTCGGGGTGAAGCGCAGCTCGGGCTCACGGGTGACATTCCCGACGAGGACGACATTGTTTCCGTTCGACATTTCTCTTCCAGTCCCTTGCTCAGCTCGTTGCGGGCTCTTGATCGGCGGAGGGCTCGCCAGCAGCCGCTTGCTGCTGGGCGCCCTCGATTGTCTGCGCGGGCACCGACTCGGTGCCGCGGTTACCGCCCCCGGTGGACGGGGTGGACGGGGCGGACGGCGCGGACGGCGCACCGCTACCGGGACCGGCGGGCCCGCGGCCGCCTGAAGGCCGGCCCCCGGTGGAGGCTCTGCCCTGCGAGCTCGGTCCGCGAGAGCCGGGCCGGCGGGAGCCGGACGACGACCGGGGGCGCCCCGCCACGTGCTCCGGCTGGCGCATGATCTTGTGCCGGAGCACGGAGTCGTCGATGGACAGCATCCGGTCCACCTGGGCCATCGTCGCCGGCTCGGCCCCCATCTCGGTCAGGACGTAGTAGCCCTCTGTCCGGTGGTTCATCTCGTAGGCGAACGTGCGGCGGCCCCAGTGGTCCACCTGCCCGGCGGTGCCACCGCCGGACTTCACCACATCGGCGACGCGGTTCAGCAACTGAGCGATGTCGTTCTGCTCGAGCTCGACATCGAGGATGATCATGACTTCATAAGGCCGCACAGCGGCGCTCACCTCCTCCGGACCCGGCAAAGCATGCCCGGGGCCCCGTCGATCGGGGCAGGGGTGGACAGGACTGGCCCATGCTAGCGGCCCGGCCGCTTCGGCTGGCGAGCCTGCGCCGGCCGGCCGCGGACCGGTGGGGATCAGCCTCCGGTCTCGACCTGTGAGGGTCGGCGATGTCGCCATGACCACAGTCTGACGAGGGGGTATATCAACCGGCCGCCCCGGAGGCACCGCCGGCACTGCTCTCCGCCGGCGCCAGCGCCCGACGCAGCTCCGCCGAGCCCTGGTAGGACTCCGAATCGAGCGGAAACGCGCCCGAGCGCACATCGGCCGCGTATGCCGCCACGGCGGCGGAGACGAGGTCGCCCACCTCGGCGTACCGGCGGACGAACCTGGGCGGTGGCCGCCTCGACATACCGAGCAGGTCGTGCAGGACCAGCACCTGCCCGTCACAGCCCGCTCCTGCGCCTATCCCGATCGTGGGGACGGCTATCTCGGCCGTGACCATCTCGGCCAGGACCGCCGGCACGCCTTCCAACACCACCGAGAAGCAACCCGCCCCCACGATCGCCTTGGCGTCCTCCACGAGCTCGCGAGCTGCTGCTTCCTCCCGGCCCTGCATGCGATAACCGCCCATGGCGTGGACCGACTGCGGGGTGAGGCCGAGATGGCCCATGACGGGTATCTCCGCCCCCACGATGGCCTCGATCGCCGGCACACGGGCGCGGCCCCCTTCGAGCTTCACCGCCCCGGCTCCGGCCCGGATGAGCCGGGCGGCGTTGCGGGCCGCATCGTAGGGATCGGTGTGGTAGCTCATCCACGGCATGTCGCCGATCACGAGGGCGCGGGTGCGGGCTCGGGCCACCGCCCCGACATGGTGGACCATGTCGTCCACGCCGACGTGCAGGGTGTCCTCGTAGCCGAGCACGATCTCGGCCAGCGTGTCGCCGACGAGGATCAGGTCCACGCCGCCGGCGTCCACCAGACGTGCCCAGGGCTCGTCGTAAGCGGTGATCATCACGAGCGGGTCGGATCCGCCCCGCCGTTTGCGTCGCCGGACCGATGGAACGGTCACGTGCTCTTCCATGGTGCCTCCTTCCGTCCAGCGCCGTTGCCGGCTGCCGGCGGTTCTGGGTCGTCTAGGAAAAGGCTGAAGGGCGCGCTGTCAGCGGCTCCGGCCTCCGCCGACGACGAACATCCGCAGGAGGTGGTTCCACGAGCACTTCGTGCACACCTCGACCACGTAACAGCTGATCTCACCCGCACGGCGGGAGAGCTTCCCGAGCTCGCCGGCGGCCAGAGCCCGGCCACAGGCCGGCAGCCGGGAGCCGAAGGCGAACGAGACGTGGACGAGATTCGTCTCCTCGCAGATCGGGCACTTGGTCGAGGTCTCGCGGCCGAGGTTGCGGGCCACCCGCAGCAGTTCCGGCTGGGCGTCGCAGACGTCCGGGCGCTTCAGACGGCCTCGGCGGTACTCCCGGAGAACCGACTCCCGCAGAAGGCGGTATTCGACGCGTCCGGCCGCCGGCGGGCCGCCGGGACCCCAGAACCTCTCCGAACCGCTGCGAACCTCTGCCATCTGGCGAAAGGCTACTGAACCCTGATCGGCCCGAGGACACATTGCCGAGCGAGGATTCTGATCATCCGACATATCGACTCGATATGTCGAACATTGCTACACTGGCGTCATCATGCTCGACATGGCGATCCTCGGGCTCTTGAAAGAGCAGCCGATGCACGGCTATGACCTGCGCAAACGACTGCGCAGCGACTTCGGCCTGCTTGCCAGCCTCTCGTTCGGCTCGCTCTACCCGGCACTGGGGCGCCTCGAGGCGGCCGGAGCGGTGCGAGAATTGCCGAAGCCACCCAGAACGGTTGGGCGCCCGGGCGCGCCGCCGGGCGCCTCGGCGAGCGCCGTGGCCCAGGCGCCGCGGGCACGTCCCGTCTCTTCAGGGCCGGCGCCGGAGAGGTGATCCCGCTCTCGGGCTCGCTCACCGGAGAGAAGGCGGCGTTCCGGGCCCGGCTCGCCGGCCGGACGTCCAGCCCACGCCCGCGGGTCTCGGCCGGCAGCACACGAGCCCGCAAGGTGTACGAGCTGACGGCGCGGGGCGACGAGATGTTCGAGCGCTTTCTCACCGAGGAGCCGACCAGGCCCGAGGACGCCAAGGCATTCGCCCTCCGGTGGGCCTTCGCCGGCCATCTGACACCTTCGGCTCGCCTGCGCCTGCTGGAACGGCGCCGGCGACAGCTCGAGGAGAGCTTCCGCGCCGCCCGCCGGAGGGCTGATTCCCCAAGTCGCCCGCTCGATCGTTTCGAGCGGTCGCTCGTAGAGCATTCGAGCGACGCCTTACAGCTCGATCTCGACTGGATCGACCACCTGATCGCATCCGAACCTGCCGCCACCGGGGCGAGCGAGACAGAGGTCTCCTAGCCCGTGCGGAATTTGCAACCAAGACAAAGGAGCACCGTATGACGAGCCCTTCACAGACGATCAAGGTCGCCATCGCGGGCGTCGGCAACTGCGCGAGCTCGCTCGTGCAGGGAATCGAGTACTACCGCAAGGCCGATCCGTCCGAGACGGTTCCCGGGCTGATGCACGTCGAGCTCGGCGGCTACCACGTTGGTGACACCGAGATCGTCGCAGCCTTCGACGTCGATGCGGCCAAGGTCGGCCTCGACGTGAGCAAGGCGATCTTCGCCGGGCAGAACAACACGATCCGCTTCTCCGACGTCCCGACCCTGGGCATCTCCGTCGCCCGCGGCCCGACGCTCGACAGCCTCGGCCGCTATTACCGACAGGTCCTGGAGGAGTCGCCGGCGGAGCCTGTCGACGTGGCGCGAGTCCTCCGAGAGAGCGGTGCCGAGGTGCTCGTGGCCTACCTGCCCGTCGGATCCGAGGAAGCGCAGAAGCACTACGCCGAGGCCGCCCTCGAGGCGGGCGTGGCCTTCGTGAACGCCATCCCGGTGTTCATCGCCAGCAACCCGGAATGGGCCGGACGCTTCGCCAAAGCCGGCGTGCCCATCATCGGCGACGACATCAAGAGCCAGGTGGGCTCGACGATCGTCCACCGGGTGCTCACGAGGCTCTTCGAGGACCGCGGCATGGTGCTCGACCGGACCTACCAGCTGAACGTCGGCGGCAACATGGACTTCCGCAACATGCTCGAGCGTGAACGGCTCGAGTCGAAGAAGATCTCGAAGACCCAGGCTGTCACGAGTCAGCTCGACCAGCAGTTGGGCGAGGACGAGGTCCATATCGGGCCGTCGGACCACGTGCCCTGGCTGGAGGACCGGAAGTGGGCCTACATCAGGATGGAGGGACGCAACTTCGGAGACGTGCCGCTCAACCTGGAACTGAAGCTGGAGGTGTGGGACTCACCGAACTCGGCCGGCGTCATCATCGACGCCATCCGGTGCGCCCGCCTGGCTCTCGACCGCGGCATCGGTGGCCCGCTCCTCGGCCCGTCCGCCTACTTCATGAAGTCACCACCCGTCCAACACCGGGACGACGAGGCCCGGGACATGGTGGAGCGTTTCATAGCCGGCGCAGAGTGACGCCCTGGGCGCCTCGGCTCCCGCGCTGGCTCACAGCCGCGGGCCCGGCGGCTTCAGGAGCTCTCCCGTTCCCGCCACCACTCCAGTAGCCGCTCCCGAACGACCTTCTCCCCGATGAGCCCCTCGTCGAGGCGGATCTGCATGAGGAAGCCGAGCGCCTCGCCGACCGCGGGTCCGGGGCTGAGACCGAGGAGCTCCATCACTTCGTCACCGTCGAGCTCCGGACGGAGCGCGTCGAGCTGTTCGCGCTGGCGGAGGTCGGCCAGACGATGCTCTAGCTCGTCCATTCTGGCGGCGAGAGCTTGCGCGCGGGCGACGTTTCTCGTGGTGCAGTCGGCTCGCGTGAGCTCGTTCAGGCGTTCGAGCAGGGGACCGGCTTCTCTGGCGTAGCGCCGCAGCGCGCTGTCGGTCCAGCCGAGCTTGTAGGTGTGAAAGCGCAGGTGAAGCCCGACGAGACGGCTCACGGCCTCTATCTCGTCGGTCGGATAGCGCAGCGCTCGCATGCGGTCGCGGGTCATACGAGCCCCGACGACGTCGTGGTGGTGAAAGGAGACGCCCGAAGGGCCGATCGAGCGTGTCTTCGGCTTGCCGACGTCGTGGAAAAGCGCCGCCAGCCGCAGGATCTTGTCAGCCGCGTTCGTCTTCTCGACGACGGCGATGGTGTGGGCGAGCACGTCCTTGTGCCGGTGGACCGGATCCTGCTCGAGGGCGAGCGCCGGGAGCTCGGGGATGAATTGCTCGGCGAGCTTCGTGTGAACGAGGAACCATAGACCCTCCGCCGGCGAAGGGAGCACGATCAGCTTGTCGAGCTCGTCACGGATCCGTTCGCCGGAGACGATGCCGAGCCGCTCCCCGAGCGCGGCGACGGCCTTGACCAGGTCCGGCTCGGGCACGAGGCTGTAACCGGCGATGAACCTCGCCGCCCTCAGCATCCGGAGCGGATCGTCGGAGAACGAGAGCTCCGGCTCGAGCGGGGTCCGCAGCCGCCGGGCGCCCATGTCGTCGAGTCCGCCGTAGGGATCGATCAGCTCGAGCTCGGGCAGCTTGAGCGCCATGGCGTTTACGGTGAAGTCGCGCCGGGACAGATCGGTGGCGATGTCGTCGCCGAAGCTGACGGTGGGTTTCCTCGAGTCCGGGTCGTATGCCTCGGCCCGATGAGTCGTGATCTCGAGACGGCGCCCCTCGTAGAGGATGCCGATCGTCCCGAAGCGCTTGCCCTGGGTCCAGACCGTCCGGGCGAGGCCGCGCACGAGCTGTTCGACTTCATCCGGGCGGGCATCTGTGGTCAGGTCGACATCGACGCTGTTGTCGGGGGCCAGGCCCCCAGGGCGTTGCGCCACCACGTCCCGCACGGTGCCGCCGACCAGGTAGAGCTGCTTGCCGGCGTCGGCAAACCGCTCAGCAAGGGGTCTCGTCAGGCGGAGGACCGACTGGAGGCGGTCGGGGACCACGACGGCCGAGGGTATCTGGCAGCGGGCCGTCAGCCGAGCAGCTGGCCCTCGGTGTGGAGGCGCCGGGCCGAAGCCACGGCGTCGCGGGCCATCTCGTCGGCGGCGCCTCCCGCCGTCGGAGGCTCCGGCCGGCAGGGATGGCCCGCCATGGCCGCCACACAGGCGGCTGTCGAGGCTGTGAGGGCGGCCAGGTCGTAGCCTCCCTCGAGGAACACGATGCGCCGGCCCGCCGGCGCGAGGACGATCGTCTGAGCCGTCAAGTCGGCGAAGTCGCCGGCCGACAGCCCGAGGTCGGTCAAGGGATCATCCCGATGGGCGTCGAAACCCGCCGAGACCAGCACCCAGTCGGGCGCGAAGCGCTCCGCCACAGGTGCGACGACCGAATCGAGCGCCTCCCGGTAGGCGACTCCGGTGGTGCCGCCGGGCAGAGGCACGTTGACGGTGGCACCGATCCCCGCGCCCTCACCCGTCTCCCCGAGCCCGCCGGTGCCGGGATAGAAGGGGTACTGGTGGAGAGAGATGTAGCAGACATCCCCTCGGCCGTAGAAGGTCGCCTGTGTACCGTTGCCGTGATGGGCGTCCCAGTCCACGATGAGCACACGCTCGCCCGCCGCAGCCAGCCCCGCCGCCGTCACGGCCACGTTGTTGAACAGGCAGAAACCCATCGCTCTCCCCGACAGCGCATGGTGACCCGGAGGCCTCACTGCCAAAAAGGCTGATTCGCCCTCACCACGCCGAAGGCGGTCAGCGGCATCGAGACCGGCACCCGCTGCCATGAGAGCGGCCTTGTAGGACGACTTCGACGCCACGGTGTCGGGGTCGAGGTGGCCGCCGCCATCGGCGCAGAACCTGTCCAGGGCAGCCGCGTAGGACGGATCATGCACCCGGGCCAGCTCCTCGGCCGTGGCCGGCCGCGGCTCGAACTCGCAAAGATCTTCGGTCACGCCCGAAACGGCGATGCCACCGAGCACCGCCTCCAGCCGGTCCCGTCGCTCCGGATGGAATCGGCCGGTCTCGTGCGAGAGAAAGCAATCGTGCCGCCCGATCAGCACCGTCATCTCTGGCCAAGCTAATGCGGCCCTGCCCGAGCCGCGCCCGTGCCGACCGGTAGGCTCGCCCGGCGTGGGCGCGCGAAATCCTGCATGCCGCCCGGCGCGCTCCGCGTAACGCCATCGTGCTGCTCGCCGTCACCGTCGCAGTCGCGGTGAGCGTCGCCACCGGTACAAGACCGGCCGCCGTCGCCTCGGCGCAGACGACCACCGGCAGCTCGCTCACGCTCGTCTCGGAGACCCCGGCGTTCGTCTCCAACGCCTCGGGGACGACGCTCTCACTGCGAGTCAGCTCGTCAGTACCGGCCTCCCGACTGGCTCTCCTTGTCACCTTGTACTCCCACTTGAGTGCTCGCTACACCTTCCGCGAGACCCTGTCCGGCGACACGGCCGGGCTGAGCGCTCTCCCCGGGGGCCCGGGAATCCCGCTCGACACGCCCGGGCTCAACTGGGTGCCCGGCGGGGAGATCACCCTCCACCTGCCGGTGTCGGCTCCCGACCTGCACGGCCGCCTGCGTGGCGGGACTCACCGCTCCGTGCTCGACATCAACGACTGCTTGTCGCCCAACTGCGGCGGCGTCTATCCGATGCAGGTCTCGCTCGTAGACGCCGTCCTCGGGCGCACGCTCACGTCATTCACCACCGACCTCATCGTGACGCCCCCTTCCGAGCTCCACGGCACCTATCCCGTCCGCTTCGCATGGGTCATGCCGCTCGGTTCCTCCCCAGCCATCTCACCTGCCCGGCTCCCGGTCAAGGACGCGGCGGACTCCGGTGAGCTGCACTCACTCAGTGCGGCTCTCGGGCGAGCCCCGCGTGCGGCCATCTCGCTCGACGTGTTCCCCCAATTCGTCGAGTCGCTCCGGCTGGCCAGAGCCCGGCGAGATGCATCGAGCGCGGCGGTACTCGGCCGGCTGGCCAGTTATGCCCGGCCTGGTGGCCAAGCCAGCGTGATAGCGGGGACCTTTGCTCCGGTCGACCTACGCGGACTCGTCTCCGCCGGCCTCGGTGGCTACGTGACCACCCAGCTCTCCCGGGGGCGCGGCGTTCTCGGCCGCCTGGTCCCGTCGGAGGCCCATACCTACGTGGCAAACACCCCTATCAGCGGCGGAGCACTGGCAGCCCTCGAGAGCGCCGGCATCACCCGGCTGCTGGTGCCGAACGCGAGCGTGCAGCCGGAGCGCCCTTCGGTCACGCTCACCACGCCGACGGCGCCGTTTCTCATCCCCGACTCAGGCGTGGAGGCGATCGCGTCCGACGCCTATCTCGAGGCAGATCTGGCTCATGATCGCTCCTCCGGCACTGAAGGCACAGCAGATGCTTGCCGACCTCGCCCTCCTCTATTTCGACGAGCCGTCGGATCCCAAGCAAGGCGTGGCGCTGCTCTCGCCGCTTAGCTGGCGCCCTGATGCCGCCTTCGTCTCGGCGGTCCTGTCCGGGCTGTCGGAGAGCCGGATCGTAGATGCCGTCACCTTGGCAGATCTCTTCTCCAACGTGACCCCGGGCTACGGCAACTCCCCCGGGGAGCGACAGCTGCAGGCGCCACCGCCGCCGCCTTCGGCCGAGCCGTCCGGCCGGGCCGTGGCGACGGCGCAACGTCAGCTGGCAGCCGTCAGCCGCGATCCTGCCCCCGCCGCACCGCGCTTCGACAACGGAGGCACCTCTGAGCGACCTGCTGCTCCTGTCACAGGCGAGCGACCTGACGCCGACGGAGCGGGCCCGTTACCTCGGGACAATCGCCGCCTCCCTCCGGCGGGAGGCGGCCCTGATCACCGTCCCCTTCGGGCACACGATCACCATCACCTCGCTCGAGGCGAAGATCCCGATCTCGATCCTTTCGGATGCAAGTGTGCCGCTTCGGGTGACACTTATGGCCAGCAGCCCCAGTCTCGGCTTCCCTCGCGGCCGGAGCTGGCCGGTGACCCTCTCCTCGCGGGAGAACGTTGTGCAGATCGAGCTCCTGGCGCGCAGCTCGGGTGACTCGCCCCTGCACCTTGTCGTGGTCGCCCCGAACGGCGTCGTCCTGCAGGCAGGCGAGATCACCATTCGTTCCACAGCCATCTCAGGCGTGGCGGTGGCTTTGTCGTTCGGCGCAGTGGCCTTCCTCATCCTCTGGTGGGTACGGGCCATCATCCAAAAGCGCCGCCGGCAGCACCGCCTTCGCGGCGCCGCTCTGGCGGCCATGGCCGTTCCGGGAGGGACGCCTGGAGATTCGAGCGCGCAGGCGCCCATCGCCCCGGAGGCTCCCGGTCGCACGGCCACCGACCGCCTCACGTGAGGCGGTGGACAGGACCGCGTTGGAAGGGGCCCCACCTCCGGCGTCACAGGGCTGAGCCAGGGACTCAGGATTCCTCCCGAGACGGTCGAGCCCGCCGTGGAGGGCGAATCAGCCGGTGTGGTCCCTGCTGCCGGGGTGAGTGACCCTGCCGGCACGGTGCGGTTTGCCGGCCGTGTGGATCCGGCCGGAGTGGCCGGCGCTGTCAAAGTGGCCGATCCTGCCCATCCGGGTGGCGCGGCCGTCGTCGGCGGTGCTGCCGGCGTGGAAGGCGTTGGCGATGCCGCCGGCGTGGCAGGCGTTGGCGGTGCGGCAGGCGGGGCTGGCCCTGCCGGCGTAACCAACCCCGCCGACCCGGCCGACCCGGCCGAACCTGACGGCCCGCCTGAGCCTGCTGATCGGGCCGTCGGCGAGGCTCTCGAGAGCGCTCCGGCGACTGACGACCTCGGTGCCGGACCGGCCGACATCGACCGGCAGCTGCTGCGGGCAGGCACGGGGCTCGGGCGGCCCACACTCTTCATGGCCGGGGGGACTCTCCTGTCCCGGCTGACCGGTCTGCTACGGCTCCTTGTGGCCGCCTATGCCCTCGGTGGGAACCGCCTCTCGGATGCTTTCAACCTCGCCAACAACACGCCGAACATCGTGCACGATCTCGTTCTCGGTGGAGTCCTCTCGGCGACTTTCGTCCCCCAGTTCGTCGACCGCCTCACGAACCGGTCTGATCGGGAGGCGACCGAGTCGATCTCGGCCGTCGTCTCGCTCTCCGCGCTGCTGCTCGTCGTGGCGACGGCCGTCTTCGTCCTCGTCTCGCCTTATGTCATCGACCTCTATTCGATCGGCACCCGCGGGCCCGGCGTTGCGCTCGAGCGCCAAATCGCCACGGAGCTGCTGAGGTTGTTCGCCGTTCAGCTGCTCGGCTACGGCGCCATCAGCCTCATGACCGCCGTGCTCAACACGGTGCGCCGGTTCGTGCTCGTGGCTTACGTCCCGGTGGTGAACAACCTCGTAGCCATCGCGGTCCTGCTGGAATTCGCCTCGATCGCCGGCCACCGGCCCAGCCTCGAGGCGCTCCAACACGACCACGCCCTCCTGCTGCTGCTCGGCGTCGGCACCACGGCGGGCGTGCTGATCCAGGCCGTTCTTCTCGTGCCGGCGGTGCTCCGCTCCGGGCTCCGGCTCCGCTTCGTATGGCGGCCCCGGGATCCGGCGATCCGGGAGATCCTGTCTCTGTCGAGCTGGACGTTCGGTTTCGTGCTGGCCAATCAAGTGGCGCTTTTTGTCGTGCTCGCCATTGCGGTTCATCTCGGCGCCTCGAGGGTGACCGATTACGCCTACGCGTTCCAATTCTTCCAGCTGCCCTTTGGCATCATCGCCGTGTCGGTCATGAGCACGGTGATCCCTGAGCTCGCTTACCGCTACAGCTCGAATGACCTCCCGGAGATGGCGCACCAATTCGGGTTGGGGCTGCGCCGGATGATGGCCGGTATCCTGCCCGCCACTGCCGGCTATCTGCTGCTCGCCGGTCCCCTGATCGCGCTACTTCTCCACCACGGCGCCTTCCGCAGCGGGTCGAGCACCCTCACGGGTCAACTTCTTGCGCTGCTGGCCGTGGGGTTGCCGGGGTACTGCGTCTACCTGCTGTGCATCAGCGCCCTCCAGTCGATGCGCGACACGCGCACCGCCTTCTTCTTGTACGTGCTCGAGAACTCCCTCAACGTCGGGCTGGCCTTCCTGCTGACACACGTCATCGGGGCTCGGGGACTGTCACTGTCTCTGGCGGCGGCTTACACGATCTCCGCGGTGGTGGCCTTGCTCGTCGTCCGGCGGAGGATGGGCGGCATCGACGGCCGTAACGTCCGTCGCTACGTTTCCCGCTCGTTGCTCCTCAGCCTCGCCATGGCCTTCGTAGTGGCCCTCGTCACCACCGCGATCGGTTCTGCCACAGGATTCGGGCTGATCGTGCGTGTAGTCGTCGGTGTCATGAGCGGCGTGGTCGCCTATGTCGCCGGGGCAGCACTCGCCGTCACCTTCGCCGACTGGCAGACTCAGAGGAGGCGGCACAGTGCTGCCGAGAGGGGGTTGCATGGCTCCGATCAGAGTCGTCACTGACAGCGCCGCCGACATAGGGCCGGCGATGGCGGAGAAGCACGGCATCGGCATCGTCCCGCTCGACGTCAGGCTCGGCGAGATCGGGCCGGAGGTGACGAGCACATGGTCGGCGGAGGAGTTCTGGCAGCAATGCGCCAAGAGTTCCTCCTTTCCCGAGACTTCGGCTCCTTCACCCGGCGCCTTCAGCGCGGCGTTCTCCGCGGCTGCGGACGAGGGTGCCACAGGCGTCGTTTGTGTCACGTTGTCGTCAAAGCTCTCCGCCACCCACGACGCCGCCCGGGCTGGTGCCGAGGATGTGAAGGACCGCCTGGCGGTCCGTGTCGTCGACTCGCTGTCGGTCACGATGGGGGAGGGGATCATGGTCGTGATGGCCGCCGAGGCGGCCGGCGCCGGCGGAAGCCTGGAGGAGGTCGCCGCGGTCGTGGAGGAAGCCCGCCACAAGATCCACGTCTACGGCAGCCTCGACACGCTGGACAATCTGCGCCACGGCGGGCGAATAGGAAAGGCGAAGGCCTTCTTCGGCTCGCTGCTCTCGATCAAGCCGATCATCGAGGTACGAGACGGCGTCGTCGAACCGGAGTCACAGCCCCGGACCCGGACGCGCTCGCTCGAGGCCCTCGCCGCCAAGGTCACCGAGGCGGGCCCGTTGGACCAGGTAGCTGTGGTGCACGCCGCCTCCACGGACGCAGACAAGGTCGTCGACCTGATCGCTTCGAAGTTCCCCCGCGAGCGCATCCTCGTGAGCCACATCGGCCCCGTGATCGGGAGCCACGCCGGCCCCCGTTCGGTAGGTGTGTGTTTCAAGTTGAAGTGACCGGCACCCACCCCGGACGACATTGCGAGAGAGCCACCCAGGCGCGCTCGGCATAGACAAGGAGGGGCCGGTAAAATGGCCACGCCCCCGGGTCTCACCACTAGTCTGCCCGCATGTCTTCGGAGCCCAGTCCTTCGACCGGCGCCGTGAGCGCTCGCGGGGACCAATCCGCCGGCAGCGGCAACGATTGGGCGGCGCAGGTCACTGCCAAGGTCGAAGAGCTCGTCGCTCTGGTGCGGGATAAGACTCTCACGCCGGTCGTAAAGGTTGTCCGCTACGTCATTCTGGGTTTGATCGCCATCTTCATCGGGGGCACGACAACGGTGCTCCTGGCGGTAGGTGTGATTCGCGTTCTCGACACGGAGGTCTTCCACCGGCGCGTGTGGGCCAGTTACCTCGTCGTCGGTGGAATCTTCTCCCTCACCGGGCTGTTGCTCTCAAGGATGCGGAACCGCCGCGTCTGAGGACCACAGGAGGGCGGCGCACCCAGCCATGGACACGGGCAGCACAGGCAACACGCGTGACGTCGTCATCTTGGGTTCGGGGCCGGCCGGACTGACCGCGGCAATCTACGCTGCCCGTGCCGATCTGAATCCTCTCGTGGTCGAGGGCGAACCATCGTCCACCAGCGATCAGCCCGGCGGCCAGTTGATGCTCACGACGGAAGTGGAGAACTATCCGGGCTTTCCCGAGGCGGTGCTCGGCCCGATGCTGATGACGAGCATGCGGGCACAGGCCGAGCGCTTCGGTGCCGAGATCGTGACCCTGAAGGCCACCAAGGTCGACCTGTCCGTCTCGCCGGTTGCGATCTGGTTCGGGGGGGAGGAGGACGGCGAGCCAAGCGTCCGCGCCAGGGCGCTCATAATCGCCACCGGTGCCCAGTCCCTAATGCTGGGCGTCCCGAACGAGGCTCGGCTCCTCGGGTACGGCGTCTCCACGTGTGCCACGTGCGACGGGTTCTTCTTCCGTGACAAGCAGATCGCAGTTGTCGGGGGCGGTGACTCCGCGCTGGAGGAAGCGCTCTTCTTGACCAAATTCGGGGACACCGTCACCGTCGTGCACCGGCGCAAGGAGCTGAGAGCGTCGAAGATCATGCAGGACAGGGCGTTCCGCAACGAGAGATCCACTTCATCTGGGACTCGGTCGTGACCGAGGTTCTCGGGGAGGACCGCGTCACCGGCGTACGGATCCGCGACATCGTCTCGGGGGAGGAGCAGAACCTTGCCGTCGACGGGCTGTTCGTCGCCATCGGCCATGCTCCGAATACCGACTTGTTCAAGGGCCAGCTCGAGATGGATGCGGCGGGCTATCTCGTCACCGCCGGTGGGACTAAGACGGCCATTCCCGGTGTTTTTGCTTGTGGAGACGTGCAGGACCACGAGTACCGACAAGCCGTGACCGCGGCGGGGTCGGGGTGCATGGCGGCGATCGACACCGAGCGCTACCTGGCGGATTTGTTGCACGACTGAGGCGACAAGGAGACAAGGAAGATGAGCGAGAACATCACTGCAGTTAGCGACGACACTTTCGACGAGGAGGTATCCCTGGCCGACCTGCCTGTGCTCGTCGACTTCTGGGCGGAGTGGTGTGGTCCGTGCAAGATGGTGGCGCCCGTGCTGGAGGAGATTGCAGGCGACAAGGCCGGGCTGCTGCGCATCGTCAAGCTCAACGTGGATGACAATCCCCGGACGGCCCAACGGTTCCAGGTGATGAGCATCCCCACGCTGATGCTGTTCAAGAACGGCGAGATGCAGAGCCGGATCGTGGGCGCCCGGCCGAAGAGCCAGATCCTCTCCGAGGTTGAGCCCCACCTGGTTTGACGGCTCGCCGGGTCTGAGCGCGTCGGCCGGTTACAGGCTGCGAATGTTCGCCAGAGTTGCTGCACCCCAACGGGTACCTCGGAGTTAAGGAGCTGTCCGCGCCATGCCGTGTCACTGCTCGGGCCGATCCCGGCGAGGATGACCAGATTCGAGGACCAGGACCTGGCCGACTCCGAGTTCCGCGAGTGCGATTTCACTCGGGCGCGGTTGATCGGCGTGGTGATGCAGGACGTCGTAATTGACGGGCTGGTCGGCAACCTGACGATCAACGGGGTCGAGGTGTCCTCTTACGTCGAGGCCGAGCTTGACCGGCGACATCCGATACGGGTGCTGATCCGATCAGCCGATCCGATCGAACTGCTCCAAGGCTCGCGCGAGTTGCGGGCCGCGTGGGCGGCGACGATCGAGCGGCTCCGAAGGATGCCCAGCGGCTCCGAAGATCAGCGGGTCGGCGGCGAATGGTCGCCGGTGGAGACCCTGCGCCACCTGGTGTTTGTGCACGACTGCTGGTTCGGTCGGTGCTGCCTCGGATCGAGCGGTCCGCTCACCGCCTTCGGGCTCGGTACCGACGACGTCTTTAAGCACGAACCCGGCCTGGACCGGGCAGCAACCCCGAGCCTCGACGAGGTGCTGGCTGTGCGCGAGCTGCAAAGTGCCGACCTTGACCGTTGGCTGTCGACCGTGACCGCCGACGAGCTGTCGAAGCCTGCGCCGGTGCCAGAGGGCTCGGGATGGCCGCCCTACGCCCGAGGCAAGTCCGTGCTCGAGTGCGTGCACGTGGTGCTGAACGAGGAATGGGAGCACCGCGGCTTCTGCGTGCGCGACATCGCCCTCCTCGGAGGATGACCCTCGCACGGGAGTCCGTGACCGAACTCCCCGACAAACTTGTAGGAGGAGTCTGCCCGAGGCGTCAACTGGCGGCGTTGGGCGCCTGTCGGCGGACGACACCTCCGGATTGGCCAATTGCGCGGCCCTGCCGCCCCGGACGTCTTACGATGAGTCGAATGTCGTCGGTGCCTCAGGCCCCCTCGTCATCACGAGCCCCCGTCGGCACGGCTGTGGCGCAGGCCGCTTCTGGCCAAGCGCTGCCACTTGCCCTTGGCTCCTCCGGTGAAGCGGTGACCGACCTACAGTTGCGTCTCGGCCGCCTCGGCTTCCCCATCGGTGGCGAGGCGAACGGGACCTTCGGACCGCGGACTGAGCAGTCGGTCCGCCGGTTCCAGCGCCAGCGGGGCCTCCGCTGCGACGGGATATGCGGCCGCCACACATGGTCGGCCGTCGTCGAGGCGGGCTTCCGGCTCGGGGATCGCATCCTCTATCGGCGCTGGCCGATGCTGCACGGCGACGACGTCGCTGAGCTGCAGCGGCGGCTGAGCGCTCTCGGCTTTGACCCTGGCGGGGTGGACGGGATCTACGGAGACGGCACTGTGGAAGCTCTCGGGGACTTCCAACGCAACGTGGGCGTGGGTAGCGACGGCATCTGTGGACCCCGCACACTGGCTGAGCTGGACCGTCTGAGCCCTCGGACCGGCGGCGACGATCTAGTCAGCCAGATACGGGAGCGGCTCGACGCCGCCTCGCTGCCGGCCACCCTCATGGGCAAACGGATCGCGGTGGGCGAGAGCGGCGGATTCTCAGCCGGTGTGAGCGCTGTCTGCCGGGCGTTGGCCGTGGTGGGAGCCGAGCCGATGGCGCTACATCACCCGGAGGAGTCCGAGCAGGCCACCGAAGCAAACGCCGCCCGGGTGGACTGCTACATCGGGCTCCGGTTGGAGCCGGACCACGCCCTCGTGCGGACGATGCACTACAAGGGCTATCGATACGAGTCGGAGACGAGCCGCCGACTGGCGGAGTTGCTGCGCCGCGCCATCCTCTGCAAGCTCAGCCTGGGGGACGGGGGCAGCGCCGGAATGGCCTTCCCGATCCTCCGGGAGACTCAGATGCCCGCTGTCGTCGTGGAGCTGGGGAGCCCCAGCGCCGTGGCGATGCATGTCACAGACGTGGCGGCCGCAGTTGTGGCTTCTCTTGAGCAGTGGCTGAGACTGGACTGGGAGAACGTCTGATCATCCACAACCTGTGCATCAGGTTGTGGATCACTTTCGACCATGGGTCGAGGGAGCGCCCCTAAGCCTGGCGGTGTTGCTCTGGTCCAGGTTGAGTTCGGGCCCTGAGTGGCTGGCGAGAACCGGGTGCTATGCCTCGCCGATCATGGCGCGGTAGATGCGCTCCAGATCGTCCAGGTTGGCGAATTCGATGATGACCCGTCCGCGTTTGCCGCCCACATCTACCGTCACCCGGGTATTCAGGTGATCCCCGAGCAGCTCTTCCAGGTCGAGAACACCGGGCGGGCGAAGGCGTCCCTGGCGGGGCTCTTCAGAGGAAGGGCTGTCCTGCTCTCCTTCATCGGGGCTCGCGTCACCTCTGTCTGCGCCTCGGGAGGCGGGTCGGGTCGGGTGAACGCCTTGACCCGGGAGGACGGGCTGTTGGCCGTTCACAGCTGTGGGTCCCGTGTCGGGAGCGGCCGCCTCCGGTGCTGGGGAAGGATCGTCCTCCCACTGCGTCGCCCGAACCATCTCCTCCAGCATCCGCACCGACAGTCCGCGCCGGACGGCCTCCCGGGCTAACTCCTCTTGGCGCGCTCGATCCGGTGTGCCCAGCAAAGCTCGGCCGTGCCCGGCGGTGAGCAAGCCGTCCCTCATGTGGCCCTGCACGGCGGGCGGTAGCTGGAAGAGCCGCAGGGCATTGGTCACCGCTGTCCGACTCTTCCCCACGCGCCGGGCCACTTCGTCGTGGGTGAGGCCAAAGTCTTCGATCAGCTGCTGGTAAGCACCCGCTTCGTCGAGAGCGTTCAGATCCTCCCTGTGGAGGTTCTCGACGAGCGCTTGCTCCAGGCTGGCGGCGTCGTCTGCCCCTCGGACGAGGGCGGGCAACGTCGCCAAGCCGGCGCGGTGGGCGGCGCGAAAACGACGTTCCCCGGCGATGAGCTCGTAGTCGCCGCTCGGCATCCGGCGGACAAGCACCGGTTGCAGGATTCCGACGGCCTTGATGGAGTCCACAAGCGAGGCCAGCGCCTCCTCGTCGAACTGCTTGCGCGGCTGGAGAGGATTCGGGCGGACGCTGTCGATCGGCAGCTGCTGGAGCTCCGACCCGCCCGACACCTCCGGCCCGGCGGAGGGGATGAGTGATCCGAGGCCTCTTCCGAGCCCGCTACGACGCGACACCGGCCACCTCCTTCGCCAGCTCCCTGTACGCGATCGCCCCCCGCGATGTCGGATCATGCACGGTGATCGGCTCCCCGAAGGAGGGCGCCTCCGAGATTCGGACGGTTCTCGGAATCACGTTCTTGCAGACCACCTGCCCGAAGTGCGAGCGGACCTCGTGGACGACCGACTCTGCCAGACGAGTGCGCGCGTCGTACATCGTGAGCACGATGGTGGTGACCGACAAGGTGGGGTTCAGGTTGGCCCGGACCAGCTCGACGTTCCGGTTCAACTGGGACACACCCTCGAGGGCGTAGTACTCGCACTGGATCGGGACGAGTACCTCGGTGGCCGCCGTGAGCCCGTTGAGGGTGATCAGCCCGAGAGACGGAGGGCAGTCGATGAAGACGTAGGTGAAGTCCTCCCGCACCGGCTCGAGAGCTCGGCGAAGGCGGTACTCACGGCTCATCGCCGGCACCAGCTCGATCTCGGCCCCGGCCAGGTCCAGCGTCGAGGGGGCGATGAAGAGGTTCTTGATGCTGGTGGCCTCGATGCAGTCCTCGAGAGGGACGTCGTGGAGGAGAACGTCGTACATCGAGTGGTCGAAGTTGCGCGGGTCGATCCCGAGGCCGGTGGAAGCGTTGCTCTGCGGATCCATGTCGATGATGAGGACCCGGTGCCCGAGGTCGGCGAGGGCCGCTCCCAGGTTGACGGCCGTGGTGGTCTTTCCCACACCACCCTTTTGGTTGGCGACGGCCATGATCCGTGCCGTTGCTGAGCCGGCCGGCTGCTGAGCGGCTCGATCTGGGACCCGCTGCACCGAGCTGCCGCCATCATGCAACGCTCCGCCCGCATCGCTCCCCGGCGTCTCGTGGGCCAGACTGGCGCCGTCCGAGGCGGCAGCCTCTTCTCTCAGCAGTTCCGACATCGGCCTCCTGTCAGCGCCGTCGTCACGGTCTTCGGGCGGTACCCGACCTGACTTTTCGTACGGTATCCGATCCCGCCGACGCCGGCACGCCCTTCTTTGGGGGCGGAGGCCGGCCGGGCGGGGTTCGCAGCGGCCCGGAATTGTTTCCCGTGAAACATCAGAAGAGGGGTCTCTTGGCGGGGATGCCAGTCCGTCGCGGGTAGCGATCTCCGCAGGCGGACGACCGGCTGATGGTGACGAATCCATAGCCGCGCGCCGTGTGCCGGCTCGCCTCCCCGAGTCCCAGCAGGGCCAGGCCTTCTCGAGGCCAACGAGATGCCGCCTCGGGGACAGCCCCCGCCGTATCGCTGCCGCTATCGCCGGAGCGGTCTTCGCTCCTAGAAGCTGGCTCCGAGACAATCAAGGTGCCCCCGTCACCGAGGAAGGGGGCGGCGCATTCGGCGGCGACGGCGGGCCGGCCGAACAGCCTCGCCACCACCGCGCCGAAGGCGTATCGGTGTCGAGCGACGTGACCGGCGACTTCGGCTCGCTCGCCGATGACCACCACAGAAGCCGTCAGTCCCAGGCGCTCAGCAGCGGCCGTCAGCCAGGCGCCGCGCCGGGTGGAGCCCTCCAGAAGCGTGGTGGTCGGCGACAGGTGGGCGGCGGCAATGACCAGCCCGGGGATGCCGCCGCCGGACCCGAGGTCGAGGACGGGGCGATCGAGCACGTCGGGTGGTAACGACTCCAGCAAGTCGACGAACCCCAGGGAGTGCTCGACGTGGCGCTCGATCGATCCCGGCCCGAGGAAGCCGAGCCGCTGGGCGTCTTCGAGAACCGGCGTCAAGCCAGCCAGTGTGTCCAAGCGGACTCAGCGCCGTCCACGGAAGGGGGCCGGCGCTTCCAGGTCAGGCTCAGCGACCAGCCCGCTCGCGCTCCCGCCGGTGACGCCGCCGGCTGTGCGCCGCGTTCTGCTCAGGAGTTATCGTCCTCGGACTCCGCGCCGGGCTCCGCCGGCGCCTCTGTCTCATCCGAGGCGATCTCCGCTGGACGGTCCCCGATGCCCGCCACTGGCAGGTCGCCTTCCGTCGAGGCACCAACGGCCGCCGAGACGACCGCCTCGTCGCCAGCGGAGCCGGCTCCGGAGGCGTCGCCCGAACGGGCAAGCCGGATGACGACGTAGCGGCGCGGATCCTCGCCTTCCGAGCTCGTGAGGACGCCGTCGATCTCGGTGACCGCATCGTGGACGACCTTGCGATCAGGGGCGCTCATCGGCTCGAGAGCTTGTGGCTCGCCCGTGTCGAGAACCTCCTCGGCCAAGCGGCGGGCGAACTGCTGCAGGGCCTCCGCCCGCCGGGCGCGATAGCCGCCGACGTCGACGTGGATGCGGGTGGGATGCTCGTCTGCGGCCCGATGCACCGCGGTCCGGGTCAGCTCCTGCAGCGCGTCGACGGTGGACCCCCTCGACCCGATCAGGATGCCCACGCCGCTTCCTTCCACAGTCACGTGCACGGCGTCGTCCCGGATGCTGCTGCTGGTCGAGGCAGTGATCCCAAAGCAGCGCACCAGCTCTCGCACGAAGTTCTCCGCCAGGTCGGCCTGCGCCTCGATGCTCATCTCTTCCTCCCTCGGTGTGCTCGACACACGATTGTCGTTGCCGCCGTTGCCGTTCTCGGCTCGTGAGCGGTCTCTCGCCCGCCGGCGCCGGGCAGAACGCGAAGGCGGGCCGCCCGCCGATTGCTCCCCGCCCTCCCGGGCGTCCGCCGCCCGGGTGTCGCGGGCGGCCGGAGCCGCCGCTTCTCTGCCGCCGCCTGCGTCACGCCCGCGGGCAGCATCTCCGGTACGACCGCGACCCTGTGGCTGCCGCTGGCCCCCGCCGCCGCCCCGCGTCTGCCGGCCACCGGCGGCCGCCTTCTGATCAGCTCCAGCGGGGCCGCGGCCCTGTCCGTTCCGGGCGCCCCCCGACGTGGCGCGTCCCGGGTGGCGCCCCCGGTTATCTGAGGAGGGGCTCTGCTGGCGGCGCAACGGGCGCTTTGCCCGGGCTTGGACGGGCCGCACCCTCGCCCGCAACCGGGCCCCGGACCTGCGCAGCCCGAACATCCCGCTCCGAGGCTCCTCCAGAACGACGACCTCGGCGTCGGATTCAGCCACACCGAGCCGCTCGAGGGCTGCTTGCAGCGCGTCGGCCATGGTCTTGCCTGTTGTCTCGACCCACTCCACCGTCAAGCCGGCCTTCGCGGCCGCCGTGGTTCCCGGCCCGGGGCGGAGCCGGATTGATCGCTCGCTCCGTTGCGGTCCGGGCGACGGAGGCCGGGATCACCGTCCTCGCGACCGTTCCCGGCCGGCGCCTGTCCACCGCCGCGGGAGCCTTCCGCCGAGGCCGGCGGTGCCGTAGCAGACGTCTCCGGCCGCAGGGGCCGGCCGTTCCGCGAGCGCCCGGGGGGCGACCCCTTCCGCCGCGGCTGGCCGGACGTCCCGCCGTCCGAGGGCGAGCCGAGCGGACCGTCCTGCGCGTCACCGCCGCCGCCGGCCGCTTTGCCGGACGGCGGGCGGGAAGTACGGGAACCTCCCGGAGGGGCCTTGCGGCCCGAGCCCTGTGGCCGCCCACCGGCTGAGGCCGATTTGCCGGAGCGGTTCGCGGCCGCCGTCCCGCCGGCGGGGCGCCCTTTGCCAGGTTGGCCGTTTCGCGAGGGCTGACCACTGCGAGGCTGAACGCCCTTGGCCGATGGACGTCCGTTGCCGGAGGCAATTGCGGGGCGGGCCCCGCCCTTTCCCGCGGGTTTGGTCGTTCGGCCCTCCCGGGGGTTGCTCTCGAGCGAGGACCGTGAGGCACCTTCGCCGGCCGCCTCGCGCAGCATCTGGCGAATCCCCTTCCGCGGAGCCGGAGGAGTGGTATCGGAGGCCTTTCGCTGCTTCAGCTGCTTCACGGCCTCGACGATGTGCGGGTCGTGCTTGTACATGTACTCCTGCTGACCGACGCGGAAGAGGCTCGACACGATGAAGTAGATCCCGACGCCGGCGGGCAGCACGATGTAGAAGACGACGAATATGAGAGGCATGAACTTCTGGGCCGCCTGCATCTGCGGGTTGGCCTGCGAGGCGGCCGGGTTCCGGTTCGTTATCTGCCAGATCGAGACGTACTGCAACGCCACGGCGGCGAGGATCACCACCACATACGGGATGACGTCGACCCAGGAGTGCTGATGCGTCCGCACCGAGTCGGCCAGGTTGAGCCCGAAGGAGTTCAGCTTCCCGGCGCTATGGGTGAGCGAGTGGTAAAGAGCGGTCTTCTTGTTGATGTACTGCGGGGTCGAGACCAGCGTCTTGTGCACGAGCTGGGTCTTGGTCATGCCGCGGATGGTGTCGTAGAGGACGATGAAGATCGGGAATTGCAGGAACATCGGCAGGCACCCGCCTGTCGGGCTGACCCCGTTCTCCCGGTAGAGGGCCATCATCTCTTCCTGCTGCTTTTGCCGCACCTCTTGCTTCTCTTGGGCCGCCATCCCCGGGAGCACCTTGTGCTTGTTCCGCATCTTGAGCAGCTCCGGCTGGAGGAGCTGCATCTGCATCATGGAGCGGGTGCCTTTACGGGTGAGGGGGAAGACGACGATCATCGTCACGAGCGTCAGCAGGATGATGGAGATCCCGTAGCTGTGGCTGAAGCTGTAGAAGGCGGCGAGAATCCACCCGAAGATCGTCGCGATGGGGTTGATGACGCCGCTCAGGACGTTGGCGAGGATCACCTCAGGCTCACTTCACCGGGACCGGGTCGGCGCCCCAGCTCCCGAAGGGATGGCAACGGGCGAGCCGGCGGATGCTCAACCAGGATCCGCGAAGTGCCCCGTAGCTCCCGAGAGCCTCCATGGCGTACTCGGAGCAGGAGGGGACGTAGCGGCAGGGCGACAGGTGTCCGGCGCGGGCTGATCTATATACACGCACGAGGCCGAGCAGGAAGCGGGCGGGCGCGCTCACGTGGCAGCCCCCCTGCTCGCTCGTTCCATGGCTTCGATCACTCGGCTCCTCAGTTCCTGGAAAGAGACGCCGCGTACATCGGGTTCGACTCCGATGAGATACGCCCCAGGTGGCAGGCTGGGCGCCGCTTCATATGCCACCGCTCGGAGGCGCCGTCGGCAGCGGTTGCGGTCGACGGCTGAACCGACCCGCCGGGGTACCGAATACGACACTCGCGGGACCCCGTCGGCCGGTGGCGCAGGCACGTAGTGTACTGCGACCGGACCTGAGCGGCCACGTCGCCGCGTGCGTCGCAACGCCAAGAATTCGTCCCGCCCACGAACCGGTGCCAGTCGCTTCGCCACACGGCCAGCCCGAGCCCGGTTCATCTCCGCCGGCCACGTTACCGCGTTGGCCGGCCGGCGAGGTCTGATCAGGCCGACAGCCGCGCCCGGCCCCGCCTGCGGCGTGCTTTTACGACCGCCCGCCCCGCCCGGGTGGACATGCGATGCCGGAACCCGTGCTTGCGGGCACGCTTCCGATTATTGGGCTGGAAGGTGCGCTTCATCTCCGGTCTTTCTCCATAGTTGCGGTGCGGCGCGACAGAGTGCTGGTTGATCGCGCCGGCATGGCGACGCGCCAAGCACGCCTCGCCAGGACAGCCTCGAGGATAATGCCCCTCGGCTCGCGGCTCGGACAATGCCGCCGCACGGTCGGCTCCGTCCCCTTCACCGCCGAGCACCTTTTCCATGTCGCCCGCCGACAACATGTCGGCACCGGGAAGGAAGTCGCCAAGAACCCCCTGAGCAGGACGTTCATGCCAGATCGGGAGGCAGCGAACCAAGAAGTACGTTGTGGCCACCGCCCTGACATGGGCTTTCGCGGGAGTGGCGGTGGCTGCTGTGCCCGAGGCACGCCGGCGGGCGGCGAAGTACTATGCCCGCGATTCGCGTCGATTCGTACACCATCCACACCTGTGGACCCTGTGTGGAGAACATCTCGTCCCGAGAGCCGGAGCTGGTGACAGAGGCCCAACAACTGTGGAACGACTGCTCGGACGGCTTGCGCTCGCAGGTGTCCGATGCTGCCTGGAAGACATGGTTCTCGGATGTGAGACCGATGGCCGTGGTAAACGGCACATTGGTCCTTTCCGTGCCGAGTGCCGTAGTCCGGGACCGTCTCGAGGGCCGCTTCGCCGTGCTGCTGCGCGAGGCGCTCCGGGACGCCTCCGGCAAGGAGTACCCGATCAGATTTGACGTCGACGTCTCCGACCAGCCCGAGGGCGACCTCTGGCACACCGGCACGGGGCCTCAGTTGGCCGGCTCGGCCCAGCCCGTTCTCACCAACGCCCCGACCGGCCTCGGCAGGGAGAACGGGGCGCGGACCATGACCTTGAACCAGGCCGACACCGTGGCGCGCCTCGATGCCGCCTTCAGCCCCCGCTACACCTTCGACGCCTTTGTCATCGGCCCTTCGAACCGCTTCGCCCATGCGGCGGCACTCTCGGTGGCCGAGGCCCCCGCCCGCTCGTACAACCCTCTCTTCGTCTACGGCAGCGCCGGGCTCGGCAAGACCCACCTCCTGCAGGCGATCGGGAACTATGTCAGGGAGAACTTCCCCCGCCTGCGCGTCCGGTACGTCTCCACCGAGACATTCATGAACGAGTTCGTCGAGACGCTCCGGGCGAAGGACGACATGGGCGCCTTCAGGAGGCGTTACCGGGAGTGCGACGTGCTCCTCATCGACGACGTGCAGTTCATGGACAAGAAAGAGGCTCTGCAAGAGGAGCTCTTCCACACCTTCAACTCCCTCTACGGCGCCTCCAAGCAGATCGTGCTCACCTCCGATCGTCCGCCCAAGGCGATCGCCACGCTCGAGGACCGGCTGCGCAGCAGGCTGCTCGCCGGCCTCACGACCGACATCCAGCCGCCCGAGCTCGAGACCCGGATCGCCATCCTGCGCACGAAGGCGGAGCACGAAGGGGCCGTCGTCGGGGACGACGTCCTCGACTTCATCGCCTCGAACGTCAAGGACAACATCCGCGAGCTCGAAGGGGCTCTCATCCGCGTGACAGCCTTTGCCAGCCTCAACCGGCAGCCGCTCACCCGCGAGACCGCCGAGGTCGTGCTGGCCGACATCGTCGCTGCCAGCCAGCCGCGCCGGATAACTGCCCAGCAGATCCTCGAGCTGAGCGCTCACCACTTCGGGTTCTCTGTCGACGACCTCTGCGGGCCGAGCCGGCGGCGGCCGCTCGTCATCGCCAGACAGATTGCCATGTACCTGTTCCGGGACCTCACCGACTACAGCTACCCGGCCATCGGGCGGGAATTCGGCGGCCGTGATCACACGACGGTCATCCACGCCTTTGAGAAGATCTCCTCTCTCATGAAAGAGCGCCGGCAGGTCTACGACACGGTGACCGAGCTGATCGTGCACCTGCGCCAGAACAGCGGGTGAGGAGCTGCACGGTCGATGCGGCGACAGGGGATGACGTTGGGGATCGCCTGGGCTGTGGCTGTGGAAGGCTGGCAGCCACCCGTGGAGGACAGGACAGCCCGTCCCCAGGCCCTTTGCTCCCGGCAGCACCGGCTGTTGATGCCCAAAAGCCCCTGGGGATGGACACAGGGGCTTTGATCAGGGAGAGTGTGGGTTTTTCAACAATCCACACCCCTTACTACTGACACGAAAATTCCTTCAATTAAAAGGAGTCACCGGCTGTGAGATTCCGAGCGGACCGCGACACCCTCCTCGAGGCACTCGTCACAGCGGGACGAGCAGCTACAGCACGCGGCGGGCTCTCCGGGAGCATTGTCGGGCTGCAACTCACCCTGCGGGCCAACCGTCTCGAGGTGGTGGGCTCCGATCCCGACCTCGTCATCGAGGCACATTGCGAGGTCGCCGGGGAGGCGGACGGCACAGCTCTTGTGCCGAGCCGGCTCGTCACCGACATCATCAGGTCGTTCGACAGTGGCTCTGTGGCTGTGGCCGCCGGCGAGGAGGAGGTGCGGTTCACCTGTGGGCGGGCGGAGTTCGTGGTGCGAGTGGCCATCGGTGCCGAGATCACCCGTCTAGGAACTCCGGAGGCCGAAGGGATCAAGCTGCCGGCACCCACGTTCGCCGACGGGCTGCGTCAGGTCATCAGGGCCGCCCTCATGGACGATTCCCGCGCTCCCCAGCTGACAGGCGTCCTCATGAAGGCGACCGAGAAGGGCTTGCGGCTCATCGCGACGGACTCCTACAGGCTCGCCTTCCGGGACTTCGAGGGTCTCAGCGTGCTCGACTCCGACGGGAGCGTGCTCGTGCCGGCGAAAGCCCTCGGGGAGGTGCAGCGGCTGGTCGGCTCGGTGAAGGAGGACAAGGACGGGGGCAGCGGCTCCGAAATCGTCTTTCGTCACAGTGATCTCGACGCCGTCTTCGACCTGGGGGACGTCCGGATCACCACTCGCCTGCTGCGCGGCCAGTTCCCCGACGTGGAGCGACTGGTGCCGGAGTCGTTCACCCACCACGTCAATCTGGACCGGGAGGAGTTCACGTCGGCCCTGAGACGGGTGAGGTTGCTCGTCCGGGACAGCAAGGACATCACGACACCTGTACGCCTCACCTTCAAAGAGGGGACAGTTGAGCTGTCGGTGCTGACACCAGAGAGCGGCCGGGCGATGGAATCGGTGGAAAGCGACTTCCATGGCGAGGAGACCATGGTGGCCTTCAACCCCACCTATCTGCTCGAAGGTGCAGAGGCGGTGCACGCCGACACGCTCATGCTCGGGATCAGTGACGCCGGGCACCCAGCCCTCCTCAGTGCCGAGGGTGAGGAGGAATTCCGCTACCTGCTGATGCCGGTGAAGGTGTCCTGAGCGGCTCCACCCCACTCAGCACCGTCGTCGCCCGGGTGAGAGCGACGTTTTTCAGGAACCTTTCCGCCCTGGAGCTGCGGCCATCGCCGAACGGCCTCACGGTGATCCGGGGAGACAACGGTAGTGGCAAGACGAGCTTGCTGGAAGCGATCGTGTACTGCTCGGTGCTCCGCTCGTTCCGCCGCGTCGCGAAAGAGTCGCTCGTGCAGGCGGGCGCGTCGCAGGCCCACTTGCGGTGCGACCTCATGTTGGGGGCGCGCCCGGTCGAGATCGCGGTGGAGATCGAGCCCCCGGGCCGGGACCGCGCCCTGTGCAACGGGAAGCGTGTGAACGGGCCGAAGGCCCTGCTCGAGGTGCTCCGCACGACGCTGTTCACGCCGGACGACCTCGAGCTCGCAAAAGGCGGCCCCGCCTTCCGCCGCGACCTCCTCGACGACGTCATAGAGGCGACCCGCCCGAGGCTCGCCGGGGAGCGGGCCAACCTGGAGCGAGTTCTCCGCCAACGGAACACTCTTCTCAAGCAGCTGGGGGGCCGTCTCAGCCCGGAGGCGATCATCACCCTCGACGTATGGGACGAACGGCTGGCCGAGACCGGTGAGCGGGTGGCCGCCGCCAGGGAAGCGGTCACTGCCGAGCTCGACCCGCTCACCGAGGAGGCCTTCGCCGCTCTCGCCCCCCATGCCGGGCCCCTCCGGCTGCGGTATGCCCGGTCCTTCTCGACCCCGCTCATCGACGCTCTCCGGGCGGCCCGCAAAGAGGATCTTCGCCGGCAGGTCACCACCGTCGGGCCGCAGCGCGACGACCTCGAGATAGAGGCAGGGGATCTCGACGCCCGCACTCGGCTGTCCCAGGGGCGGCAACGCTGCGTGGCCCTCGCCCTCCGGCTGGCCACTCACCGCTACATCACCGACGTCACCGGGGCGAGGCCTGTGCTGTTGCTCGACGACGCCTTCTCCGAGCTCGACGAGGGGACGGCCCGAGCGCTCGTGAACGAGCTGCCCCTCGGCCCCGCCCTGCTCACCACGGCGGGGCCGCTCCCGCCCGGTGCCGAGCCGGACCTGGTGCTCGAGTTGAGCGAGGGCTCCCTGCGATGAGCGGCCCGCTGCGGCCCCGCCGCCGGTGGCGGTCACCCCATCCTGACATCGAGCCCGGCGGAGACCCGCCCATGCCCCTCGGGGCGGCAGTCGACCACCTCCTGTCAGCCCGCGGTCTCGAGGCCGCCGGCTCACTTTCCGCAATTGCGGCCGCCTGGGAGGGGATCGTCGGGCCCGAGGTCGCCCGTCATGTCGTCCCGAGCGCCGTTCGGGGACAAGAGCTCGTAGTGGACGTGGACACACCGGCGTGGGCGACAGAGGTGCAATTTCAAGAGGCACTGATCCTCACCCGCTGCCGGGAGCAGCTCGGCGACGGGGCGCCGGCGAAGCTGCGGGCGCGCGTCCGCCGGCCGGGCAGCCTCCCTCCCCCAAAGAGCTGAGGCGGAGCGGGCGCCGCCCGCCCGAGAGCCCGCCGCAGGAGCTGCTCAAGGGGAAGACACCCAGCCGGAAGAGCTTCCCGAACACGCCCGGATCGCCCAGCTCACCACGACCAAAGGGTAGAATGGAGCCATCGCCGAAGGTCTCGTCCCCTAAGGGAATCGGACCCGTTCCCGGTCGCTTCAACTCACCCGAACCGAAAGGCCGCGCCCCCATTGTTGGACACGAAGAACGAGGATCGCAAAGCCGGGGGAGGTGCCGCCGGTTCTTACGGCGCCTCGGACATAGTCGTCCTCGAGGGCCTCGAGCCTGTGCGGATGAGGCCGGGGATGTACATCGGCTCGACCGGCCCGAGCGGCCTGCACCACCTCGTCCAGGAGGTGGTGGACAACGCAGTCGACGAAGCCATGGCCGGCTACGGCACGAGGATCGACGTCACGCTGCTCGGTGACGGGGGGGTCCGGGTCTCCGACAACGGACGCGGCTTCCCGGTCGGAGCCCATCCGCAGTTCCCCGACAAGTCGGCGGCTGAGGTCGCCCTCACGGTGCTGCACGCCGGCGGCAAGTTCGGCGGGGACAGTTACAAGATCTCCGGGGGCCTGCACGGCGTCGGCGTGTCCGTGGTGAACGCCCTCTCCGCCCGTCTCGTGCTCGAGATCGACCAGGGCGGCAAGCGGCACAGAATGGAGTTCCGCGACGGTGGCACCCCGGTGGCGTCGCTCGAGGTGGTCGGTGACGCTCCCCGGGGGCGCACCGGCTCGTCGGTCACGTTCTGGCCGGACGGCACGATCTTCGAGGAGACCGAGTTCCGGGCCCAGACCCTCATAGAGCGCCTGCAGGTGATGGCCTTCCTCAACCGCGGCCTCGAGATCCGGTTCAAGGACGAGCGGGTCGACCCGGTCCACGAGGAGACCTTCAAGTACGCCGGCGGGATCGTCGACTACGTGAAGCACCTGAACAGCTCGAAGGAGCCGCTCTTCCGCAAGGTGGCCTCCTACGCCCAGGCAGAGGCCGACCAGGAGGTGGAGGTCGCCCTCCAGTGGAACACCGCCTATTACGCCAGCATCCACTCCTTTGCCAACGGCATCGCCACGATCGAGGGCGGCATGCACGAGGACGGCTTCAAGAGAGCCGTCACGGCGGTCGTGAACAAGTACGCCCGGCAGCGCAACCTCGTCAAGGAGGCGGGGGAGAACCTCGACGGCGACGACATCAGGGAGGGCCTCACGGCCATCGTCTCGGTGCGCCTGAAGGAGCCGCAGTTCGAGGGTCAGACGAAGGCCAAGCTCGGCAACCTCTCGATCCGGTCCCTTGTCGAGAGAGCGACGAACGCCAAGCTCGCCGAGTGGTTCGAGGAGAACCCGAAAGAGGGCAACCAGGTCATCCAGAAGGCCATCCAGGCGCACCGGGCGAACACCGCGGCCAAGCAGGCTCGTGATCTCACCCGCCGCAAGAGCGCGCTCGACGGCGCCGGCCTGCCGGGCAAGCTCTACGACTGCTCGTCGCGCAACGCCGCCGAGTCGGAGCTGTTCATCGTGGAGGGCAACTCCGCCGCCGGCTCGGCCGTGAAGGCGCGCGACCCCCGTACCCAGGCCGTGCTGCCGATCCGGGGCAAGATCCTGAACGTCGAGAAGGCCCGCGTCGACAAGATGCTGAAGAACGCCGAGATACAGGCGCTCATCATGGCGATCGGCGCCGGGCTCTCGGAGGAGTTCGACCTCGCCAAGATCCGCTACGACAAGATCATCATCCTGGCCGACGCCGACGTCGACGGCTCCCACATCCGCACGTTGCTGTTGACCTTCTTCCTCCGCCAGATGAAGCCCCTCGTGCAGGCCGGCCATGTGTACGCGGCCCAGCCGCCGCTTTACTCGGCCGAGGTGGGCAACTCGAAGGTCTACCTGAAAGACGACGCCGCCAGAGCCCGCTTCCTCGCCGAGCGCCCGAACTACTCGAAGGAGTTCCAGCGCCTGAAGGGCCTCGGGGAGATGAACTGGCAGGAGCTGAAGGAGACGACGATCGATGCCACCAAGCGGTCGCTGTTCCAGGTGACGATGGAAGAGGCGAGCGTGGCCGACGAGATCTGCTCGATCCTGATGGGCGAGAACGTCGAGCAGCGCCGCAACTTCATCCAGCAGAACGCGAAGGACATCCGCTTCCTCGACATCTGATCGAGGGCGACCGGCACCGCTGGGGAGCCGCCTGCTCGTCACGTGAGCACCCGGCGACCGGCACCGGCAGCGACATCGGAGGATTTTTGCAATGGCAGACGACACGAGACCCGGTAACGGCAGCGGAGGGCGGCCCGACGGCGCCGGTCCCGATGTGGGCCCCTCGGCGGCCGGGGGCGGCGGATCCTTCGTCGGGGTGATGCCGATCGAGATCCAAGAGGAGATGGAGCGCTCGTTCCTCGAGTACTCCATGTCGGTCATCGTCCAGCGGGCGCTGCCCGACGTCCGCGACGGGCTGAAGCCCGTCCACCGGCGGATCCTCTACGCCATGCACGAGGAGAACCTCCGGCCCGACCGGCCCTTCGTGAAGTGCGCGGCCGTGGTCGGAGAGGTGATGAAGACGTTCCATCCCCACGGCGACCTGGCGATCTACGACGCCCTGGCCCGGATGGTGCAGGAATTCAGCCTCCGCCATCCCCTCGTCGAGGGGCACGGGGACTTCGGCGCCCCCGGGCCGACGATGGGGCCGGCCGCAGCCAGATACACCGAGTGCCGCCTCGAGCCACTGGCGATGGAGATGCTCGCCGGCATCGACGAGAACACCGTCGACATGATGCCGAACTACGACGGCACCACCACTCAGCCCGTCGTCCTGCCGGCCCGTTTCCCCAACCTGCTCGTCAACGGGTCACAGGGCATCGCCGTCGGGATGGCGACCAACGTGCCGCCGCACAACCTCGGCGAGGTGATCGACGCCGTGCTGCACGTGCTCGAGAACCCCGACGCCACTCCGGACGAGCTGATGCGCTTCGTGAAGGGTCCCGACTTTCCCACCGGGGCCCTCATCCTCGGCCGGGCGGGCATCCTCGACGCCTACCGGAGCGGGCGGGGCTCGGTGAAGATGCGGGCGGTAGCCGAGATCGAGGAGGCCCGGGGCGGCAAGAGCCAGATCGTCGTCACCGAGATCCCCTACCAGACCTCTGCCGAGGTGATATTGGAGCGGGTGGGTCAGGCAGTCGAGTCGGGCGACCTGCCCGGCATAGACGGAGCCGAGAACCTCTCCGCCGGCGACTCGACGAGGATCGTCATCACCGTGAAGCGCGACGCCAACGCCAACGTCGTGCTCAACAACCTCTACAAGTACACGCCCCTTCAGACGAGCTTCGGCGTCCACATGCTGGCCCTCGTCGACGGCGTCCCGAGGCTGCTCAATCTGGCCCAGGCTGTCAAGCACTACGTCGACCACCAGATCGAGGTCGTCACGAGGCGGTCTCAGGACCGCCTGAACAGGGCCAGGAAGCGGGCGCACATCGTCGAGGGGCTCCTGAAGGCCCTCGACATGCTCGACCAGGTGATCGCCACCATCCGGGCATCCGACGACCGTCCCGCTGCCCGGGGGTCCCTCATGGCCGAGCCGTTCGCCTTCAGCGAGGAGCAGGCGAACCACATCCTCGACATGACCCTCGGCAGGTTGACCCGGCTCGGGCGCACCGAGCTGGACGAGGAGATGCGCCAGCTCCGCGAGACGATCACCGAGCTCGAGGCGATCCTGGGCGACCCCGCCCGCCTCCGGGGAGTGATCTCCAGCGAGCTCACCGACGTCCGCACCCGCTTCGCCAACCCCCGTCGCACCCGGCTCACCCACGACCCGGGCGACCTCAACGTCGAGGACCTGATCGACGACGAGGAGATGGTCGTCACGGTGACGCAGGACAATTACCTGAAAGCCGTCTCGGCCGACGCCTTCCGGACCCAGGGCCGGGGAGGGCGCGGTGTGCAGGGCTCGCGCCTCAAGGAGGAGGACCTCGTGCGCGAGATCGTCCACACGACGGCGCACTCCCACCTGCTCTTCTTCTCCAATGTGGGCAAGGTGTACCGGCTGCGGGCCCACGAGATCCCGATCAAGGAGCGCAACGCCCGCGGAACTCCGGCCATCAACCTGCTCCCGCTCGAGCCCGGCGAGTCGATCCAGGCGATCATCGACGCCGGCAGGTTCGCAGAGGACGAGTACCTGCTCTTTGCCACGAAGACCGGCCGGGTGAAGAAGACGACGCTCAGCGAGTACGACAAGTCGCGGCGGGAGGGTTTCATCGCCATCGACTTGAACAGCGGTGACGAGCTCGTCCGGGTGGTCCGCACGAGCGGCGGCGACGACCTCCTGCTCGTGAGCAAGGTCGGGATGGCCATCCGCTTCTCCGAGTCCGAGGTCCGCCCGATGGGCGCGGAGCCGCCGGCGTCCGGGGCATGCGGCTCAGGGAGGACGATGAGCTCGTCTCCTGTGACGTGGCCCGCGAAGGCGTCGACCTGTTGATCGTCACCGAGGCCGGCTTCGGCAAGCGGACCAAGCTCGACCACTTCCACGGCCAGACCCGCGGAGGGCTCGGCGTGCGTGGAATCCGCCTCACCCGGGGCCGCGGCCGCGTGGTGGCAGCCCTCATGGCCGCCCTCGACGACGAGATCCTCGTTGTCGCATCCGGTGGGGTCGTGATCCGCATCCCCGTACGGGAGATCGCCGCCCAGGGTCGGGATGCCACCGGGGTCCGCATCATGAACCTCGATGCCGGTCAGACCGTGGCCGCGGTGGCCCCGGTCCCGGCCAACGACGACGACTAGAAAATAGCGGGGAGGAAAGGGCGGCGATGCTCACGACCACGCGGGAAGCCCTGAGGAACGAGCTCGAAACGATCGAGGCCGACGGCCTCTACAAGCGAGAACGCGTCATCACGACGCCGCAGCAGCCGAGCATCGAGGTCGCCTCCGGGCAGGAGGTGCTGAACCTGTGCGCCAACAACTACCTGGGCCTGGCCGATGATCCCCGGGTCGTCGCAGCCGCCAAGGACGCCCTCGACCGCTGGGGCTACGGCCTCGCCAGCGTGAGGTTCATCTGCGGGACCCAGCAGATCCACCGCCAGCTCGAGGAGCGGCTGTCGCAGTTCCTCGCCACGGAGGACACCATCTTGTACGGGTCGTGCTTCGACGCCAACGGCGGCCTGTTCGAGACGCTCCTCGGCGCCGATGATGCCGTCATCAGCGACGAGCTGAACCACGCCTCGATCATCGACGGCGTGAGGCTCTGCCGAGCCCAGCGCCTCCGCTACCGCAACCGGGACATGGACGACCTGGCCGAACAGCTCCGGGCGGCGGCCGGGGCGCGCCGCCGGCTCATCGCTACCGACGGGGTGTTCTCGATGGACGGTTACGTCGCGCCGCTGGGCGACATCTGTGACCTGGCGGAGGAATTCGACGCCATGGTCATGGTGGACGACTCGCACGCAGTCGGCGTGGTCGGCGAGCGCGGCCGTGGCACGCCGGAGCTGCACCGGGTGGCCGATCGCGTCGACATCGTCACCGGGACGCTCGGCAAGGCGCTCGGCGGAGCGAGCGGGGGCTACACGAGCGGCCGGCGGGAGATCGTCGAGCTGCTGCGGCAGCGGTCCCGCCCCTACCTGTTCTCCAACTCGGTGGCGCCGGCGGTCGTCGGAGCCTCCCTAGTCGTGCTCGACCTCCTCGAGCAGAGCGACGACCTGAGGGCGCGCCTGCGGGACAACACGAGCTGGTTCCGGGACCGTATGACCGGGCTCGGCTTTGACGTGCTGCCCGGCGATCACCCGATCGTGCCGATCATGATCGGAGACGCCGGCGCCGCCACCCGAATGGCGGACCGGCTGCTCGAGAAGGGCGTCTACGTCATCGGCTTCAGCTACCCGGTCGTCCCGCTCGGGACTGCCCGCATCCGCACCCAGGTCTCGGCCGCCCACACGAGAGGAGACCTCGAGCGGGCGGCGGTGGCCTTTTCCGAAGTGCGCGAGGAGCTGGGCCCCTCGTCGGCTTGATGAGTCACTAGGTGCTGGCGCACACCGTTCCCGCCGGCGGCCGCTTCCCGGTGAGGAAGTAGTCGTCCACGAGGTGCTCCACACAGCTGCTGGAGAAGTACCCGGTGTGACCGTCCCCGGTCCGGGTCAGCAGCTCGGAGCCGGCGAGCTGTGAGGTGAGCGCCTTCGCCCACGCGTACGGCGTCGCCGGGTCACGCGTGGACCCGACGACGAGGATCGGCAGCGGCCGGCTGAGGTGTGCCGGGCCGAGCGAGGCGGGCGAGCGCACCGGCCACTCGAGGCACCCGACCGGGCCCCACGCCTCTGCTGCTCCGAAGTCCGGAGCATGCTTGGCCGCAAGAGCAGCGAAGGCGGGGTACTGGCTGAGCCGGCCGGGCACGGGATGGTCGAGGCAGCCGATGGCGACGTTGGCCTCGAGGATGTTGGAGAAGGTCCCGTTGGCGTTGATCTGGGCGTAGGAGAACGCCAGCACTGCGAGGTCCGTCCCGTTGCCCTGCATCCCCTCGCTGATGGCTTGGGCGAGGGTGGGCCAGAAGGACTTCGAGTAGAGGGCGGAGATGACGCCCACGAGAGCGAGGCCGTAGTCGACGGGCTGCGATCCCCCGGCCTTGGCCACGAGCTGGGCTGTCAGCGTGGAGCCGCCCGCAAGCCGCTTCATGAGGGCGCGGTACTCGGTCTCGGCCCCGGAGGGCAGCTCCCGCTCGCAGGTGGAGTTCGTCGGGCACCAGGCGAAGAAGTCGTGGAGGTCGCCCTCGAAGCCCTCCGCCTGCACGAGGTCGCCGGACTCGGTGCTGAGGGCCGGGTCGATCGCCCCGTCGAGCACCATGGCGCCGACGTGGGTGGGAAACAGCTCGGCGTAGACGGTGCCGAGGTACGTGCCATAGGAGAAACCCAGATAGTCCAACTTCGCCGCGCCGAGGGCGACACGGAGCCTGTCGAGGTCGCGGGCCGTGTCGGCGGTGGAGATGTTGGCGAGAAGAGTCGCGGTCGTGTGGGCGGCGCACTCGGCGGCGAAGCTCTTGTCCGCGGCGACGAGCTGTGCCACCGGGAAGCCCGCCGTGGGCACGGGCGGGAGCGAGAGGTAGCGCACGTAGTCCGAAAGGGTGGCAAAGCACCTCACCGGGTCACTTTGTCCGACTCCTCTCGGGTCGAAGCTGACGAGGTTGAAATGGTCGCGGACCGCGGCGGGAAAGCTGTTCACGGAGCCTTCGAGGAACTGGACGCCTGAGTCGCCCGGGCCGCCGGGGTTCATCACGATGTCGGGTGCAGTTGCCGGGTGATCCGTTGCCGGCAGCTCGACGACGGCCAACCGCAGCGTTCCCTTCGACGAGTCCGAGTACGAGACGGGTGCGGGAAGGGAGGCACAACGAAAATGTCCGGCGCACGCCCGCCAGCTCAGCTTGTCCGGCGGCGCGACGGCGGGCGTCCCGGCGGGCGCGGTCGTGGTCGACGTCGAGACATGTGCCCGCGTGGTCGAACCGGCCGTGCCGTGGGAGGCGGGGGCGCAGGCGGCGAGCCCGAGCGCCACGACGGCGAGCAGAAAGGCGGCGCGGGCCGGCGGGCGGGACGTCGTCACCTGGCAAGCCTAAGCTTGTAGGAGGACGGCCCTGCATGCGGAGGCGAGGAGCGGAGCATGGGACGCCTGCCGCCGTATCACATCAGTCGTCCGCGCCTCAGCGAGAGGTGCCTGAGCGAGCGCGTCGTAGTGGTCGAGGCAGGTGGCGGCTACGGAAAGAGCGTCCTCGGCGTCGAGCTCGTCGAGGCGTGGCGGGCAGTCGGCATCGAGGTCGTGTTCCTCACCGAGGGGATCACGCCACCGCTGTTCGCTGCCCGGCTCCGGACCGCAGTGGCCCAGGCCGGCTTCAGCGAGGCTGCCGCCGCCATGGCGGCGGCCCACGATCCGCAGGCAACCGTTGACATCGCCCTTGCCTCACTCTCCGGCGAGCACTGCGCCTTCGTCATCGACGATGCTCACTATGCCGACCGGGGTGCGGCTCATCTCATAGAGCATCTCGCCGCGGGGATCGGGGGCGACCAGCGTCTCGTCGTGTTGGCGCGCCGCCTGCCGGATGGTGCCGAGCGCCTGCGCCGGGCCGAGCACCTGCAATTGAGCGCTGCCGATCTCCGGCTCGAGCCGGAAGAGACGCTGCGGCTCTGCCGCTCGGGTTTCGGGCTCGGCGTCGGCTCCGACGAAGCCCGCGCCGTCGACGAGGCGACCGGCGGCTGGACCGCCGCCGCCGTGCTCGCCGTGGCGCGGGCCAAGAGAACCGGCGAGGGCCTGCACGCGGTGGCCGACGTGGCCGCCCAACGCGGACGAGACTCGAGCGCCGTGGCGGCGATCCTCGAAGCCGCCCTGTCCACATTGGAACCGGCCGAGAGGGAGTGGCTCGCCCAGGTGGGCAGGTTGCCGTTTCTCGATCGGAGCGTCCTCGACGCCGCCGTGGGTGCGGCCGGCTACTTCGACCGCTGCCTCGACGCCGGAGTCCCCTTCACGAAGGGCTCCGGCCCGTGGTGGGAGTTGCCCGGCCCTGTACGGGATCATCTGACTTCGCTGGCCCCTGCCGATGCGCTCATACTGGGACGGGCGGCAGCTGAGTACGCCCGCCGCGGCGAGCTCAGGTCTGCCCTCCGTCTTCTCCTCAGCTGCGGCTATGACATGGTGGGCGCAGAGCTGCTGGCGGGCGCCTCGCCGGCCGCGCTCGACGGCCTCGACGTGCTCGAGATCCAGAGCTTCGTGCGCATGCTGAGCGACGAGGCGGTGAGGGCGCACCCGGTCGTTCTCCTCCACCTGGCGAGGAGCCTCAATTCCGCCACGCTCATGCACCAGCGCGACGCCACCATCGAGCGGGTCGAGGAAATGGCCACGGCCGCCGGCGACGCCGAGCTCGTGCGGGCTGTCGCCGGTGAGCAGGCGAAAGACCTCGTCCGTGACGGGCGCTTCGAGGAAGCCGCCGCTCGGGCAGCGTCTCTCCTCGAGGTGACGACGCCGTCCGAGCTCCTCACGAGGGCGAGTGCCCTGTCCGCTCTCGGGCGGGCGGTCTGTTGGCGGTTCGATCCCGACGGCCGGCGGGACGAATTGGCGCTCGGCGAGGCCGACGAGCACCTGGCAGAGGCGATGGAGATCTACGAGCGACTCGGCATGAGGGCCGCCTCGGCGATGCTCGTGCTGTACAGAGCCATGTGGATCGACTTCGCCCGCGGGCGTCCCGGCGCTGCGCTCGACCGGATGAACGAGGGCCTCGCCCTCGTGGCAGACCGTCCGCGCGTGTGGGCGCTGCTTCTCTCCCACAAGAGCGAGATCGAGCTCGAGCTCGGGCGATTCGACGAGACAGAGGCCACCTTGTCAGAGACGATGCGGGTCGCCGAACACTACGACGACGAGGTGCTGCGGGCCTACACCTACTGGAACCGGGCCATCATCTCCTCCCATCAGGGCGACGCGGCGGCGACGCTCGAGTTCGTCCAGCTCGTGCAGCGCCACAAGAGCGACTGGTGGGACTATGCATCGGTTGACTTCTACGCCAGTGCGGCGGACTCCCTGGCTCGGGTGGGACACGACGCGCTTGCCTGGGAGCTCCTCGGACTGGCGAAAGAGGATCCGGGAGACGGCGAGCCGCTTGTCGCCATGGCCGAGGGCGTCCTGCTCGCCCGATCGGGCGACCCGGAGCTGGCCGAGGTCCGCCTGCGGGAAGCGCCGACGCACGGCGTAGACCCGCGCGAGTTCTGGCGGATCTCGCTGTTCCGTGCGCTGGCTGCCTTCCGGCACGGCAGCCGCGAGGCGGGTCCCATGGCGGCGAGGGCGTTCGAGGAGGCCTCCCGGCTCGGCCTCGGGCACCTTCCCCTCACGAAGGAGCGGGCGGTCACCGAGCAGCTGCTCGGGCTCGCCATCGAGACCGGCCAGCCCGCCGCGCTGGCGCTCGAGGTCACCGTGCTCCCGACGGCGATCCGGGTGCTCGGCACGTTCAGCCTCACGAGCGGGGGCCGTGAGGTTCCCCTGCCGCCAGGGCAACAACGTCAACTGTTGAAGGTTCTGGCCGTCTCGGGCGGCCGCCTCGTGAGCGACCAGCTGATCGATGCCCTCTGGCCCGAAGCAGACTTCGATGCCGGCCGCAACCGCCTCCGGACCGTGCTCAACCGGCTGAGGGCCGAGGCAGGCGACATCGTCGCCCGGGAGGGCGAGATGCTGGCGCTGGCCTCCGACCTGAGCGTGGACCTGGCCGAGTTCGAGGCGGATGCCCGCCGGGCGCTCGCCCTCGGCGCCGGCGAGCCGACGCTCTCCGTCGCCCGCGCCCGTGCCGCCGTCGCCCGCTACCGGGGCGACGTACTGCCGGAGGATCCGTACGAGGAGTGGGCGATCCGTCCTCGAGAGCGCGCCCGGCGCACGATGCTGCAGCTGCTCGACCTCTGTGCCGACGTGGCGGCGGCCCGGGGCGACCTCGACGAGATGCGGCGCGTGGTTGAGATGACGATCGACCTCGCCCCCTACGAGGACGAGCGCTACCTGCGGGCGGCCTCGGCGCTCCTCCAGCAGGGCCGCCGGGGGGCCGCCCTCGCCGTCGTCCGGCGGGCGCGCTCGGCGCTCGCCGAGATCGGCCTCAAGCCGCCGCTCCACCTCTTGCGCCTCGAAGAGGACATCAGCGCCTGAGGAGTCCCACAGGCGCGGCGGAGCCGGGTCCCTCCGCGCAAGGGGCCCGGCCGCACCGCGCTCCTCTCGGCGGGCCGAGAGGCCACAGGGGCGCCTAGCTTCGCGGCGCCACGAAGCTGAAAGTGCCCATGGAGGGCGCCGGCGCCTTCACGCCGTTGCCGTTGCCCACGGCGACCACGCCGTTGGGGCCGATGGTGAGCGCCTCCTCGCTGTACAGGTAGAGCGGCTTGCCGTTGTAGGTCACCTGCCAGTTGCCGTCGGACCGCTTGACGCTCCCGATTCTGCCCGCAGTGGCACCACCTCTCGTGCCCGCGTGGCCCCGGCTGATGAGCGGCGGGAAGAGGTGCGCACAACTCGTGTCGCAGTTCTTGCCACCCGAGAAGCTGTAGACCGGCATGAGGATCGAGCCGCCGCCGACGGTCATGTAAGCGGCCAGCACCGACTTGCCCTTGATGGTGACCGTGGAGAGCACGGCCGTCTCGGGCAGGAACGACCCCGCCGTGTTGATCAGGTACCAGACCCCGTGCCACGGGGGCTGGGTGGACTCGTCCCAGTTCTCGCCCGAGACGACGCCCGGGATCTGGTCGAAGAGGTAGAGCGGGTGGCCGTTGTAGGTCACCTGCTCACCGAGGCCCTTTCTGTTCACCTCGCCGAGGAGGCTCTTGTTGATTCCCGGTCCGGCGACGGGGGCACCGTTCGTGAGAAGGGCCGGCCACTCCACGTCGCGCCCGTTGAGCGGGCCGGTGCAGCGGGTCTCCCCCCCGAGGAACTTGGTGAGCTTGGTGGTGCAGCCGATGTGGCCCGGGTAGTCGGACGTGATCCCGTAAAGGGCTGTGCCCGCGCCCGGCCCGGAGGCGGCGACGAGCATGGGCCCGTACGGCCCGTGTATGGCCGTCACGACCGTCCCGCTCGACTTGGCGGACGCCGAGGCGATCCCGCCGGGAAGTGCGGTGACGGACGTGAGCGCCGCCAAGCCCACCAGAGCTGCAGTATTGCGAATTCGCCGTCGGCTGAACATCGTGCCGAGGCGGGCGGTGCTGTGCATGGTGTCTGGTCCTTTCTCTCCGTGAAACAAGAAGGCGAGCGGAGTGCCTGCCTCGGGGGCTACCTTCGCAACCGACCGTCACACGAGCGTCACAGCCCAGAGGTGCCTGCCCCCCCCCGGCCCCGGCAAGGCTCGGCCGGCCGTGGCGTGTTAGCCTCGAACACATGTTCGCAACGGCCTGGGACACCGGGCTCGACGATGCACAGCTGGCGGCGGTCACCCACGGCGACAGCCCTCTTGTGATATTGGCAGGAGCAGGGACAGGAAAGACGCGGACTCTGACAGCCAGAGTGGCGCGCATGCTCGAGCGGGGGGTGCCGCCCGAACGGGTCCTTTTGTTGACCTTCACGCGGCGGGCGGCCGACGACATGTTGGCCCGAGCGGCTGCGCTGAGCGGCGAGAGCAACCGTGCCCGCCGTCTCCGGGGTGGCACCTTCCATGCTGTCGCCCACCAGATGATCACCGCCTACGCCGAGCCCCTCGGGCTGGCGCCGGGTTACTCGGTTCTCGACCCGGCGGATGCTGCAGACGTGATGGATCTGCTGCGGGAGGAGCACGGTCTGGCCGGCGAGGGACGACAGGAGCGGGCCCCGCGGCCGTCGACGCTCGTCGACATCTACTCGCGGTGCGTGAACACCGCCCGCCGCGTCGCAGACGTCATTGCGACGGACTTCCCCTGGTGTGTGGAAGACACCGAGCTGATAGGCGGTCTGTGCAGGGCATATGTCAGCCGCAAGCGAGAACGCTTGCAGCTCGACTTCGACGACCTGCTCCTCTACTGGCGAGCCGCCCTTGTCGACGAACGGATCGGCCCGCAGCTGGCGAGCCTGTTCGACCATGTCCTTGTCGACGAGTACCAGGACGTCAATGCCCTCCAGGTCGACATCGTCCGGCTGTTGGCGCCGGCCGGGAGGGGACTCACGGTCGTCGGGGACGACGCACAGGCGATCTACGGCTTTCGCGGCGCCGATGCCAGCCATCTGCACGAGCTGGCCCGGTGCTTCGAGGGCGCCTCGGTCATCCGGCTCGAGCGCAACTTCCGCTCGTTCCAGCCGATCCTCGACGTGGCGAACCTCGTCAGACCGGCTGCCAAGGCGGAGGACGGGCCGCTCATGCTCAAGTCGGCGCGGTCCGGCGGCTGCCGCCCGGTGCTCATGCGGTGCTACGACGCCGCCGGCGAGGCTCGGGCGGTCGTTGACCGGGTCCTCGAGCTGCAGGAGCGGGGCACGAGGCTGAGGGATCAGGCGATTCTCGTTCGGGCTGCCCATCACAGCGATCTCGTCGAGCTCGAGCTAACGGCCCGGCGGGTGCCGTACCGGAAATACGGCGGGCTCCGCTTCGTCGAGGCCGCCCACGTGAAGGACTATGTCGCCGCCGTGCGCCTGCTGGACAACCCGTCCGACGACATCGCCTGGTTCCGGCTGCTCCGCCTGCACGACGGGATCGGACCGGGGCGAGCCGCCAGCTGCTGGACACTCTGCCGCCGCAGCGACCCGACGCAATCCACGACTGGGCCGCCACCGTGGCATCGGCCCCTCCGATGGCGAGGGTCCCGCTCGGACAGACTCTGGTCGGCTTGTGCGACTCCCGGGCGGTCCCTGCAGGCGATACCGGGCGGCGTGCCGGAAGCGTCCTCGAGGTCGTCCGCCCGCTCGTCGCCAGCCGGTACCACGACGCTCCGGCGAGGATCGGGGATCTGGAGCGGTTGGCCGCCGCCGCGGCAGCTGCCCCCGACCTCGGCGAGTGGCTCGCCGAGATCACCCTTGACCCGCCGGTGTCCTCCAGTGACTATGCCGGGCCTCCCCATCTCGACGATGACTTCGTCGTGGTGTCCACAGTTCACTCCGCCAAAGGGCTCGAGTGGCTGGTCGTCCATCTGCCCCATCTCGTCGACGGTGCTTTCCCGTCGGACATGGCGCTGCGGACCCCGGCCGGCCTCGAGGAGGAGCGCCGCCTCTTCTACGTGGCCACGACGAGGGCCCGCGACGAGCTCAGGCTGTACGAGCCGTTGCGGATGCCCCACCACCGTCGGGGGCGTGACGACCGGCATACGCTGGCGCCGGCGAGCCGGTTTCTCGACGAGCCCGTCCTCGGCGTGCTGAAGGTGGAGGACCAGGGCTCCCGGAGACGGCCGGTCGAGGTGGGCCACCTCGGTGCCCATTCGCTCGAGGGCGCCGAAGCGATCGCAGTCGACCTCGACGCTCTGTGGTAGGAGGCGGCCGCCGCGGACACTCCCTCGGTCGTGATGGTCGATGCGGAGGACAACGAGCTCTGCGTCATGCCCCGGCTGAGCGGTGCCGAGGGCTGGGCCCGACCCGTCCACGCCCCCCACCTTGCGGACGCGGAGGGAGGCGGCTTCAATTGGCAGTCCGTTCAACCGGCGACAGGAGAGCTGGCATGTACAAGTCGTTGCTGGTCGCGACAGATGGTTCCGAGACGGCCTCACAGGCGGTCCAGGCGGCGACGGAGCTGGCGAGCACATTCGGTGCGACCCTTCACATCGCCACCGTGTATCGCGCCGGCGAAGGTGCCGCCCTCAACGTGCCCGGGATGACCCTCGGGCAGCCGGAGGGCATCGACCGGGGGAGCGTGGCGGCGACCGCCGTGGAGTCTGCCGCCTCGTACGCCCGCACGAAGGGCGTGAACGCGGAGACCCATGTCGTGACCGGCGACATAGCAGAGCGGATCGTCGAGATCGCTGAGGAGCAGCATGTGGACCTGATCGTCGTCGGCAACAAGGGCATGCGCGGGCTGAGGCGCGTGCTCGGCAGCGTGCCGAACGCCGTGGCCCACTCGGCTCCGTGTTCTGTGCTCATCGTCAACACGACCTAGACGGGCGGCCGGCGACACCGCGTCCGGCCCCGCACCGCCTCAATCGCCCCGCGCAGCTGTGATCGGCCCGCCCGTGAGAAGCCTCAGGGCACCGTGGTGGTGGTAGTGGTTTGGGTCGACGAGGTCGTGGACGAGGTAGACGACGTCGCCCCCGGAGCAGTCGTCGTGGTCGACGTCGAGCTGTGAAGAGCGATCGTGCTGCTGGTGGTCGTGGTTCGCGGGGGGCGGGTCGTCGTGGTCGTGGGCCGCGTCGTGGAGGTGACCGGCGGGGGCGGAGTCGTCGTCGAGGTGGTGGGGGTCCCGTTCGTCGGAGGAGGGCGGACGAGGATGTAGAGGCCGAGGGCGGCGAGGAACACCGCGAGCAGGATCCACGTCGACGGGCGAGCCCGCCGGCCCTTCTTGCCCTGTGACTGCTCAGCGGACCGGCTCATGCGTCCGACTCGGTCAGGGCGCCCGGCAGGGTGATGCCGGCCTGGCGGAGGGCTGTCGAGATTCGCCCGCGCAGCATCCGGCTGACCTCGAACTGCTTGCCGGGAAGAGTGCGGGCCACGACCCTGATGTCGTACTGGTCGACGGCGATCGACTCCACACCCATGACAGACGGCGGATCGAGCAGTAGCGGACGCAGCGTCGCGTCGTCAAAGGCGTCCTTTCCTACCTCCCGCAGCACGTTTGTCACCGCACTGACGTCGGCCGTTGCCGGGAGCGGCACGTCGATGACGGCCCTCGCCCAGTCACGGGACAGGTTCGTCACGAGCAGGATCTGCCCGTTCGGGATGAAGACGACCTCGCCGTTCAGGGTCCTCAGCCGGGTGATGCGGAGGGTGACCTCCTCGACCGTGCCGGTCACCATGGCGCTCGCCGACACCGTGTTGACCTGCACGAGGTCCCCGTAGCCGTACTGACGTTCGGCCACGATGAGGAACCCGGCCAGCACGTCTTGCACGACCTTCTGTGCGCCGAAGCCGAGGGCCACGCCGATGAGGGCTGCCGGAGCCACGAGGCTCGTGAGCGGCACGCCGAATCGCTCGAGCACGATGATGGCCGTGACGAGGTACAAGATGGCGAGGAACGCCCCCGTCACGACGCCGGTGACGGCATGGCGGTGCTTGGCCGCCTCCGAGCGGACGAGAGCATCTGTGGAATCGGTCCGGCTGTCGATGCGACCTGTCAGCCAGCGGCTGAACCATGTGACGGCGCGGGAGATGAGCACGGCGCCGGCCGCCAGCATCACGATCTCGAGGGCGTTCGTGCGCAGCCACGTCTGGAAGTCGGAGAGCGACGTGATTGAGCCCAACATCAAGGTCCGTCCTGGTAGGCGCTCGGCGGTCTCACAAAGTTGGCCATCAACCGAGCAGGGTCGGCAGCCCGGATGGGGTTGTCACCGGAACAGTCTGCCAGCGGCGCGGGCAGGGTGGTTCGGAGGGGGCATCTCGATGAGTCGCTCGTGACGGCCGTCGATCTCGGGGCAGGCCCGAGGTACTGCCGAGGGAACGACCCGGTGGGCCGCGACTCGGTAGCGTGAGCCGGTGCGAGAGGCCCGGCGGCGTGGCGTGGGTTCGGCCGCGAGGAGGCTGAAGGACCGCCAGGAGCTGCAGTTCGGGGCGGCGCTCGGGCGCGCCGACCGTCCCTTGGCGTCAGCCTGGTGGAGCATTCTCGGGCTGCGGGGGCTTCTGCCGGCGGCTTTCTCGATCGTCATCGGAGTGCTCGTGGGAAGCGTCCAACACCATTCCGATCTCGCCGGCCCTCTCGCCGTCACCGGAGCCGTCTTCATTCTCCTGCAGGTGCTGGGCCCGATCCACACCGCTGTCAGCGCCAACCTGGGCGACAGGACTGCAGCGTGGCTGTACGACAGGCTGACGGCCGCGTGTGTTGCAGTACAGGGGATCGGACATCTCGAAGACCCATCAATTGTCACCGACCTGCAAGTGGCGCGCGAGTTCGACAGCGGCATGACGGCGCCGCCTCTTTCGCTGTCCATGGACTTCATCGCCGGCGGCCTCGTCGACCTCGTCGCCGGCCTGGCGCAAAGCGCCGTGCTCTTCGGTTATGAGCCGTGGGCCCCGCCGCTGCTCGCCGGCGCCTGGCTGTCCACTCATTGGCTCCTGCGTGAGAGCGGGGTCTGGAAGGATCGGAACACCGACGAGGTGCGCCAAGCCCAACGCGACGCGGACTACGCCTACAGGCTGGCCGTCGATCCACCGGCTGCGAAGGAACTGCGGGTGTTCGGTCTCGACAGCTGGGTGCTCGACAGGTTCACCAACCGGAGGCGGCGGCTCCACCAACTGCAATACCAGGCGACGCGTATGCGGGAGCGCTCGGTCCTTCTGAGCGCCCTCGTGGTCAGTGTCGCCAACGGTCTCGTCTTCTGGTCGCTCGTGTCGGCGACGCTCTCACACCACCTCGGGCTCGGTTCGCTCGTCGTCTACGCGCAGGCCGCTGTGGGGACGGCCATGATCGCCTTCGGCGGCCTCAACTGGGCACTCGACGCGGCGGCGGCCCCCGTGGCGGCCGTCTCGCGTCTGGAGAGGACCATGGCGGCCGCCGGCTCCCTGTCCCCGGGCTCGCGTCCGGCGGCAGGGCTGCCGAGGCACGAGCTCCGCTTGCGGAACGTGACCTTCGGCTATCCCGGCGCCACCGACAGACCCGTGTTGAAGGGGCTTGACCTTGTCGTCCCGGCTGGCACCTCGATGGCCATCGTCGGCCACAACGGGGCGGGCAAGACGACGCTGGCGAAACTTCTCTGCCGTCTCTACGACCCCGTCTCGGGGACCATCGAGGCGGACGGGATCGACCTTCGCGACTTCGACATCGCCGCCTGGCGAAAGCAGGTGACAGCCGTGTTCCAGGACTTCGTGCGCTTCGAGCTGCCGTTGCGAGACAACGTGGCCCCCGGCGGCGCACCCGAGCGGGAGGTCGCCGCAGCCCTCGAGGACGCCGGCGCAGCGTCATTGGCGCCGCTCGAGACCGTGCTGTCCAAGGGATACAGCGGCGGCACCGATCTGTCCGGGGGTCAATGGCAACGGGTCGCCCTCGCCCGGGCCCTCTGCGCTGTGAGGCGGGGTGCCGCTGTCGTCCTTCTCGACGAGCCGACGGCTCAGCTCGACGTCCGTGGTGAGGCCGAGATCTTCGCCCGCATCCTGCAGGCGACGCTGGGATGCACGACGATATTGATCTCGCACCGTTTCTCCACGGTTCGGCGCGCCGACCGTATCTGCGTGCTCGAAGACGGGCGGGCCGTGGAGCTCGGTAGCCACGAGGAGCTGATGGCTCTGGGTGGCCGCTACAAGACGATGTTCGAGGTGCAGGCTCAGCGCTTCGCCAGCGGAACTCCAGAAGAGGGTGAGGAGGAGGTGAGCTTCGATGTCCTCACCTGAGCCGGCCCAGGCGACCGGGCCAGGAACCGGGGCGGCAGCGCCGGCGGATCTCGACAGCCTTCCGCCGGCCCTGCGCTCGATGTGGCGACTATGCATGCTCGGGTATCGCTACGAGCCGTCTCTGATGGGCGTGGCCCTCGTGCTGACCTTGGTGGCGGCTGTGCCGGACGCGCTCGTGGCTGTGTGGTTCAAGCTCCTCGGCGAAGGGGTGCTCGAGCACAAGACCGGGCTCTTGTGGACCGCCGCCTTCGGCATGGCCGGCTCGGCCGTCCTCACGTGGTTCCTCTCCACGGTGTCGACACGGTTGCAGCGACGCTTCCGGGACAAGGTGACCATTGCCCTCGAGTCCCACGTCGCCCGGCTGCAGGCAACGATCCCGACCATCTCCCACCAGGAGCGGCCCGAGTACCTCGATCGCCTCTCGGTGCTGCGGGAGCAGACCTATGTGCTCGACCACATGTACATGTCGGTCTTCTCGACGGTTGGCTGGTTGCTCCGGCTCGGAGTGACTGTCGCCATCCTGGCAACCGTCAATCCTTTGCTCATCTTGCTCGTGGCGTTCGCCTTGCCCACGGTGGCGGCAACTTCGTGGCGCCCGGGTGTCGAAAGGCAGGCACAAGAAGGCGGCGCCCAAGCTGATCGGCTGGCCCGCCATCTGTTCTCGCTCACGACGACGGCGTCGCCGGGAAAGGAGCTGCGAGTGCTCGGCATCGCGGCCGGCCTCGCCCGGAGAAGACGGGAGGCGTGGGAGGAGTGGTATGGCCCTGTTGCGGGGGCTCGATCAGTGTCGTCTCTCTGGTACGCCGCCGGGTGGGCGATCTTCGGCGCGGCCTACGTCGGGGCCATCATCCTCGTGGCAACCGGCAGGCATGCCTCAGCTCCCAATGTGCTCCTCGTGCTGGCCGCCGGCGCCAGGCTGTCCTCCTATGTCGGAGCCACTGTGAGCGAGATCGGATTCCTCCGTGGCATCTGGATGGACGGGGCCCGCCGACTCGCTTGGCTCGAGGACTACGCCTCGGCCATCACGGCGGCTTCCGACCTCGATGTACCGGAGCGGCTGAAGGAGGGGATCCGCTTCGAGCACGTGAGCTTCACCTACCCGGGCGCATCCACGCCGGCTCTGGAGGACGTGAATCTCCTTCTGCCGGCGGGATCGGTCGTCGCCGTCGTCGGTGAGAACGGCGCCGGCAAATCCACGCTCGCAAAACTGATCGCCAAGCTCTACGCCCCGACCTCCGGGCGCATCCTTGTCGACGACTGCGACCTTGCCCGGCTGCGCACGGAGGAGTGGCGAGCGAGGCTGGCAGGAGCGTTCCAGGACTTCTTCCGCTTCGAATTGCTGGTGAGCCAGACGATCGGCCTCGGCGACCTTTCCCGTATCGAGGAAGAGCCGGCTCTCACCATGGCCCTCGAGCGGGCGGGCGCCTCCGACGTCGTGGCCACGATGCCGAGCGGTCTCGGCACCCAACTCGGCAAGACCTGGAACGACGGCATCGAGGTCTCGTTCGGGCAGTGGCAGAAGCTGGCCCTGGCACGCGGCTTCATGAGGGACAGCCCTCACGTCGCCATCCTCGACGAGCCGACCGCCGCCTTGGACGCCGAGACCGAGCATGCCCTGTTCGAGCGATACGCCTCTCGGGTCCGAGGCTCCAGAGGCAAGGGCGGGATCACGATCCTCGTGTCGCACCGGTTCAGCACCCTGCAGATGGCCGACCTCATCGTCGTTCTCGACGGCTCCCGGGTTGTGGAGGTAGGGACGCACGACGACCTGATGGCGAGGAACGGCCAGTACTCACAGCTGTACCGGATCCAGGCCGAGGCCTACCGGTAGCCGGCGCCCAATCCGACGCGACCCGCAGCGGTCGTCGGTTCCGGTAGCGGGTGCCTCGGAGATGTCTTACTCTCGAGTTATGGCTGGTGAGTCGGCATTGGAGCTTGCTGAAACTTTTGGTGAGATCGCCCGCACCCTCTTAGCTGAACCAGACGTGGATGCCACTCTGAACGCGATAGTGCAGCTGGCAGTGGAGACGATCGACGGCTGCGAGCACGCGGGAATCTCCATGGTCAACGGTCAGAAGGTGCTGTCGCCGGCATCGAGCGACGAGGTGCCGGCCATCGTGGACCGGCTGCAGTCTGAGACCGGGGAGGGGCCCTGCCTGGACGCTATCCGCGAGCACGAGGTCTTCCAGACCGGACGCCTCTCGCAAGAGAGCCGTTGGACGGAGTTCGCCCGCCGGGCCAACGCCGAATCCGGCATCGAGAGCATCCTGTCGTTCCGTCTCTTCGTCGACCGGGACACGCTGGGCGCGTTGAATTTGCTACTCGACCCAGGTAGATGCCTTCCACAGGTACGATCTTGACATCGGCGCGGTGTTCGCGGCCCACGCTGCCGTTGCGCTCTCGTCGTCGCGTCACGTCCAGAACCTGGAGTCGGCGATCACCTCGCGTCAGGTGATCGGCGAGGCCACGGGACTTCTCATGGCCCGGGAAGGCGTTACGTCGGAGCAGGCATTCGACATACTCAGGCGGGCGTCGCAGCGCCTCAACGTCAAGCTGCGCTCCATCGCCGAAGGAGTAGTCCAAGCGGAAGATCAGGAGGGCCGCTGAGGTGCCGAGGACGTTGTCAGCCGGGCTTCACTGCTCGCACCACGAGGTAGAGGGCACACCGGCTGACCGAGTCCTCGAACTTTACGGCGACGCAGTCATGCAATAGCTCGGACCGACGCACCAACCGCCGGCAGTCGAGATGCCGGTCTGCTGATCCGTGGCCACGATGTAGGTGTCGGACGACCCGGCCGGGATAACGACGCTCAGGTTGGCGAACCCGCCGGCGCTGCTCGCCGTGGTCGTGGCGAGCGTGTTGTTGTCCGCGTCCGTTATGACGATCGAGTCGCCGGCGCCGAAGCCGCTGCCCGCCACCGTCACGGTCTCCCCCGGGGCGATCGGATACGGGCTCGTGCTGATCGTTGGCCCGTCGACGGAGAGGTTCGGCAAGTTTGTGAACTCCGGGGGCCCGGCGGAGAACGTGTACTGGCTCCCGCTCACCTCTACCTGCTCTCTCACGGTGACGCACCCGCCCTCGGCATCGAGAGGAAGGACGACGCTGGTGGAGAGGTTGCCGCTGCCGTCGACCGGTATGCCCGAGAACAGCTGCGCCCTGTCGAGGGGACTGCCGCCACCTCCGCACGGGCCGTAGCCGCCCCAGGCGAGGACGGCTGATGCCTCCCCGCCAGGGTAGAAGCCGCTCACGGTCACGCCCACGGTGCCACCCGGGGGGGCCGCTCCGGGGCTGATGGGGTCGACGACCGGGCACGTGATCGTGAGGATCGGCCCCTGCGCCGAGATGTCACCCGAGGTGTCCTCGGCACCGACGTAGAAGGGTCCGCAGGCGACCGGGACGGCCGTGGTCGTGAAGGCACCCGAGGCATCCGTCGTGGCCGGCTGTGCCAGGAGGGCCCCGTCCGCGACGAGGATGGTGCTCGACTCGTTCGGCGCGAATCCCGTCCCCGAGATGGTGACCCGCTCGCCGAGGCTGGCCGAAGCTGACGCGAGCGAGACTGCCGGCGCCGCGACGATGAACGTTGCCTGAGCCGAGTCGGCGGATGTGGTGCCGGTGGCCGTCACCACATCTGAGCCGCCCTGTGCGCCGGCCGCCACCACGGCCGAGGTAGTGAACGAGCCGCTGCCACCGGTGTCGGCGCTACCACTCAAAGCCCCGTTCGAGTCAGTGAGGTTGACGACCTCGCTCGCACCGAAGCCGCTCCCGGTCACCTGCACACTCGTCCCGACTTCTCCACCGCCAGGGTGGAGCGAGATGGACGTCGTCACGGTGAAGGTGGCCGACGCGCTCGTGACCGGTCTTGCCCGTGGCGAGCACTGCCTGGCTGCCGCCGACGGCGCTCGGCACGGTGAAGGTTGCGGTGAAGTTTCCGTTGGTGTCCGTAGTGACATTGCCGCCGAGCGAGACGCCAGCAAAGCTCAGGGTGACCGGCTCGTCGGTGGCGAAGCCAGCCCCCGACACCTTCACGCTGGCACCGACCGGCCCTGACTGAGGCGAGAGCGTGATCCCGGTGCCGACCGTGAGGCTCGCCGTTGCGCTCAGATGGCTGGTCTGACCGGTGGCGCTCACCTTGTTAGTCCCGGCGGCCCCCACAGGTACCTGAAAAGACTCCGCGAAGGCTCCCTTCGGCCCCGACTTCGCGTTCGCCACCGTGCTGGAACCGAGCGAGATGGTGATGGTTTCACTCTTGCCGAAGCCACTGCCGGAAACGGCCACCGAGGAGCCGGGAACAGCCTTGACAGGAGCGAGCTTGATCGAAGTGCCGACGGTGAAGCTCGCCGTCGCCCTCAGCTTCGAAGAGGCGCCGGCTGCGGCCACGAGGTGCTGGCCGCCCGACGTCGACGGAACTTTGAAGCTGGCGCTGAACGTCCCTGTCGTGGTCGCCATCGCCGTGCCGACGCTCGTGCCGTCGAAGGACAGCTCCACTGTCTCTGACGCCGCGAAGCCCGAGCCGGCGGCGGATACGTTCGCTCCGACGTCGGCCTTCGTCGGGTGGAGGGTGAGCGCCGGCGCGCCGGCGGCTCGCGTGAGGGCTGACACCGGCGCCCAGGGCAAAATCATGGAGGTCGACAAGCCGATGGAAAGCGCGGAGCCGATGAGCAGTTTCCACCTCCCTCTCTTTGTGGAGCGAGGTACGGCCGGCCCGTGCATCGCGGTGCCGCCTGTCGGTTCCCTCACCGCCGTGCCTCTGAGTTGCCGTCGGCCCGAGCCGGCGGCGCCGTGAGGCTTGTCCGCGAGGGCGGCGCCATACGTGGCGTCTGACCAGCCCGCGTGGGTGCAAACGCGGTCGCCCGGTATGGCGCCGGACGGCCGAAAGCCAATCCGACGGTGAGCGGATCAGTCACGGTGATAGCCGGATTCCGCCGCGATGGCCCCGATGATCGTCTGGTAGTCGGAGTAGCAGTAACGCTCGTTGTCGTTGGTCCAGTGCAAGGTGGGGTCAGAAGACGAACAATCCCACTCCGTGTTGTTCTGCGTGTACGGCGGGTTGGTTCCGGAGACGAGGATGTATGCCTGCAACGTGAACCATTGGCCTGGCTGGAGCGACTCTACGTCCGCGATGATCGTGCTCGGGAGAACGTATCTCGTCGAGCCCTTCGCCGTGATGGAGTAACAGGCTGCACCCTCGGTGTTACACGGCCCGCCATTGACGGCGGTGGAGTTCTGCCAGTACGGCGCCTGGCTGCCGGCTGTGGCAGACGTGATCCCCGTCACGTTGTACTTGCGTCCCCAGGCAAAACAGTCGGCGCCGTAGTTCGTTTGCATGGCTGTCGGGACAGGTTGGGCGCCGGGGTACGCGATCAGCCCCTGTGCACCGGGCAGCCCGTGTGCCTCGAGCGTGGCAGCGGACCCACAAGTCTCGGCGTATTGCTGGGCCGGCGTGAGCGAGGCCATGTTGGAGGGGTACGTGGCGGTGTGGGACACGAACGACCAGCCGTAGTTCTGGGCGAGGCTCGTGGCCTGTGCCCACGAGGCCCCGAAGGAGTCGCCGTAGTGGGTGCAGTAGGGTCCCGTCGCCTGCGTGCTGCCGGTGACGAGAGTCCCGGTGCCGGCCATGCCGAGTGACTGCAGGTACGGTGCCACCACGGTGTCGAGACGCTCGATCCCGCTGTCGTCCTCCACGCAGTTGTCCGCCGCAGTTATCTCGGTGCGCGAGAACAGCAGCGTCACAAATGGTCCTGCCGTGGGCGAGCCCGACACCGCAGAGGTTGCTGCGATACGCCCGTGCTCGCTCAAATGCACTGGTCCGGCGAACCCACGACGTGCGCCCGGACGTGCAATCGCCGACGAGGTGTTCCTCGAAAACCCTGCCAGTAAGAGCGTTGATAGGCCAGATAGGACCAGCAACAAGGACAAGAGCCGCCCGCGGCCGGTTCTTGGCACGTTTCCCCCTCTGTTCGTTACGCGTGTCTCTAATTCCCCGCGTGCACTCAGGTATCACTGCGATGAGTTGGCGCGCTAGCCTTTACCCCACTCGACATCGGCTGAGCAAGGTGACGCACGGTTCCGCCACGGAAGAATGCGATGTTCTGAAGGAAAACAAGTGGTGCTTGCACTAAAAGCACTATGACGGCTACCGGGACACACTGTTGCAGACGGGGATACCGCTTTGCAAGCAAATTTAGCCTAAAGATCAACTTTGGGATTTGGGGTCCAGGACCATCCGCGGCACTGAGAGGCTGTCGGCGGCGTTCATGTCCATCACGAAGGGCTTTAGACCTCGGAGGGTACTGATGCCTGCTGCCACGCATGCTGAACTTGGGAATCCTGGCGCATCCAGACTCCGGTAAGACATCACTCACCGACCGGCTGCCGTACACCGCCGGTGAGCCCCCTACGCTGGCGCTCCGGCGCGCCCGTGGTCAGCTGCTCCCGCGTGGTTCGTCGTAGTCCATGGGGTCACCGCGCACGCTCACCGACGACGCCATCACATCATCTGCGCCGAGCTCGTCGACTCCCTCGCCGGCGAGAAGCGTCACCGCGGCGGTGGCCGCCGCGCCCTCGGCAAGCTCATCTCGGACCGATGAAGCGACGTGCATGTAACGCCGGCCACGGAGGGCGGAGGCGACGACGGCGATCAGGGTCGCCCCGGCGGCGAAGTCGAAGGCGAGGTGCAGCCCGTTCGCGAAGGGTTGTTCGATCAGCTCCGGGAAGAACGACCGCCCGGTGATGTAGGCCACCTGGTGGGGGTTCAGGTGCCGGAGGGCCCCCGTCGGCCCGAGCAGCTCCTTCACCGGGTTGTAGCCGAGGAAGGCGGAGAAGAGGCTCCCGATCGGTGGCTCGTTCGCCACAAGATGGGCCGCACCAGACGGGACCCCCGCCCCCGTCAGCCCGCGATAAAGGTGACCCGGGAGGTCGGATGCGAGGCCCAGGGTGACGATCGTGAAGAACAGGCCCATGGACAGCACGGTGGCCGAATTCTGGAAAGTGTTGAGCATGCCGGCGCCTGCCCCCCGTTGTTCCGGGGGCAGGCTGTTCATCACCGCCGCCTGGTTGGGAGCAAAGAAGAGTCCCATGCCCACGGCGAACAGGAAGACGAGCAGGGCAAACCAGATGTAGCGGAAGTTCATCGGGAGCAGCTCGAGCAACAGGAAGGCTGCCCCTGACAGAACCAGACCGGTCGTGGCGAACAACCGTGCGCCGAAGCGGTCCGATAAGACGCCTGAGGCGGGACCGGCCAAGAGGAAACCCAGCGTGAGAGGGATCATGTAGATCCCGGCCCAAAGTGGAGTCTGGCTGAAGCTGTACCCGTGCTGGGGCAGCCAGATTCCCTGCAACCAGATGATCAACATGAATTGCAGCCCGCCTCGCCCGAGAGCGGCAAGGAGGGCGGCGATGTTTCCGCAGGTGAAGGCGCGGAGCTTGAACAGCTGCATGCGGAACATCGGCGCCGGCACGTGATTCTCGACCCAGACGAACAGCCCGAGAACAGCTATACCGCCGAAGACTCCGAGGAGCACCCACGGGTTGGTCCAGCCTGTGGGATGGCCTCCGTAGGGAAGGAGCGAGTAGACGATCCCCGTCAGAAGAGCGATCAGGCCGACGGCGAAGGTGGCGTTGCCGAGCCAGTCGATCTTGGACTTGATGCGCACGCCGTTGTCCACCAGCTTCAGGTACGCCCAGACAGTGCCGAAGAGGCCGAAAGGAACCGAGACGAGGAAGACGAGGCGCCACTCGATCGGAGCGAGCACACCGCCGAGGATCAAGCCGAGGAAGGCGCCAGCCACCGCCGCGATGCCGTTGATACCCATGGCCTTCCCCCGCTCGTTCTCGGGGAAGGCGTCGGTCAGTATGGCACTCGAGTTGGCGAACAGGAAGGCCCCACCGACCCCCTGGAAGACTCGCATGATGATGATCCACAGGGCTCCTGCGGCGCCGGTGAACCAGGTAACCGACAGCAGGATCGAGAACACCGTGAAAATGGCGAACCCGAGGTTGTACATGCGGACCCGTCCGTAGATGTCGCCGACCCGGCCGAAGCTCACCACGAGCACAGCCGTGACGAGCAGGAACCCCATGAAGACCCAGAGGAAGTAAGAGGTGTTGGAGGGCGTCAGTGGGTTGAGCTTGATGCCACGGAACAGGTCGGGCAACGAGATGAGCAGGATCGACTGGTTGATCGTGACCATCGAAATCCCAAGCGTCGTGTTGGAGAGGGCGATCCACTTGTAGTGAACGCCCTTCCTCACCGGGGGTACCTCTGTTGGATGGCTCACGGACGTCAATCTCGCTCCTCGTGGTGGTTCCTGTGACTACCGGCGGATCATAACGAACCTTTACGTAAACGTGAGCTTTCCGCCTGAAGTAGTGAGGCATCGACAGCCCCTGAGCTGCGGGATGTCGCCGGACCGCTTGCGCGGCGCGATGGTGCCTCCGGAAACCGGGCCGACGCATTTGTGCTGCCGAGCATGCCGTTGTGCCACCGTATGATCTCGTAGTTCGGAAGCAGACCTTTCAGTCGATCGGCACTACGGCGCTGCCTGCTGGCGCTTGCCGGTAGTCGCCCCAGCGAGGGCTCGGCGGAGGAGTGGTGACTCACAGGGGCGGCGACACCCCGCAAAGACACCCGAGGAGGATCTGAAGCTTGTGCGAGATGTTGGCTGCGGCCTTCGAGGAGCGGCGGTCTTTTGAGGAGCTGGCCCCGATCGTCGCCGGGCTCGAGGAGCTAGGCCTCGGCGGCTTCGGTTGGGGAGTGGCCTGGATCGACGAGGCTGCGGCGAGCGTCCACGGCACCCGCGGCGTCGGTCGCTTTCGTGACGAGGGCTACCACGACGAGAGTTTGCGTGCCGTTCGGTCGCGGCGCTTCCTCGCCCATCTCCGCCGCCCGAGCCAGCTGTCGACGGTGCAGATGGCCGATACCCAGCCCTTCTTCGACGGCGACCGCAGCGCCTGGTGCCACAACGGCTACCTCGAGCTCTGGAACGACTTCCGCGAGCGCTTTGCCGGCCGCCTCCACGGCCGCGCCGACAGCGAGGTGGGCTGGCAGTTCTTCCTCGAGCGCGTCTTCGAGGGCGCCGACGTGCCGACGGCCCTGCGCGCCGTCGACGCGGCTTTCGGCGGCAAGGTGAACCTCGGCTACCTGACGGCCGATGGCGAGCTAACGGTCTACAGCGACAACGAGTCGAACGGCATGTGGCAGTTCTGCCTGAACGGCGGCAAGATGGCCGCCACGGAGCTGCACTCTTGCGACAGCTCCCTTTTTGACCTCCTCCTGCCTGCCGCGAGCGAACGGGAGCGGATCGAGCAGGGTGGAGCCGTCCGCCTCGGAGCCGCTCTCCGAGGCTCGCCGGCCCCCTCTGGTGGGTCCGGTGCGCATGCCGTCGCCTGACCCGGGGAACAGGGACGGAGAGCAGCGCCGGCACAAGGCTCAAGCGAGCAACGACGCGACAAGGAGAGCGATGACAAGCGAACGAGGAGTGGGCAAGTCCGGCTTCGTGAAAGAGCACGGCTTGCTCGACTCGGCCCAGCGCAAGGCCGGCGAGCGCACGACTGCTCTCATCGAGGAGCAGGGATTGTTGACCGTCAGGATCATCTGGGTCGACCAGCACGGCACCCCCCGCTGCAAGTTCATGTCAGCCGTCGACTACGTAGCCGCTCTCGAGAACGGGATCGACTTCTCGGCGGCGCTGCTCAGCCTGGACACGGCGAACAAGGTGTTCACGCCCATGTTCACCGAGGGTGGCGGCTTCGACATCCCGGAGCTGACGGGCTTTCCCGACATAGTGCTCGTGCCGGATCCGGCCACCTTCCGCGTGCTCCCATTCGCCGACAGGACCGGCTGGGTGCTGAGCGATGCCTATTTCTCGAACGGCAGGGCACTTCCCATCGACAGCCGCCGCCTGCTCCGCACCCAGGTGGAGGCGGCCAAGGAGGCCGGCTACGACTACCTCGCCGGTCTCGAGGTCGAGTTCTACGTGGTGCGCCGTGACAGCTCCCGCATCGAGCTCGACCAGACGGGGTGGCCTCCGCCGATGGCGGCGGTCTCGGTCATCGAGCAGGGATACCAGTACCTGTCAGAGACGCGCCTCGGCGGGATCAACTCCCTCGTGGAGAAGCTGCGGGAGACATATCTCGGTCTCGAGCTCCCTCTGCGCTCGATCGAGGACGAGTGGGGACCAGGCCAGCTCGAAGTGACGTTCGACCCCCTCGCCGGCCTCGATGGTGCCGACGCCATGGTGCTCTTCCGCTCCGCCACCAAGCAGGTGGCCCACGACCTCGGCCTGCACGCCTCCTTCATGTGCCGCCCGTCGCTCCCCAACTTCTTCTCCAACGGCTGGCATCTCCACGAGTCGCTCCGCGACCGGGAGAGCGGGGTGAACGCCTTCACGAGCACGTCGGCCGAAGATCGGCTCTCGGAAGTAGCCCGCCAATTCGTCGCCGGCATCCTCGAGCACGCCCTTGCCATGACCGTGTTCACGACGCCGACCATCAACGGCTACAAGCGCTTCAAGCCGTACTCCTTCGCCCCCGACCGCGTGACATGGGCGAACGAGAACCGGGGCACGATGGTGCGCGTGCAGGGCGATCCGCTCGAGAAGGGCGCCCACATCGAGAACAGGCTCGGCGAGCCCGCGGCTAATCCGTACTTCTACCTGGCGGCCAACCTGGCGGCCGGACTCGACGGGATCCGTCGGGGGCTCGAGCCGCCTCCTGTGGTCGAGGCCGACCCGTACTCGAACGACGCCCCGCGTCTTCCCGCCTCCCTCTGGGAAGCGGTCGACCTTCTCGAAGCGGACCGGTTCTTCCCCGAAGTGTTCGGGGAAGGATTCGTCCGCTTCATCACCGCCATGAAGCGGAACGAGATCAGCCGCTTCCTCGGCGAGGTGACCGACTGGGAGATGCGCGAATACTTCGAGTTCTACTGAGATGGGTGCAGACATGGCAACCGCCGGCGCGGCCCAGGCGGCAGATGGACGCCCGGGAGTGAATCGCATCACCTACTTCGACGGCGAGTATGTCGCTCACGAGGATGCCCGCGTCTCCATCGCCAGCCATGTTGTGAATTACGGCACCGGTTGCTTCGAGGGCATCCGCGCCTATTGGAACGCCTCTCACGAGCAGCTCTACGTGACGCTCCTCGACGCCCACGCGGAACGCCTCGTCCGCTCGGCGCGCATCCTCACCCTCGACACCCGCCTTGAGGCGGGCGAGGTCGCCGACGTGGTCGTGGAGCTGCTGAGACGAAACGGACTGCGCCAGGATGCCTACATCCGTCCTCTCGTCTTCAAGTCGGAGGAGACGATCACGGTCAAGCTGGCCGGCCTGCGCACGTCCTTTGCCGCCTACTGCCAGCCGATGGGCGAGTACCTGGCGATCGACCGGGGCCTCTCCCTCGCCTACTCCGCCTGGAGGCGCATCGACGACAACGCCATACCGGCGAGGGCCAAGGTGATCGGCTCGTACGTGAACGCCGCCCTCGCCTCGGACGACGCCCGGGAGAACGGTTTCGACGAGGCGCTCATGCTGAACGGGGAAGGGCACGTCGCCGAGGCATCCTCGTCGAACGTCTTCTTCGTCATGGACGGGGCGCTTCATACCCCGGCGGCATCCGAGGACATCCTCGTCGGGGTGACGAGGGGGGCCGTAATCGAGCTTGCCGGTGAGCTCGGCCTCGCCGTCCACGAGCGGCGCATCGACCGCAGCGAGAGCTATGTGGCCGAGGAGGTGTTCCTCTGCGGCACCGGAGTGCAGATCGCCCCGGTCACCTCGATCGACCGGCGGCCTGTCGGTGACGGCAAGCCCGGGCCGGTGACGAGGCAGCTGCAGGATGCCTACCTCGGTGCTGTCCGGGGTGACGAGCGAGCTGCCGGCGCCGGCGGCCATCGGAGCTGGCGGACGCCCGTGTACACCTGAGGCGGAGTCGCCGCGCCCGGCCCGACCAATAAGCATCTCGGATGCCGATCACGAAGGGAGACCAGGACTGTTGCCGCCCACCCGGCCACCTGTCACCCGAGCCGAGGTGCTCGAGGTGAGCCTGCCCCTCCTCGAGCCGTTCGTGACAGGATTCGGCTCGACCGACACCCGCCGCACCATCCTCATCCACCTCCTAGACGCCGACGGCGTCGAGGGCTGGGGTGAGGCGGTCGCCCTCGATCATCCCTTCTACCTGCCCGGACACCACCTCGGGCAGCCTGGCGGTCATCTGCGAGTGGGCCTTGCCGATCGCCCTCGAAGCCGGGCCGGATCCGCTCGAAGTGGCGAGGGCGATGTCGTCTATCCGCGGCAACACCTTTGCCCGTGCCGGCGTCGAATCGGCCTTCTGGTGCCTCGAGGCCGCCAGGGCCGGCGTATCGCTCGCCACCCTCTTCTCCCGTCATGCCGGCCGTCCTGCCGCCTCGGAGGCGCCCGCTATCCGCCGGGCCGTGCCCGTCGGCGAGAGCATCGGCATCCACGCCACCATCGCCTCGACGCTCGCCGAAGTCGAGCGCCGGCTCGGCGAGGGCTACCGGCGGGTGAAGCTCAAGGTGAAGCCCGGCTGGGACGTCGAGGTCGTGGCAGCAGTGCGCCAGCTCATCGGGCCGGAGGTGATGTTGCAGGTGGACGCCAACGCCTCCTACACCGCCGCCGCCGACGACCTGAGGCGTCTCGAGGAGCTCGACAGTTTCGGCCTTGTCGTGCATCGAGCAGCCGTTGGACTGGGACGACCTCCTCGGGCATGTGGAGCTGCAGCGCAGGCTCTCCACGCCGATCTGCCTCGACGAGAGCCTGAGGTCGGTCGCCGACGTCCGCCGGGCGCTCCTGCTCGGTGCGTGCCGCAACGTCAACCTGAAGCCGGGCCGGGTCGGGGGCGTCTCGGCCAGCCTGGAGATCCACGACCTCTGCCTCGACCAAGGGGTGCCGCTCTGGTGCGGTGGGATGCTCGAGTCCGGCATCGGGCGGGCCGTCAATCTGGCCCTCTGCTCGCTCCCCGGCTTCACCGAGCCGGCCGACATGTCGCCGGCCTCGGTTCTCTTCGCCTTCGACCTCGTCGACCCGACCTACGAGGTGGGCGCCGGACGGGACGATCGAGGTGCCGACGGCAGCCGGGCTCGGCTTCGAGGTCGCCCTCGACCGGCTGGCCGACCTGACGCTCCGGCGATATGAGGTATCTCCGGCGGCCTGAGCAGCCTGTGGTTGTCGCGCAGGGGCGGCACGGGGAGCGTCCCTGCCCGCGCGGCCCGCCGCGAGCCCGCCGGCGGTGTCAGCCGAGCCCGTAGACGGCGCGGGCGTTCTCCTCGAAGAGGGCCTGCCGGGTCGCCTCCACGAAGGACGCTCTCGCCCCGACGGCACGGAGGCGGACCGCCACCTCCTCGAAGCCGCTTGCGAGCGTCCGGCAGCCGAACCAGTGCGTCTCGGGTAGGTGATGGCCGTCGGAGCCGGCGAGGACCTTCTCCCGGGGGGCGAGCTCGAGCAGCCGGGCGAGGCGGTCAGCGGTGCCGAGCGGAGCGAAAAGGTTCGACAACGAGAGCTCGGCGTAGACGTTCGGCCGCACGGTGGCCAGATAGGCGGTCTCCTCGTGCCACGGGTAGGAGCCGTGGATGAGGACGATCGTCGCCGCGGTGCCGGCCGGGCTGTGGAGGAGGTCTTCGAGCAGGAGGGGGTTCGACTCGGCGAGGCGGATGTCGGAGTCGCCGAAGCCGGTGTGGAACTGGACGGGCCGGCGGAGGTCGGCCGCCCGTTCGAGGACCGTCCTCGTGACAAGGTCGCGCAGCGGCTTTGCCGTGCGGCGGACGGCCCCGGTCCCCCGGGCTGCCCAGCGCAGCCTCTGCCTCCTCCATGCCGACGGAGGGATCGACCGCGAGGCCGGTCCGGTAAGCGACGATCGTCTTGAAGCCCACCGCTCCGCTCGCCGCCGCCTCCTCCATGAACTTGCCCACGGCGCCGATGATCTCGGCGGCCCCGGCGCCGGCGCCGATGAGATCGTCGACGAGCGGGTCGATGCGGGCGAGCCGCCAGATCGGCCGGCCGGTGAGATCGCTGTAGGCGTCGATCGGGCCGCCGTGGGCGCTGGCGACGCCTTCGTCGAGGAGCATGCCGGTGATGCCGGCCTCGTCGAACAGCCGCCGGACCCATGCCCTCCAGCCGGCGGCCGCCGCCGCGTCACGCGCCGCTGCCACCTCTTCGGGAGCCGCCTCCCCCGGCAGCCCGAGGAGGGAGCCGAGGGCCGTCGTGAGCAGCTCCTGGAACAGGCGCCCCGGGCCGAGACGCCGCCGGCGCTCCCGGGCATCCCCATCTGAGCTCGCGTCGAGGCTGATCGACTCCGGCTCGAACGGCGTGAACTCGAGCGGGAACGGGTGGGCGTGGTCGTCTATCACGGTCGTCGTCCTCTGATCAGATGTCGCCCCGGGCGCCTCGGTTGAGATGCGGTCGGCGCCTCGGAAGCCTCTTGCGGCGGAGGGGGGAACTCCTCCCGCTCAGCGCTGGTCGAGCTCGGTGACGAGCTCGCCTCCCTCCTCGCCGAGGATCGAGCCGATCCGCTCGATCGACTCGGGCCGCCGTATCGAGACCCATATGAGGGCGAGCACACCGAGCACGAGCCAGGCCGCCGTGATGTAGATGGCGGACTCGACGGGCGACGGCGGGAGCGGCCAGATCGACCCGTAGAGGGCGATGCCGAAGATGACGGCGCCGATCAGGGGCACGAGGCCGTGGATGAGCGGGTTGAAGTGCTCGGACGTCCGCTTGAAGAACCCGATCCCGCCCAGGCACAGGCCGATGTAGACGAGCACGACGGCGAGCGTGCCGATAGTGGCCAGCAGGTAGTAGACGGTGAAGGCGTCCCCCCCGAAGGTGGCGGAGCTGAAGTTGAAGCCGACCACCGCGGCCACGACCGTCGCCACGACGGCAATTGTCAGCGTGGCGTTGATGGGGGTCTTGAACGTGGGGTGGGTCCGGCCGAACCACTTCGGCAACACTCCCTCCCGGCCCATGGCGAAAAGCGTCCGGGAGCCGGCGGTGGCACACGCCACGCACACGATGAAAGCCGACATCATGGCGGCGATCTCGATGAGGGTGCCGACGGCGTGGTTGAGGAAGTGGGTGGCCACACCGGCGACGCCGTTGTCCACCCACGGCGTCGGGTTGTGCTGGAGGGCGTTCACGCCGTAGCCGATCGTCGTGGCGTAGGTGGTGAAGACATAGAAGATGATGGCGAACGTGACGGCCGCGATGACGGCGATGGGCACCGAGCGCCGGGGATTGGCGGTCTCCTCGCCGAAGTCGGCCGCCGTCTCGAAGCCGATGTAGGACGTGACGCCGAGGATGAGGCCGTAGAACACGCCGTGGAAGCCACCTGACGTCGTGTGGGAGAACGTGAAAGCTCCAAGGGACTGCCCGTGGGCCCCGCCCTTGCCGGTGACGACGAAGTCGACGACGAGGAAGAGCAGGACAGTGACTATTCCCACGACGAGCTGGAACTTCGTGGTGATCTTCACGCGGATGATCGAGAGCACGACGAGGAGAGCCATCCCCATCAGGAAGAACCAGAACCACCAGTTGCCGCCCAGGTTGAGGAGCGTGGCGGCGAGCTGGCCCACGGCCGCCATCGTCATCGGGACGAAGGCGGCGAAGCCGAAGGCGTACATCCAGCCTCCAAGGAAGCCCACACGCTTGCCGAGGCTGCGGCTCAGGTAGGTGTAGGCGTAGCCGGCCGCCGCCATCCGGCGGGTGAAGCCGACGACGACGAAGCCGAGCGCCAGGCAGCCGATGCCCCCGAGAAGGAACGACAGCGGCGTCGAGCCCCCGGCGACGGCGGCGACGCCACCGGTGTTGAGCTGCATCGCCATTGCCGGCGAGAGCACGGATACGGATATGGCGATGGCGTCGATCGTCCGGAGCGAGCCCTTGGCGAGCTGGTTCTCGCCGCCGTCCGGCCGGCTCGTGAAGCCGGCCGGTACGCCGGCGCCGGCAGCTGCCGGCCGCTCCTCACCTTGAGTGGTTGTCATGTCCCTCCCGTGGTCCATCCTCATCAGCCGTTGTTGAGGTCCCGCTCCTGCCTTTGGCTCAGACGTACTTCCCCATGCCGCCGGCAACATCGATCATCGAACCCGTGATGTAGCTCGCCCGCCCGCTCGCCAGGAAGGCGACGAGGCCGGAGACCTCCTCGACCGTCCCGAAGCGCCCGAGCGGCACCTCGGCGGCGGCGAGGGCGGAGAAGAACTCCTCCTCGGAGCGCTCCGGCGCCCGGCGGCGGCGGATGTTCTCCCACTGCGGCGTGACGACGAAACCGATGTTGACGCTGTTCACGAGAATCCCTTCGGGCCCGAATTCCTGCGCGAGCGCCTTCGACAAGTTGAGGCAGGCGGCGCGGTTCACCGTCGTGGCGAAGAAGTTCGGGTCCGGGTACTTGCCGTAGACGGCGTTGATGTTGACGACCCGGGCGGCGGTGCTCCGGCGCAGGTGCGGGAGGGCAGCGCGGGTGCAGCGGATCTGAGAGAACAGCTTGACGTCGAGGTCCTGCTTCCAGTCGTCGTCGCTCAGGCTCTCGAAATTGCCCGGGTGGGCGGCGCCGGCATTGTTGACGAGGATGTCGATGCCGCCGAGCGAGCCGGCCGCCTCGTCGACGAAGCGCTCGACCTGCTCCGGGATCGTCACGTCGGCCGTGAAGCCGTAGACCTGCTGAGGCGCCCCGTCGCTTCTTCCCGGCCCTCTTCTCGCAGGGCCGCCTCTGCCTGCTTCACCTCGTCGGCGTTCCGGGCGCAGAACGCCACGGAGACGCCCTCGGTCAACAGCTCGGCGGCGATCGCCCGGCCGATGCCCTTCGTGCCGCCGGTGACGAGCGCACGCCGTCCGGCGAGTTCAAGATCCATCTACGGTGCCACCTCGCTCGCCCCCGCACCTTCTGTCTCGGCAAGGGCCGCCATCACGCGGTCCTGTTCCGAGCGGGCGTGCTCGAGCAGCGTCACCCGTGGAGGGTTGAAGACGTCCACCTCGAGGCATTCGCCGTCCTTCGTGTGGGCCCCGTGGGGAACCCACGACGGCACGACGACGACGTCGCCGCTTCGCACCGTGCGCACGTCACCGTCGAGGTCGAACTCGAACTCGCCTTCGAGCACGATGACGATCTGCTCCTCGCGGTGCGCGTGGTGGGGCGCCTCGGTGTGCGGGCCGAAGTGCACGAAGTTGACCATCGTCTCCTCGCCGAGGACCGGCCGGAACTCGAGCCCGGGGACGAGCTCGACCGGATTGATGCTGTCCACCTTCACGAAGCGGCCCTCGGCCGTCGGCTCCCCGGCGCCCTCGGTGGAGAAGTGCTGCTGCTCGCTCGTCATCTGCTCCCTCTCAGCTGTGGCGGAGAAGGCGGCCGAGTCGAGCCACCCCCTCGTCGATGTCCTCTTCCCGCACGCCGCTGAAGGCGAGGCGGATCTGGTTGCCGCCCTGGCCGTCGACGTAGAACGGGGCGCCCGGCACGTAGGCCACCTGCTGCCGGCGGGCCTCGGCCACAAGGGCGCGGGTGTCGGTCCCCTCCCGGGCGGTGAGCCAGACGAAGAAACCCCCCTCCGGCCGCGTCCACTCCACACCATCGGGCATGTGTCGCTCGAGGGCATCGAGCATGGCGGCGCCGCGCCTGGCGTAGACGGCCCGGGCCGCCGCCAGGTGGGAGGGAAAGTGCTCGCTCTCGACGAACCTGCTCATGATGCGCTGGCCGAGCGCTCCGGAGCACTGGTCGGAGTTCTGCTTGGCGTCTGCCATCGCCGAGACGACGGCGTCCGGGCCGATCGCCCACCCGAGGCGGACGCCGGGAAAGAGGATCTTCGAGAACGTGCCGATCTGGACGACGAGATCCGGGGCGAGCGACCACAGGCTTGCCACCGGCTCGCCGTCGAAGCCGAGCTCCCTGTAGGCGACGTCCTCCACGACGAGCAGCTCGTAGCGGCGGCACAGCTCGACGAGAGCCTGCCGGCGTTCGAGTGAGAGGCTGAGACCGGTCGGGTTCTGGTGGTCCGGGATTACGTAAAGCAGCTTCGGCACCGGGCCGTCCCCTTGCAGGACCGAAGCGAGATCGTCGACCACCATGCCGTCTCGGTCCATGCGCACGCCCACCACGCGTCGCCTGGGAGCCGGTGAAGGCCATGAGGGCCCCGAGGTATGTGGGCGCCTCGACGGCAACTGCGTCGCCCGGCTCGAGCAGGACGTGGGTCAGAAGTTGCAGCGCCTCGATGCCGCCGCTCGTGACAAGGACCTCGTTCGGGTCCGGGCGGAGTCCCTGTGTCGAGGCGACGAGGTCGGCGACCGCCACCCGGCTGGAGGCGAGGCCCTCGGTCGGCGTGTACTGCAACGTGGCCGCCGGGTCGTGCTCGAGCAGGTCGACCAGGATCTCCTCGAGAAGCTTCACCGGGAACGTCTCGGGCGCCGGAAAGCCGCCCGAGAACGTGATCGTGTCCTTCGAGCCGGCAAGGGACAATATGGCCGTCAGCTCGCCTCCGCCGCTCGCTGTGCGGGCGGCGAAGCGCCGTGTCCAGTCGATCGCAGCTACGGCGGCGAGATCAGAACTCAATTGGTGACTCCAGGAGGCTAGATTGACTCAGTTGAAAGGAACTTTAGGTCCTTCTCCTGGTGGATGACAAGGGCAATGGCGAAAGGAGCTCCGAGTTGACAGACCGTGCTCCCTTGTCCGGCTTGCTCGACGTGACGGCGCCGCTCCCGAAGGAGCCGGCCCAGCTCGACGCCCTCGACCGGCGGCTCGTGGCGCTGCTCGCCGTCGACTCCCGGGCGTCACAGCGCAAGCTGGCCCGCGACCTCCACATGTCGCCGCCCGCCGTCGCCGAAAGGATCGCCCGCCTCGAGCGTCACGGCGTCATACGGGGCTACACGATCCGCCTCGACTGGACGGCGCTCGGCTACGTAACGGTCTTCCTCGCCGTGACCGCCGTCCAGGGTGCCGACCAGGGCGCCATCCTCGAGGCGCTCCGGTCGTTGCCGGAGGTGGAGGAGATTGTCGTCATCACCGGCTCGATGGACATGCTCGCCCGGATCCGCGTCCGCGACCACGCCCATCTCCGCCAGGTGCTGTTGTCGGAGATCTGGAGAATCGCCGGAGTCCAGCGGACGGAGACCTTCGTCGGTTTGGCCGAGATGGCCGCCAAGGAGGGCTATGTTGCCGATCTCCTGCTCGAGCCGGAGACCGACGACCGCAGCGGGCAATCGGGCGGGAACGGGACGGCTCCTGCGGTCATCAAGGAGACGGGCGCCGCCACGAACCCTGCAAAGACGTAGCCCCGAAAGAGACGAGGAGAAGGATCGAGCCGATGAGCATGCAACACGTGGTGCTGTTCAGCTTCTCCGATCAGCTGAGCCCGGCCGATGAAACCGACATGTTCGCCCAGGTGCGTTCGTGGCCGGAGGAGATCGGCGGCTTCGAGGTGCTACGGCTCGGTACGCCGGTCGACACCGCCCGCACCCGGGGCTACCAGTACCTTCTCCACATGGTCGTCGCCGACGAGGCGGCTTTGGCGCACTACCAGGAGCATCCGGTCCACGTGCGCTTCGCCAATTGGGTCGTGGACCACGGCGGCACGGTCCTCGCCTTCGACTACCGCCTCGACAGCAGGACCGTCATCCCGACAAGCCCCGGCTGACGGCTCGGATACCTGCAGTGCCGATCTCGGTCATTCGAGCGGCGCTGAGGGTCCCGTCGCCCGGCGATGAGTTGTCACTGCCCCTCTCCTTGTTCTTGTAGCTCTTTGAGGTAGTCATCCATCCGATCCATCCGGTCATTCCACGCCTGCTCGTACTTGGCCAACCAGTCGCGCATCGGCCGAAGGCGCGCCGGCTCCAGGCGGTACAGCCGGCGACGCCCCTCCGCCCGGCACTTGACGAGTCCCACCTCACTTAGCACCCGCAGGTGTTTTGAAACCTGAGGCTGGGACATGGAGAGGTCGTTCACGATCGTCCCGACCGATTTCTCTCCTGCGATCAGCGTGTCGAGGACGTCGCGACGATGCGCCTCGGCAATCGCGTTGAAGACATCCGATGTCGTGGAGGAGCGGGCCACAGGTCAATCATATTCCACTATCGACATGTCAACCTTTCCAGGATGAAAGAAGCCGCTGGTTGCCCGTGGCAACGCCAGCCGGGCAGTGGCTTCTTGCCCTTCCCGGAACTTCACGTTCGAGGTCGTGCTCGCTCGACCGCTGCGACGCTCAGTGACCCCTGGCGAGGCTGATCAGCCGGTCGAGTATTCGCCCGCCGTCGACCCGCAGCCCGTTGTGCTCGAATTCGTTGGTCAGCCAGGTCCGCATAGTGGGGATGAGCGCCGCCGTCTCCTCGGAGAACGATCTCTCCACGTACATGTCGTCGGCGTAGATCGCCGCCGCCGCCGGCACTCCGCAGCTGCTCAACCGTCCGGCGTCGTACAGGCACGGCCACTCGAAGCCAGCCAGCAGGTTGGCCGCCTCGCCAAGCGGCCGTAAGGCGCCATAGTCGTTGAACATCCATGGGAATACATGCTCACCCGTGAAGAGCTCAGGCTCGTTCTGGTAGTCCTCGGGCTGTACTCGGGCTGCGGACCAGTTGGTGACCGCTCCGTCGGAGTAGCACGATTCGTGGAGCACTGCGTAAAGCGGGTTGCGAGAGAACGGTGGAAGGCCGGCCTCGAGATCGTGTAGGAAACCCGGAGAGTCTTCGGGTAGCTCAAGTATGTAGTGAAGGTGTTCGGCGCCATCGCTCATGCCGAGCATGTGGCCGAGCTGGCCGAACATCGGCCGAGGTGAGCCGGTCCCCGCCCGGTAGCACGACCTCCGTCTCGCCTATCCAAGCCTGTAACTTCCGCACCCGCCGCGGTCTGCTGGGTAGCGCTCGTAGTAGCGGCGACAGCGTTGCAGCGTCCGAGCGTAGGTGGCGCGGTAGACCTCGTCGGGATGGCGGCCGACAGGAGGCAACCCGCCTGTCAGGAAGGCCGCCGACAGCCCATCTGGTGCCGCCGACAGGTAGTGCAGGACGCAGAAGCCGCCGAAGGACTGACCGAGCACGCTCCAGCGCTCCACGCCAAGCTCGCGGCGGATGAACTCCGCGTCCTGCACGATCGAGTCCGCACGAAAGCAGGCCAAGTAGGAGACCTGCTCCTCGGCGCTCATCCCACTCAGAGATCCGACTGGTGTCGATCGGCCGGTTCCCCGTTGGTCGAGCATGAGAACGCGGAAGTCCTGCAGGGCGCGCTCCAGCCATCCCGGTGCAAACGGGTGAGCCGTCGGGCGCGCCGCCTCCATCCCGGGGCCCCCCTGCAGGAAGACTAAGAACGGACGGTCGCGTCCCTCAGGTACCGCCACCTCGCGGGCGAAGACCGTGATCCGCTTCCCCGCGGGAACCGAGTGGCGCAGGGGCACATCGAACTCGTGCTCCGTCAGGACCAACCCGGGTAGATGGACGGTTACCGGGATGCCCGTCATGTCCAACCCGGCGTGCGTCCCGCTTGCTCGATCCACTTCTGCAGCTCGGGTCGCTGCGCCTCCTCCAGGCTGGTCACCTTGATGTATCGGGTCCGGTCGGTCGTTCCGAGCGGGGGCGGGGACTCGAAGTCGGCGCCGCCGAGGAATACGACATTCACGGAAACGTCGTAGGCGGCTAATTCGATGATCCACCCGAGCTCTGGGAGCCCGTAATACCCCCGTTTCCACTTGACGGCATAGACAAGGCCCGGGACCATCGCTCGGATCGACTCATCCAACCGCTTGACGATGGGCTGCAAATCCGGCACCAGGCGCCGGCACCAGTCGTCGATGTCGGAGTGGTCCGCCGAGGGCTCTGGCGGCTTTCGACCAGCGTTGCCCTTGATCGCTTTTTGCATCGCGCCTCATCCTCCTCTGAATCAGCATCTCGCCCCCCTTCCTATCGCCGAACGTCCAGCGGCTCAACGAGCTGCCGATGCCGTGCGACGTCTCGCGGGGAGCAGGCTCAGCTGGCGGATACCGGCTCGGACAACGGCCGCCACTCTCGCCTGATCAGCCCGTAGACCCACGAGTCAGAGATCTCACCGTTCACGATGCAGTCTTCCCGCAACGTCCCCTCACGAACGAACCCGAGCTTTTCCAGCACGCGGGCAGATGCCACGTTGCGCGTATCGGTCTCAGCCTGGACGCGATTCAAGTCCAGCGAGTCGAATGCCCACTGCAGCAACACGCGGGCGGCCTCAGTCGCGTAGCCGTGCCCCCACGCTGCATCGTCGAAGCAGTATCCCAGCGATGCGCTGCGGTAGTCCGGGTTCCACCGGTTCAGGCTGCACCAGCCGATGAATGCCCCGTCACAGACACGATCCACGGCCAGTCGCACTCCCGTGCCTCCGTCTGCCATCTGCCGGCAAGCCGTGATGAACCGCTCGGCTCGCACGCGTTCACTCCACGGCGGCGCGTCCCAGTAGCGCAGCACATACGGGCTGCTGTGCAGCTCGAAGAGGTCGTTCGCATCACCGTTGTCGAAGGGACGCAGTCGAAGGCGAGCGGTGTGCAGCGTGGGGGTGGTGAGCGCCATTGGCGTCATGTTCCTTCTTGTGGTTGTGGCCGTCAATCAGAACGCCGAGCCGCGGGGGACATGAGGAGAGTGGCATAGCCTCTGACGATGAGCCCCAACGCGGACGAGATTGCTCGCTCGAGTGTGCGCGCATGGGAGCTCCTCGCCGGAGCGATGCCCGGGGGGTGGACGCGACGGGAAGGCGGCGCGCTCGGCGTCATGACAGGCGTCGAGCTCGGCGGCTTCAATGGCGTGCGGGGAGAGGCGCAAGACGTGGACCCCGCCTCGGTGGCGCGGCTTCTCGACTCCGTGCGCGAGGCGGCCGTGCCGCACTGCATGCAGCTGCGACCGGGCTGGCCACTTGAGGTGGACGAGATCGCCCGGGAACGGGGACTCGTGCGCGTGGCCGGGGAACCGCTCATGGTGCTCGAAGACGATGGCCAGCTCATCGCTGCGCTCGAGGTCGATGATCTCTCGCTCCGCCAGCTCATGCCCGGAGAGGGCGCGCTCCACGCTGGCGTCGCAGTCGGCGGGCACGTCGTGGGACAAGAGGCTCCCTATCGCAAAATCACCAGTCCCGAAGTGCTTCGTATTCCCGGGCTTCGCTGCTATGTGGGTGAGGTGAGGGGCAAAGCGGTAACCACTGCCCTCAGCGTGACGACCGGCGATTGCGTCGGCATCTTCAGCGTCGCCACTCTTCCCGATCACCGACGGCGTGGCTACGGCGCCGCCGTGACGGCACGGGCAGCCCGCGATGGCTTTGACGGCGGCGCACGATGGGTGTGGCTCTCGGCGAGCGACGCCGGCTACAGGGTCTACCGCGGCCTGGGCTTCGTCACTCTCGAGCAACTGGACTTCTGGGAGCCGTCCAGAAGCTGAGCCAGACCTGCCCCCTGGACAGGGCGGAGTCCAGGTGAGAGCGTCTCCGAACGCCGGCTGCGGGGTGCTGTCCCGCGGCGCCGGACCTCTGACTCTTAGACGGAGGCGCTCGGATCGGAGCACAGCCGGGGGCGCCCGAGTTGCGCCGGCACCCTTGCCTCGAAGCCCGCTCGGTGTGTGTGCTACCGCCATCCAGGGGCACCGATCAACTCGACGGCCCGCCTGGCCCTATCCGACGACGGATCGAGACCGAACTCCCGGACCTGCGTCAAAGAAAAGGCGTGGGGTCCATGCTGCCCGGCCTCCCGCCACTGGCGGGCGGCGAATCACCGGACGATGGCACCGCCTGCCCACTGGCCGTCCTCGTCCTCGTAGGAGAGAAGCCGGGCTCCTCACCCTTGGCTCTCCACCTTGGCCGGCTCGGCACGCCACTCCGACTCCTCGGTGTCGGGCGGCTCGCGCATCACCTGCCAGCAGATCGCCGGATCCGAGTTCAGGAGCCAGTCGGTCGTCGCGCCATGTCAGTCACGGCGCCTGCCTCGGAACTGAAGAGTCGGGACCGGTGTTGGCCATCTCGCAACTCCCGCATCACTAGCCGGCACCCCGGCTCAGAAGCAGGGCCTCTCCCTGGCCACCCCCCCCGCACAGCGTGACCGCGCCGAGCCGGGTGCCCCGGCGACCCATTTCGTGGAGGAGGGTTACCGCCATGCGGGCGCCGGTCGAGCCGAGGGCGTGACCGATGGCCACAGAGCCGCCGTTTACGTTTACGCGATCTTGGTCCACTCCGAGCATGCGGGCAGCATGCAAGGCGACGGCGGCGAAGGCCTCGTTGATCTCGAGCAGGCCGACATCGTCGATCTCGCGACCGGCCCTTTTAAGCGCCTGCTGCAACGCAAAGGCCGGCACCGTGTGGAGATAGGCGAAGTCGGTTGCCGACATGCCGTGCGCCACGACCTCGGCCAGCGGCTGGAGGCGGGCAGCCTCGGCCCGGTCGGCGCGCATGATGACGAGGGCCGCCGCCCCATCGGACAGCTGCGAGGCGTTGCCCGCTGTGATGGTGCCGGACGGGGCGAAGGCGGGCGGGAGCTTCCCCAACTCAGTCACAGAGGTGCCAGGCCGGATGCCCTCGTCGCCGTGGACGCCGATCAGTTCGGAGCCTGAGGTGGCGACGACGGGCGCGAGCTCGGCTTCGAACCTCCCCGCTCGGCTGGCGGCAGCGGCCCGCTCGTGCGAGCGCGCCGCCCAGGCGTCCTGCTCCTGCCTTGAGATGCCGAGGACTGCGTTGACGTCGTCGGACGACTCGCCCATGTGCTGACCGGTGAAGGTCGACCAGAGCCCGTCGTGGACAAGGGCGTCTACTACGACGCCGTCACCCAGGCGCTTCCCCCACCGGTTCGAGGGCAGGAGGTACGGTGCCTGCGACATCGACTCCATGCCGCCCGCAACCGCGATATCGATGTCTCCGGCGCGGATCAGCTGGTCGGCGAGGGCGATCGCCGACAGGCTGGCCAGGCAAACCTTGTTCAGGGTGAGGGCCGGCACGTGGTTGGGGAGGCCTGCCAGGACGGCCGCCTGCCGGGCGGGGTTCTGTCCGGTCCCGGCCTGCACGACATGGCCCATGATGACGTAGTCAACCTTCGAGCCGAGGGTCTCGGCAGTGAGAGAGCCGGGCACCGAAGTTGCCGCACGCTCGAGGGCCGCCCGGATGGCCGTCGCGCCGAGCTGCACCGCGAGCACGTCCCGGACGGCACCCCCGAACTTCCCGACGGGGGTGCGCACGGCCGACACGACAACGGAGCTGATCTCCTTCATTCGGGACAAGCCTATGCTCGCCCGAGCGCACCGGAGGCGCCCGTTGAAAAGGGGTCGAGCGTTGCTTGTGGTGATTGGTGGCGGGCCTTACGGGATCGCCACGGCGGCAAGAGCCCTCGAGGCGGGGATCCAGACCCTCGTCGTCGGGCGCCCGCTGGGCTTCTGGAGGGACAACATGCCCGAGGGCATGTACCTGAGGTCAGGGCCGGACTGGCACCTTGACGCGTCGGGGGTTCACACCTTCGAGGCCTTTCTCGAGGAGCGGAGCATCGGCACGGCCGACGTCGACCCGGTCCCGATCGCCGTCTTCCTCGACTACGCCCGCTGGTTCCAGCGACAAAAGGGCGTCGTCGTCGATGAGCGGCTGGTCACGTCTGTGAGCCTCGACGGCGAAGCACGCGAAGGGGACGAGATGAGCGGTCACAGGTTCCGGGTCCGACTCGACGACGGGGAGGAGGTAGTCGCCGACGCGGTCGTCGCAGCGCCGGGGGTGAGGTACTTCCAGAACGTACCGGACTGGACGGCCGGCCTGCCCGACGGCCTCTGCTCGCACACCTGCGACCTCGTTACCTTCCACGATTTCGCAGGCGCCCGGGTGCTCATCGTCGGCGGGCGACAGAGCGCTTATGAATGGGCTGCCCTCATCGGCGAGCACGGAGCCGAGCAGGTGGACATCGTGCACCGCCACGAGGTGCCTCGCTTCGAGCGGGTGAGCTGGCGTTTCGCCGACGAGTACGTCGATCGGATCGTCGCTTCCCCCGGTTGGTGGCGTTCACTCTCGGCCACAGAGCAAGAAACAATCGCCCGCAAGTTCTGGGAGGTTGGCCGCCTCACCCTCGAGTGGTGGCTGACGCCCAGGCTGCAGGGGGAGCGGTTCCGTCGGCGCCCCGGCACGTCGGTCGTCGCGGCTTCGACCGAAGGAGCGGGCGCGGCTCGTGTACAGCTGAATGACGGGACCGAGCTCGCCGTCGACCGCATCGTCCTCGCCACGGGGTACAAGGCCGACCTCGCCCGTGTCCCCTATCTCACCGAACTGCTGCCGCTCGTATCGACCGCCGACGGCTTCCCGCGCCTCGACCACGCGTTCCAGACGAGTCTTCCCGGCCTCTTCATGCCGGGCTTCACCGGGACGAGGGACTTCGGCCCGTTCTTCGGATTCACAAAGGGCTGCCCGGCGGCGGCTGAGCTGGTCGTGCGGGGACTCGGCCGCCTGTGACCGTCGAGGGCAGCCTGCACGGACTGTGCCGAATACCAGGTAGCTGACCGGCTGGCGCCGTCCCACTGCACTCATCGTGAGCTCCCGGCTGCGGGACGGACGGCGGTGACCTAGCCGAGCAGAGCGCCCAGATCAGGTTGTCCTCTCGTAGATTCGCTCAGGGACAAGGCCCCGGCCCGGTGTTGTCCGTTGAACTGCTCGAGATCGTCCCCGTAGCGCCGTGACATCGTTCTCGCGTCCTCGATGGAGGAGTCGTCTTCCTCGCGCATGAGGGCGACCGGGCCGCCGACCCTCACCCAATGTTCCACAGCGTCAGGGTGGGCAGCGTTCCTATTTGTCCCAGCAGTCGCGGTTGGTTCGGGTACCAGGTGCCACGCTGGAAGATGGGTCTCGATACCAAGAGGTACCTACAGACTCCAAGACAGGTTCTCGCTCATCGAGGCGGGACCGACGGAGGCAACCGGAAGTAGCCGCCGGCCCCGAACATCACAAGGAGAAATTTCGATGCGCGAGTTGACCGAAGACTCCCCGGCTGAGCGTTTTTCGGAGCATCAAGAGCCAGCTTCCAGCGCGGAACCAGGTAAGCGGGAGCGTTCCTCTTCGTGCCGGCTGGCTTCGGCGTTAGCTGAAGGCAAGTCACGGTCGCCAACGGCCAGGAGCGCTGAGGCAGGGTCACCTAGAAAAAGCTGACCTGCAGAAATACCCCTTCGAGAAGTGGGGCTAGCTGGAATCGAACCAGCGACCTCAGCATTATCAGTGCAGTTGTCGTCACGCTCGAGTATGACGGCTGGCTACCAGCAGGTCTGGGGGTCGAGCGAGAGGCCGAGTGCGTCGTGGTGACCCGAACGTGACCCATCGATCCTCCGGACTCACCGAGCCGAAGCCACTAGCCTTGTTGTTGGCGCCTGCCGCTGCATCGCCCTAGCCTCTCCTCTGCATGTCACTGGAAGAGGGAGCAGTTGAGCGCCTGCGCGACCTTGATCCGACGTTCGCCGTTAGCGCAGTTGTCCGAGTCGCCGGAGCGGGTTGACTTCGAGGTCATAGCCCGGCATCACCTACGTAGTTAAGACGCATCGCTTCCGTGAGAGCTACGACCGGGAGATCATTGGCTGGCTGACGGCGCGGACGTGCGGGCTCAGCCCCTTCCTTTTCTGGTGTACGTACCTAGAGATGGAGCCGCCTTCCCTTCTCGCCTACGAGCGTGTCGAAGGCGAGCTGCTGTCCTCGCGGGAGTTTGACGACGAGTGGCGGCAGGTAGGCAGCTATCTCAAGATCCTCCACATGTCTCCGGTTCGGCTCGATCTTCGTCGCTTCCATGAACCCGGAGGGACCTTGCTGGCATTCTCCTGCGGGGCTGTGCAGAGCACGTGGAGCAAGTGCAGGGTGGTTATCGCCGCCGGTGGTCGCCTTGACAACGAGCACTTGACGACGAGCACATCGGATGCCGTAGAGTTCCCTCCGGCGGACCAACTACATGACGTTCCACACCGAGGGGTGGGTGTTGTGATGAGCGCAAGCAGGGCATTCGGTCTAATAGGCACAGTTGACACTCGAGCGTGCCGGGCGATGAGGGTGCCCCTCCGCGTTCTTGCACTGATTGCGCTCTTCATTGTGAGCTGCGGCGTTGGCCTTGGTATCGGTGCTTCGGCGGCGTTCGCATCCGACTGTCCGCCCGGCAGCAGCACCTGCACGCTGACCGATTTCACCGGTTCCCAGCCGGGGACGGACGAGACCGACACGTCCGGGACTCTGACGGGCGCCAACTTCAGCGCAAGCTACAAAATGGCCGCGTACTATGACAACGAAAGCAACGTCTACTGCGGCGGGTGCATCGACTTCTACGTGCAGGTCACCAATGACCCCGCTTCGGCTTCGGACATCACCGAGGTCAGCCTCTCCGACTTTCAAGGAGTGCAGACCGACATGGGGTCGCGGACCGACGGGAGCGAAGTTCCGGGATCGGGATTTGACGACGGTGGCCAAACGCCTGACAACGGGGCCCGTAGCACGGAGGGTGACACGATCACCTGGCAATTCGGCAGCGGCAACGGGGTGGCGCCGGGGGAGACCTCCGCCGTCCTAGACGTCCAGACCACTGCCACGAGCTACGACGACAACGGTACGGCTTCTGCCGGGGACGGCTCGTCTGCCGCCGGCGGCACCGGTTTGGAGCCGACGGGGACGAAGATCTTCACCACCGCCGATCCCAGTTCGGCTCCCACAGGGATAACTCTGCAGGACAGCGCCACCTTGAGCGACACCAAGGGATTCGACGGAACCGGCTACATCACCTTCAACCTGTACGGCCCGGGGGACAACAGCTGTGCATCGCCGATCTATACCGAGACTGTAAACGGGGTCTCGAGCGACGGTCCCTTCACCACCACCACCGGTTTCACGCCCACCACGCCCGGCACGTACAACTGGACGGCCGCCTTCAGCGGCGACCCGATAAGCAGTTCGGCCGCCAGCACCTGCGGCGCCGAGCCGGTGACGGTCACGTCGGGGCGAACGAGCCAGATCACCCGGCCCGACGCCACCTGCAGCCAGTTCGCCCAGGCGACTGCTACCACGCTCTACCACGTCGGCTACACGGTCAAGAAGGGCAAGGTCGAGACGGCGAGCCCGGGGGACTTCATCTACTGGCTGAAGGTGCCCTCCACCGGAGGCAACCAGTCGGTCACCGTCACGCAGTTCACCGACGAGGCGAGCAGGCCCTTCCAGCTCGCCTCGGGCAGTGCCGCCTTCGGCACCGGCTGCACGACGGAACCCGTCGCCACGAGCCAATCCGGTGGGGACGGTCACCGCCACGTTCGACAGCAGCGGCGCCGGGCCATACATGTACCTCGAGCTGAGATTCTCGACCTCGGGCGTTGTGGGCGAAGCCCGTCCCAGTCCTCGCGCCACGGTGGACTACCTCTTCCGCACGCACGGATCGAGCAACGAACTCGATCTGACGAGGTAGGCCGCACAAGGTCCGCGTGGCAGGCCCGCAAGATCGGCGTCAGGGCGAGCGGAGTGTGGCAAGCGTTGAACATGATTCAGGTCGCCACGCGTGCACCAAAACCGTGTGGCTCGTATCGAGTGCCGAGACCACCTTCGCGGCAGCAGAGAGACTTGAGCCCGCTACCCCAGGACCACGTTCTTGGCAACGGGATTGCGACCACGACGGACAATTTGGACTATATTAAGTATAAGTAGCATTGCCGTCCCTGACCGCCCCCAGATCAATCGAGGGAACCCGCCGTTCGGCTAAGCGCAATGGTCTTCAAAGCGCCATGACGGGTGATCCATGAGCAGACCAAGAAAAACGTTATCGACGTTGACCCTGTCTGCACTGAGAACGTCCGTAACACCGTAGCGCTGTTAGCCCCCTGCAGTCGAAGTTGTCACGCCGGGCGCTTGTCCGGGCATTACGACGGTGATGCAGAGCAGGAGCGGGTGGACCTGTGCGGAGGCCCCATTGGACGGAACGGCACCTGTAGCAGAACACGCCCCACCGTTGGATAGCGACCGGGGAACTGGACGATCACCGGATGGCCTGGGGGATTCCCTGAGTGCGGCGCCGGCATGGGCAACGGCGCCTCACGCTTCCAGGAGCCACCTAGCCATAAAAGTGCGGTCGCTGACCGCCCAGGCGCGAGACCCGAGACCGGAACGCCACTGGGGCTGACGGGCTGCATCACGATGAACTGATAGGCCCCCACCAGTGCGATGCGAGCGATGCTCGAGAGGCTCGAGCTGCTACTGGACGGAACTGCCGAACCGCCGTAAAGGTTCCAACCTTCTGATCCAAGGTAAGCGACGCTTCGTTCCAACTCATGTAGGAAAACCGGTCTCGGTCAGTTCAAAGGACGCGCCTGACCACTCCGGGTCGCTATACGAAAGCCTGGCGAAAGCAGCCGTCGCGGCGAGTTCGGCCGGGGTCGAGTACCGGCTGAACGCTGGATCGAATGGCTGCCCGAGGCCGAGGTGCACAAGGCCGCCCGCAACCCGAAGGGCCACGACGGGTCCGCATCGCCCGCTCGTTCGAGCGGTTCGGCGTGGTGGAGCTGCCGGCCCTCGGTGAGCGTACCGGGCGCCTCGTGGCCGGATGTGCCTTGCCTTGTACGCCGTCTCATGTGGATAGTCGGCCTGCCGCTGAAAACAGCAATCTAGGGCTCGTGCTCTCAGCGACAGTCGAGAGGCTTCAGCGGTCCCCGCGCCAGATCATTCACCCGCAGTGACTGCAAAGAAAAACGTCGGCAAGCACACCAGCCAGCCGACCTTCAACGGGTTGGCGCAGGTCATGAGGATTAACCGATACTGGCAGTGTCCATGTCAGTGGTGCCGCCGTTGGGGGCCGGATAGACCTGGAAGCGTATGGTGCTGATGGGCTGTGTGACGTCATAGACCACTTGATATTCTCCATAGCTCGTGGCATTGACGCTGTAAGGAATGCAGTTGGAGGTGGCGCTCGCGCCAAGCCCCCACAAGCACAACTGTCCACTGGCGGTGCCTGACTGCGCTGAAAGCCAGGCAGTACCGACATAGGCCTCCCCCGCCTGAGCGCTCGTTGCGACATCCTGGTAGACGCTGCCACTGTCGGCGTTGGTGTTGAAGGCGAGGTACCAGCTCCCATCATGCGCGGAGGCCGGCGCGCCGTTGCCCGTGTTGTAGTCGACCATGTTGGTCATCGAGCCAGCGGGACCAAGAGTTGACCAGCCTGATTGGCTTCCTTCGAACGAACCGGAGCGCAGCAGGTTTGACGTCAGACTGGCAGTGTCCATGTCAGTGGTGCCGCCGTTGGGGGCCGGATAGACCTGGAAGCGTATGGTGCTGATGGGCTGTGTGACGTCATAGACCACTTGATATTCTCCATAGCTCGTGGCATTGACGCTGTAAGGAATGCAGTTGGAGGTGGCGCTGGCCCAGCCCCCACAAGCACAACTGTCCACTGGCGGTGCCTGACTGCGCTGAAAGCCAGGCAGTACCGACATAGGCCTCCCCCGCCTGAGCGCTCGTTGCGACATCCTGGTAGACGCTGCCACTGTCGGCGTTGGTGTTGAAGGCGAGGTACCAGCTCCCATCATGCGCGGAGGCCGGCCAGCCCGTTGCCCGTGTTGTAGTCGACCATGTTGGTCATCGAGCCAGCGGGACCAAGAGTTGACCAGCCTGATTGGCTTCCTTCGAACGAACCGGAGCGCAGCAGGTTTGACGTCAGACTGGCAGTGTCCATGTCAGTGGTGCCGCCGTTGGGGGCCGGATAGACCTGGAAGCGTATGGTGCTGATGGGCTGTGTGACGTCATAGACCACTTGATATTCTCCATAGCTCGTGGCATTGACGCTGTAAGGAATGCAGTTGGAGGTGGCCTCGGTCAAGCCCCCACAAGCACAACTGTCCACTGGCGGTGCCTGACTGCGCTGAAAGCCAGGCAGTACCGACGTAGGCCTCCCCCGCCTGAGCGCTCGTTGCGACATCCTGGTAGACGCTGCCCACTGTCGGCGTTGGTGTTGAAGGCGAGGTACCAGCTCCCATCATCCGCGGAGGCCGGCGCCCGTTGCCGGTGTTGTAGTCGACCATGTTGAGGTCATCGAGCCAGCGGGACCAAGAGTTGACCAGCCTGATTGGCTTCCTTCGAACGAACCGGAGCGCAGCAGGTTCCCTGAAGTTCCGCCACCATTCGCTGCTGTGAACGCGTCGAACTCGTAGGGGGTGACCCAGCTCCCCGAGGGCATCTTGAGGCTCCAGTTCGACACGGTGAGGGTCTGAGAGTAGGGGGTAGCGTTCTCCTGCATGATCGTGACGGAGCCGTTTCCAGCCGAGTTCTCGCTGGAACCTGTCACGACGGCCACATGGCCCAACCCCGGCGACAGGAGTACCGGCGTTGCCTGTGACGATACAATGTCACCGGGCAGATACGGCTGCCTAACCGTGCCGTTTGTGGCTAAGGGCACGGATGAGTAGTCGGCGTGGACCGTTTTGGCGAAGTTCCAACCATTTAGATTGCTCCCGAAGATCGGTCCCTTCTCATAGGCGTCCCACAGAAAGCGGTTTGCTAGTTCTACGCATTGGAAGCCCGCGGTCATTCGAAGGGTGTAGCACCAGCTGTCGATTTGTTGGGTGCACAGGCATACACATTGTCATATCTCGCCTTATTAGTACCTCCATACGCTGCGCACCAACCCGAGCCACTGCCCTCTCCCGGCTTGAAAGTCGTCGCTCCTGCCGACGAGGCCGACCCGAGGAGCAGACCCAGCATCGTCACTACCGCAACGGCCACCGCCACTGGCTGGCTCCGGAGTGAGCCATGGCGGCGACTAGGCCCGGGCTCGGGTCCTTGGTTCTCGATCACGCTTGGTTCCTTTCCTCGTGGTTCAGCAGGATAGACTCTGTCCGATTGCCGGGCAATACCGTAATCCAACGGCCGATCTGATGCCGCTCACCGGAGATTCATTAGAGTTGCTCATCGAATCCGCTAGTTGAGCCCTCGGCGGTCATGTGTGTCTGTTCGTCACGCTAGCTAGCAGTGTGTCAAGGGACACTTCCGAGACCATAAAAGCCCTAGTCACCGGCTATATGTCGTAATAGAGCATGAATTGATGGGGCGGATCCGGCGACCTGCAACTTCGCACGAACGATGGCTGAGCAGGGATTTCGGGTCTCGTCACCTCTCGTCAGCTTCCGGTCTTCCTCGGCGTCCTGTGTCAAGACTGTGTCGCCGGCAGCTGCGAAGTGCTGAACTCGACTTCGCAACACCTAGGCCAGGTAGGCGCTCGGGCTCGTGTCCGCCTCGACGGCTACGCCCAGATCGTCGTTCTGCCGACCGAGCCGTTCCAGTGATCGACATGCAGGACTCCGTCACTGCCGAGTAGTACACGAAGTGGGTCCCGCCGGAGCCCAGGTAGGCGCTCGGGCTCGTGTCCGCCTCGACGGCTACGCCCAGATCGTCGTTCTGCCAGACCGAGCCGTTCCAGTGATCGACGCGCAGGACTCCGTCACTGCCGACGTAGTACACGAAGTGGTCCGCCGGAGCCCAGGTAGGCGCTCGGGCTCGTGTCCGCCTCGACGGCTACGCCCAGATCGTCGTTCTGCCAGACCGAGCCGTTCCAGTGATGACGCGCAGGACTCCGTCACGGCCGACGTAGACACGGAGTCGGTCCCGCCGGAGCCCAGGTAGGCGCTCGGGCTCGTGTCCGCCTCGACGGCTACGCCCAGATCGTCGTTCTGCCAGACCGAGCCGTTCCAGTGATCGACGCGCAGGACTCCGTCACTGCCGACGTAGTACACGAAGTGTAGGAGCCCCGAGGGACCGCTCTGAGGGGCGTGGACCACGCCGATGACGGGGTATGTCCAGTTGCTCGCCTTCACCGTAAAATCTCCGTTCGTCCCGAGCTGGCCGTAAGTCGTCACGGTGCGTGCTGTGTTCGAGCCAGCGTTCTGGCTGACGTACGTGACGTTTGAACCGCTTACGCCACTGATGATCAGCACGTGGCCGTCGGGTTCGAAGGCGCTCCCATCCATGACGTTGACCGATACGACGTCACCCGGACTCACATAGGTGATGGAGCCCTGAGCCTGCTTTTGGAGGCTTGACGGCGCCTCGTCAAACATCGAGTTCCGAGCGCTCTTCGAGCTGCGGCCGCCGTTGCCCTGCCAGGTCGAGCTGATCCAACCCTTGGTCACATATAGGCGGTTGACTAGCTCACGCACTGCCATTTCGTGCCGGTAGTTACGACCTTGCCAGAAGGCGTAGTTGCGGAGTTCTCGCAACCTCCGACGAAACCCGCATTGGAACCATTCGAGTACACGGGGACGCCGGCGAAACCGCCCGGCCACGAGCTACCGAGCAGTTGGGTTCCGAAGTTTCCGCCATCTCCGCAGGTCGTCGCGATAGCCGGCTGGGCGGGCACAGAGACAATCCCAGCGACGCTGACGGGGGCAAGCATGGCCACCATCATCAGAGGTGCCAGCAACACACGTGCTTCGGGCGCCCGGCGAAGCTTCAAGACCGAACTCCACGCCTCCGCGACTCCGCTCATCATCGGTCTCCAGTTCTGGCATCTGCCGCTGCACCGCCGGTGACACCGTAGCCCAACGGACCTGTTAATCGCCTTCTCAGCGTCCTGTACCGGTAATGCCGCATAAGTCGATGAGCCGTGTATTCGCGGTAGCGCAAGTTCCGCGAGGCATTCAGCCTAGGACGTCGATTCGGTTCAAGTCGCCGGCAGTCCGCTTGAGCGCCAGCGCTCCTAGCCCACACCCCTGTGGCGCAGCTGTGGCTGTGACAGCCAAGGAGCGGGCCCGTCGCCCTGACGACGAGGCGCCGCCACCTGGGCGCAGGAGTTGTGTGTTGCTCGGCGCTTGAAGCTACGCGATGGAAGGGCTTGTGTTGGCCAGCATCCCCTGCCCAGTGTTGATGTTTCCGCCGTTGCCATACACGATAAGGTTCGCCGTATTGGCCTGAATTGCAGCTTCATAGCCGCCACCCGCCAACGCAGTAATGGCTGGGCTAGTGGGTGTGGCCATCCCCTGTCCGAGGCTTCCGGGCGATGATGATCCCCCTCCAGAACCTACGGCCCACAGGACACTGGTGTTGGCTTGAAAGGCGACCTCGTATCCTCCCCCTGCGAGTCCTGCTATGGCTGGGCTGGTTCCGCCCATCATCCCAAGGTTCCATGCACCCGGGGCGTTCGACCCGCCGCCTAGGCCGACGGTCCAAAGACTGCCAGTGTTGGCCTGGAAAGCAACCTCAAAACCCCCGGCGGTGAGAGGAGCTATGGCCGGGCTAGTGCCGGGCATCATTCCGAGGCCCCAGGCGCCGTGGTCGTTAGAGCCCCCACCGGCCCCAACGGTCCAGAGGCTGCCAGTGTTGGCTTGGAAACCTACCTCGTATCCTCCCCCTGCGAGTCCTGCTATGGCTGGGCTGGTTCCGCCCATCATGCCAAGGTTCCATGCACCCGGCGAGTTCGATCCGTCGCCTAGGCCGACGGTCCAAAGACTGCCAGTGTTGGCCTGGAAAGCAACCTCGAATCCGCCACCTGCCAACCCTGTGATGCTCGGACTGGTCCCGGCCATCATACCTAGATCCCAGTTGCGGTTCCCGGCGGACCCGATGGTGATGAGGCTGCCTGTGTTGGCCTGGAAGGCCAGTTCGTAGCCGCCGCCGGCGAGTTGAGCGATGCTGGGACTTGGTAGCCGCCATCATCCCCTGATCCAGGTTAGCCGGTCCGCTCGACGACGAGAAGTCGTAAAGGTTCGCGTTGTTGGCCTGGAAGTCAGCCTCGAACGTGCTCGGTGCGGTAGTTCCATGGAAGTGTATGAAGTTGTTCGGCCACGGCTCCCAAGCTGTTGGGGACGTGCCAGCATCAATTTTCTCCCAGTCGTACCCATTGATATCGGTCGAGATGTTCTGCTGAGAGACCACGATGTAGCTGTCGTTTGGTCCAACCTGCTCGACAACTGCTACATGGCCGTCCTGGCCCATACCATAGTCACCAGCGTTCCACTCAGCCACTGAACCCACGGTGGGAGTGCGGTTGACCGCCACGCCGTGCGTCGATGCGGCCGCGGCCCAATCACCCCCGTTGCCGAGGTTGTAGCTAGGACGAGCCACACCGTAGATAGTCGACTCGACGAACGACGCATAGTTGGTGCACTCGTCTCCGGCGTCCATACCCCAGTAGGACGTGGAGCTATGATTTTGGTAACCGTGCGTAGTGTAGGGAGCGACCGAGCAGGCGGAATATCCGTTGCACAACCGGGACACGGACGCCGCCTCAGCTGGTCCCCCGTAGAACAAACCTATTGCCAATGGTATAAGCGCGATCAGAACGGTCGTACCCCTCCGAGCCCTGGACACGATCCCCTCCAATCAGTAGCCAGCCGAGCGAGCCTCGGGGCGCCGTGATCCTAAAGGCAACAACAGGGCGACGCAAGGAGTGCTCTCTTTACCTATCCACGGTGACCTCAGCGCGCGGAGTGGCTGGCCAGTTGTATGGATCAGCAGGTCGGGGCCCTCCAATGCCTGTGCCACCGCACTTGTCCTAGGGCTCTACAGGTCCAGAGAGCAGCTCCCTGCTTCTGGAAGTTCCGTGTCGTGGAAAGTGTGCCTGCCTCGTCGTTTACGGCGTGCATCCCTTTTTCCACGCCAACGGCCGGGGTACCCATCGCTCCACCACCGTGCACTTATCCAAGAACGATAGCCTGGGCGGCGTTCGCCTCCTTCACCCAGCTGCCGTTGATTCCTGTCTTGGCCCAGAACACGCCGGAGCTGTCGAGGAAGCCGAGGAGGTCACCGTTTACCGCGATCGCCTGGGCGGCGTTCGCCTCCTTCACCCAGCTGCCGTTGATTCCTGTCTTGGCCCAGAACACGCCGGAGCTGTCGAGGAAGCCGAGGAGGTCACCGTTTAGCGCGATCGCCTGGGCGGCGTTCGCCTCCTTCACCCAGCTGCCGTTGATTCCTGTCTTGGCCCAGAACACGCCGGAGCTGTCGAGGAAGCCGAGGAGGTCACCGTTTAGCGCGATCGCCTGGGCCGCTTTCGCCTCCTTCACCCAGCTGCCGTTGATTCCTGTCTTGGCCCAGAACACGCCGGAGCTGTCGAGGAAGCCGAGGAGGTCACCGTTTAGCGCGATCGCCTGGGCCGCGTTCGCCTCCTTCACCCAGCTGCCGTTGATTCCTGTCTTGGCCCAGAACACGCCGGAGCTGTCGAGGAAGCCGAGGAGGTCACCGTTCAGCGCGATCGCCTGGGCCGCGTTCGCCTCCTTCACCCAGCTGCCGTTGATTCCTGTCTTGGCCCAGAACACGCCGGAGCTGTCGAGGAAGCCGAGGAGGTCACCGTTTAGCGCGATCGCCTGGGCCGCGTTCGCCTCCTTCACCCAGCTGCCGTTGATTCCTGTCTTGGCCCAGAACACGCCGGAGCTGTCGAGGAAGCCGAGGAGGTCACCGTTCGACCCGCTGGCCAAAGCATCGAAGTTAGACGGGGTGACCAAGGCACCCTTTGGATTCCGCCATCTTCCAGTTCGTCACTGCAGCCGTGTTCTCTCCGCTCGAGGAGGCGTTCTCCTCGAGGAGCGTGACGGTGTAGTTGCCGCTGTCTCCGGGGGCGTAAGTCGATGCCATCACGACTGCCACGTGGCCGTTGGCAAGAGAACCTGTCCCTGTGAACGAAACGATGTCCCCGGGGAGGTATGGCTGTCCAGCCGTACCGTTCGCAATGAGAGGTACGGAGGGATGCGCACCATGGAGCGTGGACACGTAGTCGTCACCGTTCGCGTTGACGGGGTTGAGGCCCCAAATATCGAAGACGAAGCGGTTGGCGAGTTCTGTGCATTGGTAACCGTAGGGGGCGTCTTCGAAGAAACCTTTGTATGTACCGCTTGCGGGGACGTAGTAGCCCGAGGCAGGACCGCAGGTGTACACATCGTCGAAGCTGGCGCCGAGCTTGTAGCCACCAGGAACGGCACTCGAGCAGAAGCCTGAGCCCTCACCGAAGCCTGCCGAAGGAGCGCCCAGTTGGGTGCGAGGAGCCAGAGTCCCAGCCGAAGCGTGGGCGGAGGCGGAGAGCAGGAAAGCCAGACCAGCCAGAGTGACAACCGTCAGGAGACTAAGTCGGCGCCAGCGGCGAGGCGCTCTGCGCCCCCCTTCTTCGTCCATTCCTGCGTGTCGCGTGCTCATCGTGCTTCCCCTGACGTCCGACGTAAGGTAGCGCCCGGACACTACCTGAAGCGGCGAAGCATTGGTCGAGGAGTCTTTGCATCTGCTCATCCGGACTCTGTCTTCCGCCTCTTCCGCTGATTCCGTGAGTGACGCTGGCATCCAAGTTGGGCCGGAATATAAACCTCCGAGCGTTCCGCCGATCAACTGCGTGTCGTTCGGGCTGTGTGGTCGCCGTGACCTAAACGTGACCCACGGGACGGAAAACACGGGGCAGTGTCAAGTCCCGGTACCCGCACGACACGGCGGGTTCAAGGGGTCCGCGCAACAACTCGATGAGTCAACGAGGCTTGGTTGATTCCATCTAGGAGGTTGCAGATGACGGCTCGCTTGACCGTGGAGCAGAAGCGATTGGCGCGGAGGCTGAAGGCCAAGGGACTCTCTTTGAGAGAGATCGGGCGGGAGGTGGGCTGCTCGCACGAGGTGATCCGGGCTATTGCTGCAGGCCGAGGTCGGGAGCGAGATGGCAAGCCAGATCAATGGTCGCCGGCGCCGGGCCGGCTCACGCTGGCGGATCGAGAGGAGATCAGCCTGAGGGTCCAGCAGGGCGACGCGTTCAATGCCATCGCCGGCCGGCTGGGACGGGCGACCTCGACAGTGTCGCGAGAAGTAGCCGCCAATGGTGGCCGTGGTAACTACCGGGCCTGGCGGGCCCATCAAAGAGCTCGGGTGCGAGCACGTCGTCCGAAGACCCCGAAGCTGACCTGCCCGAGGCTTGCCGCCACAGTCGCTAAGTGGCTTGAGGAGTGGTGGTCCACAGACGGAGATCTCCCGCCGGTTGCGCATCGAGTTCGCGGACGATCCGATGATGTGGGTGAGCCACGAGACCATCTATCAGGCTCTTTTCGTGCAGGGACGAGGAGAGCTGCGCAGGGAGCTTACCCGCTGCCTGCGGACCGGGAGGATAAAGCGACGCCCCAAGCACACATACGAGAACGTCGGAAAGCTCCGGGACATGGTCATGATCAGCGAGCGTCCCGCCGAGGCAGCTGATCGGGCGGTACCCGGCCACTGGGAGGGTGACCTGATCATCGGTGCCAACTGCGCGTCGCCTGTCGGGACCCTCGTCGAGCGAACAACTCGCTACGTGCTGTTGCTCCAGCTGCCTGACGGCCGCGACGCCCACAGCGTCGAGGTGGCCATGAGGAAGGCGATCGCCACACTGCCCGCCGAGATGTTCCGAACCATCACCTGGGACCAGGGAACCGAAATGTCCTGCCACGCACGGTTCACTCTTGCCACCGGCATTCAGGTCTACTTCTGCGACCCGCACAAGCCCTGGCAGCGTGGCTCGAATGAGAACACCAATGGCCTGCTGCGCCAGTACATGCCAAAGAGCACCGACCTTTCGGTACACACCGAAGAACAGCTCGCTCAGTTCGCCCGCAGCCTCAACAACCGGCCTCGCAAAACTCTCGGATACATGAAACCATCAGAGAAGCTCGCCGAGCTTTTTGCGCTCACCGGTTGAA
>CAVWEW010000010.1:0-189973 GCA_963754255.1 uncultured Actinomycetota bacterium
GATGCCGGCGAGATGGTGTGGAAGCCGGCCGGTGGGGGTGAGACGCTTTCCGCGACGCAGTGGGCGGCTGGCGGCAACGAGGCAGCACCAGGCGATGGGGACGGCTCCACCTCGGCCCCGGGAGTCGACGTCACCGATGCGGCCGGCGTCGAGGCGTCAGCCGGCCCGGAGTCTGACGGTGGCAGCGCGCCGGCGGCGCAGGCCCCGGCCGGGGACCAGCCGGAGATCATCGAGCTCGAGGTGCTCGATGTTGAGCTTGTCGAGCCGGAGCCAGAGGCCGTCGTGGAGGCTGCCGAGGCGGTGGCGGCGATCGACGAGGAGGAGCTGGAGCTCGACGCGGTCGCCGACGAGCTGGAGGCCTCGGCCGAGGACGAGACGGACAACCCCGTCGTCGAGGACCCCGCCGGCGATGCCGACGTCACGGGTCTCACTCGCCCGGGCGGAGTCCGACGGCATCGAGGCCCCCGCCGAGGTCCCTCTCGGTGGGGTCCCGACCGATCGAGGCTGAACGAGGGCGGTCCGCCGGTCAGGCGGGCGCCTTCGGGCCGGAGCGGACCTGCATCGGGTGCCGGCACAAATTCGGCGTCCCAGAGCTGGTCAGGGTGTCCCTGACGAGCTCTGGCGCCCTCTTGGCCGGCGCCTGCTCCGGCCGAGGAGCATGGCTGTGCCGTTTCTCGCCGCCCTGCTTCGACCGGGCGGTCGCCCAGCGGGCCTTCTCCCGGGCGCTGCGATCTGAGGTGGCCACCGAAGCGGTCGCCGAGCTGAGGATGTCGCTCTGGCCGACGGCCGACGAGCAGCGCTCGCCTGACATGGGACGGCCCCTCTAGCTGATAAAACGGTAGTCGCCACCCTCGCGGCGGTTGTACCACGTTGCCGCGGCAGGTGTGCGAGGATTGGGAGACGCTCATGGCCCTTGTAGCGCCCGCGGAGCGTCCCTGAGAGAGGACCGAAGCGCCAGTTGCCGAAGAAGATCCGCGTCTACGAGCTTGCCCGCGAGCTGGGACTGACGAACAAAGAAGCGCTCGACCTTTGCCTTGAGCTTGGGATCGGCGTGAAGAGCCACTCCTCCTCGATCGAGGACGCTCAAGCCGACCGCGTCCGAAGGAAGGCTGACCGGGACGGCTTGCGCCGTCCGGTGCAGCCGGAGGAAGCGGCCCCCGGCAAGACCACGGGCACCGCCAAGCCGGACGGTGAGGCTCTCGGCGCCCGCCAGCCCCGCGTCGGCGCCCGGGCGGGTTCGCCCACTGCGGCGACCGACGGTCGCTCCGGCGTCGATCTCGAGCCTGGCTCGGCCGCCGACGAGGGCGGTCGTCCAGCCATGCCGGCCTCCGGCACCGACGCGAAGTCCCCGGCGCCGGCATCGCCCGGCCTCGGCGCTGAGGCGCCCGGCAGCGGCCGCGGCGTCGGCGGGGGACCGGCCCGGCCTGCCGCCGAGGGGGGTACCGGCTCGCCGGTCGCTCCCGTGCAGATCCCGGCGCCGCCGGCCGCCGCGCCTGGCACTCACGAGCCGCTTCCCGGGCACCGACTCGTCGTCAGCCGTCCGGCGAGCGAGCTCGGAGACTCCCGCCAGTCGCCTCCGCCGGCGAGGGGCCCGGGCAGCTCGCCGCCTCATGCCCCTTCTCCCCAGTCGCCTCCGCGTGCCGCGCCCGCACGCACGGCCGCTCCCGCTGCCACACGACCGGCTCAGCCGCGACCGGATTCTCCCGGCCAAGCGGCCGCGCCCGGACACGCAGTCCAGTCGCGGCCGGCGCCGGCCGGCGAGCAGGCGTCCCCGGCGGCGGCCGAGTCGTCGATTGGCCACCCAGGCGCGGCCCCTGCGCCCGCCGCGCCGGCGCCCACGACGAGTGCAGGCGGCGGACCAGCCGGGGCCGGTGGCTCTTCGCCGGTGTCGGCCACGGGCCGGCCCATACCCCCCCCGCCCGGGCCGCCAAGGTCGATGACCGGCCGCCCGATCCCGCCACCGCCAGGCATGCGACGCCCGCAGGGACCTTCCGGTCCGAGCGGCCGTCTCGGCCCGACCGGCCAGCGACCGGCGGGGGGACCGCGCCCTCCCATGGGTGCCAGACCGGGCGGAGGGCCGGCGCGGCCCGGGACAACAGCGCGCCCCGGTGGCGGCGGCTTTGCCGGCGGCGGCCGCGGAGGACCCGGCGGCGGTGGTGGCGGCGGCTTCGGTGGCCGCCCGAGTGGAGGCGGATTCGGCGGAGGCGCGTCACGAGGAGGTGCGGCTCCTGGGGGCCCGCCGGGCGGTGTCCGGGGCGGTCCAGGAGGCCGAGGACGCCCGCCGCAGCGACGCCCCCGCCGGCGGCGCCGGAACATGGAGGAGCTCGAGCCGATCCAGGTGACGGCATACGTTCCGTCGAACGCGCCGGTACCCGAGATCGAGGTGATAGTAGAGCGCGGCTCGACACCACAGCAGCTCGGGCCGAAACTCAATCGGTCGGCTGGTGACGTCGTCCGGTTCCTCCTCCTGCAGGGCGAGATGGTGACAGCCACCCAGGCCCTCACCGACGACATGATCGAGCTGTTCTCGGCTGAGATTGGTGCTCGGGTCAGGCTTGTCGACCCCGGCGAGGAACAGGAAGCCGCCCTCCGGGCCCGCTTTTTCGGTGACGAGTCCGATGCCGAGGACGAGGAGGAAGGCGACCTCAGGCCGCGGCCGCCGGTAATCACGGTGATGGGCCATGTCGACCATGGCAAGACCCTTCTGCTCGACCGGATCCGTCAGTCGAACGTCGTAGCCGGGGAGGCCGGCGGCATCACCCAGCACATCGGCGCTTACCAGGTCGAGTGGAGCGACCACACCCTCACATTCATCGACACGCCTGGCCACGAGGCCTTCACTGCCATGCGCGCCCGTGGGGCCGGCGTGACCGACATCGTCGTCCTCGTCGTGGCCGCCGATGACGGCGTCATGCCCCAGACAATCGAGGCGATCAACCATGCCAAGGCGGCCGACGTGCCGATCGTGGTGGCCCTCAACAAGGTTGACCGCGAGGATGCCGATCCCAACCGTGTGATGCAGCAGCTGTCCGAGCAGGGACTCGTGCCGGAGGCATGGGGTGGCGACACGATCACAGTCGAGGTGTCGGCCCTGCAGAACCTCGGCGTCGACGACCTTCTCGAGCAGCTCGTCGTCCTGTCCGAGGTGCTCGAGCTGAGGGCGAACCCTGAGGTGGACGCCCGTGGGGTCGTCCTCGAAGCGAACCTGGATGTGGGCCGGGGGCCGGTGGCAACGGTGGTCATCCAGCGAGGCACGCTCCGGGTGAGCGACCCGATAGTGGCCGGCCCGTCCTGGGGCCGGGTGAAGGCGCTCATCAACGACCGGGGTGACCACATCAAAGAGGCGCCCCCATCGACACCGGTGCAGGTGCTCGGCCTCTCCGAGCCCCCCATTGCCGGTGACGAGCTACGGGTGACGAACGACACTGCCGTGGCACGTACGGTGGGTGAGGCCCGCGAGCAGCGGCTACGCCTCGGATCGTTCGCAACGGCGTCGGCATCTTCCTCGACGGCCCCGGGCGCAAAGCTCGAGGACCTCTTCGAGCAGATAAGCCGGGGCGAGACGGCGATGCTGAACCTCGTCCTCAAAGCCGATGTGCAGGGGTCGCTCGAGGCCGTCACCGAGAGCCTCCGCAAGCTGGAGCGCGACGAGGTGAAGATCTCCTTCGTGCACCGGGCGGTAGGGGGAATCACCGAGAGCGACGTCGACCTTGCTGCTGCCTCCGGGGCCTCGATCATCGGCTTCAACGTTCGTCCGGACCGGCGCGGCCGCGAGCTCGCCGAGCAACGGCACGTGGAGATCCGGACCTACGAGATCATCTACAAGCTCATCGAGGACATCCAGGCGGCGATGGTAGGCATGCTGGCCCCCGAGATCGAGGAGGTCGTCACCGGAGACGCCGAGGTGAGGACGATCTTCCGGGTTCCCCGGATCGGTGCCATCGCAGGCTGTTACGTGCGCAACGGCGTCATCACCCGCGGCTCGAAGGTCCGGTTCCTGCGGGACGGGACCGTCATCTGGAAGGGGGCGATCTCGTCCCTCAAGCGCTTCAAGGACGACGTCCGAGAGGTTCAGGCCGGCTACGAGTGCGGCATCGGGCTGACCGACTTCCAGGATTTGAAGGAAGGCGACGTCATAGAGACATTCGAGGAGCGCGAGATACCGAGGACGTGATGGCCGGCTCGATGGACCGCCGACCCGGTCGCGGGCGCAACGGCCCGTCTCACCCTTACCGCCGCAGCGTCAGGGTGAACGCCCTCCTCACCGAGGTGCTCGCCGACGCAGTCGAGCGCGTCATTGACGAGGATGACCGCCTCGGCCTGCTCACCGTGACCGGGGTCGAGAGCGATCCCGACCTCCGCCACGCATCGGTCTTCTTCTCCTCCCTCCCAGCCGAGACGGCCGAGGTGCTGTCCGAGCATCGCATAGCCCTGCAGCGGGCAATAGCGACCGAGGTGAGGCTGAAGCGCACGCCCACCCTCCGCTTCCTGCCGGACCCGGCTGTGGCGGCAGGCGCCCGCGTCGAGGAAGCCATTCGTCGCATCCATCATGGCGACGCCGAGCTCAGTTGAGCCGGCCGGTTCCATGTCGATGGCCGCGACTCGGGGAGCGGCTTCAATGGACGGCTGTCTCGTCATCGACAAGCCGGCTGGTTGGACCTCGCACGATGTGGTCGCCCGGGTCCGGAGGCGGCTCGGCACCCGGCGTGTCGGCCATGCCGGCACACTCGATCCTGATGCCACCGGCGTTCTCGTCGTCGGTGTGGGCCGAGCCACGAGGCTGCTGCGCTTCGCCTCTGCTTCGTCGAAGGTCTACGTCGGCGAGATCGTGCTCGGGGTCGCCACCAGCACGCTCGATGCCTCCGGAGAGGTGACCGGCCGGGCGGACATGGCGCAAGTAGGGCCGGCCGACGTGCGCCTGGCCGCCGTGTCGCTCACGGGGCGAATCGAGCAGACGCCCCCGATGGTCTCGGCGATCAAAGTCGGCGGACGGCGCCTGCACGAGCTGGCCCGGGAGGGAATTGAGATAGACCGGGCGGCGCGCCCGGTCGACATTCGGCGCTTTGACATCTTCGAGTCGGGATCACCGGAGCTCTATCGGTTCATCGTCGAGTGCTCCACCGGCACCTACGTGAGGGTGCTGGCGGCCGATCTAGGGCTTCGCCTGGGTGGAGTGGCACATCTGCGAACGCTGCGCCGGGTCGCCGTGGGTTCGTTCCAAGACGTGGACGCGCTGAACCTCGATCAGGTGTCCCCGGCGATGCTCCGTCCCTGCCTCGACCTCGTGCGCGATCTTCCGTGCGTGGAGGTTGGCGACGAGTTCGTCGAAGCCATCGCCTTCGGGCGCCTGCTCGACCGCAGTGCTGTCAAGGCGGCCGGCGAAGGCCCGTGGGCAGTCGTCGGCCCGGAGGGAGACCTCGTCGCCGTGTGCCAGGCCCGCGGCACTGACCGCCTTCATCCCGTCGTCGTGCTGGCGCCGGCCCTGTAGGTTCTCGCCCGGTGCAAACCGGCCGGCGCAGCGTCGTGACGATCGGCGCGTACGACGGGGTGCACTTGGGCCACCGGCAGGTGATCGGCGCGGTGCGGGGCCTGGCTACCGCCCGGGGCCTCGAGAGTGTCGTGGTCACCTTCGACCGGCACCCGGCGTCCGTCGTCCGGCCTGAGTCCGCCCCGAAGCTCCTGTGCGATCTGGACCAGAAGCTGGAGTTGTTGGGCGCCACGGGCGTGGACCGCGTCGTCGTGATCGGCTTCGATGAGGAGCGGGCGAACGAGCCCGCCGAGGAATTCGTCGAGGAGGTGCTCGACTCTGACCTGGCGGCTGCGGTGGTCGTCGTGGGCCGGGACTTCCACTTCGGAAGGGGCCGCGGCGGCGACGTAGCCCTGCTCGAGCTGATGGGAGCCGAGCGCGGGTTCGAAGTCGTCCCCTTTGCTCTCGTGCCGGACCCGATCACCGGCAACATCGTCTCCTCGACAGAGATTCGCCGGCTCGTTGCCGCTGGAGAGCTCCGGGAGGCTGCGCGGCTCCTCGGGCGGCCTCACGAAGTGCGCGGCCGGGCCACGCCGGCCGGCGGTTCCGGCGGGACTTGGTCCATGGGCGGCCCCTTCTGGGCAGAGGTGCCGGTTGAGATCCTCCGGCCACCGCCCGGGATTTACCCTGTGGCCGCCGGCTTTGCCTCCCGCGGGTGCGTCCAGCCACTCGCACCGGTCGCCAGCCGCGCCGTTGTGCCGCCGGACGAATCGGCGCCGATCGAGGTGACACCCTGCGAAGGCCCAGAGGAGACAGCTGCCGTCGCCCTTGTGCACGACAGCGCCGCCGACACGCCGGACGATTCGACCGACACGCGTACGTCCCCAACGGCAGGCGCCGAGGATGATTCCCCGGGCGGCGGCCGCATCGCCCGGGTGCTCTTCGGCGAAGCCACCCTGTAACTCCCGCTGCAGCTTGGCCCCACCGGTCAGATGGTGCTCGTCTTCGCCGGCGGGGTGAACTCGTTGCTGGGCACGCTCGAGGAGAAGTTCGACATCGCCAGCTTGTAGTGGCCGGACGTGTCCGTGCCGACGGCCTCGGCCGGGACGCCCTGGGCGGTCACGCAGACGGTGAAGGTGCCGTTGTTGGAGTGCGTATGGAACGTGATGCAGGTGACGCTCTGGCCGGCGAAGGTCTGGGAGGACGTCGATGTGTCGTAGGCGCCGCCCTCGAGAGCCTTCAGCTTGGCCAGCTCCGCCTTCGGGGAGAAGTCTAGGAGAGCGCTGGCAGACTTCGCGACCTCAGCCGCGAGTGCGCCGCCGAAGCACTTCCAGGCTCCGGACACATGGGCGCACACCGTGGACTTGGCCTTGCTGATGATCTCCACAAACGACCCTTGTGGCCCGATGAAGGAGAACAGCGTGTTCGTGGCGTCGTGGGCGATCTTGAACGTGCCGTTCACGACCTTGCCGTTCTGTGCGCTCGTCAGTGTGTAGGTGGCGACGAACGTGGCGGCCTGCCCGGCGGCGATCTTCGAGCCGAGCTGACTGATCGCCGCCTTGCCTGCGGCTTTCGAGCCCGAGGAACCGCCGCTTGTCGTGACCGAGGAACCGCCGCTTGTCGTGGCCGAGGAGCCGCCGGCGCCGGGAGACGAGCTGTTCGTCGACGAGGGTGAGGAGGAGGACGAGCCGCAAGCCGCCACACTCAAGCCCACGGCGGCCAGCACAGTCACCGCGCTCGCCCGCCGGAAGAACCCGGCTCGCCGCCGAGGAGGCGACAACACCGGTGATGTCAAAGGGGAGCTCATCTTGGATCGCTCCTTCCCGGCGCTCTCGCCGGCTGCTACGTGGCAGTCGCCCCGATTGTGCCACCGTCGAGCGGGCAGCGGATAATCCCAGTCGGGCTCAGCACGCGACGTACGGCATGCGTGAGAGGCCACTTCCGCGACCCTCACTACACTGCGGGCGTGTCCGTCTACTCCATTCGTCTCTTTGGCGACCCGGTGCTGCGCCAGCGCGCCCGCGAGGTCGAGGAGCTGGACGGCGGCCTGGCGAGGCTGGCCGAAGACATGATCGTCACGATGTACGACGCCCCCGGCGTGGGTCTGGCGGCGACACAGGTGGGGGTGGACAAGCGGCTCTTCGTCTACGACATCGGGGAAGGCCCGAAGAGCGTCGTCAACCCCACGATCAGCGAGGCGCGAGGCGAGTGGGAATTCGAGGAGGGCTGCCTGTCAGTGCCCGGGCTGCACTGGAACATCGTCCGGCCGAAAGAGGTGCACCTGACCGGTTATGACCTCGACGGCAACGAGCTCTCGATCGACGCCGACGAGTACCTGGCGCGGGTGTTCCAGCACGAGCTCGACCATCTCGACGGAGTACTGCTCCTGCAGCGCCTCGAGCCTGAGCAGCGAAAGCAAGCCATGAAGACGCTGCGCTCGCGTGTCCTCGACCGGACCGGACCGGTCGGTGAGGGAGAGACCCGCCCGCGTCCCGGCCTCGAGTCCGAGCCCCAGCTTTAGCTGGCAGGTGGCTCGGCTCGCCTTCCTCGGCACTCCCGAGCCCGCCGCCGTCTGCCTAGTCGAGCTGGCACGCGCTGGCCACGAGATCGCCGTCGCCGTCACCGAGCCGGACCGCCGGCGGGGGCGGGGCGCCGAGCTGGCGCCGACCCCGGTGAAGCGAGTCGCAGCAGACCTCGGAATCCCCGTGGCCGATCGAGTCGAAGCCGCCCTGTCTGTCGACGCCGAGATCGGCGTTGTGGTGGCTTTCGGCCGCCTCATCCGCCCCGAGATCCTCGGTCGCCTGACAATGGTCAATGCCCATTTCTCCCTGCTCCCCCGGTGGCGAGGTGCGGCTCCTGTGGAGCGGGCGATCCTCGCCGGCGACCCAGTTACCGGTGTGAGCCTCATGCGGCTCGAGCGCAGCCTCGACACCGGACCGGTCTACGAGCAGGCGATGGTGGATATCCAGCCGCACGAGAGCGCGGCCGAACTCACCAGCCGGCTCACCGGGGCAGCCGCCGGTCTGCTCGTCCGGCGGCTGGCGCACGGACTCGAAGGGCTCGGGGAACCTGTGCCACAGGTAGGCGAGGCCACCTACGCCGCCAAGATCTCACCGGCTGAGAGACGAATCGACTGGGGGTGGGCTGCGGAGCAGATCGAGCGGCTGGTGAGGATCGGGCGGGCGTGGACGACGTTTCGCAACCGTCGGCTCATCATCTGGGACGCACTCGCCACCGACGCCCCGGCGGCGGACCATCTGGCGCCGGGGAGGCTCGATGCTGGCCGCGTGGCGACAGGTGACGGATGGATCGAGCTCCGAGTCGTGCAGCCGGAGGGGAGACCGAAGCTCGACGCCCACGACTGGTGGAGGGGAGCCCGGATCGAGCCTGGCGGATCGCTCGGGGCCGGCTCTGGTTGAGCCTGCGGGCAGCCCGCGCCTGCTCTGGTCGGGGCCTGCGGGCCGCGGGGCCGGCTCTGGTCGAGCCTGCCGAGGCGCAGCGCACTACCGTGGCCGCATGTCGACAGCTGTGGCCGACGGCGCCAGGCAGCACCTTCCTTTGCTCGCCCCGGGCGAGGTTCGTGTCGCGCCCTCCATCCTCTCGGCTGACTTCGGCATCCTCGCCGACGAAATAGCGTCGATCGAGGCGGTGACGGACTGGCTGCACGTGGACGTAATGGACGGCCACTTCGTGCCGAACGTGACCATCGGGCCCCCCGTGGTGGAGTCGATCCGCCGCCACACGCAGCTCTTTCTCGACTGCCACCTCATGATGACCGACCCCGGCGGGTTCCTCCAGGCGTTCTCGAAAGCCGGCGCCGGGAGTGTGTCTGTGCACGTCGAGGTGGGCCGGACGGCTGAGCTGTGCGCCGAGATGCGCGCCCTTGGGCTCGCCCCCGGGGTCGCCGTCAACCCGGAGACCGACATCGAGGCGGTGTTCCCTTTCCTTCACCTTGTCGACCTGCTGCTCGTGATGTCGGTCCATCCGGGGTTCGGTGGCCAGTCGTTCATCCCCGAGGTGGTGCCGAAGGTGGAGGCCGCCAGGGCGGAGATCGACCGCCTGGGCCTTGGTTCGACCATCCAGGTCGACGGTGGCATCGACGAGCAGACGGCACCGGTGATGGCCAGGGCAGGAGCGCGCTGCTTCGTGGCGGGTTCGGCGGTGTTCCGCCAGAGCGACCACCTGGCCGCAGCCCGGCGGATCGGTCAGGCCGCCGCCGGAGCGCTGGCACGGTGACCGAGCGGACTCCTCACCAGGCCGGTGAAGGCCTCCTGCGGGCAAAGGTCCTGACCGTCTCCGACGGTGTCGTCGCCGGCACGCGGCAGGACTCGAGCGGAGCGGCGATCGCCGAGGCCCTCGAGAGCCACGGCTTCTCGGTTGTCGAGCGAAAGCAAATCCCCGACGGGGCGATGGAGGTGGCGGCGGCGTTGGAGATGATGTCGGCCGGCTTCCTCGGCCTGATCGCCACGACGGGCGGCACCGGCTTCGGGCCCCGCGACGAGACGCCGGAGGGCACGCGCATGGTGCTCGAGCGGGAAGCGCCCGGTCTGGCGGAGGCGATGCGCCTCGTCAGTCCGCTCGGCCGGCTTTCGCGGGGGATCGCCGGCACCCGTGAGAAGGCGCTCGTATGCAACCTGCCCGGCTCCACCTCCGGTGCGCTCGAGTGCCTCGAGGCCATCCTCGACGTGGTGCCACACGCCCTCGACCTCCTTGGAGGGGGGCACCCGCACTGACCGGAGGCCCGGGTAGCTCTTCTGACCTGAGGCACATGCGCCGGGCACTCGAGCTTGCGGCCGGTGTTCGCGCCCGCACCTCTCCCAACCCATGGGTGGGTGCCGTCGTCCTCGATGCCGCCGGCGAAGTTGCCGGTGAGGGCGCCACGTCCCCGCCCGGCGGACCTCACGCCGAAGTGGCCGCACTCGCGAAAGCGGGGGAGCGCGCCCGCGGCGGGACCGCCGTGGTCACCCTCGAGCCCTGCGTCCACCACGGGAGAACCGGGCCTTGTGTCGCGGCGCTCGCGTCCGCCGGCATCCGACGGGTCGTCATCGGGCTGATCGACCCAGACGACCGCGTGAACGGCCGCGGCGTGTCGGAGCTTCGTTCGGCCGGGACAGAGGTGGTGACGGGCGTCCTCGCCGCTGAGGGCGAGCACCTCCTCAAGGCGTACCTCGTTCACCGGAGGAGCCTCCGGCCTCTCGTCGTGCTGAAGCTCGCCGTGACCCTCGACGGGCGACTGGCCGCGCCGGACGGCTCGAGCCGGTGGATCACGGGTCCACAGGCCCGTGACGACGTCCACCGCCTCCGAGGGGAGAGCGATGCCGTCCTCGTCGGAGCAGGGACGGTGCGGGCGGACGACCCGGAGCTCACGGTGCGCCCCCCCGCCGGCGGAAGAGGGATCCCCACCAGCACCGGTCCGTCAGCCGCTGCGCGTCGTGCTCGGACGGGCAAGCGAGGAACGGCGAGTGCATCCGGCCCTCGAGATGTCGGGCGACCTCCGGGGCGTGTTGGACGACCTCGGCCGGAGGGGGGTCCTGCAGCTGCTCGTGGAGGGAGGCTCGCGGGTGGCGGGGGAGTTCCACCGCCTCGGTCTAGTGGGGCGGTACGTCATCTACGTGGCCCCGGTGATGCTGGGCGGCGATGACGGTGTGCCGGTCCTGTCGGGGCCGGGCGCGCAGAGCATGGCCGGAGCATGGCGGGGCAGGCTCGTCTCGGTCACGCGGCTCGGAGACGACGTCCGGATGGAAGTCGAACCGCAGGAGGCCTCGGGCTCGACCAAGCCCCACTGACCGCCCGGTAGGATTCGGACCCCGAGAAGGAGCTGGCACCGTGCCGCTGTCCACCGTGGAGAAGGCTGTCGCCTCCATCGCCCGAGGCGAGATGGTCGTCGTGGTCGACGACGAGGACCGTGAGAACGAGGGCGACCTCGTGATGGCGGCTGAGTTCGCCACCTCCGAGCGGATCGCCTTCTTCCTCGCCCACACCTCCGGCCTCATCTGCGCGCCGCTCATGCCCGAGCGGCTCGACGAGCTCGAGCTGCCCCTCATGGTGGCTCAGAACACCGAGTCGCAACGGACGGCGTTCACCGTGACGGTGGACTATCGCCCCGGCACGACGACAGGGATCTCCGCCGGCGACCGCGCCGCAACTATCAGGTCCCTCGTCGATCCGGGCACGAAGCCGAGCGAGCTGGCCCGGCCGGGCCACATCCTGCCGCTCCGGTACCGGACCGGCGGCGTCCTCAAGCGCGCCGGCCATACCGAGGCCACGATCGACCTGGCCCGCCTGGCAGGCTGCTACCCGGCCGGCGTTCTCTGCGAGATCGTCACTGCAGACAAGCAGGCGATGGCGCGACGGCCGGAGCTGGAACGGTTCGCCGCCGAGCACGGCCTGCCGCTCATCTCGATCGCCGACCTCGTCCGGTACCGCCGGCGCCAGGAGAAGCTCGTCGAGCGCATCGCCTCGGCCCGGATCCCGACCGCCTTCGGCGAATTCACCGGGCATGCGTACCTCTCCCTCATAGACGGCGAGCACCATTTCGCCCTCGTCGCCGGGGATCGTCGCCGGCCAGGACAACGTTCTCGTCCGGGTTCACAGCGAGTGCCTGACTGGCGACGTGTTCGGGTCGCTGCGGTGCGACTGCGGCCCGCAGCTCGACTTCGCTCTCGCCAAGATCGCCGAGGAGGGGAGCGGCGTCATCGTCTACCTGCGCGGTCACGAGGGCCGCGGCATCGGCCTCGGCCACAAGATGCGGGCCTACAGCCTGCAGGAGCAAGGACGGGACACCGTCGACGCCAACCTGGAGCTCGGGCTCCCGGTCGACAACCGCGAGTACGGGATCGGGGCCCAGATTCTCGTCGACCTCGGCGTGACAACCATGCGCGTGATGACGAACAACCCGGCCAAGTACGGGGGTCTCGAGGGATTCGGGCTCGACATCGTCGAGCGGGTGCCGATCGAGTCGGTGCCCAACCCGGAGAACCTGGCCTACCTGCAGACCAAGAGGGAGCGCCTCGGGCACCTCTTCGCCGAGCTCGAGGAGAGTGCCGACGACATGGCAGATGGCTGAAGCCGGCCACCGGCTGCCGAGCCCCTCGGCGGGCAAAGGGGGGCGGACGGACACGGTCGGCTCTCACGACGGGAGCAATCTTCGCGTCGCGGTCGCCTGTGCCCGCTTCAACGAGGAGGTGACCACCCGTTTGCTCGCAGGGGCCGTCCGGGCGCTCGACGAGCACCGCGTGGGCATGAGCAACCGCCTCGTCGCCCTCGTGCCCGGCAGCTTCGAGCTCCCCCTGGCTGCGCAGGCGTTGGCGCACAGTGGGGGTTTTGACGCCGTCGTCTGCCTAGGGGCGGTCGTGCGGGGGAGACGTCCCACTACGAGCTCGTCGCCGGTCAGTGCGCCGCCGGTCTGGCCCGCGTACAGCTCGACGCCAACATTCCTGTCGTCTTCGGCGTCCTCACGACCGAGAACCTCGACCAGGCCCTCGAACGGTCCGGCGGCTCTGTCGGCAACAAGGGTGACGAGGCGGTCACGACAGCCGTGGAGATGGCGAACGTCCTCCGGGCCATCTCGGACGCCGGCGCCGAACTGCGGCACGCCCGCCGCGGGCGCCTCCGCAGTCGCTGATCCGCCGTGCTGCGCCTAGTGCTGCCGAAGGGCTCGCTCGAGCAGGCGACGCTGGAGCTGTTCGCCGCTGCTGACCTGGCCGTGAGACGGACCTCTGGTGTCGACTAACCGGGCGACGATCGACGACCCCCGCCTCGACGAAGTGCGCATCCTCCGGCCACAGGAGATCCCGCACTACGTGGCGGAGGGCCGGTTCGATCTCGGGATCACGGGCCGCGACTGGGTGGAGGAGACGAGCGCCGAGGTCGTCTCGCTCGGGGAGCTCCACTATTCCAAGGCGACCGCCTCGCCGATCAGGGTAGTGCTGGCGGTAGCGGCCGACTCTCCGATCGACAAGGTCGGTCAGCTCCCACCGGGCAGCCGGGTCGCCACCGAGTACCCCAGGCTCACCGGGCGCTTTTTCGCCGAGCAGGGAGTGAGGGCGGAGATCAGTTTACTCCCACGGCGCCACCGAGGCCAAGATCCCCGACATCGCCGATGCCATCGTCGAAATCACCGAGACCGGGCGGGCTCTGCGGGCTGCGGGGCTGCGGATCCTGCACACCATCCTCGTGTCCCACACCGAGCTGATCGCCAACCCGAAATCCTTCGCCGATCCGGAGCGGGCCAGGATGATGGGCCAGCTGCTCGTCCTGTTGGAAGGAGCGTTGGAGGCCCGCGCAAGGTCCTCGTGAAGCTGAACGTGCCCTCGGCTCAGCTGGCAGCTGTCATCGCAGTCCTGCCGGCGATGAAGTCTCCCACCGTCTCCGAGCTCTTCGGGGAGGAGGCCTATGCCGTCGAGACGGTGGTACCGAAGGCGGACATCAACGTCCTCATCCCGGCGCTGAAGGAGAGGGGCGCCACGGACATCATCGAGCTGGCCCTGGCAAAGATCGTCCACTGAGAATGGACGAAGAGCCTCCGGTCGGAGCAGCTGCCGCACTGCATGCCGGGTCAAACCTGCGTCTCGGTGTCGTCGTCCGGTTCGAGGCCGGGCGGGGGCTCGGGACAGTCCTCGAGCTGACGTCACCGACCGCCGGGCAAACCCTCGACGAGCTCCCGGCCCACGCGGCGGCGAGCTACCCGTTCCATTCCACCGCCATCGCGGGCGGCAGCCGGAAGATAGCCGCCGGCACTGCCGTCGCCTTTGTCCTCAGCCCCACCCACGGCGGGACTATCGAGGCCCGCGAGCTGCATCCCCTGGCGCCTGCAGAGCCCCGGCGGGGCATCGCCGGCAGATGAGGGCAGTTGCTGGGCCGCCGGGCCGGCTCAGCCCCCCGCCGACCCCCCGCCGCTTGGGGAAATCGTGTCCGAGATCCGCACGAAGGCCAGGCGGAGCTGGTTGAGGCCCTCGGCGAGGTCAGCCAGGCGGGGCCCGAGCCGTTCGCCGAGGCCTTCGACGAGAAGTGCCATGGCGTCGATCGCCATGCTCGCCTGGGGTAGTTGCGGGGGCTGCTGGGAGAGGTGGAGGGCGGCCAGCTCGAACAGGCCGTAGCAATGGTTGGCGATGACATCCTCGGGCGGGGCGGCGGCCAGCTGGCGGGCGACCTCCCTCAGCTCCTCGTCGCTCGGCTCGTCATCGTCTGTCCGGGCCGGCGGTCGCGAGGGCGGCGCGGGCGCCCCGCCAGCTGGACTGCCGCCGGCCGCGGCTCGGCCGGCGCTGCCGCCGGGACCAGGGCCAGGTCGGGGCACTTCGTGCTCACCGCTCGGTGTCCAGAGGCTGCTCACGGCTGATAGCGTAGGCCCCAGACAATCTAGGGGAAGCGGGGTTAAGCGCTATGGGCGCTCTCCCACCTGGCCACAGACATCGTGCGTTCCTGTACCGGATCGTGCGAATGTGCGCCAGGTCGACAGTGACGGCAGGCGCAAGCTCGCCTCCCCTTCGTCATGCTGCGCATGATGCGCCGCTGAGGAAGGAGTGACAGCCGATCACCAACGCACCAACCACCAACGAGCCCCGGATCAACGACCGCATCCGTGCTCGCGAGGTCCGACTGGTCGACCCTGAGGGGCGCCAACTCGGGATCAAGTCTTTACCTGAGGCATTGCAGATCGCTCAGCAGCAGGACCTGGACCTAGTGGAAGTGGCCCCGCTCGCCAACCCGCCCGTCTGCCGGATCATGGACTACGGCAAGTTCAAGTTCGACGCCGCGCAACGAGCAAAGGAGTCACGGCGCAAGGCGAGCAACGTCGGGATCAAGGAGATGAAGTACCGGCCGAAGATCGGCCAGGGTGACTTCGACACCAAGACCCGCCAGGTCGTGCGGTTCCTCGACGACGGCCACAAGGTCAAGGTGACGGTGATGTTCCGGGGCCGGGAGGTGTTCCATCCGGAGCTGGGCAGGCGGATCCTCGACCGGATCGCCGAGCGGGTCGACGGGACGGCCCGGGTCGAGTCCGAGGCCCGCCTCGACGGCAAGAACATGGTGATGGTGCTGGCGCCGGACCGCAGGGCGAGACAGTCGAGTGCGGCGAAGGCCCAACACGAGGCCGAGGGCGTCGCAGGCGTCGGCTGCCACGAACGGTGTGGCTCCAAGCCTGGACGGCGGCCTCGCCACGGCGAGTGCCGTGGTTGGCGAAGCAGGGCCGGCGACAAATGGATCCGGCGAGAGAGCGAGCGAGGCGAGCGAGCCACAAGGAGCGAGCGAGCCGAGCAGAGGAGCAGGGGAGTAGCCAGATGCCGAAGAGGAAGACGGACCGGGGTGCTGCCGCCCGATTCAAGATCACGGGCACCGGGCGGATCAGGCGGCGCCAGCAGAACCGCCGCCACATGCTCGAGCACAAGAACTCGGTGCGCACGCGCCGGCTCGGCCGCGAGGTCGACGTGTCGCCGGCCGACGAGAAGAACATCCGCCGGCTTCTCGGCCTCTGAGGGGCGAGCTCCTCGGGCAGGCCGCCGGCCTTCACCTGCTGTCGATCGTCCACCGACACGGGGCACGACGAGATTCCACACACGAGCACACGGATTGAAAGGAGCCCCAGATGGCCAGGGTAAAGCGCGCCGTCCACGGCAAGAAACACCGTCGGGCTGTTCTCGAGCGCGCCCAGGGCTTCTACGGCAACAAGTCGCGGTCCTACCGGGCGGCGAACGAGCAGGTCATGCACTCGATGCAGTACGCCTACCGGGACCGCCGGGCGCGCAAGGGGGACTTCCGCCAGCTGTGGATCCAGCGGATCAACGCCGCCGCCCGGCTCAACGGCAGCACATACAGCCGCTTCATCGCCGGCCTGCACCGGGAGGGGATCGAGGTCGATCGGCGCATCCTGGCCGACATGGCAGTCCGTGACGCCGAACGCCTTCTCGATCCTGGTGCGGATCGCCGCACGGCGACCGGGCGAACGGCGCGGGTGCAGCAGGCAGAGATGGCCGCGTCTCGGGCACTCGAGGAGGCCGCCGCCGAGGAGGCTGCTTCCTGACCCGCCAGGCGCTCGGCGCCCGCCATCAGCGCGTTCAGCGCCTCCGCCGCCTCCTGCGCAACGCCAAGCTCCGCCAGTCCGAGGGGGCCTTCGTCGCCGAGGGGGTAAGGGTGGTCGAGGCCGCCCTCGAGGCAGGGGCGCCGATCGAGGCGATCTTCGTGGCCGCTGACGGCGCCGAGCAGGAGGCTGTGGCCAGGTTGGCTGCGGAGGCGTCCCGACGCGGTATCCGGGTCTTCGAGCTCGCCCCGGGCGTGATGGACCGGGTGGCGGACACCGTCACGCCGCAACCCGTCTGCGCCATCGTCGGCTCCGACGTCCCGCTCGAATCGCTCCGACTCGCAGACGTCGAGTCACCGGCGCCGGTGGCCGGGAGCCGGCCGCGGTCGGCCGGCCGGCGTCGTGCTCGTCTGCGTAGACGTGCGGGATCCGGGCAACCTCGGCGCCATCGTCCGCAGCGCCGGAGCCTCCGGCGCTGCGGCGGTCGTCTGCTGCGGCTCGAGCGTCGACCCGCACAACCCGAAGGCGGTCCGCGCCTCGGCGGGAGTGATCTTCCGCCTCCCGATCGTCCGGGCGACGTCACGCCGACGGGGTGCTCGGCGAGCTGCAGGCGGAGCGGCTTTCGCCTCGTCGGGACGAGCCCGGCCGGGGGCATCGACTACCTCGAGGCTGATCTCGACGGCGACGTCGCCCTCCTGGTCGGGAACGAGGCAGCAGGCCTGCCCGCGTGATCTGGTGGCTGGTCTCGATGCCACGGTCACGATCCCGATGGCCGGAGCCGAGTCCCTCAACGTCGCCATGACGGCGACGGTGCTCGCCTTCGAGGCGGCCCGGCGCCGGCGGGCGGGATCGCTCACCAGCTCGAGCTGACGCCGGAGCTCGACGATCCTTCGTCAGCGGCTGCGTCGTGAGCGGCGCCCCTAGCATGACGCCATGGCGCCCGAGGCAGAGCTCGAGCCGCGGCGGCGCTGCGGGAGGCTCGGTTGAAGGGGCCGGGGAGGGTTTCTCTCCTGCAGAGCTCGGCGATGTCGAGTCAGAGGCGCTCCTCATCGATCGGGGCCGCCGCCACGCTCGAGCAGCTCGAGACGGCCGAACGGGATGCCCTCGGCAAGCGGTCGCGGTACTCCGGGTACTACCAGCAGCTGGGGCGACTGGCGCCTGAACGCCGCAAGAGCGCCGGCCGAGCTCTGCACACCCTCCGGCGCCGGATCGAGGAAGCCGTTGCGGTCCGGCGCGCCGAGCTTGCCGGGGCGGCCCGGGCGGACCGGCTGGCGGCCGACAGGCTCGATCTCTCGGAAGTGGCTCCCGGCCCGCTCGCCGGCCACCTCCACCTCGTCACCCAGGTCCGCGAAGAGCTGGAGGACGTCTTCGTCGGCATGGGCTACGAGATCGCCGAGGGGCCGGAGGTGGAGACGGACTGGTACAACTTCCAGGCCCTCAACATCCCGCTCGACCACCCGGCTCGCAGCTCGGTGGACACCTTCTTCGTCGAGGCGGCCGAGCCGGAGACGGTGCTGCTTGCGGACCCACACGTCGCCGGTGCAGATCCACCTTCTCGAGCGCCGGCAGCTGCCCATCTATGCCGTCGTGCCCGGCCGCGTGTACCGGCGCGACACGCCCGATGCCACTCACCTGCCTGTGTTCCATCAGCTGGAGGCGCTCGTCGTCGACCGCGACGTGACCTTCGGCGACCTGGCCGGGACGATCGACACCTTCGTGCGGGCGATCTTCGGCGCCGACGTGGCGTCCCGGCTGCGGCCGGGCTACTTCCCCTTCACCGAGCCCTCGGCGGAGTTCGAGATCTCCTGCACCATCTGCGACGGGCCGGCTGCCGAACCTGCTCGTTCACTGGCTGGATCGAGCTCGGCGGATGCGGCATGGTCCACCCGGCGGTGTTCGAGGCCACCGGGGTCGACCCGGAGGAGTGGACGGGCTTCGCCTTCGGCTTCGGCATCGACCGCCTGGCCATCATGCGCCACGGCATCGCCGACATACGCCTGTTCGTCGAGAACGACGTACGCTTCCTCGAGCAGTTCTGAGCCGCCCGAAAGGCCCACGTAGATGCGCGCCCCTCTCAGCTGGCTGCAGTCGCTGACGCCCCTTGCCGGCGAAGGCGACGGATCGGCCGACGGTCGCCGAGCTGGCCTCGGAGCTCGACGCCCTCGGCCTCGTCGTCGAGGGCATCGAGTGGGTGGGGGAGGGGCTCGGCGACGTCGTGGTGGCCCAGGTTCTCGAGATATCTGCCATCGCAGGCGCCGACCGCATCCGCCGCGTGGTCGTCGACGTGGGCGACGCGCGAGACCGTCGAGGTCGTCTGCGGCGCCTGGAACTTCGAGGTGGGTGACATCGTCCCGTTCGTCCCGGTCGGCAGTGTGTTGCCGGGCGAGTTCCGGATCGAGCGGCGCAAGATGAAAGGCGTCGTCTCGAACGGCATGATCTGCTCGGCTCGTGAGCTCGCGCCTCGGTGAGGACCACGAGGGCATCATGGTGCTCGCTCACGGCCGGACGTCGCCTCTCGACCGGCGACGGGTCCGGTGGCGATCGGCCCGCCCGCCCGGAGTGGAGCTGGGGCGGCCGCTCGGCGACTCCCTCGGGATCGGCCCAGACGTCGTCTTCGACCTCGCCATCGAGGCGAACCGTCCCGATTGCCTCTGCATGCTCGGCGTGGCCCGGGATCTGGCCGCCCGTTACCACCTGCGCCTACACGTGCCCGAGCCGGTGGTCGTGGAATCAGACGCCGGCCGCAGCCGAGCTCGCCTCGGTCGAGGTGGCCGAGCCGCTGTTGTGCCGGCGGCTGACGGCACGCGTCATGACCGGGGTCAAGCATGGTGCCGTCACCGCCGTGGCTGCAGCGGCGGCTGACCCTGGCCGGCATGCGGCCGATCGACTGCGTCGTCGATGCCTCCAACTACGTCATGTTGGAGCTCGGCCAGCCGACGCACCCCTACGATCTCGACGAGCTCGGCGGCCACGGCCTTCGGGTCCGGGCCGCCCACCCGGGCGAGACGATCGTCACCCTCGACGGCGTCGCTCGCATCCTCGGGGGCCGGCCCGCTCGGCGAGGCGATCCCGTCACGGCTCTCGACTGTCGTCATCTGCAACGCCAACGACATCCCGGTCGGCATCGGCGGCATCATGGGCGGCCGCTCGAGCGAGATCAGCCGCCTCGACGACGCGGGTGCTGCTGGAAGCGGCCGAGTTCGTGCCGGCGGCCGTGGGCCGGACGGCGCGCTACCTCGGGCTGCGGACGGAGGCCTCGGTCCGCTTCGAGCGGGGCGTCGATCCGGAAGGCGTCGAGAGGGCGGCCGACCGGGTCTGCGAGCTCGTCGTGGAAGCGGCTCGGTGCTGCCGGCGTGCCAGCCGCCTGTGATAGCCCGTGGCCTCCTCGACGACCGGCCGGTGAAGACGGAGCGGCGCCGGCTGCAGGTGCGCCCGGATCGGGTCAACAAGCTGCTCGGCACGCAGCTCGACACGCCGGAGATGCTGCGCCTGCTGGAGCCGATCGGCTTCCGGCCCTCTGCTGTCGGCAACGGCGTGCCGGAGCCCGAGGCGTCACCCTCGCCGGATCCACGGGCGACCGAACGCCCCCTTGCTCTCGAGGTCCCGTCGTGGCGGCCCGATGTCACTGGCGAGGCGGACGTGACCGAAGAGGTGGCGAGGATGTACGGCTACCGGAGGATCACGCCCACCAACCGCCGCTCGCCGCTCGTGGGGCGGCTCGACGCGGTCCAGCTCCTCCGCCGGCGCCTCCGGCGCACCCTGTGCGGGCTCGGCGCTCACGAGGCCTGGACCGGCTCGATCATCGACCCGGCCGACCACGAGAGAGGCTGCCGGCGAGGGCGAGCTCGTGCGGCTCGCCAACCCGATGGTGGCGGAGGAGTCTGCCCTGCGGGCGGGCCTGCTCGGCGGCCTGCTCGGCGCCGTCCGTTACAACAGCGGGCACCGGCGCCCCTGGATCCGCCTCTTCGAGGTGGGCGACGTCTTCTCCCCGTCCCCGGTCCTGATGGACGACTCCGGCGACCTCACCGCCGAGCGGGAGTCCACTCTCGTCCTTCCCTGCGAGAAGGAACGGGTGGCGCTCGTGCTCGCCCGGGAGGGTGACGATGCCGCCGCGGCGGTGAACGCCTGGCGCCTGGTGGCCGACGCGCTCGGCATCGTCGGGATCGAGCTCCATCAGCCGGCGCCTCGAGTTCGGGCCGAGCACGACGACGAGTCGGTAGCAGACGAGGAGCTCAGCACGGCAGGGTCATCTCGGATGGGCTCGTTCCGGACGAGCTCGGCGCCCTAGCCGGCCTCCACCCGACGAGGTCGGGCCTCCTCGTCGTCGGCGATGTCGCCGCCGGGCCGGACGGCACCGCTCGTCGAGGCTGTGGCAGCTTCCGGCGCCCTGCGAGCAGGCTCTACAGGCCGAGGCGGTCGCACCTCCACCCGAGAGTGCCGCCGGCGTCGAGGCTGGCTCCACCGGGGACGCTCCTCGGGGTCGTGGGCGAGGTGGATCCGGATGTGATCGCCGCCTTCGGCCTGCCCCACGCCCGGGTCGGCTGGCTCGAGCTCGACCTCGGCGTCCTGGCGGCGGCACCCCGCCGACCCCGGATCGCTGCCCCCGTCAGCCGCTACCCGTCGAGCGACGTCGACCTCGCCTTCGTCGTGGACGAGTCGATCCCGGCCTGGCGGGTGGAGGAGACGCTCCGGCTCGGCGGCCGGCGCCCGGCTCGAGTTCGTCGAGCTCTTCGACGTCTACCGGGGCCGGGGGTGGAGGAGGGGAGGCGGTCGCTCGCCTTCCGCCTGCGGTTCTCGGCCCTCGACCACACGCTCACCGAGACAGAGCTCGGCGAGCTCCGCCGGCGCTGCATCGACGCCGTCGAAGCAGCACTGCCGGCGATCGCTCAGGACCTGAGCCCACGCAGGCTTGCCGCCGCTCGCGTCGCTCAGCCGGCTCGCCTCGCCGCCTCGAGCCGTTCGAGCAGCGACCGGTCGCATCGCCGTGGAGAGATGCGGCCGGGCGAGGGCTCTCGCCCGGGCGGCATCTCGTTGAAGAGGGCATAGCCGACGAGCTCGGCGCCCCCGGCGAGCGGTCCGGACGACCTCGTCGGCCACCGAGAAGCAGCGGTCGAGCGTGCCCGGGGCCCCGCAGCTCACGAGGAGAGCCGGTGACGAAGTCCGCCAGCTCCATGAAGACCGACCTCGGCGGTGAGATCCTCGCCGTAGAGCTCGAGAAGATCGACGGAACCGCTCCTCGAACTCGGGCACGTCGCGGCGGAGCATCGCGACGGCTTGATCGGCGGCGGGCGGACGCATGCGCTCCTTCTGATGGGTCGGGAGGAAGAACGATCAGCGCACGCTGATGAGACCGCAAGACACCGCCTGAAACGAACAGGATACAACAGCAGCAGCCGGCGGCTCACGCGTGCCGGAGAGTCGTCTGGCCACCCGGCCGGCCGTCGCTCCCGGACGAGCCATCCGCCGCCGAGGCCGACTTTCTCGTAATCGAAGTCATCCAGCCTGGAGGCGGGCTCCGTAGAAGCTGCGGGCGGCGGTGGAGGCCCGGTCGAGGGCGAGCCGCTGGCGAGGCCAGCGGTTGCCGTGTCCGCCCCGCGACACGAGGAGAGTGGCGAATGAGTGAGTTGACGCGGCGGGCGTTTCTGAAGCAGAGCGGAGTCACGGCAGCGGCCGCCGGCGCCGCAGTGGCCGTTCCGAAGGGACTGCTCGGCGAGGACGCAGCCCTGAGCGCGCCGAAGCGGCCGGCCAGGCAGACCACGTCGCCGCCGCCGGCCGAGCGGCAGGCCGAGCGCCGGCTCGTCGTGCACGTGCCCGACACGAGCAAGTCCGAGCTCCACCTCCTGGTCGGTGAGCGCGAGGTCGTCCTCCGGGACCGTGACCTCGTCAGCCCGCCTGGTGCGGGAAACCCACTGACCCCGCAGATCTGACCGAAAGGATCCCCCATGTCTTCACACCGCGAAGCGCCGGCGATCTCGAAGGACCAGGTGCGCCGACAGCACGGACCTTTACGCCTTCGTCAGCCCGGACAATCCGTCGACGGTGACGATGATCGCCAACTACATCCCGCTCGAGCTGCGCTCCGGCCGGCCCGAACTTCTACGAGTTCGGCGACGACGTCCTCTACGAGATCCACATCGACAACGACGGTGACGGCGTCGCCGAGATCACCTACCAGTTCACGCTTCGAGACTGTCGTCGAGGACCCGAACACGTTCCTCTACAACACGGGCCAGATCACGTCGATCTCCGACTCGACCTGGAACCGGCGCCAGTACTACACGGTCACCCGCATCGACTCGAAGGGCACGCACACGCTCGGGTCGAATCTCGCCTGCCCGCCGTGCAACGTGGGAGTGCGCTCCACCCCGGACTACGCCAAGCTCGCCGCGCAGGCCAACCACAAGCTGGCCGGCGGCACGACGGTGTTCGCCGGGCAGCGGGCGGAGGGCTTCTACGTCGACCTCGGGTCGATCTTCGACCTCGGGGCGCTCCGGCCGTTCCAGAACCTCCACCTCATCCCGCTGCCGCCGGCGCCGGGAGTCAACGCCCCGGCCATCTTGAACGTCCACTCCATCGCCATCCAGGTCCCGATCGACGACCTCACGGCCAACGGCCGGCGGCCGTCGAGCGTCGACCGACCCGAACGCCGTCCTCGGCATCTGGACGACGGCGAGCCGCCAGAAGTGCGACGATCATCGGGCCCGGGCGGTGGCAACTCGGGCCCGTGCGTGCAGGTCTCCCGGCTCGGCAACCCGCTCATCAACGAGGTCATCATCCCGATGGGCTACGAAGGACCAGTGGAACATGCAGGCCCCGGTCGACGACAAGGACTTCCTCGCCTACTACGAGCACCCCGAGCTCTCCGGGCTGCTGCCGGTGCTCTACCCGGGCGTCTTCCCGCACCTCGCCAGGCTGACAGCGCCGACCGGGACGACATCGTGGCGATCCTCCTCGACGGGCATCCCGAGCGGGCATCATCCCCGGCTTCCAGAACTCGACCGGGTCCGGGCTACTACGACTTGCTCCGCCTCAACGTGGCCGATCAAGCCGTCGAGCAAGCCGAGCCTGCTCGGGATCCTCGGTGGGGACCTGGCCGGCTTCCCGAACGGGCGCCGCGTCTTCGACGACGTCGTCTCGATCGAGCTGCGGGCACTGGCCGGGCTCACCTACCCGCTCGTCGACCCGAGCTACAAGCCCGACAAGGCGGCCGGCGAGATCTACGACCTCGAGAACCCGGCCACGACCGACGTCGGCTCAGCTGAAGTCGATCGGCGAGAGCTACCTGTCGGACTTCCCGTACCTCGGCGAGCCGCACAGCGGATTCTCGACCCCGTCCAAGACCCCTGAGCGCCCGGCCTGCGGGCGAGCCGCGTCACCCCAACGGTCTCGGTGCCGACCGCCACGCTGCCGGAGCGCGCGATGCCCCGCAGGACGGGCCATAGCGAGCGTCAGCCGCAATGCGCCCTGACGAGCAGGCGTGGCGGCACGACCGGCCATGCACCCCGGCGAGGAGCAGGCGGAGGCCCCTCCCGTCGACCCGTCCGGCGTCATGGTCGACGTCGGCGACGGCTACGGGGCCCTCGTGCTCTACGCCGGCGCCGACCGGGTGGGCCTCGAGCCGGAGATCCACCCGGTCGGCCGCCCGGCGGACCGCCAGCACGTCTGGGTGCTCGAGCGGGACACGGCCGGCCCGAGCCCGGTGTTCGCCGCCGTCTTCCCCAGCCTGCCGGCCGGCCGCTATGCCATCTGCTCGCCCGGCGGCGAGCCCACCCAGGAGGTGGACGTCGTCGACGGCGCGATCACCGAGGCCCACTGGGACTGAGCGTCGGCGCCTCGCGGCTGTGCCGTGCGACGAGCGGCTGCAGCCGGGCTCGATCGCCGGCTTGTCGTCGAACTTCTGGCGGAGGATCTCGCGCCGCTGCTGGACCTCCCGGTAGGTGATCTCGCGGGTGTCGCTCGACGAGGCCCATCGAGGCTCGCAGCCCGTCGAGGTCGACCGGGGTGGAGCGGACGTCCACGCCGACCTCGGCGGCGATGCGCTCGCCGTGGTGCTGGGCGAAGTAGGCGGCGATGACGGCCACCTCGCCGAGGAGGTCGATCTCCGGTGCCATCGTGGCCACGGCGCCGTCGAGGAAGAGGAGGTCCTTCACGAACAGCATCAGCTCCTTCGGCATGCGCACGCCGTAGGACAGGAGCTGCTTGGTCAGGTCCCGCAGCTGGGCCGTCAGCTCGTCGGCCGAGAGCAGCGTGATGTCCTGGGCGGGCTTGTCGAGGCCGAGGTCGCGGATCACGTCCTCGGTCCGGGCGTCCGGCGGGAGGGCGCCGAGGTCCCGGAGCGCCTCGATCTGGGACGCTGACGTCGTTCGTCGTCCCGCCGACGAGGAGGCGGAGGAAGGCGAGCCGCTGCGGCTCGTCGAGGCGGCCGGTGATGCCGTGGTCGAGGAGCGCCACCCGTCCGCTCGGCTGGACGAAGAGGTTGCCGCCGTGCAGGTCGCCGTGGAAGACGCCGAACAGGAGCGCCCCTTCGAGGAAGGCGATGACCTCGCTGCGCAGCACCGCCGGCGTGTCGATGCCGGCGTCGCGCATGCCGGCGACGTCGTCCCAGGCGAAGCCGGACAGCCGCTCCATCACGAGCATGCGCCGCGTGACGAGCCGCGGGTGGGGGCGCGGGACGATGATCGAGCGCTGGTTCGTCGCGGCGAGCACGCGCCGAGGTCGAGCATGTTGGCCGCCTCGAGGCGGAAGTCGAGCTCCTCGACGATCGTCTCGGCGAAGAGCTCGATGAGCGCCGGCGGGTTGGCGAGCGCCGAGATGGGGATCCGCCCGACGAGGTACGGGGCGATGAAGCTCATCACGGCGAGGTCACGGCGGACGAGCTCGGCCACGCGGGGTCGCTGCACCTTCACGACGACGTCCTCGCCGGTCTGGAGGACGCGCCCGGTGCACCTGGGCGATCGAGGCCGCCGCGATCGGCTCGCGTTCGAACTCGGCGAAGGTCGCTGACGAGCGGGCCGGCCAGCTCGGACTCGAGCGATCGCCCGCACGTCCTCGAACGTCTCGGCCGGCACCCGGTCGCGGAGCAGCTTGAACTGCGACACGACCTCTTCGGGGAAGATCCCCTCGCCCGAGGAGAGGATCTGGCCGAGCTTGATGTAGGTCGGGCCGAGGCCCTGGAAGGCGAGCCTGGAGGCGCCTCGACAGCCCGAGGCGGGAGGCCGAGCCGCCCCGCCGGCGGTCTCCGACGTACCAGAGGCCGACGGAGGAGCCGAGGCTGAGGCTCGACCCGGGCGATCCGGCGCGAGGGCGGCAGCAGCCGCCGCCGGACGAGGCGCGGGCACCTCTGCCCGTGTGCTGGCCCGGATGGCGTCGACGTGCCGGCCGCCAGGGCAGGTCGTCGGGATCGACGACCCACGGCCCGTCCTCGGAGAACGAGAAGCGGGCGACGTCAGCGGCGACGCCGCCGGCTTCCGGCCCCACCCGGCTCAGGACGGGTCGGAGGCTGGCGATGCCGGCGCTGGCCGGATTGGCTGCCTGGTCGGCCCGGGAGCGGGGCTTCCCGGAGCCGCGTCGGAGCCTGTCGAAGGGGGCGAGCACGAGGCAGCCGTTGTGGCCGCCGAAGCCGAAGCTGTTCGAGAGCACGGCGCCTCCCTCGAAGGCCGCGTGGCGCACCGGTGACGATGTCGAGGTGGATCTCCGGGTCGAGCTCCTCGAGCCCGACCGTCGGCGGGATGACGCGCACGCTCGATCGTGAGCGCCACGGCCACCGCCTCGATGCGCCCCGGCCGCGCCGAGCGAGTGCCCGGTCACGCCCTTGATCGAGGTGACCGGCGGGCCCGGCCGTCCCGAACAGCTTCTCGATCGCCTCGGCCTCGGCGAGGTCGTTGAGCGGCGTGGAGGTGCCGTGGGCGTTGATGTGGCCGACGTCGGCCGGCGTGAGGCCGGCGTCCTCGAGGGCGAGCTCCATGCACGACAGCGCCCCGGAGCCGCCCGGAGCGGGCGCGGTGATGTGGTAGGCGTCCGCCGTCGAGGCGCTGCCGAGCACCTCGGCGTAGATGTGGGCGCCCCGGGCTATCGCCCGCTCGGACTCCTCGAGGACGAGAGCGGCGCCTCCCTCGGCGATCACGAAGCCGTCCCGCCGGCGGTCGAAGGGACGGGAGACGCCCGAGCTCGAGAGGGCGGTCATGTTGCTGAAGGCGGCGATGCCGATCTCGGCCATGGCGGCTTCGGCACCGCCGCTCATCATGGCGTCGCAGCGCCCGGAGGCGATGATCCGGGCGGCTGCTCCGATCGCCTGGGTGCCGGCGGCGCAGGCGGTCACGACCGTCTCGCACGGCCCCCTCCAGCCGAAGCGCATCGAGACGGCGGCGGCGCCGGCGTTCGACATCATCATCGGGACGAGGTAGGGCGACACCCGGCGCGGGCCCTTCTCGACGAGGACGGTGATCTGCTGCTGGAGGGTCTCGAGGCCGCCGACCCCGGTGCCGAGGAGGACGCCGGCGCGGGCCGGGTCAGCTCCGACCTCGCCGGCGTCGTCGAGCGCCATCTGGGCCGCGGCGACGGAGAACTGCTGGAACCGGTCGGCCCGGCGGGCCGCCTTCGGGTCGAACCACTGCGATGGGTCGAAGTCGCGTCACCCGCCGCTCGCCCTCGGGCGCCGGCCCGCACAGCCCCTCGAAGAAGGCGTCCGGGCCGATCCCGCAGCAGGCGACGACGCCGAGGCCGGTGACAACGACCCGTCGCGGGCCGGCCGGCGGACATCAGATCTTCGACGTGACGAGCTCGAAGGCTTGGCCGACCGTCTCCACGCCCTCGAGCTCGGTCTCGTCGACGGTGATGTCGAAGGCCTCCTCGAGCGCCATCACGAGCTCCACGACCTCGAGGCTGTCGGCCTCGAGGTCGTCGGAGAACCGCGCCCCGAGCGTGATCTTCTCCGCCGGCACCTGGAGAACCTCGACCGCGCACGACTTGAACTTGTCGAAGGCAGCCTCATTGTCCATTGTCGCTCAACTCTCCTTGTCGTCGTACGGCATCGTCCGGTGACGGCTCAGTGCCCCATACCCAGGCCGCCGTCCACCGGAAGCACTGCCCCCGTGACGTAGGCAGCCTCGTCGGACACGAGAAACGCCACCGCCGGCGCCACCTCTTCCGGCGTGGCGGCACGCCCCAACGGGACCATGGAAGTCAGCGCTGTCACGCGTTCGTCTCCTAGCGAAGCGATCATATCGGTGGCGACGACGCCGGGAGAGACGACGTTGACGGTGATGTTGCGCTGGGCCAGCTCCCGGGCAAGCGAGCGAGCGAAGCCGACGAGGCCGGCCTTGGAGGCGGCGTAGTTGGTCTGGCCGGCCGAGCCGACGTGGGCGACGACCGAGGAGATGAGCACGATGCGCCCGAACCGGGCGCGCACCATCTTGGCGGCTCGCCCGCTTGCAGGCGTGAAAGACGGCCGTGAGGTTCGTGTCGATCACCCGGTCCCAGCGCTCGTCGCTCATCCGCAAGAGGAGGGCGTCGTCGGTGATCCCGGCCGAACAGACGAGTATCTCGACTGGCCCGAGCGCCTCCTCGACCTCGGCGAAGGCCGCCTCGAGCTCGGCGGCACGGTGACGTCGCAGGAGACGGCGAGGAGGGAGGAGGTGCCCTCCGCCCCCTCGAGCGGCTCGGGCGGCCGTCGTCCGCCACGTGACCGCCACGCGGTAGCCGTCGGCCTGGAGCCGCCTGGCCACGGCGAGCCCGATCCCTCTCGAGCCTCCGGTGACGAGGGCTACCCGCCCGGCCGTCACGATCCCCAGCGGAGCACGGCGCTCGCCCAGGTCATGCCGGCCCCGAAGCCCGACAGCAGGACGAGGTCGCCGTCGGCGAGCCGGCCCTCCGTCCGCCGCCTCGGCAAGGGCGATGCCCATCGAGCCCGACGAGGTGTTGCCCGTCCGGTCGAGCACGATGGCGGAGCGCTCCGGCGGCAAGCCCGAGGCGCTGGACGGCGGCGTCGATGATCCGCAGGTTCGCCTGATGGGGGACGAACAGGGCGATGTCGTCCGGCCCCACGCCCGCCTCTGCGAGGACCTTCTGGGCGGACTCGACCGAGGCGCGGACCGCCCGGCGGAAGACCTCCTTGCCCTCCATCGTCAGGTAGCCGCCGTGGTCGCAGTAGAGGAGCGAGCCGAGAGATCCGTCGAGCCCGAGGTCGTGGGCGAGGAGCAGCTCGTGGTCGCTCGCCTCGATCACCACCGCCCCGGCCCCGTCGGCGAACAGGACCGCCGTCGAGCGGTCGTCCTGGTCGGTGATGCGCGAGAGGGTGTCGGCTCCTATGACGAGAGCCCGCCGGTAGCCGACCCCGAGCATGGCCACCGCCGTCACGATGCTGTAGACGTAGCCGGCGCAGGCGGCGTTCAGGTCGAAGGCGGCGCCGGAGCAGCCGAGGTCGTCGTGGACGACCGACGACGTGGCGGGCACGGCCTGGTCCGGGGTGGTCGTGGAGAGGATGAGGAGATCGATCTCGCTCTGCAGTCCGGCCCGCCCTGTCGAGGGCGGCCCGGCCGGCCTCGACGGCGAGGCTCCTCGTCGTCCCGCCGAAGCGGCGTTCTCTGATCCCGGTCCGCTCGACGATCCAGGCGTCGGAGGTGTCGAGACGCGCCGCGAAGTCGGCGTTCGTCACCACCTTGTCGGGCAGGGCGGTGCCCCAGCCCGTGATCGAGGCAGTCGGGATCGTGGGGCTTCTCAACGAAGCGTCCCCCCTCGGGCCGGGCTCGCAGCCAGGCGACAGGCTGGCCGGCAGAGCACGCGCTCTCCGGCCAGGACGAGGATTCCCTCGAGCGAGCCGGCGAAAGCGGAGCGGACCTCGCTCAGCCCGACGTGGCCGATGAGACCGCCGACCTCGATGGCGATCGGCTCCCTGGACGGGCCGCCCGGGCCGGGGCTGAGGGTGACCACACCGGGATCGGGCTCGAAGAGCCCGGCGACGGGGGCCACGACGAGGCGCTCGCTCATGTGGAAGCGCTCACCGGCCCGATGGTCGATCGCCGCCTGCTGGGCGGCGCTACGGCCGGCGAGCGACTCGAGGAGGCGGTCCAGCTCGTCCGGCGTCGCCACGGCGGCGGCGATCGACTCGGCCGTCGGCAGCATCCGACGGGCGAGCCCGGTCAGCACTCCTCCGGGCCCGAGCTCGATGAAGGACTGCGTGCCCGCCGTGACGAGGGTGTCGACGGTCTGGCGCCACCTGACAGGGCTGCAGAGCTGGGCCGAGAGCAGCCTCGGCCAGTCGTCAGGCTCGGTGTGGGCCCGGGCGTCGACGTTGGCCACGACCGCCGGATCCGGCTCCCGGAAGGTCACGGTCGCCACTGCCTTGCGCAACCGGTCGCGGGCAGGCGCCATGAGAGGCGTGTGGAAGGCTCCGCCGACCGGGATGGGCAGCACCTTCTTCGCTCCCATCTCCTTTGCCAGCCGGCCGGCCTCGGCGACGGCTTCGGGCGTGCCGGCGATGACGACCTGGGAGGGGGCGTTGTAGTTCGCCACCCAGACGTCGCCCTCCGCCAGCGTGCAGGCCGCCTCGACGGCGTCATCGTCCAGCCCGAGCACGGCGGCCATGGTGCCCGGGTGCCACCTCGGCGGCGTGCTGCATGGCGGCGCCGCGCTCGGCGACGAGGCGGAGGCCGTCCTCGTAGTCGAGTGCCCCGGCGGCGACGAGGGCCGTGTACTCGCCGAGGCTGTGGCCGGCGCAGAGAGCGGGCACGAGCCCGACCCGCTCGGCGGCGTCGAGGACGACGAGGCTCAGCACGAAGGTGGCCAGCTGAGCGTTGTCGGTCCGCTTGAGCGTCTCCTGGTCGGCGGAGGTCAACAGCTGGGCGACGTCGCGCCCGGTGATCTCGCTTGCTTGGTCCACGAGCTCGAACGAGGGATGGTCCTCCCACTGGGCGCCCATGCCCGGCCGCTGAGAGCCTTGGCCAGGGAACGTGAACGCCAGCACCAGACCCCCTCCTCGAGAGACTTGTCCGCGGCCATCCGGTCGCTGTCATTTGGGCGAGGCGCCCGGACGAGCCGGACCACCCGCGCACCGGGTCGACCCCGGATGCTACGCAGTCTGACCGCGATCGGAGCGGGACTGGTTACCTTTCCACGTCACAGGTCTCTTGAGAGCCTGCCTACCACCCGAGCTCAGCTCTCACGGCCCGGTGGTCGGAGTTGCCGGCGTAGACGACGCCGGCGTCGACGATGTCCACGCCGGCGCTGACGAGGATGTGGTCGGTCTGGCTGTGTGGCCGCCAGGCCGGCCAGGTGCGTCCCTTCACGGCCCGCCTCCAGCCGGGGAAGAGCAGGGACAAGGGCGGCCCCCACAGGTTCATGTCACCGGCGAGTGCTGCCGGGCCGTCCCGGCCGGCGAGGGCAGCCTCGCAACCGGCGGAACTGGAGGGGGGACCCGGCGGTCAGGTGGGCGGCGTGGGTCCCGATGACGGAAAAAGGACGCTCCCTGCTTCCGCCCACGTCGATCTCGACGACGAGAGCCGCCCTCCGGGCATAGTCCCGGCCGAGCCGGCCGAGCTCGATCGTCTCAGAGCCGACGACGTCGTGTCTGCTCAGGACCGCCACCCCCCAGGTGCCCTCCTCGAAGGCGGCGAGATCGGCCCCGTGCCCCGAGGGAAGGCCTCTTCCTCCGACGCGCAGCGACTTCGTGCGCCGCCCGAGTGCCCTGCTCGGCTCCCAGCCCTTCCCGTCCCAGACCGGCACCCGCCGTCGCCACGCCCGGGCGAGCGGAAGCTGCCTGCACTCGTAACCGAGCTCGGCGGCGATCTCCTCAGCCTGGCTGAGACCGTCGAGGGGGGTAAATATCTCCTGCAGGACGATGACGCCGGCCTCGAGCTGCCGACACGCCCCGACGAGGTCGTACGGCCTCCCCCAGCCGTCGGTGCCGACGTGGGCGTTGAAGCTGGCCACCGTCACGCTGGGCATGGCGCCGCAGGGTAGTCGGCGTGCTGGCGCTCGCGGGCGACGCCGAGCCCTGTTTGCCGGCTCGTCCGGGCTGACGGGGTATCCCGATACCAGGCAGGTAGGTGCCGCGCGTGGCTCCGGAGGGCGACGGGCACCACGGTCCGTACCATCGTGAGGGTGACCAAGCCGGTGGTTGTCCTGTTCGACATCGACGAGACCCTCATTCACAGCGGTGGATCGGGCGCCCGGAGCTGGAAGGCGGCCTTCGACAAGCTCTACGGAATCCCGGCCGACATCGGCGAGCACACCTCAGCGGGCGAGACCGACCCGGAGGTGGCCCGGGCAACCTTCCGCGGTGTCCTCGGCCGGGATCCGAGCGAGGATGAGCTGGGCAAGCTCTATGCCCGATATCTGCTGCACCTGGCCGACGACATCTGGACCTCGGAGCAGTACCGGGTGCTGCCCGGTGCCGAGCAGACCCTGTTGCGCCTCGGAGAGGCTGGAGTGACGCTCGGCTTGGTCTCGGGGGCGATGGAAGGCGCGGCGCGGACCAAGCTGTCCCCGGCGAACCTCAATAGGTTCTTCATCTTCGGCGCTTACGGCTCGGACTCGCCCGATCGGGCAGAGCTGACAAGGGCCGCCATCGACAAGGCGAGGAGGCTGCACGGCCGGCTCAGCCAGACCGACGTGTACGTCGTCGGCGACACGCCGCGCGACATCGAGGCGACCAAGTCCGCCGGAGCCGTGCCGGTGGGGGTGGCGAGCGGCCATTACTCCACCGAGGAGCTGGTGAAAGCCGGCGGCGTCCACGTGCTCGCCTCTCTCGAGGACCCTTTCCCCGGGATTCTGAGGCGCCCTGCCCGCCCGCCGGCAGCCACCGCGTGCGACCGCGGCCAGCCGGTGCGACCGGGCCCGCCGGTGCGACCGTGGCCCCGCGGTGCGACCGCGGCCCCGCCGGTGCGACCGCGGCCGGCCTGCTAGTACTTCGGGATCGCCGCCCGTGATGACGTCCTTGCCGCCGCAAACGAGATGACCACAGCCTTTGCCGAGGGCCGCATGGACGATTACTTCGCCTGCTTCACCGCCGAGGCCACCTTCGTCTTCCACACAACTGCGGAACGGCTCGGGTCCCGGGCCGAGTATTCGGAGATGTGGCGCCGGTGGGTTCTCGAGGACGACCTCGTGGTCATCTCGTGCGTCTCCTCCCGCCAGATGGTGCAACTTGTCGGCCAGAGCGCCGCGGTCTTCGCGCACGACGTAGAAACGGTGGTGCGGACTCACTCCGGCGATTCCACCGAGCACGAGCGGGAGACCATCATTTTCTCCTGCCAGCAGGACGGCCGCTGGCTGGCGGTCCACGAGCACCTGAGCGCCGACCCGGCCTTCCCCTCCCCATCCTGAGCCCACCGCCACGAGCGCTGAAGGGGGAGGCAGATCGGGAGGCGTCCTCGTAACTGGATTCGGCCGCTTTCCTCAAGTCGAGGACGATCCGTACCGACAAGAACGGAGAGCGACAGGAACCTGAGAGGGAATTGATGTCTCGGCTTGCGGCACACAATGAAACGAACCGCGCCGCTTTCCAGCCGGTGACGCCAGCCGCACGAGTTATCTCGCCGCACGCCTGGCGCTGGTTCCTCGGTCTCGAAGCGCTCTTTGCCCTGGTCTACTTCCCCTTCGGCTTCCCCGCGGGCGCCGATCGGGCGCTGAGCTTCCTGCCGTGGATGGAGTGGCCCGGCCAGGTGCCCGCCTGGGCTCTGCTCGGGCTCTCGGCGGTGATGGCGATCGCCTACGGTGTCCGGCGCAACCGGCCCAACGCCCCGGCCGCCTGGTGGCTCCTCTGTGGCGGTGTCCTCCTCTTCATCGCCGGCGACACGAGCTACAAGTTCTGGCACCAGATCATGGGGCAGCAGCAGATCCCTTTCCCTTCGTTCATCGACGCCATCTACATATTGATGTATCCCTTGCTGGCGGCGGGTTTGCTGCTCCTCGCCCGGGCGCGGGTCCCCGGCGGCGACCGGGCGAGTCTTCTCGACTCGGTCACGATCACGCTCGGCGTTGGGCTGCTGTCGTGGACCTTCCTCATCGGCCCGAGCGTGCGCGGATCCGGGGGCGTGCTCGTTCGGCTCACCGCCGCCGGCTACCCGCTCGGTGACATTCTCGTCCTTGCAATGCTGGCGCACCTGTGGAGTGCCGGCGGCCTTCGCAATACAGCAGGGCGCCTGCTCGCGATAGGGGCCGTGGGGATCCTCATCTCGGACTCGTTCTACGGACTGGCCAACCTCCACCCGAGCTGGAACTGGCACGACGGGAACCCGGTCGATATCGGCTGGATCATCTTCTACGCCTGCTGGGGTGCGGCCGCACTTCACCCCTCCATGCGGGCGCTCTCCGAGCCGCGCCCGGCGGCGCCGCCTCGCACGAGCCGTGGCAGGCTCGTGCTGCTGGCCGCCACGTCCCTCATCGCGCCCGCCGTCCTGCTCGTCGAGTCCTCTCTCGGCAAGCCAGTCGACGCAGCCGTCATCTCGGCGGTCGCCGCCGCCATGTTCCTCCTCGTGCTGATGCGATTGGCAGGCCTCGTGCACGATCATCAGCAGGCCCTGACCCGAGAGAGGGTCTTGCGTACCGCGGCCGCGGAATCTGGTGGCGGCACCCGGCAACACCGACATCTACGAGGCCACGCTCGCGGCGGTGAGTGCCCTCGTCTCCGCACGTGATGTCAGCGGGGTGGCGTTTGCTGTTTCGCTCCCGGCCGACGGGTTCACCGTGGTGGCACAATCCGGTGAGCCGGCGGCGGACAAGCTGCTGGCACTGATCTCTTTGCGGGCGGACGTCCGCGAGACGCTGAACGAGGGAAAGCTGGCGCGCTGTGCCGTGGAGACTCCCGGATCACCAGCTGTGCCGACAGCGGCTGTGGAACAGATGCTCATATGCCCCCTCCTCGCCAAGGACCGCGTGCAAGGGCTCATCGCGGTCACCGGGGCCACTCCTCTCCCGCTCGAGATCACTAACAGCATCGAGACGCTGGCGGCACAGGTGGGCCTGGCGCTCGATCGTGAGGCGCTCACGGAGACGTTCCATGCTCGGCGAAGCGAGACGCGCTTTCGGACCCTCGTCCAAAATGCCTCCGACGTCATCCTCATCGCCGCTGCAGACACAAAGATCACCTACCAGACCCCGTCTGCCAAGCGGATCCTCGGCTACGAGCCGGGCTCGCTCGAAGGCCAGCTCTTCACATCGCTGCTCCACCCTGACGACGTGGAGCAGGCCCTGGCGGTGTACACGGCGGTTGCCTTCGGCGGGGGGACACCGCTCACGGCGCAATGGCGCGTCCGGCACCAGCAGGGCTCCTGGTGCTACGTCGAGGTGGTGGCGAACAACCTTCTGAGCGACCCGACAGTCGAGGGCATCGTCCTCACGATGCGAGACGTGAGTGAGCGCAAGGGCCTCGAGGAAGAGCTCAAGCACCAAGCCTTCCACGACGCGCTCGAGCGGCCTCGCCAATCGCGCCCTCTTTCGCGACCGGCTAGAGCACGCCTCGGCTCGAGCCGCTCGTTCCCGGACCTCGCTCGCCGTTCTCTTCCTCGACCTCGACGACTTCAAGCTCGTCAACGACAGTCTCGGGCACGCGGCCGGCGACGAGATGTTGGTGGCAGTGGCGGGCCGTCTCAACCAATCGCTGCGAGGAGGCGACACCGCTGCCCGCCTCGGTGGCGACGAGTTCGCCATCCTTCTCGAAGGCACCTCCGGATCCGACGAGGCCTGCCGGCTGGCCGGACGTATTCTCGACGATCTGCGCGAGCCGATGCTGATCGCGGATCGCGAACTGCGCGTCCGAGCGAGCATCGGGATCGCCCTCAGCCCCGCTGGAGCCGAAGCACCGGCCGACCTCCTGCAGGCGGCGGACGTCGCCATGTACGCCGCCAAAGGCCGCGGGAAAGGTCGCTATGAGGTCTATCGCCCCGCGCTGCAGGAAGCCATCACGGACCGGCTGGAACTGTCGGCCGAGCTGCAACGGGCCGTCGACGAGAGACAGTTCGTGGTGTATTACCAGCCCATCGTCTCCCTCGAGGGCGACAAGACCGTCGGGGTCGAGGCGCTCGTGCGTTGGCGGCATCCCAGCCGAGGTCTGCTGCTCCCGGACGAGTTCATCTCCCTTGCCGAAGAGACGGGCCTCATCATCCCGCTGGGCCGCTGGGTGCTGCAGGAAGCCTGTCAGCAGGCTCGTCAATGGCAACTCGACCACCCACTCGGCGATCGGCTCCGCTTGAGCGTGAACATCTCGGCTCGCCATTTCCAGCACGACGGCCTCGTAGAGGACGTCTCGAGCGCCCTCAGCGCGGCGGGCCTTTCCGCCGACAATCTTGTGCTCGAGATCACCGAGAGCGTGCTCGTCCAGGATGCCGACGCCGTAGTGGCCCGCATGCTCGCCCTCAAGCTGCTCGGTGTCTCGTTCGCCATCGACGACTTCGGCACCGGTTACTCGTCCCTCAGCTACCTGAAGAGATTCCCGATCGACATCTTGAAGGTGGACAAGGCTTTTGTCGACGGCGTGGGTGACTCGCCGGAGACCGCCGCGCTTGCCGAGGCCATCGTGCAGCTGGGCAAGAACCTGCATCTCGAGACTGTGGCCGAGGGCATCGAGGAGGCCCGCCAGCTCGAAGGCCTCCGGGCGCTCGGGTGTGAGCTCGGGCAGGGCTTCTACTTTGCGAAGGCATTGCCCGCTCAAGAGATCGACGAGCTGCTGTCGCGACAGTCGCCGACCGATCCGGGACCGCCGGCGGAAGTGATCGACCAGGAGGCCCTCGCTTGACCGTCAAGGCGGTCGTCGTACCTCCCGCGCCGCCGGCGGGGACCCCTGCGTCAAGGACCAGCTCCGGCTCCCTGCTCGGCGACGAGCGGCTGGCTGATCTCGAGCGGCTGCGAATGTCGAACCCGATGATGGACGCGGTCATAGACGAGGTACGCGGGCGCCGGATACGCATCGGCGACCACTGGCTGTGTGACTTCGCGTCCTGTAACTACCTCGGCTTCGATCTGCATCCGACGATAATTCAGTCGGTCGAGCGCGAGCTGTGGCGTTGGGGCACGCATCCGAGCTGGTCTCGGCTGCTCGGCAATCCGCGGCCATATGTCGAGATCGAGGAGCAGCTGACGGACCTCCTCGGAGCGCCCGACACGCTCGTCCTCCCGACGATCACGCTGATTCACACCTCGGTGATACCGCTCCTCGCCGGTCGGGGCACGGTGCTCATCGACTCCCAGGCCCACAAGACCCTTTACGAGGGGGCGGCTATCGCCCGGGGCGCCGGGGCAAACCTGTGCCGCCTCAGGTCCAACGACCTCGGGCACCTTGATGAGGCCCTGCATTCTCTGGACACGACCCTGCCACGCGTCGTTTGCATCGACGGCGTCAACAGCATGACGGGCAACGTGCCCGACCTGCCGGGCTATGCACGCATCTGCCGCGAGTACGGCGCCACTCTCTATGTCGACGATGCTCACGGGTTCGGTGTGATCGGGGAGTGCCCGACTCCGGAGAATCCCTACGGCCTGAGAGGCAACAGCATCGTCCGGCATTTCGGGGAGAGATACGACAACATCGTCCTCGTGGGTGGCTTCTCGAAGGCCTACTCGTCGCTGATGGCGTTCCTGGCATTGCCCACATCCCTCAAGAACCATCTGAAGGTGGCCGCCGCCCCGTATCTCTATTCAGGGCCGTCACCGACCGCTTCTCTCGCCACGGTGCTCGCCGGCTTCGAGGTCAACCGATCAGAAGGTGACGCGCTCAGACAGGCGCTGTGCCGGAAGACGGCCCGGGTGCTCGGCCGCATTGGCGAGCTCGGACTGCGGACGTTGAACCATTCCGGCCTGCCCATCATCGAGCTTCCGCTCGGGGCGAGCGACGACCTCGACGCCGCCGGGCGATTCCTCTTCGACCGGGGGATCTACGTCACGCTGGCGGCTTACCCTCTTGTACCGAAATCCCAGGTCGGCTTCCGTGTGCAGGTGACAGCCGCGAACGGCGACGACGAGATCGAACAGCTGAACGAGGTCCTTGGCGAGCTCGCGGCGCATTTCGACGTGCAGCGAACGCCGACGGTCGCCTGAGGCGCCAGTCGTGCCATTGACGGCGCCCCTCCGCCGGCGTGACTTCCGTCTCCTGTGGACGGGGATGGCCGTATCGCTGCTCGGCGACGGGGTCTTCATCGTCGCCGTGGCCTGGCAGGCCTACGCCATCGCGGATCGAGTGTCCGCACTTGCGTACGTAGGGTTGGCCGCTTCCCTGCCCCAGGTCGCCATGCTCCTCGTCGGCGGCGCTGTCTCGGACCGGATCTCACGCCGGACCGTACTTTTCTGGGCAGATGTGACCCGTGCGGTTGCCGTCGGCGCCCTCCCGATACTGGCCGTCTTGAGCAGGCTCTCCCTGTGGGAGCTGTACCTGGTGAGCGGCATAATCGGAACCGCCACGGCCTTCGCCTCGCCGGCCTTGGACGCCCTCGTCCCGCAGCTTGTCCCCGTTGAGGAGCTGATCCAGGCGAACGCCGTCGAGGGGTTCGTCCGGCCGGTCGCTATTCAGCTGGCGGGACCGGCACTCGGCGGTGTAGCCGTCGCCGCCGTGGGAGCGACGGGAGCGTTCAACTTCGATGCCCTCACCTTCGCCTTCTCGGCGGTCTGTGTCGGGCGAATGGCCCGGCTCGAGGTGCCCGGTCGAGATGGAGCCAGCAACCGCTTCCGCCAAGAGGTGGGGGCGGGCTTGCGCTACGTCCGGGGCCACGTCTGGTTGTGGGGAACGTTTGTCTCGGCCACGTTCACCTACCTGTTGTTCATCGGGCCGACTCAGGTCCTGCTTCCCTACATAGTGCGCAACTCTCTGCATGCGGGCGCGTTCACCTATGGTGCCGTGCTCGCCGTCGGCGGCGTGGGAGCGCTCATCGGCGCTGCCCTCATGGGGCGGGCCCGCGAACCGCGGCGACCGGTGACCTGGATCTATGCCTGGTGGACGGTGGCGACCTTGGCTGTGGCCGGCTACGGCCTGGCGACGCAGGCGTGGGGCCTCGCGCTGGCCGCGCTCGTCGTGAACGGAGGCGAAGCCGTCGGTGCCGTCGTCTGGGCCACTCTGAAGCAGCGCCGGGTGCCAAATTCCATGATGGGGCGTGTGTCGAGCATCGACTGGTGCGTGTCGACCGCACTGCTTCCCCTCAGCTACGCCGTAACTGCTCCGGTGGCCCATGCGCTCGGGGCACGCCTCACGCTCTTCCTGGCCGGCACCGTCGGAGCGGCCGTGACGCTCGGGTTCCTGTTCCTGCCCGGCATGCGCAACGGCGAAGCGGGGAGAGGGTCCTTTGCAGCGGGCACGGTGACCGCCGAGGATGGCACGGGCCTCCTCCAGCGGGACTCGCGGATGCAGGCGGGCGATTCGGGCGCGTGCATGCCCACGAGAAGAGACTGAGGAGGCGGCCATAGGAGTGTGCAAGCAAGCAGATCAGGTAAGAGATGTCGCAGCGTCCTTCAGGGGCACGGCAGGAATCACAACGGCCGGCTTTACGGGCACACCGCCATCCTCCCGGCCGAGTCGCCACAAGCCCGGGCAGGCAAGCCTGGTGATCAGCTAAACGCCGAGCTGGTCCGCGAGATCGATCGCTCGTCGTGCCCAGCCCGCGTTGAAGAGGAGGACCTCGCTTCGCTGGCGGAACTTGAAGGCGGCATCGATCTCGCCCCCTCCGCCATAGCGGTACTGCCGCTCCTGTCGAACCTGGGCCAAGGCGTAGGGCGTCATCCAGTCGTACTTCACCGACGACGACCACATGCCGAGCTGAATGAGCCGGGGGTCGTCGTGCCAGCCACCTGATCGCAAGCCAGCGAGGTAGCCATCGAAGACGACTTGCTCAAGATGAGGCAGGTATTCGGCGCGGATGAAGTGGTCGAAGGAGGCGTCCGGGACAATGTTTCCGACGTCTTCACCGATGGACCCGAGGCCGGCAAAGCTCCAGTCGATGAGGACGATGTGACCGTCACGTCGCCGGAACAGGTTCTTGGGCCAGAAGTCGAGGTGGCAGAGCGTGCGCGGTAGGGACTCGTTGATGCGGTACAGGCGCTCGCGGTGCGCATGTAGGAAAGCGGCACGCGTACGCAGCGCAGGGGGGAAGTTCTCGCGCACGACCGGATGCTGCCAGGCGTCGTCATCATCGAGCAGGCCCCACTCCACCGGCTTCTCCGAGCTGTACTGCCGGAGGAAACCCCTACTCAGCCACGGGAACGACGGGAGCGGCTGGCCGGTGAGGAAATGAGCTTGGCCCCGGCCGAGCATCGCCGCCGCCGAGCCGTAGGAGGCTGGTGTCCAGGAGTCTCCGGGTTGGCCCTCGACCCACTCCAGCAGCAATATCGCCTCCCGGTCATCGACTTTCGCCTCCAGGCAGACCGGCGCAGTGATTCCGCTCCCGGCGTAGGCGTCGGGCAGCTGGTGATGGTAGGCGAGCGGCTCCCGGGCCCAGTACGTCCACCGAGTCGGGCTCTGATCCTCGGCCGTCCAGTGAGCCTCCCATGGCGTCCCGCCACGGGTCCGGTTGAAGTTGGTGTACTTCAGCACGGCAGGCCGGCCTTGCCTCGTACGAACGCGCCACACCCCCGGACTCAACCACCGATTATGGGGCAGCTCTTCGGTCGCGCCACCTTCGGTACCGACTCCGAGGCGCCCCAGCAATTGCTCGGCCGTCGGCTGCCACGGGTCGACATGCTCCACCGCGCGGTCGCTCATGCGATGACCATCATCTCTCTCATAGCGGCGAGCCTGGAGAGGCCGACCGAGGAAGGAACCCGAAAGCCTCGATGTCGAACCCGGTCTTCCGCCATCTCAAAGGCCTTGACACATGTCGATAGCGGAATATAATGGATGGTGGACAGGGCTTCTCCGGCGCCCGACGTCTTCAATGCAGTGCCGATAGGCATCGGTGGGAATACCAGACGCGTTCCGGACGCGATGCTCGAGAGCGAGAAGGCGCTCGGGGCGCTCGTGGACCACCTCTCGATGGCCCCGCCTCAGGTTTCAAAGCACCTGCGGGTGCTCAGTGACGTACCTACAAGAGGTACAACAACAAGGAGAGCTTCAGTGACACCTAAGCGGCATGGATCGGCAGTCATCGAGTTCCCAAGCGCACTCGAGATTGTCACCACTCGGGAGTTCGAGGCTCCGATCGAGCTCGTCTTCGACGTATTGACGAAGCCGGAGCATGTGCGCAACTGGTTCGCTCCATTCGAGGACAAGATGACGGTGTGCTCGATCGACCTGCGCGTCGGGGGGGAGTACCACATGGTCGCCGTGACTGACGACGGAAGGGAGTGCTCGTTTCGGGGAACCTATTTGGAGATCGAGCGGCCGGACCGGATCGTGGACACGTGGCTGTTCGAAGGTTGGCCGGATGCGGAGGCCGTCGAGACGGTGGAGCTGCACGAGACTGACGGAGTGACGAAGGTGAAGATGACCCTGGCGTTCCGCGACCAAGCTGGTCGTGACCACATGACCAAGACCGACGGCCAGGAGGACAGCTTGGACAAGATGGAGGATTACCTGAGGTCACTGCTCGAAACAACGGGATCCGGTTCTGCGCCATGAGGCCTCTGTGACAGACACGCCAGTGGTCCTGTTCCTCTGCACCCACAATGCTGGTCGAAGTCTCGCCGCCAAGGTCTTGCTTGACGCTTACGCGAAAGGCCGGATCGATGTGCGCTCGGCTGGCTCGGAGCCGGGCGAGCAGTTGAACCCAGCAGTCGTCGCCATCCTCACTGAAAGGGGCCTCGACCCGAGCAAGGAGTTCCCCAAGCCCCTGACTGACGAAGGTGCTCAGGCGGCGGACGTGATCGTCACCATGGGCTGTGGGGACACCTGCCCCTTCTACCCTGGGAAACGCTACCTGGACTGGGACCTCGAGGACCCGGCAGGCAAGCAGGTGGAGGCGGTGCGACCCATCGTGGACGAGATCGACAGGAGAGTTCGGTCTCTTCTCAGCGAAGTAACCGGTCGTGGTAGCTGAGTCGACAGGCGGGGTACGGCGACACAGGTTCGCACGTGGCTCCCGACAACCGTGCCCGTCGGAGTGACACGACCTGGCTTACGTGGTGGCGCACAATGCCCTTCAGCTGGTGACCTTCTTCGCAGGCCGGCTGTGAGGCATCTACAGCGCCGGTGGCGGGAAGGAGGCCCTGGACCAGGAATGGCTCGAGGCGAGGGCATATGGAACTATTGAGCCCGTCACGGGGGTAACGAGTGGCCGGGCAGCTCGGCCCGGTACGACAGGTGATTGGCGATGCGTCTGATGCGGAGCACTCGATTGGGTAGGTCGAGGTTGGGTTTCTTGGTGGCGCTGGCGCCGGCACTGCTGTTCGCCAGCGCCTTGACCCGCCCGGCGGCTGCGACGGGCCGGGAAGCTCGGGCACCGGTCGTGAGCATGACGGCCGGTGTGATCTCGACGGTGGCGGGGGGTGTCGGCGGACCGGCTCTCGCTACCACCGTGGCCATTTCGCCATTCGACGTGTCGTTTGGTGCAGGCCATCTCTATATCGCCAACAGCGGATCGGTGCGGCAGGTGAACCCGGCCACGGACGAGCTGACCACGCCTGCGGGGACCGGCGTCGTTGGACCACTCGGCGATGGTGGCCCCGCCACGCGAGCCAGTATGGCAACTCAAACCCGCGATGCCGTGACCGACCGGGCGGGAAACCTGGTCGTCGTCGACGGAACCAACGACCGTATCCGGGTGGTGGCGGCCAAAACGGGCACCTTCTACAGCCAGTCGATGAAGGCGGGCGACATCTACACCGTCGCCGGAGACGGGACCGCCGGTTACTCGGGTGACGGCGGGCCGGCTACCGGCGCCGAACTCGACTTCCCGACCGGGGTGGCCGTCGACGCGGTGGGCAACCTGCTGATCGCCGAGACGGCGGACAGCCGGATCCGGATGGTGGCGACCGAGACCGGCACCTTCTACGACCAGCCGATGAAGGCCGGAGACATCTACACCGTCGCCGGTGACGGCACGGACGGGTACACAGGAGACGGTGTGCCTGCGATCAGCGCCGAGATTGGGGCTCCTGAGAACGTTGCGGTCGACGCGGCCGGCAACCTGTTGATCGCAGACGGGGACAACAACAGGATCCGGGTGGTGGCGGCCAGGACCGGCACGTTTTACGACCAGTCGATGAAGGCCGGAGACATCTACACCGTCGCCGGCGACGGCACCGCCGGGTACTCCGGTGACGGCGGCCCGGCCACCAGCGCCGAACTGAACGGCCCGATGAGTGTTTCCGTTGATGCCACTGGGAACCTGCTCATCACCGACAACGATCGGATCCGGGTGGTAGCGGCCAAGTCCGCCACCTTCTACAGCAGGAAGATGACCGTCGGGGACATCTACACCGTCGCCGGCGACGGCACCATCGGGTTCTCCGGCGACGGAGGCCGGGCCACCAGCGCCGAACTGACCGGCCCGTGGAATGCCATCGTCGATAGCAGCGGGAACCTCGTGATCTCCGACCAGGGCAACGCCCGGATCCGGGTGGTGGCGGTGAAGACCGGCACCTTCTACGGCAAGGCGATGACCGCCGGGGACATCTATACGATCGCCGGCAACGGGAGCTTCAGGTTCTCCGGCGACAGCGGCCCGGCTACCGGTGCCGAACTCGACGAGCCGCTGGGCGTCACCGTCGATCCGAGCGGAAACATCGTATTTTCCGACACTTTCAACGAACGGATTCGGGTGGCGGCGGCCACGACCGGCACTTTGTACGGCAAGAAGATGACCGCTGGGGACCTCTACACGATCGCCGGCAACGGCACGAACGGGGACTCCGGCAACGGCGGCCCCGCCACCAGCGCCGAGGTTGGTTCGCCGGAAGGCCTCGCTGTCGACTCTGCCGGAAACCTGCTGATCGCGGACACCGCCAATTCCAAGATCCAGGTCGTTGCGGCAAAAACTGCCACCTTCTACGGCGAGAAGATGACCGTCGGGCATATCTACCTGCTAGCCGGTAATGGTGGCCTCGGATATTCCGGCGACGGCGGCCCTGCCGCGAGTGCCTCGCTGAACTTTCCGGCGGATGTGGCGGTGGACGCGGCCGGGAACGTGCTGATCGCCGACACGTACAACTGCCGGATCCGGGTGGTTCCGGTGAAGACCGGCACCTTCTATGGAAAGAGGATGACCGCCGAGCACATCTACACGATCGCCGGCGACGGGAACGCCGGGTATTCCGGCGACGGCGGTCCGGCCACCAGCGCCGGCCTCTATAACCCCGAAGGCGTGACTGTCGACTCGGCCGGAAACCTGGTTATCGCCGACACCTACAGCAACCGGATCCGGGTGGTGGCGGAGAAGACGGGCAGTTTCTACGGCAAGAAGATGACCGCCGGGCACATCTACACCGTGGCCGGCGAAGGGCGCCGCGGGTACTCTGGTGACGGCGGGGCCGCCACCAAGGCCGAGCTGGCCCTGCCGTGGGGTATTGCCGTGGATACCAGCGGGAACCTGGTGATCTCCGACAACGTCAACGAGCGACTTCGAATCGTCGCGGTGAAGACCGGCACGTTCTATGGCGAGAAGATGACCGCCGGCGACATCTACACAGTCGCCGGCGACGGCACCGCCGGCTTCTCCGGCGACGGCAGCCCGGCCCAGGGAGGCGAACTGAAGTATCCGACGGCCGTCGCTGTCGACAGAGCCGGAAACCTGCTCGTTGCCGATACCGACAACGACCGGATCCGGATGGTCACGGGCTGACCAGGCGAGTTGCCGGCGCCCACATCAAGTAGACGGTCGTGGATACCGTCTCCTAATGCGCGTCCCATAACTGCGTGCTTGATAGGCGCCAAGGTCGCCCCCAACGCCGGGAGTGCGCGCCGTTGTTCACACCAAGGTGATCGTGAGAACCTTGCGCTACGGTCCGCCATTATGACCGAATCCGAATGGACCGTCCCGGCCCCAGAGCGCCGTGAACCTGATCGTCTCGCCACCGAGCGCCGTGCGCTCGAGCAGTGGCTCGACTATCACAGGGCGACGCTCATCCTCAAGTGCGCGGGACTGACTGCCGAGCAGATGAAGCGACGCGCCTGCCCACCGTCAACGCTCAGCCTGTTGGGACTTGTCAGGCACATCACCGAAGCCGAGCGAGGCTGGTTCCGCATGTACGCCGGTGCCGAGCATGTGCTATTCCCTTATGACCCCGACGGGCTGGGGCGCGACTTCGACGACCTAAAAGACGCCGACGCCGCGGCCAACATCGATGCCTTCTGGAGTGAGGTCGACGCCGCGCGGGCGGCGGTCGCCGGCCGGAACTTGGATTTGGTGGTTCGGAGTGTCCCGGGCCATCCTCAGCGCACCCAGGACTTGCGGTGGATCTTCATCCACATGATCGAGGAGTATGCCCGGCACAATGGCCACGCGGACCTCCTGCGCGAGGCGATCGACGGCACGACCGGCGACTGATCACGCCTTTTGCGGCGTCAAGAGCGGTTTCCCTTACCACGCCGCAGGTGAGAGCCATGAGTACGGCTATCAGCGGCGTCTCGGGTCAGGACGCAGACAGGCCGCCCGGCCCACTCGAACAACGGGCCGGCGTCCAACTCTACGTGCCGGCCGTCGCTGGTCCTCTGCTGCCGTGCCCGGAGCGGGACTCGAACCCGCACGTCCTTGCGGACAACGGCTTTTGAGGCCGCCGCGTCTACCATTCCGCCATCCGGGCCTGGCTGAATGGTAGTTCCTCGCACGTCCGGGGAAGGACCGGCAGACCCCAGCGCGCCGAGCGGGCCGTGGTGATCTGCAAGCCTTGAGCCATGAAAGCGCCACGCCCGCCCGCCATCCGCCATGGGCGGCTCGGTCCGGGCGAGCTCGCCGAGGTGGCGGTCCTCGGGGATCTGGCGCTCGTTCTGGAGGTCATCGGCTGGTTCGCACCGCTCGGCAGCGTCTTCCAGGCCCTGGCCACCATTCCCTTCGCTGTTCTGGCGGCCAGGCACCGGGTCAGGGCGGCCGTGGTCGCCACCGTGGCCGCCGCCGCTGTCGGCTCGCTCGTGGGCGGGGTCGGCATCGTCCTGCAGACTGGGCTGGCCGGGCTCCTCGGGCTGTCGATCGGTGTCGCTCATCGCCGGGGCTGGTCCGCTCCGAGATCCGATCGCCTTCACCGCCGGTGTGGCCGGGCTTCCTCTCGCGGTCCTGACGGACGCCATCGATGCTGCTTCGTCCGGCTTCCGGCGTCTCAGCTTTGCCCAGGTTCGCATCATCTGGCGGGACGTGCGCAACGTCCTCGGCTGGGCTGGGCAGGCTCGCCTCCAGCACGCCGGCGACGTCGTGCTCGACCTGGGCGATCGATCACTGGTGGGTCTCGGTGCCAGCGGCCGAGATGGTCTTCGTCCTTCTAGTGGCGATCATGCTCCGGCGCTTCTGGCCCTTCCTCGATCAGGTCCGCCGGAGCTCGCTCGCCCCCATGACCGACGAGGCCGCCGAACGCACGATCGAGAGAGGCCGCCGCCGGGGTCAGCCTGGCGCCCAAGATGGTCCGCCCCGCCCGACGCCGGTCCCTGTACGCCTCGAGCACGTCTCTTACTCGTACGCCGGGGCGACGGTGCCGGCGGTGGACGACGTCAGTTTGGACCTCCGGCCGGGCCGCATGTTGGCTCTCGTCGGCCCGAACGGCTCGGGGAAATCGACTCTGGTCAGGCTCCTCGCCGGTCGGATCGTGCCCTCCTCGGGGGAGGTGGTCCGGGATGGGCCGGCCGGCCTCGGGCTGAACGGGAGGCACGGCGATCGTCTTCCAGCGCCCGGAGAGCCAGGTGCTCGGCGTCCGGGTACGCGACGACGTCGTCTGGGGTCTGGCGCCGGGAGAGGCACCCGATGTGGGAGAGCTGCTCGGCCTCGTCGGCCTCGGTGGTTTCGAGGAACGGGAGACCTCGGGACTGTCCGGCGGCGAGCTCCAGCGGCTGGCGATCGCGGCTGCGCTCGCCCGCTCCCCGTCGCTCCTCATCTCGGACGAGGCCACGGCGATGATCGACCATGTCGGCCGGCACGACGTCGTGAACCTGCTGCAGCGGCTGAAGTCGAGCGGGCTCGCCGTCGTCCACGTCACCCATCGCCTCGAGGAGACCGAGGGCGCCGACGAGCGCTTGCTGCTCGCCCCCTCCCGCCGGGGAGGAGGAAGGCAGTGGTCTGTCGCCCCCGCCGATTCCGGGCCCCGCGGCAACGGAGGCGGCCCGGTGACGTCGCCGAAGCCCATTCGCCGATACCACATCCTTCCTCAGCCAGACCCGAAGACCGCCGAGGTCGAAGTGCCCCGCCTTCGCACGTGGCCGGGGCCACCCCTTGTCACCCTGGCGGGCGTGGGGTACGTCTACGCCGCCCGCACACCATGGGCCCACCGTGCCTTGAAAGGGGTGGACCTCGAGATCCGAAGAGGTGAGGGCTTGGTGGTCACTGGCTCGAACGGCTCGGGCAAGTCCACGCTCGCCTGGCTCCTCGCCGGGCTGACGAGCCCGACCGAAGGCAGCTGCATGCTGGAGGGAGCTCCGATCGTCGGTCAGCCGTCCCGCGTCGGCATCTCCTTCCAACACGCCCGCCTGCAGCTGCTCCGCTCCACCGTGCTCGCCGACGTCATGCTCGGCACCACAGCTGAGCGGGCCCGGCGGGCGCTTCTCACGGTGGGCCTCGATCCCGACGAGATGGGCCCCCGGCGCGTCGATGACCTCTCCGGCGGTGAACAGCGCCGCGTCGCCCTCGCCGGCCTGCTGGCTCGGGACCCCGATCTGGTCGTTCTCGACGAGCCGTACGCCGGCCTCGATGACGAGGCCCGTCTGGCACTGGCGGACACGCTGCGGACGCAACGAGAGCTGAGCGGTGTCGCCGTCGTCGTCGTGACGCACGATCTCGACAATGCCGAACTGCTCGGTGGGCGCCTCATCCACCTCGAGAGCGGCCGCATCGCCTCCGAAGCGACACTCGGGTCGCCAGAGTGAGCGACGCCAGGCGAGTTACGGGTCCAGGCGAGGCCGTCGGAGACGGATCGCCCCGAGCCGTGAAGGAGACCGTGAGGTCCAGGCGGGCGAGCGAGTTCCACGTGCTGCGCTACGTATCGGGCACGAGTGTTGTCCACCGGCTGTGGGCGGGGACGAAGCTCATAGTGCTGGCGACGGTCTCCTTTGCCCTGTTGTTGTGGCCGACGTGGGGCGCGGCCGGATTGACGGCCGTCTTGCTGTTGACCGGAGTGCTCCTCGCCAGGCTTCCGAAAGGCGTCGTGCCGCACGTGCCGCGGTGGGTCTGGGGCTTCGTCCTACTCGAGCGCGTTGCTGGCGCTGGCAGCGAGCGGCAAGCCCTATGTGCACCTCGCCGGCTTGAGGATCGGTCTCAACGGCCTCGACCTGTGGGCACTCTTTGCCACCATCGCGGTCGAGTTTCTCGGCTTCGCCGCCCTCATCGGCTGGACCAGCCCGCTCGCCGATCTGGCGCCCGCCCTCTCCCGCCTGGCCTCGCCGCTCCGGCGTCTCCGCCTACCGGTGGACGAGCTCATCGGTGTGATCGCCCTCTCCGTCCGGTGCCTGCCCCTTCTCCTGGAGGAGGCCCGCGTCCTCTCGGCGGCGCGGCGCTCGCGCCGCTCGGGCGCCCGGGCCGGTGGGCGCGAGCTCCTCCGGGACGCCGAGGAGCTCTTGTTCACCGCCCTGTCGAGCGCCCTGCGACGCTCCCGCGAGATGGCCGAGGCGATTGAAGCCCGCGGTGGCGTGCCGACAGTGGCGGTGGAGAGCCACCGCCTCGAGATGCCAGACGTCGTCGTCCTCGTGATCGCAGCCCTGGCCGTCACAGCGATGGCCCTTCTCCGCTGAAGAGCGCCCGGCAACAACTCGCCCTGCGGGCGACGAGGGGCGTCGCCGGCCGGAATACACTTCGCCCATGTCGCAGCGCGCCGTGCAACGCCGACTCGTCGAGGTGCACCAACGCCTCGTGAAGGCGCGCGAGGAGCTTGCGATCGCCGAGGAGCAATCTCTCGTCTTCAACGACACAGCAGACGACACCCGGGTGCAGGCGCTCGTCGCCGAGACCCCCATCGCCAACCACGACTGGAACGAGGCCAGGCGCCACGCGCAGGCCATGGAGCGGGGTCGTGACGCGGCGAGGGCACGTGTGGCGGAACTGGAGCGCTCCCAGGACGACCTGTTGGCGCAGCTCGTATTCTGAGCAGTCGTCACCGAGCAAGCCCCGCCCGGTGACACGGGCCCGGCCACGCCGGAGCAAAACAAGAAAAGGAGTTACGCCGTGGGCAGGACCGTCGTCATCGCCGAGGACGAGGCGATCGTGCGTCTCGATCTGCGCGAGATCCTCGAGGAGCACGGTTTTGAGGTCGTGGGCGAGACCGGTAGGGGCGACGAGGCCGTCGCGCTCGCCAGGCAGCACCGTCCCGATCTCCTCATCCTGGACATCAAGATGCCCGGTCTCGACGGCCTGTCGGCAGCAAGAGACATCAACAGCGAGCGGAAGTCGGCGATCCTGATCCTGACGGCGTTCTCCCAGCGGAACCTCATCGAAGAAGCCCGTGACGCCGGTGCTCTCGCCTATCTGGTGAAGCCCTTCCAGCAGGAGGAGCTGCTGCCGGCCATCGAGGTCGCCCTCGGCCGCTTCGCCGAGATGCAGGCGCTCGAGGCTGAGAACGCCTCGCTCGCCGACGACAAGCGCGGCCTCGAGGAGCAGCTCGAGACGAGGCGCTGGGTGGACCGGGCCAAGGGGCGGCTCATGGACTCGAACGGGTTGAGCGAGTCAGCCGCCTTCTCCTTCATCCAGCAGACCGCCATGAACCGCCGGACCACTATGCGGGATGTCGCAAAACTCATAGTGGACGGTTCGATCGAGCCCTAGCCGGGCGCTCGAGGCGCTCTTCGGCATCAGGGGCCCTGTCGCGGTGGGTCCTCGCCGGCACCTGGTTCCCGGGACGAATCGCGCCCGCCCGCTCGAGCACGCAGCCCGGGCGCGAGGTGTAGGCGACCCCTAGGTGATCCAGGCGGGCCCGTCGGCCTCCGGCGGGTAGTCCTCCTCTTCGAGGGACCCGCCATCGGCGGGGCGGGGCTCCGGCGCCGGGGCTGGCTCCGGCGCTGGGATCGCCTCCGTCGCCGGAGGCTCTGCCGTTTCACCGAAACCGGCCGTCTCCTCGATGCGGGGGCCGAGGCGACGTGGGCGGTCCTGGGGGCCTTCCCGCGATTCTGACGAGGGCGGCGGCGCCGGAGCGGCCCAGAACGGCGTGGATGGCGGCGGCGGCGGCTGAGGACCGCGCCCGGGTGGGGGCGCGGGCATGAAATAGGGCTGGCCCTGCTGTGCCTCGGGATGGGCCGGACCGGCGGTCGGCTGGATACCGGTCGCCCTGATGGCGCTCAGGTCGTCGCCCATGCGGAAGAACACGATGAGCACCTCGAGGACGATGCGGGCGATCACGAGGTAGAGGAGGTAGGCGACGACGACGACGATGATCCCGACGACTATCCGGACCGGGCCACCTTCCTGGACGAGGCGCACCAGGGCGACCACGGCCACGAGCGAGTAGAAGACAGTCACCAGCCAGTAGACGGCCTTGATCACCTGCGGCGCGTAGTGGCGCGTGAAGCTCATGTCGTAGAGCCAGCCGAGCAATCCGCCGAGCGACATCAGCTCCGGGCTCGGCCTGGTCTGCTGCTTGACCATCTGCTCCTCCTCGCTTGGTCGGCTGTGGCGTGGGTCGGGTATCGGTTTCGCACGGTACTTGGCGCCGGCGCGCCTTAGCATGCTTTGAATGGCTCCCTACCTGTTGCTCGACGGGCACTCCCTTGCCTATCGCGCCTGGTTCGCCCTGCAGGAGGCGGATCTGTCCACCGCCTCCGGCCAGCAGACCCAGGCGGTCTACGGGTTCTCCGGCATGCTCGGCCGCCTGCTCGAGGATCATGCCCCGGCCGGGATGGCCGTCGCCTTCGACCGCCCGGAGCCGACGTTTCGGGATGGCATCGCGGCCGACTACAAGGCTGGACGGGCGGCGACGCCGGAGCCACTGCGCGAGCAGCTCGGGCTCATCCGGCGCATGGTGGAGGTCATGGGGGTGCCCGTCCTCGAGGCGGCCGGGTACGAAGCCGACGACGTGATCGCCACCCTCGCCTGCCGCCTCGAGGCCGCCGGCCATGACGTCATCATCGTCACCGGTGACCGGGACACCTACCAGCTCGTGCGGGACCCGCACGTGAAGGTCCTCTACAACCGCCGAGGCGTCACCGACTACGTCCTCTACGACGAGGAGGGCATCGAGGGGCGAACCGGCGTGCGGCCGAGCTCATACCCCTTCCTGGCCGCCTTGCGGGGCGACCCCTCCGACAACCTTCCCGGAGTCCCGGGCGTCGGTGAGAAGACCGCCGCCAAGCTCGTCAACACCTACGGCGACATCGACCGCCTGTTCGCCCACCTAGACGAGCAGACGCCGAAGCTGCGGTCGTCCCTCGCCGAGCACGAGGCGCGTGTCAGGCAGAACTTCGCGTTGACGCCGCTCGTGTGCGACGTGCCGGTCGAGTGCGATCTCGAGGATCTTCGCTTCGGCGGGTCGGACCGGGAAGCCTTGGAGAGCCTCTTCACCCTGCTCGAGATCCGCGGCCGCGAGATCGGATCCTGGCCGCCCTCGACCGGCTCGAGGCTGCCGGCGGTGAGGACGGGGCGGCGGCAACCGCGCCGCCGGCGGAGCCGGAGACAGTGACCGTGACAGTTCTCGCCGACCTCGAGATGGCGCGCCCGTGGTTGGAGCAGCTCTCGGAGACGGACGGCGGCATCGTCGTCGAACCGGACTGGGCCGCCATACCGGGGCGTTCGGCCCTGAACGGCCTGGCGCTGACACCGCTGTCGGCGAACGACCAGCGAGAGGTGGCCTGGCTGCATGGCGACCTTCTCGCCGAGCCTGAGCTTTCTACCGTTCTCGCCGGCCTGCTCGGACTCCGCCCGGGCGAACAGGTCGGCCGAATCGTCTGCTACCGAGCCAAAGAGCTGATGCGTGCGCTCGAGCCGTCCGGGCTCACCTTCGACGGCCTCGACCTCGACCTCGCCATCGCCGGATATCTCGCCGACCCACGCCTCGGCCAGGCCACCATGGACGCCATGGCGGCGGCCGCCCCGCAGCTCGGAGCGGATCCCTTCGGTCCCGGGCCGGCCGCCGGCCGGGCCGGGGGAGGGGCGCCCGAGCAGCTCGGATTCGACATCGGCGGCGATGAGGGCAGCGGCGGGGCCGACGGCCCGGATCCTCTCGTGCTCGGGGCCGTCCGCCGGGCCGTGCTGCTGGCGTCGCTCGAGCCTTCACTTCGAAAGGCCGTCACCGAGGCCGGCGCCGAGCGGCTCTACGCCGACATCGAGCGGCCGCTGGTGCGAGTGCTGGCCGAGATGGAGCTCACCGGCATCGCCGTCGACACCGGGAAGCTCTCCGAGATCAGCGACGAGCTGACGACAGAGGCGGCCCGTCTCGAGGCCGAGGTGCAGCAGCTCGCCGGGGAGGAGTTCAACGTCAACTCCACGGCGCAGCTTCGCCGGATCTTGTTCGAAGTGAGGAAGCTGACGCCGCAGAAGAGGACGAAGACGGGTTTCTCGACCGATGCCCAGAGCCTCGAGCGCATGCGCGGCCTCGACCCGTTGGTGGACACGCTGCTGCAGTACCGGGAGGTCGAGAAGCTCAGGTCGACCTATGGGAGCGGGCTGCTCGCAGAGGTGGCACCAGACGGCCGGATCCACGCCAGCTTCAACCAGACCGTCGCCCGCACCGGCCGCCTCTCCTCGGACCGGCCGAATCTGCACAACATCCCTGTCCGCAGCTCGCTCGGGCGGCAGTTCCGGGAGGCGTTCATACCGGGACCGGGGGCCGAGCTGCTCGTGGCCGACTACGACCAGATCGAGCTCAGGGTGATCGCCCATCTGGCCCAGGATCCCGGCCTGATCGAAGCGTTCCGGACAGGCGTCGACATCCATGCCGCCACGGCCTCGCGTGTGTTCGGCGTCGAGTCGTTCGACGTCACTCCGGCGATGCGGTCGAAGGCGAAGATGATCTCCTACGGCCTCGCCTACGGGATGGAGGCCTACGGGCTCTCGCAGCGGCTCTCGGTTCCGGTCGAGGAGGCGGCCGAGATCCTCGCCGCCTACTTCGTCGCCTTCCCGAACGTGAAGGAGTACATGTCCCGCACCGTGGCCGACGCCAGAGCAAGGGGGTACACCGAGACTCTGTTCGGCCGGCGGCGCTACCTGCCCGAGCTGCACAGCTCCAACTACCGCGTACGTCAGGCTGCCGAGCGCCAGGCGATGAACGCCGGCATACAAGGGCTGGCAGCCGACATCTTCAAGGTGGCCCTCGTGCGGCTCGAGGAGGCCCTGCAGGGCCGCCTCTCGGCGAGCCGGATCGTGTTGCAGGTCCACGACGAGATACTGGTGGAGAGCCGCCTCGAGGAAGCCGACGAGGTGGCGGACATGACCGAGGAGGTCATGCGGACCGCCTGCGAGCTGTCGGTTCCGCTCGCGGTGCACGTTGCCCGCGGCAGCAGCTGGGCCGAGGCAAAGAGCCTCGGGGCGAGCGGCTCCGGCGCCCTCGCCGACGACCTCGAGGAGTCGCTCGTGGAGGAGTTCGCCGAAGGCCTGTGACACCGATCGGCGATAGGCCCGCGCCCCGGGTCTCAGCCACCACCCTCGACCAGGCTGCTAGCTGGGCTGGTATAGCATTTGGACGGTGTCGTCCTCGTCGCGGGGACCTTTGTGGGCCTTGGCCGGCGAAGGTCCATGACGAGATGGCGACCACTGAAGCCCCCATTCGAGTTCCTGGAGGCGCGCTGCTCGTGTGCCGGACAGGCCTACGACTTCCTGAAGAGAGCGAACAGACCTGATGTCAGTTACCGCAGCACAAGTGAGCAGCCCCGATCCGGCAGAGCGTTTCGGCTCCTTTGACGAGATGGGGACCTACATCCCGGTTCAGATCACCGACGACGACCTCGGCGGCATGTCGCTCGAGGAGGCGATCGATCGCACGATCGTCGAGTTCGACGACGGCGACATCGTGAAGGGGACGGTCGTGAAAGTCGACCGGGACGAGGTGCTGCTCGACATCGGGTTCAAGTCCGAGGGCGTCATCCCGGCCCGGGAGCTTTCCATCCGCCACGACCTCGACCCGCACGAGGTCGTCACCCTCGGCGAGGAGATCGAGGCACTGGTTCTCCAGAAGGAGGACAAAGAGGGCCGTCTCATCCTTTCGAAGAAGCGGGCGCAGTACGAGCGCGCCTGGGGGGACATCGAGAAGATCAAGGAGTCGAACGGCGTCGTCAGAGGCCCGGTCATCGAGGTGGTGAAAGGCGGCCTGATCCTCGACATCGGGCTGCGGGGCTTCCTGCCCGCCTCCCTTGTCGAGCTGCGCCGCGTACGGGATCTCCAGCCTTACATCGGTCGCGCTCTCGAGGCAAAGATCATCGAGCTCGACAAGAACCGCAACAACGTCGTCCTTTCGCGCCGTGCCTGGCTCGAGGAGACTCAACGCGAGCAGCGTGGCGAGTTCCTGGTCAACCTGAAGCCAGGCGAGGTCCGCAAGGGCGTCGTCTCGTCGGTGGTGAACTTCGGCGCCTTCGTCGACCTCGGTGGCATGGACGGGCTGGTGCACGTCTCGGAGCTCTCCTGGAAGCATGTGGACCATCCCTCGTCTGTCGTCTCCGTCGGGGACCAGGTGACAGTGCAGGTCCTCGACGTCGATCTGAGCAAGGAGCGCATCAGCCTCTCGCTCAAGGCCACCCAGGTCGACCCGTGGCAGGAGTTCGCCACCAACCACAGGGTGGGCGAGCTCGTCTACGGGCGTATCACCAAGCTCGTCCCCTTCGGGGCCTTCGTCCAGGTCGGGGACGGGATCGAAGGGCTGGTCCACATCTCGGAGATGGCCGCGCATCACGTGGACCTGCCCGAGCAGGTGGTCACCCCGGGCGAGGAGCTCTGGGTCAAGATCATCGACATCGACCTGCAGCGTCGCCGGATCAGCCTGTCCATCAAGCAGGCAGCCGAGGGTGGGATCGTGGCCGAGGAGTACCAGGAGGCCTTCGGCGAGCACGCCTACGACGAGCACGGCAACTACATCGGCTACGACTACTCCGGCACCGAGTTCACTCCTGAGAGCGAGAGCCAGGCGGCTTGGGCGGCCGAGCTGTCAGCACTCAGCGCGGCGGCGGATCTGGAGGCTGCGGCCGCTGCTGGTAGCACCGCCCCGGCTCCCGCTGCTGAAGGCGCCCCGGCTCCGGCTGCTGAAGTCGCCTCCGCGGATGCTCCTGCCCCCGCGGACGCTTCGACCCCCGCGGACGACGGCGTCCCCGAGGTGGCCGTGTCCTCTGCGCCCGTGGAGAGCACCACGTCATCGTCCACCGACGGAGCAGCGGAGGAGAGCGGCGTGCCGGTGGCCGACGAATCTGGCTCGGAGGAGCCGGCCATGCCCGACGCGGCCGCCGGTGAGGACACTGCACAGGCAGTTGAGCCCGACCTGGTGATGCCCGCAGTTCCGGGTGACGCTGCGACGACGGGCGCGGCTAGCCCCGAGTCACCTGACTCGCCGGGCTCCGACGGCTCCTGATCGCCCGATCCAAGAAGGAGCCGAACGAGGCTCAGAGGTTGCCGGTACATCTCAGCTGATCCCCTCGAGCCGGGTCACGTGAGTTGGGTGGGTCCGGCGGCGGTTTCGAGTGGGCAAGCCTCGCACCCGGGACGCGGGGCGTTTGACGTGGGCACGTCCCCTGGGCGGCTTCGGCGGACGCGTTGCGGGGCGGTTCACGTGGGACACTGCAGCTGCCGGGACTCTTGCTGGCTCGGCAGGTGAGGCGAGGAGTCGGCCACAGTTGGCATCGGGGCGGCGCCCCGGCCTTCCGTCCGAGAGTAGGAGACAGCGATGGATTGGACCTATAGCGCCGAGCAGCTCGAGCTGAAGGGGAGGGCGGCGGAGCTCGCCGAGGCGATCATGGCTTTCGAGCTGCAGTGCGAGGAGGGCGATGGCCTTCCCGACGAGGCACTGTCCCAGATCCGCAAGCACGTCCTCTCCTTTGGCTTGAACGCCATCAACATGCCCGCCGAGTGGGGAGGGGCCGGGCTGCACATAGTCGACCAGGTACTGGTCCAAGAGGAGCTCGGCCGGCTGACCAACGCCCTCTGGGACACTGTGTGGCGGCCGGCAAACGCTCTGAAGGCTTGCACGGAGGCCCAGCGCCACCGCTACCTCATCCCGGCGATCCGGGGCGAGAGAAGGGACTGCTATGCGGTCACCGAGGCGGACGCCGGGTCCGACTACGCCTCGATAACCACCACCGCCACGCCCGTGGACGGTGGCTTCCGGCTCGACGGCGAGAAGTGGTTCGTCACCGTCGGCGACGTGGCGGATTTCCTCATCGTGATGGCGATGGCGCTTCCCGAGCGGCGGCCGACGCTCTTCCTCGTGGAGCGATCTGCGAGCGGGGTGAGCGTGCAACGGACGCCGCGCTACATGCACACCTTCGTCTACAAGCACCCCATCTACAGCCTCGACGGCGTGGTCGTCGGTGAAGACGCCGTCCTCGGCGGCCTCGGGCGAGGTGACGAGCTCACGCGGGAGTGGTTCGTCGAAGAGCGGATCATGATCGCCGCCCGTGCCCTCGGCGCCGCCGAGCGGGCGCTCGCCGAGGCGACGGCATGGTCCAAGACGCGCCGGCAGTTCGGGCACAGCCTCATAGAGAACCAGCTCATCCAGGCGATGCTGGCCGACAGTGCTGTCGAGATCGCCACCAACCGCGCCTTCACCTACCAGGTGGCCGCGGAGGCCGACGCCGGGATGCCGCGAAAGCTCCTCCATGCCAAGGCGTCCATGGTGAAGCTGTCTGCCTCGGAGGCCGCCGGCCGGGTCGTCGATCGCGCCGTGCAGATCTTCGGCGGCCGCGGCTACATGCGCGAGTACGCAGTCGAACGGCTCTACCGCGACATCCGAGTCGACCGGATCTGGGAAGGGACCTCGGAGATCCAACGGCTTGTGATCGCCAACGAGATCGCCAAGCGGGAACTCGATCCGCTCCTTCACCCGTGGGCGGAGAAATGAGTCACGGTGACGCAGCGGCAGCCGCCCGGGGGGGCGTGACCCTCACCGTGGAGGGGCCCGTGGCGGTGGTGTCGATCGAGCGCAGGGCGAAGCTGAACGCCCTCTCCACGTTCATCGAGCTCGAACTGGGCGCAGCCCTCGGGAGCCCAGAGGTGCAGGCGAGTCACTGTGTGGTGCTGACAGGCGGCCCCGAGGTGTTCTCGGCCGGGGCGGACCTGAGCGAGATGGAGGGGTACGACGCCCGGGCGGCACTCGAGTACTACCAGAAGAGCGGGGGAGTCTACGAGCAGCTGGCGGCCCTTCCTCAGCCGAGCGTCAGCGCCATCAGCGGGTATTGCCTCGGTGGCGGCCTGGAGCTGGCGCTCGCCGCCGACTTCCGCATCGCGGACGATTCCGCCGTCTTCGGCCTGCCCGAGGTCGGCATCGGCATCTTGCCGAGCTCAGGCGGCACCTACCGCCTCGTCCGGGCGATCGGGCCGGCAAAGGCGCGCGAGCTCGTGCTCGTCCGCCCGCGCTTCGGAGCCGCCGAAGCGCTCAGCCTCGGCCTCGTCACCGAAGTCGTCCCGGCGGGAGGCGCCCTTTCCCGGGCTGTGGAGCTGGCCCGCCAGCTGTCGGCGTTGCCGCCGCTTGCCGTCAGCTTGGCCCGCCGGGCGATCGATGCGGCGACGGAGTCGTCCCGGGAGGTGGCCCTCCTCGTCGAGCAGCTGGCCTACGCGGCCTTGTCGGGCGGCCCGGGCGACGAGCGGCCCCCTGCCGGCGGGCCTTCCTTGGCCGAGCAGGGCGCGTCGCCTCAGCCAGAGCGCCAGGCACAGCCCGGTGAGCCGGCGTCGTGACGGCGTCTGCCCTCACCGAGCTGCCGACCGAGCTGCTGGCGCTCAGCCCTGAGCAGGAAGAGATAATCAGGCTCTGCCGGAGGTTCGCCGCCGAGGAGATCCGTCCCATTGCCCGGGCCGTCGACGAGGCCGACGTGGAGGTGCCCTGGGACATCTGGCACAAGGCGTCCCGCCTCGGCCTGACCTCGTTCATGCTCCCCGAGCGCCTCGGCGGAGGCGGCTTCACCGACGTCCTCACCCAGGCCCTCGTGCAGGAGGAGCTGTGCGCCGGCGACCTCGCCGTCGGCAACCTGCTCACCTCTAACGGCTTCTTTGCCCACCCGGTGCTCGAGCTCGGCACGCCCGAGCAGCAGGAGCGATTCCTCACCCCCCTCACTTCGGCCGAGCCGCCGCTCACCGCCCTCGCCGTCACCGAGCCGGACACGGGTTCCGACGCCGCCTCGCTCACGACACGGGCCGTCCGGACAGCGACGGGATATCGCCTGAGCGGTACCAAGGCCTGGATCTCGAACGGGGGCGTGGCCGAGTTCTACGTCATCTTCGCCACCGTCGACCCGAGCCTGCGGGCAAGGGGCGTGACGGCGTTCCTCGTGAGAGGTGATGCCCCCGGCCTGTCGTTCTCCGCTCCCCTCCGCAAGATGGGACAGCGGGCGCTGCTCAACACCGAGGTCAGCCTCGACGGGGTGGCCGTGGCCACCGAGGACCGCCTGGGAGGCGAGGGGGAAGGTTTCCGGGGGCTGATGCACACCTTCGATGCCTCCCGGGTCATCCTGGCCGCGGCGGCCACCGGCGCGGCGCGCGCAGCCACCGAGTACGCCCTCGCCTACGCCGCCGAGCGCCGCCAGTTCGGCATTCCGATCGACCGGCACCAGGCGGTGGCGTTCCGCCTCGCAGACATGGCGACTCGAGTCGAGGCGGCGCGGCTGCTCGTCTGGCGGGCGGCCCGCAGGCTCGATTCCGGCAAGCGGGCCACCAAGGAAGCGGCGATGGCCAAGCTGACCGCCTCAGAGACCGCCGTCTTTGCGACCTGGGCCGCTGTGCAGACCCTCGGCGGGTGGGGCTACTCCCGCGAGCACCTCGTGGAGAAGTGGATGCGGGACGCCAAGCTGGAAGAGATCGAGGAAGGCACGTCCGACATCCAGCGACTCGTCATCGCCAGAGCGATCACCGGTCGGTGAGGCGGCCCCGGCTCACGCCGGCGGCGCCCGGCCTCTGCCCCCGCCACCAGGAAGGTGTCCCGATCGCCCTTCGGCCCCCGGGAGGGTCTGTCATGGTCTCACGGTAGCGATTCGCCTACAATCCCGCCCTGGTCGATGTTGTCCTGCCGACACGGCTCTGTGCCGTCACTGGAGGGGAGGTGCAGTGACACGTGTCCCCGGTGATCACTGGCCGCGGGCGTGCCCGAGCAGCCGTCCTCTCGGTGTAGCCGAGCACTCGTCCGGCTGGACCGCTCCGCCGGAGGCGGGTCCGGTGCGGTCATGGCTATAGCGGTCGCCACACCCCCCCTGCGCTCGGCCGGCCCGGTGCGTTGGCGAGACGCTCATCCGATCCTGGCGCTCATCGCGGGCCGGATGCTCATCGGCCTCGTGACGCTCTTCGTCGTGTCCGTCGTGATCTTCCTTGCCACCGAGGTCCTCCCCGGCAACGCCGCCTACGCCATCCTCGGCCATAGCGCCACCCCTCAACGGCTGCGTGCCCTCGAGCGCCAGCTTGGCCTGCACCGCGGCTTGGCCGCTCAGTACGGCAGCTGGCTCTCGGGGCTGCTCACAGGGCGGCTCGGGACGTCGCTCGCCAACGGGAACAGCGTCTGGAGCCAGGTGGCACCCCGGCTCGTCAATTCGGCTGTTCTCGTCTTTCTCGCCGGCATCATGGGCTCTGTCCTCGGGGTGGGGATCGGGGCGGTGGCGGCGCTCCGCAAGGACGGCTGGTTCGACCACATCTCCGCAGTGGTGGCACTGGCGGTGACGGCACTTCCCGAGTTCGTCGTGGCGATCGGCCTCATCATCGTCTTCGCCACGGTGATCTGGCAGGTGCTGCCGGCGGTCTCGCTCCTTGCTCCGGGGACATACGCCTGGAGCCAGCCGAAGCTCCTCGTCCTTCCCGTGGCCACGCTCGTGATCGTGATCGTCCCGTACATACAGCGGATGATGCGGGCGGCGATGATCGAAGCACTCGAGTCCGACTACGTCGAGATGGCGCGTCTCAAGGGCGTCAAGCCCTGGCGGGTCGTGCTCGTGCACGCCCTGCCGAATGCCATCGCCCCGACGATCCAGGTGATCGGGCTCAGCTTCCTCTACCTTGCCGGCGGCATCGTCGTCGTCGAGTACGTCTTCAACTTCCCCGGAGTGGGGCAGGGCCTCGTGAATGCGGTCACCATCAGGGACGTGCCGGTGATCCAGTTCATCGTCGTCGTGCTGGCCGCGTTCTACGTCTTCATGAACATCCTCACCGATGTGATAGCTCTGCTGGCGACGCCTCGCCGGAGGATCGTGCGATGAGCGCCCCCGCCGGGACGGTCCCCGGCGACGAGCACGCACCGCAGCTGCAGCGCCACCAGTGGCTCGCCGTCCTCGGTGCGGCCACCCGCACACCACGCGGCTTCATCGGGCTCGGCATTACGGCCTTCGTGGTGCTGCTGGCCGCAATCGGTCCTTCCGTGGCCCCGCACTCCCCGACGGCATTCATCAGCTATCCCTTCGCCAAGCCCGGAGGCCAGCTTGTTCTCGGGGCGGACTACCTCGGGCGCGATGTCCTCTCACGGGTGCTGGACGGGGGTTGGGTGCTGCTGCTCATGGCGCTCGGCTCCACGATCTTCGGAGTCGTCGTCGGCGGTGCGGCGGGAATCTCCGCCGCCTACCTGCGAGGCAAGACCGACGGTCTCATCATGCGCAGCGTCGACGTGATCCTCGCCTTCCCACAGCTCGTCTTCGCCCTCCTCCTCGTGAGCATCATCGGGCCGAAGCTGTGGCTGATCGTCATCGCGGTCGGCTTCTCCCACGCCCCGGCGGTGGCCCGGGTGATACGTTCGGCGGCCCTCGACATCGCCGAGCGGGACTACGTAAAAGCGATAGAGCTGCAGGGCGTCAAGCCGATCAAGGTGATGCGCTCGGAGATCCTCCCGAACCTGGTGACGCCGCTCATGGTGGAGACCGGGCTGCGCCTCACCTATTCGATCGTGGTCATGGCGGGGCTCGCCTTTCTCGGTTTCGGACAGGCGCCTCCCACTCCGAACTGGGGCTACATGATCAACGAGAACCGCATCGGGGTGCAGACGAACCCCTGGGGTGTCATCGTTCCCGCAGTGATCATCGCCCTGCTCACGATAGGTACCAATACGTTCACCGACGCGGTGGCGAGGGTGGCCATAGGTGTCGAGCGCCGGCCCGAGGAAGTGGCTCTCGTCGACGACATCGGTGTCAATCTGGGCCAACTCGCATGAGCACCGAGGTGCCGGCCGTCACATCCGGAGCCGGCGGACCCGTTCACGCCCGTCTCGAGGTGCGCGATCTCGAGATCTGCCTCAGCCACGACGGCTCGGACGTGGTGAAGGACGTCTCCTTCTCCGTCGGCTCGGGCGAGGTGCTCGGCCTCGTCGGCGAGTCGGGCTCCGGCAAGACGACAGTGGCTCTCGCCCTGCTCGGCCATGCCCGCCGCGGGCTTCGAATCTCGCGGGGCGAGATTCTCCTTGACGGCCGGAACCTGCTGGCAATCCCTCCCTCACAGCTCCAGGAGCTGCGGGGGGCCGAGGTTGCCTACGTGCCGCAGGACCCGGCAGCGGCCCTCAACCCCACCCTAAAGATCGGGACCCAGCTGAACGAGGCGCTCACCTCCCATCCCGGGACGGTGAGCGATGTCCCCGACCGGGTGGCCGAGGTGCTGCAGGAGGTGCGCCTCAATGCCGGCGCTGAGTTGCTCAACCGCTATCCGCATCAGCTTTCCGGTGGGCAGCAGCAGCGTGTCGCCATCGGGATGGCCTTTGCCTGCCGCCCTTCTCTCATCGTCCTCGACGAGCCGACGACCGGGCTCGACGTCTCCACCCAGCGTCACGTGCTCGAGACCGTCCGAAAGCTCTGCGACTCCTATGGCGTAGCCGCCGTCTACGTGAGTCACGACCTGGCCGTCGTGGGAGGGCTTGTCTCAGAGGTGGCCGTGATGTACGCCGGGCGCGTCATCGAGCTCGGGCAGACCCGGCCGGTCTTCTCGGCCCCCATGCACCCCTATACGCGGGGCTTGCTGGCGGCCGTTCCCTCGCCTGAGCGGGCGGAGATACTGAGCGGTATAGAGGGCCAGCCACCTCGCCCCGGGCGGAGGCCGAGAGGATGCGCCTTCGCCCCTCGATGCAGTTACGTGGTCGAGCGTTGCCGGGTGGAGGTGCCGGAGCCGACCTTGATCGGCTCTCGCGTCGTCCGCTGCCACCGGGCGCTCGAGATCGAGCACGAGCACAGAGAGCGGGTGGGGGTCGCCCTTCCCCGGCTGGGCGATGCCGAGCCGGAGCTCACGTTGCGCAACGTCTCTGCCTCCTACGGCAGCCAGCCCGTGCTCTCTGACGTAAATCTCGAGCTCGCTTCCGAGCACTGCGTCGCGGTGGTAGGGGAGTCAGGCTCCGGAAAGACCACCCTTGCCCGCTGCATAGTGGGGCTCCATACGAATTGGACCGGCGAGATGAGCTTCGCCGGCGAGCCGCTCGTCGCCGGATGCCGGTCGCGCCCGAAGGAGCTGCTGCGCAAGGTCCAGTACATCTTCCAGAACCCTTACACGTCGCTCAACCCGAGAAAGACCATCGGTCAGCTCCTCTCCCAGCCGCTCGAGCACTTCTTCGACCTGAGCCCAGGAGAACGCGCCGAGCGGGCGCGAGCGGTGCTGCGCGATGTCTCGCTCGGTGGCGACTTCCTCGCCCGCTACCCCGACCAGCTCTCCGGCGGCGAGCGACAGAGGGTCGCCATCGCCCGGGCGCTCATCGTCGAGCCGAACGTCCTCGTGTGCGACGAGGTCACCTCGGCCCTCGACGTCTCGGTCCAGGCGGTCATCGTGGAGCTGTTGCGGCGGTTGCAGCGCGAGCGCCACCTGGCCATGATCTTCATCACCCACAACCTCGCCCTCGTTCGCTCCGTGGCCCAGACGGCAATCGTCCTGTGCGACGGCCGTGTCGTCGAGACGGGGCCGGTGGACCGGATCCTGGAGCGGCCGGAGGATCCTTATACCATCCGGCTCATCGAGGACGTGCCGAAGCTCGCCCTGTCGGGCGAGGCGGCGCTGAGCGCTACGTAGCCGCCGGGTTACGTCGCTGCTGGGACGATCAGGCCATGAGGGCGGCTGTGTGCCGTGAGTTCGGAAGCGGGTTGCAGGTCGAGGACGTCAAGCTCGCTGCGCCTGGTGACGGTGAGGTCAAAGTCGACGTCGCCGCCTGCGCGATATGTCACAGCGACATCTCCTACATGGATGGCGACTGGGGCGGAGATTTGCCGTCCGTATTCGGGCACGAGGCCGCGGGCATCGTAACGGAGCTAGGGCCGCATGTGGAGGGTCTCGGTCCCGGCGACCCCGTAGTGGTGACGCTGGTGCGGGCGTGCGGGCGCTGCTTCTTCTGCCTGCGGGGCGAGCCGGTCTTCTGCGACGCCGACTTCCCGCCGCACCGGGAGCGGATCCTCGACTCGGGCGGACTCCCCGTTGCCCAAGGGCTGCGAACCGGTGCGTTCGCCGAGGAGGTCGTAGTACACGCCTCGCAGGTGCAGCACCTGCCCGAGCAGATGCCCTTGACCGCCGCCGCCCTGCTCGGGTGTGCCGTGCTGACGGGCATCGGCGCCGTCCGCCGCGTGGCACAGGTGGAACCGGGCAGCACCGTCGTCGTCATCGGCGTCGGGGGTGTCGGCCTGAGCGTGATCCAGGGTGCCCGACTGGCGAGGGCGGAGCGAATCGTCGCCGTCGACCTGGTCGAGGAGAAGTTGGAGGCGGCTGTGCGGTTCGGGGCGACCGATGCCGTCGGATCCGCGAGCGGTGAGCCGGCCGGAGTCGTCGCCGACCTGACAGAGGGGCGTGGGGCCGACTACGTATTCGTGTCGGTGGGGGTCCCGGCGGTGATGGAGCGAGCCGCCGCACTGTGCCGGCGAGGCGGCACGCTCGTGCTCGCCGGCATTCCGGCTGACGGCGCAACTGTCACCTTCGACGGGATCCGGCTGCCGAACGACGGGTTGCGCATTCTCGGCTGCAAGATGGGCGCCACCCGGCTCGAAGAGGACGTGCCCGAGCTGGTGCGGCTCTACACCGACGGCAGCCTCATGCTCGATGAGCTCGTCTCGGCCCGTTTCCCGCTCGATGCCATAAACGAGGCCGTCGCCGGTGTGCGCACCGGGCTCGCACTGCGCAATGTGATCGTCTTCTGAGACGCTCCTCGAGCTACAACCTCAGGTGGCTTCGCTCGTGGTGGGTTCACTCAGGCCGGCGCCACCCAGATCGGTGAGGACCACGCCATCTCTCCGTCCTCGAGGATGACCCGGGCGTAGTACCAGCTCGGGGCGGTGACCTCATCCTCGAAGGAAGCGACGACCTCGTTGCTGCCCAGGCTGCACAGGCCCCCTGTGGCCCGTCGCAGGAAGAGCAGCCCAGCGGTGCTCCCGCCGATCTTGACAGCTCCCGCCGCCGCCAGCTCGCCGAGGGTCGTCGAGCCGCGGAGCGCTGAGGTGACAACTCTCACCGCGGCCTGCGGGGACCCGATCAGGGTCAGCTCGACTCCGCCTCGCTGGGCGCCGTACTGGGAGCAGAAGTTGCGGGTCTGCGCAGTCCAGCCCACCCGGTGCGGGCCGACATCGACGATCTCCGGCGACCAGAACTTGGTCTCCAGAACCTGCCCCTCCTCGATCTCGAGGTAGCCGCTCCAGTCCGCCCGGGCATCCTCGCCGATCGACCACTCGACACGCATCGGTACGGCCACCTCACCTTTGCCCACCGCCAGCTCGGGCTGGAGGCTGTGTGCCACCGTCCCGTTGCGAACGACGTCAACCCGGGCGATGCCGCAGTAGCCGCGAGCAGTGACGGTCAGCCGGGCCGCCGCCGAGGGCGCCGCCTCGCCGCCCATGAAGCAGTCGTTCAGGCGGAAGTCGACCACGATGTCGCGTGTCGTGGCGGCGATGGTGCGACGGTCGTACAGAGCGGCAAAGACGGACGGGCGGCTCAGCTGCTCCGCGAAGGCACCTACGTAGCTGGCGCCGTTGCCGTGGTCCGACGACGAGATGAGGCCGAAACGGTGCTCGCGTCGCAACCCGTCTGTGACGAAGGTGCCGGTGAGCGTCCCGTCCGAGTACTGGCGAAAGCAGCCGTCGTCCTCGTAGTTGCCCCGGCACGCCTGGAAGACCTCCACGAGACGCTGCATGTCCTCTGCGTGATACGACCAGTCGAAAGCAACCATGGCCGAGCCGGGATGGTGCGGGATCGTGAGGCTCCTCTGGTCTGCTGAGCGGAGCTGCGCCCAGAGCCGGTCGGGAGTCGAGCTCTCGGCTGCGGCCGAGGAGTAGATGGGCGCACCTCGCCGAGCCGAGTCGTAGATGACGTTCTGGTGCCCGGTCGCCGCCGTCCACTCGAACCCGTAGAAGGGCACGAAACGGTCCTCGACGTGGAGAATGTCAGCCAGCTTCTGGATCGCCCACCACTGGTACTGCGAGGTGTTCTCGGCGTGGTCGGTGACAGCCCAGAAGTCGTACTCGCAGACGTCGAAAGAGTACCGGTAGAAGTCGTCGAGCGCCGGCTCGTCGCCGGCGGTGCACCGGCTGATGAGCGAGTGCCGGTGCAGGTCCCCCCAGTACAGGGTGTAGGTCCGGTCGCCGTACGAGGTGCGGTAGCGCTCTCGGTGATCAGAAGACCCACTCCGGGCCCACGGGCGACTGTCCTCCGCCGGCTCCTTGATCACGAGCGGCCTGCCCGTCCCCTGCACAGCTTTCGACCCTTCGGGCGTCGCCGGAGGCGTCACGCGCCCGAAGCGGATCCCTCCTCCGCTGTGCACCGAATGCCAGACCACCTCACCGTAATGCTCGCGGCGGGCCACGCACTCCTGCCCCCCGAACCCCTCTGTCCAGCCGACCTGGCGGTCCTTTCGGCCGTCCTGCTGCCATGAGACGACCGCATCGGTTCCGCTGGCGGCGATCGCCGGCTCCTCGAGCGGCCCATCGGGATGGTCGAAGGTCGTGAGGTGCCCCCAGCCGGACGGGCCGTGCCACTCGAGGACCGTGTCCCAGAAGTACAGCATAAGTGGCAAGCGGCGCAGGCACCGGTAAGCGACGGCGATCGAGCCGTCGCCGGTCCGGACGAGGCGCGGAAGGGCGGCCGGCGAGATTTGCGCCCCGACTCCCACCTCTCCCACTTGCTCGGGAATCGCGCCGACCTCCTCCAGGCGTGCCACCGTCACCTCTGCGGTTACCTCCGGCGCCAGGTCGCCGGGCACGGCCGTGCCGTCCGCCCGATGACCCGGTCGGGGAGGCAGCTCCATCTCGGCTCGGGTGCGGAGCCGGGTCGGGCCCGACCCCCCGTGGCCGCTGAGGGCGACGGCGTCAAAGGCGCACCAGAGGGACCCGTCCCCGGCAAAGACGAGGCTCGGATGGAGGCTGTAGGAGCCGGAGGTGCCGAGCATCTGCCTCACCGGCGGGCGCCCGTCCTCGCGCAGCAAAAGGGCGGTCCGGTAGCCGCCCTCGCCGTAGGTGGTCCAGGCGTAGCAGGTCCTGCCCGCAGCGTCGACGGCGAGCGTCGGGTCCCAGACGTTGCGCTCGTCGCCGGCGCTGAGCGGCTCTGTCTCCCCGAAGCCGCCGCCCTCCTGGCGGCGACTGAAGATACGGAAGCGGCCGTTCTCGTAACCCTGCCAACAGCACTCGAGAGCGCCGTTCTCGTGGCAGAGCAGCTCCTGGTTGAAAGAGGGGTGGGCGGTGGTGCTCAGTAGTTCAGCCTGCCCCCACGCCCCGCCCGGCCGCTCACGGGCCCACCACACGCCGACTTGCCCGCCTCGCCTGAGGCCGAAGCACACCGAGCCCACTCCGTCACCGTCGAAGGCGACCGAGGGTCGTAGGCAGTCACCGGGAGGGCCCGAGATGGCCAGCGGAGCGTCGAGAAGGCGACCGGAGGCGTCGAGGGTGACCACCATCACCTGCTCTCCGAGTTGGTCCTGCCATTCGAGCCACGCAAGGAGCATCCTCCCGTCGCACGAGGTGGCGATGGCCGGGCGTGCCGCCGGCGTGGAGGTGGGCATCGCCGTGCTGGCAAGGTTGCGGAACCCCGCCAACCGCGGCGCCGAGGCGAGCTCGGCTCCGGCCTGGCCGAGCACAAGCTCGACGATCTCGCGACCATCGTCCACCGAGGTATAGCGCGAGGGGTCCGGGTCGAGCATCGCCAGGACCTTCGTGAGATCCGCCCCCGTCTCGGCGGCGGTCATCAGCCGGCGGTTGAATGCCTCCACCAGCGCTAGCAGCCGGCGATCAGATGCGGCGTACATCTCGAGTCCGTGATCACGGCCGTCGCACTCGTGGATGACCGGTCCTCCTTTGAGATTGGCCCGTCTATCAGGAAGGGCGGTCGATCAGGCACAGATTGAGATGCGGAAAACGTGCCACTGGTCCGACCGACCATACGTCATCGACCCGCTCGGGCGCTCCGCCGCGAGGACGACGTCGTCACCCCGAGGGGCTAGTTCTGGGCCGCTCCGGGGGGTTCTTGCAAGGTGACACCGGTCACTTTAGGCTCAGGCGAAGTTTACGAACGTGTGGCAGGAAGCTCTGCCTCGCTGAGGGAGGTAACGGGGGATGGATCCAGAAGACACTCGGGCAGCGGATCTCGGCTTGGCGATCGGCTCCGAACGCCAGTCGCGCCGCGACTTCCTCCGCCTCGCCGCCGGGGGGGCTGCCGCACTCGGCGTGGGGGGGATTCTCGCCGCATGTGGTTCGTCGAGCACCACTTCGACATCGTCTCCGGGCTCGAATTCCGCCGGGACGCCGAAACGTGGCGGGACCCTCACCCTCGGCAGCACGGGCGGGGGGTCCTCGGACACCCTCGACGGCAACAACTGCATCGAGAACCTCGACTTTGCCCGCGCGCCCCAGCTGTACGACACGCTGATGGAAGTAGACGCGAACAACGTCCCCCAGCTTCACCTGGCCGAGGAGGTCACACCGAACGCCGACGCGACCGAGTGGACGATACGCGTGCGAAAGGGGGTGGAGTTCCATGACGGCAAGGAGCTCACGATCGACGACGTGCTCTACACCTTCAACCGGATCGTGACGAAGAATTTCTCGGCTGCTTCGGCCCTGGCCTTCATGAACCTGAAGAACGTCACCAAGATGGACAAGTACACCGCCAAGATCCCCATGCACAGCGGCTTCTCGATCATGCCTTACACCCTCATCGGCAACGGCGAGATGAGCATCGTGCCGGTGGGCTTCGACCCGAAGCATCCCGTCGGCACCGGACCGTTCAGGTACAAGTCGTTCACACCTGGCCAGCAGAGCGTCTTCACGCGTAACGAGCACTACTGGGTGCCCGGCCAGCCGTACCTCGACGAGGTGGCCATCGTCGACTATGCCGACGAGACCTCCCAGGTGAACGCCCTCCTGTCGGGCCAGTCGACCTGTGTCGACCAGCTGTCGATCGCGAGCGTTGCCCAGATCAAGTCGAGCGGCAAGACGGCCAACATCTGGCCCGGCCCCGGCTGGGTCCCCTTCACCATGCGCCTCGACTCGCCGCCCTTCAACGACGTGCGCGTGCGTCAGGCGATGCGCCTCGTCGTCGACCGTCCCGAGCTGCAAAAGGTCGTCTATGGCGGTTACGGCTTTGTCGGCAACGACATCTTCGGGCGGACGGACCCGGAGTACGACACGTCTCTCCCGCAGCGCCATCAGGACATCGCCCAGGCGAAGTTCCTCTTGAAAAAGGCGGGACAGGAGGGTCTGACGACGACGCTCGTGACGGCACCGATCAAGACCGGAGCCGTCGAGCAGGCCCAGGTGCTGAAGCAGCAGGCGAGCGCGGCCGGGATCACAATCAACCTCAACTCGATCACGAGCGGCACGTTCTTCGGGCCGAACTACCTCAAATGGCCTTTTTCACAGGACTGGTGGAGCGGCTACCCGTATCTGCGCCAGGCCGGCTACTCGATGGTGCCCGGCGCCCCGTGGGACGAGACCCACTGGGACACGAGCTCCTACGGGACGAAGTATCTGAGCATCTACAAGCAGGCGCTGAGCACTGTAGATGCCAGCAAGCAGGCTGATCTCGTCCACGAGCTGATGAGCATGGACTGGAACGATGGCGGCTACGTCATCGCCGCTTTCAACCCGGTGATCGTCGGCCAGTCGCCGGCGCTGAAGGGCGTGGCGACCCAGAAGACCGGCGACCCCTGGATGGAGTGGCGATTCCGCAGCATGTGGCTGAGCTGACACGCTGACGGCGCAGGCACACTGCCGGATCTAGGGACCGGCTGCAGAATGACGGATGGTCACGCCCACCCTCAGCCGGCGCGGAGGCTCCGCGCCTCGCCGAGCGCTGCGGCCACCTCCCCCATCAAACTCGCCGGGCCGACGGTGATGCGCAGGTGGCCGGCCAGGCCGAAGTCGCTCCCGGGGCGGACGAGGAAGCGGCGCCGGGCGAGCGCCTCGTAAAGGGCCAGGTCGTCCCCACCCGGCGCGGCGAGGACGAAGTTCGCCTGCGAAGGCACCGAGAAGATATCGAGGTCGGCGAGCGCCCCTGCGAAACCCTCCCGGGCCGCGACCACGGCCCTTCGCCGTCTCTCGACCGCGGCCGGATCGGCGAGGCAGGCCGTGCCGGCAGCAAGGGCGAGGCGATTGACGTTGAACGGCTCCTGGACGGCGTCGTAGCACGGCACCAGGTCCGGATGGGCGAGGGCGTAGCCGAGGCGGAGGCCGGCGATGCCGAACAGCTTGGAGAACGTCCGCAGCACGACGAGGCGCCGGCCGGCGACGACGTCGCCCACCCGGTCGGGACGCTGCGCAGGTTCGATGTAGTCGGCGTAGGCCTCGTCAACGACAACCAGGCAGTTGGCGGGAAGAGCATCGAGGAACCCGGTCCATTCCCCCGCGCTGAGGGCGTCCCCGGTGGGATTGTTCGGGTCGCAGACGATGACGAGCTTGGCGCCCTCGGCGGCCGCGGTCATCGCCGGGAGGTCGAAGCGATAGCCGGCGAGCGGCACGCGAGCTATCTCCGCCCCGGCCGCCTCCAGGGCCTGCCGGTAGAGGCCGTAGGTGGGCGAGGGCAGCACGACCTTGTCCCCGGGCTCGACGAAGACCGACACCGTGGCAAGTACGAGTGACTGGATGCCGTGGGCCGGGATGACCATCGCCGCCTCGGCGCCGCTCCAGGCCGCCACCAGGCGGCGAAAGTCGTCATATGCCTGCTCGGGATAGCGAGGAAGCGGCCTCTTCGAGCTCGGCGACGACGGCATCGTGCACGCCGGGGAGCAGGCCGAAGAGATCCTCGTTCCAGTTCAACTTGACCATGCCCTCCACTCCGTAGCGGGCTTCGATGTCCGCCACGCTCGGGCCAGGGTCGTACTCGACGACGCCTTGCAGGGTCGGGCGGACGAGGTCGCGCAGTGTGGACGTCAAGGTGTCGGGGCCGCCGCCACGAGCCGCTCCCTCAGCACCACGACGGCGGGGCCCGCCTCGGCGAGGGCCCATGAGAGGTCGCCGGCGAGCCGGTCCGGCGTGGTCGTGCGCACCGCCACACCGGCGGCGGCGGCGACGGCGGCCAGGTCCGGTTGGACCAGGTCCACCTCATGGGTGACGCCGAAGGCGGACATTTGGTACTCGCGGAGAATCCCGTAGCCGCCGTCGTCGATGAGGAGGAGAGCCGCCGGCAGGCCGTACTGACGCGCCGTGGCCAGCTCGGCGGCTCCGTAGGAGAAGCCGCCGTCGCCCACCACGGCCAGCACCGGGGTGCCCGGCAGGCCGACGCAGGCCCCGAGCGCCGCCGGCCACGCATAGCCGAGCGTGCCGGAGCCGAGCGGGTAGAGGAACCGCCTCGCCGCCGGCGCCCGGTGGTGGGGGGCAGCCCAGTAGCCGAGGATGGTCATGTCCCATGCCTGCACCGCCGTGTCCGGGAGGACCGCGCCGATGCTCGCCAGCAGCCCAGCCTCGAGCGAGCGATCCTGCGCCGAGAGGCCTGCGGCGACGCGGCGGCGGAGGGAGGCGACGGCCTCGGAGCCATCTCGGCGCCGGGGCCCCGGTGCCGTCCGAAGGTGGTCCGCCAGCAGGCGGAGCACTTCAGCGGCGTCGCCGGCCAGGCCGACAACCGGGTAGGAGGCGCCGAGTCGTTCCGGGGCGGCATCTATCTGGACGAGTCGCCCTCTCGGGGCCAGGGCGTACTGCTGTGTGGTCTCGGCACCGAGCTCCGTCCCCACGCAGACGAGGACGTCGGCGTCCTCGAGAAGCTCCCGGAAGGCGGCCTCGTCGCAACAGCAGCCGACCGACAGGCGATGTTCGGAAGGGAAAGCCCCCTTTCCCATGTAGGTGGTGGCGACCGGGGAGCCGAGCAGCTCGGCCAATTCGAGCAGCTCCGCCCATGCCCCTGCGCGGAGCACGCCGCCCCCCGCCCACAGCACGGGGCGCTCGCTCTCACGGAGCAGAGCCGCCGCCTCGGCCAGGGCGGCCGGCTCGGGGCGAGGGGGGCGGCCGGGCGAACCGTCGAGCTCCTTCACCTCTGGCACGCTCGTCTCCTCGCTGAGCAGGTCGACTGGCACCTCGACGACGACGGGGCCGGTGGGCGCGCTGCGGGCTTTGCTCCAGGCGGCGGCCATCACAGACGGGAGCGACTCCAGGCTGGGGACGCTGACTGCCCACTTCACGATGGGCGCGAAGCTGGCCAGCTGATCGGGGAGCTCGTGCAGATAGCCACGCCGCCTGCCGACGAGGTGGCGCGGGATCTGGGAGACCACCGCGACCACCGGCACGTGAGAGCTGGCGGCCTCCATGAGCGCTGTCAGGGAGTTGAGCGCCCCGGGCCCGGTCGAGAGGAGGAGGGTCGCCGGGCGCCCGGTGGTGCGGGCGTAGCCGTCGGCGGCGAAGCCGGCGGACAGCTCTGTGCGCATGACGATCGAGGGGAGGTGCCGGCGACGGAGACCTTCCCAGGCGGGAAGGGCGTGGACGCCGGGAAGCCCGAAGACGACCTCGGCCCCGAGTGCCGACAGACACTCGGCCAGGAGCTCGCCGCCCGTCCGGTTCGGTCTCGCCACAGCACTCAAGTCCCCGTCTCCCGTCTCGCCCGAAGAGGCGACCGTAGCTCAGCCGGCCCGGGCGGCCGGAACGATCCTCTTCCGCCCGGCGACGACGCCGATGGCGGCTATGCCGACGATGCCCCCGGCGAGCTGGACGACGTCGAGTGTCTGATGGAGAAAGATCCAGGCCGCCCCGCCGGCGAAGACAGGGTTGCTGGCCCCGACGACGGAGGAGACCGAGACGTCGACGCTTCGGTGAGCCCAGTTCATGAGCAGGTGGCCCGTCCCTGGCACGACCGCCAGCAGGCCGATCCACAGCCACGACCCGGGCCGCGACACCCCGAGCCCCTGGCCGGAGATGAGCACGACGGGCAACAGCACCACCGCCCCCACCGCGGTGACGCCGAAGGTGTACTCGAGGGCTCCTGTCGCCTGACGAGCCCGCTTGGAAACGACGAAGTAGCCCGCCCAGGCCAGCAGAGAAGCGACGGCGAGGACGTCACCGGCGAGATGGTGGGAAGTCGGCACGCCCGGCCCGATGACGACGACGCTGACACCGGCGATGGCAAGCGCCGTCCAGGCGATGTCGGTGCGGGTGATGATCTCACCGAACATCCGGCCCGCCACGAGGAGAACGAGAGCTGGTTGGAGGGCGGCGATCACTGTGACATCGGCGATGCTCGTGAGTTTGACAGCGCTGAAGAAGCAGGCCATGTCCGCCGCCAGCAGGATGCCACCCGGCACCACCGCGCCGAGGTGGCGCCAGCGCAATGTGCGCCTAGTGGCCAGACTGACGATGAGCAGGATGGCCGTCGCGACCCACAGCCGGTAGAGGGTGAGGACCAGTGCCGGCACGTCGGCCACCTTGACGAATATGGCCGCCACGCCCCACGCCGCCGCCGCGGTGGCCGATGCCGCCAGTCCGAGTGCCGGCTGGCGCACTCGCTCGGGCTGGACCTTCGACGGCGCGACAGGATCGTGCCGAGCCTGCGAAGTGCCGGCGCCCCCGGTCTCTGACCGGCGGAGGCGCCCGCGCCCATCCTCCGGCCGGGGACCGGGCACAGACCGGCTCAAGTGGAGCCGGTGGTCACTCGGCTGGTCTGGTGGGGAGCCCTGCGGCGCTCCAGGCTCTGAAGCCGCCGTCGAGGTCGGTTGCCAGTGAGAGGCCGAGCTGGCGGAGGGCGACGGCGGCCAGGCTCGAGGCATACCCTTCCGAGCAGAACACGATGACCTGCTTGTCGTAGCGGGCGAGCTCGGGGATGCGGGCCTCGCTTTGCGGGTCCAGGCGCCATTCGAGGACGTTTCGGGGGATGATGACCGCGCCGGGCACCTCGCCCTCCAGCCTTCGCTGTTCGGGGGGGCGGATGTCGACAAGTGCCGCCCCGAACTCCACTGCCCTGGCGGCCCCCTCCGGTCCGAGGCGCTCGAGGCCCACCCGCGCCGCGGCCAACAGCTGGTCGATCGACCGGGCACCGAGGTTCTCCCCGCTGGCGGCCGAGCCGAGGGGGCGGGGGAGCCGCCGGTGACCCGACCGGTTCCGGCCCGGCCCCTCCGGGGAGTCGACCGGGATGGTCTCTCGGGCGAAGAGCCCCATCGGGGTCGACTCGTAGTACGTCATGGCGGCGAGCGGGGGAGAGTATGCGTGGATGCTTGTCGCCGGCTCGTCGCCTACATAGCCGACATTGTGGACATGGGAGGGCCCGAAGTTCGCCACGCCGCCTCGGGCCACCTCCCGCGCCGCCACGGTCCGCGTGCCCGAGCGGCGGAAGCGCTCCAACAGTCGCCCCTCGGTGACGGCGAAGGATCCGGAAGAGCCGCCGTGGTCATGCCAGTCCGTCTCCTGACCGGGCTGCCAGGCGAGGACCCACAGGTCGAAGCCGGGGCGCCGGCTCAGCTTGAGATGCCAGCGGAGGGCGGGATCTCGCACGACGAGTCCCTCGAACAGCTCCGGGCGAGCAGCGAAGGCAGCTGTGACGCGCCCGAGGGTGGTGGGGGACAAGAACGTGTCATGTGGGACGAGCCGCAGCAGGACCTCGTCGATTGCCCTTTGTTGTGCTTCGTCGATCCTATGGCGGCCGCTCTCCCTCGTTCCGGCCGGATCACCCGTGGGCGGCCGGCGGCGCTGAGGACGAGTCGTGGGTACGACTGCCATCGGATCTTCCTCCTTTTTCTATCAATAACATCGAATTAGTATGGATTGTACCTCACCCGGCGGTTCCCCATCAGCTTACCGGCCGGCACCCGGCGGTATGGAAGTATCGGCGTGACCGAGGAGCGCCTTGAACGACCCTGCGCGCCTGTCGGGGCGGCACAGCCCGGGGCGCCGGAGAAGGAGTGAGCAGATGATCGACCGGCGCCGACGCGACCCACGCCACGACGTCCTGTTCGAGCCGGTGACAATAGGGCCGAAGGTGCTCCGCAACCGCTTCTTCCAGGTGCCCCATTGCTGTGGCTTCGGGGACGTGAAGCCCTTCTCGCAGGCCGAGCACCGGGCTGTCAAGGCTGAGGGTGGCTGGGCGGCTGTCTGCACGGAGTACGCCCCGGTCAGCGAGGAGTCCGACGAATCGCCCTGGGCCTCGGCGAGGATGTGGGACGACGACGACACCGCAAATCTGGCTCGGGTCGCGGAGCGGGCCCACGAGTACGGTTCGCTCGCCGGGATCGAGCTGCACCACGCCGGGGTCCACGGGCACTGCAGCGAGTCGCGGCGGGTCCCGGTCGCCCCGTCGCAACTGGCGAGCGATCTCGTCCCCTACCTCGTGCCGAAGGCGATGGAGCTGTCCGACATCGTCCGCGTGCGTCAGGAATGGGCCCGAGCTGCCCGGGCGGCGGGCGATGCGGGTTTTGACATCGTGTACGTCTACGGGGGTCATTCGTACCTGCCCATGCAGTTCCTCTCGCCCTTCTACAACCACCGGGTCGACGCCTACGGGGGCGGGTTCGAGAACCGGTCACGTTTTTGGATCGAGCTGCTCGAGGAGGTGCGCTCGGCCATCGACGGCGACTGCGCGCTCGGCCTGCCGTATCGCGGTCACCGCCCTCGGGCCGGCCGGCGTGGAGCTCGACGAAGGGTTGGCGCTCATTGCCGCCGCCGACCATCTCGTCGACCTGTGGGACGTCAACGTGGGCTCGATCGCGGAGTGGTCGAAGGACTCGGGCGCGTCCCGTTTCTTCAAGGAGGGCTACCAACTCGAGTGGACGGGGGAGGTGCGCAGCGCCACGTCCAAGCCCATCGTCGGCGTCTCCCGCCTGACGAGCCCGGACCACATGGCCGAGATCGTGCGCTCCGGCAAGTGGTCCCTCATCGGGGCCGCCCGGCCCTCCATCGCGGACCCCTTCCTCCCGAACAAGATCGAGAGCGGCCGCTACGACGAGATCCGGGAATGCATCGGTTGCAACGTCTGCATCATGAAGGCAGATCGGGACCTCCACCTCGGCTGCACCCAGAACCCCACTGCCGGGGAGGAGTACCGGAGGGGCTGGCACCCGGAGCGCTTCGCCCGGGCAGCCAATGCGGAGCTCGATGTGCTCGTCGTCGGCGGCGGGCCGGCCGGGATGGAGTGCGCCATCACGCTCGGCAAGCGCCAGATGCACCAGGTGCATCTCGTCGAGGCCACCGCCGGCCTCGGAGGCTCCATGAGCTGGATCCCCCGCCTGCCCGGGCTCGGCGAGTGGGCGCGGGTGGTCAACTGGCGCGTCATCCAGCTCGGCCGCCTGGCCAACGTGGAGGTGATCACCTCGGCCCGACTCGACGCCGCCGCCGTGCGCGACTACGGCGCTGAGCTCGTGGTGATCGCCACCGGCTCCTCCTGGGCATCAGACGGCGTCTCGGCATTCACCCACGTCCCGATCGAGGGGGCGCTCGAGCACGCCGACACCGTGTTCACGCCCGAGCAGCTGATGCTCGACGGGCGCCGCCCGGCGGGGGAGGACGTCGTCGTGTACGACGCCGAGGGGTACTTCGTCGGAGCCGGTGTGGCCGAGCTGCTCGCCCTCGAGGGCTACCACGTCGAGCTCGTCACGTGCCTCGATCAAGTGGCCCCGCGTTGCGACGAGACGCTCGAGGGCCCCATGCTGCGCCAGCGCCTCCACGAGCGGGGCGTCCGGCTGCACCGGGGCGTCACCTTGAGGAGCCTCGACGGCACGAGCGTCTCCGGCACGGACGAATTCGGAGAGCCGTTCGCGCTAGGGGCCCAGAGCGTCGTGCTCGTCACCCAGCGCCGGTCCGACGACACGCTCTACCACGAGCTGGCCGGCGACCGGGACGCCTTGTCCGGCTCCGGCATCGTGGGCCTGTACCGCATCGGGGACTGCGTCGCCCCGCGTATCCCGGCGGACGCCATCTTCGACGGCCACCGGCTCGGACGGGAGATCGACACGGAGGCACCAGAGATACCGCGCGGCTACTTGAGAGAAAGAGCCCTCGTGAAGTCGCCGGCGACGGCGCCCCGTTGAGCGGCCGGCCGGTCAGGCGCGACCTGACGGCGCTGTTCAACCCGACCTCGGTCGCTGTCGTCGGCGCCTCCGCAGACGAGACGAAGTGGGGGCATTGGCTGGCAAAAGGGGCACTGCGCGGCGCCCATCGGCGGCGGGTGGCGCTCGTCAACCGGCGCGGGGGCACCGTCCTCGGCCAGCCGGCGCACGTCTCGCTGAGAGATGTCCCGGGAGGAGTCGAGCTGGCGGCGATCTGCGTGCCGGCGGCCGCCTTTCAGGACTCGGTGAGGGAATCTCTCGACTGCGGGGCAAGGGCCATCGTCGGCATCACGGCCGGCCTCGGCGAGAGCGGGCCAGCCGGCCTGCGGATCGAGGCCGCCATTGCCGCCGAGGTTCGTGCCGCCGGCGCCGTCCTGCTCGGCCCGAACTGCCTCGGCCTGAGCGACACCGCCACCGAGCTCCACCTCACCTCGGACGAGCTGCCGGTCGGGACCGTCGGGCTGATCTCCCAGAGCGGCAACCTCGCCCTCGAGCTGGGTCTGAAGGCGGCCAGCTCTGGCCTCGGCTTCGTGCGTTTCGCCTCGCTCGGCAATCAGGCCGACATCGACGTCGCCGACCTCGTCACGGCCTTTGCCGGATCGGCGGACGTCGCCGCGGTGGCCATCTACTGCGAGGACTTCGGCGACGGCCGGCGCTTTCTCGAAGCGGCCGCCGCCGCCGCGAACGCCGGTAAGCCGGTGGTTCTCCTTGCTGCCGGCGCCAGCCGGGCCGGTGCCCGGGCCGCCCGGTCCCATACGGGCGCCCTCGTCTCGGGGCGCCTCTCGGTCGCCGCCGCCTGCCGGGCGGCCGGCATCGAGCAGGTCGACACTCCGGGGCAGCTGATCGAGGCGCTCTCCGGCATCCTGCTCGGCTCGAGCGCCGCCGTCCCGGCCGTGGTGAGGGTGGGCGTGCTCGCCGACGGCGGCGGTCATGGTGCCGTGGCGGCCGACGTCGCCGAGGCGGCCGGGCTCAGCGTGCCTTTGTTCTCGCCTGGGCTCGCCGCCGAGGTGGCCCGGGCCACCGGCACGCCGGGTGCCTCCAGCAACCCGGTGGACCTCGCCGGAGCCGGCGAGCAGGACCCGTGGTCCTTCGCCCGAGTCCTGCGGGCGATGCTGGCCTCGAGCGAGGTCGACGCTGTGATCCTCACCGGCTACTTCGGTGGCTACAGCTACTACGGGACCGTTCTCGGCCGGGCCGAGAGCGAGGTGGCCGACGCACTCGTGGCAGTCACGCGGGCCTCGGGCAAGCCGGTCGTGGTGCACGCCATGCACGACGGCACTTCGGTTCCCGAGCCCCTGGCCCGCCTTCGCGCCGGCCGGCTGCCGGTGTCGTCGCGGGTGGAGGGCGCCGTGGCAATACTCGCCCGCCTGGGTGCCCGGGCGGGGCGAGGAAAAGTCGCGCTGCCCGAGGTGGTCGCGCCGCAGCCGGCGTATGTGGGCAACGGCTACTTCGCCGCCAGGGCACTCCTGTCCGGGGCGGGCATAGCTTTCGCGCCGGCGATCGAGGCCGTTGGCGACAGCGAGGCGGTACGAGCGGCCCGGGCGATCGGCTACCCGGTCGTGGTGAAAGCCATCGTGCTCGAGCACAAGTCGGACGCCGGCGGAGTCATTCTCGGTCTCGACAGTGACGAGGCCGTCACGGCGGCCGTCGGTTCGATCCGGTCCCGGATCGGCCCCGGCCCCCTCTCGGTGGAAAAGATGATCGCCCTCGCCGGCGGGGTGGAGCTCGTGGTGGGGACGAGGCGCGATGAGCGCTTTGGGGCTGTCGTCCTCGTCGGGCTGGGCGGCATCTACACCGAGGTGCTCCGTGACGTGGCGGCCGCCCTCGCACCGGTGGACGAGCGGCAGGCGCGCCAGCTTCTCTCGGGCCTACGGGGGGCTCCGCTGCTCTTCGGGGCGCGGGGCCGTCCTCCGCTCGACGTGGGCGCTGCCGCCTCCGTCGTGGCGGCAATCTCGAAGCTCGCCGCCGGCCACCCCGAGATCGCCGAGCTCGAGGTCAATCCGTTGCTCGTCGGCCCCGACGGCGCCTGGGGGCTCGATGCCCGGGTGATCCTCGGCGACACCGGTGCACCCAGTTCTCAGGGCACGGGTGCATGCACGTAGCGACCTCGGTGTGGCGGCAAAGGAGTTCGTCTCGAGAGATCCGACCGGCGGCCGCGCCCGTCCCGCATCGTCGTCATGCAGGTTCAGGCCGGCAGGTGCTCCCGCGGCTCCGGAGGTGGCGGCGGCTCGCCCTGACCCCAGGCGTCGACCCCGCCGTCCACGACGACCGTCGTGCCGGTGACGTAGCTCGCCCCCGGTGAGACGAGGAAGGCGATGACGTCGGCTACCTCCTGTGCCGTCCCGAGGCGGCCGAGGGGCACGCTCCGCTCCCAGGCGGCGACCTCGTCGCTGCCGTAGCGGTCGAGCCCCTCGGTGGCGATGTTGCCGGGGGCGACGCAGACAGCCCTGATGCCGTAGCGGCTCCAGTCACAGGCGAGCCCACCGGCGAGGTTCTCGACGGCGGCGCGGGCGGAGGAGGCGTGCACCATCGCCGGCACGCCGCGACGGGGGCTGAAGCCGACGAACACCACGACGCCGTGCCGCCTCGGGATCATCGAGCGCGTCGCCGCCTCCCGGGTGAGGCTCCAGGCGGCCTCGACGTTCAGGCGGTGGACCGCCCGCCAGCCGTTGAGCGAGATCTCCTCGGCGGGGGCGGTGAACTGGCCGCCGGCGTTGTTGACGACCACGTCCACCTGGCCGAAGCGCTCGAGGGCGGCATCGACGACGGCCGCAACGTCGGGCGGCTCGCGGACGTCGGCCCGGACTGGCAGGCACGCGCCGCCGGCTTCCTCCACCAAGGTCCGCGTCTCTTCGAGAAGCTCGGCCCGCCGCCCGCAGATCACCACGGCGGCGCTGCTGCGGGCGAGAGCCAGCGCCGTCGCCCGGCCGATGCCGGTGCCGCCGCCGGAGATGACCGCGACGGCGCCCGAATTGGCACCGGGGCTCAGCACGGAGTGGCTCACTGCGACGCGACGTTACGCCGGCTAGGGGGAAAAGGTAGGTTCTCCGGCGCATGTCGCCGCCGGATCCCTCCGCCGACGCCGGCATCAGCGAAGACGAGCACCGCCTGTCACCAGACGCCGGTCCGGTCGTCGACGACGCGCCTGTGCTGCTCCCCGTGGCGCGACTGCCTCGGGCGCCGGCATGATCGCCATCGCTCTCACCGGCGGCATCGGGTCCGGCAAGACGACAGTCGCCGGACTGCTGGCGGTTCATGGCGCCGAGCGGATCAACGCCGACGAGCTGGCTCGGGTCGCTGTCGAACCGGGCAGCGAAGGCTTCGCGCAGGTGGTGGCCCGTTTCGGCAGCGGCGTAGTCAACCTCGACGGCACCCTTGACCGGGCTGGGCTGGCCAGGGTCGTCTTCGGGGACGAGGCGGCCCGCCGTGACCTGAACGCCATCGTCCACCCGGAGGTCGCCCGCTTGATGGCAGAGGGGCTCGCCCGCCACGCTGGCAGCGATGCCATAGTGGTCCTCGAGATCCCACTTCTGGTGGAAAACGGCGGCCGTGACCGCTACCCGGTGGCCGGCGTGCTCGTGGTGGACTCGCCGGTCGAGCTGGCGGTGGAGCGCCTCGTGAGCAGCCGCCGTATGGAAGAGGAAGACGTCCGCCGGAGGATGGCCGCCCAGGCTTCCCGAGAGGCCCGCCTACGACAGGCGGACTACATCATCCTCAATACCGGGACTCTCGCGGAGCTCCGGCTCATGGTGGACAAGGCGTGGGACTGGATGACGGCAGTGGCCAGGGGGGCTCAGAGGCCGACCATGGGCGAGAGGAATTGACCGGTGAAACTGTCTGGATTCTTCGCCACCTGCTCCGGCGTTCCCTCCGCCACGACGAGGCCACCGCCGTCACCGCCCTCGGGACCGAGGTCGATGATCCAGTCAGCCGACTTGATGACGTCGAGGTTGTGCTCGATGACACAGACGGTGTTCCCGGCGTCGACGAGGCGCTGGAGCACGCCGAGCAGCTTGCGGACATCCTCGAAGTGCAGGCCGGTCGTCGGCTCGTCGAGGATGTACAGCGTCCGGCCGGTCGAGCGCTTGGACAGCTCGGAGGCCAGCTTCACCCGCTGTGCCTCCCCACCGGACAGCGTCGGAGCCGGCTGGCCGAGGCGCACGTATGACAGGCCGACGTCGACGATGGTCTGCAGGTGACGGGCGATGACGGGCTGGTTGGCGAAGTAGTCGAGCGCTTCTTCGCAGGACATGGCGAGCACCTCGGCGATGTTGTGCCCCCGCCAGGACACCTCGAGCGTGTCGCGGTTGTAGCGGGCGCCCTTGCAGACCTCACAGGGGACGTAGACATCCGGGAGGAAGTGCATCTCGATCTTTATCGTGCCGTCACCTGCGCAGGCCTCGCAGCGGCCGCCTTTGACGTTGAAGGAGAAGCGCCCCGGCTGATAGCCGCGCAGCTTGGCCTCCGAGGTCTGGGAGAACAGCCGGCGGACGTGGTCGAAGACTCCGGTATAGGTGGCCGGGTTCGAGCGGGGCGTCCGCCCGATCGGCGACTGGTCGATGTCGATCACCTTGTCGAGCGCTTCAGCGCCGTCTATCGCCTTGTGCCGCCCGGGCACCGTCCGTGAGTGGTAGATGCGCTGCATGAGGGCCCGGTGAAGGATGTCGTTGACGAGGGTGGACTTCCCGGAGCCCGACACCCCCGTGACGGCGACGAAACAGCCGAGGGGGAACTCGACGTCGATGTTCTTCAAGTTGTGCTCACGGGCGCCGCGGACGGTGACCCACTCCCCGTGAGGCTCCCGGCGCATCGGGGGAACGGCGATCTGGCGGGTTCCGGCCAGGTACTGGCCCGTCATCGAGCTCTCGCAGGCGAGGATGTCGTCGAGCTTGCCGGCACAGACGATCTCGCCGCCGTGCTCGCCGGCTCCGGGGCCGATGTCGACGATCCAGTCCGCCACGCGGATCGTCTCCTCGTCGTGTTCCACCACGAGGACGGTGTTGCCGAGATCGCGCAGCCGGTTGAGCGTCCCGATGAGCTTGCGGTTGTCCCGCTGGTGAAGCCCGATGGAGGGCTCGTCGAGCACGTATAGGACGCCGACGAGGCCACTTCCGATCTGGCTGGCGAGGCGGATGCGCTGCGCCTCGCCGCCGGCGAGCGTCGCCGCCGAGCGAGCAAGCGTCAGGTAGTCGAGGCCCACGTCGACGAGGAATTGCAGCCGGGCCCGGATCTCCTTCATCACGCGGGAGGCGATCATCTCCTCGCGAGATGTCAGCTCCAAGGTGCCGAGCACGTCGTGGGCGGAGCGGATCGAGAGGGCGCACACCTCGGCAATGTTCATTTCGCCGATCGTGACGGCGAGCGACTCGGGCTTGAGGCGGCTGCCGCCGCAGGCGGCGCACGGCACCTCCCGCATGTAGCCCTCGACCTGCTCGCGTTGGTAGTCCGATTCCGCCTCGGAGTGCCTCCGCTGCAGCCACGGGATCACGCCCTCATAGGTGGTGTCATAGCTGCGCGTCGTCCCGTAGCGGTTCCGGTAGTGGATGTGGACCCGCTTCGAGCCGGCGCCGTAGAGGAGGACCTTCTTCTGGGACTTGGTCAAGCGCGACCAGGGCTTGCGCATGTCGAAGCCGAACGCGTCGGCGACTGCCTCGAGCACCCGGGAGAAATACTCCGTCCTGGCACCGGCCCAGGGGGAGATAGCCCCGAGAGCTAGGGAGAGATCCGGGTTCGACACGACGAGCTCCGGGTCCACCTCGAAACGGGTGCCGAGGCCGTTGCAGACCGGGCAGGCCCCGTAGGGGGAGTTGAACGAGAAAGAGCGCGGGGCCAGATCGTCGAGAGAGATGCCGCAGTAGGTGCACGCCAGGTGCTGGGAGAACGACAGCAGCTCCTCGCTGCCGGTCTCATCCGGCGCGAGGAGGATCTCGGCCATACCCTCGCCGAGGCGGAGGGCGGTCTCGATCGAGTCGGTCAAGCGGCGCTCGATGCCGCCCTTGGAGATCAAACGGTCGACGATGACCTCGATCGTGTGCTGCTCGTAGCGGGCGAGCTCCATCTCGGTCCGCTCGCTGAGCTCGATGACCTCCCCGTCCACTCGCACCCGGGCATAGCCCTGCTTGGCGAGGTCGTCGAGAAGCGAGGAGTACTCACCCTTCCTGCCCCGGACGACGGGAGCGAGAACCTGGAAGCGCGTGCCGGTGGGGAGCTGGAGGACGCGGTCGACGATCTGCTGTGGGCTCTGGCGGGTGACCAGACGGCCGCAGTTCGGGCAGTGGGGCTGGCCGATCCTTGCGAACAGCAGCCGGAGGTAGTCGTAGATCTCCGTCACCGTGCCCACCGTCGAGCGTGGGTTGCGGGAGGCCGACTTCTGGTCGATCGAGATCGCCGGCGAGAGCCCTTCGATGAAGTCCACGTCCGGCTTGTCCATCTGGCCGAGGAATTGCCGGGCGTAGGCGGACAGCGACTCCACGTAGCGCCGCTGTCCCTCGGCGTAGATGGTGTCAAAGGCGAGCGACGACTTCCCCGAGCCGGAGAGGCCGGTGAACACGATCAACTGCTCCCTCGGCAGATCGAGGGACAGGTTCTTCAGGTTGTGCTCGCGGGCACCTCGAATGACGAGCTGGTCACGCACGAGGTCAGGACACCTCCCGCAGCTCCCGTCGGAGCGATCGGATCTCGTCGCGGAGCCGGGCAGCGTACTCGAAACGGAGGTCGGCGGCAGCCGCTTGCATCTCGGAGTCGAGCACGTCGATCAGCCGGCCCAGCTCGTCGGCGGGCAGCATGCCGTCCGGCCCGGAGCGGGTGCCTGACCCAGCCCCGAGGGCGCTCGCCACCCGCTCGGCCGCCCGGCGACCGGCGCGCCGCGAGCGGTCGGCGCCGGCGGTGTGCCCGGACGGGAGCGGGGCGCCGTCGTCGAAGGTGCCGGCGGCCATGCGGAACTGCGCCACGAGGTCTGTCACGGCCTTGCGGATGGTCTGTGGGTCGATGCCGTGCTCGAGGTTGTAGGCCTCCTGGAGGATCCGCCGGCGCTCGGTCTCGGCCATCGCCCGCCGCATCGAGTCCGTCATCACGTCGGCGTAGAGCACCACCCGCCCCGAGACGTTGCGGGCAGCACGGCCCATCGTCTGAATGAGCGAGGTGGACGAGCGGAGGAAGCCTTCCTTGTCCGCGTCGAGTATCGCCACGAGGGAGACCTCCGGCAGGTCGAGGCCCTCCCGGAGGAGGTTGATGCCGACGAGGACGTCGAACTCGCCGAGGCGCAGGTCGCGGACGATCTCGATCCGCTCGATCGTGTCGACGTTGGAGTGCAGGTAGCGGACCTTGAGACCGGTCTCGAGGAGGTAGTCAGCCAAATCCTCGGCCATCTTCTTCGTGAGCGTGGTGACGAGGATCCTCTCGCCCCGAGCCGTCGTGAGGCCGATCTCGGCGATGAGGTCGTCGATCTGGCCTTTCGTCGGCTTGACGACCACCTCCGGATCGACGAGGCCGGTGGGGCGGACGATCTGCTCTGCTACCTGCGCGGAGACCGACAACTCGTATGGGGACGGGGTGGCGGACATGAAGATGCACTGGTTGAGGCGGCGCTCGAGCTCCTCGAAGCGCAGAGGCCGGTTGTCGAGGGCCGACGGCAGCCGGAAACCGTGCTCGACGAGCACGTCCTTCCGGGACCTGTCGCCCTCGAACTGACCGTGCAGCTGGGGCACGGTGACGTGGCTCTCGTCGAGGATGAGGAGCCAGTCCGCAGGGAAGTAGTCGAGCAGCGTATAGGGCGGCTCGCCGGCCTTGCGCCCGTCAAGGTGGCGGCTGTAGTTCTCTATGCCGCTGCACGTGCCCACCTCGGCCAGCATCTCGAGGTCGTGCTCGGTCCTCATCCGGAGGCGCTGGGCCTCGAGCATCTTGTCCTGGCTCTCCAGCTCGCGCAGCCGCTCCCCGAGCTCCACCTCGATCTGGCCGATGGCCCGCCGCATCCGCTCGTCACCTGCCACGTAGTGCGAGGCAGGGAAGACCACCACCTCGTCCAGGTCCCCGAGCACCTCACCGGTGAGCACGTCGAAGCGCGTCATCCGCTCGATCTCGTCGCCGAACAACTCGATCCTGACTGCATACTCCTCGTAGGCCGGATGGACCTCGATGGTGTCGCCCCGGACGCGAAAACGTCCCCGCACGAGGTTCTGGTCATTGCGCTCGTAGTGCATCTCGACGAGGTGGGTGAGGACCGACCGCTGGTCGTGCACCTCGCCGGGATGCATGACGAGGATGCGGTCCCGGTACTCCTCGGGGGACCCGAGGCCGTAGATGCACGAGACGGACGCCACCACGATGACGTCGCGCCGGGTGAGCAGGCTGGCCGTGGTGGAGTGGCGGAGCCGGTCGATCTCGTCGTTGATGGACGAGTCCTTCTCGATATAGGTGTCGGACGAGGGCAGGTAGGCCTCGGGCTGGTAGTAGTCGTAGTAGGAGACGAAGTACTCCACCCGGTTCTCCGGGAAGAAGCTGCGGAACTCACCGGCCAGCTGAGCCGCCAGTGACTTGTTCGGTGCCAGCACCAGCGTCGGCCGCTGCACGTTGGCGATCGTCCAGGCGATAGTGGCGCTCTTGCCGCTGCCCGTGATGCCGAGCAGCGTCTGGAAACGGTCTCCCCGCTCGACGCCCGCCGAGAGCAGCTCGATCGCCTTCGGCTGGTCGCCGGCGGGCTGAAAGTCGCTCACGACGCGAAAAGGGGGCATTGTGCGCATGGTAGTCATGGGCTGTTCGCTCGGGGCTGGAGGGACGGCAAAGTGGTGGGATGAGGTTTCAGATCACTCGTCTCGACCACGTGCAGTTGGCTATGCCACAGGGCGAGGAGGCGGCGGCAGAGGCATTCTACTGTGGCCTCCTCGGCTTCGAGGTCCTCGAGAAACCCCCCGTTCTCGCCGCGCGGGGCGGCCGCTGGTTCGGCGCCCGTGCCGGTGAGGTCCAGGTCCACCTCGGCGTAGAGGAGGACTTCCGCCCGGCCCGCAAGGCCCACCCGGCCCTGGCCGTCCGGTCCCTGTCCGGGCTGGTGGCCGACCTGGAGGCGGCGGGCCACCCGGTGAGGTGGGACCAGGAAATCCCGGGCGTGAGCAGGTGCTACGTGGACGATCCGTTCGGCAACCGCATCGAGCTCGTCAACGCCGACTGAGCGTCTGACCCGGAGGGATGCGTCCGGGAGAGCACCTGCTCGGCGTACCCTCGATGCAGTGCTCGAACGCCCGACCGCCATTCCGGACGCGCCCGGGTCATACCAGTTCAAGGACGCCGACGGGCGAGTCATCTACGTCGGCAAAGCGCGCTCGTTGAAGAGCCGCCTGGCGAGCTACTTCCAAGATCCGCGCCACCTCCACGCGCGCACCGCCCAGATGGTGGAGCGGGCAGCCTCGGTCGAGTGGATAGTCGTCGGGAGCGACGTCGAGGCGATCATGCTCGAGTACAACCTGATCAAGACGCACCGGCCTCGCTTCAACATCCGTCTGGTCGACGACAAGAGCTATCCCTACCTGGCGGTGACCGTCGGTGACGAGTGGCCTAAGGCCACAGTCATGCGCGGCGCCAGGCGCAAGGACACCCGCTACTTCGGCCCGTACGCGCACGCCTACGCCATTCGCGAGACCCTCGACCTGCTGCTCCGCTCCTTTCCTATCCGCACCTGCTCGGACGCGAAGATGCGCCGCCACGAGCTCCTCGGCCGCCCGTGCCTGCTTTTCCACATCGAGCGCTGCTCGGCCCCGTGCGTGGGGGCGGTGAGCCACGAGGAGTACGACCGGCTGGTGGGGGAGCTGATGGGCTTCCTCGAGGGCGACACCGGGCCCATCACCCGCCGGCTCGAGGCAGAGATGAGAGACGCCGCCTCCCAGCTCGAGTTCGAGCAGGCGGCCCGCCTGCGGGATCGCCTGGCCACGGTGCGGCTCGCCATCGAGCGCCAGCAAATGGTGACCGACACCCCGGAGGACCTCGACGCCATCGGGCTGGCCGAAGATGAGCTCGTCGCCGCCATCCAGGTGCTCCACGTGCGGCGGGGCCGTGTGGTGGGACGCCATGGCTTTGTCGTCGAGAAGGTGGAGCCGCTCTCGAGCCCGCAGCTCCTCAGCCGGGTGCTCGAGCAGCACTACGCCAGCTCGCCGATCGGGCTGCCGAAGGAGATCCTCGTTCCCGAGATGCCCGAGGACCACGTGACCTACGAGGAGTGGCTGACCGGTCTTCGTGGCTCTCGAGTGTCCCTGAAGGTCCCCCAGCGGGGGCGCAAGCGGGAGCTGCTCGGGACGGCTCGTCAGAACGCTGCCGAGCAGCTCAACCGTCACCGGTTGCGCCGCTCGTCCGATCTCACCAGCCGAGCCGTCGCCCTCGAGCAGCTGCAGGAGGCGCTCGGGCTGACCGAGGCCCCGCTCCGCATCGAGTGCTACGACATGAGCCACCTGCAGGGCACGGACTACGTCGGGGCCATGGTGGTCCTCGAGGACGGGCTGCCCAAGCGCAGCGACTACCGCCGCTTCAAGGTGAGCGCGGTGCAGGGCAACGACGACTACGGGGCGATGCACGAGGTGCTCTCGCGGCGCCTCCGTTACCTGCTCGACCGGGACGAGAGCCCGGGGCAAGGAGACGTGACCGGTGAGGCTGCCGGCGGGCAGGGTTGGTCCGCCGGCGAGTCGCCGCCTGCCCGGCAGTCGTCCGACACGAGCGCGCTGCCCGACACCTCGGCGCCGCCCGGCGAGCCGGATCTCGAATCTCTCGGGCGCCGGCGGCGGCGCCCCTCCCGCTTCGCCTACCCGCCCCAGCTGCTCCTGCTCGACGGAGGGAAGGGCCAGCTGCACGTCGGCGAACAGGTGCTGGAGGAGCTGGGCCTCACGAACAAGGTGGCTGTGGCGGCGTTGGCCAAGCAGCTCGAGGAGGTGTTCGTCCCGGGCAACCCGGATCCGGTCGTCATCCCACGCGACAGCGAGGCCATCTACCTGTTGCAGCAGGCCCGCGACGAGGCTCACCGGTTCGCCATCGGCTTCCACCGGGAGCTCCGGCAGCGGCGAATGACGAGGAGCGTCCTCGACGGCATTCCCGGCCTCGGGCCTGTCCGGCGAAAGCGCCTCACCGACGAGCTCGGGGGCGTCCGCGGCGTGCGCACGGCCTCCCTCGAGCAGCTGAGGGCTGTCCAGTGGCTGCCGGACTCGGTGGCAGAGGCGGTCTTCGACCACGTCCGGGCGCGGCGGTGAGCGGCCGCCCACCAAGCTCGCGGCCACGCCATGCCCAACCGCAGAGCTGGGACGACCTCGCCGCGTGGTGGCGGGCGACGTTCACCAACGGAGCCGACGTCGAGTACGACCATCAGATCCTGCCGCTTGCCGCGGCCCATCTGGCCGGGTGCCTCCGCATCCTCGATCTCGGCTGCGGAGAGGGGCAGCTCGCCCGGCGGCTCGCCCAAGGCGTCTGCCCCGACACCTCCGACAGCCGTCGCGCCGGCGCCGGCTCGCCCACGGCTCCAGAGCCGCCCCTCGTCGTCGGCCTCGACCCGTTCCGGCGCCAGCTCGAGAATGCCGTCGCCCAAGGCGGTGGGGCGACGTTCGTGCAGGGGGCGGGGGAGCAGCTGCCGTTCCCCCCCGACACCTTCGACGCCGTCGTCTGCTGCCTCGTGATCGAGCACGTGGCCGATCCGGACGAGGTGCTGGCCGAGGTGGCGCGGGTGGTGGCGCCTGGAGGGCGGTTTCTGCTACTCGTAAATCATCCGGTGATACAGGGCCCGGGCAGCGGGTTCGTCGACGACCGGCTTCTCGAGGAGCGTTACTGGCGGATCGGGCCCTACCTGCCCGAGAGCACCACCGTGGAGGAGGTCGACCCGGGTGTGCGGGTCTCCTTCGCCCACCGGCCCCTCTCGCGCTACGTCAACCCCCTCACCGAGCGCGGCCTTGTCCTGACTCGCCTCGAGGAGCCGGCGCCACCGCTCGAATTCCTCACCGGCTCGATCGACCTCGAGCTCGAGGCGGCGATGCCGCGCCTGTGCCTGATGCGCTTCGAGCGGCGCTGACCAAGGCCAGCGCCGGCGAATGGGACAATAGGGCCCACATGGCTGAGTACCTCTTCCTCGTGGGCATGTCGGGGGCGGGCAGGTCGACTGCCGCCGCCACCCTGGAGGACCGGGGTTGGTTCGTCATCGACAACCTTCCGCCGGCGCTGCTCGGCAAGGTGGCGGACCTGGCGAACCAGCCCGGGGCTGAGTACGAGCGGCTCTGTCTCGTCGCCGGCCGCGGCGGCTACGAGGCGTTGGCCGAGCTGCCGAACGCGATCGAGACCCTCAAGTCCTCTGGCGCCCGCGTGCGGGTGTTGTTCCTCGATGCGTCCGACGAGGCCCTCGTGCGCCGCTACGAGGGAAGCCGGCGCAGGCATCCCGTCGAGGCCGACGGGGGCGTGCTCGAGGCGATCCGCCAGGAGCGGACCATGCTGACCGAGCTGCGGCGGGACGCCGACATCGTCATCGACACCGGCGACCTCAATGTGCACGAGCTGCGCGACCGTCTGATCGATCTCGTGGACCGGGGAGCAGGCCCGGGCATGGACACGACAGTGATCTCGTTCGGGTTCAAACATGGGCTGCCGCTCGACGTCGATCTCGTCTTCGACTGCCGTTTCTTGCCGAATCCCCACTGGGTGCCGGAGCTGCGCCCGCTCACCGGGCTCGACGAAGAGGTGAAGGACTACGTCATGTCCTCACCTGAGACGAAGCAGCTGCTGGACCGGCTCGACGACCTCTTCGAGCTGCTGCTGGGGGCATATGCCAGGGAAGGGAAGTCTTACCTGGCGATCGCCATCGGCTGCACCGGCGGCCAGCACCGGTCGGTCGTGCTCGCCGAGGAGATCGCCGTCCTGGTGCGCCGCCGCGGCTTCACCCCGACTGTTCACCATCGGGATCTTGCCCGTTGAGCGGTGCCGGGGAGCTCCGGCCTGACGGACCCCGGGTGGTGGCCATCGGCGGGGGCCACGGCCTTTCGCGGACGCTGCAGGCGGCCAGACGGTACGCCGGCGAGATCACCGCAGTCGTGTCCGTCGCCGATGACGGGGGGTCGAGCGGCAGGCTCCGGGAGGAACTGGGCATTCCCGCCCCCGGTGACGTCCGGCGCTGCCTCGGCGCCCTCCTGCCGGACTCGTCGCCGCTGGCCACAGCGCTCGAGTATCGCTACGAGGGCGGCCAGCTCGACGGCCATGCTTTCGGCAACCTGCTCATCACGGTGCTCGCTCGTGCACTGGGTGACTTCACCACCGGGATCGCAGAAGCGGGGCGGCTGCTCGGCGTAGTGGGCGTCGTGCTGCCCGCAACCACCACGCCGGTCGTGCTGAAGGCGGTTGGCACAGAAGGTGTCGTCGAGGGACAGGTACGGGTGATGTCAGCTCGCGGTGTGCGCCAGGTCTCGCTCGTCCCCCCGATGCGCGGCCGCCGCGCCTCGCAGTGGAGCGCCTGCTGGCGGCGGACCAAATCGTCATTGGTCCAGGTTCCCTCTACACGAGCCTGTTGGCCGCCTGCGCCGTCCCGGCTCTCGGCGAGGCCATCAGGGCGTCAGGAGCCCAGCGCGTCTATGTGGCCAACCTGCGCGAGCAACGGCCGGAGACAGAAGGCTATGACGTGGCCGCCCACCTGACGGCCCTCCGGCGCCACGGTATCGAGCCCGATGTGGTGTTGACCGATCCCGGTGGGCTCCCGATCGGCGAGCTCGGGGCCGGCGTGCGACTCGTGCAGGTGCGCCTCGGCAGCCGCGACCTCGTCGACCACGACGTCTCGAGGCTCGCCGGCGGCCTCGCCGGAGCTCTCGAGGGCTCCGAGCGGTAGCTTTAGACGCCGGTTGCCCATGCCGCAAGCACGGCCCGGACATGACCAATGAGAGGACTATGGGATGACGGTGCGGGTAGGCATCAACGGCTTCGGGCGGATCGGCCGGAACTTCCTGCGGGCGCTGCTCGAGGACGACGAGGAGGGTGGGGGGGCTCCTCAAGTCGAACTGGTGGCCGTCAACGACATGGTCCCCCGGGAGGTGAGCATCCACCTCCTTCGCTATGACTCAACTCACGGCCGCCTGAAGCAGCCCTTGGACGAGACCGAGAAGGGCTTCCGAGTGGGCCGCCATGACGTCGCCGTCCTGTCCGAACGGGAGCCGAAGGAGCTTGGCTGGGGGGCCCTCGGCGTGGACGTCGTCATCGAGTCCACCGGCCGTTTCACCAGTCGGGACGCCGCCATGACCCATGTGGAGGCCGGAGCCAAGCGGGTCATCATCTCCGCTCCCGCCAAGGATGCGGACGCCACCTTTGTCATCGGTGTGAATGATCAGGACTTCGACCCGGAGCGCCATGTCGTGGTATCCAACGCCTCGTGCACGACGAACTGCCTCGTGCCGATGGTGCGAGTGATCGACGCCGCCTTCGACCTTCGCCAGGGCCTCATGACGACAGTTCACGCCTATACGAACGACCAGGAGCTCCTCGACCTCGGCCACGACAATTTACGGCGGGCGCGGGCGGCGGCGATCAACGTGGTGCCGGCGTCAACGGGGGCGGCGCGGGCGACGAGCCTCGTCCTTCCCTCCATGAAGGGCCGCCTCGACGGGCAATCCCTGCGCGTGCCGGTCGCGGACGGCTCCATCACCGACCTGACGGCGATCGTCGGGGCGGCCGTCGACGCCGGACAGGTGAACGAGGCGTTCCGGCGCGCTTCGGCCGACGGTCCGCTGTCCAGCGTCCTTGTGTACTCCGAGGACGAGATCGTCTCGAGTGACATCGTCGGGACCTCGGCGTCCTGCACGTTCGACTCCACTATGACGCTGGTGGTCCCCATCGACGACTCGAGCAGCCTGGTCAAGGCCTTCGGCTGGTACGACAACGAGTGGGGCTATTCGCATCGCCTGATCGACCTGGCCGGAATCGTCGGCCGGACATGAAGGCGAACCTGCCCCTCATCGAGGATCTCGGGAAGCTCGACGGCGCACACGTCCTGGTCCGGCTCGACCTCAACGTGCCGCTCGCCACGACGCCGTCCGGTGAGCGGACGGTGAGCGACGACTTCAGGATCAGGGCCTCCGTGCCCACGCTCACGTGGCTGCAGATGCAAGGCGCGCACGTCACGGCGTGCACTCACCTCGGGCGGCCCGAGGCCAGGCCCGACCCCCGCTTCGATGTCTCACCGGTGCGCCACGTACTCGACAAGATGGTGCCAGGGGTGCGTTTGCTCGAGAACCTGCGCTTCTCGCCCGGCGAGACCGGCAACGACCCGGAGTTCGTGAAGTCGCTCGTCGAGGGTCAGGACTGCTACGTCAACGACGCCTTCGGAGTGTGCCACAGGGCCCATGCCTCTGTGGTCGGGCCCCCTCACTTCCTCCCCTCCGCGGCGGGGCGCCTCCTCGAGCGGGAGGTGGAGCAGCTGGGGGCACTCCTCGACGCGCCCGCCCGGCCGTTCGTGGTGGCGATCGGGGGGGCCAAGGTGAGTGACAAGCTCGGGCTGCTGCGCAGCCTGGCCGAGCGGGCGGACCGTCTGCTCATCGGCGGTGCCATGGCGTTCACGTTCACCGCGGCTCTCGGCGAGCCGGCGGGGGACTCCCTCGTGGAGACAGACCGACTCGAGGAGTGCGCCACGCTCATGCGCGAGTTCGACAACATCACTCTCCCGGTCGACGCCGTGGCCGCCGGCCCACTGGTGGGGATCACCAAAGCTGCGCCGGTGCAGGGCGGGGACTTTCTCGGCATCGAGGCGGAGGACCCGAACGAGGTGCGCGTCGTCGGCCGAGCAATCCCGCCGGGGTGGAAGGGTCTCGACATAGGCCCGGCGACGGCGGAGATGTTCGGCGAGGTCATCCGTGAGGCGGCCACCGTGCTGTGGAACGGCCCGATGGGTGTCTTCGAAGATCCCCGTTTTGCCGCCGGCACGAAGGAGGTGGCCGAGGCCGTCGCCGCCTCGGCCGGTCACACCGTCATAGGGGGAGGGGACAGCGTCGCTGCCGTCCACCGTTATGGGCTCGCCGAGTACATCGACCACATCTCGACCGGCGGCGGGGCCACTCTTAGCTTCCTTGAGCACGGCGATCTCCCCGGCTTGGCAGCGCTCCGGCATGCGCCCGCAGCCGACCGGGGTGTCGGCACCCGGTGAGCGGTCGACTTCCCGAGGCCGGGCGTGCGCGTGTGCTGCTCGTGAGCGGCAACTGGAAGATGCACCACAACCACTACGAAGCGATCGAGTACGTCCAGAAGCTGGCCGCCGTCATGCGTGCGACGCCCCTGCCGAAGTCGCGGGTGGCCTCGCTCCACCCGCCCTTCACCTCCCTCCGATCGGTGCAGACCGCCCTCGAGTCGGACTCAGTGCCGGTCGTTCTCGGGGCACAGAACTGCCACCAGGACGAGGAGGGAGCCTTCACCGGCGAAGTGAGCGCCGGCATGCTCGAGAAGTTGAACGTGCGCTACGTGATCGTCGGACACTCGGAGCGGCGCCACTTCTGCGGCGAGACCGACGCCATCGTGCGGGCGAAGTTGGACGCCGTGCTGCGTCACAAGATGACCCCGATACTTTGTGTCGGAGAGAGCCTGCTCGAGCGCGAGTCCGGCGCCGCCACCACCAAGGTCGCCGAGCAGCTCGAGGCTGCCCTTTCGGGCCGCCCGTCAGCTGTGGTCGGTGCTCTTGTGGTCGCCTATGAGCCGATCTGGGCGATCGGGACGGGCAAGACGGCGAGCGTGGAAGACGCCGAAGAGATGGCGGCCCATATACGCCACGAGGTCGAGCGGCTCGCGGGCAAGGAAGCCGCCGGCGAGTTGACCATCCAGTACGGAGGCTCGGTCACCCCGGACAATGCCGCGGCCCTGTTTGCATGCGCCGATGTGGACGGGCTGCTCGTCGGGGGCGCCAGCCTCGACGCTGAGAGGTTCTACGAGATCGTCCGCGCCGGCGCTTGAGGATGGAGCCGGAGCCTCTTCGCTCTCGCCCGGTGGTAGCCTCCTTCCGCTCGAATGCAGGTCTGCCGAGGACATCCTTGGCCCAAGGAAGGAAGTAGTTCCCGTGCTGACGGACGCCCTTGTCGTGATCGACGTCATCGTGGCGCTCGGCCTCGTGCTGCTCATCCTTCTGCACAGTGGGCGAGGTGGGGGTCTCTCCGACATGTTCGGCTCCTCGACCGGCTCGTCCGCCGCCGGGTCGACCGTGGCCGAGCGCAACCTGGACCGCATCACCGTCGCATTCGTGCTGATCTTCGCTTTCGTGACGGTCGCTCTCTCCCTCCGGTGGAGTGGGTGAGGCGGAGGGCGCTCGCAACCCCGCTACTACTCCTGGCGCTCCTTGCCGCCGCCTGTACGAGCGCGCCCGGTAGCCGGGACACCACGCCTACACAACCGTCGAACCCGGTGTTCTCCCATGCCGGCACGGCGGTGGTGGCAGTGCCGTCCCTTCCGGCGAACTTCAACCCTTCAGCGCCGGCCGGTGGCAATCGCATCACCCAGGAAGTCATGGAGCAGGTCTGGCCACAGACCTTCGTGACGAACAACAACGGCGGCCAGACGCTCGAGCCAGGCTTTGTCGAGAGCGCAGAGGCTGTGAGCGTGTCTCCCCTCACCATCGCCTACTCGCTCAATCCGGCGGCCAAGTGGTCGGACGGGGTGCCGATCACGGCGGCGGACTTCACGTACAACTGGAAGGAGCAACTCGTTTACTCCTCGCTCCTTCCTGACGCCGGCCTCCTGGCCGGTTACCGGGATATCTCCCGCATCACGTCGTCGCAGCACGGTCACACGGTGACCGTCGCTTTCACCCGTCCATTCGCCGAGTGGGAGTCCCTCTTCTCCGACCTGGTGCCGGCACACATCGGCGAGCGCTACGGATGGGTGGCCGCCTTCCAGGGCTTCGATCCGGCCAGAGTGATCTCGGGTGGACCCTTCGAGATCACGCAGGTGGTCCCGGGCAGGGAACTTGTGCTCTCCCGGAACCCGCGGTATTGGGCGACGAAGCCCTCCCTCAGCCAGATCGTCCTCAAGGTCATGCCGACGGCCTCGGCTCTCGCCGGCCTCGACTCCGGGGCCGTCTCAGTGGCCGAGGCCCCCGAGGGCCCACAGGACACGAACGTGCTCGCCCGCGCGGCACGGACCGGGAGGGCGCTGTCCCGCGAAGACAGCACATTGCCGACACTCTGGCAACTGTGCCTCAACATGACATCGCCGACGTTGCAGCCGGCGGCGTTCCGCCTCGGCGTCGAGGACGCGTTGTACATCGCCCAGATCTCGGCCGACTCGGTCGGTCTCGAGGATGAGACTCTCGGTCCGAGCTTCGACAGGTTTTCCCCCACAGCAGAGGCGGCAAGCGGCGAGCAGCAGACAGAGCCCTGGAACCCGGCTACATCTCTTGGTTACCTGACGTCCCTCGGCCTCGTGGCGGGCGGCGATGGCTACCTGCGGCTAGGCGGCGTGGACCCGCCGGTGACGCTGACCCTGCTCATACCGGAGGCGTACCCGACGATCGGGGAGGCGGCGGAGGTGATCCAGTCCGAGCTGCAGGCGGTGGGCGTCCGCATCGTCATCCGCCAGCAGCCGCTGTCGACCATGCTGGCGAAGACCTTGCCGCTCGGAAGTTACGAGCTCGCAATAGCTCCGTTTCTCCTGACGCCGTTTCCGGCCGGCGAGGCGCTGGTGTACACGGTTCCGGTACTGCCGGCGTCCGTCAGCCCGCCGGGCTCTGCCACATCGGCTGCCGGCACCTCGACTGCAGCAGTCGCCGGAGTCCCCGCCGACAGCTCACCCGAGAAACCTGGAGCCGGTGCCGGCGCCTCGAGCGGCTCCTCCACCTCGACGTCCACCACCACTACCTCTATCCCGTCGGCCTCGAATCCGGCTCTGCCGTGGTCGGCACCGACGCCCGCGGGTACCGAGCCCGGTGCTGAGGCGGCCGGCGTTGTCACGCGAGATGTCTTCGGCCTCGACGATCCGCTCGTGGCCCGCTTTCTCGAGGAGTCCTTGACGAATCTGAACACCAGCCGGGCCGCGGCCTATCTGAGTGATGCGGACACCACCTTGTGGCAGGACGTGCCCACGATCCCCTTGTTCGAACAACCCATCACGGTCATCCATCAGAGCAACCTGATCAACGTCTCGGAGAGCCCGACCTGGGCTGGCGTGTTCTGGGACGCAGAGCAGTGGGCGGTCCAGCTGACGCCACGAATCCCACCCCCCACCTTCCCGGGCGTGACGCCGCCCTCGACGGCGGGTGCCGTGGCCGATGACACAGCTGCTGCCGCCGGAGGAGCCGGCGCGACCGCGGGCATCGGAACGAACCGGCACATCGGGGCTAGAGTCTCTCGCCGGTAGCCTCGTGTGACGGGGTGCAGGTGCCACGTCGGAGTGGCGGAATAGGCAGACGCGCCAGGTTGAGGGCCTGGTCCACGCAAGTGGGTGGGGGTTCAAGTCCCCCCTCCGACACACACGTTTACGACACGCGAGCGATCAGCGCACACGTGGACCGTTCGATCGCGAGGGTCTTATTTAAGGGTTGCGGCGAGGTCGGCGTAGACGCCGGCCCGATCTGCCGGGTCCGCCGACTCGAGCACGGATACAAGCGCGCGAAGCTCGGACAGCATGACGCGAAACTCAGCGGCACCCGGTGGTCGAGCGTTGCGGCGGGGGAGCGCACCTCGATTCCACGCCGCCCGGTCCTCGCACATCCTCCTCGTGCTCGCCCCTGTCGCCTCTCGCGCAGCGTCGCGTCCTTGCTGTCGGCGGAGCGTAAAATGCCCTTCGCTCCGGTCGCAGGTCCACTTCGGGTTTGGGTGGAGAATGCCGGATCATTCAAATTAAAATGAGTCGTGACGGAATGGGTTTCCGGGATCATGCCGCTCCTCAGTACGGGCTTGTCGTCCGTGACGCCGGCCACGGCTAGCGGCCGGCCGGTCGTTCTGGTTCGCCTCGCCCGCTCAGTCCTTCGGCACCGCCGGCGGGTCGTGCTCGTGTGGTTTGTCGCGTTCCTGGCCGGAGGCTTTTGCCGCATCACATCTGGCGAGCCGCCTGAGTTACGACTTTTCATTGCCCGGTCAACCCTCGTACGAGACGAGCGTGAAGGTCCTTCACCTTTTCGGCAATGGCGGTTCGGCGACGCCGTCGGTCGCCGTCGTGACGGTGGCGAAGGGTGAGACCGTCCGGGGGCAGGAGGCTCGGCTCGCGGCGGCCTTCGACTCGGTCCGGCGGTCGTATCCGAGAGTTCGCCTCGTCGACTACTCGGTCACCCACGAGGGCCGCTTCATCACCGGGGACGGCCGCACCACCTTCGCATACGTATTCGCCCCGCCCAACAACAGCCTCGGCGCAGACCGGGTCACCGATGCAGTGATCGCCGATCTCCAGCGGGTGCTTCCGGGCGACCGCGTCGGGGTGACGGGGATCGCGCAGCTCAGCAGCGGTGGGTCTTCCAAGGGTCCCGGAGTGCTCGTCGAGACGATCTTCGGCGGCCTTGGAGCCTTGGTGGTACTGGCGTTCGTGTTCGCGTCCTTCTTGGCCCTCGTTCCACTGCTCGTTGCCGCAGTCTCGATTCCGACGACCTTGCTCGTCATCCTCGGACTCACATACCTGACGCCTGTTTCCTTCGTGGTGCAGTTCCTGGTCGCGCTCGTCGGCCTCGGCGTCGCCATCGACTACTCACTCCTCCTCGTGACGCGATGGCGTGAGGAGCGAAGCCACGGACGGAGCAACGACGAAGCTGTGGAGCGCGCCATGGAGACGGCGGGAAGGTCCGTTGCCCTCTCGGGCTTCACTGTCGCAATTGGCCTCCTCTCCCTCGTCGTGCTGCCGGTGCCGTTTCTGCGAAGCATCGGGATCGGCGGCATGCTCATCCCCCTTGTTTCCGTCTCTGTCGTGCTGACGTTGCTGCCGGCGTTGCTCGGCGGCGTCGGGCCGCGATGGGACTGGCCGCGAGTTCGCAACGAGGCAACAGCAAGTCGTGGCTGGACGCGTTGGGCGCGAGGTTTGGCGCGCCGCCCGTGGGTGGGAGCGATGGCCGCCATCGTGCTGTTGGGCATCGCCATCTCACCGGCCGTCCATCTACGGGTCGGGCAGACCTCGGCAGGGGCCGAGGCGAGCAGCGGTTCTGCCCATGACCTGTATCAGCATCTCCTCGCCGACGGAGCCCCCGGCGGACTGCTGACGCCGATGGAGGTGCTGACGGCCGCGTCGTCAGGCTCCTCGGTCGTCCGCCAACTGGCCTCCGTGCCGGGTGTTGAGGCGGTGTCCCTTCCCGACGGCCCGACCGGGTCACGGCGGGGGATGTCGGACGTGATCGTCGTGCCGTCGGAGGAAACCGTTGACAGCGCCACCCTCGGGCCCGTGCGGGCGGTCGAGCAACGCCTCGCCGGCCGGAGTGGCGTCATCGGGGTGACGGGAACCGGTCCGGGCCAGCAGGCTTTCACGAGCGCCGTATACGGCAATGTCCCGCTGCTCGTGGTTGTGCTGGCCGTCCTGACGTTCCTCCTTCTGGCGAGGGCGTTTCGCTCGATCGTGCTGGCCGTGAAGGCGGTCGTGCTCAACATCGTGTCCCTCGCCGCCGTCTTCGGCATCCTCACCTGGTTCTGGCAGGACGGCCACGGATCGACGGTGATATTCGGGATTGCGGCGACGGGTGCCATCACGTTCTGGGTGCCGATCACGATCTTCTCATTCCTGTACGGGCTGTCGATGGACTACGAGGTCTTCATCCTTTCGAGGATGCGGGAGGAGTACGACGTCACCGGATCAACGGAGGAAGCAATGGTGCGGCGGACTGTCCCGGACCGGGCGCTTGGTGACGAGCGCGGCGCTCATCCTCTTCCTCGCTTTCGCTTCACTCGCGTCTGCTCCCGTAACCGACATCAAGGTGCTGGCGACCGGTCTCGGGATCGGCATACTCGCTCGACGCGACGATCATCCGGGCGCTCTTTGTGCCGTCTCTCGTCGTCCTTTTCGGAAAGTGGAACTGGTGGTTCCCGGACCGTTTCGCGCGCTTGCTCGGTGTCCGGTCCCCGGCGTCAGCAGGCCGCCCCGACTGTGACGTCACTTGAGCTCGAGCCCCGCCCCGCTCGCCTGTGCGGGCGGTTTCGTCGCAGTCGACCTCCCAAGGGCCGCGACGAGATAGGCCGAAGTGGTCCTGTCGCAGCCAGCGCCCGCAGGCGCAGTCCCTCCGGGCGGTTATCCGGGTGAGGTTGGAGGCTTCGGCGGTGGCGGCTCGTCGATCGCAGGCTCGTGGCGCCGCCGCCGACTGTCGCTCAGGTATAGATTCCCCGGCCACTCACCAAGGGGGCCGCGAATCCGTCTCAGGTAGCCAGCTTGGGTCAGGAAACCCGCAGCTCAAGTCGGGTGCAGTCGCCTCGGGTAGTGCCCGTAGACGATCTGTCAGCTCACTGGCAGTAATGCACCGCTTACATGGTCATGGCGCTCTTCGGCGGCCCTACGCCCGCGGCGCCGACACGATGGAGCGCGTACCGATGAATCGGACAGTTCAGAGATCCGTCGCGTCTCGTCAGCTCAGCCAATGGACCCAGTCCTGCTGTTCGTCCGGCGTCTCGGTTAGGAGGTCCTCTAGTGCTGCAACGAGGTCTCTTGGATAGCTGCTACGGGCACGGTGAAACCGACGCGGCGAAGTGAAGATGACGCCGCGATGATGCTCACCGTTACGAGCCCAGATTCGCACGATGCGGTCGAAGTCCTTGACGTTCTCGGTCACGATGGCCCGGTCGTCGACGGTGGCGGCCCGGAGGAGATCCTCGTCAGGCAACGCCGCCAACCTCGCGTCTTCCGCCGCCGCCAGCACATCGTAACCACTTTGGCGTAGCTGCTCGGCCGCACTAGGCGAGTGATGAACGTCGAGGAGCAGCCTCACCCGGCCAGCAGCTGCTGGCGCCGACGCCACAGAGCCTCGGATTCCTCTGCGGTTGTAGCGTTGGCTGCGATTTCGTCGTTTATCTCGTCTGGGAAGGCCGCGTAGTAATCAAGGGCGGCCGTGACGTCCTCTGGTGAAAGGCCGAATAGATCAACTTCTCTGCCGACGCGCTCAGAAATCGGGATGTCACCGCCGACCATTCCAGCGACCACCTCCCAGATGTCGGGACCTCCGAGCAGCCCAGCACGCCTGCCTGTGGCACCGTCACGAAAGACGATGAGGGGGTGACGCCGCAACCTGAGGCCCTCCTCAATCAACTCTTCCGCGAGCGATGACGACGAGAGCCTTCGGATGGCGGCCTCGGCCTTCAGACGCTCGAGGGTATCTTCGCTGCGGAAGCGGATCGAAAGTGGATGCGACATGACTACAGTGTAGTCAGGCCCCAGCGGCGACCACGGCGGTAAGTTGAAGACGCCGATCTCGCCACAACATAAGTGACCTCCGTCGTCATCGACGACCACCTGCTGCGCGACATCCTTACTGGCGAGCGTACGCAGGACCTCGACGGGATAGCGGCCGCGGGCGTTGCGACCACCGGCCTCTGGCTGTTCCGATTGTGTTCCTCGCTCGCTGACCCAGGCGTCGCCCGAAGGCTCTCCGCCCCAGTTGCCGGACTGCCGGCTGGCCTCCCGGCTCGATTCCGTGCGCAACTGGCCGCGCTCCCTAACGAGATCAAGGTGCTCTCCCTGCGCGAGCTCTCATGCGTCGATAGCAGAGCTACCGCACCACCATCGGGCACGAAGGGCGAGGCATGTCGGCAGCTATGGTCGAGGCCCTTGCTGCAGCCCACTGGCTCGACGCGGGCATCGCAGTGTCGAAGCACATATGTCGGCCCGAATCTTCGCTCGGCCGCCAGAGCCGACGGCATTGAGTTCCACACCTTGTAGGCACACGCCTGTCGCATAGGGATGTGATGGCCCGTTCACAGCCGCACTGTCCGCTGTCAGTTGCAAGGATGAGGCAGGTGTGACTAGCGTCACGGCAGGTCCAGACCTTCTGGCCGACAGCTTTCGATTGGAGAACCGTGCCGACCGTTGTCGCCCACCACGACGTGAAGGATAAGGACCATTGGCTTGCGTCGCCCAAGCGCCAAGAAGTGTTTGGTCCCCATGGAGTCACCAACATCCGGACGTTCGTCGACCCTCAGAACCCGACCCACGTGGCACTTATCATGGACGTTGCGGATATGGATGCCCTCATGGCGTTCATGCAGACCGCAGAAGCGTCTGAAGCGATGACTCATGACGGCGTGCTGCCCGAGACATTGACGATCCTCGTCGAGGCTTAGCTCCATATTCGGAGCTCGAGCTTGTAGTCCGTCGCGACGATCTTCACCGGCGAAGCTGGCGACAGTGGCTGACGGGCGCCCGCGGTGCAACGGTCTCGCGCCGGGCCGTCCTGGGGCCCCCCCAGTGCCTGGACAACCATCTCGCGCCTCCACAGGCGGACTTCCGGCCGACTGCCGGACGCAGGGTGACAAGCGTGACCGAAACCGATGGCGCCTCAGGCGCTACCGACGACCTCGAAGAGTCCGGCACTGTCAATGGTCAGCGGCGCCTCCGCCGGCACCTCCATGCTCCGCCGGTCAAGCTCGGCCCGAGCATCCTCGGCGGTGTCAAAGAGTTCGAACGAGACGCCATGGGCTCCGTCCTCACTTCGTGCCCAATAGCCGCCCTTGAAGCCCTGGGCACGCTTCACGCCTGGAATGATCTCCTCTTGGAGACTCTTCGCTACGTCATCCCAACGACCCTCTTTCAACGTCACACGAACCACGATGGCGTACATAGCCGGCCTCCTTGAAGGTTGGAGTTTGCGGGAACCGGAAGTTGCAACACGCCAATACAAGCACTTCGCAAGGCAAGCCGACAAGTAACGGCTTCTTCTTCGGGGCCTGATCCGCCATGCCGGTCGCGCAGCGTCCCCGGCTCAGACCTTCGCTGCCGTGACGTTCGACGTCGTCGTCGGCGACGTTGGCGTAAGCCGGACCCGGGTCCTCCCGATGATCCGCGACGGCGACGGCCTTGCACGTGACGTCGCCGAGTTCGAGGCGAGATCACGCCGAGTCGGCATCGAAAGCTCCATGATCTCGGCTGTCTGACCGTGAGGACGCGGTCCGAAGGCTCGCCGGCGCTCTCTCCCGAGCCACATCAAACGTACCTGTCGATCACGTCCTTTATATGCGGGTTCAGAATCTCATGGGCATGCCCGAAGATCGAGCAATGGCCCATGCTTTCGAAGAAGTGGAATTCGCCCTTCGGCGCCAGTTCCACGACCTCTTCCCGTATGGCCACGGCGCTTGGACGTCCTCCTCGAAGCCGAACACGTGGACTGGCACCTGACAAGAAGGAAGCCGGTCCACAATGTCGAGAGTGTCGATACATGCCTGCCATGCGGGTATTAGTGATCGCTCATTCTCTTCGAGAAACTGTTCTCCGAGAAAGCCCTTGATCTGCTCCCAGGATTCCTTGTCGGCGAGTACGTGTCCTGGGTAGAGCTCGGCGGCGTAGTGTGTGGTAGCGAACAGGCCGCGATTTACGCCTTGCCTCCGCAGCTCTACTTCTGCCCGCATATAGTCACCGATCCAGCCGTCGTGGCCTTGGGCGGAAGTTCCATCGAGAAATTGCGCATCGGACTAGGTCAGGGCGATCGAGCACAAGCTGCGAGCCGATAAACGATCCCATCGACAAGCCAACGATGGCGACTGGCGGCGTACACAGTTCGTCGATAACCACAGCGGCGTCGTGAGCAAAGTCAGCGATGCTCCATGGCTCGGGCGCTGTGCACTTCGTCTGACCGATCCCACGGTTGTCGAAGGTCGTGTTACGGAAGAATGGCTCGAAATATGGAATCTGCCAGGTATGCCAGTCGGAGCCCAACCCCCCCACCACCGGAGAGCCAGACGAGGTCTGGACCTTCTCCGAATTGGTCATAGTGAATGGTCAGGTCCCCAGTCTCGAGTTCGGGCATCTCTTCAACACCTTTCGGGCGAACGCCGGATGATCACAACTACTCCGCTACCGCTGTAACACAGCACCTCGGCCTTCGATCGTAGGGTAGGCGGCCTAGCTCGCCGACTCCACCAAAGGGCGCCGACACGCCCCAGCGGTGTCCTCCGGCCTTGAGATGGATCCCGTCGACCACCCGTGGACGAAGTCGGTGGCCGCCAGGCAGCGTTCGGCCGCCATGGTTAGGCCGGCAGCTCGGCGATAACCTCTCGCACGGCGGCGTTGAACCTGTCGTGACCATGGCCCCGCAGCGACCCATGCCCCATGCGGTCGAACAGGTGGTACTTCGCTCCCGGAACAAGGTCGGCCACCTGCTTTCCGAACTGCGGGGGAGCCTGGACGTCTTCGGCGTAGGCGAAGACGTGAAAGGGGACACGGCAGGAGGGGAGGCGATCAACTACGTCAAACTCGACGCAGGCTTGCCACTGGGGGATGAGCGACTCCTCGTTTGCCTCGAGGAACCCTTGGCCGATCATCCACTCTTTTATGTCGTTCCATTGCTGCTCGTCGCCGAGCACGTGTGCCGGGTAGAGCTCTGCGGCGTAGTGCGTGATGGCGAACATCCCCTCTAGGCGCCCGCCGTCGCGCCGCAGCTCGATCTCAGCCCCCATGTAGTCACCGAGCCAGCCGCGACCGCCGGCAGCTGCAGTGCCGGAGGCGATAACGCCTCGCAACAGGTCGGGACGGTCGAGGGCGAGCTGGGTCACGATGAACCCGCCCATCGACTGGCCGATCACGACGACCGGGGGCGCGGAGACTGCTTCGATGAGAGCCGCCGCGTCAGCCGCCATATCAGCAATGCTCCAGGGCAGCGGCTCGTCGCATCTCGTGAGCCCGATGCCCCTGTTGTCGAACGTCGTGCAGCGGAAGTCCATGAAGAACTCCGGGACCTGGTAACGGTGCCAGTCATGGCCGCGGCCACCTCCGCCGGCGACGAACACTAGATCGGGGCCTTCACCTACCTGCTCGTAGTGCGTGAGCACGCCGGGCAGCTGGACGTCGGACACTCAGCGCCCCTGGCCCTGCGGTCGAGGCTGACCGCTTTGGGTTTCTGGCATGGCGGTAGGTGCTGTCCTTTCACTCGGGATCTCGTGGTTGTCGCAGTCCCCTCTGCTGACAGCCAGTGGCCGCTTCGGACCCGCGGGCATAGCTTGAGGCCCATGCGGGAGGATCAGCCGTCGGACCAGTCTGAACCTGGAAAGGCCTTGAAACCAGGGTAGTAGTCGAACGGCTCCACGTCGAACTCGACAACGGCCGGCGTTCCGCCCTCGGTCGCCGACAAAGCGCGGCTCGAGCGCCGGCCTTACCTCCTCTGGGCTGGCGACGTGCTCAGCCTGGCAGCCGTGGGCTCTCGCGAGGGCAACCAGGTCCGGCTGTGCGAGGAAGTCGGTGGCGATGAACCGGCCGGACGGGACCTGGTGCCACTTGGACCATCCGAGGCTTCGTGTGTTGAGCACTACCCATGTGACGGGTGCTTGGTACTGCACAGCCGTGGACAGCTCTTGCGGCATCATCTGGAAGGCCCCGTCTCCCGCCACGCACACGACCTTTTTCCGAGGTCGCGCCAGCTTGGCGCCGATGGCTCCGGTGATGCCGGCGCCCATGCAGGTCTGTTCGGCCATCGAGACGACGTCGCCGGCGTCGAGCACGCGGTAGTACGGCCAGTAGTAGGTCCAGAAGATCCTGGCCGCCGTTCTCGTTCACGAGCACGGTGTCGGGGCCGTAGACGGCGTTCAGCTCGTGCACGATTCGCTTCGACCTGAGCGGGATGTCCATCGATGACGCGCACTCGGCCTCTACTTCTTGGATGAAGAGCTCCTTGTCGGCGAGGGATTCGGCGACGTGACGCGCCCTCTCCGCCCGCCGGCCGCCTTGATCACGCAGCACCTCGCTGAGTGCCACAAGGGCGAGGCGCGCGTCACTCACGACTGCGACGTCCGGCACGAAGTTGCGCCCGATCTCGAACGGGTCGACGTCTATCTGCACCATGCGAGCGCCCGCAGGGAAGATGGACCAGTTGCCGGACTGGACGGACTCCATCCGGCAGCCCACCGTGACCAGCAGGTCTGCATCGTTGAATATGTCCCGCCCAGGCCGGGTCCTGTACAGGCCGACCAGCCCGAAGGCCAGCGGATGGTTCTCCGCTACAGCCCCGCGTCCCGACGCGCTCGTCATGATGGGCATCGACTCCTGCTCCGCCAGCGCGACGAGAGCCGGCCCGGCTTCAGAAGAGATGACGCCGCCACCGGCCACGATGACCGGTCGACGGGCCTCCCGGAGCAAGACGGCCGCCGCCTCGGTCAGCTCGGGGTCCGGTGCCGTCCGGAGAGCCCGGGGAGCGGGCCGATACTCGTCCATCTCAGCCCGGGCGACGCCTACGTCTGCCGGTATCTCGACGAGGACGGGACCAGGCTTGCCGCCGGCGGCGATAGAGAAGGCGCGGCGCATGGTCCAGCCGACGCGGTCGGGTCTCTCGACCCGGACCGACCACTTCGTGACAGGTCGGGCAACGGCGACCGAGTCGTTCTCCTGGAAGGCACCCATCCCGAAGAACGCCGCCGGTGCCCCAGTAGTGATGCAGACGATCGGGGTGCAGCCGGAGAACGCTTCCAGCAGTCCTGAGACGGTGTTCGTCATACCCGGTCCCGGACTCGCATGGCAGACGCCGACGCCATGGCCGAGCCTGGCCTCCGCCATGGCCATGAAGACTCCCGAGCACTCGTGCCGAACGAGAACCGGATCGATCGTCGGCGCGTCATAGAGGGCGTCGTAGAGGTGGGTCGGGTCACCCGGCAGGCCATAGACCCGCCGCACGCCCTCGGCGGCGATGGCTTCTACCGCCGCCTGCCAGCCCGTCAGCGTCCGCTTCGGTGGGGTCGCTGTCCCGCTCTTATCCTCAGAAGTCACAGGGGTGCATCCTCTCGGCCAGCTCGGACGTTCTTCAGCAGTCGCGAGCATGAATCGGCATGTGTCTGAGCCTGCCACGTGACTTGGCTCGGTGTTCTGTGGGCGATGATGTCTGAGGCGAGACGTGCCTGCAACTGACCTCGTGGACGAAGCCTTTCGACCGGAAGGTGCGGGGGCTATGCTCGCAGCCGCGGCTCCCCGCATCGCTGGCGCTTTCCCTCCGACCCATGCTGGTCGCAGGCGTGTGGATCTGAAGGAGGAAGTTCATGTCGCCGAATCCTGCCGAGGTCAGCTCTCTCGTCCAGGCCTTGACCAACGATCGGATCGACCGGAGGCAGTTCCTGACTCCGCGGTTGCCCTCGGCCTCTCGGCTTCCGCCGCGAGCACGTTGCTGGCTGCGTGCGGCTCGTCCTCGCCCGGGTGCCAAGTCGGCCAGCTCGACGACCTTCACTCTGCCGACGACGACCCTCACGTACCGGCCCGAAGTTGACATCGCCAATCTCGATCCTGCCTTCTACGTGAGCCAGGACGACGTCATCATTTCCGACTGCATTCTCGAGGGGCTCGTCACCTTCAGGCCAGGCACCTTTGACATGGTGAACAACCTGGCAGATACCTTCGAGATCTCTTCGGACAAGCTGCAGTACCACTTCAAGCTCAAGCAAGGGATTCAATGGCAGAAGGGCTACGGAGAGGTGGCGCGAGTGACGTCAAGTTCTCCTACGAGCGGATCGCCGGACTGAACAAGCCCAAGCTGAACTCGCCGTACGCGGGCGACTGGCAGGCGCTCGAGACCGTCCGCGTGGAAGGGCCCTACGAGGGCACGATCATCTTGAAAGAGCCGTTCGCGCCGCTACTTCACTCCACCCTGCCTGTCGGCAGCGGGAAGGTGGTCCCCGAGAAGGCGGTCACCGCCCTCGGAAAGAAGTGGGCGACCAACATCGTGGGCTCGGGCCCTTGGCAGTTCGACAGCTGGGTTCCCGGACAACGCACAACGCTGAGCCGCTTCGAGAAGTACAGCGGTGCCAACTCCGCCTACGCGGTGAAGGTGCCGTGGACCTCCATCCAGACCGAGGTGATCTCGAGCGATGAGACAGCCTTTTCCTCGATGGAGACGGGTTCTCCCCTGTTGTGCTGGCTCGCCACCTCGGTTGTGAGCAAGGCGCAGGCGACGTCTACGCTGTCGCTGTTCAGCCGGCCTACCCAGGCCTTCTACTTCTTGTCGATGAACGTCCTGGACCCGGTCTTGAAGAACAAGGACCTCCGCAGGGCCATCCGCTCGGCGATCGACGTGCCCGGCATCATCTCCGCCGCCTACCACGGCCACTACACGCGTGCCTATGGGCTCATCCCTCCCTCGATGTCAATCGGCTACTGGCGAGATGCGCCGCACTACAACCAGGACCCGTCTTTGGCCAAGTCGTACCTCGCCAGCAGCGGCCTCGGCAAGGTGTCGCTCAAGTTGAACGTGCAGAACGACCAGGACGATGAGGCAGCTGCGCAGATCATCGCCTCGAACCTCGGTGACATCGGCATCAACGTGTCGATCGAGCCCGAGAGCTCGGCCACGTACTACACGATCCCCGGGCCCGGAGGAGGAGGGTCTCACCGCCAGCTCAATTACACCTCCTATGTAACCGAGCCCGATCCGTACTGGTCGTTCATATGGTTCACCTGCTCGCAGATGGGCCTGTGGAACTGGAGCGACTGGTGCAGCTCGCAGTTCACCTCGCTCGTCAACGACGCCTTTCGCACCTACGACGTCGCTACCCGCGACAGGCTGTATGTCCAAGCGGCCCAGCTCTGGGACGAGGAAGCGGCGATTGCATGGATCTGCTACCCGACGTGGTACTACGCCGCCCAGCCGCACGTCCAGCCTTCTTTGCGTCCCGACGGGCTGCCGTTCTTGTGGCAGACCACGGTCTCTTGACCGGACGGCGCGCTGAGCTAGCCGCCACTTTGAGATGAGCAGACCGATGAGAATCGTCACCGAATTCCCTCATCAGGTTTCCGTCGTCGAGCACGCTTGGATCACGATGTCCGACGGGTGCCGGCTTGCTGCCAAGCTATGGATCCCACAAGATGCCGAAGACCACCCGGTGCCGGCAATCCTCGAGTACATCCCGTATCGCAAGAACGACGCGACTGCGTACCGCGACCACTCCATGCACGCCTACTTCGCCGGCAACGGTTACGTCTCGGTCCGCGTGGACCTTCGTGGATCGGGTGACTCCGACGGCATCCTCGCGGACGAGTACCTGCCCCTAGAGCAGCAAGACGGCGTCGAGGTCATTGCATGGCTCGCCGCCCAGCCCTTTTGCAGCGGCAAGGTCGGGATGATCGGCATCTCGTGGGGCGGCTTCAACGGATTGCAGATCGCCGCCCATGCCCCGCCCGAGCTCGGGTGCGTCATCAGCGTCTGTTCGACCGACGACCGCTACAGCGACGACGTCCACTACGTGGGCGGCGCCGCGATGGCCTCCGAGGGGCTCGGCTGGGCCACGGTAATGCTCGGCTACAACGCCCGGCCACCTGACCCTGAGGTCGTCGGAGGCGACTGGCGACGAATCTGGCTCGAGCGCCTGGAGAAGACGCCGCCCTACATCGGAGCTTGGCTGTCGCACCAGCGGCGCGACGAGTTCTGGAAGCAGGGCTCCGTCTGCGAGGACTACTCGGCGATCACCTGCCCGGTCTACTTGGTCGGGGGCTTTCAGGACGGGTACCGCAACGCCATCTTTCGCTTTCTCGAACGCCACCGCGGGCCGTGCAAGGGCCTCGTAGGGCCCTGGGGCCACAGGTACCCGCAGGAGGGCAGCCCAGGACCGGCGATCGGCTTCCTGCAGGAGGGCGTCCGCTTTTTCGACCACTGCCTGAAGGGTGTCGACAACGGCATCATGGACGAGCCGAAGTTGCGGGTGTTCCTCCAGGAGCCGATGCGCCCGACCCCGGACTCCGTCGAGCGCGGCGGACGCTGGCTCGCTGAGCCGGGCTGGCCTACGCCGAACGTAAGGACGGTCCGGTTCTTTCCCAACGCCTCGAGGACCCTCGAGACAACCGCAGGCGCCTCGGCTGAGCTGCTCGTGCCGAACGACGAGACGGTCGGCGTCGACGCCGGTGAGTGGTGCGGCTACGGCGGTCCACTCGACAACCCTTCGGACCAGCGACGCGAGGACGGGCTCTCGCTCGGGTTCACTTCCGAGCCGCTCGGCGCGGACCTGGTGATCCTCGGGTTTCCCGCTCGCGCGCCTCGAGCTGAGCGCCGACCAGCCGTACGGGAAGGTTGCCGTGCGGCTCTGTCACCTATGGCCGGACGGGGCCTCGACCCTCATTACGCGTGGCATGCTCAATCTGACGCACCGGGACAGCCACGAGGACCCTGCCGACCTCGAGCCCTTCCTTCCCTTTGTCGTCGAGGTGGCCCTCAACGCGATCTCCTACCGGGTGCCGAAGGGTCACCAAATCCGGCTGTCGGTCTCGACGGGCTACTGGCCCATGATGTGGCCGTCACCCGGGCCGGTCGCCTTGACGCTCCATGCCGGCGCGTCGAGCGAGCTCATCGTCCCGGTCTACTCGGGCCGAGACGAGCCGACGCCAGTCCCGGCGCACTTCGCCGAGCCCGAGCGCGCCCCCTATCTTCCGCACGAAGACCTGCCGACCACTGACGCCCTTGTCGCCGGCCGAGTGACCCGGGACCTGGCGGCGGGTGTCACCGAGCTCGTCACCGGTAACCGGGACCGGCGTGTGCTGCTGGTCGACTCCGGCCTCGAGTACAGCGAGATGGACAGGTTCGTCTTCCGCGTGAGAAAAGGAGACCCGTTGTCGGCTCACGTGCGCTGCGAGCAACGGAACACGATCGGTCGGGGGCCCTGGCAGACCCGTGTGGAGGCGTCGAGCACCTTGTCCGCCACACCAGACGAGTCCAGGTCACCTGCTTGCTCGATGCTTTCGAGGGTGAGGACCGGATCTTCCGCGAAGACCTGGCGGTTCGCCATCCCGAGGGACCACACCTGAGAACCTCGCCGGCTAGTGGCCGCCGCCGATCACTGACTCATGCCCCTTGCACTGACCTCGACCGACAGGAGTGCTGTTGAGCACCGTCAACCCGTTCAGGGTCGTCACCGACTTTCCCCACCAGGTCCGCGTAGTCGAGCACACCTGGATCACGATGTCCGATGGGTGCCGTCTCGCCGCCAAGCTGTGGATCCCTGAAGACGCCGAGGTCCATCCCGTGCCGGCGATTCTGGAGTACATCCCGTACCGGAAGAACGACGCCTCCTCCATTCGCGATCAAGCGACCCACGCCTACTTCGCTGGCCACGGGTACGTCTCGGTACGCGTCGACATGCGGGGATCGGGAGACTCGGACGGCATCTTGACTGACGAGTACCTGCCCCTCGAACAACGCGACGGGATTGAGATCTTGCAGTGGCTGGCGGGACAGTCCTGGTGCTCGGGGACCGTCGGCATGATCGGGATCTCGTGGGGCGGCTTCAATGGCCTGCAGCTTGCGGCGCACGCGCCACCCGAGCTCGGCGCGGTCGTAAGCGTCGGATCGTCGGTCGATCGTTACGCGGAGGACGTCCACTACATCGGCGGAACGATCGGGGCGGCGGTGATGCTCTATTGGGGCACCAACATGCTCGGCTACAACGCGAGGCCGCCCGACCCCGAGATCGTCGGTGATGTCTGGCGGCAGACCTGGTTTGAGCGCATGGAAAAGACCCCTTCCTGGGTCGAGACCTGGATCAGCCATCAACGCCGCGACGAGTACTGGAAGCAAGGCAGTGTGTGCGAGGACTACGCCAAGATCACGTGCCCGGTGTACATCGTCGCCGGCTGGCACGACTCGTACCGGGACTCGGTCCTGCGATATGTGGAGCACGGCAATGAGTCGAGCAAAGGACTCGTCGGGCCTTGGGGACACCAATACCCCGAGGACGGCTCGCCCGGACCCGCCATCGGGTTCTTGCAAGAGTGCGTCCGATTTTACGACAGGCATCTGAAGGGAGTCGCCAACGGTCTCGACTCCGAGCCGAAGGTGCGGATCTTCCTGCAGGACCCATATCGTCCCGGGGTGGTCGAGGGGGACCGGCGAGGTCGCTGGATCGCTCAGGAGTCCTGGCCGTTCCCGGAGACCAGGACGGTCGCCTTGTATCCGCGAGCTTCCGAGCTCCTCGACGCGGGAGCCGGGGCCGTCGGCCACCCGCACCATCACCTCGGCCAAGGTCGTCGGCATCGGCGGCGGGCGCCTGGGCGGCGCAGCACCCGACCAGAATCAAGATGACGGCCTTTCGCTCAGCTTTACGACGGCACCGCTCGAGGAGGACCTCCCCATCGTCGGCTTCGGGCACCTGCGGCTCGAGCTCAGCGTGGACCGACCGCAGGCCCAGCTGGCGGCACGGCTGTGCGACATCTGGCCGGACGGAGCGGCGACGCGGATCACGGGCGGGGTCCTCAACCTCTCGCATCGCAACAGCCACGAGAATCCAGAGGAGCTCGAGCCGGGGGCCCACTACCAGGTCGACGTCGAGCTGAAGGCGATCGCCTATGTGTGTCCGCGGGGCCACCGTCTCCGCCTGTCGATCTCGGCCGGCTCCTGGCCGCTCGCGTGGCCGGCGCCGGAGACCTTTACGCTGTCGGCCCATCTCGGATCGAACACGGTGGTCGAACTCCAGGTGATCGACGACCCGAGCGCCCTCGAGGGCTGCCCGGAGCACTTCTCGCAGCCGGAGAGCGCGGCACCGGTCGCCCATGAAAGCCTGCCGGTGCCGGGCGGCCTGCCCCCGATCGGTCTCGAGACACGTGACCGCGACACGGGGACGATCGCGTTCGTGACCTCGGCACGTCCGCGCGACCATCACGTGCGCCGGCTCGACTCCGGCCTCGAGTGGTCCGAGCTCAGCCGTGACACCTTCTCTATCAAGGAAGGAGAGCCGTTGTCGGCATCGGTGAAAAGCCACCAGCAGCTCCTGCTCGCCCGAGGATCCTGGCAGACCAGAGTCGAGACCTCGAGCACGATGTCGGCCACGAGGGATCACTTCCTCGTGACCAACGAGCTCGAAGCTTACGAGGGGGACGTGCGCGTGTTCACTAAGGCCTGGCACAGCACGATCCCGAGAGACCACACCTGAAGGCGGCCTCGATTGGCGGCTCGAGCCGCAAGGACGCAGAATCCGCACGGGAAATGACGATTGGAGCAGCTGTGGAGGAGAAACCGCCGGTCGTCGGCGCGCCGCTCACCGACAAGGGCCGCATCACCGTGGAGGACGGCTACCAGATCGCCTACCGGGTCTATGGGAGCGGCAGCCGCACGCTCCTCGGCTTGCACGGCGGCCCCGGTGCGAACAGCAAGTATCTCAACCGGCTGAGCGAGGTCGCCGGGGGCGACTTGAAACTGGTGCTCTACGACCAGCTCGGCGGAGGGGAGTCGGACTGGCCCGATGATCCCTCGATCTGGCAGATCCCCCGGTTCATCACCGAGGTCGAGACGGTGCGGCGTGAGCTCAGCCTCGGCACCGTGTCCGTCTTTGGGCAGTCCTGGGGAGGGATGCTGGCGCTCGCGTACACCCTCGATCATCCCGAGCACGTCAACGCCCTCATCCTGTCCAACACGACCGCTTCCGCCAAGGACTACATGCTCGACATCTCCGAGCACCGCGTGGCGCTCGGAAAGGACCTGCACGCCGCGATGCTGAAGCACGAGTACGAGGCGACGATGGACGATCCCGAGTATCAGGACGCCGTGCTCGAGCTGAACGCGCGCCACCTGCGCCGATCGTCACCCTACGACCAGGCGCGCTCGCGGGCCGAGTTCGCCGTCATCGAGCAGGAGTACATGGCCGATCTCGGGCCCGCCTACGCGTTGTGGGGTCCACACGAGTTCATGGGCACCGGACCGGAGGCACATTTCGACATCTCTGATCGGCTGGGCGAGATCACGGTGCCCACGCTTATCCTCTGCGGCTGGTACGACGAGCTGACCCGGACCGCGTTGCCACCGGCCGCTCGCCAACGGGATTGCCGACAACGAGTTCGTGGTGTTCGGCAACTCGAGCCACCTCACGATCCTCGAGAAGGAGGCTGACCTGTACCTCGCCGTCATCCGGGACTTCCTGGCGCGGCGTACGTGAGGTCGTCGTTCCAGCACATCGTCATCGGCGCCGGAGCGCTCGGCAGACGCGACGGCCTACCGTCTCGCCAGGGCCGGCGCCGGCGACGTGCTCGTACTCGAGCAGTTCGAGCTGGGGCACGACAAGGGGGCATCGGAAGACCACTCCCGGGTGATCCGCCACGCCTACCACTCGACGGCCTACTCGGCGCTGACCCCGGCGATGTTCGCCAGCTGGCGGGAGGTCGAGGAGGAGTCGGGGCTGACGCTCGTGACCACCACCGGCGGGCTGGATCTCGCCATCGCAGACACCGACGGTGAGGCCGAGATGGATACCTACCGCCGGACGCTGGCTCCCGGGGTCGGCGCTGAGGACCTCGATGCGTCGGAAATCCGCGCCCGGTGGTCGCAGTGGCACATCGAGGACAACGTCGTCGGGATGTTCCAGGAAGACGGCGGCATCTTGGACATCGGTCGCGCGGGACGAGCCCACATCGGGCTTGCTCGTGAGCGGGGTGTGACGTTCATGCCGAACACCCAAGTCACCGGCGTGGTCTCGGGTGAGTCGCAGGTGACGGTGCACACGGCCGATAGAAGCTTCACGGCCGAATCGGTGATCTTGTGTGTCGCCTCGTGGGCATCGCGCCTTATGGCCGGCCTCGGCATTGATTGGCAGATCGCCCTCAGCCAGGAACAGGTCTGCTACTTCGCCACGCCGCATCTGCGCGACTTCAGCCCGGAACGGTTCCCGATGTGGATCTGGCACGGCGAGACGACCTTCTACGGTTTCCCGACCTACGGCGTGCCCGCGATCAAGATCGCCCGTGACCTGTCTGGGAAGTGGGTCACCTCGGAGAGCCGCAGCTACGATCCGGACCCCGACGAGACCAAGCTCCTCGAGCGGTTCCTCCTCGAGCGCCTCCCGGGGGCGGTCGGGCCGGAGCTGATGAGCAAGACCTGCGTGTACGACCTGCCGCCCGATCGTGACTTCATCTTGGACAAGCTGCCCGGCCATCCCCGGATCACCATCGGCATGGGAGCCGGGCACGCCGCCAAGTTCGCCAGCTTGATCGGCGTGATCCTGGCGGACCTTGCGATCGACGGTCACACCAGCTATCCGATCAGCGCGTTTCGTGCCGACCGCCCAGCGCTCAGCGACCCCAGCTTTACACCGACATTACGTATCGGTTGACGCGGGCACGAGTGACGATGACCTCTGACGTGTGAGAGGACAGCACGAGTCGGTGCCGGTGAAGACACCGACATCCCCTCGGCCTCGATCAGCTCCTGGAAGACGAGGCGGACTGCTTATCTCACAGAATCCCTCCTGTCGACGCTCCGGAGTGCGTCGGGGAGGTCGGACAGGGCAGACTTGTCGAGGGCCATCGGGGTGACCTCCTTTGCCTTCGGGCTTGAACACCACATCGCCCGATGGCCCCGCCTGCTGGCGGATACTCGGTCACTTCAAAGGCCATCATTCCGCGGGACTCGGTCTGAACCCGGAGCAGACTCAGCTTTCTCAGCTGGGAAAGCGCAGGAGCGTGCCAACGCGTGCTTCCAGCGCACCCGACAGCACAATCAAGTGTGGTTAGACAATAGGACAAGCGCGTATCTGCCGGACGGTTGCCTTTGTGATGCGACGCCGTAGCAGGTATTCGCATTGGGACAAGAGATGTCGATTATCGAGTCGATGCCCCGGGGGAGTTCGGCGAAGTGCCAGCTCTGTGCCTGATCTGAAGTCTCGGCAAGGAAGCCGTCCGACACTTCGCTCGTGGCTCGGTTCTCGTGGTCGCCTGCCACCCAGCACTCCCCGCTCGTCGGACAGGAGATCCAGTTGAGAGACTGCGTGTTCGCCGGCCCACGCGGCGAACTTTCCTTCGTCCAGACGCGACCCCCGTCGGTGGAGACACTTACGGCATCGGCAGACAGCGGCGCCGCCCACGGCCCCCCAAGTGCCATGCAGTGAGCGGCGTCACCGCACGACAGACCTTGAGGGACGAAACCGGAGGGAAGCCTTCCGGAGTTCCAGATCGAGCCGCCGTCTGTGCTGTAGAGGGCACTGCTGTGCTGGTGGGAAGTTCCTCCCGTTGGTGTCGGATCTCTGACGCCGACTGCGGTACATGAGCCGCCGGAAAAGCATTGCAGCCCGTTCACTTCGAGCTCCGTGAACCGATGTACGGCCGGTGGCTCTAGCCGTGGCGGCAACTCGGACTGAGACCATGTGTGGCCACCATCTTTGGTTACTACCGCAGCGGAGAGTCCGCTGTTGCTGGTGCCGACGGCCACGCAAAAAGTGGCTGTCGCGCAGGAGAGAATGTCATAACCGTATCCATCTGATAAAGGCAGGCTGGACCAGGTACGGCCGCCGTCGATTGTCTCCAAGAAGGCCTCGTGGCCAGCCCTAGTAGGGCCGGCCACGCCTCCCAAGGCGGCACAGATGCTGGCGGTTATGCACGTGAGCGTGCCCTCTGTTGCAGGAAAGGCGAGGCTCTTCCATTTCGTCCCACCGTCGTGGGTTACCTCTATGGCCGTCCGTGTCCCGACCAGGTGCTCTTGGTAGCACGTGTTCGCCGATGGGCACGAGAGGTCAATCGCCAGGGTGTAGGTCAGGGAACTCGTGTGCCACAACGCAGTGAGGTCGGATACGAGGTTCCACCTCAGCGACGGCAGCGTACCGGATGCTGCAAGGTGGCTTCGGGGCGTACGGTCTGGCCCCTGCTGGAGGGCGAAGACCGATGTCCCTATCAGGATGAGCACCAATACCGTCAGTCCAGCGAGCACAACCGGACTCCTGCCTCGGGTAATCTGGCCCCAGCGTGACTGCCGCCGGCCCGATCTGGAAGACAAGAGGTCGCTCGAGCGCAACTCCAAAAGCCGCGCCCTCAGCTTCACCATCGCTTCTGCATCGACCTCGGCTTCCTCGGCGAAGAGCTGCCGAACAGCCTCGAACTCGTCAACCGGCATGTGAACCTCCATCGGTTTTGTCTGGGTCGGAGGTGCTTCTCACGAGCCGGAGCTCGGCTTGGAGGCGAGTCCGGGCGCGCGAAACGCGCGACCGCACCGTCCCTACTGGAACGGATAGAGCGGCGGCGGCGTCGTCGTAGTCGAGTCCGGCGACAGCTACGAGGTAAAGGGCGTCACGCTGGCGAGCCGGAATCCGGAGAAGTGCCCGCGCCGTCGCGACGAGCGCCTCCGATGCGTAGACACGTTCGACGGCTAATGTGGCTGTGACGTCATCATCCCCGCTGGGCAGCTCCATTCTGGCAAGGGCCGCCAACATGCGTCGCTCTGTACGCCGATGGTGGGCGAGAAGCCCAGTGGCGATTGAAAACAGCCAGGCGACTGCACTGCCGCGGGCCGGGTCGTATCGGTTTCGGTCCCGGTAGCCAATGGCGAAGGTATCAGCAGCAAGGTCTTCGGCGAGATCTCGGCCGATCCGGCGAGCAAGATAACCGATGAGGCTCGGATAGTGAGCGTCGATGAGCGCGTCGAAGCATTCAGCCCGCATCCCGATGGCCGCGGTCGGCGCGGAGCCGTCGAGTCGTCCGTGCTCGTCTCGCGAGGAGCCTCCATTACCCTCTTCTATCCCGCTGAGACGGGCGAGTTCCCGATTTGTTTCCCACCGGCGCCGTCAACTTTGTGGCGGCTTTATGCATCAGCGGCTCAGGCTGTATGGCAATGCGAGACGTGACACCGAAACCGCGACGCCCGCGGGTATCGATGTCAACGCCGCCCGAACTCGTCAGTCGGGGCGAGGCACTCTCTATGCACGATCCTATTCCGATGCGGTGGCGGTCTAGCGCAGCTTTTGCCCGACGTGTTCGGCGTGATGTTCCAGCCCGTCGCCGAGGAGGCGGCGGTCGATCACTGGTCAGCCGACGTCGCAGATCTCGGAGGTCTTCCTCCGACAGGGACTTTACGACGCGCGAGATCTGCGCTGGCGTCGGCAGTTTGGTGGGCGAGTCGTGTCTCAGGCTGACATCGATCCTGGGCGCAATCCAGCCGCGCCGCTCCTGGGTCATTGGATCGGTTCGCGCGGGAAGCGATGTCGAGCTGAGAGTGTTGAGACGGGTATGAGCATGAAGGTCGAGATCTGGTCTGACGTCGTCTGCCCATGGTGCTACATCGGCAAGCGTCGTTTCGAGGCCGCCTTGGCCCGCTTCGCTTACCGTGACCGGGTCGAGGTCATCTGGCGCAGCTTCGAGCTTGACGTCGCTGCACCCCCAAGCCCGGGCGAGCAGGGGAGCTACTCTGAGCGGCTCGCGGCGAAGTACCGCTGCAGTGTCACCGAGGCACAGGCCATGATCGACGACGTGACGAGGACAGCGGCCCAAGAGGGTCTGGACTTCCGATTCGACCTTGCCCGGCCTGGCAACTCCTTCGACGCCCACCGGCTGTTGCATCTCGCGCTCGAGCACGACCTACAGGACCCGCTGAAGGAACGCCTCGATCATGCGACCTTCAGCGAGGGCTCGCCTGTCTCAGACCGTGGCGCGCTGCGGGCCCTTGCTGTCGAGGTGGGGCTGCCCAGCGCGGAGATCGACGCTGTGCTGGGCTCGGAGCGCTACTCCGACTCGGTGCGCGCTGACGAGACGCAGGCTCGGGCCTACGGTATCAATGGCGTGCCCTTCTTCGTGATTGACGGAAAGTACGGCATCTCCGGAGCCCAGCCGGCCGATTTCGTCCTGCAGACGCTCGAACAGGCTTGGTCCCAGCGCTCGCCGTTGCTCGTGGCTGGGCCGGAGGACCATGCGCCCGAAGGCGACTCCTGCGTATTGTGACGACGGCGCGTGCGGGCGTGCGTGTCATTGCGAGCTGGCCTCGGAATCAGAGCTCGAGCACCAACCGGCCAGGCGTGCCGCCCAATCAATTCGACAGGTGCTCATCGATCTGATCGAGCACACCGGCGGCCTCCCATGCCCGGCACGTACGCCGGCGGGATACCCTTCAGCAGCTCTGCTCGGGAGACGTTGCGCAGGCCGGTGCAGGGCGGATTGACCGTCGCGCCGTGGACATGGATGCGCACTTCCGTGGCCCAGCCTGAGGCTCCGGCGACTCCAGCAGGTGCAGCGCTTCCGGCCCACCCAACTGTGTCACCCAACAGCTCTCATGAGTCGCCGTCCGGGTCGACGAGCGGCCGGCGCCCGGTTGTAGCCAGGACGCCGTAGAGGTGATCGACCCGGAGCCGGACCACGAGGCGGCGGGCGGCGATCATCTCGGCGGCGAAGTGCTCCTCGTCAAGCTCGCCGTAGAACGCCGTGTGCACCTCGGCCAGCTCCAATAGGGCTGCATCGTTGGGCTCGCTCGCCACCCCCGAGAGCGTGGCTGTGCCGTCGGCCACGGCAAAGTGCCAAAAGTCCTCGCCTGAGACGTGGAGCGACGCTCTCGGGTCACGGGCGAGGTTCTTGGCCTTGACGCGATCGGCCGTGGTAGAGATCCGCACCAGCCGTGTGGGCCGGTCTACGAGGTACAAGACGTTGGACAGCTGCGGGCGCCCACTCGGCCCGATCGTCGCCAGGATGCCCTCCCGATGGCTCGCGACCAGTTCCCACAGGTCGTTGCGGTCAACCACGGGCACTGGCCTCCTTGTTCGAGCCGACGGTTAGCCGACAGCGTTGCGGTGACCGCCGGCAGCCGCCGCCACCAAGCGTAGCGAGCAGCCCGCGAGCGGCTCGGAGCTCCCCGCTGCCGCTCCACTCGGCCGAGCCTGCGACGGGGTGCGTGCCCTCGTCACAGAGGATGAGGACGGCCGGAGCATGGTAAGGCGCGTCTCATGCTCTCAGAGAATCCAACACGTTGGACAGGGTGCCGGTCACGATTGTCGCCCGCTCCACGAGGCCACCATAACGAGTAGGTGTGCGCTCGGGAGTGGGACGAAACCGCAGTGGAAATGCGAGAATCCGCCTCTCGCTTTCCGTAATAGATGGATCGGTTGGAACCCGCCACCACTTGAGCCGCGGCGGACGCCACAGCAGGCACGCGGTTCTCGCGGCGGACGGGTCAGGCTCTGCCTCCGGTCAGAGGGAGCGCCTGCCCGTCCGTCAAGAAGGTGCCTATTTGAGGGTCAGCACCGTGCTGGCGAGGAACGAAGCCGTCGCGCCCTTGGCCAGGGGCTTGCCGTTGCCGTTGCACTGGCCTTTGTGTGGTCCGGACTTGTATCGAGTGGTAAAAGCGGTGAAGCGGACTTGTGCCGCGCCTGGGCCGGATGCGCCCGCGAAGGCTCCCGTGCTCATGCTCCCGACGACCGTGACGGGGAGCTCTTCGGTGAATGTCAGGCGGCATGTCTTCATGTCGAAGCTCTGGTGCGACTGTGGCTTGCTCGAGATCCGGACCGTGAGAACTCCAGCTGGACTGGGCAACTTCTTGACGTTGCCGTTGTGGGTGCCACCACCGCCTAGGTGGATCATCGAATGGGTGTAGACCAGGCCCCGCCACTGCAGCGGGATGGTCGGGGCGTTCACCAGTGCTGCCTTCCCGTACACCGTTCCCGCGAGGACCTCCGGGCCGGTGATCGACTTGCCCGGGTGAGTACTTGCCAGGGCGGGTACTCCTGCCAGCAACAGCGAGGCGGCACCGCCCGCCAAGGCGAGCGCGCCGAGCTTCAATCGGAACTGCATGTGTGTTACCTCCCCTTCAGGCCGGTTTGTGCCGGCTGCCGATAGTGAGTCGCAACCGGTGAGTCCCGGTGAACGGACACCTTGGCAGAAGGGCGTCACACCAACGTCACACGCCCGAGCGAGGTGCAACTAGTTCAGGCTCATCCGGCGGCGGGAGACGAGCCGAGCGGAAAGGCGACGGCAACGAGCACGACGAGAGCCACCCACGAGCGGGAGTGCCCTCGCCCTGTGCAGGGCGAGGACGCCACCGAGAAGGGCGCCGGCGAACATGGCCAGGATGCCCACCGTGCGCCGTCCGGCCTTCGAACCCGGGCGCCACCGAGAAGGCGGGAGTGGCGTGGCCGCGGCCTCCAGAAGATGCCGGCTCAGATGCCGGTGTCTTCGACCCGCACCGGATGGGGGTCCGGCGCATAAGGCATGAGAGCGTCCGGCGGGATGGTGCCGAGCTTGCCGGACTCGAAGTCGGTCAGGGCCTGCTCGATCTCGGCACGAGTGTTCATCACGAACGGCCCGTAGTGTGCCACCGGCTCACCGATGGGCTGGCCTCCGAGGACTAGGACCTCGAGAGAGCCGCCTGCCTCCTGGCTGTCGTCGGCTCGAAGACTGATCCAGTCACCGCCGGCGAACACCGCCAGCTGTCCCTTGCGCACCGGCCGTCCTTCGGTGCTGGCGCGCCCAGACCCGGCCAGCACATAGACGAGGGCGTTGAAGCTACGGCTCCACGGTATTCGCAGCTGAGCCCCAGGCGCCACCGTGGCGTGAAGGAGGGCCATCGGTGTGTGCGTCGATCCGGGGCCGGCATGTCCAGCCACTTCGCCGGCGATCAGCCGCACCAGGGAACCGCCGTCCTCCGACGTGAGGAGGGTCACCTCGTCAGCCTCGAGGCCCTGGTAGGCGGGTGGGATCATCTTGTCCTTCGCCGGTAGGTTGACCCATAGCTGCATGCCATGGAAGAGGCCACCGGAGATGACGAGTTCCTCGGGGGGCGTCTCGATGTGCAGGATCCCGCCTCCTGCGGTCATCCACTGCGTCGCCCCATCGGTGATGACGCCGCCGCCGCCGTGGGAGTCCTGGTGGGCGAAGGTCCCGTCGATCATGTAAGTCACGGTCTCGAAGCCACGGTGCGGGTGCCACGGTGTGCCCTTCGGCTCGCCGGGCGCGTAATCGACCTCGCCCATCTGGTCCATATGGACGAACGGATCGAGGTCAGCCAAGCTCACCCCGGCAAAAGCTCGCCGTACCGGGAACCCTTCGCCCTCGAGGCCGCTCGGTGCGGTGGTCACCGATGCCACTTGACGCTCGGTTGTCCCCGGCACATCGGGATCGGGGATGCGGGGCAAGGTCAAAGGGTTGTCCACGGTCACAGCAGGCATTGGTCTCCTCTCGATCAGGAACTCGAAAAGCGCCGGGCGACTGCTCAGCCCTCCTCCAGAAGATCGCCGAAAGTTGGCGTCGGCATCCATCATGACGTCTTCGCGTGCCCGTCCGTGCGAGGCCGGCTACCGGGGCTGCAGAGTCGCGGCTCAGGCGTCGCATCCCGCCTCCCAAGCCCTCGGGCGTGACTCGGGTCTCGTCGGCCTCTCTTGCTCGAGCGTTCGGCCCGGGCGGCGGGATGAAGCGAGTTCCCGGTAGCGGTTCGTTGTTGCCCCGGGGGTGCCCGGGCCGTGATCAATCGCCGGGAAGCTGCACGTGGTGGCACTGGGGGCAGTGGGCGCCCACCCGCGCCTTCCAGTCCGAGATCGGCGCGGTGGCCCAACCTGCTAGTGGCCGGTCACACATCGTCACGCCCGACTCGGCCAGAGCGAGGTGCAGCATCTCGAACTCCTCCGGCCGGGGGCGGAAGCGGGAGCCGGTGACAGTCTCGGTCTGCATGAGCATGACCTCGACGACGACGACGTACTGAGCATCGTGCGCACCCGCCCTGTCCATGCCGGCCGTCATCTCTATTCATTACCCAGCAGCCGTGCGCGATCTCACCGCTCGTCCTTCCGGGCCATCCCGGTGGCTCGACGCTCGGCCTGTATCTCCCAGGGCGGCTGCGGGAGGACATCTCCGATCTCAAGGAGTGGCTCGAGGTTTGGCCGGGACTTGTCAGAGCCGAACCTCCAGCCGAAGCCTGGAAAGGCGGCGTGACTTTCGGGCACAGCTGCGGAGAGCTATGACAGGGCACGAGTGGTCCGTCAAAGGTGGCCGCGGCCTGGCCACTCCGGCGCTCACAGGAGGAAGGCACGGTCATGCAAGTCACCAGCAGCTACCTTGACTACTCGGCTCGAGACGACGTGATGGGTGGCGGCGTGCGGATGGTCCCGGTGAGAACGCCCGCAGGCAGCTACCGCGTATGGACGAAGCGGGTCGGCAACAATCCCGACCTCAAGCTGCTGCTGCTGCACGGTGGACCGGGCTCCACTCATGAGTACCTGGAGGCCTGCGACAGCTACCTACCGGCAGCGGGCATCGAGTACTACTACTACGACCAGCTCGGCTCGGCCTACAGCGACCAGCCCGATGTCCCATCGCTGTGGGAGCTCGAGCGCTTCGTCGACGAGGTGGAGCAGGTCCGCCAGGCGCTCGGTCTCGATCATGACAACTTCGTCCTCTACGGTCAGTCCTGGGGCGGAATCCTGGCGATGGAGTACGCCCTTCGCCACCAGCAGCACCTCCGAGGGCTGGTCATCTCGAACATGATGTCCAGCGTGCCGGCCTACAACGCCTACGCAGAACAGGTGTTGATGCCGGCGATGGACCAGGCAGCCCTCGTCGAGATTCAGTCAATGGAGGCAAGCGGGCAGATCGAGGAGCCGCGTTACATGGAGTTGCTGCACGAGCAGCACTACGTCCATCACGTCTTGCGCATGCCGGTCGAGGAGTGGCCCGATCCCGTGCAGCGTGGCTTCGCCCACATCAATCCGGCGATCTATGTCTCGATGCAGGGTCCGAGCGAGCTCGGGATCAGCGCCGACGCCAAGTTGGCGAGCTGGGAGCGCACCGAGGAGCTCGCCTCGATCGAGGTTCCCACCCTCGTGATCGGCGCCCGGTACGACACGATGGACCCGGCGCACATGGAGATGATGGCCCGACGGCTGCCGCACGGCAGCTACCTGTACTGTCCAGAAGGCAGCCACCTGGCCATGTACGACGACCAGCAGACGTACTTTGCCGGTCTCGTCCATTTCCTCCACGGCCTGGTCAACTGACTGGGTGCCCAGGGGCTCGTCGTCTCTCGAGAGCAGGTTCGAGGGGTCCCGGCTATCGGGTGGTCAACAGCGGGATCGTGGGGTCACGTCAACCGCGAGGACCTGTCCTTCCTAGGGCCGGAGCCCACGAGGCGATGAGAATCAGCGGCATGGCGATGAGGTCGCCGAAGATGAAGCCGATCACGCCACCGAAGCTGATCCCACCCCGCCACAGGGTTGCTGCCAACGGGACATTTCCGAAAGAGCGAACCCAGCTGACAATGGCGATGAGAGGCCCGACGAGTGCGTTCTCGAGCGAGGTGGCCGCATAGCTGCAGCTGGAGGAGACCATGCCGAGACCGGAGGCTCTGGCGAGGCTGCGGGGCGGTGACTGCCGAGTACCCGCTGCATGGACTCCTTCGGGACGAAGGCCTGGACCGCGCCGGAGAGCGCGAAGCCGAGGACAAGAGCCCAGAGGGGTCTCCCAGAACATGAAGAAGGCCTCGCGCAGGCTGCGCCCGATGGCGGCCAGCCAGGCCACCCCGAGCATGTGGTTCATGGGCGAGCAGCGGCGGCTCTTCTCCGACCGGGCTCGCCTCTCACGACTTCAGCAGCCTGGCAAGGGCGGCACAGGCTTCCCTGATCTTTTCGGTGGCGCCTTCTCCACCGATGTTCATGGCGTCGGCACGCACGACAGGCTCAGGTCTCACAGGACTGGGGCGGTTCGGGTCCAGGGGGGTCCGAGGTCTGCGGCGCTGCCGTAGGAGGGCTGCGCCCCGCGACGGCCGACCGAGTAGGCGGCGGCGGCCGACGCCGCCGACAGGGCACGCATGACGGGTTCGACGAGATCGGGGGACCGACCGAGTGATTCCCTCGCGAGCCACGCACCGAGCGCGCCGGCGAAGGCGTCTCCGGCGCCGGTGGTGTCCACCACGTCGGCAGGCGCAGCAGCGCAGGCCAGGATCCGCCCGCCGACATAGGCGCGAGCGCCGGCGCCACCGAGGGTCACCACCGTCAGGCGAGGTCCGAGGTCGTCGAATGCGGCCGCCTCGTCGAGGTTGCCATCATCGCCCAGTAGCTGGCGAGCTTCGAGACCGTTTATCAACAACACGTCCACCCGCTCCATGACCGTGCGGCTCAACGCCCGGTAGGGGGACGCGTTGAGGACTACGAAGGTCTCCGGCGCCGCCAGGTGTACGGCCGCCTCGATCGCCTCGTCCGGCACCTCGAGTTGCAGGAGCAGGACGCCGGCGCTGGCCAACGTCGACTTGCCGGCCAGCAGGTCGCCAGAGCCGAGCAAGGCATTGGCCCCAGAGGCCACGATGATGGAGTTCTCCCCGTCCGGGGTGACAGTGATGAAGGCCGAGCCGGTCGGTTCCGACGGGCTCACGATGACATTCGCCGTCTCAACCCCGGCGTCTCGCAGAGAGGCGATGAGCGCGGCGCCGGCGTCATCGTCTCCCACCCGCCCGATCAGGTGCGCCGCGGCGCCCGTTCGTGCTGCCGCAGCCGCTTGATTTGCGCCCTTTCCGCCCGATTCGACCGTCACCTTCGCCCCGGTCACCGTCTCTCCCGGCAACGGTCGAGCCTGGACCTCGAGCAGGTAGTCGCGGTTGAGCGAGCCGACTACGACAACGTCACGGCGCTCCGCGTCGACCATGTCAAGAGCGTGGCAACCTCAGGCATCTCGCGCAAGACCCCTAGAGCGGAGCGGGCCGTCAGGATGCGGCGCTCACGACGTGAACGCCGCGGGACGCCCGCACGACGCCCTGATCGAGCCTGGCCCGCCACATGTCCTCGATAGCGGTCACGACCCTCCGGCGCATGTCGTCGTCAACGCCGTCGAGGAGGGAGCGGAGCATGCCTACCCGAGTGCTGAGGACGGCGACCTCGCTGATCCGATCCTCGGCGATAGAGAATCTGGTCATTGTGGGGAGTGACTTCGACATCTGAATAACCGGCCGCGCCGAGCACCTCCCGGATCCGGGCGGGCTCGGCCAGCGACAAGGGACCGGGTGCATTGGCCTCGGGCAGGGGCGGGGGCGTGCCTGTAACCGATATCGCCGCCGCGCCCGGGAGCAGCATCCACTCGTTCTCGAAGACACTCTGCCAGCAGACGAAGGCCAGCCTGCCCCCGGGTCGGAGAGCTCTCCGGATGTTGTGGAAAGCGGCCACCGGGTCGGAGAAGAACATCACCCCGAACCGGGAGAAGGCAGCGTGGAACCTCCCCTGGCCGAGATCGTGCACCTGTACGTCGGCTACGAGGAACTCGACACGGCCGCCCTCTGCCCGCTCCTCGCGCCGACGGCCGTGGTCGATCATCTCCGGGGCGATGTCAACGCCGAGAGCGAAACCGTCTGGCGAGACTCGCCTCGCCAGCTCGAGCGTCGTCCGTCCCGAGCCGCAGCCCAGGTCGAGGACCGATTCGCCCGGGCGCAACGACAGCTGGTCCATCGCCAGCCGGCCCGGCTCGCCGCTCACCCGCTCGAGCTGGTCCTCGAGCTCGAGCCAGACCGGCGCCAGCTCCGACCAGTGCTCGGCCTGTTCGTCGTTCGTGTCCGTCATCACCGCCTCCTAGCGAGTTGGGCTGGGCCAGGGGCAGGCCTCGCGCCACGGGGGCAGAGTAGTGCCTTCGAGCAGCAGAGGGCCTGTACTCCGCTGGATGCCGAGGACACCATGTCCGGGGCGGCCTTTACGTCGCAGAGCAATCGCGAGAAGATCGTCCGGGTGCAAAGTTGGGCCTTTTGGAAGCTGGCTGGGGCGATCGCCGTCGCCGCCCTGCTGGCAACCGTGATCGCGTCGTGTGGCTCGAGCGGGGCGTTGGTGAGGAGATCGTCGATCCTCACAAGTGACGCGGACAACACGACTGCCCATCTGCTGCTCGTCAGCAGTTCGAGCGGTGCCGACGGGGGGTTCAACTTCGACGGCTATGGCGACGGGGCCATGCGGATCAGCATCCCTGTCGGCTGGAAGGTCGACGTGACCTGCAAGAATGCCTCGGCGACATTGAGCCACTCGTGCGCGGTCGTCGAAGATCTCCCTCTCAGCCCGGACGGCGCGCCGCTCGCCTTTCCGGGCTCTGCCACACCGGCGCCGAAGGGCGGGGACCAGCCAGGGGTGTCAAAATCGTTCGGCTTCGTGGCGGCGAGGGTGGGGACTTACCGGATCGCCTGTCTCGTTTCCGGGCACGAGATCGACGGGATGTGGGACTGGCTGAGCGTGACCCGGAGCGGCGCCCCGAAGGTGACGATCCGACGTTGAGTCTCCGCCGCTACTGCTCGGTTGTGAGGTGCTCGATCCACCCGGCCACGATCGAGGCCACTTCGGCGTCCCGCCCTTTGAGGCCATGGTCTCCCTCCACCCAGACGTGGCTGACCGGGCCGTTGATGCTCGCCGTGGCCGACTCGAGCTCCGCCGGCGAGGCGAAGCTGTCCCGCCTGCCCGACACGAACAGGCACGGCACACGCAGGAGGGGAAAGTGGTCGGTCCGAAGCTTGTCCGGTCGTCCCGGCGGGTGGAGCGGGTAGCTCACCAGTACCAATCCCGCCGCAGGAAGGCCGCCGCCGACGACCATCGAGCAGATGCGGCCACCCATCGATCGGCCTCCGAGGATCACGGCACCGGCGTCCGCCGTGCGGGCGGCGAGAGCCCCGGCGGCCGAGCGCACTGTGTCCATGAGCACCCGAGGCGAATCGGGCCGCCTCCGTCCGGCGAGGCGGTAAGGAAAGTCGATCCGCTCCACGATCAGCCCTGTCCGGGACACCGCTCGGTCGATGGCGACGAGAGCCGGCTGGTCCCTGCCGGCGCCCGCTCCGGGCGTCAGCAGAAGGCCGAAGGCGCGAAGCGGCGGGCTCATCGGCGCATTCTTCCCCACGACGCCGGGGGACCTTACGCCGGCGGCCGCCGGAGGCTACGTTGTCGGGCGCGCTTGCAGCTGCGTCCTCAACCGGGAGGCCTCCATGACGACATTGCGGGATGCTACTGAGCTTGGTGAGCGCGAGCAGTTCCTGGCCGTCGTGACGACGCTGCGGAGTGACTCGACGATCCAAGCCTCCGTGGTCAACGCCGGCGTCCTCGAGCATCCCTTCGGCGGGGGAGAGGTGCTGGGTTTCGTGACCTATGGGCGGACGAAGCTGCGCAACCTGCGCGATCGCCCACAGATCACGGTCATTTTTCGCTCCGGCTGGTCCTGGGTCGCCGTCGAAGGCTTCGTAGAGCTGATCGGTCCGGACGACCCATGCCAGGGAGTGGATGCCGAGCGCCTGCGACTGCTGCTACGCGAAGTGTTCACTGCCGCCGGAGGCACCCACGACGACTGGGAGGCGTACGACCGGGAGATGGCAGAGCAGGGCCGCACGGCTGTCCTGGTGAGGCCTACCCGCGTCTACAGCAACACGACGACAAGCTGAGGGTTTTGACGCGCCGGTTGCCGGGGGGATTAAGCATCGCCCTCGCCCCCGACGTCAGGGTTCTGCCGGCCGGCCGGGTGCTTGCCGGCGGCTCGCCGTGGAGGGTCATCCGTCTGGGCGAGGAGGCGATGCCCTTCCTGTCCAGCCTGCGGAAGGCAGGTCCGACGGGCGCGGTGCCAAAGGGAGCGCCGGCGCGCTCGCTGGCGAGGAGCCTTCTCGACCGCGGACTTCGCCCACCCGGTCTTCGGCGAGCAGCGGAGAGCTCATCCCGACGTGGATGTCGTCGTGCCCGTGCTCGGGGCCGGTGCTCTCGAGGGCTGCCTGGAGGCGTTGAGGGGCCTGCGGGTGATCGTGGTCGATGACGGCTCCGTGGACGCCGGCGCCGTGCGGGCCGTCGCGACGAGGCACGCCGTCACCCTCGAGCGCCACGGCGAGAACCGGGGACCGGCGGCGGCGAGAAACACCGGGGCCCGAATCGCCCGCACCGACCTCGTCGCCTTCGTGGACGCTGACTGCCGTCCGCAGGACGGCTGGCTCGACGTGCTCAGCGCACACTTCGACGATCCCCACGTGGCGGCGGTTGCCCCCCGGGTCGTGCCGGCGCCCGCCGGGAAGTCGCTCCTCGCCCGCTACGAGGCAGCCCGGTCGGCCCTCGACCTGGGGTCTCGCCCGGAGCTGGTCAGGCCGGGCGGGCGGCTGAGCTTTGTTCCGACGGCGACGCTCGTGGTGCGCAGGTCTCTCGTCCTCCGGCACCCCTTCGACGAGAGCCTGCGCTTCGGGGAGGACGTCGATCTCGTCTGGCGCCTGAGCGACGAGGGCTGGCTCGTCCGTTACGAGCCGGGTGCCACCGTCGTCCATGCGCAGGGACCGGCGCCAGGGCGCTGGCTCGGGCGACGGGTCGCATACGGGACTTCGGCCGGCCCGCTGGCACAGCGGCACCCTGGCCGGCTCGCCCCGGCTCGATTCTCGGGCTCGAGCCTGGCGTCGATCGGCCTCGTCGCCACCGGCCATGCGGTCGCCGCTGCTGCCAACACCGGCTTCGCCGCCGCCCGCCTCCACAGCCGGCTGGCACCCCTTGGGCTTGGCCCGTCGACGGCCATCGGCATCGCAGGCCGGGGGTTGGTTCTCGACGCTGTTGCCCTCGGTCACATCTTCCGGAGAGAGTGGTGGCCGCTCGGCGCGATGGCGGTGGCCCTCGGCGTGAGCGGGCGGCCGCCGACAAGGGCCCGTCTCGTCCCGCTCCTCATGACAGCTCCGATCGCCGTGGAGTGGGTGCGAACTCGGCCGGAGATGAACCCGCTCGCATACGCGGCCCTCCGCCTCCTTGACGATGCCGCCTATGGGACCGGTGTGGCCGTGGGCTCGGTCCAGGCGCGGACGTTCATGGCCTTCCTGCCGGAGGTTCGCCTGCAACTAGGGCGGCGGCCGCACAAGGGCTCCCCGCGGATCGAGCCACGAAAGGGTTTCCATGGTCAGCGTCCATCGATACCACGAGATATCAGAGTCCACCCGCCGAATACTGAATCCGCTCTCGGTCGAGAAGCTGTTGCTCCTCGGTGAGTATCTGCCGGGTCGGGCCGGGCACCCACATCCTCGACCTCGCCAGCGGCAAGGGGGAGATGCTCTGCCTGTTCGCCGAGCGCTTCGGAGCGACCGGAGTCGGCATCGATGTGAACCGGCTCTTCGTCACGGCGGCAGAGGAGCGAGCAGCAGAGCTCGGCCTGGAGTCCTCGGTCGCCTTCGTCGAAGGCGACGCCGGTGAGCCCACTGGAGTGGCCGGCCCGAGTGACATCGTCTCCTGTATCGGGGCCACCTGGATCGGCGGCGGCCTCGCCGGCACGGTGGCTTTGATGCAGCGTTGGGCAAGGCCTGACGGCCTCCTGCTCGTCGGGGAGCCGTACTGGGCCGAGCCGCCGCCGCCTCATGTGAGGCGCGCCTTCGAGGCCGAGCAGGACTTTGCTGATCTCGCCGGGACCTTGGAGCGCTTCGAGGCGGCCGGCACCGACCTCGTCGAGATGGTCCTCGCCAACTTCGACGATTGGGACCGCTACAGGGCGAGCCAGTGGCGGAACGTCGCTGACTGGCTCGCTCTCCACCCCGAGGATCCCGAGGCGGCCGAGGTACGTGGTGAGCACGACAGGTCCCGGCGGACCTACCTTGCCGACGAGCGCCGCTGCCTCGGATGGGGTGTGTTCGTCCTCAGCGCGACAACCTGAACCCCTTGAGGCGTCGGAGATAGGGGAGAAGCCCGGAAGGCTTTCGTTGTCGAAGAGCTCAACGGCTCAGCGGCGCTGGTCTCGACTCGATCAGAGGTCTCACCTGCCGCAACCAGCGACTGGCCGCTCGCCCCCGGCACCGACCGGCCAGCCCGTGCCCGGCGGCGGCCTGGGACCATCAGGGCGGTGAGCACCCCGGCAGCCACCACCGCAGCACCGACGTAGGTGGCCGGGCTGAGCCCGCTGACGTAGCTCTGGGCCGAGGCGTACCCGCCGTTGGAGGAGAACACCGCGCCGAGCACTGCAATCCCGAGGACTCCCCCGAGCTCGCGGAATGCGGCATTCGTCCCCGAGGCCACACCCTTCGAGGGCCGGCGGCACCGCGCCGAGCACGAGTGAGGCCAGCGGCACGAAGAAGAGCGTCATTCCAATGCCGGCCAGCGACGAAGGCGGGCACCATGTCGGTGTACGGAGTCGTGGGCGTGATCAGCGTGGCGAGCCAGGTGAGGCCGATCACCTGCAGGGCCAGTCCCGTGGCCACGAGCGGCTTACCTCCCCATCGCTCGGCCAAGCATGCCGACCACGGGGCGAGCAGCATCGGCATGCCGGTCCACGGGAGCACGCGCAGCCCGGCGGCGAGGGGCGAATAGCCCTGCACCGTCTGCAGGAACTGCGAGAGGAAGAAGATCGACCCGAACATCCCGAAGCTGAACAGCAGCGCGGTCACGTTGACGGCGGCGAACTCCCTGTTCTCTGAACATCCGCAGGTTCAGCATCGGGAAGTCGATCCGCAGCTCCCGCCGGGCGAAGGCGGCCAGCATGACGGCGCCGACCAGCGAACGAGGCCGAGCACGCCGGCGCTGGTCCAGCCGTGGGAATTCCCGCGCACGAGGCCGAGGACCACGCCGAACAGGCCCGTGCTGACGAGGAGCACGCCGGCGAGGTCGAGGCGGGTCTGGCTGCCTCGGGACTCGGACAGCTTCCACCACGCCAGCGGCACCAGCAACAGCCCGACGGGCACGTTCAGCCAGAAGATGTAGTGCCACGACCAGCCGCTCGTGACGGCTCCGCCCACGAGCGGTCCGAGCGCCACGGCTGCTCCGCCGATCGCGCCCCAGATTCCGAGGGCGGCGTTGCGACGCTCGGGTGGCACCGCCGCGCTCAGCAAGCGTCAGTGAGAGCGGCATGATCATGGCCCCGCCGGCACCCTGCAAGGCCCGTGCCGCCACGAGGAACCCGATGTTCGGAGCTACGGCGGCGGCCGCCGAGCTCAGCGTGAAAAGGGCGATGCCGGCGACGAACACCCGCCGGCGACCAAAGCGCTCCCCGACGGCGGCAGCAGACAGGAGCAGGACGGCGAAGGTCAGCGTGTAGGCGTTGACTGTCCACTCGAGGCCGGCCAGGCCGGCGTGGAGGTGAACCCGGATGACCGGGAGTGCCGTCGTGACGACGAGGTTGTCGAGCGATGCCATGAACAGCGCCAGCCCGGTGATGAGGACGGCCCAAGCGGCGCCCCGGCGCGGGGCACCGGTTCTGGGGGAGGCTGGATCGGCGGGTCCGCTGAGGGATCGCCTGGTCCGACAGGTTGCTCATGAGATCGCTCCTTTGGGTTGGGCGTCCGAGGCCGCAGTGCTCGTAACGTGGGAAATACATTGTGAGTAGTCACTAAGTAGCGAGATGAAAAAAGAGAGGTGCGTCATGCCGGGACTTCGTTCTCGTCGCCTGCTGTGTGGCGTCTGTCGCCCAGTGCATGGGACACGGCGGCGAGAGCCACCGCCTTCTCCGGCGCGGGGCACATCGACTGCGCCCAACGGTCCGGCACTGAGAGAAGGTCGATGGCAGACATGACCGAGATCATCATCCCGGTCGAGAAGAATTGGCGGATTGTCTCCTCGTCGCCGTCAGTGCGCTCGTCCACCAGGTGCCAGAGCACCTCGAAGGTCTTCCGGCAGGCGGCGGCGATGTCGGCGTCGCCGGTCGCAGCCGCGAACCCGTGCATCTGAACCTGCAGGAGGTCAGGGTCCTGCAGCAGTTGGACGTAGGCCCTGCCCATGGCGTGGAGAGCCTCTTCGCCCTCGAGGCCCTCGGCGGCCCCTGTCATCTCCGCCACTATGCGCTCACCGACCCGGGCGTAGGTGGCGATGAAGAGGTCTTTCTTCGTACCGAACAGGCGGAACAGGTACGGCTGGGAGATGCCGGCGCGGGCGGCGATGGCCTCGGTCGAGGTTCCCGCGAAGCCTGCCCGGGCGAACTCGGTGACGGCTGCCGTCAAGACGGCGTGCCGGCGCTCGACGGCGGTCTGTCTGCGAGGGGCCATGTCCGAGACATAGTAAGTGCTCACTCACTAACTTGTCAAGCCGCCGAGGCAGAGGAGGGGAGGCGGTGTTCTTCTGAAGGTAATCGTCTCGGTTGGTGGCCGCCCACATTCCGCCCACCGCAGATGGTGAACTGAGGGCCCGGCAACCTCGGACTTCCTGGAGCGTCATGTCGCCACGGCACCTGGTCGATCGGCTGCGAGCCATCGCCCGCATCGACCTCACGCCCACGTACCGCCGGCCGACGGCGGCCAGGATCGTGCTTGTCACAGTGGCGGCAATCGCCGGCTCGCTGATCGCCGACGCCGCGCTGGTGCGGATCTGCATCATGGCTTTTCCCTCCACCAAGCACTTTTCCCATTTCCGGCTCTCGGACTACGGACTGCTCACCACCGTCGGGGTGGCGGCGGCAGGGGTGGGTTGGGCCGTCGTCACCCGAGTCACCGCAGCCCCCGCGCTGGCTCTTCATTCGCCTGGCCGTCCTCGTCACGCTCCTGCTGTGGCTGCCCGACGGCTGGTTGCTGCTCGAGGGCGAAGCGGCGAAGGCAGTCGCGTCTCCTCATGGTCATGCATCTTGGGATCGCCCTTGTCACCTACAACCTCCTCGTACGCGCGGCGGCGGTCGGCGGGGCCGACCCCCCTGCTGGCACGCCGGGCCAGGCAACGGCGCTCGCGGTTGCCGAGGCCCCCACAGACACCGGCTCGAGCCGCCGCTCCGCGGTCTCACCCGAGAACGGCGCGGCGGCCGCGCCACGGGCGGATGTCGCACCGGGCGGACGGCCGGGTCAGTCACAAGAGGAGGCCGCAGCGTTCCAAGGGGCGCCTGGGACTGCTCGCCTGTCCGTGATCCTGGCGGCCGGTACCGGCGTCGAGCTCCTGCTCGGGCTCGCCGCCCTGGTCTTGGTGCCTCTCGGTCGCCCGACCGAGTGGCTCCCTGCCAGGGGGGAGATGGTCTACGTCGCCCACGCAGTAGTGGGGGCGGCCCTCGGCGCCGGGGGACTGCTGCTGCTCGTCCGAATCCCCCGGTCTCTTCGCGTAGCCCGCATCGGCGCGTGGATCGGCGCCATCGGGTTGGTTGTCGGAGTCGTGGGTGGCTTGCTGGCCACTTACCACCCGGCGCGGCTCGCCGGCATGGGACTCATGCTCGTGGGCGCCATGGTGGCCGGCCTCGGATATCTCATGCCGGTCGTGGTCTGAGGGGCCGGGTGGAGGCCCGATGGCCGCAGCCCCTTACCGAGGTCCCTTGTGCTCGGCCAGCTCGCGGAACTCCTCCGGAACGCGGCCTTCACCCGAGAACGCAACGGCCGCATAGCCGACCGCCTCTCGTCCGAAGCGGCCCCGGATGGCGTCGATGGCGCGATCGACGGCGAAGCGGGAGGCGCCCCGGGCACTGCCCGGCCGGTGCCGATCATCCCCGAGACCGAGGGGCAGCTCGAGTTGGAGCGCCGGCTGATCGATCAGATTGGAGACCGACACCGCCAACAGGGTGATGGCGCCTCCGCCGTGGTCCTCCAGAGCGGCAACGGCCAGCTCTGAGGCGAGCTCGGTCACCGTCAGGGTGGTCGAGATGCCCACCGGCAACGTCACCGACCGGGTGACGGACCGTAGGCCCGTGAAGCGGACCCTGACCGTGATTGTGCGTCCCGCTCGACCCGACAGACGCAGCCTGGCCGCCACGCGGTCGGCCAGGTAGCCGAGGGTGGAACCGAGCAGCTCCGGAGTTGCTTCCCGGGCACCGAGGGCAGCCTGGGCGCCCATCGACGCCACCCGTCGGCCCGTCTCGATCCGGCGCGGGTCGAGGTTGACTGCGAGTGAACCGAGCTTGCCGGCGGCGGCCTCGCCGAGCAGTCGCCGCAGGAGCGGAGACGGCGCCAGGGCGAGGTCGCCGATCGTGTGGATGCCGGCTCCGGCCAATCGGGTCCTCGTGGCCGGTCCCACGCCCCACATCAACTCGACCGGAAGGGGATGGAGGAACTCGAGCTCCCCGTCCGGCGGTACCTCCACCAGCCCGTCGGGCTTCGCCACCTGTGAAGCGATCTTGGCGAGGTGCTTCGTGCGCGCCACTCCGACCGACACCGCCAGGCCGATCTCGCGCCGCACCCGCCGCCGGATGGTGGCGGCGATGACCGCCGGCGAGCCGAACAGGTGCGTCGATCCGGCCACGTCGAGAAAGGCCTCGTCTATCGAGATTCGCTCGACGAGCGGGGTGAAGTCCCGGCAGACGTCGATGACCTGATCTCCGAGCTCCTGATAGCGGCGGAAGTGGCCTCCCACAAGGCGCAGGGCCGGGCACAGCTGCCGGGCTCGCCAGCCAGCCATTCCCGCCGCGACCCCGAACGCCTTCGCCTCGTAGCTCGCCGCCAACACGACACCCTCGCCGACTGCCACCGGAACACCCACCAGCGAAGGATCGAGAAGTTGCTCGACCGAGGCGTAGAAGGCGTCGAGGTCGGCGTGAAGGATGGTGGGTATCTGGCGGGGCGCCATCGGCGGCCAGCTTAGGGAACATATGTTCGCCTGTCGATCCTGGGCACCGAGGGGCAGACCGGCTCTGTGTCGCCGGGGGGTCAGGCGAGCAGGCCGGCCGGTGCCGGAGGCGCCGCTGTGGCGCCGGGGCGGCTCGGGCGAGCAGGCCGGCCCCGGGTGCCGAGGTGGCGCTGTCCGCCTTCGGGTCAGATCACTGTGCCCGCCGTGCCGGCGTCGGTGACGACGGGGCCACCGTCGGCCGCCCAGGCGAGGATGCCGCCATCGAAATTCGTCGCCGAGATGCCGACCTCGCGCAGAGCCCGCGTCGCCATCGCAGAGCGGTGGCCGGAGCGACACATCACCACTACCTCGCCATCGCTCGGGAGCTCGCCGATGCGGGCACCGAGCTCGCCCATCGGGATGAACAAGGCCCCGGGCACGTGTCCGGCCTCCCACTCCGCCGGCTCACGGACGTCTAGCAGGACGGCCCCTGCCTGGATGAGGGCGGCGGCCTGCCCCACCGGCTCCTCGGACATGCCTTGACCGTAGCTGAGGCGACCTCTCCGACGAGCGTCACCCGGGCGGGGGGATGGTGTCCGGCGCGACATCCCTCCGGCTGAGGGCGAGGTATGCCACGAAGACGAAGATGACGATCGTCGAGCAGAGGCTGACGAGGCCACCCCCGACGCCGAGCCCGTGAGGGTGCGGCTTGTCCAGCCAGTCGGCAAAGGAGGCCCCGAGAGGGCGGGTGAGGACGTAGGCGATCCAGAAAGTGAGGACTTCGTTCCGGCGGCGCAAGAGGTAGGCGAGAGCCGGGATACAGATCAGGCCGGTGAACATCAACCCCGACCCGAGAAAGCCCAGGTGCAAGGTCGTGGCGGTCAGGTCGCCCGCCGCCGTGCCAAGGGCGAAAGCCGCCATGACGGCCGCCCAGTAGAACACCTCCCGCCGAGGCGTGCAGATGCTGTGGATGGACAATGTCTTCTCGCTCGCGTACCAGACGACGAAGACGATCACCAGGACCACGGCGAACACCGTGGTGGACACGGCATAGGGGACGCCGAATTTGATGTGCAGCACGTCGGCCGCCATCGTGCCAGATATGGCGACCATGACCACCGCCAGCCAATAGACCCAGGCGATGTACCTGCGCACGTAGAACTGCAGTGCAAGCGAGACGACGAGGCCGACCGCCCCGAGCGCCACGGCCGTGTAGGACCCGAGCCGGTGAACGAGGAAGTCCGAGGTCGCCTCGCCCTGGGCGGTGGTCAGGATCTTGATGATCCAGAAGTAGGCCGTGAGCTCCGGTACCTTCCGCATGGTCCGCGGCAGCCGCCCCGATGCTCGGCCGGCGCTCTTCGGGGCGGGTTCGCCGGCAGGGATCACGGTCGGGTAGTCAGACTCTGGGTCCATGGGTGGAGGATCTCGGAAAGCTAAGGGAAGCCCGGTGAGGCGGCGCCATTCTAAGACCGGACGCCCACGCCCGGACAAGGGCCGGTCCGCAGACGACCTGACGTCGGTGAGCGGGAGGTGGCCTGGCACGCGGCCACGGGTTCGTGCAGGGTAGGACCGTGGCTTTGGACCTCGATCGTCTCCGCGCCGACACCCCGGGCTGTGAGCTTGTCGTTCATCTGAACAATGCCGGTGCCTCGCTGCCCCCCGACAGGTCGTGGACGCCGTGGTCGACCACCTCCGGCTCGAGGCGCGGGCCGGAGGCTACGAGGCCGAGACTGCCTCGGCCGGCGCGATCAAGGCGGCGCACGTCTCGATGGCACGCCTGCTCAGAGTCGATCCGCTCGACGTGGCGCTCACCGACAGCGACACGTCGTCGTGGACGAAGGCCTTCTGGGGCCTGGCTCTCGGGGGATGGTTCGACCGTGGCGGGCACGTGATCGTGGACCGGTCCGTCTACAACAGCCACTACCTCTCGCTGCCTGCAGGCTCGCGATCGCTTCGGGCTCACCATCGAAGCCGTCGCGTCGCAGCCCGACGGCTCACTCGATCTCGACGATCTCGATAGGCGGCTTGACGCCAAAGTGCGTCTCGTCACGGCCACTCACGTCGGTACGCACCGGGGCCTGGTCAATCCCGTAGCGGAGGTCGGTCGGCGCACGCGTGCCGCCGGCGTGCCGTTCTTCCTCGACGCCTGTCAATCGGCCGGACAGCTGACCCTCGACATCCCGGCAATCGGCTGCGATGCTGCGACGGGCACCGGCCGCAAGTTCCTCCGGGGCCCTCGGGGGACGGGATGGCTCTACGTGGCACCCGAGTGGTCCGAGCGGATGGAGCCACCCGGCCTGGACGGTGCCTCGGCCACGTGGGTGGACGAGGAGCGCTACGTGCTGACCGATCGGGCCGGGCGATTCGAGCAATTCGAGACCTCATACGCCGCCCGCCTCGGTCTCGGGGCCGCTGTCGAGTATGCGCTCGCCACCGGCGTGGCGCTTATCGCCGAGCGGATCAAGCTCTTGGCGGACTGTCTCCGCAGCGGCCTGGCCGAGACGGGCGCAGTGACCCATGACGGCGGTGCCGAACGGTCTGCCATCGTCACCTTCACCGTGCCCGGTCGCGATCCGGCCTCCGTCCAACAAGCTCTCGCGGCGGCCGGCATCAACGTCTCGGTGACGGGGGCGCCTTGGGCACGTCTCGACATGGAGCAGCGGGGCTTGGCCTCTGCTGTGCGGGCGTCCCCCCATGCGTACAACTCCGAGGCCGAGATCGCACTCCCTCATCGAGCAGGTGCGCCGGCTCGTTGTGCGAGACGCCCGAGATGACTAGATCTGTGGCACCGGCCCAGGTTGCCTGAAGGCCATGCCCGACAGCCCAGAGTCACGGCCGGCGGGGGAGCCGGCAGAGGCGGGGGAGCCGCGAGTGGCGCTCTCGACCATCGCAAAGGAGTGGTCGCGGATCGGCGTCACGGGCTTCGGGGGCCCGCCGGCGCACATCACGCTCCTGCGGCGGCTGTGCGTCGAGAGGCGCCACTGGCTTCCCGCGAACGAGTTCGAGGACGGGATCGCCGCCACGAGCCTCCTGCCGGGACCGGCCTCGACCCAGCTGGCGATCTTCTGTGCCTGGCGGCTCAGGGGGTGGATCGGGGCTGTCCTCGGCGGGGTCTGCTTCATAGTCCCCGGGCTCGTCATAATTCTCGGGCTGGCTGCAGTCTTTCTCGCCCGGCACACCTCGCACCTCGTGACCGGAATCGCCGCCGGCGCAGGCGGTGGCGTCCCGGCGGTGGCGCTGAGTGCCGCCCTTGGACTTCTCCCCTCGAGCCGGGCGCGGGTGGAAGGAAGGACGGCACGTGAGCGGCGCTGGCTCGTCTACCTTCTCGCAGGCGCCGTCACCGGGGCACTGGCAGGCCAGGATCTCGTGTTCGTGTTGCTTGCCAGCGGGTTGGCCGAGGTGGGAGCCGAGCAGTGGAAAGGGCGGAGCAGAGGCAGCGGGGCGGCCCTGCCGGTTCCACTGGCGCTCGTGGCGACCGTGAGCGGCGGCCTTGGGGCGGTGGCTCTCGTGGCCTTCAAAGTAGGTGCCCTTTCCTACGGCGGCGGCTTTGTGATCATCCCCCTCATGCAGCACGACGTCGTGGCGACCTACCACTGGATGACGAACGCCCAGTTCCTGAACGCAGTCGCCCTCGGCCAGATCACACCGGGGCCGGTCGTGCAGACCGTCGCCGTCGTCGGCTACGCCGCCGCCGGCCTGAGGGGCGGCCTCCTGGCGTCCCTCATGGCATTTGCTCCTTCGTTCGCCTTCGTCATTGCCGGCGGACCGCATTTCAACCGGCTGCGGCGGAGCGATCGTGTGCAGGCGTTCCTCACCGGTGCGGGACCGGCTGCCATTGGAGGCATCGGCGGCGTGGCGATACCCCTCGGCCTCGGCCTCGCCCACCTGTGGCAGCTGGGCATCACTCTTCTCGCCGCCATCTGGCTCATCGGGCTGCGCAAGGGGGTGGTGGCGGCGCTCCTCGGCTGCGGGGCGCTCGGTGCGGTCGCCGTTGCAGCCCACGCCCCGCTCTAGATTCCATCCGCACCCCCGCCCGCCTGTGGCCGCCGCCCGCGCCGCCGCCGCCGCCGGCGCCACCCCGTTGCCTGGCGGGGCCTCCAGTTGGTATCTTGCGACTAAATCGATGGAACGAGTCCGCCCGTCTGCGTCGATGGAACCAGTCCGCCCCTCTCGCCGCGGTGCGCGAGCTTTTCAAGGAGAGATTCGGCTATGGCCCAAGACGCCTCCGATCACCGGCCCCAGAGTCCCGAAGGGACGGCACCCGGTCCCGACCCCACCTTCTACCGCACGCCGGAGGACGCCGCCGCCGCCCCGGCCGAAGAGCTGGCCTATGTCGCCGCCTTCCACCGCGACGGCCCGGCCCGGCCCGACGCGCTTGCCGTCATCGACGTCAAGCCGGGTTCGGCTGACTACTCGAAGGTGGTCGGCTGGCTCGACATGCCCGGCACCGGCGACGAGCTCCACCATTTCGGTTGGAACGCCTGCAGCTCCGCCCTCTGCCACACCGGTCACGACCCGGGCCACCTCGAGCGCAGGTACCTCCTCGTGCCGGGCATCCGGTCGTCGCGCGATAAACGTCGTCGACACCAAGCCCGACCCCCGGCAACCCCATCTCGTCAAGACGATCGAGGCCAGTGCCCTCGCCGAGAAGACCGGATACTCGCGCCCCCACACCTTGCACTGCGGCCCGTCCGGTCTCTACCTGAGTGCTCTCGGCGGTGCCGGCGAGGAGGGTCCCGGGGGCATCGCCGTGCTCGACCACGTCACCTTCGAGCCGATCGAGCAGTGGGAGCTGGACCGGGGCCCGCAATATCTCGCCTATGACTTCTGGTGGCATCTCAACGAATCGGTGCTTATCTCGAGCGAGTGGGCGACGCCGTCGATGATCGAGGACGGGATCGTGCCCGAGCTGCTTCTCGGGCGGAAGTACGGTCACGCCATCCACATCTGGGACCTCGAGACACGTCGTCACCTGCAGACCCTCGACCTCGGCGACGCACACCAGATGGCCCTCGAGCTTCGCCCTGCTCACCATCCTGACAAGGTGTACGGCTTCGTCAATTCCGTTGTCAGCGTGGAAGACCTGTCAGCCTCGATCTGGGTCTGGCACCGGGAACCGGACACGGGCGACTTCTCGATCACAAAAATCATCGACATCCCGGCAGAGCCAGCCGACGCCGCCGTCCTGCCGCCGCTCCTGCAGGGCTTCGGGGCCGTGCCGCCGCTCGTGACAGACATCGACCTCTCCGTCGACGACCGGTTCCTCTACGTCTCCTGCTGGGGGACCGGCGAGCTCCGCCAGTACGACGTCTCCGACCCATTCTCCCCCCGGCTGACCGGCTCAGCCCGGATCGGCGGCATCGTCAACAGGACTCCCCATCCGGCTTCGGCTGAGCCGCTGAAGGGCGGCCCGCAGATGGTGGAGGTGAGCCGGGACGGGCGGCGGGTGTATTTCACGAACTCCCTCTACGGCGCCTGGGACGATCAGTTCTACCCCGACGGTGTCGGCGCCTGGATGGTCAAGCTCGACGCCCATCCCGACGGCGGGATGGCCTTCGACAGTGAGTTCTTCGTGAACGACTTCCGCGGCCTGAGGGCACACCAGGTGCGGTTGCAGGGCGGCGACGCCTCCTCGGACTCGTACTGCTTTTCCTGAGCAGCCGGCTCCGGACCGGTCCGCCCGGGGCGGCCGGGCCGAGGAGCGAGTCGTCGCGGGCGCGGCGGGTATAACCACACCGGCCACCTGCCGGCATGCCAGGCTGGCCGGCCAACCCTGTTACGAGAGGACGATGATGCGCGACACTTCCCGCCTGTCGGGGGGACGAGCCGGACGGCTGCTGTCCGGCGCGCCGAAGTCGCCGGTAGACCGGCCGCCCGGCGCAGTCGAGGCGCCACCGGATGCCGGCGCGGCTCAGGTGGGGACGGGCCGACCGCCCCGATGGCATCTCGTCCTCGCCAGCTTCCTCATGCTCTTCGTCGAGCTGTTCCTCATCCGCTGGACGGCGGCGAACAACGTCTATCTCGCCTACGTGACGAACTTCGTGCTGCTCGGGAGCTTCCTCGGGATCGGGGTGGGCTTCTTGCTGGCCAGGTCTTCTCTCGACGTCTTCCGCCTCGTCCCGGTCAGCTTGACGGCGCTAGTGGGGTTCGTGCTCTTGTTCCCGGTGGCGCTCACTTCTCTGCACGGGCCGCACCGGCTGACCGGCGGCTTCGGGCTGCCGCCGCTGCCCCAGTGGGTGAGCCTGCCAGTCATCTTCGTGCTCAGCGTGGCGATCATGGGCGGCATCGGTCAGGGCGTGGCGCGCATCTTCATCCGCTTCGAGTCTCTCGAGGCCTACCGCCTCGACATCCTCGGCAGCATCGGGGGCATCGTCGTCTTCTCGGGCCTCTCCTTCTGGCAGATGCGCCCCGTCGTGTGGGGAGCCGTCATAGCCGCGGGCCTGCTCGTCCTCTTGGGCGGCCACCGCCGGCACTGGCAGCTGGCCGGCCTCATCGCCGTCGTGGTCCTGCTCGGCGTGGAGTCGACGTCGTCGATCGACTACTGGTCGCCGTACTACAAGGTGACGGCGTCGAAGTCCGCCGCCCACAAAGCGGCTGTCCTCAACGTCTCGGCGAACAACATCCCCCACCAGACGATCTACCCGGTGTCCAAGCTCCGCAAGCTCGAGCCGTTCTACTTCTACCCGTACCGGCACCTCACGGATAACCCGCTGAACCAGGTGCTCATAGTGGGAGCGGGCACGGGCAACGACGTCGCCGTGGCGCTCTCAGAAGGTGCCAAGCACATCGACGCTGTCGAGATCGATCCGGTGCTGCAACATCTCGGTGCCCGCTACAACCCGAACCACCCTTACGAGAACCCCCGCGTCAGCGTGCACATCAACGACGGCCGCGCATTTCTGCAGAACACGTCCAAGCGTTACAACCTGATCCTGTTCGCCCTGCCGGACTCGCTCACGCTCCTGCCCGGGCAGTCGAATCTCCGCCTCGAGAACTACCTGTTCACCTTGCAGGCGATGCAGGAGGCGCGGGCTCACCTGCTGCCGCAGGGGACCTTCTCCATGTACAACTACTACGAGCCCTTCCTGCTCGACCGCTACGCCACGACGCTGAAGGACGCGTACGGGGGATCTCCTTGCGTGGAGCTCGGGGCGTCGCTCGCACAGCGCCGCCAGGCGGTGCTGACGATCAGCAAGAGCGGTCGCGTCCCGGCCTGCACGAGCGTGTGGCACGGGCGTGCCGTCGCTCCCGCCACGGACGACTACCCCTTCCCGTACCTGCCGGTCCGGGGCATCCCCTGGTTCTACGTGTGGACGCTGGCCCTGATCCTGGCGGCGTCCTTCTTGACGGTGCGGTGGGCGGGCGGCCCGTTCCGGCGCCTTCGGCCCTACACCGATCTCGCTCTCATGGGTGCGGCCTTCTTGCTGCTCGAGACGAAGAACATCGTGCAGTTCGCACTGCTGTTCGGCACGACGTGGCTCGTCAACTCACTCGTGTTCGCCGGCGTCCTCGTGTCGGTGTTCCTGGCCATCGAGGTGGTCCGCCGTGTCCGGCTGCCCCATCCCGCCTTCCTCTACGTGGCCCTGCTGGCGTCCTTGGCCGTCGCCTGGGCCGTGCCCGGCGAGGATGTGCTCTCCCTGTCGGAGATCCCCCGTTTCTTTGCCGCCACGGCCATCGCGTTCAGCCCGGTGTTCCTTGCCAACCTCATCTTCGCCCAGAGGTTCAAGGACGTCGGCTCCTCGACGGCGGCCTTCGGCGCCAACCTGCTCGGCGCCATCGTGGGCGGAGCGCTCGAGTACCTGGCCCTCCTCACGGGTTACCGGTTCCTGCTCATCGTGGTCGGCGCCCTCTATGCCCTGGCGCTGTTGACCGGGCGAAGGCAGCTGAGCGGGGCTAGCTCCGGCTGACCCGCCTCCGCCGCCGGTGCAAGCCGGCTGTCGCCAAGGCCAGTGCGACCACGGCGCCGCCGGTGGCGGCTGCCAGGCCGGCCTCGGCCCGGCCCGATCGGTAGTGCCAGGTCACTTGCCAGTCGCCGGCCGGGAGGACCACCCCCTGGAGCAGCCCGACCTGCCGGACAGGAAGCTCCACCTCCCTCCCGCCACCGCGGCGGGGCCGCAGCGTGACCGACCAGCCGGAGGCGAAGGCTTCGCTCCTGACGAGAAGCACCGGCGAACGGCTGGAGGCGACGTCGACAGGGTCCTGCCATGCCGCCCGCGGGAGCGCTCTCACCGTGCCGGGGGCGGGAGCGGCGCCGGCGGTCGTCGCAGTGGCCGCCTCGAGCCAGGCCGGCCCCCGGGCAGCGTTGTTGGCGAGGAGCACCAGTGGGCCGAGGCGCTTGTAGGCGCGCCAGTTCGCCGGCGAGACGACTCCTTGCAAGGGGCCGTTGAGGACGAACGTGACGTGCCGAGGCTCAGCCGTCGCGGCCGGCACTGCCGTGCCCGGGCTGGAGTCGGTCTCTACCGCCACAGCCCCGAGGACAGCCGAAGGCCTGCCGGCTCCACCCGCGGGTGCGGCGCCGACGGCCAGGCTGACAGCGCCCCCACCGGCTCCTTGCGCGACCGAGCGGGGGACTTCGATCGGTGAGGCGGTCGCCTACCGGCCGGCCGGCCAGTCGCACAGCGCGACCATCGGCGGAGGTGATCGTGAGGTCGGCCCGGCGGGGAAGCGGGCCGTAGGCCGGCTCGAAGACGAGCGTGACGGAGGACAGCTCCACCGGTCCGGGCAGCTCGAAGCCCGTCGGCGCCCCTCCGAGCCGCCAGGGCCCGGACGGAGGTGGTGGAGTCGCCCGGGCGAGCCCGGCAGGCGCCGACACTGAGGCTCTCGCGGCCGGGGCGGCCGGCGGCCCGGCTGGCAGGGGTAGAGGACGGCCGGGACCAAGCGCCGTGCCGAACATCTCCGGGACGGCAACAAGGACCTTCAAGTCGAGCTCGTCGTAGAGCTCTCCGAGGAAGCCGGCGAGCCGCAGGTTCTCGACTTCGTGGGTGCCGGTGGCCGCCTCGTAGGCAGCCGAGACCGCCGTGCCGTATCCGCTGACCGAGAGCTGCCTCCGGAGGATGACGAGGTCGTCGAGACCGATTTCGTCTAACAGGTAGGGGTGGCCGGCCAGCATGTACTGGCCGGGGTCGAGGATGGCCTGCCGGCCACCTCCGAGAGATGCACCGACAGTCGCTGCCGCCCCGCTGTCGGCGGCGAGGACGGACGGCGGGACCGGCTGGTAAGAAGCCAGCAGGATGAAGACGGCCACGTCGACGATGACGATCCTGGCCGCGAGGCGGCGCCTGGCGCCGGGCTGCCAGCGGGCCCTCAGCACGAGGAAGCCCGCGGCGACGGCGACGGCCAAGGCGACTGCGTAGTAGGGGGCCATTTCGGCCGGGATACCCGGTTGGCCGGGCACGGAGCCGAGGAAGGACTGAACCTGCCCCGGGTCGACGACGACGCCGCAGACGAGACCTACCACGATGAGACTGGGCACGAGGGCGAGCGCCCGGCGGACTCGTGGGCGCCCGATCGTGCTGGGGGCGCCGTCGGCGAGGGCGTCGACGAACAGCGCCAGCAGGACGCTGAGGGCGAAGTCGCCGATGCCGGCGTTGCGGTTCTGCAGGCGCTCGCCGCCGTAGAGCGGGACGTGGACGAGCAGTCGGCCGGTGGGCAGGTTTGTCCCCGCACAGAGGACCATGCTCACGGCGATCATGGCGAACCACACTCCGAGGCGCTGGCCCGAGCGCGGCCGGGTGAGCCTGAGGGCGAAGGCAGCCAATGCAACAAGCGGCAGCAGCCCGACGCCTATCGTCAGCTCGATCAGGTTGAACGGCCCGGCGTATGTCGCCCCCCCGAGGGTCCCGTTGCCGCCGATCACGTAGGGAACGAACAAGTACGCCAGGTCGTGCCATCCGAGCGAGCCGGCGCCGAAGTAGCTGAGCGTCTGCGCCGAGCGCTGGGTGCCGCGCAGGTATGCGAGTCCCGGCAGCCACTGAACGGCCGAGAGCGCCGCTGCCAGCACCCCGCCGGCAAGGACGCCGGCGACCACCCGGGCCGAGCGGCGCGGTGCCCGCCAGCATTCGGCGAGAGTGAAGATCGCCGCCAGAACCACGATGTCGGAGATGGCGCGGGGATCACCCGCCAGCACGACGAGACCGCAGCTGACACCGATCAGGGCGACGAAATGGGCTCCCTCGAGCAGAGAGGCGGATCGGGCGAGGCCGTCGATGGCGAGCAGGACGATGGGGGCGAAGGCCATCCCCTCGACGAGACCGAGGTGAGGGCTCTGAGCGCTCATGAAGCCCGTATAGGTGAACGTGAGGGCGCCGAGGAAGGAGGCCAGTGGGGAGCAGCCTTGGCGTCGCAAGAAGATGTGGGTCCCGACGCCGGCGAGCACGCTCACGCTCACCACGCTCACCTCGTAGGCGGCGACGCCCGGAAGTACGGCGAACAACCACGTCCCTGGGTAGAGGGCGCCGGCATTCCAGCCCGCCAGAAGCGGTGTCCCGCTCCAGATCCGGGGATCCCAGAGGGGGAGCCGGCCGTGGGCGAGCATCTGGCCGACGAGCACCCGGAGCGGGTAGTTCTGCGTGAGGTTGTCGCTCGCCATGAGCGGGTGGCCGGCGAGGGCGAACGGCACGTTCAAGACCAGGGGCGTGAGGACGAGAACGAGCAGCGCCCGGCGGTCCGCCGTCGTGAGAAGGCTCCTCCAGCCCCTCTCGGGACCGGCCGTCATGTCAGGGCGGCCGATCCGGGTGCAGTCGCGTCCGGCTATCGGGGCGAGGACCCCGTCCCGAGGAGAGTCCGCGGTCGTGACCTCGTCGGACACTTCGTCAACCTAGGACACTTGGCCGAGGTAGCAGGCGTCGCGTCCGTGCCCCCGGCGGGCCTCCTGGGACGTGCTGCTTACTCGGGCGACCTGCTGGCCATCGGGCCGAGCGGCCCGGTCGGGCGCGCGCCGGAGGCATCTCTGTCGGCGGGCGGTTCACGGCGGGAGGCACGCTCCACGATCTCGGCCGCGATCTCCCGGAGTTTCCGGTTCTCACGCTGTGAGGCCCGAACGAGGACTTGGAAGGCTTCTTCGGGGCTGCGCCCGCCGTGGGCCATGACTATCCCGACGGCGTAGTCGATCGTGGCCCGCGACCGCATCGCCTGGTTGAGGTTCTCGCTCAGGTTGCGGGCATCCCAGTAGACCTGGGCGTTGGCGAGGACGATGGCCGCCTGACTGGCGAAGCCGCCGAGCCGCTCGGCGCTCTCGTCGTCGAAGGCGGCGAGCTGGCGCGAGTACAGGTTGAGCGCCCCGAAGGTCTCCTCGCGGGCGATGATGGGCAGCGAGAGGGTGGAGCAGATGCCGTGGGCGAAGGCGGCATGGGCGAACTCCGGCCAACGGGACTCTTCCGCCGTGGAATCGATCCGGTAGACCAGCCGGTGACGGAAGGCATCTAGGCACGGGCCGCGGCCGGTGCCGTACTGGTCCTGGTCGATCTCGACAGCCTCCGGATCGGTGAACACCCCGGTGCTGGCGCGACCCTCCACGAGCAACGTCACGCCGGCCATGTCCGCCGGCGCCGCCTCGCAGGCGAGCTCGGCTACCCGCAGGAGAGTGTCTCCGAGCGTGCCGTCATTGATGAAGAACTGGGAGAGCGTACCGAGGCCGTCGCCGGCGCCATCCTCGTTGCGGGCCACAAGTGGCTCCTGTCTCCGAGGACCTTTTGGTGTCGCACAATGGGCAGACTGAGCCAACTCGGTAGATCCCAATCTAGCCGCTCGCCGCCAACTTCCGGACCAGGGCGACTGCAGGCAGCGCCGGCGTGCCGCTTTCAGCCCACTTCGGCGAGCGCCTCCGCCAGCGGTTCGAGCACGGCGGGGGTGTGCGGCGGCCGCAACTGCACCACGCCGAGCTCAACACCTGCCTCTCCGAGAGCGGCGGCGGACTCGGCCGTGGCCGCCGGCTCCCCGTCGAAACGAACGTGGCTCGAGATCAGGATTTCCTGCGGATCGCGGCCGATGTCGGCGCAGTGCCGGTGAAGGACGTCCCGCTTGGCTTTGAAGTCCTCCACGGTGCCCCCGACGAAGTTCCAGTGCTGGGCGAATCGAGCCGTCGTCCGCAACGTGCGCCTCTCACCGCTGCCGCCGACACAGAGCGGAGGATGCGGCTGCTGCAGGGGCTTCGGGTTGCAGCGGGCGTCCTTCAGCTCGAAGTACTTCCCTTCGAAAGAGGTGGTGTCGTTACTGAGCAGTCCCAACAGCACCTCACATGCCTCCTCGAAGCGGTCACTGCGCTCGGCGGCTGACCCGAGCGGGATGCCGTAGGCGCCGGATTCCTCCTCGTTCCAACCGGCACCCACACCGAGCTCGAGACGTCCGCCGGAGATGATGTCCAAAGACGCCGCCATGTTCGCCAGCACTGCAGGATGGCGGTAGTGGATCCCGGTGACGAGCGTGCCCAGCCTGAGCCGGTGGGTGGCCTGAGCCAGGGCAGCCAATGTCACCCAGCCCTCGAAGCAGGGCCCCGTCGAGTCGGAGTGGATCGGATAGAAGTGGTCGAAGAGCCAGCCTGACTCGAACACATCTATGTCGTCCGCCGCCCTCCACACCTCGAGCATCGCCTCCCAGGTGGTGTGCTGCGGTGCGGTCTTGAAGGCAAAGCGCATGCCCGGGATGTTAGGGGCCGAGGGCGGGCCTACTTCACCCCTTGTCGATCGCCGGCGCGATCAGGCCGCCAGCGGCGATCGCGCCGAGGGTCAGGGCGAGGATGGGCCACCTGGTCTGCGCGGGCAGGTGCCTGAAGGAGAGGATCATGCCGATGGCGTCCGAGGTGTCGGCGAGGGCACCGGCTTCGACCCAGCCGCGAGCCGGACCGTCCTCCTTCAGGGCGATGAGGGCACCGAGCCCAAGGGCGAGATCCCGCCCGCCGAGGGACCGGCTGAGCATCGGTGCGGCTTTCTCACCGGCAATCCGCGGGCCGACCCACGGCCGGAGCACCACCCTCGGCGCCGCCGCCGCACCGAGGCCGATGCCGACGCGCAGCACCGCGAGCGCCGTCGCCCCCAGGCGGGCCGTCTTTCGGTCGAACAGGACCGGCATGGCGTCGCTCATCTGCACCTCCGCGTGCGAACAGTGTGGACCGGCATCGACCCTAGAGCACCAGGGGAGGCGCCACGTCCGGTAGGATCACCCTGCCGGATCCGATGCGGCAAGCCCCGAATGACTACCCGCGCCGACCTCCGGAACCTGGCCATCGTTGCCCACGTGGACCACGGCAAGACGACGCTCGTCGATGCCATGCTGTGGCAGTCAGGCGTCTTCCGCCAGAACCAGGACGTGGCCGAGCGCGTGATGGACTCGATGGATCTGGAGCGGGAGAAGGGCATCACGATCCTCGCCAAGAACACGGCTGTGCGTCATGGCGGGATCAAGCTGAACATCGTCGATACGCCCGGGCACGCCGACTTCGGAGGAGAAGTGGAGCGGGCCCTGGCGATGGTCGACGGTGTGCTCCTGCTCGTCGACGCCAGCGAGGGCCCGCTCCCACAGACTCGCTTCGTGCTGCGCAAGGCTCTCGAACGGGACCTACGCGTTGTGCTCGTGATCAACAAGATCGACCGCGCCGACGCCAGGCCGAAGGAGGTGGTCGACGAGGTGTACGAGCTGTTCCTCGACCTCGATGCTGTCGAGAACCAGATCGAGTTCCCCATCCTCTACTGCAACGCCCGGGCGGGGCGCGCCTCGTTCGATCCCGAGCAGGAGGGCGAGAATCTGGAGCCGCTGTTCGCCGCCATCCGGGATCACATCCCCCCACCCCAGTACGAGGAGGGGCATCCCCTCCAGGCGCTCGTGACCAACCTCGACGCCTCGCCGTACCTCGGGCGTCTGGCGATCTGCCGGGTGCTCAACGGCACCATGCGGCGATCAGCCCAGGTGGCCTGGTGCAGGGCGGACGGCCGGATCGAGAACATCAGGATCTCCGAGCTGTACGTCACCGAGGGCCTGGAGCGGGTGGCTGCCTCCGAGGCGGGCCCGGGCGAGATAATCGCCGTCGCCGGCCTCGACGACGTGACCATCGGTGAGACCCTCGCCGATCCCCTCGACCCGCGGCCTCTTCCGGTTCTCACCGTTGACGAGCCCAGCCTGTCGATGACAATCGGCACCAACACCTCGCCGATCTCCGGCCGCGACGGCGCAAAGGTGACCGCGCGGCTGTTGAAGAACCGCCTCGACGCCGAGCTCGTCGGCAACGTGTCGATCAGGATCGCTCCGACCGAGCGGCCGGACACCTGGGAGGTGCACGGCCGCGGCGAGCTGCAGCTGGCCGTGCTCGTGGAGCTGTTGCGCCGGGAGGGCTTCGAGCTCACCGTGGGCAAGCCGCAGGTCGTGACACGGATCATCGACGGCAAATTGCACGAGCCCGTCGAGCACGTCTCGATCGATGTGCCGGAGGACTTCTTCGGCGTGGTCACCCAGCTGGTGGCCTTGCGCAAGGGGCGCCTCGAGCAGATGGTCAACCACGGCACGGGCTGGGTGCGGCTCGAGTACGCCGTCCCGGCCCGAGGGTTGATCGGGTTCCGCACCGAATTCATGACAGAGACGCGCGGGACCGGCGTCATCCACCACGTCTTCGACCGCTTCGAACCGTGGTTCGGCGAGCTTCGGCTCCGGCAGAGCGGCTCACTTGTGGCCGATCGCTCCGGGGTGACGACGGCATACTCCTTGCTCTCGCTCCAGGAGCGGGGCGCCCTGTTCGTCGGGCCGGGCGTGGAGGTCTACGAGGGGATGATCGTGGGGGAGAACGTCCGCGCGGACGACATCGATGTCAACCCGACCCGCGAGCGCAAGCTGACGAACGTCCGCTCCTCGACGGCCGAGGAGCTCGTCCGCCTGATCCCACCGCGCCTTCTCTCACTCGAGCAGGCACTGGAGTTCATCAGGGAGGACGAGTGTGTGGAGGCCACTCCCTCGAGTGTCCGCCTCCGCAAGGTCACCCTGGACCAGGCAGCCCGTGGCCGCAGGACAGCCCAGGCCAAGCGGGAGCGACTCCGCGAGCAGGCCGGCACTGGCTCCGGCTGAGGGGGCACCGCTCGGGCGGTGTCAGCCGACCGCCGTCTCCCGCACAGACGCCGGCACCCGCGTCGGGTCGAGACCGACCTTTCGGAGCTCCTGAGCGAACCAGATCGCGTCCCGAGGCGCACAACCGAGCCCGTCGTTGTTGAAATAGGCAAACACGTCGTCCGCCGGCAGCCACTGCGCGGCGAGCCGGCCCGCCCATGACGACAGGGCGGCCCGGCCGTAGCACGGGAGCGGGGAGGCCCGGCCGGCGTGGAAGCGGATGTAGCCCCAGTCAGCCGTCCTCCAGAGCGGGCTGCGCCGCCTGGCCGGCGAGTCAGCCAGGCAGAAGGCGGCGTTGTGGGCGGTCAGCAGCTCGGCCAAGCCGTCGACCCACCAGCTCGGGTGCCGCACCTCGACGGCGACCCGAAAGGACTTCGGGAAGCAACTGAGAGCGTTGTCGAGCAGGCCGAGATCACAGCGGAAATCGGGCGGCAGCTGCAGCAGGAACGGGCCGAGCTTCGGGCCGAGCGCCGTCGCCCGCTCGAGGAGGCGCCCCACTGGCTCGACGGGTTCTCTCAGCCGCCGGACGTGGGAGAGGTACCTGCTCGCCTTGACCGTGACGACGAAGTCATCAGGCGTGCGGTCCCGCCACTTCTCGAACACCGCCCGGTCCGGCAACCGGTAGAAGGCGTTGTTCACCTCCACAGTGGCGAAGCGGGCGGCGTAGTGCTCTAGCCAGCACCGCTGCGGGACCTCTGTCGGATAGAAACGGCCACGCCAGTGCCTGTACTGCCATCCTGACGTGCCGAGCCGGACGGGCACTCAGTCGACACTACGTCCCATCCCGACGACGGGCTCCGGTGCCGCCGGCCGCCGACGGCCTGAGGGCACCCGGGCGGACATCGGCGCGGCATCGGCGTTTCTGATCCGTTCCCACCCGCTCCGGCGGCGGGATAGCTTCGGTCAGGTGCGTCCCTTTGACGCCGTCGCCAGTGACGTCGACGGCCTCCCCGAGCCCGCGGCGGAAGGGCGATCGGCCGCCGATTCGGCCGATGCCGTCGTAGTGGCCCGCGGCCTGACGAAGCGCTTCGGGGCCATCACCGCCGTTGATGGCGTCAGCTTCGAGATCGAGCGGGGAGAGGCGTTCGGGTTCCTCGGGCCGAACGGCGCAGGCAAGACCTCCACCATGCGCATGGTCTCCTGCCTTTCCCCGGTCTCCGCGGGCACTCTCACCGTTCTCGGCATGGATCCCGGCACCGAGGGGAGCCGGATCCGTGCCCGGCTCGGGATCGTCCCGCAGGAGGACACCCTCGACCTCGAGCTCACGGTGCGGGACAACATCTACCTGTACGGCAGGTACTTCGACATCCCGAAACAGGTCGTGCGCGCCCGCGTCGAAGAGCTGCTCGACTTCGCCCAGCTGACCGAGAGGGGAGACGACCAGGTCGACAATCTGTCCGGGGGCATGAAGCGACGGTTGACCATCGCCCGGGCGCTCGTCTCCGAACCGGAGTTGATGATCCTCGACGAGCCCACGACCGGCCTCGACCCGCAGGCGCGCCACCTGCTCTGGGACAGGCTCTATCGCCTGAAGCAGCAGGGCGTGACGCTCGTCATCACCACCCACTACATGGACGAAGCCGAGCAGCTCTGCGACCGCCTCGTGGTCATGGAGGGGGGCCGCATCGCCGCCGAGGGCTCGCCTCGCCAGTTGATCGCCGAGTGGTCGACCCGCGAGGTGGTCGAGCTGCGCTTCACCCCCGGCCAGCACGAGGCCGCCGCCGAAGAGATGGGCGCGCTTCGCCTCCCGCCTCGAGGTGCTGCCCGACCGTCTCCTTCTGTACGCGGATGACGGGGATGCCGTGGTCCGGGAGCTTCATGCAGGGGGCTGGCGACCCGAGAGCGCCCTCGTTCGCCGCTCGACCCTGGAGGACGTCTTCTTGCGCCTGACCGGCCGGAGACTGGTCGATTGAGCACCGTCGCGTTCGACCCGGCACGCGACGGCGGCCGGCACCCGGCCTGGCGGGTCTACGGCTACATGTTGCTCCGCTACAAGCGCACCTGGCGCGGGACTCTCACGACGAGCTTCCTCTACCCGGTCCTGTACCTGCTCGCCATGGGCGTCGGGCTCGGCCACCTCGTCGACGCCCACTTGGCGGTGAGCGGCTCCCGCAGCCGGCTCGGCGGGGCGACCTACGTCGAGTTCATCGCGCCCGGCCTCCTGGCGGCGACGAGCATGCAGCTGGCGTCCAACGAGGCCATGTACCCGGTCATGCACGGCCTCAAGTGGGTCCGCAGCTACCACGCCATGATCGCCGCCCCCATACCGGTCCGTCACGTCCAGCTCGGCCACCTCGCCTGGATCGCCACCCGCCTCGCCAGCGCGGCGGCCATCTTCTTGTGCATCCTGGCCGCCTTCGGCGACGTCGAGTCCACCCTCGCCGTCCTCGCACTGCCGTGCGCCGTCCTGACAGGCCTCGCCTTCGCCGCCCCCATCATGGCCTTCACCGCCACCCAGGAGAACGACAACGCCTTCTCGCTCCTCTACCGGATGGGCATCGTCCCGCTCTTCCTCTTCTCCGGGACGTTCTTCCCGATATCGCAGCTGCCCGGGTTCTTGCAGATCATCGCCCGCGCCACACCCCTCTATCACGGCGTGGCGCTCTGCCGTGGGCTGGTTCTCGGCCGGTTGAGCGCGGCGGCGGCCATCGCTCATCTCGGCTACCTGATCGGCCTCGTGGCGATCGGCCTGATCGCCGGCGGCTCCACCTTCCGGCGGAGGCTGTCGAAGTGACGGTCGGCGCCGCCGGACGCCCTCCTCTCGCCCTGCCGCTGCGCGTGCTGCCCGCAGCGAGCTTCGGAAAAGGACGGGCGCGGCGTCTTGTGGGGCGCAACATGAAGGCGTACCGGCGGGGTTGGACACTGCTTGTGTCGGGTTTCTTCGAGCCGCTCTTCTACCTGCTGTCGATCGGCCTCGGTCTCAACCACCTCGTCGGCCACTTGCGCCTCGACGGCCGCGTCGTCACCTACGCCGCCTACGTGGCACCGGGGCTGCTGGCCTCCTCGGCCATGAACGGCTCCATCTTCGATGCCACGTTCGCTACCTTCTTCAAGCTGAAGATCACGAAGAGCTACGAGGCTCTCGTGGCCACGCCGCTCAGGGTGAGGGACATCGCCGTCGGTGAGATCAGCTGGGCGCTGCTGCGGGGCTCGCTCTACTCCTTGACGTTCCTCTGCGTGATGGCGGTCCTCGGCCTCGTGCAGAGCCCGTGGGCCGTCTGCTGCTTCCCGGCGGCCTCCCTCGTCGGCTTCGCCTTCGGCGGCCTCGGCATGGGGTTGACGTGCTACCTGAGGAACTGGCAGGACTTCGACTTCCTCTTCCTTGCCATCATGCCCCTCTTCCTGTTCTCGGCGGTCTTCTACCCACTCGGCGTCTACCCGGGCTGGCTGCAGGAGGTCGTGACGTGGACGCCGCTCTACCAAGGGGTGGCTCTCATCCGGGAGCTGGATGCCGGCCTCGTCACGCCGGCGATAGCCGCCCACGTCGCCTATCTGGCCCTAATGGGCATTGCCGGCCTGCAGCTGGCGATTCACCGACTCGGCCGGCTGCTGCTCCCCTGAAGCGACCGCCGGTCGGGCCACGATCCTGATTCACCGGCTCGGCCGGCTGCTGCTCCCCGGCATCAGGCCGCCATCGGAACCGTGACGGCCGTGAGCCTGCACCGGTGAGCCAGGACTGCCGCCGTTCCCCTCGCGCGACGCGGCGCACCTGCCCGGGTGCCACGGGGCGCGGGAGCAGTCGGCCCAGTAGGCCGCCGCCGGGGCGTTGTGATCCGGTCGGACCAGGCGGCCGAGCGGCACCACCGCCGCCACCTGGGCGCCGGCGCCTCCGAGAGCCGCGGCAGCGCTGAGGGAGCGGGCGCCGGAGGTGAAGACGTCGTCGAGGACGACGACGATGGCGCCGGTGAGACCCCCGGCGGCAGCCTCGGTCACCTCGAAACCCGCCGCCCGCGCCTCGAGCCGCCTCGGGGGCATGGGGCCCGGCCGGAGCACCTCGGCCAGCCGGAGATCGACATCGGCCGCCGCCGTCGAAGAGCGGCGGGCGAGGGCGCCTTCAGCGAGGGAACTGACGGGATGACGGCCGCCCCAGGACGGCCGCCCGCCGATCGTCGATGGGACGGGGACGACCAGGGCCGAACGCAGGTGAGGGCCGACGACGCAGCGGGCATGGTGCTCGAAGAAAGCCGTCAGCATCATCTCTAGCCGGTCACGCCAGGCGGAACGTGCGACAGTTGAAGGTGCTGCCTTGTAGCCGACAAGGGCGCGATGTGCGACCGAGCCGAGCGAGAAGACGAACAGCGGGACGACCCGGGTGGCCGGTCCTCCCAGTTGGGAGCGCACCCGGCGACAGCTCCAACAGGACGCCAACGTGTCAGGCGCCGGGCCACAACAGGTCCGGCAGAGCGCGTACCTCCCGGCGGATCGGGGCGCGGGCGGGGGGACGGCGAAGGCACCTGCCAGCAGACCGGAGGTGGCGGCGGCGGCCGATCCGGGCGATCTCATCTCGATGCCGACTGCCCCTGGCCCGGCCACAGTAGAGACGGGGATCGCGGCGCTGTCGTCCATAGCCCGCCACGCTACGAGGCGGCTGTTCACCCATCAGGTGCTCGCTCGACAGGGCGCCGCCCGGCGGTTCGTGCGGGGGGCGAATTACACTGGCGGTCATGGCCCGTGAGGCGACGAACGGGTGACGTCTCTCCTGCATGGACTCTTGTCGCTGCACGGATGGCCCGCCTATTTGATAGTCGGCGCCCTGTGCTTCGGCGAGTCAGCGCTGCTGCTCGGCTTCATCCTCCCCGGCGAAATCGCCGTTGTGTACGGCGGCGTGCTCGCCTCAGAGGGACACGTGAGCCTGTTCTGGATGACCGCTCTGGCAGTGACGGCGGCCATCCTCGGCTACACGACCGGCTATGCAGCGGGAAAGTACCTCGGGCCGGTCCTGTTGCGCCACCGCCCGCTCAAGGGGAGCGAGGGCGTAAAGCGCACGAGGGCTCTTCTGCAGCGGCGGGGCGCAGCTGCCGTGTTCTTCGGTCGCTTCGTCTCGGTGTTCCGGGCTCTGGCCCCGGGGATGGCCGGCATGGCCGAGGTGCGCTACCGGACCTTCCTCTTCTTCAACGTCCTCAGCGCCATCACATGGGCGATCGGGTACAGCCTCGGCGGCTATCTGGCCGGGAAGTCGTACAAGAGCTTCCTGTCCGTCGCCGGCACTGCGGGCACAGCTGTGCTCGCCGTCGCCGCCGTCGCCGCCTTGGGATACTTCCTCTGGAGAAGGCGACGGCGGGAGAGGGAGGGACCGCACGAGGCCATGCCTACTGCGGGCCATTCGGCCGACTGAGCCGCCCAGATACCCGACTAATGTCATCGGTATTAGGCCAACGAGGTCCCGCTCGTTCGTCTGGTGTGCCTCTCCTCAGGAGTGGCCGACTCCCCGACGGCGGGATCCACATGACGACAGGAGACTCACATGGCTCTGCAGCTCGGCGACACCGCACCTGACTTTTCGGTCGAATCGACCGAAGGCACGATCAACTTCCACGAGTGGCTCGGTGACAGCTGGGGGATCCTCTTCTCCCACCCGAAGGACTTCACGCCGGTCTGCACCACCGAGCTCGGTGAGGTGGCTCGCCTGAAGGACGACTTCGCCAAGCGGAACGCCAAGGTCATCGGCGTCTCCGTCGACCCGGTCGACTCACACGCCGGCTGGGCGCAGGACATCGAGGACGTCACCGGCCACAAGCTGAACTACCCCCTCATCGGCGACGAGAACCGCAACCGTGGCGGACCTCTACGGGATGATCCATCCGAACGCCAACGACACCCTCACTGTGCGGTCGGTCTTCATCATCGCGCCCGGACAAGAAGGTGAAGCTCACCATCACCTACCCGGCAAGCACAGGTCGCAACTTCGAGGAGATTCTCCGGGTGCTCGACTCGCTCCAGCTGACGGCGAAGTACTCGGTCTCCACGCCGGTGAACTGGCACGACGGCGAGGACGTGATCATCGCTCCTGCGATCGATGACGAGACGGCAAAAGAGAAGTTCCCGAAGGGCTTCACCACCCTCAAGCCTTACCTGCGCTACACGCCACAGCCGAATCGCTGAGCCTCCGGGAGCCCCGACCGCTGCGCCGGGGAGAGATAGCGGCACCCACGGTAGGAGGCGGCCTTGCCTCGGCGTGAGCTGACCCGGACCGCTTAACCGCCACCGCGCGGCTCAGCACCCGTACGATCGCTCTGTGCCAGCTCTGTCCGACTGGGCCCGGCGAACCTGGGCGCGGCTGGCCGGGCTCCCCGTGCTCAGCCAGGACGGCCTGCTCTATTTGGCGTCGGCCGCCTTGGCCGCAGGCATCATCGCCATGGCGGTCACGGCCGACTACAGGGAGTGGGCCGTCATGGCCATCGGCCCGTACCTCGCCGCCGCGGCGGCATCTTGGCTCACCCAACGGCGCCGGAACCGGTTGCAAGGCGATCCCGAACGCCCCCCGGGCCGTTCCCACGGTCGCCTGGGGGATCCGGTCCGGGCAACGATCGCCCTGTCGGTCCTCGTCCTCGCCGTGCTGCTGCCGCTCGGCTATCAGCTCGTCTGGCGGGCTGACAGCCAGCCCGGCGCACACGCCCAGCCGGAGGTGGCGGTCATCGAGCGGGCAGGAGATCGGGCCGCCCACGGGCTCGATCCCTACCTGTCGAATCCCGCCACGGTGGGGGTGTCGCCCTCGAGTGACTCGCGAGCCGTCGACGCGAGCACGTTCTTCCCGTACCTGCCTGGCATGGCCGTCTTTGGCATGACGAACGTCTCCACGGGTTCACCTGAGCTCGACGACGCCCGCGTCGCCCTCACCCTCTTCACCATCCTCGTCGCCCTCCTGGCGCTCGTCCTCGTGCGGGCGCCACCCGAGCGCCGATGGCGGGCGTTCCAGTTCCTCGTCGTCCTTCCTTCCGGTGCGCTGCCACTCGTTACAGGCGGTGACGACCTTCCGGTGCTGGCTCTGATGCTGCTCGCAGTGGTGCTCGCGCAGCGCCGCCGGCCCGTCTGGTCCGGCCTGGCGATCGGCTTGGCCGGCACGCTCAAGTTCACCGCCTGGGGACTCCTCGTACTGCTGGCCATGGCCGAGTACGACCGGTCCGGCCGGCGGGCAACGGGCCGGTACCTGTGGGCGGCGGCGGCCGTCGTGGTCCCGGTTGTCGCTGCCGGGGTCGCTTTCGGGCCGCACGCGTTTCTCATGAACGTGGTCGAGTTCCCGCTCGGGCTGACCAAGGTGAACTCGCCGGCGGCAAGCCCGCTCCCGGGCCAGGTGCTTGTCACCCTGCTGCCACATCTGAAACGACCGTTGACCGTTCTGCTCGTTGCCTTGGGCCTCGGGGCGGTGCTCGCCGGCTGGTGGAGATGGCGGCCGAGCTCGCCGGCAGCAGTCGCCCGGTTCACGGCCCTCGCCATCATCCTCGCCATAGTCGTGGCCCCGGCCACCCGCTTCGGCTATTTCATCTACCCCGCCAACCTGCTCGTGTGGTCGGTCCTCGTGGCCGACGGCGGCGACCCGGCAGCCGGGATCGCCGGACTCCGCCCGTCAGCTGGCGTCGCCAACCTGGTAGACGGTCATCACGACCTTGCTCGTCGAGGTGTCGCTGCCGCCACTGAGCGCCGGCGTGAGCGTCGGGTCCACACTCATGACCTGAATCGCGACACCCCATGCATAGCCGTCGTTCCCGTTCTGTTGTGCTAGCAGCTCGATCCCACCGGCTGCCCTGCCATTGAACTGCAGGTGCCAGTGGGCCCGGGCAAGCTCTTTCAAGTAGAAGCTCTTCACTTCGCTCGCCGGCGCCGGCACGCTGAGCATGATGCTCCGGTCGAACTGGTCGACGCCCTTGTCCGCCTTCTTGTTCCCCTCGTATCTGCTGCCGGCCGGTATCCGAAGGTCGGAGACGACATCGCTCGGCGGTTCGCCCGGTTCCTCGACATGACGGAGGACCCCGCCGGCCGGCAGTGATCGGAGGGTGACACCGGGCACCACCGATCCGAGACGGACGCCCCCGTCGCGGGCAGAGCCGGTCCCGATCAGGGCCACGATCGACCCGAGCGCGACGATGAGGACGGCGAGTCCGAGCACGGCTGCGGCCGGTCCCACGGGGGGCCGTCTCGGCTCGCGGGGCCGGGACGCATGATCGTCGCTGGCAGTGGTGACGGCGGGGCTTGACACGAGTCCTCCTGACCTTAGCCAGAGATGCGAGCGGCCCCGAAGCCGCCGACGCATGCCGGCCAAGCCGTCGCCGAGCGACCGTCAACGGTACGCTTCGTGCAGTGACCAGCGAAGAACGGAGGGATGGAGAGGCCGAAGGCCTTGATCCCGCCGTGTCCGGTCCGGCCTCCGGGCCGATCGAGAATCCCGCCCGCACCATAGTCCCGCCCCCGACCGAGTCGGTCGAGGGAGTGCTGGCATTGCTCGAGAAGCGGGGGACGGGAGAGGATCTCGGCCTCGTCCGTCGGGCTCATTCGCTGGCGGAGCGGGCCCATCACGGTCAGCTGCGCGCCTCGGGCGAGGCCTACCTCACCCATCCCGTGGCCGTCGCCACCATCGTTGCCGAGCTCGGGCTGGACGCGGTGAGCGCAGCGGCCGCTCTCCTGCACGACGCCGTCGAGGACACCCGCGTCGAGCTCGAGATGATCGAGCGGGAGTTCGGGTCACAGGTCGCCGGCATCGTCGACGGGCTGACGAAGCTCGACCGGCTCCGGTTCGGGTCGAAGGAGGCTCAGCAGGCGGCGACGATGCGCAAGATGTTCGTGGCGATGGCGCGGGACTGGAGGGTGCTCGTCATCAAGCTGGCCGACCGCCTGCACAACATGCGGACCCTCGATGCTCTGGCTGAGTGGAAGCGGATGCAGATCGCCGAGGAGACGCGGGCGATCTACGCTCCGCTCGCCCACCGCCTCGGCATACAGGAGATCAAGTGGCAGCTCGAGGACCTTGCCTTCGAGACGCTTCACCAGAAGCGCTTCGCCGAGATCGCCCAGATGGTGGCCGCCCGTGCGCCGCTTCGAGATGTGGAGCTCGCCGATGTGCTGGCGGCAGTGAGGACGCGGCTGTCCGAGCTCGGGATCGAGGCGGAGGTCACCGGGCGTCCGAAGAACCTCTGGAGCACCTACGAGAAGATGGTCGTGCGGGGCAAGGAGCTCGACGAGATTCACGACCTCGTCGCCATCCGCATCATCGTCGCTGCCGAGAAGGACTGCTGGGCGGCCCTCGGAGCCGTGCATGCGCTGTGGCCGCCGCTGCAGGGTCGGTTCAAGGACTACGTCAACTCTCCCAAGTTCAACCTCTACCAGTCGCTGCACACCACCGTTGTCGGCTCGCAGGGAAAGCCGCTCGAGGTCCAGATCCGAACGTACGAGATGCACCAGAGGGCCGAGCACGGGATAGCCGCCCACTGGGGTTACAAGGAGGGCGGCGCGCAACGCGTCAGCTCTTCATCGCGCGGCGCCCGCTCCACCCATGAGGTGGCCTGGCTCCAGCGCATCGTGGACTGGGAGCGGGACACGCCCGACCACGAGTTCCTCGAGACCTTGAAGGTCGACCTCGAGCAGGACGAGGTGTACGTCTTCACCCCGAAGGGTGAGATCGTCACGTTGCCGGCCGGGGCGACCCCGATCGACTTCGCCTATGCCATCCACACCGAGGTGGGCCATCGCTGCGTGGGCGCCAGGGTGAACGGGCGGCTCGTGCCGCTCGAGTCCAAGCTCAAGTCCGGTGACAGCGTCGAGGTGGTCACCTCGAAGACGGCGAACGCGGGGCCCTCCCGGGACTGGCTGAAGATCGTCACGTCTCCGCGGGCACGGAACAAGATCCGCCAGTGGTTCTCCCGTGAGCGGCGTGAGGACGCCATAGAGTCCGGCCGGGAGGAGCTTGCCCGGGCACTGCGCCGGGCCGGTCTCCCGGTGCAGAAGTTGCAGAGCGCCGCCCCGATGGTCTCTGTCGCCTCCAGCCTCGGTCACGCCGATCTGGACGCCATGCACGCCGCCCTTGGCGGAGGCCATGTCTCGGCCCAGGCCATCGTCCAGCGGCTCGAGCGAGAGCTTCGGGGCGGCGAGCACGAGGAGCAGCTCCCGACGACGGCCCTGCAGCCGCGCCGGCCGAGCAACAGGCGGGTCGGAGCCATCTACGTCGAGGGCCTCGACGACGTGATGGTCCGCCTCTCGAGGTGCTGCACCCCGGTACCGGGCGACCCCGTCGTCGGCTTCATCACGCGGGGCCGCGGGGTGTCCGTGCACCGGGAGGACTGTGCCAACGCGCTCGCACTGGCCGCAAGCGCCCAGGAGCGCGTGATCGAGGTGGAGTGGGACGAGGATCGCAAAGGCGTCTTCGTCGCCGGCATTGAAGTCAAGGCCCTCGACCGGACGCGCCTGCTCGCCGACGTCGCCCGGGTGCTGTCCGAGCACCAGGTGAGCATCCTGTCTTCGTCGTCGCACACCTCGGCCGATAGGGTGAGCCGCATGCGCTTCGAGTTCGAGCTGGCCGATCCGGCTCACCTCGACTCTCTACTCGGCTCCTTGCGCCAGCTCGACTGTGTCTACGACGCCTACCGCCTGCTGCCCGGGCGCGGGGGTCCGGCGACCACTCAACGGTGACGCCATGACTGCCGGCGGGCAGCCCCTTCCGGAGGCCGATCCGGCGCGGGCGCGGGGCCTGCGCACGCACTACTGCGGCCTGCTCACGGCCGGTGACGCCGGCGAGCGTGTGAGCGTCTGCGGTTGGGTGGCCCGCCGGCGCGAGCAGGGGAGGCATCTCGCCTTTGTCGATCTGCGGGATCACACCGGCGTCGTCCAATGCGTGATCGACGATGCCCATGACCTGCGCTCCGAGCACGTGGTGCGGATAACGGGGACGGTGCGCCTCCGCCCGGTTGGCACGGTCAACGAGAATCTCGCCACGGGGGAGATCGAAGTCGGGGCAGAGGACGTCGAGTTGCTGGCGACGGCCGAGCCTCCACCGTTCTCCATGGACGGGCGTGTGGAGACAGACGAGGCCGTCCGGCTGCGCTATCGCTTCGTCGACCTCCGGCGGGAGCGGATGCAGCGCAATCTCCGCATCCGCGCCAGGGTGAACGCGGCGCTGCGGCGGGAGATGGACAGGCAGGGTTTCGCAGAGGTCGAGACGCCGCTTCTCTGGGTGCCGACGCCGGAGGGCGCCCGGGAGTTCGCCATACCCTCCCGCCTCCAACCGGGAGCCTTCTACGTGCTGCCGCAGAGCCCGCAGATCGCCAAGCAGTTGCTGATGGTCGGAGGCTTTGACCGCTACTACCAGATCGCCCGTTGCATGCGGGACGAGGATCTCGCGCGCTGACAGGCAGTTCGAGTTCTCCCAGCTCGATCTGGAGGCGTCGTTCGTCACCGCGCCGGACATCTGGGAGATCGTCTCCCATGCTGTCGTCAGCGCCGTCGCCGAGGTGGACGGCACACCGCCGCCCGACGTCGTCACGATGACCTGGGACGAGGCGCTCGACCGGTACGGGACCGACAAGCCCGACATCCGTTTCGGGATGGAGCTGACCGATCTCGCCGACGCCGTCGCCGGGACGCAGTTCCGCGCATTCGAGGCGCCGGCCGTGCGGGCAATTCGGGTGCCCGAAGGCGGGTCCTTCGGGCGAGGACGACTTGACGCGCTGACAGAGCGGGCGAAATCCCTCGGGGCCGCCGGGCTCGTCTGGCTCCGCGTCGCTGACGGGTCGCTCGAGTCGCCGGTGGCGAAGTTCCTCTCCGCTTCCGAGCAGTCCGCCATCATCGCCGCCACGGAGGCCGAGCCGGGAGACCTGATCCTGGTTGTGGCCGGTGAGCGTGTGACGTCCTGCCGAGTCCTCGGCCAGCTGCGCCTCGAGATCGGCCAGCCACCGGTGCCCGAGAGGCCGCTCCGCTTCTTGTGGGTGACGGACTTCCCCCTGTTCGAGGGCGTCGACGCCGATGGCCATCCCCTGGCAGCCCACCATCCCTTCACCATGCCTCACCCCGACGATCTGGACCTCCTCGAGAGCGACCCGTTGAAGGTGCGCTCACAGGCCTATGACCTCGTTGTCAACGGGTGGGAGTTGGGCTCGGGCAGCATCCGGATCCACCGGGCAGACATTCAGCGACGTGTCTTCAGCGCCCTTGGGATCTCCGACGAGCAGGCCGAGTCGAGGTTCGGTTTCCTGTTGGGTGCCTTCAGGTACGGCGCGCCGCCACACGGTGGCTTTGCCTTCGGTACCGACCGCCTGGTTGCCGTCCTGGCCGGTGAGGAGAACATCCGCGAAGTGGTCGCATTCCCGAAGACCCAGTCAGGCGCGGACCTCATGACCGGCGCCCCCAAGCCGATCGGCCAGAGACAGCTTGCCGAGCTCGGCATCCGAATCGTGGCGCCTCCGGCGCCTTGATCTCGCCGTGGGCCGAGGGGTGATCGGCGTTGTCACGCCGAGTGGAGCGGCGGATCGGCGTCAGTGCGACGGTGGCCGGTTAGCTTCTCGCGGCTCGTCGGGCCGACATAGTCAACACGTGTTATGAACGGTTCGGGAAAGAGGGGAGCAGATGCCTCATAGGACAGCGGCACGGACCGGCGGGTTGGCCGAGCCGGGAGAGGGCGCCCGCCCGGATCTCGAGAGCTCCCACCGGCCGAAGGGCCGCTGAGGGCTCGGGTCGGGGGCACTCAGCCGATGCCGCCCCGGCGGACCGGGGTGCGCCCGCCGACGAGCTTGTTCGACGCGGCAGTGGCCGACGAACTGGCGAGACGGGCCCCCCTGGCGGCCCGAATGCGACCGGCGACGCTGGACGAGGTCATCGGTCAGCAGCACCTACTTGCTCCTCGGGCGCCGCTTCGAACCCTCGTCGAGGCTGATCGCCTGTCGTCCGCGGTCTTCTACGGTCCGCCCGGTACCGGCAAGACCTCGGTCGCCCGCCTCCTCGCCGACCACACGAGCCGCAGATACCGCTCGCTGTCGGCCGTCGATGCCGGTGTGAAGGACGTCCGGGCCGAGCTCGAAGGCGCCAGGGAGGCGCTCGCCACCGGGGGCCAGGGAACGATCCTCTTCCTCGACGAGGTGCACCGCTTCAACAAGGCTCAGCAGGATGCGCTCCTCCACGGGGTGGAGGACGGCCTCGTCGTGCTCATCGGCGCCACGACAGAGAACCCCTTCTTCGCCCTCAACACGCCGTTGCTCAGCCGATCGACGCTGTGGCGCTTCGACCCGCTCAGCGAGGAGGAGGTGATTGCCGTCGTCGGGAGGGCCCTCGTGGCCGAGCGGGGGGCGGCCAGCCGGGCGGCACTCGAGCTCATCGCCGATCTGGCGGCGGGAGACGCCCGCGTTGCCCTCACCGTTCTCGAAGTGGCGCTCGCCCTTGCCGGCGGAGCCGGCTCCGCCGGCGGAGCGCCGGCGGAGGGCGTCGAGCGACGGGACCGGCGGGTTGTCGACGGCATCGAGGGGGATCAGCCGGCCGAAGTGCGGATCGAAGTGGCCCATGTCGAGCAGGCGCGAGCCATGAGGGCGTTCCGTCACGGCACCGAGGAGCACTACAACCTGATCTCCGCCCTCATAAAGAGCATCCGCGGCTCGGATCCCGATGCCGGTGTCTATTGGCTGGCGAGGCTGCTCGAGGTGGGGGAGGACCCGCGTTTTGTCGCGAGGAGGCTCGTCATCCTGGCGAGCGAGGACGTCGGCATGGCCGACCCGATGGCGCTCGTGGTGGCCTCGGCAGCCGCACAGGCGGTGGAGCTCGTCGGCCTCCCCGAGGCGGCCCTCAACTTGTCTCAGGCGGTGATTCACCTCGCTCTCGCGCCGAAGTCCAACACGAGCGCCACGGCCATCTGGCGGGCCCAGGAGGCAGTCCGGACCGGGCCGTTCGCCCCGGTCCCACCGCACCTGCGCGGAGCCGGCTACTACGGCGCGGCCGCGATCGGGAGCGGGATCGGCTATGAGTATCCCCACGATGACCCGCGTGGCTATCTTCAGCAGCAGTACCTTCCCGAGGAGCTGGTCGGGCACGGCTACTACACCCCGGGCGAGCACGGTGCCGAGGGAGCGCTGGCGCGGCGCTGGCGCGAGCGCCGGAACGAACCGGCGAAGGACGCCTCCTTGCCCATCGAGGCCGAGCCGAGCCAGTGATGCAGACCGATCGACGGCGGCCTCGCACCAGGCGGTCCGCGGACCTCGGCGAGAGGCGTCCTGAGAGGTGCGTGCTGTGGGCCTCGACCTCGGGCAGCGGCGGATCGGCGTGGCGATGACCGATGCCGGCGGTCGCCTTGCCCTGCCTCACAAAGTCCTCGAGCGGTCGGGCGACGCTGCTCGCGACCGGTCGGTCCTGGCGGACATCGTCGAGGATCTCCACGCAGAGATAGTCGTGGTCGGACTACCGCTCTCACTCACCGGGAGGATGGGCCCGGCGGCGCAGGCTGCCGCAGCAGAGGCCGCTGCCCTCGGGGAGGTGTTGGATGTGCCGGTGGTCACATTCGACGAGCGCTTGACCAGCGTCGAGGCGGCTCGCCGGCTTCGTGAGCGCGGGGAGGTAACCAGATCCGGGGCCGGAGAGGAGCGGGGAGGTGATCGGGGGAGAGGTGGTTCACGACGCCCGCCGAGAGCGCGGCGGGGCGTGGGCGGCCCATCATCCTCCCGGCGGCCCGTCCTCGATGCAGAGGCGGCGGCCATCATGCTCGAGGCGTGGCTCGGGGCAAAGCGTTGACGACCGCTCAGCCTGTGGCGACATCCGCCGACCCGGCGGGCCCGACGGGTCCGGTGGAAAGAGCCGCCCACCAGCTCGGGGCGAGGGCGGCCGGAGTTGTAGGCGATCCCGTCGGGCACTCGCTGTCGCCACGCCTTCATCAGGCGGCCTACCGCGCTCTCGGCCTTGACTGGACTTACCTTGCCTTCGAAGTGGGAGAAGGCGACCTGGAGGCCGCCGTGGCCGGTGCCCGGGCACTGTCCTTCGTCGGCCTGTCGGTGACCATGCCGCACAAGCAAGCGGCGGCGGCGCTCGCCACCCGGCGATCCGTCACCGTGCGCCGCCTCGGGGTGTCGAACACCCTTACGTTCTCCGGTCGCCAGATCGCAGCGGACAACACAGACGGCGCCGGCCTGCTCGATGAGCTCCGCCAGCTCTTCTCGTTCGACCCGGAGGGGCGCTGCTGCGGCGTGATAGGGGCAGGGGGCGCCGCCAGGGCGGCCGTGCTCGCGCTTTCCGAGGCGGGCGCCCGCGAGGTGCTCGTGGTGAACCGGAGTGCCCCGCATGCATTCCGAGCCGCTGCTCTGGCCGGCACCGTCGGCCGGGTGGTCCGCCCGGTGGACCTCGATGCCGCCGACGTCGTGGTGCAGGCGACGCCGGCCACCATGGAGGGGGACGGTCCGATGTTCGTCGACTCCTCCCGTTTCGGCTCCGGCCAGATCGTTCTGGACCTCGTGTACGACCCTCCCCTGTCCCCGTGGCTGGCCCGGGCTGCCGGCAACGGCGCCCGAACGGCGAACGGTCTCGGCGTGCTCGTGCACCAGGCGGCCCGGCAGATCGAGCTGTGGTCGGGAAGCCCTGCCCCGATCGAGACGATGTGGGCGGCTATCGGGGACCGCTCCGGGCCGGTCCCGCCCCTGCCGGTGACGCCGGCGGCCGGCCGGACCGGACAGCCTCCGACCTGACGGCGGCCGCGGCCGGCCGACGCAGTGCGGAGCCGGGTGAGATGCGCTGAACAGGTCGCCGACACGGAGCGGCAGGGCCGCATTGCCGGGAAGGAGCCGGTGCCGCCCAGTATCGTTGGGCCGTGGCCACCATATTCACCGGACACCGAATTCCGGTGGCCTCGAGGCGGGAACGGCATCCGCTCGTCGCCCTCCTGCGCCATGTCGACGTGGCGCTGATCGGGGGCACGCTCGCCCTCTCGCTCATCGGGGTGGTGATGGTGTACTCGGCCACACGCTCGCAGTACGGCCATTACTACCTGGAGCGCCAACTTATCTGGGTCGTTCTCGGCATGGTGATCATGGTGGCCGTCATGGCGGTGGACTACCGGCGGTTGGCTTCGTGGGGGTACCCGATCTACGGCCTCGTGGTGCTCTCGCTCGTGGGCGTCTTCGTCGCTGGGAAAGCCGCCACGGACACATTCGGGGCCGAGCGCTGGTACCAGTTCGGCCCTCTTCAGCTCCAGCCGTCCGAGTTCGCCGCCCTCGGCGTCATCATCGCCGTGGCGACCTATTGCAGCCGGCGCAAGGGTGTCCTCGAGTTACGCCAGATGGTGGGTATCCTCTTGCTCGCCGCAGTGCCGCTCGTCCTCGTGTACAAGCAGCCGGACCTCGGGACCACGATCATCCTCGGGGTCTGCCTCGCCACAATGCTGGTGGCCGCGAACGTGCGGGCTCGCTATCTCGTCCTGCTGGCCCTCGTCGTCGTGGGGGGCTTCGGGGCCGCCATCCATCTGCACCTCCTCGACCAGTACCAGCTCGACCGCCTGACCAACTTTCTCCACCAGAACACCCGGCTGCGCAGTGGCAATTACGACCTCTACCTGTCGAAGGTCACGATCGCATCCGGCGGCTTCCACGGGACGGGACCGTTTCGGGGTGCCTCCACGAATCTGGCCTATGTCCCCAACCAGCAGACCGACTTCATCTTCTCCGCCATCGGCGAGCAGCTCGGCTTCGTCGGAGCCGCCCTCGTGATCGGCCTGTTCGGTTTGGTCTCACTGCGGATCATGCGAGCCGCTCAGACGGCCCGTGACAGCTTCGGCCGGCTGGTGTGCGCGGGAGCCTTCGCCTTCCTCGCCTTCTCCGTCTTCGAGAACATCGGCATGACGATCGGGCTCATGCCCATCACGGGCATCCCGCTCCCGTTCATCAGCTACGGCGGTTCTGCCTCGTTCGCGTTCTTCGCTACGGTCGGGCTGGTGGCCAATGTGGAGATGCGCCGGGTGAGCCGCCGGTGAGCGAAGCGGACGCCGGGATCCAGCCTGACCCGGCGGCCGGGATCGAGCACCCGAGGATGCTTTCGGCCGACGGCGATCAGGCTGTTCCCGTCGCAGAGAGCAAGGACGCAGCACCGGACGAGAGCTTCGCGGCGCCGGCGGGCGAGCTCGACGAGACGGCGACAGGGGCGCCGGACTGGATGGCCGAGGCCGCCCCCGAGGGCGGGGAGGAAGCCGAGGGCGCGGCGCCGGCGGACGGGCTCGACGAGGCGGCGACAGCAGAGCCGGACTGGACGGCCACGGAGGCCCCCGAGGGCGGGGAGAGACCCGAGGGCACGGCGCCGGCGGACGGGCTCGACGAGGCGGCCACAGGAGAGCCGGACTGGATGGCCACGGCGGGCTTGGATCGCGCGGAGACCGCCGAGGCGCACTGGCCCGGCTCGACCTCGGCAGAGCCGGCCACCATGTCGCAACTCATCTTCGTCGACGTGCTCATCGTGCTCCCCTCGTCCAACCCGGTCGTTGTCCTGCAGGAGACCGAGTCGCCCTACCGTGAGTTGCGGATCCCGATCGGCGGTGCGGAAGGAATCGCCATCGGATATGCGGCCCGGCGCATCGCCACCCCGCGCCCGCTCACCCACGAGCTCATGAGCATCCTCTTGCGCGACTTCGACCTCACACTCGAGGTCGTGAGGATCACGGGCAGCTCCGGAGGGAGCTTCACGGCCGAGATTGTCGTCTCCGGCCCCTCCGGCGGCCGCACCATCGACTGCAGGCCCTCTGATGCCATAGCTCTCGCCTTGCGCCAGAGGTTGCCGGTGCCGATCATGGCCTCTCCCGAGGTGCTTGACGAGGCCGGCTCGGGCGCCGCCGGCTCCAACTGACCCGGGTCAGGCATCGACACCAGTTACCTGGCCCGGCGGCGACCGGAAGTGGGCGCCCGACTCAGGTGCGGGCGAGCGCCGTCACGATCGGGGTGGAGGCGCGCGTTCCGGGAAGGAGGGTGGCGCCCTCGTTCGATATGCGCATCAAAAGCGCCACGAGCACGTAGTTGGCCACGAGGGAGGATCCCCCGTAGGAGACGAAGGGCAAGGTGACGCCCGTGAGCGGGAGTAGGCGCACGACACCGGCCATGATGAAGAAGGCTTGAAAGCCCACGATGACCGTCAGGCCGAGAGCCGTCAACCGGGAGAAGTCCGACCGCGCCCGCAGCGAGGCGCGCAGGCCCGAGCCCACCATGAGCCCGAAGCCCACCACGATGGCGGCCGCCCCGATCAGCCCGAGCTCCTCCCCGAGGGCGGCGAAGATGAAGTCGCTCTGAGCCACCGGGATGAGATAGGGCGCCCCGAGGCCGAGGCCGGTCCCGGTGAGGCCGCCCTTGGCCAACCCGAGCTCGCCGAGGACGGGCTGCAGCCCGATCTGCGCGGTGCCCCTGGCCAGGTACTTCCAGGGGTCGAGCCAGACCTCGACGCGCTGGTTGATCTGGTGGAGGATCTCAGAGGCCAGGTAGGTCCCACCGGCGAAGGCCACCACGCCGATGAGCAGGTACCACCAGCGTCCCGTGGTCACCCACAGCATCGCCAGGAACAGCACGAACAACAGGAGTGAGAAGCCGATGTCGCGTTCCAGGAGGATGACGGCAAGAGAGCAGACCCAGGCAAAGGCAATCGGTCCGAGGGGACGCAGATCCGGCAGCAGGTGGTTCCCGACCCGGTTGGTGGACATGCTGAGGAGCTCTTTTTTCTCCACGAAGTAGGAGGCGAAGAAGATCACGAGCAGGATCTTCGATATCTCCACCGGTTGGAACGAGATCGGGCCGAGCTTCACCCACAGCTTCACTGCCCCCACGTTCTCCGCCGAGTCGCCGAGGTGGGGGACGAGGGGCATCAGCAGAAGGCCGATGGCGAGGAAGAGCAGCAGGTAGCGATAGCGCTCCAGATCCCGGGAGCGGTGCACGACGAGGAGCGTGAGGACGTAGGCGCTCATTCCGAGCAGGGTCCACATAGTCTCGTAGCCGGCCAGGTGAGGTGCATAGCCCTTGTAGGCCTCGAACGGCGCGAGGCGGAAGATCATCACAAAGCCGAGACCGTTCAACACGAGCGCCACCGGCATGAGGACCGGATCCGCTTCAGGCACGAGCCAGCGGTTCACCAGGTTGATCGCCAGGCCCAGCCCGGCGACCACACCCACCACGAGGGCGAACTTGTGCGGGAGATGGTTGAAGGTGCCCAGCGTGGCAAGCACGTACGCGAACAGCACGACGAGGGCTCCCACGATCATCAGCCCGAGCTCGCTGCGGCGCCGAGGCTTGGACCTGGACGCGGTCGCCAATGCGCTCACCGGTTCAAGGTAGCGTCTCAGCCGTGGACGTCGACGTCACTGTGGAGGGCGCCCCCGCTCCGCCGAGCATCTCAGAGAGCCCCGACCGGTTCATCAACCGGGAGCTGTCGTGGCTCGATTTTGCCGATCGCCTCCTCGATCTGGCCGAGGACCACGATGTCCCCCTCCTCGAACGGGTCAAATTCGTCGCCATCTGGTCAAGCGGCATGGACGAGTTCTTCCAGGTCCGCGTCGCCGGCCTGAAGGACCAGGTGGCGGCGGGACTTCGCGTCCGCTCCCCGGACGGGATGACACCGTCCGAGCAACTGACAGCCATCGGGAGGCGCTGCCGGCAACTCATCGCCCGCCAGGACGAGAACTTCACCTCGAGGCTCGTGCCAGAGCTCGCCGAGGCGGGCGTGTACATCGTCACCTGGGAGAGCCTCACCGAAGAGGAACGTCGAGTCCTTGTAGCGGTCTTCGAGCGCGACATATTTCCCGTGCTTACCCCCCTGGCGGTGGACCCAGGCCATCCCTTTCCCTACATCTCCAACCTGTCGCTGAACCTGGGCGTCCTCGTCGCCGGGGAGACGAAGGGGGTCCACCGGTTCGCCCGGGTCAAGGTCCCTCCGTTGCTGTCGAGGTTCGTCCAGGTTGGTGACCAGGCGCGCTTTGTCGGTCTGGAGGATGTGATCGCCGCCAACCTCGGCCGGCTCTTCCCGCAGATGAGCCTCGGTGGCCACTACGCCTTCCGGGTCACCCGCAACGCCGATCTGCTCCTCGAAGAGGGCGAGGCCGACGATCTGCTGGCAGCCGTCGAGGTGGAGCTGCGGCGCCGCCGCTTCGGCCGGGCCGTTCGCCTCGAGGTGGCCACCAGCATGCCCGCCGAGATACGCGAGCTGTTGCTCGAGGAGCTGGAGCTGACGGCTAACGACGTCTACGAGTCCGCCGCTCCGCTCGATCTCGCCCAACTGTGGGAGATTCACGCCCTCGAGCGCCCGGATCTGCACGACCCGCCCTGCGTACCCATGACGCCCCCGAGACTGGCCACGCCCGGGGATGACCCCGTGGACCTCTTCGCTGCTCTGCGTGAGCATGACGTTCTCGTCCATCATCCCTACGACTCGTTTGTCACCTCGGTGGAAGCCTTCTTACGCCAAGCGGCCCGAGATCCCAAGGTGTACGCCATCAAGCAGACGCTCTATCGCACCTCCGACGACACCTCGGTGGTCTCGGCGCTCGTCGAGGCAGCCGAACGGGGCAAACAGGTGGCGGCACTGGTCGAGGTGAAGGCACGTTTCGACGAGGCGGCGAACATCTTGTGGGCCCGCGAGCTCGAGCAGGCCGGCGTCCATGTCGTCTACGGCCTCGTGGGGTTGAAGACGCACGCCAAGACCTGCCTTGTGGTCCGTCGTGAAGAGGACGGCCTCCGCCGCTACTGCCACATCGGCACGGGCAACTACAACTCCGAGACGGCGCGGGTCTATGAGGACCTGGGGCTGCTCACAGCGGATCCCCATTTCGGCGAGGACCTGACCGATCTGTTCAATTACCTGACCGGCTACGGGAGGCAATCCTCCTTCCGCCGGATCGTGGTGTCACCCCACGGCATCCGGACATGGTGCCTGGGCGAGATCGAGAAGGAGGCGGCCCGGGGCGAGGCCGGCCGGATCACGATCAAGGTAAACGGCCTGAACGACCCGGGCATCATCGACGCGCTCTACGGCGCCTCGAGGGCGGGCGCCCGGATCGACCTCGTCGTGCGCGGCATCTGCTGTTTGCGCCCAGGAGTGGCCGGCCTGTCAGAGACGGTGCGGGTGCGGTCCATCGTCGGACGCTTCCTCGAGCACTCCCGCATCTACCGCTTCGGCGACCCCGACAGCGGGCCGGACTTCGGCGAACGTGGTGGGGCCCCAGGTGAGGAACCCTGTGCCGCCCGGCATTTCATCGGTTCGGCGGACCTGATGGAGCGCAACCTCGACCGGCGCGTGGAGGTCCTGGCGCCCGTCCTCGAAACCGACCTGCGGGCCCGGCTCGACGAGACGCTGGAGCTCAACCTGGCCGACGACGCCTCGGCCTGGGAGCTGTGCCCGGACGGATCGTGGAAACGCGTGCCGAGGCTGGAAGGGATCAGCACCCAGCGCGCGCCTTCAGGAGCTGGCCGTAGAACGCGCCCGGAAGCGCCGGACCCCCGTGCCCGCCAGAACGAGCTCGAGGAGCGACCTCGGAGACGACCCCGGCCACAGCGGGTGAGGATCGCCGCCTTCGACCTCGGCAGCAACTCGTTTCATCTGCTCGTGGTGGAGACTCGCCCGGACGGAAGCTTCGAGGCACTGGCCCGGGAGAAGGAGATGCTCCGCCTCGGCGACGTCGTCGCCCGTCACGGCGTCCTCACCGAGGAGGCACTCGTCGCCGCCGTCGAGGTGGTGAAACGATTTCGCACCATCGCCGAGGCGAAGAACGCCGACGAGCTCCTCGCCTACGGCACTGCGGCGCTGCGAGAGGCCACCAATGGTGCCGCCGCCGTCGATCGCCTCGAACGGGAAGCCGGCATCCGGGTGAAGGTCATCAACGGGATCCGGGAGGCACAGCTCATCTTCGAGGCGGTCAGGGCGAGCGTGCTCATCGATCCCGGGCCCGCTCTCTGCGCCGACCTCGGCGGCGGCAGCCTCGAGCTCACCGTGGGCGACCGCGCCGGGCTCCTCTACGCGACGAGCCTCCACCTCGGCGTGGGACGGCTGACGGCCGAGCTCGTCCGGGGCGACCCCCCGAGCGGCAAGTCACGGGCGCGGCTGCGTCGGCGGATCGAAGTGGAGTTGGCCGACGTCCTCGAGGACATCCTCGACAAGCGGCCCCGGCAGCTGATCGGTTCGTCAGGAACCCTGTGTGCCCTTGTCCGGGCATCGGTGGCACTTCGCGACGGCACTCTCCCGCCCGGCGTCAACCAGCTCAGCATCACCGCGAAGGAGGTCGACGACTTCGCCGAGCTCATCTACTCGCTCCCCGTGGCCGATCGGGCCCGCCTGCCCGGCATCGATGCCCGCCGCGCTGAGCTGATGCCCGCCGGCGTCGCCATCGCCCAGGGTCTGCTACAGGCGACGGGGTTGCCTGCTCTCACGGTGAGCGAGTGGGCGCTTCGGGAGGGCATTGTCCTCTCGGCGATCCGCAAGCACGACCGCGCCGAGCTCAGCGGTGACCCGAGAGCGATCCGGCGCGCCTCGGTCCTCTCGCTCTGTCGCCGATCGAGCTGGCGGGAGACCCACGGGCGCAAGGTCGCCGAGCTCGCGGTGCAGCTCTTCGACGCGCTCGCCTCCGTCCATCGTCTCGATGCGACCGACCGCGAGCTTCTCGAGCTGGCCGCGCTCGTTCATGACGTGGGGGAGCACGTCAGCCGCGACAGCCACGGTCGCCATACGGCGTACCTGATCGAGAACGGGGGACTGCGTGGCTTCTCTCCCGACGAGGTGCGCTTGTTGGCCTGCGTGTGCCGGTACCACACGCGGGGACGGCCCGCGGGAGACGTTCCCGGCGTGGGAGGCGCTCAGCCCGAGCGACAGGAGCCGCTGCCTCGGACAGCTCTCCTTGCTGCGTATCGCCGATGGCCTCGATGTGTCCCACGCGCTCGTGGTCAGCAAGATCGAGGCCCTCCCCGGCAAGGGCCGGATCGAGCTCGTGGCGACGGCCCGCGGCGACGCCGAGCTCGAGAGGTGGATGTTCCAGCGGAAGAAAGCGCTCTTCGAGGAGCTCTACGGGCACAGCCTCGAGCTGGCCAGCCGGGCGGAGGGACGCGACGGGTTCGAGCCGCTCGCTGCCGGGGGTACCGGCCTCGGCTGAGGGCCGGCGGCGCGAAACCTGCGCGAGGCTGTGTGACATGGCCCTTTGCCCCGTCGAAGGCGGGCAGTCGCCGCACCACGGCGTGGAGCAGCGCGTCCGTGCCACGGTGGGCGATCGCCGGCGGGAACTGCGCCGCTACCGCGAGCCGCAGGGGGACGCCGGCTGGTTCGGGCCGGCCTCTGTCACGTGGGAGGTCCACGCCCAGCTCGGGCCCATGCTCGTCGGCGGCTTGTCGGCGCTCCTGCTGCAGAGCCTCCATCCGCTCGTGGTGCAGGGAGTGGCCGACCATTCCAACTACCGGGAGGATCCCTTCGGACGGCTCCAGCGGACGGCCGACTTCATCGCCGGGACCACGTACGGGTCATCCGAGCTGGCGTCGTCCTCGGTGCGGCGCGTCCGGGCGATCCACGCCCGGGTGCAGGGCCAAGCCCCCGACGGCAGGCAGTACCGGGCGGACGACCCGGCGCTGCTCAGCTATGTGCACGTCACGGAGGTATGGAGCTTCCTGCGCGGCTCACCAGCGGTACTCGCGCCGTCCGCTGCTGTTGTCGGAGAAGAACCAGTACCTGGGCGAGGTGGCTGTCGTCGCCCGGCAGTTGGGGGCGGCCGCCGTGCCGGAGACGACCGACGACGTCCGGGCGTACCTGCGCGACGTGAGGCCCGAGCTGAAAAAGAGCGAGGCGGCCGCCGAGGTCGTCGCCTTCCTGTTGCGGCCTGTCAAGCGTCCGGCGGTCGAGGTGGCGGCGCACCGGGTGATCACCGAGGCGGCCATCGACCTCTTGCCGGGCTTCGCCCGCCGGGAGCTCGGCCTCTTCCGGCCACGCGGGTACCGCCTGACCATGGTGCGTCCGGCCGCCTCGGTGTTGAGCCTCGCTCTCCGGCGGACCGTGGGTGATCCGCCGATGCTGGCCGCCTCGCGGGAGCGCTGCTCCTAGATCGAATTGCCGGCCGTGACCGGTCGCCTCAGCGCTGCAGCGCCGGCAGGACGAAGAAGGCAACCACGCACAGGTGAAGCGTCAACGCCGCCAGGACACAGGCGTGGAAGATCTCGTGATAGCCGAAGATCTTCGGCCACGGATCCGGCCGCTTGCGTGCATACACGACGGCACCGACGGTATAGAGCAGCCCGCCCGCCACGACGAGGGAGAAGCCGAGCCCTCCGAGGGCGTGCAGCATCTCCGGCATCACCGCCGCGGCCACCCACCCGACGACGAGGAACGGCAGGGCGACAGCCCACTTCGGGGCGTCGAGCCACGACAGACGGAAGACGATCCCGCCTGTTGCCCCCAGCCAGACGGTGCCGACGACGATGGGAGCGTCGGCACCCGGCAGGGCCAGCCCGGCGATGGCGGTGTAGGTGCCGGCAATGGCGAGGAAGATGGCGCAGTGATCGAACCGGCGCATGCGCACCCGCGCCCGGGGCGACCACGGCACGCGGTGAAAGAGAGCGCTCACGCTCAGCATGGTGGTCACGCAAAAGGCGTAGACCGACGTGCAGAGCTCCGCCACGACGCCGCGGGCCTCGAGGCCGATCAGGGGCCCGATCACCAGCATGGCGATGGCGCCGAACTCGTGCGAGACGCCGCGAAGGAGGGGCTTCGGGCGAGCGGTGGCCGCCGCTCGCAGTGTTGCCCCGCTGCTCACCGCCGGCGGGACGCTCCCAGTTTCCGACATGACCGGGGATCGTAGGCGCGGGCGACCGACGAGGCGGATGCGCGTGCCGCTCCGCCAGCCTCGCCGCTTACGGGTCAGGGGCCGGGCTCACGGGCATCTCGTCTTGTTCTGTGAGGGCGACGAGGATCTGCCGGCGCCAGAGGAAGAGGCCCGCCAGCACCGCCGCCAGCACGACGGCGGCCCCCGAGGTCGTCCAGGGCAGCCCGAAGCGATCTGCCAGCGGCCCCTCCACGAGCGAGCCGATCGGATACCCGACGCCGAGAGCGACCAGGTAGAGGCTGAGGACGCGGCCGCGGAACTCGAAGGGCGCCCGGAGCTGGACGACCGTCGATAGGCCCGACAGGACGGCGATGTAGACGAGGCCCACGAGGAAGAGCAGGGCGGCGGCCACAACGAGAGCCGGCGCAAGGTCATAGCCGACGAGGACGACCGGGAGGAGGTAGAGCGCCCACACGAGGAGGCGGCCGCGCCCGGCCCTCTCGGCGACAGGGGGGATGAGGAGCGCTCCGACGACGGCCCCGAGGCCCTGGGCGGTCGTGAGGAGGGCGGTGGCCGATGCGATCTGGCGGGAGCCGCCGTGGCTCAGCCGGTGAGCCACGGCCGGGACGAGGGCGATGAACGGCGAGGCGAGGAATGCCACGACGGCGATGACGGCTATAGCGGCCCGGCAGCCCGGCTCGGCCCGGGCCGCCTGCAGGCCGTCGCCCAAGGAGCGGAGCAGGCTCATGCCGTCCGCCGAAGCGGGCGGCGGACCGAGCCGGACGAACAGCAGCGCCACCACGACGGCGAGGAACGAGATCGCGTTCGCCTCGAAGGCCACCGGGTAGCCGAATGCCGCCACCGCGCCTCCGGCGAGGGCTGGACCGATCACCCGCCCGAGATTGAACTGAGCCGAGTTCAGCGACGCCGCCGCCAGGAACTCGCTCCGGGGCACGAGGTCCGGCAGGATCGCCTGCTGGAAGGGGTTGACCAGCGCGCTCGACGCATCCCTGCGCCGTCACGAGGACCGTGAGCAGCCCAGGCCCGTCCCGCCCGTTGGCCACGAGGATGGCGATGACGAGGGCCACCGCTCCGGCGAGGACGTTGCCGAGGATGAGGGTGGGCCGGCGGGGAATGCGATCGGCGAGGGCACCCCCCACAGGCGAGAGCAACCCGATCGGGAGGAACGCTCCTGCGGCGATCACCACGGCCCACACGGCCTTCCCGGTGTGGGAGATGACGAGGGCACCGACCGCCACCGTCTGCATCCAGGACCCGACTATCGAGACGAGGCCGCCTGTCCACAACAGGGCGTAGTTGCGATGAGAGAGCGGGCGGAGGGCGACGAGGCGTCGCGACAAGGGGGCGCCTTTCGGCTGTCGTCAGCGGACTGCCAGGACGGCGTAGTCGACGCCCGTCTCCTCAACCGAGACGTCCCACAGCCGGCGGCCCACGTTTGGATCAAGTGCCCGCTTCTCGACCCTGGCCCGGCGCGGATGACCGCGGGAGCCGCCCATCTCGTCCGGACCGAAGAGCTGACCACCGGCGACGCCCGGCGCCACGGCGGCGTAGAGAGACGGGAGGGCACCGGCCGAGGCCGACTGGGCGAAGAGGGCGTTGCCGATCTGATAAGCACGCTCCTGTAGCCACGTGGAGCCGCTCTGCAGATTGGTGGCCGCATATCCGGGATGGGCGGCCACGGCGATCGTCGCCGCCCGGGCCGCCCGGAGCCGGCGCTCGAGCTCCTCGACGAAGATGAGATTGGCCAGCTTCGACTGGGAGTAGGCCTTCCAGCGGCCGTAGCGCCGGCGGCCGTGAAGGTCGTCGAAGTCGATCCGGCCGATGTGGCGGGCCTGGCTCGTGAGGGCGACGACCCGGCTGCCGCCGACGTTCACCATCGCCGGCAGCAAGAGCCCGGTGAGGGCGAAGTGGCCGAGGTGGTTAGTGCCGAACTGCATCTCGAAGCCGTCGGCCGTCGTGGCCCGTGGGATCGCCATCACACCCGCATTGTCGACGAGCAGGTCGAGATGCTCGTGGGTGGCGAGGATCTCCTCCGCCGCCGCCCGCACCGACTCGAGGGAGGCGAGGTCGAGCGTGATCGTGCTGACCGATGCGCCGGGATGGCGCCGGCGAATCTCGCTCGCCGCCGCCGCCAGGCGCTCAGCGCTGCGCGAGGCCATGACGACGTCGGCGCCGTGTGCCGCCAGCGCGGCCGAGGTCTCGAGGCCGAGCCCGCTGTTCGCCCCGGTGACGACGGCTGTCCGGGCGGTCTGGTCCCCGATGTCGTCCACCGTGAAGGGCGCCATGGGTGCCATGTTGGCCGACGCACCAGCGGAGATCCATGCCAGCTGAGCCCTACCTGGTGTCGCTCGCCGGCGAGGGCTCTTCAAGGTGCTGGTGGAGGGAGGCGGCACACGGTCACGTGCGCCATCCTCGTGATCACCTGATGGCAGTCGCCGTAGCTGCCGGAGAAGCCGATCAGGCGCAGTGCGGACGGCACCTTCTGGAAGGTCCCGGTCTGGTAGAGGACCCACCAGGGCCGCCGGCTCGTCCGGACGACGTTGGTCACATGGGCCCACCAGGCGTGGCTCATGACGCCGTCGAGGTTGCCCCCCGCCCGGACGAGCTCAGTGCTCTCCGGCAGGTAGGGCACAAGGTACCCGAGCGGCCCCGGACCGGCGACGACGGTGCCGGCGCCGTTCAGGTCGGAGAAGGCTCCTCGGGGAACGGCGAAGTAGGAGGGACCGAAGGCCTGAGCGCTCCCGAGCCGTGGCTCGAGGGCGAAGACAGAGCCCAGCGCAACCCCCCCCGCCAGCACGATCACGCTAAAGGCGGGGCGCAGCCTGTAGATGAACACGAGGCTGACCACTACGGCGGGTGCCGCCATCTCGATCGGGGCCAGGTAGCGGTAGATCCCGAAGACGGCTTCGGAGAGGGCGAACCCGCCCACGAGGCAGACCTCGAGGAAGAGGGCCTCCGGCTTGCGCCTCCTTATGAGCTCGACCACGAGACCGATCGCCGTGAGGGCGATCCCGAAGAACGCCACCGGGGAGCGGACGGGCCACTGGCTCGTGCCGTTGTGGTAGTTGTCACCACCGACGAGCAGTCTCGAGTAGTGCAGCAGGAAGCTCGTGGGGCTGCGGGCCGTCCATCGCCCGTCCCGGTAGTTGCCCGGACGAAGGTCAGGCGAATGGAAGATGCCGTTGAAGTACGGGAAGACGGGGTCGTGGTAGCGGTGCCAGAGCAACAGCGCCGTCGGGAGGTAGAGGACCACGGTCGTGACAAGGGCAATGGCGGCTGGCACGGCGGCAAGAAGCAGGCATCGACGAAGGCTCCAGCCGCGTCGCCGGCGCCCGGCGAGGAGGGCAACTCCGAAAGCCACGAGGATGGCGACTACGAAGGGCCCCGTCGTGAACTTCAGTGCCGCGGCAATGCCGAGCAGTACCCCGGCGCCGGCGGCCTGCCCGAACCCGGGCCTTTTGTTGTCGTCCGACGCGCTCGACACTTCGGTAGAGCAGTGCTGCGGCGGCAAAGAGCGGCAGGGCGAGCAGCGAGTCGCTGGAGGTCTCGCCGAGCTCGATCCCGTAGATCGGCGCCAGGAACGCGCCGGCGCCGGCGAGCAGCCCCGCCACGGCCGCCGCCAGGGGAGAACCGCCGCGCCGGCGGGCGAGCTTCCACACGAGGACTGCCACCACTGCCACCGCCAGCGACTGCAGGAGGGCGATCACCGCCACCGCCGGCCGGGCGTGCAGGTGGGAGATCAGCAGGTAGTAGACGGTGTTGAGCTGGCTGTCGAGGTAGGTCTGGAGCTGACCGGGAAGGGCGATCGGGCCCCTGAAACCGTGCAGCTGGCCAAAGCCCGAGTAGTACTCGTAGTTACCGAGGTCGAAGGTCTCCGGCTGGCCTACGAGGGCCGCCCTCAGGACCGATCCCACGCCGGCCAGGACCTCGGCGACGAGAAACACCCCCACGGTGAGCCGCCACTCGGCTCGTCCCCTCCGGCCCGGGCGGGTCCTCTCGACTCCCGACGGGGAGGCGCCGCCGACCTCAGGCGGGGCGATCAACGTCGTTCCGGTGGGCGCACTTCACCTCATCGGTCTGCCGGGCGCACCACATTCGAGGAAGCGCCCCGGGAGACGGCGAGGCCGGCGAGCACTTCCAGCACCACCCGGTGAGCATTGTTCACCGTCAGCTCCGCCCAGTCGAAGGGGGGCGCCACCTCGACCACGTCCATGGCCACGAGCGGTGCCTCGAGCGCGAGCTTCCTGACAGCCCGCAGCAGATCTACCGGCGCCAGGCCACCGGGCTCCGGAGTGCCCGTGCCGGGCGCGAACCCCGGGTCGAGCACATCGATGTCGACGGACAGGTAGACGCCGTCCGCCGCCTCGAGCGCCTCGGCGACGGCGTCCTCCATCACCGCCGGCAGGCCCCGTTCCCATACCTCTTGCATGAAGTGCCAGCGCATTCCCTGCTGGCGCATCCACTCGAAGGTCTCCTGTGGCGGCCAGTAGCCGCGCAGGCCAACCTGGACGAAGTTGGCGCCCCGGACAGCGCCGGATTCGATCAGCCGCCTCATCGGCGTGCCGTGGCTGGCGAGGTTGCCGTCGATGCTGTCGGCGGTATCGGCGTGAGCGTCGAAATGGACGACGCCGATCCGTCCCCATCCCCTCGCCTCGGCCACCGCCGTGGCCGCCGGCCACGTGATCGAGTGGTCACCGCCGAGCACGACCGGGAATATGCCGCGCTCGGCGATCTCGCCGACGCGCCGGGCGATGTTGGCATGAGAGACCTCGACGAGCCCGTGCGGGCACATGGCGTCGCCGTAGTCGACCACCTCGAGCTCATCGAATATCTCGATCCCGAGATCGAGGTGGTAAGTGCCGGGGTTGTGGGCAAGCGCCCGGAGCGCCCGCGGCCCGAAGCGGGCGCCCGGTCGAAAAGTGGTCGTGTCGTCCCAGGGGGCACCGACGATCGCCACTTGCGGCTGCCAGCGATCGAGCTCCTCCGGTTCGCTCAAGAGGGGGCACTGGGCAAAAGTGGCGGGGCCGGCGTAGGAGGGACCGCTCAGCTGAGCCCGCAGTCCGGGCGGGAGGTCGCGCACCGGCGGGCCGCCGGCCGGGGGCGACCCGTCTCCCGTCGGCTCGATGCCGCCGCCCGGCTCCTCGGTGGCCCCGCCGGGCTGCGCGTCGCTCATGGCATGCCGTTGATAGCACACGGGCGCGCCGCTCCCGGGCCAGGGCCGAGGTCTGTGAGCGGCGGGCCCGGGTGCAAGGATGGCGCCGTGACGACCGCGACGCCTTCGTGCCGCCGGCCAGAGCGGCACCGTCGCCCCGGCCGGGAGCGCTCGTTCTCGCCGAGGCCGATGCCGTGAGTCCCGACGCCGGTCCACCGCCGCCCGGGACGGACCCGCTCTCGTTGATCCCGCTCGCGGAGTTCGACCCTGATCCGACGGCCATGATCGAGCCTTCCTCACACTTCGGCATGGGAGGCCACGAGCGACCGGACGTCCCACGGGTCGCCGTGGCCTGCTTTTTCGGCGACGTGGTGAAGAGGTTGGCCGAGGAGAAACAAGCCCGTCTCGTCACGCGGCTCATCGCCGAGCACGGCCGGCACGCCGTCTGGGAGATCGATCACCTGTCCACGCGTCTGGCGTTCTTCCAGCCGGGGCTGGGGGCGCCGTTGTCGGCCGGCTTCCTCGAGGAGATGATCGAGTACGGGTGCGAGACGGTGGTCGTCTGCGGCGGGTGCGGAGCCCTTGATCCGGACCTGACGCTCGGTCAGGTCGTGGTCGTGTCCGCGGCGCTTCGCGACGAGGGCACGTCGTTCCACTACCTGCCGCCGGCTCGGACGGTGGAAGTCGACCCCGATGTCGTGGCGTCGCTCGAGAGCTTGCTGGCGCGCCGCGGAATCCCCTGCACGACCGGCACGACCTGGACGACGGACGCCTTCTACCGGGAGACTCGGGCCAAGGTCGCCCGCCGGCGGCAGGAGGGGTGCATCACCGTCGAGATGGAGGCGGCGGCGCTCATCGCCGTGGCGCGGTTCCGCCACGTCCGCCTCGGGCTCCTGCTCTATGCCGGGGACAGCTTGGCCGGCGACGCGTGGGACCATCGGGACTGGGTGAGCGCCCACGACGTGCGCACCTCGCTCTTCTGGCTGGCGGCCGATGCGGCCGTCGAGATGGCGGCGTCTGCCCGATGAATCAGCGTCGTGCGGCGAACCAGCCGAAGCGATGGAGCCGCCCGAGCCAACCAGCCCGACGCCTGAGCGCCTTCGGTGTCTTCTCGTCGTCCTCAATCCGGCCGATGTCTTCCGGCCGGACCGTCTCCTCCGGCGCGCCGGTCCCCCCGGGAAGGATGCCCCCGGTGGCGGGCGAGACACTCGCACCTCGCGCCTCGGTGGTGAGCGAGCCGAGAGCGGCCCGGCGCTCGGTCCAGCTGGCACCGCGCCCGACCCTGAGCGAGACCCAACAGCCGGCACCGGCCGGTATGGGAAGCCAAAATTTGTAGAGGCGCCAGCCGAGGACAGCGAGGGCACCGATGCCGATCGGCACCCCGAAGCCCCGTAGCACCGCCGGCACGGCCGCCTCCACCGGGCCGAGGCCGCCCGGGGTCAAAGGGATGGCCGCGAGGACGTTGCCCACGCCGTAGGCGACGAAGAGATCGACCGGGTTGAGCTCGTAGTTGAAGGCGGCCAGGCAGACCCACAGGCAGGCGGCATCGAGGAGCCAGTTCGCCGCGCCCCAGAAGACGCCCTTCAAGAGGAGCGCCCGGTTGCCCCGGAGGGAATGCAGGCGATAGGCGATGTGGCCGACCGCCCCCTCCATCCTCTCCTCGCCGATGAAGCGGACCCGGCGGCCGAGGTACCGCAAGGCATTGGCCGCCCAGCCCTTCCCCTCGGCAAAGCCGAGGACGAGAGCGGCGAACAGGCCCAAGAGCACCGCAGTGATGATCGCCACCGTCACATACACAGGCCTGAACCCGTTGATAGGGATGGAGATGACGAGGGCGAGCCACAGCATGGCATTGAGGAGGACCGCCGAGCCGATGCCCTGGGTCGCCGCCTGGAAGGCGACGTCGGTCCCCTTCACCCCGTTCGTGGTCATGAGGCGGTAGCCGAGGCCGGTACCGCCTGCCGTTCCCCCGGGCAGCACATGGCTCACCCCGAGGGCAGCGATGTTGATCCGGAAGACCTTGGAGAAGCTGAGCGCGTTCGGGGGCAACAGCACGAGGGTGAGCCTGGCGTAGGCGAGCTGGGCGAGGACCTCGAGCGCGAGGCCGATGAGGAGAAGCCCGATGTTGACGTGTTCGAGCGCATGGATGCTCCTCTTGGCCAGCAGGAGCTCCGGGATGACGAGGTATTCCACGATGAGCAGGAAGACGATGATCACGAGGCCCCGGCGGAGAAAGCGCGGCAGGTGCCACCACCGGCGCATCTTCCTCGCATGTCCTGTCGAAGGAGGAGTGTCGTATGTGGAAACGACTTCGATCTCAGACGAGGCGGTGCCGGCGGCCGCGCCGGGGCCACCGCCGGCCGCGCCGGGGAGGCCACCGGCCGTACGTGACGGGCTCCTGCGAGCTCTCACGGAACGTCCCCGCTCCACCTCTGGCATCCGACCATGCTTGCAGGCAGCGCCCCTGCTGGCGAGGACCGGGACCGACGTGGCGCCGCCGACGTTCTTCGGCCAGGCCCCACCGGCGCAAGCGGGCGGCCGATGCGGGCTGGGATCAGCGCACGCGATCAGCCGATGGGTTAGCACATCGGCTGAAAGGGCATCTTGTCGCAGTGGAGCAACCGCTGGTCGCCCGAGCTCCCACCCGGTGAGCCGAGGCTGGCGGGGCGCCTCGCGCGTGCTTCGATCGAGTTGACTTGAGCGGTATGTCAGAGCCGTCCGGGAACCGGCCCGACCCCGCTGCCGCGACCCGGGTGCCCGGGCTCGGCGACGACTCCCTCCGCGCCGCCCGCCGCGAGTTCCAGCGAAGGGTGATGCGGGCGTCACTCATCGTGGACGCCGTCGTCGTGGTGACGATCGTGGCGGCGCTGCTCATATGGCGCCTGCGCGTGATCCTGCTTCTCGTCATCGTGGCGCTCTTCCTCACCGCCTTGCTGCACCCGATCGTGCGGCTCGTCGAGCGCCACGGCATACGCCGCGGCCTCTCGACCGGGATCGTGTTCCTCGCGGCTTTCCTCGCCGCCGTCGGCATCGCCGTCGCCCTCGTCAACCCGGTTGTCAGTTCCGCCACGCACTTCGTCAAGGAGCTGCCCCACCTGGTGAGCCAGGCCCAACACGGCAAGGGCCAGATCGGTCGTCTCGTCAAAAGGTTCCACCTGCTGAATTTCGTGACGTCGAGGCAGGCGAACCTGCAGAGCATCGTCACGAAGGTGGGAAAGCCGGCGCTCGCCATCGGAAAGACAGTCGTGGGAGGAGTCGTTGCCCTCGTCACGATCATGTTCCTCACGTTCTTCCTGCTGCTCGAGGCACCGCGGCTGGCAGGCGGCGTGCTGCAGTGGATGAACCCGGAACATGCCAGCCGCACCCGGCACATCCTCGACCAGGTGAACAAAGCCATCGTCGGCTACATGCTCGGCAACTTCCTCACTTCGCTCATCGCCGGGATCGTCATCGGGCTGACCCTTTTCCTGCTCGGCGTGCCCTTCCCGGTGGTACTGGCGGTGTGGGTCGCCCTCGTCGACTTCCTGCCCATGATCGGCGGCCTCTTGGCGGGCGTCCCGACCGTCGTTATCGCCGGGCTCCACTCGCTCCCGGCGGGGATCGTGACGTTGATCGTGTTCCTCGTCTACCAACAGGTGGAGAACCATCTTCTCAACCCGCTGATAATGAGCAGGACGGTTCGACTGAACCCGCTCTGGGTGATGCTGGCCGTCCTGTTAGGGGCGGAGATCGGCAACCTTGTGGGCTCGGTGTTCGGCGGCCTGGTCGGAGCGTTGCTGGCCGTCCCGGCTGCCGGCGCCATCCAGGTCATCGCCCGTGATATCTGGGTCCATCGAACGGGTGCCTCCCTCCTTGGGCTGAGCACGGAAGGAGCCTCGGCGGGCGGCGATGCCGTCACCGGCGTAGAGCCTCCTGTCAGCGGGACCGGCCGGGGTATCGGCGATGGCCTTGTCGCCAACGGCGACGCGGCCTCCCGCCGTAGCCGCCGGGAGGTTCTGAGAAGACGCCGTTAGGCTCCCCCCGTGCGAGTCCTGGTGGTGCTGCCCACCTACAACGAGGCGTTGAACATCGCCACGGTCCTCGAACGAGTCCGCTCGGCCGTCCCAGAGGCGTCGATCCTCGTCGTCGACGACAACAGCCCCGACGGCACGGCTGATCTCGCCGAGAAGTGCTCCATCGAGCTCGGCCAGATCGACTTGCTCCGGCGGGAGGGTAAGGCCGGCCTCGGGAGCGCCTACCGGGACGGCTTCCGGTGGGGCCTCGAGCGCGGCTACGACGTCATGGTGGAGATGGACTCCGACCTCTCTCACGACCCGGGTGCGCTCTGGCAACTGCTCGTCCCGCTCGAGGAGGGTTACGACGTCTCGATCGGCTCCCGGTACGTTCCCGGTGGATCCATCCCCCGCTGGAGCTTGTCCCGGCGGCTTCTTTCGCGCGGCGGCAACGTCTACGCCGACCTGATGCTCGGCCTCGGGGTGAAGGACTCGACGGCGGGCTTTCGCGCCTATGCGGCGCCCCTGCTCCGCCTGATCGACCTCGATGCGGTCCGGGCAGGCAGCTACGGCTTCCAGATCGAGATGACCTACCGCTCCATCGAGGCGGGGGGGCGGATCCGGGAAGTGCCGATTCGTTTTGTGGACCGCACGCTCGGGAGCTCGAAGATGTCGGCCTACACGGTGCTCGAGGCCCTTTTCCTCGTCACGGTGTGGGCCGCCGGCCGGCTGAGCCGCAAAGTGCTCCCGAGGGAGCTTTCCCGGCGCTCCCGACGGTCGCTCCCCGAGCGTCCACGGATGGCTGACGGCGCTGACAGGGGAGTGACTTAGCTGGTCGCCGGCGCCGGTTGGCCCGCCACGGCGGCCACTGCCGGGATCCGGGAGGGCAGCGGGCCCTCCGTGCTGCTTGTCCACGGCCAGCCAGGCTCGGGCGCTGACTGGCGCAATCTGGCTCGGCTGCTCGTCGCCGATCACCGAGTCGTAGCACCCGACCGGCCGGGATGGGGGCGGAACCCGCTGCCGGCCACGGGCCTGGCGAGGAACGCCGAGGCGCTCGCCGGCATTGCAGGTGCCTGCGGGCTGAGCGCTCCGATCACGGTGGTGGGTCATTCCCTAGGCGGCGGCATCGCCCTCGAGCTCGCCCTCGACTATCCGGACCTTGTCGGCGCGCTCGTGCTCATCGGCTCGGTCGGAGTCGGCCTCGCCCTCGGCCGTTTGGACAGGCTGCTGGTGGTCCCGATGGTGGGCAACGGGATCGTCCGGGCCGGCGTGGCCGCCCTCCGAGGCACCGTGGCAGCCGCCCGGCGCTTCCCTGACGGGTCGAGGCCGGTCTCGGCCCCCCGCCGCCTCGGGCGCATGGTCGCGGTGGTGGCGTCCTTGGACGCCTCTAATCCAGTGGGCGCCCGGGCGCGGCAGAGCTTCCTCGTGGAGCAGAAGGCGCTCTTGAAAGAGAGCCCGTCGCTCGAGCGCCGCCTCGGCCGGCTCACGGTCCCGGCGGCAGTGGTGCACGGAGCAGGGGACCGGATCGTCCCTCTGGCGGCAGGTCGCCTGCTGGCCGAGCGGATCCCCGGGGCGGAGCTCGTGACCGTGCGCGGAGAGGGCCACAGCGTGGCGTCGGAACGGCCGGCGCTCGTGGCGCCGCTCATTGCCCGCTATGCCCTCCTAGGCGCCGGCGTGCCCTGATGCGGCGTGCCATTGTCTCGAGGGGCCTGCGGCGGCGCTTACGGCCGTACGGCGGCGGCGAGAAACGCCTGCAGCTTCAGCTGGGTCTCAGCCAGCTCGGCCGCCGGATCAGAGTCACCGACGATGCCTACGCCGGCGAAGAGCCGAGCCGTGCGGTCATCGACGAGCGCGCAGCGGATGCCGAGGTACCACTCGCCGTCGCCGTCTGACCTGACCCATCCGGCGGCTCCGGCGTAGCGGTCCCGATCAAGGTCCTCGGCCTTGTCGAGATAGTCGAGAGCCAGGTCGAGCGGCGTGCCGGCGACGGCCGGCGTGGGGTGGATGAGGGCCACCACGTCGAGGGCAGTGGGGACGCGCCCTTCCGGCCCGGTGGCGAGGGTTCCGCTGATCCTCGTGCCGAGGTGCGAGACGTTGCGCAACTCGACTATCTCAGGTCTCTCGGGCACTTCGAGCTCGTCGGTCGCCGGCGAGAGTGCCGCCGCGATGGCCTCCACCACGGCGCGGTGCTCGGCCCGCTCTTTCGGGGAGTTGAGGAGTGCATCCTCCGTCCGGCGGTCCGCCTCCGGATCGCCGCTGCGCGGCGACGTGCCGGCGAGAGGGTGCGACTCCACGTGACGACCGTGTCTTCGCACGAGCAGCTCCGGGCTGGCCCCGAGGAACCCGCCGAGGGCGAAGGTCATGCACGAGGGGTGGAGCGACCTCAGCCGCTCGAGCAGATCGGCCTGGCGGAACGGCCGGTTGGCCTCCACCACCACCTCGCGCGCCATCACCACCTTCTCGAGCCGGCCGCTGCGCACTTCCCCGACTGCATCGGCGACCCGCCGGCGGAAGTCGTCGTGGGGGCGCGCCGAACGGAGCGTGAATGCATCCGGGGGCGGATCCTCGACCACGCGAGGGGCGAGCAGGAGGTCCTCGAGAGGACCGAGTCCGCCCCCCTCGCCCGTCACCACTGCCGTGGCCGGTGCCCCGGGCCTGGCGATGACGGAGACCACGGGCACGACGAGCTCGGTGGGACGCACCGGGAGGAACTTGAAAGCCCCCATGGCGACGGGCAGCTCGCCCGGAGCACCAGAAGGCTCGTCCGGGCCGTGGCCGCCGGCCGGCGGGGCGCCGGGTGCAAAGGCGCCTTCGAAACGGATCTTCGCGGAGCTGCCTGACGACGTTGTCGAGGGCGACCGGGTCCTCCAGCCCGTTCGGCAGCTGCAGGAGGCGGGCCACCCCGAGCCCCAGCACCGAGAGACCGTCCCGCTCGATCACCATCCCGCCGGCGAAGGCCTGCGCCCGCAGCCGGAGGAACTCGTGCTCCTCGAGCGTGCGGCAGACGAAGCGGAGCTCGCCCATCAGAGTTGGGCGCTGAGGGCGTCGGGCCGGACCGTGACCCGGGGCATTCCAGCCCGGGTAGCCGTGATCACCTGCGCCACCCCGCCTGACAGCAGGTCCCGCCGCATGCCCGTGAAGCCGGCATCTCCGAGCATGGCGGCGAGCTGGGCATAGACGGGGAGATATGAGACCGAGCGGGGGAGGTAGCGGTAGGCCGCTCCATCCGAGAACAGCCCGCCGATCCGAGGCACCACACGGTTGAACCAGATGGAGTGGCCCTGGCGGATGACCCAGCTGGACGGCTCGGCGACCTCGAGCAGGGAGATTCGCCCACCGGGGCGGACGACGCGGGCCAGCTCTACCGTCACTGCAGGCAAATCCGAGAAGTTCCGCAGGGCAAAGCCGCTCACCACGCCGTCGACCGCGGAGTCGTGCAGAGGCAGCATGGCGGCGTCGGACTGGACCAGAGGAGCGCCTCCCGGATCCGCGACCTCGAGCATCCCGATGGACAGGTCGATGCCGACAGCTCGGTAGCCACGACCGACCAGTGCCCGGGCGAGGTCACCTGTCCCGCAGCCGACGTCAGCCACGAGGGCGCCGGGACCTAGTGCCAAGAGGCGGATGGCGCTGCGTCGCCAGAGCGAGTCGAGGCCGAAGGTGATGAGCCCGTTCACGAGGTCGTAGCGCGGAGCGATGGAGTCGAACATCTCGCGGACGAAGGTCCGCTTGTCTGTGCCTGTCGGCAACGCCCCCTGAGCGTCCACCGAGGCCACTCTAGGGCGCAGGGACGACTCAGACGGTAGGCTCCCGCCGCTCGGCCATGGAGAAGAACCGCATCGAGGCGTTCAGCGACGGCGTCATGGCCGTGGCGATCACCCTTCTCGTGCTCGACCTCTCCGTGCCTATCGCCCGGCGCCCGGGACAGCTCGCCGTGCAGCTCGGCCACGAATGGCCCCGCTTTGCCGCCTACGGTGTGAGCTTTCTCGTCATCGGGATCATCTGGGTCAATCACCACACGCTGTTCTCGCTCCTCACCCACGTCGACCGCCCGTTGCTCTTCGTCAACCTGTTCCTGCTGGCGGTGGTGGTGCTCATACCCTTCGGCACGTCGCTGCTCGCCGACAACATCACCCGGGGGCATTCCGATGCCAGCCTGGCAGCTGCCGTGTACTCGGCCATCTCGCTCCTGATGGCAGTGGGCTTCAGTGCCATGTACCTGTACATGACCGCTGACGGGAGGCTGCTCCGGCCCGATGTGGATCTCGCGGCGGCGCGCCAGAGCCGTCTGCGCTTCGGGGCGGGCGGATTCTTCTACCTCGCTCTGGTCGGGATGGCGTTTCTCAACGCCTACTTGACGCTGGCCTGCAATTTCGCCCTGGCAGCGTATTACGTGTTCAACCGGCTGCCCGTGCCGCTCCCGGCGGCGGCGGCGGCCGAGGAGCCGGATTCCTGAAGGACCAATTCCAGCGCCGAGAGCAATGTGTCGTCCTCTACGGGAGTCCGAGAGCACGCACTTCAACACCTCGTTCGACCCGTTGGCGCAGAAGATCCGCTCTAGTCCGGTGACGGATCGGTTGCCGCCGGTGCGGCCCGAGCTCGGGAGCTCAGTGCCGGGACGGCTGTCGCCGCCGGTGGCGCCACCGGTGGAAGCCGACCCGCCGACCATCTCCGGCAGAATCACCCCTCATGCAGACCGATCTCGCAGAGCTGTCATCGATCGCCTCCTCCATCGAGCAGCTGACGACCCGCCTCTCGTCGATCGCCGAGCAGGCGAGCTCGGTGAAGGACGAGAAGGTGGCCACGGAGTTGTTCGCGGTCGAGCGGGCGTTGCAGGGGGCCGGGCGGAGGCTGTCGCGGCTGGTCGTGACGGGCGGCTAGCAGGCGCCACTGGCCAGGTGATCGAGTAACGCCGGCCGGTCCGGAGGCGACTATATGCCCGCACGCGCCGACGGCGCCCCGAAGGGCGCCGTCGGGAGCGGGTCGGGCGGCGGATCCCAAACTCCGCTCATATGGAACCAGGTGGCGGGAACCGGTTCCGTCGACGACATTAGCAGCGCGCGGCTCGCGCGTGCTGGACAAACGGTCGAAACTTCAATTCTGCCTCTTTGGCCGAGCAGGCGCCGGCCCGGCTCTCGGCCGATCGGTGCCTCCGGCGCCGTCGGGAGGGCGAGTGGCGGCGGCCCGTTTCGCCGCCACCGCAGGCGGGGCGACAAGCGGCCCGATCCCAGCTGACGGGCACAATGGAGCCAGGTGGCATTCCCAACAGCGTGGCTTGCGCGCGAGGCAGATCCGGCGTCCGTGCAGTATGAGCCGGAGGCTGAGACCGCCCCATTCCTCCTCGGGGTAGAGAGCACTCAAATCGGCCTCCACCTTCTCCGGATCTGTCGAGCTCGTCAGCCCGAGGCGGCGGCTGAGGCGCAGCACGTGGGTGTCGACCGGCAGGCCGGGCAGTCCGAGGGCGACCGAGCGCACCACGTTGGCAGTCTTGCGCCCGACACCGGGCAGGGCTGTGAGGTCGCTCATCTCCGCGGGAAGCGGCGGGGGTGCTTCTCGACGAGGGCACGCGCCATCCCGATCAGGTGAGCCGTCTTCGAGTTGAAGAAACCCGTCGGCCGGATGAGGACCACGACCTCCTCCGGATCGGCGCCGGCGAGCGCCCTTGCGTCCGGGAAGCGCGCGAAGAGAGCCGGGGTGACGAGATTCACCCGCTCGTCGGTTGTCTGGGCGGACAGGATGGTCGCCACGAGCAGCTGGAACGGGCCTCGATGCCTGAGGGCACACAGCTGCCTGGCAGTACCGGGATAGTCCGCCGCCAGCACCTCGCCGATGGCTGTGGCGCGGGCGGCAAGGGCGCGGCGTGACGGGCGGGCCACGGCCGGCAGGCTAGCGACCACCCCCGAGTAGCCTTCACCGGTGCACGAGGTCGAGGTCAAGCGGCGGATGGGCGAGGAGGAGATCGCAGCCCTCACTCGCCTCGTCGAAGCAGCCTCTGCGGCCGACGGGCACCGGGCCCTCGGCGAGCACCAGTGGCTCGACCTCGTTCAAGGGGGGCGGGAGGGCTTCGCCGGGTTCGTCGCGAGGGAGCCCACGCGTCACCGGGTGATCGGTTATGCCCAGGTCAGCCGCGGGAAGGAGACCAGCTGGGCGATCGAATACGTCATTCACCCGAACTGGAGGAAGGAGGCCGGCCTCCGCAACGACCTCCTCGCAGCGGCCATGTCGGAGATCGGTGCCTCGGGGGGCGGCCACGTCCACCTCTGGGTCCCGAAGCCGAGCGAGGTAGACGACGAGGTCGCCACGGCCATCGGGCTCAAGCGCGGCCGCGACCTGCTGCAGATGCGGCGACCCCTGCCCTACGAGGGCGGCGCTTCGGGCATCGAGACGAGACCGTTCCGGCCCGGCGAGGACGAGGAGCTGTGGCTCGAGGTGAACAACCGAGCCTTCCGGGCCCATCCCGAGCAAGGGTCCTGGGATCTGGGCACGATTGCCGAAAGGGAGTCGCAGCCCTGGTTCGACGCCGAAGGTTTCCTCCTTTACGAGCTCGACGGGAAGCTTGCCGGCTTCTGCTGGACGAAGATCCAGGAAGAGGAGGGCGAGATGATGGGCGAGATCTACGTCATCGCCGTCAACCCGGACTTCCAGGGACGGGGGCTCGGTAAGCAGCTCGTCGTGGCCGGGCTCGAGTACCTCGACCGCGCCGGCATGCCGACGGCGATGCTGTACGTCGATCGCGACAACCGGGAGGCTCGGGCGCTCTATTTCGCTCTCGGGTTCTCCGACGACCACCTGGACAGGGCGTACACGGCCGACATCCCGCCGGGCACGTGGGCTCGGGGCACATGAGCCGCTACGGCCTCTCCCGCTCGCAGCTCGCCGAGCTGCTCGCGGGGGAACCGTCCTACCGGGTCGACCAGCTGTGGGACGGCCTCCATCGCCGGCTGGCCGATCCCGGTGATCTGAGGGAGCTGCCGGAGGCCCTGAGGCACCGGCTGGGGCACGACCCGCTGCTGGCGCCGGCCTTCACCGTCGTCGACGAGGTGCGAAGCGACGGCGGCGAGACCGTGAAGTGGGTCCTGGCGGCGGCGGACGACACCCGCGTGGAGACGGTCCTGATGCGCTACCGCGACCGCCTGACGGTCTGTGTCTCCAGCCAGGCGGGCTGTGCGATGGGATGCGGCTTCTGTGCGACGGGGCAGATGGGTTTCTCCCGGCAGCTCGACGAGGGTGAGATCGTCGAGCAGGTGGTGCTGGCCTCGCGGGCGAGCTCGGACCGGGGATGGGGACGGCTCGGCAACATCGTCTTCATGGGGATGGGGGAGCCGCTGGCCAATTACCGCAACGTGCCGGCGCGCCATCGGGCGTTGCAACGACGCTCTCGGCATCGGGGCGAGATCGATGACGCTGTCGACGGTGGGCATCGTGCCGGGCATCAGGAGGCTGGCAACAGATCCGATCCAGGTCAACCTGGCAGTGTCCTTGCACGCGGCCAACGACGCCCTCCGCACCGAGCTTGTGCCCATCAACCGCCGGTACCCGCTCGCCGCCGTGCTCGACGCCTGCGGCGAGTACGTCGAGCGAACCCGGCGGCGGCTCTCGTTCGAGTGGGCGCTCATCGCCGGCGTCAACGACGGCGCCGCCGACGCCGCCGAGCTCGCCCGGATCGCCCGTCCCCTCGGCGCCCACGTGAACCTCATACCGCTCAATCCCACCCCCGGCTACCTCGTCGCCGGGAGCGACCGGCGGGTCGTGCTCGGGTTCCGCGACTCCCTCCAGGGGGCCGGCGTCAACGTGACGATCCGCCACACCCGCGGCCGCGACATAACCGGGGCATGCGGGCAGCTGGCGGCGGGGGTCGCCCGGCGGATGCCGGCGGCCTCCATGGCGGGAGCAGAGCGGCTCGCCTA
>CAVWEW010000011.1:0-200262 GCA_963754255.1 uncultured Actinomycetota bacterium
CATCGAGATGCACAGGCGCTCGAGGGCCACCTAGCCCCGGCCCCGGTAGGCGCCCGTGAACACCGCCGCGTTGTCAGTGAGGTACTTGGCGGGGAACCCGTATGTCTCACCGGCCTTCTCGAAGCTCTCGACGACGCTCAAGGCGTTGAAGGCGACGGCGGCGTCTGAGCCGACGAGGTAACGGGAATGGTCGTCGAGCTGGTTCAGCACCTCGACCAGGGCGCCGCTTTTCAAAGCCGCGACACCTGTGAACTATGTCCTGAAACTCAGACACCTCCTCCTTCGCTCTTGTGATGTCTCAAAGACATCGGAGACAGATGTCGCGGGACATAGTAGACACCCGTCGACCTCATGGCATGGGCTGGTAGTCCTTCGTCGGGTCGAGCTTGAGGCGCCGCGGGTGAGCCGTCGAGCCCGATGACGCTCACGTGCCGGCCGGCGACGAGCATGATCACCCGCTTGCCGGCATAGGGACGCCCGACGCCGATGTGGTGCAGCCTCGAGTTGAAGCGCAGCGTCACCGTGCCGCTCCGGTCCACCTTGTCGCGACGGACCCGGTAGCCCGAGACGTCGATCTTCGGGCCGGTCGGGTAGGCCCTCGTGCGGGCCGTGAAGGCCCGAAGCGGAGTCTTCCGGTTGATCCCCCGGTGCGGGCCGTAACTGCTTTTGCCTGGACAATGAATGCGGCGGACGAGCGCTCCGATCCCCTCGACGCCGCAATGTGGGCGGAAATTCAGCTGTATGGCCTGATCCGTCCTGAATGCGGCCGTTCATCGCCTCGTCGCCACAGCCGGGGCGTTCATAGCTTTGGGAGATGGAACCGAGGCGCCGCATCGACGGTGGGTGCACTCACTCGATTGCCTCGATTGGCGAATCACCTCGGCTAACCCCGAGCAGCCGTTATCAGAAGGTCGGCGTTGGAGGACCCGTGAAGCGTCGGCCGACCGGCGGAAATGCCTCGCTATGACGGTGAAGCCGATCCGGGCCCTCACCGCCTCCACTCTGGTGAACACGTGCGGAGACGGCTTGTACATCGCGGCCAGCGCGCTGTTCTTCACAAGAGGACTGGGCCTGCCGGTGAGCGAAGTCGGCATTGGGCTCACGTGGGCCGGCGTGCTCGGCCTGAGTGCGGGAGTACTTCTCGGGCGGATGGCAGACCGGCGGGGCCCGAAACAGGTCCTCATCGGCATTCAGTTGGTGCAAGCCGCTGCTGTCGGATCCTACGTGCTAGTTGGACGGTCCTTTCCGGCATTCGTCGTTGTCGCCACTGTCGTGATCGCATCCATGCAGGGCGCGGATGCCTCGCAGGGAGCTTTGGTAGCTGAGTTGGGCGGTGTCGACCCTGTTCGGCTTACGGGCCTACCTGCACTCGGTCAGCAACGTCGGGATCTCGGTGGGCACGGTCGTTCCTGGTGTGGCGATCGCTGCCGGCACCCATCTTGCCTATCAAATGGTCATGGTCGCTGATGCCGGCACCTTCCTCGGAGCCGCCTTGCTGCTCCTCCTGGTTCCCCGAGTCGCCCCTCCGGTCGCCCCCGAGACGCAACCAAGTGTCGATCGGAGGTGGGTAGCGGTGCGGGATGGTCGTTATCTCGCTCTGACGGCGGCCAACACGGTCATGTCGCTTCAGTACTTCGTCCTCGCATTCGCCATGCCGCTGTGGGTGATCGGCCAGGCGCCCCGTTGGCTCGTGAGCCCGATGTTGCTCACCAACACGGTGCTTATCGCCTGCCTGCAGGTGCGCTTCAGCCGAGGGACCAAGACGCCCGCAGGGGGTGCCCGTTCCGTGCGGTTACTCTGCAGCAACTCTCCGAGCGTGTGGGCGACCGCTGCGGCCATCGAGCGCGACGATGGCGAACGCCTCCTCGTGACCCGACGCCACGCCGTACAGGATCATCGCCCCCGCCAGCACGGCCCCCGCCATGGGTATGGACCCACGCACTCTTCCGCCGGACCGGTGGAATGAAAGCATTCACTATCCCGCCGCGCTCAGCGTTGCCCCACCCCTAGACCTCGGTCGGTTCCGAGCGATGCAATCACCTGCTCTGTGCAAACGATCTCGGCGAACTCGTCCTCCAGGCTGGCGAGGGCAGTCTCGTGTATCACCTCAGCCGGCCAGCGCCGGCCAGCGCCGGTGGTTCGCGCGAACGTAGCTGTGGCGTCTCCCACGACGCTCGTCTTGAATCCGAGGTCGCTCGCAACTCTCGCGGTGGTGGAAACACAGTGGTCGGTCGTCAGGCCAGCCAGCACCAAGGCGCCGGCGCCGGCGCGTCGCAGTCGAGCCTCCAGGTCAGTGCCGACGAAGGCGCAATGGACCCCCTTCGTCACCACGGGCTCGCCGGCTGCTGGAGCAGTAGCGAGGAGAGGTTCAGAGCCGGCCGATCCAGGTTGAAAGAGGCTCGCCGGACGAGGGTTCCGGTGATGGACGTGTACCACGAGGTGGCCGCGCAGACGCCATGCCCCGAGCAGACGCGCCGCGTTCCCCTCAGCCTCCGGGTTGTTCCGCAGACCCCATGTCGGACTGGTGAAGGCGCACTGCAGATCGATCAGAAGGAGGGCAGCTGGTTCATCTACGGACATGCACGGTCACGCTACCCACTGCGGAGCTCGGCCGTCAGGGCGGCGCCGGCCATGTGGCGGACCGATCAGGACGGACTGGCACGATCGGCCGCCCCTCAGCGCCAGCACGGCACTCGCCCAAGCTCGCGCCACTACCATGCCCCTTGATTCCGCGCGGTGAGCAGCAGCGCCAACTCCGCGCTAAGCCTTCGACGATGGCATGGGCCTGGCGCACCTGGCATGTCGGCGGCGCCGCTGAGCCAGACATATCCGGTCTGCAACAGGACAGATCAGGACAGAGCGTAAGTTGGGGCAGGGACCATGGACGACAAGATCGCAGAGGACCAGTGAGCGGACCACCCGTCCAGATGGCCGGGGAAGGAGGAAGCGACTCGAGCAGCGGCGGCGGGTGTGGGTGGTGCTCATGGAGGGATTCGAGCTGCTGGACGTGGCCGGACCCATCCAAGTCTTCGACAGCGCAAGGGACCACGGGGCGCCCTACGAGATACGGCTCGTGGGTATGGACTCGTGCGTCACAAGCGCACAGGGCATCGTTATGCACTGTCAGCCCGGTCTTCCCGAGGTGGCTGCCGGTGACCACGTCGTCGTGCCGGGAGTGGAACCCCGTCGACGCGACCTCATCAGCCCGCCGATATTGGACTGGCTACGCTCGAGCGCTGCCGCGGGCGCCCGAATCTCGTCCATCTGCGCAGGGGCGTTCGTCCTCGGCCATGCCGGACTCCTCAACGGGCGGCGCTGCACCACGCACTGGGAACTCACGAAGGTTCTGGCCAATCGCTTCCCCAACACGACCGTCAGTGACGACGCCTTGTTCGTCGATGACGGCCCCATCACCTCGAGCGCCGGGGTGGCGTCGGGCATCGACCTCGCCCTGTGGCTGTTGGAACGGGATTACGGGCCGCTCATCACAGCCAAGGTGGCGCGAGCCCTCGTCGTCTACCTTCGCCGGGACGGAACCCATCTGCAGATGAGCGTCTACCTGGACTATCGGACCCACCTGAACCTGACGGTGCACCGGGCCCAGGACTGGATCCAGGCCCACTTCACGGGGACGCTCACCCTCGACGACATCGGACGTGAAGTCGGCCTGAGCGGCCGCCACCTGGCCCGGGCATTCAAGGTGGCGACCGGCCTCACGCCACTTGCCTACCAGCACCTTCTGCGCCTGGAGCTGGCCCGAACCTTGATGAGCAGTCCGGAGCTCAGCCTGGAGACCATCTCGGCACGTTGCGGCTTCGGTGACGTGCGGTCGTTCCGACGCGTGTGGCGTGACCATTTCGGAACCTCACCCAGCGATACCAGACGATCGCTTACCAAGACCGAGCAGCCGTCCCTAACCAAGTCGAGACGGTCATAGCTTGGCGGAGCTTAAAGATCGGGTGTGATGTAGCGGTCCGCTTTGTCGGCGAGCGCACTCCGCATCGGTCGCAGGGGTCGCACCATACGTTCCATCGGCACCGTGGGCTCCCGCCGGGCTAGCTTCCACGCTCCCGTAGGGCTGTACCCGAGGCGAAGGTAGAAGCGGCGGGCACGGTCATTCCCAGCGGTGACCCACAGCCCAAGCGCGGCGGCGCCGATCCCGCGAGCCTCACGCTCGATGGCGGCGGCGAGCACGGCGGCGACGCCGCGATGGCGCCACTCAGGTATGACCCACATCGAGCCCAGTTGAGGAGCGCCGTCCGGCGAGGTGTCGTGCGGAAAAAACACGGCGACAGCCACGCTTCGATCCTCAGCTCGGGCGACGAGCCAGGAATTGCGAGCCATGTCTTCGCGCCACTGCTGCTCGGTCATCGCTGCCTCAGCGGCGAGGGAGCCTCCGAAGCAGGTCGGGTCTTCCACCAGCGCGGCGATGCGAAGCCGGCGGGCCTCGGCCCACTCGTCCGGTGTCAGCCGCACGACATGGGGGCCGACTCCTGCAGCCGCCTCCATCCTCTCACCCCCAACTCCAGTCTCCGTCCACTCAAGGTATCGCCAGGAACACCTTCGCGTGCTCTGGAATCGCTATCCGCCTACGAGATTGTCACGGCGCGGACCCGCATTCACGGCTGGGATATGCACATCGGGGCCGCGATGCCGAGAGCCACTTCTCCGAGCAGCCTGCCCAGCAGCGGAGCGAACTTGAACAGGTTGTGGCCCCAGACATAGGTGATGTTGTCACGGTGCTCGGTGGCGAAACCGTCGCCGTGGGGTGAGGGCAGGAGGTCGCAGCTGATCTCGCCGACGACTTCGGGAACGACGAGCGGGAGCCGTTCCCGCACGAATCCGTCGACGACCTCGCGGCTGCGTCGTGCGACTTCCTCAGCCCCCAGCTCCCAACTTGTGTCATGATCCGGCAAGCTCCCCCCGATGGCCCAGAGCCCAGGCGCGACAGTGTGGCTATAGGAGGTGAAGCCCTTCCGCCAGTCCTCGCTTCGGTCGATCCAGCAGGGCGTCTCGACCAGCGGCTCCCGGAGTCGGTAGGTGAAACGTGTATGCCGGCGGCGCAAGGACGGTACCGACACGCCGGCAGATTCTGCGACGTCGGCGGTACCGGCACCAGCAGCCACGATGACGGCGTCATAGACGTTGAAACCAGAGGTCGACTGCACGCTGACGCCATGGATGGTCGGCTCCAGGCTCTGGGCGGCCTCCGAGACTACCGTAATCCGGGAGAGAAGAAAGTCGCGTGTAGACAGGACATCTATAACACCGGCGTCATCGTCATGCAGGAAGACTTGGCGTCCCGTCTCGAATGGCAGCCGGCTGCCTTTCTGAAGAGCTCCCACCCGCGGGCGCAAGCCTGCTTCTCGCATCGATCGCTCCCAGGCCTCGATCGATCCGCTTATGACCAGCCCCTCATTGCGCACGAGCAGCTGTCCGGCCTCTTCTGACCACTCGGCCCAATCACGTTTTGCATGTGAGGCGAGATCGACGAGCTGTGGATCGCTATGGGCAACACGAAAGATTCGGGTATCGCCAACAGATCGGGCTGAGAAAGGCTGCTGAGGTTCGTAGCACACGACGCTTACGCCCAGCTTGCTCAATTGGAATGCGGCAGCTGCTCCCACAATTCCACCACCAATCACGGCGACTTTCATGATATGAGTGTACCTCAGCAGTTAGTGGTGGCGATACGGTGAAACGCTTATGATGCCGGCGTGTAAGAGCACTAACGCGGTGAGCTACCGTTGCGCCGGTACCCGATACGAGGACGCTTGAGCACGAAGAGCGAGGCGGACAAAGCCGCGCCCGGACGGCAGGAGGACGGGGGTTGAAGGGCCGATGGACCACGAGATCGAAATCAGCCAGGGAGATGAGAAGTCGGGCGAGGGCATGGGCCGGCTCCTCGCGCTGACCGACGGCGTGACGGCCATCGCCATCACCCTGCTGGTGCTCAACCTGACCGTCAACCCGGCGGAGAACCTCCATCTGGCCTTGAGGGATCAGGCTCCTCGCTTCTGGGGCGCCGCTCTCAGCTTCGCCGTCATCGGCCGGTACTGGCTGTTCCACCGGTCGATGTTCACCCGGATCGAGCGGGCCGACGAACTGCTGGCGTGGCTGAACCTGCTGTTCCTCGCCCCGATCATCGCCATGCCGTTTTCGACCGAGCTTTTGACCGACTACAAGGACAACAGTCTGTCGGTCATGATCTATGCCGGCACGGTAGGCGCAGCTGCTCTGATGGGCACGGTCATCTGGTGCTACGCCAGCATCGGTGGCCGGTTGCTGCACGCCGGCCTGATGAGGTCCGAAGACGCGCCGGCGATCGTGGCCAACAGCTTGGCGGGCGGTACATCCGCGGCGGTGTTCTTCTTGATCTCGATCCCCGTCGCCCTCGCCAGCCCGAGGGCAGCCGAGCTGACCTGGATCGGCGCCGCCTTCCCCACCCGTCTCCTCACCCCCCGCCTGCACGGCCTTGCGGGGCGGATCCTCTCGGGCGGCAAGAAAGAACCGGGCGCCCGGGCTCGGTCCGGGGCCGGCGCCCGAGACGGTGCGGGTTCCCCCGAGGGAGCTCACAGCGACGGGCCTGCGGGTCCGGGGCGAGATTGATCCACAGGCCCGTTGCGCCGTCGGTGCGCTCGCGGAGGAGACCACCATGCCCCTTGTGCCGTAGGCGGTCCCCGATCGTGCGCACATAGGCGATCCGCCACGGGCAGAGCCCGCCGGCACGACGCCACAGACCGGCCCGGGCGAGATGCCCGGGCCGGTCGGCTCACATGTTCCCGTCACCTGCGGGTGCCTTTCTCAGGCCGGTGCGCCGGCGCCCCCAGGAGCCGTGCAAAGTGCGCCTCGCTCAGGCTTGCAGTTCAGGGTGTGGCGAGGAAGCCGTCGGTGTTGCCGGCGCTGTCGGTGTAAAAGCCAACCAGGTCCCCGGCATTGTTGATCCCGTTCACGAGGGTCGAGCCGATGCCGTTCGGGTCGTCGATCTTCTTCCACACCGTCTTCGGCCCCATCGGCTTCGACACCTCGAAGCCGTGCATGACCCCGGAACCGTCGAGGTACGACCCGACGATCTGGTCGCTCTTGTTGATTCCGAACGCCTGGGTGTCACTGCCGTGCGGGAACTGCAAGAAGCTCGTCCTCCCGCCCGAGAGCAGGAAGCTCGTAGTCGTGTTGCCCGTGGTGCTGAAGCCGACGACCTGACCGTTGTCGTTGATGCCGGTGGCCGTCACGCTCTGGCCGGAGACCTGGAGGGCGGTGAACTTGCCGGTCTTCTGGTTGACCGTGTAGCCGTGGGCATTGCCGCCCGAGTCGACGTAGAAGCCGACGGCGATGCCCGAGTCGTTGATGCCGAGGAGCTGGTTCACCTGGCCGGCGACGCTTGGAGTGTGAGGATCCCTGTAGGCCGTGAACACCCCGTTCCATTCGATGAAACCGAAGTTGCTTCCCTTGGCATTCACATAGAAGCCCGCCGTATCGCCCTTGTTGTTGATCGCCGTCACCTGGGTTTGGACTGAGTTCGGGTAGTTCTCGTTCTTGAAGTTCGTGTACGGGGGAGAGGTCGTGTAGCCCTTGTTCGGGTGATTGGCCGCCCCGCTGCCGAAGTAGCCGGCGATGACCCCGGCGGAGTTGATGCCGAGGAGTTGGTTGAACGTCGTGTCGGCCGGGTCGTTGATCGTCTTGAACGAGTAGGAGGCGGTTGTGGCGGCGTGGGCGGCCGCCGGCACGAGCAGCGCCGCGCTGGCGGTGGTGAGGGCGAGCGCTCCGAGCACCTGGGCGCCTCGCCGGATGCTTCGAGTTGCCGATCCTCTCGGCTTAGGGGTGTGGAGATTCATTGTCTTGCTCCTTCTGGTTGTTTATCGGTGGATGTAGATGAGTTGGGCTGATTGAGTAACCGCGATGAAGATCGAGATTGGGCGATTGAGCGACTTTGGAGCTCTCCTTTCTCGTGAAGGGCTGGACGGCGGAGCGGCGGGATGCTGGGTGCAGGGCTCTCAAGGAATGGGGATCTTCGTCACCGCCTCGACCTGCGTGCGGGCGGCGACGAAAGGAGGGAGGAGGGACAGGGCAGCCTCGGGATCGGTCGCCTCAACCGTCCACCAGATGGCGTGGCCACCCTGGGCGCAGGACGACCAGGCCTGGGCGTGGCGCAGTGGGCTGTCACAACCCCGCCAGGCGGCGTAGGCGAAGCGGCACTCATCGGCTCCGTGACGATGAGAGAGCGCAAATGTCGGCATGTCGTCAGGCTGACAGGAACGTCTCGTTGCCGGTATTAGGGAAAACCCTATTTCTGCAGATCAGGCCCGGGACGGGTTCCTTCCTAGGGCGTTCTGCTTGCTCCCGTCCTCATGGCGCGGGGCGAGGGTTCGACCCGACGGCGGCCGCCAGGGCCGCCCGCCCGGTGACCCCGAGCTTGGCGAAGATCCTGCTCAGGTGAGCCTCGACGGTCTTGTCGCTGACGAAGAGCTTGGCGGCGATGTCCCGGTTCGTGAGGCCGAGGGCGACGAGCTCGCTGATCTCGGACTCCCTCGCGCTGAGTCCGGCCGCTGCTGCGGGCGCGCGCCGCCGGGCGGCGCGGGGAACCCGCTGACCCAGGCGGCGCAGCTCGGCGGCGGCCTCCCCCGCCCAGTGGTGGGCGCCACAGCCGGCGAGGGCTTGCCGGGCACGAGAAAGCTGATCGATCGCCGACTCTGATCGTCCGGCTCGGGCGAGCGCCTGCCCCGCCAGGAGGCGGGCGCGGGCCTGACAGGCGAGAGCCCCGGCTCGCCCGAAGGCGGTCACGGCCTCGAGGGCCCGATCCGACGCTCTCCTCGGCCCTGTCTCCGGCGAGCAGCACACGGGCCCGGGCTTGGCTGGCGGTGCCTGCGGAGGCGGCCAGGCCGAGGCGAGCTGCGGCGGACTCGGCCAGGACGACCCATTCCTCTGCCACCTCGGGCCGGGCACAGGCGAGCTCTGCCCGCGTCATCGTCTCGTAGACCAGGCAGCGGGTACCGGCCTCCACCGCCGCCGAGGCGCCGGTGGCAGGATCCCGTATCTCCCCGGCCCGCATCTCGGCCAGGCAGGCCTCGACGTCTCCTTGCTCGAGGAGGAGAAGGCCCAGCTGCCGGCGCACGCCCCGCACGAATTCGTTGGCACCGTGCGGAATCCACAGACAGGGCCTCGCGGGCGGCGGCCGTCGCCCCGTCCAGATCGCCGACGGCACCGAGCACCGTCGCCTGCGCCGCGAGCGCCAGCAGGAGCGGCCAGGTGTAGTCGGACAGACGGCATGTGCCGACCACCGCCTCGGCTATCTCCACTGCCTCCTCCAAGCGGCCGCAGGCTGCCAAGGCCCTCGATTGCTCGATCTCGACGGTGGTCGCCACGAGCCGGCTGACTGCCCGGTCGTGGCGGGCGAGGCCGGCGGCGCGCCCGAGATGGGCGGCGGCAGCGGGATAGTCCTCCAGCAGGTACTCGGCCCGGCCGAGGTAGTAGGACGCGTCGGCCGGGGAGGCGATCTCGCTCGGTGCCGATCCCGCCAGGAGGCCGACCGCCTCGTCGGTGCGGCGCCGGGCTTCTTTAGGCTCCTCGACGGTGGCATGCATGAAGGCCAGCAGCCCCGTCGCCGCAGCCTGCAACACCTGGTCTGCCTGGGCTGCGATTGCCGCCGCCCGGGCGGCCCAGGCGGAGGCTTCGTCGTAGTCCATCCAGAAAAGGCACGAGAGGGCGACCTCGACCGAGAGAGCCGCCCGCTCGGCACTCTTCGCACCCGGGAGGTGGCCCATGGCCGTGAAAAGACGATCGCGTGCCACCTGCCACTGGCCGAGGGCGTGCTCCTCGGCGACGCACCTCGCCAGTAGCCGCACCCATTCGGCGCCGCCCTCGGGGACGAGGGCGAGCGCCTCCTCCAAGGAGGCGTGGGCGGCGACGAGATTGCCCACCGCACCGCAGGCGGCCGAGCGGGCCGTCAGCAGATCGACACGGCGCGGGGCGGAATCTGTGCTCGGCGGAAGCAGCTCGAGGGCGGTCGTGAGCCACTCCACGGCCGTCACCGGAGCCTGACTCTGAACTTGACCCGCCGCCGCGGCGAGAAGGTCGATGGCCGCGCTGTCTCCGAAGCGAGCCGAGGCCGCCACATGGTGGGCGCGAGCCACGAGCGGTGCCCTCCGCTCACCTAACAGGGTCGCCATGTGGGCATGTGCCGTCAAGCGCCACACCGGTGCGACCGAGTCGTAGACCGCCCGCCTCACGATGGGGTGGCGGAAGAGGAACCGCCGTGGGCTGTCACCCGGGCGGACGATGCCTGCCCTTTCCAGCAGGTCAATGGCCGCCAGGGCCTCGGCGTCGTGCACCTCGGCGCAGCTGGCGACGATGTCCGGCTCGAAGGGCTCGCCGACGACCGAGGCGGCCTGGGCCACCCGGAGGGCTTCGACGCCGAGCCGCTCGATGTCTGCCACCACCGACGCCGCCACCGCCCGGGGCACGTCGGACGCCTTCCAGGCCGGGGTGCGGGCCGCGGCCCCCTCGATTTCCGCCGCCCCGGCCGCCCTCCTAGCGAGGTGCTGGGCATAGAACGGGTTGCCGCCGCTGTCGTGATGGACGGCCGCCAGAGTCGCCGCGTCGAGATCCGGGGCCAGCAGCTCCGTCAGCTCGCCGCGGCTGAGGGGACCGAGGGCCAGCTCGACGCCGGGCAAATCCCCCCGGCCGGCGGCCAGCATTGAGCCCAGGCGGGGCGCCTGCCTGGCGCGCCAGGCCAGTAGGAGCAGAAGGGGACCGGCCGGGGGATGGCTGAGCAGATGGGAGATCAGCTCCAGCGAGGCGGGATCGGCCCAGTGCAGGTCGTCCAGTGAGATCACGACCGCACGGGTGGCGCTCAGGCGCTCGAGGAGCGCCCGCACGGCCCGGTGGCTGCGGTAACGCTCGTCCTGGAAGCCGCCCGCCTCCGGCGATGCCAGCGGCGCCAGGGCGGGGAAGACCGAGGCGAGCAGACCCGGCCGCCCTCCGCAGAGGCTGTTGATCTCTCCCTCCTCGAGCGACCCGAGGTAGTCGTCGAGGGCGTCGACGATCACGCCGTAGGGCACGTCGCTCTCGAGCTCGGTGCCCCGTCCCGCCAGCACCAGTGCCCGGCGGGACTCGGCCATCTCGCACACCTCGGCGAGCAGGCGGGACTTCCCGATGCCCGGCTCGCCCACGACCTGAGCCCAGGCGGCGCGGCCCGAGGAAAGTGCCTCCACCGCCTGCCGCGAGCGCAGCCAGCTCGGCCTTCCTCCCCACCATCCTGGGTTTTGACACCGCGCCCGAACTCCCGCGACTCGTCGTCCGGCGAAACCTAGGCGATCTCGGCTACGTGGGAAAGCCCGGCGATCTCAGCTCCCCCACAACGCCTTGCGCAGCCCGGAGGCCCGGGCGATCGGCCGGGCGATGGCGGCGCGGACGGACTCCTCGCTCCCCACGACGAGGAGCTTCTGCTGGGCGCGGGTGACGGCGGTGTAGAGGAGCTCGCGGGTGAGGATGGGCGAGTCGGGTGCCGGGAGCAGGACGGCGACGGTGGCGAACTGCGAGCCCTGCGCCTTGTGGACGGTCATGGCGTAGACGGTGTCGACTGCCGCCAGCCTGGTCGGGCTGACCTCGATCACGCCTCCGGCGCGCTCGAAGGCGGCCACCAACCGGTCAGGGCCGGCGGCTACGACGACACCGGTGTCGCCGTTGTAGAGCTGGAGGCTGTAGTCGTTCTCGGTCACGAGCAACGGGCGCCCGGCGTACCAGCCGCCCTCGGCGGCGAACCCCGGGATGGCGGCGGCCAGCCAGCTCTCGACCACGGCGCATCCACGTGCTCACACCCTCCGGGCCGCGCCGGTGGGCGCACAGCAGCCGGAAGCGCGCCGAGGGCGGCGATGGCCTCGGCGGCGAGGCCGGCGCGGGCGGCCTCGACGAGATGCCGGCCGCTCGCCACCGCCTCGGCCCGCAGATCCTCGAGGCCCTGGGACGCTCCCGGGCGTTGAGTCGCGAGGTCGATCGGGATCCAGCCCACGTCGGCATCGCCCCGGCAAAGGAGCGTCATGGCGGCGTCGCCGTCGCCCCGTTGGATCGCCTCGGCCAGCGCACCGATGCTGCCCTCGTAGCGATGGACCCGCCGGAGCACCACTATCCCGTCGCCGATCGGGCTGCTGCCCGTCGGATCCGAGGCCGGTACGGCTTGGCCGGTTGCGGTTCCGAGCCTCTTCCTGGCCGGCGCCCGCATCCTCATGCCCGAGGCGGCCGGCCCCACGATGTCGCCGAGCACCGCGCCCGCCTCGACCGAGGCGAGCTGCTCGGGATCGCCGACGAGGATCAGGCGGGCATCCGTCCGGACCGCTTCGACCAGCCGGGCCATGAGCGAGAGCGAGACCATGGAGGTCTCGTCGACGACGACGACGTCGTGGGCGAGCCGGTTCAACCGGTGATGGCGGAACCGGCTGCGGTTGCCCGGCTTGAAGCCGAGCAGGCGGTGAAGCGTCGTCCCGCGCAGCTGCGCCAGGCGGGCCTGCTCCTCGGCGCCGAGGGGCAGCGTCCGGGCCTCCTCGTGGACAGCCTCCTCGAGGCGGGCGGCCGCCTTTCCGGTCGGGGCGGCGAGCGCCACGAGGGGCGGCCGGCGACTCTCCGCCTCCGCCTGCTCGTCGAGGAGGGCCAGGACCCGCGCCACCGTGGTGGTCTTGCCGGTGCCCGGACCGCCGGCGATCACGGAGAACCTGCGGAGCACCGCCGAAGCGGCCGCCAGCCTCTGGAAGTCCGGCTCGTCGCCGGTCGGGAAGAGCGCCTCGAGCCCCGCCGCGAGCACGTCGAGGTCGACGTCGGGCGTCGCCGCCTCGGCGAGGGCGAGGAGGTCACGGGCAACCTGGCACTCCTCGGACCAGAAACGGTCGAGGTACAGCGTGGTCCCGGCCAGGTGCAGCGGCCGGTCGGTGCCGGCGAGCGGGCTGTCGCCGAGCCGGGCGATCCAGTCGCTCTCCTCCGGCCACGGCAGCGCCTGCAGGTCGATGGGAACCTCGATGTCGGTGCTCGCCGTCATGCGGATGGTGGCCAGATCCACGCAGACGTGGCCGAGCCGGGGCGCCCGGACGGCAAAGGCCGCTGCCAGCAGCACGCCCTCGTCGTCGATCTGCCCGAGACGGCCGATCCGGAGGGCCACGTGCACGTCGGCCGCGCTGAGCACGCCGGCTTGGTTGAACTCGCGCAGCAGCCCCCCGGCGCGCCGGGCGAGGCGCACCTCGAAGGCGGCGTCGTCGATGGCGGTCACAGAGCCGGACGACCGCGGTCGAACAGATCGCTCAGTCCCGTCACCGCCGCCGTGGGGCCCGCCAGCTCCACACGCCGCAGGGCTGGCCGTCGAGGGCCGGGAAGGACGGGTTGCTCATGCCCCGCAGGAACAGGTAGAGGACTCCGCCCAGGTGGGAATCCGGATCGTATCCCCGCACCCTCCATCGCAGGTAGCGGTGCAAGGCCACCGTGTAGAGCAGCGCCTGCAGCGGGTAGTGGGCGGCCTCCATCTGGGCGGTGAGAGCCGCCGGCCGGTAGTGCCAGGCCGTGACGGTCTCGTCGGGCGGGGCGAGGCGGTTCGTCTTGTAGTCGACGACGACGAAACGCTCCCCCGGCAGGCGCAGGACGAGGTCGAGGCTCCCGGTGAGGTAGCCGCGCAGGTCGGCGTCGAGTGCCGGGTCGGCGAGCCTGGTCACGTACCCGGACAGAGGATCGCCGGGGGCCAGAGTCGCCCCGAGCACTCCGGCGATGTCGATGACCGAAAGAGCACCCGATGGTCGGTCGCCACCGGCGAGGGGGAGCTCGAAGCTCATCTCGTCGAGGCGGTCCGAGCGGGCGACATCGCGGAGGCGCACATCCCCCACCGATGGTCCGAGCGGGCACTCGATGGCCGTGAGCAGGCCGGTGACGACCATGGCCGGATCGCCTAGATCGAGGTGCTGCCAGGAGAGCTCGGATTTGAGAGCCGCCCACAGCTCGCCCTCGAGGTCGGGGGCTGCGAAGTCGACCACCTCCATGACCGAGTGGACGAGCGTCCCCACCCGGGTCCCGGCGGCCATCTCCGACAGCAGGAGCGGAAGCGCCTGCCAGGGGGCGTCGGAGGGACCCGACGGAGTGTCGGCGGCGACCGCGCCGACCACGTCCTCGTCGTGCATCACGTCCTGCTCGGGCTCGCTCGCCACGGCCTGCTCGTGGCTCGCCTGGCTGATGCTCGAGTAGGAGGCTCGCCGCCATGCCTCGTCGAGGGTCCGGTCGAAGGAATCGGCCTCGAGCTCCGGGGGCGGCGCCGAGCTCGACTGCCAGGCCCCGTCGGCCACCGGGCCGATCCGCTCGACGCTGATGCCGCCCCCGAGCGCTGCGAGGCGCTCGGCTACCTGCTCGTCGCTCGAGGGCGCATTCCCGACGGGGCTCACAGCCCCGTCCTCGCCGCCGGCGAACAGCAGCCGGCCGAGGGGGGAGTCCTTGCTGTCCCGTGAGCCCGCCCACCAGATGACGGCTTGATGCTCTGCCCTCGTCAAGGCGACGTAGAGGAGGCGGAGGTCCTCTCCGCGGCTGCTCGACCTGCGCCAGCCGCTGACTTCGCGTCAAGCGGTTCCCGCCCTCGTCGACCACTCCGACGTCGATGGTGAGGAGGTGACCGTTGTCGGGGTCGTGGAAGACCGGCACCGGGTCCTTCGGCGTCCAGGAGTCCCACATGTAGGGGCAGTAGACGATGGGGAACTCGAGGCCCTTGCTGCGGTGGATCGTCAGCACCTGCACCGCCTCGGCGTCGGACTCGAGCCGGCGGCTGCGGTCCTCGTTGTTCGCATCCTCATCGGCCTCGGCGATCCGGCGGCGCGAGCCACGCCCCGAGTGCCGTGGAGCCGAGCCCCTCCGCCACGGCGGCGGCATGGAGAAGCTGGCCACGTGGCGGAGGTCGGTCAGGAACCGCTCGCCGGCGGGACGAGCGAGCACTCGCTCCGGCAGCTGCCGGGTGGCGGTCAGGTTCTCGAGGAGCGCCGCCACGCCCCGCCGGCGCAGCAAGGCCGACCAGCGGTGCAGGGACCAGTGCAGCTCCTCCCACTCCCCGTCGGTCGCCGTCGCCACATGCACGGGCACCCAGCCGACAAAGCTGGTGAGCGCAGCCGTCGCCGCCCGGTCCGCGCGAGGTCGGGCGTTCGAGCGCGTCCAGCAGGCCGAGCCAGTCGCCGGCGGCAGGAGTGGCGAACACGCTGCCGGATCCGCCGATGACGGCGGGGACGGACCGCTCCTGCAACGCATCGTGGACGACTGCTGCTTCTCGGTGGGTGCGGACGAGCACGGCGAGATGGCCGGGTCGCACCGGCTCCGCCGAGCTCTCGCCGGCTTGCCGGCTGCGCCTGACGACCTCGGCGCCCGAGGAGAGCAGTGCCACCACGTCGGCTGCCAGGTCCCGGGCGATCAGCTCCCGCGCCGGCGGGGCGGAGACGAAGCGGTTCTGCGTCAACCGGGAGAGGCCGTCGGCGCGGTGGAGGATGCGCACCCGAAGTGCCGCTCCGTGCGGGGCGCCCTTGAGGCGGGGCTCCCGGTTCGCCTCCGCCGCCCTCACCTTCCGGTAGACGATGCCCTCGTGGCCGAGCTGACTGTCCCCGAAGAGGGCGTCGTAGGCCTCGATCAGCGCCTTGTCGCTGCGCCAGTTCACCGACAGCGTGGCGCGTGACTGCGGCCTCCCCGGCTGCCTGCAGGTAGGCGAAGACGTCGGCCCCACGGAAGGCGTAGATGGCCTGCTTCGGGTCGCCGATGAGGACGAGCGTCGAGCGGTCGGGCCGCGGGGCCGCCGGAGCCGAAGGCCCGCCGCATGATCTCCCACTGGACGGGGTCGGTGTCCTGGAACTCGTCGACGAGGACGACGTCGTAGCGCTCCCGCAGGCGCGCGCAGGCCGCAGGCCCCCGGGCGGGGTCGGCCAGCGTGTCCCGCAGGCGGATCAGCACGTCGTCGTAGGTGAGCACCTGCATGGCCCGCTTGCGCTGGTCGATCTCGTCGTGCACGGCGGTGGCCAGCCGCCGGCGGATCGCGGGCACGGTGCGGTCGGCCGTCCTCGGCGGGACGATCGCCGCCGTCGGGTGCTGGAGCACCTGCTTGGCCGATGCTGGAGCGCCTCTGACCGCTCGAACCTCAGGTTGTCGGTGGCGGGCCCAGAAGCGCCTGACGTACAGGTCGTCGACCACCTCCTCGAGAAGGTCGCCGGCATCCTCGATGAGCGTCACGTCCTGCTCGACGTCGCCGGCCGTGCCGAGCCCGGAGAGGACCTGCATGCAGAAGCCGTGGGTGGTCTCTATGGTGGCGGCGTCGAAGTTGGCGATCGCCTTGGCCAGGCGGTCCTGGCGCAGCTCCACCTCCTGTTCGCCTCCCTCGCGCGAGCAGGCGGAGGACGTCGTCGTCGGGGTCCGGAGCATCCCCGGCGAGGACGGCGGCGAGCCCGTTCGGCGGCGCTGACGAGTCGCTCCCGCACCCGCTCGCGCAGCTCGCCCGTCGCCATCCGCGTGAACGTCACGACGAGCAGGCGATCAAGCGGCATCCCGTCGGCGACGTAGCGGGCGGCGAGGCCGGCGATCGTGAACGTCTTGCCGGTGCCGGCGCTCGCCTCGAGGAGGGTCACCCCCTTCGGGAGGGGGCCGCAGATGTCGAAGGCCTGCGGCTCCCCGCCGCTCGTGGCCGCCCCGCCGGAGCTCGCCGGGGCTCGGCGGCGCTCACTGGTCGACCAGCTGCTCGTGAGAGAGCAGGCCGTCCCACAGCCGGCGGGCATAGCGCCCGAAGCGGGTCGGCTCCGAGCAGTCCCAGCCGTCACCGGCCTCGTCGCCGCGGGGCTCGCCGGCCTCCGCCAGCATCCGGTCGAAACCCACCACTCCCCCGAGCACCAGCTCGTGCTCCGCATCCTTGTCCTCGCGGGGAAAGCCGTTGCCCTGCGGCGTCGTCCACGCCTTCTCCGCCGCCTGGGGGGCAGGTTGGCCTCCGTGAGCGGCGGCTCGCCCAGGCGGCCGTGGTCTTGCAGTACAGCGGCAACGGCTCGCGCATCCCCCGCCGGAACAGGTCGACGAGGATCTCGAGATGCTCGCGGGCGGCAGCCTGGCGGATCGCCGAGCCGCTGCCGAGGGCGGAGATCCTGGCAACGGTGACGGTGGAGCCCCGCCGGCTGTCCTCACGCGCCCGGCCGATGGTGACGGCCTGGAACGGCCGGTCCGGCCAGGCGGCGCTGAGGGCCAGCAGCCGGACCCAGGCCACGAGACGGTGGCGCGGGCCGAGGCGCGAGTAGGTGACCGTGTGGAGGGTGTCGCCCCGGAGGTCGGCGACCGTGCCGTTGAGCGTGGTGTCGCCGGCGAAGCGGAGACGTTGACGTCGAGCGAGGCGGGCTCGAGATCGGACCAACCGGCAGCGACCAGCTGCTCGACGACGGGCGTGATCTTCGACAGGATCGGCGTCGGCGAGCGCTCCCGGTGGCAGGAGGCCTCGGGCACGCTCTGACGCCTCGCAGTCGGCCAGGCCGGCGCCGGCCAGGCGGGCGCGCGAGCATCCGCTCGGCGACTCCCCATTGCTCCAGGGCGTCGAGGTCGATGGGCAGGGCGTCGTCGATCTCCCGGGACCGGTCGGTCATCGAGATCCCGAGACGCTGGCGGAGAAAGGCGCCGGACGGGATGTTGCACGAATCGCTCGAGCCGGTCGAGCTCGAGCGAGGGGAGATCGAGCGGCGGGCAGCGGGCCGGGCAGCCACGGCCCCGGCGCCACCCGGCGGTCGCGTCGAGGCCTTGGCGCCGGCGAGGTTGACGGTGTCGAAGCTCCACGGCCGTCTGGGCGATGAGCGCCCCGGGCGTGAAGTTGCGGGCGTCGAAGGGCTGCAGCGGGTGCCGGATGACGACCTGCTCGCTGGGCCGTGCCCTCCTCTGTGCGTCACCGTGGCGTCGATGACGTCGAGCAGCTCGTTCGAGGGCACGGCGGGCGGGCGGGCGAGGTTGGTGCGCTCGTCCCGGGCGGTGTAGGTGATGACGAGGCGGTCCGTCGCGGCCAGGAGGGCGTCGAGGAGGAGCTGGCGGTCCTCGGTGCGGGCGTCGTTGTCGCCGACGTGCGGGTCGGCGGCGATGAGGTCGTCGCCGTCCCGCTCGACGTGGCGGGGGAAGACGCCGTCGTCGAGACCGAGCAGGCAGACCACCCGGTGGGGCACCGACCGCATCGGCACGAGCGTGCAGATCGTGAGGTGGCCCGGTACGGAAGTTCGCCCGCGTCGGGCGACCCCGCAGGCGGTCGGCGACAAGGGCGCGGACGTCGGCCGGGCTCAGCTCGACCGTGCTCACCTGCCCGGCGGCGGTGGCCTCGTCCACGAGGTCGTCGAGGAGCCGCTGGAGCTGCAGGCGCTGCCAGGCGTCCTGCTCGGAGCGTGGCCGTCAAGGTCGTCGGCGATCTCGGCGAGCCCGGACGCCCACTCGTCGACCGGCCGCGTCCCGGCGAGGAACGAGAAGGCGCTCTCGCAGGCGGTCGACCAGCTCGGCCAGCCGGCCGGCGAGGTCGATGTCGCCGCTGTCCATGTCGTCGAGCGGCACGGCCCCGCCGAAGAGCCTCTGGCGCTCGTCGGCCATCGTGACGCCGAGGAGCGTCCGGTCGAGGCCGGCCCGCCACGTGTTCGCCTCGAGCCGCTCGAGCTTGAAGGCCGCCCGGTGCTCGGCGTCAAGGCCCCAGCGCACGCCGGCGCCGACGACCCATTCCTCGATCCGGCCGAAGGCGTCGTCGTCGAAGCCGAAGCGCCGGCGCACCGGCTCCCGGGCGGCGAGGTCGAGCACCTGGGTGGCGGTCACGCGGCCGGCAGTCGGGTCGAGGAGCTCGGCGACGACGCCAAGACCGGATTGGTCTGGCGCAGAGAACGGTCGGCCAGGCGGACCCGGAGATCGGGCATTGGAATGAGCGTCGGCCTCCTCCGGGTCGAAGCTGCCGAACGTGGCCTGGATGAGGGGGGCGAACGTCTCGATGTCGGGGCACATCACGATGACGTCGCGGGGCTCGAGCGTCGGATCCTCCTCGAGCAGATGAAGTACGGCGTCCCGGATCACCTCGACCTGGCGGGCGCGCCCGTGGCAGGCGTGGACCTGGATGCTGTGGTCATTCCGGGTCGAGGAGCTCCCGGGCGTCGTCGGCCGGCCGCCGAGGGGCGGCCCGGCGGCTGCCGGTCGGCCCGGACGTCGGCCTGCAGCCTGTGGAGGAGGTCGTCGGCGGCCTCGAGCGACCGGCCGGTGACGGTCGGCCACCTGCTCGCCCCCGGCGCCCCGGAGGACGAGCTGCATCTCCCGGGCGTCGCGGCCCCACGACTGAGGAGCGGGTTCGTCGTCACCGCAGCGGTCGGGTCGTCGAACGGCGAAGGTCGCGGGTCGGCCCGTCGAGCATGGCGGCCACGCGGTCCCACAGCGCGGCGGAAGGGTGGAGGAGGAAGAGGTGGACGTCCCGCCCGGCGGCGATGGCGTCGAGGACGTCGAGGTAGCTGGCCGGCAGCCGGGTGAGGCCGAAGAGCGACAGCCGGGCAGGGCAGATCGAGGAGAGCCGGCTCCTGGCGGAGCCGGGCGCACGCCTCGACCAGCCGCTCGGCCGGGCTGGGCGTCCCGATCCGCTGGCGCAGGCGCCTCCACAGCTCCGGCTGCCAGCCGGCGCTCGGGTCGATCGTTGTCGCCGTTCAGCCATGACCGCAGCATGCCCGGACGATGGACGCCGTAGCGGTCGTAGAGGTCGGCGATGTGGCGCACGCTGGCGAAGCGGCGCGACTCGCCGCTCAGGCGCCGAGTTGCGCAGGTGGGCGGCGAGCGGGTCGAGCCACTGCTCGTCGAGGCTGTCGTCCACCACCTCGAAGGAGCGGCCAGACCGACCGAGCCGGCGACCACGGGTCGGCCCGGGGGTCGACACCGCCGGCGAGGGCCAGAGCGCCGCACCGACGACGGCGCCCGGGAAGGGGAAGTCGATGTTGGCGCAGACGCCGTCACGGCGGCCGGGCGTGGCGCCGAGGCGCGCCGAGAGCTGCTGGGTCAGCCACCGCTCCACCCCCCGCGTCGGGCACGGCCACGATCTCGGGCTCCATGGCGTCCTCGAGCGGGTCGGCCACGAGGTCGCCCAGCATCGCCACGAGGCCGTCGGCCCGCTCTGATCGGTGAAGGTGGAGCACTCCCGGAACGCTATGGCTTCCGGCGGGGGCGAGTGGGGAGGTTTCGGGTTTCTCGGGAGTGTTGTTGATTGACGAGACAGTTAATCATGAGCTACTTTGGAACAGGATCGCAGGCGCCGGCGGCGGCGCCCACTTCCTCGTGCGAGACGGGAGCAGCAATGGTCAACTTCGCCCTTCGTGGCGTCAGCCTCGATCGCCGGACGACGATCGACCCCGACGAGATGGACCGCATCCTGGCCGACGGCGCCACCCTGCCGGCGCCGTTCTACACCGATGCAGGCATCGCCGAGCTCGAGGACGACCTCGTCTTCAGGCCGTCCTGGCAGATCGTCGGCGTCGAACCCGAGCTGAGGAACGTCGGCGACTACTTCACGACGTCGATCGACGGGTACGGCTTCTCGGTCCCGATCGTGGTCCTGCGCGACAAGGAGTTGCAGCTGCGGGCCTTCATCAACGTCTGCCGTCACCGGGCGCACATGGTCTGCGTCGGGAGCGGCAACAAGAAGTCGCTCCAGTGCGGCTACCACGGGTGGACCTACGGCCTCGACGGCTGCTTGCGGGCGATACCGCGTTCGTCGGAGGGCGGCTTGCCCCCCTTCGAGCAGCTCGGCCTCCACCCGCTCACGCTCGACACCTGGAAGGGCTACATCTTCGTCTCCCTCTGCCCGGAGGAAGCGCTGGGCGATGCCCTCGGGGAGTTCCCGACCGTCCTCGAGAGCCAGGGCTTCGAGTTCCCCTTTGCCCCGGAGAACGTCGACCCGCGAATTCCATTACGAGCGGGAGGTGACACCGATGAGCGGGCCGGCCAACTGGAAGGCGATGAACGAGAACAACATCGAGTGCTACCACTGCCCGGTTTTGCACAAGCACAGTTTCTCGGACATGTACAAGGTCGACCCGGCGCACTACAGCCACCGCGAGTTCGACCGTGGCGTCTACCACACCACCTGGTACCAGGACTCAGTCGCCGAGTCGCTCGGCATCACCGACCGGGAGAAGCGTCCGGAGTACCAGTTCTATTACCTCTGGCCGAACATGTACGTGGACGGCGGGATCAGCCAGCGGGGCTATGGCGGCAGCTTCAGTCGTCTGTGGCCGGACGGAGTGGACGCCTGGAAGGGCGAGACCGTCCGCTACCAGACGCCGGACACGAGATCCTGAACGAAGAGGTGGCAAAGCAGATCGCCGAATGGTGGCAGATGACGATCGACGAGGACCGGGACGCGGCCGGCCTGGTCCAGACCGGCCTCAAGTCAGGAATGTACACCTGGGGCTACACGCTGCCCGAGAGCGAGAGGAACATGCGTCATTTCTATGCCCTCGTGTGGAAGGCGCTCGCGCCGGCGTTTCGTGCCTGACACCGGCGATACGAGCCGGGACATGGGGGGGTGCCCGTGAGCCCACGACCGAACGTCGAGGAGATCCGCCGGGAGGAGATCCTGCGGGCGACATGCGAGGTGATCGCCGAGCGGGGATATGCAGCCACCCGGGTAGCCGACATCGCCCGGCGCAGCGGCACGAGCAGCGCCACGGTTCACTACTACTTCAAGACCAAGCAGAACGTCCTCACCGAGGCGCTCGCCTTCGCCGGCCGGCTCGCCTCCGAGCAGCACCGCGACATGATCAGCGGCCTCACGAGCATCCGGGAGCAACTCGTCCGCCTCGTCGAGTGGCAGATCCCCGCCGTCGGCGAGCGGGACAGCTGGACGATCTGGCTCGAAGTGTGGAACGAGGCGACGCGCCGTGAGAGGGTGAAGGACGCCCAGCACGCCGCCTACTCCGACTGGCTGCGCACCCTCGAGGACCTCATCGAGCGGGGAGTGGCCAATGGGGAATTCCGTCCCGTCGACACGCCGGAGGTTGCCGCCATGCTGGCGGCGCTCATCGACGGGCTCGGGCTGCAGGTGCTGTCCGGGAGGACGGTCACCCCGGGCCGGATGCGCCAGCTGTTGCTGGCGTTCCTGGGAAAGGAGCTGTTCACGAGCGAAGAAGCCGGAGCCTCGGTGAGCCTGAGGTGAGCCGGCCCCCCGAGGTCGCCGCCCTCTCCGGGGCCGTGCAGATACTCCGGGACCCGTACGGCATCGCCCATATCCGTGCCCGGTCGAGCAGTGACGCCTTTTTCGCCATGGGTTTTGCCTGTGCCGAGGACCGCCTCTTCCAGATGGACCACGACCGCCGCCGGGCGACCGGGCGAGTGGCCGAGATCGCCGGCCGGAGCGCCGTCGCGGCCGACATCCTCGCCCGGCGCCTCGATCTCGCCACGGCGGCCAAGAACGACGTGGCGGCCATGTCCCCCTCCACCCTCGAGGCCTTCGAGGCATACGCCGCCGGGGTGAACCGGGCCATCGAGACGCTGCCGCCGCCGCTCGAGTCCTCGCTCTTCGAGTTCGAGATCGAGCCGTGGCTGCCGTGGCACTCGGTGGCCGCCTTCAAGGTTCGCCATGTCCTCATGGGCCCTTGGCAGCACAAGCTGGCCATGGCCACAATGCTGCATCGCAGCGGCAGAGGCGTCTTCGACGACCTGCGGATTGACGCGTCTCGCCGGCTCACCGGTGACGGTCCCGTCCGGTGGCCGCCTCGGCCGGCTCCTCACGGACGCAACAGAGGAGATCGCCATGGTGGCGTCGCACCTCGGGTTCCTCTCGGAGGCAGAGCCGGGATCGAACGCCTGGGCGGTCGGCGGCCGGCGGACTGCGCACGGCGGGGCGGTGCTGTGCAACGACTCTCATCGGGCGCTCGACACGCCGAACGTCTACTGGCAGTGTCATCTCTCCTGCCCGGGCTTTGACGTCGTCGGGGCCACGTTCGCCGGTGTGCCGGCCTTTCCCCACTTCGGCCACAACCAGGCGGTGGCCTGGGCGATCACCCATGTGGGGGCGGACACCCAGGACCTCTACATCGAGGCCTTCGACCCCGGCGTGCCCGGCCGCTACGCCACTGCGGCGGGATGGGCGCTCGCCCGCCGGCGGGTGGAGAGGATCGAGGTGAAGGCGGAGGCGCCGGTAGAGACCGTGGTCTGGACCACGAGCCACGGTCCGGTGGTGCACGGCGATCCCCTCCGCGGGGATGCGCTCGCCCTCCGGGACACGGCCAGCGACCGGCCGTGCCGCGGCTTCGAGTGCCTGCTGCCGATGCTGACCGCCTCGGGTGTGGACGAGATGCTCGAGGCGCAGCGGGACTGGGTCGACCCGGTCAACAACTTCGTCGCAGCCGACCGGGCCGGCAACATCGGCTACCAGACCCGAGGGGAGTTGCCGGAGCGGTCCTCGGACAGGTTCCGGGGCCTGCCTATCCCGGGCTGGACCGACGTCTGCGAGTGGCGGGGGCGTGTCCCGTTCAGCTCGATGCCGCGTGAGGTCAACCCAGCGAGCGGCTACATCATGACCGCCAACAACGCGGTCACCTCGGCGGAGGCGCCGTACATCTCCTACACCTTCGCCGACCCGTTCCGGGCCGAGCGGCTTCGCTCGCTGCTCGAGGAGACCCCGGTGCACACTGCCGAAAGCCTGGCCGCCATGCAGGGGGACGTGGAGTCGTGGGCCGCCCGGGCCTGGGCACGGCTCTTGTCGGACCTGGGGCCTGTCGCCGGCGACGAGACCGACCAGGAACAAGCCCGGACGATGCTGGCGAGCTGGGATGGCACCCTCGGTGCCGAGAGCCCGGAGGCGCTCGTCTACGGCTGCTTTCGCCGCGCGCTCGCCGAAGCGCTCTACTCTCCCCTGCTCGGCGAGGCCACGTGGCGGTGGATGGCGAGCGAGGGAGCGCCGACGTGCGCCGTCACGATCAGGCGCTGGCTGGCCCGCGACACCTGGAGGATGCTCGGCGGGCCGCTGCCGCCGGGTGATGCCGCCGGCGACGGGGCGGCAAGGGCCGACGCCGTCCTGGCAGTGCTGCCGAAGGCCCTCGGGGATGCCTTCGCGGCGGCGCGGGCGCTCGCCGGACCGCGGGTCGACATGTGGCGGTGGGGAGACGTGCACCGCGTCGAGAGCCACCATCCGCTCTCACACCTTCACCAGAGCCCCGGGCCGTTGGAGCCGTTGCCGGTCCGCATCGGCGGAGACAGCGACACGATCCAGGCGGCGAGTTACGGCTGGCGGCTCGAGGAGCCCTTCACCGTGACGACCTTGTCGGTCTACCGCCAGGTCGTCGACCTCGCCGAGCCCACCGCGGCCACTTACGTCATACCCAGGAGGTGTGTCGGGAAACCCGCACAGCCCTCATTTCGCCGACCAGATGCCGCTGTGGGCCGATCATCGGCGGGTGGCGATGTTCCCGGTTGGGAGAACCTGCTCGCCACGAGGGGGAGCGAGACCGTCCTGCAGCCCTGAAAGGCCCCGTCGTCCGCGGGACCTTGTCCGCCTCTCTCATCCACCTCGCCAGGCGTGCGAGGGGTTGGCACAGCAGCCGCCGTGGGTACCAATTGAGAGCCGGAGGACGCTCAGGGAGACCATCTCCCCCTCTGCCGGGAGATGCCGGCCGGACCGGCCGTTCCGACCTTCGGCCTGACCAAGGTTCGACAAGGAGACGAGATGAAGGCTGTGACGTGGCACGGCAAACGCGACGTGAGAGTGGAGGAGGTTCCCGACCCGCGGATCGAGGAGCCGACCGATGCGATCATCCGCGTCACCTCGAGCGGCATCTGCGGTTCGGACCTCCACCTTTACGAGGTGCTCGGGCCATTCATGGGAATCGGCGACATCCTGGGCCATGAGCCCATGGGGGTCGTGGAAGAGGTGGGCCGGGACGTGCAGAACCTCGTCCCCGGGGACCGGGTGGTCGTGCCCTTCAACATCGCCTGCGGTCGCTGCTACATGTGCGGACAGGGCCTCCACTCGCAGTGCGAGACGACCCAGGTACGGGACCACGGGATGGGCGCCGCGCTGTTCGGTTACACCAAGCTGTACGGCGAGGTTCCGGGGGGCCAGGCCGAGTTGCTCCGCGTCCCACAGGCCCAGTTCGGGCCGATCAAGGTGCCCGAGGGCCCGCCGGACGACCGGTTCGTCTACCTGTCCGACGTGCTGCCGACGGCCTGGCAGGCGTTCGAGTACGCCGCCGTGCCCGCCGGCGGAAGCCTCGTCGTGCTCGGGCTCGGGCCGATCGGCGACATGGCGACCCGGATCGCCGTCCATCGCGGCGTCGAGAACGTCATAGGCATCGACATCGTGCCCGAGCGTCTCGAGCGGGCGCGGCGGCGAGGCGTGGACGTGCTCGACCTGCGGCGCGCCGGAGACCTGGCCGATGCGGTGCGGGGACGCACATCGGGTCGCGGCGCCGACTCGGTGATCGACGCCGTCGGGATGGAGGCCCACGGCTCACCGGTGGCGAAGTTGGCCCATCAGGCGACCGCCCTGCTCCCGAGAACCCTCGCCGCCCGCATGATGGAACGGGCCGGCACGGACCGGCTCGCCGCACTGCACACGGCCATCGAGATCGTCCGCAGAGGCGGGACGATCTCGGTCATCGGCGTCTACGGCGGGATGACCGACCCGCTCCCGATGCTCCAGATGTTCGACAAGCAGATCCAGTTGCGCATGGGCCAGGCGAACGTGAAGCGTTGGATCGACGACATCATGCCCTTGTTGAGCGGTGACGACGACCCGCTCGGCGTGGATTCGTTCGCCACCCACCGGCTCCCGCTCGGAGAGGCGGCCAAGGGTTACGAGCTCTTCCAGAAGAAGGCTGACGGAGCGGTGAAGATTCTCCTCAAACCAGGGATGGCCGCCTGAGGCGGGAATTTCTGTGCCCGGCGCCGTCTCCTCCTACACTTCGCGGTATGCGGGTTGTCGAGTTGTGGCGGTACCCTGTCAAGTCACTGCTCGGTGAACGGCTCGAGCAAGCAATCATCACGCCCGAGGGGATCGAGGGGGACCGAAGGTTCGCCATCTTCGACCGGGGGACGGGCTACGGGCTGACCGCCCGGCGCTCACCCGAGCTGCTCTTTGCCTCGGCCCGCGTCGATGAGAGGGGCGGCGTCGAGATCACGCTGCCCGACGGATCGGTGGCTCATGACGACGACGCCCTGTCGGACTGGCTCGGGCGGAGCGTCGTCCTGCGCTCGGCGGACGAGCAGGTGGCTCGGGCGTATGAGAATCCTGTCGACTTCGAGCACGAGTCGACCGGTGCCTGGTCGCCCTTCAGCGGAGCCGACGGAGTCTTTCACGACTCCCCCCGGGCCCGAGTCTCGCTTGTCTCGAAGGCAACGGTCCGCCACTGGGACCGCCGGCGGTTCCGCCCCAACATCTATCTCGATGGCGAGGGAGAGGACGCCGTGGTCGGCTCGAAGATGGCTCTCGGTGAAGCCGTGCTCGACGTGGGCATGCACATCGAGCGCTGCGTGATGACGACACGTCCGCAACCGGGGGGCATCGAACGAGACCTCGATGTGCTGCGCACGATCAACCGCGAGCGCGGCGGGAGCCTGGCCGTCGGTGCATCGGTTGCCCGAGGAGGCGCCGTCCACGTCGGAGACGACTTCCTGCCGGCTTAGGCGCTGCTTCTCAGGGGGGCTGCCACCGGGGGCGAGGGAAGGGCCTCCTCGCCGTTATCCGCCCACTTCGATAGATCCGGCTTGTGCAGCCGGGCGCCGCTCCCGACGAACAGCGCCACGAGGCCGATCATCGTCGCTGCCAGTGTCGCCACGAGAGCCCAGCCGAGGGTTCCGAGTCCTGAGCCGAGGGCCCCGGGGGCCGGGACGCCCCCAGTCGCCACGTCAAGGACGATAGGGGCGACGATGTAGGTGGCCTCGGATCGGAGAAGCTCGACGAGGGCGAATGCCGGCCCGACCTGCCGGCTCGGTGCCGCCAAGCCGGCGAGGAAGAGCCCCGGCGAGACCGTCGCCCCGGCGCCGAAGCCGAGCAGCCCCGCCGCCACGAGCACGGTCCCGTCGCCGCCGTGACCGGGGCGGCCGAGCGTCTCGAGCATCACGCCGGCGGCCAAAAGGACGCCGAGGCCGACGAGTGCCAGGACGGGCACGAACCGCGTCCGGAAGATGGCGGCGAATAACACTGCCGCCACCACGACGCCGACAGCCTGCGGCCAGAAGAGGAGGCCGACATGAAGGGGCGACGCGTGCCGGGAGGTGATGAACATCGTCTGGACAAGCTCGTCGAAGGCGACAAAGGTCGCCCCCGCCACCATGGCCGTCAGCATCCCGCCGACCGGAAGAGTCGTGGAGAGCAGCTTCACCGGGATGAGCGGCTCGGGCCTGCGGTACTCGTAGGCGACAAGCGCCACCAGCGCGGCGACGCCGACGCCTGTGAGCACGAGGAACTCCACGCTCACGAACGGGATTCTTCGGTAGCAGCGACGAGGCGAGGAACGGCAGCAACGTCGCCCCGAGGGCGAGCAGCACTGATACCTGCAGCACCCGGACGTCGGGACGCAAGGCGCCGAGCTCCGGCGAGATCGCCAGCCGGGACAGGACGATGCCGACCAGACCGAGGCCTGCGAAGGCCAGCTGCAGAGCCTGGGCTCCCTCTGTGGCGGCCACTATTCCGCCGACGACAGGTCCCACGGTCGCCGCGCCGAACAAGCCGATGTTCGTGATGGCGGCGCTGCGGGGCACCCTGGCCGAGCCGAACCGGGTCAGGAGGGGCGGGAGGGCGATGACGAGGAGGAGCCCGGTGGCAAGCCCCTCGCAGGTCCGCCCGACGATGAAGGACCCGACTGATGACGAGAAGGCACAGACGAGGCAGCCGGCGACGAAGAGGGCCTCACAGATGGGAAAGAGGTCGCGGAGCCGGAACCGCGAGATGAGGCCGGCCGCCAGTACGGCCCCGAAGGCATAGCCGGTATTGGCGAGGGCGTCGGACAGCTGGAGCGCCCCGGTAGTCGTGTGCAGGGACTTGAGGGACTCGCTCTGCAGCAGCGTCGTGGCGGTGCTGAGGACGATGAAGGGGCAGAGGCCGACGAGTGCGAGCGCGACGGCGCTCGGGTAGGTGTCGGCCAGCCGCGGCGAGTCCACACCTCGCGGTACCCGGCCCACCAGGGGCTCATGCGGTCATCGGTTGGTGCCCAGGTTCTCCTGGGTAGAGGCCGTTCATGGTGACCGGGCGCGCTTTCCGTCGGCTGCGCCGGCTGAGCGCGGGCAGGAGCCGCCGCCGCGCACCTGGCGCCGAGCGTTCTCGTCCTCTCCCAATGGTGGCCCGCCGGCATCCCTGACCCTGGTGCGATTCCCGGGGTGTGCCGCTGGCGAGGGCCGCCGAATGATCGCCGCGAGGTCGCTCTCACCTTCGACGACGGGCCTGACCGGGCGGGCACGGTGAAGGTTCTCGACGCCCTCGAGCGGGCCAAGATGCGGGCGACGTTCTTCTGCCTCGGCGAGCAGGCGAGGTCGAACCCCTCACTCGTCGAGGAGATCGTCGGGCGAGGCCATGAGATCGGGGCCCATGGGCACCGCCACTCCCGGCACCTTCTCCACTCCGCCGGATACATCGCACGGGACCTGGAGCGCTGCACGGCGGCCATGTCGGCGATGGGCGTTCGGCCGGCGTTCTTTCGGCCTCCCTACGGGCAGGTGGCCGGAGGCTCGATCGCCGCCGCACGCCGGTACGGCCTCGAGCTCGTGCTGTGGTCGGCGTGGGGGAGGGAATGGGCCGACCAGGATGCCGCCTCGGTGACACGGCGGATCGAGCGCCGGCTCGGCCCGGGCTCGATCGTCCTCCTTCACGACAGCGACGCCTCGGCACGGACCGGGACGGCCGACCGAGCCGCCGAGGTCGTCGGACGGCTGAGCGAGACGCTGGCGGCCCGCGGCCTGAGCGCAGTCACGATGTCCGAGCTGGTGCGCCCGTGACCTCCGGGGGCGTAGTTGCCGGTGACGGACACTCCGCTGCGGACGCCGCCCGGGGCGCGGCCGGCAAGGGCCGCGCCCTCGTGTTGTCCGGGTCGATCGGCCGCGGGCACGACGTGGTGGCCGAGGTGTGCGCCAGCGCACTTCGGGCGATAGGCCTCGAGTCGAGGATCGCCGACTGCATGGCACTCCTCGGACCCGTCAACGCCGCTGTGGCCGAGGCGGTCTACCGCCTCATGCTCGCTCGACCGGGCATCTACGACGGTTTCCACTTCGCCCACCTGCGGGCGGAGGGCGCCTTCTCACGCTATGGCGACCGGGCAGCCTGCCGCCGCATCGCCGACAGGCTGGCGGGAGAGCTCGGCAACGACCAGCTCGACCTCGTCTTGTCGGTATTTGCCACGGGAGCCGCCGCCGGCGCAGAGTTGGCCACTCGCCGGCCGGGGCTGCGCACGGCGGTCTTCTGCACCGACGCCACGGTGCACGCCATGTGGGTCCACGAGCGCACGGATTTGTTCATTGCCTCGTCCGAGCTCACCTCTCAGACCGTCCGCCGCTATCGACCGTCGGCGGAGGTCGTGGTCATCCCGGCGCCGGTGCGCCCCGGGTTCTACGCCCCGCCGTCGAAGCCGGATGCCCGGGTGCACCTCGGGGTCCGACTCGAAGGCTCATGTGTCCTGCTCATGGCGGGAGGCTGGGGGATCGGGCCGCTGGCCCGCTCGGCAGCCGAGCTGGCCGATCACGGCCACCACGTGCTCGCCGTCGCCGGATCGAACCGGAGGCTCTTGAGGGACCTGCGTGCGATAGCACGGGACCAGCCCCTCGTGCACCCTTTCGGCTACACCGATGAGATGCCCTTGCTCATGTCAGCCGCGGACGTGGTGGTGACCGGCCCGGGCCAGGCTTGTCACGAGGTGAGGGTGGTCGGTCGGCCACTCGTCCTCCTCGATGCGGTTCCCGGCCATGGCCGGGAGAACCTGCTCTACGAGTTGATGGTCGGTGGCGCCTCGTCGTGCTCGCCGTCCGGAGGCGCAGTCTGCCGAGCCGTCGAAGCAGCCCTCAAGTCCGGCCTGACGCCCCCGCCTTGGCCGGTGAGGTCGGAGGCCGACTGGCGGGCCAGCTTCGTGAAGGCGCTCGAGCCGCTCGGCATCACAATCACACTCCCGCCGGCCCCCAACTGACACACCAGCTCCCGCGGAGGAGGCCGAGAAAAGTCAATCCCCCTCCGCCTGGCAGACCGGGCACCAGTACGACGTGCGCCCCGCCAGTCGGCTGGTACGGAGCTCACTGTGGCAGCGGGGGCAGCGCCCTCCGGGGTTGCGCTCCGAGCTGAGCCACCTCTTCGACCGGGGAATCCTCGCCTCCTTCACAGAAGCTCGCAGAACGGCCCGCAGGGATTGATAGAACCGCGGGCGTTCCTCGGCGTCGAGGGAGGCGAACTGCCGCACCGGGTGAATCCCCGCCCGCCAGAGGACCTCGTCGGAGAGCATGTTGCCGAGCCCGGCGATGACGCTCTGGTCCATGAGGACCGCCTTCAGGCTCCGGCGGTGGCCCTGCAGGCGATCCGACAACCGGGAGCCGGTCAACCCGAGCGCATCCGGACCTTGCCGGCCGAGAACGGCGGCGATCTCGTCCTCGGTATCGGCCAGCCACAGGCCACGGAGCTTGCGCTGGTCCCGATAGATGAGACTTCCGGTGCCCATGTCGAACACGACCCGGTCGTATCGGTCCTCCGGGCCGTCCAGCGCCTGGTCGGGCCGCGCCCAGACGAGGCTCCCCGTCATGCCGAAGTGGGCGAGCAGCATCGGACCGTCAGTCGGTGCAAGCAGCCATTTGCCTACTCGCGCCGGCTCGGCGAAGACCCGGCCGATGAGAGCGCGTACGAAGTCCCCGGCGCACCTCTGCCTGATGACGCCGGCGTCTCGCACGTCGATGCCGGCGATGGGCTCACCCACGGCGTGCTCGCAGAGCACCCGCCTGAAGCCCTCGACGTCCGGCAGCTCCGGCACGAGATGGTCCATACCCGCCGTTCTCCTCAAGGAAGTCCGGCGAACTGCCGATGCAGCCCCTGCGACACCACCCCGCCGCGACACCACCCCGCCGCGACACCACCCCGATGATCCAGGAGCCAGGAGTACTGCAGCGACCATGACGACCATGCTCGCTCGCAGCGCCGAGCAGCGATTCGGCAGGCCGGCGGAGCCGCCACCCGAAGAGTCGGCTGAATCCCGGCTCCCGGCGCCGGTGGAGTGCCGACTTCCGCACAAAAAGGCGCAGGAGTACGCCGTCACGAGCGAGGGCCTGACCAAGCGCTTCGGCCGCCGTACTGCCGTCGACGCTCTCGATCTCGCCATCCCGAAAGGCGTCGTCTCCGGCTTCGTCGGCCCGAACGGCGCCGGTAAGACCACGACCATCCGGATGCTCCTCGGTCTCATCAGGCCGCTGGCCGGCTCGGCAACGGTGCTCGGCCACGAGCTCGGCGACGGGGCCGCCTACCTCCCCCGCGTCGGCGCTCTCATCGAAGGGCCGACGTTCTACCCCACGCTGTCCGGGCGGGCCAACCTCCTCGTGCTGGCGCGTCTCGCCGGCATCCCCGAGGGGAGGATCGCCGATGTCCTCCACCGGGTCGGCCTCACGGAGCGGTCCGGCGACAAGTTCAGGTCCTACTCGCTCGGCATGAAGCAGCGTCTCGGCATCGCGGCCGCCCTCCTACCGGAGCCGGAGCTGTTGATCCTCGACGAGCCGACGAACGGTCTCGATCCCGCCGGGATCGCCGAGATGCGCCGGCTGCTGGCTGCCTTCGCCGCCGAGGGCATGACCGTGCTCGTCTCCTCGCACCTTTTGGCCGAGATCGAGCAAGCATGCGACCACCTGGTCATGATCCGGGAGGGCCGGCTCGTCTTTCAGGGGACGGTCGAGGAGCTTGTCCGCCGGCATCAAGCCGAGCTGCGGGCCCGGCCCGAGTCCACCGGCGATTCCGGCCGCCTCGTATCACTCGTCCTCGACGGCGGCTTCGAGGCCCGGATCGACGACGGGACGCCCCCCACCATCCACATCGCCGCCGGTGCCATCTCCGCAGCCGACCTGAACCGGCTCGCCACTCATGCGGGCATCACCCTCTCGCATCTTTCCTACTGCCGGCCGACGCTCGAGGAGATTTCTTCGAGCTCACCGGATGCGCCACGGGCGAACAAGCGGAAGAGATCAGCGCGGGGCGGACGGACAAGGCGGACATCCTGTGCTGAACGCCTACCGGAGCGAGTGGGTCAAGCTGCGGCGGCCGCTCCTATTCTTCGGCACCTACGGGGCCATCGCCGGGATCACAGTCGTCGCCACGGTCGTCACTTTTGCCACGGCCGGTCATGTATTCGGCCACGGGACCGGGCAGGGGCCGGGGGGCGCCGGCGTAGCCATCTCGTTCCGCCAGCTGGCAGAGGCGAACGGCCTCACCATCGGCCTCACCGGTGCGGGCACGGTGCTCGGGGTCATCGCCTTTGCCGTCGCCGCCGCCCAGAGCGCCGGGGAGTACTCCTACGGGACCATCCGCAATCTCCTCGTGCGCCAGCCCCACCGCCTCACCCTCGTCGCCGGCAAGTACCTGGCGATCCTGACGTTCCTTACCGGCGCGGTCGTCCTGGCGGCTGCCGCCGGGAGCGGCACGGCGGCCGTGATGGGGCACCTGCGCGGCATCAACGGGGGGACGTGGACAACCATGGCCGGCTTCCGTTCCTACGAGACGGCGCTCGGCGACATCGTCTTAGCCGTGGCCGGCTACGCCACGCTCGGGCTCGCCCTCGGGTCGGTCCTCCGCTCGTCGGTGGCAGCCATCTCGATCGGCATCGCCTACCTGCTCCCGGTCGAGATGCTGATCAGCAACGTCGCCCGGAGCGCCGACGCCTGGCTCCCCGGTCAGCTGCTCACGGCGGTCGACCAGGACGGGACCGCCGCGGTCGGCTTCGAGACGGCCCTGGTCAAGGTGGCCCTTTACCTGCTCGTGCTGGCGGCCGGGGCCGCCCTCGTCTTCATCCGGCGGGACGTGACCGCCTGAGGCGCGCCGGCCCGGGCACGCCTCGGCGGCCGGCGCCTCTAGCGTCGGAGACATGGCTGCCACTCCCGAGACGATCCATTGGCGGGGAGTTCACCACCTCGCCCTTGTCACTCCCGACATGGACGCGACCGTTCGCTTCTGGCACGGCGTCCTCGACGCCCGGCTCGTGACGACCCTCGCCACGCCGGCTTTCCGGCACTACTTCTTCGAAGTGGCGCCGGGCAACACGGTTGCCTTCTTCGAGTACCACAACCAGCCTCTCGCCACCTTCGCGAAGCCCGCCGGCGTGCCCTACGAGCACGCCTCCCAGTTCGACCACCTTTCCATGCACCTGCCGGACGAGGATGCGCTGCTGAGGCTGCGCGACCGGCTGAAGCGGCATGGCTGTGAGGTGACGGACGTGGTCGATCATGGGTTTCTCCGGTCGATCTACTTCAGCGACCCGAGCGGGATCGCCCTCGAAGCGTCGTGGTGGACTCTCGACCCGACCGGGCGGCCGGTCGACTACGGCGACGACCGCCTCTTCTCGGATGCCGACCCGGTGCCGGCGGTGCGCGAGCTTCGTGAGGCGGGCGAGCTGGACCACACCGTGGCCACGGAGCTCGTGGGGGAGATCACGAAGGACTTCTCAGGCTGAGCTTGAGCCGCCGTTGGTGACAGCCGTGGCGACAAGGTTCCTCTGGCACCGTCTGGCCCGGAGGCGGAGGCCTCATGATGGGAGCGCCTCATGATGGGAGGCCTCATGATGTGGGGGCGAAAGCCTCCAAGCCGTTCGTCGTGGGCACGAATATCTCTCCGTCACCGGCGCCCGGGGTGGAGAAGTGCTCGACGGGAGCAGTGGTTCGCGCCACCACGAGCGCACCCGTGCGGGGGTCGAGCCCGTACAGCGCCGGGCCACCGCTTCCTCCGTCTGCCCCCGTGGCGAGCGACCAGACGAGTCCCCCGGCCAGTATCGGCGGCCCGTTCCCCCCGGCGGCCGGCGGCGCCACCCAGGCCACCGAGAAGCTCGGGGCGGCCGTGTCGCCCTTCAGCGTCAGTGCCACCGTCCCGGACGGGCAGGGCACGTAGATGTAGGTGACGTGCCTGCCGTTCAGGGTCAGTTCCGCCGTCGCCTCTGCGCCGAAGACCGAGCCTCCGTTCGGGCAGACGGCCCCGGAGTAAAGAGGCCGCCCGAGGCCGCCGAGGGAGGCCGCCGCCAGCAGGTAGCCCGTGCTCACGCCGTCGGGCGGGGTCTTTCCGACCTCGAAGATCAACTTCCCGCCGGGGAGCACCACCGGGCCGGCCGAGCCGAGGTCGCGGTCTTTGACGTTGAGCGCCCGCCAGTTCGACGGGGCGAAGTAGCTGTCGACCTTCAACCCGCCTGCTGTGGAGGTGAGGCCGATAACCGCATCCCCGTAGTCGAAGGGTTGCCCGGCCGACTCGTTGGCGCTGTTGCCTGTGGCCACGTACAGCTCGCCGTGCGACCCGACAGCGGCCCCACCGGGTGCCCAGATGGCACCCTCCCGCGTCGTGGGCACGCGGAAGTACGCCAGCGAGCCTGAGCCCGAGACGGCCAAGCTGACCACGTAGCCCACGTAGCGCCCGCAGTCACCGGAGAGGCCCCCGAACTCGGCATAGACCCGGCCGCCTGTGAGGGTGAGGGAGGATCGCTGCTGCTCGGCGGGGATGATGTAGCGGGAGCCTGCTCCCGGAGGATCGATCTCACGGATCCAGCGGATCCTGGCGCCGGCGGAGGTGAAGGTCGCGGAGGCCATGATGTGCTCGATCCCGGTCCATCCGGAGGTCCCGGCTCGCTGCACTTCGCCGGCGACGAAGATCTCGTTCGGGGCGGCCTCGATGACGGGGGTCCCGGTGATGCCGAGGGGGTAGACGTCGCCGCAGCTGCTGCTGAGCGTCGGTGCCGACTGCACGGCCGACTGCTGAGCCGGTTTGCCGATCGAAAAGCTCCACGCCCTCTTGCCGGTGGTCGTGTCGAAGGCGTCGACGAAATCGTCCTCCGTCGCCACGACGACCAGGTGCCCGTCGACGAGCGGCTGCCCGTAGACGCCCGCCGAGAGATCTTGCCTCCAACGCGGCGACCGGCCGATGCCGGCGAGCGACGGGCTCTCGGGACCTGACCCGTCCCGGGCGTTCCCGTAGCCGTAGGTGAGCAGGTTCTCCGAGGCGGCGCCGGGCGCGGCAACTGTGCTCGAGGTGCCCGGAACCGAGCTTGTCGACGGCCCGGTAGTCGAGGATGCCCGACCATGGTGCCCCGCTCGAGGCGCCGAGGCGCTCGAGGCACAGGATGCCAGCGTGCCGGCCGCGAGGAGAACGGCCGCCACCGCCGCCAGCCGCCGGCGGACGCTGCCCATGGAGAACTTGTCTACTCTGCGACGGTGTCTGATCAGCTCGGGGGGGCGAATGCCTCCACCCCTGATTGCCCGGGGACGAAGACTCGGCCGTCACCTGCCGCGGGCGTGGCGAAATGCTCCACCGGGTCGACGAGACGATCCACCTGGAGCTTGCCCGTGAGCGGGCTGAGGCCGTACATGGTCTGATCTTTTCCCCTTCCGCCGTCTGCTCCGGTCGACAGGGCCCACAGGAGGCCGCCGGCGAGGATGGGAGGGCCGTTCGACTCGACACCTGAAGGCGCCCGCCAGGCGACGGAGAAGGTGGGGGTCGAGGTCGTGCCGCCGATGGTGAGGGCGACGGTTCCACTCGGGCAGGGGACAAAGACGTACGTGACGCTCCTTCCCCCGACCGTCACCGACTGGGCGGCCTCGGCGCCGAACACGGAACCGCCGCTCGGGCAAACGGTCCCGGAGAAGAGCGGGTGCCCGATTCCGCCGAGCGCAGCCGGATCGAGCAGGTACCCGGTGCTGACGCCGTTCGTCTGTCTCTTGCCGATCTCGAATATCAGCTTCCCGCCCGGGAGCTGGATCGGGCCGCCCGAGCCGAGGTCGAGGTCAGCCGCGTTGCAGCGTGTACCAGTCCGACGGAGCGAAGTAGCTGTCGATCCGGGACAGGTCGGGCGAGAGCCCGATGACCGAGTCCCCGTAATCGAAAGGCTGCCCAGAGCTGGTGTTGGCGCTGTTCCCGGTGGCAACGAAGAGCTCGCCGCCGGAGCTGATCGACGCGCCTCCCGTCGACCAGATGGCCCCCTCCCGGGAGGTGGGCACCTTGAAGGACTGCAAGGCGCCCTGGCCCGACTCTGCCATGCTGACGACGTAGCCCTGGTACATGCCACAGTCCCCGTTCAGCCCGCCGTACTCGACGTAGACCCGGCCGCCGGAAAGGCTCAGGGCCGAGCGCTGCTGTTCGGCGGCGGTGATATAGGTGGACCCGGCGCCGGGCGGGTCGATCTCGTGCGACCAGGTCACCGTGGCGCTCTGGCGGGTGATCGTCGCCGCCACCAAGACGTGCTCGACGCCTTGCCAGTCAGAGGTGCCCGCTCGCTGTACCTCGCCGGCGACGAAGAGCTCGCTATGGCCCTGCCCGCTGTGGGCGGCGTCGATGACCGGCGTCCCCGTGATGCCGAGAGGGAAGATGTCGCCGCACCCGGAGAGCCCGGGCGCTGAGCGGACGGTCGTCGCCGCGACCGGGCTGCCGAGACTGAAATGCCATTCGATGCCGCCCGTGGAGCCGTTGAGGCCCCAGACCATGTCGTCTTCGGTTCCCACGATCACCTGGTTCCCGATGACGAGAGGCTGGCCGTAGATGCCCCCGGGGAGAGACCTCGTCCAAGCGGGCAGCTTGCCGACAGCGGCGAGCGATGAATCGACCGTGTCGACGCCGTCCCGGCCGTTCCCGTAGTCATAGGTCAGGAGATTGCCCGTCCGGGCGGCTGCCGGGGGCGCCGTCCCGGGCCGTGCCACCATCGTCTGCCGCGCCGCCACCGCCCGCAGGCGTGGCGGAGATACCGTGCCCGCAGTCTCACGCCGGGCGGCACTCGCGGTCGAGGCACTCGAGATCACGCCGCCGCTCACGAGCAAAGCCGCGCAGGCCGACGCCGCCGCCAGGGAACGGAACCGGCGGCCCCTGTTGAACGAGGCAGCGTTAGCCCGCGCAGCGTCGCCCGCCCGGAAGGGAACGTCCTTTATGGCCCAGGCCTTCCGTGGCCGATGACCGGTCATTTCGGCACCTCCTGCCTCCGGGGCCGCTTTTCGGACTCCGGTCAGGCGGAGCGTACCGCTGCCCCGTGGTGCGGGTCGGGTCACGAGGTGGTCAGCCCCGGCGCCGTGGCCCTGGAGGCGAGCTCCTCGGTGGCCGGAGGCCGATGACGTCGTTGGCCTGCACTTCTCTGGGTGCAGGCTCTGACGGCATGCTCCGCACGACGCCCTGCCGCCGGCGTCTCACCTCGTCGACGATGCCCCACCTCGCCGCCTCGCCGGCATCCATGAAGCGGCCGGCAGCACAGGCCGCTTCGACCTGGGCCAGTGGCCGCCGGCACGCTTCTGCCAATCGCTCGTGATAGCGCTCGACAGACACCTGGTGGTTCTCGACGAGGTGCTCGAGGTGGCTGGCCCTGCCCTCGATCTCCACCTCGGGATCGGCCAACCTGAACCTCGTGTGCTCGAGCGCCAGCCTCCGGCGGCAGACGGCCGCCACGAGCACGGCCGCCCCCTCCACGCGTCCGAGGCAGGTCACCTCGACCTCCACTCCGACGGCGTCGAGGACATCGACCACGGCGAAGGCAGCTTCGAGCGGACCACCGGGGCTGTCGAGTTGCAACTCGATCCTGTCATCGCCGGTGGCGTCGAGCGTCATCAGCTTCGAGGCCGCCCTCGTGGCGGCACTGTGGTCGAGGCTGCCCCGGAGGACGACCACGCGGCGGTCGAAGAGATGGCTCTCCAGCCAGTCGTCCCACTCCGTCCGCTCTCCGCTCGTGCTCATCGCTGTTCCCTTCGTCATTTTTGGCTTTCAGGCTGGACCGGAGTGAGCTGCCAGCTCAGCTCGTGGTCGATGGCGGCCGCGTAACGCTCGAGCGTCGACAGCCTGACGTCGGCGTCGCCTGATTCGAGGCGCGCCACCGCCGACTGCGACGTGCCCATTCTCGCCGCCACTTCCGTTTGCGTGAGACCGAGCACGACCCGACGTCCCTCCAGCAGGCTGACGAGCTCATGGCGGCGCTCTGCCATTTCCTTGAAGCCGGGGAAGACGGGTAGCCGCCGCCCCCCTGGACGGGAGTGAAACCCGGCGGAGGAACCTGCAGGCGGCGAGTCGGAGGGTGGAGGGGGTAGCGGCGTCATCTCGTTTTCGATATCTTATATTCGCGATACCGCGAAAGGAAGGGCTCTGGCATGAACCTCGGCATCCGGCACTCGATCATCCCCACCGTCCTCGACCAGACGAGTCGGGGCGACAGGGCATACGACATCTTCTCGCTTCTGTTGCGGGAGCGAATCGTCTTCCTCGGCCAGGAGGTCGACGACCAGATCGCCAACCTCCTCGTCGCCGAGATCCTCTACCTCGAAGCCGAGGACCCGGAGAAGGACATCCACCTCTACATCAACTCCCCTGGCGGGCTCGGTTATGCGGGCATGGCGATCTACGACGTGATGCAGCACACCCGTTGCGAGGTGTCGACGATCTGCGTCGGCATGGGCATGTCGGCGGCGGCCATGATCCTCGCCGGCGGGGCGGCCGGGAAGCGCTTCGCCCTGCCGAACGCCAAGATCATGATCCACGAGGGCAGCGCCGGCACGAGAGGGGCACCCCGGGACATGGAGATCCATCTCCGGGAGGTGCTCGCCACGACGAGGAGGATGGTCGACATCCTCGCTCACCACACCGGCCGGAGCACCGAGGAGGTGGGCCGCGACATCGAGCGGGACCGATACATGACCGCCGAGGAGGCCAAGGACTACGGCCTCATCGACGAGATAATCATGCCCCGCCGAGGCGTCTCGGCCACCCATCTCGAGCTGGCCGTCACCGGCTCGTCGATGGAGGCATCGGTGGCGGCTGCAGTCGCGGCGGCTCCCCTCACCCACAGCGGTACTTGATCGCTCCGAAGGGAAATGTCTCGAGCACACCAAAGGCGTCTTTCGACCGCCTGACCCGAGGGGGCCGAGCCTCTCGGGCCGGCCTGCAAGCATTCCCGGCCGGCAGCACTAACCTTGTTCCGTGCTCGTCTGATCTCCGCCGCCGTGCTCTGTCCACCTGCGTCCCTCCGGAGATCCCCGTGTCACTTCACTCGTCTTCCTCGCCCGCCACCGTCGTGGCACACCGCCTGAGCAAGTCGCGCGGACTTGCTCCCATCCTCGTCGACGTCGACATCACCGTCGGCCCGAGCCACCGGGTGGGCGTCGTGGGACCGAACGGCGTGGGCAAGACGACGCTGCTGCGCATCCTGGCCGGACTGGAGCCCCTCGACACCGGCCGAGTGGTGCTCAGCCCGCCCGCGGCCACGGTCGGTTACCTGGCCCAGGAACCAGAGGTCGTGGCCGGAGAGAGCCTGCGGGATCTGCTGCTCCGGCGCACCGGAGTGGGCGAGGCCGAGCGGCGGCTCGAGGAGGCGGCCGCCGCCCTCGGCAACGGCGCAGGTGCGCCCGGCGGCGGCGCGGGAGAGGGTGCGCCCACCAACGCCGGAGGCGGTGAGACCGCCGGCAGAGGATCCGGCAGTGGTGCTGCCATGAGCGTCGCCGACCGCTACTCGGTAGCGCTCGAACGCTACCTGGCTCTCGGCGGCCCGGACATCGATGCCCGGGTGGGCGGCGTGCTCGACGACCTCGGGATCGCCGAGCGATTGCTCGACGTGCACGTCTCGGACCTGTCGGGCGGCCAACGAGCCCGATCGTCCCTGGCCGCCTTGTTGCTGTCCCGCTTCGACGTGCTCCTTCTCGATGAGCCGACGAACGATCTCGACTTCGACGGGCTCGCTCGCCTCGAGTCGTTCCTCGAGCAGCGAGAGGGCGGCCTGGCCGTGGTCTCGCACGACAGGGCGTTCCTCGAGCGGATCGTCACCTCGGTTCTCGAGATCGAAGAGGCGTCCCACCGGGCGAACGAATACGGCGGCGGCTGGAGCGCCTATCTCGAGGCACGGGAGACCGCCCGCCTCCACGCCGAGCAGGCCTACGCCGGATACACCGAGGAGCGCGACCGGCTGAAGGCGCGCGAGCGCCTGCAGCGGCAGTGGTCCGTCCAGGGGGTGACGAGGGAGAAACGGAACCCCCGCGACAACGACAAGGCTCAGCGAGACTTCCGCATCAACCGCACGGAGAAGCAGGCTGCCAAAGTGCGGATCACCGAGAAGGCAATCCACCGGCTCGATCCCGTGGAGCGGCCCTTCGAGCCGTGGCAGCTCCACCTCGACCTCGCCCGCGCCCGCCGCAGCGGCGACGTCGTGGCCCGGCTGAAGAGCGCCGTCGTCCGGCGGGGCGAGTGGCACCTCGGCCCGGTCGACCTCGAGGTGCGATGGGCGGACCGGCTCGCCATTCTCGGGCCGAACGGCAGCGGCAAGACGACACTCCTCTCGGCGCTCCTCGGCCGCCTGCCGCTCGAATCCGGCGAGCAATGGCTGGGTCCTTCGGTGGTAGTCGGAGAGCTCGGCCAGGAAAGGCGGCGCTTCTCGGCCGGGGGGATCTCGCTGCTCGACGCATTCCTGTCCGCGGCGCCGCTCTCGAACGCCGAGGGGCGCTCGCTGCTGGCCAAGTTCGGCCTCGGTGCCGGTCACGTTCTCCGGCCGGCCGGCTCGCTCTCGCCGGGCGAGCGGACAAGGGCGGAGCTGGCACTGTTGATGGCGAGAGGCACGAACTGCCTCGTCCTCGACGAGCCGACCAACCATCTCGATCTGCCGGCGATCGAGCAGCTCGAGCACGCCCTTCATGCCTGGGAAGGCACGCTCATGCTGGTCACCCACGATCGGCGACTGCTCGAGTCGGTGGCGCTCAGCCGACGGTTGGAACTTCTCGACGGACACCCCTCTACGCTCCGGTGATGGACCGAGCCGAGTCGCCCGGTGCTCGTCTCGCAACCGAGCAGGCGGCTGATTCAGCCGCCATGTCGGTGGCGCTGGAAGAGGCGCGGGCATCCCTTTCCCACGGTGACGTGCCCATCGGTGCCGTCGTGGTGGCCGGCGGGGAGATAATCGCCCGGCGGCACAACGAGCGCGAGCGCACCGGGGACCCGACAGCCCATGCCGAGGTGCTGGCGTTGCGAGACGCCGCCAAAAGGCTCGGCGGCTGGCGCCTCGGTGTGGCGACGTTGGTTGTGACGCTCGAGCCCTGCCCGATGTGCGCCGGCGCCCTCGTCGCCGCCCGGATCGGCCGCCTCGTCTTCGGTGCCGCCGACCTGAAGGGTGGGGCGTGCGGCTCGCTTTACAACCTCTGTGCCGACCCGAGGCTCAACCACGAGGTGCCGGTGACGGCGGGCCTCATGGCAGAGGCCTGCGGGGAACTTCTCGTCAAGTTCTTCGGCGAGCGCCGGGGCGGCCTTTCCTGACCGGCAGCGGCGGCCCGATGAGCAGGCGGAACCCATTGCAGCATTGGGGCGTGACAGGAACGTCCGCCCCGCCCCGGGCAATACTTGCGCCGTGACGGACGCCCGGGTGCGGCGCATCGACCTCGGTTACTTCGTGCGGCCGGCCGAGGAGACGGGAACGGGGAGGGCGCGGGTGGAACCCTGCCTCGGCTATCTGATAGATCACCCGGACGGCCTACTGCTGCTCGACACCGGGATGGGTGCTCACCCGGAAGTCGATGCTCACTACCGGCCACGGCGCCGGCCGCTGCCGGCGGCTGTGGCCGCCGGCGGGGCCACCATCGAGGACGTCCGCTTCGTCGTGAACTGCCATCTCCACTTCGACCACTGCGGCGGCAACCCCGGTCTCCTAGGCCGGCCCGTCTTCACGCAGAGGATCGAGCTGGAGACGGCCCGCGACACCCCGGACTACACCCTGCCCGAGCTGATAGACGTCGCCGGCCTCACTTACGAGGTGCTCGACGGCGAGGCCGAGATCCTTCCCGGTGTGCTCGTCGTGCCCACGCCGGGACATACGGCGGGGCATCAATCCCTCATCGTCCGCCGCAGCGACGGCACGGTCGTGGTGGCCGGCCAGAGCCACTCCTCGGCCTCCGACTACGGAGCTGACGTCCTTGCCTGGCGCGCCGGGAGGGACGGGCACTCGGCGGATCTGCCTGCGGTACCCGGCTGGATCGAGCGGATTCAACAGCTCGACCCGGCCCGGGTCCTCTTCGCCCACGACCGTTCTGTGTGGGAACCGTGAGCCCCGGCCGCGGGCCACCGGCCGCTGGGCCAACCGCCACTCACCACTGAGCCAATCGCCACTGGGCCGCCGCCCGTAAGCCGCCGCCAGTAGTCCGCCGGGCGATCGTAGAGGCCAGACTTGAGCAGTGCAGGACGCCGAGCATCTGCCGTCACCGTGCCTGATCGTTCTCGTCGGCCCTGGAGCCGCGGGCAAATCGGCCTGGGCGGCCGCCCACTTCTCTCCCGACAGCATCGTGTCAAGCGACCGGCTGCGAGCGGTCGTAGGCGCCGGTGAGGACGACCAGAGCGCCAGTGAGGATGCCTTTGACCTGCTCGAACAGATCGTCGCCCGACGCCTCCGCCGGCGGTTGACGACGGTGATCGACACGCTCGGCCTCGACGCCGGGCGACGCCGGGGATGGCTGGAGGCATCGAGGCGCGGCGGGATGTGGTGCGTGGCAGTCGTGTTCGACACGCCGGCGAGGGAGTGCGAACGTCGGAACCGGGACCGCCGGCGGCAGATCCCGGTCGGCGTGCTGGCCGAACAGCTACGCGCCTATGCGAAGACGCGGGAGGGGCTCGGTGAGGAGGGCTTCGACGCGGTGCTGGCCGCCGGCCCGGTCCGGGTCGTTCCAGCAGCCTTCGTACCGGCGCCGGCATGGCGGCGGCGACAGATCGAGCAGCCGGCCGGGCTGCGTTTCGGTCTCCATATCGGGGCGTTCAACTTTGCCGGCGGGCGCCCGGCGACCGCCCAGGCCCTCCGGACCTTGGCGGCAGCGGCCGAGTCCGCCGGCTTCGACGCCGTCTACGTCATGGACCACTTCCGGCAGATCCCGCAGATCGACCGGCCCTTCGCCGACTTTCTGGAGAGCTACACCACCCTCGCCTACCTGGCTGCCTGCACCGAGCGCGTCCGCCTCGGCGCCCTCGTCACCGGGGTCACATACCGGAACCCGGCCCACCTGGCGAAGATCGTTGCCTCGCTCGACGTGTTGAGCGGCGGGCGGGCAGTGTGCGGGATCGGCCTGGCCTGGTTCCGGGAGGAGCACCTCGCCTACGGCTGGGCATTCCCTCCCGTAGCGGAACGATACGAGCTCCTCGAGGACACTTTGCAGCTGCTCCCTCTGCTGTGGGGCCCCGGCAGCCCTTCATTCGAAGGCCGGCGGATCTCGGTGCCGGAGGCGATGTGCTACCCGCGGCCGTTGCAGGAGCACGTGCCGATCGTCCTCGGCGGCGGCGGGGAGCGCCGGACGCTCCGACTCGCCGCCCGGTACGCCGACGCGGCCAACGTCTTCGGGGACGCGGCCACGGTGCGGCACAAGGCTCTCGTGCTGCGGACGCACTGCGAGGCCGAGGGACGCGACCCGAGCCTCGTGGCGCTCTCGCATCTGTCGACCGTGCTCGTTGGTTCAAACGACAGTCACGTCTCGGAGCTGCTCGAGCGGCACCGCCCTTCGCGACGCGACGCCGCCCGTTTTGCGGTCGAGGTGAACGCCGGCACCGTCGCCGATCACATCGGGCGCTTCCGCGAGCTCGCCGAAGCCGGCGCCGGCGAGGTCGTCGTGAGAATGCCCGACCCACTCGAGCAGAGCTCTATGGATGCCATGGGCCGGGTGATCTCGGCCTTCCGGTAGCGGTATACGCGGTCGTTGGCCACCGCGGCCGGCGGTTTGACGGGCAGCACCGTCGTCCGGCGCCGAGGGACGGCGCGCTGTTCAGCTGCGTGGCGCCGGCGCCGGTCAGCGCTCCGATTTGTCGAGCCACTTGTCGACGCTCACCGGCGTCCAGGCGCTGAGCCGGTCGATCAGAGAGTCGGGATCCGAGTCCATCACCACCATGTCCCTGTGCTCAGGAAGAAGAAACTGCTCTCGGGTGGCCAGCTCGAACTGCGTCCGCAGGGGGTCGAAGTAACCGCCCACGTTGAGAATGCCGCACGGCTTGTCGTGGATCCCGAGCTGTGTCCACGTGACGACCTCGAAGAACTCGTCGAGGGTGCCGAAGCCGCCCGGCAGCATGATGAAGGCCTCCGATTTGTCGGCCATGGCCGCCTTGCGCTCGTGCATGGTGCCCACGATCTGCAGGCTCGTCAGGCCCTGGTGGGCGATCTCTTTCTCCTCGAGAGCCCGCGTGATCACACCGTGGACCTCGCCGCCCGCGGCGATGGCAGCATCTGCCAGGAGACCCATCAGGCCCACCCGGCCGCCCCCGTAGACGAGCCTTATCCCTCGGAGGGCGAGCAGCCGCCCCGTCAGGGCAGCCGTCTCCCCGAACAAAGGGTCGATGCCGGGTCTCGAGGCGCAATAGACACAGATCGAAGAGAGCTTCACCGCACGATCATCTCCGCCGGCCGGACTGTCGGCTCACGATGACGTTAGCCACATCGAGCGGACAGCTCGGAACCGGTCGCCGCCGACGGGCTCGGACACCGGTCGCGGCGGGGACATCGGGAACCGAACCTCCGCCGGCGGGGGTAGGTGAGGACTCACCCTATGCAGAGACACCCAGCCCGCTCGTCGCCGAGCCGGCAAGGTCGGCACCGCCATCGGAGTTCCCGAGCAAGGCGGCCGCCCGCTCCAGCAGCGGCTTGGACGGCAGGCGGCCGGCGATGGCCCACGCCTCGGTCGCCAGTTGCCCGGCGCGTTGTTCCTCACCGATCGCCCGACGCCAGGCTGCATGGTCGAGCAGCGCCCGGGCGACGAAGAAGGGCGCCCCGACCTCGAGCAGGCCCACCACCGCCTGCTCGAAGAGCGGCCCGGGGTCGCTTCCCGGGATTCCGCTCAACATGCGCGCCTGCGCCCGCAGCCGGTCGGCTCGGAGGAGGCGGGGGACGAGACCGGCGGGAAAGTGGTCGAGCCAGTCGAGGAGCCTCGATGCCTCGGCCCTGTCGCCGAGATCGAGGGCGGTGTCAACTGCGAGGGACCAGCTCCATCTCACCGGCTCGCTGTTCACCCCGAGCGACTCGACGACTTCTAGGGCCTGGCAGGCGAACTCGAGGGCGGCTGCCTGATCCCCTCGGCAAGCGGCGGCAACGGCGCGCCCGACGGCCAGCGCACCGAGATCCTGCAGGTCGTCAGAGTCGGCCAGAGCCTCCAGAGCGACCACAGCAGGCTCGTGCACGGTCCCGTCGCGCCACGCCCGCAGGATCAGGTCGTAGAACGAGTTCGAAGCGATTGAAGCGAACAGCTCGGCGTCGGGTCCGGAGGACACTTCCTCCACCTCGTCCCACCTGCCGAGCATCATGAGCGCCCCGCAGTAGTTGCCGAGGGCGACCGCGAGCACGGCGCTCGAGCCGGCCCGGCGCAGGTCGGCGAGACCGTCGCGTGCGGCCTCGAGGGCCGCCGCCGGGTCGACGCCGGTCATCCCGTCGGCGAGGTTGAGCAGTGCCCGGCCGGCGGCGAGGTGGTCCTCCCGGCCGCGGGCGAGCCGGGCGGCCTCGCGCAGGCTGGCGGCGGCTTGCCGGACCAGGCCGCGGACGTGCTCGCCTATGCCGCGGGTCGTGAGCAGATCGGCGAGCACGTCGTCGGGCAGGTCGAGGCTCTGGGCGAGGTAGAGCGCCTCCTCCGCCAGAGCATCGGCCTCGTCGTCGCCGAGCATGGCGGCCATGATGGCCAGCTGGTGCACCGCGTCGACGGTGTCAGGACCCGGATCTTGCCTCATCACCGTGAGAGCCTCGAGGACGATCGTCCGGGCCTCGTCGTTGCGCCCGACCCGCCGAAGCGCCCCGGCACCCCCGACAGAGGCGCGGGCGGCGTCGCGTTCCCGCTCCAGGCGGCGAAAGAGCTCGCCGGCGCAGGAGAAGTGCTCGGCTAGCCACGATGGTATTCGCCCGCCTTGACGGCGGCGCTGCCGGCGCGCTCCCAGAGCCGGGCGGCGGCGAGATCGTGCTCGCTGCTACCGGACTCCTCTCTCAGAGCCGCCGCTGTCACCATCATCCGCCCAGCCGTGCTCGGCGCCCCCGTTCGATCGGCGCGCTCGGCGGCCCGGGTGAACGCGGCGATCGCCCGTTCCCGCAACTCGCTCACATCGGGATCGTCCGGGACGGCCGCCATGGCATCGAGCAGGTGGTTGGCGATCACCTCGCTCACCTCCTCGCCACCGTCGGGGAATGCGAGCGCCAGATGGTCGGACACCGCCAAGTGGCGTGACTTCCGTTCCCGGCGGGACAGGGTGTCGTAAGCCACCTGGCGGAACATCGTCTGCACGAAGCCGTACTGGCCGCGCTCCGGTGACAGGGCGTCAGCCCGCAGCGAGATCACCTCTCGCCGGGCGAGCCCGGCGAGCAGGCGCTCGACCTGGTCGCGGGAAAGGCCGCTCACCGCCACGAGGGCCTCGAGCGGGAACGTGCTGCCGATGACGGCGGCGTCGGAGACGAGCCGGCGCTCTTCGACCGGCAGGGCATCGAGTCGCGCCGCCAGCAGCGATTGCAGCGTGTCGGGTACGGAGAGCTCGCCGATCTCACCGACCAAGTGGTAGGACTCGCCGAGCCGCTGGACCACGCCCCGGTCGACCAGCATCCGCACTGTCTCGATGGCGTAGAGAGGAATGCCCTGGGCCTGCTCCGCAATGGCCGACTTGGCCGCCGAGGGCATCTGAGGAACCAGGCCCTCGAGCACGGCGTCCATGGCCGGATCGCCCAGCGGCTCCAGAGCGAGCGTGGTGCCGTTCCGCCGGCCGGAGCCCCAGCCGCCCCGGCGCTCGTCGAATTCCGGCCTGGCGAGGGTGAGGACGAAGATGGGCACACCCCGAGCCCGATCAAGCAGGTGATCGAGAAACTCGAGAAACCCCTCATCGGCGTGCTGCAAGTCCTCCACCAGCAGTACGACCGGCGCTGAGGTGGCGAGCTGCTCGAAGAAGACCCGCCACCCGGCAAACAGCTCCTCCCGCCCGAGGTCGGCCGCCGGGCGTGCCCACGCCGATCAGGCGGGCGAGCCGGGGAAGCACGTACTCCCTCAGAGTCGCGTCGGGGACAAGCTCGACGAGCCCGGCGGCGAGGCGCTCCCCGGCGGCGGAAGGCGGGTCTTCCTCGGCGATGCCAAGGCGTTGGCGGACCATCTCGGCCAGGGCGCCGAAGGCCACCACGTCGCCGTAGGTGAGGCAGCGCCCCCGGTGCCACCACAGTGTGGCTGCGAGGCCGTCGGCGTACTTCTCGAACTCCCAGCCGAGCCGGGACTTCCCCACTCCGGCCGGTCCGCTCACCGCCAGGAGGCGGGGCGACCGTCGATCGACGCAGGCATGGAAGGACTCCTTCAGCATCCGCAGCTCGGCGTCCCGACCGGAAAGGGGGGCTTCCAGCCCGCCGCGGTGCTGGGCGCCCCCGATGGTCGAGATCACCCGCTCCGCCCGCCACAGCGGCACGGGCTGAGCCTTGCCCTTCAGCTCGTGCAGCCCGGCATCTGAGAAGGTGATGCCGCTGCGGGCGACGCGCCAGGTGGCGTCGTCGACGAGGACCCGGCCCGGAGGGGCAACGCTTTGGATGCGGGAGGCCGTGTTGACCGAGTCGCCGAGCACCATCCCCTCGGCGACCCTGCCCACCGTGACTGCTACCTCACCGGTGACGATGCCGGCGCGGGCCGCCAGCTCCGGCACGCCCGCCTCCCGACCGAGATCCTCGACCGCCCGTACCACGTCGAGAGCGGCCCTCACCGCCCGCTCCGCGTCTCCCTCGGCGGCCACCGGTGCTCCCCAGACCGCCATGACCGCGTCGCCGATGAATTTCTCGACGACACCTCCGAAGCGGTTGATCACAGTCTGGGCGGCGTCGAAGTACCGGGAGAGGAGCTCCCGGATCTCCTCCGGGTCACGTTGCTCGGCGAGCGGCGTGAATCCGACGAGATCAACGAACAGGACCGTGCAGACGCGGCGCTCCGCCAGCGGGGGCGGGCTGTCGGTTGCCCAAGCGGCCAGGTCGCCGTTGCCTGCGGGGGCGCCGGAGCCGACAGCGGATCGGGCGTCGGGACCGGCCACGCGGGCTCCGCACCTTCGGCAGAAGGGCCTTCCCTCCGACACCGGCGCACCACAGGACGGGCACGCCTTTCCGACAGGCGTGCCGCAGTTCTCACAGAAGCGGCTGTCTACGGGCAGCTCCCACCCACACGACGAGCAGCGCACCGATCCCTCCATGTCCCGTCGGGGAGCATAAGCCCGGATTCCGGCTGGCGTGGCCCGCCTCGGCCCGAGCAACATGGAGCACAGCTGCGAGCCCATAAACTTGGGTCCGATCTATTGCTGCCGGTGCTCCAAAAGATGGGCTGAGCCGTCCGACTGGTGAAGTCGAGGTCGACGCCGTGTCATGGAGCGTGCAGGACCACAGGAGCAGCCGGGAGCTGCCCGTCCGCCCAACCCGCCCCGCCGCCTTGCGCGCCGTGGCGGAGTCGCCTCAAGACGCCGATCTGCCCACCTTCGTCCTGAGCGGAGGGGGCAACCTCGGCGCTGTGCAGGTGGGAATGATCTATGCCCTCATCGAGAGGGGAATCCGACCGGGAATGATCGTCGGGACCTCGGTCGGGGCCATCAACGGCGCTTTCCTGGCCAGTCGCGCCAACCTGGGCGGGATTGACGAGATCGCCCGGTTCTGGGCCTCCCTCCGGCGCCGGGACGTCTTCGGGCTCGGCATCTTCCCCCTTGCCCTGGGGCTGGTCCGGCAACGTCGCTACCTGTTCGACTCGGGGCCGATGCGGCGAGTCCTCGAGTCCTTCCTCGGCTTTGATCGCCTGGAGGAGGCACCGATCCCCTTCGCCGTTGTGGCGACCGCGCTCGGCACGGGCGAGCCGGTGCTCCTCGAGTCGGGCGACGCGGTGACTGCCCTGCTCGCCAGCGCGGCGATCCCACGTGTCCTGCCACCTGTCGAGATCGACGGCAGGCTGCTCGTGGACGGGGCGGCAGCGGCCGACGTGCCGCTCTGCCAAGCGGTCTCGCTCGGGGCGCGCAACCTCTACGTGCTGCCGACCGCTCGGCCACAGGTGGCAAGGTTGCTCGAGCAGGCACCGGAGCACCGGGCAGCGGAGGCCCCGACTGTTCACGTCCTGAACCCACCGGACGTCTATGTGCCGCGGGGCGACCTCAGCCAGTCGAGGCGGCTGATCGACCTCGGCTATGTATTGGCGAGCTCGTGGATCGAGGCCGACCTCCGGCGGAACTGATCTCGGCTCCTCAGGGTGACTTTGCTGTGGTCGCCGAAGGACGGCGGCGTTCCGCCTGCACGCCTCGAGCGCTGCCAGGAGAATGATCCTGGCGGCTGTTGCCCAAGAGGCTGAGCACGTCGCCGATGGCGCCTTGCCGGGCGTTCGGCTCCGGCAGCGGCAGGTGGTCGAGAATCTCGTACCGGTTGCGGCGACCCTGCCTGGACTTGACGACGTAGCCGGCGGTCGTCAGGTCGACGACGATGCCGTAAGCCCGCCGCTCGGTGATCCCGAGCTCGGCGGCGATGTCGCGCAGGCGTGCCTCCGGGTCTCGGGCGAGGCAGAGCAGCGCCCGGCCGTGGTTGGTGAGGAAGCTCCAGTTCGCCACGGGAGACAGACTACTCGCTCTAGGCAGGCTTTCTGGAACTAAATAACTGGTAATTGGTAACTAGCTACATATATCGGGTGTAGCGTGGAGCATCCGGCCGTGATCAAGAGCCGAGGGTCGTTTTTTTGAAGGAGCGGTCATGCGGGTTAGGCGTGGAAGTCTGTCCGGGCGGTTCGCCCGGCTTCACATCCGAGGCGTGCTGGCTGTGACGCTCTCGTTGTTGACCGGAGCCTCCATGTTGCTAATGGGTGGGCTCATCCAGATGCCACAGGCCTCGGCCGCGCCCGGTGCGCCGCCTATCAACCAGTGCAACCCGCCGGCCTTTCCCACCGGGGCCGGGGAACAGGTGAGCTGCACTGTCAGCGTCCAGAACAACATCAGCTCCTCGGGCGCCCGCAGCTCGGTGACCACGATCACGGCGTGCCTGGCGGCCGCCGGCGTGCTGCCGCCGGCAGGCTGTGTCACCACCATCGAAAGATCGATGACGGGACTCGTGAGCTCGGTCAACCAGTGCAACGGCGTCGTCAACGGTGGCGGCAGCAACGTGATCTGTAGCGTCTCGGTCGAGAACACCGTTCCGACGGGCACCACCACCTCGGGCGTCACCGTCAACGAGTGCATCGGGTCGGGCCAGGGTGGGGGCGGTACCGGCACCGTCGTGTGCAATCCGACCTCGAGCACGTCTGGTGCCACGGTCACCCAATGCAACGGCTCAGGTAACAACGGGGGCTCACCGGGACGGGTCAATTGCACAGTTGCAGGCGGAGTAATGGCTTTCCCGGTGACCATCAACCAGTGCAACGGTTCCTCCAACGGCGGCGGGAGCACCGTGATCTGCAGGACCACGGTCACCAACAGCTTCATCACCGCCCCGACGACGACGACGACCACCACCACGACGCCAGTGTCGAAGAAGCCGAAGGGTCACCATTCCGGTAGCACCCCTGGGAGTGGCAACACCCCTGGGAGCGGCAACACTCCCGGCAGTGGCAACACGGGCAGCGGCACCCACACGAACAGCCCGGCGGTCGTGCCGAAGGGCGCACCGCAGACCGGCCTCGGCGGGGCCTCCCATTCTGACAATGGTCCTCTCGTTGCCTTCGGTGCTCTGGCCCTGCTCGGCGCCGGCTTGGCGATGGTCCAGGCCACTCGCCGCCGGGTGAGGCCCCTGGACACGAGGGAGTGAGCGGGCGCCAACCCCGCTGGACTCTTACCATCAGGTCGAGACGCTGGTTCGCTCTCGCGGCGGCCCTCGTTCTCCTCGGGTCGGGGGCTCTCGCGGTGGGGTTGCGCCAGCACCAGCACCCATTGGCCGGACCGGCGACGTCGTCCAGCTCGACAGCGACCGGTCCATCCGAACCGCCAGCGACCGGGACTACCAACACTGGGATCGCCCGCTCCCGGCCGGTCAGGCTGCGGATACCTGCCATCGGCGTATCGGTCTCCGTCTCGGAACTCGGGCTCAATCCGGACGGCACCGTCGAGGTGCCGACCGACATCCAAAAGCCCGGGTGGTTCGACCTGGGGCCCACTCCGGGGCAGGAGGGGTCGGCGGTCATCCTCGGGCACGTCGACTCGTACCAGGGCCCGGCGGTCTTCTTCCGGCTGCGGGCAATGAAGGCGGGTGATCGTGTCGATGTGCGGTTGGCAGACGGCGTGACGACGCGGTTCGTCGTCCGATCCGTGGTCATGTACTCGAAAGCGCATTTCCCGGGTCGCCTGGTGTACGCATCGCACGGGTACAGCGGACTGCAGCTCGTGACTTGTGGGGGCACCTTCGACAGCCAGACGGGCCATTACCTGTCCAACGTGGTCGTTTTCACCTCGCTCGTCACGTCCAGCCGCACCGCTGCCACGGCAGCCGACAGCAATGCGGCCATGTCGGCATCCTGAGCAGGATCTCCGGTCAGGTGGCCGGGGGCACCTGGGAAGCCATGACCATGGGGGCTCTCTCCCAGGCGCGGTGCAAGCCCACGGCAGCAATCAGCGCATCGCTTAACGACTTCCCGGCCGACCGCCCGGTCACCACGCCGGGCGAGTCGAGGTCGATTGATGACGCTTGGAGGATCGCAGTGCCGCTCCCCCAGGCGCCGACAGCCTTGCAGTGCCGGTAGGCCTCCTGAAGCAACAGCACCAGCTTGATGTCGGCGCCGGCTTCAACTCCGTCTGCCACGACGACGGCGTCGAGCTCGATCGAGCGGACCGTGAGCAACGTTCTCTCGACGATCTCCTGGTCGGTGCCGTCGGAGAGGACCCCACCTGTCGGGGCGATGACGTGGAGCTTGGCTCCGCCCTTCTCGATGGCGCTTCGTAGCTTTCCTATGCCGGAGAGGTCGGCCGCGGCGTCGGCGAAGACTCCAATCTTGCGACCGGCGATCGGACCAGGTTCGAGGATGATCTGCGACAGCGCTCCCGACACGATCACGTCCTCAGCTGGGCTACCGCTCGGTGCGGGAAGGCCCAACCCGGCTGCCACCTGCCGCGCACAGGTCCGCGTCGACGTTCGCCAGCACTGCCAGTTCTCGTTCCCTGATGACCTGCTCGTAGCATTTCCCGAGCTCGAAAGTGAACGCCTCCACTATGTGTCGCTGTTCGAGGGGACTCAAGCTTCGGTAGAAGAGCGTCGCCTGGCTGAAATGATCCTCGAACGAAGTCGGGTTGGCGCGGACCGCTGTGCCCTCGATGACGCGGGGCGTCTGCACGTAGCCCCCCTCATCAGCCAGCGCCGGCAGCGGGCCACCATCGTCGATGCTGTTGGGTCGATACGGAGCCAAACCGGTATGGATGGCGGTCTGGTGCATGCCATCTCTCAGCATGTCGTTCACCGGGCAGTGAGGGCGGTTGATCGGCAGCTGGGCGAAATTCGGTCCCCCCAATCTGGTGATCTGGGTGTCGAGGTAGGAGAACAGTCGCGCCTGCATCAACGGGTCGTTGGTCACCTCTATGCCGGGCACCAGGTGCCCGATGTGGAAGGCGACCTGTTCAGTCTCTGCGAAATAGTTCGTCGGGTTGCGGTTCAAGGTGAGCTTCCCGATCAGCTGGACAGGTACGAGCTCCTCTGGCACGAGCTTGGTCGGGTCGAGCAGGTCGATTCCCTCAAAGCTGTCGGTCCCATCGTCCGGCATCACCTGGATGCCGAACTCGTACTCGAGGAAGGCACCGGCCTCGATGCCGTCGGCCATGTCCCGGCGGTGGAAGTCCGGGTCTACGCCGGCGGCGATCTGAGCCTCTTCCCACACGAGCGAGTGCACGCCGGCGAGGGGCTTCCAATGGAACTTCACCAGGCTCGACTCGTCTCGCGAGTTGACCAGCCTAAAGGTATGTACGCCGAAACCCTCCATCGTCCGGAACGACCGCGGGATGCCGCGGTCACTCATGTTCCACATCACGTGGTGAGTGGCCTCGGTGTGCAGGGAGACAAAGTCCCAGAACGTGTCATGGGCCGACTGAGCTTGTGGAATCTCCCGGTCCGGATGGGGCTTGGCGGCATGGATGACGTCGGGGAACTTGATGCCGTCCTGGATGAAGAAGACCGGCATGTTGTTACCCACGAGGTCGAACACGCCCTCTTCGGTATAGAACTTGACCGCGAAGCCGCGGGTGTCCCGGACCGTGTCAGCAGAGCCACGCGAGCCGAGCACGGTCGAGAAGCGGACGAACACCTCGGTCTTCCGACCTTTCTGGAGGAAGCCCGCCTTTGTGACGGACGACGCCGTCCCATAAGACTCGAACACTCCGTGGGCCGCCGCACCGCGAGCGTGCACCACCCTCTCCGGGATCCGCTCGTGGTCGAAGTGGGTGATCTTTTCTCGCAGGTGGAAGTCCTCGAGCAGCGTGGGCCCCCGGGTGCCTGCCTTGAGGGAATGATCGGTATCGGGCAGGCGCACACCTTGCGCAGTGGTCAGGTACTCGCCGGCCTGAGCCCTCGGGTCGAGGTCGCCCGGCTCACCTTCGAGCACACCCGTGGGGCTCATGCGCAACGGTGCAGTCTGGTCCCGATGACGTCGTGGAGGCATCGCAACTCCCATGTGGTTTCTCGTGCGGAGGCGATGGTCTTCACCTGCTGGAGGAGCATAGCGAGCGCCCAATGTGCAGAATCACCAGGCTTGTACTGGGATTGGCGCCACCGGCGGATTCGATTGCAGCAGTGCCTGAGATCAGGGCATCTCCCCGCTGTCGACAAGCTGCTGGGCGATCAGGCAGAGCTGGCGGTTGTTCCTCTGCGAAGACTGCGCCAGCATCGCGAAGGCCTGATCGGGCGTGATGCGGTGCCGCTCCATCAGTATGCCCTTGCCCATCCCGATGAGGTCCCGGTTCGAGGCCGCCACCCTCAACTGTTCAGTGCGTCGAGCGTCCGCGAGCGCCAACGCAGCGTGGGTGGCGAGGAGACGCGCCAGCCGCTCGTGACGGACGCCGAAGGCGTGGCGCACGGTGGCGTACAAGCTGAGCGATCCGACCTGCGTGTCGTCCACCCACAACGGGACGCACAACATGCTCCGCACGCCCAGAGTCGCCGCCAGCTCCGCGTAGGCAGGCCAGCGTTGCTCCTCCTCCATCGCCTCGATACGCACGCTCACCTGGTCCCGCGACGCGTCTATGCAAGGTCCCTGTGAGGTCTCCTGCTGAAAGGTGTCGAGGGCAGGCGGTGCTTCCCACACGGTGGCCTGCGGGGTGAACCGGCCGCGGATGAGCAGGTTCACGCCGGCATAGGAGGCGCCGTCGATCGTGTCGAGCGCGCAGCCGACGATGGCGCCCACTGTTGCACCGAGGTCCGCTTCTTTGACGTGAAGTGCTCGGCCGAGCCGCTCCAGAGCCGTCAAACTCAAGTCGTCGACTGTCTCGAACACGTCCATCTGCAGCCCGAGCAACCCCACCCCTCCACCCCCGTCGACTGGAACCACCGCCGGCGGAATGTTCCCTGTGGCCACGGGGGCGAAACAACGGGTTCCGGGCGGACCGGCCCCGCTGCGGCGGCTCCGGCCGCTGTCGCGGCCGCTCAGGTCACCGCCATCTGCTCTCAGCATTCGCAACGCCGGGGTGAGATGAGGAGACGGCGCAGCCGCGGGGCCAACAGTTGGCTGCCTACGGCGCGTTTGGTGGGTGTTGAGGTGGGTATGCGGAGTCCACATTCGTGAGGAACAGGAAGGCGGAATCGTGCACGAAGAAGGAAGCGGCATGGCCACCCCACAGGACGCCCCGAAGGCTGATCTCGGCAGTTCACGGAATTCCCTCAGCCGGCGCCACGTCTTGATGCTCGGAGGCGCGGCCGCAGGCGGGGCCTTGGTGGCTGCTACTCCGCTGGCCTCAGGCCTGGCATCGGCCTCTACAACTGACACGCGACATGTCCAGGGAGCAGACGCCGGAAAGTCGCCGGCAGACCTCCCGACAAAGGAGATCGAGAGAATCGTCCGGGCGCAGGGCACGTTCAGCAACGGCGTGCTGAACATCGAGATTGACAGGGACGACCTTCCTCACGTGACGAAGGAGGGCCACGTCATCAAGCCGGCCTTCATGATCAACGGCAACCTCTGCTTCGAGCAACTGCGCGACGGCTCGGTGATGATGAACGGAGACCTTGCCTTCAAGCCCGAGGAGATCGACGGCTCGATCGCCCAGATGGTCAGGCACGGCATCACCTGGCAGGCCCTCCACCAGCATCTATACGGCCTCAACCCGATGGTCTACTTCATGCACATGCGAATCCGGGGCAGCGCCCGCAAGTCCGCGGAGGCCTGTGCGGCAGTCTTGAGCGCCACGTCGACACCACTGCCTCAGGCGCCGCCGAAGAACCCGACCACCCCGCTCGATCCGAAGAGACTCGGTTCGATAATCGGCTCTACCCCGACCGTGGGCGCCTCGGGTGTGGTCAGCTTCAGCCTTCCTCCGCGTGAGCAGATCATGCTGGGCGGGGTGGCGATCAACCCGTACCTGAACGTCTACACGTCAGTCGACTTCCAACCCCTCGGGGGCAACCGGGCTATCTGTGTTCCCGACTTCGGTCAGCGCTGGTACGAAGTCGACCCGTTGGCCAAGACCATGCTGGCGCAGGGCTGGCAGATCGACTGCCTTTACAACCAGGAGACCGACGAGCAGCCGCAACTCTTCTTCTCCCACGACTACAAGGTGGGGGACGCCTACGAGCTCGCCAAAGAGGTGAGGCGCGGCCTCGACAAGCTCGACCTGGTGCTCGACAACTAGACAGGCGCGCTACTAACGCTCAGTCGCCGGACTCGCCTCAGGGTCCACTTAGACCGTGACTGCCTTCACCGTCGGCGGCGACCGCCTGACCGGCAATAGGTGCCACGCCGATGGGCGCTCCCTCTTCGACTCGGATCACCGTGTACCGCGTGCCGGGAGGTTAGGGGGGGTTCCTCCAGGGACCTGGTCTCGCCGGCCAATCGACAGCGCGCGTCAGGCTCAACTGGTTGAAGGCGCACTTCGCGCGCCGGCGCATACCTATTGAAGACACCGATCCTCTCGAAGGTGTATTGCTGCCCGGTGGTTAGCTCGAGCCCCACTCCCAGGTGTCACTCAGCAACTGGTTCTGCCAGTAGTCATAGCCGCCGAACAGGAATACGGTGCCGGTGGCCGAGTCGTACGCCATCGCCGCGCCCTCCCGGGCCGCCGGGCGGTTCGCCGGGGCCTGTTTGGTCCAGGTGGACCCGTCCCAGGTCTCGGTACCGCGTAGCGGGTAGTTGCCGCTCTGGCCGCCGAACAGGACGACGGTGCCGGTGGCCGCGTCGTAGGCTGCCGACCCGCCCTCGCGGCCGGCTGGGCGGTTTGCGGGCGCCTGCTTGGTCCAGCTGGTTCCGTTCCAGGTCCAGGTGTCACCGAATATGCGGCCTTGGGGGGCATTCGAGCCGCCGAACAGGACGACGGTGCCAGTGGCCGCGTCGTAGGCCGTCGACGCGCCCTGACGAGCGGACGGGCTGATCGGAGGGGCCTGCTTGGTCCACGTGGTTCCATTCCAGGTCCAGGTGTCGGCGAACCAGCGGTATCCGTTCGTGCCACCGAAGAGGACCACGGTGCCAGTGGCCACGTCGTAGGCCATCGACGCGTACCCCCGCGCCGCCGGGCTTGTCGCAGGGGCCTGCTTGGTCCAGGTGGTTCCGTTCCAGGTCCAGGTGTCGCCGAACCAGCGATAGCCGCCGAACAGGACGACGGTGCCGGTGGACGCGTCGTAGGCCATCGACGCGCCCGATCGGGCAGGTGGGCTCGTCGTCGGCGCCTGCTTGGTCCAAGTGGATCCGTTCCAGGTCCAGGTGTCGCCGACACCCTGGCCGTTGACATCGCCGCCGAACAGGACCGCGGTGCCGGTGGCCGTGTCGTAGGCCATCGACACGTACCCCCGCGCCGGCGGGCTGGTCGCAGGGGCCTGCTTCGTCCAGTTCAGAATTGAGGAGGGACTGGCGAGAGCGGGTGACTGCGAGACGCCAGGAACGCCGAAGGCCAGCAAACAAGCGGCACCCGCGGCAAGCGAGCAGGCCCGGTCGCGCCAGCGGCGGCGGCCACGAGCTTCGGCGCGATGAACCCGGTCCTGCTGCCCGACGAGCCGTGCACTACCGCGTGCAGCGGTGATCAACCTTCGGCTGATGCGCATTTAGGCCGCCCTTCGTTGACCAATCACGCCGCTCCGGCAGCAACTTAGAGGTCCAGCATCGGCAGGATAGTTCGCCTGCCACTCGAACGGCGAATCCCTCGGGGAGACGTCCGGTCATGCTGACACCGCACCGCTACCATCGATATCTCGCCGCAGCGCGCACTGGGCACACGTGATCGCGAACGCCGGTCGTGACCGTGGGAGCGCCTCCTCGGCTTCGGGCGCCTGGTAGTACCTCCTGTGGAGGTGCCGGCGCCGCCCGCTCGAGCCGGTGTGCAGGCACAGCTCTTGTCCCATCATCGCCGAGCGAGCAAGGAGCGCCCCGTGAAGATCTTCATCTCCTCCGACATGGAGGGGACAGCCGGCATCGTCGACTGGGAGCAGGTCCGTCCCGGCAGCGCCGACTATCCCGCCTCCGTGGAGCTGCTGCTCGCCGAAGTGAACGCGGCCATCATGGGGGCAGAGGAGGCTGGAGCGACTGAGTTCCTCGTGAACGACTCTCACAACCGGATGGCCAACCTTCCACCCGCTCGCCTTGCAGGGGGGCGCGCTACCTCTCCGGCCGCCTGAAGCCGCGCTACATGATGGAGGGGCTTGACGAGACCTTCGACGCGGCGTTCTTCGTCTCCTACCACGGATCGATGTCCGCGCACGGGTCGACCCTCTCGCACACCTACTTCCCGGCCGCCTTTCTCGAGGTCACGCTCAATGGTGACGTGGTGGGAGAAGCAGGCATCAATGCCCTCGTCGCCCACCACTACGGCGTGCCCGTCGTGCTGATCACCGGCGACGAGACAACTGCCACAGAGATCGGCAAGGTCAGCCCCGGCATCCGTAGCACGGTCGTCAAACGCTCCATCACACGGTTCGCCGCCGACTCAATGCACCCGGCGCTCGCCTGCGAGCTCATTAAAGAACAGGCCAGGCTCGCAATCGCCGGGCTCGGGAGAGCGGATCCTCCTGACATCGCCCTCCCAGCCTCTCTCGCCATCCGGTTCCACAACAGCGACTACGCCGACCTCGCCGCCCACGTCAGCGGCGTCAAGCACACGGGCGACCTGCAGGTGACTATCGCCAACGAAGACTCGCTCGAGCTGTTCCAGACCTTCATCACAGTCGTCCTCATCTGCCGCGGCTTTGTCGAGTAGGGCCGAGCTCGAAGACAAGAGAGCCGCGGTCACCGGGATCGCCCACACGATCGGTGATGCGGTCGGGTAAACCACCCTCTCCACGAGGCCTCTCGGGCACGACGGCTGCTCAGTTATTCAGGTCGCCGTCGCTCTTTCGCATCACGACGTCTGGGCTGGACCGAAGGTAGTTCCCTCCGCGGCGAGATGCCGTTCGACCGACTGCTCGTCGGGAAACGCTTCAGGGTCGAACCGATCGATTCGGCAGGGGTAGATGTCTACGAAAGGTGGCAGCGCCCCGGACGATCTCGGCGGCCACCCTTCCAAATTCCCGGGCCGTGGCCGATGCCAGACTCGTTGTCCCCACCTACGACCACGACGTTGTCGTAGGTGGGGAGGTGGTCCGCAATTGGTTGCCCGTCGGGAGTGTATGTGGGCATTCCTTGTCTCCAGCAGGCCACGGTAGCGCCCGACAGGCGGGGAAAGATCGGCTCGAGACGGCCTTGCTCGCCACGCTGTAGCTCCATCAGCACCTCGCTTCGCGGCTGACCCGGCGCGATCGGGCCTTCACGCTGCTCGACCCGGTAGGCGACGCGATAGGCCGAGAAGCTTCCCCAAGTGAAGCGGCCGGCACTCTCTCGAATCCACATCCCGAAGTCGTCGCACTGGATCGTCGGCATGGTGTCTGGGATGCCCAGAGGTTCGGTGACAAGCCGTGACGCGACCACCCGAAGAAGCGGGAGCTTCATGCCGAGGTGCTGCAGGACAGAGTTCGTCCAGGCCCCGGCGGCAACAACGACAGCCGAGGCCCTCACAGCGCCGCGTGAGGTCACCACGGCCGACACCTTGCCGTTGTTGGCGGAGAAGCCTTCGACGGTGATGCCGGATCGCAGTGTTCCTCCCATCCTGGCGATAAGCGAAGCTATGGCCTGCACGGCCATACCGGTCTCAACCTGGATAGCAGTCGGCATCAGGACGGCACCGTGGACCGCGTCGGCGTTCACTACGCCGGTGATCCGGGCGATCTCTTGCGGATCGATTATCCGTGTGCCCGGGGAAGCCGCCGGGTGCTCAGCCACCTGAACCACGCTGCGCCGCCAAGTCTTCGCAGTTAAGGCAAGGACCAGATTGCCATTGTTGCGGTAGGCGATGGGGTGGCCGGCAGAGTTGAGGGCACCGTAGAAGGCCAATCCATAGCTCTCCAGCCCGAGACCGGGCTCGTCCACCTGCATTCTGCCTGCCGCCCACAACGCCACGAATCCTGCGCCGGCCGATGTGGTCCCGCCCCCGGGCGGATGGGCGTCGAGCACCGTGACATCGCGGGCGCCTGCCTTCAGCAGGTGGTATGCAGCCGAACAGCCCATGATCCCGGCCCCGATGACGACCACCGGATCCGCCGGACTGACCCGATCCCACGTTGCGGCGGACTCTGTCGTCAGGAGATCACCGACGAGGGTCATCGGGAGCCTGAGCAGTAGTCAATCGCCAAGAGGGCAAGCGAGGCGGTGCAAGCGAGCACTTCCTCGATCGGAACACGTTCGCGTGGTCCGTGGGCCAAGCTCACATCTCCTGGACCGTAATGGGCCGTCGGCATCCCGCCCAGTGCGGTCGTGAGTCGCAAGTCACTTCCGTACGGTGCACCCCACACTCCCTGAGAGCGGTCGGACACCGCTGCATGTGCCTTCGCGAGCGAAGTGACAATCGTCGAGTCCACGTTGGTCATGCCGGGGGCGAACTGACCCCCCACCACTCCACTTCGACCGGGTGGCTGTCCAGCCATGTGTCGCTTTCACAAGCCGTTCGAATGGTCTGTTCGAAGTGGAGTTTCGCCGATTCGATCTCCTCTTCCAGCGCGAGCCCGTACCGGCCTTCGGCGACGAGCGAATCGGGCACGGACGATGACCAGTCTCCGGCGCGGACCACACCTATCTCGATGGGATAAGCGATGTCCCATCTCGCCATAAGGGGGTGAACGCTGACGTTTCGGTGGGCCTCGAGCTGCCGTAGGGCATCGAACACAGGCCAGAACTTCTCGATCGCGCTCACGCCCGCCGTGCGTCGAGAGGCGTGACAGGCCCGCCCTGTGATGCGCAGGCGGAATGTGAGGCTTCCTGCTGCCGCCGGGACCAGGTCGAGAGAGGTCGGCTCCGGGATCACGCAGGCATCGGCCCGCCACCCACGGGCGAGCGTTGCGAAGGTCCCGAGTCCACCATCTTCTTCTCCCTGTACACAGGCGACGACGAGGTCTCCATCCAGGGGGACCTTCAACTCGATGAGGGTCCGCAGTGCCCACAGCGCGGCCACAAGACCCCCCTTCATGTCGCAGCTGCCCCGACCCCAGACGAATCCGTCGCCGATCGCGCCGCCAAACGGCTCCTCTCTCCCCCACGCTCCGATCGTGCCTGGGGGCACCACGTCGACATGCCCGTTCAGCATCAAGGACCGTCCTCCGCCGGCACCACGGGCACAACCCACCAGCCCCCACGCCTCCCGCCGGTCAACCTCCACTCCGGGAAAGCCTTCGGATGCAAGCGTGGTAAGGAGCGGTATCTCCCAACTGTCGACATCGAGGTCGAGCTGAACCAACTCCTGTGCCATCCTCGCCTGGATGGTGTTCTCCTCGTCACTGCCCGAGATGCTCGGTATCTTCACGAGCTCGCTCAGTAAGAGCACGATCTGGCGGGCGTGGTCCTCCACGAACTCGCGGACGGCCGTTCGCCAATGAGCCGCCGGCTGTCGTTCCCGTCGCTCATCGCGGGGGGGCATTGATCGCTATCCTGCAGAGCCGGTCTGGGTCAAGGGGTAGTGACAGGCCACGAGTCGTCCGGCCCCACCGATCGGAAGGAGCGGGGGTTCCTCCAAGCGGCACCGGTCATCCGCGTAGGGACAGCGGGGATGGAACCGACAGCCCGGCGGCGGTGAGACGGCGCTCGGGATCTCTCCACTCAGCACGATCCGGTCCGCGCGACCTCGAAGCTTGACGTCCGGAACCGGCACCGAGGAGAGGAGCGCCTCGGTGTAGGGGTGGAACGGTCGGCTCACGATTTCCTCCGCCGGCGCGATCTCAGCCAGCCTTCCGAGGTACATGACGGCGATCCGGTCCGAGATCTGACGAACGACTGACAGGTCGTGTGCAATGAAGACGTAGGTGAGGCCGAAGGTCTCCTTGAGGTCGGCAAGCAGGTTGACGACCTGTGCCTGAATCGAGACATCGAGGGCGGATACCGGCTCGTCGGCCACGATGAGCCGCGGATCAGCGGCCAGCGCCCGGGCGATGCCGATACGTTGCCGCTGGCCGCCCGAGAACTGGTGCGGGAAGCTTGCTGCGTGCTCCGGGCGTAGTCCAACCTGTTCGAGCAGTGCCCGCACACGGTCGGGGATCTCCGAGCGCGGCATTGAGCGGTTCAACCGGAGGGTCAGTCCCACGATCGACTCGATCCGCTTGCGCGGGTTGAGCGAGCCGTAGGGGTCCTGGAAGATCATCTGCATCTCTGCTCGCAGAGGGCGGAGCTTGCCGGGCGACAAGGTCGTGATGTCACGCCCGCCAAACTCAATGCGTCCCGACGTCAGGTCCGTCAGCCGGACGAGGCACCGGCCGAGCGTCGACTTGCCACAGCCGGACTCGCCGATGAGGCCGAGCGTCTCGCCGGCAAGGACGTCGAGATTGACCGAATCGACGGCATGGACCACCTCCTTCGACCGCCACGTCCTGCCCTTGCCGTGCACCGGGTAATGCTTTGTCACCCGATCGGCCCGCAAGAGGACATGGCCCACTTCAGTTTCGGCCAGGGTCACTGTCCTTGACCCGCTTCTCGAAGGAAGACCTGGACGTCGTCCGAGCCGCTGTGCAGGTGGCATGCAACCCGATGTCCGTCGGACACCGTTCTCAAGGCCGGCTGCACACCGCACGGTTCGAAGCGATGAGGGCATCGCCCGGCGAAGACGCAACCAGGCGCGATCTGTCCCGCCGAGGCCGGGGCGCCGGCGATCGAGGGAAGCCGGGACGGGCGGGGCTCGAAGAGACGAGGTATGGATGCGCGCAGCCCGACCGTGTACGGATGCAGCGGTCTCTCGAAGATGTCGAACACAGTGCCCGCCTCGACCACACGGCCGCCGTACATTACCTGCACCCGGTCTGCGAGCTCGGCGACGACCCCCATGTCGTGGGTGACGAGGATCACCGACATCGCCGTCTCCGTCTTGAGCTTCGCGATCAGTCGGAGGATCTGAGCCTGGATGGTCACGTCCAAGGCGGTTGTGGGCTCGTCGGCGATCAGGATGCGGGGTTGACAGGAAAGGGCGAGTGCCACCATCACACGCTGCCGCATCCCGCCCGAGAGCTCATGGGGATAGCTGTCGATCCGCTGCTCGGGGTCTGCGATACCGACTTCACGCAGCAGTGCCAGCGCACGCCGACGGGCTGCCTTATCGGACAGGTCGGAATGGGCCCGGATCTGCTCGGCCAACTGCCAGCCGATCCGGTAGACGGGGTTCAACGCCGTCATCGGATCCTGAAAGATCATCGCGATGCGGCTCCCGCGGATGCTCTGCATCTGCCGCTGAGACAGCGTCAGCAGGTCACGGTCCTCGAAGAGCACGCTGCCCTCGTAGTCGACGACGCGGTCGTCCATGAGGCGCATGACGCTCAACATCGTGACGCTCTTACCGGAACCTGACTCGCCGACGATGCACATGACCTCGTCGGGGCCGAGCGAGATCGAGACGTCATCGACGACTTTGAGGAGGCGTTGCTCGGTACGGATATTCACGCTCAGCTGCTGGATGTCGAGCACGGGTGGGCCTGCCATTGTCATGCACCCCGAATCCGTGGGTCGAGCCGGGCGTACAAGATGTCGACACAGGCGTTCGCCACGATGATGAACGCCCCGCCGTACAGCACCGTCGCCATGATGACCGGCAAATCGAGGCCGATCAGCGATTGATAGGTTAAAAGGCCAACTCCGGGAAGCGAGAAGACGACCTCCGCCAGCAGCGTCCCCCCTCCCACGAGAACGCCGAAGTCGAGCCCGAACAAGCTGAGGAACGTGCTCATCGACGTCCGGAGCATGTGCCGTGCCATGACACGGCTCTCGGAGATCCCCTTCGCCCTCGCCGTGCGGATGAAGTCCTCGTTCCGCACCTCGATGAGCGCTGAGCGCAGGATGCGAGCGTAGAGGCCCACGTAGAACGCCGAGAGCACGAGCCATGGAACGACCAAGTGCTTGAACCACATAACGGGGCTCCGCGTGAGCGACGTATAGCCCGAAGGCGGGATCCATCGGAAGAGGATGAACGAGTGCCAGCGGTCCTGGGTGACGAGGTTCGCCACCGCTCCCAACCAGAACACTGGTATCGAGACCGCCACGATGCAGAACACCATGAGGCAGCGGTCCCAGACAGTGTGGCGGAGCATTGCAGCCACGACGCCGAGGGCGATGCTGAACACCACCCAGATGACGGCGGCTCCGAGCGCGAGGGACAGCGTCACGGGCGCCGCCGACAGGACCTCGGGGACAACCTTGACGCCCGGGTTGGCGTACGACTGGAGATTCCGCCGGATGAACAGTTGGTCCATGAGACGCCAGTACCGGACCGGAAGCGGGCGGTCGAGGCCGAATGCGTGCCGGACGGCGGCCAGGGTCTGTGGTGACGCGTTCCTCCCAGCGAGCTGGCGAGCGGGATCCACACCAGGGATGGCGAAAAATATCAAGAACACGAGCACGCTCAGGGCGAACAGGACGACCACCATCGCAGCCAGCCGGCGCAGGATGAACCGGCTCACGTTCGCACTCGACGTCTGCTGAGCCGTCGTGGCAGGAGGCCGCGGGGGTCGATCGAGTCTCGCACGCCGTCGCCGATGACGGTCAGGAGAACGATGGCAAGGACGAGCATCAGCCCGGGTGCCAGCGAGACCCACGGACGCGTGTAGAGCTGGCCCTGGCCATCGCTGATGAGCGTCCCCCAACTCGCATTCGGAGGCTGAACACCGATCGAGAGGTACGACAGAGATGCCTCGGTGATGATATCTGTCGCGATCAAAAGCGGCATCAGCACGAGGACTGTCGGCATGACGTTCGGCAGCAGCTCACTCCACATGATCCGCAGGCTCGACGCTCCCTGCCCGACGGCGCTCTCGACGAACTCACGTCGCCGCAATGACAGGACCTCGCCCCGAACGGGACGGGCCAGGTACGGGACGTAGATGATCGCGATTATCAAAGTAGGCAGCCACAGGCTGTTGGGGTTGATGCTGATCGGCCCAAACTTCACGCCCTGTGTGAGCAGCACGGTCGACAAGGCGATCGCCACGAGGTAGACGGGGAACGCCCACAGCAGATCGAGCAGGCGCGAGATGACGGTATCGAGCAGGCCGCCGTAGAAGCCTGCTACGAGGGCAATGAGCGTTCCGGCTGCCGCAGTTATGAGGGCTGCACCGATGCCTATGGTCAACGATGTCCGTCCCCCGTAGAGCAGTCGGGCCGCCACGTCTCGGCCTTGGGTGTCGGCGCCGAGAAAGTAGCGGCCGGTCCAGGTCGGCCCGATGGGAGTCGACCCGAGCCCCGAGGGGTTTGTCGGCACAACCGACACCCGGTGCCCGTGAAGGATCGTCGTGCCGAGGACGTTCGAGCTGAAGGGATCGGTGTGGGCGACGAAACTGGCGTAAAGCGGCGCGCACAGGCAGGCCAGCACGAGGAATCCGAACAGCACGAGCGCCACGATGGCCGCCCGGTTGTGGAGGAGCCGGCTTAGAGCGAGCCGGCCGGGGCTCGCTCCGACGTCACCCGAATTCCGGGACGGCACAGGCGACTGCGGCGGCACTGGTCAGCCGGGGCGGCCGCCTCACTGCACCCATGCCTGGTCGATGAGGAAGCCGCCCGTGGTCGCCTCACTGTATTCATAGTGATGGACGCGCTTAGAGACGAAGGCGAGGACCTTTGCCACATAGAGCGACACTTGTGGCGCCTGCGCCGTGACGTCACGGTCGATGGCTGCCCACAGTGCGTTGGCGGCGGGAACGTTTGTCTCCTGGACCGTCAGCGCCTGCTGGGTCTTGGCCTGGATGCTCGGGTTGCAGAAGTACGACAGGTTGGGACTCGCCGTGCTGTCCTTGTGGAAGCCGGCACAGCCGATCTCGGTCGAGAGGAAGTCCGACGCCGCCGTGAAGTCCGGATCCCAATACGTCTCGTCCATCTGGGCGTTGTTCTTAGAGTTCTGGACATAAGGGTACTCGACGGAATTCGAGAACGTCTTGAGCGTGGCGTGGTAGCCCAGCTTGTTCAGAAGGGACAAGAAGTATTGGTCGATCACCGGCGCGGGGAACGTGGGTGAGCCCACTATGGTCACCTTGTCCCCCTTCGTGCCGGATGCCGCTATCAGCTGCTCGGCTCGGGCCATGTCCGGCGCTGTCCATTGCGTGCCAGGGTTCTTGGTGTAAGGGCAGTTCGGTTCGTACCCGGGGAAGTTCGGCGGCAGGATCTGGCAAGTTGGTGTGGCCAGCCGCGGGCCCCCCACGAGCTGGACTATGGCTTTGCGATCGGTGGCGAAGTTGACGGCCTGCCGGGCGTCGACGTTGTTGAACGGCGGGATGAGCGTGTCAAGCGCCATGTAGTAGACGATCGGCAGGGAACTTATGTGTACCTGAGACGGATAGCGCGTGGCGATCTCGTTCAAGCGGTCCGCCGGCGGGGTGTCGTACATCCAGTCCGCCTGCCCGTTCTCGATCTCGGTGACCGCATTCTCGTCCGAGACGCCGATCTTCATCACGATTGAATTCGGGTGACCACTCGGCTGTGCCTGCTGGGACCACTGCTTGAAATACGGATTCCGCACAAACGTCATCGTCTGATTTGGAACGTAGGACTTGATCATGTAAGGCCCTGTGGCGGGAAGTGGCTTCGTCCCGATGTCCGCATTCGGCAGGCCCGGTGGCAACACGTAAGCGAATGGCAGGGCCAGCTCTTCGAGGAAGTTCGGGTCCGGCGCGGTCAGATGGAACGTCACAGTCCCGGCACTGTTGTCGGCAACGATTCCTCGTGAGAGGTCGCAGCTCTTCGGCGTCACCAGGCATGCCTGGCCGCCGACGATATCGGAGTAGAAGTTGACGCCGGGGCCGGGGATTTTGAACTCCCTTGTCAAGGTGGAGACGAAGTCACTCGCCAGAACGGGAGCACCGGTTGAGAACTTGATTCCCGGGCGCAACGTGAAGACGTAGGTCTTGCCGCCGTTGGTCGGAGCGGGCGCCGCTTTCGCCAGGTCGGGCACGAGGTCGTTGCCCTTCGTCCCACCCACCTGGTCCCACGTCATGAGGCCGTCGTTGGTCATACGCAGGACGTACCAGTTGGAGTCGTAGTCCACGCTGGTGTCGATGGAGCTTCCAGCGCTGTTCCACAGCATCGTGAAGGTTCCCCCGTCATGGGACGTTGCGGAGGTTGTCTTCGACGAAGGAGCGGTCGTCGGCGACGAAGGAGAGCTCGTGGTCGAGCACCCGGCGATCATGAGGGCTGCAGCGAGAGCAGCGCAGGCAGCGCTAAGGAGCCGTGGCATTCCCATGTCTACCTCACTTCATCGAAAGCTGGGTGTGATCTTCCCGTTCAGCTGGACGTCCGGGGCGGGGTCCCACTGCCCGAGCCATATCGAGCAGGCGCCGGTCACGCTCATCTCGAGCCTTGCCCGCGGCCGCGCTGATCGAGGAGCGCAGCCATGGGCCATCGGGTCGCGAACCCGGCTCTTTTTCGAGAGTGGAGAGCTCACGCCACAAGCCGGGGCTCGTCGTTAGATGGCTTCGCCTCGCCCAAGACCGGGCGACTGCGCCGGCGGCGCCGCGACCGTTGTAGGCGGCGAAGGCCGGTTCGGACAGGTAAGGGAACATCGAGTGCGCTCCCACCTTGCGCAAGTGGCGGGCGGCCGTCGCACCGTCGCCAGCGTCGATTGCGGTAAGGGCGGCGTCCATGGAGGCGATGTCGCCATCGATCTGGGCGTGCGGGTAGCAAGCGTGGTTGCGTTGGTCGAGAGCGACGAGTCCGCGTCCGACGCGCTTGAATGCCGCCCGGGGTGCGGCCTCCCGGTGGTGCCGGGCGGCGGCGGCCAACGGTTCTCCCGCTCGCCCGGCATCGCGGGCTATCGCGCTCAGTTGGCGCGCCCGTGCACCCTGGTCAATGAAGGTCTCAGCCTGACGGTCGGCCTCCATGATCAAAAGGGCGTAGAAGCGCGCCTGCATGGCCATGTACCCGAAGTCGAGGATTGACACAGTGTCGAGCTGGGTGTGGTAATCCGTTTTGCTGAAAGGCGTCCCCCAGGCATACGCAGCCACGCTCGGGACGCCGGCCACCAGGAATGGCCACAGCTCCGTCCCAGGCGAAGGGGGACCGAGGCGCCACCCCATAGGCAGCCATCCCTCGTCGGCGGCGGCGCGAGTCGTCCGTCTTGCCCAAGCAGCCAGCTCGACAGGCGTCTCGACGAGCATGCGCAGGTCATGATGGCCCGTCGCCTCGACGCAAAGATGGAATGGCGCCCGCACGCTCCACTCGGGATGAGTGGTGGTCACCTGCTCCCACGCTCCGATGCACCAGTCATAGAAGCTGTTCGCTATGCCGTACTCCTCACCAGTACGGGTCGTGAAGCACACGGTGTGGCGCAGGTGGTGCCCCGACCCGGCCACGGCTCTCGCGATGGCCAACATTGCCGCCACACCGCTCGCGTTGTCGAAAGCGCCGTAGAACCATCCATCGTGGTGTGCTCCGACAACGATGGGTCCGGGGCGCTCCCCCGGCCAGTACCCGACGACGTTTCGCCCCTGTGTGCGGAGCTGCATGTCGGCGTCGAGCGTCAGGTGCGCGTCGGCCGGTCCCTCCCGAAGGCGTGCCCGCAGGGCGACGACGTCTTCGCTGCGGAGCGTGACCATCGGTGGCGCCGGAGCGACCCATTGCCCGTCGAACGCGCCGAGAGCGCCGGGCGACTGGTACCACGGGCCTTTGTCAGGACAGTTCATGACGATGGCCACGGCGCCGCGGTTGGCGAGCTCCACGGCCACAGCGGAAGGGGCCACACGGCTGTCGCGCCAATCGAGCAACGCAACAGCACCGGCGAGATCGAGGCGAGAGAGGGTACGACGTCTTCCGGTCCCGACATCGACGAGACGGCCCCGCAAGCCACCGGGCGGTGTCGGGGGGACGCCACCGAAGCTCGCCCCTTCGTAGGTGGCACCATCCACTTCCACCGTCGCCGACTTGAAGCGCCATCCGTCCACCTCAACCTCTTCCACGGCAACGTCGGCAAGGCCGATGGCGGCCATCTCGTCTGCGACGAAGGAGGCGACAGCGGCATCCTCGGGTGTGCCCGTGGTCCGGAAGCCGCGAGAGCTCGACCCAATGCTGCTCAGATGCTCGACGACGCGGCGCATGTAGCTCTCGTCGATCGAGAGGCCGCGGACTGTCGCGAGCGGACCCGCCGTGTCCTGCGAGCACGTGCTCCGCCGCGACGACTGCAGTCGTGACGGTTGAGGGCCGGCCGGCGTACTTTTAGCCACTATAAGTCTCCCCATTCAGTCATAGGCATAGGGAAAGGGGGCTTGGATCGGCTCACCCTCCTCGAACCTGCCCGGTCGGAAAGGCTCCAGGTCTACCGACGCAGATCTGCTCCCCGTTACGAGCTCGGCGATCGACTCGCCCACCGCCGGCGAGATCTTGAAGCCCATGCCGGACAGGCCGACCGCCACGACCAAGCCGGTCGTTCCGGGGACTTCTCCGAGCAACGGGCGCCAATCTGGTGTCATGTCATAAGCGCCCGTGACACTCGGGCCGATACCGGCTTCAGCGAGGCACGGAACCCGGAGTGACGTCGCTTCCACCATGGCGGCCAGTTCGTCGGGAGTGCCGGCTTGCGGGATGGTGTCCGGGTCCATGCCTCGAGGGCCCGTGAAACTGCCAATCAGCGTGCGGGCCCCTCCCGCCTCGGGTCGGAAGTACGTCTGAGTGGTCGAATCTATGCAGGCGACCGAGACACCTCGCCCCGGAGGGTGACTCACCACGGCTACCTGATGGAACTCCGTCTCGAGCTGCAGCTTGATACCGGCGGAACCGAGCAGCGGGGGGGCCCACACGCCGGCGGCGAGCACGACAGTCCCGGCGCTGGTGATCCCGTCTGCGGTTTCGACTCCGACTATACGATCACCCTCGCGGACCAGGCGGTGCACCGGTGTGTTGGGACGATAGGAGACCCCGCTCCGACGCGCCGCAGTGAGAAGGTCACCGGCCACGACGGATCCGTCGCCGTACCCACCGTTCGGCTCCCAAGCCGCGCAGGCTACGTCGTCGACCCGAAAGCCTGGTGCGACATGGGCTAGCTCGTCGCCGTCGAGCAACTCGACACGTGCTCCGACGGATTGCTGCATCTCGACATTCGTGCGAAGCCGGGCCTCCTCTCCCGGTGCGACGATGCGGACGAAACCGACTCGGCGGATGCACGAGGGCTGCCCCACCAGGTCGGGCCACTGCTCGAACATCCGGTCGCTTCGAACAGCAAGTTCGACCTCAGGTTTGAACGTGTAATGCATCCGAACCAGAGCCGAGGACCTGCTGCTCATTCCGGAGCCCACAGTGCCGCGGTCGATCACCTCGACATCGGCAGCACCCAATCTCGCCAAGTGGAACGCAGTTGCGGCACCAATCACCCCGGCCCCGACGACGATGACCTCCGCGCTCATTTGGCTCCGCTCACTTCGGATGTTCCCGTCGGGACCATAACCGCCCCTTGTCCTCGCGGCAAGGATCCGGGAATGCCCGAGGAGACGCTTTCCGAAGAGGGAATTGCGCTGCCCCCGCCTGAGCCGCCGCGGCGACGGCATGGCGTGGGCCCCGACTCACTGGGCCGGATTCTGCGAGGTGACCTGTTTGCGACTTCGCGATAGAGATCCCGGCTGAATCAAACAACATCATCGGGTCTCCGTTCGGGCTTTGTTGTCAGTGCTGCGATGGTAGGCGAGGCGACGGAGCCGGGCTGCTTCGAGACCGGCCACCCGCGCCTTTCTGATGAGGGCACCGCGGCCGTCATGCTCGTCGTTAGGAGTTACGTAGCCGATGCCGGCGTGCAGCCGGCCGTCATTCCAGTGCTGGCGGATGATGGCGAGCTCGGCGCGCAGCACGACAGGGTCGGTGATCGCCTCAAGATGGGGATGCTCGGCCTTCAGGTGTCCGAAGAAACTCTCGATCCAGGCCTGGTCGGTCGGCGTGCCGGGACGACCGAAGTGTTGGGCGATGGCGCACAGCGCCATGAACTCACGCGTAGAGCCGGAGGTCATCTGGGCCCCATTGTCGGAGACGACGAGCAGGATCGGCCTCGCCTCGTCATCTCGTGTGATGTCGTCGAGGCCATCTGCCCGGCGCTCAAGGACCTCGAGGAGGCCTTCGGAGGAGAGGGCGTCGGTGAAGACGATCTCGATCTGGGTGGAGGTCTCCTCAGACGAGACGATCTCCCCGATCCACTTGCGGCTGACGAGGTCCTCGACGACGTTGACGGCCAACTTGGCGCGGGGAAAGTGCGTCGTGTCGTAGATCGAGATCTGGCACGGCCGGTACTCGACCCACTCGGGGAAGGGCTTTCGGACCGAGGATCCGGGCCGGGTCGGCGGGTTGAGATGAAGGTCGTGAGCAGCAAGGACGCGCCGTACAGAGGCCGGAGAGACCCAGACGCGGCTCGCAGATATGAGCCGCGGTGGGCGAGCTTTCGGTGCGAGCGGTCGACATCTCCCCATTCGTTGTAGAGGGCGATGATCTCGTTGATCTCGTCGTCCAAGAGGCCGTGCCTCGGTAGCGAGCAACCCACTACTGGCGCTAGCGGCCGGGGCGGGCGATGCCGAGAAAACCCCGACCCGTACCGCCGAAGGTCAGCTCGCGGTCCACGGCGACCGGGGCTCGTCCATGACCTCGAACCCGGTCGTCGAGCTGCTCAACTTCCTCGGCATCGCCCGGAGCCACAGCCGCCCGCACGTGAGCAACGACAATTGCTACTCCGAGGCGAACTTCAAGACGCTCAAGTACTGCCCGGCCTTTCCCGAACGCTTCGGCTCGATCGAGAACCGCGGGCGTTCTGCTCAGCGTTCTTCGCCTACTACAACCACGACCACCGCCACTCTGGCATCTCGTACCACACGCCCGCCTCCGTCCACTACGGCACCGCGGCCGAGGTCCGTGCCCAGCGGGCCGAGACGCTCGACGCCGCCTATGCCGCCAACCCGGCCCGCTTCCGCCACCGCCGGCCGCAGCCGCCGAAGCTGCCGAAGCTGCCGAGCATCGCCTGGATCAACGAGCCCCCGCCGCCGAACGACGGTACACAGAAGGCGTCGTAACAAAGTGTCTCAATACGCTTGACAGGTTCCGCAGCGAGCAGGAAGGTTGAGTTCTGATTCTCGCGAACCTCCGGTTGCCCGAAGGCGGCTCGGTTGGACGCGATCGTGATGTCTGCACACAGGGCGTACCACATGCCACCTCCGAGACACCACCCGTTGACAGCCGCGATGATCGGCTTCTGGAGCCGCATGAGCGACAGGTGCTTGCTCGCCGCTGAGGTGTCGGCATCCCACCACGTCATCACGATGTCGCGCACGCTTGTCTGTCGGCCGTTGACAGCAGCATCTTCGGAGAGGTCGTACCCGGGACTGGATGCGTCCCGGTTCCGGTGAGCACGATCGCTCGAAGGGAGGGATTTGCCGACGCCGTTCGGAGCGCCTCGTGCAGCTCGCCCTACATCTCGCCGGTGAGGGCGTTGCGTTGCTCTGGTCGGTTGAAAGCGAGGATGAGAACCGTCTCGTGCGTCGACCACGACAGGGTCTTGAACACGGGGGCATCCTGCGTCATCGAAGTACCTGACCTTTCCTTCTTGGCAGTTACGTCCGGTTCGTTGGCGGGCAAGGACCTCCGCGGACGTCCCTTTGTCAGGCCCTTCTCGACGGCCGGAGCGCGGCGAGCGGCTCGACGTTCAGTTCAACAAGCCGTCGTTCTGCGGTCCGAAGACTACAGCCCTACGAGACCTAGTCGACGGCGTCTTCGGCGCCTAGCGAGTCGACAAGCTGTTGCTCTGCACGAGCGGCGGAACCTAGACTGCGCACTCAGCTGTCCGCCGACATGATGGCGCTGGACACACCTGATGCGTGCAGAATTTCCGCGTACGACCCTGTCCAGCCACCAATATCCGTCGTTGAAAGTGGGTCAGGCGGTGTCGCCGAGGGAAGAAGAACATCGAGGCAAGCGGGCACATGACGCGTCGTCCTTCGGCAATTCGCCTCGCCGGAGCGTTTGCAAGCTGGCTCTATGAGGACGTCTGCCACGATTGGCCTCGCACAGTGGCTTCCCGAGCCAGGGAAGCCTGACGTCAACGAAGCGACTGCCGTCACAGCTCTGCTCGAGCTTGCCAAGCGAGGCTGTGACGTCGCAGTTCTTCCAGAGCTCTGGTTGTGTGGCTACCGGACATCTACTCTCGCCATCGATGCTGCGCGGGACGCTCAGACTCTGGACGGACAAGTCGGCACACAACTCGCTTCGGTCGCCGCTGACACAAGCATGATCGTGTGCGCAGGCTCCGTTCCGGAGGCGCTCGACGGCTCCCTATACAACACCTCGGTGCTGTATGACCGCTCAGGAGCGAGAGCCCTAGTTCACCGCAAAGTTCACCTCTACGGAAAGGAGAGCGAGGTCTTCGAGGCCGGCGAGACGTTTTCTACCGCCTACATTGACGAACTTGGCATAGTCGGTATCTGCATATGCTTCGACGGAGACTTCCCTGAATCCGCCCGCACCCTTCGCGAGCAAGGAGCCAGGGTCATCTTCCACCCCTGCGCCTACGAAGCCGCGACGCAGCGATGGTGGGACGTCCTCTACCCGGCGCATGCTCTGGCCAACGGGCAGTGGTGGCTCTCTTGCAACCAGCACGGGGGTCTTGGCCAGGACAGATTTTTCGGCGGCAGCCGCGTCATCGCGCCAAACGGTGAGGTGCGGGTCGGAGCACCAGCGCTGGGTGCAGCGCCGAACATGCCCGAGCTTGTCATCACGACGGTGTCGCTGGCGCCCGAACTGGAGACGAGCGACCGCGAAGCAGCAGCGCTGTTTGAAGCCCGTCGACCGGCGGCATACGGGCGAAGGTTCACATCTACCTCAACAAGAAGGGGTGCCGGGGCTGACCACGCTGCCTTCGGCTGCCGTGGGTGCTGACCGGGCGCCGCGCGAGACCGCGTGAGACGCGTATGACCGAGAATCTCCGCGTCGCGGTTGACGTCGGCGGGACCTTTAGCGACCTCGTCGCGGTCGGGTAAGCACGTCGCCGACGGCATTATTCGGGCGAAGGTGCCAACTACATCATCGAGCCCGGAGGAGGGGGTCCTTGCCGCCATGTCCGCGGGGGGTATCGAACCCGCCTCGATCGTCGGATTCGTCCACGGGACGACCGTGGTCATCAACACCATCACGCAGCGACATGGCGCACGGGTGGCACTCGTCACCACCGGAGGCTTCCGCGACATCCTCGTCATCGGCCGAGGAAACCGGCCCGACATGTACAACCTCACCTACCGTAAGCCGAGCCCGTTCATCCCGCGGCATTTGTCCTTCGAGGTGACAGAGCGAACCACCCACGACGGCCGCATCCTCAAGGAGCCGAGTACCCTCGATCTCGAGCGGGTGGCGACCCAGTTGCGGACTGAGCAGGTGGACGCCGTCGCGATCTGCTTTCTCCACGGGTGGGCCAACCCGACCAACGAGATGAAGGCCGAAGCGCTGCTGCGCGAGCTGTTGCCGCAGACGACGGTGGTGTCCTCCTACTCCACCAGCAGACAGTGGCGGGAGTTCGAGCGCGCTAGCAGCACGGTCCTGTCCGCCTACGTCGCTCCAGCCGTACGAAGCTATCTCAGCTCTCTCGAGTCGTCCCTTCGCTCCCTTGGGTCGTCCGGGCCAATTCCCGCGATGCGCTCCAACGGCGGTGTGAGCTCGTTCGCGTCGGCGGCTGGTCAGCCGATCAGCCTGCTCGAGTCCGGTCCCGCTGCAGGCGTCGCGGCGGCGGCGGCGCTTGGGCGCAGACTCGGCGCTCGACATATCCTCACCCTCGACATCGGTGGGACGACTGCGAAGACTTCCGCCGTTCGCGATGGCAACGTACGCATCAAGCCGCTCCACCACATCGAGGCGTCTCCTCGAAGTGCTGGGTATCCGGTGCAGGGGGCCATCGTGGACATTGTCGAGATCGGCGCCGGCGGCGGATCGATCGCCACCCTCGACACCGCCGGCGGCCTCCACGTCGGGCCCGCCAGCGCCGGATCGGTGCCGGGCCCCGCGTGCGACGGCCGAGGCGGGTTGCTGCCGACGGTGACCGACGCCAACCTCGCAGCCGGCCGAGTCGACCCGGCGTTCTTCCTGGGCGGGGAGATGGGTCTCGATACGCGGGAGGCAGAGGCCGCTCTCGCGAGGCTCGGGAGCCGCCTCGGGATCGATGCGAGGCAGGCTGCGAGGGGAGTGCTTCGGGTTGGCGTGGCATTGATGGCGAACGCGCTGAGGCTCGTGACTCTGCAGCGGGGCCACGACCCGCGCGACTTCACTTTTGTGGCATTCGGAGGCGCAGGACCGCTGCATGCGACGCTGCTCGCTCGAGAACTCGGCATCAAGCAGGCCATCGTCCCGCCGTGCCCGGGTCACTTTTCGGCCTACGGAATGCTAGAAGGGGAGCGCAAAGCAGACGCGATCCACACACACGTCAGCTCCTTGGCGTCGTTCGCTCTCCTGCCGGCTCTTGCGGAGGCGGAGCAAGAGGCACGCGAAGAGCTCGGCGAGCCCGGGTCGCCCTCGACAGTGCAGCGCTCTCTCGACCTTCGCTATGCGGGCCAGGAGCACACGATCGAAGTTCCGGTGCCCGTCGGCGTCATCGACAACGGCACGATCGCAGCACTCAAAGCTGCATTCGACCTTCGCTCCATGGAGGAGTTCGGGTTCAGCCTCGACACGCCTGTCGAGGTCGTGGCCGTGCGAGCCAGCGCCCGTCTCCCGGCTGACGAGCTTCCTCCCCCCGCGAGTGCCGGCTGCGGCTGCGGTGGGCGCGAACCAGAGCCGCGGGCCGTTGACTTCGACGTCCACGGCGGCCTTCGCGTTGTTGATGTCCGCGACCGGTGCAGCCTTTCGCCGGGCGAGAGCGTGAACGGTCCATGCGTGATCGAAGAGACCGCAGCCACGACGCTGGTGCTCCCGGGCCAGGTGGTGCGCTGTGATCACTTCTGGAACCTACGTGTCGAGGAGTCGGCATGAACAGCGTCGACCAGTTCGACCTCGATGTGCTCCGTGAGGCCTTTCTCGCGACCTCCGACGAGATGTTCGTCGCGATGCAGCGAGCTTCTCAGAGCCCGCTCATCTACGAGGTACTCGACTTCGCCGTGGGACTGACCGACCGTCACGGGGAGCTGGTGTCGCAGGGCAACGGCGTAGCGGGGTTCCTTGGGCCGCTTGGTGACGCCGTTCGGGACACCCTAAAACGTGTCCATGACCTGGCCCCCGGTGACATCGTCGCAACGAACGACCCGTTCGCTGGTGGTGGCACTCACCTATCGGACGTCGCACTTGTGCGGCCGCTGTTCGAAGGGGCGAGGTTGATGGGGTTCGCAGTCTGCAAGGGCCACTGGACAGAACTCGGGGGAAAGGATCCTGGCTCGTGGAGCGCTGACTCGACCGAAGTCTTCCAGGAGGGTCTTCAGCTTCCCTTTGTGAAAGTGGTGCGTCGGGGGACTGCCGATCGGGACCTCCTCGAGATCGCTTCGCGCCAACAGCCGGTTGCCCGACCAGACGGTTGGCGACCTATTGGCGGCCACGGCGTCATTGGAAGTCTGCGCGAGGCGGGTCGCCGAGCTGTGCGGCAGGTTCGGCTCCGAACTCGTCGAGGCAGCGATGTCTGACGCGCTCCGCAGGGGCGAGCAAATGGCTCGAGCCGCCCTGGCCGACCTGCCGCACGGCGTGTTCGAGGCGGAGGACTTCCTTGACGACGACGGGCTCGGCAGCGGACCTCTCCTGGTACGAGTCAAAGTCGAGCTCTCGTCGACGGGCATGGTCTGTGACTTCACAGGGAGTCACGCCCAAGCACTCGGCCCTGTCAACTGCACGGCAAGCGCCCTCAGCTCAGGTGTGCGCTCCGTCTTCAAGGCCATCACCGGGGCGTCGGTTCCCGCGAGCGACGGCTGGTTTCGACCTTTGCGGATCGTGTGCCCGGCCGGCACCGTCTTCAGCGCACAGCGTCCGGCCGCGGTGGGTGCCTTCTTTGAGGCTGAGGAGATGGCGACTGACCTCGTGTGGAAGGCGCTCGCCGAGGTGCTGCCGGACGTACTCGGCGCCGGCAGCTTTCTCTCGGTGTGCTCGACATCGATAACCTTGGTTGACGGCGATGGTGCCGGCACGATGCTCGTGGAACCCCAAGCTGGAGGGTGGGGCGCGAGTCCCTCCGAGGACGGTGAGAGCGCCCTCGTCTCTGTCGGCGATGGCGAGACTTACCTGATGCCCGTCGAGGTCCTCGAGCAGCGCTTTCCGTTGATGGTAGAGCGGTTCGGTCTCGACATCGTCGAGGGCGCCGGGGCGGGTCGCTACCGGGGCGGCCGCGGCGTTGCGCGAGAATACCGTGTGGTCGCCGCTTCTGGCTTGCTGACGACGGTCTTCGGTCGGCATCGCTTCCCTCCCTGGGCCACCTCGGGGGGACGTCCGGGCTCTACGAACTACGTCGAGGTGTGTCCGAAGCAGGGAGCGCCACTCAAGTTCGGCTCAGCAACACGGGTTCCACTTCACGAAGGAGATCTGGTCCGGCTCGTCACCGGTACAGGTGGTGGCAGCGGAGACCCGATGGCCCGCGATATCTCGCTCATCCGGCGGGATTTGCGAGACGCCGTCGTGACCGACTGGGAGGCCAGCGAAATCTACGGAATTGACCGTCCGCGGAACAGCACGGAGTGAGCTGTCTCCTCGATGCCTCGACACGCCGGAGTTCGCTCACATTGACCGATGCCGCAGTCTCGACGAGCCGGCTGCGAATCGGAAACTCGAGCCTCCTGAGTCGCCATAAGGCACTGCTGAAAACCACCATGGGCAAAGCAGATGCCGCGCTGGCGCAGGTCGTCGACAGCATAAAGACATCTAAGGCCGGGTCCCCCTTCGTCGCAGTCGGCGGCGGCAGTCCGTTCGTCCCACCTAGCCTTCCCGGAATAATCGAGGCCGCTCGTCCTGGCCACTTCGAGGTGGCGAACGCCATAGGTACTGCCGTCGCCAAGGTAGGAGGCCAGGCCGACCGCATCGTTTATTTCGGCGTCGGCAACCGGCAAGAGGTGCTCGCGGAGGTGACGGACGAGCCGTGTGGACCAGACGTCGTCGCCGGAGCTGACCAGAGCACCGTCGAGATGGTGACGCTCGAGGAGACTCCGCTTGCCTACCGCACGACCCCTAGCGTCCGTGTCCAGGCCACGGCCTTGGTGACTTGAGAGGAGCAGATATTCGATGAAGCAGGTCACGATCGACCGACTTGCTCCGGTGCTTCAACCGCGTCATGTCGCAGTGCTCGGGGCCTCGAGCCAGCGTCACACACTCGGCAACCAGGTCCTGCAGAACTTTACGCAGGAGGGCTATCCCGGCTTGGTCACCGCCGTCAACGAGCGAGTCGAAAGCCTGGAGGGGCGGCCGACCGTGCCGTCCATCGAGGACCTGGAGCGCGGTCTCGACGTTGCCATGGTCTGCATCGCGGCACCGTCGTTGCCCGATGTGCTCGTGAGGCTCGACGCCATTGGATGCCGATCGGCTGTCGTGCCGACGGCGGGCTTCAGCCCGGCGCAATACGAGGCGCTGAGAGAGGCATGTCGTTCGATCGACATGACAGTCACAGGACCGAACTGCCTCGGCATTCTGAGCCTGGCCGACTCCGCTCCCCTGTGGACCGCGAGGTATCGAACGACGGTTCCTCGCGGCGGCGTCGGTCTCGTCGCTCAGTCCGGATCGGCGGCTATCTCGATCATGAGTTCGCTCGGGCTCGGCTTCTCGAGAATCATCTCGAGCGGGAGCGAGCTCGAAGTTAACTCCGCCGACTACATCCGTTGGCTCGTCGACGACCCGGCGACAAGCTGTATCGGCCTCATAATCGAATCCATCAAGTCACCTGACGAGTTCGCCGCTGCCGTTGCCGATGCGCAGCAAGCGGACAAGCAAATCGTCGCCCTGAAGGTGGGCCGGTCGGTGATCGGCTCCCTGGCGGCCCAGGCACATACGGGTGCGTTGGTAAGCGATTACGACGCCTATGTCGCCTTCTTCGCACGCATCGGCGTCGCCACCGTCCTCGACTACGACGAGATGGTCGCGACGCTGCAGTGCCTCTCTAACGACAGGCTCCCAAGGTCGCCCGGCGGCCGCATCGGAATCGTCGGGATCTCCGGCGGCCAGACTGCACTCGCCTGCGACTTGGCCAGCGAGGCCGGAGCCGAACTTGCCGAGTTCGCTCCGGCGACGATCAGCCGCGTCGAGGCCGCTCTTCCCGACGCGCCAGGAAGCAACCCTGTCGACATCGGAGCGAGCGTCGGCTTCGAACGGCGCAGGCCGGACGAGGCGCTGCAGGCCGTGCTCGACGATCCGGGCGTAGATTCTGTCCTCGTCATCCAGGACGCGCAGAGCACGCTTCCGCTCGATTCGAGTCACATGTACATCACGCAGGTACGCACCGTCGAACGGGTGAGCCGGACTAGCAAGAAGCCCATCGTCATCGCGTCGAGCTCGGCGGGAGAAACCCATCCCATGCTCGAGGAGCTCGTGGAGAACGCGGCGACGCCCCTCATCCGAGGGCTTCGCCCCGCACTGGTCGCACTGCGAAACCTGGCGGTTCGCGCGGCCGTACCGAAGGACCCGCAGCCCTCGGCGCGGTTCCCCGATCTCGAGCGGCAAGTTGCAGAGCACCGTGGGCCCCTTCCTTACCCGCTCGTGCGGTCCCTTCTCGCCGCGTACGAGATTCCCTTCGTTCGGTCCACTCTCGCCAGGGACAGGGCCGAAGCGATGGCCTCGGCGGCCGACATCGGCTATCCGCTGGTGGTGAAGGTCGCTTCGACCGACATCCCGCACCGGCTCGAGGTCGGCGGCATCGTGAGCGACGTGCAGGATGCCTCCTCGCTCGAAGTCGCTCTCGAACAGATCGGCGGCAATCTCGCTCGCGCCGCGCCTGAAGCCCGGCTCGATGGGTACGAGCTGCAGGAATACATCCCGCGGGCGGTCGAGAGCATCGTCGGCTTCGCAACCGCGCCGCCGTTCGGACCGATGATGGTCGTCGGGACGGGAGGCTCGTTTGTCGAGCTGATCGGTGACCGCTCTGCCGATCTCGCGCCACTCGAGATCTCGCAGGCCACCGATATGATTCGCAGAACAGCCCTCGAAAAGAATCCTTGGGGGCTACCGAGGCAAGGTCGCCGAGACCAGCCTCGAGGGCCTGGCAGACACGCTGTGCAAATTCTCACTGCTGGCCAATGATTTTCGCGCCCTCATCTGCGAGGGAGATCTCAACCCCGCTCTGGTCGAGGTCGGAACAGGACGGGTGGTTGTCGTCGACGCGCTCCTGATCGTCAGTGGCCGCTTACGTAGTGACGGTTAACTGGAGAGTCAGGGCCCGCGGTACCTTATCGCTCGCGCAAGCGGGCATCGAGGACATTGCGCAGCGCATCGCCGAGAAGGTTGAAGGCGATAACAGTGATGACCACGATGATGCCGGCGGGGTAGATCTCCCACCAGTAGCCGTTGTACATGTTGTTGAGGCCCTCTGACAGGATTCCACCCCACGACGCCGACGGCGGAGGGAGCCCGAACCCGAGAAACGAGAGGTAGGCCAACAGCAGGACCGCATCTGCCACCTGGAATGTGGCGTTCACGACGATCACGCCGATGGCGTTCGGCACGATGTGGCGCCTCAGAATCCAGGGCTGTCGTGCGCCGAAGCCACGGGCCGCCTCGACGAAGGACAGGGTCCTGATCGACAGGCTCTCGCCCCTGACGAGTCTGGCCGGGACCAGCCATGAGATGAGAGCGATCACGCCGATGAGATCTAAGAGGTTGGGCCGCACTGCACTGGCAAGGAAGATGACGATGAAGAGGCCCGGAATGGCGAGGAGGACATCGACGACGCGCATCATCACCGAATCCACGACACCACCGGTCAGAGCTGCAAGTGATCCCCATACAGCGCCGAGGGTGGTGGCTAACACGGCGACGGAAAGGCCGATCTCCATCGACGATTGACCGCCCGCCATGAGCCGGCCAAGCAAGTCGTAGCCGAGATCATCCGTTCCGAGGAGGTGCTTGGAGCTCGGAGGGAGGTTGATTGCCGTCAGATGCGTGTGAACCTGGTCCGTCCGATAGAAAATCGGCCCGACGAAGCAAAAGAGCAGGACGAAGACGACTAGTACGAGCCCGGTGAGTGCGGACTTGTCGCTCCAGAAGTAGCTCGTAAGTCGCCGTAAGAGCCCAGGCGAGGATGCCGCGTCTTTCCTTGGCTGCCACCTGGGCTTATCGGCCGCGCCGGCCATGGTGGAAAAAGATTTTGAGGCGGCGGCGTCGGCCCCTGGGCCATTGCCTTTCGATCTCACGCCGTCACTCATATCGGATACGCGGGTCAAGGATCGCGTAGGCGAGGTCGGCCATAAGGCTGCCCAAGACGGTGGCAACGCCGACTATCACGATGATGCCGAGCTCGAGTGGGTAGTCGTCGGTCACCGCCGCGTTGTAGAAAGTGAGTCCGGTTCCCGGATAGTTGAAGACGTACTCGACCACGACCCCCCACGTGAGGACGGCGGGAAGCGAGAGCCCGATGAGCGTGACGATGGCGCCAAGCGAGTTCCGCAGTGTGTGGCGTGTCAACACCCTCAGCCGTGATGCCCCCTTCGCTCGGGCTGTCCGGATGTAGTCAGAGGCCAGCGTATCGATGGCCGAAGATCTCATGTAGCGACTGAACAAGGCATAACTGACGAGCGCGATCGTGGCGATGGGAAGTACAAGCCCCCGCGGATCACCGAGACTGTTGCTCTGAGGCGCCTGGGCGGGAAAGAGCGAGGAGTTCACAGCGAGCAACTGGATGAGCAGGAGTCCGAGCCAGAACGACGGCATCGAGTACAGGAGGAACGATACTGACGTGGCAGTGTGGTCGAATATCTTTCCTTGGCGAGACGCCTGAGCGATGCCAAGCGGCACCGCTATCACCACGGCCAAGGCAAGCGCCACTCCGACGAGGAGAAGATCATTGGGCAGATCTCTCGCGAGTATCGAGTCGACCGATTGGTTCAGCTTGTACGAGTATCCGAGGTTTCCATGGAGGAGCTGCCAGAGGAAGCTCCAGTACTGAGTGGGAAGGGACTTGTTGAGGCCGTACTGGGCCACGAATGCCTTGATGCTCAGGGGATTCGCCCGGGGCCCGAGCATGGACCTCGCAAGCGTGGTGCCACTAGCTACGGCGTGCTGCAAGATGAACGTCACGACGGTGACGCCGAGGATGACGATGATTGCATGCACCACGCGGCGGACGAGGTAGGCGAGCATTAGCCGTCACACATAGAACTACCCGTAGCCGAACACAAGGCCGATCGGCCACCCGCTGGTCGATCTCGGCTACCAACTCGGCTCTGGTCGCCGGCCGATCGGGTGTACGGCCGCGCCACGCAAGCCCTAGCTCATTCCGAGGAAGCGACAGGCGTTGCCGTACAACCACTTTTCCTTGACTGCGTCCTTCAGAGGCAGCGCGAGATACTCCTCGATGGCCTCTTCCATGGTCATGCCGAGGAGCGTCCAAGAGAGAGCTACCATGATCTTGTCCTGAAGAAGTGTATTGCCGAATTGCAAAAACTGCTCCCAACCGGAGCCCCTCGTGGCGAAGTGCCGGGGCCGGTGCGCGGCGGTATCGCAATACAGGTTGGGATGACGACGTAGTAGCCCAACCATCTCGCTCACCCACGGCCAACCTGCGAGTCCTGCGATCATCCGCAGCTCCGGGAAGTCAATTGCGACTCGATCGAGCTCTCTCGGATGACCAAGATCGTAAGGTCGATCGTTGGCGTACGTCATCGCGGTGTAAATTCGCACGGGAATGTCGAGCTCGACACATTTGGCATAGAGCGGGTAGTACCGGGCGTCGCCGGCTCTCACCTGATCATAGAGCGACGCGACGCTGAGGCCGGAGAAGCCCTCCTCGCGGACCAGCCGCTCGAGTTCGCGCACAGCCCTCATGCCGTCGAACGCACTCAGGTGGGCGAAGCCTAGGACCCGCGAGGGAAACAATCGGATGACCTCGCTGGTGATGGCGTTAGAACCGGTGGACAACACGCACTTCGTGACGTTCGCCTTGTCCATGAGACTGACCATCTCCGCGGCACGTTCGGCGATGGGCCTCGTATCCTCGTCAACCTCGCCACGGGAGGAGAAGATCGTCGAGTAGTTCGGGAAGCCATATCCCTCCGGCATGGGCAACCGGTCAGGCCCTGCCGGCCCTACCACCTCCACGTACGGTGAAGGGGTTCGCCCAGGCAGATACCCTTCCAAGTCGAAGACTTGCATGCCCAATCCTCCCGTCATATCAATACTCTCGAAGATGCTCGCCCCGTCAGCCACGAGCACGGGCCGTCGCTAGCAACGGTCGCGACGACGTTCCCTCAGCAAAATCAGGACTTCGTGAAGTACCAGAGCTGCGGAGTGATGTTGCCTGCCACCGGGTTCTGAGGCAGCGTGCCATGGAGGTTGACCTTGATGACTGAAGTCTGGTTGTAGATCATCGGAATCCACAAGTTCGGATTTATCTGCTCCAGGTAGCGCTCGTACGAATAGAGTGCGCTAGTCGCCTGAGAGCCCGGCACTGTGCGCACCTTCTGGATCAGCTTGTCCACCGTGGAGGAGTATGGGGCGGTGCCTTCGTAGAGCGCGGCCCCTGTGCCGAAGGCCGCTCCACCATCCGGATAGGGACCGGGCGCAAAGTAGTAGCCGACCTCGTAGTCGATGAGCCCCCACTTGCACGCGCTACCCGGCTTGCATGGCGCCAGCGTGGCACCGATCCCATTATTCGTGAGCCCTACGAGCGTCCACTTGATCCCGGCCGAAGTCATGGAGGACTCAATCGCCTGCATCATGTCGTCGATCTCCGGGAACCCGGTGGGTTCGATAGCCGTGAGCGCGAGCGGCATGCCCCTCGAGATCCCGGCGCCACACTTGGCCGGGTCGGCACACCTGGTGGTTCCGTTGGGAACTACGTTCCAACCGTGGCTCTTTAGGAGACTGATCGCCTTACTTGGGTCATAGGGATATGTTGCCTGCTTCTCTGATGGACCCGCGAAACTAGTCAGTGGTTTGTTTGGCACCGGACCGTACGTTGGATAGGCATAGCCATGGTAGATACTTTTTACGAGCAGGGGCTGGTTTATCAGTGACTGCATGGCGACGCGGACGTACTGCTGCTTCATGAATGGAGCAGAAGAAGGATTAGTGTAATTGACATACAAGTAGTTGATACCCCAAATCGGCCACGGGGCGGCCTGGTAGCCCTTCTGCTCAAGTCTCGGAAGCTCTGGCGTGTTGGTAGCAGCCACGTATCCGTAGTCGACACTTCCGGTGAGCACGGCGTCGTTCTCTGCGGCCGAACTCGTGAATGGCAGCTCCACGAGTTTAGCGATGTGGGGCTTGGGGCCGAAGTACCTGGGATTCGGCACAAAGGTGAAGCGGCCAGTGGGCGTATTCGCGGTCAGGCGGAAGGCGCCGTCGACGACCTTCCACAGAGCGTTGGTCGAATAGGTCGCTGTGTTCTTCGACTGCGAGTTCAGGAAGTTGTAGACAGAGTGAGCCCCGACTGTCGTCCGGTCAAAATTGCCGACAGACCCCGACATCGAGGTGCGATCCCAACTGTGTTGCGGGATCGGGGTGATCTCGCTCAACGCCGTGTAAGTAAACCACTGGGGGTTGAAAGAAGCTGTGAGATGCAGAACGATCGTGTGCGAATTGGGATAGGCTGCGCTTGAGACATCGTCCGGGAATGTGCCGGGAACATAGGGTCCGTAGTTCGCCTTGTTCGCCTTCAGCAGGTTGATCCAGAACTCGACGTCGCGAGATGTGATCGGCGCCCCATCCGACCACGTCATCCCTGACCTGAGGTGGATCGTGACGGTTCGGTCGTTGTCGGTGTAGGCGGGTGCGCTGGCAAGGCTCAGCGCCGGGTTGATGTCTAGAGAGTTCCCCTTGCCGAACCAGTAGAGCGGCGGATACAGGAGGTTCTCAAGCAGAGCCGTGTTGTTATTCGAGTAGTACGCCAAGGAATACAGCGGGAAGATGTACACGGGTGCCGCGCCCGGTTCCTCGGCGAAGGTCACCGTCCCACCTGAGACTGGGGTCCCGCCGGTAGCGGACGTCGGTCGGGTGCTGCTGCAGGCGGCCAAGAGCAGGCTCAGCGCGCCCACCAGCGCCGCGACGGTGGCCCCGAGTACGGCGCGACCTTCGCGTTGCTCGCGCGATCGCAAGAGCGGAACGAGATGCGTGACTGTGCCCGGTAGGACCCATCTACTCTGTCCCCTCCTGCCTGATGGCTGCAGGAGCAGGCGCTGGCTCACTGGACTCCACGAGAAGCCGTCCGAGCGCCGGCTGCACGCTTGTCCGACCGCTGGCCATAGCACCCCTCCGCATCCCGGAAAGCGGCGGCTTCGGTAGCCCGCTGCGCTTTCCTATTGGTCGGGAGGAGCATAGCTCTGCCCTGTCCAAATTTTCAAGGAGACTCAAGGCTTTCTCTCTTGCCAGAAGGCGCGCCCGGCGTTCACCGAGACCCTGCCGCGTTCGGCCGGGAACGCTGGCGGACCGCCTGATCCTGTTCCCGCATTTCGGCTTGAAGACAGGGTGCCAGCAGCCAAGCGGGAGAACCGCCTCACCGTCAGCCGGAGGCGGTATCGGCCCGCATGAGCAGGACGCCGCGAACCGTCAACTACCGGCTCGTCTGGGTGTATCGGCCTGGGATCCCCCCACCAGCCACCATGGTTACCTCAAGGCACCTGGACGACGCGTGATGCCCCGCCAGACCCAGGGGCCCGGAGCCTCAGGCTGGGACCGGCAGGTGTCGGGATAGAGTTCCGCACGGAGGGATGCGAGAGTGGCCGAATCGGGCGGTCTCGAAAACCGTTGTGTCTTATGGGCACCGTGGGTTCGAATCCCACTCCCTCCCGCCCAGCCGGGCGGCCGCCGGGACTCGGAGGACAGAAATGACCGCTCTCGGCGACAGCGCTCTCGGCGAGGTTGCCGTTCATCTGTAGCGCCTCCGCATGTCTCGGGGGCCGCGTCCGATTCGGACTGGGGCGCCAGCATGTTGCCTGCCAGGGGCACGAGATCGTGGTTGTGGCCGACGACGAGGAGTTCGAGGCGGCCGACCACGTCTCTCTCACCCTGCCCTCGAGCCAAGATGAGCTCATAGATGCGGTGGCGGCGGCCAATCCGGACACGGTGGTGGTCGTGGACGCCGGCGGCCCTGTGGCGATGCCGTGGCTGCCCAGGGTCCGCGCGGTCCTCGACGACTGGTACCCGGGCCAGTCCGATGGCCAACGGCAGGGTCCATTACTCCGAAGGTGTCGACATCGGCTACCGCTGGTACGACGCCACCGGGCACCGCCCGCTCTTCGGCTTCGGGCTGACCTACACCACCTTCAGCTACACCGATACGACCGCGCACGTGGCGCTGGTGCACGGCCAACCGGTGGTGAATGCCTCGGTGGAGGTGAGCAACACGGGGAGAGCCGTGCCGGCGCCGACGTCGCCCGCTCTATCTGGGAGAACCGCCGGTCGCAAACGAGCCGCCGCGTCAGATCGAGGCGTTCAAGCGCGTGACGCTCGGACCTGGCGCCTCGATGACGGTCGACTTCACCCTGCGCGGCCTCGCGCTCGCCTACTACGACTCGCCGAAGAGCTCGTGGCGGATCGCTCCCGGCACTTACCACGTCTTCATCGGGGACTCGTCAGCCCTCGCACAGCTCCCGGCCCGGGTCAACTTCTCCCTTCCGGCGAGCAGCTCCGTCGGACCGACCGTTTCCTGAGGCCTCGCCCGGCGCCGGGCACTACCACCGCCCGGTGGCCCTGGCGCGGAGAAGTCCCGGCTCCGATCCCCCCGTCGGGAGCGGAACCGGGACTTTCCAACGCGGCTATTGGCCGCGAACCGGGTTGCTGGTCAAGCTGGCGGACCGGCGGCCAGCGTGACCGTCACGGTGTGAAGCTGCCCAGAGGAGTCGTCGAAGCCGACGGTGACTCGGTCACCGGCATGGTGGCTGTTCATCAGGCTCGAGAGCCCACTCGGCGAACCGACTGCTTGGCCGTCGAGAGAGACGATCACGTCACCAGCGACCAGCCCGGCCGACGCAGCGGGGGACCCGGGGATGGCCGCCGCGATGACAGCGCCGGAGACAGAGCCGCCCGCACCTGCCCCGCTTGCCTGGACCTCGACGCCGAGCATCGCCGCGGTGCCGATGTGGACCGTAGACGAGCCCTGCCCGCTCTCGATCTGGGAGGCGATGTTGAGCGCCGTCGAGATCGGGATGGCGAAGGCCTGGCTCTGGTTGCTAGACGTGGACTGGAACTGGCTACCGGACGATGCAGCCGTGTCGATAGCCAGCACTTGACCCGACTTGTTCACGAGCGGTCCGCCGGAGTCGCCCGCCTGAATCGGGGCGTCGGTCTCGATCAGGCCGCTCAGGTGCTCAGAGTTTGCGCCGGAATCGTCCGTGGCCGTGATGGACTGGTGGAGGGCGACGACCGCTCCGGCCGCCGTGCTCGGGGTGCCGCCGGCGCCGCCGGCGTTGCCGATGGCGAGGACCGCCAGCCCGGTGTGGACGCTCGAACTGGAGCCGATTCGGGCGGTGGTGAGGCCGGAGGCGTTCTGCAGTTGGAGAACGGCGATGTCCTGAGTGGCGTCCGTACCGACAACCCTGGCGGAGTAGGTGCGGCCGTTGCCGACGTCGGTGACCCTGATGCTCGTCGCCCCGTCGACGACGTGGTTGTTCGTCAGGACCTCACCGTTCGATGTCAGCACAATGCCGGTGCCGGCAGCGCTTGCCTCCTCATATCCGAGGACGACGTTCACGTCCACGAGGGCTGGATCGACCTTGGCGGCGACCGCCGAGGCGTTGATCGAGCCACCTCCGGCTCCGACCCCCGTCGATGCTCCTGAGCCGGTCGAGCCGGTCGAGCCGGTCGAACCGCCGACGCCACCAAAGGTGCCACCGAGGCCGCCAAAGCCGAACGAGCCACCAGGACCTGACGACCCGGGCGAGAGCGACGATCCCCCGGACGACGCGCCCCCTCGAGACGCTGCGCTCGTGTTGGAGCTACCTGCCGACAGGCGCCCGACCGCCGCACCGCCCCCGGCGAAGCCTGCCAGCAGGGCGACGAGCAGCAGGCCGTTACGGAACCGGCGTCGTTTCTTGGCCGGAGATGCCGGCGCCTGGGTGTGACCCGGATAGAAGGCCTGAGGCGCTGTGGCATAGGCGCCCCAGGGCTCTCCGGCACCAGGGCCGGGCTGGCCGTACGGCGACGAGACCGGCGGCTGCCAGTAGGGATTCGAGTCATGGCCGGCGGCTGCCAATAGCCCCCGGCAGGCGAAGCGGGCCAGTGGGGACCGCCGGAGGGAGGGCCCGTAGGGGCAGCGGGCTCATACGGCCGCTCGGAAGGCGGTCCGCTTGCAGAAGCGGGCTCGTGGGGACCGCCGGACGGCGGGTCACTCTGGTTCGCCGATGACTCAGGCGCCGGTGAAGCGCCGGCCCCGTAAGGAACCCAGTTCGGCCGGGGTGCCTGATCATCTCGCTCGTTGGGGAGAGGGTTCTCTGGGAAGTTCATCGTTGCGTCCTTCGTTCGATTCGCACTCGACGATCGAGCTACACAAGAGGTAACAGGACACGGCTGAGAATCTCTTGAGAGCCTGCTTCGCACTTCGCGAGAGAAACCGGACGGCTCGGACCGGCCCACCGGACAGGATGGAGCGGTGAGCGAGCGGGCGGACCCACCGAGGGAGGGCGCGCTGCCGGAGCCGCGGGGGGACGGCCGGGGCTTGGCGCGATCACGCGCAGGCGAGCAGCGGGCTCGCTATCGCGCCGTCATTCGCGCCCCTGGCGTGAGCTGGCTGCTCGGAACATCGCTCGTCGCCCGCCTTCCGGTGGCGATGGTCAATCTCGCCATCATCCTCCGCGTCGCCCACGCCAGCGGCTCGTATGCCCGAGCGGGAACCGTTACGGCCGCCTATGTGATCGGCACCGGCCTCATCGGGCCTCTTCTCGGGCGCCTTGCCGATCGCGTGGGCCGCCGGCCGGTGCTCCTCGGCGCCGCCGCCGTCAACACGTCCGGGCTGGTGGCGATGGCCCTCGTTCCCGTCCGCCAGTTCGGGCTGCTCCTCGGCATTGCTGCCATCACCGGCGGCAGCGTGCCGCCGGTGGCCCCGGCTGTGCGCTCGCTCTGGCGGGCGCTCGTGCCCGAGGACGTCCAAGCCAGCTTGTATGCGATGGATGCCACCTTGCAGGAAGTGACTTTCATGGTCGGGCCGACGCTCGTGGCACTGATCGCCTCCTTCGCCAGCGCCTCGGCGGCCCTCGTCTGCTGCGGTGCCATCGGCCTGGTCGGTACGGTCGCGGTGGCCGGCCACCCGGCGACCGCCCACCGGAGACGCGACCGCTCGCTCACATCGGCGCGCACACCGATCGGCTCGTCGGCACTGGTGACGATCGTGTTGATCACCCTCATGTTCCTGGCCACGATCGTCATCGTCGAGATTTCGGTCGTGGCCTTTGCGGGCCGGCATCACGCCGCCGATCAGGCGGGTCTGCTCCTGGCGGTGTGGAGCGGGGGGTCGATGGCCGGCGGCATTCTCTTCGGCGCCCGGATGGCCGACGGAGGCGCCCGGCTGTTGGCGCCGTTGATGTTGGCAGGAGCGGGGGGTTTCTTGTTGGTGGCGGCGGCACCGGGGGTGGGCGTGCTGTACGGGCTCATGTTCGTCGCCGGCGTGGCGATCGCCCCCGGCTTCAGCTGCATCTACGGCATCGTGGGAGCCGTCAGCCCGGCCACATCCTCGATCGAAAGCTTCAGCTGGGTGGCGAGCGGGATACAGGTTGGCGCAGCCATCGGAGCCGCCGTCGGAGGCTTCCTCGTTCAGCTCGTCGGCCCCCGGCTGGCCTTTGTCTGCGCCGGGGGATGCGGGCTCGCCACCGCCGTCTTTGCGGCGTGGCGTACCCGCCGCCTGACCGCCGCCGTGGATCACTGAACCCGGGGGAACCGCAATTGCCACCGGAGTAGACGCCGGCGGTGCATGGCCTGCACCAGCCATCGATGCTGCGCGGAGCAGGTGAAGGGCTTATCGCCGCGGCATTAGCCTGGAGCACCAGATCGAGGCTCCGGAGGTTCCGGGTGGACCGCATGCAGCTGCTCAGCCACTGAGGCCGGTCATGGTGGCCGTCCTCACCCCGTCGGACCGGGCAGCCTTCAAGGCTTGCCGCCGCGCCTGGGATCTGGGTGCACAGGGACGGCGCAACCTCGAGCCGGCGGCGGTCGATCCGCCCCTCGACGCAGATCGCCTGGTGCGCGATGCACTGGCCGTCTACTACTTCCCCGGCATGTGGGACTGGTCGCGGGCCATCGTCCTTCCCCTGGTGGCTCAGGCGCTCAGCAAGGCCGTCGCCCGGGAGCGTGACCAGCTCGGGTCTCTGCTCCCGCCGGACTTCGAGGAGCGGGCCGGCGGCATGGCGCGCCTGCTCGATGCCTACCTCGAGTGGGCGCCGAGCGTGGAGCGCCTTGCCCCGGTGCTGGTCGAGGCTGACTACGAGGTCGACCTGCCAGACCCGAGCCAACCCGACACAGGGCTGCGGACAGCCTCGGGCGACCACGTGGGCTACCGGGGCAGAGTGGATCTGCTGGCGGTCGACGAGCACGACGCCTACTGGGTGCTCCGGCACCGAGTCGTGGAGGACTGGACCGAGTTCGAGGCGCTCCTTCGCGACGAGGAGGCAGTGGCGGCCTGCTGGGCGTGGGAGCACTTCTACATCGGCATGAACATCGCCGGCACGATCCACAACGAGCTCCGCCTGCCCGCCGGCGCCGAGCCGGACCGTCGAGCGCGGCCGGTGCCACCGCCGGCCTCGGACCATGAGCGCGGAGGGCTGCCCCAGCATGAGGGGAGCGGCGGCGGACGCTCGATTCCCCAGCACCGCCGGCTCTACGCGCAGGCGAGCGAACCGGGAGAGCTCGAGCGGACCGTGCGAGACGACGGACCGTGGTTCCGCCGCACCTGGATCCGGCGCGGCCGGGCCGAGATCGAGCAGGCCGGCCGCCAGCTCGCCGGTGAGGCGCTCGAGATCCTCGGCGGCACGGTGGCCGTGTTCCCGTCGCCATCGGAGGCGACCTGCGGCCCGTGCGCCTTCCGTGCGCCTTGCCTGGCCATGTACGAAGGTGGCGACGCCGAGGCCATCCTGGCCGCGGATTACCGGGGCCGGCCGCCGGCCGAGCTCGTCGAGGGGCGGCTCGGGGGCGTGAGCTGGAGCACGGGGCGCGGCGCCGCCCCGCCGCGTTTCTCGCACGGTGTGACGTAGGTGGGACTCGTCAGTCCGATCGAGCCGGACCTGCCTCTGCGACACGTCTTTCCTACCGTATCGAGCAGTTCTCCGCCTCCCGAAAGGAGTCAGCATGTCCCAGCCCGGTAGAGAACGGGATCTCCCCGCCGCCGAGTCGGAGGCTGGGCGGCTTCGCCACGGTGACATCGGCTACGTCTCGTTGTGGGTAGCTGAGGTCGAGAGAGCGGCGGTTTTCTTCTCGGCCGTGCTCGGGTGGCGGTATCGACCCGGGAGCGGGTCGGAGGAGCGTCAGGTCGAGGGGACGAGCCTGCCGCACGGCATGCGGGGCGGCCAGCCGCGGAGCACGCTCATGCTCTGCTACGCAGTCGAAGACCTGGAGACGGCCACCGATAGAGTGCGAGCCGCCGGCGGGACGGCCGAACAGTCACATGAGGAGCCTTTCGGCCGGATCTCGGACTGCGTGGACAGCCAAGGGGTGCGCTTTGCCCTCTTCCAGCCCCCGGACGGCGTCGCCGAAGGAGACCGGCAGGGCGAGGCGGGACGGAGTGAGGCCGGCGGCATCGCTTACGTGACGATGGAGGTGGTCGACTCCGCCGAAGCTCGCTCCTTCTACGGCTCTGTCCTCGGCTGGCGCTTTGCTCCGGGCCGTGTGCAGGACGGGTGGCAGGTGGAGGATGTCGTCCCCATGGTGGGAATGGCCGGCGGGCGCGAGATGGCCACGACGATCCCCATGTACCAGGTCGATGACATCGCCGCCGCCGTGGATCGCGTGCGGTCGGCCGGGGGCACCGCCTCCGATCCTGAGGTGCAGCCGTACGGGATCACCTCGGCGTGCACCGACGACCAGGGGACTCGGTTCTACCTCGGGCAGCTCTGAGAGGGGCGGTTCTGCCGGGCGCGGGCACGACCCCGCCGGCGGCCGCCGGCGGCGGCGGCGCAACGGTGAGGCGCGGTTGGCGCCAAATGCGTCGTGCACGCCTCGGGTGTGCCAAACGGTGGGCGCGCTTGTCGTCACGTGCCGGAGACAACCGCGGGCACCGTTCCGATGATGCCCCGGCACTCGGCGTCCCGAACCGAACTCGCCCGACGCTGTCCACCGAGATTCTCCGCTGGTGGCCGGTCCCGGCGTCGGGGGAACTCAGCTCCCGGCCGGCCCCGACCCGTCCGCCTCGACGGCGGCCCGCTGCTCCAGCCAGCGGTGCAGGCCGGCGGCGTTGGAGTGAAAGCCGTTCAGCGTCTCGAGCTTCTCCTTGGTCGCGTCGTCGAGGACGGTTCCGTCCGCGGCCGCTCCCGCCGGCCCCCCGCCGAAGCGCCTCTCGAGAGCCACCGCGATGTCCTCGCCCGCCCGCCACGCCCGCTCGGCTTCCTCCGCCCAGGATCGCAACGTGCCGTCGGCCTCCTCCAACAGCTCGTAGGGGTCGAGCGGCACGAGGCCGTAATGAGCCAGAGCGATGCCGACCGGCCTGTGCTCGGCGAAGCGCCGCAAGGAAGTCAGCGCCTGGTCGAGGTCGAAGTCCGGCGGCGGGGTCGCCGGCCGGAGCACGCCACCATCGGGCAGGCGCACACCGACGGCGTCGCCGGCGAACAAGAGCCCGCTCACGCTGTCGAGCAGTCCGAGGTGGTGCTTGGCATGTCCCGGTGAGTCGATGGTGTGCAGGCTGCGCCCGTGGCCGACGTCGATCTCCTCGCCGTCTGCCAGGACGTGGATGCGCTCGGCCGGAGTCGGGTCGAGCCGGCCGTAGAGGGAGTCGAGGAGGGGCCCGTAGACCCGGGCCGCCGAGTTGACGAGCCGGGAGGGATCGACGAGATGACGGGCTCCCTTCTCGTGCACGTAGACCGTGGCGCTCGGAAAGGCGCGGGCGACGTCTCCCACCCCGCCGGCATGGTCGAGGTGGATGTGGGTGACCGCCACGCCGGCGAGATCGGCCGGTGACACTCCGAGCCGGTCGAGTGCCCCCAAAAGAGTCGTGATCGAGCTCTGGCTGCCCGTCTCGACGAGGACCGGACGGGGACCCTCGATGAGGTAACCGGCCGTCATCCTCTCCCAGCCGCCGAGCATGGTGTCGATCTCGATCACGCCGGCGGCGATTCGCCGCCCGGGCTCCGAGCCACCGGCGCGAGCGGCAGCTTCGCCGGACGGCTCCACGCCGGCGGGAGCGGCAGCCTCGCCGGGCAGTGCTCCCCCGCCCCTCTCTGGGCCGTCAGGAGCTCCGCCGCTCGTGGTCCGTCACCCCCGCTCCCGCAACCAGGTGCGGGCGATGACGGTGGCGTAACGGGGCCCGTAGAGCAGGTTGCTCCCTTTCTTCGACTCGCCGGAGGTGCGGGGGTGCCAGACGGCGGGACGCTCGGCGATGCGCCACCCGCGGCTGGCAGCGCTGATGATCAGCTCGGCCGTCTGGTACTGGTCCTGCTCGAGCAGCACGTCTTTCAGCACGTCGATCCGCAGGGCCCGGAACCCGTTCGACGTGTCCGTCAGCTTCTGCCCGGTCAGGCGGTTGATGACGGCGGCGAAGACGAGGACACCGGTCTTGCGCAGCTGGTCGCTCGTCTGATCGACGCCGAGGCGGCGGCTGGCGATCACGAAGTCCGCCTCGCCGGCGACGACCGGCTCGAGCAGGCCGGCGATCTCCTTCGGGTCGTTCTGACCGTCGGCGTCGAGAGTGACCACGTACTCGGCGCCGTGCTCGATGGCCAGTTCGTAACCGAGGCGCAGCGCCACGCCGTGGCCGAGGTTCACCGGCAGCTTGGCGTAGAACGCCCCCGTGGGGTCCACCACCTGCTCGGTGCCGTCGTCGCCGCCGTCTATCACGACGAGGGTGGACGTCTTCAGGCCGCATATCTCGGCCGGCACCGCCTCGAGGACGGGACCGATGTTGTCCGCTTCCAGGTATGCGGCGAGGAGCACGAGGACGGGGGCGAACTTGAGCCCCGGATGGCGTTCCTCGAAGTCCCGCCGGGCCAGATCGGTTCCGAGACGCTTCATGTCCTCGTACCGCCGCCGGAAGCGGTCCTTCGGCCCTTTCACCGGGGGGATACGACTGCCGAGCGACATCAGCTCCCGCCTCCGATCTCGATGACCACCTTCACGTCGTCGGCCTGGCGCTCGAGTGCCCCGGCGAACTGCTCCATCGGGGCCCGGCGCGTGATCAGCTTGGCCAGCCATGCCGAGTCCGCTTTGGCAAGCGCCTCGCCGGCTGCCTCGTAATGGCGGCGGTTGGCGTTCACAGAGCCGACGATGCACTCGTTCTGCAGGACGATGTCACGGTTGACGAGGCCGGCGTCGACCTCCAGATTGCGACCGGTCGGCGACACTCCGGTCAGGCAGACGACGCCACCGGAGGAGACGTGCTCGATGGCTTCGAACACGAGGGCGCCGACGCCGGTGCACTCCATGATGACGTCGGGCGAGGCGCACGCCGAGGCGATGGGGCCGGTGTGGTAGTGCGCGCCGAGCGCCTCCACGAGGTCGGGCTTGAGGCCCTCTGTCACCTGATCGATGACGTGCACCTCGAGACCCTTCTGGACCCCGATGAGGGCCGCCAGCAGCCCGATCGGCCCGGCCCCTGTCACGACTGCCCGCTCGGGCCGCCACTGGGCCCGGTTGCCGGTGCGATCGGCCTGCTCCCATGCTTTTGCGACGACGCTCGTCGGCTCGAGGAGGACGCCGAGGGTTCCGAGCCGGCTGTCGAGCTTCACGAGAGCGTCCGGGAGCGCCCGGTACCTCTCCCGCATGAACCCGTCGAGGGACTTGATGCCGTGCTCGGTGTACTGGCCGTTCCGGCAGAAGTCCCATTCGCCGGCGGCGCAGCTGTAGCACGGCACCGGGTCAGGCCTCCTCACGATGCCGACGACGTAGTCACCCTTCGCCAAGCCGGACCCATCGGGTGCCTCGGCCACGCGGCCGATCGACTCGTGCCCGAGCACCAGCCTCTCGTGACCGGGGGGCGCCCATCCGTACTCTCCGGCAGAGATCTCCAGATCAGTGCCGCATACCCCGACTGCCAGGGTCTCGACGAGGACGGGCCCGTCGCCTTCAGGCGGCTCGTCGAAATCCTCCAGCTGCGCTGAGCCGGCCTTGCCCGGCACGATGGTGATGGCTTTCACGTGGCCTCCTCCATAGGGGTGTGAGCCGTCGGAACGCCGCCGCCGGCCGGCTCGACGTCCGCGGTCGCCGACCCGGTCTACCGGCTCAGTGCTTCAGCCCGAGCCGGTGGCGGCGGTGCGGGCGCGGGCTGCGGAGGGTGCCCCCCGGATGGCTCACGGTTGTGCCCTTGATGCGCTCGAGATGAGTCATGCCGGTGCCGAGGTCCTTCAGAGCAAGCCCGATCGCGGTGTTGACGAGTGAGACGTGGGAGAACGCTTGGGGAAAGTTGCCCACGAGCCTGCCGGCGACCGGGTCGTACTCCTCTGACAGCAGGCCCAGGTCGTTGCGGAGCGACAACAGCTTCTCGAAGAGGGTCTCGGCCTCGTCGGTCCGCCCGATCAGATGGAGGTCGTCTGCCATCCAGAACGAGCAGGCGAGAAAGGCGCCCTCCCTGCCGGAGAGCCCGTCCACGTGCTCGGAACGCTGCGAGTCGTACCGCATGACAAACCCGTCGACGGTGAGCTCTTGCTGGATCGCCTCCACGGTCCCGATCACGCGGGGATCCTGAGCAGGCAAGAAACCCACCAGAGGGATCATCAACACACTCGCGTCGAGCTCCTTCGAGCCGTAGTACTGGGTGAAGGTGTTGCGTTCCCGGTCGTAGCCCTTCTCGAGCACCTCGGTGTGGATCTCGTCCCGGAGCGCCTTCCACTTGTCGGTCGGTCCGTCCAGGCCGAAGCCTTCGATATCACTCAAGACGCTGTTCACTGCGTTCCAGGCCATCACTTTTGAATGGGTGAAGTGGCGGCGGGGTCCCCGCACCTCCCAGATGCCGTCGTCGGGCTCCTTCCAGCCGGACTCGAGGAAATCCATGATGGCCACTTCCATGTCCCAGGCGGGATCGGCCGACTGAATCCCGGTCCGGCGTGCCTCGTGGAGAGCGCCGAGTACCTCGCCGTAGACGTCGAGCTGGTACTGGCCGGAGGCGGCGTTGCCTACCCGGACAGGCGCCGATCCCTCGTAGCCGGGCAGCCACGGGATCTCCCGCTCGAGCAGGTTCCTCTCGCCGGCCGGCCCGTACATGATCTGCAGCTTGGACGGTTCGCCGGCGACGGCTCGCAGCAGCCAGTCCCGCCAGGCAGACGCCTCGTCGTAGTAGCCGCACGCCATGAGGGCCGAGAGCGTGAGGGTGGCGTCCCGCAGCCACGAGAAGCGGTAGTCCCAGTTCCGGGAGCCCCCGAGCGCCTCGGGGAGCGACGTCGTGGCGGCGGCGATGATCCCGCCTGTCGGCTGGAAGGTGAGCGCCTTCAAGGTTATGAGGGAGCGCACGACCGGGTCCTGCCAGCTCCCGAGGTCGACGTGCTCCATCTCCGCCCACTGCTGCCAGAATTGGGCCGTGTGGTCGACCGCGTAGCCGCCGTCGATCGGTCGGGGCACATCGTCTGTCGAGGCGAAGTAGCTGAGGACGAAGGGCACGCGGTTGCCCTCGCGGAGCGTGAACTCGGCGACTGTGCTCATGTCCCTGCCGTGGGTGTGCACGGGAGACCAGAGCGCCAATCCGTCGGGACCGGCCACGGCTGACAGGACTCCGTCCTGTCGCCGGACCCACGGGATGGCAGAGCCGTACTCCAGGCGGATGGTGAGGTCCATCCGCATCGCCACGGCGCCCCTGGTGCATTCGACCATCCGGACGATCTGCGGATGCACCTGACGGATCGGCATGCAGTCGGTGAGCTTGACGGTGCCCTCGGGCAGGTCCCACTCCGTCTCGAGGACGAGCGAGTTCTCGACGTACCGGCGGCGGGTGGCGAGCAGCGGCTCCCCCTTCCCCGGAGGAGGGCTTGCCTGTGGGGCGATGCGCCACAGGCCGTGCTCGGGGCGGCCGAGAAGGTTGGCGAAGACGGACGACGAGTCGAAGCGGGGCAGGCACAGCCAGTCGATCGAACCGTCGCGCCCGACGAGGGCAGCGGTCTGGGTATCCCCGATCAGGCCGTAGTCCTCGATGCGCAGAGCCACAGCGCCATCATGGCCGATCGCTGTCGGGACATGCAGCCAACGCGGCTCAGGGCCTCAGGACATGCGGTCATCGGCGGGTCGCCGGCGGGGGATTCAGTCGGCGGATCAGCTGTCGGTGCGGGCGCCGGTCGGGGCGGATCAGCTCGTGGTGCAGGCGCCGGTCGAGGCGGATCAGCTGTCGGTGCAGGCGCCGGTCGAGGCGGATCAGCTGTCGGTGCAGGCGCCGGTCGAGGCGATCGAACCGGCCGGTCGCCTCTCCGCGAGCAGGACGCGTGCGCGCACACCGGGAGACGCGAGTGCGAAGCCGATCCGGTTCTCGTTGGCGGCCCGGGAGAAGACGATCCCGATCACCGTGCCGCCCGATTCGACGAGCGGGCCACCGGAGTTGCCCGGGCGCACCAGAGACCGGATCTCGTAGATCTGGCGCTGGACGCTCGTCGTGCCGTAGATGTTCGTCGACACGGGGTCGAAGCGCATGAGAACCCCCGCCGGCTGAGGGTCGAGGAAGGTCTCGCCCCCCGGATAGCCGAGCACCGTCGCCTTCGTGCCCCGGCTCACGTATCCCGGGTCGAGCCGGAGTGGCGGCTCGGGGACGTTCGCCCGGAGGACGGCGAGGTCGAAGTTCGGGTCGAAGAAGACGGGGGTGGCAGCCACGGACCGGACACCGCCGTAGTCGACGGAGATCTGGCTCGTGCCGGCGATCACGTGAGCGTTCGTCACAACGAGGTGCGGTGCGACGACGAAGCCCGACCCTTCCTGGACGACGCCGACGCAGCCCCCGGCGACGATCCGCACCGTCGAAGGTCCGTCCGCGAGAACGGCGGCGCGAACGGCCGGGGCTTTCGGCAGCGGCACGGGGCCGGTGGACGGCAGGATGCCCAAGTAGCCGAACGAGAAGCCGTCGTCGTTGAGCTGCCGCTCCACCGTCGCCAGCTCGTTAGGCAGGCCGGGCATGACGTCGGTGACGGCGTGGAGCACGGCGGAGTCCTCTATCTGGCGCGAGACCTGCCCGACCTGGCTCTGGGCCAGCATCGAGGCCAGCAACCACACCACGACGAGAGCACCGGTCATGGCGACGACAGCGCCCGTCGCCGAGTCGACGGCGGCAATGGCGTGGCCGTGCAGCCGGCGCCAGATTCGGGTGCCGATCTGCCGACCGGCGCCCCAGAGCAGGCTGGTAGGCACGAGGAGGCACAGCAGGGCCACGAAGGTCCTCGTGAAGGGATCGTGCAGATGCGGCAACACCTGTGAGATGAGAGCTATGCCGAGCGCCGCCCCGACGATGGCTCCGGCAAAAGAGAGCACCTGCACCGCCGCACCGAGGCGCACCCCGTGCACAGCTGCCAGCACGACGACGATGATTATGATGACGTCGAGCGCGTCCATCAGGTGCGGCCGGGATCCATAGCCCGACCGAGTGTAGGTGGTCGTTGTATCCCGAGGTCTTCAGCCGGCCTCCCTGCTCGCGCCGCTTGGGCCAAAGGTGGGCTAGACCTATTGCATGGGCGGTGACTCACCGCGTCCCTCGGACGACATCGGCAGTCAGGCGTCTCCCGGTCAGAGCGCGCGTAAGCATCGCCTCCCTGCGAACGGCGCCTCCGCGCAGTCCCAGAGGAGCGGCGGTGGTGGACGCCGCGGCGACCACCAGCCCATCGAGCACCATCACCGCGACATCCAGGGAGGAGGCGCCCGGGCGGCGGTGTTCGGCGTCAGCGACGGGCTCGTCTCGAACACCTCTTTGATTCTCGGCATCGCCGGCGCCAGCTCGGCTGCCGGGATCGTGCGCCTGGCCGGGCTGGCCGGGCTGTTCGGGGGCGCCTTCTCGATGGCCGCCGGCGAGTACATCTCGATGCGGGCCCAGTCAGAGCTGTTCCAGCGCGAGATAGAGATCGAGCGCAAGGAGATCGGGCGGCATCCCGAGGGCGAGTACCGGGAGCTCGTCCACCTGTACGAGCGCCGGGGCATGCCGGCCGAGCTCGCCCGCCAGGTGGCCGACGAGATGATGTCGAACCCGGAGCTCGCCCTCGAGACTCATGCCCGCGAGGAGCTCGGCATCGACCCCGGCTCGACGGGAAAGCCGATCCAGGCAGCCGTCTCCTCGTTCGTCACCTTCGCCCTCGGGGCTTTCATGCCGCTCATACCTTTCCTGTTCGACTCCGGGACCACTGCGACCCTGATCGCCGTAGCCATCGCCGGCCTCTCGGCCCTCGTAGTGGGAGGCCTGCTATCCATCTTCACCGGGCGTGATTGGAAGTTCTCTGCACTCCGCCAGCTGGTCATCTGCGCCATCGCCGGCGCCATCACCTATGGAATCGGTTCTGCGATCGGCGTGAGCGGCATCACATGAGCGACGGCAACCGGCCGCCCTCCAAAGAGAAGGGGGCCGGCGCCGCCCGTCACCGGCCGACCCTGTGCCTCGTACGGCACGCCAAGGCCGGCTCTCGCGAGCGCTGGGACGGAGACGATCGCGATCGGCCGCTCACGGCCCGAGGCCAAAAGCAGGCACAGCTTCTGGCCGAGTACATGATCGGCCACGTCGGCCGGCCCGCAAGGATCCTGTCCAGCCCCGCCGCTCGCTGCCGGGAGACGCTGGCGCCGCTCGCCGAGCAGTGCAGCCTCGACATCGTCGAGACGGACTGGCTCGACGAGGGATCCCCGCCCGAGGAAGCCTTCGACCGGCTACGCACACTGACGCTGCGCCTCGACAGTCCCTCCGGCGCCGGCGGACCCGTCGTTGCCGGCACCCATGGCGACGTCGTCTGGGGAATCCTCGACCTCCTCGGCAGAATGGGCGTCGACCTCGGGAAGGCGGCGGATGCGCCGAAGGGAGGCCTGTGGATCCTCGGGTTCCGCAGCAAGAAACCGCCCTCCGCCTCCCTCTTCATCCCCGAGGTAGGCCCGTGACCGGCGCCGACGACCTCCCGGCGTGCCCGTGAGCCCGGAGGGTCAGGTCTCCGGCACTCTCGCCCTCGTCGGGGGGGCCGAGTGGCAACCCGGGTGCGAATTCGACGCCGAATTACTGGCCCGCGCAAACAGTGACGTGCTCGTCCTGCCGACTGCAGCGGCCTACGAGCGGCCCGAGCGAGCGGTGGCCACTGCACAAGCGTGGTTCGCCTCTTTGGGTGGTCAGGCCCGGGGGCTCATGGTGCTCAGCCACGCAGACGCATGCGAGGAGAAGTTCGCCAGTGAGGTGAGATCGGCGGGTTTCATCTATCTGAGCGGGGGCTCGCCGCTCCATCTGCTCTCGGTGCTGAAGGGTTCGCTCGTTCTCGAGGCACTGGAGGCGGCCTGGCGCGCCGGCGCCATAGTGGCCGGGTCATCGGCCGGGGCGATGGTGCTCTGCGATCCCATGGTCGACCCACGGGGGGGTGCCTACACCGTCGGACTCGGGCTCGTCGAGCAACTGGCCGTCGTGCCGCACCACGACTCCGGCGCTTCACACCACCTGTGGCGCACGCTCGAGCTCGCTCCGGCAGGCGTCGCCGTCCTCGCCATCCCGGAGCGGACGGCGGCCGTTCGCGAGCCGGACGGCAGGTGGCGAGCCGCCGGTGCCCGGCCGGGCGAGGTGACAGTGCAACTGGACGGCGAGACCTGCGGCCTCGAGGCCATCTCCGCCTGACCGGCTGGCCTGACGCCGGGCGCCGGCGCCGCTTCGGGCCGTCTCGGCGGTTCGCCTGCCGCCTGCGATGTGGCGGCCGGGCGACAGCGCCGGCTAGTCAGCCTCGCTGATCGACACGGACTCGATTGTGACCTTCTCTTTCGGCTTGCCCGAAGGTGACCCGACGGCGTCGATGACCGCGAGCACCTCCCGCCCCCCGACGAGGTGGCCGAAGAGGGAGTAGTGCGGGGGGAGACGGACTCCGTCCGGTCCGGAGATCACGAAGAACTGGCTGCCGTTGGTGTCCGGGCCGGCGTTCGCCATGGCCAGCGAGCCCAATTCGTAGCGGCCCTGCTGTGGCAGCTCATCCTCGAACTTGTAGCCGGGGCCGCCGGCGCCGGTTCCTTCCGGGTCGCCCCCTTGGATGACAAAACCCGGGATGACCCGGTGGAACACGATCCCGTCGTAGTAGTGGTGGAGCGCCAGGAAGACGAAGTTGTTCACCGTCCGGGGCGCCGCCAGAGGATCGAGGGCGAACACCATCGTGCCCTTGGAGGTGACCATCTCGGCCGAATAGCGCTTCGAGAGGTCGATCCCCATGGGCGGGGCCTCGCCGAAGCGCTGTTGGCGTTCTGCAGAACCATCCATCGGGGGAAACTCGCTCGGCACGGCAGTCCTTCCTAGGGGTCGAGGCTGGTCGAGGATCGGCTGCCCGCAGGGTATACGGGTCCTTCGAGTCGGGGAAGTGTCAGCCTGAGACTTTCTTCATTGTGATCGACGTGATGAAGACCTTCACCTTCGGCGTCCCGGTCTGCCCGGAGGTGCCGAGGGCGTTGATGTGCTCGACCACCGGCAGCCCGGAGATGACGTGCCCGAAGTCGGTGTAGACCGGGTTGGGGTCGAGCTGTGACGCACCGCCTGGCACGAAGATGAAGAACTGGCTGCCATTCGAAGTGGGCGCGCCTGTGTTTGCCATGGCGATGTCCCCGGTGGCATAGCAGTCCTTCTTGGCGATGCAGCTCTTCGGCGGGGTGTTGCCGGTAAAGGCGTACCCGGGGTAGTGCTGCGGGCCGCCCGTGCCGGTGCCCGCCGGGTCGCCGCCCTGGTCCATGAAGCCCGGGATGACCCGGTGGAAGAACGTCCCGTCGTAGTAGCGGTAGAGGGCGAGGAAGACGAAGTTGTTCACGGCGGCATAGGACTTGGCGGCATCCATCCGGACGACGAAGGTGCCCTTTGTCGTGTGGAATGTGGCGTCCCAGACCGACGTGGGGGTGATGCAATCCTTCGGCGGCCCGTTGAAGAGCAGCTTGCGGGTCTTGGAGCCGGAGGCCGGCGGGCAGGGCGTCGTCCCCGCCTTGACGGTCGTCGTCGTGGTGGACGCCACTGTGGTGCTGGTGCTGGTCGCTGCCGGCGAGACCACCTTCTTGGGCTTGCCGCCGGATTGGATGAGGACCACGATGAGGATTATCACCGCCGCCAGCCCGGCGAAGACGAGCCCGCGCCGGAGCGTGGCCCGGCGCTTGCGACGGCGCTGCATCACTGCTTGCTTCTGGGCGCGAGCCTCGCGCTGACGGGCTCGCTTCTCGCTCGGCACGGCCCCGAAGCTACCTGTTGCCAGCTGAGAGGCGAACGCGGCAACCTCCGTCGGGGCCGGGGGGCGGCCCCGACCTCATCTAGCGTGGAACACGTGGCCCTCGTCGTGCAGAAGTTCGGCGGCACCTCTGTCGCCGATGCCGATCGCATCAGGGCCGTGGCCGATCACATCGCCCGCACCAAGCGGATCGGCGACGAGGTGATCGTCGTGGTGAGCGCGATGGGCAAGGCCACCGACGACCTGCTGCGCCTGGCCGAGCAGGTGAGCACGGTCCGGCCGGGCCGCGAGATGGACATGCTGTGGACGGCCGGCGAGCGCATCTCGATGGCCCTCCTGTGCATGGCCCTCGCCGAGCGTGGCGTGCCTGCTGCCTCCTTCACCGGCAGCCAAGCCGGCATCATCACCGACACGATCCACACGAAGGCCCGCATAATCGAAGTGAGGGGGGATCGCATCCGTGAGGCGCTCACTGCGGGTGCCGTGCCGGTGGTGGCGGGTTTCCAAGGGGTCTCGTCGGCGAGGGACATCACCACACTCGGCCGGGGCGGCTCGGACACGACGGCCGTGGCACTCGCCGCCGCCCTCGCCGCCGACCGCTGCGAGATCTACACCGACGTGTCGGGCGTCTTCTCGGCCGACCCCCGCATAGTGCCGTCGGCCCGCAAGTTGGCACACCTCTCTTTCGAGGAGATGCTCGAGATCGCGGCCACCGGGGGGCGCGTCCTCGCCCTGCGGTCGGTCGAGTTCGCCCGGAACCATCACGTCAGGCTCCACGTCCGCTCGAGCTTCACCTGGGAGCCGGGCACCGTCGTCGCCGAGGAGGACCCAACCATGGAGCAGCCCGTCGTCTCCGCCGTCACGAGCGACACCTCGGAGGCAAAGATCACCCTTGCCGGCGTGCTCGATCGCCCGGGCATCGCGGCAGCGCTCTTCCGCAGCCTGGCGGACCGGGCCGTCAACGTCGACATGATCGTCCAGAACATCTCGCATGCCGGCACGACGGACATCTCCTTCACGGTGCCGAAGGCCGACCTCGCCCCCTCCCTCGGGGTCGCCCACGATCTCCTCGGGCCTCTCGGCGCCGCCTCGGTCTTCGCCGACGAGGATGTCGCCCAGGTGTCCCTCGTCGGAGCGGGAATGAAGACCCATCCCGGGGTGACGGCGACGATGTTCGAGACCCTCGCCCACGAGGGGATCAACATCGAGATGATCTCCACGTCGCCCATCCGCATCTCCTGCATGGTTCGGGCGGACCATGCTGAGAAGGCGGTGCAGGCCCTCCACGCCGCCTTCGAGCTCGGCTCGGACGGGGGCTGAGCCGGCTCAGCGGAGCGCCAGCAGCTCCTCGGCGATCTGGACGGCGTTCAAGGCCGCTCCCTTGCGCAGGTTGTCGCCGGCGATGAACATCGACAGCCCGTGGGCCGCTCCCGGGTCGGTCCGGATGCGCCCGACGAGCGAGACGTCCCCGCCCGTCGCCGCGAGCGGCGTGGGAAGGGCGGACAGAGCGACGCCGGGGGCGCCGGCCAGGGCCTCCTCGGCCTCCTCGGGCGATATCGGCTGCTCGAACTCAGCCGTCACGGCGTTGCAGTGACCGGTGAAGACCGGTACCCGGACGCACGTGCACGACACGAGCAGGTCGGGCAGATCCAGGATCTTGCGTGACTCGTGACGCCACTTCTGCTCTTCGTCGGTCTCACCGCTGCCGTCCTCTACGAGGCTGCCGGCGAGCGGCAGGACGTTGAAGGCGATCGGCCCGGGGAACCGGCGAGCCGGCGGATAGGCCACCGACGAACCGTCGAAGGTCAGCCGGGCAGCCTCCGGGGCCACCTTCTGGGCCTGCTCGTCCAGTTCCGCCACGCCGGCGAGGCCGGCACCCGAGCATGCCTGGTACGTCACCACCACCACGCGGCGAAGGCCGGCCCTGTCGTGGAGCGATTTCAGCACCGGCATGGCCACCATCGTCGTGCAGTTCGGGTTGGCGACGATCCGCTTCCCGATCGAGTGGAGGGCGGCTGCGTTCACCTCCGGCACGACGAGGGGGACGAGAGGATCCATCCGCCAGGCAGACGAGTTGTCGACGACGAAGGCCACCGGCCGCCGCCACCCGGGGCGCAAGCGTGCGCGAAGCCGCCCCACCACAGGAGAACAGGGCAATGTCGAGCCCGGTGAAATCTGCGGCGGAGGCGTCCTCGACGGGCACCTCCCGATCACCCCAGCGCAGGGTCCGCCCCGGCGACCGCCCGGAGGCGAAGAAGCGCATCTCGGCCACCGGGAACTGCCGCTCCATGAGGATCGACCTCATCACCCCACCGACTTGCCCGGTCGCACCGAACACGCCGACGTTGACCGGCCTGTCTCCGGCAGCTCCCATACCTGGATTGTAGGTAACCCCGCCGTCACCGCCGGAGTCCCCGCCGCCCGGCGGGCGCCGGTTCCGCGCTCTGCGCCCAGTCGCTGCGAGGAATCAGGAGCCGTCTGGACACCACTGTGGGGAAGCCGCTATGTTTCCTTCCGGACAGAGAAGTGGAGCCGAGTGCTCCTTCGATGTTCAGCAGTAAGGCGGTTCAGGGATTCGGCGGTGCCCCGGGGATGCCCCCCAATGCCACCTGGGGCACCGCCGTCTCACTGTTGGGAATGTGGGGGACGGCGGCTCAGTAGGCCCTGCCGAACACGAGGCGCGTGCCGTAGGTCGACGGCATGCCGCAAATCGCGCACGGGCCATCTTCCGGCTCACCGTCAAACGGAATGCAGCGGGGAGTGGCCGTGGTGGCCTCCTTCAGCCGCTCCTCGCATCGCGGGTCGTCGCATGCCAGTGCCAGAGCAAAACCATCCTCGACCGCCGCCACGAGGGCGTCCCAGCTGTCTGCTCGAACCGTATGGTCGTCGCGGAAGCGACGAGCCCGGTCGTGCAGCTGCCCGTGGAACTCGGCCAGCCGAGAAGGCAGCTGCGAAGGGACGGTCTCGATGGGAAGGACGGCCTTGTCCTTCCTGTCAGCGGCCAGCCGCGACACCACGACGACCGACCCGGAGGCGGAGATCCCTCGGACCGAGCTCCAGGCGGAACGGAACGCCGCGCAGCTCCCACTCGTTGAACTTGTAGCCGGCCGAGAGCTGCAGCCGGTCGTCCACCTTGACCCGGACGCCCTCGGCGCTGATGCGGCGGCCGAGGTCGCGGGCAGCCTCGAGTGCGGTCGCCGCCTCCTCGTCACGCCCGATCGGCACTATCACCACCTGATAGGGAGCCACCGCCGGAGGCAGGATGAGGCCCTTGTCGTCCCCATGGCCCATGATGACGGCCCCCACTATGCGGGTGGACAAGCCCCACGACGTCGTGTAGCAGTAGTCGAGCTCGCCCTCCTCGGTCTGGAACCGCATGTCGAAGGCACGGGCGAAGTTCTGGCCGAGGAAGTGGGAGGTGCCGCTCTGCAGTGCCCGTCCGTCCCGCATCATCGCCTCGATGGTCGTCGTGCGCTCGGCGCCGGCGAAGCGCTCGCTCGCTGTCTTCTCGCCCTTGAACGGCGCCAGGGCCGCCGCCTCCACGACGCAAGCCTCGTAGAAGTCGAGCGCCAGTATGACCTCGCGCCAGGCGTCCTCCGCCGAGGCGTGTGCCGTGTGACCCTCCTGCCAGAGGAACTCCGTCGTGCGGAGGAACAGCCTTGGGCGCAGCTCCCATCGCACGACGTTCGCCCACTGGTTGAGCAGCAGGGGAAGGTCACGGTAGGAGGAGATCCACTTCGCCATGTACTCACCGAAGACGGTCTCCGAGGTCGGCCGGACCACGAGCGGCTCCTCGAGCTCGCGGCCGCCGCCGTGGGTGACGACGGCGAGCTCGGGGGCGAAGCCCTCCACGTGCTCCGCCTCCCTCCTGAGATGGGACTCCGGGATGAGGAGGGGGAAGTAGACGTTCTCGTGCCCGGTGGCCTTGATCCTGGCGTCGAGATCGGCCTGGATGAGCTCCCACATGGCGTACCCGTACGGGCGCATGACCATCGTGCCGCGGACGGGCCCCCGGTCGGCGAGCTCGGCCTTCAGGACGAGCTCGTTGTACCAGGCAGAGAAGTCCTCGCTCTGCGGCGTCACACCGCGCTCGTTTCGACTCATTCGAGGTTGCTACCACACTCGCGACAGCCGGACGGCACAGGGGGGTCCGGGCGACATCCGGCTCGACCGGCCCGCCATCTACCCGATCGCCCCGCCGTCGGGCACTGGTCAGCGCCGGGCCCGGAGGGGAGGAGCACCGGCTCAGGGGGCCGACGGCACGACCAGGTACCCTTGGTCATGGCGCCTCCGCGGACTCGGCCGCTCGCCGGGCGGGCCGAGGCCGGGAGGACGCCGGTGGCCGGCGGCCCCGTCGCCTCCTGAGGCCTGAGTTGTGTGGGCAGGTCAGCCGGGCGCCCTCCGGCCGTTAGGAGCAGGCGAGCGCATCGACGCCGCCATCAAGCTCGTGCGGGCGAACTTCCTCACCCTCGCCAAGGCCGCCCTCGTGATAGCCGTGCCGTCCGGCATCGTCCTTGCGCTCGTGAGCATCACCCTCACCGCCACCTCAGGCCCGATAGTGACCACCACCACGGGGTCGAGCACTCCGGTCCTGCACGGCGGCCGGATCTTCACGCTGCTCGGCGGGGTGTTCCTCGAGACAGTCGTCGATTACCTGGTGACGATTCTCGTCACTGCCGCCTGTTTCCGCATCATCGGCAACGCCTATCTCGGCCAACCCACCGAGTGGAAGGAGGCGCTCGGATTCGGTCTGTCGAGAATCTGGGCGATCCTCTGGGTGTCCCTCCTGATCACCCTGGCAGGCGTGGTGCCGGTGGGAGTGCTCGTGGGGATCATCCTGCTGCTGGCCTCCGCACACGCTGCGGGCGCCGGAGTCGCCGTAGGGGTGTTGTTCGGGCTCGCCTTGTTCGTCGCAGAGATTCGGTTTCTCGTGGCCACACGAATGGCGGTCCCGATCGTGATGCTGGAGGACATCCGCGGCCTCAAGGCGATCCGCCGGTCGATCTCACTGTGCCGTTCACAGTGGTGGTCCGTCTTCGGCACGCAGTTGCTGGCCGGGTTGCTCGTCGGGATCGCCGGTGCTGCGGTCGGGGTGGTGCTCCGATTGCCGCTGGCGCTGGCGCACAACACCTTCGCCACTTTCATCGGCGATCTTCTCGGCAGCAGCATCAGCCTGGCGGTCTTCACCCCCTTCACGGCTGCCGTCCTCGTCGTGTTGACGATCGACCTCCGCGTGCGTAAGGAAGGCTTCGACATCGAGCTTCTCGCCAGCCGCATGGGTGTGCAGCCGACAGCCGCCGCTGCTGGTTTCATCAGGCCCGCAGCAGGGTGGGGATATGGGCCGCCGGGATATGGCCCGCCGCCACAGCCGGGCCCGGGGGGCTATCCGGCCGGGCCGGGGGGCTATCCGGCCGGGCCGGGGGGCTATCCGGCCGGCCCGGGGGGCTATCCGGCCGGGCCGGGGGGCTATCCGGAGCAGAGTCAGCCGCCGCCGGGATATGGGCCGCCGCCACAGCCAGGATGGGAGTCGACAGGCTGGACGCCGCCCCCGCCTCCTCCGCCGCCACCGCCCCCGCCTCCTCCGCCCGGCGGATCCGCACCCGGCTGGCCCAGCCCTTCGCCGCCCAAACGGCCGCCTCCTCCGACGAGCCCGACTGCTGATGCCTCCCCGGGCGCTGACGACGGTGACGAGGGCGGGCCGCCCTTGCCGCCGACGACGCCACCGGAAGCCGCCGAGTAGCGGGCTGCGTAGCGGGTCGCGAAACGGGGATCGATGCCGGCAAAGGGTTCCAGCTACGCAACAGCAGCGCGGCACGAGGCTCAGCAGATCCTCGCCCACGCTCCGTTCCACGTAGGCCCGGCGAGAGCCCCGGCACCCCTGGCCGGGTTGCTCCACGCCATCGGCCGGGGCCTCGATGACGCCTTCGGCAAGCCAACTGCCTGGGTGTGGGAGCACACGGTGGTGTCGCTCCACGGCGCCATCGGCAACTGGGCCTGGTTGCTCCTGGCGGGCGCGGGCCTGGCCGTGGGCGGGGGCGTTGGGGTGCTCCTGCTGGGACGGCGCGGCGTTGTCGGTGATGAGGCGGAAGTGGCCATGAGCGCCGCTGCGGTGCCCGACGCCCAGGCGCTCGAAAGGGCGGCCGACGATGCGGAAGAAAGAGGCGCCTACGACCTGGCTGTCCGCCTCCGGTTCCAAGCCGGGCTGTGCCGCCTCGAGACTCGTGGCATCATCGCCAGCCGCTTGACGGCCACGACCGACGGACTGCGGGCGCGTCTCGGCTCGCCTGCCTTCGACCGGCTGGCCGCCCGCCACGAAGCCATCGCCTACGCCCACGACCCGGCGTCAAAGGAGGACTTCGAGTCGGCCAGGACGGGCTGGCGGCTCGTTCTCGAGGAGACTGAGGCCTTGACAGCCTCCGCATCCGACAAGCGCCGATGAGCGCCGTCGGAGCCGCGCCCGCCTCGCCGAGCGTCGGCGAGCGATGGCGACGGCTCACCCGGACATGGCAGGCGGTGCTCATCCTGGCGGCGGCGCTCGTCGTCGCCAGCTTGGCGAGCCAGTTTGCCGGCGGCCTGCTCAACAGCCCGAGGTCACCGATCGTCGGTGCGGCGTCGTCCTACGACACCTCAGGAAAGGGCGTCGCCGCCCTCACCCAGTTGCTCCGAGACGACCGCCACCCGGTCAAGCAACTGAGCGTCCCGCTGAGAGACGCCTCCCTCACCCGCGGGAGCACCGTGTTCGTCCTCGACCCGGCTCCAGGTGACGTCCCCGGCGCCGCGGCCATGCGTGGCGTCCTCACAGGCGGCGGGCGGCTCGTCCTCGCCGGCCGGACCGGCACGACTGTGGCGATGCTGCGGTCACTGGGGGGCGGGCGGCCTCCGACGGCGGGCGGGTTCGCCGGCGGAGGAGGATCAGGGGCTACCTCGGCGCCCGCCTCACCACTGTGGCGCCCTCGGTCGGCGGGAAACGCTCATCCGGTCGCGCACACGCCCGAAGTGCGCGGCGTGTCGAGCGTGCTGACCGGCTCGAGCGGCTCGTTCTCCCTCCCGGCGGGCAATTCCGAGTTCCACGTCCTCCTCCGGGGGCAAGGGGGGCCGTTCGCACTTATCGCTCGCCTAGGTGGGGGCAGCGTGGTTCTCCTCGCCTCGAGCGAGCCGCTCGAGAACTCGAGCCTCGGGCATGCCGACGACGCCGCCTTCGGTCTCGACCTCGCCGGACCGGCGGCGACCCCGGTCGCCTTTGACGAGTACGACCACGGAGCCGGCCGGACGAGCCCCGGCCTGAGCGGGTTGCCGGGGCACTGGAAAGCCGCCCTCATCCTCGCCCTGGCGGCGCTGCTGTTGTGGTTGTGGGCAGCCTCTCGGCGCTTCGGTCCGCCTGAGCTGGCTGAACGCGACCTCATCCCCCCGAGGGTCGCCCACGTAGACGCCATGGCGACCTTGCTCAGCGCCGGGCCACCGACTCGCTTGGCCGAGGGAGCGGCGCCACTGCGATCTGCCGCCCGCGAGCGGCTCCGCCGCCGCGTGAGGGCGGAACCAGCCACCTCCGATGAGGAACTCTCCCAGCGGGCGGCCGACGAGGGCGTGCCGGCCGAGATCGTGGGCGCATTGCTGTGCGTACCTGGCACGGCCGACGAGCTGGTGGCGCTCGGGCGGGCGGCCGCTGCCATCGGAACCGGTCCCTCTCCCTCCAAGCAAGCCCGTGCCCGACTGACCGAAGGACAGACCCGATGACCGAGGCAGCCTCTCCCGCCACGACGATGGCGAGCCTGCGGGCCCGGCTGAACGAGCAGGTGGCCAAAGTCGTCGTCGGCCAGTCACACGTCGTCGATGCCACGCTTGTGGCCATGGCCGTCGGCGGACACCTCCTGCTCGAGGGGCCGCCCGGAGTCGCCAAGACCCTGCTGGCATCGGCGACGGGCCGGGCCTGCGGCCTCGACAACCGGCGCATCCAGTTCACGCCCGACATGCTCCCCTCCGACGTGACGGGGACCATGACGCTGCGCGGCAACGAGCTCGGCTTCCGGCGGGGGCCGATCTTCGCCAACCTGGTGCTGGCTGACGAGATCAACCGCACGCCCCCGAAGACCCAGGCTGCTCTGCTCGAGGCCATGCAGGAGGGCCAGGTGACCGTGGACGGTGTCGAGCACGCCCTCCCGCAGCCCTTCACCGTTCTCGCCACCCAGAACCCGATCGAGTACGAGGGCACCTACCAGCTGCCCGAGGCGCAGCTCGACCGGTTCCTGATGAAGGTCGTCATGACCTACCCGGCCCAGGCCGACGAGGAGGCGATGCTCCGCCTGCGCCACGCCGGCCTGGCACCGGTCACGCTGGCCGACGTCGAAGCGGTGACGGACGCGGCGGAGGTGCTCTCGGCCCGGCAGGATGTCGATCGTGTCAGCGTGGCTGACGAGATCGTCTCCTACGTCACCGCCCTCGTCCGGCGCACCCGGGAGCTGCCGAGCGTGATGCTCGGGGCGAGTCCGCGGGCGGCTGTCCACCTCTTGGCGGCGGCCAAGGCCTGGGCCGCCACCGCGGGGCGGACCTACGTGGTGCCGGACGACGTCGCGGCCCTGGTCGCGCCGGTGCTCGCCCACCGCCTGCTGCTCACTCCCGAAGCCGAGCTCGACCGGTTCACCGCCACCGACGCACTGGCGAACGTCCTCCAGAGCGTCCCCATCCCCCGATGACAGGCGCCTTGGTGGGGGGCGAGTCACCCCCGCCGGCCCGGCGCTCGCTCCCTCGCCCCACATCGCTCGTCGCCGTGGTCATTCTCGCGGTGGCGGTCGTGGTGGGCGTCTTTCCCGTCGCGCCCGTGATCGCCGGCCTCGCCGGCGCGGTGGTCATCGGGACCTGCCTCGCCGACCTGCTCGCCGCCCGCCGGGTCGTGCCTTCCCTCGACCGCACACGGCCCCCGACGATCCCGCTGCAGGGGCGGGTGCACTTCGACGCCGTCGCCACCGCCGGCGGTGCGCGGTCCGTCCGGCTGCGCCAGCCGCGCCCGCCGGCCCTCGAGGTCGAACCGTCCGAGGTCGCCGGTCCCGCCCTGCACGGCGAGCTCGTGGGGCGTCACCGGGGCGTGCACGACCTCCCACCTTGCGTCGTCCGTGCCACCGGTCCGCTCGGGCTCACCTCGCTCGACCATGTCGTCGGCGAGCCAGTACAGGTGACCGTCTACCCTGACCTTCCCCGCGCCCGTCGCCTGGCGGCCGCCCGTCGGCGCGGCCGGTCCGCCGAGGAGGGGCGCATCCGGGCACGCCTTGGGCTCGGGACCGAGTTCGAGACGATCCGCGACTACTCGCCCGACGACGACGTGCGGCAGGTCAATTGGATCGCCACAGCCCGGGTCGGCCGCCCCATGTCGAACCAGTACCGCGTCGAGGAGAACCGGGACCTGATGTGCGTCATAGACGCCGGCCGGCTCATGGCCTCCCCGCTCGGCCGCGTGACCCGCCTCGACGTGGCGCTCGATGCCACCGCTGTCCTGGCTGTAGCCGCCGAGGACGCCGGTGACCGCGTCGGCGCGCTCGCCTTCTCCCGTACCGTCACCCGCCATCTGGCGCCCCGCCGCCGGGGGGCGGCCGCCGTCGTGCAGGTGCTCTTCGACATCGAGCCGACGGAGGTCGAGAGCGACTACGAGCGGGCGTTTTACGCCGTTGGGCGCCAGAAGCGAGCACTGGTCGTCCTCTTCACCGATCTCGTGGACGAGGGCGCCGCCCGCTCGCTCGTCGACGCCGCTCCGGTGTTGCTCCGCCGCCACGCAGTGCTCGTGGCGAGCGTCGAGGACCCCGAGCTCACGGCGGCGGTGTCGACACCGCCCGACGATGCCCGCGCCGCCATGCGGGCTTCTGTGGCGCTCGAGCTCCTCGGCAGCCGGCAGCGGGCGATCGCCCTCCTCGAAGGGCTCGGGGCGGTCGTCGTCGAGGCACCACCGGAGCGGCTCGGGCCGGCCTGCGTCCGCGCCTATCTCAGGCTGAAGCAGCGTGCGCGCCTGTGAGCGGAGGGCGGCCCCAGCCACAAGGGGGACCGCCGTCGTCTGTCAGGGTCTTGCGCCGGCTCCGGCCATGACCTCGGCGGATCTCACCGGCCGGTCCCGCCCCCGCCAGAGGACCATCGACCAGAAACCCCCCGCCAAGGCCAGCCCCACCCCCAACGCCGCCAGGGTCGGCAGGTCCCACGGTGTGACGATCCCCTCGGTGAGGCCGGCGACGACGAGGAAGGCCATGACGCCCAATATCGCCGCCCCGATGGTCGGCAACATGTGCTCCAGGGCGGCGGCTCTCGTGTCGCGGCCGGGATTGACGAGCGCGCCGGCGATGGCAAAGCCCGTGGCGCCGGCGAGCGTGATGCACGACAGCTCGAGCAACCCGTGCGGAACGACCAGGCTGAGGAAGGAGCCGAGGCCGCCCGCCCGGTATTCGAGCGCCCCGAGGACGCCGAGAAGGGCGCCGTTGTAGGCCAGCGACAGACCGGTCAGGATCCCGAGTGTGAAGCCGCCCGCCATGGCGGAGACACCGACGATGATGTTGTTCACGAAGATCTCCACCGCGAGGCCGGTCCGCCCGGTGATGGACACGCCGTAGAAGCCTCCCCGGTTATGGGCCGTGGCGTGGAAGCCCTTCGGTAGGAGCCCGGCGGCGGCGGCGGGCTGCAGGAGGCCCCAGAGCGCCCCGAGGACGACGAAACCCGCGAGCACCGATGCCGAGATCACCAGGCTCTTGCGCAGCTCCCAGATCCGCACCCACAGCGTCCGGCTCAGGAACCCCCGGACCGTGTCTGCCCTCGATGCCTTGGAGTAGACGACGGCGGCGGCTCCCGCCACGAGGGCATTGAGGCGCCGGGTGCCGGCGGAGTCGGGAAAGGACCGCCGCGCCGAGCGCGAGATCGGACGCGGCCGACCGGTAGAGGGAGCCGAGCCGCCGGATCTCGACAGGCCGCAGCTTGGCCGCCTGACCTGAGGATCGGGAGACGAGAGCATCCAGCTCGGCCCAGTCCGCGCCGCGCTCGGCGACGAACCGCTCGAGGTTCACAGCTCCATCGTGCCTCAACAAGGGTGCTCTAGCGTTCAGGCAGTGGACTACGAGGACCGCTACGTCACAACGACGCCGGAGGGAGTCTCGCTCGACGCGGTCCTGGCCGGCCTGGGCTCGCGCTTTGCCGCGTACCTGGTCGACCTCCTGATCCAGGTGGCCTCGCTGATCGGCGTCGTCCTCCTCGGGTTGCTCATCGGCGGTCCATCCCGGGGTGGCCGGTCCGGTGCCCTCGTGCTCGACGGTGTCTTCTACCTGTTCGTGGCAATCGACTTCATCGGCTACTTCGTGATCTGCGAGATGCTCTGGAGCGGCCGCACACCCGGGAAGCGAGCGCTCGGGTTGAGGGTGGTGCGTGTCGGGGGCCAGCCGGTGGGTTTCTGGTCGAGCCTGCTCCGCAACCTCCTCCGAGTGGTCGACGCGCTCCCCTCGTTGTACATCGTCGGTGCGGTCCTCATCCTCGTCACGCCGAAGAACCAGCGGCTCGGGGATGCTCTCGGCCACACCGTCGTCGTCCGTGAGAGGCGCTCGGCGGACCGCGCCGGCGGGAGGGAGTGGATGACCGCCGGCGCCTTCGGGCGGGCACCCCTCGGCGCTCAGCCCGCACCTGGGAGGGCGCCATGGGGTCCCCCGCCCGGCGGCCCAGGCCCTGGTTGGCTCCCTCCGGAGCTGGCCCACTGGGACGTCACCGCCGTCCCGGCGGAGGAACTGGCGCTGGCGAGGACCTTTGTCAACAACCGAGGCGGGTACACCCCGGCGGCCAGGTCACGGTTGGCATACGAGCTGGCCAGCCGGATCTGGCCGTTCGTGGCCGGCCCGGTGGTGGCGCCTCATCCGGAGCAGTTCCTCGAGGCGGTCCTCATGGTGAAGGCGGCCCGCGGCTGAGGAAAGGCGGCTGGTCACCGGCGAGCGGCGCCTCGCTGTAGGGCGGGAGCTCGAGTCCGGTGCCCGTGAGCTCGGGGCTACGGTGCAGGTCATGCGGATCCTCGTCATCGGGGGCTCGAGGTTCCTCGGCCGTCACATCGTGCGCCAGGCTCTCGACCGCGGGCATGCCGTCTCGCTGTTCAACCGGGGGATGAGCGACCCGGACGCCTTTCCCGAGGCAGAGTCGATCCGCGGCGACCGGAACGAGGAACTCTCCGCTCTCGCCGGGCGGGAGTGGGACGCCACGATCGACGTCTGCGGCTATCTGCCCCGGCAGGTGCGGTCGTTGCTCGAGGCGCTCGGAGACACCGGCGGCCGGTACGCCTTCATCTCCTCCATCAGCGTCTACGACAGCAGTGCGCCGGTCGGCTTCTCGGAGGATGCTCCGCTCGTGGCGCCGAGCTACTCCGACGAGCTCACGATGGAGGAGTACGGCGCCCTCAAGGTCGGCTGCGAGCTCACGGCGCAGGAGGTCACCAGCGGCCGGGCGCTCCTCGTCCGGCCGGGCTACATCGTCGGGCCCCACGACCCGACCCATCGCTTCGGCTACTGGGTGGAGCGGTGCGCCCGAGGCGGCCTGATGCTCGGGCCGGCGGCCGATCAGCCCGTCCAGGTGATCGATGGGAGAGACTTGGCCGCCCTTGTGGTGGGGCTCGTCGAGCAGGGCGCTACCGGTGCGGTGCATGCGAGCGCGCCCGATCCGGCGCTCACCTTCTCCGAACTGCTCACTCAGATAGCCGCCGGGGTTGGCGCCGGTGACCCCGAGGTGCGGTGGAGCCAGGCCCACGGGCTGCTCCCCCTCACCGAGGCGCCGGAGGACTGGTCCCTCATGACGGCCGGCCTTGCTCGGGCGGTGTCATACGGACTCGCCTGGCGCCCCGTTGCCGAGACGGCCCACGACACCCTCGAGTGGATGGTGAGGGCGCGTGCCGCCGGGCGCTACGAGCCGCCGGCGGGAGGATTCATGACTGATGATCAGGAGAAGGATCTGCTCGAGGGCGCCGGCGCCGAGCTGAGCTGACCGCTGCAGAACCGGCGCCGCCGCGCCCTCTGCGATGGCCGGCGGTCGGTCATGTGGATGAATGTCACTTAGTCTGGCGACATGGTCACGTTCCGTATCGGGCGGGTAATCCCCGTCACCCTGGCTCTCGCCGCTGCATCCCTCCTGGCCGGCTGCGGTTCCGGAGCGGCGAGCAACGGCGTGGCGGCCAAGTCGGGAGCGCAGATTTACAGCGCAGCCAAGGCAGCCACTGCAGGGGCGTCGAGCGTGCGCTATTCCGGCCAACTGGATAACAGCGGGAAGACGATCGCGCTCGATATCGTGGCGGCCGGGCGGCGTGGTGGGGGGACGATCACCGTGGAAGGGGCGACATTGAACGTCGTCACCTCGGGCACCTCGCTCTTCTTGAAGGCGACCGCGGCCGCTTGGGAAAAGTTGGGCGCCGGAGCGGCGGCGGCAAAGCTAGTCGCGGGCAAGTGGCTGCAGACATCGACTTCGAACAAGACCTTCGGGAGCTTCGCCAACTTCACCAACCAGTCGAAGCTCGTCGGGAGCATCTCCGCCAAGCACACGCCAACCAAGGGAAAGCAGACCAGTGTGGGCGGCCAGAGTGCCATCACCCTCGTCGACAAGGGCAACGGCGAGCTCTTCGTGGCCACGACCGGCAAGCCCTACATCCTCGAGATCAAAAGCACGCAGGCAGGCAACAGCGGCACGGTCACCTTCTCGGGCTACAACAGCGCCAAGCCACCCGCCGTCCCGACCAACGCCGTCAACATCAGCTCGCTCACCGGCGGCTGAGCAGCCCACGGCGGCCAGGCCTCAGTTGCCGGCGCGCGGGCTCAACGCCTGAAGCTCGTCTATCAGCCTCGACGCTTCGGCTTTCGTCAAAGACTCGGGTACTGCCCGACCCGTGTCGTGGGCCAAGGTGGCGAGATAGGAGGCTTGGGCGCCGGTCATCGGCTCGCCACCGGTAACCCACTCGTCCGGATCTTTGGCAGCACTCTGGGTGGGATCCGAGGTCGTCGGCTGGTTGTCCTGAGGTGGGGTCTGAGGTGTGGTCTCTGACATGGGTCGCTCTTACCCGGTCTGCCGCTACCACGAACGTACGTTTGGCCGGGGCGGAGAGCCACGGGCCAGGACGTCGCGCAGCCGAGCCCTGTGCTCGAGGTGTGTCCTTTTCACGACCAGAGCGGCTCATTCCGCTCGCTCCACGGACACGCCCAATCCCGGGTTCGTGACCGATGGCCTCAGCCGAGGTCGGTGGGCGAGGTCCTGTTGGCCGGCGCCGGCTCCAGACCCTTGCTCGGAGCGCCGGCTCCGGGAGGGGGGCCTGCCGGCGCGCTGCCGGCCGCGGCGCCCACTCCGCGCCGCAGCTCGAGCTGAGGAATGAGCAACGACGCCAGAAAGGCGAGCACGGCGATCGGTGCCGCGATCACGAACACGGTCTGGATGGACTGGGCGTAGGCCGCTATCAGCCCGTGGTGCACCACGGTCGGAAGCTTGTCGAGGACCGCCGGCGTGACGCTCGAGGTCGACACGCCCCGAGGCAGCTTCGCGCTGCCCAGATGAGTGACGAGATTGCCGACGAGCACGTTCGAGAAGATGGCACCGAATATCGCCGTGCCGAAGGACCCTCCGATGGAGCGGAAGAACGTCGCCCCCGAAGTGGCCACGCCCAGGTCCGAGTAGGGGACGGCATTCTGCACGACGAGCACGAGGACCTGCATGACACTCCCGAGCCCCATGCCGAGCACGATCATGTAGAGCGCCGCCACGACCGAGCTGGTCCCGATGCCCATCCGGGAGAGAAGGAGGAGACCGACGGTCATCAACGCCGTCCCGAGGATCGGGAAGATCCGGTACCGCCCGGTCCGGCTGATCAGCTGCCCAGATCCGATCGAGACGGTCAGCAGGCCCGCCATCAGGGGGAGCAGCTGGAGGCCGGAGATGGTAGGAGACTCGCTGCGGACGATCTGGAAGAACAGCGGCAGATACGTGATGGCTCCGAACATGGCGAAGCCCACGATGAAGCCGACGAGGTTGGCCACCGAGAACGTCCGGATCTTGAACAGGTGGATTGGCAGCACCGGTTCAGCGGCCCGCCGTTCCACGAACACGAAGACCACGCTGAAGACGAAGCCGGCTACCCCGAAAGCCACAATCGGCGCCGAGGCCCACCGGTAGGTGGTGCCACCCAGGCTAGTGAAGAGGACGAGACAGGTCGTCGCCAGCACGAGGACCACCGTCCCGACGTAGTCGATGATGTGGTGCACACGTCGGAGTTGACCCGGGACGGCTGCGGCCACGACACCGAGGGCGACTATGCCGATGGGCACGTTGATGTAGAAGATCCAGCGCCAGGAGAGCTGCTCGACGAAGACTCCACCGAGCAACGGCCCGATGACGCTCGCCACTCCGAAGACCGCCCCGAACAGACCCTGGTAGCGCCCCCGGTCCCGGGGGGCGACGATGTCGCCGACGATGGCTTGGGTGCCGACCATGAGGCCCCCTCCGCCCAGTCCCTGGACGGCCCGGAAGACGATCAGCTCGAGCAAGCTGTGGCTCAGGCCTGAGAGGACCGAGCCTGCCAGGAAGATGACGATCGCGGCCTGGAAGAAGAACTTCCGTCCGTACTGGTCCCCGAGCTTGCCCCAGAGCGGGGTCGAGACCGTGGCGGCGAGGAGGTAGGCGACCACGATCCACGACAGGTGGGAGGCGCCGTGGAGATCGGCCACGATCGTCGGAAGCGCCGTGGCCACGATCGTCTGGTCGAGCGCGGCCAGGAACATCCCGAGCATGAGCGCCCCGATGATGATGAGGACCCGGCGGTGGCTCAGGTCGGGGAGCGGCACCCCCTCGGCCAGGTTGGTCGAGGTATCGCTCATCCTGCGTGACTCCCTTCGCTGGTGCCTGAGGCCACCCGCCCGGCCTCGGCTTGTCCTGAATATCCTCCCGAGCCCGGTGCCACCGTCATGGCATCGCCGTAGATCAGTCCGCCGGAGAGGGCGTCGATCGCCCTGCCGGTGAGGAGAGCAAGTGAGTCCGTCCCCCCGTTGGCGCTCCAGTAGAGGGCCGCCACCCGGACCGCGGCCAAGGCCGTCGCCGTCAGGAGGGCCGGATAGATGTCGCGATCGGGCGCTGTGCCCAGGCGATCGGCGAGCGTCCCCACGAGGGTGCGCTCGATCTCTGCGACGTGGGCGCTGAAGGCTCCCAGCAGGCCGGGATCCTTCCGGACGACACAGAGCCGGCTGAACCAGGCATCTCTGCCCTCGCCGAGGTCGTCGAGCTCCTCGGCCATGGCCGCCGCGTACCCGACGAGCACAGAGCGGAGCGCCTCGAGCGGCGACTCCTCGCTCGGTCGCGCGAGCAGGGCGAGCCGCATCTGCTCGATGCGGTCGGGGTCGGCCCCGATCACGGCGGACTCCTTCGACGGGAAGTAGTTGAAGAAGGTCCTCGTGGATACGTCGGCCCGGTCGGCGATGTCCTCCACTGTGACGTTTGCGAACCCGCCCTCCGCCACGAGCTGCAGGGCCGCACTGCGGAGCGCCTGGCGGGTGGCCAGCTTCTTCCTGTCGCGCCGACCGCAGTCGCTCGGGCGAGGCGGTATCGGAGCACAGCCAGCTGTGTCGGGTGGGCCGGTCGAGACCTCATGGGGCGGGGTCGCAGAGACCTGTTCAAGAATCATTTGCCTCGAGTGTAACCTTGCACAGGATGCACATCGGCCGGACCTTTTCGTATCCGCGGCGGGGTCGGGCGGACTTGGGTGTCTGAGTGGGCGCTCCGCTCAGTCCCGAACGGCTTCGGCCACCGCCTCGGTCACGGTCCGCATGACACCCTCGGCCGCGGCGTCCACCTTCTCCTTGGTGCCGGCGAGCGTGGCGGCGACGAAGGGGATCTGCTCCGCGTCGAAGCAGAGACGGCGGCGTGCCCGCAGTCGTCGCTGCAGACGGTAAGCGACTATCTCGCTGTCGCGGTAGCCGAGCCACCACCGGTCTGACCGCATTCCGCCAAGGAGCCGGCGCCACTCGTCCGGCTCGGCCGGCGACACCGAGGGAGCCACGTCCGGAGCCCGATCGAGCGCGTGGGCAAAGCCCTTCTCTATCCCGGGACGATCGAGCAGGCAACCGTCGAGGAGCAGCTCCCAGCCGGCGTGACCGATGGCCCGAGCCGGCCCCACTCCGAGCCCACCCGCAACCAGCTGCTCGCGAAGCTGCCGCACGCCTGAGGTGAATTGCGCGAGCGAGTGAAAGGCGGTGTCGGTCCGATGATGGATCCGGACGCCCTCACGCACAGGTTCGGGCAAGGTGGACGTCTCGAGGCGGAAGCCGGCCATCGATGCCAGATCGGGCAGGGCGGCACCGAAGGCCAGCCCGGTGTCGCCACTGCCACCGACGACCGAGAGGGCCACTGTGACGTGGGCGACGAAGTTCACAAGGACATCACGGCCGCAGCTTTACCGGTGAAGCCCCTCGTCGACGGCCATTGCCGTGGCAGTTCCGCGTTCCGGGCCGCAGGAGTGCAATCAAAAGTCCATGATGCGAAGGCTTTTTGCCTAATCAGGCAGCCGAGGCGCAGTCCGGATCGGCGTGCCGAACAGCGAGTAAATCCCGCCGCTCTGCAATCCTCCTAAAAGAGGTGGTCAGCACCAAGATCTCGCCTGGCAAACCGATCGACGAGACAACAAGCTCTCACCCAATTAAGCGATACCTAGTACGTTGGACCACTTATCGATTGGGGGGACCAGATGCTTCTGTTGACGAGGCGTCCGGCTGACGGCTCGGTTCAAGGAGCCCATCGGAAGCGCGGAGGAAGAAGACCGCTCCTGAGAATCACCGTGGCCGGGTCGCTGGCCGGCCTCTTTGCCGGATTACTGCTCGTCGGGCCATCGGGTGCCGCGGCTGCGGGTGTGGCTCGTGGCCATCTGGACGCCGTCCGGGCGTGCGAGAGCTACGGGGCGGTTGCGCCGGCCGGCAACCAGGCCCTGGCGTCGGCCGCAGTCGTCGCCGCGGCCGCTGACGCCCGCCGTGCGGCACTCTCTCAGCAAAAGTGGCTGCCGCTCGCGGGGGCGTTGTCGTCGCTGCGGCGAATGAGCGATGCCATGCTCACGCCGGCGCAGAGGGCTACGGCGGCCAGGGACAGGGCCACGGTCGAAGGTGCCTGCTCGGCGCTCGGGCTCCGCAGCGGCACGATCCGAAGCCCCCGGGGGGCGAGCGATGATCAGTTGGACGCGAACACCGCGACCGCCTATGAGTACTTCATTGCTCACACGAGCCTTACTCCCGTGCAGGTCGCCGGCCTCGAAGGCAACCTGTTGTACGAGTCGGGGGGTGCTCTCGACCCGGCGCAGGTGCAGTACGGCTGCTCGCTCCCTCCGGGGCCCTGTGGCGTCGGCATCGCCCAGTGGACAGATCCCGGTCCCCGCTTCGACGCCTTGGCGGCGCTCGCCCGCTCCGAAGCCGTGGCGTGGTCGACTCTCGGCGTGCAGCTGCAGTTCGTGTGGCAGGAGTTGACCGGGACCATGGCCGGGGCCGGCGACGCCCTCAAGTCCTGCACGACGACCGCCTGCTCCACACAAGTGGTCGAGGACTACTACGAGATACCGGCGGAGCCCTCCGCCAGCTACGGCGCCCGTCTCGCCAACGCCAACGAGATCCTCGCCGCCTACCAGGACATTCCGCTCGCCTCACCGATCGCCACCGTTCCGAACGCCGACGGCCGGTTGGAGACGTTCGCCGTCGGCAGCAACGGCCAGTCGTACTCGAGCTGGCAGACCTCACCGAACGGGAACTGGACGCAGTGGACCCCCATCGGCGGTTCGACACCGCTGCCTCCCACCGCAGCTTTATCCACCTCCGTCAACGCCGACGGCCGGCTGCAGATGTTCGTGGTGGCGGCCAACGGCCGCTCGTACTCGAGCTGGCAGACCAGTCCGAACGGCGCCTGGACAGGATGGTCTCCTCTGGGGGGTGGAGCGTTGCCGGCGGGAGCGCCCATCGCCGTCGCCCCGAACGCCGACGGGCGCCTCCAGATGTTCGCCGTCGCCGCCAGTGGGCGGTCGTACTCGAGCTGGCAGGTGAAGCCGAACGGGAACTGGACGCAGTGGTCCCTGCTGGCAGGCGGCAAGCTGCCGGCGGGAGACTCGATTTCGGTCGGCCGGAATGCCGACGGGCGCCTCGAGATGTTTGCCGTCGGCGCCAACGGGCGGTCGTACTCGAGCTGGCAGGTGAAGCCGAACGGGAACTGGACGCAGTGGTCACCTCTCGGGGGAGGCGCCCTGCCCCCGGGGGCTCCCATTGCCGTGGCCCCGAACGCCGACGGGCGCCTCGAGATGTTCGCCGTCGGCGCCAACGGGCGGTCGTACTCGAGCTGGCAGGTGAAGCCGAACGGGAACTGGACGCAGTGGTCACCTCTCGGGGGAGGCGCCCTGCCCCCGGGGGCTCCCATTTCCACCGGCCGGAACGCGGATGGACGGCTCGAGATGTTCGCTCTCGCCGGCAACGACCGGGCCTACACCAGCTGGCAGACGACGCCGGACGGCAACTGGACCACCTGGTCGCCCATCTGGGGCGCCCCTATGCCGGCGGCGGCACCGATCTCTGTGGGCTCCAACGCCGATGGGCGCCTGCAGATCTTCGTGGTCGCCGCGGACGGCCTGTCGAACTCCAGCTGGCAGACCGGCACGCAGGGGACCTGGACCGCCTGGGCGCTGCTCGGCGGAATGGCCTGACCGACCAGCCAGCAGGACAGTGGCGGTGACGTGGTAGTATCTAGCTCGCGGCGGACTGGCGGGAGAGCGGGAGTACGACTGCGGTCGGCGAGGACGATCAAGTCATGGGCGCACCTGCGGGGGCACTATGTCGTTGCTCTGCTTGAAGAGGTCCGCGGGCGACTTAGGGCTCAACATCCGTAGTGGCCGGGACTGGGAAATCAGATTGCGTGCCTCTCGACACTCTTAGGGGACGCAGATGCTCATGGTGGAGGATTTGCGTTGTGGTGACAGACAATGATGCGTAACCGACGTTCACCGATTGGCCTCGGCTCGACTATTCTCGCCACGCTGGCTACCGGCGTCGCCATGCTCAGCATGGGCTCCTCCAGCGTTGCGCGGGCCAGCGTCACCCGAGCAAGCAGCACTGACACCTGCACGGTCTCGGCGACGCTCGTCAATTCCTGCCGCCCATGGCTCGGTGCGGTGGCCAACTACTACACCCAAGCCCCCGGCGGCCCCGGCGAGCAGAGCCAGATCCTCTATCACGAGCAGCGGATCAATCGCGCCGTCGACGTGGTGCGCAGCTTCTACTCGGTGAACGCAACCGGCTTGTCCTCCGGCGACCTCTACTTTGGCAATCGGCCCAATACATATCTCGATATCAACTGGAACCCGTCTACCACGTGGGCGCCGGCCACGGTAGCGGCCCACGACAAGACGATAGACGACATGGCCAAGAGCATCGCATCACTGCCCAACAAGGTGTTCTTGACGCTATGGCACGAGCCGGAGAACGACGTGACGAAGGGCACCGATCCGAGCTGCCCAGGGCTCGGTAAGGGCAAGGCCGGTTCGCCGGCGCAATACGTCGCCATGTGGAAGTACGTCGAGAACCGTTTTGCGACGACAGACAAGGTCACCAACGTCGTCTGGGCGATGGATTACATGAACTGGCCACCGTGGCTGTGCTTCGTCCCGGCTCTGTACCCCGGCGACAAGCTCGTCAACTGGATCCTGTTCAACGGCTACGGGAACGGCTCGACGCCCAACTTCGTCACTGACGTCAACCACCTCTACGCCTGGTTCACTCAGCACAGCGGTACCGCCACCTCCGGCCACGACTACCTGTCGAAGCCGTGGGGAATCGCCGAATGGTCCATCACCGGCTACCCCGTCGCCACGGAGGAGAATTACTTCACTCAGGCCCAAGCGGCTCTGGACGGCAATGTCTTTCCCAATCTGAAGATGTACAACATCTACGACAGCATCAACACTGCCGACAGTGACAACTACCGGGTCGGATACGACGACGACGGCACGGTCGACCCGACGAAGGGGAGCTACTACTACGCCTTTGCCGACGACCCCCGCTTCACCGATGCGTATTACAACACGCCGGCCGCCCCGACCGGGCTCACTGCCACTGCGGTCAGCAACACCGAGATCGACTTGAGCTGGACGGAGCCCACCGGCTCCTACGCGGCCGGCTACTACGTCTACCGGAGCGACGACGCCGGTGTCACCTACAGCCCGATCGCCAATGTGACCAGCGGCACCACCTACGACGACACGGGCCTCGCTTCGCCGGACACGTACTACTACAAAGTGCAGGCTTACAACACAGTCGGTGGGGACAGCGCCCAGTCGTCGCCCGCCAACGCCACGGTTCCGCCGGTGACCACTACCAGCACCTCCACCACCACTACGACCACGACCGGTCCGTAGCGCACCGAAGCAGAACGCCGCGGCCTCACCGGCCTATGGCTGCGGACTTCGGCTATGGCGTCTGCCATTCGCCGGCGGGCGAGTGGCGGCGACATGATAGAGTTCGGATCGCAGCCGGACTGGCGGCGGGATGGGAATGCGGTTGGCGTCGCATCAAGGATGTGGCGCACCTTCTCGTGGCTGCGGTGCCACGTTTTGCCAGCGCTCTGCTTGAAGAGGTCCCGGTAGGACTTGGGACTCAACATCCGTAGTGGCCGGGATTGGGAAACCAGATTGCCGGCCTTCTGAGACTCTGAGGGGAACGCTGATGCTCACAGTGGAGGATCCGCGTTGTGGTGACAGGCAATGATGCGTAACCGACGTTCACCGGTGCGACTGGGCTCGACCATTCTCGCCACGCTGGCTGCCGGCATCGCCATGCTCAGCCTGGGTTCCGCCCCCCTTGCTCGGGCAAGCGGCACGGCGGCAAGCGGCAAGGCGGCCAGCAGTACCGGCAGCTGCACGGTCTCGCCGATACTGGTCAATTCTTGCCGCCCTTGGCTGGGTGCAGTGGCCAATCACTATCCTCAAGCTGCTAACAACGAAGAGGCCCAACTCCTCTATCACGAGCAGCGAATAGGACGCCAGGTCGACATCGTCCGCAGCTTCTACCCTGTCGCGGCGACGGGCCTGTCTTCAGGTGACCTTTACTTTGGCAATCGTCCCAACACGATGCTCGATATAAACTGGAACCCATCCACTAACTGGGCCCCGGCCACCGTAGCGGCGCATAACAAGACCATCGACGACATGGCGAAGAGCATCGCTTCGCTTCCTAACAAGGTGTTCTTGTCGATCTGGCACGAGCCGGAGAACAACGTCACAAACGGCAGCGATCCGAACTGCCCAGGACTCGGTAAGGGCAACGCCGGTTCGCCGGCGCAGTACGTCGCCATGTGGCAGTACGTCGAGAACCGCTTCGCGGCAGACGGGGTCACCAACGTCGTCTGGGCGATGGATTACATGAACTGGCAGCCTTGGCTGTGCTTCGTCCCCGACCTGTACCCCGGGGACAACCTGGTGGACTGGATCCTCTTCAACGGCTACGGGAACGGCTCGCCTCCCAACTTCGTCACCGACGTCAACCATCTCTACGCTTGGTTCACCGCCAACAGCGGCAGCGCCGGCTCCGGGCATGACTACCTGTCGAAGCCGTGGGGCATCGCCGAATGGTCGATACATGGTTACTCCACCGCTGTTGAAGAGAAGTTCTTCACCTCGGCCAAGACGGCTTTGGACAACAACACATTTCCCAATCTGAAGATGTACAACATCTACGACAGCATCAACACCGCCGACAGCGACAACTACCGGGTCGCCTACGATGACAACGGCACGTACGACCCCACCAAGGCGAGTTACTACTACGCCTTTGCCGGCGACCCCCACTTCACGGATGCGTATTACACACCGACCGGGCTCAGTGCCACACCCTCGGCCCTCAGCTGTGAGATCGACCTGAGCTGGACGGCGCCGAGCGACACCAACAACATGACGGGGTACTACATCTACCGCAGTGACATGGGCAACACTCCCATCGCCAGCGTGCCTCTCGGCACCACCTCCTACGCGGACAGCAGCGTCTCTGCCGGCACGAGCTACACCTACACGGTGGCCGCCTACAACGACGACTACAACACCATCGGGACCTCACCCCAGTCCTCAGCAGCCCAGGCTCTCGGCCCCGTGGCCTGCTCACCACCACAACTCACCACCACCACAACTAGCACCACCACCACAGCTCCACGACCACCACCATCCTCGGCCCGTAGGCCCACCGGGACGCCACGCCGCGACAGATACAACCGGCCGTGGCGCGGCCCGCCATCCACTTCGGGGGCGCCTCCGCCCTGCAGCGCGCGCCGCGCCGGCGGGCTCGCCGGCGCAGCTCTCGTCTTCACGGCTCGGCCACGAGCGAGCGGTGCGTCTCGAGATCCCGGTACGCGGCGGCGAAGCGCCGGAGTGTGGCCAGGCAGACGTCGACCGGCTGGAAGCTGCCGGCCGACAAGGTGTGCAGCCAGGTGCCGAGGCCGAACGCCGGCGTGGCCCGGTAGCGCCTCCAGCTCTCTTCCCATCCCGGCGCTTCGGCCCCGGCCCGGCGCAGGGCACCGAGGTATCCCGCCAGAAGGTCCCTTTCGTGGGTACGGCGCTCCTCGACGTCCAGGCTGCTCACGAGGAAGTAGCCGACGTCGTGCGACCAGTTGCCCGTGCGCACCAGTTGCCAGTCATAGAACCCGGTGCGGTTGCCAGGAAGGGCGTAGGTATTGCCCGGATGGGGATCGCCGTGCAACACCGTCTGCGGGCCTGTAGCCGCCAAGGCGGAGCTGCGCCGGAACTGCCGCTCCAATCCGCGGGCGTCGAATCCCGGCGGGACGAGCCCGGGCAGGCCGGCCTCCGCAAGGCGGTTCAGCCCGCGGCGGAGGCCGGCTCTGGACACCGGCGCCCACAGCCGACTCAGGCGCCACGGTCGCAGGAATCGGAGGGCCGGTGGCAGGGATCTGTTCCAGTAGGTCGCATGCAGCCGGGCCAATCCATCGAGCCCGGCCTTCACCTCGGCAGGATCGAGCGCAGTGGTGGCGTCGTTCGGCCGGCCACCTCCGGCGACGACGTCTTCCATGACGACGATCGTGGCGAGCCGCCTCCGGTCGACGCCTGCTGCGTAGGACAACGGGTGCTCGAGAGGGAGGGAGAGACCTGACTCGGCCAGCCGAGCCTCTGCCGTCAGAGCACGGAGTGCGAGAAGCGCCAGCCGGTGCAACATCCGGCCCTGCATCTTGACGAAGACCGAGGTCGGACCGGCACCTTCGGCGTAGGACAGGCGCACAGTGGCCCGTCGGTTGGTGCCCTGCGCGACGTCACCGACCTCGAGCTCCTTCACGACCGCTCCGGGGCACCTGTTGCTGATGGCCACCGTCATCCACGACGGCGGCAGCTCGAGCGAGGGTCCGCGGAACAGGCAGCACTAGGCGATGCTGCCTCATCACGAGGCGCCCCGCGAGCGCCGGCTTGCGAAGTGCGGGGAGCCGAGGCCGTTGATCAGGTAGCAAAGGAGACGCATCGGGTAGACGGGACTGATGTCGTCTGAGCCACCCGGTGGTGACAACCCGAGCCGCAGCGGCCGCGACTACGCCGGGCGGCGGGCTCATCGTGATGGACCAACTGAGGAGTTGGCCGAAGAGGACCTCGAGGAAGCTTTCGACCGGATCGTCGTGGAGGGAGAGAGGCGGCTACGGCGGCAGTGGCCGAGCCTCATCATGACCGGTGTGGTCGGTGGTGTGGACGTCTCCTTCGGAGCGATCGCCTATCTGATCGTGGTAGAGCGCACCGGCAACTTGACGCTCGGGGGAATCGCGTTCTCGATCGGTTTCATCGCGTTGACCCTCGCCCAGTCCGAACTTTTCACTGAGGACTTCTTGGTCCCGGTCGCCGCCGTCGCCGCCCGCCGGGGCGGCCCCGCATCTCTGCTGCGACTGTGGTCGGTGACGCTCGTGGCCAATCTGGCCGGCGGATGGGTGGTCAGCTGGTTGGCGATGGTGGGCTACCCGGAACTCCATGCGACGGCGGTGAAGACCGCCACTCACTACGTCCGCCTTGCGGGCACGGGACAAGGGTTCGCCCTGGCGATGATCGCCGGGGCGGCGATCACCTTGCTCACCTGGATGCAGCACAACAGCGAGCATCTCGGGATTCGGCTGGTGCCGGCCATCGCCTTCGGCGCGCTCCTTGCCGGCGGCCAGCTGCTGCACTCGGTGCTCGACTCGCTGTATGCCTTCGCCGCTTTGCACACGGGCCGCGCTCCCTTCGGCTACCTGGCGTGGCTGCAGATGTTGGGCTGGGCGGTGCTCGGCAATCTCGCCGGCGGAGTAGGCCTGGTGACAGTGCTCAGACTTGCTCAACTTCCCCACAAGGTCACCGCGGAGCGAGCGCGGTAACCGCTCGAGCGGGCGGTGAGAAGCCACCTCGAGAGCATCTTGGCCGAGACCCGGAGCTGGGTCCCCACCTATCACCGAAGACGGATGACGTTTCCGGTCACGAGGCGCGCCGCGTCCGTGCACAGCCAGGCGATCACCTCGGCCACCTCGTCGGGTCGAGCGATGTGGTGCAGGTCGGAGCTTCCTGCAACGGCCTCCCTGACGGCGTCGTTCACCCAGCCGGTATCGGTGACCGGTGGGTACACGATGTTCGCCGTGATCCCGTCCGCCGCCAGTTCCGTCGATGCCGACATCGTGTAGTTCTCCAAAGCGGCCTTGGCGGCGCCATAGGACACTTCACCCGGAAACCCCCCAGGGCCGCCGGAGGTCAGGCTGATGATCCGCCCCCAGTCACCCCGGCGCTCCCGATGCCGGCGGGCGAGCTCGGCGATCAACAGCGCACTGCCTCTCGCATCAACGAGGAGCTGGGCGTCGATCGACTCGGCGGTCACGGCCCGGTTCGGTCGCCCGAGACTGTCGCTCGACGAGCCGCTGAACGTATCGAGGCGCCAGCCGCTGGCATTGTTCACGAGGATCGAGACGGGCCCGAGGGCTGCCTCAGCCTGGTCGAACATAAGAACCGGGATCGTCGGGTCGGCGAGGTCGGCTTCGATGGCCAACGCGGAGCTTCCGACAGCGCGAATGGACTCGATGACGGACGTTGCGTCTTGACGGCGTTCCTCGGCGTAGGCGGCCGGCCGGCTCGGGTCGTCGTCGCGAACGTCCAGGCGGAGGTAGGAGATCGCCACCTTGGCTCCCAGTTTGGCAAGGGCGACGGCAGTTGCGGCGCCGATGCCCTGGTTGGCGCCTGTTACTAGGGCTACACGCCCAGCGATCGGACAGACAGGCATGAGAAGCTCCTCGAATCGTTGTTCGGAGGACGAGAGCCTGCCACGGCGCACGACGTCACCCGTGACCTCGGCGAACTGGTTGCCGCCGGCTCCGGTACGGTCACGCCGTGGACAACCGCAGGTCGTGGGAAGTCGAAGCTGAGAACTGGGTGCGGTGGGCGCGCACGCCAGGACACGACGCTTACTGGTGCTACCGGGACGCCTTCTTCGAGAGGATCGTTCCGCCTCCCGGACGCGCCACCCTCGAAGTCGGTTGTGGCGAGGGGAGGGTCACCCGTGACCTTGTCGCTCGTGGTCACAAGGTTGTCTCGGTAGACGGGTCCATGACCATGCTTCGCCATGCTGCCGATCTCGACCCGTCTCGGCGGTACGTCCTGTCCGATGCCCTCAGCCTGCCGATTGCCACAGCGAGCCTCGACCAGGCCGTGGCTTACAACTCGCTCATGGACTTCGACGACATGCCCGGTGCGGTCGCCGAAGTGGGCCGGGTTCTCGAGGTGGGTTCTACCTTCTGCATCTGCATCACTCACCCGATGCTCGACGCAGGCGGCTTCGACGGTGACGGCGACGATGCTCCCTATCTGCTACGCGGGAGCTACTTCGGAACGCGACCTTTCGAAGACACGGTCGTAAGGCGCGGCATCACCATGCGCTTTCGAGGTTGGAGCCATGCTCTCCAGGACTACTTCTCGGCTCTCTCCTCTGCCAGCTTTGTCGTCGACTCCCTCCAAGAACCCGCCCCCACAGACGAATCGGGGGATTATGAGCGCTGGAAGCGATACCCGATGTTCCTCCACCTCCGCGCCATAAAGCGATGAACGCAGGAAAGGGCTGCATCGTTGTGCCTCGTCAATACGGATGTCACGATCGGCGGCCAACCGCCGTCAACTCCGGGAAGGGGAATGATGGCCGGGACCAGCCCATCGATATCCGGCACATAAGAGGACGCTGGACAAGCTCATGGGCCGGTCCGGCGACCGGCATCCCTCATCCGGGCGGGGCGAAGAACTCCAAGGCGATGTTGTCTGGGTCCCGGAACGACAGTCCAGATCCGTAGGGAGCGTCAACCACGCCGCCGTGGTCGATCCCAAGGGAATCGAGCTGTGATTGCCACTGCTCGAGCTCGGCCCGATTCGCGCAGCCGAACGCGACGTGGTCGAGGCCTGGCCGCAGCTCGTCGAACGGCGCCGCTCCTGACGGGCGGTGATGCTGGTGAATGCCGAACAGTGTGCCGCCAAGGAGCCACACGGCGTGATGGAACGGGCCCGTATCCTCGTCGAGCACCGGATCGGAGCCGAAAAGCTGTTGGTACCAGGGCCGGCTCCGATCAAGATCGGAGACCGTAACGGCCACATGCGCGACTGCTGGGAACTCGGCCATCATGTCCTCCCCCATCGAGACGTAGGTGTCGTCGTCGTCTTTCTACTCGGAGAAGCGACCGCGCCTCCATATTTCGGCATCGAGGGCCTCGGTCAGCTCAGATCCAGCGGGCGAGTGTGCCCCCGTCGACCGCAAGGCAGGTGCCAGTCACGTAGGACGCAGCCGAGGAGCAGAGCCACACGATGGCGGCGGCCGCTTCCGCAGGGTCCCCGATGCGGTGCAACATTGACGCAGCGGCGCCCGGCGCCAGCACCGCCTCGGCATCGTCGCCCGTGTCCCACGCCTCATGAAGCATCGGGGTGTCGAACAGCCCCGCTCGCAAAGCGTTCACTCGGATGCCGTACGGCGCGAGTTCGCCAGCCGCCCCCCGGGTCAGTCCCTCCACTCCAGCCTTGCTGGCCGAATAGCCCGATGGGCCGCCGGACACGGCGCTGATCGAGGAGACGTTCACTATCGCCCCACCGCCAGAAACGACCATTGCCTCTGCCTCGTACTTGGTCGAGAGCCATGCGCCGCGCAGATTCGTGGCGATGGTGCTATCGAAGTCGGCGGCCGATAGTTCGAGGATCCCACTGCCGGGCGGACGGGCGGCACAGTTGGCGGCGACGTCCAAGCGGCCAAACCGCTCCACGGCCCTCTCCACCATCTGGCGGACTTCGGCCTCATCGCTCACGTCGGCTTGGACCATCAGGGCTTCGCCGGAGACGGCCTCGACGAGCCCCGCCGTCTCGACGAGCGCACCAGCTCGTCTGCCGACCACGACAACCCGCAGGCCCTCCCGAGCGAAAGCCACCGCAGTTGCTCGCCCGATACCCGAGCCAGCACCGGTGACGATTGCAACTCGACCGCCAGGCTCTGCTCGCATCCCCGTCAAGACCAGAGGTGAGCGCAGCGGAGGTGGGCCACGACCACGTATCCATTATGTCCTGCCCATGAGTGTCTGCGCTCGGGCGGTGCAACCGACTCGGTTCTGCCCAATCCCGCCGGGTAGCGGCCGCTCGCTGCCCGGAAGACGCCGTGGGGACGATGCCCCGGCGTCGACATGGGAACTCGGATCGCGACGACTGAATGTCACCGCGCACCGGTCGCCGTTGCAAACCGATGCCCGGTCTGCTGGCGTCACCAAAGTCGGCACCCGAAGGGGTCCTCGGGATGCCCGTACCGCTTCCCGAACCTCTCAAGGCAGCCCTTGACGACCGCCGCACGTCTCTGTCACGGATGCGGACCAAACAGCGCCGGTCGCTACCCGAATCGTGGTCATTGTCGACATGATCAGCCCGTCACGGTGTCGTCTTTCGACAGCCTCGTGAGGAACTGTTCGGTCGTCTCCTCCTCGGCGAGGAGCCCGCGCTGGGACAGACGGAAGAGGAGCAGGAACGACGGGAGCACTATCAGCGCGATGACTCCCACGACCACGAGCTCGGTGACGAGCGAGCTGGTCGGTGCCGCGGCGGTATAGATGCTGAGCGACCCTGGCAGCATGGCGGGATATTGGGCGACCGCCCACCCCGAGAGCATGGCCGCAAAGGCGCCCGCTGCCAGGTAGCGCAGCCAGCGAGTGCGGCCAGCGACGAGCCCGGCGAGCACTGCGCCCCCGAGGACGAATGAGACGACAAGGAAAGGGAGCCCGACGCCTTGCGTCAGCCGATCTGCGGTGCGCGGAGCACTCGTCTCGAGCTCGAAGAGCGCGAGCCCGGCAAGGGCGCCGACTACGACGCCGGACAAGAGGGCACGCCGGGCGAAGTACGCGACGAGGCGCGGCTCCAGGCGGCGCGCGTCGTCGGTCAGGTAGACGGCGGCGAGGTAGGCGAAAGCGACGACGGATAGCGCCCCGAGAGTCAGCGCGGTCGGCGTCGTCCAGCTCGCGAGACGGTTGCCCCGTCCCGACGCTGGCACCTTGCCGGTCACGATGGCGCCGGCCGCGGCGCCGAAGAAGAAGGGCGTGAGGAGCGACGAGAGGGCGAACAAGGCGCCGGTCAGCTGCTGGTAGCGGAGCGAGTGCGCGACCTGCCGGAGGGCGAAGCCGCTTCCCCGCAAGATGATGCCGAAGGCGGCGATGCTGAGCGGCGTGAACAGCGTGGACATGATGGCCCCGAACGCCTGCGGGTAGCCGGTCCAGAGCAGCACGAGGACGATCACCAGCCAGACGTGGTTGGCCTCCCACACCGGCCCGATGGCGCGGGCGACGAGCCATCGGGCGCGAGCTCCGCGGCGCGGGCCTCCGGCAAGGAGGTCCCAGATGCCCCCGCCGAAGTCAGCGCCACCGGTGAGGGCGTACACGGTCACGACTAGCCACAGCAGGGCCGCGACGAGCGTCAACGATCATGACGGTGCCCCGACCGGAGGCTGTTCGGTGGCCGGCGGGCCGTAGGGGACCGCCCCGGTGTCGAGAGTCCCCTCGCGGCGCCACCGCCGCGCTATCGCGAAGAGGGAGGCGACGGTCGCAACCGTGAGGGCGGGGTAGATGACCAGCACGGCAATGAGGGTGAAGATGACACCGCTCGAAGGGGTGACCGCCTGGGAGACCAGTTCGACCTTGTAGACGATCCAGGGCTGACGACCCACCTCGGTCACCACCCACCCGGCCTCCATGGCGACGGTGGCGGCGGCTCCGCAGAGTGCGGCCCCCACGAGGAACGGCGTGACCGAGCGCCTGGCAGGCGGCAGGTCGCGGCGACGCCACCAGCCCCAGCCGAACCAGGCCGACCAGATGAGGACGGCGAAGCCGAGCAGGACCATGAGGTCGAATGAGAGATGGATAAAGGTTGGGAAGGGCGGGCGGTACTTCACCGGCACGCTGTCGAGACCCACGACGCGGGTGTTGGGCGAGAAGCCGACGAGAAGCGAGTCGAGATCCGGGACGCGGATGGCCGCGTAAACGTTGCCGTGGACGAGGACGCCACCGAGGTACTCGGAGACATGCCGGCCCGTATGGAGCACGTACTCCATCGCCGCGAACTTGGCAGGTTGCTGTCCGGCAATGGCACGTGCCGCGGTGTCGCCGATGGCGATCTGCAGCGGGCTGCAGATCGCCCCGACCGCAAAGGGGATCATGAGCCCGAGGCGATGGTAACGGTCGCGCCGGCCGCGCAGCATTCCGACGGCGTAGACGCTGGCGACGAAGAAGCCCGTCACCATGTAGGCCGCGAGGATCATGTGCGGCACCTCGTACCAAGAGGCGTTGTTGAAGAACACCGCGAAGGGATCGATCCGGTAGAGGTGGCCGTCACTGATCTTGAAGCCGGCGGGCTGGTTCATCCACGAGTTGGCGGCGACGACCGACCACGCTCCGAGGATCCCCGAGAGCACGACGGGCGCCAGCGACCAGAAGTGCAGCCACCGCGGGAGGCGGTTCCAGCCGAACAAGTAGATCGAGACGAAGACAGCCTCGATGAGGAAGAAGATCCCCTCGATGCTGAACGGGATGCCGATGGCTCCGCCGAACTTCCCCATCAGCCCCGGCCACAAGAGCCCCATCTCGAACGACAGCAGGGTCCCTGACACCGCCCCCACCGCCACGAGGACGGCCATGACCTTCGACCAGCGGCGGGCGAGGGTCAGCGCGTCGCGGTCACCGTGACGCAGGCCGCGGTAGTGGGCGATCATCACCACCGCGGGCAAGGCGACGCCGAAGCAGGCGAAGACAATATGGAACGAGAGTGTGAGGCCCATCTGACTCCGGGCCTCAGCGACGTCGGTAGCGCTCAGGACAGCTAGCACCAGGAACTCGTTTTGTGGACGCGAAGCGCTGTGTGTGAGTCCGCGAGCATGCGCCGTGCGTGCCCGGTACGGCTGTAAATCTGGCAATCCTGAGAAAGGCGACACCCCGACATTGGTACGCCAAGCGGCGTATGCGTCATCCTCCGGCTCTGCGACTCGTCCGTGGATTGCAACTACCCCGAACTTGAGTGAGGCGAACAAGCTGCAGCGTGGCTTACGACTTCGACGACATGCCCCGTGCGGTCGCCGTGTTCATGCTCTAGGAGGATTCAGCTCGCCTTCTCGTAGTGCAGGTGCACCACGCCTGCCAGAGCTGCGTGAAGTCCAACATGAGCAGTGGTTGCTCGGGGACCGTGTGGGCGGTCTCCCAGTACGTCATGGTCTCGTACATCCGTAATGCGCCCCGCCTCGTCCTTGAACGCGGTGCTGGGAATGCCAGGAGCGCCAGCGGGTCGGACGGGTAGAGCAAGGTAAAGCAGGATCGGCCTTTAAGGGAACCCAAAGCGCGATTCCGATAGTTGGATGTGTGAGGACCCTCACCATCCGCGTCGGCGAAGAACCGGGTCAGCAGCCGGTCCGGTACCGCCACCCGCCGGATCTTCGAGAAACGGACGACGTGGCCGGCCGGGGCGGCGACGTTCCGCAAACGACGGGACCTGGATGATGGCGCCGATGGCATCAACGGGAGCGGGTTCCGTCCGATCCTGGAGCCGGCCAAACGGCGCCCGATTGATGCCTCAGCGGAGAGACCGACTACAAGCCTTGAGGAGAGATGACATGTCACGGACCAGACTGGCAATGTTCGTCGGAGCGGCTGCCCTGCTGCTCGCAGCCTGCAGCTCATCCCCGAAGAGCAACAACACCACCACGACCGGGGCGGCGGTGACCACCAGCTCGGAGCCCGCGACTACTGCCACTACCGCTGCCAGCAGTACGACGCCGACCACTGGTGCAGCTACTTCTACGACGGCGGGCGGCGGCGCGCTCGTCTGGGACCTGGAAGGGAACGTACAGCGGCTCCTTCTCGGGGACGTTTGTCCTCAGGTGGACGGAGGCCTCGTCGAAGCTGACCGGCGACATCAGCCTCTCAGCGCCGCCACAAACAACCAGCATCAACGGGAGTGTTAACGGAGGCACCATCCAGTTCGGCACCGTAGGTTCGACGGCCATCACCTATAAAGGCTCGGTCTCCGGCACCTCGATGTCCGGCAGTTACCAGGTTGCCAACGCAGGGGGCGGCTCCTGGAGCGCCACCAAGGGGTGAGGGATCGTCGCCCGGCAGGCACCGGCGACTGCCTTCGAGGTTTCTTAAACTCGCCGTCTCGCCGGCACCCGCCTCCCACCAGGGAAGACGACCGGCTCGACCCCGAGCTCGTCCATCGCCCGCCGGTAGTTGAGATAGTGGCGGTGGGCCGCACCATGGCGTCCGGCCTCTGCAAGTGCTGTCACGAGCCTGAGGTGGGCGTCCTCGTCATAGGGATCGGTCTCGAGGATCCTGAGGAGGTAACGGGTTGCCGTATCGGGCTCACCACCGGCGGCGAAGTGCTCGGCGAGCCCTCGGGCAACGGCGACGTAGGTCGCTCTGGCCTCCTCCCTCGGAGCAGCCGCCCAATCGTCGTACGGATTCTCCTCGAGGAAGTCACCGCTGTAGGTCACCTCCGCGGCCTCGAGGAGCGGAAAGGCTCCGAGGCGGTCGCCCCCTCGCAGACGCTCGAGGCCCGCCGCCGCGCTCGCCATGAACCGCTCGAGGTCGACGTCGAGCGAGTCGAGGTTGAGCGCGACGGCGTCGCGATCTGCGCGGATGAACTCGTCCGGGGGGCTCGTCTTCGACGGATCGAGGATCGAGCGGACCGTGGTGAGAGCGACCGAAAGCCGGTTGGCAAGGCGATCCTCGTCCTCGTCGGGCCACAGCGCCTCCATGAGCACACCCCGCGGAACCGGGCGGCCCCGGCGAGCTATCAGCAGCTTCATGAGCTCCCGGGCTCGCCGTGATTGCCACTCCGACGTCTTCACGGTCTCTCCGCCTCGCACGATGGAGAAACCACCGAGCGAGAGCACCCGCACCATTCGCCTGTCGCCTCTCGTGACGAACGAGAGAAGGCCTGCTGCGAGGTTGCCGGCGTGCAGTCGCAGGCCGCGGGTCTCGAGAAGGCGCTCGGCGCGGATCCGGTCCGCGGTAGAAGCGGGGTCAGGCTTCAGCCAGTCGAGGGCTATGGCGGCCCTTGCCTCTCCGACCGAGTCGCCGATTCCCGCCCAAATCGACGCGGCCTCTCTGAGGTCCTCAGCCCTCAGCCGCGGTCGATCCGAGCTCAGGCATGCGAGCGCCAGAGCCTCGGCGAGGCCGGCACGGTCACGACGAGCGCGCGCGAAGGCAACCGCCTCGTTTGCGAGAGCGCCGGCTCGCGGCAGATCCCCGGAGTGGGCCGCCACCCAGCCTCCGGCGAGGAGTGCTCGCACGTATCCCAGTCCCGGCCCGTATCCGATCGCGCGGTCTGACAGGGCCCTCGCGTTGTCAGGATCCTCGCCGGCTACCACCGTTGCCAGGTTGGCGAGCGCCGGCACGATGCCCTGGACGTCTCCACACGACTCGGCGATCCTCACCGCTTCCTCGTAGGAGGCACGAGCCTGGGCCAGGTTTCCGCGCTCCCGATAGACGTCGCCGATTCCTCCAAGGGCATAAGCAACGGCGTCTGACCCGATCTGCTCGCATCTGGCGCGGGATGCCTCGAAGTCGGCGAGCGCCTCGTCGAGCTGTCCCAAGTGGAAGCGAGCCTGCCCGCGATTCAGCAGGCTGAGGTCGAGAAAGCTCGTGAACGAGGTCAACTCAGCCAGCCGAATGGCAAGGTCGAGCTCGTGCATGGCCTCCTCGTAGGCTCCCTCCTCGATGAAGTGAGAGGCGCGGTTGGTGCGGATGCGGACGATCTGCAAGACGTCGCCGGCCGCCTCAGCGGCGCGCAGTGCCAGCAGGTAGTGGGCGTCGTTGGCCCGACGATCTCCATCGAGAGCGGCCACCATCGCCAAGGCTGTGTGGGCAGCGGCTAGTGCCCGGTCATCGTGCGATGACCGGGCCAGCTCAAACGCCTCACCGGCGAGTCGCCTACAAGACTCGGCATCTCCCCGCAGCCAGTAGGTCGCCGCCATCCACGCGAGGAGAAGCGCCATCTCTGCCGGCTCTGCCTCGTCGTCGTCGACATCCTGGGTGTAGGCCGCGAGGGCGGCGTCGAGATCCCCACGCAGGTAGTGGATGAGCCCTTTCCGCCAGGCGATCCGAGCCGGAACCGCCCCTGATCCGGCGGAGGCGCGTTCGAAGCACGACAGGGCGCCGACCCAGTCGCCCTGCATCTGCAGGACGTCACCCTCCAGCTGATCGATGGCAGCGGTCCGAAAGTGGTCCGGAAGGCTGCGGCAGGCCGCGAGGACGAGGCTCATCTCCCCCGAGCCGAGCGTCCGTGCGCCGGCGCTTTCGAGCAGCGCCGCCAGAGCTGCCGGCTCGTCGAGTCGGGTGAAGAGGCGGAGCGCTGCCGTCGCATCTCCGGCCGCATGGAGCCACTCGGCTGCCGCTGTGATCACTTCGACCACCCGCCCGGGCGGCAGGGGCAGACGGGCAAGGACGTACTCGCGCGTGAGCGGCCGGAGGACGAGCGAACCATCCTGGCGTTCCTCGACGAACAACCCGCGGGTGACGAGGTCGGCGAGCATCGCTCCGGAGCCGGCGACACCGAGGGCGTCGCACAGGTCAGGTGTGAACTGATCGAGCACCGCCGTCACTCTGAGGAGCGTCAGCACCTCCGCCGGCTGGTTGGCGAGGACTTCCTCCGCCAGGTAAGAAAACAGGCGGGCATCGGTCCGAGAGCCGATGAGCGTGTGCCACCTGTCGGCGGGAGCTTCCCGGAGAGCCTCGATCGCAAGCATGACGGCAGCCGGCCAACCACCGGTCCGGCTGCGAAGCGTCTGTGCCAAACCTTCCGCCTCCCTGCCGAGCTGGCCCTCAAGGACACGGGCGATCTCGTCCTCGTCGAAGGCAAGTGAGTCTGCGCCGACCTCGAGCAATTGCGACCGGCCGCGGAGCCGTTCGATAGGGAACAGAGGCCGCCGCCGGCCCGCCATCACGAGGTGGAAAAGGTCGGGGGCCTGCCGGCAAAGTGCCTCGACCATCCTCGTCGCAGGAGCGGCCGGCACGAGGTCATGGGCGTCGTCGATGATAAGGACGAGGTCATTCTTGAGGTGGTCGTGCAGCACCTCGGACAGTCGTGCGCCGAGGGCGTCAGCTCGCGAGAGCTGCTCGAGCTCGGGTCCCGCAAGACCTTCGCCCGCTCTCACGAGCTCCCCGGAAATGGCAGGCACGTGGAGGCGGAGCGACTCGCGTCAGCCGCCTGGCGAACGACAGCAGGTCCCGGTCGCTGGCGTCGACCGTGTACCAGGCGCATGCCGACGACTCCCACCACGATGTGAGAAGAGCCGTCTTCCCGTAACCGGCCTCCGCCTCGATGAGCGTCAACCGGCGGCACATCACGGCGTCGATACGGCCCGTCAAACGTGGTCGTGCGATCCAGGCTGGCGACCGTTTTGGCGGCAGGACCTTGGCGACAAGGATCGTGTCCACGGTCGTCTTGACCTCCGTTAGGGGCCACTTGTCCAAGCTCTGGTATGGCCGTCCACCGAGAAACGCTACTTATGTCAGCCCTCCCTCTGCCACGGACAGACTCACGAGCTCAGCCTCCCGAAACCTCCGCGGGCGGACTCTGGCGAACCGCCATTCAGGTATCCGGCCCTCCTGCGCCCTGAGCGGTCGCGATGCTGCCCTCAGCTGGTGGAACGGAGCATGTTGATGAAGGCCTGGGCAGCCGGAAGGGGAGCAGAAGCGATGCGGCGAGCGACGACCAGCGAGCGGTTGGCGAGGGGAGTGGCTCGCACCGGAGTGAGCCCCGCGGACTGAACCGTGGGCAACACCGTCCAACCCAGCCCTAGGAGCACCATCTCGCGCAGCACCTCGGGCTGGTGTGACTCGGCCACTACGTGAAACGGCGCGCCGACGGACCGGAGTGCCGCCGCGATTACCGAGCGCGTGTGCGACCCGAGGGGGAACGTCACCCACGGGCCCCACTGGTGATGCAGTTCGCTGGGCACGTGAGAAGGCGCAAACACCGACAGCGACTCCGTGCAGAGGGGAAACCACTCGACATCGTGCACCGGTGCCGGTGGTCCGACGCACACCACGAGGTCGAGCTCGGCTCGAGCGAGGTCGGCCAGCAGCGTGCCGGACGGTGCCACCCTGAGCCGGAGCTCGACGCCCGGGCGCTCGCGGCCATAGCGGCGCAACACCTTCGGGTAGTGGTGCACGACCGCGGCGTCGATCATCCCGAGCCGCAGCGCGCCCTCGTCGCCGCTCTGCTGGCGGGCCGCCCATGCGCCGAGGTCGCGTGTGGCTGCGACCACGGTGCGGGCATGGTCGAGCACGGGCCCGGCGGCCGAGGCGAGCACGCGACCACGTCCGGCTCGTTCGAACAGCGTGAGGCCAAGTCGGCGTTCGAGTTCCGCCAGACCTTGTGAGAGCGCCGAAGGGGAGACGCCGACGGTCGCGGCGGCATCTGCCCAGGTCCGCTCGTCGGCCACGGCCACGAGATACTCGAGTTGCTGAACCGTGAGGTTGGGCAGGACCGGGGCCCATACCGCACGTTGGTTAAGCATATCTGAATAATACTTGTGAATACTGCGGCAATGCTTGATGATGCTCACATGCCCGAACCTCGCCAGATCGCCCCCGCCACCGGCAAGCTGGGTGTGCTGCTCCCCGGCCTCGGCGCCGTCTCGTCAACGCTCATCGCCGGTGTCGAGACCGCCAAGAAGACGGGCGAGGCGCCGATCGGCTCGATCACCCAGATGGCCAAGATCCGCCTCGGCGCCCGCGGTGACGGCGTGAACCCCTACATCAAGGATTTCGTCCCGCTGGCGCAGCTGGACGACCTGGTGTTCGGCGGTTGGGATCCCGATCTCGGCCAACGCGCTCGAGGCCGCACGCACCTGCGGCGTGCTGGAAGAGCGCGACCTCGCGCCGATCAGCGCGCGAGCTGGAGGGTGTCGTTGCGATGGACGCGGTTTTCGACCGAAGGTGGGTCTCGAGACTCGACGGATTCCGCGTCAAGAAGGGCGATACCAAGTTCGACCTCGCCGAGCAGCTTATGGCCGACATCGAGAAGTTCCGCAACGAGAACGGTTGCGATCGCCTAGTCATGGTGTGGTGCGGCTCGACCGAGGCCTACCGCCAGCCGTCCGAGGTGCACAGCAGCCTCCAGACCTTCGAGCAGGGCCTGGGCGACAACCATCCCGAGATCGCCCCGAGCCAGATCTACACCTACGCCGCCCTGCAGAGTCGAGTGCCCTACGCCAACGGTGCCCCCAACCTGAGCTGCGACCTGCCCTGCATGCTCGAGCTGGCCGACCGCAACGGGGTGCCGATCGGGGGCAAGGACTTCAAGACGGGACAGACCCTGATGAAGACGATCCTCGCCCCGGGTTTCAAGAGCCGCATGCTCGGACTCAACGGCTGGTACTCGACCAACATCCTCGGAAACCGCGACGGTGAGGTGCTCGACGACCCTGAGAACTTCAAGTCGAAGGAGGTGTCCAAGCTGGGCGTGCTCGACGCGATCTTCCAGCCCGAGGAGTACCCCCGGCTCTACGGCGACATCTCGCACGTCGTGCGCATCAACTACTACCCTCCCCGCGGCGACAACAAGGAGGGCTGGGACAACATCGACATTTTCGGGTGGATGGGCTACCCGATGCAGATCAAGGTCGACTTCCTGTGTCGCGATTCGATCCTGGCGGCGCCGTTGGTGCTCGATCTCGCGCTGTTCTTCGACCTCGCCGGCCGCGCCGGCGAGAAGGGCGTGCAGGAGTGGCTCAGCTTCTATTTCAAGAGTCCCCAGACAGCCGATTCGGCCCTGCCGCCGGAGCACGACATCTTCATCCAGCAGACCAAGCTCAAGAACACCCTCCGGGAGTGGATGGGCGAGCCTGCCGTCACGCACAGCGAAGCGGGATAGCTCGCCGGCGCCTGCTTCGCCATGAAGGGTCGTCTGCGAGTCCGGAACGCGCTGGCATAGGGTAAGGCCTGGGGTGATCGTGCTAGTGATCACGGTCCGCGGACTACGATTCGAAACCCGAGGACATCCGCCGCTGGATCAGGAGTCTCGCGATGGCGACCGAATCAGTTGAAGTCATCGACATCGCGGATCGCGACCGCGCGGTGTCGATACTTGCGCTTGCCTTCGCAGCCGATCCTCTCATGCGGTGGTTCTGGCCGGATCCGCACAAGTACTTGATTTACTGGCCAAGATTCGTCGATCTGTACGCTGGACGAGCATTCGACCACCGCTCGGCCCACTGGCTAGGTGGCCGGGCTATTGCCCTGTGGCTGCCACCAGGAGACGAAGGGGACGACACGGCTCTGGTGGAGTTGATGATCGAGAGCTTGGATGAGTCGACGCTAAGCGACCTCGGGGAGATGTTCGTCCAGATGACCGAGGTTCACCCAACGACCGAGCACTGGTACCTGCCAGTCACCGGCGTTGACCCCGCAGCCCAAGGTCGCGGCCTCGGGAGCACGGTCTTGCGCTACGGGCTGTCTCTCGCAGATCGCGACGGTGCCCCCGCCTACCTTGAGGCATCGTCGCAGAGGAGCCGCGGCTCTACTCGCGGTTGGGCTTCGAACTAGTGGAGCAAATCCAAGTTGGGTCATCGCCACCGATATGGGCGATGATCAGACAGCCGGGCGTCATTAGCGCGCTCGTCTAGGGAGCGGGCCGGACGAGCGGAGCCATCGACCCGACGTGAGCGACCGCCAACCCCCTTTCTCGGTTTCCGGACATCGCGGGTGAACCTCGACGGCGAGGACGGCAAACGCCTGACTCTCTCTGTCAAATGGAGTCAGCACCGGGCCTCGCCTCGATCATGCTGATGCGAGATATTTCGCACGTACGTGCTATAGTCCGTACATGCGTACGACCGTCGAGTTCGATGACGACACGGCAAGGGCGATCGAACAGCTGAGGAGCGAGCGTGGGCTCGGAGTGAGCGAGGCGGTCAACGAACTGATCCGCCGCGGCCTTCTCCCTCGTCCGGCGGCCAAACCGTTCCGCCAGCAGACGCACCCTCTTGGTCTGAGACTCGATGTGTCGAATGTGGCAGAAGCTCTCGAGGTGTTAGAGGGAGCCGAGTCTCGATAGTGCTCGTCGACGCGAACATCCTCCTCTATGCCGTTGACGCGAAGAGTCCGTTCCACGACCGCGCACGGCTCTGGATCGAGAAGGCCCTCAACGGCCCACGGCGCGTGGGTATCCCGTGGATGTCTCTTGCCGCCTTCGTTCGAATCGCGACGCACGCGTGGGCTCTGCAGGACCCATTGTCACCCGCCGCCGCGTGGGAGATAGTCGAGCACTGGCTCGACGCGCCGGCGACATGGATTCCGGAACCGGGCCGCGGGCATCGCATGATACTCGGCCGACTCGTCAGGGAACTCGACCTTCGAGGCAACCTCGTCTCGGACGCGGTCCTCGCCGCACTCTGCATCGAGCACGGGCTCGACATCGTGAGCGCCGACTCAGACTTCGCCCGCTTTCGCGAAATCTCGTGGGTCGACCCGGTTCATTGAACCACATGACCGAGAAGCACTCCGGGGAATCCTCCGAGACCCCCTGGGCGGCGAGCGGGAGGTAGCGTGGCTTGCCGACCACTAGCGGACTCAGCACACTCGCTTGTCCGGTTCGTCCTCGGCGAGCAATGACAACTGCGTAGAAGGTGGACTCTGCGGACGCCTGATGCGCGCCTCCTCAACTGCCACCTGAGCTGCAACGCCTGGGAAGAACGATCAGACGCTTGTTCGACAAGATCTGCAACTACCACCTGGCCAAGGTGAGCAACGGGCCGACCGAAGTGCTCAACAACCTCATCAAGCGCATCAAGCGCGTAGCGTTCGGCTTCCGCAACTTCGAGAAGGACGACACCCTCCCGACCTGGTCGGGAAGGCGGGATTTGAACCCGCGGCCTCAGCGTCCCGAACGCTGCGCGCTGCCAAGCTGCGCCACTTCCCGTTGGCGAGACTCTGCCCTCGCCGACGCACATCGTAGTGCGGCGAGGCACTGCCTCCAAAGCCACTCCGGCGCCGGCGGCCAAGCCGAGCGCGTCGGCTACCCCGGCGGGCCCTCAGAGCTCCCCCGGGCGAGGCTCACACCATGGGGCTCAGCTATGCGGTAGCTGCCCTCGAGCCGGGGCTGTCAATCAGGTGAAGACCCGCCTCCGGCGCCTCCGGCGCCGCCCGCGTCACCGGCCGTCTCCTCCGGCGTCGGGGGGGCATGGACGGCCACCTTGGCGATGCGGCGACGGTCCATCTGGGTGACTCGGAACGACCAGCCGTCTTGGCTCACCTGGTCACCTTCGGCCGGGATCCTGCCGAAGGCGTCGAACAAGTAACCGCCCAGCGTGACATAGTCACCGTCCGGCAACGGCACCCCGATCTCGGTGCGGATGTCGTCGACCGGCGCCGAGCCGTCGACGAGCCAATGGGACTTGTCGACGCGATGGATGGGTGGCGGAGCGGATCGGTCGAACTCGTCCCGTAAGTCCCCTACGAGCTCACTCACGAGATCGTTGATGGTGAGCACTCCGGACACCCCCCCGTACTCGTCCACGACCACGGCGAAGTCGCGGACGCGCCCGCCGCATCTCGGCCAACAAGTCGAGCGCGGCTCGCGACTCCGGCACGACATAGGGCTCCCGCAGGCGGCGCGATACCTCATCGGTGGCGGGAACCTGATCGCTTCCGAGGGGACCGAGATTGAACAGGTCCTTCACGAACAACACGCCGAGAAGGTGGTCGAGATCGTCGGCGTACACCGGGTAATGGCTGTAGCCCGTACGGCGCACGGCGCGGGCCACGTCCTCGTACCGGACAGGGCCTTCGAGGGACGCCACATCCACCCGTGGGGTCATGACTTCCCTGGCGGTCATGTCTCTCAGGGTCTCGAGCCCCCGCCGTATCTGCTGCTCCTGCTCGGATACGGGCGCGATCTCCGAGCCTTGGGATTGCTTGGCGCGTCGGCGTCTCATGGGACCACCCGCTCGGCCTCCGCTACACCTCGGAGGGAAGCGGCAACGGCATATACGACTCGTCGTGGTAGGTCCCGCCCTCGATGAGCGTCCGCGCCGCCCGGCGAAGCCGGAGCGAGTCGAGCGGCTTGACCAGCCAGCCTTCGGCGCCGGACCGGCGGGCCAGGAACACGTCGGCACGGCGATCGAGCAGGATAAGCACGGGGACATGAGGCAGCCTCTCGCCCGACTCTTCGAGGCGAAGGTCCATGCAGATGGCCACACCGCCCATGCTGCCCACCTGGAGATCGGTGACGACGAGGTCAGGGGGAGCCTCGTCGACCGCATCTCGAACGTGCTCGCCCACCGTCACCTCACGGATTTCCGTGTTGTCGTCTTCGAGGGCGGAGCGGACTTCACTGAGCAGGCTCGTCGCATCGCTCACGATGAGAATCTCGTCCACAGGCTCGGAGGCTACTTGGTCCCGCCGTTGCCTTCGTTCGGCGGGCCCTCTGCCATAGATGCCCCGCCGACGGAACGGAGGTGCGCCCTCACCCATGAGATGAGCCGCCACGAGGGCCGAGGCCAGGCAGGTCGTGTACGTCCTGTTCCAGATAGGGGACCTTCACAATTGCTCCCTCTATCTTCGACTCGAGCTCGGTCAGGTACCGGCGCTCCCGGTCAGCTAGATACTGAAAGTCGGCCAGGTTCTGCCGTAGCTCGGCCAGAGCCTTGGACGCCTCGGCCTTGCTCCAGGCCGCGCTTCCCGCCCCCGGCGCCGCCTCCATGCCCGCGCCTGCGCCCGCCGGCGCCGCCCCCTTGTCCGCGCCCAGTGCCTCGGTCTCGCTCCAGCCGGCGGTGCCCGTGCCGGGCGGCGCCGGCGTGCTCCCTCGGCTGTCCCCCTCGGCACGGAAGTCCGGATGCAGCCGATTCATGACCAGGGCCGATACCGGCTGACCCGCCTCGGCGAGCCGGTCGGCGAAGTAGCCGGCCTCCTCCACCGAATCGCGGCGAGGCGCTGCGACAAGGACGAATGACGTGCCGGCATCGCTCAGAAGTTGCTCGACTCGTTTCGCCCGGTCGCGAAAGCCCGCCTCCATCCCGTCAAAGGCTCGGAAGAACGCCACCGCATCCTCCACGATCTCGGCTCCTGCCACCTTCGAGATGGTCCTCAGCAATGCCTGCGTGGCCACGGTGAGCGCCTTCAGAGAGGCTCTCGTCGGCATCAGCAGCAGTCGGAAGATGCGGTTCTCGAGGAACCTCGTCAGGCGCCCGGGTGCATCGAGGAAGTCGAGGGCGTTGCGCGTCGGCGGGGTGTCGACCACGACCAGATCGAAGGCAGCGGATTCGTTCAGCTCGTAGAGCTTCTCGGCCGCCATGTACTCCTGGGTTCCCGCAAGGGCCGACGTGAGGTTGCGGTAGAGCCGGTTCGAGAGGATCCGCTCTGCCTGCTCCTCGTCTGCCGAGTAACGGCCCACGAGGTCGTCGAAGGTCCCCTTGGCGTCCAGCATCACCGCCGACAGCTCTCCGGCCCAATCGCCCTCGATCCGCTTCGGAGAGTTGGAGAGTGCCTGGATGCCGAGCGCGTCGGCCAGGCGCCGGGCCGGGTCGATCGTGACGACGCACGCCCGCCGGCCGGCTGCCGCCGCGGCCAGGGCGATGGCAGCCGACGTGGTGGTCTTGCCCGCCCCTCCTGAGCCGCAGCAGACGACGATCGATCGTGCTCGGATGATCGCCGACAGGTCGTTCACGTGGAGGCCGTCCGGCGAGCTCAAGAGGCCGGCTCCTCGACCTCGAGGTCTCCTTCGAGTGACGGCTGGCGGGGCGCGATCGTCAAGGACGCGGCATCGAGCTCGTCGACCGCCTGTCCGAGCGCCCGGGCGAGCTCTGCCACCTGGCCGGCACCGAGCTCGGCGGTGAAAAGGAACGGGAGCTGCATCTGCGGTAGGGGCATCTGCTGGCTCAGGCGGCCGAGCTGCTCGGACTGGAGTTGCTCGCGGCACGCACGGAAGCGGCCCGCCATCGCCAGCCTCCGTGCCTCGGCAGGATCGACGGGAGCCTCGCCCGCCGCCGCCGTCAGCCCGACCACCTCTTCGGGAAGCCGGGCAACATGGCTGATCGGCGGGAGGCAGGCGTTCACCACGACCGGTCCGAGCATGATGCCCACTTCGTCCTCGAGCCGGTAGGCGGTCTCGATGAGCTCGTTTACCGGGGTCTCTTCGGGGAGAGTGACGAGGAGCACCTGGCAGCGCTCCGGGTCGTGCAGCATCTCGACCACCTCAGCCGCCTGCGTGCGGAGCGGACCACCCCGCGCCGCGTCGAGCAGGCCGTTGGCGCTGGTGAGGAACCTGACCGCGTGGCCGGTGGCGGGAGCATCGAGCACGAGCAGGTCCGCGCTGGCTCCCCGTTCGAGCTGCTTCACCTTCCCGAGCACCAGAATCTCGCGGATGCCGGGAATGGCCGTCGCCACGACGTCGAGAACGCCGGCAGCCACGAGCCGTTTGGCCACCCGGCGCAGGCCGTGGTCCATCAGGTACTCGAGCAGGGCATCGTCGGGTGTGATCACCCGCCCCCGCACCCGCCCTGCCGGGGCCTCGTACAGCACCGCCTCGTCGTAGCCGAACGTGACGTCGGCGCCGAAGAGCTCAGGCAGTGCGCCGGCATCGTCCAGCCCGACCACGAGCACCTCGAGGCCGGCGTCCGCCGCCATCCGTGCCAGCGCCGCTGTGACGCTCGTCTTTCCTACGCCGCCTTTGCCAGCGACGATGAGAACCCTGCTCTGAAGGCAGAATTGCTGGCGCTCCATTCCGAGGGGACACTACAGGCCATCTTCTGAGGCTCCCCCTTGTATCGCGTCACGTCGGCCTATAGGGTCATCCACAGGCCCCGGTGCCTCGGGGTCACACACAGCAGTCTGGGGAGTGCTGATGGGGGGACCCGCGTGAGACCGGTGAAGGTGGTGGCGCGCGCCCCGTAGCGAGAATACGCCTCAGCCGCCGATCGTTCGGAAGTGAGCGAGTCAGGAGGGGTCCAGATGTTCGCCGGCCATGGAGAAGAGTTGTGGCAATCGAGAGCAGCATGTCGAGGGCCGCAAGCAATCGTGTTCTTCCCACCGTCTCATACGGAGCGCAAGGACGAGAGATTGGGGCGGGAGCGGGCCGCCAAGGCGATCTGTCGCAACTGCTCGGTGCAGGAGGCTTGCCTGGACTACGCCTTGCGCATTCGGGAGCCGCACGGCATCTGGGGCGGCCGCAACGAGATGGAGCGCAAGCAGATGATGGACCGTCTGGACGCAACCGCCCGGACGCACGCCCAGTCGGCTTAGCCGCAGCCCGGCAAAAGCTGAGGAGCGCCCAGGTCCAAGCGGGCCGGCGCCGGGGATACCAGTCGAGCTCGGCGTAAAACAGCTGCTCCAGGCACACGAATAATTCGCCCGGGCCGACCGACCTCCGGCCGAAGCGCGCCCGAGCCGGTACCGTGCAGTGAGTGTCAGCGCCTCTAATCCCGCAGGTCGGGTCCTACCGTGCCTGAGGTGATCGTGCCGCGGGATGCGGCGACGCTGATGCTCCTTCGGGACTTGCCTGCCGCTCCCGGGGCAGGGGTGGTTGATGGCCGCATGCAGGTCCTCATGCTCCTGAGAAACGCCCGCTCCACCTGGGCAGGCGGCATCAGCCTCTTCCCCGGCGGTGCGGTCGATGATGCAGACCGGCTCGAGGAGATTGTCGGGCTCTGCCGCGGGCGGGACGATGCCGGCGCCAGTGAGCTGCTCGGAGTGGACCATGGTGGTCTCGCCTACTTCGTCGCTGCCGTGAGGGAGTGCTTCGAGGAGGCCGGGATCCTGCTGGCGACAGCAGGCGGACGCCCACTTTCGTTCGAGGACGCCGAAACAGCCGGTCGCTTCGTGGAGCACCGCAGGCGTCTCAACGAAGGGTCCGCCTCCCTGGCCGAGATCTGCGCCGCAGAGGGACTCACACTTGAGCTCGGCGGTCTCCGCTATTTCAGCCACTGGATCACGCCGGAGGGCTCGGAGCGGCGGTACGACACTCGTTTCTTCGTGGCGAGCGTGCCGGAGGGGCAACAGGCCCTCCACGACGACAACGAAGTCGTCGCATCGGTCTGGATAGAGCCGCAAGAGGCGCTCCGCCGGAACGAGCGGGGCGAGATCGACCTGTGGCTCCCGACGATCAAGAACCTCGAGGCCCTCAGCCGCTTCCCGACCGCCGCCGATCTCATGGCGGCGCCGGCGGCGGCCATTGTCCCGGTGGTCCGGCCCCGGATCACCGTCGAGGGCGAGGCCGCCCGCATCGTCCTGCCGGACGACGAGGACTACGAGCAGGCAACCGGGCTTCTCCCGGGAGTGCCCTTCCCAGCCTCGCCCAGGTGACGAGGCTGCCGATGGTGCTCGATCGCCCTGTCCCCGGGCAGCCGGTCGAGGTCCTGCCCGGGGTGGTCAGGTTGACGGCGCCGAACCAGTCACTCATGACAGGACCGGGCACGAACACCTACCTCGTCGGGCGTGAAGAGCTTGTGGCGATCGATCCGGGACCCGATGACGAGGGACATCTTGCTCTTCTCGGGGCCATAAGCCGGGGTGGTCCACGCCACCTGGCCGCCGTCGTGGTCACCCACACCCATCCCGACCATTCGCCCGGGGCGGCGGCGCTGGCGGCCGCGACCGGGGCGGCGGTGCTGGGTTTCGGGGCGAGGGACGGCTTCGAGCCTGACGGGGAGCTGACGGACGGGGAACAGGTGCCGGCGGGGGACCTGCGTCTCGTGGCGCTGCATACCCCCGGCCATGCCTCGAACCATCTCTGCTACACCCTCAGCCTCCCCAGCTCGGGCGAGAGCGGGCAGCCCTCCACCGAGGTGCTCTTCTCCGGCGACCACATAATGGGCGACTCGACAGTCGTCATCGCCCCGTTGGACGGCGACATGAAGTCCTACCTCGGCTCGCTCGAGCGGCTGGCCGGCATGAACCCGCCCTTGGACGTGATCGCTCCCGGCCACGGCGCACTCCTACCCGATCCCGCCGCCGTCATCAGGGACTACGTCGCCCATCGCCTCGCCCGCGAGGCGAGCATCCTCTCCGCACTCGCCGCCAGGGGAAATGCCGGCATCGACGACATCGTGGGCGACGTCTACACCGACGTGGCGGTGGAGTTGCACCCGGTGGCACGTTTCTCGGTGTGGGCGCACCTGCGAAAGCTCGGTGACGACGGTCTCGCCGAGTCGGACGACGCCGACGACGTCCGGGCCACCTGGGCGATCCGCACCCAATCCTGAGGTCCTAGATCCCGCCGAGGGCCTCTTCCACGGCGTCGAGCATCCGCGCCGTACAGCCCGACATCTCGACCCGGGGGGCGATGTCGAGGAGGATCCGCTCCGCGATGGCCTCGAACGCCGTGGCCACGGCGCTCCGTGGGCCGCCGTCGCTCGGCTCGCCCACGACGGCGCGTCCGGCGTCGCCCGACAAGGACACGAGCGGATCGAGGGGGATCGAGCCGAGGAGCGGCACGCCGATCTCGTCCGCGAGGCGCTGACCTCCCCCTTCCCCGAACAAGGGGTACCGAGCTCCGTGCTCGCAGACGAAGGCCGACATGTTCTCGATGACGCCGGCCACCCGCAGGTGGCCCTTGCGGGCCATGTCGGCCGCCCGGCCGGCCACTTTCTGAGCAGCAAGCGGGGGGGTCGTCACGATCAGCACCTCGGTGCGCGGCAGCATGCGGGCCAGGCCCATCTGGACGTCGCCGGTTCCAGGGGGCAGATCGACGAGCAGGTAGTCGAGGTCTCCCCAATGGACGTCCTCGAGGAAGTGCTGCACGGCCCGGTTCAGCACCAGTCCCCGCCACATGATGGCCGAGTCCTCGTCGGAGAGGAACCCCATCGAGATCACCCGCACGACGCCTTCGGCCACCCGCCGTTCGAGTGGGACCATCTTCTTCGCCCGGGTTTCGATCTCACCTTCCATCCCGAGCAGGCGCGGCACGGAGAAACCCCACACATCCGCGTCCAACACCCCCACCGCACAGCCACGGGCGGCGAGGGCCATGGCCACGGCGACGGTGACCGACGACTTGCCCACTCCTCCCTTGCCCGAGGCGATGGCCAGCACGCGGGTTGTGGGCGGGATGTCGACGGGCAGGGCTGAGCGCTCCTGTGCAAGAAGGCGCGCCCGGGACATGAGGGCCGACCGTTCCTCGGCCGACATCGCCCCCGTCGTGACCTCGACCGCCCCGACCCCGCGAAGGCTCTGCACCCGCCGCTCGACGTCCTCCCTGATCTGGGTGCGAAGGGGGCACCCGGCGACGGTGAGGGCCACCTCGACCGTGACCCTGCCTTGGTCGACGCGGACCGAGCGGACCATCCCGAGATTGACGATGTTGTCTCCGAGCTCCGGGTCGATCACCCCGAGCAGGGCGCCGCGCACGTCGGCTTCGAGGGCGGCCTCGGCGGCAGTGGCGGTCGTCTCCTTGTCTGGCACAGCCCTTTCGAGGCTACCCGGGTGCGGGCGGCGCTCGCCGGCTGTGCCAACGGACGGCCGTCGTTGTGCGGCTCGCCCGCTCCCGGTTGTGCCACAGCCGCGCCGCGTTGTAGCTCCTCGGCGACACTTCCGCGGCGCGACCGCGCCTGACTGGCAGGCAGGAAACCCTCGGCTCTGTATCATCGTCATGAGCTTGATCCCACGAGGAGGGCAGTGGAGCCGTGAGCATCGCTACGACATCTGTGAACATCGGACGCAGGCCGGGTCCGATCACGCTCAGTGAGTCGGCCTCGGTCAAGGTCGCCGATCTGCTGGCACAGGAGGACAACGCCGACCTGGCGTTGCGCGTCGCCGTGCGGCCGGGCGGCTGCTCCGGCTACAGCTACGAGATGTTCTTCGACTCCGAGATCGCCGACGACGACATCGTGCGATCCTTCGGTGCCGTCAAGGTCGTCGTCGATCCCGAGAGCGCCGAGCTCATAAAGGGGGCGACGCTCGACTACCGCGACGGGCTGCAGGAGGCCGGCTTCCACATCACGAACCCGAACGCCTCCCGGACGTGCGGGTGCGGATCGTCCTTCAGCTGATCGAGCAGATCGCAAAGTGGCCCTCCCGGTCGGTCCGTACACGCCCGTCGTTCGGGCGGGCGACTTCCTGATCTGCTCCGGCCAGCTCGGTCTCGCCGATGGCAGTCTCGTCGAGGGCCTCGCGGCGCAGGTCACCCAGGCGGTGCACAACGTCGCCTCTCTCCTCAACCCCGAGGGCGCCTCGCTCCACAATGTGGTCAAGACGACCGTGCTGCTCAGCGATATGAGCGACTACGCCGAGATGAACGAGGCCTACGTGTCCGCCTTCGGCGACCACCGCCCGGCCCGGACGGCCTTTGCCACTGCCGGCCTCCCACTCGGAGCCCTCGTCGAGATCGAGGCCTGGGCATACTCTCCTGCCGGCGGCTCGGCCACAGCGCTGTAGGCGACCGGGCGGTAAATAGGGGCCGGACTCGCCGTCGCCGGCCCGCCGTGGTGTGGTACTACGGCGAGCGTGACTCGGCAGCGGCAACAACACCAGAAGCACCTGGATCCTCGTGGCCCGAGGACCTCGCCGAGACAGATGGCACTCGTCGCCGCGCTCGGTGTGGCGGCAGTTCTCGCCGGCTGCAAGTCGTCGCCGAGCGCGCACACTTCCAGCACCACGACGAGCCTCCCGTCCCTGCCTCCGAGCGTGATCGCCTATGTGGCGCTGGCGGGCACAGGGGGGAATCTCGGTTTCGGCTCGTCGGTAGTCCCGGTCAACGTGACCTCGGGCGCAGCATCCGTCGGGGCCGCCATCCACGTCGGGACGTACCCGGACGCCGTCGCTGTCAGCCCGAACCACCGGCTCGCTCTCGTGGCCAACTTCACGAGCGACGACGTCACGCCGATCGATCTCGTCACCGGCAAGGCGCTCGCCTCCATCCCGGCAGGACCGGGGCCGGCCGGGATCGCCATCGCCCCTGACGGCACGAAGGCGTACGTCACCGACGACGGCACCCTCAACACCCTCGGCGACACCGTCACCCCCATCGACTTGAAGACGATGAAGCCCCTTGCCCGGATCAAGGTCGGGCCTGGACCCCAGGGGATCGTCATCACGCCCAACGGCTCCAAGGCCTTCGTGGCCGACGCCGGCAGCGTCATCGCCGGCCAGCCCGGCCGGATCGGCCACCAGGTGTCCCCGATCGACCTCGCCGCCGGCAAGGCGCTCGCTCCGATCAACGTCGGCAACGGCCCCATCGGTGTGGCCATCACCCCGGACGGCTCGACGGTCTTCGTCACGAACCTGAACTCGGAGAGCGTCTCGCCGATCAACGTGGCCGGCGACCAAGCCCTGGCACCGATCGCGATGCAGGGGGGACCCGTCGCCGTCACCGTCGCCGGAGGCATCGCCTGGGTGGTGAACACCCCGGTGAGCGGCTTCCCCGGCAACGACGTCGAGCCGATCACCGTCGCCAACGACAAGCCGGGCAAGCCGGTGAAGGTGTCGAAGGGGGCTCAGAGCATCGCTGCGAGCCCGAACGGGCAGACTGTCTGGGTCGCCTGCCTCAACGCCAACCGGCTCGTCCCGATAGGCGTGCGGTCCCACAAGGTCCACAAGCAGGTGGCGGTCTACGGTGGCCCGTTCGCCGTGGCGCTGGCCGAGGTGCCGCAGGGCCGTCCCAGCACGGCAGCGACCTGAGACGCCTGGCCGACCGCCGAGACGCCGGGCGCCAGCAATGGTCGATCCGGTGAGGTGGGTCTCAGGGAAGCCAGCGGACCGTGCCGAAGCGGTAGCCCACGCTCCTCACCGTGGCGATCAGATAGGCGTGCTCCTCGCCGAACTTCGCCCGGAGCCGGCGAACGTGGACGTCGACCGTGCGGGCCCCGCCGTAGTACTCGTAGCCCCACACCCTCGAGAGCAGCACCTCCCTCGTGAAGGCCTTGCCCGGGTGCGAAGCCAGGAAACAGAGCAACTGGTACTCCATGAACGTCAGATCCAGCGGTCGACCGCTGAGGGCCGCCTGGTACGTCTCGAGGTTGAGAGCGAGCGGGCCGTAGACGATGAGGTCATGCTGCTGGCCCCTTCCGGTCCGGTTGAACAGGTGGGCGAGCCGCGCCGGGAGCTCGCCGCCGGCGCCGCCGGCAACCATGAAGTCGTGAAAGAGATCCTCCCGGAAGTCGAGCCGGTCGAGCTGATCCGCCGCCACCACGAGGAGCACCGGCTGGACCGAGTCATCCGGCTTGTGGAGCGCCCGGCAGAGCTCGAGGGCGGCAAGGAAGTCCTCACCGGCGTCTACCACGGCTCCTGACCAGCCGTCGTCCGGCTCGAGACGGACCGCTTCGCTCGCCCCGCTCACCGGCACAGAGGGGTAGCCCGCATCGAGCAGGGCGGCCGCCAGCCACTCCGGCGGGGGATCGGGGTAGACGAGGAGCGGCTCCATCTGGGCTCCCGGTCCGTAGCCCGCGCTTGTGGATCGACCCGGCCCTACAGGCCGGGGAGGTAGCGGGCGATCTCGAACGGTGTCACCTCGCGGGTGTACGCCTCCCACTCTGCCCGCTTGTTCCTGAGAAACCACTCGAACACATGCTCGCCAAGGGTCTCGGCCACCAGCTCGGACCGCTCCATCACCGTGAGGGCGTCGTGGAGGCTGGTCGGGAGTGCCCGGATGCCTTCCGAGGCGAGCTCTTCGGGAGTGAGCGAGTACAGGTTCGACGACGCCTCCGGGCCGAGCTCGTAGCCCTTCTCGATTCCCCTCAGACCTGCCGCCAGGACCAGGGCGAAGGCCAGATACGGGTTGCACGCCGGGTCGGGGGAGCGGAACTCGATGCGGGTGGACTCGCTGCGTCCTCGCTTTGCGATGGGAACTCTGATGAGGGCGGACCGGTTGTTGTACGCCCAGGAGACGTGGACCGGGGCCTCATAACCGACGACGAGACGCTTGTAGGAATTCACCCACTGGTTGGTGACGGCTGTGATCTCCGGTGCATGCTCGAGCAGCCCGGCGATGAACTGCCGGGCGAGCGCAGAGAGCCCGTGCTCGTCGCCTGGGTCGCTGAAGGCGTTCCTGTCGCCTTCGAAGAGAGAGAAATGCGTGTGCATGCCCGAGCCCTGCACTCCGGCGAGGGGTTTTGGCATGAAGGATGCATGCACCCCACCTTCCTGGGCGATCTCCTTCACCACGAGGCGCACCGTCATGACCGTGTCGGCCATCGTGAGGGCGTCGGTGTAGCGGAGGTCGATCTCGTGCTGGCTCGGAGCATCCTCGTGCTGCGAGTACTCGACGGGGATGCCCATGTCCTCCAGGGTCAGCACCGTCCGCTTCCGTAGGTCCGACGACAGGTCGGCCACGGTGAGCTCGAAGTAGGAGCCGGCGTCGAGCGGCTTCGGGGGCCCGCTGACGTCAGCGTCGGCGAAGTAGAAGTACTCGATCTCGGGGGCGGCGTAGAACGAGAAACCCCTCCCGCGGGCGTCCTCGAGCGTCCTTCTCAGGGCGTGTCGAGGGCAACCCTCGAACGGGGAGCCGTCGAGGTTCAAGATGTCGCAGAAGACTCTCGCCACAGACGAGTGATCACCGTCATGCCGGCGAGCGGTGGCGAGGGGGAGGATTTGAAATGTCTTCGGGTCGGGCTTGGCCAGGACGTCTGACTCCTGCACGCGGCTGAACCCGTCGATGGCCGAACCGTCGAAGGTCATACCCTCGTCGAGAGCGTTCTCCAGCTCGGCCGGGGTGATGGAGAACGACTTCGGCGTCCCGAGGACGTCGGTGAACCAGAGTTGGATGAAGCGCACCGCCCGCTCCTCGACCATCCTCAACACGTATTCTCGCTGGCCCTGCATGCGGCTCCTCTAGGCTCGAGTTGGCACAATCCTCGCAGGTAGTTTTGCGTGCTGCCCGCCGTTCGGCCGGCGCCTGCCGACGCTGCGGAGAAGTGTTCACACGGCGTTCACGCGCGGGTTACAAGGGCGCAACAGGCGCCCGCCAAGATCGAACGGGCACATCGAGGCGTCGCCGGGTGCCGTGACAAGGAGGAAAGTTGCAGGAGCGCACAGCTGCAGAGGTCGTCCGCCTGATGAAGGACGAGGAGGTGGAGATCGTCGATTTCCGCTTCTGTGACCTGCCGGGACTGATGCAGCACTTCTCGGTGCCCGCTCATGAGCTGACCGAGGAAGGCTTCGTCGATGGCTTCGGGTTCGACGGCTCCTCGATCCGCGGCTTTCAGGAGATCCAGGAGTCGGACATGCTCCTGCTCCCGGATCCCTCGACGGCGGTGATCGACCCGTTCCGCCAGCACAGGACGATCAACCTCAACTGCTTCGTGCACGACCCGGTGACCGGCGAGAGCTACAGCAGGGATCCCCGCTACGTCGCTCTCAAGGCCGAGCGCTACCTGGCCACGACGGGCATCGCCGACACCGTGTACTTCGGCCCCGAGGCGGAGTTCTTCATCTTCGACGACGTCCGGTTCTCCCAGGACCAGCGCTCCGCCTTCTACCAGGTGGACTCGGTGGAGGGAATCTGGAACTCCGGCCGCGACGAGCGGCCGAACCTCGGTTTCAAGCCACGGTACAAGGAGGGCTACTTCCCGGTCCCGCCGATGGACCACTTCCAGGACCTGCGCTCGGAGATGATCCTCGTGATGGAGCGACTCGGCATCGAGATCGAAGTCCAGCACCACGAGGTCGGCACCGGAGGGCAGGCAGAGATCGACATGCGCTTCGACACCTTGCTGCGCATGGCGGACAAGCTGATGCTCTACAAATACATAGTGAAGAACGTCGCCCGCAACGCCGGGCACACGGCGACGTTCATGCCGAAGCCGCTCTTTCAGGACAATGGCTCCGGCATGCACTGCCACCAGTCGCTGTGGAACGGCGGGGACCCGCTCTTCTATGCCGAGACAGGCTATGCCGGGCTCTCCGACGTCGGCCGCTGGTACATCGGCGGCCTCCTGGCACATGCAAAAGCGGTGCTGGCGTTCGCAGCGCCCACGACGAACTCCTACAAGCGGCTCGTCCCTGGCTACGAGGCGCCTGTCAACCTCGTCTACTCCCAGCGGAATCGCTCCGCCGCCTGCCGGATCCCCATCTACTCGAAGAGCCCGAAGGCCAAGCGGGTGGAGTTCCGCTGCCCGGACCCTTCGTGCAATCCCTACATCGCCTTCGCGGCGATGCTGATGGCCGGCCTCGACGGGGTGGCAAACAGGATCGAGCCCCCCGACCCGGTGGACAAGGACCTCTACGACCTCCCGCCTGAGGAACTTGCCGCCGTGCCGCAGGTGCCGGCGTCACTCGAAGAAGCACTCGACGCCCTCGAGGCGGACCAGGAGTTCCTCAAGGCTGGCGGCGTCTTCACCGACGACCTCATCGAGACCTGGACGTCCTACAAACGGCTGCACGAGATCGACGCCGTGCGCCTGCGTCCGCATCCGTGGGAGTTCATGCTCTATTACGACATTTGAGATTGTATGCCTCTGACTAGCTCTTTTATTAGCAGATGGAGGTCGCGTCTAGAAAGTCGCCTAGAGCTTCTTCTAGTGCGTGGCACGATGACTGAGACACCGTCGCGCTACCGGTGGGCCTTCGACGACCGCCGCCTGGCCTCGAAGATGTCGGACACGATCGAACGGGGTCTTTCCGGGGAGGCTATCCACAGAATCGCTCGACGGGAAGGCATATCCGTTCTCTTCGAGTAGGCGTGACCGGTCGCTGACTGGGCGGCGCACTTTTCAGCGGCGGTGTCGGGAGTCCCGCGAGACGCTGTGGCTCAGTTGACGTCGAAAGCGCCCGCGGGCAATGGGGTCAGAGCACCGGCACGCCGGCATCTGTCACCGGCTCGTTCGTTCGCGACCATTGGGCCACGGGCCGACCGTTGAGGCGCCACGGGTGCTCACCCTCGCCGACACGGAGCCATCCCTCGGGCGAGTCCTCCCAGAGTTCCTGCCGGCCGAATACGGTCATGTCCAGGGCCTGGTAGCTCGTCATTAGTGCCTCCGTGCCGCGGCCTGTTGTCCAGTACGTCTCGAAGACCCTGTCGCCGTCGCGCAGATAGCACGCGATGAGCCCGAACCCACGACCGTCGACGAGACGCGGATCGGAGTTCTTCGCTGAGTACCACGGCCACGAGTAGCCCATGAACTCACGGAAAGCGGCGCTTTCTTCATAGGGCCTTCGGAGAAGACGGCGTAGGTGACACCACGAGCGTGGAGGTAGTCGAGCATTTGCATGTGGCAGGTCGAGAAGGTGCAGCCCTCGCACTGCTCCTCGAACGGCTTGCCGTCATGCCACATGTGGAAGTAGGCCATGAGCATCCTGCGGCCCTCGAAGACGTCGAGCAGCGGGACCACTCCGTTTGGTCCGGTGACGGTTATCTGGGGCATCTCGGTCATCGGTAGCCGGCGGCGCGCGGCGGCGATCGCGTCCCCCTCGCGTGTGTGTGCCTTCTCACGGTCCAGGATGGCATCTCGGGCGGCATTCCACTCGGCACGATCGACGACAGCTGGCATTGCTTCGCAGGTCACGGCGGCGCTCCCTTATCTGAGATCGTTCATCGGTACAGACGTCATGGTTGGTTCAGACTCATCGGTCCGGCCGTCCCATCAAGCGATCGTCGATAAGGAACGGTCCCCCTCACCTCGGCTCCAGCAGCGGGCTGGGTGCTGCCGTGTCCGGGGTCGTCGAGCGGCACGATGTCGCTGTCCTCCACACTCGGGTCGTACCAGATATACGGGGCGTCGGGCTCGCGCTGGAGAATGCGCCTGAAGCAAGATCTCTTCACCTCGGCCATATGTCGCACGAGCCCATGAAGGGAGGGCCCCTGAGAGCAACCCACGCCGGGACTCGGTGATGCCCGGCCTCAGAGCCCCCCATTTGGAGGTCCTACCCGTAGGCGCCCGCGGACCTGCTCCATGCGCTCACTGCTGTGGTGCGGCATCTCCCAGCGTGTCTCCAGCCACCAGGTACAGCCCGCCTCGGCTAAAGGAGCCACTCTGGCGGCGGCCGCGGTGGGGTCGCCGCTCGGCGTCTCCCCGTCAAGGATCACGTCAAAGTCCGATGGTGCTCCCCGCTCGCTGAGCCATGCTCGAAGATCTCGGACGCTGTCGGGAAGGGCGTCCTCGTCTTCAGTGTCCAACTCCGGCACGACACCGTCGCACCGGAGCACCCGCTCCATCGACCGTGGCCTCGGCCAGGCCGCAACCACCCAAATCGGGATGCGCTCCTGCACCGGCCGCCCCACTTGCGAAAGGTCGTCACGATCACAGTCGTAATCGAAGTGCCGTCCGTGATAGCTCGATCCGCCCGACCAAAGGAGGCGCATGAGATCGATCCCCTCATCGAGAAGCTCGGCGCGTCCGCGAAGGTCCGTCACCTCTCCCGTTTGCGGAAGGTCGGTGGTGAGCGCACCAAGGCCGACGCTCAGGACCGCACGGCCCGACGACAGCTGGTCGAGCGTGACGACCTGGCTGGCCACCTTCCACGGCCGCCGCCACGGGAGCGGCGTGAGCATGGTCCCGAGCAGCACTCTCGACGTGCGGCTTGCGATCGCTGCGAGCAGGCTCCAGGCGTCGATGCCATACGCCGCCTCCCACACGAAGACGCCGTCCCAGCCGCACTCCTCGGCAAGGACGGCGAGGCCGACTTGCTCGGTCGCGGAGCCGCCCGGAAGGACAACGCCGTACTTCATCCTCATTCGAGCCAGTTTGCCATTCGACGCGCTGGCCTCGCCATATCAAGCGGCCGATTCCGGAGTTGCGGCGCAGGAGAGCATCGAGGCGCTCTTTCGCGACGTCCTTTGGTCCACCTCCGCAGAAGGCGTAGCGTGACCGCCGTCCTGGACGCCCGCGACGTGGGTAAGCGCTACGGGCACAAGTGGGCGCTGTCGGAGTGCACACTCCCCCTTCCCGCTGGCAAGGTGGTCCGACTCGTCGGACCGGGACGACTGTAGGGATACTTGGCCTCGTAGACGGCGGCGGCCGTCTTGTGTCACGATGGCTCGCGATGCCACTCGCCCGCATGCGCTCCGTAGTCATGGACTGCCCCAATCCCCGGGCACTAGCTGATTTCTACGCGGGTGTCCTTGGGGGAGAAGTCGATGCCGATGTTGACGATTGGGTCGTGCTAACGGTCAAAGGGCTGCGCGTGGCCTTCCAGCTTGCCGACGACTTCGCACCCCCGACGTGGCCGTCCGGTGAGCGGCCGCAGCAGTTTCACCTCGATATGACCGTGGACGACGTTGACACCGTCGAGCGGGAAGTGCTGGCGCTCGGCGCAAGGAAGCATGCGACGCAGCCAGGCGAGGAAACCGGTGACCGGTTCCGGGTCTACTTGGATCCGGCCGGCCACCCCTTCTGCCTCTGCTGGGATTGAGCGATCGCGGTCCCATCGCTCGCTGAGCGATATGTGCGAGCGGCCCGCTCCGAATGTTGATCCGCAGCGCTTCCCTGGCCTAGTGCTACAACGATGCAACGTGGGGTCACGGCTGCGCGACGGAGGCCGATCGCGTCCGAGCTGACGGGCAGGGCAATCGGACTAGAGGTGATGGACCAGGACGACTGGGTTGCTGCGCAAGTCGCCTCAGGCCAGCAGGAGTTCATGGCGCGTTTCGTACTGGGCATCTTCCAGGCCGCGGAGACCGACTTTTCGCCGGTGTCGCAAGTCTCTGAACAGCACCTCTGCGGTGTCCTGAAGTCCAATCAGACTCCCCAGAAGCTTCATGCTCTACTACGACATATGAGTGGCCTTAAAGCCTCCCAGCAACCTTCGCGTCTAGAAACGGTACTTGAGTTGATCGACGGCATCTGCACCTTTTTCTCACCTACTGAGGAGCACGGCTAGCTCCTCAGAGTCTTGGAGGCCGCGCGCTCCAGCAGGCACCGGCCCGTGGAATCGCACGCAGTCCGAGTCGTTGAGCCCGTCCACTCGAAGCTGCAAAAGGCGTACAGTTACTTGCAGAGTCTTCGGAAGTAGGCCGGTACCGAAGAGTCGGAAGGCCCATCCCACATCCGAGCACGTGACGTGTTCAATCAGGGTTACTTATCCGCGTCGCCCGCTCCCTCGATTCATGTCAGCCGCCTAGTGGACGAAGTTACGAAACCTGTTAGCTTGCTCGTCCGATAGCGATGGCCGACAGGAACCCAGACCGCGTATCGCCTGCTACCGCGAGACGGGCCTCACGGGCACACGAGTCATCTGTGCGATCCAGTCTCTTGAGTGTCGCCAGCCACACTGGGCTCGGCCACTGCGGACTAGTCCCGGTCGGCGATGTCACGGGGGTGTTCGTCGCAGCCTCCACCCATGTCTTGCGCTCCTACGGTCGTTGCGCGTCGCGGGGTGCCGGCCTCAAGTGGATCGATCCGCCACAAGTTGTCCTCCACCGCTCAGACACATGGTACGGCCCCGCCATCGCGCAACAGGAGCCCCGCGGCGCCTTCTCTACTCACCTGGCGTGGCTGAGGACAGGTTGGGACAGCGCTCACGCGAGGATGCTGCAGCAGTGCCGGTCACTCAAGGCGGACGGTGTCGTCGGGGTCACTCTTGTCGAGACTCGCCTTGACCGTCAGCACCGCCGCGAGTTCACGATGGGCGGCACGGCCGTGCGTTCACTTGGACGGACGCACCTCGATCAGCCATTTTCAACGACCCTCGCCGGCCAGGATGTCACCAAGCTGATGCAGGGCGGCTACATGACCGCCGCAATCGTGGTGGCGATCGCTGCGGGCATGCGCCACAACGACCCCACGACCGTCAGAGCTCGACGGCCCCTCAGCGGGAATGTCGAGGTCCCCGCCCTGACCGAGCTAGTCAACGCCGTACGAGGCGAGGCACGACGGGAGCTCACGCGCAAACTAGAGAAGCTCGGGGCAGACGGCGCGATTCTGGCGGCGGAACTAGGCCTCGAGATAGGTGAACACGAATGCGATCTCGTCGCCGAGGCCAAGATCGTCGCCACTGCCGTGGTTCATTTCGCTCGACCCACATTCCCAAAGGTCGTCCCGCTGCCGGTACTGCCGCTCCTATAGCCCCGGTCTCGGGTGTAGGACGGCCCTCGGGGGCCCAGTCCGGTTCCTGATCGGCGAAAGTTTGATCCTTCCTCCCGCTCGAGCCAATGCTCCGCGAACCGGAGCGATGCTTTTGCATCAACAGATGACGCTAAGATGACCGAGTGCGCACTACCATCAACATCTCCGAGCAGGTCTACCGGGCGGCGAAGGCGCTAGCAGCGACGACCTCACAGACCGTAAGCAAGGTGATCGAAGACGCAGTTCGTGAGGCTCTGCGGCCGAAGCAACTAGATCAGCAAGAGGTCGGCGTACTTCCGGTCTTCGGCGGGAGCGGTGTGCTGCCTGGCGTAGACCTCACCAATCGAGCCTCCCTACTCGATGAGATGGATGTCGAAGAGCCCGTCCATGCGCTGCGTTGACGTCAACATCCTCGTGTACGCCCATCGGCCCGAAGCGCCGGACCACGAGGGCCATCGCGAATGGCTCGAGGAGGCTCGGCGTGGACCAGAGCCCCTAGGACTCCCGGCTGTCGTCTCCAGCGGTTTCTTGCGGGTGGTCACGCATCCGCGGATCTTCAAGGAGCCGACTCCCCTTCGCATTGCGCTCGAGTTCGTCAAGGTCCTTCGTGACTCTCCCGCCGCAGTGCCGGTGCTTCCCGGAGACCGTCACTGGGAGATATTCGCCGACCTTTGCCGGCGCCTGGACGCGAGGGGGAACACGGTGCCTGACGTGTTTCTCGCCGCTATCGCGATCGAGCAGGGCGCCAGTTGGGTGAGCGCAGATCGAAGCTTCGCTGGCTTTCCGGGCTTGCGGTGGGTCCACCCGCTCGACGCCTGACTTCGAACGGCAGCGGACCGTAGCGAGCTCGTCGAGGCGGCGATCGAGGTACAACTTCGCCGCCAGGGTCCGTTCGGGTCGTGGTGCTTTATTCGCCGCCTCGGTGGGCTGTTCTGTTTTCACAACCGGGTGTTGCGACGACCGTGGGAAGCGACGGCGTCGACAACCGCATCCGCCACCTCGCTCACCGGCTTCGTGGTGTCGACGATTATGTCGGCGGAGGTGCGCAGAAGGGGAAGCACCCAGTCCATGTCGGCCAGCACGCGGTCCCGCTCGGCCTGCGCTTTCCCGAAGGAGTTCGTGGTTCGCGTCCGCAGTCGCTCGAGGATCACCTCTACCGGTGCGGTCAGGAGCACCTTCAAGTCGAACTCCAGCTGGGTCTGTTCGTCCGAACAACCTGCGAAGAACAAGAGCCAGTCGTCCTGCTGATCGAAGAGGGACCTCACGAGGCTCAGCCGCCATCCCCACGAGCCATCCGGTCGCGGCTGGGTGAATCCGTCGTCGTCGGCGTCGTAGGCGACGTAGTCGCGGCGACGGAGTTCCTTCACCAAAGATGACTTCCCCGTCCCGGAGACTCCGGTTAGCAACACCCGCATGAATACGAACCGTAGGCGAACCCCACCGCGGGCGATGTGGAGGACTGGCTCAGGGGAGGAGGGCCGTTTTTCACAAATGTGATCCGGGTAGCGAGCATGTGCGGCTCAGCGAAGCGGGCCGTGGTGCCGACGACATCCCCTCAGGAGGCAGAACCTTGGTTGCTACTCGTCCGCTCGCCGTTGTCACCGGCGCATCCAGCGGGATCGGTTTCGAGCTGGCGCGCCAGTTCGCTGATCACGGCTACGACCTCGTAGTCGCCGCCGAGGACGACGAACTGGAGCAGGCCACCAAAGAGCTGTCGACGTCGGCTCAGGTCATACCCGTCAAGGTCGACCTCGCTGAGTACGCGGACGTCGAGAAGCTCGCTGACGCCGTTGAGGCGACCGGCCAGCCGGTGGACGCTCTGGCGCTCAATGCCGGGATGGGGCTCGGCGGTGGTTTCGTACAGGACCAGAGGCTCGACGACGTGATGCGCCTGATCCGACTGAACGTCGAGTCGACGGTGCATCTCGCCAAGCGGTTGATGCCGGCCATGGTGGAACGGGGACAGGGCCGCGTGTTGTTCACTTCGTCGATCGCGTCGGAGATGCCCGGCTCTTTCCAGGCTGCCTACAACGCGAGCAAGTCATTCGTCCAGTCCTTTGCCGAGGCGGTCAGCGATGAGCTGCAAGACACAGGCGTCACGGTGACGGCACTCATGCCCGGACCGACCGACACCGAGTTCTTCGACCGAGCCGGGCTGGAAGACACCAAGATGGGAGCGAGCGACAAGAAGGACGATCCGGCCGAGGTCGCCCGGCAGGGCTTTGAGGCCATGATGGAAGGAAAGACCAAGGTGATCGCCGGCGGGCTCATGTCCAAGGCGCAGGGGGCGATGTCGAAGGTGCTGCCCGACAAGCTTAAGGCGGCCGCTCACCGCAAGATGGCCGAACCGGGCTCGGCTGGCTGACCGGCGGCGGCGGCGGGAGCGCCCGACTCTATCCGCTGTCAGCCGGCGCGGCGGGAGTTGAGGATGCAGAACTCGTTGCCCTCTGGGTCAGCCAACACAACCCATGACTCCTCGCCCTGACCCACATCGGCCCGGGTAGCTCCAAGTACGAGCATCCGCTCAACCTCTCTGTCTCTATCCTCAGGGCGGAAGTCGAGATGGAGTCGGTTCTTGACTGTCTTGGGCTCGGGGACGGCGGCAAAAAGCAGCCCAGGGAGTCGGTCTGCTGCTGGTCGAATCTCAAACTCTTCCGGATCATCATTCACGACAACCCACCCGAGCGCCTCCTTCCACCAGCGTCCCAGAGCAGCCGGATCTCGTGCGTCAATCATCGTCTGTTCCCACTCCAAACTCATGTGCTCAACCTAAGCGCCTCGCTCTAGCTACCGGACGATTCATCACGCGGGCGGGCCTTTCGCCGACCTTGCAGATAATTGCTTCCTGCCCAGCCGCTAGACGCGCCCCTGAAGCAAGTCGCCGACGCGGCAACGGTGTCGGAGTCACCTGACTCAGGAACTCAGGAACTGTCGTATCGAGCCAGTAGTGGGATGAGCGCCTGCGCGTCGGCGCTGCCCCAGCCGGTGACCGGATTCCACCCGGGCCCGGCCCGGTATCCGGTAATGGTCTGACCCGGGAACACCACCGTGTTGGTACCAGTGGTGATCTCGTGGAATGCCTGGTTGTAGAGAGAGCTGCGGCCGATCCGGTAGATGGCGGGGTTGACGAAGCCCAGATGGCGTCCCGCGTACTGGTCCGCGAGAGCGATCACCGCCGCCCAGAACGGCGCGGCAGCGCTGGTTCCGTTGGCGCTCACGAGGGCGTAGTTGTGGCCGCCGTCGATGGTGGCCAGCGTCATCCCGGTATTGGCCGCAGCGTCGGCGGCCACGTCAGGCACGCCGCGGAAGGCTCCGATGCCAGGAACGCCGTCCTGATAGGCGGGTCGACGGAACACTTTGCTGAAGCCGCCGCCCGAGGCGCTAGAGCCGGGTCTGGCTGGCGGGTCGGGCGGGGAGTTCCAGGCCGTCTCGCCGATGTAGGACCCGGTGGTGTGACTGGCCCGCAGGCTGGTACCGCCCACGGCGAGCGCGAGCGGGTCGGAGGCCAGCAGATTCACCCCGACTACCGGTGCCGAACCAGCCGCCGCGCCCGGGCACGGACTGCTGACCACTCCCGAATCTCCGGACGAGACCACGACCGTCACGTGGCGGTCGCGGGCCGTCTGCAGCGTCGCGTTCAGGTCGGCGATCTCGGCCGGAGTGAAGCAGAACTCGCCCTTGCCAGAGCTCACGGAGATCACCGCACCCTCGCTCACGCCGAGCCGCAGGGCGGCCGATCCGTCCGACGTCGTGGCAGCCGGGCTATCGATGTCCGAAGCGCCGACGAGGATCTCCCGGATGTCCGCCTCCGGGGCCACCGCGTGCACGACCTCGGTGTCCTCCACCTCCTCTTCATCGGCCAGCCAGGGCGACGGTGACCGGGCGAGGCGGTTCACCACCTGGAGCTGCGCCACAGGCAGGTCGAACAGACCGTCAAACCGGGCCAGATCTCGGCGGATGTCGGTTACTTTCGGCGGGGCCGCATGCGTCGTGACTTCCTGCTCCAGCAAGACCACGGTCTCACCACGGCCGTCGATCCCGCGATCAAGAAGCGGTTGGATACCGTACGCCACCCGAAACTGCTGCGGGGTATAGCAGGCCAGCTCCTTCAGGCAGTTGCGCACGGCAACACCGGAGGTTTGCGAATTCATCAACTCGGCGGACAGCACGCCTGCGACGAGTGCGATTGCGACTGCAAAACCGGCCACCACCGTCCGGCGCTCCCGCCAGCGAGAACGTGAAGGGACGCGGCGGTACTTCCCAGGGCTCCGGTGGCCTGGCGTCGAGTTCCTACGAGGCGGGGCTGGGGAGGGATGCGATTTCCCACGGCTTCGCCGTCCCGACGAAGAGCGCGAACGACCAGGCATGGCCACCCCAAGCGAATTAGTCCGAGGCAGAGATTCGAAATTACACAGAACTGCTCAGCGGGTGGCTCCAAGGGTGAGCTTGATCTGTCTCCGAGGAGTTCGAGTAGAGCTCGTTCGGGACGTCACTGAGGCTTTCTTCCGGTCCAGATCGGCTCTGAGGACTTCGGCGAGGTCGGTGCCGACCAACGCCCGCGACACGAGCGAGGTCGGTGCCGCCAGCGAGAGGTATGGGCAAAGCCTGATGGTGGAGCGATCGACATAGGCGTTTGGGTTTGCGCAATGCAAGGCTGGCGCCAGACAGGGCGTCGGGGTCAGCCGGCGTGGGCGACATCCGGCTCTTGGGCGTCGTCGCCCTCGTTGGCCAACTGGGCGTAACCCGTGTCGTCCCAGCCTGTGATCACGAGCATGAAGAGCGCGAATTGAAGAATATGTTCACCGGTGCAGAAGATGCAGATGTACCTCAAGTGCGCTTCGACGCCGATCAAGTAGAGCACGAAGCCCATGCCCGCGATGACAGAGATCAGTCTGAACTGAGCGAGGCGTCGTGACGGGTGTCGCCATGCCTGTGGCAAGCACAGGGCGAACATCGCAATGAAATACAGAAGTCCGTAGAGCGCCACGGGGACGCCGAAGATGATCGACTCCGGACTCGTAGTGACAATCCCGCAGTTGATGAGCCCATGGGCTCCGCTGCTCAACGTCGAGCACGAGTTGTTGATCGCCTTTTGGTCGAAGTAATGGCCCCACGTGAGCCATCCGGCCAGAGCGGTGCCCATCAGGCAAATGATCGTCGTGGCGACAGGTCGCCATCGCCTCACGGCCGGAGACGCTTTGTTGGCTCGGCTTGCCATCAGATCTCGTTTCGTCTCCCCGACGTCCGTAGATTACTTGCGTCACGTCGGATCTGCCGCCATCGCCCAGCGAGCTCACGCCCGTCCGGGAGCGCGAATCTTCAGGAGGGGGGACGGCCCCGGTGCACGAGCGCGCAAAGGGAGACGTCTCACTGCTACTCCTCGCCGGAAAATCGCTCCCATGCCGACTGGCGCGTCATGCCCATGGCTTCGCCGATGCGCGCCCAACTGATGCCCCGCGCCCTGAGCGCCGCGACGTGGTGGGCGACCGCCCGGTCGACGTTCTGATGAGCAGCGTGGGCTCGTACCATCTCAGCGAGCAGGTCTTCGTCCGACAACCCGTCCCAGGCTTTTAGGGTCGGCGGATCCTCGGTGTTGTCCGGTCGGACCGCATCATCTGCCGACCTTCCCTTGTGAGCCATCTCCTCAGCGATGATCTGGTTGCAGAGATCGATGCACTCGTTGCAGATAAAGACTCCCGGACCCGCGACCAGCTTGACGACGTCGAACTGACACTTGGCGCAGAACGAGCAACGCAATGCCTCACGGCTGACGGTGGACGGCATCCGCCTCCTCCTCACGACCACAACAAGTCAGGATAATCCTGACTTGTCCTGTCAGGCTACCCCTGACGGAGTGGGAGGGTCAAGAGCAGATATGCACCTCTTCCATGACAAAGTCGAACCTGCACTCCTCGGCAGCCATGTCGACAGCGAGCGACGGCCGGACCCCGAACACCGCATCCTCCCCCAGCCACGGCGAGGACTTGTCGAATACGTGAGTGACGAGAGGCTTGAAGCCCTCAGCCGTGACCATCACGTGGATGTGCGCCGGCCGCCACGACTTCCGCCCCGTCGCGCGGAGCATCGCACCCACCGGGCCGTCGTCGGGAATGGTGTAGTCGACGGGGCGCACGGTCGAGAACCGGTAGGTCCCGCCGGGGCCGCTCTTGAACCTGGCCCTGAGGTTGCGCCTGGCCGTGTCCTCCTCGATGTCGTACAAACCGTTCGGCTGCACCTGCCACACGTCGATCCACGCGCCGAGGACGGGCCGGCCGCGCAGGTCCTTTACCGTCCCGCACACCACGAGTGGCTCGCCTCCCGTCGCGGGATCGAACACGATCGTGTCGCCGAGCTCGCGGATGGGAGCGCCTGGTATGTAGAACGGGCCGAGCACGGTCGGCTCCGACGTTCCGGCGGCCGGCCGAGCGTTGATCATCTCGACGAGCATGGACACCCCGAGGGTGTCTGAGAGGAGGATGAACTCCTGGCGGACGTCATCGCACCGTGCGCCCACTTCGGTGAGAAACCGTATCGCCGCCATCCACTCGTCCCGAGTGAGCTGCACCTCCTCAACGAGCGCATGCAGATGCCGCACCGCAGCTTGCATTATCTCCGACAGTCGCGGGCTGGCAGCCGAAGCGAAGGAGGCGCACACCTGCCGGCAGTGTTCCTCGGGGGACGTCGGTTCCGGGACCATGGCGTCGGTCGAGCCCGCCGCCCGCAACTGGTCGCTCACGGCGCCTCCCTTCGAGCCGTCGCCCCTCGGCGCCGATCTGACTGCCAGTCTGACAGAGCCTCGGACCGGCGAATCTCTGCGAAGATAAGTGTCGATGGCCCGCCCGGAGCTGAGCCAGGCCCGAGTTGAGGCGTTTCTATCCCGCCAGCATGGAACGGTCATAGAGGATCTCAACCCTCTGAGCGGCGGATTCTGGTCGTCGGCCTTCTCCTATAGGGTAAAAGACACCGAGCTGGTTGTGCGCTTCGGCGCCGACCGAGGCTGGTTCGAAGCCGACCGGGAGGCCACGACCTTCGGGAGCGCGGATCTGCCGGTGCCGGCCGTGATCGAGATAGGTGAAGCCTTCGGTGGCTACTACGCCCTATCGATTCGGCACCACGGCAGTTACCTCGAAGACATCCGTCCCGACCAGGTCGACACAGGCGGACCGATGCTGGCGCGCCTTCTGGAGGCGCTCTTCAGAGTCCCCGGGCGGCGCGACGGGCCCGTCGACTGGTACGCCACCAAACCAACTGAGGGGCTCACGTGGCGCAGCTGGCTCTCAGATGGGCTCGTCGATGATGCCGCCCGCCCGGTCCACGGCTGGAGAGCGAGCCTGGCCGATGATCCCGCCCTCAACCGTCTCTATAACGCCTGCGAGGAACGAATCCGTTCCCTGGCCGAGGCCTGCCCCGAACGTCGGGACCTCGTCCACGGCGATCTTCTGCATGGGAACGTTCTGGTGACCGAGAACGCCGGTCACGTGACGGCCGTATTTTCCTGGAAGTGCTCGGTAAGGGGCGACTTCCTCTACGACACCGCTTGGTGCAGCTTCTGGGGCGCGGCACATCCCGGCGTCGCGGCCGCTGACCCCTGGGGACGGATCCGAACAAGCACCTCGGTGCTGGCCGAGCCCGACGCGCTCCGTGATGCTGCTCTGCGCCACCACTGCTACGAGCTCCACATCGGCGCGGTGCACTTGGCCTGGAATGTCTGGGTAGATGATCGGGAGTGGCTGCACTGGACGGCCCGTCACACCGAGATGGTGCTCGAGCGCGGACCACTTTCGGACTGAACGGCAGACCTACCAGCCGACTGCGCCGTCTACCAGTTCCCGTATCAGGTCAGCGTGCCCGTTGTGGCGTGCATACTCCTCGATCATGTGCACGTAAATCCAGCGCAGCGAACAGGGAGTACCTCGTCTGGTCAGCCCCACATCGTCGAGGGCGCGGGTGGCGGCCGCCTCTCGACTGCGCTGGCACTCCTGTTGCCATGCGCCGAGGTCGTCCTCCCAGTCCGCGTCGTCGAGCGGCATCAGGTCGGTGTCTTCGAGGCTGGCGTCGGACCAGATGTACGGGGCGTCGGGCTCGCGCTCGCAGGACGCGCCGGAACCACGATCTTTCGACTTCGGCCATATGTCGCACTAGCCCATGAAGGGAGAGCTTGGAGGTTGACACGGGGCGGGCCTTACGTCCTTGGTCGTCGACACCCTCTGCTTTCAAAAGGAGCGTCGCTCGGTGAAACTCGAGCCAAGCCTCGAGCATCTCGCGCTCGCTGAGGCCATCCATCGTAGGTTCGGCTCGTCTCGGGTCTTCGAGGTCTTCCACCATGAGCCGCAAAACTACTTGCATCGCTTACACGCGCGTCCGCCCGACGGTTTAGCAGCCGTCTCCGCCTGCTCGAGGCACGACGTCGCAGGATGGCTCGGGACTGCCTACGAATCCGATCGGTCGAGGAGCTGTGCGAACTGTTCGAGGGCATGATCGGTACGCTCTTTGTCCCCGGTGCTGAGGCGGTCCAGCAAAAGGCCCCGAATGACCGCGATCATGAGCGTGGGCGAGCTGTCGGTTCGACCGGGTGGCAACGCGAGAAGGGCCATATCGAGCTGGTCCAGCCACTCGGTGACCATCGCTCGCCCACGGTCCGCGTACGGCTCGGGACGGGTCATTGCGTCGACGTAGACCTCGAAGAAGAGCCGAAGGAAAGCCGCACGTTCGTCGGAGCTGATCCAGTCCCAGACGACGCGGACGAGATCAGCTTGCGAAGGATCGGTCATTACGAGATGCTCAGCGAGGAGGCCCGACTCCCGGCGGCGCACTTCGACGAGGACCTCCATTATCAGCTCCTCCTTGCTGGCGAAGTCGTAGAGAAGCATGCGGGCGCTCGTGCCGAGAGCACTCGCCAGCGGTCGCAGGCTGAGGCCCGCCAATCCGTGTTCGAGCACGTAGTCGGTGGCCGCGGCGAGGGTCTTTGCCCGTCGGTTCGGGTCGAGTGGTCGTGCCATCCAGGTCTCCTTGACATCGCCGGCGGCGCCTGACAGTTTATGATACAGGTGTTTCACTAAATTTGAGGAGGCGGTGATGAGCACACATGGCCCTTCCACGGCCGTTGTGACCGGCGCCGGAAGCGGAATCGGCCGGGCGACGGCTCTGGCTTTGGGCGAGCGAGGCTTGGAGGTGTGCTGCGTTGGCCGCCGTATTGAACCGCTCGAGGAGACCGCCCGTGAGCTCGGTGTCCGGGGACGCGCCGTGGCGGCCGATGTCGGCACCGAGGAAGGTGTCATCGCTGTGGCCGATTCTCTCGGCGAGGCGTCGGTGGCTGCCCTCGTGCACGCGGCGGCGATCGAGGGAATCGTGACCCTCGAGGATACGGACCGAGGCACATTCGACCGCCTGGTGGCCACGAATTTGGCCGGTCCGTTCTTCCTGACCCGGGCGCTCCGGCCGAGGTTGGCCGACGGCAGCGGGATCGTGTTCGTGGGGAGCGTCTCCGCTCTTCACGGTAGAGCGCGCCATGCCGCCTATTCAGCCACCAAGGCGGGTTTGCTCGGCCTCACAACAAGCCTCGCCGCCGAGCTGGCGCCCCGAGTCCGAGTCAACTGCGTGGCGCCGGGCGCCACCGACACTCCGATGTTCGCGGAGGCGGTCACCGCCTACCTCGGATCCATGGACGAGCACGAGGCGGCGCGGGTGGCGGCTGCCGAGATGATCAGGGTGCTCTTGGGCAGAATCGCCGATCCGGCGGAGCTAGCCGATGCAATCGTGCACCTGGCCCTCGATGCCAGCTACAGCACCGGCAGCGTGGTCACCGTCGACGGCGGCTTCAGCGCTCGATGAAGCGTGGTTGCTTGGGGCCCCAGCCTGCACGGCCGTCGGCGGTAGCCAGCCTCTTCATCAGCTGAGGAACGTTGTTCAGGGATTTGGATCGGCTTGCTCTGTATACTACTAATACTATAGCATTCATAGCCTTAGCTGAGCCATGGGAGGTTGAAATGGCTGTCATCCAGACGGCCCCCATCCTCGGGAACCTCCGCACCCTCGCCATGGCGGAGATGCGGGCCGCTACCGATGCACTCACGGGTCTTCCCAACAAGAGGGCCCTGCAGGACACAGTCAAGCGGATGGTCGCCCAGGCGTCCCGGCAAGGCTCCCCGCTGGCAGCGCTCATGTGCGACCTCGACCATTTCAAGACGGTCAACGACCTCTTCGGCCATGCGTCGGGAGATGCCGTGCTGGCGGCAGTGGCTGCTGTGTTCAGCGACACTGTCCGGTCCAGCGACTTCGGCGGGCGCTACGGCGGAGAAGAGTTCCTCGTCCTGCTTCCTTCGAACGGGATCGAGGGCGCGCTGGGCATTGCCGAGCGGATCAGGTCGGGAGTCGCCGGCCGCCAGGTGCGGCTGTCGAGCAGCGGATCACGTTGTCCATCGGGATAGCGATGATGCCGGACCATGCTTAGACGCCGAGACATTGACCCAAGGTGCTGACCGCGCTCTTTACACAGCCAAGAACGGCGGCCGGAACCGCACCGAGGTGTTCATTCCCCGCACCGCGGGTGAGGAGACTACGACCCCGTCAATCCGGCGTACGAGTTTGGGCCTGCCGTTGTGACCAACTCTCATTTGAGAGCGGGCTCCTGGCGCCGAGGCAACTGGGGGCGGGTGACTATTGACTCTGCCGACGGGCCAGGCGGACAGCCGGGGCGGCGGCGGCTGAAGGACTACTTCAAGGCGAGGTCGAAGCGGTCGAGGCTCATGACCTTGTGCCAGGCGGACACGAAGTCACGCACGAACTTCTCCTCAGTGTCGTTGCTCGCGTAGAACTCCGAGATGGCCCGGAGCTGGGAGCTCGAACCGAACACGAGGTCGACGGCAGTGCCCGTCCATCTGACTTCACCGGTCGCACGATCGCGTCCCTCGTAGACGTTCTCAGAGGAGACGGAGACCTTCCACTCTGTGCTCATGTCGAGCAGGTTCACGAAGAAGTCGTTGGTCAGCGTCTCGGGCCGGCCGGTGAACACGCCATGGCGGGATTGCCCGACGTTGGCGTTGAGGGCCCGCATGCCGCCGACGAGAACCGTCATCTCGGGGGCGGTCAACGTCAACAGGTTGGCCTGGTCCAAGAGCAGGGTCTCGGGCGCCAACTTCTCTCCTGCTCGGAGGTAGTTGCGGAACCCGTCGGCGGTCAGTTCGAGCACAGCGAACGAGTCCACGTCGGTCTGCTCCTGCGAGGCGTCCGTACGGCCCGGCACGAAGGGAACTGTGACGTCGTGTCCGGCGCTCTTCGCCGCCTGCTCGACGGCAGCGCACCCGCCGAGGACGATCAGGTCGGCGAACGAGACCCGCTTTCCGCCGGACTGTGAGGCGTTGAAGTCCTGCTGGATCTGCTCGAGGGCCTGCAGCGCCTTGCCCACTTCGGCCGCGACATTGACCTCCCAGTCCCTTTGCGGCGCTAGGCGAATACGCGCCCCGTTCGCCCCGCCGCGCATGTCGGTGCCGCGGAAGGTTGCCGCCGATGCCCAAGCCGTGGAGACGAGCTGCGAGACGGACAGTCCTGAGGCGAGGATCTTGTCCTTCAAAGCGGCGATGTCCTCGTCGCCGATCAGCTCGTGATCGACGGCAGGCACGGGGTCCTGCCACAACTGCGCCTCTGGCACATATGGGCCGAGGTAACGCGAGACGGGCCCCATGTCACGGTGCAACAGCTTGTACCACGCCTTCGCGAACACGTCTGCCAGGTGATCGGGGTTCTCGTGGAAGCGCTTCATGATCGGGGCGTAGATCGGATCCACCTTGAGCGCCAGGTCTGTCGTCAGCATCATGGGGGCGTGGCTCCGCGACGGGTCATGAGCGTCCGGCACGGTGCCCTGAGCCGAGGGATCCTTAGGAGTCCACTGGTTGGCGCCGGCCGGGCTCGTCGTGAGCTCCCAGTCGTACTTGAGCAGGTTGTCGAGGTACCCGTTGTCCCACTTCGTCGGCTCGTTCGTCCATGCGCCCTCCAGTCCGCTCGTGACCGCGTCAGCGCCCTTTCCGCTGCCGTAGGTGTTCCTCCAGCCGAGTTGTTGCGCCTCGACCGGGCAACCCTCGGGCTCGGGGCCGATGTACTCCGCACCGGCTGCCCCATGGCACTTGCCGAAGGTGTGGCCGCCGGCTATGAGCGCGGCTGTCTCCTCGTCGTTCATCGCCATGCGGGCGAACGTCTCTCGAATGTCCTTGGCGGCAGCCATCGGATCCGGGTTGCCGTTGGGCCCCTCCGGATTGACATAGATCAGGCCCAGCTGGACGGCGCCGAGAGGACCGGAGAGCTCCCGGTCACCGCTGTAGCGCTCATCTCCGAGCCAGGTGTCCTCCGGGCCCCAGAAGATCTCCTCGGGCTCCCAGATGTCCTCGCGCCCGAAGCCGAAGCCGAACGTCTCGAAACCCATCGACTCGAGGGCACAGTTTCCGGCATAGATGATCAGGTCCCCCCAGGAGAGCTTCCGGCCGTACTTCTGCTTCACCGGCCAGAGCAGCCGGCGGGCCTTGTCGAGGCTGGCGTTGTCGGGCCAGCTGTTGAGGGGGGCAAAGCGCTGAGCGCCGTGACCGCCGCCGCCCCGCCCGTCGGCGATGCGGTACGTGCCTGCTGCATGCCACGACAAGCGGATGAAGAGCGGGCCGTAGTGGCCGTAGTCGGCCGGCCACCACTCCTGCGAGGTGGTCATCACCTCGAAGATGTCCTGCTTCAACGCGTCGAGGTCGAGGGTCTTGAACTCCTCGGCATAGTTGAAGTCCGCGTCCACCGGAGTGGCTCGGGGCCCGTGCTGGTTCAGCACCCCCAGGTCGGGCTGATTCGGCCACCAGTCCTGGTTCGTCCTCGGCCGATGGGCCTTCGGGGTCGGGGGGGCGATTACTGGGTTCTCGCTTTCGCTGCCGATGTCAGACACGTCGGGTCCTCATCCTTCTCGTCGGTTCCTTCTGATGGCTGGTTGCTCAAGATCCAAGGCTGCGCCGCGCAGGCTGGTGCCGCACGCCGTCTCCCGCTTCAGGTGTGGGGCGAGATCGCAGGCGCCGCGCCACACTACGGACATCTGGTCCAGTATGACGTCAGCTTCGACGGCCTCGACACGCGCTCAGAGCCATCGGACCGCCTCGCCGGTCGCCCACGCGGTGCTCGGGACTGTGGCTGCGGCATGCTGGCAGGGCTATGGAAGGACACTTCGGAGCGGAGACGGCCGGCTACTACGCGAGATTCCGCCGGGGCTATCCCGACGCAATCGTTCAGACGGTAGTCGATCTCGTAGGACTCACACGGAACGATGTCGTGATCGATCTGGGATGCGGCACAGGCCTCCTCACCCGCGCGGTGGCTCGCCATGCGGGCCTTGTGGTCGGCGTGGATCCCGAGCCCGACATGCTGGCGGCGGCGCGACAGGGCGGGGATGCGGAACTCGCCTCCAAGGTGATCTGGATGCTTGGCTCCGACGCCGACGTCCCCACTCTCGGCGGCTTGCTCGGCGACCGCCGTGCCGGTGCCCTCACCATCGGCCAAGCGTTGCACTTCATGGACTACGAAAGGCTCTTCCGCCAGGCACGACCGCTTCTACGAGCGGGGGGTGGCATCGCGGTCATCGCCAACGGCACCCCGCTGTGGCAGCAGGACCGTGACTGGTCCCGCTCGCTTCGGGCGGCGCTGGAGGAGTGGTTCCAAACGACGCTGTCGGACATGTGCGGAACCGACCGGGCGACTCAGGCCCGCTACTCGGCGGCGCTCACCGCCGCCGGTTACCAGGTGCACGAAGCTGCCTATAAGTACGAGGACGACCTCGACCTCGAGAGGGTGCTCGGCGGCTTGCACTCGGCGTTGTCCCCGCACGACCTGTCCGCCGACCGTCGTGCGGCTTTCGCCGACCACGTCGCCCGGGCACTGCCGAACGGAGTCACGTTCAGCGAGACTGTGCCGGTCACCGCCGTCATCGGGGTCGCCGGGTGACTTTTCGGAGGCACTGGCGGCGCCACCACAGACCGTCTGCTAAGCAGAGGTCGGGTTGATCAAGGCTGCGGCGTCCTTGCATCTCCGCACCCTCGGCTGACCGCAAGAACCGGCTGTCAACGGCGAGCCTCGTACCTGCGGGCTTCGCACCGGCAAGGGTCAGGATCAGGCCGCCTCCTACAAAAGAAAGAAAGAAGGTCACCCATCATGTTCGGTAACCGCGCTCCCCGCCTTCTGGTCGCCGCCGCCGCCATGGTCGCGGCCGCCACGGCGGTCACTGCCGTCGGCGTCACCGCATCCGGGGCCACAACCGCCAGCACTCGCACGCTGCACCGGCTTGACCCGCCCGGTCTGCACCCGAGGGCGGCCGCCTCGTCTGCGGCGAGCGATACGTGCAACTACCACGCCGCCATTCCGGCCGACCGCTTCAAGGGCATTCCCGTCTTCGACGCCGCGAAGGCGGCGCAGCCCTACGACGTCAGGTTCTTCACCACACAGGGGCTGATCACCGTGAAGATGCTGACCGACAGGGCCCCCTGCACCACGTTCTCGTTCCGGTTCCTCGCCAGCCGGGACTACTACAACTTTACGCACTGCCACCGGCTCACCACGCGAGGGCATCTACGTGCTGCAGTGCGGCGATCCCACGGGCACCGGCTCGGGCGGGCCCGGGTACGAGTTCAACGACGAGAACCTGGCCGGCGCCACGTATCCCGCCGGCACGGTCGCCATGGCCAATGCTGGGCCGAACACCAACGGCAGCCAGTTCTTCTTCACCTGGAAGGACACCACCCTCGCCCCGGACTACACGCCGTTCGGCACGGTGATCGGCGGTATGAACGTGCTGCGGAAGATCGCCGCGGCCGGCGATGACAGCCAGAACGGGCCGGGCGACGGCTACCCGCACCTTTTCACCGCCTTCCTGTACGTGCAGATCGTCCCTGCGCACTAAGTCACCGGCGCCCCGAAGCTGACAGGCGGCGCCCTCGACGCCACGCTCGCCCCACCGGCGAGGCAGTGTCACCGCCGGAGTAGCGCCACCGGCGCGGCCGCCTCGCCGTGGGGGCGCGGGGCGCTACAACAGCATCTCGATCTCGACGTCGAGAGCGCGATAGGTGTCGAGGGCACGGGCGTCTCGCGTGACGAGAGGCAGACCGTGCTCGGCCGCAGCCGCCCCGACCAGGGCGTCGTACACCGAGCCGCCGGCAACCCCGAGGCGTGGCAGCTCAGCGAACAATCTGGCAGCAGCCGCCGGTCCGAGCCATCGTGTGGAAGCGAAGTTCCCCTCGATGACCTTTCTCACCAGGTTCGGAGGGCGGCGTGTCGGTGGCGGTAGACGCGTGAGAACCGAGAACGTCTCGAACGCAGCGTGCCCTGCGAGTGCCAGGCGGCGCCCGCGCAGCGCCTGGGTCGTGACGACATGGTGCTCGTGGTCGACCACCACCAGCGCCACGGCCACGCTCGTGTCGACCAGCGCCGCGGGGACGTCAGCGTCGGCCGGCATTTCTGAGGGCTCGAACGTCTTCATCGTCGAGACGACGCCCGGCAGCTGGGATGACCGGTCGGCCGTCCTCCTCGCCGAGCTCGTCGCTCGCCACCGGCTCGATGTGAAGTCCGGCCCCTTCGATCGTGATCTCCACCTCACCGGGCACAATCCCCACGTGCTCCCGCAATGGCTTCGGGATCACCAGACGTCCTACCTTGTCAATGGTAGTTCTCATTACCAATAGGTTACCAACTCGACTGGCAGACAGCCATCCTGATGGCACAGCGTCGGTCTTCTGCCAAAACAGCCTGATTCTGCAGCCGAGGTATGGTGGCGGCATCCCACTGATGCCCGTGCCTTACCACCTGGGCCGGCGCCGCCTCGGCACGGGTGCGGACCCGACGCTGTGGCCCGATAAGTCGACGGGCAGCCTGAGCTGTGGACCGCCTAGGCGCGGACGCTCCACGTGACCGTTGCCGACCGCATCCCCTCCGGGACGGTCACCCTTTTGTTCACCGACGTGGAAGGCTCGACGCGGCTGTGGGAGAGCGAGCCGGAGATGATGGGGCAGGCACTGCGCCGCCACGAGGAGATCCTGCGAGAGTCGATCAGCGCCGAGCGCGGTTACGTGTTCAAGACGGCGGGTGACTCCTTCAGCGCCGCCTTCTCGACTCCGCGAGGGGCGCTCGATGCCGCAGTTGCTGCTCAGCGGATGCTCCTCGAAGAGCCTTGGCAGACGAGCCGGGCGATCCGTGTCCGGATGGCCTTGCACACAGGAGCCTGCGAGGAACGCGACGGCGACTACTTCGGCCCGGTCGTCAACCGGGCGGCGCGCCTCGAGGCCGTGGCGCACGGGGGCCAGCTCGTGGTCTCGGGCGCCACGGCCGAGCTCCTAGAGGAGGCGTCGCTCGATCCGGTCAGGCTCCGGGACCTCGGCTTCCAGCGGCTGAGGGATCTCGGTCGGGCGGAGCAGGTGTTCCAAGTGGAGGCGGACTTCCTCCCCTCGGTATTCCCGCCGTTGCGCTCCCTCGACAGCCCGGAGCTCTCCCACAACCTGCCGAGCCTGCTAAGCCCCTTCGTCGGCCGGGAGACGGAGTTGGCCAAGGTTCGCGAGCTGCTCGGCGAGTCGCGCCTTGTCACCCTCACCGGGGCGGGAGGATCGGGCAAGACTCGCCTCGCCCTGCACGTTGCTGCTGACCTGCTCGACAGCGCGACCGACGGCGTCTGGTTCGTGGAGCTGGCGCCCGTCGCCGACCCCGAGCAACTGCCGTCCGCCGTCGCCGCCGTCCTTGGTGTGAAGCAGGAGGGCCACCGGTCGCTCAGGGACTCGCTCCTCGATGCCCTGAGCGATCAGAGAGCCCTCATCCTGCTCGACAACTGTGAGCACCTGGTCGAGGCCAGCGCCAGCTTGGCCGACCTCGTCACTCGCCGGTGCCCGAACCTCCGCTTGCTGGCCACGTCCCGGGAGCCCCTCGGTGTGGACGGCGAGCGCGTCTACCGGGTCCCGTCGCTCTCGCTCCCGCCGGCAGGCGCCGACTCGGTCGAGGAGCTGCAGGCCTCCGACGCCGTCCGCCTGTTCGCCGAGCGGGCCCGGTCCCTCGACACGGCCTTCGTCCTCGACGAGCCCGTCGCCGCCCTGGTCGCCTCGATCTGCCGCCGTCTCGACGGCATCCCGCTCGCCTTGGAGCTGGCCGCGGCTCGGCTGTCTTCCATGTCGCTCGCCCACCTGCACGATCGGCTGGACCAGCGCTTCCGCCTGCTGACCGGCGGCAGCCGCAACGCTCTGCCCCGCCAACAGACGCTGCAGGCCCTCGTGGACTGGTCCTTCGGCCTGCTCAGCGGAAGCGAACAGGACCTGTTGAGGCGACTGTCGGTGTTCGCCAGCGGCTTCGAGCTCGAGGCAGGCGAAGCGGTGGGCACGAGCGACACCGTCGACGCCTTCGACGTGGCCGATCTCCTCGGCTCGCTTGTCGACAAGAGCCTCGTGATCGCCGACCGAGCCGGCGAATCGCTCCGCTACCGGCTCCTCGAGACGATCGCCGACTACGCGGCACAGGAGCTCTTGAAGGCCGGAGGGGAACCGGCCGTGCTCGAGGCACGCGATCGGCACGCTGGCTTCTTCCTCACACTGGCAGAGACCGCCGCCCCCGAGCTGACCGGTCCCCGCCAGGGGGCCTGGCTGGCGAGACTGGACGTGGAGCGGGACAACTTCAGGGCTGCCTTCGCCCACTTTTCTGCTTCGGGCGGGAGCGACGGCGTGATGCGGCTCGGGGTGGCGTTGCAGCGGTTCTTCTTGAGCCGCGGCCACCCGGACGCGATGGCATACCTGCGAGAGGCCCTCGACGCGGGCAGCGACGAGCCGACTCCTCTTTTGGCAAATGCACTCGCGACCGCTGCCACGCTGGAAGGGGTGCTCGTCGCCCGGAGGGACAGCGAAGCGACGAATCGAGTCGTCGATCTCTCCGAACGGGCGCTCGCCGCAGCCCGGGCGATCGGCGATCGGGTGCTCGAAGCCTCGGCATTGGCTCTTCTCGCCGGCTCGGCGTATATCGGCCACGACGACGAGAAGGCCTCCCTCCTCGCCGAGGAGTCGGTCAAGATGGCGCGCAGCCTGGGAGACGAACGGTTGCTCGGCGAGACGCTCCGCCTCCTCGGCCACATTTTGAGGCTGCGGCCGACCACGAGCGTCGAAAGCCGCCGGACCATTCATGCAGAGGCGCTGGAATGCGCCCGCCGCACCGGCGACGTCTTTGCCATGGCATTGGAGCTGCACTCGCTTTCGGGGCTGAGCCTGGAAGTCGACCAGCCGGCGGCGGCACGCCGCTATCTCGAGGAGGCGGTCACCCTGGCTTCAGACATCGGGGCCGGCTTCCTGCTGCTCGGCTTTCGTTCCGATCTCGGCTCTGTGCTGCTCGCCACGGGCGACGTCAGCCGGGCAGCCGATCTTTTCCGCACCGGTCTCGTGCTGGCGCGTCGGGGTGGCTTTCGCCAGCAATTCTGCGGCCAGGTGTTCGGAGCGGCCTGCTGTTCCACATGGCAAGGCGACTACGTGCGGGCGGCTCGCCTGCACGGTGCCGCCGACGTGGCCGTCGCGGCGGGCATGCAGGCACGTAGCTTCGGCTGGACTCCGACGGAGGACCGCCTGCGGGAGGCGGCGCGAGCGGAGCTGCGGTTACGCCTCGACCCCGATGTCCTCGCGGCCGAGTACGCCGTCGGCATGCAATTGTCGCCCGCCGAGATCGTCGACTTGGCGCTCGGGCGTACGCCGGCCGACTGATCGCCCCGGCGACAAGGCCCGTCCGGACAACCCCACCGTTACGGTGGCGCCGATGACCGGGGGCATTGGGCGCTGCCGTTCCGGCGCCCGTCAGCCGCCCGCGGCCGCCTTGATCGCCGCCGGATCCGTGTCGCTCCAATTCGGTGCCGCCATCGCCACTCACCTTTTCAGCCAGGTCGGGCCGGCCGGCGCGGTGACGCTGCGGATGGTCTTCGGTGCGGCGGCGATGGTCGTCGTGGTCCACCCGCGGCCCTCCATGCTCCGCCGTCTTGCCTCGCACCGGGGTGACCTCGTTGTGGCGGCGACGTTCGGTCTCGTGCTGGCCGGGATGAACTTGTGCTTCTACGAGGCGATCTCCCGCATTCCCCTCGCGGTGGCAGTGACAGTGGAGTTCGCCGGGCCGCTCGCCGTCACCATCGGAGCTTCCCGGCGGCGGACAAATCTGCTCTGGGCGGTGCTGGCCGGCAGCGGGGTGCTTCTCCTCGCCGGGGGGCGCCTCTTTGGTCAGAGCGGTCACCTCGACCTGGCAGGCGTGGCCCTGGCCCTGCTTGCCGGAGTCTGCTGGGCCGCCTACATACTGCTCAGCGCCCAGACAGGCAGGAGATTTCCCGGCTCGTCCGGCCTCGGCGTCGCCATGGTCGTGTCGGCCGTGATCATCCTCCCCGTCGGTGTGACGGCCGCCGGTAGCCGCCTGCTCCGCCCGGAGGTGCTCGGGCTCGGCGCCGTGGTCGCCATGTTGTCCTCGGTGCTGCCGTACTCCTTTGAGCTCTCCGCCCTCCGGCGCGTCACAGCGCGCGCCTTTGGGATCCTCCTCAGCATGGAACCGGCCATCGCTGCGCTCGCCGGACTCGCCGTGCTCGGTCAGAGCCTGTCGGTCACCGAGATTGCCGCCCTCGTGCTCGTGGCCGGCGCCAACGCCGGCAGCTCCTGGTTCGACGCCCGCTCCGGGACTTCGGCTTCCGGCTCGGCCCAGGATGCGGCGCCTCCGGGCGGCCGGCCGGCGTGAGGCGGTCCCGCCCGGACTGCGGGGCGGCCGGCCCGCCTGAGGTCGTCCCGCCCGGCTGCAGGGCGCGCGGAGACCGCCCCGCCCGGCTGCAGAGCTCAAGGTTCGGGAGTTGCGGCTCCGCCGGCGTCACCGTCCGCCTCGGCGACCCCAGGGGGAGCCAGCAACGAGAGGGGGAAGCCCGGCGACCGGAGAAGCATCCCGACCTCGTCCTCGAGGAGCTGCACGACCCGGGGGGACCAGGCCCCGCCGCCGTAACGCTCCTTTGCCCGGACGAAGTGCTGTCGGACCACGGCGGCCACTTCGACTGGGACCCCTAGGTCGGCAGCGAGTCTGCTCACGAGGTCGAGATCCTTGCAGGCGAGGTCGAGGGTGAAGCCGATGTCGTAGCTGCCCGAGAGGATCACCTGGCTCTCGGTCTCGTGGACGAAGCTGTTGCCCGAGCTCGCCTTTACCGCTTCGAAGGCGTCTTTCAGGTCGATGCCTGCCCGACCGGCCAGCATGAGCGCCTCGCCGGCTGCCACGAGGTGGACGAAGGCCAGCATGTTGGTGATCACCTTCATCTTGGAGGCCTGCCCGAGCGGCCCGAGGTAGAGCACCCTCGAGCCCACCGCTTCGAGCAGCCGGCGATGGGCGGCGAACACCTCGGGGCGCCCGCTGACGAGAACTGTCAGCTCGCCCGCGGCCGCCTTGTGGACCCCGCCCGTCACCGGCGCGTCCAGCGTGGCCACCCCGCCCTCTGAGGCCACCATGGCCAGCCGGCACAGCTCGTCGACGTCGTTCGTGCTGAGGTCTATCCAGCACGCACCGGGCCGCAGGCTCGTGAGAATCCCCGCCCTCCCGGCTACCGCACTGGCAACGGCCTCTGGCGTCGGCAGGCATGTGATGGCGGTGTCGGCTCGGGAGGCGGCCGCGGCGGGACTCGGCGCCCAGCTCGCTCCGGCGGCGAGGCAGGCGGCGGCGGCCTCACGACGAGCGTCGTGCACGGTCAACTCGAAGCCGGCCTCGAGCAGCTTTGCCGCCACGCGGCTCCCGAGGTTGCCCGTGCCGACAAAGGCGATGCGGCGGATCGGATCCGGCTGCTCGCTCGCCTCCTGACATTCGCCAGAAGACGTCATCGCGGTCGCTCCTCGCCCGCGGGGTCCGTCCTTGGCGGCGTGCCTCCGGAGCCGGTCAAGAGTCGGGCGTCGGTGGCGGAGTCGGCGCACCCCTCGAAGTAGCGCTCGAGCACCTGGGTGAAGACTTCTTCGTCGGGCGCCGCCCTGAGGAACAACGTCATCGACGACTGCAGCTTCTTCGCGTCGATGCCGCCGAAAATCTCCTCGGCGCTGTGGCCCTCGTCGCCTGCGACGACGCCGGCGCACTCGATCAGCCGCGGGCCGAGGACGTCGTGCCGCAGATAGGCCCGCGCCTCGTCTAGCGAGGAGATGGCGAATCGCCTCGAGGTGGCGCTCTGCCCGAGGCCGGCCACCTGGGGGAAGACGAACCACATCCAGTGGGTCACCTTGCGTCCCCGCCGCAACTCGGCCATGGCCCGTTCGTAGGTGCCGGAGTCGTTCTGGGCGGTGACGAAGCGCTCCAGTTCGTAGGGATCGTCCATCGCCGCGACACTCTACGGGCAGCAGCTGAAGGCGAAATCCACCACTTTCCCCTGCAAATCTGCGAAGATTAAAGCCGAGTCGGCCGGGCGACCCAGGGTCGTACCGGCGCCCGAACTCCCCGAGAGACTCGGCCGGCTCCATGTTTTTCCTGATGCTGCGCCGGTCCTGCGGGGCCGGCGACGCGGAGTCTTCGTCGTCTTCTGGACGCGTCAGCAACGCTACGGTCTTATGTCATGAGCGGTGCACCGATGGGACGGCGCGCGGCCTCGTACCGGTCGCTGTGGCGGCTGCGCGCCTACGTGCGGCCGTACTCGCGCCAGATGCTCGTGATGCTCGTCTGCGCCACCTTTGCCGTTGCCGCCAGCACCCTCATTCCCCTTGTTCTCGAGGCGGTCGTGAACGGGCCGATCCGGCACGGCGACCGCGGGGCTCTCGTGCCCATGTTCCTCGTGGCCCTCGGCCTCGGCGTCCTCGAGGCAGCCCTCATCGTGGCGCGCCGCCGTGTCCAGTCCGTCGCCGTGATGAAGATCGAACGGGAGATCCGCGACAGCCTCTACTCGCGCCTGCAGCGGCTGCCGGTCGAGCTGCACGACAAGTGGCAGACCGGCCAGCTCCTCTCCCGGACCACAACCGATCTCAGCACGATCCGCCGCTTCCTCGGCTTCGGCGCCATCTTCTTCCTCGTCGACGGGTTGCAGTACATCGCCGTGATGGCGCTGTTGATCGGCACGTACCCTCCGCTCGGAGCAGTAGCGGTGCTCACGACGCTTCCGGTGATATGGCTCGGCAAGCGCTTCGGCCGCGACTACTCGCGCATCTCCCGGCGGGTGCAGGACCAGCAGGGCGACCTGGCGACCCTCACCGAGGAAGCGGCGAGCGGCATGCGGGTGGTGAAGGCCTTCGGCCGCGGCCCTCTCATGCAGGAACGATTCGGCGCCTCCGCCCGCACGCTCCGGCTCTCCTCGGTCGAGATGGCGAACCTGCGGGGCCGGTTCTGGGGGTGGCTCACCATGGTGCCGAACCTCACTATGGGCGCCGCCGTGCTCATCGGCGGCATCGCCGTCGCCCGCGGCTCGATGTCTCTCGGGGCGCTCGTCGCCTTCACCACCCTTCTCGTCCTCCTCCAGTTCCCCATCATCGACCTCGGCTGGATCCTGTCCATGGCCCAGCAGGCGGCCACGGCGGCCGACCGCGTCTGCGAGCTGTTCGACGCCGAGATGACCGTGAGGGACCGGCCGTCCGCCGCCCCCCTCGTGGCCTCCGAGGGGGGGTTGGCGTTCGAACATGTGGGTTTCTCGTATCCAGGCAGCACAGTCCCTGTGCTGCGCGACGTCTCGCTCACCATCGAGCCGGGCGAGACGGTGGCCATAGTGGGGCTCACAGGCTCCGGGAAGAGCACGCTCGCATCGCTGCCGGCGAGGCTCTACGACGTCACCTCGGGGCGGATCACGCTCGACGGCCGGGACATCCGAGACCTCACGATCGACTCCCTCCGCCGCCACATCGGCATGGTGTTCGAGGACCCGGTGCTCTTCTCGATGAGCGTGCGCGAGAACCTCGTCCTCGGCCGGCCCGGCGCCTCCGATCACGAGATCACCGAAGTGCTCGAGCTCGCCCAGGCGGAGTTCGTCTACGACCTTCCCTGGGGGCTCGACACACGCATCGGGGAGCAGGGGCTGTCGCTGTCCGGAGGCCAACGCCAGCGCCTCGCCCTCGCTCGAGCGGTCATCGCCCGCCCGGCGGTACTGGTGCTCGACGACCCGCTCTCGGCCCTCGACGTCAACACCGAGTCCCTCGTCGAGAAGAGCCTGGCCAAGGTGCTCCCCGACATGACGAGCCTTCTCGTGGTGCACCGCCCTTCCACGGTCGCGTTGGCGAACCGGGTGGCGTTGCTGCGCGACGGTCATCTCGTCGCCGTGGGCACGCACCACGAGCTCATGGCGCGGACGGACTACGCCAGTGTGCTGTCGGTGGCCCATGAGGAGGAGAAAGCGCCGTCATGAGCTCGACCGAGACCTGGCGCGGTGTGGGCGCCGAGGAGGCGGAGGAGGTCTCCCGGGCCTGGGCCGGCCTGCTGCGCAAGCGGACGCGCCGCCTGCTGGGGTCGATCACAGCGCCTCACAAGCGCCCGCTCGTCGTCCTGGGGCTGATCATCTTCCTGGCCAACGCCGCCTCCGTGGCCGTGCCCTACCTCGTCGGGCTGGGGATCGACTGGGGCATCCCGCCCGTCCGCCGGGGCGACTACGTGCCGATCGGGCTTGTGACGGCCATCATCGTCGTCTGCTCTGTCGTCCAGGCCTTCACCTACCGGGCCTTCGTCGCCGGGTCGGGCCGCATCGGCCAGGAGATGCTCCTCGAGCTGCGGGAAAGGGTCTTCGCCCACTTTCAGCGCCTCAGCCTCGCCTTCCACGAGCGCTACACCACGGGCCGGATGATCTCGCGGCTCACGTCGGATCTCGAGGCGATCAACGACATGTTCTCCCTCGGGCTCGACACCCTTGTCACCGCGGTCCTCGCCGTGGTGAGCGTGGGCGTGATCCTGCTGGTGCTCGACCTGCCGCTCGGCCTCGTGTGCCTGTCCGGCTTCATCCCACTGTGGTTCCTCACACGCTGGTACCAACGTCAGTCGAGTGCCGCCTATCGCAACACACGGAGCGCCATGGCGCTCGTGATCGTGCAATTCACGGAGTCCTTGCGGGGAATCCGGGCTGTGCACGCCTTCCGCCGGCAGGCCCGCAACGACGACATCTTCGGCCAGCTGTCCGAGGGCTACCGGACGTCGATGAGCCGTTCCTTCCAGTTGCTCGGCGTCTACTGGCCGGGCATCGTCCTCGTGGGCAACCTCACCACGGCCGCGGTGCTGCTCTACGGCGGCATCCGGGTGATCGACGGCGACATGAAAGTCGGCGTGCTGGCGGCATTCGTCCTCTACCTGCGGCGCTTCTTCGAGCCCCTCGCCGAGGTGAGCCAGTTCTACGACTCCTTCCAGGCCGCCGGCGCCGGCTTCGAGAAGCTGGCCGGGGTCCTCGACGAGGAGCCGGGTGTCCCGATGCCGGTCGACGCTGCCCCACGCCCGGCCGGCGGCTTTCACGGGCAGGTCGACTTCTGCGGGGTCGGTTTCGGCTACCGCAGCGAGGCCGACGTTCTCTCCGGGTTCGACCTGCACATCCCCGCCGGTCAGACGGTGGCCCTGCTCGGGGCGACCGGGGCGGGCAAGAGCACGATCGCCCGGCTGCTCGCCCGCTTCTACGACCCGCTCACCGGGCAGGTCCTGATCGACTCGATCCCGTTGCCCCTTCTCGGTGAGGAGGACCTGCACGCGGCGGTGGCCATGGTCACCCAGGAGAGCTTCCTCTTCTCCGGCACCGTCGCCGAGAACATCGCCTTCGGCTCGCCGGAGGCGACCGTCGGCGAGGTCGTCGCCGCCGCCCGGGCGGTCGGGGCCTCCTCGTTCATCGAGGCCCTCGCAGACGGCTACGCGAGCGATGTCGGCAAGCAGGGATCGCACCTGTCCGCCGGCCAACGCCAGCTGATCGCCCTTGCCCGGGCGTTCCTCGCCGATCCCGCCGTCCTCGTGCTAGACGAGGCCAGCTCCTCCCTCGACGCCCCGACGGAGCGACTCGTCCAGTCGGCCCTTAAGACCGTTCTCACCGGCCGGACGGCCGTCATCATCGCCCACCGGCTCTCCACGGTGGAGATCGCCGACCGGGTGCTCGTCCTGCAGGCGGGCAAGATCGTCGAGGACGGTGCTCCCGACCGCCTGCTCGCCGAGCACCGCGGGCACTACGCGGCCCTCTACGACGCCTGGCGCGACAGCCTCCTGTGAGCCTGCGCGGTCAGGCGCCCCGCGGCCCGAGCGTGCCGCGGGCAACGACAGCCGCCCGGCAGAAGTCGCTGTCGATGTTGATCCGCACACCGCCGAAGTCGTCGGTGTGCTGCCCGCGGTACTGGTGGATGCGCTGGTTGTGGGACCAGTCGGCCGCCGGCACGTAGGGATCGTCCGCCGTGGCGTGTCCGTTCCAATCGGCGATCCAGATGTCGTTCGGCTCGATGTAGCCCCTGCCGACCCGCCAGACGAGGTCGGCGATCCCGCTCCCGGCGCTGCTGTACACCCCCGAGACGTAGCCGAGGCCGTGCAAGCGACCCGTCCATCCCTCGAGGAAGGCCATGACGGCGTTGATGTTCGTCCGGGTGAGGGAGTATCCCTCCATGTCGTCGTAGATCGGGTTGCCCCGGCCGATGCCGAGGCGGCGGGCGGCGTGGGCGGCATTGGTGGCGGCCGCCACGCCCTCCGAATTCGCCCGGCTCGGATCCATCGAGGCGCACGGGCAACTCGGGCGGGGAGCCTGCAGGCTGACGTAAGTGGGGATGAGCCGCCATCCCATGCCGGTCACGGTCCTCACCCAACTGGCGCTCAGGTTCGGCTGTCCGCAGGCTCGGTCCCCGCCGCCTATGTAGATGTTGAGCGCCCGGAAGGGGGAGGCCGACCAGGCCCGCAGTGCCCTCACGGACGGCGCCGAGCAGGCGTCGAAGGCGTAGCCCCTGTAGGTATGGGCTCCTGTGCCCGCGTCGGCGCCCACGGCAAAGGAAAAAGACGCCCCGCCGATCACCGCGCACCCAGCCAAAAGGCGCGCAGCCTTGTTCAGTCGTGAAGCCATGACAGTGCTGGCCGTCCCCCCTGAGCCCAAGGCTCCCGGCGGGAGTCAGGCAAATCACATCGGCCACAACAGTAACAGCAGTCACTAACCCCATCAAGGGGGTGATGTGCTCGGACGGCGCCGCGCCCCTCCCGGGCATCGCGGTGAGGTGCCACAACTAAGGTGAGCTCCGTGGGCGGGAGAACCGAGTGGGAGCCGGTCCTCGTCGTCTATCCGGACAAGGGCAACGTCTTCTACGAGACGCTCGCCCGCCGCCTGGCCACCGCCGCCTCCTCCGCCATCGGCCTCGGTGGTGGTGACGACCAGATCCGGCTCGAGGCGGCATCGTCGGTGCAGGACGTCGATCCGGTCTGGCTCAAGTCTGCGACGGCCCTCGTGGTCAACCCGGCCGAGTGCTCCCTGTCCGGCTCGCGCGACCTGGCCCGCCTGGAGCGCGCCCGCCGGCGGATCGCCGTGCTCGCCGACCATGTCCACACGGACTGGTTCGCCGCCCAGTTCGAGACCCATCTCGAGATCGACGCCGTCATCGACGTCGGCTTCGTGCCCCAGGAGCACGAACAGCCTTCCGGGCTTCCCTACATCTTCCTCTACAACGCCGCATTGCAGGGCGAAGCCGAGCAGATCAGAGCCCAGAGCCCCGGGCCGCGCCCGTTGCCCTGGGCCGTGGTCGGGCACTCCACGCCGGAGCGGGCCGCCCTCGCCAAGGATCTCGTCGATCACCTCGGGGCGGAGGGGATCGTGTTCCTGCCCTCGCTTCGCCCGGTGCGGGCGGGCGGTGGGATGTTGAGCCCGGCCGCCCTCGGGCGCGTGCTCTCCACGTCCTCTCTGTACGTCTGGTGCGCCCATCACCGCTGGGCCTACTACGAGTCCTTCCGCTTCCTCGAGGCGATGCTCGCCGGGGCGGTGCCGTGCAAGGTCGAGTCGAGGCACCTCGACGCCCTCGCCGGGCTGCCGAACGTCTACAGCTCGGTGGCCGAGCTCGCCGAGCACGTCCGGGAACGCGGGGCGGGGGCGATGTTCGAGGACGCCCGCAGCTACTACCTCGGCCAAGGCAACCTCGGAGATCACCTGGGGCGGGCCCTCTCCCGTGTCTGACCTCCTCTCCCTGTCGTCTCCGGAGATCCCGGCCGAGGAAAAGTTGGACGGGGTGACGATCTTCATCCCGAACTGGAACCACCACTCGTTCCTGGCCGGCTCGATCGCCTCGGCGCGGGAGGCAACCTGGGCCATGGCGGGCGCCGGCTACCCGGCCGAGATCATCGTCGCCGACGACGGGTCGCGCGACGGGTCGCAGCGCCTGCTGCGCTCCATCGCCGCCCAAGTGGGGGAGAATTCGTTCGGCGTGGTGCTCCTCCCGACCAATCTCGGCCTCACCGGGGTGCGCAATCTCGGGCTGCGCCTCGCCCGCTACCGGACGGTGCTGTTCCTCGACGCCGACAATCAGCTCGTGCCCGCCGGCCTGCCCGTGCTCTACCAGGCCCTGACGGCAACCGGAGCGGCCCTGGCCTACGGCAACCTCATCGACTTCGAGGGGTACACGCCCCTCGGCCTCCGCTCGAACGAGATGGCGATGCTCAGCCTCACGGTGGACAACTACATCGACGCCCTGGCGCTCGTCGATGCCGTGCAGGCCCTCGAGGTCGGCGGCTACGTGTCCGACCGCACCCTCGATTACTGGGCGGACTGGGAGTTCGTCCTCCATCTGATCGCCGAGGAGCGTGGCCTCGTCTTCGTCCCGGTCGTCGCGGGCCGCTACCGCCGGGTGCCGCTCTCGATGATCGACGACTCGGCTCCCCGGCAACGCAGCGACTTGAACCGCATCCGCCGCATCTTCAGCCAGACAGGCACTCTCGAATGGGACACCCGCCGAGTGGGGCGCATCTACCATCCCGCCGTCGGTTACCTTGACGAGGAGTGGTGACCAGGGCATGAGCGCGAACCCACCCCTCTCGGGCCTCGATGCCACCCAGCCGCTCGTCCTCCGGCGTGCGCTCGGTGACTACGTCTCGGTCGTGGCCGAGATCTGCCCGGCCGTGCCTCGGGGCTTTTTCGACATCTGGACGCTCGGCCCGGTCGACGCGCTCGCCATCTCCGAGCTCCTCACCAGCCTGCAAGGGCCCGTCACGGTCTTCGACGTCGGCACCTTCGTGGGCGGATCCGCCTTCGCCTTCGCCTGCCACCCGGCCGTCACCCACGTCGTCAGCATCGACCCCAACCCGCTCATCGCCGACGAGATCAACGACAAGCGCGAGATGCTGCAGACCTCCGTCGACCCCGACGACGTCTCGCAGCTGCGCGTGCAGGACGTGGCCGCCCTCGCCCTGGCCCGGTTCCCCGAGGTGGCCGACCGGGTCGAGCTCCGGCGGGGCCATCTCGGCGCGCCGAGCGACCTCCCCTCGACGGGGGGGACCGAGGCGGTGCCGCTCCCTCCGGCGGACCGAGACGGCAGTCGGCTCGTCGTGTTCGTGGACGGCGGCCATACCGCAGACGCCGTCTTCGCCGACCTGCAGGCGGCGTTCTCACAACGTCCCGATGCGCTCGCGGTCCTCGACGACTGTCGCTTCGCCTGGGGGCCCTTCGTGCAGGCCGGCGTGGCTCGCTTCCTCGAGGAGCACTCCGGGGAGAAGGACCGCTACCGGTTCCGCCTCCTCACCGACCTCGTCCCTGCCCTCGGCCGGGCCAACCTCGGGTTGGTCTACCCTGCCGAGGACAGGCGCCTGGAGGAGAGCCTCCAGGTCTTCGCCCGCCGCTTCTCGGGACGGATGGACCTGCTGCGGCTGCTCGAACGCGAGGACGAGCTCGTCCATCTCCAGAGCGCCACGACGGCGCGGCTCGAAGCGGCACTGGAGCGGGCGAGCCGACTGAGCCAGGAGCGGGACGATCTTGCCCGTCAGCTCGAGGCGATGGCAGAGGCGGCCGAGCTGGCCCATGAGCGGGTGCTCGGCCTGGAGCAGAGCACGTCGTGGCGCCTCACGGCTCCCCTGCGCCGCCTGCACGGCTGAGAGGCGCCGGCCGTCGGCTCAGTCGCTCGCCGGCAGGAGTAGGCGCTGGGCGGCGCGGCGCGCCACGGCGGACTCGAAGGTCTCCGCCCCTTGGACGACGAGGCCGACGAGGGTGGCCGTGACGAGGAACCAGTTCCAGCGGAACGTGTCAGCCATGGCGGCCACGGCGAAGGTGAGCGTGTAGACGAAGGCGCCGAGCACCATGAAGCCGATGAGGCGCACCGGGAACGGGCGACGCCTCCTGATCAGGCTGAGGCCGAGAAACGGCGAGATGAGCAAGTAGATCCACGCTTTGGTGATCACGCCCCCGTACAGGTAGGCAGTACCGAAGGCCTCCAGGTACCGGAGGATGAAGTGGTTGAACACCGGGAACGCCTCGGTCAGCTTGAGCGAGTTCGTGTCGACCCCCGGGTGATAGGGCGCCCACGCATTCACGTTCCAGTCGATCTCGGCCATCCACAGGTTCCAGCGGGCGTGGAAGTAGCCGACGGGGTGGTGCACGACGGCGTGCTCCCACGCCTTCTCCAACTGGTGGTAGCCGCTGGCGTTGGTGTAGGTGATGAGGGGATGGCCCTTGCCCTCTACGAGGGGGATGACCGTCGCCGGCTTGTAGTACTCACGGAGGACGGCGAGGTTGTGAGCCGGGAAGATGGCCCGGGGGAGCAAATCCACCCCTTCCCGCAACGAGATGCCGGCGAGATCCTGCTCGAACAGCTCCTGCTGGGGAAAGGCGCGCGCCGCCCCGACGACGTCGTAGGTGAGCACGTCCTGTGACAGGTAGAAAGCACCGAAGACGACCACTGTGAGGGCGGCGACGAGGAGCGCCCGCCGAGCCGCCGGGCGGGGCCGGGGCGTCATCGCCGGCCGGCGGGCGGCCGCGGCCTCGGCTCCCCGCCTTCCCGCCTCCGCCGGGGCGGTCGTGCCGGCAGGCGACGGGCTGGAGGGGATCGACGGGGCCTGCTCGGTGGCGGCGGCCCGGGGCCGCACGAGCAGCACGAGGGCGATCGCCACCGCCGGGATCAGGGCCGGCACGGCGTTCTGGCGCGCCGCCATGGCGAACCAGCCGGCCACGAGCGACAGCCCGGCCCAGATCAAGCGGGCCCGGGGAGAGGATTTGACCCCCTTCACGAGGAGCGCATAGCTGAGCAGGGTGCTGGCGCCGAACCACACGTCGCGCTGGAGGGCGGTGAGGTAGCCGAGGACGGGGGGAGAGACGCAGATGAGCATGCTCACCAAAGCCGCCTGCCAGCGGGAGAGGCGGGCCCGCAACAGCTCGTAGATCGAGAGGACGACGGTGAGGATCGTGGCGCCGACGACGATGCCCGGCCCGCCGCCGAGCAGGAACAGCCCCCGCATCAGCCAGTCGAAGATGGGGGCCCACCAGTTGTTGAAGTGACCGGTGCGGGCCTGCTGGATCTGCTTGAGGGCATCGGCGTCCATGTGCCCCGGCCAGACGGCGACGGACATGAGGGCACCGAAGACGACGAGAACCGCCACGGGCGCCCAGCGGCTGTGGACGAGGGCGGTGAGGAAGGTGCCCGGCCGCCCGGGTCGGGGAGCTTTGCGGGCTCCGGGCGGCGCCTCGCCGTCGTGCCGGGAGAATCCCGGCGGTCTCGGATGGCTCTTCGCCGGATGTCCCGAGGAGCGTCTCCCCGGACTTCACCACGCCTTATCCGCCCGGAGGCGAGCACGCGGAGGGGGAGGGTTCCGCTGTGGCACGAGCCGTCATGCTATCCGGCGGCCCGGCGCATCTCCGGTAGGGCGGGTCTGCCAGAAGGCCCAGACCGTAAGCTTCGGGCCATGTCGCGGATCGCCGTCATTGGTGCCGGCTATGTCGGGCTCACCACGGCGGTGTGCCTGGCTCATGTGGGCCACCATGTGGTGTGCAGCGACGTCTCGGAGAGCCGGGTGGCCATGTTGCAGCGGGGCGAGGCGCCCCTCACCGAGCAGGATCTCGCCGAGATGCTCCGCAGCGGCATCGATGGCGACCGCCTCTTGTTCACCACCGACAACAAGAAGGCCGTCGAGGAGGCGGAGTTCACGTTCCTGTGCCTCCCGTCGCCCACGACGCCGAGCGGTGGCGCGGACACGAGCTACATAGAGCAGGCGGCGACCGAGATCGGCCCCCACTTGCGGTCGGAGTCCATCGTCATCAACAAGTCGACCGTGCCGGTCGGCTCGACCCATCTCGTGGCCCGGGCCCTCGGCCGGAGCGACGTCGTGGCGGTCTCCAATCCGGAGTTCCTCCGGGAGGGCTCGGCGGTGCACGACTTCCTTCACCCCGACAGGATCGTCATCGGGGCGGAGGACGAGTCCTCGGCGATCAAGGTCTCGTCACTCTTCCTCAGAGATCCCCGCCCCGCTCATCGTCACCGACCCGGCGACGGCCGAGACGATCAAGTACGCCTCGAACGCCTTCCTCGCCACCAAGATCAGCTTCGCCAATGCCGTCGCCGCCCTGTGCGAGGCAGTCGGTGCCGACGTCCGTCAGGTCGTGCTCGGGATGGGCTATGACCCGAGGATCGGCCCGGCGTTCTTGAAGCCCGGGCCGGGCTGGGGCGGGTCGTGCCTGCCGAAGGACGCCGCCGCCCTCGTCCACATGGCCGATGACGCCGGTTACGACTTCGGCCTCCTGAAAGGCGCCATCGCCGCGAACGAGGATCAGTTCCGCCGCGTCGTCGACAAGGCCGTCCGCCTCGCCGGAGGCTCGGTGCAGGGGCGGCGGGTGGCGTTGTGGGGCCTGACGTTCAAGGCCCGCACGGACGACCTGCGGGACTCGCCGGCGCTCGCCGTCGCCGCTCGGCTGACCGAGCTCGGCGCCACGATCCGCGCCTATGACCCCACGGTCTCGCGGCCGCTCGAGGCCGTGGAGATCTGCGGCGACCCCTACAGCGCCTGCGAGCAGGCCGACGTGCTCGTCATCGCCACGGAATGGGACGAGTTCCGCTGGCTCGACTTCGAGAAGGTCGCCGGCCTCATGGGGCGCCCGGCGATAGTGGACGCGCGCAACCTGCTCGAGCCGGCGCCGCTCAGGCGGCTCGGCTTCGACTACACCGGGATCGGCAGCTCCTAGTGGCACGGCGGGGGCGCTGATGAGGGTCGTCGTCACGGGAGGGGCCGGGTTCGTCGGGTCTCACCTGTGCGAGGCGCTCGTGGGCCGCGGAGACGAGGTCGTCTGCATCGACAACTTCTCCACCAGCTCGAGCGCCAACGTCGATCGGCTGTCCGCCTCCGACAGCTTCCAGCTGGCCGAGGCGGACGTGGTCGGGGGCATCGCGGTCGCGGGCGCCGTCGACGCCGTGGCCCACCTGGCCAGTCCGGCATCGCCGGTCGACTATCTCCGCCTGCCCCTCGAGACGCTCGCAGTCGGCAGCCGGGGCACAGAGGCCGCCCTCGATCTCGCCCGGGCCAAGGGTGCCCGTTTCGTCATGGCGTCCACGAGCGAGGTCTACGGGGAGCCGCTCGTGCACCCGCAGCCGGAGACCTACTGGGGCAATGTCAACCCGATCGGCCCCCGCAGCGTCTACGACGAGGCGAAGCGGTTCGCCGAGGCGCTCACGAGCGCCCACCGCCGCGTCCACGGCACGAGAACCGGCATCGTGCGCATCTTCAACACCTACGGGCCGCGCATGAGGCCGGAGGACGGCAGGGTGATCTCTTCCTTCTTGGACCAGGCACTCTCCGGCGCGCCGCTCACGATCTTCGGCGACGGCACCCAGACGCGGAGCTTCTGTTACGTCGAGGATCTCGTGCGGGGGCTCGTGGCCATGATCGACAGCGACGAGGAAGGGCCGGTCAACCTCGGCAACCCGGTCGAGCACGGGATCCTCGAGGTGGCCGGTCTGGTGCTGAAGCTCACCGGCTCGTCCTCGGGCATCGAGCACCGTCCACTTCGGACCGACGACCCCACCCGCCGGCGGCCGGACATCTCGAAGGCGGAGAAGGTTCTCGGCTGGAGACCGGTGGTGCAGCTCTCCGATGGCCTCGGGCGAACCATCGAGTGGCTGCGGCACCAGCCCACCACCGCGCCGTAGCAGGCTCGCCGGCCGGCGGCGGTGAGCCATGACCGCCTTTCCCGGCCCCCCCGAGCTCGGCCGCGGCATCGTCACGACCGCCGGGCAGGCCCCGCCGGCACCTTGTGAGCCCTGGCCGCGGCTCGTCGTGGACGACGACGTCCTCGCCGCCCCGGCCGCAGCGACCGACCAGCTCCATCTTCACTGGCTGAGGCGCGAGCCGGTCGTCGTGGTGCTCGCCACCGATGCCGGCCTGCTGCGGGCGCCGGAACGCTTCGAGGGGGAGCCGTTCGAGCTGGAGGCGGGTTTCGAATTCACGAGGGAGCGGCTGCAGTTCCTCGTGTGGTCGAACAACTATGACGCCCGTGAGGGCGAACCGGTCTGGTGGCACGGCCGCCGGGCCGAACGTCTCGGCGCCGGCCCCGACGATGCGGCCGATGTCAGGCTCACCTCGGGCGCCGCCGCCTGGTGCGACGGCGGCCCGCGCCGACCCTTCGCCTTCACCGACGGGTCGGTCGTCGTGCACCGGGACTCCATCGAGGCTGGCTCGCTCGAAGCCGACCGGAACGCCCCCGTCACGGCCGATCTGGCAGCCGATCAGCTGGCCGCCGTGGCCCACCGGGCCGGCCCGGCGCGGATCATCGCACCGGCGGGATCGGGCAAGACCCGGGTCCTCACCGAGCGCCTGCGCCACCTGCTGGCCGACCGGGGCGTGACCCCCACCGGTGTGACGGCCGTGGCGTTCAACCGCCGGGCGGCCGACGAGCTGCGCGAGCGCACGGGCGGCCTCCCGGCCCACATCCGGACCCTCAACGCCCTCGGCCTCGCCGTGGTCAACGGCGCGGGACCATTCGCCGGCGCCGGCGGCCCGCCTCGCCGGGTCATCGACGAGGGGGAGGTCCGGCGCATCCTCGAGTCGCTCGTGACCGTCCGGCGGCAGCTCAACACCGACCCGTGGGTCCCTTACCTCGACGCCCTGTCGGCGATCCGCCTCGGCCTGCAGGATCCGGGCGACGTCGAGGCCGCCCTGCCCGATGCCGCCGGCATAGCCGGCATGTTCGGGGCCTACCGGTCGATCCTCGCCGAGCGCGGCCTGCTCGACTTCGACGAACAGATCTATGCCGCCATCGAGCTGCTCCTGCGCCGCCCAGATGTGCGACGCCACGACCAGCGTCTCGCCCGCCACCTTCTCGTCGACGAGTTCCAGGATCTGACGCCGGCCCACCTGCTCCTGCTGCGCCTGTTGAGTGCTCCGGCCTACGACGTCTTCGGCGTGGGCGACGACGACCAGGTCATCTACAGCTACGCCGGCGCCACGCCGGAGTTCCTGATCAACTACGGCCGGTACTTTCCCGGCGCGGCCGAGTACGCCCTCGAGGTCAACTACCGCTGCCCACAAACCGTCGTCGAAGGTGCCCGGCACCTGCTCACCCACAATCTGCGCCGGATCGACAAGGCGATCCGAGCTGCCCCCGACCGGGAGGGCCGGGCGGCCGAGCTTCGTGTCGAGGCGCTCCCCGTCGGGTCGCACGCCGCCGCCGTGGCCGAGCAGATCGGCCGCTGGTCGGCCGAAGGCGCCGGCTATGAGGAGATGGCCGCTGGTAGCCTGCCGACGATCTGCAGCATCTCGCCGGTCGTCACGGCACCGGCGACTCGATCACGCAGCTGATCGAAGGACTGCCCCCAGAGCGCGTCGGCCGGCACCCACCGGTCCCGCAGCTCGGTCAACGGCACGTCGACAAACGGCGACATCCCCCACGGCTTGAAATGCACCCCGACTACCCGCGCCGGAGCGTGGTGCTCAACGACGAAGCGCCGGCTCCACACGCCCATGAACCACCCACCAGTCAACAGCGCTGGCGGGACGGCGGGGTCCGAGTCGTACAGGCGAACGGGCTGACCCAGATTGATCATGAGGTGAGTCGACGGCATCGGCGGAACGTTCACCCGCCGGTGGTGCGGGACACCGGTCAGGCAATAGATATCGTCGACGAACTGCTTCAACGGCGGAGCGGGCACCCGGAAGACGTAATCCACACAGTCAGTCTCGGGGTAGGTCCGTGAGGAAGCCAGCCGTCCCGCACGAGCGAATCAGCCTATGGACCACAGTGTCGATTGAGGATCCTCAATGACACCCCCTTCGACCGTCGCGGTCAGGTCCGTCTCCCGGGACGCGGAGGTCGACTGGTCGGAAGGCTCGCCGGCCAGCCGTCTCCTCCTCCGCTGGCGGTTCGGCTATTGGGACGTCGACTTGCGCGTCAACCGCTCGAGGTTGTGCCCGTGACTCAGGAGCACCTCGCCGTCGGACAAAGCCCAGTGCGGCTTACCGGCCGCGCTTGCCGAGCGGGTCCTCGCGGCTCTGATCCCGGCCGGCCACGAAGCCGTCCAGCGAGATCGACATGTGGCAGGTGGTGTGCGGCATCAAATGGTTGTTTCCCTCTGATTTCGTTGCGCTACACCGCTCGCGCGGCCCGCGTGGTCGGGCTAGCCGTGGGCTGATGGCGTGGGCCGTAGCGAACGTTCACGACGGCCTTCGGATTGTTCCCGCCGACTCGGTCGAGTGAGGTGTGCGAGAACTTCGGCGTCAGAACCGCTTTCGCCCAGGGGTTGGAACCTCTCGTCGGCGTCAGCAGCACGATCTCGACCGCGAAAATGCCGAAGGCCACGCCCATAGCATTTAGCTGTGTCGAGCTGGGACGAAGCCTTCGCGGACCATTACGACGAATGGTCGGCTGACATGACGGCGCTCTACGGCGGCTTCAACGGAGAAACATTCGGTGATGACAGCCGCGAATACGTGTTCGTCGGCCAACGACCGTGAGCCGATCGGCTTACGAGACTTTGCGTATCACTGATCGTCGTCGATGCGTTCCGAGAGTGCAGGCGAGCATAGCCAGAGCGTCCAGCGCTCCACGCTCTTGATCTGAGAACTGTGCCGTGCCATGGGTCCGGCGTTAGCGTCGCGCGAGCCGCGTCCTCGTCGTCGGCGGAGACTACCAATAGCGCGTCTCCGCTATCGGCGTCATCTCCCAACGGGCCGCCGAGCAGCACGGTGCCGCGTTCGGTGAGCGCGTCCATGAACGCCGCGTGTTCCGTCCAGCCGTTCTGGGCGCGCCGTGAGCGGTCCGGATCGTGCCTGGGGCCGTGACCATGCCTGATCAGGTAGAGCGCCATAGCCGGACGGTAGCGGCATATGCCGACAACCTTATTGCGCTGGAGATCCCGCTTCAGGATCCCCTTGTGACACGGGGAAGAATCTCCGTTGGGCACGGCGGCTGCGGCTCGGCCGACAAGTCGCAAGCCGTTCGGCTTGCGACACAGTGATCAAGGAGAATGCTTGCGGCCGACTTGTTGCTCTCGCCGGAAGCGGGCCGCGTTCAGTGGTGATGGCCGATCCAGTTCGCCAACCGCTCGGTGGGGCCTGCGTCCGTCTGGCTAGCGACGACGTCGCCTACGAGCTCTTGCGCCCATCGGTCGGCAGCGTTCTGATCGCCTGATCGAGGACGGGCCGCACTACTTCGGCCGGGGCCTCGCTGGTCTGCGCGGTAGCGACTGCGAGATCCCAGCCGTGCACCAGTGTTTCGGTGGCGAATCCCCAGACCGCGCGATCAGCCGTCGTCTTCCCCACGGCGCTTCGACAGTCTCGTGCAGCTCTACGCCCGACCACGCCGTTCGCAGCTGCCCACCGAGTACTGCATAGCGGCGGGCGAGATCGGCGTCAGGAACGTCGGTGATGACATGCGGGATGGGCCCGTTCGGCCTGCCCTGGGCGGTCGCCAGCCCCCGTTCGGCCGTACCGACAAGATGGCCCATCAGCATTCGGACCGTGAACTCCGGACAAGGCGTGGCCCGGTCCAGCAGGTCGAAAGTAACGCTACCCATTAGGTCCTGGACCCAACTCAGTGCGGCGTAGTAGCTATCGAGCGCGGCGGCGGCATCATTCACGCCTGGGGTATGACAACGGCGACCGACGAGGCGATCCGCGAGCAGGCACGCCACTCTCAGCCTGTTCGTCGGGTGTCGCTGGCCGGGCGACGCGCATTGCAGACCTGAAGGCGGTCGCTGCTCGTGCCGCGCTGTCGCACTCCGGGCCTAGCGTCGCCGTCATGGACGTATGCGGAAAGATTGTCGTGGTCACCGGCGGCGGATCGGGGCTCGGACGGTTCATCGCCGAGGCGTTTAGGCGCGCCGGCGCGCACGTACTCGCGGCGGACCGGCAAGCGGCCGGGAACATTACGGTGGCTGACGTAACCACCGAGACCGGCCGGGCCGCGGTGCTCACCGAAGCCCAGCAAGTCGGTGGGCTCGACGTCCTGGTCAACAACGCCGGCGGCTGGAGCCTCGGCGGGGAGCAGTTCCCCGACGCCCAGCCCGCGGCATGGCGGGCAGTCGTCGAGCTGAATCTGCTCTCTCCCATGGCACTGACTCAGCAGGCGCTGCCCGCGATGGGCCGTCGCGGCGGCGCAATTGTCAACATCGCCTCCAGCGCCGGCGTGGACACGAGCGCATACGGCTCACCGGAGTACGGCGCCGCCAAGGCAGGACTGATCCGATTCACGACCGCGCTGGCCGACTGGCGCGAGCGCTACGGCGTGCGTGTCAACTGCATCGTCCCGGGGTGGATCGGTCTCGAACGCGCCCACGCGGAATGCGCCGCCATGTCACCCCTCGAACGTGCCACCACCCCCGCCCTCGTCCCGCCAGAACTAATCGCCGCGCAAACCCTCCGACTCGCCCAGGACGAGTCGCTCGCCGGCCGGGTCGTGACCATGCTCAACGAAGATCAGCCGCCCGGCCTGTCGTAGTGATGGATCCGGCCACGGGACAGCCGCACGACGGAAGCTCGACGTTGTCGGCAGATGCACCGATAGTGGAGGCGTGACCGACCCACTTCCGCTCGCCAACCTGATCACTCTTGGCGCCCGCGATTTTGGTGCTCTTCGCGGCTTCTATCGGCGGGTGGGCTGGCCGCAGGTGATGGACGGCGGCGAGTTCGCGGTCTTCGAACTACGTGGCATCGTGCTCGCCGTGTTCCCCCTCGCCCCAAGCTCGCCCGCGACGGGAACACCGAACCCGAGCCGAGCGCCGGAGGCATCCGGTTCACCATCGGCGTGCAGGTCGACAGCGCCGACGAGGTGGATCGGCTCACCGAGCACATGCGCATGGCCGGCGCGCGGGTGACGAAGGAACCCGTCGACGCGGAGTTCTTCACCGGTCGCTAGGCTTACCTCTGCGACCCCGAGGACAACTACTTCGAGATCGTTTGGGCCGACATGCCGAACAATCCCGTCGTCATCGCCGCCCGCCGCGCGGCCCGTCTGTAACCGCAAGCGGATCCTCTTGCGGGACCGGATGCGTGCATCACTCGATGCCGAAGCTGTTGACCTTCTGCGGGTAGATGCGGATGAAGGCGTCACCGAAACCGGGGCCAAGAGAGCTACCACCGGTCGGGATCGCCTCGGCGCGCCCGCGGATCTCTAGCATGCGAGGCGTCCAGGGGCTAGTCGACACCAGGTCATCGATCACGATCGCCGCCCAACCATTGGCCTGTACGTCCCTGCACTTCTTGGTCGTCGCGACACGGTGACCGCCAACGTCGATCGTGCCAAGGTCAGCGTTATGACGGTACGAGGTGGGTACCACGTGGGGCTTCCGGTCGGCGCCGGCAGTGGCGAGCCGACCCAGTCGTTGACTAGCCAGGTACGCGATCTGGGCGTCGGTCAGTTGGGTCATGTACCCCTAACCTGGGAAGACAGGCTGTTACTCCGCGCGCGGAGCATCATTGTCGTAAGCATTGATAGGCTTCCAAGGACGGCGGTATCGCTCGGGAACATTGCGGGCTACCGTCGAGCGGGCGCTCGGCAAGGAACCGGCGGGAGCCCGTGTGATCTTGACGAACGGCTCGGCGTCAGCGCCCCAGAACTCGGCCAGGACTCACATCCGGCAGTTACACCACTCGGCGGGACGCGACCTCTTCGGTAACGCGGAAGTGACACCGGGCGACTTATCCTTACGCGGATGCCATGTTCAGCTGGATCAGGGCCATCGGCAGAGCCGCTGGGCCGTAGCCGCCGTTTCAGCGGAAGGTGCCTCGAAGTGAGCGGCACCTTGGAGTCGCGTCGCATCACTCGCGGTGACGTCCAGGCTGTGTTTGAGGCGTTCGGCAGCGGAGGGCGCGCAGTCCTACAGCACAGCAGAGTTGCGCAGGGCGCTCCCGCCGACTTCTTCGGGAGCCACGGCTCCATTCGCCCGTTCGCAGGATCGCCGTGGGATGGCGCGCACTTCTGCGAGCAAGACTGGCATGTGATCTTGATGGCTGACTTCGAGGGCGGCGACGCCTCGTTCAAACACCAGGACGCTGAACGCATCATGCAGGACCTGGAAATCTCCTTCACACTCGACGGCAATCCATTACCGACAACTCGCACAGCGATCAAGCGCTTCTCGAATCCGGATCAGTTCGGACTGCAAGTCGCGTATTACTTCCAACAGGGGCGGATAATGTCGCCAGCTGATCTGAGCGTCGGCAGCCATCGCCTGGACGTGGCA